>CAVRAG010000001.1:0-74264 GCA_963718895.1 uncultured Nitrososphaerota archaeon
CGTCGAGTTCCCTAGGCCCGTCGTAAAGGCCCTCGTCTGGGCATCTCCTCCTGCACCTCTGGAGGATGGGTTCGGCCTCAGGAGGTGCAGCACGTGCCAACAGGCGATCCGTCCAGAGCACGGAGACATTCTCTTCGGGAGTGAATGGCACCATCTCACCTGCTGGGAAGCGACTAAACAGAACATGAGCATTGGGGGGCTCCGGGAACGATCCCGGGAGGGAATGGAACTCCAGAATCCCATCATGCTTCCAAAACCCTCGGTGTAGGAGACGGGCGACCGGGCCAAAGAATCATCCGTCATTTTGATATATTGCGATGGGATGCCCTATCGTTTCAAATGGCCATGGGCGTCGGCGACGGTGCGGGTCCGGACGAAGGAGTCAGGATTCCCTCCGAGCTGATGAGGTCCCTGAAGAGGAGTTCCAGTTCCCTCCTTATCAAGGGCACGGCCGGAACCGGGAAGACGACGCTTGCCATTAGCGTGATTCGTGCTCTCGGCTTGAAGAGCGACTTCCTCTATCTCACCACGAGGGCTTCGGTGTCCCAGATCATCAACGACCACTCGTGGGCTAAGGATTGGCTCAGCGGCCCTGACCAGACGAAGGAGAAGGGTCCGCAGGACCCCTACCTTTCACCGCTCTTCGTCGACGCTCGACTGGATGAGCCTGCCCAGCTCTTCGAGAAGATCACAAACCAGCTGATGGACGCCCGTTCCCCGCTCATCGTGGTCGACGCCTGGGATTCCCTCAGAGAACTCGCACCGAGCGAGCCTCTGGAAGCAGACATGAGAGTCCTCCTTGCTTGGTGCGAGAGAGCCAACTCCAGGTTGATCGTAACCTCCGAGGATCCCAAGGCCGTCTCTCTGGATCCGCTCGTCGGCGGTGTGGTCGTACTGGACCAGAAGAACCGGACGGAGGGGCGCGTGAGGGAGCTGCTGATTCCGAAGCTGCGCGGGATAGAGGTACGCAACCAGTCCTACGTCTTCAGTCTGGAGGGCGGCATCTTCCGCTCCTTCGAGCCATACAGGCCCGAAGAATTCGCCTCCGCGTCGTATTCGGCTAGGCGTCGTCGGCCCAAGACAGCATCCGGCCGTTGCTCGACCGGGTTCCGTGAGCTCGATGAGCTTCTGGACGGAGGGTTCCGGGCGGGTGCGCTGGTGGGTGTCGAGCTTTCCCTTGCAGTCGACCCACGAATCGTCCTCTATCTTCTTGGAAACGTCGTCGCGGGTTTCGCCCTTTCCAACCGACCCGTCGCCATCGAATCGATTGACGGTATGGAACCGGAGTTCGTGGACGACTTCCTGAAGAGGTTGGTGCCGAGGACCAAGCTCAAGTACGTGAATCAGGAGGATACTGCGAGAGTCGAGGACGCGCGCGCCGCGCATCCCATTGCACACGCACACAATCCGAGTCACCTCAAAGGACAGCGAGATGCTGAAGGACCGAAGCTGCGTATCATGGGATCCCGAGCCCTTGAGCGGGAGCGCGGGAATATGAGGCTGAACTTGGAGGGTCTCGCCAACACCCTGCGAAAGGAGGCCGGATTGGGGTTCGTCATCCTTCGGCCCAATGAGAAGAGAGTCTCCGACTACCTCTTCGCGAACTCCGCCCTCCGGATGAGAGTGATGCTGGTGAAGGGTACGCTTCTCCTGCAGCCAGATGTTAGGTTGCCGAAGCTGCTCGCCTTCGATGTCTCTCCGGGGACTGGGACGCCCGTGCTCGACCTTCGGCCGATAGAGTAGCAAGGTCGGCACCGTCTTCGGTGAGCGCTGACGGAATCTTCCCCCAGCGGCCCCGGGACAAGACGACGGGCGAGGTCTCCTAGACGGTTGGCTTTTCGGACTCGTTTATGAGCTGGTTTAGAACGTTTGCGAGGTCAGAGAGCGTTATGGGCTTGCGCAGAAGGTGAGACACGCCGACGTCTGGGAAGAGTTTGCTAAACTCACTCCGCTGGACGTCGAAGGCCGTGAGAAAGCAGAACTGGACCCCGGGGTCTATAGCCCTCACTGCCCGGACGAACTCGAAACCCGACATCTTGGGCATCCTTATGTCGATCAGCAGTATGTCGTACCGTCCCTTCGCATAGCGCGAGAGCGCATCTGCGGGGTCTGTGAATGCGTCGACTTCGAACCCCTTCTTCTCGAGTCCTCGCTTTATGGAGTTCGAGATGTCGAACTCGTCATCCACAACGAGGATCTTCGGATTGCTCTGCAACTCATCCTTCGCGGCCTCGCAGGACTCTTTAACCTTTCTTGGACGCAGACCGCGTGTGCGGGTTCAGGGAGCAGCTCAGGACCGAGGCTGCATCGGGACCGAGAGTCAGGAGCCAGAGTCCATGCCGTGCTTGACCTGAGGATGGAGAGGGAGGGTGAAGTAGAAGCTCGACCCGCCCCCGTTGTCGTTGTTGCGGGCCCACATCCTGCCACCATGGGCCTCCACGACCTTCTTGGAGATGAAGAGCCCGAGACCAGTGCCCGAGGATGAGTTAGTAGCGAACTTGCTAAAGAGATTCGGCATTATCTCGCTGCTGATTCCCGCGCCGTTGTCCTTTACGGTGACCAGTACTTCGTCACCCTTCTTCTCCGTCGAGACGCTCACTCGGCCTCCCGGGCCCGAGAACTTCTCTGCGTTGGACAGAAGGTTCGAGATCACCTCACTTATCTTGCTTGCGTCCGCATCGAGGAGGAGTTCAGGTGATTCTGGGTGGAATGTCACCTCGATTCGGTTCTTATCGGATGAATCGTCCTTCACAGCGCCCAAGTCCTCGATCTCCCTTATGGCGTCCTTCACCAGGGCGTTGAGGTCGAAGGTCTCCCTCGACAGCGTGAGGGTGTTCGTCTCGATTCTCGAGGCGCTGAGGATGTCGTCGGTGAGCTTTTTCAGTCTCTTCGCGTTTCTGAAAATCGAATCGACAGCCAGTCTGACGTCGCTCTCCTCGACCTTCCCGGCACTCGCCGAGGTCGAGGTCGGTGAGACGCCCATGACGGTTGAGGGTGAGGCTCCTTCAAGGATCTCGGCGTACCCGACGATGCTCTGTGTCGGAGTGCGCAGCTCGTGCGCCGCTATGTTTACGAAGTCTGTCTGAGCCTTGGCATAGGCTGAGAGCCGTTCGTTTGCGGCCACGAGGTCGGCTGTCCTCGTCTTCACGGTGTCGTCCAGCCTCCTGTTCCACCCGAGCAAAATGACACCGGCCGCGGCCGAGAGGCCGGCGATCCCGACTATCAGGAAAAGACCGAGAACCCGCTCTTGTGAGATGAGCGCCGCGTCACTTCCCGCCAGGACGTCGGGGGTGACGAGGTAGATCACGCCAAACTGGCGGGCGGCGCTCCCGTCCGATCCTGTTATGAAGACCGGTTGGTACGCCACCGTTATGTTCGATCCGCTCACCGAGATCTCCGACACCCCCGACTGCCCGAGCAACGACTTGTTCAAGATGGAGTCGAGCGGCGCTTTGAGGTACTGCGGCAGTTCGGATTGAATCTCGGGTCCGAAGATGTTCAGGCCGATGTCGGAACTGTTTCCCGAGTAGAGGATCACGCCTGTCGGGTCCACCATGCCAATGGAGCTTCCCGTCGATGTCGAGAGTTCGCCCTTTATGAAATCCCCGAGCGAAGACAGGTCTATCGCAGCCCCGACGACCCCCTCGAACTCTCGGGAGGCGTACCCCCCGGCCGACTGGTCGACGTAGACTGGATAGGATACGAAGACGTGCGACAAGCTGGTGTTGATGAGCGACTGTGTCGCGCTACTGTAGTACGCGGCTCCCGCCTCCTTCGCACCCGTGAAGTAGGCCCGCTGAGTGTAGTTCTGCCCCGCGTACGAGGCAACGCTAAGCGACGTCCCGTTGCTAAGCAGGATCAGGTCTCCGTTGCCAGTGTCCCAGAAGTACTCGGCGGTCAGCTTTTTGCTGGAGTTCTGTGCGGCATTGAAGAGAGCGGCCGCGGCAGTTGTGTTGTGAGCCTGCACTTGGGGCGAAGCCGCGATTATTTCAAGGTTATTCGCGATGGCTTGCAATTCACCGACTAGAAAGCCGCTTGTATCGTGAGCCTGGACCTGCGCCGTCACCTGTATGTCCTGCACCGCCGCGAGTTCTATCCTCTGTGAGGTGTACGTCGAATACTGATAGGAGATCAACAAGGACACCGCAGCGACGGCCACAATCGCTATCAGGGGAATCGTTCGGGTAGCCCGCTGGCTGGTCAGGCGCAAGGATACGAGTCAGAGCGACTGCAATCGCAATATGGTTTAAACTTATGGAACAATCCTCTCCTAATCGGCGGGGACGGATCGGCGGGGCGATCCCAAGCGCCGAGCGTGACCGCAGAGTCTGAATCTTCTGTATCCGAAGGCCATAAGACGCGACGGTTACACATAACAGGTGACGGTCGTCCCCGTACTCGAGGGACTTGGCGACCAAACAAGAAAGCAGACGGGAGGACTACGACGAGGCTTTGAGAGAGCTGAAGGAGGAGTTTGAGGAGAGGCTCTCTGAGATGGAGGGGAGGCTCTCCAAATCTCTGAACACCGAGAGGAGAACCATGGGCAAGGAGCAGGAGACCATGAAGGAGCTGAAGCGCAGGTTCGGCGCCGTGGGAGACAGGATGAGCGATGGCATTGACCGAGCCGACGACATGGTGAAGGACCATCCAGTTCTGGTCGTCGGTGGCGCCCTTGCCGTGGGGATGGCACTGGGAGCCCTGCTCATCGGCAGAAGCCGGGATTAGTTGTCGATTCTCGAGCAGCTCGAGGACTGGGTTCTCTCCGAGGCCGAGTTGACCCTCGGCAGCTACGGCAGGAGGCTGGAGTCCGATCTCGAACACTATGCCGACAGGCTTGTTGCAAGAATCCTGAGAGTCCTGGCGCTGGGAGCGGCCGCAGTCACGTTATTGACTGTGGGCTCGGTCTTCGTGCTCCTTGGAACGGTGGAGTACCTGAGTAGTGTCGTGACCGGGCCTCTCGCCTGGGGCCTCGTGGGTCTCGGCTCAGGGGCACTCGGAGTGCTGCTGCTCCTCCTGGCACGTAGGTAGACGAACAGCTAGCCCGGTGGGGTTTTAGAATTGCGCCGCCCGATGAGGCGCCGCGGGTGAGCTTGCATGGCGTATGAGATAATCTTCCAAGTACTCCTGGTGCTGGCCTTCGCCGTCTTCACCGGGGAGGTGTTCGAACAGTTCAGGCTTCCGTCTGTGGCGGGGGAGCTTCTGAGCGGGGTGATCCTCGGCCCGACAGTCCTGGGAGTGGTCTCGTCGAACGACCAACTCCAGGCAATATCCGAGTTCTCGCTGTTCTTCATCATCTTTCTCATCGGGTTCGAGATGAACACCGAGACGCTCAAGAGGCACATGAGACACGCGGCGCTCTTGACGGTCACCTCCTTCGTGGTTCCCCTGGGGGTCTCGTTCTCCGTCGCCGGGTTCCTTCTCCCCTTCGGGCTAACCCCCGATTTCGTGGTGGCGCTCGCCCTGGCCGTGCCGTCGATCTCGATAATCTCGGTGCTCGTGATGCAGTACAACATGATCGAGAAGGAGTCCGGAAGGATAATCATCTCGTCTGTCGCCGTGACCGACATCCTCGCGTTCATTGTTCTGGTCGCGGTCTCGAGCTCCATCCCCAACACCGCCGAGGTGGTCGTCGAGACGGCCCTGTTCATCGTGGCTTTCGTCCTTGTCGACTGGGTCCTGAACTACAGACCGAAGATGGTCAGGGGGTTCCTGGGAAGGGTCGGAGGCTGGGCGAAGAGGGAGGACATCGCCTACGCCGCGCTGATTGTGGTGGGTCTCGCGGTCGCCGCAATCTTCCAGGCGATCGGCCTGAGCTACATAATCGGGGCCTTTTTCGCGGGGCTGATAGTCCACGATGGGTTGATAGGCCGGAAGGCCTTCCAGGAGGTTTCCCATACCTTCGCGCGGATGAACAGGGCTCTGTTCATCCCGTTCTTCTTCGGGTTTGCGGGGCTCGAGGCTGACCTCACCTCCTCGAGCTACGGGCTTCTCCCGGTTCTAGCTGTCGTCACCGCAGTCATGTTGGTTCCTGCGGTCGCCCTGACCTACTATGGGGCGAAGAGCCTGTTCAAGGTCAAGGAGGAGGGAGGGCCAAAGAGGATCGCGCTGACCCTCGGAGGGAGGGGCGCCGTGGGGATTGTGGTGGCCTCTGTGGCCCTGGCCAGTAACGTCATAGACGGAACGGCGTACTCGCTCATCGTGATCGGCACGCTCGCGGTCTCGCTTCTCGTGCCCCTGCTGCTGGGCAGGAAGGGCGAGGAGGATTGATGAGGGGACCTCTCCAGATTGTTGAGCCTGCGGACGCGGTCAAATACCCGGGTCGCCCGAAGGTGCCGGCGGGCCCGTAGCTTAGTTCCCGAAAGGGAGAGAACTCAGGTAGAGCATCGGGCTTTTAACCCGAGGGTCAGGATGATACCCCCTAAACGGGTTCGATTCCCGTCGGGCCCGCTCCTAATCCGGTTCGATACCCAGTTTCCTCCTTCGAACTGGGTTCCATTGTGATAAGACTCTGAAGAAGACTAATCTTGAATACGGCCTTACCACTTACCGTGCCGAGTCGTTCGTGAACAGGTACTTGTTTCCGTCGAGGACCGATCTCCATATCCGCGGAGATGATTTTGATGAATGACATGCTTTGCTCGTCAGGGCAGGCGCCCTGGTGGGGGGAGGTAATGTGAGGCTCAGGTGGTACGACGATCAAGTGCTACAACTCATTCTCGGTCGAGGGGTACAGGCTGGTCACGATCCCCCAAGCTGATTATCGATCTCATTCGAGAGGGCAGTTCGGCGGTCGAGGCCGCAGAGCAGATGATGGAGAAATACTCCGATCTCATGAGACTCAACAGCATGGGATCAGTCTATTTCGACGAGGCTCCGGGCACGGCTTGGTGATGCGGGCCGTGAATCCGGATGTCGAGAGTGAGAAGAAGAAGAGAGTCGTCGTAAGCGACGCGGCACCCCTGATTCAGTTGTCGCTAACGCACCACTTGCATCTTCTGCCGATGCTGTACGATGTCACCATCCCAGACGGCGTCTTCCAAGAGACCCAGCACTATCGAGATCTTCCCGATGCAATCGAGATCGCAAAGGCAGCGGGAACGTGGCTCGTTGTCAAGCCGGTCAAGGAGACGAACAGACTCAACAAGTTTTTGTCCCAGAAACTGGGGAAGGGAGAAGCTGAGGCGATGCTTTTGTGCGAAGAGCTTCATGCATACTCCCTCCTGACGAGTGACAGATACCCCGCCTCTCAGGCGGAAAAATTGGGCTTGAGAACCATGACTCTGGAAACCGTGATCAGAGATTCCTATGGCGCAAGAATTATCGGAGCGCCCGAAGCTGTCCGCCTTCTGGACGATTTGGTCGGCCAAAACATATTAAACACGAGCTACCTCAGACGACTCCAGAGGGAGGCGAGAGAATGGCCATAGGGAAGATGCAGCGGTATGCAAAGGTAGCTTCAAGGAGAGAGGTGGAGATACTGGACAGTCTGAAACAATACTACCGGGGCAAATGGTCGCTCGGTCGTGCGGCAGAAGCCGCGAATATTCCTACGCGCGCCCTCATGGACTACATGCAGAAGCACAAACTCCCCTACTATTCGGACAGGAGCGACTCAGAGGATGGTCTGAAGAAGGTATCCGAGATTCGTTCGGTTCACTGAGTCTGGTCGCGTTATTCTCGCTATGATTGTCATCTTTCTTCTTCAAGCCTCCGTTAAATCCAAAACAAATGTTACTGACTGACACGCGATGCAGACAGGCTCAGTTGTTCGCAACAGCGTCAACCTCACAGGGCTGAAGAGGTTCGCCCTCGAGAACCTCCCCACGGGTCCTCTTCGGGACGACATCCTCCAGATACTGGTTCTCGCTCTCCGGGATGTTAATCCTTTCGTCGAGCTTCACACAGTTGAACCGCGCCCACGACCTGATCGCCTTGACTTAGGAGTGAATCGTGACGCCCGAGACCCCCCTTACTTCCAGCTACGATATCATCCACGAGATGAAGGTCATGAGCTGTGTCTTGTTCATGGTCCCGATCTGGGCCGGCGTCACGCGGCAGAGCTCGTCGCAGATCCTCCTCATCCTCAGGAAGTAAGTGCCTCGTAACTAAAATATGGTTAGAACTAACTTCTACCTCTACTCCGATACCTAAGTAAGGGTAAAAGGACGCAATCTGTAAGGTACCTCATCCGTCTTCTGCCCGTTCGAAATGGTGTGAGGGAAAGAAGGAACAATCGGGCCATTCTGAGGAAAAGTGATTGCTTTTGAGATTTAGTCTATCGAAGAGTGTAGCACGTAACCAGAAGATCCCGACAGATATTCGACGAGACGGGCTACCCGGTCAGGGGTTTATTCCTCTTTCTTCCCAGAGGTGAGCGCGCCACCGCAAGGATCACTGCAATCTGGACGAGAACTAGCACTATGTAGGAGACCGGGAGTGATGTGCTGGAAGCTGTGCTTGTCGTAGTAGAAGGAGCGGAGGTGACCTCAGTGGCCGTCGAGGACGCAACAGAGCCGGAGACCACAAAGACCTGGCTGGAGCCATCACTCACGAACAGCTCTCCCTTACCCGGGTCGTAAGCCACACCGTCCGCACCGCCCGTACCGTATACGCCGCCTAGCGTCAAGTTCCCTACAACTGCGTTTGTAGAGTCGGAAATCATGTAGACGACAGCGCCTACGCCGATGGTAGCGAGGACTTCTCCGCTGGCAGGATCATATGCCATGTTGTCGAGAGCAGGCCCCAAGACCAGGTTAGCCACCACTGTGTTCGTGGCGTCCGAAATCACTGTGACGTTGTTTGGGGCAGCACCGCCAAAGTTTGTGCCGACAAACATCTCGTCTTTAGCCGCGTCATACGCCACGGTCGAAGGCCATTGTCCTACAGTCACGTTCGCAACGACCTTGTTGTCGCTGTCAGAGATTACCGATACCGTATTGGACGATATCGGGCAATAGCCGTTGCAGGAGTCAGAATCTGCTACGTACAACTCTCCCTTGGTTGGATCGTACGCGATGCCGTTAGGGCCGCTTCCTCCTGTCCCGCTGCTCGCTATCGTAACGTTTGTCACTACGGTGTTCGTGCTATCCGAGATCACGGACACGGTGTTTGAGCCGTAGTTGGATACGAAGATCTCGCCCTTGGCTGAGTCGTACGCTAGACCGGCGGGCCCGCTCCCCACCTTAACGGTTGCGACTACCTCATTGGTGCTGTCTGAGATCACGGACACGGTTTTTGAGCCGTAGTTTGATGCGAAGACCTCGCCCTTGCTCGAATCATACGCGACCTGGACGGGGTCGCTCCCCACGCTCACGTTCGCTACCACCGAGTTGGTGGCGTCGGATATTACGGCGACAGAGTTCGCGTCATATGCAGAGTCGGCTACGAAGACCTCGCCTCTGCCTGAATCGTACGCTAGGCCCCCGGGGCCGCCATGGACCGTCACGCTTGATACCACAGACATGCTCCCTGCTCTGGCCAACGGGACCTCAGCCGAAGCGAAGACCAGAAGTAGGAGGACTGTCAGGATGACTGCTGCGCGGCCTGCGAAACGCACCTGCCGTCGTGCCAAGAACGAGTTATTATCGTTTTGGAGTACTTGCGGCTGCCGCCGAATTTGACGTCGTTGTTTCCTTCCCTAGCGTGGACGCCCTCTTTGAATTCCGCAGGACCGGAACTCTCAGTTTTTAATGCGTTTCTCCCCTGTCCGAAGGTCTCAGCTCTGTCTGGCGGATGGAGCTCGATTCTGGCTAGATGGATCCTTATGGGTTGATTCCAGAGAACTGAAAGCAGTGTGGGTCGCCGTGCATTTGACCTTAGGCTCAAAATCATCACCCGTCGCAGCAGAGCTACGTGAATTCTAGACGGGACAGGCTTGCAGGAAAAGATTCTGGTGATGAACCTATTTTCTGTTTCTCTCTTGAGCTAGAGGTTCGTAGTGAAGTCCGACCACTCCCGTCTTGAACGTCTTTGTGCTGACCAGCTTCAGAGGATGCCTGCCGTTGGGGTCGACGAATATAGGTCTCCCTGAGCCTAGAATTATGGGGCGCACCCGGATAAAATACTCGTCAATGAGACCCTCCCTGAGGAGAAGACCCACAAGCGTTCCGCTACCTACGACGACCAGGTCCTTCCCAGGCTGTCGCTTGAGCTTCATAACTGCCTCGCTCGGGCTTCCTCGCACGAGGGTCGCGGGTTTCCACATTGCCTTCGCGAGAGTCCGTGAGAAAACTACCTTCTGGAGAGTGTTCAGCTGCTTGACGAGGACGGGGTCCACCCCCATAGACTTTGGGTCTTGAGTAGGCCAGAACTGCCTAAACTCCTCGTATGTGACTCGCCCGTAGAGCATCGTGTCCACCCTGCGATTGATGTCCCTAGACCATGCCCACTCGTCGTCATCAAATCCAAACCAGTCAATCGAATTCCTAAGGCTCGTAAAGTACCCGTCAAGTGAAGTTATGGTGTCAAGAATCAGACGCCGCATTGTCCTTACCCTTGGGATTGGTTGAGATAAGCATTAACCAACAGGCTTCTTCTGCATCATCTGTAGCCCCTCAATTCCGGATCGAGGCCCGCTTAGTGGTGTATGCTTTCGGGTCAGGGATGCTGAGCGCTTTTTCCATCCTTCTCTCGAGCTTCTCTTACTCCGATTGGATTCTGACATGGAGCTCCATGAATAAGAAATTTCCTACAAGGAAATCGTGGCAAACGAAGCCTCGGAGCTCAGAACGGTCACGGTGTCTGAAAAGGGACAGGTGGCAATCCTAGTCGATCTCAGGCGGAGTTTAGGAATAAAGAAAGGTCAGACGCTGGTCATTCAGGTGGCAGAAGATAGACTGTTGATAGCGAAATCGGAGGATATTTCGCGGAAGTAGAGGTAGCAGACGGGCCCGGGATGCCTGCAATGTCGTTGCTGGGGAGTGAATCTGGCGACACCTTCTTTCTCTCCTAGTTTTTGGCGTAGTAGTCGGATACCGCTCTGAACGACTCCTTAGGCTCCCAGGGCATGTCCGGATAGGTCGTCCCGTGCCTGCCGCCCTCGTAGTATCTCACCAAGCTCTGGTTCGTCGTGTCCAGGTCGTACTTCGGGTCCTCATCGAAGGGGTTGGTCTGGGACTCGAACTGCGACACGGAGGCTCCGTCCACACCCGCGGCGTCGAGGATCTCCAAGGTCTCGACTAACTTGCGCGCCTGCCAGGCCTCGTCGCGCGGATGGATGACCCGCACCTTGGGACGGATGAACCTTCCCGCGACCGGGAGGGCGTGGAAGAACTGTGACCAGAAGTCGGCGTCCCCTCCTCCCAACAGGACCTTGGCGAGCTTCCCGTCGCTCTGGTATGTATTGTACCCGAACTCCGTGACCACCACAGGCTTGCCGGTGTCGAAGAGCGGTTTCAGCATCTCAACATACTTGTCCTCGATGTCCTGGGCCCGGTAGTGGTCCACGCCGACATAGTCGAAGAGGCTCCAGTCGACCTTCTCCCAGATGAGGGAGTGGTAGGTTAGCTTGCCCTTGAACTCCTTCTTGACGGCAGTCACGGCCCGGCGAGGAAAGCGTTGAGCGGCCCGTTGTGTTCGCCGGCCATGATTCGCGCTCTGAACTTTGGGTTCCTGAGCCGCTGGATGATGTTCTTCCCTTCGAGTATCCCCTGCATGAAGAGTGTGGACTCGCCGCCGACGCTCAAGACCACCTTGTCGGGCCACTGCTTGCGGAGAGCCTCCAGAGGCCCGGCCGCCTTGGCCAAGTACGAGACGGTCTCATCTTCGCTCTTGTCCCACAGCAGAGGCGAGAGCCAGACCTCGAGCCCCTCCTCAAGCGCGGCCGTCGCGGCGGTCACGATCCGACCGACGTCCAGGGCGCTGATGCTTACCGCGTTGCAGTGCAGGTCGTTCTTGATGATCTCGAGCTCCCGGTGCACAATCTTCGGGTCGAAGACTGGACGCCAATTGAAGCCCATCACCGCTCCGACATCGTAACAGACACCTTTCAGTCTCAACCCAGACTCACTTCGGCCCAGGTCCTAGGATACGCAAGATCATGCCCGCATCAGGTATCTGCTTTTCCACCTCCTCTGGAGAAAGCTGCGCCATCCTCGACAATCCGTCGACGCACGCCAGAAGCGCGCTCACCAGTTTGTCGGGGTCGTCATTGGCAATCTCGCCTGTCGCCTGCCCCTCGACGATGAGCCCTCGCATGATTTCGCGAATGGAAAGGCCCTGCTCCTTGATCTGCTTGCGAAGGTCCGCTGGAAGGGTGTCGCTGGCCATCGCTTGATAGAAGAACTGGTAGAATCCGGGGTCTCTACGCCTACGCTCAAGCATTCCAGCCAACATCCGCTTCAAGCGGTCTCTTGGTGTGCCTTGCATCTGCTGTACGATCGCACGCAACTCCTCCGCGGGTCGGACCGACTGCCTCACCAAGGCTAGGAAGATCGCCTCCTTGCTCGGGAAGTAATGATATGCCAATCCCGGGCTGACTCCGGCCTCGGAGGCCACGTCGGACATCTTGGCGGCCATCCCCTTGTGGGCAAACACCTCCCTCGCAGCGGCTAGGATCTTCTCTGTCGTCTCCTCTCGAATCTGCCTATTGGCTTGTTCTGTTCGGGGCAGGCTAGGTCTTCTCAGTATTAATTAAATATTTAATCAATATATAACTGTATTGCCCCTGATCGGCTTGGGCTGACCGATGACCACGTCACCGATATGGAACAACGAGCGACCATGAGCAGATTTATTCCTAGTGAACGATTCATATCCATCAAACGAAAGTATACTGGTCAAAGCTCACCGGCCCCATCAAGAGGTACAATTCAATTCCACACTCAGAAAGCAAACCGAGCTGGTCCCGTCGGGGCCCGCTCACAATTAGCTTATAATATGCCCCGATTAACCGTAGTAGGCAGATTTGACCCTTTTCAGCATGAATTCAATTCGAATTCGCTCAGATTGTCGGCAGAGCGTCCCCGCCGTCGTGGTCTTGCCTACCCCGTTCGGCCCAAGGAAGCCGAAGATCTCACCCTCCCCAGCCCTGAACGACACAGAATCAACAGCCGTCAGGTTGCCAAACTTCTTTGTAAGGTTCCCAGTATTGATTATCGTAGCCCTCCCTCGCTCACTCTCTTTGTCTTGTCTTCTTTGCGCTTCGAGTTGCTCAACTGAAATCCTCCCTCTCAAACAATGTGATACCCAAGATTGAAGTGACCACGAAATAGGCAAACATTATCGCAAGACCTTCAGGAATGGTTACATTGTACGAAGATGACCCAGCTATCACGACTTCGTGAGGAGGATAGCCTGAAGAAGAGAGGACATTCTTGATTATCCCAGCACCATAACTCAGAACATACCAAGGTTCGGAACTCGACAAAGCGGATATCAGCGGCGTGATGAAATTAAACCCAAACAGTAGCAGAATGGAGGTCAGAAGAATCGAGTAGGAATTGTCCTTGAACAGGGAGCTAATGAAGAACGAAAATCCCAAGATAGGGAAGATGTAGAAGAGAGCGAAAACGAACGATTCACCGAACTGATAAGGAATGTTAGATCCGAAGTAGATTGCGCCGTCAGCCAACGTGATTGCCGCGTAGACACCAATTGCGATTGCTGACGCTAAGAACGATGCTATCCATTTGCCAATGAAGATGGAAGATCTACTTACTGGATTCGGTAGCAGGTAATACCCCGTCTTGTTCTGAAATTCGGTTGAGATTGCGTCAGCCCCAAAGAAGATGCCGGCGAGAATCACGCACAGACCTGCTACGGTCCCCCACCATTCCGAATAGAACGACATTGGTGACGATAGAAGTGCGGATGGCCTGTAGACGTACATCACCGCCATGATCGCTATCCCGATCGTCGCCACGATGGTAAGCAGGATGTAGAATCGCGTCGAACGGAGATAGTTGAGGAATTCGAATTCGGCTTGCACACCGCATTGAGCGAGACCAGACGGAACCTTGTTGTTCGCTCGTTCGAAAGGTTGAGTCCCAGGATTCGCAGCCAATCCAAATAACTCCTTCAAACGTTCTCTTTGATCAGGTTGAGGTAGACGTCTTCCAGAGCCGATGAAGAGGCCTTGAGACTATTGATTCCAATCCTAAGAGCGCCCAACTCTGAGAGAATATCTGCTTGGGTTTCGGCGTCTCCCGAGAATTTCAACCAGAGGTTCCGATTGTCTAGTATCTCCACGCTCGTGACTCCGTGTATCCTTCGTATCGTCTCGACGACCTCGTCATCTACGCGTGGGCTTGCAAAGCCAACCTCCAAGACCGGACCTGCACCAGAGAACCTGCTGGTGAGATTCTGAATGGTATCGTACACCAGAAGCTTTCCATGATCAATAAGAGCAGCTTCGTCGCAGACATCCATCACCTCTGAGAGGAGATGCGAACTCATGAAGATGAGTCTCCCGCGTTTCTTGAGGTTCTTCACCATCTCCCGGACCTCGCTCATCCCTCTAGGGTCCAATCCGCTTGTTGGTTCGTCCAGGAGGATTATCTCGGGATCACTGAGAAGCGTAGAGGCTATGCCTATCCGCTGCTTCATCCCCTTTGAGAACTTTCCAACTTTTTTGTTCGCCCAATCTTCCATGTGTACTTCGTGAAGAGCTTCCTCGATCTTCTTGTTCCTGATCTCCGAAGGGACGCCGCGGTGCTTCGCGATTATCATCAGGGCCTCCCTCGGCGTAAGAGAAGGATAGATCTCCGGTGTCTCGACCAGAGCTGCCACGGCCGCCAACGCCTTCTTCTTATCAGAGTGCACGTCTATTCCATTTATCAACGCCTTGCCAGATGACCTGTGAATCAAATCTGTGAATATCTTGAGCGTGGTGGTCTTTCCCGCTCCATTGGGACCGAGAAAGCCAACGCACTTCGCTCCTTCAATCCTCAGATCCAGATTGTCGAGGGCAGTGAAAGAATCGTACTCCTTGGTGAGTTTGATAGCCTCGATTGAGGGCACGTAGCTCGCCATTAAACGATCACTCGTCGAGATGGGGCAGAACTCCTAGCTTACGGCAGGATTCTGCGTGTTGGAGTCTCTTCGCTCTTCCTCTTCCTTTCAATCCCTCTACGACCTGCTCTTCCTGCGCAGTCCCACTACTATGACAACGACACCGATAATGAAGATGACAAAGCCGCCCAATACGAGCGAGTTAGATCCTAGTGTGCCTCCGTTGGCTGGAGTGACAACGATCTTTGAGTTCGGTTGAGATGATGCGAAGGCTACGTAGTTGTAATCTCCCAAGAGGTTTGTGTAAGTCACTGTTCCTGCTGTGTTTGAATGTGGTGTAACAGCGTATTGACCGATGTTGGTCGAATTGACCAGATTCAGATCCTGGACAGGGATGAGTCCACCGTTTGCAGGTGCAGAAGTAACTGCCGCATCGGAGGTCGAGTTGATCACTAACTCTGTTGAGACGTATTCGCCGCTCTGAGGTTCGCTGAAAGTGGAGATGACGGTGAGCCCTCGAAGCACCCCCACTACCCCGACCGCAACAAGGACGACTCCAATGATTAGGACGACCACGCCGATCATGACTATTGGTCTATTCACGGTGACAACTCCTGTGGGTCCTCGCCTTAAATAGAGTCTGAAAAGTACAATCTTTGTACGTATCACCACATTTTATGAGGAGGAGACAACAGGACCAAGAGTGTAGATGCGCGAGCCAAAATGATGGATGACGCAAAGGTCGACGTCCCGCGTGATGATACGCAGCGCGCGGTCAAACAAGCCATTCTCCTGAACGAATACTTGCTCCGCCGAGCTTTGGGAGTACTCTATCTTGCACTCTCACTTGCAATGTTCCTTTCAATCTTTGGAACGCCTATCATCAATTCACTGGAACCAATTGGGTTCGCAAGCTCGATAGCTGTGGACATGACCGCGAGCGGATGTGGTATAGTTGCCATCCTCTGGGCGTTCAAACGGGTCCGCAACACCGCTTACATCATTCACCCCGAGGGCGACCGAGCTTGGCCAAAGCTACTTGGATATCGCTTGCTTGTACCGCTGTGGATCGCGCTCAATGCACTGGTGATCTTGACGATTGCGCTCGCTAGAGCCCAACTTCCTTTGGTAGTGCTTCTGGTACACCTTGGAGTGGCAGTCTATCTGTATTACGCTCTAAGACTCTCTTTTTCAAAGGAAATTCCCGGAGAGGCTATCATCGCAATTGGTTCACTCTCGCTGAGTAGCGTCGCGTCGATCGCACTGTTGTCTATCGTCACAAGCCCCGGGCCTTATGCGCTCCTCTGGGGAGCGACGATTGCTGCCTGGATTTTTTCAGGAGTCTTTGCGCGTACCAGACCTATCCCGGAATTTGTAGAGGGGCTTACTGGACTTGAGTGATGACGAGCAATCCAAGCGTGACTTTGATGCGATCGTTACCGATGAAGGCATTCGGTCGTTAAAGGAGCAGCTTGATGACTCGACTTTCAAATCATCTGCTCGAATCCTGATATTAGTGCTGCTTGCATTGGCTCGAAGGATGAGTTCTGTACAACTCAGGACGCTTACAGGGTTGGGAAAGGGGAGTCTGGAGAATCATCTGAACAAGCTTGAAAGCTTCGGTTATGTTAGGTTGAGCTATACAAAATCCATGGGAGCCAGGGGTGTTCCAAGGCAGACGGTCGAGATCACCGAGAAGGGGCTCGATGCTTGTCGCGCTCTTGTAAAGAGTGTGTCAAGTTTGACTCTCTGAGGTTCGTCGCCGTCGAGCATCTCTGCAAGACCCAGCATCGCCTATATTCGCTGGCATAATCGGCGAAGGGTTGGAGAGTAATTCGAATCCATCCAACGGAGCACTCTGGTCCAAGCTCAGCGGCCGCGTCAAGGGTAGCAACTCAATTCCAGGCTTGGAAAGTAAACTGGGCGATTCCCGTCTGGCCTGCCTTCGTTCGGGTTCGAGTCCCTCGTCCCCCTCGCGTGCTCATCGCTTGTGGGCATACAGGCAGTTTACTCGCCTCAGCACATGAACGCCAATCCCCAGAGGCGGCGCAACACCTGCAATCTTGAATCCTATCTGTCGAAGCAGAGCTGTATCGAAAGTTATAGATGTAAACCTCGGGTAGTTTCCCCCAATACACGTAGATTTCGGCGGAGGTGTGTATTCTTTACAACTTGGCGTCGTGTCAAGACAACTAGTCCATCGGAGCTGAGAGATAATGGGCAATCGCGGCGGCCGTCCAGCGGGCCACGTCATCGGGGGACGCATCCGATATTCCGGACATCCTGAGAACATAACGGCTCAGGCCGAGACCCAGCAGTGTCGAGGCGATCAGGGCGATTCGGCGGGTCGCGAACCGGTGTCCCGACCGCGCGATGATCTGTGGCGTGATCTGCTGTTCGATAGTAGACCGGAGAGCTTCGGCCGCCTTTTCGTTCGTTAGGGCAGAGCGGAGCAACCCCGCGAAGGCCACGGAGGTCCCAGGATTCCCCCAGCGCCCCAAGAACAGCTCGACTATCGCCCGCGCAGCCTCGGAGGAATCCCGAATGGTCACCAGCGGAGCCTTCTCTGGGGAGCGCATCATGTGCCTGAGCGTTTCGAGGAAGAGTCCTTCCTTGCTCCCGAAGTAGTGGTAGGTCAGCGCCGGGTTAGTGCGGGCTCTAAGGGCTATGGCACGAACGGAAGCCCCCTCGAACCCTAGTCGTCCGAACTCCAGAATCGCCGCCCTGAGAATGTCGTCCCGAGGACTGCCCAAGCGACTTGGTCGACGGCCGCGCCTTGTTCGGCCCTTCATCCGACTCCGTTCATCCAAATCGGCCATGGCGGAAAATAATTAAACGTCGGTTTAAATAAGTCTTGGCTTGCCCGTGGACCATGATCTCTGAGTGGAATCTCGCGCTGTTTCTCGCAGCCCTAGGGATAAACGGGCTGCTGGCCGGAGCGAGCATCACAAAATCAATCGTCGAGTTGCCAGCCGGTAAGACAATGGGGTCGCTGGCCTTCGCGGCTTACAGTCGAGCCGCAGACCTTCGGAACGGCTTGCCCTGGTACTCATTCCTCGGGATTGCAGGTCCGATTCTTACCATTTCGGTCGCGATCACAACGAGCCTGGGATACGGTCCAGCTGGGGACTTCGCGACTGCGCTGGATGTTGCGGCTGCACTCTCCATCGCGCACGTGGGATCGACCGCACTGGCCGCTCCCAATATGCTAAAGGTAGGTCATGTCGGCAGCGACGTCGCGCAGTTGGACGCGCTCTATGCGCGATTCCGACGATGGAACGGCCTGAGGGCCATCTTGCAAGGCCTCACGTTTCTGGTCTGTCTCGTGGCGATACACGAGCTGCTGTTTGGATAGCCTCCCCTTTTCGCTCGTTGAAGTAGAAAGCAGCGCCTGAGACGTGTAATCCTAACTAGAATCTGATATTGGACCTCCGGCAAGAAAGCTGTAGGTTCCCTGGTTCGAACCTGTCGGTCGGAAGGTTGATGCGTTACGAGAACTCTTGAAAGCTCGGGGTTCGTGCTTATGACACTGGATTCTGGTCAGAAAGAGAAGCCGGAAGGCACTTGGGATGTTTCTCTAATGCACATTGCGGGTGCGCCGGCTCGTCCAGGACCCTAGGGGGCATAGTTGCAGTCAGCGTATCGAATTGTCATTGGTCACCGCGACGGACCGAACTTTGCTTGATGCCCTGAGTTGCTTCAGAGATAACAACACTTGCGTCGTGCTCATTGAATGATTCTTTTTCAACCTGTACTGGCCACAGTGGTCAGAAGGGCTAGCACCACGCCGATCAACAGTCCCACCGATGACCACATGACACCCGCGTCTCTTCGGCTGTCACTCCATACCTCTCCTATGATGAAGAGCATGACCCCGACTGCGAGGCTCAGCGTGAGCGTCAGGAGAACCGGTGAGCTTCCCGCGAGGACCACCCCGATCGGGGCTCCAACCCCGGAGAAGACGCATGGCAACATCGTCAGCGCAAAGATTCGGCCGTTCTTGGCCCGCGCCTGAACCAGTTCACCCGCAATCGATCCGCTCTCGGCGAAGGTCTCTCCTATCATCAGGAGCGCCACCAGAAGCGAGAGGTCGGGCGAGATGACCATCACGGCGCCGATTGGCAGGGCCTCCGGTACGTTGTGGATGGAGATTCCTATGGAGATGAGGCGCGCCCGCCGCGACCTTTCAGACCCAGAGTCAGATTTGGGCTCGGGGGGTCCCCCGCCGCTCTTCTTTTTCGTCACCTTCCTCTTCCTCCCCCTCGCCTGCGCCGAACGCCCCGAGGCCCTTCTCGAGCACTATCATCAGCAGCAAGGATCTCAGTGTAAAACTTGAGTGCTTTGCTCTAATCATTAACGTGAACGCCAGTTAGCTGAATCTTCATGCAACAACTAATGTTCTCAACATTGATAATCTTGTTCACGATTTCTATCGCTCACTTTATGAGAGAAATGAATCAGTACGGTTTAAGAATCTCGGGAACTTTCGGCTGAGCGATGCCGACGAGCCCATCCAAGATCATCGACAAGCAAATCGCGGCTGTGAAGGACTGGCGCGGCGAGACTTTAGCCAAACTTCGCAAGATCATCCACGATGCCGACCCGGACATCGTTGAGGAGTTGAAATGGAAGGGCACCCCTGTGTTTTCCCACGATGGCGTGGTCTGTTTGTTCAAACCTTTCAAGGACAAGGTGAAGCTGACGTTCTCCGAAGGTGCGCCCCTTCCGGACCCTGAGAAGCTATTCAACTCGATGCTGGAAGGCAACAGATGGCGGGCGATCGACTTCCACGAGGGCGATAGAATCGACGAGCCAGCCTTGAAAAGGCTCGTCCGCGCTGCGGTGGTCCACAACACCGCGAAGCCGAAGCGAAACCACCGCATAAGTAAGGAACCCAACGGATCTCATGGTTCATTCTGAGATTGTCGATGGCGGAGCATGAGAGACTGGGGTTCTTCGCGTTACCTGAATCACTCGATATCCGGCCTCTGACAGAGCAGTGCAGGGATTCACACAGGAGTTCGGATTCGATTAGCGTGCTTCTCCAACAGGCCAAGATTAACTGGAGGGGCGTCAGCGTCAGAGGGTAACCAGGAGGAGAACGGATGCCGCCACCATTGCGGCCCCTCCGACCTTCTGAAGAATACTGCTGCTCTTTCCGAGCCGTGATGCTGATATGCTCACCCCCTTCTGGGTCGCATAGGTCAAAACGGCGAGAGGGGCCGAAAAGCCGAAGGCAAAGACGAGCAGGCGGGAGGCCATGGAGTAGACCCCGACTCCCGCCAGTATGTTCAACATCCCGCCGATCATGAATGGTAGGCTGCATCCGAGGGAGAGGAAGCCGTAAAGCAACGCGTAGGTGGAAATGCCTCGGATCCGGTCGCTCGATGACCACGCGCCGAGAATCCTCGCACCCGAGTGGAATAGACCGACCCCGAGCAGCGCTGCAAGCCCCAGCGCCATGAGTGCGAAGGAGATCACAAGCTTCCCGCCGAGCAGGATAGGCCAGAACAGGTTGCCCAGCAATATGAAGAGACTACCAACCAACATTATGCCGACCGCCCCTGCGGCGAACGAGGAGATGGAGGAGAGTTCGATGCTCCGCTTGGTGCCCTTTGGCCTTGCCGCGAGGAACCCTACGTAGCCGGGCAGGAGAGGAAGGACGCATGGTGAGGCGAAGACGCCCACGCCCAGAATAGCCGAGATGACCAGCGAGGGGGATTCGGACGTCAAGAACGCCATTTGTGGAGAGAGTGACGAGGAGGCCGGTCCGGACGACCCGGAGGAGGCGTCCGTCTGCAGGAACTCGTTCATTGTTTCAGTTGAGGCGAACGTCCCCTCGTGTTCCGCGACTCTCACTCCCCCGACGAACAGGATGAATGTCGGGGTCTTCATGATGTTGTAGGTCCCGAACAAGGGAGCGGTCGTCGTGCTGTACCTCACCTCAACGAGGGCAATCGAACCGCCATACTCCGTCGCGAGCGCTTGCCAGAGAGGCCTCATTGCATTGCAATCTGAGCAACCGGTCTCCGAATAGAACACCGCCACTCTGTCCGATCCGGCCAGAACGGCGTCAAGTTTCTGCGGCGTCACGTCGAGGGCGGTTGCACTCTGGGCTTCGGATTCATAGACCGCCAATACACACAGTACCAGTGTGAACACTGTAAGAAGGACCAGGAACGTCAGATCGCGTCTTTCCGTGCTCGCTTTCAGGTGCTGAGCACCCGATTGGGACCACTTTGGTCTGCTAGTTAAGAGGTGGGGCGTTTATCAATAGTGAGAATGGGCCCGTTCGACCACGGCCGTTGAATACTGCTCTCGTTGGGACCTACCCTCAAACGGGTTCGGACCTCGAATCTGCCTTTTCCAGGCGGCACGGATACTATCCGCGTGGGGCTCGTAGGATGCGGAAGGTTCGACAGGATAAGCGAGCGCTCCATCCTTGGTCGGAGATGTCGGGTCCACTAGGATCTGCATGGGGCCACCCGGAAGACCTCCCAATAGACGACAAGATAGCATCGTCGAAGGGACTACGCAGATCTCCTGGAGGAGGGAAAGGTCTACGCCAGCCTTAGTTCATGGAAGAATCGCATCACGAAGATGTGGGAGGGCACATCCAGCCCGTAAAGCGCGGGTTCGAACTCGGGATAGACCTCCAACCGATTCGATTTTGGGGCTTCTGCTTCTTATGTCATCGATGGTCGCGCTCGTGGGCACGACCCCGATGGATTTGAAGACCACTTCCTTCAAGACTCAGTCACCGCTTGGTTGTCCAGCGTTCCATTGATGTAGGCGACTACGGCTTCCTCGGTGAATGCGATGGTTGTCACATACGGCTTGATTCCCATCTGACGAATTGCGTCGTACATTGGTCGCCCCATCCCTCTGGCGACGAGGGCTTCGCAATCCCTGACGTTAGAGAGCATCTCCCCGTGCCCGGGATGTTCGTCACCACCTTCGTGCGTGACACCGCCGTCAGTGCGTTCCCCTCCATGATGCCAATGCCAGGCCTTCGGCCTCATTTCCTTCCCCTTGATTACGCCGCCTTCTATCTCGAAGACCAGATAGAACTGCGCCATGCCGAAGTGAGGTGAGACTGTCCTTCCGTCGTTGGTTACGACTCCGATCCTGATGCCGCCCATCCCCCTTTCACTGGAAGACAACGGCGGCCACCCTCTTCTTCGCCTCGCCAAGTATCTCCTCTATCCTCTCCATCTTCTCGCTGTCGATGTAGTCTGCGTTCATCATGATCATCGCCTGCATGTCCCGGAGGTCGCCCATGAAGCTGAACTGCCCCACCCTTCCGGCGTACTCCTGTCCTGCCTTCAGACGGCCGACGACATCCTCATTCTCTTCGAGGTGCTTCTTTCCCTCCTCCGTTATTGAATAGACCCTCTTGCCATCTTTCTCCTCAGAGACCACTAACCCCAGGTCCTCGAGCTCATGCAGCGTCGGATACACCATGCCAGCGCTGACGGGACGCTGGTAGGTCCTTCCGATCTCTTGAATCAGGGCGTATCCATGCATTGGCTTCTGACTCAGAGCGATGAGGATGAGGAATCGGAACTCACCGCGCCTCGCGCCGAACCCCATGCCTAGTCCTCCGCCCATAGGCCCGAAGCCATGGTGTCCGTGGTGATGCCCGTGTTCAACCATTTTCCATCGCCTGCCACATCACTTGATATATTAATAAATGCATCAATTGATATGTTTATTTACACCCACTTCCATCATCATTGGGGGAAGTGAGAAAACAATGTGTGGACACTGCCACGACGAATGGAGCGGCTGCTACTCGCATCACTACTCGAGATCCAATCGAATTAGGGCAGGATACTACGAGGAGCCCACTCCAGAAGACAGACGCGAATACCTGGAAGAAGAGAAGAGAAGACTCAAGGAGATAGAAGCAAGAATGGCAGCCGCGACCAAGTAGAGCGACTGCCGCTGCACTAGCCTTCTCCTTCTTCAGTCTTGCCGCATTCCAGAACATCCCCAAGAGAACGAATTCTGTCGCCCTACTGCCCGGTTGAGACCGTTACCCGACACCCAGGAGAATAAGCGGTCCAAACGTCAACAAGGACGGTCGCCAGCTGTGATAACATTCATCCTCCGGAAGAGACGCCTCCCGCGACCGGCTGCTTCTCGGGGCTTCTCGTTCAGGAATCCATCATGCAGAGTCGTCCTCTGCTTAGGGACCTCGCAGACAATCCCATAGTGATACGGACCCGCGTATATCGACCTCCTGACCCTGAAACCGCCCTCGGAGAGCAGGGTCATTGACTCTTCCTTGCTAAGGCGGATGCCCAGGGGCGGACCATTCTCCGATTGAACTTTCCGCCAATCCACGTCTACCACTGTCGCTTCCGGCTTGGATATGCGCCTGACCTCCTTGAGGAATTGCTTCCTGTCCTCTACATCATGGAGGATGTTCGCGAGGAGCGTCACATCAACGGAACCTGAAGGGATGCCGGTCCTAGAGATGTCGGCTTCGACGACCTTGACCCTCTTCCCGTCCATACCACACCTCTCAATCCCAATCCGCAGGTGGTGCAGCATGGCCGGATCCGCATCTACGGCGTAGACTTTCCCTTTCTCGCCCACCATCGAGGCAATCGGCAGAACGAAGAATCCGGGCCCGCAACCCAGATCAGCAACCGTCATGCCTTCCCCAATCCCGATGTCCTTTGCAATCTTCACTGGGTCCTGCCACACTCTCCGTGCATCCGACATCAGGCGCCTGACGTAGTCATCGACACCCATGGTTCAGGTTGCAGGGCACACTAGAAAAAGGGACCGATGCCCCGCTTCCTCTGGGGGAAGAACTCCCGCGTGGCCAGTTCATCCTGGAACTCGGAGAGGAGTAGGGCCCTCCGGTGTGAGCTGGCACTGCGGTCAACGTCGCAGTCGAAGGCACGGCAACGAGAAGAACGAATAGGACGACTGTCCGACCTCGAAGTCTCAATAACTGCCTCTCGAGTCGAGAATGGCGCAAATGCCCGCCTATGAGGGTGGTTATATTTCGCTGCGCTGCTTCTTGCGTGGCTCACGAACACTCACCCGCCTGCTACGCATTAGCCGACCAGCCCGGTGGTGGGATATGATATACGCACGGCTAAGCTAGATGGTGAAGCAATCCTTTTTCCAAGGCTTCTTTGTCAGGCTCTGTCGTCATCTACTATGGTTATGACTACATTCCCTGTTTTTTGACCCTTTTCGACATACCTGTAGGCTTCGGCGATTTGCTCCAGCGAGTAGCGTCTATCGATGACCGGCCTGAATTTGCCCGAATCAATGAGCTCTTTGAAGAAGACCGCGTCTTCCTTCTTCTCCTTTGGAATAGGGAATATGACCTTCTTGGCGCCGAACATCGAAGTCCATAGTGACAAGAATGCGTTCTGGTACAAGAAACCAAGTTCGGTCGAACAGTAAATCCCGCCAGGTTTCAGCAATCTCTTGCAGGCGCCAAACGAGCTCTTGCCGACCGCATCAAAGACGAAGTCATACTCCCCGCCGCTCTTTGTGAAATCTTCCTTCGTGTAATCAATCACCCTGTCGGCCCCAAGAGATTCCACTAACCCTGCACTCCTTGTGCCGCACACGGCTGTAACCTCGGCACCGTAGTATTTTACGAGCTGGACGGCGGCTGAGCCGATGCCGCCTGTCGCGCCGTTAATCAGGACCTTTTGCCCGCTCCGAACGTTCGCTTTCCTGATGTTGTTGAGCGCGTAGTGTCCACCCTCAGTTATTGGCGCGGCTTCTTCGTAGGTCATGTTCGTCGGGATGGCTGCCAGCATGCCTTGTTCGGGCACGGTCAGGTACTCTGCATGGGCACCAAAACTAACCCCGCTGTATCCAAAGACGCGGTCGCCGTTCGCGAACGATTTTACGTCCTTGCCCACTGCTTCAATTTTGCCGGCGAATTCGTTCCCTAGTATCCTCCTTTTTGGTCCGAAAAGGCCGCTCACAAGCCTCACAAAAGACGGCTTGCCTCTCAGGAAGCCGCAGTCTGTCCGATTTACCGTTGCCGCGTGTGTTTTGATTAGAACCTCGTTGTCCTTGGGAGTCGGTTTCGGTACCTCCTTGAGCTGAAGAACGTCAGGAGGCCCGTACTTGGTGTACACAACTGCCTTCATGTTGTGGGTGGTGATGATGACTGCTGGAACCTTTCGGGAGATAGGTTGCCCGTTCATGTCTCTGGAAACTCTCGACGGGCCCCAGCAGGCGTTCCTATCAACGTTGGAAGCTCGCGTGTAGCGCACCGTAGGGCGACAGACCGGATTGTTCCCGGGGTCGCTTGTCGGCTCATTTCTGGATCATCAGCCGACGATTTGGGTTATCTGCTTGGCTATCCCGCTCTCGACATGTGTCGTCCAGAGTACCTCCGACCCATCCACCACCAGAGCCAGCGGAGAGAAGAGTATCGTCTCAACAACCGCCACGCCGGCGTTCTGGAGCCATTTCCCGATTCCGATGTGGACTGAGAAGTCCGTGGGCTGCCCGGCGATCAAAATCGAGAAAGCCCTGTTCGCATCGACCAATCCGCGGAGGATTCCCGCCTTCTGGGCCTGAATGACGTTGCCGATGGGCGCCTTCATCGACTGGGTCTTGTATCCATCGGTCTTGAGCTGCTGCTCTATCTGCTGCGACAGCTGATCCAGGTCCTTGTTCTTTCCCTGGAAGCTAAGGTTAATCCAAGCTGCGGTGTCCTTCGGTATCGCATTTGAGGTGTTTCCAGCCATCATGTTATCTCGAAGGATATCCCTCATCGGCCCGGTTAAGGGGGACGTATTTTCTGTAAGGTTTTGTGTTTCTTGCACCGGAACCTGTTGGGCGCCTGCGGTGACCGCGTGTTGGAGCTCCATCTTCCGCCACCGCCTCCAAAGCGGTCCAGTTGGAAGTGATTTGGGGACGGTTCTCTCGGCTGGGACCATCAGCGGCGGAACAGGTTCTCGGGCAGCTCTGGCTTGGCTAGGACATAGCGCAGCTCCCCAGCCTGCTCCAGGAGGGCCACCGCCGCGAAGCCCGCCCCGAAGTAGCGCCGGAAGGCTTCCCTGGTCGCCTCCCGCCACCTTCTTGCCTCGCCCACGTCCTTCTTCTTCAGCTCTACGATGTCTCTTGGGATGTCGAGGAGAGCCTTATCGACCGATAGGTCGACGCGCCAGTCCGCGCACTTCGGGTAGGGTTCGGAGCCGCTCCTCTGGATGACTCGGAACGTCTCGCTGGTAACACCCCTGCCGGAAGCCCGTATGATCCTCTGGGTCGGGGAATCAAGGAACCACTCGCACAGAAATCGGTCCGTGGGCAGCCCCCAGTTTATCGAGTCGTTCATCGGGCCATAGTAGTCCAGGAGGTAGTTCCGAGAGATGACCCCGAGCTTCTTCATGTTGAAGTGTGCGTTGCGCCCGATCATTGGGTCGAAGGTCCATGCGATCATGTGGAAGCCCCTCCTGAGGGCGATCTCCCTCTGTTTACGCTTCAGCAGATACCCGACGCCCTTCGACTGATACTCCTTCGCGACGCCCGTCTGGTGGGAGTACATGTAGACGTTCCCGCTCTTGTAACCCATCAGCAGCAGCGAGTAGCCAACCATCTGTTTGCCGTCGAAGGCCCCCAGCACCAACCCACCGTTGTCCTGAATCGCTATCAACACCTCCTTGGGAGTTACACCCCTGTCACCACCCCCCCAGGCAGAGGCCTGGACGCCCTCGGCCAACTCGAACTCGGCGGTATTCGAGAGGGCTCGGACTCTCACACCCAAGGCAGTCATCTGCTTTCACAAAACCGATTATAAGCCTTGAAGCGCCGAGAGGAAGGACAATTAAGCCGGCACGCCTGTCCGCGGACGTTGGAACTCAAAGTTAGCCTCATCAGGCTGCCTTTTCTCTCTCCCTTCACGACGAGCTTCGGGACGGAGGCGGAGAGAAACGCCCTGATCCTGGAGATGAGCGCGGACGGAGTCGAGGCCTACGCCGAGGCGGTCACCAGCGAGGGACCGTACTACAGCTACGAGGACAACGAGACGGCCCTCCACATAATCCGCGATTATCTGGCCCCGGAACTGAAGGGGCTACCCAACCCCGCCGAGTTCCTCGAGCGCACCTGGAGGATCAAGGGCCACAACATGGCGAAGGCGTCCTTGGAGATGCTCCTGTGGGATTATCATGCGAAAGTCCGGGGCGAGCCGCTCAGTAAGGCGCTGGGAGACTCCAAGGGTTACGCCGACGTCGGGATCTCCCTCGGCATCGACCGGCCGGAGGTCACGCTCAAGAGGGTTGGGGACGCCATCGACCGGGGTTACAAGCGCATCAAGCTGAAGATTGAGAGGGGCAAGGAGTACGGCATAGTGAAGAACGTCCGGGACTCCTTTCCGGAAGCCCAACTTAGCGCAGACGCCAACTCGTGCTACACGCTGAAGGACATGGACGCCCTTAAGCGGCTGGACGCGTTCAACCTCGTCTATCTGGAGCAGCCGCTGGAGCATGATGACCTGCTGGACCATTCTAAGCTGGCAAGGGAGCTCTCCACCCCCATCTGTCTCGACGAGTCGATAACAAGCCCCGAGAGGGCGAGCCAGGCCTTTGAGCTGAACGCCGCGAAGGTCGTGAACATTAAACCGGGACGCGTCGGAGGGCTGGTAAACTCGAAACGAATAGCCGAGATCACCAGGGAGAACGGTGGCCACGTCTGGGTGGGCGGAATGCTGGAGACCGGGATCGGGAGGGCGTTCAACGTGGCCTTCGCCTCGCTCCGCCTCATAGACTACCCGGGCGACACTTCACCCAACGACAAGTACTTCGCTCGCGACCTCGTAAAGAACCCATTCAATATGACGGATGGGACGATCGCGCCCAACAAAGGACCTGGCATCGGGGTCGAAGTCGACGGAGAGTTCCTCGCCACGTCCGCCGTAAAGAGCTGGACCCTGCGCTAGGAGATCGCGGGGGCTGTAGGCCCAACATGGGGGGATCAGGAGAAACGACCTCCTCGCTACGAACCCGACTGTGACCATCTGCTCCTCACTAACCGTGGCAGAAGCCCCCCGAGTACTTGACAGAACTCTACTGCCGGGATGACGTTCTCTGCGTTACCGCAACCTCATCTCACGAGATGTTCGGCGGAACCGGCCGTGTCGCCGCCCACGTTCACATGCGGGGGGAGAGGGGGCCCTCCGCCGCGCCCCGAGAAGGGCTTGGTTGTCCTGGAGTAGATGAGAAGGACCCCGATGTAGAAGGCGAAGAAGATGCCGTAGCCCAGCCAATCGTGTATTCCCCAGAACGCCGCCGAGCCTTCCTCGAACCCGAACCATATCATGAGCGCTATCCTCGCCGAGTCGAGCAGAGGGATGACCAGCACCCCGACGATCGCGAACTTCGCCGTCGTGGACAGGGACCTGCCTATGTCTAGCTGCATCAGGCCGAGCAGAGCGAGGTAGATGCTGATGGAATAGACGGCCGAGCAGGCGGGTGTGACGACGGCGCTCACAGACTCGCCCGTCCGGGAGACGAAGGCGAAGGACGCGCCCTGCCAGGCCACGTTTATCCCGAGGGCGCCGGTTATTCCTGAGGTCAGGTAGCTCGAGAGGGAGGCCATGGGTCCTCCGAGGGTGTCCAACATGAAGAGCGGTGCGATCAGACCTATCGCGTACAGCGACGTATAGGGGAGCATTATCCTCCACATCCTGGGACTCAGGGCGATTAGGGCACCGTATGCGACGAGCACCAGGGAACAGGCAGATATCTCCATGGCGAGGTACACCGATTGTCCCAGCTGAAGGGAGAAGAGTGCCCAGAGGGCAGCCGGCAGAAGGACGAACGCAACACCCACCAGCCTGATGGCGGGCATCGAGGTCGCGCCCTGCTCGGTCAGAAGCACCTTGTGAAAATCGTTCCACCGAAGCGCTGTCAGCAGAATCAGGAGGGCGAGAAAGGGGTACGCCGGAAAGACAGTGCCTAGGGTCGATGTGAGCAGCTCGCTGAGTCCCGACGTCAGGACTAGAACCTGGTTGGAGTAGAGGGCAAAGATCAGAAAGAACGTGGCGCCTAGCCATACGACGAGCCTTGCGTGTCCGCGGTCGACCCTAATCATGGCTCGTCCGAGCCTGCGAGCTGAAATCAGGCGCCAATAGGTGCACGGCCTCCGACGGTCATCCTGCGCCTAAGAACGAGGTAGGACGCCACCAGAAGGAGAGTGAAGACGGTCGCTGCCGCAAGTTGATACGGATACTCCGGCACTCCTCCCCCTCCCCCCGACGTGCTTGTGGTCGAAGTGGATGGAGCGGAACCTGATGCGGTGGTAGAAGCCGTGCTAGCGGCGGACCCGGTGGAAGTCGACGTTGTGGGGGGCATGGAAGTCGTGGAGGTGGTAGAGACACTGCTCGTCGAAGCGGTCGTGGTGGTCGCCGAGGAAGAAGATCCGTACTCCAGGACCCTGTCGTTTACACCGTCCGCGACCCAGAGGTTTCCGCCGGAGTCGAAGGCGAGGCCGGTAGGCTGGTCGATCCCTGTCGGAGTGGGCTTGATTGGGTAAGGCGCAGTGCTGGAGGTGAAGTTCGTCGCGCCAATCACCAGGCTTGCTGCTTCAAACGTGGAGAACGGCGCGGTGTACTCCAGGACCCTGTCGTTGAGCTTGTCACCAACCCAGAGGTTGCCGCTCGAGTCGAAGGTGAGCCCGTTTGGAGCGTTCAATCCGGTGGCAGTCGTTGCGGTGCTGCTGTTTGTGAAGGTGTTCTGTCCTATCACGAGCTCGGCGGCTTCATGGGTCACGAGCGGGGTGGCATACTTCAGGACCCGGTGTCCGTCCACGACCCAGAGGTCCCCGCTGGAGTCGAAGGCGACGGAATTGGGAGCGTTCAGCCCCGCCTTGGTGACCTCGTCGTTGACTACCGTGAAGCTCCCCGCGCCTATCACGAGCTTGGCGGCTTCATGGGTGGAGAACGGGGAGGTGTACTCCAGGACTCTGCCATTGAGGAGGTCAGCAACCCAGAGGTTGCCGCTGGAGTCGAAGGTGAGGCCGTAGGGACTGGAGAGCGATGACGCGTTCGTCACGGTGTTGTCGCTCGAGGTGAAGCTGGACTGACCTATCACGAGGCTTGCAGCTTCACCTGTGGAGAGCGGCGCCTTGTATTCCAGGACCCTGTTGTTAGATGAGTCCGAGACCCAGAGGTTGCCGCTGGGGTCGAAGGCGAGGCCGGTGGGAGCGCTCAGCCCTGTCGAGGTCGTTGCGGAGTCTAGCGATGTGAAGCCCGATTGGCCAATCACGACACTGGCGACTTCATGGGTGGAGAGTGGCGCTTTGTATTCAAGAATCCTGTTCCCACCCTCATCCACAACCCAGAGGTTGTGGCTCGAGTCGAACGCGAGGTCATATGGAGCGACCATCGCGGTCGAAGTCGCCCCCGGGTTGAACGCGGTGAGGTTCGGCTCGCCTATCACAATGCTGGCCGCCTGACCGCTTGTAAACGCGAAGGCGTGAGGCGGGAATCCGAGCAGAAGGACCGACAAGAGGGCGAAGAGACTTACGCCTATTGGCTTCCTATGAAACAGCCACATCTTTCAGGCGTTTATGGAGTGGGCTTGAATAATAACGTTTGCAGCGTCGCTCAGGCGCTGTCAAGTTAAGGGTTGAGCGATTGGTCTAGGTCTCTTGTTTCCTGACGGTATGTGGGGGATGTTTGCTCCCACGCATCATGAGTATCCAATTCCTGAGGCGTGAGAGGACACCCCTCGCTCTGATGCTCTACGGGGTGTATGTCTATCTATGCGCAAACAGTTTGAGGAGAGCATCTAGGATTCTTGAGCCTCTGGCCGAGAGGTCTCACGAGGCCATACGCCTGTGGGTCCAGAGGCTGGCTCCGGTCTGCGACGGGTTCGATGTCGAGAGGAGGCTGGTCACTGCCATCTTCGTGGACGAGACGATGATTCGCATACGAGGAAGACAAGCTTGGGTCTGGGTCGCGTTCGAGCCCGGTCTTAGGACGTTCCTCGACTTCCGCATCTCGTACAACCAGTCCATACCGGACGCCTACCTCTTCCTCAAGGAGCTGAGGATCAGGTACGGGAGGAAGCCGATCTGGACGGACGAGGGCGTCTGGTACCCTGAGGCGTGCAGGTGGGCGAGGCTGGAGCATCGCGTCTACGGGACCGAGCTCAAGAACCAGATCGAGAGGATGAACCAAGTCCTCAAGGACAGGATCGAGTGCTTCGACGACCTCTTCCCGTGCCTGAAGGAGGACTGCGACAGGGAGCACGTCCGCAACTGGATTCTCCGTCTTCAGGTTCTACCACAACCACGTGAGGGTGAACGGAGAGATAGGAAGAGCTCCATTGGAATACGATAACGGACCAGAATACCTGAGGTTCATCAGACTCATAACAGAGGCCTTAACTTGACAGCGCCGTCGCTCAGGCTCCGGAGCGTGAGTACAGGACACGCCACCATTCGGACGGTCTGGAATGATGCGTGCGCATGGGTCGCGCGGAGGGCGTCGGGACCAAGTCCAGCGGTCGTCTGGAGGGCCCCGAGTTCAGACTCTGTTGTAACGTACGATCAGGGCGATGAGTGCTCCCACGCTCACGAAGATCCCGCCGATGCTGGGCAGGCCTCCCGTGATTGCCGCTAGGAGCAACCCCAAGATGAGCAGGGTAACGATAACGCCGTCAGAACTCATTTGCCTGTATAGCACGAGTGAGGCTATGCCCACGATCACGGCCAGCGCCGGCCCCGCGCCGACCAGCCCGCCTGCCAGGCCGAGAAGGCCTCCGACCAACGCAATCACCCCTCCGATGAGGAGCAGGAGTCTGGCTAGGTCCCGGATGCCCATCGATTGCGACATGCAATCCAGGTCCTGCAGTTGGTTCATATTGCTTCAGGAGGTCTTCTCTGACTTGAGCTTACACTAGTCTTCCCCCGAGGCAAAGGAGGCGTTGCGGCAGCTTGCGGGAGTCAACCACTGGACGGAGCGCCACCCGCGAGTCCTACGGAGACCAGTTCTGGAAGAATCGGCCTGTTCAATGCTAGGCTCGAATCTTCCGTCCTCTCTAATATCAGAGGCGGGTAGTCCTTGGCGATAAGATTGAGCGCAGGAACAGTCGTTGCAGGGGCAATCGCGCTCCTCCTGGGGGCCGTGGGGTTGCTCGAACTGTACGGGCACACGGTGGTGCCGGTGAACCTCGCAATCGTGAGCGCGTACTTGACCACCGACGGCGCACTTCTCCTCTTCGGGGCGATCGCGGTGGTTGGGATCGGCCTCATGGTCGGCGGTCTCGTCAGTCTGGGCGACGAGGAGGCACCTGTGACGGAAGTGCAGAAGGAGGTGGTGGTCGTGCAGCCGGTTCCCTCCTCGGCAGCATACGAAGCTCTCTCGGAGCTTGAGCTCTCGATACTCCGGTCCCTGTCCCAGGGAAGGAGCGAGGAGGAAATCGCCGCCTCGACCGGAGTCGCGCCCTCGATAGTCTCGGAGAAGGTGGCGAAACTCCAGAGCATGGGGTACATCACAGACAAGCATGCCCTCACAGAGCGGGGGTTTGAGGCCCTCCGGCTTCAGGATGTGGGAAGGGTCTACGTAAAGTCGACAGCCTAGCGGACCTCCCCGGCCCGACGATGGCCCTGCGTCACGCTCACGTGGACGCTTGTACGGCGGTCATCGCCGGAGCCTCGTAGACTTCTGTTGCCTCAGGATCCTGGGCGAAGAGCTCGGTGGGTGTAAGCTTGTCCACTAGCTCCAGAAGCCTCAGGAACTCTCTTGGTATGAAGACCGAGCTCTTTGGGCTGTGCACGACGTATCCTCTGCGGAACGTCGCGAAGAACAATGGCACGGCCATTGCCAGAGGGATGAACGGGATGATCTCGTTCACGATGGCGCCCCCGGTGAAGGACGCGGTGTAGCGGCTGATGAAGGACTGAAGTGGAGACTGGATCAGCAGAGAGACGAGCAGTAGGGATGTCGCCCCCAGGCCCATCCACAGTATCTGCCAACGAGACCTCGTGTGAGGGGTGATCTTTGTGATGTCCTTCAGCGGGAGGACGACGGTACGAAGGTCGCGGTCGCTGAATCTCACTATCATCCTCCTGTTTGTCAGGACCACGGTCATCCCGCCGCTCACCAGGGATTCGAGACTCTCCTCGTCGACGGCCATGCCCTCGCGCAGCCTTTTGTCGTCCGAGCGCTCCTGGGCCAGACCCTCGAGGCGCTTTGCGAGGGAGTGAGTCAGCCTTGTAATCGAGAACTTTCTTGCCTCCCTGCTTGCGTTCCTGCCGAGTCTCCTTCGGAGGGACTCGTTCTGGGAGAGCCTCAGTACAGCTCGCACCGCGCCGTCGACGTCTTCTGGACCGTCAAGGACTATGCCGTTGAAGCCGTCCCTGACAATCCACTGCTGGCCGCCTGTCCCCGAGGTGATGACCGGTACTCCGTTCCACATGAACTCGAGTTGCGCTATTCCCAGTGCTTCGGAGCGGCTCAGTATGAGGTTCATGCTCGACGACCCGATCAGGGCCGCCTTCTCCTCGTCGGTTATCGGACCGAGAATCGTGACGTTCTCCAGTCGTTCGGCCTCCGCCCGTACCTTCGCGCCGTAGTCACCCTGTTCTAGGCCGGCAATCACGAAGTGAACGTTCCTCCTCTGAGTCATGCGCTTTGCGACCTCGATCACGCCGAGCGTGTTCTTCCGCTCCTCGACCGTTCCGAGCGAGGCCACGATCTTCGCGCTCTTCGGGATGTTGTATCGGTTCAGGATGCCTTGATCTACATCCGAGTCTATGGTCTCGTCGACCCCTCCCGGGAAGAGGAAGCATTTCGCCTCGCTTGCGCCGAGTCGCTTGACCTCCTCCTTCTCGGAGGGCGAGGTAACGAGGATCAAATCGGCTTCCGTCACAATCTGCGACAGGCTCGTTTCGTTCCAGGCCTGCCTGAACGTCCGTTCGACTATCGTGTATCGCTCCGGGCTGGGCTCTTGGAAGTGGCTCATGTGGCAGTAGATCGGTGCGATCTGGGGGACGCCCCCGCGCGAGAGGTTCCTCCGCCATTCGATGAACTTCAGGACGTCCTCCGGGCCGTTCCACAGCGTTGAGTGCGTTATGAGGACGTTGATCTTGAGGTCGTCGACTATCTTGGCGAGGGTGTCTATGAAGTCCAGGATCGAGACCCGCCGGGGGGGCCAGGACGTCAGCATGCTCCCCAGCCTTATCACGGGTATCCCGAGCATCTCGTCGAAGACATGGACGAAGCCGCCCCTGCTGGCCACCGCCTCCTCTGAGATCGCCAACGTCCCGTCGTGGTATAGGCTCGTGATCAGAAACGCCTCGTATCCCTGGGCCCTGAACTCCCTGACCATCCTCTGGGAGACGAGCTCCTGCCCTTTGGTCAAGCTCGTCCGGTACATGACGACACCGATTCTGAGCAAACCATGTCACTTCCTGCGGACGCCCGGGAGCGCGGGAGAGAAGACCATCTCCTTCTCGGACAGAGCCCCGAGAAACGCCGGAAGGTCCGAGAAGCTGACCAGATACTCACAGTCTAGGCCTTCGGTCGGCTGCCCGTGGGCGACCCCGATGGCTATGTCCGCCTCGCGGAAGGCGCTGTTGTCGGCTGGAGAGTCGCCCAGGTAGATCGCCCTGCCCTCCACGTTCGAAGCGTCCTTGATTCGAATCATCGCGAGGCCCTTGTCGGGCTGTTCGCAGAACGCGTCCACGAAGGGGTTGGGGGGGTAGTAGCTGACGCAGTATCCCCCACTCGATAGAGCCGTCATGGCCGCCTCGAGGTTCGCAGGTGCGCTTCCTCCCCTCCAGTCGGCTGAGAATGCGAGCAGCTCGCCCGAGGAGTTCCTCTTCTCCTCGAACGCTACCGCCGGACCAAGCATGACCTTCGCGGCCGACAGGCCCGACTCCATCCCTCGGCAGGCCGAGACGGTGATCTCCCTGCCATCTGGGAATCTGATGTCCAGCCCGGAGACGCAGGCCCAGGCGTGGGCATAGCTGATGCGCGGAAAGATGAACCCGAAGCTCTTCGAGGTGATGACGGCAAGCGTCGCCTTGCTCGACACAGTCATGAGTGCTGAATCCAGAGACGGAGGGATCCTGGATTCCGACAGAGGCGCGTCGATGGGGGCCAGCGTCCCGTCATAGTCGGTACAGACGAAGCGTACCCCGTCGTCGGTCACTCGGCCTCTGCCTCCAGCCCTCTGTGGATGGCTATGATCTTCGTGAGGATCTGCGACTTCATGATGGCGTGGTCCTTCTCCTTGGCGTTCAGGACCACCTTCACGATGTAGTACTGCTTGTCACTCTGTTCGTTGACCATTACGTTCAGCATCGGGAACCCCTTGAGGGCGGCCGAGACCAGCTGCAGGACCTGGCTCGGATCGTTCCGGATGTGGAACTCATACCTCACGTTGAATATGTAGTCTCTCTCGGTGTACGATACTACCGCGGCGTCGGTAGCGAGAATTGCGTTGGGGATTTTCATCTGCTGACCCTCCTCGGTGACCACCGTGGTGAAGAAGAGCCCTACGGAGGACACCTCTGACATGTAGCCGGCATAGATGGCGTCAGGGGAGAAGTACTTGTAAGCGGGATTGTAGGCCCACTGAAACGGTATGTGCCACGAGAGAATCCTCACCTGGGAACCGGCCCTCACCGTTCCCGTCAGCAGGATGAGCAGTCCGGCGAAGAAGCTACCTAGCGTCGGTTGAAGGGCGAGTCCCAGCACCAGCCCACCGAAGGCCGCCCCCGCTAGGATCGTTGTCGCCGAGATGGTTGCGAATGAGACGGCAGCGAGGGCGGACAGCGTGTATCCGACGATGGAGACGACGTTCCCCAGGATGAGTGAGGTCCTTCCGAGTCTGGGCCTCAGAGCCTGAGACGCTGCCATTGCGACCTCCCTGGAGAGGATGACTCCGGCGATCAGGACGAAGCTGGCATCCAGGAACCTTAGCGAGTAGGGGTAGGCCGCAAGTACCGAGTTGAGGTCGATGATGGCGATGCCGGCTATGAATACGAGACAAATCGCGACGATCGGTCTCCTGAAGTAGTACTGCACGCCAAGCGTCGGTTCCTACGGGACGCCCGGCTAAAGCCATTCTGGACGAATTCTAGTTATGAAAGACCCATAACATGAGAGGCCTTGAGGCGAGAGCCCGGGCACTTCACGACGTGCCCGAGCTCTGGAGGGTCAATCCCTAGAAGTCTAACGGTACTTTGTCCGTCTCCCTTTAACAGCATCTTCGATGTCGCAGGACGATGAGCCGCGGGGAGTTCGCGGTCCCTCGAAGTGTTAGGACCGAGCGTGCGTTCAGGAGGATCCTGCTCGTGGTCGATGCTCCCAGGGATAGCGGCAGAGCCATCGAGGTGGCCATCAGACTCGCTGGCATGAACAGGGCCCAGTTGATAATAGTGCACGTCGAGCCAACCGGGGTCCCGCTGGTCGCTCCCATGGGGCTCGGCCCGCCAGTCATCGTCCCCAGGCTCTATTTCGAGGCGGAGCGGGAGAGAAAGGGGCGCCAAACGAACTGGCTCGCCAGGCTTGTGGAGGTCGCTGAGGCACGGGGCGTCAGGGCGACCATGGACGTGATCGATGCTCAGGGTTCGATAGCTGAGGAAGTGACCAAGAGGGCGTACGAGGAACAGGTAGACCTTGTTGTCATTGCCGAGGAGGCCCCGGGGCTACTCGCCAGGCTGGTCCGCGGCACCCTCTCGGCTGCGATCACGGAAAGCGCCGAGTGTCCCGTCCTCGTCGCCCGCGGACCCCGTAGTGTCACTCACTCCCGAGGAGAGGCCTGACCATCTTCCCGATGCGGTGGAGCCGCGTCCCGCCGAGGCCTCAAAGGAGCGCAACAAGCTGGAGCAGGTACGGAGGGAACGCCTCGTAGCTCAGGTCGGTGAGGTACAGCAGCCCGACCCGGTCCTTGGCGCCTCTGACCAAGCCGGGGTCGAGGGAGCTCGCGTGGTGGGCGATGAACGCCCACGTCGTCTTCGGGTGGGAGGAGTGCCACCCGTCCAGGAAGGCGAGGGAGGGGTATCCCGAGTTCTCGTAGATCACGAACACATCAGCCGCTCGTCCGACGTATCCGCTGGGAACGTCCGTCCCGGGGTTCCCTACCACGAGGCCGAAGCCGCTCTGCCTAGCGTGGGACGCTACCTCTCCGTAGTGATCAGCCTCGGTCTTGGCCATCTCGTCGATGAAGACGCCGTCGAAGTTCCTCCCGTAGAGCCTCAAGTACTCGTCGATGTCGTGGGCGACCGCGACGTAGGCTCTTCTGCCGTACTGGGAGGACACGTAGGCGAGGATCTGTATGCCAGCTGACCTGAGGTCCGAGATGCCGGTGACGTAGTTGGGATCGATGATCGTGCCGGGCCCAGATCCTGGGTTGACTATGGCGAGGACGCGGACGTTCGGATTCGCCCGCTTCGCGGCGATAAGGGGCAGCCACCTGCCCTCGCCTTGAGCGGGATAGATGTACAGCGGCACGAGCAAGCCGGTCTGGGCAGGCAACGGCCGTGCCGGCCGGGCTTCCGCGTCCAATCCGCCCGGACTGAGGGTGCGTCCGATATAAACGTGGATTTGGGCCCCGGGTGGGTGTCTCGTCGGGCTCTGTGGCTCCGATAGCCCCTTTCACAGGGTCTGATGCAAGGAACATAAGGGAAGGTCTGACGAGCGTGCCCCATGGAAGTGATGGGCTACGGCCTGGTTGGTCTCTTGGAGGCTGCCTTGGCTTTGAGCCGGCCGCACTTCATGAACGCGTTCTTCTTCAGCCTCGTCGGCCTCTTTGTCATCTCACTGGTCTCGAACGCCACACCGTTCTTCGGCGCTTCCTACACCCTGATAGCCACCTCCGAACTGATAGCATTCGGTTTCTCGGTGGATGCCTTCGCGCTGGTGGTCCTCATCACCGCCGCGGGCGCGGTGATAGGGAAGCTGGTCATCTACGGCGGCGCCGAAGCTTTCAAGGGAAGGCTGTCGAAGAACAAGAACGTCCAGCTGCTCGCGCGATGGCTGCAGGACAGGAGGTTTCTCGTGGCCGTCTTCGTCACTGCCGTGATTCCGTTCCTTCCGCTGGACGACTACATCTACATTGGCGCTGGGGCCGCGAGGACGAGGCTGGCCCCCATGCTCTCCGTGACGGTGGCGGCGAAGGTCGTCAAGAGCACATTTGAGATCGGGCTCGAGTTCCTCGGAATACTGAAGGTCACAGGCCTGACCACGCGCTACCTGAGAATCTCGTCGTTTGAGTTCTCGATCCTATTGACGTTCGTCTTCATCGCACTAGGGATATTTCTCTTCAAGTTCGACTGGGGAAGGTTCCTCGGTGGGCCCAAGGCCGGGGATGCCGGCGCCACCCCCCTCGCCTGACGTCGCCCTTTCGGAAAGCAATCTGTGGCTGAGCTTTGACGCTCATCTCGAAGCAGCATCGGCTTCAGGCGACGTCGGTCTGCGGGACGCCCCTTCAAAGCTTTGCGTCGCGGCAGAATGGGGCCTCTTCTCGTAGAGGTACATGCGATCCCCAGCGACGACCAAGAGACCGAAGACCGTAGTCGCCGTGGTCAGGCTCACGGTCCCGACTGTGGCGTTGAGCTTGTCGTTGATCACGACCCCGCCCAGGTATATCTCAAGCACCAGTAGCGCAAGCGCCAGGAGCAAGATCGGCGCGGCTCCGGTCGGCCGGGGCTTCATCCGCCAGACTGCGACGTTGCTCCCCACGAGCAGGACAGTGGCGACGATGCTCATCGCCCTGTGGATGTACTCCACCTGCGCCGGCCAGTTAGAGGGAAACCCGAGACTTCCGTTGCAGTAGGGCCAGTCGCTGCTAATCGTGGAAGAACCTCCGACACCGCAGGCGTTGCCGAATCCGCTCCCAGAGAGGAACGCCCCCCAGACGAAGACCGCGAAGATCGATATGACGGTGGCGTAGACTAGGTACTTGGCCGCGCTCATCGCTGCACTGGCGGGGCTCGTGGACCTCTTAAGCATGGGATGCCATTCTCACTGTTGAGAATCGTGGGTCGGATGTGCGGACGACGCAGGGTGGGTCGCGTCAACAGTCTCGTCGGCGGCTGCGAATCATCGCTTGCGAGGTCTCTCGGCTTGGTCGAAGGCGGCGAGCGCCCGCGCCGAGATCGATTCCACCAGGTCGTCACTTGGCATCCACCACTCTCTCCCGTCCGGCGACTTCCCCGAGACCACGGCGTGCCGGTAGCGCCAGCAGGCGAAGACCAGGGGACGGATGCGCATCGCTGCCCCCAGCCGCGCCAGTTCATCTCTCCGGAGCCTCACCCGGGAGCGATAGCCTGCGACGACCGAGTCGACGCGATCCGGGGACCAGCCGTCGTTGCCCAGCCCGCAGGCCCAGATCAGGACGGCCAGCGGGGCGAGACGCGGCCCCTTCCCCGCCCCGGTCCAGTCTATCATGACGAGCTCAGATTCGCGGCTGACAATGAAGTTCTTGGGGACCGGATCGGGGTGGACGAGCGTCTCGGGCAGGCCGTGGCAGTCGTCGGCGCTGGCGAGCTGCTCACGCAGAGAGTCGTACGGAGCCCGGTTTGCCGCCGGTACCTCCTCTTCAATCTCTTCGAGCCAGGACGCCGCGGCGTCGAGCTCCTTTCGAGGAGGCCCCCGCGCAGAGAGTAGTGGTGCAGAGCCCCCGCCTCCCGCGAGACTCCTCCCGACCCAGCGGGCAGGACGTTCAGACGCCCGAGCATCTCTCCCATCTTGAACAGGGTTGCTTCGCTCCGTCCCGCTGTGGTCCCTTCGATGTAATCTGTCAGGAGGACGGCCCGGCCGCCGGGGGCCGAGACCGGGTCAGGGCGCGCGCACCGCTCGGCGGGAAATCGGTGCTGTTCCAGGAAGCGCAGGACGTCGTCGTCGCCCTCGGCCTGGTCGACCGAGCGCTCGGCCGGGAAGACCCTCGCGACCCAGCTCTGGCCCTCCTTCCTGTCGACCCGGTAGACGCCCCGGTCGAGGCGGTTCAGGTCGACGATGCTGATCCCGTAGCGCTTCTCGAGGTACCTCCGAAGCTGTCCCAGGCGAGCTCGGACATCGTCACTGTCTTTCGCGGAAGCCATCCTAGCTCGCACCAGATGCGGCCATTTGCCACGCTCCTCAATATAAACTACCGCCCGCGACCCGCCGGTTTGGGAGAGAGAAGGATGAGAATCAGCAGGCTCAAGTTCCTGATTCTTATCGTAATGTCGATCGTCGGTGTAACGGCCTCTTCCTTTGTCTTCTACATCTACGATACGCTGCATCAGCAGCTGCCGATATGCACTTCCTCGGTGAAGATCCTTGGAATCGTCATCAACTGCAACACCGTGCTCGGGAGTAAGTACAACACGGTCTTTGGGGTCAACCTTGACGTTCTGGCGATCGGATACTTCTTTGTGAACCTGGGGCTCGTCTTCGCCATAGCGTTCGGGAGCGAACGGATCTTCGGAACGGCGTTCAGGGTCCTGTTCGTTTGGAGGTTCCTCGGCCTGATAATCGTCCCATACCTCATGACCATCGAGTTCGTGGTCCTGAAGGCTATCTGCGTCTACTGCACCATCATGCACGTCTCGATACTCGTCGACTTCGCCATAGTCACGTACTTCCTCTTCTACAAGGACATCACGCATGCAGGCGGAGGGAATCAGGGAGAATTGCCCGAGACCCAACCTGAGGCACTCACATCGCCCGCCTCCTCGGCTGGAAGAGCATAGTCAGCGAGACCCTCCCTAACCGGCTGGACCGCCGGGCAGGCTCGGATTGGTCCGTTCACAGGGACCTTCGAATCGCTTCACCCCGCGAGCCGTTCCTATGGTTCCTCCAGAGCAGGCCAACCACGAGCGCGACCACACCCGCGACGAGTGGCGTGGTGAGATCGGCCTAGAAGCCCTTTCTGGCAATCAGGATGGCACCAAGGGCCGACAAGATGCAGCCCATCAACAACAGCCTCAATCTCATGGAGTTCGTGTCCTTTCATCACCTAGTCCGCTACTTCCACTTAGTCAGTATCTCCTCCCTGCGGAACGTTGCCCTTGAGACGAAGAAGAGGAGGACGTCCACCACGAGGAAGACAGCTACGATGACCAAGAAAGTGGTTGTCGAGCCAAGGTCGATGATGTTCAGCTCCCCGGCGACGTACAAACCGGCCAAGGGCATGATCGTAAGAGCCCCAATCTGTTGACCGGTCCTGACGTCGTTTATCCTTGAAGAGACGATCACGTTCACCCCGACGCTCATACAGAGACGCGAGAGGAACCAACGTGAAGAGCAAAACGGCTGCATCCCAGTTAGGGAAATAGTAGTAACCAAGTGTGCTATGCGTCGTGATGTCCATCAGAATCATGAAGACCGTCGCCCCTCCCCACACGGCCACCAAGGGTGGGATGAACGCGGCGATTCCCTTCCCGAGCAGGATCTCGCCATCTGTCGTCGGAGTAGCCAGAAGCGGCTCCAGACTCTTCTCGACCTTCTCGCCGACTATTGTGTAGGATGCGATCGGCGTCGGGAGATAGGCCGCGAGGATGACGTAAAAGAAGAGGAAGGCTGGAAGGAGTATCATGAGCTCCGTCGCCGGGATGCCGTTCGCGCCGCCCTTGTGACCCCCATAGGAGACCACTGCCGGGATGAGGACGGCGACGATCAGCGGGACAACCGCCAGAGAGTAGATTATGTTCCGCTTCTTCCTGTACGTCTTGAAATCCTTCGCCGCGATAATCCAGGATTTCGAGACCCGCATCTACTTGGCCTCCCTCACGAGCTTCAGGTAGGCGTCCTCGAGTGACGAACCGCTGACAGAGACGGACTGGACGTGTCCCCCCGCCAGGACGATCGCGCCCACGATCGCGGCGTTCTCCTTCTCGGGGCTCGTCACGTCGACCGTCAGTTTGTTGCCCTCGACAGCCACGGTTCCCGCAGCCACCTTCTTCACGGCCGTAAGTATCCCGTCGGTGACCTGGTCGAGCTGGATCACCGTCCTCTTCCCGGCGACCGACCTCTCAAGCTCCTCCGGGGTGCCCGTCGCCATGAGCTTCGTATTCAGGATACCGATCCTGTCGCACACCCTCTGGGCCTCGTCAAGGTTGTGGGTGTTCAGGAAGATAGTCTTCTTGTCCTTCTTCAGCTCGAGGATGAAGTCCCGCACGGTCTTCGATGCCTCGGGGTCGAGGTTCGCCGTCGGCTCGTCCATGAAAAGTATCTGAGGATCATGGATGAGGGAGCGCGCGATCGCCAGCTTCTGTTTCATCCCCTTCGAGAAGCTCCCCGCTACAACGTCCCTCTTGTCCCACAGCCCGAGCATGGTAAGAAAGCGCTGGATGTTCTCCTTCCTCTGCGCCTCGGTACAGTCGTAGAGCTTCCCATAGAAGTCCAGGTTGTCGTAGGCGCTCAGACTTTCGTAGAGGCCCACGTTGTCGGGGACGAATCCAATCATCTTCCTTATCCTCAGCGCGTCCGCCTCGTCGCCTGTGTCGAGACCGCCTACCTTTGCCTCTCCGCGAGGTCTTCGATATCAGGCAGCAGAGCATCCTGACCGTGGTCGTCTTTCCCGCTCCGTTGGGCCCGAGGAACCCGAAGACCTCGCCCTCCTCGACGCGAAGGGTGACTCCGTCGACCGCCGTCAAGTCGCCAAACTTCTTGGTGAGGTTCTCTGTCTCGATCAAGCTTCCGCCAATCAGCTCCGGTCGACGACCTGACGGATAAATGCTGTTCTACTAGTACAATGTTTGTACCAGAACTGGCCTCCACGAAGATTCATAATGCGGCTGTCACTCGCTCCACTATCGCCTTGGAAAACAAAGACAGGTCCCTCGAGCTCATTCACGATACGGGTGTCATCGGCATATTCCGGACCGACCAGCCGGAGAACTGCCTCAAGGCCATGGACGCGCTCATGAATGGTGGATTGAACGTCTTCGAGGTCACCACGACGACGCCGGGCGCCACCGAACTGATATCTGAGGCAAGAAAGCGGTACGGTCTCCGGGCCCTCGTGGGGATAGGGACGGTCCTTGACGGACCGACCGCCGAGAAGGGAATAGAAGCTGGGGCCGAGTTCGTCGTCAGCCCGTCGCTTCACAGGGACGTGCTCGATGTCTGCAAGAGCAGGGGAGTGGTCAGCTGCCCCGGCACCTTCACCGCCACGGAGGTCGTCGAGGCCTGGAGGTGGGGGGCCGACCTGATCAAGGTCTTCCCCATCTCCCAGGTGGGGCCCGGGTACATCACATCGCTGCTCGGACCGCTCCCCTGGGTGCGCCTCGTCCCGACGGGAGGGGTGGACTCCGGAAACGCCCGCGCGTACATCAAGGCCGGGGCCTACGCGCTCGGCGTGGGCGGGGCGCTCGTATCGAAGAAAGCAATGATGGAGGAGAGGTACGACAAGCTGACGGAGGCCGCAGAGGTTATCCTGCGCGAAGTGAGGAGCGCGAGGGAAGAGAGTTGAACGAGAGACTGGACGTCGTTACGCTCGGCGAGGCGATGATTAGGCTCTCCCCGCCAGGTCACCAGAGACTCGAGCAGGCTACGAGCCTGAACGTCGCCATCGGGGGCGCAGAGCTGAGCGTGGCCGTGGGGGTGGCCAGGCTAGGGCTAAAGTCATCATGGATAACCAAGCTGCCCAAGAACCCCCTTGGGCGTCGGATAGTGAATCAAGCCCGCGAGCAGGGCGTGGACGTCTCGAGGGTCGTCTGGGCCCCCGAGGGAAGAGCCGGTCTGTACTTCCTGGAAGCCGGAGCTGCGCCGAGGTCATCATCAGTCCTATACGACCGCAAGGACTCGGCCACGAGCAGGCTGGCCCCCGGTGACGTCGATTGGGGGTTCCTGAAGGATGTAGGACTCCTGCACACGACGGGGATAACGCCCGCCCTGAGCGAATCATGCAGGGAGATCACCATCGAGGCCATCAGGGCGGCCAAGAAGGCGGGCTGCAAGGTCTGCTTCGACGTGAACTATCGCTCGAAGCTGTGGAGCCCGAAGGAGGCGGAGGCCGTCCTGACCCCTATAGTGAAGATGGTCGACGTCCTAATCGCTTCCGACGCGGCGACCATCTGGGGCGTCGAAGGGGAACCCGAGCACGTGGTCGGAGAGATGAAGAAGAGGTTCGGCGTGCCGGTCGTGGCCATGACGGTGCGCGAGGATGACGGGGTGCTCAGGACGCGGACCAGCAGCGTCGCCATCGCGGACAGGCGGTACGCAGGGAGGAAGACGTACGACACCGAGGTGGTGGACAGGCTCGGCGCAGGCGACAGCTTTGCTGCCGGCCTGATCTACGGCTATCTGAAAGGAGACATTCAGATGGCCCTCGACTACGGAGACGCGATGGCCGCGTATAAGGCAACGATCCCGGGCGATGTGAACTACGCCACCAAGGAGGAGATAGACCTCCTGGTCTCGTCCGGAGAGAACCTGAGGATTCAGAGGTAGTCCCGGGACGATAGGGCAGTTTGGACGCCTCAGAACATCTTAAATCAGCACTGGAGCCTTCCATTCCTCCTTGAAACTCTGCAGGTTTCAGTCTGCAAACGGGATATCTTTCGGAGTCTTGAAGGACGGCTGGCTGCACGATCTGACCGGGGTGGATCCGGTCGGGTTCAGGAACCTCAACACTGCGTACACGAAAGCCGGGTCCGACAGCTCTGCGATGCTCGTTCACATCGAGGATGGTATGAAGAGGGCGAAGAAGGTAAGGCACGATGACAAGCTGATGAGGATCCCTCTCGAATCGCCGGAGATCTGGGCCGCCGGTGTCACCTATCTAAGGAGCAGGGAGGCGAGGGAGACCGAGACGAAGTCGAAGGGGATCTATGACCGCGTCTACGAGGCCGAGAGACCCGAGCTCTTCGTGAAGGACACCGGTCTCAGGTGCAGGGGTCCCGGCGAGGACGTCTGTGTGAGGAGCGACAGCAAGTGGTCCGTCCCAGAGCCGGAGCTCACCGTGGTCTTCGACGAAGAGACCAGGGTCGTCGGATACACGGTCGGGAACGACGTCTCCTCCCGCGACATCGAGGGCGACAACCCCCTCTACCTCCCCCAGGCCAAGGTCTACCGCGGCTCTTCGGCGATAGGGCCGGTGATAGCGACCCCAGACGAGATACCAGACCCCCAGAAGCTGGAGATCAGGATGAAGATCCTGAGGGAGGGCAAGGTCGCATTCAAGGGAACGGTGAACACGTCCCAGATGAAGAGGTCAATCTCGGAGCTCGCCGAGCATCTGAAGCGCGACAATATCCTGAGGAGGTTTACGCTGCTGATGACCGGGACCTCGATAGTCCCGCCGGATGACTTCACGCTTCAGGGCGGGGAGACCGTCGAGATCGAGATCGAGGGAATCGGGCTGCTGCGGAACCCGGTCATGAAGCTCAGCCGGTAGCTGGTCGGACAACCGGCTCCGGTCGTACCCGAGGGCCGTGCGAGAACCGCCCTAGATCGAGCCCGTGGCCACGAGGGAGGCCATGATGGCGCCGTCCCCGTCTCCGTCGTCGTACGAGGTGAGCAGGATGGCGTACCAGCATAGGACGGCGAGGAGAGATAGCTCGCGGAGGTGGAGAGCACCAGGCTCCACGTCCACGGACGCGCCGGTCCGCCCCCATGCGAAGTTGGGCCTAATAGTCAGCAGCCGTTTCTGATTCGTGATCGGTCAGGGTCCATTCGGACCTCCAGATCCCCTTCGGGGCCAGACGGAACGTCTCGCCGGTGGGGAGGTCGATCACGCCGCCTCCCCTCCACCCCAGCGTCAGTGTGGCAGAGCCGCTCCCGGAGCCGAGGGCCTGGACGACGATCTTCGGCGTCCTGAGACCGACTCTCTTGAAAGTCCACTTCCCTTGGGTGGACTCGCCCGTCGCCAACAATCCCCAGCCCTTCTCCCATGTCAGTTTCCCGACGACCTCGCCCCCAGACATGAGCCTAGAATCGAGCTTCCCGGTCTCCTTCCATGTGAAGGTGCTCGCCTTGGGTTCGGTCGTCGAATTCACCGCAGACACCTATCGGAAAATATGAGGTTGCCGAAGATAAGGTTAGCACACGCGAAGAATATGGCGATACGGGATTACAGTGCGTCCCGTTCTGAATACCGTAGAGTCAAGCTAGTCTTCGATTTCGTCAGAGCCGAGGTGAGCTTCGGTTCCTCAAGGTTCGGGCAGAATCAGCCTTTAATATGGAGGCCTTTTGGTGGGGGTGAGCAGCCCTGGTAGTATAGAGGCCCAGTATGTCGCGCTGTCAAGGAGATGAGGAAACCCCTCTTCTTCGAAGAGCCGCGATGACCCGGGTTCGAAATCGGGTCGAGAAACAAGCTCGGTTCGACGAATGTCCCGGCCAGGGCGCTCATCTCTCCTTGTTGAAGAGATGAATCGGTGCAGGGCATGGCTGACAGTTCGACCTCGTCCTTGGAACTTCTGAGTACGGCCAGGAGTGTTCTATCTGACACCGGAAGCGCCTTGCGCCCAGCCGACGAATCTCCGGCCCACCCACTTCGTGGTTTCGGCCAAGGCAACTCCGATAACCATGATGATCAGGACCCCGGACACGACGGCAGCCGCGTTGAAGAAAGCCGTCTCATCCACAAGGAGGTACCCGAGCCCTGCGTTGTAGAGGAAGATCTCCGCAACCATGGTGCCGATAAGTGCGGCGCCCACACCTATCCTCAGACCAGCTATGATGAAGGGGGTAGAAGCAGGTATCACGACCTTCTGCCATAGCCTCCTTCCTTCGAACCCGAAAGCCCTGCCGGTCTCGAGCATGCTCCGCTCGGTGTCCTTCACGCCCGCCATCGTGTTGATCAGGATGGGAGGCACGGTGTGAAGCGAGATGATGAAGTACGTGGCCGTGATGCTCGGCCCGAACCATATGAGAGCGATGGGGATTATTGCTACCAGCGGGGTGGCATAGATGAAATTGACGTACGGGTCGAGGGTATACTCTGCAAACCGAATGCGACCCATCACAAGCCCTAGCGGGATGCCGATGGCACAAGAGATGAAGAATCCAGCGAACATCGTTTCTACGGTTACCAGGGTGTCACTCGGAAGCGTTCCATTGGACCACAGGGTGGCGAAGGTAGATGCTACCCTCGCGGGTGGAGCGAATATGATGGGGTTAACAGACTGACCGATGACCTGCCAGACAATCAGGAATATCGATAGGGCATAGATTCTGATCGCCCAATCGTTCTTCAGGAAACCAAGGGGCAACGGCTAGTCCTCCGCTGGGCTCTCTGGGAGTCGGACGTCCCCTTCCTCGATCACCTGTCTCTCCTTGCCTGCCGCCAGAAGGTTGTGCTTCAGCTTCAGCTTCAGGGAGAGGGCTTTCTCGGAGAGCAGCGACTCGTCGGTGCGCGGATAGGGAAGGTCCACGCTGAAGACGTCCATTATCGTCGCGGGCTTCCCGCCGAGGCTGAAGATCCTGTTCGAGAGGGCTATGGCTTCGTCTATGTTGTGTGTGACAAACATCGCCGTCTTCTTGGTCTCCAGTAGGATCTTTAGCACCTCGTTCTGGAGGGACTCCCTCATGAGGAAATCGACCGAGCTGAACGGTTCGTCCAGCAGTATGACCTCCTGTTCTATGGCCAGGGCTCTGGCAAGCCCCACGCGCTGCTGCATTCCTCCTGAGAGTTGGTGCGGATGGTAGTTCTCGAAGCCCTTCAACCCGACTAGCTCGACATACTTCGAGGCCACTCTCCTCCTGTCGCTCGACGTCAGATTTTGCTTCGCCTCGAGCCCAAACTCCACGTTCTTCAGAACCGTCCGCCACGGAAACAGGTTGAAGCCCTGAAACACCATCGCGCTCTTCGGGTTGGCCGAATCCAGGACTGGGGTACCGCCGATGGTGACCCGCCCCGAGTCGGGTGGCGATAACCCGGCGACTATGCGCAGCAGAGTGGACTTGCCGCATCCGGTGGGCCCGATTATCGAGACGATCTCCCTGTCTTCGACCGTCAGAGAGATGCCGCCGAGAATGCTCGTCCTTACCTTGCCGTCCGAGGAGGCAAAGCCCTTCGTCACCCGCTCGACAACCACGTTCGCCATTTCAACCACCCTTGGCGGTCGCTTGCCAAGGCGAGACGTAGGCCTCAACCCTCTTCAGCGCCTCGGTCATCAGCAAGCCAATCAGGCCCAACGTCACTGCTATCGCGAACACTGGAGCGACCTCAAGGAGATCAGAGTAGTAGACCATCAGGAAGCCGAGCCTGTCGAGCTTGACCAAGAGCTCGGCCACGATCACACCTACGAAGCCTCTCCCTATGCCGAGCCTCAGACCGGTGATGATGTACGGGAGCGCGCCCGGAATCACCACCTTCCTGTAGAACGCCAATCCTCGGAAGCCGAACGCGTGCCCGGTCTCCACGTAGCTCGATTTCAGGTTCTTGACTCCCGCCAGAGTGTTGATGAGGATGACGAAGACCGCCGACAGGATTACTATCACGAGCAGTTCGTAGAAACCTATTCCCAACCAGATGACGAAGAGGGGCGCCAGAGCGACGTACGGCGTGCTGTAGAGCGCGCTGATGTACGGGTCGAGGGCCGTATCCAACATGTGCCACCTGGCCATGGCAATCCCCGTGGAAATCCCCAGCACCGCGGCGACAGCGAAACCGACGAAGAAGTCTCGCAGTGTGGTGAGGAGGTCATAGAGGTACGAGGTCGAAGTACAGAGGTTTACGAAGGCTGATATTATTCGAGACGGCGAGGAATACAGATTGGGGTCGACTGACCCACCGACTACCTGCCAGACAACCAGCACCGCGGCAACCGAAGAGAGTCGCACAGCCCACTTGTAGCTTACCAAGAGCTACCGCTACATCCTTGGACTGAGGCGCGCCATGCCCACGCGGCAGATCAGCTCCCGGGTTTCTTGGCGGCCGGAGTCCCTACGATTAGGCCCGCACCAAGGATGACCGCGCCTACGACGGCTATCCCGACGCCAGCATAGTCAAGGCTCGTGTTAGGGCTCGTCTGCGATGTCTGAACGGTCGCACTCGTGGTACCGACGGCCGAGAACGAGGCGGGCGAGGCCGCGTTGTAGTATTCTGCATCTAGGACAAAGTAGTAGCTTCCCGCGGCCGGGGCTGACCACGTGAACGTGTACGAACCGGAGGAAGATAACGACTTGTTCAGCTCGTTCTGCCCGCCGCAGGGCGCGCAAGCCCCCCACGCTATGAAAGCAGGTTCGTTCTGGATGTACACGAAGATCGGTCCCTTGGAGCTGCTATAGTTGGAGACCGTGACCGTGCCTGTTACCGACTCGCCAGGGGTTAGGCTGGCCGCTCCCATGGCCCAGAACCCGCTCGTCGAGATTACCCTGTTCGTGCTCGGGACCACCGCTGCGGTCGTACTGGTGGTCGTCGAGCTCGTCTGCGTCGTCGGCGTCGCCAGTCCGTAGGCGGCTATCGCAATCCCGACGACCAGGACCAGCAGCCCTGCAGCAATGATTGAGGTCTTCACGTTCTCTCCTCCGAATCAGAGCGACCGCGAGAATTCCTGACCCCGAGTCCACCGCCGACGAGTACCGAACCCAGGATGACTGGAGCGGCGGAAGACGATGTGCTGCTTCCTGACCCGGTGAAGCCCGGAATGGTGATGTTGAGCGTCGGGATGCTGTTGTCCGTGATGATCCCGCCCGTGTAGTTACCCAGCGCAGCCAGTGCACCCTTCAGGTATGTTGTGTCGGTGAAGTACTGGGGGTTCAAGAAGAAATTGATCTCCTTTGGAGGGAGCAGGAAGTTCTCCGAGGCCGCGACGTTGCTGTAGGTGAGGCCACCGTTAGGTTGCCACAGACCCATCGCGGCCCAAATCTTCCAGGCGGTCGCCGCTATCGTTGTGTTGGTGCCCGGGAACTCTTCGTTCTCCTTTGCGACCCAGACGGTCTCGTTCTGTGCCCATCTGTCAGCCAAGAGTACGGCCTCGGTCAGTTTGGTTATCACCTGTGGGTTGGATGTCGCGTACGCTCTGCTCGTGTAGAGCACGGAGAACATTATCGATGGGAATTCGGCGGGTATCGAGGCTAGTATGTGGTACTTGCCTGTTGCCACGGCGCTCACCACCTGGTACGGTTCCGCGATGTCACCCACGACCTTGCCAGCGATCAACGCGCTGTATCGGGACCCGCCCCCGCCGATTGGAGCGCAGTTGATCTGGCTGCCCGACAAGCCAGCCTGGGCCAAGAGGAGGTTACAGAACAGGTTAGAGGACGAACCTGGCCCAGAGGTAGCGATTGCCTGGCCGGAGAGTTGTGAGATGCTGGTGATCGAGTTGGGGACTACGAGCGCATAGTCGTTGACGGCCTCGTAGTTTGCGAAGATCAGGAACGGATACGAGCCGCTGGAGTTCCCCTCCGCTTCATCCGCGAGCACCGTAGACTGGAAACCGCTCTCGGCTACCTGGACGGAACCTGAGACCAGAGCTTCAGCAACGGTCGAATCGCCCTCGAAGTACTGGACGTTGACGTTCAGCCCGACCTGGTGAGCGAAGGTCTGCCAGAACATGAAGCCTGGCGTATCTGTGACGTCTGGGGGACCCGAGAAGCCGAAGGTTACGTTGGTAAGTGCCTGGCCACTAGTGGTGGTGACCGTGGTGGTGGTCGTTTTCGCAGCGTTACTTATCGCATACAGACCGCCGGCTGCAACTGCTACTACTATTATAACCGCGAAGACTATGGCAGTTAACCTCGCAAGTCCAGACCTTCGACTTGAATGCAACCACGCGTATATCTCAAGCGAACTATTTAGGCATTGAGTTCGAGGCCCGTTTGTCTAATTTCATATGAAATACAGCGGCGATTCCATGAGCGGCAAGGATACGGATTCCGCCTTCGTGATTGACTGGATAGCGAGGCTTTCGTCCAGACCTCGGCCAGCCGGATCCAGGGAATGTGCACGAGCGGCCAGGCTGGTACGTTCTTCCATCGAGAGCTCCGGATCATTCACAATCATCGAGGACCGTTTCGAGTTTCAGAAGTACAACCCCAGTCGCTGGGGTCTCACGATCGACGGCAAAGAGCTAAGATGTCTGCCGGCCATTTGCTCCACCTCGACGCCGAGGTCAGGGTTGGTCGGAGAACTGTGCAGGTCGGAGAGCGCGGATGTCCACGGGAAGATAGCGCTCGTGCAGATATCTTCAACTCACGAGTCTATCGTTGTGGAGGAGATGGCCGAGAGAGGGGCAATAGCAGCCCTGGTCTTTCAGAGGGGGAGGTTCTTGCTCTCGGGGCGCGTGAGGTATCCCTCTTCCTCGATTCCCTGTCTCATGATTCAGGGCGAAGTCGGTGAGGGACTGTGGAACGACTCGACTCGCAGACGACTGCAGGCCACGGTGACCTTGCGGGCGAATGCAGAAAAGGGCAACGGCACCAACGTCCTCGCTACGCCAAAGGGCGCAAGGTCGAGGGCACTCTACGTGGCGCATCGGGACTCGAGACCCTTCTCACAAGGCGCCATCGACAACGGGTCGGGCACATCTCTGATTCTCCTGTTGGCCAAAGTCATGGAGAATCAGTCATTCTCGCTCCTATCGACCGACGCCGAAGAATACGGCCTGGTTGGTGCCCGACACTTCGCCGCCAAGTACGCCCTAGGTACCGGAGTTTGCGTTGTCAACCTCGATTCACTTGGAGTGGGGGACCTTCACCTCATAGAGAACTCAAGATCTGGGCCGCTCTCCCCAGAACTCAATTCGAGAATCTCCTCCATAGCCAAGAGCGCCGGTGTAAAACTCCGCCGACTTTCGACCCCGAGGGGTTCCGACTCCGACGCATTCATCGAGCGGGGTTCTAGGGCGGCCTGGCTAAGGTCTTCTCCCACTCCGACGGCCACGACGGTCGACGACAGTGTGGAGCACATCAGCAGGCCGGCGATTCAGGAGTGCTGCCTGCTGCTGAGGCGACTGGCCGCCGAAGACCTCAGCGGCGCCTGATCGGTCCAGCCTTCAGTGGGCGGACGAACTTGCCTGAGCCGGGCTTGCCCATGACCACGCCGTCGCGCATTATCACATCGCCGCGCCTAATGGTCATTATGGGTATCCCCTTCACAGTCCTCCCTTCGTATGGCGTCCAGCCGACCTTGGTGTAGACGTTCTCGCCCGTCAGCTTCTTTTCCTTCTTCATGTCAACGACTACGAGGTCCGCATCGGATCCCACTCTGATCGTCCCCTTCTTGGGATAGACGCCGATGATCTTGGCAGGATTGGTCGAGGCCTCCCTAAGGAGCTGAGGGAGCGAGATCGTCCCCCTGTTCACCTCATTCAGGAAGACCGAGAGATAGTGCTCGAGCTGCGGACAACCGAACGGAGCTGCCCACGGGTCCTTTGCCATCGTCTCCTCGACCTCCTTCTTGGTGTGGGGGGCGTGATCGGTGGCGAGCACGTCGACCGTGCCGGTTCTGAGCGCTTCCCAGACCGTCTCGACCCGGTGCTTCGAGAGGAGCCCGCCTGGAAGCACCAAAGGCCCGAGGCGACTGAACTCTTCGGTGGTCGTTATGAAGTACTTGGGGTCCGTCTGGGCGGTGATGTCGTAGCCATCTGCCTTGGCTTGCTTGACCAGCTCAATGGCTTGTTCGGAGTGGGTGTGGACGAGGTGGAGCCGGGCGCCAGTCCGCTTGGCCAGTTTCACTAGCGTAGAGACAGAGACGCCGTAGATCTCCTCTTCCACGTAGGCCTTTCCGAAGCTGACAAAGGGTTTTTCCTTCGGGTGCTTCTTCCGATGTTCAGCGTAGAAGACCTCGAAGAGGGACATGTCCGAGGGATGAACTAGGCAGGGCAGACCCGTCTTCTCGATCGCTACGAAGGTCTTGTAGAGCGTGCCGTGGTCCTCTATACAGATGCGGGGGTCGTGGGGATAGGCACCCCGGACCATGAATATCTTGAAACCCGCGGCTCCCGCCTTGGCGATCTTCCCTACCTCCGGGATCTTCGGGAAGACGAAGTGGTTAAAGTCGACAACCGACTTCTTCGCCGCGATCTTCTTCTTCGCCTCGAAGGTACTGAGGCTGTCAGTTGGGGGCTCGACGTTCGGCATGTCCACGAACATCGTGACGCCTCCGGCCGCGGCCGCCTTGGACCCGGTCTCAAAGTCCTCCTTGTACGTGTAGCCTGGATCCCTTATGTGAGCGTGCATGTCCACGATGCCCGGGATAACGATCTTCCCGGGGAACTTGAGCCTCTCCGAGGCCTGGAGCCTGTCCTTCGTCACAGCGGCGATGACGCCGTCGTTGATTCCCAGGTTCGCTTCCGTGAGGTCGCCGTCGAAGAAGACCTGAGCATCCTCAACCGTAAGGTCGTAAGAAGGCAAGTGCGTCCTCATCGACGTGGGATCTGAATATTAAACGGTTTGCACGGAACTGGACCTCGTCTGCGCGGATGAGATCCGGTCGAATCTTCTCGGCGAGTTCTACCGGAAGGAGGGCGCTACCTCAGACGCAAAGAGTTTCAACTGCGAGCTCAGGCTCTTCATGTCCCTGTAGATGAATTTCAGCTCGAAAGCGTTCACCCCCGACCGGCGGTAATCCTCCACTCTCTGCACAACCTCCGACGGAGATCCGATCAGGGTGACGTCCTCCCCACCTCGGCCTATCGACTTCGCGTAGCTGGCAATCGTTGCGGCTGCGTTTCTGCGCGCCGCGCTCGAGTCCACGTCCAAGCTGACAAAGATCTCATTCCCGACAATGAAGTCGGATAACCGTCTTCCGTTCTTCTTTGCTATCGATTGTATTCGCTCAACCCCCTTGGCGACGCCGGCGGGAGTAATGTTCGCGGGAATCCACCCATCTCCCAGCATTGCGGCTCTTCTCAGGGCTCTCCCCAGCCCCCCGACGACAATCGGGGGGTGAGGCAGCTGGACCGGCTTGGGGAAGACCTCGATCCCCGCGAAGTTGGCGTACTGGCCGGAGTAGCTGGAGAGGGGCTGGCGCTCGAAAACCGACAAGAGAGCCTTGAGGTAGTCGTCCGTAATCGCTCCCCTCTTTTCGAAGGGTACGCCCACCGCCTCGAACGTCTTGGCGACCAAAGGCGCGCCGGCTCCGACGCCAAGTATCAGCCTGCCGTTCGAGACTACGTCGAGGTTCATGAGTTGCTTCGCAAGGACGAGCGGATTCCGATAAGGCAGAACAATGACCGCCACTCCCAGCCGAATCGTGTTGGTCAGGCCGGCGAGATAGCTGAGCGTCGTTATCGACTCGAAGAAATTGGGTTCCCTGTCGGTGACAGCCTCAACAGACCCCGACGACACGTGATGGGAGTTTTGGTCCCGGCTCCAGACGATTTGGTCATGGACCCAAAGAGCGTCGAACCCGAGGTCCTCGGACTCTCTGGCCGCCTGTTTGATGTTCTGCACGTCTGCGAAGGGTCCTGAAACCGGTACCCTGACGCCGAAGGAGGTCTTCAATGACTAGATGCCCGCTATGACCTCTACTTCTATGAGTTGCTCTGGATTGAACCAGCCTGCGGTCACCAGGAAGGTGCGCGCAGGGGGGACCTTGAAGTAGCTGGAGTACACCTTGTTCATCGCTTCAAAGTACCTTATGTCCGTTACGTAGACCCACGTCTTCAGTATGTGCTCCATGTCGGTCCCCGCGGCCTCAAGCAGCGCCTTGATGTTGTCCAGAGCTTGTCTGGTCTGGCCCTCTATGCCCTCCGCCAGCTTTCCCGAGGAGTCGCGCCCGGGCTTCGCGGTGGTGAAGACGAGATTCCCGTACTTTATCGCGTTTGAGACGGGCGCGGGCGTGAGGGTCCCCGAGGCGTCCCTCTTTCCCGCCTCCGGCACCGAGTCAACCGTCACTCTCTCTTTGTCCACAGCGAAATCGAGCTCGAATTTGCTAAATAAACGTTCGCGGTGCCCGCGAAGGTCCTCCTCGACTTCGCTGCCGGGAGGGTGGAGGGGCCGAGGCTGGCGCTATCTCGCGGAAAGCGTCGGGTGCTTCTGTGCCTCCGACCTGATCCACCTAGATGGATTGGCCGAGTAGTCCTCGTATTCACCCTGGACATTGATCCCTGGGACCGAGGGTATCCAAACTTCTCTCAGCATCGTGGAGACCCCGAGCTTGGTCGCGAGGGCGCGCACGTCGGGGTCGTCCAGGGCAGTCAGGTGGCCTCTGTCGATCACCTTTAGAGTCTCACCGTCCTTCGTTCTCCCCTCGTAGGTCGCAAACATGTTGTGGAGGTGGACGTGAGTCCAGGGAAGGCCGGCCTTAATCAGTTGCGGAGCGGAATTATTGGAACCCCCGAACCCGTGATGCAGGTACCCCGCGCGCTTCCTGTCGTGCAGGAAGTTCGCAAAGTGGGTCATCGCGCCCTCGTCCCTAAGCCTGAACACCCCGGGAATCGTGCCGATAGCGCACTCCCAGTACCAGAAGAAGCCGGGTCGCTTGGTCCGAATCTTTGGGGCGTTATGTGAAGGAAGCTTCATTGCGGTTCTTATCGGATACTCCGGAAACACGACATCGCGGTACTTCTCAAGCTTCTCCCTCCACGCGTCCCCGTACTCTCCTCCGCCTTCCACCTTCAGGATAAGGCCGTCTCTGACGTGTGCCCTGCAATTGGGGAAAGCGCCCAGGTGGTTCAGCGTACCCGCTATCACACCGGTACAATCTTCGGTGCCACCATATCCGAAGTTGATCGGCTTCCCGTACTCGTGGGCCAAAGCCATGGGCCGGCTGTCGTCGTAGTTCGTGAAAGATACATCCGTTCCCTCTGGGTCGGTGATCCTCACTTTCTCGCACCTGCGAATCGCCCTGTACACCTTCCTGTCTATGAGCGCTTGAAGCTCGAATGGGAAATCAATCTGAGGACTCGAGAACTCTTCCCGACTTATGTACTCCATCCTCGCCCATCGGTACGGAACCCGCGGGAGAGGGCCGGCGGTGCCGCTCACGACTAGGTCGTAGCCTTCAGCCTGGACCAACTGGGAGACGGCGCCTGGGTTGAGGAGATTGGTCATCATCGTGTAGACGACCTCCTTATCGCCGAGGGGCTCTATGCTCTCCGCCTCTAGGGTCGCTATTCTTTCTGGCGGCACAGTGGGCCTGGAATCAATCGTTAGGTGGTCGACCTTGGCGCCGGACAGCCTCATCGCCTCGACGTAGTTCTCGACGACGAGGGGATCGAACTCTGTCAACGTGATCACCAGAACCCGGTCTCCATCCTTTATGCCGTAGCGCGGAATGTGGGGTTGGTTCTCGAAGCCTTTGGACGCCGGCCTTGCCACTATCGACTTGATCCTACGCTTGAGTCCCGCTCTAGGTACGGGCCTGAACTTGGGATATCGGGGTGCCGGGTAGACCAGATGAATGGGCATGACCAGACTCGGAGGCTCGTGATAATAGGGATTGTCCCATCTAGGGCGGTTGAGAGGAAATGCCCTGAGAAACCGCGTCAATCGAGAGTGAAGACCAAAGAACCGGCTGTGTATCCACGCGCTGAAGAGGGTGAAGGGCCGCTACGAGGAAGGGGAGGCTGTTGTTGACGTCGTAGAGAGGAAAAGCGCCCAACCCTTATAGGCGAACCCGACGGCAAGGTCTTGACAGGACACGATCTCAGGAGCCCACGTGATCATCTACAGCAAGGACGCCGAGGCTGACCGAGACTTCTTTCGCAACGTCCTGAAGTTCCCTCACGTCGACGCGGGCGAAGGCTGGCTCATCTTCGCCCTACCCCCGTCGGAGTTGGCCGTCCATCCGGCGGGGGAGAACGGCTCTCACGAACTCTATCTGCTGTGCGATGAAATCAGGGCGACGGTCATGGCACTCAAGCAGAAGAAGGTCAAGTGCTCTGTGCCCGTGGAGCGAGACTGGGGGACGATAGCGATGATCACCCTACCCGGCGGAGGTAAGCTCGGTCTCTACAAGCCGAAGCATCCGCTTGCCCCCCACTGAGAGCCCCGACGCCTTTACCGGAGAACCCGGAGGACGCTTCCTAAGACTTTTAAGTCGCAGACCGTCCATTCTCCCATTTGAGTTCAGAGTCTGAGAGCGGAGCAAGCACAGGGGTCGAGAAGGTATTCGAAGATTTCAACAAGTCCTGGATGACCTACTGGGATGCCTACGTCGACCTGCAGAATCAGCTCTATGAGAGCATCAAGACTGCAAGGGAGGTCTCGTGGCTGGCCGCGACCGACACCACCAAGATGAGCGCTATCAACTCCGTACAGCGCGAACTGTTCTCGACGATGCCCCGCAGGATGGACTACATGCCCCTCGGGCAGATCAGCCGCGACCTCGACAGCGCTGTGAGCAAGCTCGACGAGCTCGACAACGCCCTCTCGGTCGAGAAGGAGAAGTGCAAGCGCCTCGTGGAGGCGACCGACGTCCTCCAGGAGAAGGCGAGGAAGACGAAGGAAGAACTGCTCAGCGCGAAAAAGTAGACCGCCCCTCCGCTGAACGGTCTAGGGGAGGCCAAGCCCTCCGATGTCAATCAAGACCTCTCTCTCGTTCTCCTCGGTCATCAGGCCTAGCTCGCGCATGAGGTCCTCGACCTGTTGGCGCGTCTTCCCGTCGAGGCGTTCGAAGTGGGTCGACGAGGGGTCGACCCCGTTCTCGTGGGCGAGGTTAAGAGAGTACTTCTCGAAGGCCTCGGGCGTCATGCCGACGAGTTTGAGAAGCATGAACTCTCTTGGGAAGTCTTTGTAGCAGAGGTATACCGGTGTCATCCCACTCTCAGCCAAAGGCTTCGAAGTCCGTTCCCAGGACGGAGACGGCGATCTTCTGCTCAAGAATCTCGTCGGTCCCCTCGTAGATCCTGCACACCCTCGTGTCGATCAGGTGCCGACCGGGCCTATTCTCCAGGGAGTATCCGTTCGCCCCGAAGACCTGGACGGCGCGGTTGGCTGCGTCGAATGAGGCGTTCGCCGCGAAGTATTTCGCCTTGGCGATGGCCGCGTCCGCCGCGTCCCTGATGTTCAGGTCAGCCGGCTGCTCCTGGTGCTTCTGGCGGAGGACTGCTGCGTGTATCGTCAGCCACCTGGCAGCCTCGAGGTTCACGGCCATGATTCCGATGTGCCTCTGGACGAGCTGATGCTTCCCGATCAGCTTCCCATGCTGCACCCTGATGCCAGAGTAGCGAGCCGCCTCATCGAGACAGTCGCGGATGACCCCCACGCATCCCGCGGCGACGCTCAGCCTGCCGCTCATCAGAGCGGAGTAGGCGACCGAGAGCCCCTTCCCTGCGGGACCGAGCAGGTTCTCCCTCGGGACTTCGCAGCCGTCCAGGAAGATCGCGGCCGTGTCCGACGAGTAGAGCCCCATCTTGTTCTCTATCCCTTCGGCGGAGAACCCGGCCGTTCCCTTCTCGACTAAGAACGCACACATCCCTTCATTCCTCCCCTTCGGGTTCGCGAAGATGATCGCTGTGTCGGCTATCGAGCCGTTCGATATCCACATCTTCTGGCCGCTGAGGATGAACCCGTCCCCCTTCTCCTCGAAGTTGGTCCTCAGGGAGCGCGGGTCGCTCCCCGCCTCAGGCTCGGTGAGGCCGAACGCGAGGATCTTCTCTCCCCTGGTTCCAGGAGTCAGGTACCGCTCCCTCTGCCGCTCATCGCCCCATTTCTGGACCGTGAGCATCCCGAGAGATGTGTGCCCCGAGAAGAACGTCCGAACGCCAGTCCCTTCCCTGCCTATCCTCTCGATGGCAAGGGCGTAGGTGACCATGTCGACGCCCTGTCCGTCCCCGTACCTTCTGGATATCGGGAGGCCCAGCAGGTGCGCCTCGCCGAAGAGCCTGGGAACCTGACCGTCGAAGCGGTGCTCCAGGTAGCAACTGTCTTCGACAGGTCTTATCTCCCTGCAGACCCGGTCCACCTGCTCCAGGAGGAGCTCCTGCTCCTCGGTCAGCCCGAGCTCGAACTTCGAGATGTCCGCGAAGTCGCCGGACAGCCTAGGACCACCTTTCCTTCCTCACCCTCTCCCTGATGTGCCCGATTATCTCCTCCATCGAGGTCCCGGGACCGTAGAGGCCTGTGATCCCCAGCTCGAGGAGCTTCGGCTTGTCCTCCTTCGGGATGATCCCGCCTCCGACCACCACGATGTCCTTCCCACCCTTCTTGTCCAGGGCCTTCTTCACCCTCGGGAAGGCCGTGAGGTGGGCCCCGTTCAGCAGCGAGAGGGCCACGACGTCGACGTCCTCGTCGACCGCCATCTGGGCCACTTCGTCGGGGGTCGGGAGAAGTCCGCTGTAGATCACCTCCATCCCGGCGTCACGGAAGGTCCTGGCTAGGACGAGGACGCCCCTGTCGTGGCCGTCGAGCCCGGGTTTGGCTACGAGTATCCTGATCTTCCTCGACGTTAGGGAGGTCTTCGGTCTGGGCATCATGTTTCACGGCGATAATCTGATACAAAAGTATTCCACAGTGGCGCTCTTATGCGCACTTAGCCTCAGCCTTTGAATGAAGTTAGAGAGAGACCGTCTCTGCGAGCTGTACCTTAATTCGGGATTCTCCATGCCCAGCATAGCAAAGGAGCTCGGAGTCTCCAAGAGTAATATCGAATACTGGATGAAAAAGTTTGGAATTCCTAGGAGACCACTTCTTAGGTACCCTAGGGCACGTTTCGCGGGCGACTCCAGAGAGAAAGCGTACATTCTTGGTCTTCGCTACGGGGATCTGTAAGCTGCGCGGTACAAGAAAGGAATCGCAGTCGGCACAACCACCACGCATCCGGCGATGGCCGAGCTGTTCTGACTAACGTTCCGAAAATACGGCCGAATCTACATGCATCCGGTCTTCAATGGGGAGAATAATGCATACCAATGGGCCCTACGCGTCGTGGTTCATGACTCGTTTTCCTTCATCCTCGGCAAGCCTCTTGAACCGCCCAAATGGGCGTTGGCGAATCACAACATTCTGGACTTCGTAGCTGGCTTCTTCGATGCAGAAGGATCCATTTTCATAACAACTCGAATCAGGCACAATCGATGGAGAGTCATTGAAACTTCGCTTAGTATCAGTAACACTCGAAAGGGCCTGTTGCGAGTCGTAGCCTTGCTCTTGCGCGACTATCACCCAACCGTTGAGTTATACCGTCGTAAGGGCCCAGACCCCTCGGCCTACCGGGGAATCCGAAAGAGGAATCAATGGAGGCTCATTATCAGGAGGCGGGTTGCTGTAGAACGACTCTTGCGGGAGTGGTCTATCAGGCATCCCGAGAAGGTCCTGAGGTCGAACATAGCATTGGCCACGCTGAGGGGACTACCATACGTCAATGTACAGAGTTCCGTCAGAAAGCTGCGGCGCCAGATTAGAAAGGAAATCGAGGCATTTGCTACTCTCGCGGCCGTTCAGAGTAGGATCAGTCATGAGCTTGCGTCGAAGCAATCTTAGATCAGGAGAGGTTCTGACCACACCCCGAAAATGTCTCTGCCCACCTGCATTATCTCGCCGAGCGTAGCGTAGGCCATCACGGCGTCCATCATCGGATACATCGAGTTCGCATCGGGGTCCGCGTAGGCCTTGCGCAGCTTCTCTAGAAGGGACTTGACCTTGGCGCCGTCCCGCTCGTCCTTGACCTTGCGAAGCCGGTTTATCTGCCGCTTCTGGGCCCTGAAGTCTATCTTGAGGGTGTTGATCGGCGCCTCTTCCTGCAGTGGAGTACTTGTTGACGCCCACGACCGCGTCCTCGCCGCTCTCGACGCGCTTGGAGAGCCTGTAGGAGTTCTCGGCAATCTCCCTCTGGAGGTACCCGGACTTTATCGCCTTGAGCAGCCCTCCGGCGCGAGTCTATCCTCTCGAAGTACCTGTACGCCTCGTCCTCGAGCTTCTCGGTCAGCCACTCGACATAGTACGAGCCTCCGAGCGGGTCTATCACGCTCGGTCACCCCGGTCTCCTCGGCGATTATCTGCTGCGTCCGGAGCGCCACCTGGACAGCCTGCTCGGTGGGGAGCGCCCACGCCTCGTCGAAGGAGTTGGTGTGGAGGGACTGCGTGCCCCCGAGCACCGCGGCCAGCGCCTCGAGGGCGGTCCTGACGACGTTGTTGTAGGGCTGCTGCCATGTGAGCGAGGCGCCCGAGGTCTGGGTGTGGAACCTCATCAGGAGGCTCCTGGGGTTCTTCGCGCCGTACTTCTCGCGGAGGACGGTCGCCCATATCCTCCTCGCGGCCCTGAACTTGGCTATCTCCTCGAAGAAGTCCATCGTCGAGTTGAAGAAGAAGCTCAGCCTCGGGGCGAAGTCGTCGACCTTGAGCCCGGCCTCGAGCCCGAGCTCGACGTATCCGAAGCCGTCGGCGAGGGTGAACGCGAGCTCCTGGACGGCGCTCGAGCCGGCCTCCCTGATGTGATAGCCGCTGATGCTGACGTAGTTCCACTGGGGCATGTTCTTGGTGCAGTAGACCATCATGTCCCTCACTATCCGGAGGTGGGCCTCCGGAGGGTAGGCCCACTCCTTCTGGGCGATGTACTCCTTCAGCATGTCCGCCTGCACCGTCCCCTTCAGCGACTGCCAGCGGGACCCCCGTCTTCCTCGCGACCCCGGCGTACATGCAGGTCAGGACGGCGGCCGGGGCGTTGATCGTCATCGAGGTGCTGACCTTGTCGAGCGGGATCCCGCGGAAGATCGACCTCCATGTCCCTGAGCGAGGAGACGTTGACTCCGCACCTTCCGACCTCGCCGTGGGCCTTCTCGTGGTCGGCGTCGTAGCCGTAGAGCGTGGGCATGTCGAAGGCGATGCTCAGCCCCGTCTCGCCGTGCTCGAGAAGCAGCTTGAGCCTCTTGTTAGTGTCCTCGGGCGTCCCGAACCCCGAGAACATCCTCATGGTCCAGAGCCTTCCCCTGATACATCGACGGGTAGACCCCTCTCGTGTATGGGTAGACCCCAGGGAACGCGAGCTCGGAGAACGGCTGGTCCTTCACATCATCGGGAGTGTACATCGGGCTTGAGCGTTATCCCGGAGGCAGTCTGGAACTCCTTCCTCTTCGCGCCCTCCCCTGCTGAAGGTCCGAAGACGTGGGCCTGCCACTGCTGCACGCCCCTGTGCACCTCCCTGAGCGTCGCTTCGTCGAAGACCCCGCCGCTCCTCTTCTTCCCTGTGCCGAGCGACCGCGCTTTCCTCGACCAGTATGCCTCCCCGCCCGAGTTCAGCATCGGGCGCCAAGCGAACCAGCCCACAGATAAACGATATCCTAGAACTCCAAGAGGCCCGTCCTGTCCTCGATCCGGGCCTGGCCCGAGTCGTCCAGGTCGACGACCAGTCGCCCCGCCTCGTCCACCCCCCTTACCACGCCAGAGACGGCCCTGCCCCCGCGGTCCGCGACGACCCTGCCTCCAGCGTTCTCGAGCATCGATGAGATTCGCGGGAGGATTTGCGGGTACATCTGCTTCACCCACCCCGAGTGCATCCACGAGAGAGAGTCGAGAACCTTCGACTCGAGCATCTCCGGGTCGACGTCCACGCCAAGGAGGTCGTGGAGCGACGTAGAGCCAGCCTTTGGGGGGTCTCGGAGGTTGATCCGGAAGTTCAGTATCACCCAGGGACGATTCGTCCCTCCGCCTTGCACCAACGAAGTAGCCGCGATCATGTCCCGGCCTGCAACCACCTCGTCGGGCCACCGCATCCACGTGATTATCCCGGTGTCCTTCCTTATGCCCTCCGAGGCACAGAAGGTGGCGATGATCGCCAGGAGGCCGCGGGGCCGGTCCGGCCTAGGCCTCAGGATGACCGAGAAGCTGAGCGACTTCCGACCCGCGGTCCCAGCCCGGATCACCGTCCCCTCCGGGGCCCCCTCGGAGGCCATCTCCATCGCGAGGGACTCTGGGTCGAGCCGCGTCTTCTTCCTCTCCCATCCAATCGACGACAAGGGTCCCTGGTGAGGGTCCTCTTCCGGCGGATATAACGAAGGGGATTAGTTTAATTCGAGACTTCGTGCCGAGCAGGCTGGTGACGAGATGGGAGAGGTGACCCTAGCCGGCCGCGTCCTGAAGGGCGACAGGAGAGCCGTGGCGCGGGCGATCACCATGGTCGAGAACGGAGAGGCATCCGCAGACCTCCTCGACACGATCGGGAAGAACACCGGGAGCGCCTTCATCCTCGGGTTGACAGGGCCACCCGGGACCGGCAAGAGCACGCTCGTCGACAGGGTGATCTCAGAGTACAGGAACCGAAAGATCAAGGTAGGGGTAATCGCCGTGGACCCGACCAGCCCCATAACGGGGGGCGCCCTCCTCGGAGACAGGGTGAGGATGGTCCAGCATACTCTGGACAGCGGGGTCTTCATCCGCAGCATGGCGTCACGGGGATGGAGCGGGGGGCTCTCGGGCGCGGTCTCCGAAGCGATCCAGATACTCGACGCAGCCGGGATGAAGGTGGTCGTCATCGAGACCGTGGGGATCGGCCAGTCGGACATCGAGATAATGAAGATAGCCCACGCGGTCGTCGTTGTCACCATGCCGGGACTCGGGGACGACGTCCAGGTCTCGAAGGCGGGGCTCATGGAGATAGGCGACGTCTACGCTGTGAACAAGTCCGACCTTCCAGGAGCAGACGCGATGGTGATCAACCTGCTCTCGGTCGTCCGCGGCATGAAGGGTAAGAGCCCACCCGTGCTCAGGGTCTCGGCCCTGAAGGGCGAGGGCGTGGAGGCGCTCTTCGAAGCTGTGGAGGCTCTCCGCGCCAGGTTCATCTCCCCCGAGGGCAGGGAGATGCGGCTCCGCAGCGTCGGGGGGATGATAATGGAGCTCGCCAAGAGGAAGCTCCTCAGCGACTTCGAAGGCAGGGCGTCCCCAAGGTCGTCCCAGCTCGCAGCGAAGGTCGCGGACCACAAGATGACCTATGCACAGGCGGCAGGACTCCTCGTCGACAGCCAAGGGAGATATCGGGGCGCGCCGGGAGCGCGGAGGCGATAGGATGAACATAGCAGAGAGGCTGAGCGAATACGCGCAGTCGTTGAGCTACTCCGACCTTGGGGAGGACGTCACCCTCGAGGCCAAGAAGAGGATCATCGACAGCCTGGGGTGCGCCATCGGTGCGTTCGGAGAGGCCCCGGTGAAGATAGCGAGGAAGGTCGCCGACTCGAACCACCAGGGCGGGTCCTCGACGATCCTGGGCCTCGAGGCCAAGACGTCTCCCGATCATGGCGACCTTCGTGAACGGGCTCATGGTGAGGTACTTCGACTACAACGACACCTACCTCTCGAAGGAACCTGCCCATCCGAGCGACAACATCTCCGCTTGCCTCGCCGTCAGCGAAAGGGAGGGGTCCTCTGGGAGGGACCTTCTGACCGCCATCGTCCTCGCCTACGAGATTCAGTGCAGGCTCTGCGACGCCGCCGACATCAGGCACAGGGGCTGGGACCACGTCTGCTACGGGCTGGTCTCGAGCGCCCTCGCCGCTGGGAAGATCATGGGCCTTCAGAGGCAGAAGCTCACTCACTCCGTCAACATCTCGCTGAACGCTCACATCGCGATGAGGCAGGTGAGAGCCGGAGAGCTCTCAGAATGGAAGGGGGCCTCGTTCGCCAACGCCGCGAGGAACGCGGTCTTCTCAGCCCTCCTTGCAGGCTCAGGGGATGACAGGGCCCTCACCGATCTTCGAAGGAGAGATGGGGTTCTTCAACCAGGTCTCTGGCCCCTTCGAGCTGGACACCTCGAGCTTCGGAGGCGGAAGAGAACAGGTTCAGGCTCGGGGAGACCTACATCAAGTTCTTCCCGGCCGAGTACCACGCCCAGAGCGCCATCTGGGCAGCGCTCGAAGCGAGGAAGAGGATCGGGAGCCCCGATGAGATCGTCTCCGTGGAGGTGGAGACCCACGAGGCGGGCTACACCATACTCAGCAAGGACAAGGAGAAGTGGGCTCCCTCGACCAAGGAGACCGCCGACCACAGCCTGCCCTACATGGTGGGCATGGCCCTGCTCCAGGGGAAGGTAGACAACTCGACCTACTCGGCGAGGAACCTCTCAGACCAGGCGCGTGCTCTCGTTCCTGAAGAAGATCAGGGTGAAAGAGGACAAGGCGCTCACGGAGGCCTACCCGAAACACATCGCGAACCGCGTCACGCTCAGGCTGAAGGACGGGCGGACGCTGACAGAGCAGGTCGACGACCCCAAGGGCCACCCAAACAACCCGATGACCCGGGAGGAGGTCGAGGCGAAGTTCATGAAGCTGACCAAGAGGTTCCTGAAGGAGTCAGAGGCCAGGGCGATAACGAACTTCGTCTGGAACCTCGAGAGGCAGAGGCGCGTCGCGGCGCTCCCGGAGCTCTGCGTCGTCCGCTGATCAGCGCTTCTCTATCGGGACGTACGCCTTGTCGCTCGGGCCTACGTAGGTCGCGTCGGGCCTGAACAACTTGTTGTGGACCATCTGCTCGTTGTAGTGGGCCGCCCACCCCACAATCCTGCTGGACGCGAATATCGGGGTGTAGACGGGTATCGGGATTGAGAGGGTGTAGAAGATGGGGGCTGCGTAGAAGTCCAGGTTCGCGGGTATCTTCTTCGCCGTCCACATGGCATCGGCCACGCCCTCGCAGAGCCTGTAGAGGTCGTCGCCCTGTCCCTTCTCCTCGACGAGCCTCTTGAGCATTCCCCTGCTGAGCTGGGCGCGGGGGTCGACCTTCTTGTATATCCGGTGGCCGAATCCCATGACCTTCTTCCCCTGGGCTAGGCGCGTCCCGTATGTAGTCCTCCGCCCGGTCGGCCGACCCCACCTCCAGCAGCATCTCCATCGCCGCCTCATTGGCCCCGCCGTGGAGGGGACCCTTGAGCGCGGCCAGGCCCGCCGTGGAGGCCGCGGCGAAGTCAGCGAGCGTTGACGCGACGACCCTCACTGTGAAGGTCGAGGCGTTCATGTCGTGCTCGAGGTACAGTATGAGCTCGCGTTCGAACGCCCACGAGTCGAACCTCTCCGGGCGGCTTCCCGCTGAGCATGTAGAGAAGGTTGGAGGCGTGGTTCAGGGACGGATCGGGCTCGATGACCGGCATGCCGCTGACTATCCTGTAGCAGTTTGCCGACAGGGCGGGCATCTTTGCGATGAGCGAGTACTGTTGCTCGCGGACATCGAGCGACCCCTCTATCGCTCCCAGGGCGGAGAGGGCGGTCCTTAGCACGTCCATCGGGTGCGCGCCGCTTGGGAGTCTTCGCACGATGTCGTAGACGGCCTCCGGGACCTTGGCGCGGAGCCGCAATTTCTCGATGAACCCATTCAGCTCCGCCCTGCTAGGGAGCCTCCCCTCGAGGATGAGGAACGACGACTCCTCGAACGAGGCGTTGTCGAAGAGCTCCTTTATCGGATAGCCTCTGTAGGTGAGCGAGCCGTCGGGACTGCCCTTCGAGATGCTCGTCTCGGCGACCGCGACGCCGTAAAGACCGTCTGGCGCGCGAATCACGTCTGGCAACGCTGATTTTTCACCGTTTTGTCCGCAGAGGCACTATTAATTGTTAGCCATTCGGCACACACTACTTGCTAACTGGTGTCGAGCATCTTCGTGGCCTTTCTGGCAGCCCTTCTGTCGGCGGTGTCGAAGTCGCGGTAGCCGATGAGGTCGTAGAACTCGTCCCTCTGCATCATCTCCTTCAGGAGACCCTTCTGTGTCCCTTTTACGGCCAGTTCGGCCAGCGCCTCCTCGACGGACTTCATCATCACCCTGAAAGTCGTGACGGGGAATATGACCAGCTTGTATCCTAGCTTCTCGAACTCAGGGACCGAGATGTACTCCGTCTTGCCGAACTCCGTCATGTTCGCGAGGAGAGGGATCTCCACCTTCCTGGCAAACTCCCTGAACTCGGCGCGGGTGCGAAGAGCCTCTGGGAAGATGACGTCGGCGCCCGCGCGGACGTAGAGCCGGGCCCTCTCGACGGCCGCGTCGAGGCCCTCCACCGAGGCGGCGTCGGTCCTGGCCACTATCACCAGCCCCCGGTTCGAGGCTTCCCTTGCGGCGATGAGCTTCTCCAGCATCTCTTCCTCGCTGACGAGCTGCTTCCCGTCCAGGTGGCCGCACCTCTTCGGCATTACCTGGTCCTCGACCTGGATTCCGGCCGCGCCGGCCCTCTCCATCTGGGAGACGGTCCTGCCCATGTTGACGGCCTCTCCGAAGCCCGTGTCCACGTCGACGATCAGAGGCAGGTCGACCCTCGAAGTGATCTGCGCCACAGCCCCGGTGACTTCCGTCAGCGTCGTGACTCCCACGTCGGGCAGGCCGAGGAGGCCGGAGAAGGCCGCGCCGGAGAAGTACAGGGCCCTGAAGCCTGCCTTTGCGGCGAGCAGCGCCACGGCTGGGCTGAAGACTCCGGGGACAGCCGTGCATCCGTCGTGAAGGACCAGCTTTCTGAGTCTCGCCGGCGCTTCGCCTGAGCTGTCTCTCAATCGGTAGGCCGGCGAAGAGGGGTCGGGCCGCCTTAAGAACGATTACGGATTCATTCGGACTGGTCAGGGGAGTCGCTCGTCCGGGACTTGCGCCTCCCGAGGAGGAAGGTCAGGCCGATTAGCGCGAGAATCGCGACCACTCCGATCGCGAGGAAGGGAGAGACGCTCGAGCTGCCTGACGTAGAACTAGTGGTGGACGAGGTCGTTGTTGTGGACGTCGTTGTGCTCGACGCCGTTGTCGTGGGTATCGAGGTCGTCGAAGACGTCGTGGACGTAGTCGATGAGGTTGTAGAGGTCGTAGAGGTCGTGGTGACGACCGAGACCGTGAAAGGAGAGGACGCCGTATCTGCTGATACCGAAGCGATATCGTTGCCGGATACAAATACCGTGTTCGCGCCGCTCGAGGGGGGCACGGTGAACGTGCAGGAGAACTTGCCCGTCGAGGATATGGTCAGAAAGGTGCAGGTCTGATTGGAAGGGGTGACCCCGGCATAGGTGATTGTCCCGATCGTGATGTTCACGGAGAAGCCGGAACCTGAGACCGTGACCGCGGTGCCCACGACACCAGACGAAGGAACGAGAGTTATCGCCGGTGTGGTTATGTTGAATTTGGCCGAGCTAATCATGTTACCAGAAACCGGGTCACTTACGACAACGAGGCCGTTGTTCGATCCGCTAGTGCTGACGGATATCCCCGCGGGTATTGAGCCGGAGGCGCTCGTCGTGAACGTATGGGCTCCGGAGCACGCCGTAGCGTTCGATGAGCCAGATTCATAACAGTAGTCGTACGTGGAGGAGTAGGAGTATCCTGAGCCAGAGAGCTTCGTGGCGACCCCCGAGGGCCCCATGCTCGGGTTGACCGCAAGCGTTGGCGTGGTCACGGCAAGAGTGAAGGTGTTCGAGCTCGCGAGGTTGTTCGCGTCCCCGCCGTAGGAAGCCTGCACCAGAACCGAGCCTGGCGACTCTCCCGTCGCTGTGATTGAGCAGGTTCCGCTCGAAAGGGCGCAAGAGGTAGATGAGAGGGTGGCGGAGCCCTGGGGCCCAGCGGAGGGGGTGCTCTGACTCCAGCTCACCGTACCGGTGGGCGAAGAACCCGTTACTGCGACCGTGCAAACCGAAGCTGAACCCACGCTCACGGAGGACGGGGAGCAGGTCACCGACGTCGAGGACGACGAGGTTGTGGAGGAACTGGTCGAGGAAGATGAAGTGGACGCGCTCGATGTGGTTGAATTAGAAGTTGATGAGGATGAAGTGGCGCTGGTTGGCGAGTACAGGAATGTGATTGAACCTGAAGCGGCGTTTGAATCGCGTACAGATATGACGTAAACGCCGGCAACCCAATTGGTGTTCCCTCCCACATTGGTCGAGTACGAGAACACTCCGTTGGTAGTGTTCACCGCGACCACCTGCACGTCGAGCACGTCGCTAGACGACGCCTGCGGCGCGACTTCGATGACTACGTTATCTGCGGAAGTAGGTATCGGGCTGATCGTCCCGCTTATCACGTATGCTTGTGTACCAATCAACAGGGTCCCTGGAGTTGGACTGGTGAAGATTACGGGTCCCGAGGAGGTGGCTGCCATTGGAAACCAGAACACCAGAGAGACGACTGCTAGGGCCGCGACAAGGAACTTCATTCTCATGGTCTCACTTCAATTGTACCTAGGCGGATGTGGGTGTTTTCGGGCATTCTAAAGTGATATGGAGAAAAGTTCTGGTTAAGTTGGTCTAATCTGTGAAACCGAGCTTGACCCATGACCAGCTCAGGCCGAGAGGAAGCCATAGCATGAATGGTTTATACGTGGAACACCAGGCAGTTTTGTTGTGCAAAGAAGCGCCGCTTCCCGGAAAATCGACTGGGAATCCTTCAGAAGGAAGAAGATTGCCAAACTCACCCGATTGATGAAGAAGGAAGGTCTGGACGCCTTGTACCTCAACCGGATAGAGAACGTCCGCTACTCGACAGACCTCAGACCGGTCGTCAGCATGTGGTTCCAGAACAGCTACTCCTCGGTCGTGACCGCCGCAGGGGATGTCGTTCTGCTCACGGTCGCGGGGGACTACATGCACTCGAAGCACTACATGCCGTGGATCAACGACATGAGGATTATGCACGGCCACGGGAAGAGCCGAGGAGGTCGCGGCGGTCTTCCGCGACTACAAGGTCTGGCGAGTCGGCTACGACCAGCTCAGCTTCGAGGACCACCAATCGCTCGAGGCAGCCTCAAAGGGGATTGAGCTGGTGAACGTAGGAGCAAAGGTGGCCGATGAGAGGGCCGTCAAACTTGACGAGGAGGTGGGGTTGATGCGCGAGGCCTCCAAGGCTACCGAGGCCTCGATAAGAGCCGCGCTCGCCGCAGCCAAGCCCGGCATGAGGGAGTACGAGATTGCTGCCGAGGGCGAATACGCCGCGAGGAAGATGGGAGCGGAGGGCATGTCGTGGGGGCTCGCGACCTTCTCGGGGCTGAACACGGGTCTGATGCTAAGGCACGACTCGGACAAGATAGTCAGGTCGGGAGAGCTGCTGATCCTCGGATACGCGACGATCTTCAAGGGGTACAACACAGACATCACGACCACGACGGTAATCGGGAAGCCGAGCAAGGGTCAGCGGGAGATATACACGGCGACCTACGACTCGTTCATAGCAGCTCTGAAGGCCACCAGGCCGGGCGTGACCACGCTCGAAATCCACAAGGCGGCGGAGAAGGTAATCGTAGATAGGGGGTACGGCGCCTACTCATTCAGCCGGATTCAGCCGATACTGCACGGCGTGGGCATGAACGTCTACGAGCCTCCGTTCTCGCCCGAGCCGGGCATGAAGGTGCCCGTCCGTGAAGCTCAAACCGGGGCACGTCCTCGCCATCGAGCCCGCTATCACTCTCTACGACAACCTCAAGGTCGGGGGATGCAGGATAGGCGAGACGCTCCTCGTCACAGAGACCGGATACAAGCTGATGACGGACGGGAAGCCCGAGACCCACGAAGCCCTCTACGAAAACTAGCCTCAGACTTTGAAACCGAGGACGTCGAGCATGCTGTAGACCCTGGGCTCAGGTTGCTGGGTCGATCCAACTCGCGGCGAGCAGTGCACCCTGCGCGAACGCCGACCTTGAGAAGGCAAGGTGCTCGAACTTGAGCATCTCGTACGGTCCGAACGCGTATATCGCATGCTCGCCCGGATGGCCTCCTCCCCTGAGAGAAGCGATCTCCAGCTCGCCCTTGGCGCGCTTTGAGAGCCCGCTCCTTCCATGAACCGTCGTCGTGTATCCCCTCGCCTTTGAGACGATTTCGCCGATGGTCTTGGCGGTGCCGCTCGGAGCGTCCGCCTTGCCGGAGTGGTGCATCTCGAGGACGCTGACGTCGAAGTCCGGGGGCAGGTTCGCCAGGGTCGAGGCCACAGCGAAGAGCACGTTGGCGCCGATAGAGAAGTTCGAGGCCATCACGCAGGGGACCTTTCCTCTGAGCGTGTCGAGAACGTAGGCTTGCTGGGAGTCCGAGAACCCCGTGGTCCCGAGTACGAAGGGCCGACCCGACGCGGCTACTGCGGGAAGGTTCGCGACCTCGGCGGCGGCGCTGGTGAAGGAGACGCAGACGTCGGCCGACCGGAGCCGTTCTGCTAGTGAGCCGGGCGGGACGACCTTGAGGTCGATGTCCGCCATCCCGAGCTCCCTGAGCGTCTTTCCTATCGTCGGCTCGTTCTCCGCGGCCACCGCGCCCGTGACCCTGAACCTGTCCGACGGCGCCTCCTTTATGATGGTACTGCCCATCCGCCCGGTCGCACCTACGACGCAGAGGCGGAGCGGGCTAGTATCCGGCATAGGCCAGGGTCTCCCAGTACTGTGGCATTTGCAACCGGTCGGCGACCGAGACGTCGAAGGAGCGCTCTATCGGTTCGAGCATCTCTGGGTTCGCGGCCCAGACCGTCCTCAGCGACTTCAGGATCGTGTTGAGCGCGTTCTTCGTCACCCGACCCAGAGGGCCGCGGCAGGGGCCGTTCGTCATCCCGAGCACCTGCATCATGGTCTTTATCGGAAGCGGGTTCCTCGCACGAACGGAGACGGGACCGTACTGGGTCGACTCCTCCGTCTTCACGGTGACGATCTCGAAGAGAGGCTGGAGCGCGGCGGACAGTCGCCGGGCCTCCTCCCAGTCCTTCCTGCAGCGCGGCCTGAACCATCCCCTGCACGGGCTTGGGGACGATGTTGGAGACCACGGAGATCACCCCGGAGGACATTATCGCCTGGTCGCTCATGAGCGAGAGGGTCTTGTCGTCGTCGCCCGAGATTATCGAGAAGTCCGGGCCGCAGTAGTTCCTGGTTAGCCGGGCGTTGTCCAAGTTCCCCGTCGCCTCCTTTACCCCGCTGATGTTCGGGTAGTTCTTCGAGAGGATCCCCAGGTCCTGGGGGAGGAGCTGCGTCCCCGTCCTCCCCGGGATGACGTAGGGGACGAGCTGGACCTCCGGGAAGGCTCCCGCTATGGGTTCGTAGTACTCCCGCCTGACCTCGAGGGAACTGGGACCGTTGTAGTAGGGGTCGACCAGCAGGGCCGCCTTGATGCCCAGTGGGCGACGTGCCGCGTGGCCTCGAGGGCCTCGTCGGTGCTGTTCGAGCCGGTGCCGGCGATGGTCTCCAGACCGCTGCCCCCCGCCTCGAAGACGGTCTCGATGACCTTGTTGTGCTCCTCCCAGGTGAGCGTCGGGCTCTCGCCCGTCGTCCCCGCAGGGACGATGCCGGTGATGCCCTGGGAGCGCTGAAACTCCACCAGCGACCTCAGGCAGGGCCAGTCGACGGCGCGCCCTGCCTCGAACGGCGTGATTATCGCGGTGTACGCGCCGCTGAATCGGAATACCATCGGCAACAGGATTTTTCAAGATGTTCTTAAGGACTGCGTTTCTCGACTTTTGGCTGCGTTCGGCAAACCGGCGTCGAAGCACGGTGTTGCGACCCGCGACTGTCTCACGCACCGAAACGAACTTCCCCGGAAAGGCTGGACCAGCTGATTCTGCGTCCCTGACCAGCATAGAGCCCCTGACCAGAGCAGCCGAGGCATGTCAATGCCTTCGATGAACCCGCAAGTCCCCTTCAGTCCGAACTTGTCACCGACATCAAGAAATCTCATCGCATCGATGTTACCTCTTGGAGCAGAAGCCCACCGCTTACACTCCTCATGGGAAGCGTTACCAAAAGTCAAATCCATGCTTGAGAGGCAAGGTCAAAGAGCTACCATCACATATCTCTCTTCATTTGCCAAGTGATCTTCGCTGCCGTTCCTGCTTGCCAGACTGAGCCCCAACAGCTCACCATTTTGACAGGCTCAGTTCTGTCTTACAATAAGACTGTCGGTCTTTAGTGACCGCCTTTTCCCACCACATTTCCCCAATTGCGCACCTCAATCACAACCTCAGTCGAACCCGCCTGCAGGGCCATCTCCACATCGCCAGCGGGGGACGTACTATCATTCTTCTGCCAAAGCACCTTTGACGACCCATTGACCATATTTTGCGCCGTCCCGACGATCTTGCAGACCGTGAGTCCGTTCTGAACTGGGGGCTCAGGGTTATCTTGCGGTTGAGGAATGGGAAACGACCGGAACGGGTCCCCGCCTTCGTTCCGCCTCAGTCGTCCGAAGGAATCTTCGTACTTCACGAGGGCGCTTGCCAAGTCCGGCCTTCCTGCGAGCAAGCTTACAGTAATCCAGTGGCACCTCATGCGAAGTGCCTCTCCGACATGTTTGGCTGACGTTGGCGTTAGCGGCATTAGATAATGGCTAGAGTTCTGTTCCCCGTTGGGGCCCCTCGCGAAGCCGACGACGACATATTGATGTCGCGCCAGGTCGCGACGCCTTGATGAGTTCTTCCTTGAGTCGTTCCTCCATCTTCTTCCAGCTCAGCCATTCGCTGGCGGTCCTCTTCTTCTTCCAACCTCTCATCCTCGGTTTGTTCGTAATTGACCGCGACTCTCACAGATACTGATCCCGTGCACAGCGCCTCTTTCACATCGTAGCTGGGGGTGACACTGACTTGACGGACGAAGTTCGCTTTATGGAGGCTCCCACCTGTCTCAGGGCTCACCATACTCTTGTCCGGCCCCAAGCCTATAACGCTGTAGGTCAAAGTCCCTCCCTTGAGACGTCGGGGCGAGGACAGTTCACTTACCTTGTTCTTGACCCCCTGAAATCGGAGCAACTCGATATATCGGCTCAACTCGCCCTCAGCCTCTTCTCCGTCGAGCAACCGCACCATCACGTAGACGCAATCAAGCGCAAGCGCCCGCTCTACATCATCAGCTGGTTTGGACGAACGAGATTCTAGAAAAGCTACGCTCGATTCTGCTGTGAGGTCGCTCAAGCCAACCACAAAGTACTTCGTGTTCACCATTTTCGCCCACTGAATACTTAGAAAAGATACATCCAATAACCCCCATGCATAAACAAATCCGCTTTGGTGTAGTCCGTGAATCCACCTTGCCCTGCTGAGTTCTTCACGCTCAACCACGTGACTGATTTAATTAAGAAATTATCAATTCTTTGACCAGTTATGGAATTCTTGAGTGTGACGGTCTTTCCAATGAGAGCGGTCTGTCTCTCGATCTCTAAACTGCGTGAGTCCCGAAGAAGGCACCCCCCCCTTCGTGTCATATGTGTCGCCTGTACTTCTATCCACCAAGTCGAGCTGGACGATATCATCCTCTGAGTAGGCGTACCATCCCAGTTCGGTGACTCTTCCTGTCGTCGTCAGGTAAATCTGAGAATCTCTTTCACCTTATCCCGGGCCGTGTTCGGTTGGACTGGACAGTTCGTCATCTCCTCCGACAATACCAAGGGCAGCGAACCCAAACGCGAAGCCGACCCCGCTCCAGCCCCCTACTTGCCCCCCGTTCAGCGCCGTGTTGGTCGCAAGGTTGAACGCACCGCCGATTGCAACCGTTGTCCCTACGGATGCAACCAGATCAGCAATTGCCCCAGCGTCCAACGCATCCGTGAATGGGGTCCAGGCCAAACTGTACCCCGGAGACGATCGTGAGGCCGATCGCCGCCCCAAGGAGAAGCCACGACGCAGGGGTCCAAGTCCGAGGGTCCCACGAGAGCCCCG
>CAVRAG010000002.1:0-12898 GCA_963718895.1 uncultured Nitrososphaerota archaeon
CAGGTGTTGCCTCAGGTCTTGAAGGAGTGGCCCCACTTGGTGTACGTGAACATCGGCGTGGCCTACAACGATTCGTACGCACGCCTCCTCTCGGAGAAGGTCGCTGCACTTGGCATAACGAGGTCCGTGAGGTTTCTACAGAACATTCCCCAGAACGATCTGGTTGCCCTGATAAACTCCGCTGATGCCTGCGTACACGCCACGACGCGAGAAGGTTTCGGACTCGCGGTCGTCGAAGAGATGGCCTGCGGCAAGCCGGTCGTCGCTCTCAACAGGGACTCTATCCCCGAAATAATCGATAGCGGCACAGATGGGTTGCTCGTCGAAGCAGGAGATAGGGAGGGCCTCGAACGCTCGCTCCTTGAGACGCTGGGTAATCAGAGTCGAGCTAGGAGCCTTGGCACTGCCGCAGAATGAAGGTGATGAAGAGGTTCACGTGGGACGAGACTGCTTCCTCGCTGGACCGAATCTACAGCCAGCTTTTCATCTCGTGACCTCGTCTTCCAGCTAATCTAGCTCTTCAAGTAGTCTAGGGATCGAGCTCTGTCTTATCGCATAGAGAGCGGGGAAGATGGCGAGGAACGACTCAGAAAGCTTTCGAGTGCCTTCTCCAGCAGAGCAGCCAGACGAGTCCCCCGGCGTCTTTCCTCTCCTCGACCCGGAAGTTGAACTGGGACTCCAGTTCCCTTCGACACACTTCTGTCGTGGCTTCTCCGTTGCTAAGCACGTGCGTCTCCACGAAAACTGACCGCAGAGAGGACGACAGCCCGCGGCCTTTCAAGACCTCGACCTCGTAGCCCTCGCAGTCGATGACTAAAGAGGTGGGTGCTAGGTCAAACTTGAAATCGTCCAGGGAATGAGCCGGGTCGTCTGGACTCTGGAATACTCCCACCCGCACAACCCGCCTATAGAACTGACCGTGCTCTTGTGGCGTTGACCTTCAGTCCGACGTTGGACCTGTTCTCGGAACCGCAGCCCAGGTTGAAGGCGGTGACATTGGGGCACATCTTCGCAATAGTCGAAACTTGTCTGAAGTTCCTCTTGTCTGGCTCGAACGAATACACCCATCTCACGAGCATAGAGAGAAGGAGCGTCCCTCCACCTTTGTTGGCACCAATCTCCACTACAACATCTGTCCCCGAGAGATGCCTCGCATAAAGTTGCGACGACGAAGGTTCGGGGCGAGGTAGGGTAAACAAGGGAAAGATGAATGGCTTCAGCCACCTGAAGGGAGCCCGAACATCAGGCATATCACGTTATTGGTGAGTGTTGCATGGTAATTAAGACATCTAAGGTGAAATCACATCACCTCCTTCACCCGTGTTTTTCGTCAGCCGAGAGGACTATGTTGATGTCTGAGGAGATGTGAGAGAGAAATGGAACGAAGGTCAAGAATCGGACCGCTACAAGGCCGCAGCCTGTGTTCCTCACCAAGCCGCCGAAAACCAAGGAAAAGAACGACGCTCACTGGGAGATGTAGATAATCCAGTCGTTGGGAGGTAGGTTCTGATTCACAGATGGATTGCCCGTTCCCTGAATGACCTGCTTAGAATTGTAGTCCTCCATGCTCCAGCTGGAGGAGTAACCATAGAAGGCTGAAGAGAGATTCACCTGGACTGGGGCTGCTCGCGGTGGCGTTGCTAAGCATCAGTCTCTTCTGACTTGGGTTCGCAGCAGAAGAGTTCAGGTGGATACCGATGCCGGAGAAGCCTCCTTGACCACCGGCGCTCAAGGGAGCAGCCCAACTGGTTCTCTTCACGTAGTTGGGGAGGTAGACGGCAGGGGCTGTCTGGCCGCCGAGCCAAAGGATGGCGTTCAGGGTTAGATATCCGAGACCCGATGCAAGACCATCGCAACCTCCGGCACTGTTCTCGTTCTTGCATCCGATTCCTTCCCCGTAGTACGATGAAGAGAGGGTCACGACCCTCCCCGCCCCGTATTGGTTGATCGTCCCATACCCTTTCGGCATCGCCGCGTCCAGGTCGGCCTGAGCGTATGGCAGGGTGATCGGGTGGCCGTACGGTATCGGGAACCGCCGTGGTGCCCACGCCGGTCAGGTCGTTCGGGCGCCCGAGCCGCTGTAGACGAGCAGATTGCCGCCGTCCTTCACGTACGCTCTGACCAGGTCGATGTCCGAGGCACGTTATCGGGGATTCCGTAAAGAACGTTGAAACTGCCGAGGGACGGATTTGCGAGCCCTACTAAGTTCTGAACCTGGCCTTGCAGCGGGAGCTGCGAGTCCACTCCCCACTGGTGACAGACGAGCCCGAGCGCGGAGTAGGTATTCGGACTGTTGTAGTAGTGGTCGATGGTCAAGAAGCCGGATCTTGTCCTGCACGTAGCCGATACCAGCTCCCTATAGGTATCGTCCTGTAGAGAGCGCCAAAGTGACCCCAAGCCGTAGTCGTCGTCTGAGTCTGGATCGCGCGAAGCTTGCGGTGTCCGCTTCCATCATGGGATAGGTCGAGAAGAACGGAACTACCGAATTCCAGAAAGCCAAGACCGTCGCCGGCGTCGCGACCCCAACTAGCTGCTGGCTCCAGAATTGGAACTGTTGTCGAGCGGGTTGCAGAAATTGAAGTAGGGAATGCACAGCTGCTCACCCCCACTAGCCTGTAGCGCCGCGAAGGACGTAGTCGCACCCGGATCCCATCGTCTCAAGAGATGAATTGTAGTACGACGGGAATTCTGCCAAGTCAGCTATGGGGATGGCTGTCCTCGCAAAGGCATACGGAGTTCTCTGCAGTACGCTCTGAAGACAAGCCGCCTCGATGGCCGCATTTGCCGTGGCCATGTAGGACTCGAAGCTAGAGACTGGCCGCCGGCTCTGTGGTAGGTCGTGACATCGGTTGCCATTTGACGGTCGGGATTATCCCGGTTCCCGGTATGGCGGCGCCCTGGAGTCGACCGAGACCGTGACCTGTCCCTGATAGTTCGCAGACTGTCCCCTGAAGAGACCACAGCACGCAAGGGCTCCCATCGGAGAGTGGGTCCCGTTCGCCGTCGTATCTCCCAGATAGAAACCCAGGGGGCTGTTCACATACCTGACATACGAATTCATGTTGTGGCCGCCGTTCGCCCCTTGAGCCCCGCCATAGTTCACCCCGTGGTCGGACTGAATCCAACCTGCGATACCGGCGAGGTTCTTCAGCCCGACCTTCTTGGTCGATCTGATTGTAGAGTTGCACCCAGAGTCCGCAGATACTCGGGGGCGTCGATGACAACTCCATTGATCCCATAGGAGCTCGCCGCGGTGAACTTGCCGTTCGCAAGTAGTACTCCTGTTCGTTGGGATAGAGCTTCGCGGCGTTGAAGACGAACCCGGTGTTGTAGCCCCATCCGTCCAGAGGCCCGAGCACCACTCCCCCCACCGACTGCCAGCCAGCGATCTGGGCGGCCAGATCTGAAGTGTATCCGTCGCTGCCATCTTGCCAGGGATAGACGCCAAACCCGCCGACCGAAGAGTAGTAGTTGATTGCGGCTTGAAGTGAAGAGAAGGGTGCGAAACCGATTGGAGGGGCTCCCCATAGGCCACCAGTCCGCACGTGGTCATCCCGTGGGCAAGGAGGATTTGATTGTAGGCGAAGTGACGGGGAGATGAAGAGGTCGACGTCGTTGTGGTGCTGCTCGAGGTCGCAATCGATGGTCGCTACCAAGTGCTCGTGGTGGTACCGCCGCCGTAGTGGCGCTCGACGTCGTGCTGGAAGTTGCTGTATTAAACTTCCCGGTCGAATATCCAATCTGGAAGTTGATCGCACAGGGACCAGATACGCGGGCTTCCAGAGACCCCCGAGTCGCTGGAAACCAGAGTGTCAAAGCCGACCGGGTTCCCTTGGTCGATGCCCTGGGGGCCGTACCTGAACCAGTAGTACGTCAGAGGGACCGACGCGGCGTTCCCGCTGGCGGAGAGACTACTAACCAGTATTTTGTCCCCGCTTGAAGGACGGGATTCGAACCGCTCACGGGAACGTAGTGTGCTGAGTAGAAGTAGATGTAGGGGCTTCCATATGTCCCCTGGGCGATGGGCTGACCCATAATGGCGCCCTGGCCGTTGTCGGCATAGATCGAGACGGTGACATTGCTGGAGACCCCGCTGAGCCTGACACAGTTCACCGTCCCCTTGGACGGAGCCACGAAGGGCTGTGCGACGAGACTGATGGTGTTCACGGGCAAGGGTGAGCCTGGACGACGGGGTTCCCTAGCGCTTCGGCGGTCGTGAACACCTTGAAGGCCCAGTCAGTCGGACCTTCGGCACAGTACTTCCACGAGAGCCGTTCCGTGGGTCGAGACAATAGCCCCTGAAGGGGCTCACCATGCGCATGAGCGGAACGTTGAGGGTGCTTGACGCGGTGGAAGGACGACCCAGTAGTTGCCCCCGCCACCACGGGGAGGCTGAACCCCTTGGCATCGAGGTAACCCTGCTGGGGGATTGCGCCCGAGTCGAGGGTGAGGAAGCGAGCGAAGCGCCGGGGGCGACTCCAAGCGTTGCTCCGTAGGCGGGATTGTCGCTATAGAAGGAGACCGTAAAGGGCTGCCGGGAGATAGAATTGCCCTGTTGGGGAATTGTTCCAGACCTCGCATTGAACCTCGGTCAGCGTGCCGTATTGGTGGGAGAGAATCTGACCGCTGCTTGCCTGGAAGAATTGACGGCATCTTCACCGCCCGCGCCGAAGGGCCCGGGTAGTCGGTGTGCCCGACAACGAGCTGCGTGTTCACCAGCTGATACCACGGGGAGTGAGCCTGACCCTGGAAACCCAGCGTCGAGGGGTTGACATTGTTGCCCCTGAACAGGACTCCATAGGCATACCCGGGTTCGTTCAGCGCTATCTGATATTGATGACCCGGATTCGTGGTCACCACGTTGTCCAGAGTGAACGGAAGCAGTCCCTGCTGTCCGTGCGAATTCGCGAGCTGGGTCGCAGCCGCCGTGCCCAGAGAGCTTCCCGGCCGTAATGTCTGTGACGGTGAAGCTCCCCTGATAGCCGGGGGTCGTCTGGTGCATGTCGGAGAGCCAGGGAGAGACGGTCTTGAAAGAGAACGTGCTGTCGGCGGTGAACGTCAGGGTCGACCCTGGTCCTGTGTTCCAGGGGTGAAGGGGAGGGTCACGACCTCAGGAGCCGGTCTGATCAGGACCCTCAGCAGGACGAGCCCGTGTTGCCCATGGAATACTGGGACGATGCTGTAGTTCGCGACGCGTTAACGTCCCACCAGTTGGGGGTTGCGTCGTTGATCCAGATGTTGTAGTAGTTGGCCGAGTTGCTGTTCTGCGCGGAGAGCGAAACCGTGTAGACGCTCCCCGAGCGAGGGGCTTGGTAAGGGTGACCGCGATGGGCGGGGTCCACCCCTGTCCCCGACCGACGAGGCGCGATGGTCCCAGAGCCCAGGTGTTGCCGCGGGATCCTTGATGGTCACGACAAGGGGACCAGGACTGCCGACCACAGAAGCGTAGAATATGCTTACGCCCGTCGCCGGAGAGGGCATAGTGAAGCTCTGACAGAATCCGTAGGTGCCAGAGGACGGGGTGAACACCTTGCCGCTACCGGAGTCTTGCGGCGTGAACGTCCACAGGGGTATCAGCGGGCTATTCCTGCCCGAGGGGTATGCCGGCAAAGAGGGACGGGAAGAAACTCGGGTCGAAGAGCTCGACAATTGCCGTGGAAAACTGGCACTACCTACAAGCACCGCGCCGACCCCCTAGCGCGAGCACGCCCTCGACGAACGCCCTCCTGGAGATTCGTCGACCGCTATGGGGCTTCTCTCCGGGGGCGACTTCTCTCTCGGTCATGCTCCATACCTCTTGACTGTGGCTGATTCGCATCTCTCGGATTCTAGGCGGCTTCCGGATAGTGGGAGAAGGTGCAAGTATTGGGTGTTCGTTGGAATCAAAGTTTCTCTCGGCGGTGCTTACACTTTCCATGGGGTTATTTAGCTACAGCTGTGCTTTCTCTCAATTGAGAACCACCGCGTTTTGGTCGGACCGCGGGCGACGAATGCACCGAACTGGGATTAAATCGCTCCTCTCCCGAAGTTCTTGCTGATTCTCCTTTGGTTTCACCTCAATCTGACACATGTTCAACCTGGCTCACGAAACACTATACGTAATATAAATTTTAAATAACCTTAAATTCATTGACTGAGCCGTGAAGGTCCGCTACAGAATCCTCTCGGCGGGGATGGCGCTTCTCCTCGTAATCTCTGCTGCTCTCGGCGGAGGAATCGAACTCGCCGCCGCAGCAACTTCTCATGCAGCCCTCGACGGTAGCGCCTCGACAGGATGCGGATATGTTACCTCTTGCTCCGCATCGCTGACAACAACGAATCCTTCGGACGTCATCATAGTTGGGTGCGATTGCCTTGGCGGAGACACATGGTCAGTAAGAGACACCGCCGGCCTGACATTCACATCTAGGACAGGTCAAATTGCCATAGGGGGAAATCAGTGGGTGGAGACTTGGTATGCTATCTCGCCAAACGTCCTAAGGGGGGATAGCATGGCCATCCAGACGACATCAAACGGGGAGACATGGTATGGCGTCGTGGCCTTCGCCATCTCCGGGGCGAACACTGCCCAGCCTTTCGCGGCAGGACCTCCCATAGCCCAGGCGAACGTCAAAGGCTGTGGCAGTCCCTGTAACACAGGAGTCTTTGCACCTGCAGGTTCCTTCGTGTTCCAAGTGGGCGGCGATACAGGATCCAAAGTCCAGAGTGCAGGACCTGGAATGACGCTGATACAATCGTCCCGATCGGGGCAGGATGCATACGCTCAATATGAGGTCCCTTCTGCCCCAATGTCTGGAGCTCTTCTCTCGTTCGGCACCGCCCAAGGCAGCGACTTTGGGGCCATCGTCGATGCCATCAATGCAGCATCATCAACGAGCTTCTTCGACTTCGTCCGGAGCTTCGAGCACTTCAAGCTCATCGAGCACTTCGATGAGTTCCTCCTCTTCATCCACGACCGGTTCCGGATCGAATTCGGCTTCGACATCTTCGAGCACAACTTCGCAGACTACGACCTCGAGGTCGTCATCAACATACACTACCACCACAGGAACCACAACCACCTCGACAACCTCGTCAGCTGGGAGGGGAACCCCAGGGAATGGGGTGTTTTACTTAGGAGCGATGTCGACGGGTTCGTCCGCACTACCCAACGCCGGCGCCCGCAGCTCCATCCAGGTCCAGGCCTTCGACGTTCCCGTTGGCTGTGTATCTTTCTGGGTGAGTGACGATTCAGCCAGTAACCTCTGGATGCAGGTAGGCTATTACATCTGCTACGGCTCGGTCCCGATGGTCTTCACCCAGGTCTGGAATCTTGCAACTGACACCTTTGTGTACGGAAACATCCTGAGTTCAGCTCCGACGTCGGGAGTCCACCAGTTCGCGGTCTCCGTCCAGTCTGGCACCACATGGGTGGCTACGTACGACGGGACCATCGTTGGAAGCTACAACCTAGGGGCGTCCGTGTCCTCATCGTCCTACCCAGTCTATGCGCTGTCGGAGGAGAACAGTTTGGCCGCACCGATAAACATCCCGACGACAAGCTTCCCTGTGGCGATTCAGGTCCGGGTGAACGGTATCTGGGGTGACCCAGCATCGGTCAGCGTCTACAACTACGGAGGAGCCTGGGGGCTCCGGGGACCCGGCCAGAATCCACTGATGGCAGCGGACAGCTTCATCGTCGGAGGGTCTCTCCTGAGCCCACCCAACGGTTCACCGCTTTGAGGGCTAGGAAGCAAAGGACCTTCGTCCGGGCGCGGGATTCGAATGGCCGCTCAGCAATTAACTATTTATGTGACGTTTATAATTTAAATAGATTGGCTACACCGGACCTTCCGATGAGCGCAAGCGACCTAGACCTTGGGGGCGGGCTCAAGCTGGCACGTCTGCTCAAGAAGGGATACACCGGCTACTTCGAAGGCCGCACCTTCCGAATCCTGCAAGGAGGCACCGTTGTGAACTCGTTCAGCGAGTCTCAGGGAAAGATAGTGACCGAGCTCAGGCAGAAGAACGCAATGACACCGACTCAAATCTCGGATGTTGTCGGGTCGACCCCGGCGGCCGTAATTTACAACCTCAAACCTCTGATAAGGGCGGGGGTAGTGGAGAGACGCGCCTCTTCCTGGTGGGACGGTCTTCTATGTTCTCTGCTGGGATGTGGGCGTAGACCTCTCCCCCACACTCAAGGCCAGGATTCAGCCAGACGTCTCTAGGATGGGAGGCTGGTCGGAGCTGGCGGGCGTTCCCATGGGGGTCCTCAGGAAGGAACTTGTCTACCTGTCCGAAGACGAGTTCCTTGAGGTCATGAGGTACCTGGTCTCGGCGAAGAACCTTGCTAGCTGACCGAGAAGTGGCCCTACGGCTGGCTGTCGACAGGGACCTCGACAGGAAGCTTAGGATTACGAGCGGCTCGCGATTCTTCTGGGTCTACTCGCTCTCGCTCTGGGATCCCGACGCCTTCTGGAAGTGCACTTCAGGGGCATCTACCTTCGCCCTGGTGTGGCTAACGCTGGAGAGGTTCGTGCCTGGCGGCTTCTCGTCGGCGCCCCTGACCGCGATGGCCTTCTTCGAGTGGTTCCTGCTCGGCCTCATCCTGATGTGGGTGTACAGTCTCGGACCGTGGCTACACCCGACGAACCTCGCAGTGATCTTCACCTTCATCTTCAGCCTGTACAGGAACAACAAGACGCTCGATGACCTGAGCCCGAAGGAACTCAACGACCTGTTCCCTGAGAAGGGAGACCCAGCGGAGACGCCCAAGGCGCAAGCCCTGCTCTGGGGGCTCTACACCCGGATCAAGGGATTCCCTGTAATCGGGTCGTTGGTGCTTGGGTCCACATTTGCTGCGCTGCTGGTCGCGCTCCTTCTGATAGCGTCCTAGCCAGCCGCGCTAAACCTAAAGAGTACCCACGAGCGGAACCCTGAAATTCGCGCTCCGGAGGTCTCATGATGAGACGAAAGGACAACGCTCCGACACCAACTAAGCTGTACTCGAGGAGATAGGACTTGCTCTTGAGACTCCTGAATAGTGACTTTTGACCCGCCGCAGAACATAGGAGGAGTTGAGGGCAGGGTCAAGGCTACGTGACGGAGCTCATGAAGCAGCGGGAGATTTGTCGAGGTCGAGACCCTTGCGCCAGGCTACAGGTTCACGGACGAGACCTTCTCCGGGATTCCCTCCTTCACAAGTGCCCCTCGGGCTCGAGCGCGCTCCCCCGTTCCTTCCGCTACACCCTCAAACTCATCAGCAGGGATTCAATCGACTCGGTCTTTCTCCTGAGCGGTGGAATCACCCTCTTCGGGAACATCCTGCTCCTCTACTGCAGAGTGCGGAAGAAGAGGGGACCGCGATGCTCCTCACGACGAAGGACATCCTTCAAGCCCCGCAAGAGCTCCCTGGGGAAGGTACTCCTGCTCACTCTTCTCAGCTCCTGGCGAACCGGATAGCAACGAACTCACGGTTCACCGCCTCGCTTCTGCCCCGCTCTCCCAAAGCAAGGTCGGGCTCCTCTATCCGAGCGTCAATCCCGAACTGCACGGAGCCGCGCCCGTAAGGAGGAGGCCCCCAACCGCTGGAGGCAGGATACTCTTCGTGGGGAGACTGGTCGAAAAGAAGGGGGTCGACGACCTGATAAACTCGGTTCGATGTCCTGTCCGCCGCGATTTCCCGGCGGCCCGGCTTGAGATAGTCGGAGGAACGGCCCTGAGATGCCCAAGCTCACGGGAGCTCGTCCGGAGGGCTCGGCCTGGTCGATAGGGTGAGGTTCTATGGCAGTCTGAGGGGCGAGGCCCTGTACAGAGTTATGGAAGAGTGCGACCTCGTCGCGATGGCACATCGAAGACGATCCGCGGCGACGTAGAGGGCTTTGGGACCGTCTTTCTGGAAGCCGGCCTGATGGGGGCTGGTCCTTCATCAGCACCTCTACAGGAGGGATTCCCGAGGCCGTGACCGACGGAGGTCAGCGGGGTGCTCTTGGTCAAAGAGGGGAACGCCGATGAGCTGACGGCGGCACTGCAGCGCTTTCCTCTCGGGGACCAGAGCCTCAGAGGAGCAACTCGGCAGGAGAATGCGAGGGCTGGCGGGTCCTGCGGTGACTTCACCTCGGGACGTTACGACGACTCAGCTCGAGAGAATTCTTTGATAACTGACCGCAGTGGCTGAACTAAAGAGAGAACCCTTCACGGTTCTCGTCGGGACGCTTACCATGATGGAAACCTTGCCGGAGGTCTCAACGGCTCAGACCGGGCTGCCGCTCTGCGGGACAGGACAGGGGAGACTACGGTTGCCCAGTTTTCGGGAGACAGGTACTTGAAGGCGAGACCCCAGAAGACCAGAACCCAGATTATGAAGAGGGTGTACCCTGCATAGACGTGCACGGTGTTTCCAATGGAGATGCCAAGGAAATCGAATGACAGGAAGACGACCAGCAGCCTCAGGATGTTGATCAGAAAGACACCGACGAAACCTATCACAAGTAGCGGAATTACCCTCGAGAGCTTCGCCTTGACGTCAATCAGAGCCATGCTCCCCCAGGAGTCCGAACGCCAGAACGCCCTGGATTCCCGTGCCATCGCTGGCTACGTCGAGAAGGAGCGGCGAGCTTGAATTGGAATTCGCCAGCGACGAGGTGGCCCGAGACGGGGTCGACGTAATCCCAAGCACGCTCATCGCCGACGCCATGACCCCGGCCATCCAATCCTGCAAGACGACGTAGTTCGGTATGTCGTTCTCGACCTGGTAACCGAGCAGGAGGACAACCCCGTAGGCCGCGGGAACCCAGAAGAGCTTGAAGGACCTGATCCCGAAGAAGGCAACCGCCAGCGCCCCGAAGATGATTACCATGTCGAGCAGTCCCAGGCGTGTAGCCGAAGCTGTCTTGTACGCGTAGACTGCCACGACCACGCCCACCCCGAGGACAGTTTCCCAGAGCGTGCTCTTGTTTGTGAGGGCCTCGAAGCTCTCCCATTTCATTATCAGCCAGGCAAAGAAGACTATGATGAAGATGAAGAAGTAGGTGAAGTCGATCCCGACCCGGGGGATGGCGAGGGGAAGAAGGAACGACACCAGCAGCGCCACAAGGTACGCGTTGGGGCGAGACATCCTGCGCCAGTCAATAATGGTGGTTAGTCCCAACTTCAACGATTCTGGTGCAATCTGTCAGGCGTAATTAAAAATTTCTGGTCTGTTACGGTCGGTACCCTTCTGGAAAGTCGCTCTCAGGGCCATAGGCCCGGGGGGTTTCACTCTCGGCACAATCCATATAAGCGCCTTCCCAGAACTATCAGGATGTGCTTATGCCGACACCCTCTAACGGGGGACGCTATGAGCCCGGGCTCCCTGAAGAGGTCCGAAATAGCCCATTTTCCGGTTGACTATCCCTCCAAATCCGACGTGAATTTCAAATTCATGTCCATTGATTTCGGCTTCTTAGGCCTTATAACCGACCCACGCTAAGGCAGAGTCATGCAACTGAGGAAGCTCGACTGTACTGGCGTCCGTTGGGGCGATGTTCGCTCTGATGATGCTGCCAACCGCAATGGCAGCGACATACACTGGATCTTTGCAGTGCGTAAGTGGCTGTTCCGTAGGTAACGTAATAGCCCTGTCTGGTCCTGGAAGCACGGGGACCGCGAACTTCGAGTTCTACGCAAGCAACGCTCCTAGTGGCACGGCAATGCACTACTACGTCTGTCCCATAGGCACCGGTTGCAGTTCAAATTCGGGCACCGACAACGGATGGAGCTGGACCTTTACTCCCGCATCAGGGACCGTGAGCACATGCCCATCGGGCACCTGTGAAGGAGCAGGGTACGGGTCACCCTCGACAATGACGCTGTCACTTACCGCCCCATCGACGGTAACTCCCACAAACGGCCAGGAGACGCTGACCATCTACGCATGCTCCCAGGTCGGTTCAGAGATGAAGTGTGGCGGCTCATACACTGAGGTTGCGTCACTCACAGTCACAGCGACTGTACCCCAGTTCGCGGTTGTCGGAACGGGCCTGGCTGTGGTGCTCGGCGCGGTAGGCCTTCTCTTCCTCAGGAAGAAGAGTCTCCCGCAGATCGCGCCCACAGTCGGTACAGCAGTGTAAGTCATAACTACACTGCTGCCATCTGTTTTTCTGATTTTTCAAGTTCGTCAGATTATTCCGATTTTAACAGTAGGTTTCGGCACTTCTTTCAGCTGACATCTCCGCGTTCTCTTGGGAGAGGATCGTGTCAATCATACCCTCTCCCGCCGTGATCGACTCGGTTGGGAAGCGGATTCTGCCAGCCTTTGAGCGATCACTTGCGCTACCCGAGGACTCTTCACTCACGAGAAGTTTCGGAACTCGAAACGGGTGTATTTCGATGGCTCACTCGCTCTCTATTCCACTCATCTGAGCGAGCTAGGAGGCCTTGGCTCGACTCAAGAAGGGACAAGCAGTCGACATGAAGGCTCCTTACGAGAGATCACAGGTGCGTGGAGCAGCTTCGTCCCTAGTTGAACGCATCGGCGATTATGAGCCAGGTGTACGTAAGGGGCTGAGACACGGTTGTGAACGACACCTCTAGTTTTGTCTGGGGAGAAGAAACCAGCATGTACTCGGCGACTGTGTCCTGTGCCAGCGAGGCGTCTCTGTCCGATTGTATCAACGTGTATCCCTGGCCCGTCCCCAGTTGCGGATTGACATCAATCGCTCCCCCAATGATCAGGTCGCTCGAACAGTCGGTGGAGACGGCTGCCGATATGGTTCCCTGGGTGGTCCCGCTCACCCCGACGGGAGACGGAAGGTTCGGATCGAATGGAGAATTGGTATTGGCTCCAGACACCGCGAAGGCGATAATCGTAAGTACGCTCGTTTGGGAGGCTAGGGTAACCGTGATGGGGTCATTGGCTAAAGGGACCGGCGCGATC
>CAVRAG010000003.1:0-67965 GCA_963718895.1 uncultured Nitrososphaerota archaeon
GCCCGGGAGGTCAACGACGGCTATGCCGTCGCACGTCTGCCAGCTCACCGTCGAAGGGCTCGCGGAGGCAGGTGAGAAACTGGCCGGCTCCGAGGATTGCCGTACTCGGGGTCGCGTTCAAGGGGAACACCTCGGACACCAGAGAGTCCCCGAGCCTGTCCGTAATCCAGGAGCTCGCTGAAGGCGGGGGCGGTGGTCGTCGTGCACGACCCGCTCGTCAAGGGCGACGACCCGCCGGCTGCGCGCCCTCAGGGTCGAGACGCGCCAGGAGCGTGCGGGAATCCCTCAAGGGCGCGACCGCCGCGCTGATTCTGACCGACCACCTCGAGTACCGCGGGCTGACGGGAGCTTCGATGAAGAAGTCGGGACCGGCGCTCAGGGTCGTCGTCGACGCACGCCACATCCTCGACCCCTCAGAGGCGCGGTCGGCCGGGCTCATCTACCGGGGCGTCGGGCACGGAACTGCGGACTAGGCGGGCCTGCGCATGAACCGGCAGGACCTTCGCCCCGTGCTCCTTACGATAATCCTGTACGCCACGCTCGACCTGCTCTTCACCTGGATCTCCCTGTTCACCCGTCCTCCCGGGAGCCTGATAGGACTCTTCAGGAGCGCGGACACGATTCCGTCGCATCTTCTGCTCCTGGCGGCCGGAGGAGTCGCGCTGGGCCTAATCTCGACACTCGTCTTCAGGCGGTTCGACCTGGGCCTCTTGGTCCTCATCCCGAGCATCGTCGTGCTGACCGACTTGGACCACCTCCCCTCCGCGCTCGGAATAGCCCAGCCGATACGGCCGGCCCACTCCTTCATCTTCATAGCACTGGCGTTCATCCTCGTCGCAACTGTAATAAGGCGTCCAGACCTGTCGTTCGCAGTCATGTCAGGGTTCTTCGCTCATATAGGGGTGGACACGGGCCTCTTCCCCCCTCTCTCCCCGGTCTCTTTCGACTACTACACCCTAGGGAACTACCAGGCCGAGTTCCTGGTTCTGGCTCTGGTCTCGGCTCTCACCGCCGGCTACCTGGGCAAGAGGCGGGCCACCGGGAAGCGATACGCATGAAGACCAGCCAGAGGGAGATCAAGAGAAGCCACTCCGTCCTGAACCTCTCCCCCGAGGAGGTGGTGGCCCTCCTGAAGAAGCACGAGCTCAGAGTCAGCATACTCGGCTTGGGGAGGATCGGGCTGCCGACGGCCGCGGTCTTCGCCGAGGCAGGGGCACGGGTCACCGGAATCGACATCGACGAGCAGGTCGTGAAGCAGACGAACGCCGGGGTCTCGCGGCTTACCGACGAGCCCGGGCTCGACCTGGTCGTCAAGAAGAACGTCGCCGAGGGGAGGCTGAGCGCGACCCTGAAGCCCGAGACGGTGCTGCACGACTCTGACTTCATCATCATATGCGTCCCAACGCCGGTGGACCTCACAAAGTCGCCGGACTACGCGCGCCATCAGGGCGCGTCTCGCACACCGTCGGCAAGTCCCTCTCGAAGGGGAGCATCGTGATAGTCGAGAGCACGGTCGGACCGGGTGTGGTCGAGGACATCGTCGGGTCGATAATCGAGGCCGAGTCGGGCATGAAGGCCGGACGCGACTTCGGACTGGTCAGCTGCCCCGAGAGGTCGGACCCCGGGTCGATCATGAAGAACATGCACTCCGTACCCAGGATAGTCGGGTCGACCGACGTCCACTGCGGCGACCTCGTGGCCGCCCTCTACCGCGAGGGCTTGGGCGTCGAGGTCGTCAGGGTCAGCAGCCCGAAGACCGCGAACGCCGTCAAGCTCACCGAGAACCTCTTCAGGGACGTCAACATAGCGCTCGCCAACGAGTTCGCGCTGCTCTACGAGAAGTTCGGGATAGACACCGTCGAGGTCATCAACGCATGCGCGACGAAGTACAACTTCATGCCGCACTACCCGGGAGCGGGGGTGGGCGGACCCTGCCTGCCGAGCAACTCGTACTACCTGATTAACGAGGGGCTCAAGGTCGGGAACATCCCCTACCTGATCAGGCTGGCCAGGGAGGTCAACGACAGGATGCCGGACCACATGGTCGAGCTCACGGCGGAGGCGCTCAACGAGATCGGCAGGACGGTGAGCGGCGCCAGAATAGCGGTCCTCGGGATAGCCTACAAGCCCGACGTCAAGGACATACAGCTGACCCCATCGAGCGCATCATCACCAGGCTCCGAGAGATGCACGCGGTCATCGAGGTCTACGACCCTATGTTCGCGGGCGAGGAGGCGATGGGCCTCGTCGTGCACAAGACCTTGGAGGAGGCGGTCAGGGGCGCGAACTGCGTGATAATCGGCACAGCGCACAGTGAGTTCAAGAAGATCGACCTCGCGTCGCTGGCCAGGATGACCGCGAGAAAGGTCGCCATCGTGGACGGGAGGGGTGTCATCTCGCCGGCTGAGGCGAAGAGGGCGGGGTTCGCGTACCGCGGTGTGGGACGGGTCGCGCTCTCGACCTGAGGTCCGCGGCCTGGTCCATCAAAGAGCCGGAGGGTTCGGCACGGGGTCGTCCGCAGGTCTCCTGCAGCCCACAGGTGTCCGCGATCGCACCTCTCCATCCCGCCTCACAATCCAATTATACCGACCGTGGCCGCGAGGCCCCGTGGCTAGTCCCTCGAGCGGTCAGCCCAAGTTGACGGGAAAGGTTCAGACGCTGGCATTCGGTGGCATGGAGTGGACGGACATCGTCGACCCCACTGCAGACGAGACCGCCCTGCTGGGGCGCGAATACGGGTTCCACCCCCTCGACCTGCAGGACTGTCTCACCGGGAAGGTGACGAAGGTGGAGGACCACGGCGACCACCTGTTCATCCTGCTGCACTTCCCCCAAAAGGACAGTCAGGGAATCGTGGTCTCGGACCGGGTATCGATGTTCCTCGGAAAGGATTACCTGGTTACGCTCCACGCGGGTGACCTCGAATCTGTCGCGCGGCAGTTCGCCTCCTGCAGGGATGACGACCAGGAGCGTGTCTCGTCGATGAGGTCCTCGACCTTCCTGGCCTACAGGATGATCGACAACCTTGTGGGTACCATCTTTGCAATCCTCGACGACGTCCAGGGCGACCTGGATGACATCGAGTCCGTCGTGTTCGACGAGAAGAAGTCGCAGGCCGGACCAATCAACCACGCCCGCCGCCAGATAGCGACACTGGGTCGCATCGTCTTTCCCCTGAGGCTGTACCTGCCCGACCTCTCGAAGGCCCAGAAGTTCAGCAAGGAGGACCTCTCGATCTACTTCAGCGACCTCAATCACAAGATCGGCATGTCCTCGCGGACCATCGACGAGATGAAGGAGATGCTGGAGATATACAAGGACACCGACTTCGTGACGAGCAGCAACAGGACGAACAACGTCCTCTCGGTACTGACGATCCTCTTCACCCTGACCATCCCGGCGAGCCTGCTGAGCTCCGTCTACGGGATGAACATCCCCCTTCCCGGCGGGCTGACGACTGGGCCGCTCGAGTTCGCAGGCGAGTACTCGTCCTTCCTCGTCATATTCATCCTGATGGTGATCCCTGCTCTGGTCATGGTCTGGTACTTCAGACGGGCCGGCTGGTTCTAGTCCTCCCCGGCGACCCTTCGGAGACCGAGCTGTCTGCCGATTTCTCCGGCGAGGGCCCTACCGGCCCATCTCTGCCTGGATCAGCTCGGCGAGCTTCTGGAAGTAGAGCCTCGTGGCCATCGGCATCCCCTCGAGGTTCCGGTCGATCGCCTCGAGCACGTATCCGACGGCCCGCCTCGAGGTCTTGAACTCGAACTTCATCGGCAGGATCTCGTTCTGGATGACCTGGATGCTGTCCCTGAGGTGCTCGGGAGCCCTTGCCTTGGCGTCCCTCTCGATGCGCGAGTACCACCCAGCGAGGACGTTGGTGTCGAGCCCGAGCTTGAGGCCCTCAATCTCCCTGACGAGGCGCTCGATCATTCTGGTCTCTTCGTTGGCCATTAGCTACACTTCATTTGGAAAATTTCATCCTTTTCGTACTCGGCTTCCCAGGCGTGCGTGCTGTTTCTGGCCCTTCTTAACGCTAGGAGCGTGTAGCCCTCGGGCTGCTCCCCGATGGCCTTCTGGAAGATTCCCTGCACGGTGTCCTTCTCTTCGTCGTAGTTCCTGATTATGTGCTGCCTGTACTTCTCGACCTCCTTCATGTGGTCCTTCAAGCAGAGCGTCTTGCCCTGGAAGCGCGAGGACGTCAGCCTCTTGACCTCCTCCCCGCAAACGTCGCACCTCACCTTCTCCATTCCGCAGCTCATGCAGACCCTCCCCACCCCTATCACGAGCGGGAAGCTTCCCGGGGCGGTCTCCTCCTTGCCACAGACGGCGCACTTCGCCGGGGTCTTCGAGCTCAGGTGCTGCATGTCCGTTCGGAAGGCGTCATCGCTTAATACGTTTCTGTCGACGGGACCACGCGCTCTCTAGGGAGCCACCAGTCGGCTTTACACCCTTTGAGAGCTCCGTCTCGTCCTGGAGCGAGCTGGGTCCAAAGTGAAACCACATTAGACTGTCTTGCTCACGCTGTTATGCTCGACGGGGACTTGCACAGAATTAAAAGACCTGTCCGCAGAGAGACCGAGAGTTGGCTCGGGCGAGTTCTTCCGGCTTTAGCTCGCTGTTGCTGCGTTGTGGTTCCTGGCTGAGGGGCACCCGACATTACCTTGTCCTCATTCTCCTTGACTTTGTCTTCTACAGTGGCTGGTCCGTGCTTACTGGCATCCCTCCAGCCGGCGATATCCGGGCCCACATCTTCCGGACCTTGGAGTTTGCCCCCGGGTTGTTCGGCGGCGACTACACGTCGATCCAGTATCACGGATACGCGTTCTTGGCCGGATACGGCATCGGATTCTACACGATAACCTGGTCGATGTACTCGTTCCTCTCGATCTTCTTCGCGAGCTTCCAAGCGGCGACCATCGCCTGCAACGTCATGTGGGTACTGACCCCTCTCGCTCTCGCATTCTCGGCCGTCGCGCTCGTTGACGCGCTTGGCGTGAGCTGGTCGTCTCACCGGAAGCGAATGCAGGTCTTGCTGGGTGCGACCGTCCTGCTCTTCCCCGGGGTCGTGGGGACCAACCTTGCCGGTTCGGATCCGTACATGTTGAGCTTCGCATTCTCGCTTGTTGCTCTGGCATACGGCCTGCGCTCGAGGAACGGAGGTGGCGCACTCTTCGGTCTTCTAGCTTTCTCTGCCCTCTCGATCTACACCGAGGGCTTCGGCTATTTCTTCATCGGAGCCGTCTTCCTCGGGCTGCTCGCGACGCGGAGGCCGGTCCTCAAGGTCCTCCCTGTCCTCGCGGCGGTCACCGCCTTCTCATGGGTGCAGCTGCTGGAGGTGTCGCGCTACATGACCCCGTACATCGAGGAGGTGCCGGCATTTGTGATCGGCTTTCTCCCGGCCTTCGCTGTCATGACGCTGATCGTCTGTGCCTACTCTTGCGTCATCTTCGTCTTTAGGGACAGGCTTGATGAGCGCTATCGCGCCGATCTTCATCGTGGTGACGATCACCGTTCTCGCGGCAGCAGCCGCCGTTGCCAGAGGCTCCTTTGGACTGGACTTTGGCCCACTGAACGCCCTGATCGACAACATACTCCCCTGGCGGCTCCTCTTCGTCAACCTCCCGGTGCTTCTCATCGTCTCGGTCTATTCGTGGAGCGACGGGAAGGTCGGGCTCCCCGGTCTCCGGAAGGGACTGGCCGTCGTCTCGATCGTCCTGGTCTCAGCGCCCATCCTCCTCGGGACCTATCCCATAGCCTTCGGACCTATGCCTTCTGCCGGGGAGTACCAGGCCTTCTCAGGGAGCCGTCTCCTCGTTGCAGGCCCGGCGCTCCTGTCCCCTGCGAGCCCGATCACATACTCCCCCGCCTTTGGTTACTCGACCGTCAGCGGGGCGTTCAGCCAGGGTGACCCCTCCTTCTTCTCCCTCACGGCGTACTATGAGTGGTCTGACAATCTGGTGAGCAATAGCGTGGTCGCGGAGAATCTCATGCACTTGACAGGAGCAAACGAGCTGATAGTGAGTTCCGACAACGCTCCTACGCTCGGCAACTCCTCCATTTCGAGCGCCGAGCACAGTTACTCTCAGGCTGAGGCGGTTACGCCCATACTTCTGGAGGCGCCAAATCCTACCGAAGCGCTCGAGTTTGCACTCTTCGTCAACCTTCTTGGGAAGGACGGCTTCACCCTTGACTTCGTGACGAGCCCTACCACCAGCCAGGTCTTTGGAGTTGTGGTGCTGCCGGGGTATCAGGGCACAACTATTGGCGGCCTCCCCAGGTACCTCGTTCAGAACAACTCCTTTGAGTCCTCCAACCTGGGCGTGCCTCTCGTCAAGCCGTTCGTCAACCTACCTCTCGAGCCGTTTGGTCCAGCCTCCAACGCTTCCCTCGAGGCTGCATCTTCGATGGCAGCGTCCCTGATCTCGTTCTTCCACCCCACCTATGACCCTGTCACCCTGATCGCGGGACAGAGCTACTACTCCGTGTCGTCCAACTCGTCGTTGCCGATCCAGATCGCGGTGAGCTACTACCCGTACTTTGCGCCCGCAAACTACTCGCAGAACGTCTATCACTTCATGTTGCTTCCGGGACCGGAGAGGATTTCCTGGCACCTTCCGTACTACGAAGTTGCCGCAGCAGTATCCTTGGTGGCTTCGCTGGTGTGCGCTCTCTTCGCCGGGAGGTTCCTGCGGAAGGACCTATCTGCCGGACCCTCTCGAGCGGAAGCATGAAGGATTGGGTCTCAGATTAGCTCGGCCAGCTCGTCGACGCTCCCGATAACCGCCGTCGCCTTGGTCTTGGCCTTCCCGTCATAGACTCCCGTCCTCACGAGTATCGAGTCGATTCCCGTCCTGTGGGCGCCCTCCACATCCGTGTCTTCCTGGTCTCCTATCATCACGGTCTCCCCCTTCGTGCAGCCGGTCTGCTTCATCGCGACCTCGAACATGAACGGAGACGGCTTCCCCACGGCGAACCCCTTCTTGCCCGAGCCCCATTCGATCGCCTTCAGGATCGGCCCGACAGTGATCGCCGGCCCGTTCCTGGACATGTAGAGCATGGCGGAGTGGTTCGCGACTATGTGCGAACCTCCCCTGGCGAGCTGCACGGCCTTGTCGAGCTTCCTGTAGGTCAGCTTCCTGTCCAGCCCTATCGCTACCACATCGGCCTTGCTCCCGCGGGTCCTCGTCAGGCCGACGCTGTCCAGCTCATCGGCGAAGCCCGACTCCCCCACCAGGAAGTAGGTCGCCCGGCCGTATCTCTTCGCTATGTACTCCGCCGTGGTCCTCGCGCTCGACAGGATCTCATCCTTGGCCACAGCGATCCCATGGGCGTTGAGGCGCCTGTGCACCGTCCCGACGGAGTCGGTCGAGTTGTTCGTGATTATCCTGAGCATCTTCCCCTGGGACCTGATCCTTTCGAAGACCCTGGTCCCGCCGATCTTCACCGGAGTGTCCCTCCCCTTGAGGAGGACCCCGTCGAGGTCGAAGAGGAAAAGCCTCTTGCCCGATAGGTCTATCATCCGACCAGCGTCGGCATATCCCGGTTAATACAGTTCCCTGGCCCTGCTCGGACCGGGGAGTTCGCGGACCTCGCCCACCGCTTCCCGGACGGATCCAGGACACCGTCCACGCCCCTGTCGGCCTGCTTGCTACGCGAGTCCCGCCGAATCGTCCTCCAGCGCTAGGAACCGCCCTCCGTCTTGACAGAGTTCTCTCAACTCGTCGGAAGCCGTGAAGGGGCATTAACTGTCGATAGCTAAGGTTCTAGCGCTCCAGAGGAACAATCGAACCAAGAACCCTCGGCTGTGAGTTGAACAACTCCTGCGGAATGAGGTTCGCTTGGCCCTCTTTCGGCCGGCGCAAACAACTTTCACGACGCTTATCGGAGGGAAGTTTGGCCGCAATTCGGAGAGTCCAAACGCGGTTCACATCAAGGAAATCCATGGCGGCGAAGTCCACAACAACAACAAGATGGAACGCCAGATTGGAGAAGTCTGAGACAGGGAGAAAGTGATTCGCGGCATCAAAGAGCGATGCTGCATCGACCATTCTCGGGTACCAGATTTACCACAACAATTTCAGACCAGAGGCCGCAGGAATCAAGGTAGAAGGTGAGAATCCCTGGGTGACGGTAATCCAAGCGGGTACAGAAGAATCCAACGCAATGGCTTAATTTCACCCCACCCTCCCATTCTATCTAGTCGTGAAAGTGCGAAAAGCGTTAATTAGGAAACCCAAGAAGGGAGGAGTAATGGAGAGAGCACCAATGCTGGACATCTCCACTTACACGCCGAGCACACTTTTGGGTCGTTCGCTTAACGACATTGAAAGCAAGTCTGCCCCAAGCAGAGTCTACGTTGCTGGTGCAATGGAGATTCCTCTTCCCCGCCCCAGAGTTGCGGTAGTCGGGTCTAGGCAAGCAAAAGCCGAAAGCCTAGCGGATGCTGAATTAATCGTCAAGGCTCTGACACGAGAGGAAGTTGTCATTGTGAGTGGTCTCGCTAGAGGCATTGATTCTGCCGCACACAAAGCTGCGATTAGTTCGGGTGGCAAGACGATCGCTGTGTTGGGTACTCCTTTAGATAGAGTCTACCCCGCAGAGAATGCCGAGTTGCAAGCCGAGATAATCAAACATCATCTTGCGATTTCTCAATACGAAGTGGGCTCAGTTGTCACACGCTCAAATTTCGTCCGTCGAAACCGGACAATGGCCCTTATTGCAGATGCATCAGTCATCGTGCAAGCTGGCGAGACAAGCGGTTCAATTTCTCAGGGATATGAGGCGCTTCGTCTCGGTAGACCTCTCTTCATCTGGAAATCGCTCTTCGAGTCATCTTTGAAATGGCCCAAAGAGATGGTGAAGTATGGAGCAATGATGCTCTCCGACCCGAAGGAGTTGTTGGAGAATCTGCCATCGAGCAAGAAAGTTCTTGAGATAAGTCTTTGAGTTGCCCCTGCTTGACCACATTGAAAATTACACCTTAGAATACGGAGCGCTTTTCGCTTACTCTCCATACGGCACAAGGGAAGAGGAGAGGCTGTCCAGAAGTTACAGGACTGCCGTCAAAGGAGACGAATCCATTTCGATATCCGGGGAGGAGGTTTTGATGTCAGTTCTCATTGCACGAACGATTCAAGAAGCAAGAAATGATTTACCATTCTGGCGCTTGTTCGACGATAGACCAGTCCTAGTGCCTGCGAGGAGTACATCGCTAATGAAGGCAGATTCTCTTTGGGTTCCATTGCGAATCGCGACTGAGTTGCATAAAGTGGGGTTGGGAAGTCAAGTATCGACATGCCTCGAACGAGTACAGCCTCTCCAGAAGGCTGCAACTAGCACAAGTGGCAATCGACCCACAGTCGCGCAGCATCAAGCCTCGCAACGGGTGCAAAAGTTGATTTCAGAGCCAGAGTCAATCCTGATTGTTGATGATGTTGTCACATCTGGTGCTACGTCGGTCGGTTCTGCCAAATGCCTCAAAGCGGCTTTTCCTAGTGCAAGAATCTCTGCTTTTGCGGCCATAAGAACCGTTTCGCATTCAGAAAATTTCAAGGAAGTCATGGACCCAGTTCTTAGCCAGATTGTGCTCTATCCATCGGGAAGGACTCACAGATACCCCGACTAGCTGCCGACAGTTAGCGCCCCTTCACGGCTGCCGACGAGTTGAGAGAACCATTGACCGGGCCCCTAAACGTCTAAATAACCACACGGGAAGCGGGCAATCGAACATTCGATGACGCAGTACGCCCGGATCAAGCTCACCAGCAGCAACCTCGAGAACCTCGACAGGCTCGCCAGGGAGATCAAAGACATCACAGAGAAGACCGGGGTGAAGATCAAGGGCCCCCAGCCCCTACCCACGAAGAGGCTCAAGATTACGACGAGGAAGGCGCCGACCGGCGAGGGGACGCACACCTTCGACCACTGGCAGCTGAGGATCCACCGGAGAATCATGGACATCGAGCCGGACGACCGGACGATGAAGCAGATAACGAAGCTCCGGATACCCGAAGACGTGAAGATCGAGCTCACGCTGACGAGCTAGACCGTACCCATTCGACGGTCCTGCGGAGCCCCGTCTCAAGGCCGAGCTCGTACTCATAGCCCAGCAGCCTCTTCATCTTCTCTGTCGAAGGATAGCTCACCTGGGGCTCAGACTCCGACGCGCTCCTTGGAGGGAGCATCTGCAGTTCCGAGGTCGAGCCGGTGAGGCGCCGTATCAGCTCGGCCAGTTCTCTTATGGTGACAGCCTTCTCGCCCCCGAAGTTGAAGGCCTGCCCGATAGCGGAGTCCTTGGCGATCAGGTCGGCCACGAGCCTCCCGTAGTTCTCGGCGTGCGAGGGCGCCGTGGTGTCCCTGCCCGAATTGAAGAGCCTGATGGGCTCGTTGCGCAGGCAGGACCTTACGAACCGCGGGACGGCCCTGGTCGGCGCGTCGTACTCGCCGAAGAGCAGCCAGGACCTCGTGATCGCGACTGGGAGGCCCTTCGCCCTGTGGTAGCCCATGACGAACGACTCCCCCGCCACCTTCGAGTAGTCGTACGGCACCCTCGGATTGAAGGCCGCCTGCTCGCTGACGGGGTTGGTGCTCGGGACGCCGTAGACGTTCGCCGACGAGTTCCCCGAAAAGGCAATCTTTCCATTTCTCTCGACCAAGAAATTGTGATTCTCAACTTCGATACAGAAGACGTTTCCGTCGTAGTCCTCTGAGTGGACATTGTTGTAGGTCTTGCCGAACATGGGAGTTCCGCTCTCTGCTGATATGTTCAGACGAAAACCTGTTGATTCTATCGTCCTGCCCGCGATTTGAGAGACGCTGTGAGAAAGCGAGCAGGTCGTAAAGTAACCCAATTTCGAGCACAACTCCATAGTGTCCTCCACCAGCCCGAGAGAGACAGTGGTTAGCATTCTTCCACGACTGCCGTCCGAGTCCAGCAATCCCTGAAGAAGCGAGTGGAGAAGTTTCGGATCGGAGTTGAGCATCCACCTCGGTATTCTCTTCGTATGCGCGCTGTGCGAACCCGAGTTGGTGTCGTAGCATTGCTGGAAGAACCCGTAAAGGAAGTCGGAGTTCACATAGACGGATTTCTTGTAGCCTGACCATTGAAGAGAATTGCGCTGCAAGAGTTCTTCAAGATGATGTCTGCATTTATCCTGTTCAGGGATGTACAAGAAAGTTCTGGGATACTCGAATGCCTTCGAGACTGGGTTGACGGGCTGTGTCGTGAACCTTCCAAGACTATCTCGTCGTTCCATAAACTCGGCTTTCGATAGACCACTCTTGATGATCTGATACTGAGTGCCATTCAGATCCCCGTCCCCTACGAACAGCCCAGTAAGATAGTACAGGTCCGTTAGGCTTTGCAGTTCATTGTGGAAGATTGCCGGTAGCTTGTCGGGTCCTATCCATCGACCGCTGGCCAGACGACAGACGCTTCGCGAGGCAACCATTTCTGCGTCTTCAAAGACGGTTGCCCAGACTATTCGCCCGCCGAGTCTCGTTGGGACTTTTACCAACATCTTGTGGTTCGGGGTGACGAGAAGATCAATTCGCCTTCCGTCGAAATGGATCATCTTTCCAAGATGACGGTATACGTAGACTCGCTCGATAGGCTTGACCTCAATCAGCCCGTTCGATGGGTTTAGCGTGAAAACGAGATCTCCAGTATGCAGTTCATTGTATCGCTTGATTCCCGCTGTCGTGAAGACGCGGGTTCGCTCATCGTAGCAAGCGTAGACAAATCGCTTGACGTTCTTCCGCAGCGCCAGCTCGAGCACGTTGAGAGTGCCGTAGCTGTTGATCTCGAACGCGGCGTACGGGTTCTCGATGGTCCTGTTGAGGTCCGCTATCCCGGCGAGGTGAACGACCGCCTCGAAGTCGATTCTCCCAAGCTCCTCGAGGACGAACGACCTGTCCGTCACGCTCCCCGCGTTCGGGCCACCCGCGACGTCGGTCGGGACCGGCTCATGGCCGTGGGACGATAGGTACCTTACGACGTGCTTCGCTACGAAACCGGAGGCGCCGGTGACGAGGACCTTCACGGCTTCGGGGGGCCGGCCGTTCGTTATTTAAAAAAGACCCATCGGCGTCCCTAGGCCAGGTTCTCCCTGTAGGAGGCGACGAAGGACGGGTCGACCACTCCGGACACGAGCCTCTCCTTCCCCTCGGGGTCCAGGATGGGCATGGCCGTCGCGTGGTAGGGCAGGTCGAGCGAGTCCAGCTTGACGTCGTCCTCCACCTCGCCGACCTTCACGCACGCGCCGTCCCCGCACTCGAAGTGGAAGAGCCTGACGATCCGCCTCTCCCCGAACCCCCCTCCCCTCCCTCCGGCAGCGCTCGAGCCGTCGGGAAGCTGAAGGATGTAGATCGTGTTGGCAGTCCTGAGGTCCCTCAGGTCTATCGGCTTCTCGGTCACGTAGACCCTCCTCCCCTTCCCGCTCACCAGCTCGAGGAGCTCGGTCAGGCCGTCCATGTCCGCTCAGGCGTCGGCTCGATGTTTAAGCTTGTAGAACGTGCTAGATCCCCAGCGCGTTTCTCAGGTTCTTGTACCTGTTCCGTATCGTGACCTCGGTCACGCCCGCGGCGTGCGCGATGTCCCTCTGGGTCTTGCCTTCGCCGGAGAGAGTGCTCGCGACGTAGAGGGCCGAGGCTGCCAGGCCGACGGGGTCCTTGCCCGCAGCAACGCCCGAACGTCTCGCGCGACCAAGTATCTCGAGCGCCCGTCTCCTGGTACCCTCGCCCGCCCCCACCTTCGAGGCGATCTTGGCTACCGACTTGGCCGGATCAGGGACCGGCATCCTGAGGTCCATCTCCCTGACGAGCAGGCGGTACGACCTCGCGAGGTCCTTCCTGTTGATGTTCGCGACGCTGGCGAGGTCCTTGAGCGTCCTGGGAATCTCGCTGTCCCTGCAGGCCGCGTAGAGCGACGCTGCGATCATCTCTGTGATCGACCTTCCGCGTATGAGCCCCTTCTCGAGCGCCTTCCTGTAGACGTACGCGGCCCTTTCGACTATGTCCTCGGAGAGCGAGAGCTTGTCAGCGAAGGTGCGGAGCTGGACGAAGGCCTTGCCGAGGTTCCTGTCGGACGACTCGTGCATCTGGGACCTCCTGTCCCAGGTCCTGAGCCTGTCGACCGTCGTCCTCATGGAGCCCGTCAGCGCCCTTCCCGTCGAGTCCCTGTCGGCGGACCCTATCATCGTCGAAAGGCCCATGTCGTGGGACGCGATCGAGGTGGGCAGTCCCGCCCTGCTCTCGTCCTTCCCTCCGTCCTTCGAGGAGGAGCTCCACTCGGGTCCGGTGTCCTCGATCCTCTCCTTCAGCACAAAACCGCAGTTACTGCAGATCAGCTCGCCGCTCTCGGAATCAAGAACCATCTGGCCTCTTCCGCATCGGGGGCACTTGTCCAGCGCCCGCTGGATTCTAAGTTGCCGCGCCATGTCCCTGCTTGTTGTTTGCAATCTAGATAACCATAGTTATATTTCTGGAACTGGTATTTATACTTAGTAGTCACACGAAACTTACTATGGTAGCGTTACTTGTCTTGGTAAAGTTGAACTTACCGCCACCGGGCGCAGAAAGGGACGATCTTTCGATGCAGATTTCAGGATGTTCTGCCATAAATCCTAATTTATTGAAGTTAAACATATGATATCTATCTGGAAGAGTCGGGAGACCTGCTGGCGACCACGCTGACCAATTGACCATTGCCGGACACGGGCGGCTGGCTGAGATAAGGCTAGTGGAACTATTTACCTTTCCTTCGAGAACTCAATGGTCACCGCGGCGAGCGAGACCGAGCCAAACTTCAGGACGTCCTCGTCGACCTTGAACCTCGAGCTGTGGTTGGGTGCGGCGCACCCCTTCGACGGGTTGTATGTCCCCAGATAGTAGAAGACCCCGGGGGCCTTCTGTAGGAACCTGGAGACGTCCTCCCCCCCGAGCCTCTGGTCCATCAGCCGAGTCTTGGTCCCCCTTATCTTCCTGAGCACCTTCGCGACCCTCTCCGCCGCCTTCTCGTCGTTGCGGGTGACGGGGTAGGGGTCCTTCTCGAACTCTATCTCGCACCTTGCTCCGTATGCCTGGCACGTCGAGGTGACGGCCTGCCTTATGTCCGCGAGCGCCTTGGCCCGGGTGTCGCTCTCGAGGGTGCGCATCGTCCCCTGCAGGACCACCTCGTCCGGGATGATGTTGTCCTTGGTCCCGCCGTGCACGCTGCAGATCGATATCACGAACGGCCTGATGGGGTTGACCATCCTCGAGGACACCCCCTGAACGGCTATGATCACCTGGGCGGCCACGTAGACGGGGTCCACGGTCTTGTGCGGAGCCGCTCCATGACCGCCCCTCCCGACCACCCGTATCTCGATGGTGTCGGGCCGGGCCATGAACGGGCCGCCCCGGACTCCGAACGTGCCCGATGGAAAGTCGGCGGAGATGTGGAGGCCGAAGACGTTGTCGACGTGCGGGTTCTCCATGGCGCCCGCCTCGATCATGGGCTTGGCGCCACCCCTTCCTCCCTGCTCCTCGGCGGGCTGGAAGAGGAACTTCACGTCCCGCCGAGGTCCTGCTTGTGCTTCACGAGGAGCATCGCCGCGCCCAGCAGCATCGCGACGTGCGTGTCGTGCCCGCAGGCGTGCATGACCCCCTTCCTCTTGGACTTGAAGTCCACGTCCACGTTCTCCTGCACAGGAAGAGCGTCCATGTCGGCTCTCAGGCCTACGACCCTGCCGCTCTTGCCCGTCCTGATGCAGCCCGACGACGCCAGATCCCGCCGACGCGGGTCTTCACCTCGATTCCCAGCGACTTTAGCTCCTTGGCGACCAGAGCTTGGCGGTGGCTTTCTCGTGGTAGGAGAGCTCCGGCTTCTGGTGGATCGTCCTCCTGATCTCTATGATTCGTGGCTCCAGACGTTTGACCTCATCTGTTAGGACCGGCATGGGGCGGCTTCGCGTTCATCTCCCGATAAATCCGTTGTGATTACGCCCTTGGGAGCTCTCTGCCGGACGCCAATCAACTGACCGTGATTGTGCCCTTCATCCACGAGTGATAGTTGCAGATGTAGGTGTAGGTTCCCGGCGTCGTGAGTGTGACCTGGAAGGTGCTGCCCTGCTTCAAGTCCGGGGAGACCGAGGGGAGTGTTGCGCCGGATGGGCCGCTCGTGAAGTGGACGTTGTGGGTTGCGGAGTCCTGGTCGGTGAACGTGATCGTCGTCCCCGGAGAGACTGTCAGGCTGCTTGGGCTGAAGTTCTGCCCCGTCCCGGCCCCCTGGGGTATCGTGATCTGGGCTGCTCCGCCCGAGCCGCTAGAACTGCCCGAGCTCGAGCCGCTGCCGCTAGAACTCGAAGCCTGCGACCCTGAGTTCGAGGCGGTCCCAGCCGCTGACGAAGCCGAGGACGAACCGCAGAGAGAGTAGGTCGAGGCCGCCTGGGTGGAAGTCCCGACCGCGGTCGACGAGGCAGAGCTGGTGGTCTCGTTGGAGACGCTGGAGGAGGCAGACGGCGCGCTCGACGTGGTGGAATTCGACGTGGAGCCCGAGCCAGACGCGCTAGTGCTGTTTGAACCGGAGGAGCTGCCGGAAACCGAGGCGGACGGACTTGAGCTCCCTGAACTGGTCGTCGTCGAACTGTTGCTGGACGACGATGCAGCTCCGCTCGAGGAGGCGGTGCCTGAGCTCGGGGAGTTCCCGGACGTCGTCGAACTGCTCGATCCACTGGCCGCGACCCCGGCGGTCCCGATGCCGGCGCAGGGGTTCGAGAGTGCCGCCTGGTTGATTGCGAAGACCGCGACTCCGACTATGACTATGAGACCGATGAGGATGAGGCCGCCGACGGAAGCTGCGAGCCCCTTGCGCCGCTTTTCTTCTACCTTCAAGATTCGAACCGGAAGAAGCACAGGGCGGGGAGGGATATGATTTTGGCATAGTTCTTAGGAAGAGTTTCTTCCTAATAGTAATCCGTGTGAAAGTAACATAAGCCGTAAGGCGACGAAATGGCCCTGACTATCGACAAGAGTTGACGAAGTTCGTTCTCGAATCGATCGTCCAGGTTGGCGGGAGGCCCTAACGTTGTCCAACGATGGAGACGCGGCGGACGCCGGGGACGCGGCGGAGACAACCTCCGAAGAGAAAGATCCGAAGGCAAAGTCACTTGATACGATGAAGGAGGCCATGGACGCCCAGCAGGTGGCGCTCTCGGCGCAGTCCAGGGCGATGCAGGCCTCGACCGACGCCTACCTCGCAGAGCAGGAGTCGCAAAAGCGTGCGGCTGCCGCAAAGCAAGTCCAGAGCGAATCCAGGAGGACCTTCCTCAAGGCCGGGGGAGCAGCTCTGGTGGGCGCCGCCGTGGGAGTAGTGATCGGCGCAGGGGAGTCCTCTGCCATGACCATCCCGAAGGCTGACAGCTCGCTCTCCTCACTCAAGAACCAGTACAACAGCGTCGTCGCCTCGGCCAACAGCCAGATACTCTCGCTTCAGGGCCAGGTCCAGAAGCTCCAGACTGACCTCGCGACCACCGAGGGTTTCCTGACCATGAACACGACCGAGCAGGCCGTGATAGAGGCGATCGGGGAGACGATAATCCCCTCCGACAGCAGCGGCCCCGGTTTCAAGGAGGCCGGCGCGATCTTCTTCATAGACCGCCAGCTGACCGGCGACTACGGGAAGAACGGCAACATGTACATGGAGGGTCCATTCGTCCCTCCGAACACAAAGGCCCCGGTCACGGTCGATGGGATAACCTACAGCGCGGGCACGCCGCCCGCGGCGGACCTGAACACCGGGTACGGATACCAGTATCCCATGGACGTCCGGACGTTCTGGAGGCTGAGCGTCGACGCGCTCAACGATTACTCCCAGGCGGCGTACAACAACACCTTCGACCAGCTCTCCAGCTCACAGCGGGTGAGCGCGCTCACCGACCTCTTCGACAACAAGCCGACCACCTTCGGGAACATCCGCCCCTCCGACTTCGCCTTCGAGGTATTCATGATGAGCTGGGCGGGGTTCCTCATGGACCCCCTCTACGGAGGGAACAAGGGGATGGTCGGATGGGAATATACAGCCTTCAGCGGCGTCAACAACGGAAACTCGTTCGGCGAGGGCCACACGTACGTCGACCTGATGGTGAGTAACACGCCTGTCCGACTCAAGCCGCTGAGCCTCGCGGAGTTCCAAGCCGCCAACGGGTACCTTCCGCAGACAGGAGGTCAGTAGAGATGTCTCAAGTGATACAGGAGAAGCCGGCGGATGCGGTCGTCCTGGGTCTCGGCGCGATGGGCGGCGACATCGCCACCAAGCTCACCCTGGCTGGCGTCAAGACGGTAGGCATCGAGAAGGGCCCCTACTGGGACTACCTGAAAGACTTCGCTGCCGTCAAGTACGACGAGTGGGGGATAGCCTGGATGCGGAAGTTCGACCACTCTCTAATGATCTCGACCTTCAGCATCAGGAACAACATCAACCAGATGGCCCTCCCGGTTCGGCGCAACACAATGGGACAGATACACACTCTCGGCAACGGAGTCGGGGGTGCCACCCAGCACTACGGAGGGCAGATGGGGAGGTTCGGCCCCTGGGTGTACCAGATGAAGTCGTCGACGGTCAGCAGGTACGGGCAGGCCTTCCTCGACGCCGCGGTCCCCCACGAGGACATCCTCGACTTCCCGGTGACCTACGAGGACCTGCTACCCTACTACAAGGACTGGGAGCTGGCCTGGGGAGTCAACGGCACCGATCAGCAGCCCTTCTATCCTGACTCGGCCTACCCATATCCGCCCAACCCCACCACCCCGGTCGGCATGGCCTACAGCGACGCGACGGAGGCCCTCGGGTACACGCCCAAGCCGATGCCCTGCTCCCTCGCCTCCAAGCCATTCACGAACCAGTACGGGGTCCAGGTCAACGCGTGCGTCTACGACGGATGGTGCGGAGAGGGGTGCAACTTCGTCTGCGAGGTGGGCGCCAAGGCCAACCCTGCCTTCAGGACCGTCCCCGCGGCCATCAAGACGGGCAACCTCGACATGAGACTGAACAGCTACGTCTTCCGGCTCGACACCGACTCGACCGGCAAGGTCACCGCAGCGAGGTACTACGACTCGGAGGGCAACGTCCACGTCCAGCCCGCCTCTGTCTTCGTGAGCACGATCTGGGGGTTCAACACCGTCAGGCTCATGCTAATCTCGAAGATCGGAAACCCCTACAACCCCACCAACATCTCTGGCGTCGCTCGGAAGAGGGATCGCACAGCCCACGGGTGGACCCGGGAGGAACGTCACCGGGACGCTCAGCATAGGCGCCAACGCCTACCCCTCGGGCAACTCGCAGGGCGGAGGAATCCACATCCTCGACCTCGCGGACGACAACTTCGACCACACGGGAAAGAACTACATCGGGGGCAGCCGGGCCATAGTCGGCCAGTACGCAGGCGGCGGCCCCGGTTGCCTTGGCATTGCGACAAACGCCAAGGCGGCGAACATCGGCTCGGCCTTCAAGGCGATGCAGAAGGACGTCTTCATCCCGCAAAAGACCACGCTCAGCCTGAGCGGCAGCGGGAACGTCCCGCCGGTGACCGACTACTACGTCGACCTGGACCCCCACTACGACGACATCTACGGCGACCCGCTCGCCAGGCAGACGCTCGACAACGTCGCCAACGGGACCAACTGCGCAAACGACCAGGCCTCCCTCTATGAGGCGATCCTCAACAAGATGGGAGCCTCGAACGTCACCGTCGCCCAGCCTGCCACACCGCTCTCTGCGCACGTCACCAGCTGGTCGCATCACACCAGGGGCGGCGCCAGGATCGGGTCCGACCCCACGGTCTCGGTCTTCAACAAGTGGGGCCAGTGCTGGACCTCCGAGAACCTCTTCGCCGCCGGGGAGATCGTCGAGCCGGTGGGGAGCTGCACGGAGACCGGAGGAACCCATCCCGCAGGGGCTCTCGCTCTCATGACCGCCGACGGGATCAAGAAGTACCTGGCATCGCCGGGCTCCTTGGTCTGACCCAGCGGTGGCTTGGCCGAGACTCTGGGTGATTGCGAGATGCTCAAGGTTCCCGGGAGGGGGACCGTCGGAGTGCAGGTCTACACGCCGAAGATCCCCAAGCCGGAGGAGATAGCGATACTCAGGCCGGAGCTGCTGACCTGCTCCATGATGGTAGGGGAGTCGCTCAGGGGGATGAAGGATCTCTGGGCCATCGGAGGCGACACCGGCCTGGTGCTTCACGGGGTTCCGGTGGAGCCGGACAGGATCGAGATCATCACGACGGCCAAGGGGGTCGACGACGCCCTCAGCGCGTTCCGGCTCCCGGTCACGGAGGCCCTCGAGAGGAGAGAGAGCCGGCTACCCAGGGACGCGATCATCGACGGGGTGAGCTATCCCCTCTTCGTCAGGAGCCGCTACGCCGCTCTGACCTCTGGAGGGACTCTCTTGGAGCTGCACGGGGACAGGCAGTACAAGGTGGGGGAGTGGGAGTGGGGCGACCCGCTCGAGTTCCTCCCCGATGTGACCCAGGTGATGACGGTCAAGGTCAATCTGGTCCCCCTCAGGCTCGAGAGCGAGTTCGCGTTCGCCCTCGGCTGGGCGGACCTCTCCAAGAAGATCGCGGACGCAATCGCGAGACAGACGCACCAGGGGATGAAGGTCCAGGGGATCGCGGCGGAGTAGTCGACTTGAGAAAGCCCGGGCCCGAAGCGGGATTCGACTGGCGTGCGCTGGACGACATCGACAGGGAGATAGTCCACGCCCTGAGGAAGGACGCTCGCAAATCGTTCCTCGCGCTCTCCAAGGAGCTCGGAATCTCAGATGCCACCATCCACAAGCGGGTGGGGAAGCTCGAGAGGGCGGGGGTCATACTTGGGTACACCGCGAGCCTGGACCCAGAGCTTCTGGGCTACGGGGTCAGCGCCTTCATCGAGCTCCGCATCAAGCCAGGGACCGCCGAGGCGGTCGGCGAAGCCCTCGCCAGAATCCCGAACGTCCTCGACGTCTTCGAGCTGCACTCCCATTGTGACATCCTGATAAGGGTCCAGACCCGCGATCTTCGAGAACTGAGGAACGAGCTGGTGAACCGGATCATGCTGATTCCCGATGTCGTCTCGCGGGAGACCTGCGTCGTGCTCAACGTCGTGAAGAGCAGCCCCGGTCCTCCACCACAGCTCTCTCCCGCCGGGTCGGCGACCCAGAGCCGGGTCTCGCCTGGAGACCGCGGTACTCCATACACTCCCCACGATCGAGGCAGAGCCTCCAGCGTCTCACGCTGAGGCTGGAGCGCCGGTAAGGCCTTCGGCGTCAAATCGGATTCGTGGCCCTGCCCGACTGCGCCCGATGTGCATCTGTTGGCCGCTACGGAGCAAGACCGGCCCTCCCTCCTGGGGCCGCGGCCCGGCCATCACCCCGAGTCGGGAGGCTATCGCTGGCGTAGATCGCCTGCAGGACGAGGCTCACGACGCCCATCGCCACGACTATCAGCAGAAGAGACCAGTAGAGGACCTTGCCCCTTCCCCTTAGCGAGTGGACTCCCATCACGGCGCTCTTGGAGGCTATCAGACCGAGCAGGACCGCGGGGGCGATCAGGAAGATGACCTGCACCGCCAGCAGACTCAGGGAGAGGCCCACTAGGTTGAACGGCAGGAGGCTGATTGCCAGGGCGGGTATCGATTCCAGCAGGTACACCCTGAACAGGTTCTTCTTCCCCCACCCCATGGCGCTCGTCACCCCCCAGGCGCTCCCCAGCGAGACGACGACGAGCGCCACGAAGCCGGCGGATATGAGGCCGACGCCGAACAGGTAGGGCGAGAGGCTCCCTGACACGGCCGAGAGAGCTCCGGACAGGGCCTGGGGAGTCGCCAGGCTCGCGGTACCGGCTCCCGTCCCCACGGCCGCTATCTCCACGGCGATCAGTATCGATTCTGAGATGATCGCCCCCACGGCGGTCTCGAGCCTCATCGCCCAGAGGTTCTTGGAGGCGATGCCCTTCTCGGCGGTCGCGGAGGTCTGGTAGAACAGCATGAAGGGGACGATTGTGGACCCGACGTTCGCCGCTATCAGAAACAGGAAGGTCGGGGAGGCCGAGAAGTAGAACGGCTCGAACCTGATCCCCGAGCTCGCCGCGTAGTAGGCCGAGACGCCGTAGGAGACCGCCAGGACGAAGGAGATGGCCAGGAGCGGCTTCTCTATCTGCGCGTACCGGCGCCTGTACACCAGGAGGATGTTCAGGGCGAACGTCGACGGGACGGAGACGTAGGGCGGGACCCCGAAGATCTGTAGCCCTATGGCTATCCCGGCATATTCCAAGACGTAGATCATCACGTCGGCCCCTACCATCGGCAGGGCGGCCGCAGCCGCGACCCGGGGGGCGAAGTTCTCCCTGATCAGCTGCCCCAGCCCCTTGCCGGTCACCGACCCCACCCTTCCCGCTACCTCCTGGATGACGAACAGGGGTACCGTGAGCGCGATGAGGAGCCAGATGAGCTTCGTTCCGTATAGCGCCCCGTTCTCGGCGGCGGTGATGACGCTGGCGGCGTCGACGTCGGCTATCATCACCAGCCAGGCAGGGCCCCACGTCCTCACCAGCGTCCTGAGTCTGGACGCCCGACCTTCCCCCTCGCTCAATAGTAGTCCGCGGTTTCTCGAATCCGCCTTAAAGCGTTCGCTCGTGCCGGTCGGCGTCTTGATCCGGTCCAGCTCCAGACGACCGATCCGCGCTCAGGTTCCTTTGAATGAGAAGAACGCAGGTCTGGCGTCTATGTAGACGGAGGCTGCGTGAGCCGGCGGAACAAATCAGCGCTTCATATCAGAATTCTCCGTTCGAAGTCATGGCCGGACCTATATCAGGCGGCGAGGTTGCTATTCCATCCATATTCGAGCACGGTCACTTGGAAAGTTCTATCGAGATGTCGGTCTGACGATACAGAGGAAGAGGATTCGATCGGAAGCCAAACTCAAATCATAATCGACACGACCCTGGCTCTCGCTAAGCGGCTCGCGCCGGGGGTAGGATTTTCGCCCGAGTCTTCTCGGGATTCGAACCCACGAGACCCGGATGGGTCACAGGCTGTCTTTGGCCAACTCAAGGCCCGCGCATTACTGTGGACGCGAATTGACCACTCTGCTCTCAGGCACTGGTGAACCCCGGCATTCCCCGGCACCATCGGACTATCTCTTCCCCTTGATAAGGGCTTAAGATGCGGTCCCCGCTCGAGTTGAACTTCCATCGCGATGTTGGTACCTGCGATGCTGCGGAAGAAGGCTGCTACATAACAAAAAGACTGAAGCCGTAAGATGCTCAACATCTTCGCTCCTTCATGAGTTCCACCGAGAACGAGGCCAGGGAGAGGAAGGGAAAGGACCCGGACTTCCCGTGGAAGAACGAGTCGCTCGAGGGCACCGACAGGGACGCCGCAAGGGAACACAACCCGGAGGACTCCGACCTGTCGCCGGACGACTTCAAACCCTGGGGTTCGATGCGCGCGACCCCGGACACAGATTCGTCTGCCGCCCAACCTCGCGACAATGGGACGGGGCTCGGTCCCGATGATAAGGCGACGAGGTCCCAGAGAGAGAAGGAAGACCCGGAACCCTGACCCATGGAAGAGTCCTCCAGCCGTTCGCCTCCTTTCGGACCTTCAGCGTCCATGAGTGAAGTCTGAACCGTTATTACCTGTCGGCTGCGACGTGCAACCATGGCCTCAGTGAAGAAGGTAGCCGTCCTCGGAGCCGGCCTCATGGGACACGGCATAGCCCAGGTCTCGGCGCAGGTCGCAGGGTACGAGGTCTCGCTCCTCGACGTCGAGCAGGAGTACCTCGACAGGGGGATCGTCGATGATCAGGGATAGCCTGGCGAAGTTCGTTTCCAAGGGGTCGCTTACCCAGGCGGACGCGGAGAAGGTCGTCTCGAGGATCCATCCGACCACAGACCTGAAGACCGCGGTCCAGGGCTCGCAGCTGGTGATCGAGGCCGCGACCGAAGACCCCAAGCTGAAGCTCCACCTCTACCGGCGCGTCGACGAGCTCCTCGACCCCGGCGCGGTCCTCGCCTCGAACACGTCCTCGATCAGCATAACGCTGCTCGGGTCGGCGACGAAGAACCCCGAGAACGTGCTCGGGATGCACTTCTTCAACCCTCCCCAGCTCATGCCGCTCATCGAGATAATCAGGGGGGCGAAGACCTCCGACCTGACCGTGGCGTTCGCGAGGGAGGTTGCATCGTCGATGAAGAAGGAGACGGTCCTCTGCAAGAAGGACTCGCCCGGGTTCATAGTGAACAGGATCCTGGTCCCCGCGCTCAACGAGGCGACGCTCCTCGTGAACGAGGGCGTGGCGGACCCCGAGGACATCGACAAGGCGATCGCGCTGGGACTGAACTGGCCGATGGGCCCGCTCAGGCTCCTGGACTACGTGGGCCTCGACACCACCCTGAACATCTCGGAGGTCTTCATGGCGGAGTTCCAAGATAGCAAATACAGGCCTTCGCCCCTCATCAAGCAGATGGTCAGGGCGGGGATGCTCGGAAGGAAGTCCGGGAAGGGATTCTACGAATGGGGCTCTGCTTCCTCGACTAGGCCGAAAGCCTGACGCGAAGCGTCTCCGGGATCGGCACCGGCTTGCCGTCCCCATCGATGACGACGTGGACGGTGGCGCCCCTGCAGAGCAGCTCCATCGCCGGGAGCTTGAAGACCTCGTTCTCGAACGTGACGCTGGTGTTGCCCATCTCCTTCACCCGGGTCCTGACGAGCAGTTCGTCGTCGAACCGCGCCGGGGCCATGTAGTTAGCCTGCGCTGCTACGACGGGCATGAAGATGCCTAGCTCCTCGATGTCCTTGTAGACGATCCCCCTGGACCTGAGCAGCTCGATCCTCCCGGACTCGAACCAGACCAGGTAGTTCGCGTAGTAGGCCACGCGCATCGTGTCGGTGTCCGCGTACCTCACCCTCACCCTGATCTCGTGCTCGACGTTCAAGCTGCTTATCGGGACCACCCCTTCCAGGGCTATGCTTTTTACGTTCCGCCCTACTGCGAGCTAGGCATGGGTTACCAGACCATAACGGTATCCGACGAGCGGCCGGTCGCGGTGATAACTCTGAACCGTCCCGACGCGCTCAACGCCCTGAACGGCAGCATGGTCTCCGAGCTGACCGAGGCCCTGACGAGCCTGGCGAAGGACGACTCGATAAGATGCCTCGTCCTGACGGGGAGCGGGAGGGCGTTCTGCGCCGGGGCCGACATCAGGGAGATGGCGGGCAAGTCTGCCGTCGACATGGTCCGGACCGAGCACTTCCACGCCCTCTGGGAGATGGCCGGCAGGTATCCCAAGCCAATGGTCGCAGCCCTCAGCGGCTACGCGCTGGGCGGCGGGCTCGAGCTGGCCATGTGCTGCGACGTCATCGTCGCCGCGGAGGGGACCAAGATGGGACTGCCCGAGATCAACATCGGGGTAATGCCTGGCGGAGGCGGGACACAGAGGCTCACCAGGGCCCTGGGCAAGTACAGGGCGATGGAGATGGTGCTCACCGGGTCGAACATCACGGCCGAGGAGGCCGCATCCCTCGGGCTGGTCAACAGGGTCGTGCCCGCTGGCCAGCACCTTCAGGAGGCGAGGAAGACCGCCCTCGTCATCGCCTCGAAGGGGCCCGTCGCCGTCAAGCTGGCGAAAGCGGCGGTCAACAGGGCCGAAGAGAGCGGACTCTCCGAGGGGCTGGAGTACGAGAGACAGCTGTTCTACATGATCTTCGCGACCAAGGACAAGGACGAGGGGATGAAGGCGTTCCTCGAGAAGAGACGGCCCGAGTTCAGGGGCGAGTGACGGGCCCCGCTAACCGTAAGCATAGCCAGCAAGTCTTATCTCTGCTGTGCAACGGCACACGGCGCCCGTTCATGGTCCTCTACAGGCGAGCGAACAGACAGTACGTAGCGATGTCCGAGGAGGAAGTCTGGAAGTTCCTCGAGTCGCAGACGAAGATCTACGCTGCCTTCCCGATGAGAGACGGATATCCTCACGTCTCGCCGATCTGGTTCTGCGTGGAGGACGGGACGATCTACCTGAGGACCCACGACTACAAGACCAAGACCAAGCTCGCCCGCGCGGGGAAGGCCTGCCTCGTCGCGGACGACGGCTACCTGTACAGGGAGCTCCGAGGCGTCATCGTCTGGGGGAGGTCTCGGGTGATAAGCGACCCGGAGCTGATCGGCCACATCAACGGCATCATGGACAAGAAGTACGAGAGACAGCAGTGGAAGGCCTCCGAGATGCCGAGCGGCTGGGTCGAGGAGAGGAGGAAGGAGAAGCGGGCCTTCATCGAGGTCAAGCCCGAGAGGATCGACTCCTGGGATAACGGGAAGGTCTAATCCCTCTCCCAGACCTCGTCCTTGACACCCTCGAGGGCGTTGCCGAACCTGGCGGCGTTGAAGAGATAGGTCGAGAGCCTGTTGAGGAACGGGACGAGCTCGGGGTTCACCTCCTCCTTCTTCGACAGCGAGACGACCGTCCTCTCCGCCCTCCTGCAGACCGAGCGCGCGAGATGGAGGTTCGCCGAGAGCGCGCTCCCTCCGGGCAGGATGAAGCTCGTAAGACGCGGCAGCTTCGTCTGGAGGTCGTCGATCATCGCCTCGAGCCTCTCGGTGTCCCGCTTCTGAATCCGCGGGACCCTGTCCTGCTGCCCCTCTGCCACCCGTTCGGCGGCCAGGTCCGCCCCTGCGACGAAGAGCCTCCCCTGGACCCATCTCAGCCCCTCCGAGACCTCCTCCCTGTCTGTGCTGGACACGGCCACGCCGATGCAGCTGTTCAGCTCGTCGACCGTCCCGTAGGCCTCGACCCTCTTCGAGTCCTTGGCCACCCTCTTCGGTCCGTAGAGCCCCGTCTGGCCCTTGTCCCCCGCCCTAGTGTACAACTGAGTTTCGCGTTCTTGTCCTCTACTCAACTATTTTAGGCTTGGAGGTCGCAACTTTTATCGACCCAACGCATATAATCTAACGTTTCGTAGACACGAGAACTGGTGCAGTTCTAGACGCCTACCGAGTTCTCGACCGATGATTCAGATCATCTATTCACTCCGCACGAGGCACAGCGGATTCTGCCCGACATCAAGCTCCGGCTCAAGGAGATCATCGAGCGCAAGCGGATAGCCGACAGGCTCAAGGACGACATCGAGCACTACGGCCTGGTCGGGTTCGAGACCTCCGAGCTCTCGCTGAAGAACCAGGAGCTCGACGCAGTCGTGAAGGACCTGATGGCGCGCGTCTCGGAGCTCGAGGACCTGGGGGTCAGGGTCCGCGACATCGACGCAGGGCTGATCGACTTCCCGGCAATCCGGTTCGGGAACACCGTCTACCTCTGCTGGAGGTACGGCGAGTCCGAGATCGAGTTCTGGCACGGGGCCGACGAAGGGTTCAACGGGAGAAAGTCCCTGAAGCAGCAGGTAATCTCCCCCTGAGCGGCGTCCCAATCGACTAGGTTTTTGTATCGGCCCTTTCCTGTGCAGGGTCCATGGTAGCCGCTACCGACGAGCTCAGAGGAAGGTTCCCCTGCGCCAGACTTCACCCTCCCGTCCTCGACCGGGAAGGATGTCTCTCTCCACGGGCTGCGAGGCAAGAAGGTGGTGCTCTACTTCTATCCGGAGGACGACACCTCCGGCTGCACCAAGGAGGCGTGTTCATTCAGGGACAACCTCCCCAACTTCGAGAAGCTCGACGCGGTCATCCTCGGCGTCAGCAAGGACTCGGTGGATTCGCACCAGAGGTTCATCAAGAAATACGGCCTCAACTTCACGCTGCTCAGCGACGAGGACCTCAAGGTCCACAACCTCTACGGCACCTGGAAGGAGAAGAACATGTACGGGAGGAAGTACATGGGGACGGAGCGCTCCACGTTCGTGATAGGAGAGGACGGGAAGATCAAGAAGGTCTTCAGGAAGGTACACGTGGACGGGCACGAGAAGGAAGTCCTGGACGCCCTCGCCTCATGAGTGGACGGCGTTGGGCTCAATCCTCGGCGGGTTGAAGGCCGGCGCCGTCGCGAGCATATTCTTCGCGGGCTCGGCCTCGGCGTTCAACGCGCTGATACTTCTCTCCTTCAGGAGTGATGTCATCACCTATCTCGACTCGACGTCGCCCTCGCAGTGCTCCTCGGCAGTGACCGCTGGACTTGTGGGCTCGGGAGAATACTGCTTCTCGACCCTCCTCTACCCCGGAATCCCGTTTTACGACTTTGTCCGGACACTCATCATCGCCATCTTCTTCTCCCTCTCGATCGGGATATACTTCGACTACATCCCCGGCCGATCCTACACGAGAAAGGCGCTCCTCGCCTCCCTCATCATGCTCGTCGTCATGCTCTTCCTGGGTCTCTACGGGCTCGTAACGGACGGGCTGCAGGAGGTCCTCATGGTCTCCTTCGAGATCGTGGCGGCGGCGATCTTCGCCGTCGTCTTCGCCCAGCTCTACCGGAGGTTCACGAGGGAGGTGGAGTTCCAGAGCCAGAGGACGGCCTCTATGAAGGTCATGGTCGACAGGCGCGACCTGACAGGCAGGAAGCGCACCTTCTCCACCAACTCGACGCACAAGGTCGAGGCCGTCTCCGAGGGGAAGCCGTTCAAGGAATGGCTCGTGAGCGGAGGGGTAAGCGTCAAGGAACCGAAGGAGTCCAAGACCACGATCAGGGTGGTCGGGGACGGCCTCCTGAAAGCCGCCTGAGCCGACGGCCCGGCGCCGTGGTCTGGCCGCGACCCGTCCCGGCTACTTGGTCCGCTCGTCCTCTCTGGCGAACGTGTTGACGAGGGGCCTGAACCCGCGCTTGGTATAGAACCTGGAGGCGATCTCGTTCCTCGCCGGGAAATCCGCCACTATCATCTCCGCCCCCATCTTCTTGAGCCTCTCGGAGGCGTGCTGCAGCATGTCGTCCCCGAGCGCCCTCCTCCTCCACTCCGGGAGGATGTAGAAGTCCGTGATCCTGCCTTCCCTGGAGGGCTGATAGAACAGCCTCTCCTCGACCTCCGCCCTGAGCACGCCCAGGACCTTCGGGCCCTTCGCGGCCACCAGGACGAGGCGGTTCTCCGCTCCCATAGACGCCCTCAGGTACTTAGTGGCCCTCGCCTTGGCGTCGTCGAACACCTTGAAGAGAGGGTCGAACTCTCCGTTGAGCTTCTTCATCCGAACGATCAGGTCCGCCGCCTCTTCGAGGTCCCCCTCCTCCGCCTCCCTTATCGCTGGTTCTTTCATATTCAATCTCCCCGGTTCGCGGGTCTGTCTTCTGGGAGCGGTGCTATTATCCCCTTCTCGATCAGGACCGAGGAGAGGCTCCTGCTCTGTTGGATGATCCGCCGCGCCTCCGCAAAGAGCTCGCCCTTCGAGAGGCTCTTGCGCGCCAACCCCTCCCGCTGTGCCTGCTCTCCTATCACGGCGGCGACGGACGGGAACACGTCCCAGTCGAGCATCGTGGGGATGATGTTCGTCCCGCTCAATCCCTTCGTCCTCGCGAAGTTCGCAAGCTCTCTCGCTGCCGCGATCACCATCGTGTCGCTGATGGTCGTCGCACGCACGTCGAGGGCCCCCCGGAAGAGTCCCGGGAAGAGCACGCTGTTGTTCACCTGGTTGGGGAAGTCCGACCTCCCGGTCGCCACGATCGCCGCTCCCGCGTTCACCGCTTCATCGGGCCACATCTCAGGCACGGGGTTTGAGAGGAGGAATGTGATCGGGCCGCGGTTCATCGCTGAGATGTCCTCCCCCTTGATCACGTGAGGACCGGGGGTCGCCGCAGCGACGAGCACGTCCGCCCCGGACAGGGCGGCCTTCAGGGGCCCGTGGACCTTCGAGGCGTTGGTCTTGAGCGCCATCTCGTACTTCCACCTGTTCCTCATCAGGAGCTGGTCGATGTCCTCCCGCTCAGAATGGAGGATCCCCTTCGAATCGACGAGGATCATCTCGCTCGCCGGCGCCCCCGCCTCGATGAGGAGCCTCGCGGTGGCTATGTTGGCCGCGCCGGACCCGAAGAGCACTATCCTCGAGCTCTTGAGGTCTCTACCGGTGAGCTCGAGCGCGTTGTAGAGCGCCGCGAGTACGACGCCCGCCGTCCCCTGCTGGTCGTCGTGCCAGACGGGGATCTTCATCTTGCTGCGGAGCCTCTCAAGGATGTCGAAGCACCGGGGCGAGGCTATGTCCTCAAGGTTGATCCCGCCCAGGCCCGGCTCGAGCGCCTCGGCGACGGCTATGAACTCCTCTTCCGAGGAGACCCTCACCGGGATCGGTATGGCGTCGACACCGCCCAGATACTTGTAGATGAGCGCCTTGCCCTCCATCACAGGGAGGGACGCCTCCGGGCCTATGTCCCCAAGGCCCAGGACCCTGCTGCCGTCGGTCAGGACGGCGATTGTGTTCCACCTGTTGGTGTAATCGAACGAGAGGGCGGCGTCCTTCTCGATTGCCCTCGACACAGCGGCCACCCCAGGGGTGTACCAGACCGAGAAGTCGTCGAGCGACCTGACGGGGACCTTGGGCACAGTACCGACCTTGCCCCGGTAGAACGCGGAGTACTCCAGCGCCCGACGTGACGCCTGGTCCTGGCCCTCTCCCTCCGTAGGCATGCCGCCCTCGGGCGCGCTCGCTGTTTTAAAGGTGCATGAGAGTTCGGCAGGAGCCGATTAGTGAGCGTGTCCGTACCTGTGCGGGTCCCTGTCGAACTGCGCCTTGCACGCAGCGGAACAGAAGTAGAAGGCGTGGCCGTCGTGCTCCGACTTGAGCTTGCTCTTGGTCTCATCGACCGTCATTCCGCAGACCGGATCCTTGACCATGGTTGACCCTCGGCGGGTGAGATATTTCAGACTTATCGCCGCCGGGAGTCTCCCCAAAGCTTATTTTCGGTCGGGTTCGCGCGAACAACAATGACCATGGACCTGGCGGTCAGAGAGTACATCCACGATAACCAGGACCGGTTTCTGAAGGACATAGCCAGGCTGGTCGCTCAGCCGAGCGTCTCGGCCAGGAACGAAGGGGTCGAGGAGTGCGCCCTCCTCGTCAAGAGGATGATCGAGGAGATAGGGGGCACGACCAAGATGCTGAAGCTCGAGGGCGCGCCCACCCTCGTCTACGGAGAGGTCGCCTCCAGCTCCAAGAAGACGCTGCTCTTCTACAACCACTACGACGTGCAGCCGGTCGAGCCTCTCGAGCTCTGGAAGTCACCGCCGTTCGCGCCGGAGGTCCGCGACGGCAGGATGTACGGGAGGGGTGTCTCAGACGACAAGGGCCAGCTCGTCGCCCGCCTCAAGCTGGTCGAGTCCTACGTCAAAGTCCACGGGGAGCCGCCGTGCAACATCAAGTTCTGCTTCGAGGGCGAGGAGGAGGTTGGGAGCGGACACCTGGACCGGTACGTCGAGACCTACCCCGACCTCTTCAAGTCGGACGCGGTGATCTGGGAGTACGGGAAGATCGACGACAAGGGAAGGCCGGTCATCGGCCTCGGCGTCAAGGGCATGATCTACCTGGAGCTCGTCGTGAGGTCCCTGAGCCAGGACGCGCACAGCATGTACGCCGCCGCGCTGCCCAACCCGGTCTGGAGGCTCGTTCGCCTGCTGAGCCTGATCAAGGACGAGCGCGAGGTGATCCTCATACCGGGATGGTACGACAAGGTCCTGCCTCTCGCGGGGGACGAGCTCAAGGTGCTCGAGGAGGAGCCCTCGGAGGCAGAGCACCTCCTCTCAACATACGGCGCGCCGGAGTTCGCAGGGAAGATGTCGACTGGCCGAGGCGAGGAAGTCCCTCGCTTCCCTCCCGACAGCGAACATCGCAGGCATCTGGGCGGGCTACCAGGGGCCAGGGAGCAAGACCGTCCTGCCGGCCGAGGTCCACTGCAAGATGGACTTCAGGCTGGTGCCCGACCAGGACCCCGACGAGCTCTTCTCACGTTTCAAGAAGTTCCTGGCCGACAACGGCTACTCCGACGTTCAGGTCACCGCGGGGACGATGGAACCCGCGGCGAGGACCAGCTACAAGAGCCCGTTGGCTCAGCGCGGCCTCCGAGGCCGCGGAGGAGGTCTTCAAGACCAAGCCTGTGCTCGAGATATCCAGCGCCGGGACCGGACCTCTCTACGTCTTCACTCGCAGGTACGGGGTCGACGCCATCGACATCGGGTTCGCGCCGAACGACGACGCGATCCACGCGCCGAACGAGAACATCAGGCTCGACCTCCTCGAGAAGGGGATGGTGTGGATGGGGGAGACGATTGAGAACTTCGTCGCGGGGACCTGAGTCTGCGCCCCGCGCGTCCCTCGAGAGGCGCGCGCCACGAGTATATGAAGGAAGGAATCTTAAACGATGCCTAAGAATTGCAACGGATGATAGCTTAACCAGCAAACATTATACCCGACCATCAGAGGGTCTTCACCCGCCAGAGATTCCATAAATGATTGTGGGCGTCCCGAAAGAAACGGCACAGGGTGAAAAGCGAGTCTCTCTCATCCCCGACGGGGTCTCGAAGCTCGCAGGGTCCTCGGTCCTTCTTGAGGCTGGAGCAGGCGACTGGGCCGGCTTCCCGGACGCCACATATGTCGAGAAGGGCGCGTCCATAGTCGCCGACGCCGCGGCGCTTTACGGTCAGGCCGACGTCGTGCTGAAGGTCACTCCTCCCTCGAAAGCGGAGGCGGGGATGCTGAAGGAGGGGTCCGCGACCATATCGTTCCTCTACCCTCTGGCGAATCTTGAGGCCGTCAGGACGCTCAGCGCCCGAAAGGCGACCGCCTTCGCCATGGAGCTCATCCCGAGGATCAGCCGCGCCCAGCCGATGGACGCGCTCTCCTCGCAGTCCAACCTCGGCGGCTACAAGGCCGTCGCTCTTGGCGGCCGAGGCGCTCCCGCAGATCTTCCCGATGATGATGACCGCCGCCGGTACCATCTCCCCCGCAAGGGTCTTCGTGGTGGGGGCGGGGGTCGCAGGCCTGCAGGCGATAGCCACGGCCCGGAGACTCGGCGCGGTGCTGGAGGCTTACGACGTACGACCGATAGTGAAGGAGCAGATCGAGAGCCTCGGGGCGAGGTTCGCCCAGATGCCCGTCGAGACGAAGGACGCGCAGGACGCCGGGGGATACGCCAAGGCCCAGACGCAGGAGTTCTACGCCAAACAGCAGAAGTTCCTGGCGGAGCGCGCCCAGGTCTCTGACGTGATCATAACGACGGCTCTCATCCCAGGACAGCGGGCTCCGATCCTGATATCGGAGGAGGCGGTCAAGGGGATGCGGAGCGGCTCCGTGGTCGTCGACATAGCGGCGGAGCAGGGCGGCAACTGTGCGCTCACCGAGCCGGGAAAGACGGTCATCAAGTACGGCGTGACGATAATCGGCCCGCTGAACCTGCCCTCGACCATGGCTCCGCAGGCGAGCCAGCTATACTCGCGGAACGTAACGTCTTTCCTCTCCAACATGATGAAGGACGGCGCTCTGAACATAGACCCGAAGGATGACGTGGTCCGCGGGTCGCTCGTGATCAACAAGGGTGAGGTGGTACACCAGGCGACCAAGGCGGCCATCGAGGGGGCCCAGACGAAATGACGCTGGCCACGACGGACCTCCAGATCAACCTGATAATCTTCATCCTGGCCACCTTCCTGGGCATCGAGCTTGTCCGGCACGTCTCGCGTCTGCTCCACACCCCGCTGATGGCGCTCACCAACGCGATCTCGTCTGTATCCATCGTCGCGGCCCTGATCGTGCTCGCGGACCCGAAGGATGACCTGGTGCTCATACTCGCCACGGTTGCAGTCGCGCTCGTCTTCACGAACATCGTGAGCGGGTTCGGGCTCACCGAACGCATACTGAGGCTGTTCAAGCAGCGGAAGGGGAACAAATGAACGACACCATCGTCGAGTACCTGTACGTCGTCGCCATCCTATTCTTCGTCCTCTCGCTCAAGTGGCTGAGCGAGGTCAAGACGTCCAGGTACGGGAACTGGATAGCCGCCTCGGGGATGGCCGTCGCCATAGGAGGAACGCTCCTCGCCTACCAGGTCCAGAGGATCGACCTCCTTATCGTCGCCATCGTGGTCGGGGTCATCATCGGGACGCCGATCGCCCTGAAGGTCCCCATGACAGCGGTGCCCCAGAGGACCGCAGCCTCGCACGCCTTCGGGTCCCTGGCCGTCGCCTTGGTGGGTACCGCCGAGTACTACCAGAGGCTCCCGAACATCGACGTCTTCACTCTCACCGTCCTCTGCGCCGAGATGATCCTTGGATATCTGACCTTCATGGGCAGCTGCATTGCCTTCGCCAAGCTCCAGGGCCTGATACCCGGGAAGCCGTTCGTATACGGCGGGCGGAACTTCGTGAGCCTGGCGACGCTCGCTGGTCGCGGTCGCGCTTGCGATCTACCTCATCGCGAACCCGACACATTCGTACGTCCTCCCGTTCATGGCGGGATTCGCGATTCTCTTCGGATTCCTGCTCGTGATGGCGATTGGCGGAGCAGACATGCCCACCGTGATCGCGATCCTGAACTCCTACGCTGGGATGTCCGCGGCGGCGCTGGGTTTCGTCCTGAACAACCAGGTACTGATAGTGGCGGGAGCGCTGGACGGGTCCTCGGGGTTCATTCTGGCTGTGATCATGAGCAACGCCATGAACAGGTCCTTCACGAACGTACTCTTCGGCGGGGTAGGTGCTGTCAAGGTCGCTGCCTCGGCCGGCCCCGAGGTCGCAGGGGGACGCACCGCCCAAGCTTTCACAGTGGACGACGTCGCCACCATCTTGGAGCACGCGAGGTCGGTGGTCTTCGTCCCTGGATACGGGATGGCCGTAGCCCAGGCCCAGCACGTGGTCAAGGAGGTTGCTGATATTCTGCAGGCTGACGGCATCGACGTGAAGTACGGCATACACCCGGTGGCGGGCAGGATGCCAGGGCACATGAACGTCCTGCTGGCGGAGGCCCAGGTCCCCTATGACCAGCTCTGGGAGATGGACCGCATCAACCCGCTGTTCCCCGAGACCGACGTCGCGATTGTAGTGGGGGCGAACGACGTAACCAACCCGGCGGCGAGGACCAGGCCTGATTCGCCTCTCTTCGGGATGCCGATAATGAACGTGGACAAGGCCAAGACCGTCGTGTTCATCAAGCGCTCGATGAGCCCCGGGTTCGCCGGGGTGGAGAACGAGCTGTTCTACCTCCCCAACACGATGATGGTCTTCGGGGACGCGAAGAAGGTGCTGGCCGACCTCGTCGCAGCCCTCAAGAAGCAGCACTGACATAGGGCTCCTCCGGACCCACCAAACCCCTCCCGCCCCGCGCTGGACTCTTGCAGTAGCCTTGCGGCGGTGGTTTTCAGGCTCCAGATAGTTGGTAAAGTGCTGACTCTGCTTTTATGCCTTTGTAAAGGTTTATATGTGCCAATTTAAGAACGAGCTATCTCTCCGGATTGTATTAGATATGTCTCGAAACCCCAACTTTTCCAGGCTGATGAAGCTGGAGAAGGCTCTCGACAAGTGTCCTAGGTGCGCTCACAGCCCTATGATAATCGACTCCTCAGGTGGAGAGCTGTTCTGCAGCAACTGCGGCTTCGTCCTCAAGGAGAAGATGGAAGAGGCGGGGCCAGAGTGGCGGTCCTTCTCCAACGAGGAGAAGGACGAGAAGAGCAGGGTGGGTCTCCCCACATCTGTCGCGATATCCGACATGGGGCTGGCCACGGTCATAGGCGGCGAGAACAGGGACGCCTCGGGCAGGACTCTTTCCGGCTCGATGCGGTCCACCGTCGAGCGGCTGAGGACCTGGGACCGGCGCAGCCAGGCGCACGAGTCTGCCGACAGGAACCTCAGACAGGCCTTCAGCGAGTTACACAGGTACGCGGACAAGCTCACGGTGAACGAGGCGGTCGTCGAGAAGGCGGCCTACATCTATCGCAAGGCCTTCGAGCGCGGGCTCGTGAGGGGCAGGTCGATCACGGCCATAACCGTCGCATCGCTCTATGCTGCCTGCAGGGACATGGAGATTCCACGGACGCTCAAGGACATGGCGGCCGTCAGCAACATTAAGAAGAAAGACATCGCTCGCTCGTACAGGCTCCTCTTCAGAGAGCTTGACATGCACATGCCGGTCGTCGACCCCGCTCGATGCATATCCAAGATAGCCTCGAGGGCGGGCATGAAGGAGAAGACACAGAGGAGGGCGCTCGAGATACTGGCGATGGCAGGACCGATGCGCGTCTCGGCGGGCAAGGATCCGATGGGGTTCGCCGCCTCCGCGCTCTACGTGGCCTGCACCCTGGAAAACGACGGGAAGACCCAGAGGGACATCGCAGAAGCGGCCGGAGTAACCGAGGTCACGATAAGGAACAGGTACAAGGGCCTCAGGGCCGCCCTGGGCTTCTAGACCTTCCGTCCCCTGTCGCTCTTCCGGCAGGTCGCGGAGCCTGCGCGCACCCGCTCAAACGACCCTCGGGTCATGTGCCCCGAACGCCTTATGAGACCGACGAATGGGATCGTCCCGAACCGGCCAATTCGATGAAAAGGAAGATACTAGCAGCCGCCCTGCTTCTCACTCTCGTGGTCGCGGGAGTTGCGGGACTTGAGATTGGACCACGCGGCACCACAAGCAGCGGCGCAAGTGCGACGACGAGCATCTCCTCGTCCGCCGTCCAGATCTCGACTACCTCTTCGTCGAGCGGCGAGCAGATTGCAGGGGGGCAGATCAGGCACGTCATAGTGATCGTCATGGAGAACGAGGGCTACGGGAGCGTCATGGGGAACCCATCCGCTCCATACCAGAACCAGCTAGCATCGCGCTATGCGCTCGCAGGCAACTACTTCGCTGTCTCCCACCCCTCTCTGCCGAACTACCTGGCCCTTGTGGCGGGCGGTACCTTCGGCGTGACCTCCGACTGCCTTCCGTCCCAGTGCTCCCTGCAGGGCACGACGATTGCGAGCCTGCTGGACTCGAAAGGGCTGTCGTGGAAGGAATACGCGGAATCGATGACGGGCAATTGCTCGCAGACCGACAGCCAGGATGGCCTCTACGTCGCCAAGCACGATCCGTTCGTCTATTTCGACGGCATATCTGGTAACTCAGGGTCAGGGCCGGTCTCGGGCTACTGCAACTCACACGTGGTTCCATTCGCGCAGTTCTCGAGTGACTTGGCGTCGTCGAACCTTCCGAGCTATTCCTTCATCACGCCGAACATCTGCGACGACGCACACAGCTGCGCTATCTCGGCTGGAGACCAATGGCTCTCTGCGGTGGTCCCCGGGATAATCGGGTCCAGTTCCTTCTCCTCCACAGCACTCTTCATCGTCTACGACGAGGGGAGCAACAACGCGGGGTTCGGTCCGAACTCAGGAGGGCAGGTCGTCTGCATCCTCGTCTCTCCGTTCGCCAAGCCCGGGTACCTCTCCCAGGCCCAATACTCTCACTACTCGCTCCTCGCGACCGTCGAGGCGTTGCTCAACACGGGGAACCTGGGCAGGGACGACGTGAACGCCAGCGTAATGTCGGATCTCTTCTCGCCTACTGCATAGGCCTTCCCCGTCCGGGCCCTCGGCGCCAGAAGAGAAATGTATATTAAATGAATGAATCGTTCATTCATTTTGGTTTACCGAATGCCCAAGAGAAGGGTGAATCAGTCACTGCGCGAGGAAAAGTCGGAGAGAATCCTGGAGGCTGCCCGAACAGTCTTCGCGCGCAAGGGCATGGCGGCGACCATGGCAGAGGTGGCAGAAGAGGCGGGAGTAAGCCAAGGCCTTGCCTACCGCTACTTCCCGAGCAAGGATGTGATTGTCGCCACCCTCCTCAAGAAGACCATCCAGTCGAGAGACAGGCTCAACTCGATGGTACGGGAGATACCAGGCACCCCGGGGGAGCGACTGGGCCATATCATATCTACGATGGTTGACAACAGGCGGAAGCGTCCCGAGTACTATCAGGTGATGTATCAGGGGATGGTCGACGAGAAGCTGACGCAAGAGGTTCGGGATGCGATTGCCGAACAGGGTCGGGTTGCCTACGAGATAGTCCGACGGCTCGTGGTCGAGGGCCAGGCGACCGGGGAGATTGCGAGGGACGATCCTGACAAGCTGGTGACGGCCATATTCGCGTGCCTTGATGGGCTCTCGAGAAGGGTGATGACGCTGCGTGCGGACGAGGTCAGTGAGATCATGCCGGATGCCGGGATAGTCCTGAGGATGCTCAAGCCGGACTCATCGCAGGTGACCCAGCGTTGAACCGGAGGGGCGTCTGCTACGATGTCGGGCGTGTGCATATGGACGGCAACTGGCGCCCCAAGTTCGACCCCAGGATTGTCCGCCGAGAGCTGGGCATCATAAAGCACGACCTCCACTGCAACGCCGTCAGAATCCAAGGGCTCGACATTGACAGGCTCATGACCGCGAGCGAGGACGCGCTGTCACAAGGGCTGGAGGTCTGGCTGTCTCCAGAGATGTGGGACAGAAGCCAGGACGAGACTGGTGAATACGTCGCGAGGGCGGCGGAGCGAGCGGAGGAGCTCCGCCAAAGGTGGCCCGGAAAGCTGGTCTTCAGTGTGGGGTCTGAGCTGACCCTCTTCTCCCAAGGGATGATCGAGGGCAACAACGTCTTTGACCGGATATCTCGGCCCTCGTTCTGGGGCGACATAATGGCCGGGAAGTACAGCGGCCCGCTCAATGCGTACCTCTCGAATCTAAGCGAGGCCGCGAGGAAGGCGTTCAACGGCCAGCTAACCTACTTCTCCGTGCCGTTCGAAGCCGTCGACTGGAAGCCGTTCGATTTCGTCGGGGTGGACCATTACAGGGACGCACGGATCAAAGACTCCTATGGCCAGATGATAAGCAAGTACAAGGCGTTCGGCAAGCCCGTCGTCGTGGGGGAGTTCGGGTGCTGCACTTTCCGGGGCGCGGACCTGCTCGGAGCAAATGGCTTCATGATAACCTTCGGGATGATGGAAGGCCTCCTCGGCCCAAACCAGAAGTTTCCCAAGATGTTCTTGGATATGGCGCATGTCCCGCCCCGAGCCGATGGGCACTACATCCGTGATGAGGAGCTCCAGGCACGCGAGCTGGTGGATCAGTTGGGGGTGCTTGACGCAGCGGGGGTTGAAGGCGCCTTCGTACAAACCTTCGTTGTTCCCAACTCCCCATACCGCTCGGACCCGAGGTACGATACCGACATGGCGAACTTCAGCTTGGTGAGGAGCTTGCCCGAGGCAGACACGGAGGAGGAGTTCAGGAGACAGGCCATTAGAGGGGCCAGGGAGATGATGGGGGTGGACCTCGACCCCCACGTTCTGGATGGCTTCTCAGGTCCGACGGGCGAGCACGGAGTGACATATCCTGACATGCCGTGGGAACCCAAGAAATCGTTCAAGGCCGTGGCCGACTACTATGCCAAGCACTAGGGTGGGCGTAGCCATCCAAGAGACACGCTCTCAGCCGCGCCTGAGCCGGCATGCCCTCATCGGTGGCATCTCCCGGGCGCTGCCGGTCGAGTTCCTCCTCGGACATGTCGTAGCGCAGGCGGATTGGAGAGGCCTCCCGCGTACAGCGTGATCAATGGCTCGATAAGCTGCATTCCGGGTTCACAAGTCTTAATTTAGTGGTCTTTCCGACTGAAGCAGTCTAACGGTCTTGGGCTTTGGCGATCATCTCGGGATGTTCCAACAGAAGTAACGGGGTGCATTGACCGCGGACCCCGAAGACGAAAGCCAGGTCGATGTTCCCAAGGGGCTGGGGGAGAGGGCGCGCGAGAGGCTCACTCTCAGGTATCTCATCTTCGTTCTGCCGGCTGTCGTGTACTCGGTCGGCGTGCTCGTGTATTATGTGGTCTACGGGCGGGTTCTGGAGTTCCTTCCAGCCGTCTTCCTCCTCGCCCTGGTACCAGTGATTGCGCTGGTAGGCTCTTCGAAGGAGACGGTGAGGCCCTGGATTCCTTTCATCGCCGTGATGCTCTGCTACGAGGCCCTCCAGGGGACGGTGGGCTCTTACGCTGCCACCAGGGTCCTCTACTCAGTCTATCCCTTGGACAAGGCGCTCTGGGGGTTCAACCTCACCGGGTGGGTTCAATCGACCTTCTCTTCCTCGGCCATGACTCTGGTCACCTCCTTCTTCTACTCCCTCCACCTGCCGCTAGTGGTCATCGCTTCTCTGGCGCTCTGGCGCTTCAACAGGCACATCTTCGCGAAATACGTGACCGCGATGGTCCTGACTTCGTATGCTGCGCTGGTCACATTCATCATCCTGCCCACGTCGCCGCCGTGGTATCTCGGCGTCGCACACGACCTCTTCTACGGAGGCACCTCCTCGGCGCTGCCAAACGGGGTCCTCTACGTGGTCTCGGCGTTCGAGGCCGACAAGTTCGCCGCGTTCCCCAGCCTCCACGCAGCCTACGCGATCATATTCTCCTATTTCATGATCAAGCTCGACCGTCGACTCGCCTTCATCTCGATTCCGATTACAATCGCCATCCTGTTCTCCACCCTGTACCTCGGCCAGCACTATGTCATCGACCTCATGGCAGGAGCGGTGTACGCGCTCGTCCCCTGCCTGATCTCGGAGCGGTTCCAACTCTTGCCCCACAGAAAGGTCAAGGCCACTGATCACGTCGGCATGATACTGACGCGTGAATGAATCCGCCGTTAGCTCGGGGCCGGAGCCTACTCGTTCGGAAGTTGGTCCGCCCTCCCAACATCGTCCGGGGCTTCTGCGACGAACGTGAACGATGCGCTGGAGACAAGCTGCGTCCCCGAATCCGGGTCGGGCACGTACCTCGGCCGAGCGGATTTCTCTCTGGACCGTTTGTCTTTTGGAAGCATTTAAGAATCCTCCAGACCCTTCGATAGTCCGGCGGTGAAGCTCGCCATTAACCGCTCGCAAACGGATTGTGAGCCGATAGCTTCTACCAAAAAACAGCGAGCGGTCAACAAGTGAAGTGGGACATAGTCTGGGATGTAGCGTTGGTCTCGATAGGTGCCGTAGCGGGAGCGCTCATCCGTTACAGGGTCACGGGCGAAGGCATCTTCGTCTACGGGCTGCCCGTCTCCGTGCTGATGATCAACATCGTCGGGAGCTTCATTCTCGGGATGAGCGCAGCGGCCACGATACAGTTCGGGATGGACCCGCGACTGACGCTCTTCGTGGGCATTGGGTTCTGCGGCTCGCTGACCACAATGTCCACCTTCGCGTTCGAGACGGCCAACCTGATGGACGGAGGCCAGTTCCTGCTGGCTGGAGCAGACGTGTTCCTGAACGTGGGAGCCTCGATAGGGGCTATCTTCTTAGGGAGGGCTCTGCTGGTTCTGCTCCTTGGAGGCGCAGGCTGAGCGAAGATGCCCACGACCGAACTACCGACAAAGCGAATGCTGAAGCTGACGATCAGGATACGGCACAGAGACGAGCACGCTGGGAAACCGATGGTCGACCTCCTTCTCGCGCTGTACAAGAGGAACGGCATCTCCGGCGCCACCGTCCTTCAGGGGATTCGAGGCTACGGCGCGCGCGGGTCGTCGAGGGCCGACGTTCTGGGTCTTTCGCTGAACCTCCCGGTAGTCATCGAGACGGTGGACCAACCCGACAGGATAAACGGGGTGCTCTCGGAGGTCAAGGCAATAGTCGGCATGAACGGGCTGATAACCCTAGAGGAAGTCGATGTCGCTTGAGCGCGCCTCTGCCAGGCTGCGTGAATCAGCACAGCCCGCGGGACGAGCTTGTTTGCCGAATGAAATGCATCGCCGGGAGGTCAGACCATCTTTCCTTTAGGTCCAATTATCTGATTCCCCCGGCTTTGCCGATGACGGTTCCCGTCCGGACGCCATCTACCTAGCGCGAGAGTCTTCTGTAGCGCGGCTTCAGGCGGTCGCGGCGGCGACCGTCGGCTGCTCCGGCGCTCCGGGCCGGTCGGCGCGCCCAATCTGGACGTGCCCGGATTTCTCGTCGTAGAGTTCTCTGAGCTCCCCGTAGTATTCTCGTGCCACGCGCATCGCTCCATCGCTGTCACTCAGCAGCGTCCTGTGAAAGGCTGCAAACCGTTCGTTCTTGCGCGTGACCTGCTCCGCGAGTTTCAACATCCCCTTGAACTCTGCCTCCTCCTGCCTGTACAGACCGACCTTTGCCGCGTTCTCGTAGTAGATTCGTGCCCCGAGGTTGTCGCCTGAGGCCCTCGCCTCATCGGCCTTGGCTTTCAGCTCCCTCGGCTCGCCAAGCCGTGACGCCTGCTCGCCGGGGTTGAGAAGAAGGAAGTACTCCATCGCCTCAAAGAGAGCATTGTCGTTCTCGATGAACTTCGAGAGCGGCGGAGGGGTCAACAGCTCCTCCACACGGCCCAGATCGTCCTCGACTGGACGCTCCTGGGTGCGGGGGTCATCGACCGAAGTGTGCAACATGGGAGCGGGGACAGCAGCTCTACCTTATCATCGATTCAACAATGTAAGAGGACGAGGTGTCACACCTCTTTAGCGGCAGGACTCTGGTGCCCCGCGCCCCGATTGACGCTGGCAGCGTCCTCCGAGAGGACGGGATTGGACGAGATCCAGCCGGTCCGGCCCATGCTGCTGGAGGACCGACTATTCACTCCTCCTGCACTGGCGGTGTCGTCGACGGTTCCCCTCGTCTGCCCTTGAGCACGAGGAGCATCGACGGGAAGTAGAATATCCGGATGACGAAGGTGTCGACTATCAGCGAGATGACGAACGCGATTCCGAGCTGCTCGAGGTAGCCGAAGGGCACCAGCCCCAGACTCCCAAGGGAGACGGCCAGTATCAGCCCGAGGGCCGTCACCACCGCCCCCGAACCGACCATCGCCCTCGCCAGCCCCTCCTCGAAGCCGTAGGCCTTCTGTTCCTCTCTGACCCTGGATAGGATGAACACCGCGAAGTCGTTGCCTAGAGACATTAGTATGACATAGACGACGATCGGGATCAGGAACACCAGCCTCTGCCCTAGCACGTACGTCGAGATCGCGTACAGTATGGCGGTGGTCCATGTTATGCTTATGAAGACTCCCGTCAGCGAGATGAAAGGATACTTCACGTTCCGGAACGATAGCCCCAGGACGATGGCTATGACCGCCAGGATCACGAGTTCCAGCTGGTTGAACGCTCCGTTGTAGTACGCCTGCAGGTCGATTATGCTCGAGGTCAGTCCCCCCACTAGGAACTGGTCGTTCTGCCTCAACTGACTAACGAGGGAGATTGCGCTGGGGGAGTAGGGGTCGTATTTCGTGAAGACGACGAAGTACGCGTCCGAGCCGTGGTTGAATACGAACGCCCCGTCGAGTGTGCTCGGCTCGATCTTGGTGCCGTTTATGGTTGGACCTATGACCTGCTTGATCCCTTCCGTCCCCAGCAGGAGCCTTGCGTCAGCCTCGAGAGTCGTGGTCGCGTTGGGGGTGAGACCCCCGAAGACCGTGGTGACGTTCTGCGTGAAGCTCACTACCACGAACGTCGGATAGATGATGCTGCTGCCGAACTTCTGCTCGACCGTGTTCAGGGCCTGGACGCTCGACAATCCCGAAGGAAGTCCTTCGTTGACGTTGTAGGTCGTTGGGAGGTTGAACCACAGGTAGGTCGTGGGAACCGCGAGCAGGATGATCACTCCGATGATAAGGTACTTGCGGCGCTCGGAGATCTTGACGACCCGATAGAAGGTGGACCTCTCCATGGGCCTGGACGGTCTTCTCCCCTCCGGAGAGATGGGCGGCGATTCCTTCCTGCCCCGGAGGTGCAACCTCCCTCCCACGAACACCCTTGGGCCGATCAAGCTCAACAGTGCGGGCACGAGCGTCGTCTCCAGCGCCACCGTGAACAGCATCGTGAGCAGGAGGACCGGCCCCCAGCTCTCCAGACCCGAGACCAGCGAGATGGCGCCAAGGCTCAGGGCGACCGTAACTCCTGAGACGATGACCCCGAACCCGGCCTTTGTGGTGGCGATTGAGAGAGCCTCAAAGTCCGTTTTACCTGTCCTGAGCTCCTCCCTGTACCTCGCGAGGATGAAGACGAAGTAATCCGTGGAGACTCCCAGTATCACCGCGGTCAGCACGTCGGTGACCACGTAGTCGACGTGGCCCAGCAAGAGCCCGGTGAGGAATATTGAGACGTAGCCGAGGGCGGTCGCGAGCGAGACGACGATCAGAACCAGGAGTGGAGGGAGGTAGGCCGCGAAGAGCAGGCCGACGGCGATGGCGAGGAACACGAAGATCAGACCGAACGCGTATCCGCTGCTCGCCGAGAGCTGGGCCGTGTCGGCCGCGACCGCTCCCTGCCCCGTCACCTCGACGGCCCCGAAGTACTGCTGAGACAGGCTCCTGATCTCGGGCGTGGCGCTCTGAGCCGGGTAGAGGTCATTGGGACCGCGATAGTCCTCGGTGACGTTGAAGTTCACGGTTACCAGGTAGGTCGAGTTGTCAGGGCTGATGTAGTCCTGGGTCACGAACGAGGGGGCTCCCAGGAGGCCGTACTGCGAGAAGTAGTACTTGCTGGCGTTGTCTCCCGCCACGAGGGCGGTCTGAACCAGCAGAGCAGAGATGTGGAACCCAGCGAACTCGGAGAGGTAGGTCGCGACGGGCGCCACCATGTCTGTGCTGTAGTTAGTCACGTTGTACCCTGCTGTGTCGACCACGGCGAAGATGAAGAACGGACTTTCGTAGATGAAGCTCGGGACGGCGGCTGTGGCGGTCGCGTTCTGGACCTTGTCTGCCGGGCTCGAGAGGGCAGGGGCCAAGAAAGCCTTGTCGAGGTCCTGCAAGAAGGCGGATTCGTACTGGCTTCCGTCGTAGGACGCCTTCTGGGCGGTCTGGTTGACCGAAGCCTGAGAGTATCCGTACTGAGACCAGTTCCCTAGGAACGCGCTGGGAAACCGGTAGACCTCGTTCGCGAGCTCCGAGAAGTTGTAGTACGTGTCGCGCATGCTCAGCACCGTGCTGTTAGTGAAGACCCCGTCCAGAAACTTCTCATAGCTGGAGAAGGCTGAACTGCTTCCCGAGTAGAACGGGATGTTGCTCGAGTTCAGTGCCTTCTGGAAAGCAATCGTCTGGCTCTCTATCTTGCCGATGGCTTCTCCGCTGCTGGGTTGGAACACTACCGTGAGTGTGGAGTTCGAAGGAGACACGGCCGAGAGCACCTGCTGTGCCACTCCGGATTCACTGTTGGAGAGCGACTTGGGGCTCTCCGAGTAACTGATGTATTGCCCGTAGCTCAGCAGGAGGGGTGTGAGGGCTAGGAAGGCGATGACCCAGATGACGATGACCGTCTTCTTTCTCTGGACCACGAACCCGGAAATCTTCAATTCATTCCCTCTTCTTCCTCAGCGGAAGATTCCCTCTGCTGCGTTCGCAATAAGTGTTCGGCGGGGGTGCATGATTGTGGTATATTACAAGCTCAGTTCAAACTGCAAATGGCAAGTTTTCAGGATTTTCGAAGAGGATGCATGGATAAGTCTCCTGGCTCACTTTCGGAAATCCCCCTCCCGACTCTCACTTTCACCGTCCCCATTCCGTTATAGCCACCTGCGCAAGGCTCGAGCACATGGCCGAGACGAAGAAGAGGGACCCTGAACGAAAGCTTGAACCCGAAGAGTATGAGATCTACCCCGACAGCACGAGCGTGATGCACTTCCTGCCGCCAAAGAGGTGAAGGGTTTGTGAGGACTGATGAACAGCGTCATCCTAGAGTGCCCTAGGTGCCTGAATATGTTCATGGCCTCCACCCTGAAGGCGACCAGGGTCGGCGAGAACCTCTGGGGGAGCAGATGCAGGTGCGGGAACGTCATCGAGTTCGACCTTGACTACCTAGAACCCCTCGAGCTATGGGCCCAACCCAACGTGGCCAGCAGGATGAAGGAGATCGAGGGCTACGCGGTAAGGGTGGAGGGCCTGACCTACGCGAAAGACCGCTGACGCAGGAGAGTGAGGCCTCAGAGCTTCGTTGCGCTCGCGTGGATGGCTGATAGACGGGTCAATCCTGCACTACCTGTCTCTGGGCTCGCTTTCCCATGACCTCTTGCGCGAAGATGGCGAGTACCACAGAGATAGCGAACCCCGCGACCGCGAAATAGAAGGAATACTGGAACGCGATTCGCTCTGGGAGCGAGACAGGAACTCCGCCTACGACGTACGTCACGGTGTACGTCGAGAGCAGCGAGCCAGCGATTGGAGCGCCGAGACTGCTCCCCATGTTGCGGAAGACCGTGCTGAGGGAGGTGGCCAATCCCATCTCTCTCTTCTTGACCGAGAGCACGAGCAGGTTCTGCGTCGCGACCAACATCATCCCAAGTCCCAGCGAGGCCAAAACGAGGCACACAACGATGCCCATTGCGCTGGTAGTTGTGGATAGGAGGAAGAACCCGGCGCCTCCCAGGACGCCTCCCGCGTAGAGAAACGGCTTGACGCCATAGGTCGGGATTAGACGGCCGACGGGTATGGCCACTATCAGTATCGCGACCGCCAGAGGAAGGAGATAGAGCCCAGTCGTGAAGATGTCGAAACCGTGGCCGCTCGGGGCGGGGAGCTCCAGCTCATAGGTGATCGCCTGGAAGGCCAAGAAGAGTGCCATGCCTGACGTAAGCCCTATCGCATTGGAGACCACCACGTTCCGTATTCCTAGCAGTTTCAGGTTGAGAATCGGGTCGCTCTTGCCTCTTTCGTAGATCACCAGAGGTCCCAGGAGTATGCCGCCTCCGAAGACGAGGCCCAGGACGGAGGTTGAGGTCCACCCCCAAGATGACCCCTCAGAGAGACCGAAAACGATCATCCCAAGGGTCAGGCCCAGCCAGCCGGCACCAACGTAGTCGAGCTTGGCCATCGGGTTCTTGAATGCGGACTCCTTGAGAGTGAAGAAGAGAAGGGCCGTGAGCACGGCGATGAAGGGGAGCGCGATGTGGTAGTTGGCCTGCCAACCGTAGGAATTGGCCACGAATGCCCCTATCGGGAGACCGAGCGCTGCACCGGCGCCGAACATCGCGCTGAGCAGGCCTTGGGCGCGGGGCACCATCTCGCGCGGGAACTCCTCCCTCACGAGGCTGAAGGCCAGAGGGAAGATACCAAGACCGATTCCCTGGAAGGTTCGGGAGATGAGGAGCGTGGTGAAGTTGGGGGCGAAGGATGTGGTAGCCACCATGGCCACGTAGAGCACGAGGACGTAGATCAGGATCCGTTTCTTGCCGTAGATGTCGCCGAGCTTCCCAACCAGGGGATTCACCGCCGTGCCGAAAACCGTGTAGAGCGAGAGTATGAGGCTGACCTCCGCTATCGAGACCTTGTAGTCGGAGGCGATCCTCGGCAAGGAGGGTGTGAGCATGATGTCCACATAGAGGACGAAGGCCGCGAGCACTGCGAGCAGAAGGAGGACGCGGTTCGCATATTTCTTGTCGAACGTCTGGTTCTGTTCCGGAGGTTGCGGAACCGGAGCATCGTTGTTCGACATGGCCCGGGCGCCCGGCGACAACGGCATATATGTCTAACGATATCGTCACCGATATACGCTCCCTCGACATCGTACTTACCTACAGTTCATTGCCGGATGGAGTCTGTCGCGCCCTCTTGCACGACAGCCGGGCCTCAGCCCGCCAAGAGTATGTAGACCCCGACGGCGGTCATCGCGCCCACCCCCATCAGCCGGGAACGGTCCCACCTCGAGACGCGTCCGAGTATGATTAGCGTCGCCCAGTGGTCCGGAGCGGACATGTAAAGGATCCCAACGAGGGCAGCGGCGAGCAACAAAGGACCCTGAGCGAGCACACTGAGCACCCTATCCCAAGATTGCCAGTCTTCTTGCCACGCCCCAATCTCGACGAGAAGGACTGTCCCTCAAGCAACCATCCCATTGAGCGGGTGGGCGTGCCCATGGGTACTCAATCCTCCTGAGGGCGCCCTCTCCCTTGTAATCGACCAATTTATGCCATCCGAGGGGAGGGGATATCTGTATATCTCTATCGTTTCCTTGCACCAGACCTGACCGGAGGCCTCGGGACACATCTGCCCACGGATAACTCCCTTAAATGAGGGCCCGGCACTGAGGCTCACATGCGCCTCGTCATAGGAATCTCCGGGGCCAGCGGTGCCATCTACGGAATAAGAGCACTCGAGGCGCTGAAGGCTGCCAAGGTCGAGACGCACCTGATCCTGACCTCCGCGGCGCGGGAGACGATTCGCATCGAGACCGACCTCGCTGCAGCCGATGTCGAGAGGCTCGCCACGGAGACCTACAGGATAGACGACCCGGCCGCGAAGCTCTCGAGCGGCTCGTTCCGCACCGATGGCATGATCGTGATTCCCTGCAGCATGAAGACGCTAGGGGGCGTCGCGAGCGGCTACGCCGACAACCTCCTTCTCAGGGCGGCCGAGGTCTCGATGAAGGAGAGGCGCCCGCTGGTACTCGTGGTCAGGGAGACCCCCTTGACCCTGATCGACCTGGAGAACATGGTCAAGGTCGCGCGAGCCGGTGCCGTAGTCCTGCCTGCCATGCCCGCCTTCCACAACAGGCCAAAGACGATCGACGACATTGTCAATCACGTCGTCGGGAAGGTCTTCGACGTCCTCGGCATCGCGCACGGCCTTGCGCCGCGCTGGGATGGGCCCCCGGGTGCCTCTGCCTAGCCGTCCACATGAGGATGGTCCGTAGCTTCAATACCGGACGGTCGCGCCGCTCACCCTGAGTCGGGAACCTTGCCCTATCTTGGTTATGTCGACCATGTCCACGCAGGGAATCCCGGATATTATCGCGCCGACGGCGACGATCGTCTCGCACTTTTCGTTTATGATCGCGGACGGGGCGAGGCCGCTCTTGCTGAGCCTGTAGAGAATGTAGGAGCCCACCGTCGAGCCCTTCCCGTACGGGAAGACCAGGACCCTGTCCTTCACGCACTCTCCCTTGAGCTCGTGACCCCTCTCGATGACCTCACCCGAGGTGGGGTCCACCCCACCGTAGAAGGATATGGGTTGCGAGGTCACGAGGGCCTCTCCCTCCGCCTCTCCGCCGTAGATCACCCTTCCCTTCAGCCTCAACTCGACCTGGTCGCCTCCGAGACGCACCTTTCGAGGGTCAGGAACCTCACGCGCAGGCCGTTGTTCCTCAGGTAATGGCAGGCCTTTGCCGAGTTCGTCGCTACCACTTTGTATCCCATCGTCTCTATCGGCGCAACGACCATGCAAGTGTCGCAGGCGAACTTTGCTCCGCTCCGCTCGATCACCTTCGAGTACCCCTTCGCATCGCTTTGCCGCCTCACTTCCCGGCTGCAGCATATCCAGAATTCTCTGGTGACTTTGCGCCCCGTCAGCAGTCCGGCGATGGTCGCCAGCTCCTTGAGCGAGCAGTGGGGGCAACCCACCGAGACGAAATCGGGGTCGCCGTCATCGTTCAGGCTGGCGACCGCCTCTGAGAGGTCGCGTGGGCCGAATGTGAGGGTCTCGGTTCCGTCGGGCGGGTTCCCGGCCTCCGGGGTGACGCCCGCCATGTGGAACATCGCGACCCCGCCCGAGCTCGCCAGGGCGGCGGACAGCTCCTTCGACTCCTCGAGCCCGGCTTCGCTTATCCCCCTGAAATGGGGCACCCCGTTCCGGACAACCTTGCCGACGGAGTATCCCATCGCTGCGAAGTCCTCGGGCGTGGTGAGCTCCGCGGCCACGTCCACCACCATCGTCGCGACCCTGTTCGCATCGAGATGGTATCCGTAGAGAGGGGTTCTCCCGGTAAGGCTCGCGGCCAAGGCGCTGGGACCTCCCTCGCGGTTGGTCCTCGCGCCGAGGACTGAGTTGGCGTAGACGACCGCCGAGCTCTCTCCCCAGGCGATGTGCTCCCCGAGGCGCGGCTCGTTCCCCGCAAGATAGGGTGTGCAGGTGCACGAGATCTCCAGCCCGAGCCTCCGGTATGCGTCGATTATCTCGAGCTGCTTGCTTGCGAAGCCGCTGTCGATTCCCTGCAGCTTCCAGTTCGTCAGGTCCATCCCCGCGGGGTTCAGGGTCGTCTTGACCCGCGCCCTTCCGTCCTCTGCCAGCTCCCTTAGGAACTCGATCCCCGCGTCTCCCAGATTCTTGTACGAGACGCCGGAGACCTGCACGCTGGAGACGGGGACTAGCCTCTTGGCGCCGTAGATCTCCCCGAGGGCCACCAGGATCTCCATGCTCTTCTTGGTGGCGTGGCCCTCACCTCCCGAGAGCATTTCCTTCTCCTCTGGTGTGAGACGCATTCTCGATCAGCTACAGGTAGTCTTCTACCTTCATACCGTCCTCGAGGGGGATCCTGGCCTTGTCGAACTGACCTCTCGGTACTCCCAGGGGGATGGTCGCATCGAGTCCGGCCTTGCAGGTCTTTCTTGTGACCTGGTCGGCAGATGGGTCGAGGGACGACCCATACTCGTCGGGCTTCAGCAGAAGGTCGCGGTCGAGTTGGGCCCTCGTCGAGACGGCCCACTCCACGGCGTCGGGGTCATCGAGGTCCACGTCATCGTCCACGACGACAGCGTGCTTCAGGCTCTGATGGCCCCTGAACGCGGCCTCGAGCGCGTCCCTCGGATCATCCTCCTTTTCCTTCCTTATCTTGATGACAGCATGCAGCCAGGAGCTGCCCCCAGCGGTCAGACGCACGTCAAGGCAGGCGCAGACCCTGTTGACTTCCCTGAACATAGTGGCCTCGCGCGGCATGCCCATCAGCATCCTGTGCTCGGCGGCCCCGGGCAGGATGGCCTGATAGATTGGGTCCCTTCGGTGTGTTATGCGTTTGATTTTGATGACCCTCTGCTTCCTGACGATGTCGTAGGCGCCTGTGATGTCGGGGAACGGCCCCTCGTCGACCAACTCATCCGTGATCGTGCCCTCCAGGACGAGTTCACACTCGGCCGGTACCACCGAGTCGTTCGTCGTGCATCTGACGAACGACATCTCCTTGAGTGCGTTCGCTATCTCCAACTCGCTCTTCCCGATCTCGCACGAAACGGCCGCGGCGAATAGGAACGCGGGATGATTGCCCAGGGAGATGCCCACCTCCCGGTTCCCCCTCTTCACGAACTCGTCGAGATGGCGGGGTAGGATTCTCGCGGCGACCCTGTCCCTGCCTATGAGCATCAGGCGGTGGTAGCTCGCGTTGAAGCCAAACTCCCGGTCCTTGGCAACCGCTATCCCTGCCGTCGCGTAGGGGCCGCCGTCGCGTTCGCAGTGCGTCAGGATCGGGATTCTATAGAGGTCGACCTCGTCTTCGACCACCTCTTGGCACGGCGCACGATCGACGGCGCTGAACGGCCTAGGATTCTCGATGGACTCCAAGACCCTTCCGAGGAGCTGGCCCTGGTGCACGCCCAGGGCTCTCGCGAGTAGATTCCTGCCGCCGCAGACGCCGATCGCGACCCTGTACTCCCTAGTCTCCTTGACATCCTCGAAGAGGAGGGGGTGGCCATCGAGCTTGTGCGCGAGAGCGGCGATCTCGTACTTGGTCGACACCTGCTTGGTGATGTGCCTCAAGTCACCGGTCTCATCCAGCTCCCTGAGGAACCCTCTGAAACTCAATCGAACCAGACCATGCCAAGTCGCCTTGAGCCTGCGCGACGGATTGTCATTTAAGAACCTTGCAGGACGGGTCACCGGCTGTCAAGACCCACGGGACCGCCTGTCTCGTCCTCGGGGATTACGATCCGTTGATGGATTGCTCTGCGCTTCGAGTCCGAGAGAGTTTATTAGAGATTCGCGCCCTCGACGGTCCATGTCAAGCCACGAGGTCAAGAACATGGCTGCCTCGAAAGAGGTCAGAGAATTCAATCATTCGAGAATCGAGCTGGTGAACATCGCAGGCGGCACGGTCGCACGGTTCGTATTGCAGAAGGGGTGGAAGTGGTCGAACGACGTCAAGCCGGTGGTCAAGACCGAGTGGTGCGAAGCTCCACACCTTCAGTACGTGATCTCCGGCAGGTACCGCGTAAGGATGAAGGACGGGACAGAGTTTGACATCGGAGCGGGAGACGTGGCATCTGTACCCCCCGGCCACGATGCGTGGGTCATCGGAGATGAGCCTCTCGTCGGCATCGAGTTCGTCGGCGGGAGAATTGCGTCCGAAGGACCGGGGAAGAACTAGAGAGAATCCTGCTCGAATGCGAGCCGGATTTTGAAAAGCGCCGTAGATACAAACATTAATTAGCAACGGAGGTATTTCTCCGAATGATTTGGCCTCAGAGACAGGCGGAAGCGAAGATACGATGGACGAGAGCGCCGGCGGATCCATGCCAGCAACAGACATGAGCGATGCTCCCGTGCCGTCGCCAGAAATTGAGGTGCCCACGCCAGCGGGCCCTCAGGTTGAGGGAAGACGGACGCAGCTCAAGATAGTGCGAGAGAACATAGATTCCCTTTCAAGGGACGTCGGGAACTTTAGAAGCAGTCACGCAGCGAGCATCAAGAGATTGGAGAAGCAGGTCGCCGCCCTCCGGAGCGAACTGGCAGCCACCAAGCTCTCGAAGGACGTAGGAAGCTTCAGGAAGAGCCACGATGCAAGCGCCAAGAGGCTGGAGAAGCAGCTCGCGACCCTGCGCAGTGACCTGGCTGCGCTGAAGACAAGCATAGCGAAGGACGCGGCTAGGAGCAGGGCCAAGCAAGAGGCAGTGTTATCGAAGATTCTGGCGAAGGTGAGCGCGAAGCCTCCGAAGGCTTCGAAAGCTGCCAAACCCGCAAAGAGCACAAAGAAGCGATAGAGTCTCCCAGGGTACACGGATTCCTCACCGCCCCGCAGGGTTGGCGGCGAGACCTCTCACCACTAGCCATGGTGCCGCGCTCTTCAATGCCGAGGGGAAATGCGGCGCGAGTAGTCGCTCGCAGAAGATGCGGTAGCCTTAACTTGATCATGATTGACGAATCTGCATGGAAACCTGCAGCAGTTGCGGCGCCAATCTTGCCGAGAACGCGAAGTACTGCAATGAATGCGGAGCCTCCGTCCTGAAGAACACGACGACACAGGAGTTCACAGTCTCGGCGGACGAAGTTACGAAGAAGCTGAAAGAACTGCTGCACGAGGGGAACGTCTCAAAGATAATCGTGAAGGACGAGACTGGGAAAGCCCTCCTGGAGATACCCGTCACAGCCGGCCTCGTCGGTGTCCTCATAGCGCCATGGCTGGCAGCGGCTGGGGTCATCGCTGCGTTCGCGACCAAGTGCACCATCGTGGTCGTGAGGAACAAGGGAGTGGCGCAGCCAGCAACCAAAGTATGACCCTTGAACGGTCGGCACGGCGGCAAGCTTCGAGAGGATGCTCTCCCTGACTTGATTTTGAATCGTCACCGCGTCGTTGATTGAGCTAGACTGGCGAGGCGCCTATGAAGTGTCCTATCAGGAAGCCAGCCAGCCCGGCCGCAAGGCCGATCGCGGTCATCTGGAGCCCGCTCTTCCAGATTGACCCGACCGTCGTCCTGGCCTCGTAGTACCCGATGACGAAGAGCACCACCCCGCTGACGGTCACCGATCCGACCGCGCCTAGCAGGACGTCCTTGCCCACCAGGAAGTAGGGTATCAGGGGGATTATCGAGCCAAAGATGGTGGAGCTCAGCACGACCACGAAGCTCCTCCTCGGTTCAGACTTGTCTACCGGCGCAAGGTTGAGCTCGTGGGACATCATGAAGTCGAGCCACGCCCTCGGCCTGGAGGCTATCAGGTCGGTCATGCGCTCGAGTTCCTCCCCTTTGTACCCCCATTTCTGGAAGACTTCTCTCACCTCCTTCTTCTCCATCTGTGGCACCTCCTTCATCTCGGCCTTTTCGCGGGCGACCTCTTTCAGGTACTGCTTCCTCCTCGCGAGGGTGGACGTGTAGGCCACGGCCCCCATGGAGATCGATTCCGCGCCGAGGGCTGCGAAGGCTGCGACGAAGATCAGTCGGAGATCGCTGGTCGCCGCGGAGAGCCCGAGCAGGATTCCGAGGACGTTCACAAGCCCGTCCTGGCTTCCTAGGATGAAGTTCGAGAGGAAACCGGAGCGCGCGTGTAGTTCCGCAGATTGCTTCGACTTCAAGACAGGTGGCTCCAAATGCCGTTCGGGTCGATGCAAGAGTGAGAACCCAGTCGGACCCTCAAGACAGGTTTCACGCTACCCCTTCCTTTCACGCTCCCGTCCCGGAGTTATAACGGTAACCGTCCGGCCTGGCGGGCAGAAGCGAACGGGGACCAGAGGAGTATGCGCTTCCGACTGATGACGTTCCGATGGCCTTCGTCAAGACACACTTTCGTTGCGTGGGTTCGAGTCATCTAGTGGGGACATGACGTCGGAATCGGGCCGACCGATCGATGCTCCAACTGAGGCGCGACAATCCGTGACAGTATGGGTTCGTGTCGGGTAGACCCTCGCGGGCCCTTCACCTTTGTGCGAGTTGTATGAGCTCTGATGCTCTCTCCCCTTCGTTCGCCGAGAGAGCCGCCATCCCTCCTCTCAGGCTCACGACCCTCACTCCCCGCTCAAAGAGGAGCTCGGCAATCCTTAGGGAGGTGCCGCCGTTCATGCAAACGAGCAACAACTTCCTCCCATCATGGGGGAGGATCCTTCCTAGTCCTTCGGTGATCTCTCGACGCAGGTATAGCGACTCCACATCTCCCGCCTCCGCGACGCGGATTTCGCTCTTGTCGCGCTTCAGCGAGGACGCCAGAAGTTCGATCCCGCATTCCGAAGGAAGGAAGACGGGGTGCGTCCAGACAACCCCTCCGAACTCTGCCCGGTGCGAGCTCGCTTCCTGAGCGGTCACCTCGAGGCTCTCTTCGGGCTCCCGCCTTACCTTGCTCTCGGTGTACTTCTGGATTCCGTCGGCCAGAATCACGACGAACCGCTCGCCGGCGCCGTAGTTGATCATCTGAAGGGTCGCGTAGATGGCCAAGGCGCTGCTCTCTCCGATGTCGTACCCCTTCCTCACGAAGAACGCCATGGCCCGCTTGGCCGCCGCGAAGTCCACTTCGTGCTCGCCTGCGTACAAGTTGGGCTCGTAGAACCTCAGACCGAGCGCCTTTTCCCTGGTCCGTATTCCTGCGACGTCTTGGTCCCTCGCAGGGAAGGCTACGTGTACCGCCTTCCTCCCGAACTTCGCCTGAACATATCTGCTGAGACCGGTTGACGTGCCCCCCGTGCCGAAGGCGCAGACGAGCTTGAATTCCGAGAGTGAACCCCCGCGCTCCTCGAGTTGCTGCTCTATCTCCGGGCCGGTCAGGGTCTCGTGCGCCCTCACGTTCAATTCGTTGTCGTACTGCTCAGGACAGAACCCGCCGTAGGCCCTCGCCAGGAGCTTCGCCAGACCTATCGCATCCCCTCTCGCGAGGAGGCGCTCCATTTCTTCGGGCGAGTCTTCGAAGAAGGATGTGTCGAAACCATAGCGTGAGAGCTGGCTCCTGACACTGGAGGCCACCGCCCTCGCGGCGAGCGCGCCAGGGTCCACCTTCGTCCCGGGCGCAGGGCATATCTCGATGTCAAGGTTGAGAGTCTTCACTCCGGACCTGTCGAGCTCCCTGAGGACCCCGTCCTGGAGCTTCCTGGAGACAAGGGCGACGACGTCGATGTCGAGCCTCCTCATCAATCCTAGCGCTATACCGAAGTTTCCGGAGGTCGCTTCGAAGACCGTCGTCTTCCCCCTGATTCTGCCTGAGAGGATCGCGTCTTGGACCATCTGGATGGCGGGTCTGACCTTGACCGAACCCCCCACCATCTCCGACTCGAGCTTTCCGTATACCCTGAGTTCCCTCCCGGAGAGATCCAGGCCATACTCGGACCTGCCGCACTCGATGAGATCAGCGGTGATATCGACCAATGGGGTGGCGTTGACTACGGTCGCCCCATCGACGTCGAGATGGGGGACCCTGCTCTTGATCTCCCTGACGAACCGCTCGAGCAGAACCGAATCCGCGACCGACTCTTGACTCGCACCTGCTGGAGTCAACGACGCTCCCCTCCTTCGAGCCCTGACATGGGACCACTGTGCGACCCTAGACGAAAATCGTGGCAGTGCCGGCGGAAGTGGCCCAGTCGAGAAACGTGGAAGCCCCGACGATGTCGTCGGTCAGAGGTATCAGGTCCTTCTCTTGGATGCCCATCAGGCCCATCGTCGGCGAGCACGCGTGGAATCGGACTCCGAGGTCCTTCGCCTGTTGCATCATCTCAGGGATAGTCGGCCAGTACTTCTTGATCTGGCCCTTCATCATCTTCGTGGCCATCGCCGTCATGCCCGGGAGGACCCCGAGGATGTTCGGCATCGGGAGCGCCGGATTGCCAACGGAAGCAAGCTTCGTCTTTGTGTGGCTCCTCCTGTCAAGGAGTTTCAGCCCCCAGAACGTGAAGTACATCTCCACCTCCATCCCCGAGGCCGCGGCTGTTGTGGCCAGAATCAGCGGGGGATAGACCTGATCTATGGTGTTCTTGGTGACGACCAAGACCAGTCGGTTCGCCCTCTTTCCTGCTTCCGCTTCCTTCGCTTGAGAGACCAGCGCCATTCCGGTCACTTCGTCCTCCTTATCTGGAACCTGTAGACCTTGGGGTCACTTGGCTCTTCGGTCACGCCGACGAGTTCGTTGCCCGTCATCCTCGCCCAGGCGGTGAGGTCTGGCTTGGATCCGGGGTCGGTTGCAAGAACCTCAATCACCTCCCCGACTCTGACCTGTTTTATTGCCTGGCTGGTCCTCAACACCGGAAGGGGACACAGGGTTCCCTTCGTGTCCAGCACAAGACCGCTCTCTTGAGACGTTACCATGACTGGTTTCCAGGCGACGAAGACGGTACATAAGGCGTACCTTTCACGCAAAATACTTAATGATAGGCGCAGGAGCTACGCCTACCTGATGCAACTCAGCGGGAGGCTGGTGGACGAGATTCTCGAGGTTGCGCGCGAGGGGAAACCACGGGAGAACGGCATAACGATGGCGTCGGATCAGCTCGGTTCGATTGACCGTGGGCTTCTGGAGCAGTCCGCCGACTACATCGATTTCGTCAAGGTAGGCCTGAGCCTGCCACTCATGGTCGAACGGTCATGGTTGCTGGAGAGGGTACACCACTTCCATGATCTTGGAATCAAGGTCATGAGCGGAGGAACCCTGATCGAGGTCGCGGTCCAGAAGGGCGTCGTCCCCCAGGTGCTCGGCGGCCTCGCCGAGCTCGAGTTTGATGCGGTGGAAGTCAGCGAGCTTGCGGGAGGGCTCCCGTTCGAGACGAAGCAGATGATCGCCAGCAAGGCAGCGGAGCTCTCGATGGAATGGGTCTACGAAGCGGGCAAGAGGGACAGGTCCTTGATGTCCGCCGGCGACACCGTCTCGAAGGTCCGGGAGGCATTAGAGCTGAAGAGCCGCAGGGTCATTGTCAAGGTGCCGAAGGCGGGAACAAGCGTCGGAGGAGGCGACGCTCAACGGGAGGGGACCTGGGATGTGTTGAACGAGGTCGCGGGCACATTTGGTCCCCCGAACCTCATCTTCGAGACTGGCGACATGCAGCAGCTCTCGGCCCTCGTCCTGGAATTCGGGCCGGCAGTGAATCTCGCAGGCGTGCCCATGAACGAGGCCCTCATCCTCGAGATGCAAAGGCTCGGTCTGACGGTCGAGACCCTTGGGTTGTCTCGACCCCTCCAGAGTTTCGATGGATCTCCGGCGGCCAAGTTCATCTATCACCTCATAAGGACGGAACACCCAATCGACCAACCTACCCTCTGTCTGAGGTCGGGGCTGCCGAGGAGGACCGTGCAGGCTGCCCTAGCTACCTTGGTAGAGGGCGGCCTTGTTCGCGAAGTCTCTGACTCATCCGACCTGCGCAGACGCCGGTACACGATGGGATGAAACGAAAGGTTCGCCACGACGGAGCATGATGTGCCCTGTCCGTTCGCTTCTTGGGGTCTCGCGGACGAGTTGGCTAGGTTGATGGTGGGACCGGTGAGACGTGGCGCGTTCTTGGTCCTGGTATCGGATTCGTTGCTGCATGACTCTGGTCATCGAATGGAGGAAGTCGGTGAGATTCGACCAGCACACTTTCGTTTGGTGGATTTGAATGATTCATAACGAATGGGCCTAGAGTACTCAAGGCGTCCAGATTCGTCCAAATGGCACCGACAATCGCTCCTGCCTCTTGCGGCTGACGTGTTCATACCTCACTCTTCAGGCCGGCCCATCTTTTCGACCACTCTCCGGCGGAAGCAGTCTGCCGCGTGATCATTGACGATGCCGGTCGCCTGCATCCACGCATAGACGATTACAGGGCCTACGAATTTGAAACCTCGCTTCTTCAGTACTTTGGATAGCTCCTCTGAGAGCGGAGTCATGGTAGGCACGGGGCTGGTGTTCTGAATCGGCCTTCCACCGGCGATGTCCCAGATGAAGGTCGAGAAATCCACTCCTGCGGCCTGCATATCTAGATAGATACGAGCGCCAGCGATCGTCGCCTCGATCTTGGCCCGAGATCGGATGATCCCAGGGTCTTCAAGGAGTCGCGCCACGTCCGCTTTGCTAAACCGCGCAACCAGTTCTGGATCGAAGTTCTCGAACGCCTTGCGAAACGCTTCGCGCTTGCGAAGAATGATGGTCCAGGAAAGACCTGCCTGGAAGCCCTCGAGCATAAGTGTCTCCCAGAGCTTTCGGCCGTCGTGCTCCGGCACCCCCCACTCCTCGTCGTGGTAGGTACGGAGGAGCGTGCCGCTCTCCGCCCATGAACAACGATGCTCCAAGTGTGGTTGACGGGTGTTCAAATGCTCACCAGATTCGGAGCACCTCTGCTCAAGGGTAGCCTAATGGGTGACAGCGGGCACGGAACTATCCACAATCATTGCGGTGTGGTCGCCTCCCCTGAAACGATTCTGACTGGCATCCTGGTATGCGGGACTCGAATAACACGCCTTAGCCCCCGCGAGCGTTGGGAACTCCAGGATACTGATTCCTTCGGTCGTCGGACCCCCGAGAACCTCAAAGGGGGTTCCGTAGGAGACGGGATTCTTCATACTGTAACCAGCCAAAAAATCTTGGGCCTGGCATCCGCGTAGATCTTGAGCTGCGACGGTTCACGGGTGCGAACACGCGTGAAAACGATGTTTACCATCATCTTGAATGTCTCCCAGTGCAAAGAGAGAATGCACGTTATTTATTTGTTCACGGATCACAGGTAGGGGGTATTGGATTCTCATCGTCTCGCTATTCTTGGTTATCACCCCCGTAAAGCAGCATGTGTTTGCATATCGATTGGCACTTCCTGAGTGTCTGGGACTCGAATTCGAGCGACTGGGTCATAAGTGCAGAAGTTCCAAGGCTTTATTGACGAAGGTGTCGGCATGACGGACCAGACTTCGGCCATGCGTCCGGATGCTACCGGGACAGGCTCATCAAGCCCAAATGAACCTGGACGACACCCGCGCCGACTTGCTCTGCATCCAGAGGTCCTGCCGGATGGGTATCCCGCGCCGCCCGTGAGTTATGGAGCTACTGCTTGCTCGACATGTAGCCCCAGGCTATTACCCCGACCAGCATGAGCACCGACCCGGCCAGACCAGTCACGAACGCGCCCGCCATGTCCGAGCTGAGGCCCACCCCCTGAAACGAGTTGATGACCGACGGAGCCACGAGCCAGGCGACGAAGCCCAGGGCGTACCCGATCAGCCAGAATCCGAACATTACAGCTTTTCGACCCAATCTTGGTTACCGATACATGATGGGACAGGAATCGGGTAAATGCAGGGAGAGTTGAATCTCTTAACCTTCAGGTCGAATTTCTAGCCGAATCCGGTACAAATTTTGTACGCGCCAAACCTCTTATATTGTCTGTGACCCCTTCGAGGCACATGGGAAAATCTAGGTTCGAGGTGGGCGAGAGGGAGAAGCACTCGCTCACAGTCGATACCGACCGGGTTATGAAGACAATCCGTATCGAAGTGGATGGCCAGAAGGTCATTGACGAATCCCTCTTCTCGCCTGGTGCGAAGAAGTTCGCGTTCGACGTCGGAAGTCCAGAGGTCCACAAAGTCGAAGTCAACTTCGGGATGACGCGCTGGGCCTTTGGGAGAAAAATGACCGTGCTCGTGGACGGCAAGCCTGTACAGAGCTCTAGCGCGGGTAAATAGAGCAGGCACTCGCCATCAGTGATGCCGCCGGATGATTGAAACTAAAGGTCTCACGAAGAGGTTCGGCGGCCTCACAGCCGTTGACAACCTGACTCTCAAGGTCAACGCTGGGGAGGTTTTCGGTTTCTTGGGACCCAACGGGGCAGGCAAGACGACGACCGTAAGGATGCTCTGCTGCCTCATCTCGAAGACGAGCGGCGAAGCCAGGATCGGCGACTACGACACGGGGAGGAGCGAGGACGCTCTGAAGATACGGAAACTCATCGGCTTGGTGCCTGACAACGTGGGCCTCTACGAAGACCTGAGCGCATACGACAACTTGGACTTTTACGGCAAGCTGTACGGCTGCACAGAGGCCCAGAGGAAGGAGAACATCCAGCGATTCCTGACAATGCTGGGTCTGTGGGAGAAGAGGGATGCTATGGCGGGAACCTTCTCCAAAGGGATGAAGCAGAAGCTCGCCATCGCGCGCGCCCTCATACACGAGCCAGAGCTCCTCTTCATGGACGAACCCACGGCCAACCTGGACCCGGAGTCGTCCAAGACAGTCAGGGACTTCATCCTCGAGCTGAAGAAGGAGAAGAGGACCATCTTCCTCAACACGCACAACCTGGACGAGGCCCAGAGGATATGCGACAGGATAGGGATCCTGAGCACCAGGCTCCTCGCGACTGGCACTCCCCAGGAACTCGAGAAGGCGCTCAGCAGCGGCGGAGGCACCAGGAGGACAGTCGTGCTGCTTCAGGAGCAAGCGACCGACGCGATTCTGGCGGGAGTGAGACAGCTCCCCGCTGCGGGAAGCGTCACGGCTGAAGGGAACAAGCTGGAGGTCGCATTGAGCGACCCTGACAAACAGAACGCCGCCGTGATCGAGTGCAATCGTCAGGGCCGGGGGGCGCATCCAGTCCGTGACGATAGTCAGCGCCTCGCTTGAAGACGTCTACCTGAAGCTGGTGAGGGAAGGAGGGGGGAGTTAGGGACCGTGAGGCTCTCCCAGTCCTGGATCATAACGGCAAAGGACCTCAAGACTCTCCGCAAGAAGAAGAGCATCGTCTATCTGGTGGCCTTCATTCCGCTTTTCGTCGCCATTCTCATCCCCACAATCATAGGCTACATCGGCCAGAAGAAGACCCCTGCCGAGCTGGTGGTCCTGCTACCCGCGTTCCTCTTCTTCTACGTCATTCTGGGCTCGTATCTCTCCACTCCGATAGCATCCTACACCATCGCTGGCGAAAAACTCGAGAAGAGCCTCGAGCCGCTGCTTGCGACGCCAACGACGGACAGCGAGATTCTACTTGGAAAGGGCATAGCTGCCTTCTTGCCACCACTAGTTGCGGTGCTGGGAGGATCCGCGCTCTTCATGCTTTTCATGGACCTGACCACCAAGGACAGGCTTGGTTACTACTATTTCCCGGACTCGAATTCAGCCATCGTTGTACTCTTGCTTCTTCCGCTCGCGTTGTTGATGAGCGTACAGATGAACGTAATCGTGTCCTCGAAGGTGACCGACATCAGGGCTGGACAACAACTCGGAGCGCTGACAATCGTTCCATTCATAGGGGTGTACGTCGCCGGCGAGCTGAACTTAATCAACCTCGGAGACACCAGCAACCTACTGATAATCGCGGGAGCCTTGGTCTTGGTAGACGTGCTGCTCTTCTTCGTCTCGAGAGCGACCTTCCGCAGAGAGGAGATACTGACAAAATGGAAGTAGGCGCCTCAGCCTCGAAGTCGGTCCAAAAACTTGGGCGGCGCAGATCTCTTTTATGTTCTGTCACCCTTCGCAAGACGCATGGCCAAATCCAGCTTCGAAGTAGGAGAGAAAGAGAAGCACACGCTTACAGTAGACCACGACGTGGTAATGAAGAGAACCCGCATAGAGCTGGACGGAGAGAAGCTGGCCGACGAATACCACTACTCGCCCCTTGCGAAGACATGGTCCTTCGACGTAGGAAGCTCCGAGGTACACAAGGTCGAAGTCAGCCTGGGAAGGTTTTCGTACTTCAAAGGGAGGAAAGTGGAGGTGCTCGTGGACGGGAAGCCAGCTCGGAGTTCGAGCACCTGAAACCGAGGACATGGCGCCACGCAGCAGTGACACCATCGAACTGATTGAAACTGAAGACCTCACCAGGGGGTCCGGCGACCTCACAGCAGAGGACAGCTTGACACTTCGCGTAAACTAGGGCGAGGCCTTCGGCTTCCTAGGGCTAACGGGCTGGGAAAACCATCACCGTCTGGATGCAAGACTGCTTGATTTCCAAGACAAGTGGCACGGCCAGAATCGGCGAGTCTCGTGGCTTGCCTGGAGATCGAGAATCCGTCCAGTACGAGTCTTGTACCAACCAAGTCGCATTTATCGGGTGGTGAAGGCTCTCGCCAGGAGACATTGACGGAATTGGGGGTGGGGCTGGTGAGTCCTGGTCTCAACTTGAGTTCAAATCCCGGCTTGACTCTAACACCTAAAATAATAAGCCAACTGTGAGCTTGTTCTATCTGAAAGAGGAAGAAATAAGCTCAGAATTTGAAGTGGGGCCGGTGAGATTTGAACTAAGTTCAGTTCACATCCAGAGAGTTCGGGCTGCTTTCGGGCGAAAAATCTGCTCCAATTCAAATGCTGCCTTGAAAGAAATATGACCTAATCTTTCTTCATCCGCCTTATTTGCCCATGATTCGCTACTCAGGAAATCCTTGAGACGTCCAACTCCGCGGCGATAGGGAAATCAACAAAAAGCCAATTGATGTAGTAAACAGGCTATCTGAGTATCTCGGCGAGTCCGGCCACTTGGTTATTCTCATCGGAACATGAGGAACAGTGGAAGCTACTTTCCCCTAGGCGCTTACCTGGAGGCTACGTACAGGGAAGAATTGAAAGAACAGCTGATTAAGCTACCGCACAATACCTTCAGCTCTCGCAAGGAGTATTCGTCACACAAATTTATCCCCATAACCCACAAGAAGGTCTTGGTATTTTTGAGAAATTCAAACAGATAACGTGGGTTGAGCTCGTTACTAGGGCCCTCGAGGAACTGGGAGGGAAAGCGGACTTTGAAGGATTTGTATCGGAAATTGCTGAATCGTCCGAAAGGCCTCACGAACCCAACGTGGCAGGCGACGATCAAGAGGACTTTGGGGGCGGGAGCGAAGCAGGTGGACCTTTGGGTTCGGACCAGCGAGGAAAGGCGAGTGAATCAATGTCGGAAGCCAATTCAGCGGAAATTGGAGGACTCGAACTCGGATTCAAGCGAGAAGGATTAAAGAATGTTTGACTCAAGGGAGCAAGGAAATCTCCATGCCAATCCCAAATGATGAGGGAAAGAAACTCTTCCTGAATGAGCATTTCGTGTATGAGGTCCAGGGGATTGTCGCTGCTAGGCAGCTGCACTACTATGCTCTGACTTCCTACTCGCTGAACCAGATGGATGCCATGAAATATATGGCTACAAGAATATGGCACTCGACAACACCCTGATGCATGCGAGGAACCTTGTGGAGTTCCTATTCTTCTCGCTGGACAAGGATCAGAAGACCGCGCGAGCCAAGGATTACCTCCGCGACTGGGGTCCCGAGATGGTTGGGGAGATAAAGAAGTTCAATGGCCGCGTGAACGACGAGATCACACATCTAGGGTGGGCCAGACTGGAACAGGAGTACGCGACGAAGGGCTGGGACATGAACAAATTGACGAACGAGCTGATTGTTATTGTTTTGGACTTCGTTAAGAAGGTGAAGACACAAGGCAAATATTTCGGAGAGGGTATCTGGGCGATTGAGAACCAGCTCTACATGTTTCCCATTTGACTTGGCTTAGATTCCGAAAAGCCACACCCTCACGATGACTGTAGCGATGAAAAAGAGGGAGAACGAGAACTCAAACCCAAAGACTTCCACTTCGATCAGATACTTCTTGAGGAAGTCGCCCGTCAACATTTCAACTAGTGCTGTTGCAAAGAATGAGAAAACAGAGCCGATGAAAGCACCTACCCACCACGTAACGAAGAGGTTAAAGGCCCAGGTTGGAAGGATAACTGCCAGAACTATGGCGGCGACTGCGAATCCACCGAGAAGAGTTCCCAGCTGCTTGTAGGCCTTTCTAGTCGCAGACATACTCCCCTAAATTTCCAACGTCTTCTTTACTCGGTGCCTTTTCGGACGATTCCAAGCTGAACCATTACTTCCCCTTCCGTTTCATCCGCATCTTCCTCCTCATCGACTATCACCACATAGGTGTTCCTGGCCTTCGGTGAAGTGTAACGAACATCTGTCTCCTTTATTTTACCTGAATCCTGATAGGGATTGACATTGTAATTCTGCTTGAGGGAGTTCAGCCCGCTCTGCCCCATTATTTGAACGGAAATCCAATCTTTCGATTTCACATGACCGACAATCTCATCTCCCGCGTTCAGATATATCCCAAATTCCTCGAATTCATCAAGTGCGATCGTCCTATTGATCCACCAAGCAGACTCCTTATTCTCTTTGGCTTGTTCTGAAACCTGAGGGGCAGGCTTGGTCCCAATGTAGACATCACCTTGACTATGAATTATGGGTGAATTCGTTGGACTTGTCTGGTTTGTCATGGTATTCCCACGCCCACGCTGTTGAGCCATGACGTTGTCACTACCGCTTTGTTTTTTGAGGTTGATTCGCACGTCCCTGAATTTCAGGAGTGCTCCCGCAGCTACGCCTTCACAGACTATCAAAATGTAATAGTTGAAAGGATTGAGCCCGGTCAGCCCCGCTGCTCCGAAGACAATCGCGATGATTAGCCATCTGAAATCATTGTCCTTATCATGCTGGTTCTTTTCCTTAGCCATTCTCGTTCATTTTGACCCATACCCACTTACTTCTTCGAATCGCTCGCAAGAGCGCCCAGCAGGAACACCAAGATTCCGGCGCCGATAATTGCGCCAACCGCGTTGGCTTGTGCCGTTACGTTGTTCTGCACGACTGAGATGCGGTTCATAATTGTCAAGAATATCGCGTCGGGGGACTGATCTCGCGAGAACTCAACCCATTCGCGGTCAGTATCAATCTGTACTGATTTCTCCTTTAGAAGGATGTGTGGCTTACCTATTTGAAGTGCATAATTTACTTCTTTAATCACCCAATCAGATCTTGCACCACTTTCTGTTAGAAAGCCGAGGACTAGATTTGACTCTCGAATGAGCCTTTCGAATTTCTCACCCAATACAATCCCTGGGCTTATCACATCTTCTCCAATCGTTACTACAATTCCTGCGTTGTCTAGGCTCGCCTCAAGTTGCCTCACCAAGGCGATGTCTTCTGTACTATGCGAAAAGAAAACCGTTAGACCTCTGAGAGGTTGCTTGACATGTAGAATTGCTGGCTCAGACCACTCTATCTGTGTTGGTTGGAACTGCGTCGCAGGCAAATACTGACCCTCAAGCCCGAAGAGGAGCTCATATTCGCCTAGCTTCACTTCGCGGGGAATTGGAAGGCTAAGTGAAAACCATCTTTGGGTCCCTCTCTTTACAAGGTCATTGATCTCTTGTGCATGCCATGAGTTCTGTTCCATCCATTCTGCCCTTAGCCCAATCTTGTTAACGTAAATGTCGAGCAAGGAATCGTTTCGGAAGAGGAATCCAAGGGGCACGCTTTGGCCAGGCAAGTACCTTCCATCAAGCGCGGTCACGTTTTGGATTGACCAAGACGGCTGAGCGATTTGAAAATCTTGCGACTTGGTGGAACTGTATACCTTATAGACGGTGCTCTTCTTGTAACCTTGCTGAATGACTTGCTGTGGGGAGTAGCCTGACATCAGCTTGTTTCTTATTTCGTCTTCTACAGACATTTGCATCTGAGATGACAAGGCGTCTATTTAAAGGCGTGGAATGTAGGACAGAGTCCACTCCTAGGAGTGGACTCCTTTACTCTGTCTTCTAAGCGTGGTCATTCAGAAATTTGGTTTTTCAAGTGATTTCAGGACAATCAAATCATACCTCACTCGATGAGAGTCTATAGCGTCCTTAATCTTGCGCTCGATGGGCGAAGGTCCGGTATTTCCGGTCTTCACCTCGACGAACACTATCTCCTCGATTATGGCATCCTTCTCCTGATTGGCCCGGGTGTAATTCCTATAGACTAGATAATCCACAGGTTTTCCACCGAGAAATCTTGCGTCCGCAGGATCATACTTCTCGATGAATTCTTTCATATGCGGAGCGACCTGTTCGCCGATATCACCCTTGATTTTGACCCTAGACCTGTCGATCCTATCGTCGACGATATCCTCGAGCTGCTCCTTTGTGTAAGCCATATTCCTCCTACGGTACCAAAGTGCCCAACCAGTGACTGTGAAGACGGTTAGGATTGCAACGGCGCCGATTAGAAAACCAGTAGTGAAGTCGGCCATCGAATGAAAGGGAGCGCCTTTGTTATTAAAACACGTTCTCTTTAGCTGAAGGAAGACCTAACCTTTCTCTAAGAAACGTGCTGGGTACTGGTCGCCCTGCTCCCGCGTGGTTTTGGCTGCCTTCTTCGAAGGTGTGGACACCTTCACCCTGCGGGGCTACGGTTTCCCCACCCTCTTCGGGTGGCCCCTACCCTTTCCCTCGGGTGGTTTCCGCTCTCGCCATAACTGCCTGATTAATCTTGGCCGTGAATCGCTGCACCTGTTCATTCAGAGAGGATGTTATTACACGATGCGACGGTTTCCTATTCGCGCGATATCACAAAGCTATGCTTCCCACTGAGAGGGTCACTGGGGCACAGTGTGGGTCTTCCTGGCGAGACGCCACAGGACTGACAGTGTACATCTCCTCGAATCGAAGTAAAGTCATGCCGACCAAATAAAAGATCAACAGGGCAGGTCGAACGTATGCCTGCGGAGGCGCCACACTGCCGGCAAAAAGTCTTTTTCTCAGCAAGATGCACTGCGTCAGCGCTGGCATTGCTTGTCATGAATGTTGGTCGTGGCCCAAGCGGAGGCCGCGGGTGTTCGGGGACACCGTGTAATCGGCGTAGCAATTGCGTTAATCTATCTTCAAATTCTGAATCGACTCGAAAATCGACATATTTCCGTGATTTAAGATAGGCTGGAATTGCTTTCTCCGTGGTCCCGCGCCTTAGCAAAGGAATGAATTTCGAGGTATTCTGATCTCGGAGCATCTCGCCTGTAATTATGAGGCTCTCGTATCCAACGCCGCCTTTTCTTACGTTAGCCTTAGCCCCATACAATGGGGTGCATACAACTATTACATCATCTACCTCGCTGATTTTTTCCATAAATCGAGCCAAGTCCTTTCCAAGTTCTGCATCCCATTCATCAAATGTGGCGTCAATGCCCTTCCTCCTGAGTTTGTCTGCAAGATTTAGGACCCAGGCCCTGTGGCTTGCATCATCCCACGAGTAACTGATGAAACAAGTTGGAGCCTGCAAATCACCTCTTGAGTAGTTCGAGGTCTCCCGCAGATAAGCTTAACGTGCAGTTGGTTCGAAGGAGTCAAGGAATGTTGATTCTGTGCGGTGAGAGCTCTAATGATCTAGACAGCACGCGAGCGGCACGCATGGAGTATTGTCATCCATGCCTACGCGTCATCACCTTACAGTCTTTCTTCCAATCGAGCCACTGCAGATGGCACTGCAGGCGTTGGATGCACTTGCTCTAATGTGGTCCTGAGCAGGTCCAATACAATTATGGAAAAGAACAGGGTAAAGAAGCACAAGTCGCCTCTCTCGAACAGAAGCTGCGAGAGAGGATTGACAAAGACGACTAATGAAAGCAAGAAATGAGATAGAATTGAACTAGAGAAGGGTGCGTCGCTGTGCAGAGCGAGCAGTCCGTGCAGTGCCGTGCAGTCGTCAAACTCTTGTGCAATTTCGGGAGAATCGCTCACAGAAGCTGCAGGACGCTCGTCAGCGAATCGCTGCATGCCTTCTCCGACTCCGGGTCGACGTTCACGAGCATGAGAGGGGTGGTCACCCCTCCGAAGTCCTTCACTCCGTCCTTGGGTATCACCGTCGCCCAGACCCTGCCGTTCGCGAGGTTCTCCACGAACAGTATCATTGGCTTGCTCTGCTTCGTCGCCAGCCTCAGCTCGGCGAGCAGCTTGGCCCGCGGTATCCACCTCTGCTTTGCCGAGCCCTGCTCTGACAGGGTCAGCGCCTTGAATGCGGCGATGGACCTCACGCTCCCATCCTCTTCCAAGAAGAGCAGGTCAGGCGCTCCGTGAAGGAGACTAACTTTGCAGTTCTTACCAAGATTTCTCAGCTTCTCATGGAAGCGCATCAGGGCCTGGTTGCCCTTCTCCCTGTTCGCAAGACCGTCCTCCCTCGTCAGCCTGTGAGGAGGGTCGACAGCAACGGTAGCACTCGGAAGGAGAACCGGTCTGGGCGCATCGGCTCCAAGCAGCCCTTGGCTCTCCTGTTCCGGATTCCAACTTAGCTCGGCGAGTTCTTCTTCGACGATCTCGGCCCTCTCTACTAGGGACTCCAGGTTGCTGGATACCCGATTGATTACGGCGGCATCGTTCTTGTGCAGGTCAGCCCACCTTTGATAGCTCCTCAACAAATGATCAATCACCGAGTTTTCGTGCCTCAACTCAAAAAGGACGGAATCGACCGTAGGGATGTTGTCAACCACAGAATGTTTCAGATCCTGGAACGCCGTGGCGAGCTTTGAGCTCCTATCATCGGCAGAGGCCCTGTCAACCTTCGCGGATTCCTGCAACTCCACGATCTGCTTCTGCATGGGAGCAAGCACCTCATTGACCCTCTTGGCCACCAGCTCTACGATGTTCACCCTCTCCATCTGAGCGCGCTGCGAGTGACCAAGCATCTTGTGGTACAGGGTCCAAGAGAATCCATAAGACAGGGACAGCGCGAGCATCCACACGACCAAGAGGATCGGTCCTTGAAGGGTCGTTCCGCTCAGGAGAGCCTCCAGGAGATAGGCCGCTATCAGCGACAGGGCAAGGACAGCGACTAGCCGCCTGACGGTCTCCTGAAGTGTCGCTCGGGAGAGGTGGCTCGATACATCGAGCGCTACGT
>CAVRAG010000004.1:0-389455 GCA_963718895.1 uncultured Nitrososphaerota archaeon
CGGCCGTCAGGAGCCTGGGGACGAATCCTTTCTCTGATGCCGGCTGAGAGAGATAGAAGGAATCTTTGGTCAAGCAATTGTGAACGACCCCGCCCTGAAGCACATACGAATTGGCATCCTCGACCTCGAGATTCCAGACCTCGCCCGTGAACGATCGTTTGGAGACTCTTCTGACCGGGAACTCCAGGAATCCACCTTCGAACCACATTGTACGGTACTCTTGACGGGATCTTGTCAGGTGCTGCGCTGGATGCACGATGGTGTTCATCTTCGTCATGTCGCACGATTTGATGTAGTACGAGTGCCTGTGCCAAGTCCCGTCGCGTCCCCGATGTCGAGGAAGGTCGCTTACTGCAAATCGAACTCCCAAACGAAGAAGCGAGAGCTGAAGAAAGTTCCAGAGTCCCTCCGAGACGGTCCCGTAAGTGAATACGTCCTGCGAGTTGCTTCCATCGCCTAGCCAGATACCCTTCAACAGGCTTCTTAGGTGATCATCAGGGAGTGATGTCGCCCATGCTATCGGGACGCTCTTCTGCCATGATGTGTGGCCGAAAGTGGTTCCGAGGTACTCGGCAAGAGGCTTGCACAGCATCCGAGCGGTCATTCCGTTTCCCACTCTCCCGTGGATCTTGACACCGTTGCCGAACGCCTTCGTGGCAATCGAGTCAAGGTCTTCCACGATGAACTCTTCTTTCTTATGTAGCGCGAAGTTGATCTCGTTCTCCCAGATCGTTCCTTCAGCAACATAGAGCCCGAACAGGTACATCATCTCCGGTGTGGTGGCAATCTCTTGCCAAATCCCTCGTCTGTGGTAATCATGGCTGAAGGGAACGGAAGGAATCTGTACGCCTCGCGGCTCAGGAATAGGAAGGCAGAGCACGTCCCCTTGTTCGATGTTGTCGGCGCTGAGGAACTTCTGTTCCGAGGCGCCCTTCATGTTCGTCAGTTTCTTCTTGCCATTCGAATTGTAGAAACGTCGGCCCCTATGGATGCGCTTCCTGACGAGGACGGGATGCTCAGGCGTGCATTCTATGGGAAACGAGTAGAATCCCCTGCCCGCTATCTTCAGAAGCGGTCCACTGTACCTTCTCGTCAGGACCTTGGTCACTTTGCGATACTGACCATCATGCGCCAGGACCCTGTCGCCCGCGGTTATGCTGGATATTGCTCGTAGTCCACTCTTTGTCTGAACCTTCGCCCAGGGAGGCAGGCAAAAACCGCCCACTCCAGGGCCGGGGGTTAGCAGGTTCGTCTTTGGGTCTGTGCGAGTCGCCTCGATAACCCTGATGACGTCTACCCCTAAGGCCTCGCACGCGAGCGCGAGCTCGTTGGCCAGCGCTATGTTGACGTCGCGGTAGATGTTCAGGAACAGCTTGGCTGCCTCGGTGGTCTTAGGCCCGTCGAAGAGACGAATCGGGGCATCGAACGACCCGAAGAGCCCTGCTGCCGCGCGGCCGCTTCGCGAATCTATCCCCCCTATCATCTTCGACAGAGTCCGGAGCTCGAAGAGGGCGAGCCCCTCTATAGTGGTCTCGGGCACGTGGGCGAGACCGAAATCCCTCCCAGGGACAAGACCGGATTGCTCTTTGAGAATCCTGCCAACGACCTCCTCCGTGGTCCCGACAGAGACCGTGCTTCTGACTACGACCACCGAGCCCTTCTGTAGCCCTGCACCTATGTCCTTCGAGGCTGAGACCAGGGCACGCGTGTCGGGCCGCTTCTGGGAATCGATAGGCGTTCCTACTGTGATGATAATGAACCCTGAACGCTCCACCCCAGCAGAAGTGTCTGTGCTCAGTTCGAGGTTGCCTGACTTGAGGGCGAGCTTGAGGAGTTCCTCCATCTCGTGGGAGGACTCATGCCCCATCGCTGCGCTGTTCACACGGCTCGTGAGCCTGACCGAACCTGAGGATATCTCGACCTTCCGCATGCAGCTCGGACAGAAGTTCTCGCGACCGACGGATAGGATGCGGACTCCGCAGTTGGGGCAGGTAACACCGAGGACCTTTGACGAGGGGAACAGGTTCTTGCTGTGCTCGACTATGGGAGATCGTCCGGCCCGAAGCTCGTCGAGGAACTCCTCGTTCTTGTCGCAGCCGATGACCTTGGCGCCCTGATTGGCCAGCAGCAGGGCTAGGGGGAGACCGATGTGGCCCATCCCCACTATGCAGACGCGTATCTTGCCGCCCTTCAGCTGGGTTGTGATTCGATGAGCAGGCGTCTCAAGTAGGTTCATGGTGATCTCACGTTTTGCTTTCCCGCCCTCGCTGACGGCAATCGTCTCTAGATTAAGGCTGTTGCATCATTTTTCCTTTCTCGGAGGGATTGCAAGAAGGTCCGCTAGGTTGACGCTGCTGGGAAGACCCGCCTGTGGGACGCAGAGCCTCCAGCTGATTCGAGAGAAAAACAGAGGATTGGAGGAGCAGGCTCCTCCAACTGCCGCCCTTAGGCGGTGTGAATCTTGAGGCTTTGTCTTGACCTGACGAGGAGTGCCAGCAAGACAGCGCCGATAGCGGCCACCATGATTGGTGATGCGCCGAACTCAGGCACGCTGTTGCTTGGGGGTATTCCGATTGGAGGTACTGTCGCTGTCGAGGGGATGCTTATGACCTGGGCTGCCCACGTGAGGCAGTCGCCAGAGTTGCTGCCTATGCTTGCGCTGTCAGATGTCGCGCCCAATGTCTCGGGCACCGAGTATGTCTTGGTGTCTGATAGGCTACCGTAGCTCCACGTGGCGCTGGATGTCTTGGGGTCGCTTCCGGGGAAGGCGTTGCTGTCGATCGTTACGCCGTTGTACTCTGCAAAGTTGCTGGGTAGCTGGCCGTCTAGGACGAAGAATGTGGTCGTTGCGGTGGTAGCGTCGGCCGCTCCGTGGTTGAACACGCTCGTGAGTGGGTTTCCTGAGGCTGGCTCGGTGTACGCGCCTGTGTAGACGTAGATGTTGTTCGAGGTGGCGCCGGTCGTCACGACGACGAGGCTTGCCCCATCATCCAGAGGCGTACCATATTCGGACCAGGGGTCGTCACCATTGGTGTATCCCGACGCAAAGCCGGAGACGGTGTTCGCGCCGTTCGTCACATAGGGTGTGACGTCGGCCGCGAAGATCCACATGTCACCGCCACCCCAGCAGGGGCTGGCGTCGTTGCTCTGGTAGGTGCCGGTTATCGCGTGGCCGTTTATCGCGGCCGCATGCTAGTCCGGTCGTGGTCGGGGTTGATTATGCCCCAGATCAGGTATGCGGCCACCACGGTCCCCGTGAATGACAGGGTTATGATGCCGGAACCTGTGTTCCTGAGGGCAGTTCCTGCTGCGGTGTATTGGTAGTCGCCACCAATCTGGAGGAGCGCGGTTGGGTTGAGTGGAGGATCTGGGCCGGGCACTAGGCCTGGAGGCCAGACTCCGTTCGAGTTTGTTGGGGATGCCGACGTCGGCGCGATTCGCACGACGAGGCACAACATGATGACTGCTGCGAAAGTCAGGGTCGAAAGACTCCGTACGTTCTTCTGCATGCGCAGGGATTCGCTTGTGATTTGGTTTTAAGCATCGAGGAGCCCATCTTCATGGATATGAATCCTGAATTCATGTTACACTTTCCAGTCGTTTGCGCAAGTATTGGCTCGAATAGACCAAAACACTGCCATAATTTGGTCAATATTGAGGCAGATGCTCAGTCCTCACTTGTCGTTGACGGTAGTACGAGGTGCGAGACAAGAGGAAGTGCCGTGCCTATCTCTGGTTTTGTCGACGGGCGAAGTTCCTGATCACTTCGCGCAGGCCTTCCTCCAGCGAGAACCGCGGGGAGTATCCCAGCACGGTCCTCGCCTTGCCTATGTCAGCCAGGCTGTGACGAACGTCACCCTCCCTCGGGGGAGCGTGCTCTATGCCGAGATGGGGCTTTCCCATTATCTCCTCGATGGAGGTAGCGAGCCGGTTCAGGGACACCTGGGCGCCGCCGGCGACATTGAAGACCTCGCCGGGCCTGGGGTTCCCTCTCCAGGCTGAGGATGTTCGCGCTCACCGCGTCTTGCACGTAGGTGAAGTCCCTCGTCTGCTCGCCGTCTCCGAAGACTGATCGGGACTTGGTCATGGATGACCCTGTTCACGAAGGTCGGTATGACCCCGCTGTAGGGCCCGGGCTTCTGCCTGGGACCGTAGACGTTGAAGTACCTGAGGGAGACCGTGGGCAGGCCGTAGACGCTCGCGAAGACGCGGCAGTAGTTCTCCGCCGAGAGCTTGGAGACCGCGTAGGGCGAGATCGGCGACGTCTTCATGGTCTCGACCTTTGGCAAGGTCTCTGACTCGCCGTACACTGAGGACGACGATGCGAAAACGAACCGCTCGACCTTCGCGTCATTGGCCGCCATCAGGAGGTTGAGCGTCCCCCCGACGTTAACGGAGTTCGTCCGATTCGGGTCTTCGATGGAGCGTGTCACGCTGACAAGCGCTGCCTGGTGGATGATTGCGTCGTATCCCTTCACAGCCTCCTTGACGAACGCTTCGTCGCGGATATCGCCCCGGTGCATCCGAAGGTGAGCGTCGGTGGGAAGGTTGCTCTCCTCCCCGGTGGCGAAATCATCGAGAACGCCGACCTCGAGGCCGCGTGCAATCAGGGCGTCCACTATGTGGCTCCCGATGAATCCGGCGCCCCCGGTCACTAGGACCCTCGAGAACTTCAACTTCGAATTCTCGGCCTTGGTACGGCGTTAATAATGATTCTTCGGAACTAGGGCGATCCTAGCGATCCTGTTGGGCTGCTCTCGATGGCCTCATTGCCAAGCGGACGGCGATGTAGAGGAGCGCGATGGAGGCCAGGTGTTCCGCCAGGTCAAGCTGATACCAATCCTGCTCGACGATCGTGCTAAGATCGGCCAGAGGGAGGTTCTGAGCGTAGCTCAGGACGAAGGCGGCCGCGGTCAGGAGTGCCACGCCGAAGACCTTCTCTCTTGTCAAAGAAGTGCCCTTCAAGGCCTCCCTCAACGCGAGACAGAGGAAGACGGCCGTCAGGACGTGAAGCAAGGCCTCCATGAAGAGATGCGGGCCAGCCGGATGGACTCGGGTGACCTCGGGCCACGTCAGCACGGAGTCGAAGTTCACGGGCGCATCGTCGATGAGGGACCAGAAGAAGGCGAGGAAGGCAAAGATGGCGATCCTCTGCTTCGTCACGATGAGGACTGCCGAGCCGAAGACCAGGGGCAGCACGACCCCTCCAAGAAGCGTGGTAATGTCGAAGGCTTGACTCTGGAAGACGTACCAGAACGAGACCACTACGCCCAGTGACGCGGCTGTGATGGCCAGGACCTGATAGGCTATGCTATTGTTGCCCGTGATTCATTCCACCCTTTAACCCCAGCAGTCGTGCAAGCGGGCTTCCTCCACGTGTATGAACCTTGTCATGAAGCCTCATGACGCGGAGGACTCTTCACTTGGACTGATCTACCGGAAGTCTTCGAATGGCTCGACACCTAGTACTATTTGACGCCTTCCACTGAATCGGATGGTTCTTCCAAGATTTGGAGCGAATGTGAAAGCATCCAACTCGTCTGTCCCAGCAAAACAATGGAGGCCGCAGCCGGCTTTTGACCTGCTGCGGGCTATTCCTTTCGTTTATCGCGTCGCTTGTGCTGCGAACTTGCTCTTGGCGATGAGCATGGCTGGTACGGCCAATGCCATCAGGATAGCAAGTCCGAACGGGAACTCTGGGACCCTAGGTGGAGGCTGACCTGAGAACAGGCTGAATGGCTCACACGCAGCTTTTGCTGCGGGATACCCGCCAGATCCTGTTCCGCTGTACTTTGCAACCCACACGTAGTTACCTGCGGTCAATCCGGTGGTCGAGAATGTTGCCGACTGGTATGTGGTCTTCAAGCTGGTCGTCACTGTGACGGCTGGTGAGGTATACTCCAGGGTTCCAGTTGGATTACCCGAGGTACACGTGCCGCTGTAGACGTAGAAGGTGATGGTTCCGTATGGGCCCCCGTCCGAGGTGAGCTGTAGAGTCGCCGTGTCGTATACGCCTGTCCCTATGGCTGCCGAGGTAGTGGAAGCAGTGGTGGTGAATGTCTGAACAGACCAGGCAAACGCCGGTGCCACAATGCCACTAACTCCAATCAGCACAGAGATCACGCCCAGAGTAGCGAGCGTGACGTTCTTTCCTTTCATGTTCATCAAGGAATTTTGACCTTAAATACCCTATATATGGAACGCGAAGCAGAGATTCATATTCATGGAGTCATGATTCACATTCTGGCCCCCAGAATCAGAACTTGGATGAACATTCGGCCCCGTCCTTTTGCTTATTCCAAGTCTCCAACTCGCTCGCGGTTTCGCTCAACGACGCTGCGAATCAGACGGTCGTCGACCTGGCGGGGGCGAATCTGTGCTTAGAACGGGTTACTTGTCTCTCGAGGATCGGACAATCCGGCGAGCAACAATCGCACCCACCATCATGGTGCCGACCAGGAACACGAGACTCGAGTCGCTCAACAAGAGCAACGGGCTCCCTGAGTTGTTTCGGTTATTCGTTTCCGACGTCTGGCAGGAGACCGGCTGTCCTAGAGTTCCCGAGAGACAGACGGTCGTCGTGACGGTCGTTGTCTGAGTTGTTGTCGTGGGCGCCTGAGTCGTGGTCACCGTCCCGATTGAAGTTACTGTCGTGGTGCTGGGCGGGGCGACGCTGGTCACTGTCGTGGTCACTCCGGTTCCGGCCAATGTTATGGTCGTTGTCACGCCAGGCAGGGTCACTGTGGATGTTGAGGTGGCAGTGCTGGTCTGATCCAAGGTGGAGGTCACGGTCATGGTTAGAGTAACTGACTGAACAGCGCTAGAGGTCACAGTGGTGGTGACGGTGGACGTCTGAGTTGTCGTAACAGGAGGTGGTATGCTCGTGATGGTAGTCGTGATGGTAGTCGTGGTGGTGCTGCTCGCAGGAAGGGTTTGTGTCGAGGTCATCGTCGTCGTCTGTGTTACGGTCTGAGTGGTCGTGACCGGCGGAGATGTTGACGTGACGGTAGTAGTCGTCGTGCTCCCAGGCAGTGTCTGGGTCGAGGTGGTCGTTGTCGTCTGGGTGACGGTTTGAGTGGTCGTCACTGGCGGGGAGGTTGAGGTAACCGTAGTCGTGGTAGTGCTCGCGGGAAGAGTCTGGGTGGAGGTCGCCGTCGAAGTGTGAGTCACGGTCTGGGTGGTGGTGACGGGCGGAGCTGTACTCGTGACCGTAGTCGTGGTTGTCGTAGCCGGGAGGGTCTGGGTTGACGTGACCGTCGATGTGGTGGTGCTGCCCGGAAGAGTCGACGTTGAAGTGACCGTGGACGTCTGGGTCTGGGTCTGCGTCTGGGTTTGAGTTACCGTCTGGGTGGTCGTGCTACCAGGGGCTGTGGTCGTGCTCGTTACTGTCGTCGTAGTGGCCGGGAGAGTCGAGGTCACCGTCGACGTGATCGTCTGAGTCGAGGTCTGCGTGACCGTGCTGGTGACCGTGACGGTCACGGTGGGCGGCGCCATGCTGGTCGTAGAGCTCGTGGAGGATGTTGAGCTCGACCCCCAGAGCATGGTTCCAGCCGGCAAAGCGCTAACAGAGCCTCCGACGATTATCTCGTTGCTCTGGAGGTTAGAGTTCTGGGCGTTCCCCTGAACGCCCCAGGCCGTCCCGTAGGAGACGGCCGTCTGGACCGGGCCCCATAAGCCGGACTTCAGGGCCTGCATCGTGTCCGAGAACGTCACAGCGGGGAAGGAGAAGACGCTGGCCGCCTGCTCCTCTGAGAATGCCTGGACCGGATAACTGGAGCTGGAGGCGCTCGCGCCCATGTCGAAGGTGCCGAGGACCGTGCCATCGACGACGTAGGCCCAAGTCGTGTCGGTCTGGACATACATAGAGAATGCGTGGGAGCCCGTGGTGATGCTCCCCGTCCCTCCCGCGAGGATCGTCTGCGAGCCGAGGTTCCAGACCTGGTAGAAGGAGACCGGCGCGTCTCCTGAGCAGAGATAGTAGCCGACCTGGCCCCACTCGTCGTTGGGGAGTCCATCGGCTATCCAGAAGGCAAGGCATCCGGTCGTTGCGAAGTTGATAACTTGAATGTCGGACTGGACTCCCGTGTTAGGCAACGCAGAGGAGTCGCTGGATGAAGCGCCCACCCACCAGACCGAGCCGGAGGGAGGGCTGGCGGTGAAGGTCGTGGGCTGGGGTGTGGTCTTCAGTCCGAGCGTCACAGAGTTCAGCGAAAGGGCACCCCCCACGAAGATGAGAGCGAGCACAAAGTAGGCCCACCTCATGCTAGGCTCACACTCCCAACCTGCATGCTAAGACAGGAACTGGCCTCGTGCAGAGCACAAAAGCCGGATAATGCATGATTATTGGCCTCTTTGTGAATTTTTCTTAGAGGAAGCCTTCGCAGGCTTCGGGCCGGTCTCTCCGTTCTCAGGCGGGTCGTAGGTGAGGGCGAGCACAGGATCCTCTCCCAGGCCGGAAGTGAGCGGACGTCGGTGGTGACGTTTGAATCTTGGTCCGTGCTGGAGAAGGTCTGGGAGTCTGCCTGAACCTGCATTGTGCGCCTGGACATGGTAAGAAGCGCCCAAGACCTGGTAGATATATCTTTGGAATATGCATGAATACAGTGTAACATCATCATGCTTTCACTGATAGCTTGGTGGCCGAGCGCCGCACTGTCCTTAAATAATCCTCATCGTAGTCATGTAAAGTCTAACGTGCACCACTCCCCAGGCTCGAGTCTGAACCTTCATCCCAGGCAACTCTTGAACCGAAGGCTATCGATACGGTCTTGTCTATGCATCCTCGCTGCGGTCCTAATCTTCTTGGGGGCCCTGGCAGCTTCCTTTCCTCTGGCTAGCGGGATTGGGGGGATGTCGTTAGATGGGAGCGCGAAGAACAGTTGTGGGTATGTGACCGCCTGTTCGGTCACGCTGACGACCAGCCAACCTTCGGACGTCATAATCGTAGGATGCGACTGCCTGCCGGCGGGTGCCTCGTTCTCGGTGAGCGACACGGCCGGCCTGACATTCCACCCTCGAACGGCGCAGTTGGGCATCGGAGGGAGTCAGTTCATCCAGACCTGGTATGCGGTGGCGCCGGCGGCTGTCACGGCGGACAGCATATCGGTGCAGACTCCATCCACAGGCGAGACATGGTATGGAGTGATAGCGTTCGCCGTTTCGGGCGCGAACACGGCCAGTCCTTTCGATTCGAATCCGTCGGTGCCCAGGGCGCAGGCTAACATCGACTGTCCCGGCGGCGACCCGTGCAACACGGGCGTCTCCACGAGCGGCCCTGACTTCGTCTTCGAGTTCGCCGGGGACACCGGAAGCAGGCTCCAGACACCAGGCACTGGACTTACGCTGATCCAAGCGGGCACTTCCGGCCAGGATGCATATGCCCAGTACGAGGTGACTTCGGGTGGGCTCTCGGCCGCGACGCTGTCGTTCGGATCCTCACAGGGGAGTGACTTTGGCGCTGTGACGGACGCCCTGGTTCCAGCAGCCACCACCACCTCGAGCACGTCAACGTCCTCGATCACCACCCTAGGTGAGACTCGACACTACCACGGTGACCCCTCCATCCATCGACGGCAGCGCCAAGAACGGGTGCGGCTACGTGACTGCATGCACCCTATCTCTGTCAACCTCTCATTCCTCTGATGTCATCATAGTGGGTTGTGATTGTCTGCCGGCGGGTGCCTCGTTCTCGGTGAGCGACACGGCCGGCCTGACATTCCTCCCTCGAACGGCGCAGTTGGGCATCGGAGGGCGGCAATTCATCGAAACGTGGTATGCCCTGGCGTCGATGCCCCTGTCCGGGGACAGAATCTCCGTCCTTACGCCGGCGACCGGTGAGACTTGGTACGGAGTTGTCGCGTTCGGCGTGTCCGGAGCGAACCTTCAGGTCCCGTTTGACCCCAATCCCAATCTACCATTACATCAGGCAAACATCAACTGCCCCGGATCTGACCCGTGCAACACTGGTGTATCGACGAGCGACGCAAACGACTTCGTCTTCCAGTTCGGCGGGGACACCGGCGGAAGTCCCCAGACAGCGGGGCCGGATTTGCACTGATTCAAGACGAGACATCTGGACAGAGTGCCTACATGCAAGTACGAGACCGCCTCTGCGCCTCTGTCTTCGGTGAATCTCGCCGTTTGGAACCTCCCAGGGACACGACTTTGGGGTCATTGCGGACGCAATCCAGCCCGAGATCTTCCACTTCCACAACTAGCACCGGGTCTTCGTCCTCATCATCGACGTCGACATTCAGCACGACCTCCTCTTCCACGACCTCGTCGTCGCCGCCATTCATAGACGGCTCCTACTGGAATGCGACGGTCAACTGTGGGGTCGCTGGCGACACCAGCTGTTCAGCTATCTTGACGACGAGATTCTCACCTGACCTGGTAGTAGTGTTCGGTCAAACAGAGTCCCTGCAGTTTGCCAGCTGCTCCGGTCTGGCGGCGCCCTCACTGTCCGGCGTGACGGACGCCTCTGGACTCACGTGGCACCTGAGGACCACGGTGACTTCTGCATCGACGCCTGCGAGCGACGGATGGTGTTACCAGTTCCATCTCGAGGAGTGGTATGCGAGACCCAACTCCACCCTGACGGGCGACACAATACAGGATTCACGTAGCCGCAGGATTGACATCGACTCAGCACCTGGGCCTCCTCGCCTTCGGGGTAGCCAACATCAACCAGCTCCATCCGTACGACGCTAACCCGAACGCCAGCTGCACAGGAACCGGGACTTCGACGACGTTCTCCTGTGAGGTGTCCACAAGCAGCCCTGACGATCTGATTGTCGGAGGTCCGGACTTCTTCTTTGGAGCGTTCAGTTTCGGGACGGGCTATCAGACTGTCTCCCCCTACTTCGCCCCCGATTGCACCATCCAGGTCGATGTCTCTTGCTCCGAATACCAGGCGGTGGGGTCGGCTGAGACGGGCTTTGCGGTGTCCTACACTCAGGCGACGAACGCGATCTGGTGTCTGATAGGCGATTCCATACAGGGAAGCGGGGTGTCCTCCTCAATGTCTTCCAGTTCTTCGACTTCAAGCCGTGCAAGTTCTACCAGTGCGGGTGGGTCAGCCAGTCGGCGGCTAGGCTCTCGAACGGAGAGCTTCCACCCGCCGAATATCGGCATGATGGGCACAATCCAGGTTGTCAAACTCGCCGCAGCCAACAGCCAGCGCCTGCCGTTCTGGGTTGCAGACGGACTTCGGGCTCCTTCTGGGGTCAGAACGGTTACTAGCCAGACTCCGAAGATTGCGACCGCGGGCGCGAATTAATAAGACCCGGGTTTTGGCATCCGCTCTCGTATGAGAGTCTGGATTCCCATCCTGGTGCTCGGGGTCATTGGCCTCATCACCGGGGGAGTCCTAGTGATTACGCATTTGCACCGCACAGTCGGGCTGGGCGGGATAGGGCTCGGTGCGCTTCTCATCCTGATAGGCCTGGGAGGAGGTGTTCCTGAGAGGGAGACCCGTGAGAGTCGAAGACAGGAAGACTGCCGTCCAGACAGGACAACGGTCACAGGCTCGAAAGGCTATCATTGCTGTATTGGTGGTTATCCTCATCGGTGTTGGAACGTTCTACGGGACGACATACCTTACGGGGCTCCAGTCCGGAGGGCAACCTCCGCCTACCGGAAACTCTGGGCAGAGCTCGCAACAGACCAGCGTCGTGACGAGCAACCCTAGCAGCACAACCGCTTCCGTCTCCGGATCGATAACCACCTTCCAACCAAGCACAACCTCCAGCAGCACCGCCGTCTCCCATACGACCACCAGCACAACCATCAGCACCTCCACTCAGAGCGGCTCAGGCAGCGGCACGGCCAGTAGCACTTCCAGCACCACCGCCACGAGCAGCGTGAGCACCTTGACTGGCACGAGTTCAACATCCCAACAGACCCAATCTCTCAGCCAGAGTACGACGACATCGAGTGATTGCCTTGCCTCGACCAAATCCCTTGACGGCTCAGCGATAAACTATAACGCATCCGGCACTTCTGGAGTCGTTTCTCTTACGACGCAAAGGTCCTCGGACGTGATAGTCGTCTTTGTCTCCGCGGTCACTAATCCGGAGGGGAACAAGACCACCCCGCCCGCTGTTACGCGAATCCAAGATGGCACAGGTTCTCTCTCGTTCCATGACAGAGCGTCCTTCGTGACGCCTGGTAGCGACTCTGGTGGCAACAAGTTCTCAGAGGAAGAGTGGTACGCGATCGCTCCGGTCCCTCTGGCCAATGACCCCATCACAGTTACCCTGGCGTCCAAGACGGGGGTCCTCACGATTATCGCCTTCGCGGTGTCCGGTGCTAACACCAATTCTCCATTCGATCCGAACCTTCCGGTCCGGTCGGGGTGGAGGGGACCACCCAGGGAACGATATCTGCCGCAGTCTCGACCGACTGTTCGAGCGACCTGATCGTCGGGGGGGCGATTGACGTTAATCCGCAACTGGGAACTGGTCAGGGCTACACGTTGATACAATCGGACGGCGGCATCTCACAGGCGCAGAGCATAGTCGCCGAATACATGCTGGTTTCTGCTCCCCAGGCAAAACTAGAAGTGTCGTTCACAAGCGTGTCCCAGCCCTTTACGTACACCTGGCTCATAATCGCCGACGCGTTCAACTAGAGGAAGCTGCTGCACGCATCTGTAACCTCTCCTAGACAACCCTTCAGGTGGATCGCGTTTCGTTTGCCTCTCCCTCCTTGAGCCGAGCCAAGGCCTCCTAGCTCACTCAGATGGTCTGAATACAGGGCGAGTGAGCCATGGAAACACACCCATTTCGAATCCCGAAACTTCTCGTGAATGAAGACTCCCCGGTAGCGAGCAGGATCTCTCAAGGGCTGGCAGAACCCGCTTCCCATCCCGGCCGGGTCACGGCGGGAGAGGGTACAATCGACGCGGCTCTGTCCCAACAGGACCTGGCTGATGTCAGCCGAAAGAGGTACTAGGGTCTAGCCTTGGAATCTAAAGGGCTTCAGGAACTTAGATCAGAAAAACAGATGGCAGCAGTGTAGTTGTGACTTACACTGCTGTACCGACTGTGGGCGCAATCTGCGGGAGACTCTTCTTCCGCAAGAAGAGGAGTCCTACCGCGCCGAGCACCACAGCTAGGCCCGTTCCGACAACCGCGAACTGGGGCACAGTCGCTGTGACTGTGAGTGACGCTATCTCAGTGTACGAACCGCCACACTTCATCTCTGTACCGACCTGGGAGCATGCGTAGATGGTCAGCGTCTCCTGGCCGTTTGTGGGAGTTACCGTCGATGGGGCGGTAAGTGACAGCGTCATTGTTGAGGGTGACCCATACCCTGCTCCTTCACAGGTGCCCGATGGGCATGTGCTCACGGTCCCTGATGCGGGAGTAAAGGTCCAGCTCCATCCGTTGTCGGTGCCTGAGTTTGAGCTGCAACCGGTTCCTATTGGGCAGACGTAGTAGTGCATTGTCGTACCACTGGGAGCGTTGCTTGCGTAGAACTCGAAGTTCGCGGTCCCCGTGCTTCCAGGACCAGTCAGGGCTATTACGTTACCTACGGAACAGCCACTCACGCATTGTAGTTGTCCAGTGTATGTTGTCGCTGCCATTGCGGTTGGCAGCACCATGAGAGCGAACATCGCTCCAACGGACGCCAGTACAGCCAGCTTCCTCAGTTGCATGACTGTGGCTTAGCGTGGGTCGGTTATAAGGCCTAGGAAGCCGAAATCAATGGACATGAATTTGAAATTCACGTCGGATTTGGAGGGATAATCCACCAGAAAATGGGCTGTTTCGGACCTCTTCAGGGAGCCTAAGCTCATGGCATCCCCCGTTAGAGGCGGTCGCCGCAAGCACATTTCGATAGTTCTGGAAGGGCGCTTATATGGATTGCGCCGACAGCGGACCCCTGGCCCATGGCCTTGAGAGGGACTCTCCAGAAAAGTACAGGTCAGATCAGACCAGAAATTTTTAATTACGCCTGACAGATTCCATCAGAATCGTTGAAGTCGGGACTAACCACCGCTATTGACTGGCGCAGGATGTCTCGCCCCAACGCATACCTTGTGGCGTTAGTGGTAGCGTTCCTGATTCCCATTGCGATCCCCGGAGTCGGGATCGACTTCACGTATTTCTTCATCTTCATCATCGTCTTCTTTGCCTGGTTGATAATGAAGTGGGAGAGCTTCGAGGGCCTCACAAACAAGAGCACGCTCTGGGAGACGGTCATCGGGGTGGGCGGGGTCGTAGCAGTCTACGCGTACAAGGCAGCCTCGGCCACACGCCTGGGACTACTCGATATGGTGATCATCTTCGGGGCGCTGGCGGTCGCATTCTTCGGGATCAGGTCCTACAAGCTCTTCTGGGTTCCCGCGGCCTACGGGGTCGTTCTTCTGCTCGGCTATCAGGTCGAGAACGACATACCGAACTACGTCGTCTTGCAGGACTGGATGGCCGGGGTCATGGCGTCGGCGATGAGCGTGCTTGGGATACCGTCGGTCGCCTCGGGCCACCTCGTCGCTGTGAATTCCAATTCAAGCTCGCCGCTCCTTCTGGACGTAGCCAGCGACTGCACCGGGAATCCAGGGCGTTCTGGCGTTCGGGCTCCTGGGGAGCATGGCTCTGATCGACGTCAAGGCGAAGCTCTCGAGGGTAATTCCGCTACTTGCGATAGGTTTCGTCGGTGTCTTCCTGATCAACATCCTGAGGCTGCTGGTCGTCTTCCTGTCATTCGATTTCCTTGGCATCTCCATTGGAAACACCGTTCACGTCTATGCAGGGTACACCCTCTTCATAATCTGGGTTCTGGTCTTCTGGGGTCTCGCCTTCAAGTACCTGTCTCCCAAACCGGCGACCGTGGTCACCCCTGTCGTACCTCCAGAGCAGCAGCCCGGTCTAGTCATTGAGACCTCCTGCAAGACTCCATTATTGTAAGCGTCCCGGACGAGAACCGTGAAGGGTTCTCTCTTGGTCCAGCGCTGCGGTCAGTTATCAAAATTCTCTCGAGCTGAGTCGTCGTAACGTCCCAGGTGAAGTCACGCAGGACCCGAGCCCTCGCATTCCTGCCGAGTTGCTCTCTGAGGCTCCGGTACCGAGAGGAGCGTGCGCAGTGGCCGCCGTCAGCTCATCGGCGTTTCCCTCTTTGACCAAGAGACCCCGGTGACTCCGTCGGTCACGGCCTCGGGAATCCCCCCTGAGTAGGTGCCTATGGAAGGACTTGCCCCGTCAGGCCGGCCTCCAGAAAGACAGTCCCAAAGCCCTCTACGTCGCCGCGGATCGTCTTCGGGACGGCATCGACGACGAGGTCGCAACTCTTCATATCTCGCTGTACAGGGCGTCGCCCCTCAGGCTGCCATGAGAACCTCACCCTATCGACCAGGCCGAGCCTCCGGACGAGCTCCGTCAAGCTTTGGCATCTCAGGGCCGTCTCCCACTATCTCAAGCCGGGCCGCCGGGAAGTCCGCCAGGACGTTGAAACGAGTTTATCAGGTCGTCGACCCCCTTTCTCTCGACCAGTCTCCCCACGAAGAGGATCCTGCCATCAGCGGTTGAGGGCCTCCCCTTCCGGCGCGCCGCAGTTCGGGATTGACGCTCGGATAGAGGAGCGCTACTTCCTCGGGAGAAGGGGGGCAAGAGCGAGGCGGTGAATCGGGAGTTCGTCGCTATCCGGCTCGCCAGGATTTGAGAGCGAACAGGAGAACCTTACCCAAGGAGCTCTTGCGGGCTTGAAGGATGTCCTTGCCGTAGAGGAGCATCGCGGTCCTCTTTCCTCGCAACCTGCAGTAGAGGAGCAGAAAGTTCCCGAACAGGGTGACTCCGCCGCTCAAGAGAAAGACTGAATCGATCGATTTCCTGCTGATGAGCTTCAGGGTGTAGCGGAACGAACGCAGGAGCGCTCTCGAGCCGGAGGGGCACTTGTGCAGGAGTGAACCATAGAAGGCTTCGTCCGTGAACCTGTAGCCGGGCGCAAAGGCCTCGACCTCGACGAAGCGGCCGCGCTTCATGAGCTCCGTTACGTAGCCTTGCACTCTGCCCTCAACTCCTCCTATGTTCTGCGGCGGGTCAAAGGTCACGATTAGGAGTCTCAAGGCTAATCCATTTCTCGAGGAGCGCAGGTGGTGCCGGAACGGAGGGGCATTTATCTCATTATGAGACCTCCGGAGCGGCGAACTTCAGGGTTCCGCTCCCGGGTGTCGGTGTCTAGGCCGCAACCAGAAGCAGCGCGACCAGCAGGGCCGCAAAAGAGGACCCGAGCATCAAAGACATAAGCACGGGCGAGCTCCATACATCAATGAAGAGCGTCCAGAGCAAGACCTGTCCCTACGGGATTGACACGGGATTTACCCCCTCGGGGAACAGGCGGTTGAGTTCCTGGGGGTTAAGATCGTCCAGCGTCATGTTCTTCCGGTACAGCCTGAAGATGAAAGTGAAGATCACGGCGAGGTTGGTCGGATGGAGCCACGCTCCGAGGCTGTAGACCCACATCAGGATGAGGCCGAGCAGGAACCACTCGAAGAAGGCAGTCGCCGTGAGTGGCGCCGACGCAAACCCGCCCGGGACCAACCCCTCCAGAAATGAGCCAGACGAAGGCGAAGGCGGAGGCCCCCGAGGCGCACTTCCAAAAAGCGCAGGGTCCCACAGCGAAAGCGAGTAGACCCAGAAGAACCTATAGCCGCGGGCGACCCTCAGCTTCCTGTCGAGTACCTGTTGACCGCCAGCCGCAGGGCAACTTCGTGGTCAACCAGCAATGTTCTTCGCCGAGACTAGGTACCTCATTACCTCAAGGAACTCGTCTTCGGAGAGGTCACTCAGCTCGCTCCTTAAGGTGTCCCATGGGAACAGAGGGTCCCCATCTCCGACCAGCCGCCCATCCTGGAGATACGTGGGGCTCTATCTTGGCTTTGAGAGCGGGCGGGAGGTCTACACTCACATCCCAGCACAGGACGTAGAAGACCGTCCCGCCAGGGAGGGGGTGCCTCTCGACGACCCCGGCCTTGACGAGGGGCTTGAGGTTGTAGATTACTGCGGCAGGTGTTTGTATCCGACGGCTGCCGACATCTGAGTCGGTGTCATGGCTTTCTTCTGTCTTAGTTCGGTGAAAGGGACCTCTTCCGGGGGAGTCACTGAACGAGTTCACGAGGGTGCCTCCGTGCAGGATTTGGAAAGTTCGACCCTCGAAGTAGCCGCTGTACCCTTTCTTCAGCAGACGGGCCAGTTTGAGGCCGCCCCCGAGGTCGAGGTCGCTTCCGCTCATCTGGAGAACCTCCATGTGTACCCAATCTATTTAAATCATGAACGGCGCATAAATAATTAATTCTCGGGCAAGAATACGGACTTTTCATTTTTTTTTATTTTTTTTCGCTCCCCTTTAGAGCGGAGCGCCGTTCGGCGGAGTCGACAGCAAGCCCCCGACGACGAAGCTATCCGGCGCAATCATCGGATTCTCGAGCATGCCCCTGAAGCCCCCAGGTGCCTCCGTGGTTGTAGACGCTAACGGACGGCAGGGTCGGCCCAGACGCCGTTCACCCGGGCCTGGAATACCGGGAAGCTCGTCGTCGCGATGCCAATGGGCAAGGCCAGACCGTTCTCCTCAGACAGCGCGTAGATTGGGTAGGACGAGGAGGAGGCAGACGCTCCCAGGTTGTAGCTTCCAACGACGGTCCCGTCGTAGGTCGCCACCCACGTGGTGCCGGACTGCAGGTAGACCGTGAACTGGTGGGTCCCGGATGTTGGAGTGGACCCCAACATGTTTCCATACATGCAACGGTGTAGGTTGCGAGGTTCCAGACCTCTGTGAACACGACGGGGGTCGAGCCGTCGCAGATGTAGTAGCCGACCTGCATCCAGAAGTTGCTGGCTGAATCGTCGGACACCCAGAAGGAGACGCAGCCCACCGGTACCAGGATGGACTGGACCTGGATTGAACTTCGGCACACCCGTGTTCGGCAGAGCCGACGGTGTTCTCGTCGTCGCTCCCAGGTAGAACACCCCGTTCCCTTTGGACTTCCGGTCTGGGTGGTGGAGCTCGATGTCGTGGTCGTGGTGGACGTTGATGTGCGGGAGGTCGTTGCTCGAGCTGGTGGTTGATGACGTTGAGGTCGTTGTGTGGGAGGTGGTGCTTGACGTTGTCGAGGACGACGATGTCGAGTGCGACGTGGTCGTTGATGAGGAAGAAGAGGAAGAGCTCATCGAGTTGCTCGTTGAACTCGATGTCGACTGGAAGTGCTGTGGGGGGATGAAGAAGTCGAGGATGCAGCCGGATTGATGGCATCGGCTATCACGCCGAAGTCGCTTCCCGGGGGTGGTGCCGAAAGACAGGGTGGCACCGGATAAGGAAGCGGAGAGCACTTCGTACTGGGCGAAGACGTTCTGTTCCGAGGTAGACGATTGAATTAGTGTCATCCCGGGCCCTGGGCCGCCTGGAGCTTAGATCCCGTAGACTCCGCCTATCTGGAACACGAAGGAACCGGCAGGCGCAGAGACTCCGATGTTGCACGGCCTTGTGCAGGCATTCAGATTAGCTTGGGCCACGGAAAAGGTAGCCGCGAAAGGCTGAGCGGTGTTCGCGCCTGATACGGCAAAGACGACCACGCCGTACCACGTCTCTCCGGTCAGGGATTTTGTCTTGAGCGGAGATTATCTTGTCCGCTCGTCAGCGGCGTTCGGTGATATCGCATACCAGGTCTGCACGAACTGGTTTCCGCCGATGCCCCTCTGAGCTGGTTCACCCTCGGGGTGAACGTCTGAGTCCGGCACTGTCCTTCACCGAGAACTATTCGCCGGCAGGCCTAGCAGTCGCATCCCACTACGATCACGTCAGAAGGGTTCGCCGTGCTAAGCGACACGGAGCAGGACATAACGTACCCGCATCCTGTTCCCGCGCTGCTATCCAGCCCTGCCAGATGGGAGGTTGCGGCGGCGACGGGTCCTATTCCTCTCCGGCTATGACCGCTGAAAGTTACAAAAAGAGAAGCGCCAGCCCCGCGCTGAAAGGAGTCTGAAGCCCGCCTTCACGGCCCACAGCAAAGCTTTGAGGCTATTTAAAATTAAAATACAATATAAAGGCTATGCATCGCCAAGCCCGATCATGAGCTCGAGACTAGCCAAGGTTCCGGAGCCACTCAATCCGATTCGAGTAGGGCAAGTCTAGTCCGGCGAGGGTTTCTGTGTAATCTTCCTCGAGGTCCCTGCGCCATGAATGGAATCTGGCGCCCTAACCATTTAAAATTTAAATAACATATAGTTTACTTGCACTGGGATGGGCTCACAGTGGCTAGATTGGGGTGAAATCAATGAATAATCGGCAAGACATCCATATAAAGTTAGCGCTTTAGATATTATTTTAGCAGATTCATGGTATCTGATATTTTGCACTAAAGATTGCTGGTTCTCATGTTAGAGAAAGCATAGTCATAGCTAAATAACCCTATGGAAAGTCCGGGGATGCCATCGAGATGGACCTTGACTCTCAAAGACAACCAAGACTCGTCCGTTCACTCTAACTTTAGGGAATGCCCCCCATATCGAAACAAGGCTTTCACCAGCGGCTAAGAACAGGGGTGCGTTTATCTTGACCGAGAGCAAGAACACGGCAGCCACATCCAAAGGCCCGCTGGCGGTCGACGAATATCCAGGAGGACGTTCGTCCCGGGGGCATGCTCGCGCTGGGTGCAGTCGGTGCGGTTACTATGGTTGGCAGCACCACCCACCTTCCAGGGCAAGTGCTCAAGTTTCTCGGTCGGGCGAGGTTATTCCTCTCCTCCTCCTGTTCCGGCGTACCCGTCCGATCAGGGACACCCGGATCTATGATACCCCTGTGGATTCTTCACGCCGCAGGACTCGAGCAGCGGCAAGGTCTTCACCCCGTCTTCGGGGACCTATGGGTTCTGTCAGAGCTTCACGATGCCATCCCCGGCGACGGCCATAAGCATCATGTTGTACGCTTCAGTAGTCGGGAAGACCCGGTCCCCTCGTCGTGACCATCAATGATTCCGGCTGGCAACTCTCTGGGCTCTGGGAGCATCGCCGCCTCCTCGATCAGAGGGATAGGGTGGATTCCCCCCATCGTGATAAGCCTCACCAAATCTCTCAAGGCCGGGAGCGTCTACACGGCCTCTCTCTCCGCCCAGAACAGCAGCCCAGCCAACTGCTACAGCGTCTGGATCTTAACCACGCAGTTCCCAACTGGTGGGACGTCTAAACGCCGTCGCGAACGGCTATAGTATCGTCCAGTATTATCCGAAATAGGGAACACGGGGTCGTCACTCTTGAGGGTACTCGACCAGACCGGCTCGGAGGTTGTGACCCTGCCGTTCACATCCTGGAACATTGAGCCCTGGAAACACGCTTTCTGTTCACTGCCGACAGGGAGTTCTCCTTCAGGACCATCTCTCCGTGGCTTTCCGACATGCACCAGACGACTCCCGGCTATCATGGAAACTACACGGTTACCGATTCCTTACGACGGGGATGCTGATGGCTACCGCAACAGCGACCCAATTTGCGAATTCTCACGGGGAAACAGGGATTGCTCCCATTCACGCTGGACAACGTGGTAACCACGGTCGCTCGGTCACAGATACAAGATAACCCTCAATGAGCCGTCGTATGCCTACTTCAGTCCTGTTCAGAGGAAACAATGTCAGCCAATCCCTGTCCTAGGATTCCAGGGCCAATGGGACAGTCGCAATGGTGTCAGCTCGTCAACACGCAGCTGGTCGTCGGACACGTCGACTACAACGGGCCATTTGGCGCAGGAGGCCAGTACGAGGTCAACTCAACTCAAGCAGCCAGCCGTTAGATTCTCACCAACCCAGAGCGCGACGCTGACGGAGATCCAGTGGGAAGTCTGGAACAATTTTCCGACAGGGCAATTCTACCCCCGTCCGGGCAGCCACTCACGGTGTCAATCTACAGCGACAACCCCTCTTACAGCGGCAATACGCTTCGCATCGCTCCCAACGTGCCCCTTGCTTCCCTCAGTGACCATCGACTCTGGCAGGATACCCCAGCAAGGCTACCTTGACGCGAAGGGTTTCAGTGTTCCCGTGGCGGCAGGCACGAACTACTGGGTCGTCCTATCCACCAGTTCGAAGACCCTGAGTGTTCCTCTGATGCGCATGGTGAGCCCTTTCAGATTCTACTGCCTCACGCGATCCGGCCCCGGTTGGACCGTGGACCTACTGTTCCGAAGGCCCCACGGACTGGGCTTTCAAGGTCTTCACGACGGCTGAGGCTGTGAGGCGAACCCCGTCGTCCAAGGACTCGCACTGCCCGTGAGCCCGACCAACTACGTGGCACAGCCCTTCGTTGCGCCGTCAACGGAACAGGTCAATTGTGTTTGGCTGTACGGCGTCTCCAGCAACACGACCGTCTCCATTCTGACGCCGACAACGGCTCTGGAGCTCCAAACATGAATCTAAGCTCATTGCGCAATGGGAACCTACGGAAGCCCATACGTCTTCTTCTATTCAGCGCATTATGTTGCCGTGAGTGGCTCGAATCCTGTTCTTCAGCAAGGAACCAAGTACTGGGTGGTGGTTTCTTCTCCTCAGCGTGGGGAGCTCCTCGGAATCCATCCCTCTCAACTACTACTGGTTCAGATACGGGTCACAGGGCACAGACCAGGGCACACCGAATGGGTTCGATACTCTGGTGTCCAGCGACTCCGGGGTAGCGCTTGGAGGCCTGCCGATCAAGGCCCGTGTGAAATCACCTTCCAGGTGGGTTACTCGACAGGGCGGACTGACTCGACGACTTCGAGCACGACGTCCATCATCACCAGCAAGCACGATTTCATCTTCTAGTCCGAGCTCGAACAACCAGGGTCGCCGGCCGCGTCGAGAACCAAAAAAGATACGACCTCTAACCAATCGACATCGACGCAGACCGGGGCAGTCCCGGCGCATGCGCGTACAATCAAGTCCTCCTCGCCCATGGCATGAAGACGTGCGGGCTGGTCGCATTCGGAGCGCCTATTCAATCCGGCGTCTCGCCCTTCTCTTCGGTGCAAGCAGCAGTCAACTACTACTGGTCGATCTGGGGGTTTTGGCGTTTACCCCTGTCAAGACGGCAGCAACGGCAGCACATCTGGACATGGCCGCCGCATGTCGCCCAGCGGGCAGTCGGTATGAGCAATGGTGCTTGGACCGTTGGACGGATGGGGGTACAACACAGGATTCATCTTCAACGCCGCGACACTCTATCCCAACGAGCAAGAGTACTACTTTGCAAAGGGCACCTTAACGCCCGCCAGCTCATATGGCATGAGAGGGGTGGGTGATTCTATGCGCCCGAATACCTGCAACTCTGGGTAGATTTCTACGGGAGGATTCACAGGGATGCCGGATTGAAGAATTTTGCGGGAATCGCAGGGTGGATCCAGTCTGACCATGGGGTGAACTATGGGGGCGCCCAAGGTGCAAACGGCGGGCACAACATGAACTCGTATGTCCGCTACGTGAACAGCCCGCTCGGTTTCTACAGATGACAACCGAGTACCGGAGCTAATCTTCGGACGGCAGCCCGTGCATGATCGCCCCTCACGGGACAAAATGCTAACTATGCAGGGCAAGAACACAGTTTCAGTCGATTTCAGCGGATTCCCGTAGCGGGAACCGGCATAATCCGACCGCCCAGATGGCGACCGATGTTACCACCTATCATAGAGCTGGCGGACAGCCCTCCAGCTTTGACTCCTATATGGCGACGGCGAACGCGGCCATCGAGGCGGCGTGTTTCGGAGCGTCCTGCAGAAGACGCCGTACGCGTTCGCGAGGACCGCGATCCCCAACTACGTCGCCAACATTCCGTCGTACATCAGTTCGGTCCTCGAGACGATGAATCAACGTGAAACGGCCTTTGCCGGGCTCCAGACGAGCGGAGGCAAACGGCTGTGCATCCCCACTTCAACTTCTGCAACCCCGGCGACAACAGTTCAATCCCTGGAAGAGCGGCACGGTTGGGGTCGCTACCCCATCGACCGTCCTGGGTTTCTGGAACAGGGTGGTCCCCTACTTCTCCTCCTATCCGTTAATGGAAGCAGATACCGCCGTCGCTCAGATTCAGACTCAGACAGCAAGTACCGCATGGGGTCACTTTGGCTCCCTGTACAGGACCATACCCATAGGTAGCTGGTATGGTTACGACAGGACCAGATTCGACTCCTTACCATCCACCACTATTACAATAATCCAAATACGTATTCGGCGCTTGGGCTGGTTTGCCATCAGTGGGGCGTAGACTCCCAGCTTTCCCTGCAGACCCAGGCGCAGAATCTGACGGGGCTCACAAATCCGTCGCTCGGAAGCTTCAACGTTCTCTACGGGGTGCCAGAGTCCGCCGCCGACCTTGACCTCGTCAGAGCTACGTCAGAAACGGCGGTAACCTATTCGTCTACAGCCGTTCAGGGGCGCCGAAAGACTTGACAGGGGTGGGCACTACGGCCGTGCCGATACCCTATGGGCATCCAATCACCCAGCCCTACGCGAAGGCAGACCTGGACGCCGCGATGCCCGGCGGCTACGGAGCGATAAACCAGTACGGCGCCGGAAAGGTCGTGACGCTCTCGTCTTCCTATTACGGCGAAGGAATCGGGTGTGACAACGAGAATGGTTCCGGAGGCTGTGATGGCCTTGCATCGGGTCTCGGGTATCTCACCCTGAACACCATTCTCTGGCTCGGGGGTTTCACGCCTCCTGCCATCTATCTTCCAAAATACGTTAGGAGGACCGCTTGGGCAACCGCTTTGAATGGCACCGGGGAGGGTGGTTCCTCTGGGATCGGCATTCACTTGAACTCCTCGACGACTAATCCTAGCCAAAAGAGGCTGATGATAAGCAACTCCACGACCAGTACGCCCCGGGTGCAGTTCGGCCTGTCCTCGAGCTTCTACGGCTCTCCCTTCACTTCCGCATGGACTATGAAGGACTACAACTCTGGCCAGGTCATTCAGGGTGTGGGAGACCCATCCATAGATCAGAATCTGCCGGCCAACGACTGGATCGTGTATGTCTCGCAGTGAGGGTAGCCTCAGGATGCGCAAGTCGCACTTCGTGTCATCTCGTGCGCGACCCTCGTAGTCCCGTCAGTATGCGGACTCTGTAGGATGATTACGCGGAGAAGGCAGCCCTGAGCGCGCCCGGTCGAGGTCCAAGGCCTGACTATTGCGGTTCAGAGGGTTGCGTCGCAATGATGTATCCTTTCTCCAACCAAGGATTTGCCGCATCCTTCTGGTAGTAGTACGCCAGGTCCTGGTGAATCACTCTTGCAACGAAGCCGGCCTTCTCCAGGCGGCGGACCAACGCTCCTGCTCCATAGTGATACTCGAGTATTATCTCCGAAAAGTGGTGAAGCGTTTCCGGCGAGGTGCCCATAAGCCCTTCGTACTCACAGCCCTCGCAATCCAGCTTCAGAACACCATCTTTGATCGAAAACCGGTCGACTAGCTCGCCAAGGGTTGTAATCCGTATCGGGGTTCCGTTGGGCACCTCTCTCAGGTCGCTCGGCAACGTTCCGGCTGACGTCCAACCCAGTCACCGTGCCTTCTTTTCCCAAGCCCTCGTTCAACAGGACTATCCCGTCTCGAAATCCATTCGCCGTGGCATTCAACCTGGCAATCTCGCACGTCCTCGGGTAAGGCTCGACAGCTATGACCCTTCTGCCCTTGAGCGCGAAGTAGATTGCTGAGTCTCCAATATTCGCTCCGACATCCACAACATCCAGACCATTTATGTTCACCTGACCATAAGTCTTGGATGCGAAGGTCTCCCTTGTGACGTGAATGGCGTCCTTCCTCAGCTCCTTTCTGAAGTACAATCTAATCTTCCTTTCCGAGAATTCAAATTCGAGGAATCCGAGTTCGCCGTCACCGCCTTCGGTGATAGGGAGTGATGGTTCGGGGCGCGGTTAGCAAGAAACGCTGGAGGTCCGATGTAGAGTTTGCGGCCCTTTGAAACCCTGTATACAAGACCTTGGAGTCTGTAGCCGATAAGCCATCTCGTCTTGGGAAGACGCAACTGAATAAGAAACCGGTTTGTATGTGATAAGCATTGTCGTTGCCCGCAGCGGGCTCAATCCTGCAAGCTCGGTGAATGGCTCCGGGCTTCACGCCATCGAAAGACAGTGTCCAAGGGTACCAAACAAGGTCGGAATGTGGGCGACCAAGTTCCACTCTGATCTTGGTCCCTTCTTGGAGCTGAAAAGTTTGTCCATTGTGGCTCAACCAAAGGCGTAGAGTCCGCCCGACCCCCCCGTGCCGAAACACATAGGGACGAACACGAGCCCCTCTGCGGCAGTGATTCCTCCGCGACGCTGCCTGGAACGGTCGTGTGGAACAGCTGACTTCCGGAACTCGTGGACAACGCGAATACATTCCCGCTCACATCTCCGAAGAGTACGGCGCGAGGGACAACCACGACTGAACCCTGGACTGTGCCTGGCGTGTTGAACTGCCACTTGAGCGAGCCGTCGAGAGGAGTTACGGCCTTGACGACTCCGTAGTCGCCGCCAACTACCGTGTTGTACGATGGGATGAAGAGCTCCGGGTTGTTTTGACTCAGGTAGATGAACCCAGCAAGGCCGATTATCCCACCGTCTGCGTTTCCAGTCCCTATCGGGAGCGTCTCCAGCAGGCTGCCGGTGACCCGGTCCAAGACGTAGTACTTGCCATCCTTGGCGCCGAGGCCGACCGCAGCGTGCGTCACTCCGTTTATCACGACCGAGAAGAGGTTCGGACTGGAGCCGAAGTCCAAATCCCCACCAGAGCTGAGAGAGCTGTACGCCTGATAATACCAGTTCAAGGTGCCTGTCTTTGCGTTCAGCGAGAGTATCGAGTAGGAGTAGAGCGAGTTTGTTCCCGGTCCGTAAGCGTTCGACGTCCCGAAGTAAATCGAGTCTAGGGACGGATCTATTGCGACCGAGCCCCAGACCCCGGCGCCCCCGGTATTGCCTATCGACGTCGTGAAGCTCCAGGCCACATGCCCCGTCGTGGCATTCACGGCGAATATCTTCCCGACCAAAGACGTATCAGTTTCACTTCCGTTGGTAGCCACCCCGATGTAGACCATGCCATTGAATACTATGGGCGAAGCATAAGCGGCATACGCGCTCGTGTCGAGGGTTGTGCTCCAGATGGTGTGCCCATCCGTCTGCGAGAGCGCGTACAAATCGGCCAGGCCGCCGGGCGGTCCAACGCCATCACTGACGTAGACCATGCCGTTCGCCAGCAGGAGCGTCGAGGTGATCGGGACGTTGCCTAGGTTGACTTCCCAGTTCACATGTCCTGTGGATACAGAAGCCGAATAGACATTACCTCCCCAGTCTGCAAAATAGACGTTCCCATTCAGGACTACCGGCGTCGAGGTGATAGAGTCTTGAGTCGGAATCACCCACTTCTGTGAAACTGTCCGACGTTGGCCGAGGTGATCGTCGAACTCGCCTGGTATCTGGAGTTGGAAGTGTCAAAGGTTAACGACGTCCAATCGCCTCCTCCGGAGGCTGTGACGGTGACAGCTGATGTGCCCGAGCTCGTCGAGTGATCGAAGTCACCTGAGTAAGTTGCTGTTATCGTCGGGGAACCTGTAGTCGAAGGCGCTGTGTATGCTATCGAACACGCAGCGGAGGATGGGCCTGACGGAATCAGGGTGCATTGAGGCAGTATGCCAAAGTTTCCACCGGCCCCACCATCGATCCAGCTCACCAGGCCTGTGGGTGTGCTCGGGGAACTGCTCGTATCCTTGACGGTGGCTGTGAATGTGTTTATGCTCGATATTGAGACCGTGGCCGGATTGGGTGCGACCTTTGTGGAGGTCGGATTCGAAGCAGAAGCGCTGGCTTCTATCGCATCGGCGATCACTCCGAAAGCCGCTCCTTGCGACGTCCCGAATGCAAGAGTCGCTGAAGATATTGGGTTCGAAAGACGTTCGTATTGCGCGTAGGTATTCTGGCCAGCGGGGCTGTACTGGATCAGCGTGAATCCTGCACCGGGTGTTTGACTTGTGTAGCCCGTGTCCCCACCGAACTGGAAGACGAAGTCGTCTGGGTCGGTCGTAGACACACCCATGTTGCAGGGGTCGGAGCCAGGGCAGTTGAGGTTTGCCTGACTCCTAGGTATTGAAGGGTTCGGATCAAACGGAGCCTGGGTATTCGCCCCGGACACGCCGAACGCTATCACGCCGTACCACGTCTCGCCGGTCAGGGGTGTCTTGACGGAGATGACATCAGAGCTCAGAGGGGTTGATGCGACTGCGTACCAGGTCTGAATGAATGATTCCCGCCTATGTTCATCTGGCTTGTCCTGGCAGGAAAGTAACCCGGCCGTGTCGGTGACCGAGAAGGACCCGCCGACGGGCCAGCAGTTGCACCCGACCACGATCACGTCGGAGGGGTTCACCGTGCTAAGTGTCACGGAGCAGGAGGAGCAGTAGCCGCACCCGTTCTTGGCGCTACCGTCGAGCGAAGGGGGATTCGCGGACATCGTCGTGCTTGTGTAGAAGTCGTCGGTGGAGTACGTGGAAGTCGTGGTGCTTGACGAGCTGGGCTGTATCGCGTCAGCGATGACTCCAAAGTCCGATCCTGGGGAAGTTCCGTAACCAGAGTTGCTGGAGAGCGAGATCTGTAGGCGATTAGTGCAGCGCGTATGCCGTCTGGCCAGCCAGTTTGGACTGGATTAGCGTCACTCCGGTTCCCGGCGTCTGTGTTATGTAACCGGTGTCCCCGCCGAACTGGAACACGAAGTCGTTCGATGGTCGTCGATACGCCGGTATTGCACGGGTAGAGAGGGCATGTTATGTTCGCCTGGGCCTTCGGCAGGAGGGGGTTGGGGTCGAACGGGCTTGCTTGTTTGCCCCGGACACTCCGAACGCTATCACGCCGTACCACGTTTCGCCGGTCAGAGGCGTCTTGACGGAGATGACGTCGCGGAAGAGAGTGGGCTGGAAGCGATCTCGCATACCACGTCTGTATGAACTGACCCCCACCAATGGCTATCGGAGCGGTCCTCGGCAGGAACGTCAACCCGGCCGTGTCGGTCACGGAGAAGGACCCGCCGATGGTCGTAGTAGTTGCACCCGACCACGATCACGTCGGATGGGTTCACCGTGCTAAGTGTCACGGAGCAGGAGGAGACGTAGCCGCACCCGTTCTTGGCGCTACCGTCGAGAGAAGGGGGGCTTCCGGAGATTGTCGTTGTAGAAGTCGTCGTCGAACTCGTAGTGCTCGACGAGCTCGGTTGTATCGTGTCAACTATCACTCCAAAATCGAAACCTTGGGCTGCTCCGAACGAGAGTGTCGCCGTAGACAACGGATTGGCCGCTATCTGGTATTGTGCATAGGCTATTCTGTCCAAAAACACTTCGTACTGGATCAGAGTCATGCCGGCTCCTGCCGTCTGTGTGATGTAACCCGTGTCCCCGCCGAACTGGAAGACGAAGTCGTTCGCATTGCTCGTCGATACGCCGGTGTTGCACGGGGCAGAAAAGCCAGGGCAGTTGATGTTCGCTTGGGCCTTTGGCAGGAGGGGATTGGGGTCGAACGGGCTTGCCGTGTTCGCCCCGGACACTCCGAACGCTATCACGCCGTACCACGTCTCGCCTGTAAGCGGTGTCCTGACCGAGATACTGTCACTGCTCAAAGGTGTTGTCGATATGGCGTACCAGGTCTGAATGAACTGGCCTCCGCCTATGGCGAGCGGAGCGGTCCTCGGCAGGAAACGTCAACCCGGCCGTGTCGGTCACGGAGAAGGACCCGCCGACGGGCCAGCAGTTGCACCCGACCACGATCACGTCGGATGGGTTCACCGTGCTAAGTGTCACGGAGCAGGAGGAGACGTAGCCGCACCCGGTTCTTGGCGCTACCGTCGAGAGAAGGAGGAGTAGTAGCTTGAGCAATCACGGTAGCGGTCGCGAGGACTCCGAAGCTAATCAGGAGCACAAGGGCGGCGCAAGCTACGCTACGTCGCATCGCCTTACCTTTGAGAACGATTGTTATTAAAACCTACGTCATTGAAACATGAGTGGAATGGTCATTTTCATGCAAAAAATTGGGTAATCACATCCCTCTATCACCGCAAGATGGAGGGCACCTGTGCAGAAGACTGGCATATGGTCGGTGGACTCGATTACGAGTTCCTTCGTCGTGGGCAGATACCTTCTGGTTTATCAAAGAGCACCCTATCCGCTTGTGCCGCATGTACCGGGACCATGAGTCGCGAAGCTTGCTGAGTGAATGGGTATGAAGGTAAGCATGTTCGTAGACAAACCGCTCCCAGACGAGCGACCTACCGGCATCGGAGTTGCCGCTTTCAACATGGCCCTGGCATTGTCGAAACAGAACACCACTATCAGATACATCTGCAGAGGGCGCACAGACAGGACTTTCGTGTGGAACAATCAACTGACCGTACAGACGATCGTCAACTACTCGCGGGACAACCTTCGCGCCGCGAGCAATCTGCTCTCGAGTGAAAGAATCGACGTAGTACACGTTCATTCCAGCGCTGCGCTTCCATCTCTACTCCTCGCAAAGACCCTCGGGAAAGCCGTGGTGATGCATTCGCACGGAGATGAGCCTCTTCATCCCATCAGACCCGCCCTAATGCGCAAAATCGGGATGAATCTGAGCAACAGGATCATCGCTGCGAGCAAAAGCAACAGAGACGAACTAATCAGGAACCAGCGCTTGTCGCCGGAGAAGGTCTCTGTCGTGTACAACGGGGTGAGCGTAGAGGATTTCAAACCATCCAGTGAGTCTTCTCACGTCCTGTCAAAGTATGGGATTGAGGATGGAGGGAGGGTCCTCCTCTCGATCGGCACAGTTCAGGAGAGAAAAGGACAGTGGAAGGTCATTCAGTGCCTGCCTGGCATACTGCGAAGATGGCCGAACCTGACCTACGTCAATGTGGGTCGCGCCTATGATTCGTCCTACCAGGAACGTCTCCTCGAAGAAGCAAGGCGATTGGGTCTCTCAGAGAGAGTTAGGTTGCTGACCGAGGTGTCACAAGAGGACCTGGTCTCGTTGATCAACTCGGCCAGCGTCTGCGTCCACGCATCCGTGCGAGAGGGTTTCGGGCTTGCCGTTGTGGAAGAGATGGCATGCGGCAAGCCTGTGGTGACGTTCGATATCCCTGCGATGGCGGAGATAATTGACAGTGGGGTGGACGGACTGCGGGTCCAACCCAACAGCAGAGAAGACCTTACTCAATCTATCTTGAAGTTATTGGCAGATTCCAGAAACATCCAAGAGACTCGGGGATACCGCGAGAGTAAAAGTCATTGCGAAATTCACCTGGGACAGGGCAGCGACCAGCCTCGAGACCTTGTATCGACAACTTCTTTCCTAGCTCGGATGCTAGGGGAGGAGCGGTGACTCGACTTCGGTAGAGGGTCGAACATTGAAGACGATCAGTCCTGACCAGCTGGTGCGCACGTCTAGCTTGCAGTTCGCGGAAGTACATAGAGGCACGCTCTACACCGGCTCTTGGGAGCGATTGGAATCAGAGTGAGAGTAGCCAGTAGTCATCCGCACGGACTGCGAGAGAGTTCGGGACGTTCCGCGACGACAATCCCCTCAAAAGTACAAGGGCTCCACGAGTTAGCCGCGCTGTGAGAATCAAGAATCTCGCAGACAGGCGAAATCCCTAAAGCGCTCTTATAGTGCTCAGACCCGGCCAGCAAACGTGAGGATTTCGCAGAGCGGCAAGGTCACTGCGATTGTCGTAGCTCTAGGACTCCTCTTCGTCATATATCTCCCTGCGCACTCTCACGCGGCGGTCTCGGCTGACCCCCTCTCTCTCGACTCGTCCGGCACTTCTGGGTGCAACGGTTGCATCCACCAGTCAATAGCGCTGCAGGTGACCCAGGGCGATCTCGTCGTCGTCCAAGCGGCCCTCAGTCCTCAGAGCGTGCTATCTCGCGGAGGAGGCTACGCTGTCCTGACCTCCGTAACGAGCGCGTGGCCAGGGATGCCATTCCAGCAGAGATACTCATACCTCACAAAGCCTGGCGGAGGCGACGGCAGTATGGTGTGGGAAGATTACGCTGTTGCGCCGGTTTCCGGGACCGTCGTGATTACCGGGACCACCAACAGTTCAGAGGCAGCGTGGGACATGGTAGGATACAGCGTGAAGGGGGTAAACACCACCGCGCCCTTCGATTCCAATCCAGGGGTTCCGAACTATGAATTCAGCGATTGTAATCTCGTCGACGGCTGTTCTGTGACATTCTCGACGACCAACACCAACGCATTTGTGGTTGTCGGGATTGGCGCTGAATCGTGCTCGACCGCAACCGCCCCCAGCAATTTCACGCTCATTGGGTCGACCTGCAGCTCCGCCTGGATAACAGACGCCGTCGCATATCACATCTACTCTTCGCCGCAGTCGAAGACGAACACGGGGAACTGGGTCCTAATCCCCGCTGAATCTGCGCTGTGGTTTGTCGATGCAATCCGGTCTTGCGTGGGCGCGTGTCCGGCGCCAACGTCCTCATTGGCGGTCATCCAGCCGATTTCAGTCGCCGTCAGCAACTCGGCGCCGGATGCGAACATCACTGTCAATGGGTGCTCCTCCAGTCCTTCGACATTCGCCAGTGACGGCAAGCCGCACTCCGTAGTGATGGTTCCATCCTGCGCATTCACCCTGTCTTACTCGAACGAGGGCGAAATCCGGGACGGGTTCTCGGTCTCTGGATCGTTTACGGCGGCCTCGCCATCACAGACCTCGTGCCCGACCGCGACATGTCAACCAATCCAGCTGACAGCCTATGAGCAACTCCTGAACTCCTACGGCGCCAAACCAGTCGACCCTGGCGCGTGGGACGCCGCGCTCACAATCCCCGTATCAGGGACACAACTGGGCGTGACGGCTCAGAAAGGATGCGCAATCTCAACGGCAAAGGAGGGAGGAGTCAACAGTTGCACGGCATGGTTCGACTATCACACGCAGGTCGATATCGCTAATCCAGTTGCGGTCTCGGGTACCGAGCAGTGGATTCAGCCGAGGGGAGCCAACTTCACTCAGACGACCGCGGGCAACCAGGACACCGTGAGCTTCACCGACCAGTTCCAGGTCAGCTTCTCGATCAACCCATCGGGTGTCGGAACCACTAATCCCTCTGGCTCGAAGGTTTGGGAAGACTATGGACCTCTATCGATAAGCGCGACCCCGAACACAGGGTATCTCTTCAACACCTGGTCGACCGATGTCGGAGGCATCTCGCTAGCCTCACCAGGGAGAGCCTCTACGACAGCGACCATTCTCGGCCCAGGAACCATTACGGCGACATTCTCAGCTCCGGTGACCCAGCCCATAACCCTCGCTCTGGCAGAGCGGCAAGGCACGCCCGCCAACTTCACGCTCTCGGGTTGTTCGATCTCGCCCCTGTCTCTCCTCGGCGACGGCAAGTCGCACTCCTTTACCGCGCTCCCCTCTTGCCAAGTAACCATAACGGTCGCATCTGGTTCCTCGAGTGTCAGGTACGGTTTCGATGTGGCGGACGCCATCTCGGGCACAGTTTCCGTCATGACCTGTCCAGGGCAGACTTGCTCGGACTACTCGCCGACCTACTACGAGCAGATCAGCCAACAATTTGCGTATTCCGTCGTTGGAGGCGCTGCGCCCTATGTCAAGGCGCCAGTCCTCAATTACTCTGCGTTGGGATCGTCGACATCGTACACGGAGACTGGAAATCCTACAGCCCAGTGGCTCGACTTTGGAACATCCTGGTCATTGACCAATCCACTTCCTGGTTCAGGCGGCTCGGAGAGGTGGTTCGCGTTCGCAGCGGCGTCGGGAACGGCCGCGACGGGGGGCGAGAACATCACGAGTTATCAGCACCAGTATTCCGTGCTGATTGCAGCGACTCCGGCAGACTGCGGAAGCGCCTCACCTTCCGGCGTCAACTGGGAGAGTGCGGGGGACAACTTCCAGGTTACAGGGATAACGAATCCTAATTGTACTTTCTCTGCATGGGGAGCGACCGGAATCATCGCGATAGCCCAGCCAGACCAGCTCTTGACGACCGTATTCGCCGATTCCAACGGTACCCTGACCGCATCTTTCTCAAGAAACCCAGTGCCAGCGTTACCGGCAAGTACGCTCGTTCTAATCGCGGGGAGCGGAGCAACGGCGGCCGCCGTCGGGATAGTCGTCGTTGCAAGTAGGCGTGTTCGGTCGAAACGCGCGCGATAACTAATGTTTAGGAAGGGATTTCAATTGGCGGCACTCAAGAGAATTCCGTAGTGTTCTTTGAGCCACTTCAGTCGGCCTTGTCTCTTGAGCTTCAAGGATGCCGCACATGGGAGCGACGAAGGCGTTCTGTGCTGCCAGAAGGTTATGGAATTGGCCGCGAAATGGAGGCAAGAGAACCCTGACTGAAGTTAGACCGCGGGGCATGCCCTTCAACGACTTCCAATGTTACAGGGTAATCGTCCGAGATGCACTGCACGGAGTCGGTTGTCAGGCGTTTCCCAAGAAGTGTGGTGCTCAGGTGGGAGATAGAACATGCGTCCGGCGGTTGCAAATGCGTTTCCAACTCCTTACTCAATCACGAGTTGCTTCGGGCGCAAAAGAGTTGGAGATCGCTGTGATACGGTTCAACCTTCCCCTGATATCCCAACCCCTTCAAGAACTCCAAGATGACCTCCCCGCTATCGCTGAACAATGGGTGAGCCTCGCCGACAATCTTTGGATGGAACCTCTCGAGGGTCCTAGTGGCACCTTTGAGGACCTTGAGTTCGTATCCCTCTGTGTCTATCTTGATTAGATCGAGGTGAGAGAGATCTTCGCTTTTGAAGCAATCGTCCAACGTCTTTATCTCGGCGAACTGTTTCCCGATTAGAACCCTGTTCCCGTGACACGAAGGCATGAACGTAGTGTCGCCAGAACTGGCGTATATGGAGAGTTCCGCGTGCAGCATGGGTATGTCCCCGAGGGCCGCTCTTGCCGGCTTCACGTTTGTGAGTCCGTTCAGTCTGATGTTCTTCAGCAGGAGCTGGTAGTTTGACTCCAACGGTTCGAAGGACATAATCCTTCCACTCTCGCCGACAAGGCGCGAAGCCCGCAGGGTGAAACATCCGATGTTGGCTCCAGCGTCGACGACGAATTCGCCTGGTCCAGGCTTGAAGAATCTCTCATATGGCCTAGCCTCGAAAATCTCCTTCGAGACCCCAGAGTCGGACCCACTGGTCCGCATGGCGACTCGTGTCCCGTTCTCGAGGGAAGTGGTGTAGGTCGAAAAGAGATTCCGGCCTATGATCCTCACGTATTTCGTCTCCAAGAGAAAGCGCTGAATCCTCGTATCAGGTCTGGGTTTCAATTGGAATCACAGACTCTGGACAATGAGCTATCAGAAATCGAATTGTGGCGCAATGTGGAGACGTGAACGCATCTCTGTATTTTAGCACTCCTGGAGGAATTCTACGAGGGCCTGCAGATTCTCCCCAACCGGGGAGCATGTTAATCGCCTTCTAAACGTAAATTGATAGTTCGTCTGCCCAAGGGCCTCCCGTTATCAAGTTCGTAGGTAGAAACATCTCTGGGGTGCCTACCTTGGCTGAAGTTCGACACTCCGTTGTAGTCTTGGGCTCGTTTTCGTCTTGCGTCCGGCAAATCGCTGAGTATCGGGAGTCTGAACTCTGAGAAGTATTGCAGTTATGATTCTTTCCGCCGCCTTGCCATCTCCATACGGATTGGTCCATTCCCTCTTCAACTTACTCATTCGTTTAGCGGAAAGCAGAATCTTATGTGGGTCTAATCCGGCTAGAACGTTGCATCCGATTCTAATGGTTTCTGGTCTTTCAGTGTTTTCGCGCAAAGTCACGCATGGAACTTTCAGAATGCAAGCCTCCTCTTGGACTCCCCCTGAGTCGGTCAGTACCAATTCGGCGTTCTTCAACATCTTAAGGAAAGTTAGATAACCTACCGGTTCGATTAGCTTCAGTTCGTCTCCAATCGGGATGCCGAAGTCCGAAGCTTCTTCCGCGAGCGAGGGTGGATGGGCCAGATGACGGGTTTTCCCAGCCATTCCGCGACGATACGTAACCCATTCAACAGAAGCCGGAGCTTCTTCTCATCATCTACGTTTTCCTGACGATGGAGTGTTGCAAGTATATACTTGCCCTCACTCCACACTCCGCGACTCTGAATTCCTTCAGATATGGCGAGGTTCTGCTTAACTGCATCGACTATTGTGTTACCGGTTACATGGATTCTTCGAGGGGAAATCCCTTCTCGAAGCAGATTCTGACGTGTTTCCTTAGTTGGAGCGAAAAGAAGATCCGACATGTGGTCAGTCAGCATTCTATTAATCTCCTCGGGCATCTCTCGATCAAAGCTTCTAAGACCTGATTCAACGTGGCCGATCGCAATGTGGAGCTTGGCAGCCGTCAAAGCTGACGCGAGGACAGTATTCGTGTCACCTTGAACGAGAACAATACCGGGATTCTCGGTCAGGAATATCTTCTCTAGCCCAATAAGCATCTTTGCTGTCATCTCAGCATGGGTTCCAGAACCCGTACCGAGGTTGTACTTTGGGAGTCTCAAGCCTAATTCTTTGAAGAAGATACCGTCCATATTCGATGAGTAGTGCTGACCGGTGTGTATCAAACAGAAGTCCAACTTGCGGTCTTGAGCTTGCCGGATTATCGCGGACATCTTGATAATCTCTGGCCGAGTGCCAACAACGATAGCGATCTTCATTTTTGCATCGGTCCTGCCTTACGACAGTATGGCCTCATAGGCCGCTGTTATCTTCCCCACGGCTCCGGCCCAAGTGAATGAATCTATTGCTAACGTATGCTCCGCCATTGAGACTTGAGGCCCTGTGCCACTTTCCTTGATCTTCCGAAAAGCAATCTTCAGCTCGGATACGGTACCATCGTGCAACAACACTGTCGGGCAGCGCTTGAGTTGTTCCCTAAACACACCCAAACCGTTTGCATTCACGATAATGGGTTTTCCCATCATGAGGGCTTCTGCGAAGGTAAGGTTGAAATTGGTCAGCTGTCCGTTTAGAACGATGACGTCGCAGGCAGCGAGGAACTCTGGAATGCGTGAGTGCTCAATGGGGCCTATGAATTTGATGCGCCGTTCGTTACGATGGCCCTTTACAAGAGCCAAAATCTCGCTGTAGTATCGAGAATCCCTGACTTCTCCTGCGACTAACAGATTATCACCGACTTCAGCCCAGTCAAGAAAGGATGCCACAACCTCGCGCACTCCCTTTGTGGGTTCAATTCTTCCTAGAATACCAAATACGACAGAATCCTCATTGATGCCTAAGCTCTCCCGAATTTCCGTTCCGGAAACGTGGATGGGATCAAACAACGTCGTGTCAACCCCAGAGAAGAACGAGGAAACTGACTTGATTCCCATTTTCTCGGCCTTAATTGCGGCGCCGGTCCCATCTTCGTGCATTAAGTACCAATCGTAGCTGAGGCAGTAGCAGAGTTTATCATAGCAGCGGTCCCGGGACCAACGCATCCAGAAAGTCCCAGGAAAGGTTACAACGATTGGCACCCGAGTGAGAAAGGCAACCGGATAAAGACTGACGGCCATTCTTGGGCTGAAGACATGCACCACATCGGGCTGTTCAGAACTCATTACGCGAAGAAGCCACTTCGAGGAACTCAACGCGAGGCAAGGCACGTAGCTATTGTTGACAAAGAACTGTGTAAGAAGAGCGAGTGGCTTGCCGACGCCCGACTTGTATCGCAGAATTCTGTCGACTAATCCCGCGAATCGCCATTCAATTCGTCGCACTGGCATCAACCGCGTCGCTCGTACGAAGTGCCTGAAGACGCGTAGGTTTCCGATACGTTCTTCCGATGGTAAATCTGACCTCGTAGTGAAGCACGCCACCACGACATCGATGTTATGACTGCCTAGTCGTTTCGATATCTCATCGACAAGAGTCTCGTATCCCCCGACTTCTGGAAGAAAGCGATAGGCTACAACAAGGACCTTCATCCAGTCATAGGACTTCTCGCTTCGCTTTAAGTTTCTACCTACGTACGACAATGCAGAGTCCTCTTGTTAATGAAGACAAGGATCATCACACCCCTCAAGGAATGAACATTATGATGACATGGAGAGGACCTAGAATTTGAAACGTGAGCACTCGACGAAGAAGATTTGATATTTTCGCGTGTAACCTCACGGGAGTGGGCGTCGGAATCCCAACACTTGGTGAGATAACGGCACTCATGGCCCGAGACTAGCTTGTTATGTAGAAAGGATTTATCTTGCCTGGCTGGTTGACGGGTTCGCAACTGATGGTGGACTACTCTGTCTGCATGCTCTGCTACAACTACGTGGAACGGTTGAGTGAGAGCCTTGATAGTATCCTCGGACTCTCAGAGTTCGCTTCAATCGAGGTCATAGTTGTCGATAACCAGAGCAGCGACGGGTCCCGGGAGGTCCTCTCCGAATACCATCAGCGAGGACTGATAAAATGCATTGAAATGAAGTGCACGCGGGGGAAGGGCCGGCAAGTCGCCGTCGAAGCGAGCTCAGGCAGGTACGTGCTCGCTCATCTCGATTGCGACGACATCTTCCCGTTTCCGGCCTAAAAAGAGCTCCTAACGCTGTACCATAGGGACTATGAGGGGACGATGCTCGTGACGAAGAGGACCAAAGTCGACGAACGCTCAAACGTAACGATTGGGCCAAGGATGATTTGTTTCTAAGCCTGGGCTGGCGCGATATCAATTGGTTCGAGGATTGGGACCTCTGGAACAGGGCGAGGGCCGTAGGCAAGTACCAGTTCCTGCAATACCCCGAGTCCTTCTCACCCCACTTGGCCATCAAAGTCAGGATGTCCAGAAGAAGAAGACTCTTGAGTCGTAATGTGATGACTTTCGGCAGATACAGGGACATGTACCGAATCGGTAGGCCTGTCTTTCCCAAGGGCAATCCCCCTGTCGGTCAGCGTCTGCTATTCGATTTGGCTCGTGCAGATGTCTTTCTCAGACGCTCCAAGCTTTAAGCCGGTCCCCGACCCCTCTTTTGACTCGAACAAGGCTTGATAGGTAAGTCAATCCTCTTCCAGCAATCTGGATAGCTTAGCCGGGCGTCTCCCGGCTAGGGTTTGCTCCGTCTTGCTCTCGGGCTGGCTGAGAGTTAATGGGCGGTTCAGGCACATGCTATTCCTTGCTCCACCTTCTCCCTCCGCCTAATTACCAAGAATACAAGCATCCCCGCCTCTGCGATGACAATCGCTACCTCGAATATCGTAATCACCGGCTGCTGTGGAAGGACCGCCGGAGGTGGCACAGGAGGAGTGTAGAAGACGAACCGCAGAGTGTCGACTCCGGTCGACTGGTACTTCACGAAGAGGCTGTCGGTCTTTCCGTCAAAGTACCAACCCGACGTTGCAGTTGTAGAGTTGACCGGCTGACGATGCCTGCGGAAGACTCGTCCTGTCATTGAGGAGAATCTGACTTGCCGACTCGTTGGTCGAGATCATGACGAGGACCGACTGGTTGTACTTTCCGAGGACGGAGTAGAGCGATTGATCGGGGTAGGCAAACTGCGTCTGCACAATCGCCGACGAGTAGCCGATCAGCGGTTCGCTCCTGGACACGACGACGACCCCAAAGGGCCTCCGCTGGCACCGTCGTCTGGATCCTCACGTCTGAGCCGGAACCGAGGGTCACATTGGGCCCCGGTATCTCGACGGCCTTCCAGGACGATGGTACCCCATAGTAGCTGCCGTTCAGGTCCAGCGTGAACGTCGAAGCCGAATTTCGAGGGTTATGTACCCACACGAGCAGCGGACTTCGTAGTCCCTTCGATGCTGTAGGTCCCCGTCGAAGAGGTTTGGGAATCTGTTGTCTCGTACCAGAACGGTGGCTGGACGCCGGCAGCGCTGGAGAGGATGTTCGACATGACCACCAATTGGTCACTCGTTTGGGGAACGACCGAGCTCCCAAAGCCCACGAAGACGACCTTCCCTAGCCCGAGGGCTCGGCCGAGATGAGCAGGTGGTCGACCGCGCTGTGAGCGACGTGTTGTGACGGTCTCTGGAAGGAATCGTTGGCATATCCTGTGTGCACGAGAGCGGTTTGAAGAAACGATGAAGCGTTCAGTACAGGTGCCGATGAGGCATTGGTCACTGCGACGGTTGGCAGCGCGCTCAGATTGGCGAACGCGGCGTCCGTCGTCACGAGTTCGCCCCCGTTCCGCACGTATCGGCTGAGCAGGCCCCGGCCGACGGGGAGATAGTTTCGTTGCTCGAGGAGACCCAGAGGATGGCTTTGAACGATGAAAGGTTGCTCTGAATCTGAAGGTTGGGGTTCGCGCCAGGTTGATGTAGGTCGCGTTGAAGACGTTCGAAAGGAAGCCCGTCAGGTTTGCAGCAGATTGTCGCCGACGACGAGGACCTTGCTCGACGTGCTCGATCCGAAGGAACTCCCCACGTACGGGACGTAGTTGAGCTGGTTCGCCAAGTCCTGACGCCGCTGGAGGCACACTCTGCAGCAGGGAAGGGGGGCGTACGAGAACTGGCCGGCCCCCGAAGCGATTGCGCTCTCCTCTCCCTTCAGGAGTTCCTCGCAGGTCAACGTGGAGTTCGCCGTGGGAAGGACCACTATGTCTTCAGGTCGAGGCTGGTTCACGACGTTCGCCTGCGCGTTCCTGTAGAACTCGAAGCTCTTCCCGTGAAATTGGAGAGCCACTGTGTGAATGCTGAAGGTCGACAGCTCGGACGCCTGGACGTAGGCGTTCCATCCTCTGAGCGGCCCGCTGGAGACCGAGAAGTCATGGTTCGTGGATAGGTCTTGGCCAGGGTCTGATGTTATACTGTGGCGGCTGGACAGGTGGGTGCTTCCAGCAGGTACTCTGAGATCAGCGCCGTCGTGTTGCTGATGTCCTTCCAGGTGAGGCCGTTGTCATTTGAAACGACGGCGCTCGAGTTGACGGGCACGTCTGGGGCCGATTCAGGTAGAACAGAGAGATGACGTTGATAGTCTCCGCCAATTGGATGGATCACGATCCAGTACTCCTGACCCTTCTGCAGGTTGGCGACGGAGGAGAATTGGACGAACTCCGGACCATAGTCAAGGGTGATGTTGCCAGCATCGTACACTCCCGACCCAAGCGGGGAGACCGTGGGCTTGCCGTCCGCCCCGGTCGGGTTTATCGAGATGAGCACGTGCGGCCCGGGAATCAGCGGGCCGATGTAGATCCCCTCCACCGAGTAGTCGATGAGGCGACGAAGGGTTGGGCGAAGATGCTGTTCGCCGTCAAGCTGTTCGGACCTGAGCCTGCGACGAACGTCCCGAGGGTCTCCTTCGAGAGGGTGACGGTGAACGCGAACTCCGTGGGTCCTTCTGATGGATTGTTCCAAGAGGCTCCGCCGTTCCGGAGACGAGGACCAGAAACTCGAAGGGACTGGTCAATCGGCCAAAGGTGAACATCTGGGTGGAATTCGCGGAGAAGACGATCCAGTAGTCCTTTCCCGCGCGTTACTGCTGTGCTAAACCCTGAGATGTTGAGGAGGCCGTTTTGTGGGACATGCGTGCGCCGGGACGTCGTTGCTGCAGAGCGGCTTCGGTGCCGACCCGTCCGGCTTGCTTCCCCAGATAGCGACCGAGAACGTCCCGGAAGTGTAGTTCTGGTTCGTCCCCTGGCGCTGGTCCATGAGGATCTGCACCGATTTCAGGGTTTCGTTGGCGCTGGGTGAGAACCTGACCGCATCCATGTAGCCGGTCGTGACCGCGTCGTTGCCGTTGCTCGTCATCCCACCCCAGTTCCGGAGGCCCTGAGCTCCAGTCGACATTGGCCAATTGAAAGAGCAGGGTCTGGCTCTGGTTCTGGAACCCTGCCTGTGGTGGGTTCGTGGTGACGTATCTCATCACAGGTCGTCCACGTGACGGATGGGTCGGTCACGGTGAGCAGGTACTCGTGGCCGGTCACGGTCGTCACGTTGCCGTTGAGGGCGATCGGAACCCAGTTCTCCAGGCCCTGCACGAGCGCCTGGCTCAGCAGCCCGGTCGCGACCACCTTGCCGCCATCCGTGGTGTCGGTGATCGTTAGGGTCGCGTTCGCTGGATTGTACGCCCGGTCGGAGAGGAACAGGAACACGGTGTTGAAGGAGAATGCGTGGGTCGCGGTGAACGGCTGCGCAGGGGCGCCGACTGCGGCCTCTTGATAGGGGTAGATCGCAAGGTTCTCGCCAGCCTGGTTCTTGAGCCACAGTATTGTGGAACCGTGCTGCAGGCCCGGACCTATCGCGGACTGCGCAGCGTACGCGGTCGCGTTGTTGATCGAGGTAGTCTTTCATGTAGAGGGTGTAGTAGTTGTTCTCGGTCGCTCGAAGGACTGGAGAACTTGACCCAGTACCACCCCGCTGAGAAGTTCCCCTTGCCTGGACCCCGCTCTGCCAGCCGGTGGAGTTGGTGAAGGACGAGGCACTCGCGATTCGAGCTCGCAAGCTTCCTGCTGGAGTCCAGGCCGCCGTTCTTGTCTCCGAATATCGTCACGTTGAGGCTGCCCGGGTTGCCCACTTCATTGCCGTACCACCCCACCTGGAGCGTCGTCGTGTTCGAGGGAATCTCGAAGCGCATCTCCACGAAACTGGTCGCGCTTCCGCTTCCGTACACCTGGTAAGGCGTGGATGTCATCCACAACTCCGGAGGACAGGACTATCGCAGGCTGCACGTTTCGATACTCGCTCCAGAGAGCGTCGAGCTTCCCGTTCGGAAGATAGCCGGTCCCGTTCACGTCGGCGTTGTAGTATGGCGAGTTGACGAAGCTGCTGATCGAGACGTTCGAGTACCCGATGATGGGCACCGATCCGCCCGTGAGCGTAGTACGGGTTGCTCTGAGAGGAGCCCGTCCCGAGACCGACCCAGCTGGGGTGCGTCCCGTAGTAGGAGTACAGCATGCCAAGGTCGCTCTCGAGGTAGCGGGCGACCTCCGGATTGTCCAGGGATACGAATGCCGCGCGGGTGCCGTTGGAGTAGTACGTGGCGACGGTGGGATCTATGCTGATAAGGCTGTCCACCCACGGGGACCCAAATCCTTCCGTGGTGAGCTGTCCCACGTAGAGCACGTTGCTGAGGCCCATCACGTCGCTGGCGGTAAACCAGTTGTTGACCCAGGTCTGATATGGCGGGCTGCCGGCCGTGAAGTTCTCCCAGCCGATGTCGAGCAGGACCTCCCTCACGTTCAGGGGGAGAAACGTCTTCTGTATCACCTTCTCAAAGGCGCTGACGCTGATGTTGCCACCCGTCAAAGCCTCCAGGGAGCTCAGGGTCACCCTGTCGCCTGCCGCAAGTGTGGCGAAACCGTGGTCGGCATACTGAGAGGAATTTGCCGTGTTGGTCTGCGCCTGCGCGATGGAGACGAAGGGGCTGCGACGAGCAGGAGAAGTATCAGTGGCAGCGCGGCGCAGGACAGACTCAGAAGGTGACCTCTTTCCGCTTCTCAACCGCATTCTTCTCATCTCGAGGCGATTAGTCAAGAAGTCGGCTCGCCCGTGTCGCGATTCCGGAGACTGATGCATCGGGTCAATACCATCCTAGCGTCCCGTCCTTCTTTGCTCTGTTAAGGCCCCACCGATAGACGTACACGGAGATGGGGACCAGGACGAGTGCGTAGGCCAGAGTGACAAGGAACGCCTCTGCGATTCCCGGATTGAGGAGTGAACCTGCCTCGAGGGTCGAGAGCCTCATGATGTGATATATCCAGGTTTGAGGCAGAAGCCAGGAAACAGTCGAGAGTCCTGGAATGTAGTTGTTCAGCTGGGAGACGGGATAGGTCAGACCCGAGAGCAGGGACGCGGCCATGGCCAGGCCCCACGTTATCGGGTCGGTGACCTTCGTCACTATCCTTATCCCGGTCGAGATCATCGCCAGGCAGAAGATGATCAGGCTGGAAATGAGTATGAGCGACGACCAGGGAGATGTAGTTTACCACGAGATGCGGCCCCGAAGACGTAGATGCCAAGGTAGAGCTGAGGTATGAAGAGTATCACCGAGAGGATGTAGGTCCAGAGCGAAGTCCCCAGGACGAACGTGGGCGTCTTGATTCCCGTCATGAGTATCGTCTCCAGAGTCCAAGGATTCAGCTGCTTCTGGACTCCGCTCCCGAGCGGGAGGACCAGGTTCGTCACCAGGATCCCGACAATCAGGAACGAGACGTAGTCGGTGTTGTATTGGGGACGACGTGATGCGATCGTTCCTGTAGTCAGCATTAACACCCCACGCTGCGATGCCGATGACGGAAGTCGCCACCGTGGTGAGGATCTGGCTCTTGTAGGTGGACCAGTTGTAGATGTCCCGCTTCGTCAGAGCCCAGACCTTTCTGAACTCGATGGGCGACTGCATTACGACTTGTCTCCCCGTGTGAGTCTGATGAAGGCCTCTTCCAGACTCGGTTGGGACGCCTCAATCCCCACTATCCTCAGCCCGAGAGAGGAGAGCGTCTCGAAGATCTTGTTGTAGTCCACGTCCCTGGTGGCCTCGACGCTCGAGCCGGACGTTGGTCGTCTCGGGGTCCTTCTTCACACTCGAACTGCGTCACTCCGTCGATATGCGAGATCTTCCCGAAATCCTTCTGCGTTGACTCGCAGCCCGTTCCCAGAGATGCGTTATGGTCATGTTGACCTTCTCTGCGATGGCGTTCCTGACTTCGGAGGGGGTCCCGGTTGCTACGATGTGTCCCTTGTTCAGGACGCCTATCGTGTCGCAGACCTGCTGCGCCTCCGGAAGGTTGTGCGTCGCCCAGATCGAGCGTCTTTCCCCTCTCCTGCACGAGGACGTTCTTCAGGAATCGCTCTGAAGTCGGCGGCCGAGGCAGGGTCGAGGCCGGAGGTCGGTTCGTCGAAGAGGAGGACGGAAGCGTCGGTGAGCAGCGCCCTGCCGACGAGCAGCTTTCGGGTCATCCCGGTCGAGTACTTCTGGAACATCTGATCCGCCGCATCCGCGAGCTGGCAGAACTCCAGAAGTTCGTCGATCCGCTTCGCGGCCGTCTCGCTGGGAATCCCGTACAGCGTCGCGTAGAACTGCAGGTTCTGTCTCCCGCTGAGCCGGCTCTCGAATCCCCACCCCTCAGCGAGGACGGCCTGGAGCTTCTTCAGAACGGCCCTGGGCTGTTTCACCACATCCGTCCCGAAGACCAGCGCCTGGCCCGAATCCGGCAGGACGAGGGTCGAGAGTATCTTGATCAGGGTGGTCTTCCCTGCGCCGTTCGGTCCGAGGAGGCCGAATACCTCGCCGGGCGCTATCGTGAAGTTGACCTTGTCCAGCGCGGTCATCTGGCGGTCCCTCTTCCCCCGGAGCACCGAGAGGTAGGTCCGAAACTCCATCGAGCTGGTTATCTTCCTCACCCGCACGTCGTAGTGCTTGGTGATGTCGATGACCTGCAGCGCTGGGACTTCCGAAGTAGCAGTCATCGGATAACAGAACCTCGGCGGGGCCGTAAAATGCTGGGCTTTCAACCTTTTCACCGCGGGACCAGTGGAGGTTCATGGGGTTCATCTGGAGTAGGACTCCAGGAGGACGTCCGTCGCCCTGTCCCAGCTGAAGCGGGACATCGCACTCTGGAGCGCCGACGCGCCCATCGAGCTGGGCTGTGTCCGGGTTTGTCAATATGGTCGATAATCGCCTCCGCCAGAGCGTCGCGGGTCCCCCGGGGGGACCAGCAGACCGTTCTCTCCCTGCCTCACTATCTCAGGGATTCCGCCGTGGAATGTCCCGACCAGGGGCTTGGCGTGCATGGATGCCTCGATCAGAGCGAGGCCGAGACCCTCGTTGGCAGGGTCGGAGGCGACGTCCTTCGACGGGAGGACGAAGACACGTGCAGCGCTCATACTCCTGGTCAAGCTTGGGTCCGACAGGGTTCCCTTGAACTCCACGCAGTCCCGGAGGCCCAGCTGTTCCGCCAGCTTGACCAGATCTCCCATCTCCGGACCATCCCCCACGATGGAGAGCCGGGCATCGGGGAGACGCGACCTCACGATCGCGAACGCCTTCAGGAGGTCGTCCACCCCCTTTCTCGCGACCAACCGTCCCACGAACAGAACCGTGGGTGGAGAGCCAGCGTCCCGCGACACTGTTTTCGGGGGCTCCTCTGCCGCCCCGAGCAGGACGTGCACCTTTGGCCTGAGCTCCTGCGGGAGCAGGGACCTCGTCGCCGTCGAATTCACGTCGATAGAATCGGCGAGGACAGTCGAGAAGCGGAAGAGCATCTGGGTACAGCACTTGTGAACTCGAAGTCCTCGCGTCCGAACAGGCTTATCACTGGTTTGGCCCCTGCCAACTTGGCGACGACGAGCGCGTAGACCCCAAGCAGGGTCGAGGATCCCGTGAACACGTGCACCACATCAGCTCTCGAGTCGATAACGCTCTTCGTCACGAGTCTGACGCTGTTGGGTAGATGCCGCATCCCTCCCGGACATGGGACGACCTCAGCACCAGGCGTGTCGCTCCGCACCACGGGGACGCGCCCGGCCACGAGCACCTTGACCCGGATCCCTCGCCTCGACAACCTGTCGACGTACTTTGATATCCTCGTCTGGATGCCGCCAACCTCTGGCGGGAAGTGATAGGTAAGATAGACAACGGAGCGAACGGTTGGCATCGGAATCCACCTGGTCCTCAATCTATCCTGTCTGCGACGGGGCGATCATCTGACTCGGTCCGTCTTCCCTCTCGATTACCACGCCCACGCGCGACGGCGAGCAGAGGACCTCGCCGGACTCCAACCTGGGATTGATCTGGGCGTTCGCCCGAAGCTGCCACCAGCTCGGCGCACTCTCGAGCCGTAGCGACCCAGTACCCCTGCTTCTTTGCGGTCTCGAGGAGCGCCTTGAAGGTCCCGTAGACGCTCGGAAACGTCTCGCGGTTGAGGTACGTGTTGTGGAAGTTCGCGACCAGGACCCCGTGATATCCTTCGACCGCCTTTCTGGTCTTCTCCAGCGTCTCGAGCTGCTCTCCCGCACCCTGGTCCTTGTGGAGGGAGGTCCAGTCCATGTAGCCCGTCGGCAGCTCGAGGATGGGGAGCCTCGACTGCTGGGAGAAGGGACGGTAGGGGAAGCAGATGCCGGCTCTGAACCCGAAGAAGCGGTTGTAGTAGAAGGTGGCGTCGTACTCCAGCCCGGCGGCGGCCTCTATCTCCCACGTGTGCGGAGGCTCGAACTTCAGGATGTGGTAGCGCAGGCCCCTCGGGTCGAGCCCGATTCGCTTCCGGAAGAGGGCGATTTCATCCCTTAGCGATTCAGGGTCCTTGTAGGAGGTCTGCGCCCCGTGCAGGCCCACCTCGAAAGACTGCTTCTTCAGGATGTCAGCGCTCTGCTCCAGCAGGTCCTTGCCGCCGTAGGACATCTGAAAGAAGAAGGTGGACTTGAAGCCGTATTCCTGCTCGAGCGCGGCCGTCTCCGGGATGTTCCAGCCGTAGTCCTTCTTCCTGACCAGGGAATCGAAGGTCAGGCGCAGCAGCCTGAACGGGTTGGCCGACTGCCTCAGTACCTGCTTGTGGAACGGCGAGTAGTCGAACCAGTCGATGTCGTGGGTGAGAACGCAACACGCCTTTGCCGAGCCGGGCCAGTACCATTTGCGGACGAGCGGGAGGTTCAGCGCGAAGAGACGCTCCCTCACGGCCGAGAGCAGCTTCTCTTCCTCCGCGTTGACGGCCAAGTCGAAGTTGTCTCGTCTGTCTGTCACCTCCCCTCCAGCAGTGAGAGCACGAGGTCGAACGCGACGATCTTCTCGGCTATGATTACGTCAGACTCTGCGTTGCACGACCGGAGGGCGAGGGAGTAGGCTTCCTCCGAGTACCTGGATATCAGGACGACTGGATACTTTCGTGGTTCGCCCTCTCGATCCCACGACTCGGTAGGCCAGCCCGTGGTGGTCGAGCATCTCGCAGAGCAGCTCGTCGTAGATGGAACCTTGCGGAACGACGCCGATGGTCAGGTCCAATTCTGTCTCAGGTCTCCCGCGTGCGTCATGATCTGGCCGGTGACCTCGGACAGCTCAAAGCCCCCTCGCGTACTGGACGTACTCTCTCAGGCCCGCCTCGAGGGAGACGCTCGGCTCGTAGCCTATGACCTCCTTCGCCCTGCGTGTTGTCCGAGACGAGTCTCCTGATGTCCCCCGGTTTCGGTTCGGCGTAGACGAGCGGGGCTTCGTATCCGCACGCCTTCATGACCATGAGCGCCAGGGCTTCGATGCTCACCTCGTCGCCTCCTCCGCCGATGTTCATGATCTGGCCGGCGGAACGGGCGCTCTTGTAGGCGAGCAGGTTCGCTGCGACGACGTCCCTCACGTTCAGGAAGTCGCGCGTCTGCTTCCCGTCCCCGAAGATCCTCAGCGGCTGCTTCCGGAGGGCCCTCGAGACGAAGATTGGGATCACCCCCATCTCCTCGTTGACGGTCTGCCTCGGTCCGTAGACGTTGAAGTACCTGAGCGCGACCACGTCCAGCCCGTAGTTCCTGAAGTACATCGAGCAGTAGAGCTCGGACGTGAGCTTGCTCACGCCGTAGGGCGAGATGGGGTTGAGCGGATGGTCCTCCGAGATCGGTATCTTGGTCGGATTGCCGTAGACGCTCCCGGACGAAGCGTGCACGAGCTTCACGTCGTGCTTCCTGGCGTATTCGAGCAGCCGAATCGTCCCACCGGCGTTCACCAGTCAGGTCCGTCACAGGGTCGACGAACGAGGGGAGGAGCGCCCTCGCTGCCTCGTTGAAGACGCCGTCGAGCTTGCCCAGAGAATCGAAGTCGAAGGTCCGCACGTCTCCCTGCAGCAGTTCGAGGGAGCTTTCGACGCCCGAGAGGTTGGCGCTCTTTCCGTTCGAGAGGTCGTCCAAGACGACGACCCTGGCCCCCAGGGCGAGCAGCCGCTCGGCGATGTGCGAGCCGATGAAGCCGCTCCGCCGACGACCAAGAACCTCTTGCCCCGGAACGCCTCGGCGAGGCTCTGATTGCATCTACGCCGCGACCTCCCGGTACAAGGACGTGAGCTTGTCGATCATCGAGTCGAGAGTGTAGCGCTCCTCGACGGCCCGCCTGGCGTTCGTTTCCAGGGTCTTGAGATACGTCGGGTCGGTGGCGAGCCTTTTCAACTCGGAGGCCAACCGGGCGCCGTCCTCCGGCTGCATCAGGATCCCAACCCCGTCCGCGAGCACGTCAGGGATGCCACCCGGCACGTTCGTCGATATCACCGCCTTGCCGCAGCTCAGGCCCTCGAGCACCGTGCAGGATATCGGCCCTCCGACGTTGGAGGGCAGGACAACGATGTCGGAACTCCTGTAGAGCTCGAGCAGACGGGCGTCGTCTCTACGGGACCCCTGAACTGTACTGCGCCGTCCAGGTTCAGGCCCTGCACGTACTTCTTGTACTCCGGGGCCCTCGGCCCGCTACCCACGAGGACCAGCCTCATGCTCCGGGACCTTGCTGTGGGCGGCCACGAAGGCGTTGAGCAGACACGTGACCCCCTTGATCTCGGAGAGCGCGCCGACGAAGAGGACCTGGGGCGCGCCACCCTCCTTCGGAGGCACCCAGAACTTCTCCTGGTCGACTCCCGTGTGGACGATCCGAATCTTGTCCTTGAGCTGAGGGCCATAGATCCTCAGCATGTAGTCCTTCACCCCCTGGGACTGGGCGATGACGACGTCGCAGTGGTTCAGGACGAACTTCTCGAAGATAGTGATGAACATCATCTCGCGCTGGCTCTTCCACCACAGATTCCTGGGCCAGAGCAGCTCCGTCCCGTGGGTCGTGACGATCAGCGGGACGCCGAACATGTACTTGCTGGGGAGCGCCGCCAGACCTGCCGCGAGCCCGTGGACGTGGATGACGCTGAACCGCTCCTTCCTCTGGAGCGCTATGATCATCATCATCTGCTCGAGCATAAGCCTGACCTTGTTGAGGAGCGTACCGCCGCGGAACGAGTAAGAGGAACGGCGGACGTGGATGCCCTCGAAAGTCTCTTCCTGTTTGGTGCCTTCGATACCCCTCGTCACCAGGTAGACATCGTTCCCCCGCTGCGCGAGCTTCCGCGCGTGGTCGTAGACGCACCTCGTCGACCCGTCAATCTTCGGGTAGAACGATGACGACACGAGCAGGATTTTCAATTCAGGACCCCTCTCCCGGATTCATCTGGCCAGGACCTCGCCGTAGATCGAGTCGATCCTTGCGGCGACGGCCTTCCAGGTGAAATCGCGGACGACCTTTTGCCTTCCAGCCCTTCCCATCCTTCGCGCCAGTCCTTCGTCCTGGAGAACCGTCACTATCGCCCTCGCCAGGTCGGCCGGGTCGGCGAAGTTCACCAGGTAGCCGTTGACTCCGTCCTCTATCGAGTCCTGTGTGCCGCCCATCCGCGAGGAGATCGCCGGCCTCTCGCACGCCATCGCCTCTATCAGGACCTTCGGGAACGCCTCGTAGTAGGATGGCAGGACGAGCACGCTCGACATCGAGTAGTAGTTCGGCAGTCTCTCGTTGGGGACGCGGTCAAGGAGTATGACCTTCCCGACCAGGTCGTTCTGCTCGATCGAGCCCATTAAGGTAAGACCAGTAGTCCCTCTTCGGGAGCCAGGAGGGGACTCCGCCGACGCAGACCAGCATCGAGTTCGGGACCTCCTTCGTGACCGCCTTCATCGCCCGGATGAGGAACGGTATGCCCTTCCTCAGTCCGAAATGACCCACGTAAAGGACGACCTTCTTCCCTTCCACCGAGCCTTCTCGGGGAAATCCGGGTTCTCGATCGGCCTGAACAGGTCCGAGTCGACGCCATTGTAGACCAGCCTGATCTTGTCGTCCGGAATCCCGTATCGGCGGCTGAGGTCGGACTTCACGGACGTGCTCACGGCAGCTATCCTGTCTGCCGCCGACCAGAGCGCCTTCTCCCTGATGAACGAGGTCGTCACACCCCAGCGCGAGTATCCGACTCTTATGCCCCCGAAGGCGAGCACCGTCGGGCGTGGCCACCGAGTAGGTCGTCCCGTGGACGTGGGAGACGACCGGAGCGCTCATTGTCCGCTTGGTCGCGGCCAGGAAGGCTCCGGTCGTCGAGTGCGTGTGGACGACGCTCGGCGAACCGCTCTTCGTCAGCTCGCGAAGCTTGGTCAGAGCGTTCAGCGTGAAGGGGTTTCCCACCCTGTGCACCTTGACACCGTCGTCCGTCTCGAGTGCCGGTTCGTTCGAGCGCCTCCGCGCTATCACGTGCACATCGTGTCCGTTCATGGCCTGGACCCTGGAGAGGTTGTAGTAGACCGGCTGGAGACCGTAGGAAGCCTTCGCCGCCGCCCGCGTACTCCGGGACGATCCGGACGACGCGGGCGGTCGAGACCGTGCGGACCTCGGGAGGCTCTAGATATTGTTCCAAGCTATCTCTCTTCCCTTGAATCTTCCTGACGAGAATCGTGACGAGGGCGATGGAGTATCCCATCGCCATGGAGAAGTTGCGAGTCATGACGAAGATCGGGATAGCCGAGGAAGTTCCGCTTCCTCTCGACCACCGGCCACGCGATCCTCATGATTCTCAGGGTGTTCGCGACGAAGAGGAGCGCGACGAGGAGGATGACGAAGACCCCCCAGCAGCGGCGACCGTATCAAGAGAATGACCCCAAGGACAGTAACCCAGAACGGGGCCAAGGTCTTGAGGATATCAAGTATCCGGCGGTGTTTTATGGAGTAGAGGACCCTCGTCCTGCCTCGGGTGAACCACTTCTTGGCCAGCTGGGGGGTGGTCTGGTCCCTCCTGTGCCGCCAGTTGACCCCCGGCACCCAGGCCACCGCGTAATGGGCTTTCTCGAGCCTCCTGAAGAGGTCCTTGTCCTCCCCCTGGAAGAGCTTCTCGTCGAACCCGCCGAGCTTCAGCAGTACCTCCCTCCGGTAGACCCAGGCGTAGAACGGCTTGATCTTCCCCTGGTCCAGCAGCCTGTGCTGGACCTTGTTCTCGATGTCGATGGACTCGCGTTGCGAGCGTCGACCGGGTGATCAGTGGGGCGCCGGTGAGACAGACGGCACCTGCCTCCGGCTCCGAGTCCAGGCGCTCCACCGCCTTCTGCAGGTAGGACTCGTCATAGACGCAGTCGGACTCGGCAAAGAAGACGATCTCTCCCCTGGCCCTCTCGACCCCCACGTTCCTGGCGTGGGACGCGCCGCCGTGGTTCGTCTCCACGACGGTCACGTCCTTCCTGCCCGAAGAGAGGTCCGTCGCGACCTGCGTCCCGTCGGTCGACCCGTCGTCGACCAGGATTATCTCCCTGTCATGGTACGACTGCCGGTCCAGCTCTGCCAATACCTCGGCGACCTCACCTGCAGAGTTGTAGAGAGGCAGGACTATCGAGACCTTCGGCGTGCCGTTCGGCTCCTTGAGTTCGCGCTGTTGTGGAATCATCGATGGTCGACTCGCGGCGTCAGTTCGCTGGTGTTCCGTCGGCACTGACGACCGCCTCGAAGATGTCTCCAGCTGCTTCGCGACGATACTCCAGGAGTAGTTGGCGATCACAGACTGCCTTCCCGCTGCGCCCACCTTCTCTGCCGCTCTCTGTCCTCGAGCATCCTCAGGATGGCAGAGCCAAGCGCCTTCGAGTCTCCCGGAGGTATGAGGTAGCCGGTGACCCCGTCCTGGATCGGGTCGGAGATCGGCTTCACGTCTGTGGTTATCACGGGCTTGCCGACGGCCATGTACTCGAAGACCTTGAGGGGCGACCCGAGACCGTGCTTACGGACCTGCTCGGTCGACTCAATTCTCTCCGGGTTGTAGGGCGCCACCAGCACGTCGCTTGCGTTCATGTACTTCGGGACCTGCTCGTACTGGATCGGGCCAGTGAAGATGAAGGAATCGGCGATCCCGGCCGCGGCGACCTTTCCTGGGTCTCCTTGTAGTAGGGTCCGACCATGAGGAACTTCACGTCGCTCCTTGATCGTGTAGGACTTCCTGCGCGGCCTCGATCAGCTCGCTCAGACCGTGCCATTCCTGGAACGTCCCGACGTATCCGACGACAGGCGAGTCGCCGAGGGAGTACCTCTCCCTGACCTCCTCGCCGGAGGCCGGGTCGGGCCTGAACGTCTCCGTATCGACGGCGCCCGTCACGAGCACGACCTTGGAGGCCTGCTCCTTGCCCTCGAACATGCCCTTCGAGTAGGCGATTATCTTCCTGGACTGGCTCAGCTGAAGCCCCGTGACGCGGTTCCCTATCACCTCCAGGACGAGAGGCCTCCCGGTCAGCATGCTCGCCATCGCCCCCGCCCCGAAGGAGGTCTCCCTCTCGAAGATCAGGTCGATCGAGCTCTCCTTGACGACGCGGGCGACTTCCACGGCTATGTAGACCGGAAAGACCGTCCGGAGGTACGCCTCGTAGGACTTCCACAGCAGACGTCGAGGTGTTGCCCCGGTACGAGCCCCGCGCCTGGGTGTCTGAGAAGCTCGACCTCCTCGATGAGAAGAAGATGCCCCGCTGGAACCTGTGGATGGTGACTCCGTCGAGCATCTCGAGGCTCGGCTGGGACGAGTTGACTCGGCGGGCCACTACGTGCACCTCGTGACCAAGCTTGGCCAGGTTGCGGGCGAGCTCGTAGACATGAGTGGAGGAGCCCCTGTAGTGGGGGACCGCGACGTCCGCCGCGACATAGCAGATCCTCATCGTCTTGATTCTCCAGCCTAGAGGAATGGAGGATGGTAGCTCCCCGGGACATAGTCGAACGGTTGCTTCTTCCTCTCGCCGATGACCTTGGCCGGATTGCCACCGACGACGCTGTAGGCGGGGACATCCTTGGTGACGACGGCCCCGGCAGCGACGACTGCCCCCTCTCCTATTGTCACTCCGGCCAGCACGATCGCGTTGGTGGCAATCCACGCCCAGTCCTCGATCGTTATCGGCTCATACTTTGCCTCGAAGCTTCGGCGAGTTTACGTCGTGCTTGGCCGTTATTATCACGGCCCCGTCTGAGACGTTGACGTTTCTTCCCTATCTTGACCCCTCCTGTGCAGTACAAGGCTGGCCCTCCCCACGAAGCTCCCGTCTCCCAGCTCGAGCTCGTTCGGGCTCCCCAGGTAGACTCCTCGGCGGATCACGCAGCCCTTGCCGATCTTCATGCCGATCCTGCGGTACAGGTAGAGCCTCAGTCTCAGGCCGTGAAGCCGACCGATGTTGTATGCGAGTTTGGTTGCAAGGTACGAATGCTTCGTGTTCCGGACTCGGGGAGGAGCGACGGCCGTGCCGATTCCCGTGCCGGTAGGTCGACCGGGCGGGTCCAGCCTCACGGTCGGATTCACTCATCGGTCAAGCACCGCGTGATGGTCTGTGGAAGTGATCGTAGGCGAGGAGGAATATCGTCAGGGCTGGGACTACCAACTTGATGGGAAGGGATCTCGCTGCCCGGTATGATTGTCTGGAGGGAGTACACAGAGAGAAGAATGCCGATGCTCCAGGCGAGCGTATAGAAGAGCGTCTCCAGGAGCGTGCCCGTGTTCCGAAGGAGCAGGGCGGCGAAGTATCCGGGCACGAGGATGAAATACGGCAGGATGATCAGGTTCGAGACCGTGGCGAATCCCGGGATGATGGTGGCCATCACGATTATTGAGTAGACCACCACGACGGCATTGCGCAGCTGCTCCCGAGCGACTTTCAGGCCCGCGATTTCCAATTTCCTCTCACGTATTTCTCTATGGCTGCAAGCCCAAGGATCACGGCTGCGAACGCGAAGCCGGCGACGAGCCCAGGCACTACCGCTATGACGGTCTTGTCGGGCGTCATCTCGCCTACCCTGACTCCTCCGTCTCCTATCATCAGGGCGACGAGCAGCAGGCGAGCACGGTCGTCGTACGGCCCATCCTCTTCAGGTAGGCGAGGGGGATGAGACCGGCGAAGAAGAGAATCTTTCCCGCAGACAGGAGGTAGACGGGGCTGGCGTCCCCTCCCAGCGCCGCGCCGAAGCCGTAGATGAATCCCTTGAGCGAGAGCGAGTTTGAGAAGGCGGTCCCGAACGCATAGTTGCCCAGCGGGAAGAGGAGCAGGATGCCCTGGTACACATACTGTCCGATGTAGAGAGGATTGGCGAGGAGAATCAAGGCGACTCCGGCTATCAGGGCAAAGTCGGCCTTCTTGACCTGCAATCCTCCCTCCGCGCCCACCGCGCCCATCAGGACTCCGAGGAATCCTGCGGCCAGTCGTGGAGTACTTCCCCCTCCGAAGCCCAGAAGGCCTATGGCCGTGATGTCGTGGGCGTCCGAGTTCACGGCGTGCAGCGAGAGAGGGACTGCAAGAATCGAGCTGGTAACGACGTAGATGGTCTCGCTGAAGAAGAAGACGAATACGCCCGCTCCAATCAGCATGACCAGATGGGAGAGATCGGTCGTGGTGCGCGATTCGGAGGTGAGGGACCCGAGATACGCCCATCCCAGGAGGACGAGCACCATGGAGAGGACGGCCTCCACTGCGAGGAGGACCTTGAACTCCCCGTTGCTCAGGCTGATGCCGAGGATGTTGGTTCGCTGATTGAGTGAGAGCTGGAGCTTCAGCGTGGTCTGCTCCGGGCCCGTCAGGTTTGCCGCGTTCCCGACCGGCAAGACTTGGTCCGGGTAGAGATTCTTTATCAGAGTGTAGGTGATGGTATCGTCTGGCACGGTGTTGTCAACGACGATAACCGGAACGTTCCCTAGGTTCGGCAGGATGAAACCACTTGTTTGGCCCACTGTTGGGTATAGTCTGAAAACACGAGATGTTGAACTGACCGACGCTCGACATCACGTTGAAGTCCGTGTAATCCTGCGTAGGGGTGAGGACCTGCACGTTCCCAAACATCGGCCTGGAGTTCGTTTCCTATCTGCTAGTGGTGGTCGGCTGACCAGCGATGACGTAGGCCTTCACTCTCGGGTCTGGGCCACCGAGGGCGCCCAAGGCCACCATCACCAATGCGCACAGAATGAAGAGTGCGAGCAGCTTCCGGGGCTGGAAGAGACCTCTGAACTTGAAACCCTTTCGCGACCCGAGGAACGGGATGGCTCCGGTGATGGCTTCGACTCCGCTCTTCAGCTGACTGGAGATGGCGTCGAACAGCTGCCTACCCTGCGCGAAGAGGTTGAGCGCCGCCAGAGCGACCACAGCCAGGGCGGCGACCGTGATAGCGATGCTGGCCGGCAGGAACGACGACGACTGGAATATGAGCAGTCCACCTATGGCGCGGCGAGTACGTTGTATGTCACCTGATCCGGCTCCGCTACTCGGTTGACCGAGACAGTAGCCGAGAGGAAGAGTTCACGCCCTTGCCGCTGTAGACTTGCGAGAGGATGGTTCCAGAAGGAACGGTGATGAAGAACGTTGGGGCTCAATGCGAAACCTGTAGAAGCTGACGACAACGGGACGCCGGCCAGATACCTCCAGAGAAAACTTGCCCCACTCTCATGACCCTTGCATGGTGATGCTGAAGGAACTGTCACTGGAATTGACATTGAAAGTGGTGATGTACTCGCCACCGGAAGGACCGGTCTGACTGGTTCGCGTTGAGTCCAGTTATCGTAGGCTTGAAGAGGGTAGTGATTGTGAAGACGTCCCGGAAACGAGCAGAGTGCTCCCGTTGATTGAAACGGTGACTGGGTTCGTGTTTCCCCCGTAGACGTCGTACAGCGGCTGAACCTGTTCGGTTACAGTGAAACCAGTAAGACTGGAACCGCTGGAAGACTGAGCGTGGGCTGGACTCGCAGAGAGAGCATCATGATCAGCATCAGCCCCGAAATCAGTCCCAAGAGAAGGATGCGGTGACCTGGCCATGCAATCTAGACTACCGTCCTCCAAACAGAGACTATGTCAGCGCCCTCTCTCGATTAGCGACCTTCTGACCAGACGTCTCTGCTCAAGCTCTCTCAGCGACGAATCCAACCGTTCGGTGTCTGAGCGGCGCCGACAGACCCGCGCCCGACGCCAGCTCTTGGCCTGTCCCGGCGTGGTGCGCCTGCTTCAGCAGACCTGAAAGGTAGGACCAGTTCTCTGTGTCTGGGCAGACGCCATGGTAAGAAAGCGGTCGAGTCGCTCGTCCAGGAGGCTCGCACGATGCGCCGCCCACACTATGAGCGCCACAGATGATGCAAGAAGCACGAACGTGCTCGCGAGCACTCCCCCCTGATCCAGCGTGAACAGGAAGTCCGTCCAGCCCGAGAACGAGGAGTCCCTCGTGATTCCGGGGAGCCACAGAGCATTCAGGTCCCCGAGGAACTGGGTGGTGTCTGCGGTCACGTTGGAGTTCCTGAACTCCCTCATGAAACCGAAGCCGACATAGTACTGCACGAACTGGCTGCCGTTCGATGAAGAGCATTGATGTCTTTCCCTGATAGGCCAGCATCACCCGGTCCGGGGCCACGTAGGTCGTCAGGTGACCCTGAAACGGTCCGACCACGGTGAAGATGTTCGAGCCCCTGTTCCATCCTGGGATATCGTTGCCGAACGAGTTGTTGGTGTAGGGCGTTGGCAGAGCCGACAGTTCGTAGTAGACCGTGTAGTTCTTGGTCTCCGGATGATAGAGCGGCACGTACACCTGCTTTATGGCGTATGCGTCGTTCGTGAATTGGGGACTTGACACCGAGATGCTCTCTGTAGACAGCCGTGGAGTTGATCTGCCAGCCTGGCGGCGTCGGCGGCGTGATCGTCCCCGAGTATCCGTGGGACGAGTAGTACGCGTCGTAGGGTATGCCTCCGGCGAACCCCAGCGCCGGTACCGTGGTGAAGATCAGCAGAGCAGCGACCGCGAGGACGGCCAGGAAGCCCCAGACGCCGACGTTCTCGCCCGTCCTGGGCCGCGCGAGCTTCGACCCGCAGACCGAGCAGAACCCGTCTGGGAGCAGGTGATGTCCGGGACACGCCTCCGCGGTCGCGCCGCTTGGCAGCGAAGCGAAGGAGCGAATCCTGTGGGACGAGGAGGGCGAGCAGAGGGAGGGGGACGAAGAGAGCTGTATCGACCTGATGGCCTGACAGCGGGAACGAGGTTTCGCTCCGAGCGAGGAGCCCCAGATCATGATCGCGAACGGGATGATCATCGCCTTCAACCGGAGTCCCACGAAGGTCAGGAAGAAGAGGAACACTAGGTCTGCGGAGAGGAATGTCACGACCTCCTGGTCGTTCGAGCCAGGGAAGAAGCCAACCGGAGGAACAGCCAGGACAAGATCGCCAGCAGCGGCGCGAGGGACCGGAGGATCCCGGTCCCTATCCTGAGAGCGACGTAGCCGACTGTCAGGAAGAAGAGCGACTCGTAGTGGTACCAGGCGCTATTCGCCGAGTAGGAACCGTAGACATAGAGCAGAGCGCCACGCCGAGGAAAAGGAGCCCCCAGATGAAGCTTATCTTCGAGAGCTCAAGGCGAGTCCTCAGGATTCTCCTCTTCAGCACCACGCCGAGCAGGAACAGCGAGACCGTAACCGCGAAGAACGCTCCTTCGCCGTCCGAGATGATGAGAGTATAGAACTTCGAAAAATCAAAGAAATAGATGGCCACCAGTATCGGGACGAGCGTCAGCAGCTTGGTGACCGTCCCCGGGATGGTATTGCCCACTAGGTGCTCACCAGGACGGTCGGTCCGAAGCGCATCGGAATGGTCCAAGCTCCTGTGTCGGTCTCGCGCACGCATCGTTCAAGGAGAACCTGCTTGTTCGTCGCCGCGCTGACAAGGACCGCGAGGAAGCTTGCGACTGCGCACCCTACCGAGCCCTTCGATGTTGGGTCTTGTCTGGCCTATGCCGCAGGTGCAGGTGGTTGAAGCGCCGTGAAGGGTCACGTCGACCCTGTCGTCCGTCGAGACGATGTCCACGGAGCGAGCCAGCCCAAAGTTCTCCCGCATCGCCTCGGGCAGCGAGGCGCGCAGCACGTCCATCGTGAGCTGGGTCGCGCCGGTCTCGCGCACGTAGAGCTTCGCGAGCCCCCGTCCTGGCGGCGTGATGCCTCCGCGGAAGGAGCGCTCGAGGGAGCGCCGTTGGGCAGAGCCGCCCCTTCGGCGCTCTCGGGGATTATGACGACCATCTCGACGCCGTCGCCGGTCGGCACATAGGTGAATCCGGCGTCGGAGGCCGATAGCTCGCCTATCGCCTCGTCTGTCGACCCCAGCACGGCATCGAAGACCCTGGCCTGGACCCTGGCCCGAGGGTCCTTGAAGAGCAGGACGATCGCCGCCAGGAAGGCGACTATCGAGTCTATCTCGAAGACGATGAACTGGTCGGAGACCGCGATGACGAGGAAGACGACGCTGAGCACGATGAAACCGATGCCCGCATACCTGGAGTAGCGTCCGACCTGCCCGTACAGCTTGGAGAAGACGTTCACGTCAGGCATCAGACTCTGGAACTCCGAGGGGCTTCGGAACAGAATCGACCTATGGGCAACAGACTCAGGCTCGGGATGCCTTTCTCGCCGCTTCGTCCACCCTGAAAGTCAGCTCGGTCGCCGAGAACACCTCCTCCGAGGTTATGATGGAGGAGTCGGCGCCGCGGAGGAACTTCGCAAGCTCGGCGAACTCGGTCGAGTGCCCCTTGTCGGCCCTGCCCAGGCTGACGGTCTCGGGCTGGGGGCCGTAGATCTGGAGCTCCTTGAAGTCGTCGAGGACCATGGAGGTCCCCTGGCCGAAGACCTCCATCCGCTCCCTGTCCATGTCCTTGGACCCCATCGCCACGTAGAGGAGGGTCGCCACCGAGCCGTCCGGGTAGTCCAGAGTGATCGAGAGGTTGTCGCGGGCGACCGAGCTGGAGCCGTTTATCCCTGCGGAGCGGACGACTATCTCCGGGCCGTCCTGGCCGAGCAGGAAGTTGAACAGGTCGAAGAAGTGGCAGCACTCGTGGATGATCCTCCCGCCGCCCACGAGAGGGTCCTGGGACCATCTCGACGCCTGGACGAACCCCGCGTTGACCCTGTAGTTTATCATGAAGGGGCCGTCGATCTTCCTCATCCTCGCCTTGACCTTCAGGACGAGCGGCGCGTACCTCCTGTTGAACCCGACGATCACCGGCTGCTTCAGCTCGGCGTGCAGCTTCTTGATCTCCTCGAACTCGCCCCGGGTGATGCAGAGGGGCTTCTCGACGAGGGCGGTCTTGGCCGCCTTCATCGCCGCCCATGAGCATGGGCGCGTGGAGGTTGTTCGGGGCGGTTATGACCACGAGGTTCGTCTTCGGGTCGTTCAGGACGTCGTCGTAGTCGCAGGTGCTCTTCTCGAAGCGATAGCGAGAGGCCACCCTCGTCGCGTGGGTCGGGTTCGAAGAGACGACCCACCTCAGGTTGAACTCAGGGCTGGCTCTCATGAGAGGGATCAGGGTCTCCTTGGCGAAGTTCCCCGGCCCCACCACCGCGACGTTGATCTTGCCTGTCACTGGGGTGCGCGACTGTCGCCGGCTGCGCAGCCTTCTTGGATCCTCACAGGCGCCTGCTGAACGTCGTAAGAGAGCAGGACCGCCGTCTTCGCCTGCTTCCCGAGGGAGTCATAGGCCTCCGGGGCCGAGGCGAGGGGGAACTCCGAGCCGACCAGACCGCCGACTCGGACGCGTCCGGACGAGAGCAGCTCCATGAAAGACTCCATGTTCCTGTTGAGCGTCCACCTGACGTACTCCACTGGATAGTCCACGCCCTTCTCCTCGTAGACGGGGTCGTAGCGCCCAGGACCCAGCGACCGGGACATCAGCAGGCTGAGCTCCTTCTGGTAGAAGTCCTTCCGCTCTATCTCCATCCCGACCCTTCCGACGACCACTATCCTGCCCCGGTTCCTCGCAATCCGGCCGGCCATGTTCAGCGGGTCGCTGCTCGAGGTCGCCGCGCAGACCAGGACGTGGTCCAGGCCGATTCCTCCCGTGAAGTGGGAGATGTGCGAGACCATCGCCGGGTCGTCCGGCTTCAGGGTCAGGTCGACTCCGAGCTCGGCCGCCAGCGCCAGCCGGGACGTCCTTGAGGTCGATGCAGACGACCCTGCACCCGGATGCCCTCGCTATCTGCGCGACCAGATTGCCCACGAGGCCCGCCCCTATGACCCCCACGGTCTCCCCTACCTGGAGCTGGCTCGTCCTCACGGCGTGGACCGCTATCGCGCCGATGGTGGCGAAGGCCGCGTCCTTCATCGGCAGCCCTGCGGGGCACCTTGGCGACGAGGTTCCTCGGCACCGAGACGAGCTCCGCGTGGCACGCCTTGCCCTCTCCGGCGCAGGCCACCCTGTCCCCGACCAGCACGTCCTTCACGTTCTGTCCCACCTCGATGACGACGCCCGATGAGCTGTAGCCAAGGGTGACCTCGGGGTGGCGCACATAGTCCGCGTAGTCGATGAGACCCCCGATGCCCTCCTGCCGTATCACCTCCCTCGAAAGCCTGAGCGCCTTGCCGGCGAGCGACGAGTCCTTGATCAGGTCCGTCGTGGCGAGCGGGTCGGTCGAGTCGATGGTCCATGATTCGGTCCCGGTGCTTATCACCGAGTAGTTTGTCTGGACGAGGAGCCCGTTCTCCCCGCAGACCGGAGCCGGGACGTCAGCGACGACGACCGTGCCCGCTCGTGCTATGACTTGCTTCAACGCGCCTCACCCATGACCTCGGGGGCCGTTTTGAACCAATCTACGAACATCCTCAGCCCTTCGTCGAGGTCGACGGCCGGGGTCCAGTGGAGCAGCTCGGCCGCCTTCCGGTTGCTCGCCTGTGTGTCCGGAAACTCGCCCGGGCCCTCCGCGACGTAGGTCGGAGGGATTGCCCTTCCTGGGCTTATGATCTGGGTCAGCCTCTCTGCGAGCTCCGATACGGAGGTCCTGGACCCGAAGCCGATGTTGAAGACCTCGCCTCCGAGCCCGTCGTTCTGGGCCGCCAGGATGTTCGCGGCCACTATGTCCGTTACGTAGGTGAAGTCGCGTGTGTGGGACCCGTCTCCCTGAATGACCGGCGGCCTTCCCTTCTGCGAGGCTCTTGGTGAACTTGTGTATCACCTGGTCAGGGCGGCCCCTCGGCCCGTAGACCGAGAAGTAGCGGAGCGACACCACGTCCGTCCCGTAGACCCTGTGGAACGCCCTGCAGTACTGCTCCGCCGCGAGCTTCGAGACCCCGTAGGGCGAGGTCGGGTTGGTCGGATGGTCCTCGTCGATAGGGAGGTACTCCGGCCTGCCGAAGATCGAGGAGGACGAGGCGTTGACTATCCGCTCGCACGCCGTGCTTCTTCCCCAGCGAGAGGACGTTGAGGGTCCCGTTGACGTTGACGTTGTTGACCTGCACCGGATGCTTGACGCTGAACCCTATCCCCGCCTGGCCGGCCTCGTGGAAGACGACGTCCACGTCTTTCATCGCCGAGTCCAGCCTGTCGACGTCGAGGATGTCGCCGTTGACGAGCCTGAACCGCGGGTTGTTGACCGCGCCTGCGAGGTTCCTCTCCTTGCCCGGGTAGAATTCGTCGAAGCGGTCGTACACGGTGACCCGTGCGCCCATGCCAAGCAGCCTCTCCGTCAGGTGGGAACCGATGAACCCGGCGCCCCCGGTGACCAGCACCTTTGCACCGTCGAGGTTCAGCTTCCCGCCTCCGCTTGTTCGTAGATCTTCTCGAGGTTTGCCGTCAGCACGGAGTAGCGGTTCCCCCGCACCCTCTCCTTGCCTCGCCTTCCAAGTTCGGCCGCCAGAGCTGGGTCTCTCAGGACCTCTGCGATCTTCCCCGCGAGGAGGCGCGAGTCGCCGTACTCGACCAGGAAACCCTCCACGCCGTCGGTGATCTGGTACGGGATTCCTCCGACGTTCGTCGCCACCACCGGCTTCCCCTGGGACATGGCCTCGAAGATGGCCTGGCTCGTACCCTCGTAGGTCGTGGGCAGCACGAAGACCGTGGCCGAGGCGTAGGCCTGCATCTTCTCCTGAAAGTCGTAGATCGGTCCGAGGAAGTGGACTGAGGAGGTGACTCCCAGCCTCGAGGCCTGTGTCTTTAGCGTCTCGGAGTACCCAGACTGGTCCGCCCCGACGAAGACGAAGGACGCGTCGGGGAACTCCTTGAGGATCGACGGGGCTGCCTCGAGCAGGTGCTGGGGGCCCTTGAGCGGGTTCAGCCGCCCTAGGAAGAGGACGACCGGCCAGCCGGTCGATCTGGTACTTCGTCATGAAGGGCTTCTCGTCGAAGACCCCGAGCGATTCGTCGCGGATCCCCGAAGGCGTGACGACCATCCGGTCAGCGTCGCCGCCCAGCTTGAGCAGAGGAGGGATGAGGTTGGGGGCCCGGACCAGGACCTTGTCGGCGGACGGTAGCGTCCTCTTCCCGAGGTACCCCTCCATCAGCTTCATCGGGAACTGCTTGTACCAGGTACGGGGGATCATCGAGTGTACGTCGAAGACGGTCAGGGCCGTGGCGCTGTGGGTCTTCTCCGCTGCCTTGAGGGCGACCCGGCTGTGGGGCTGGGCGTAGTCGTAGGTGTGGATGACGTCGAACGACCCGGCCGTCAGCGCCTCTCCGAGGCCCTTCCAGACCTTCATGCGATAGGACCAGTCCAGCCTCATAGGCAGCCTGTGCACGTTTATCCCGTCTACGACCTCGCTCGCCTTGGCCTCGGTCCCGTTGCACCTGGCCGCGGTGAAGACGTGCACGTCGTGCCCCTTCCGCGTGAGCTCCCTCGAGATGTTGTAGACGTACCACTCGGCTCCTCCGACCATGAAGGGCGTGAAGAAGACGTTCACCTGTGCGATCTTCAGGCTCTCTGCCTCGGGTCAGACGCCATGCAGGCCATCTCAGTTGCTTTCAGCGCGAACCACCGTTCTCGACGCCATGGTGGAGTCGAAGTGGTCGGCGATCTCCCCCATCGTGCACAGAGCAAGGACGCCGCGACGGTTCATCTCGCGCAGATGACTGAAGACGGGGTCCAGGGTCTTGACCATGGGGTTCGGGTCTCCTCCCATGACGATGCTCCAGGGATGGGTCCAGAGATGGAAGACCGCGGATGTCTGGGAGCAGAGGTCGGCGTACTTCATGATCAGGGACTCGGCCCCGAAGGACTTCTGGTCGACGTAGTAGACGGGCCTCTCGTTCCAGAGCCCGTTGCTGCGGTCGGGCGGTCCGATCACCCTCTCCTTTCCCCGGTAGGTCTTGAAGCCCAGCTTGCGTAGGACCTCGAAGTGGTTCTCTCTGTTCCAGGGGAACACGAACGTCCTCGGCGCGGACCGCATGTCCAGCGCGTCCAGGCACTTCCTGATGTCCTCTTCGAACTCGGCGGGACCGCACTTGAGCGCGTCCATGTGGGAGTAGGTGTGTATCCCTATCTCCTGCCTGACCGGGGAGTCGAGTATCCGGTGGTAGCTTTCTGGTTCCTCGACGGCCGTCTTGCCGCATATCGCCCAAGTCAGGGGGACCTCGTATCGCTGCGAGAGCTCGAGGAGCTTCTCCGTTCCGGCGCGATTCGGCCCGTACCTGTCGCTCTGGGTGACGTCGAAGTCGACCGAGATGCAGGCTGCGGCCTTCGCACCACCGGGATAGCTGGTCCCGGGAGGAGGCGCGTCGTAGGCGATCTTGATCTCCCTGAGCACGCCCCGGGTGACGAAGCCAGCGCCGACCGAGGCTGAGAATCGGGCGCCGTCAAGGGCGGCGTTCTTCATCGTCCTCTTGAGATTTAGCCCCATTTCAGGTCACCCGGCGGGTTTGAGGCGCCATGAAGTTCAGAACCACAAGCATGAATCTCAGCCTTCACTAGCCTTAAATCGGAAAAAACGCCACTATCACAACTGGGTGTGTGGGGGCTTAGGAAACTGCCCTCGTGACCGTTGAGGTCTGGGGGCATTTCCGCACACCCTCTTCTCGGCCAATTCCTCAAGAGAAGAGTCTTTCCCTGAAGAGTTTGTAGTCCTGCAGGACCTTCAGACCGTCGCTCGTCGCCTGATAGTACTTCCCGCCGAGCGTCGCCTCCATGCTGATCAGTCCGCTCCGCTCCAGGTCGTCGACTATCGTCTTGAGCTCGGTGTAGGAGATGTTGGCGGCCTTCATGATGTGGGTGGTCCTCAGAGGCCTTAGGGAGGTGGCCTGGATTATGTCTATCCGGATCTCCATCTTCGACCTCCTTCTGAGGGCCGCCTCCTCGCGGGGCGCCTCGTAGAGTCCCCTGATCTCGTCGATTATGAGCTTCACGGGGTTGTCCATGTTCTTGACGATGAGAGAGGCCTTGTCGCTGAAGAGCTTCTTCTCGCCCTCGTCGAGGTATACGTCCACGTACTTCGCTATCTGGTTCGGCTCTGTCGAGTGCGGGATGTAGCGGTGGAGCTCGATCACAGGCTTCGAAGGCTCCCAGTAGATCGCGCTGACCGCCGGCTTCCCGAGGGTGAAGGCCTCCATCAGCATCGTTTCCGCGGCTCCCAGGGCGACGTCGGCGTGCGCCACCGGGCTGTCGTGCATCGACGAGTGGAGCACGTGGACACCTTTCACCCCTGCGTAGTGCCTTCGCTGTTCCTCCGTCCTAGGAAGCACAGCGACCGTCGCCGCACCCTTCTTGACTATGAGGTCGACCGACTTCTCGAGGATGGGCTGGCGCTCGGGGAAGAAGCTCGCGAACTCGGGCTCGGGTCTGACGAAGACCACGGGGGAGTCTATCCCCGCCTTCTTGAAGGGGTTCTCGCTGTCCATGGTGGTGCCCTTGAGGTACCCCGTGTGGAAGCCGTTGAACCAGACCACCTTGTCGAGGTCGGTCACCCCTTGCTGATAGAGCTCCTGGAACGTATAGAAGCGGGGGATGAAGATCTTGCTCGCCAGGGGGAAGACCATCTGGTTCACGTGCTTCTCCCTCTCGTCGTAGAAGATCGCCCAGGATGGGATGTTCATCCCGAAGGCGACGCGCACGGCCTCGGGCCACCTCTCCGTAAGCAGAAGGTCCGGCTTCTCCCTCTCGATCAGCGGGAGCATCTGCTGGATCGTCTCAGCGTAGGCCTCGAGCTTGTTCTCGAGCCGCCTTCCGCCGTGCTTCCCAGCCGTCACGTAGTCGATGCCCTTCGACTTGAGGATCGACTGGATACCGTCATGGTCTCTCGCGGTCACGAGAAACTGGTACTCTCCCTCGAGCTCCTTGATCAGGGGCGCGAAGAAGTTGGCCTGAAATGGGGTGCTCATGGCAACCCAGATTTTCTTCACCCGTTTCGGTCCGACTGTCTTGTCTTGCATATTCTTTACACCAAGAAGATTGTGATCAGCACGGCCAGGACAGAGTAGAAGGCCTGCATACTCAGGACCGAGATGACGAGGCCCCGTTCGGAGATGGGACTGACCCTCATGAACGCGTGGACGAGGGCAGGATAGGCGGGCGCTCTGAGGTGCCCGTCCTCGCCGACGGTCGTGTCGCCGAAGACCCGCCTCCCCCCAAAGGGCCTCCTGGCAACCATCTTCAGCGTGAAATCTATACCCGCTGGGATGCTCACCACAATGGCGGCGAACTCAAGGCCCGCCAGGATGGCGATGGTAGCTATCCCGGCCCCCGCCATCAGGGTACCCGTGTCTCCCGGGAAGATTTTCGCAGGGTACCAGTTGAGCTTCAGAAAGCCCAGGAAGCCGCACATGAGCACGACGCCGATGATCGTGGCTGCATAGCTGCCCCCGACGGCGGCAAGGAAGGTTAGCGCAGCGATGGCGATGACCGCCGAGCCGGCCTCGAGCCCGTTGAACCCGGCTAGCATGTTCGTGAAGTTGGCGGAAATTGCAAGCGCCAGTGGCACGATCGCCAGCGGAAAGACGTACCCTACAGGGAGCGCCCCAATCAGAGGCATCTCGATGCTGCGGGGCCCCCACAGGACCGCGACGAGTGGAATCGCCGCGGCAGCGATGAGGAACGGCTTGTACCTCTGTCTCATGTTTGTGATGTCGTCCAGTACCCCAACCGCACCGGCGCCCGCTATGCTCGCGACTCCTGCGACCAGAGGTGTGATCGGGTCGTCGATGGCGGCCATGACTACGAGAGAGCAGATCAGAAACGCAAAGAGCACCGAGAGTCCCCCCATCTCGGCGGTCACGGGCTTGCCCGGCTTGTGAATGTCATTCCCGGTCATCCCCATCTTGACGAACTTCGTCGAGAGGTACCGCGCAGAAGTGTAGGAGAGAGCCACGGCCAGCACCCCGACGCCCGCGAGGACGGGTAGATTCACGGGCTATCCCTCTGGAAGAGCCCTTGCACGAGTCTCCAGAAGAGCTGCGTGCTGACTCCGAACGCCACGACCCACGCGAAGATTGACCCGAGGGACCGGACTTCCGGTTCCAGACCGCTCGCAAGGAACCAGACGCCGAGCGCGACGGCGTTGGGGATGACGAAGGTGACGAGGCTTGCGAGAACCACGTAGGCTTGTCTGATCAAGGTCAGGCTAGCTCTTTTGTTCCGAGTCCTTGACGAGTGCCTCGTCGTTGACCCTCTCGAAGTCTGTCATGGAGCCCACGTCGGCCCAGTAGGCATCTTCGAAGAACGAGTTCATGCGTTCACCCTTCGCCAGGAGGAGAGGGAAGACCTCTGTCTCGAGGCTTGAGGTCCTTCCGACCGGGATGCTCTCCAGGATTCTCCGCTCGAGGACGTAGATTCCTGCGTTGGCCATGAAGCTGAGCGTGGGCTTCTCCTCGAACTTCTTGATGGTCTGGTCCCCGTCTACAGTGATGTAGCCGTAGGGGACCTTCACGTCGAACTTCTTGAGGGCGATCGTCCCTATTCCCCCCAGCCTGTCGTGGGTGCCGAGGAGGTTCCGGATGTTCAGGGAGGTGACGATGTCCCCGTTCATGGCGATGAAGGTCCCGTCGATGAACCTCTCGGCCGTCTTCAGCTGGCCCGCCGTGCCTAGGGGCGAGTCGGCCTCTGCGTACTCTATCTTGACCCCGAGTTCGGTGCCGTCCCCGAACGCGTCCATTATCTGCTTCTTCAGATAGGCGACGCAGACGACGAACTCCGTAACCCCGTAGGAGGAAAGGTAGGTCACCGTCCTCTGGAGGAGGGGCTTGCCCGCGATAGGAAGCATGACCTTCGGAACGACGTATGTGAGCGGCCGAAGCCTCGTCCCGGCTCCGCCTGCCAGTATCACTGCTTTCAGCCTACGCTAACCTCTCTTTCCTTTCTCAGCTCGCCTTCAAAACTGGAAGATGTTGCCCAGGAAGGCTATGTACTGTCTGTCCGATCTCCAACCCCTCGCCGCCTGGTTCCCCCAGCTGACAGCAGCTTCGGAGAAAATCCGCGCAATCCTGCTCCCGCGAAGCAGGCCGCGGTTGAAAGACCGACCGGTATCTCGGAGTTTCTTCAGGATGGAGACCACGGCTCTCAGGAGGCCAAAGCTTCTGAACTTGACCTTGAGGCTCAATGACAGATTGATGATGGAGCGCTCCTGGTGGCTAAGTCTGAACCAGGACCCCCTCCTCTTTGAGAGCAGCACCTGTCTCTTTACAAGAGAACGGATGTAATTACTGGCGTCACTATTTGCCAGATTTTTTCCAGTGGAGTCTTGCGACTGCCGTAGGGTTAGGGGGCTACCCATGTTAAAACATGGGTTATTCGAGGTTAATATCATTTGCTCGTGTGATTCCAGTTGTTCGCGCATTTTCTTAGTATACGCAAGTGAAAAATGTCTCCGAACCTATGAATATGCTACATTCCGTTAGACGGCTCTTCGCCATCGTTTCCGGCGGAAAATCTCATTTCATCAGGCCAATGGCGCCCCTGAGGTCCATCTTCTCCGTCCTGAACAGCCGTCTGTCCATTTGTCGCAGGTCGGTCGCCAAGCTCGGCCGGAATTCCATCTTCTTGAAGATGTGCTCCTCGATGTCCACCCCCGGTGCCACCTCCTGCAACACCATCTTTCCCTCTGTGAGCCTGAAGACCGCCCTCTCGGTCACGTAGATTATCTCCTTGCCATGTTTCGTGGCTTCCGCCCCGCTGAAGAGGCTCCTGTACACTTCCTCGACGAACTTTATCGTGCCGCCGTCCTCAACTATCCTCAGTCCGCCTTCCTCGACTCTTATGTCGCTGTGACCGGCCGTAAACGAGCCCGCGAAGCAGATTCTCGGGCCACCTCCCGCTATGACAGGGAAGCCGCCCGGCCCGTAAATCCTGCCAGGGAGGATCGACGGGTTGACGTTCCCGTGGGAATCGATCTGAAGGAACCCCAGCGACGCAACGTCGATGACACCGCCCTCGAAATTCGAGAACATGTCCGGGATCGAGGACAGAGCGAACGGGCTCAACGTGAGGCCGAAGTTCTGCCCCGAGAGCGCCAACCCTCCCCAAGGGCCCGACTCGAGCACCGTGACCACGAACTCGGAGATGCCCTCCTCCGCGGCAATCGCTGAGACGAGGGTAGGGATGCCGACACCCAGATTGACGAGGACGGGTTTCCCCTTCGTGCCCTCGAGCAGCCCGATCACCTCGAGGAGGACCCTCCTCGCTATCACCTTCTCGTACTCGTTCTTGGGGGCGGGCAGCATCTCCCTCGAGGCCTCGCTGTCGAGAGGAGGCATTACCCTGTAGGAGAGACGGGGATCGTACTCGGAGCTCCCCGACTGCCAGTGATACTGCCTCTGAGCAATTACCACGCGGTCGACGAGCGGGGACGGCACCTCGACCTGCCTCGGGTCGATCGTGCCCGACTTGGTCAGCCATCTCACCTGGCTTATCACAGAACCGGGGTTGGGTCTTGCCTTCGTCGCCTGTGCGATGTTGAAGACGGTTCCGCGGATACCCTCGTCTTCCATCGACAGGTTACCGTTTTCGTCAGAGGTGCTCGCGCGTATGAGCGCGTAGTTAGGCTTTGGCGCGCGATAGAAGAGATACTCATCCCCCTCCAGCTTAATCAGGTCGACCTTGCAGGTCTTCGACCTGCGCCCCCGCAGGTTGAGGGAACCGCCCTCCCTCCTTGGGTCGAGCGTCGTATCGATCCCTATCTTCGTGATCATCCCCGGACGCCCTGACGCCACCTCCCTGAACCAGTATGCGGTCACTCCGATTGGCCAGCTGTACGCCTCCAGCCGTTCACCCTCGACCATCTTCTGCATCCAGGGGGCAAACCCCAGATACGGCATCAGTATCCCCCTCAGGAATCTCTGGTCTTCCTGGGCCCACAGCTTCTCGCCGACGGCATCGAGCGCCCTTCCTGGCACCGCCGGCAGCGTGTCGCCGATGACGAAGAGGTCCCTTGGATGGTCCTCCCTTCTGTATCTCTCGTGGAGCTCAAGGATGAGCTGCTCGGGGGTCGTGGCCAGATTGAATCCGGAGATTGCCACCGTCGAGCCATCCTCTATCAAGGACAATGCGGTCTTTGGGTCGCAGACCTTGCTTGGGATTTCCATGCCAGTTGTTGACACGGAGCCCACGTCTCAAAAGTCTGTTGGTGGTCGGCGAGAGGACCCCGCAGTTTGAACCACAAAGCATTAGAGTCGAACCTCAAGCGCGCCCTTGCCGTTCGGCTTTGGACCGCAAACCTTCGGACCTTCCATCGCGCCTGTCGAATCCACGGCGGCTCCGGCTTTGGTGCCGAGCTTCGCCGCCGCCCCGCTGGTCCGACGGAGGCCGAACCTCTCTCGAGGCACGAATTCGTGGGAGGCAGTCATGAATCCTTCGAAAAGAACCACCCTGGTCCTCACGGTCGCGACCATCACGGCCTTCGCTGCAGTGGCCGCAGTCCTGGGCCTGGGCGTCCTCCTGGGAAGCAGACCGATCGGGAGCGGGGTGACGACCAGCGAGGCAGCCCTTCCGGCGGGTTGCGTCAGGCCGGCGAACGGGTACATCATAGTCCAGAGCAAGGACGGGTACAATGACAGCATAACCCAGGGAGCAGGGCTGTCGAAGCCATGGCCGGTCTTGACGGCGAGCGAGGGTCAGACGGTCAGCATCGCAGTGTGCAACGTAGACGTGCAGGCGCACGGCTTCCAGATTGCCAACTACGCTGACGGCAGCATCAACGTCGTGGAGCCCGGGCAGGTCCTCAACATTTCATTTGTGGCGAACAAGCCCGGGAGCTTCCTGATCTACTGTGCGATACCCTGCTCGATTCACTTCTTCATGCAGTTCGGGCAGCTGAAGGTCTCATCATGACGGCCACCGCCGAGACCCAGGCGCGGAGGAGCCTTGCGATTCCCGTCCACGGATTCGCCGTCATAGCCTTGGCCTTGATGACCTCGTACTTCGCTTACCTGTGGGGGTCGGCCGCCGTGAACCCGGCGGAGATACTCGCCCCGCTCCTGTTCTGGTATGGGGTATCGTTCCTGCTCCTCGTCTACCCTCTGAGGGCAGCGGCCAGAGACTTCGCGCGATATATCCGCATGTTCTCCGGCGCAGCGGTCTTTGCCGTCTATCTCGCCATACACCTGCTCCTCTATGGGTTTCTGCTCGAGGGAATCCTGACCTCGTTCCTTGGGAAGGATTTCGTCTCGACCGCGGCGGGGGCCTCGCTGACCACCACGGTCTTCACCCCTCCCTCGGCTCTCAACGCCCTCCTCTCTCTGTGGTACAATCCGTGGATCGCGATCACGATACCTCCTATCTTCAGCACGACGCTCAGCCTCTACAGTTTGGTGATCGCCGTGATGATAGACGTCTTGATCGTGGCGAACATAGGGAAGACGAGAGAGCTTGGCCGGGCCTGCTCAACCGGCGCGAGGTCGAGGTCGATGGTCCTGTTTCCCGCTCTCGGCATAGCATTCGGTGCGTCGTGCTGTCTGAGCGTCCCGATCCTCTTCACCGTGGTCGTCCCTTCGGCGGCCGCGCTCGCTTCGCTGCTCTGGGTCTACGACCTGACCTACTTCCTCTTCCCGCCGTTCGCAGTGGTCCTCCTGTACCTGAACCTCTACTCCGTCGCCAAGATAACAGCGAACGTGAGGCTGGCGACGGATGGAAGGGCCCCCGTCATTCCTAGTGCCACTGGTTGATGCCTTCGCCGGTCAAACCGACTTGGGACCGGCCACAGGAAGAGAGGGAGGGGGGCGCGGGCTAGACTCACCTGTCGTGGCGCGCTCGGTCCCGAAGGCTCTTCCGAGCCCTGCTCCGGTGAGCACGGCGTCAAAATAGATCACCGTCTCCACCGCCAGAGACAGCGCCAGGAGCGCGGTCTCGCTCGTGATCAGCCAGAGGAGGAACCCAACCATCATGACGGCGTTCGCAGCTATGAAGAGCGCGAGATAGTTCGTGAGGGCACGGTTGCGCTCCTTTCTCCTGCGCAGATAGCCGAAGGCGAAGACCACGACTCCGGTCATCACCGCTGCTTCGAGGTAGACAGTGTACGTCTCCCACAGCTGTGAGGTCAATGCGGTGGGCGTCAGGAACATGACGACGGTCTGCAGGCCCAGCAGGATGAGGAGATCCCGGGGTATCGCCTTGCGGAGTGCGAGGAGGGTCAGGGCCATCTCTCCGACCATCGTGAAGACGAACCAGGAGGTGATTATGCTGAAGCTCACCTCGCTCCCGACAGCGGCGGCCGTGTAGCCTTCCGAGAGCGCGACGAGCCCCGAGGCCAGGTTGAAGGTCCAGCCCATGAGAAGCTCGCTGAGGAGCAGGAGGACGATGTAGGCCACCCTGAGCGCGGAGACGTGGCGGAGGAGGTTGGAGAGCGGCAGGGGCCCCTTCCGCTCCTCGTCGCCCTCCATCCAGTACTGGGCGAAGAGCAGGACGCCGACCGGCATCATGCCCACGCTCATGAAGACGGCAATCTCCCAGATGGCGACGTCGCCCAGCGTGAAGTTCAGCGTGGTCAGGTAGAGGTAGGCCGGACCGATGAGCATGACGACCATCATCGCGAGCAGGAGGAGCAGGACGACGTTGTCGATGCCGGTCCGCGCCTTGGTCGACCTTGTGATGAGCCAGCTGATGAAGGCCACCATCAGGAAGGCGGTGGGGACGAGGTAGTAGATCAGGTAGGACAAGGGACCTTTCCGCTCGCGTCAGTCCGTCCGGCGGCGCCTCATAGCTTTACCTTCATGGCGAAATCTCAATCAGTCTTGTCCAAGGCGCCGAAATTGATCGGACTCACCATGGGCTCCGTCCTGACGGGCTTCGCGAGGGGCGGCAGCGGTCTGTTGAGTTTCACCCTGAGCCAGTTCCTGGCGTCGAAGAAGAAGACGTTCTCGTAGGGGCAGGCCGAGACGCAGTCGCCTACACCGATGCACTTGAAGCTCCTGAACTCTCCCTTGTCGATGAACGCCCCCGGCATGTCCGTCAGGCCGACCGGGCAGACCTTCGCGCAGTCCTTGGTCTTGCAGTTGATGCACGCGTTGCTGTCCTTGACCTTGAGCCTGAAGATTCCGAGCCTCGAGACGAGCTGGTTGAACGACCCCCAGCCGCACATCCCGGTCGTCACGCAGCCGTAGGTCCCCACGAAGGGGATCATTATCCAGACGAGATACCAGAGGAAGGAGAAGTAGAAGGCGAAGAAGAAGTAGCTGGGGTCGGTCCCGAATATCGAGACGTGCAGGACCCCGACGGAGGTCAGGTAGGAGAGGACGGCGGCACCCAGCAGCGAGATCCAGACCAGGGAGAACACAATCCTGTAGGCACCCGAGATGCGGCTGGTCAGGAGGTGTCGGCCTATCTTGGATGTCCTGTTGAACGAGCTCATTGCGTCGTAGGCCGTGCCCTGGTACATCAGCGCGGCCGTGCACAGGAGGGAGCAGACCTGCCTCGCGCCGAAGAAGAACGAGAGGCCCCCGGATATGAGGTACGTCGCCAGGATGACGAGTATGACAGCGGGAGCGACCGCGCCCGCCGTCCCGAGCCCCATGCTCCACCCGACCCAGGGGACGCTCGACATCCCCGACATCCCCAGGACGTAGGTCGGCACGTACAGGCTGTATATGGCGTAGGCCAGTACCACGAGGAGGAGCCTGATCTTGGTCTCCGTCTCCCTGGCGTACCTGATCTTGAAGATCACGAGGGCCCCCATCTCGATACCCATCATGACCAGGAACCAGAAGGACATGGTGATGCCGCCGACGGCGATTATGAAGTCGTAGAATGCCGCACCGACGATGTTGAGGGCCGAGCCTCCCAGCGCCGCGAACGGGAGCATGCTGAAGTACATCGTTCCGAGGGCGATGATGTCTAGGACTCCCCCCATGAAGTACTCGGCGATGAAGACGCCTCCGAGCAGCCCGAAGACCCAGAAGGGTCTGGTCTGCCACCCGACCAGAGGGGGAGCGACTAGGCTCTTCTCGTCGAGGACGATGCCGAAGTAAATCGTCATCTCCGCGACTATCGAGATCACGAAGAGCAGGACGTCGTTGTAGAGCATCCAGACGAAGAGCCCCGCCATCATGAGGGCGTAGGCGCCCATCAGACGGACGAGGTACTTCGATGCGCCCGAAGTAAGAGTCCGGTTCTTGAAGATGTACTCGAACATGAAGATGATGGCGAGGATCATGACGGCGCTGTTGGCCACGGTCGTGTAGGTGGACCATGCGCCGCTGGCTATCGCCGTGGGCGACAGGACCATTATCGCGGTCTGGATGGCGACGAGCCAGCGGAAGCTCCTTGGGAAGTTCCTCCCCACGAGATAGAGGGTGACGGCCATCTCGGAGGCCATCGTGAAGATGAACCAGTAGGTGCTCATCGAGTCGACGAGCGCGGAGAAGACGGATTGGCCGGAGACAGAGGCCGCTCCCGAGAGTATCGCGAACGTCCAGCCCATGAAGACCTCTGAGAGTATCGTCAGGACAATCACGGCCGCGACGACGATCGACCTCGCAGAGACCGCGCTGCCCTTGCGCGTCTCGTCGAGCTGCCTGTCTCCCCTCATCAGCACAGTGAGGATGGGGATGAGCCCGATGCTCATGGATATCATGTTCAGGGCCACGAGCTCGAAGACCGTCACGAAGGTGGGGATGTAGAGGTAGACCACGGCGCTCACGAACATCGACGCCATCATCACGAAGAGGAAGAGGACCACCCCGGCGTCCGTCAGCGTCTTCATGGTCGAGCCCTTCTTCAGGAGCCAAGCTGTGAACACGGCCATGGCACCGGCAACCAACCACAAGACGAGGAGGTCCATAACCTATGTCGCCCTTCTGCCGCTTCCGGTTCCAGAACGATATTAACGCCTTTTGGCTCAAACGGCGACGGCGTCCGGGGATGGAACCCTCCTCAACTATCGCGGTGACCCGGGCGTCCGCAACACTCAAATCAAAGCGCCCATTCCCGAGCGGGACTTGGTCAGAGGGAAGGGCGTCCAGGGCACCACGCTGACGGCCCGTCAGTGGGAGGTCATCCGGTACAGGGGCCAGGGATTCACCCAGGCCGAGGTCGCCAAGAAGCTGAAGACCTCCAGGGAGAACGTTAACGAGATCGAGCATCGGGCCCGTCTGAAGATCAACGCGGCGAAGGCCACACTGACGGCCCTTCAGGACCCCGACGTGTCGGGAGAGGTGATGATACCCAGCGGCACGTCAATCTTCGAGGCAGTCTCCATGATACTCCTGAGGGCCGACGTCCTCGGGGTGAAGCTCCAGGGCTCGGGTGACGATGTTCTCGCTGCTATCAGATCAACCTGGGAGGCAAAGATCAGGGGCCACCGCTTGACAACTGCTGCCAAGGCGCAGGTAGGAGCCGATGGCTATCTGGTAGTCAAGAAGACCCTGTGAAGCGACCCATCGTCTTTGGTTTGCGACCGGCGGGCTGGTGCAAGTCATCCCGCGCAGCGTCACCGACCGTCCGCTTTGGATGGGTCTCGGTCTGTCGTTGACAGGCGAGTAGCGACTACCCTGCAATAGATGTTGAGGAAGGCCTACATCTTCTGGCCGGCCATCCACTCCTTCTCCTCCTTGTTCGGAGTCAAGGGGTAGCCGACCGCGTAGAGGAACATCCTGGCCGTGGACGGGCCTAGGTGATGGAACCTCTCCCGCAGGTCCGTCTGCAGCTTCTCCTCGGCCTTCCCGAAGTGGTCCAGGTACTGCTTGAAGGACCCGTACTCCTTGGTTACCTCCAAGAACCGGGCCGCATTGTAGATCGTAGCTTGAATCTTCTTTTCATTGCGGACGATCCCAGAATCGTTCATCAGTCTCTTCACGTCGCTGCCGGTAAACTTGGCGACCTTTGCGGGAGAGAAGTTCGAAAAGGCCTCCTCGAACCCGGCCTTCTTGTTCTCCACCACCTTCCAGTTCAGCCCGGCGGAGAACATGTGCGTCGTCATCCTTTCGAAGTACTCGCGGTCGTCCTTCGGCGGTGTCACCTTCCAGGGAGACATTGGTCTGTCAGGACGAGTTAGTAGTTAATATTCGTTAGACTCTCTGAAGCCTTTGGAGCATCCGGCCGGAAGTCCGGCATCTGCCCTTCTGTTCAATTCTCTATCGCTCTCTCAACTGGGAACAGGCTGGCGAGAAGGCCCGAGTAGGGGGCGAGGCCGCACTTGTCGCACTGTGGTTGGAGCGCATCCTCGTTCGCGCTGCCCATGCAGCACGGCGTCTTGATGTTGCCCTTGTAGTCCAGCGGCAGGATCATCCAGTTGGGGCACTTGTATCCCCAGTTGCCGCGCATGAGCTCGAACTGTGCCTTGGAGTTTATCACGAAGTGCTTGTCTTCCGTGGCGCTGTACTCCAGGATGCTGTCGATGGTCCTGTTTCTCTCCTCGCCGAAGGGCAGCCACAGGGGGTCGTTGTCGATGAAGGGGGTGTGGAACTGGATGCTTATCCTCCCTGCGATATCGTCCCACTCGTGCAGGACGTCGATTATCGTCTTGTAGTTCAGGGTGTTCAGGGTCATGTTGATGGCGACGCTACCACCCGACCCGACGAAGTCCTGCACGTTCTTCTTTATCCTCGCGTAGGTGTTCGGGCCGCGGATGCGATTGTGGGTCTCTTCGGTCCCGTCGATGGACACGAAGTAGAAACCGTTGATGTCCATCATCGGGAACATGCCGTTCGTGACCACGCTGATCCGGTTCTTCAGCTCCTCCGAGAAGACCTCGATGACGTCCTTCCTCAGCATCGGCTCGCCGCCGACGACCGTCACGTTGGCTATCTTCATCTTCTTGTAGGAGTTCTGGATGACGGTCCTCCACTGCTCCGGGGTCAGCTCCCCCGCCGTCGGCTCTCTGTTGGTCCACCAGTAACAATGGACGCACCTTAGATTGCAGACGTTGACTATGTCGGCTGAGCCGAAGAGCGGGGTCTTGGTGCCTTCCCTCATCTTCCCGTACCAGTGGAGGAGGTCGCTGGCCCTGTTGTCCCTCAGGAAGTTGTTGAAGGACCTCAGATAGTCCGCGGGCGTCGGGTCCTTGGCAAGCGCAGGGAGCATCTTGACGAGGTTCGGGAGGTTGGCCACGTCCTTGTAGGCCGTCTTCACCTTCTGCACCGAGGATGTCTTCTTTATCTTCAGTTCGATGTAGTCGTCACTCTGTCTGAGCCGGCCGCCCGAGATCTTCTCAACGAACCGTTGCGCAAACTCGTCTTCGGACCAACCAAAATATTCGCGCTGAAAAAGGTCGGCAGACTCCACAGTCACTCTATAAACAGAACAACGTGTGAGAAGCCTCCTTTTCTACCTTCGCCTTTCGTCGGTTAACGAACGATGGGGCCCCGGATTAGTCGCTAATGGGAAAAGGCATGGAGGAAAGCCAGGAAGGAGACGAGCTGTATCGACCCCGCGAACTCGTTAAATGACGTTGGGTAAGCAGTCGGGGCCTGCGAATGACCCCGGTGCGGAAGCGCCTCCAACCGCTGAACCGACTGATGGAGCGCAGCTACCTAGGTAAGTGGACCGTAGTCGGCGGGCTCATAGGGGTCGTCGCGGGCCTCGGCGCCACCGCCTTCTACTTCGGAATCCAGGTTGTCACCAACCTTATGCTCGGCGGGATAACGGGCTTCTTTCCCCCGAATCCGGCCGGAGAGATCCAGTCGGCAACGACTGTCCACCCGAACTTCATCCTCGTGCCGGTGGCAACCGTCATAGGCGCTCTCATCGCAGGTATCGTCATCTTTTCACTGGCCCCTGAAGCCCAAGGCCATGGCACAGACGAGGCTATAGCGGCCTTTCACACGGGCGACGGCAAGATCAGACGCCGCGTCCCCTTCGTGAAGGCGGTCGCGTCGGTATTCACTCTGGGCTCCGGCGGGAGCGGAGGCAGGGAGGGCCCGACGGCCCAGATCGGGGCGGGGTTCGGCTCTTTCATTGCCGATGCCTTGGGTCTCTCCGTGAGGGACAGAAGGTTGGCAGTGGCGGTAGGTCTGGGGGCTGGAATAGGAGCCATCTTCAAGGCTCCCTTCGCGGGCGCGATACTGAGCGGCGAGATACTGTACAGCGGCGGAGACTTCGAGGTCGAGGCGCTCGTGCCCGCCTTCATCGCCGCTCCCGCGGGATACCTGATCTTCGCATCGATAACAGGCTTCACGCCAATCTTCGGGAACTCGGTGTCCTCCTTTGCCTTCACCAATCTCACTACTATCCCGGTCTACATCGCCTTGGGGCTGGCCTGCGGGTTCGCGGGGAAGCTCTACTCGACAGCCTTCTACTCGGTGAAGCGGTTCTTCAGCTCGCTCTCGACGCCGCGATACCTCCGGCCGATGCTCGGGGCGGCCGTGACGGGGGTCATCGGCATCTTCTTCCCGCAGGTCCTCGGGCTCGGATACGGCTTCCTGCAGTACCTGATCAACGGCGACCTCTCCGCGATAGCTCCAAACTTCTTCAGCCTGCCGCTCATATTGACTCTGCTCTTAGTCGTCTTCCTCAAGGTCGTCGCTACGTCATTCACGGTCGGCTCGGGCGGAAGCGCCGGGGTCTTCGCTCCCTCCCTAGTCATCGGCGGCTTCCTCGGCGCCGTCTTCTGGGTAGCGGTCAACTCAGCGTTCCCCGGCTGGATACCAGTCCCAGCTCCGCTGGTAATCGTAGGGATGATGGCGCTGTTCGGAGGGGCGGGAAGGGCCCCTATTGCGGTCATGCTCATGGTCAGCGAGATGACGGGCTCGCTCTCGCTGCTCGTCCCAGCAGTATTCGCCGTCCTGGTGGCCTACTTCGTGGTCGGACCGAAGCACACCATCTACAGGAGTCAGGTGCCCAGGAGGTCCGACTCGCCTGCGCACCTCGGTGAGTACAGCACGCCGCTGCTGATGAAGATGCGCGTCGCGGACGCGATGAACGCGGCAGTCTTCTCGGTCGCCCCCGAAGAGAGCGTGGACAGCGCTTTCCGGGCCATACTCGACAAGCACTACACTGGCGTCCCGGTCGTCGGGCCGTCAGGACAAGTCGTGGGGATAGTCACGATCACCGACCTTCGCGGCGTGCCCGCCGAAAAGAGAGGCTCGACCCCTGTGGAAGGCGTGATGACGAAGAACGTCGTGGTCGTAAGCTCCGACGAGAGCCTGCTGGACGCCCTGAACAAGATCGTAGCGAACAACGTAGGTCAGCTCCCTGTCGTCGAGAGGAGTTCGGGCGCGCTCGTCGGAATAATCACGGTGACGGACGCGATTCGGGCGTACGACAGGGTCGTGAAAGGAATATCGGATACAAATGCACCGGAGTCCGTGGACACAGAGGGTGACGCGACTACATAGCGCTGGCCTCGGCAGGCAGACGGGGCCCATTCTGGGTTGTTGTGAACTGTGGGCCGGAAGGGACCTACTCCTTGCGAGGGGTGGGCCCGTAACCCGAAGCTACAGGGGTTCGAACCGCGGTCGGTTTTCGAACCTTCTTGTCATAGCACTCATCATGATCATTCGATATTTATGCCCCACGGAGTGAGATGAAAGGCCTACCCGAACATCGCCTCGAGTCAGGTCATGCCTGATTAATCAATTCAGATGCTGAAGGATGAGCTAGCGAAAGGGCACTCTGGTCTCGTCAGGACATATTTCGATGAGAGGATTGAGACTCTCAGCGAGACCAAAGGTGCGGCGATACGCTGAAGCCATTCGCAGGCAGGCTTCCACAATTCACGTGGGGCGGCTCGCAAGGTGGCTGACGTTGACGAGCGGTTGGCGGATACTGTGACCGCCGGTCGTGATGCGACCATATCGGAGGCGTTCAAGATGAACTACCCATAAGGCGAAAAGTGAAAAGTCGAGTTCGCAGCTGTGGGAGCTGGTAGCTTCTATCGTAAGGCGGTATTCCTTGTCATACGATGCCTGACTACAAGGTAGGATGTTATCAAGAGGAGGGTGAAGACTGTCGCCGCTGCCAATTGATAGGGGAACACTGGGATTCCTCCACCTGATGCTGTGGTTGAAGAAGAAGAGGAGGAACTGGACGTTGTGGCATAGACTTCACTACCGTACACCACAACCCTGCCGTGGTCATAGTCAGCGACCCACAGGTTGTTGTTGGCGTCGAACACGAGGCCCTGAGGGTCGCGCAGCTTGTCGCCGGCAGACGTGCTGCTGGTCGTGATGGCCTTTGGGCCTATCACCTGAATCCCCGCTTCGCCCGTGGACATCGGAGCCAAGTACTCCGCGACGCCGTTGATCCCGTCTGAGATCCAAAGATTGCCGCTCGAGTCGAACGCGATGGCGTAAGCATTCAGTAGAGCAGACGTCCCCGTCAAGCTCGACTGGCCGAGGACGAGCGCCGCCGGCGCAACGCCGCAGATGAACCCAGTTGGGCACGGGGGAGTGCCCGGGACATATTCGAGGACCCGGTAGTTACCGCTGTCGACGACCCACAGGTTTCCCATCGAGTCGAACGCTAACCCGACAGGCTCGAACAGACCGTTCGCGCCAGATGCTGGGGCTGACGAAGTGAAGTCTGCTTGGCCGATGACCACCAATGCTTTCTCGCCGGTGGAGAACGGGGTGGCGAACTCCAAGACCCTGTTGTTGCCTTGGTCGGACACCCAGAGATTCCCCCTCGGGTCGAAGGCCAGGTAGGAAGGGGCTTGCAGCCCCCCTGATGTAGTCTGCCCGATGTAGCCGCCGAAGGTGGGCTGCCCGATGACGAGGGAAGCTAATTCCCCGTTGGAGAATGGGGCCCTAAATTCGAGCACCCTGTTATTACCGGTGTCGACCACCCAGAGGTTGCCGCCCGCGTCGAAGGCGAGGCCCGTGGGGCCGAATAGCCCGCCCGATGGCGAGCTGTCTGATGTTCCGGTGAGGCTAGTCTGGCCGATGACCAACATCGCGGCTTCGCCGGTCGAGAAGGGAGGCGCATACTCCAAGACCCGATTGTTGCTCGTGTCCACGACCCAGAGGTTTCCTTTCGAGTCGAAGGCGACTGCAGTGGGGTTACCAATCGTGGTAGGACTTGAGGGTTGGCCCGCGGTCAGGGTAGTAAAGTCCGGCTGCCCGATGACGATGCATATGCCCCCGTAGGGGGGTAAACCTGGAGGACATACAAGGGCTCCAGAGGCATGAGCTGGCGGGGCGGTCAGTATCGCAGTCAAGGGAACGATGACTGAGAAGCCCGATCAGGATAACCGCGCGACCTCGAAGTTTCAATAGAGGGTTCTCATTTAGGAGTAGCACACCCGCTTACCTATAAGCGTCCCCCGTGTCTGTCCCTCCAATTCGCGACTCCATAATCATGCGGCGACTATCACAAAGAGTCGTCGACCTATCTGTTTCGGGAATCATACATCCATCAAACATGGCTAAGCGCGTGCCGAAATTCCAGGCGAAGACGCAATGAACCCTAGCAGGCGTAACATCACCATCGTCTTGAAAAATGACTGGAGGGTCCCCGACTGTTTCATCGACTACGTCGGCTGATAGATACACGCGTCGTCTTGTGGGGCTCTACGCTACACGCTAAGCCTGGCCACCAGGCCGGCATTTCTCAGACCGAAGTCTTAAATCGAGCACTCACTTCGCCTGAGCGTCGGTCGCCGGATTCATTGCTATCCTTTGCGGGTCTTCGATTGGTGATTTCCGCTCTACACGTTTTTCTTGCAGGGTGGGGTCGTCGGAAGTCCTAGCCCGTTGCGCACCTGGTTCAACCGTTCCCACTGCGCACAAGGGGGATCAATTGCGAAAAGAGCTCCTGACCGGGACCTGTCATCCGAGGTAGGCTCACAACAATCAGAAATGCGAGTCTCAAATCTACCATATTCGGGGGTTCAGTCCGTTCCCTAAGGGTTGTCGCTTTTTCAGAGGCACCCTTTCCATTACTCCCGAATTTGGAGGGGGCGTGGACATGAAGAGTCCGAACATCCACCAGATGGATTGAGAAGCTCTACTCTAGCTTGATTCGATAGCCCGGCTAAGATCGGTACCAAGCAGGGTTCGAATCCATTCCGATGAAGTGATTCGACCCGCCGATAATTGACGAATTAGCACTCGTTCAGCCCTCATTTGACCAGGTGAACTCGGTCGAGCGTGGGGAGTTGGCGCGAGAGGGCAGGCTGGGAAGGACAGTGATACTGCATAATGGAATGGCCCTTACAGAACAGCGAGCGGCTCCCTGATGGCGAGTGGCATTCTGTACAGTATCCTGTACAATATCGGCTTGGCTGCGCCGTCCCATTCGCCGCTCGGCTGCCTTCTGCCGTCAGCCTTCAGATACCCTACATCGCCAACCACGGCCTCCTTTACGGGGTCGCATACATTTCAATCGCAATCTCCACACTTCTTTACGTCCCTCCCTAATCGGGCTTTACTTGCTCATCGCGACAAACGGGACATACTCCGTGATAGGAGTGGGATCGGGCGCAGTAGGGATATCCTGCGGGCTATGGGACCCCCTGTTTGGAGAAAAGACGGGGGACCCACCCCTTGAAAGCAGTGGGCCGGAAGGGACCCGAACCCCCCGACCTCAGTTTGTTTTGGATAGGTGTACGAAAAGGGCCAGGTGCACCCTACATACCGAAGTATAGGGTTGTCAACTGACACAACTAGCTTCTCTGTACGAACGACAACCCATATTTCGTTGGCGAACAGGGCGTTCCAAGGCTTGAGCGCACCCGACAAGCTCCACTGACGCCGATACCGGAGTGCTAGACAGGTGGTAATCACCCGGGATCGGAGCTCTGCCAAGGCGGCGACCGCTCAGGGCTTGCTCGCAATCGAGGCCCCCACGACGAGGTCCTTCGAGGCCCTCAACAAGGTGAGGGTGGATAGGGCGTCGACCCTGATTTGCTGCCTCGACGACGATGCAGACAACCTCCTTGTGGCCATGAACGCGAGGAAGCTGAATAGTGACCTGAGAATACTTATGGTCGTCAACGACAGGGAGATTGCGGAGTCAGCGGCTGCCTCCGACATCGACGTCGTGATACCGCTCATGGACGTGACGGCCAGGGCACTCGCGTTCTCCGCCGTGGCTGAGGAGGTCGTAGGAATCCTCCTCCCGGACGCGAAGGAAGCTGAGGTCCTGCGGAAGGTGCCGTATGTGTTGGAGTTCTCCATCGACCAGGAAGGAGGCGCTGGGGCGACCTTCGGCGCCCTTGACAAGGTCTCCCCCATCCTGATGGTCGTAAGGGACGGCAGGTCAATTCCCAACCCTGCGGATGATTTTCAATTCGCGAGGGGAGACTCGATGCTAGTTCTCGGAGGCTCGCCCTCGTCGATACAGAGTTTCAAGCAGGCGCTCTCGTCGGCGGAAAGCAAAGCCTGAGTTGCGGTGCAGAACGTCTTTCGCAGATCTCGACTTCGGACCGAATGAGCCCTTCTTCGCACCCTTGATTCTGTCATCGACGAACGCGATCTGTCCCTGCAAGAGTCCCTTGGAGCCGTTAAGCACCTCGGTTGCTCGCGGCTCGTCCTCTTCTCGACCGACTTCACCGCGTTCGATGGTGCCTGCCCGGCTTCGTCGAACGATTGGTCCAAAGCGTGCTCGACCTTCGGGGTTCTCTTGGAGAGTCCGTCTGCAGCGACTTTTTTCTGCTCTCGATGAACTCCTCCGCACTCTTGACGGTGTCTCTTACGCAGCACTCATACCAAGTTGGACCGTTTCTGTTTAACGAGTTCTACCCATCTCAACGACTCCGCTGCCAGGGCAGTCTATGACAGATTGCGTCCGTGGGCAAAGGATGCAACGAGACTGGTCCGCCTTTCAGGAGGGAAGTGCCGAGATGGCTGGACGGCTCTGGTGCCGCTGTGGGTGCGTACTCGCTTCGCCCTCAAGTCGCAGTACTCATCTTCAAGTCCCTTCGACCTAGCAGGTCGCTTTCAGGAGGTCGCCTGCCGGTCTGGGTTCTTCTTGCTCCGCCTTATTCCTACGACCAGGACCGCCGCGACCAGCCCGAGACCCGCAATCCCCGCGGGCCCCGCTTTGGAATAAACCGAGGTGGCCAGGTGCTCGGCGACGCTCACGAAGTCACTCAGGGAGGCGACGACCGGCTGCACATACCGGTCCACCACATGGATTCCATCAGAGAGCGAGGCGGCCGCTGGCGCAATGTACTGGTCAATCGCCTTGACCGCGTCAGAGAGCGTCGCGACAGCCGGAGCGACATAGGTGTCACCTACATGAACGGAGTCGGTCAGGGGGGCGTTCACCGGGGTCGTGATTGCGGCTCCAGCATTCACACTATCTTGAAGGGCGGCGGTCACTGTCGCGCCCTGGGGATAGACGGTGAGCGTGAAGACACCCGCGCACGGCGATGAAAGGGTTGGGAAGCACGACACCCCGCTCTCCAGAAACGCCTCTCCGACGATTATCGAGTAGACCCCTGGCGGAACAGAGGCTGCTACCGTCATCGTAGCTACGTAGGACCCGGACGGCGGGGAGCCGGACTCCACGAAGGGCACGAATGATAACGAAATCCCCTCTACATTAGGAGAGACCGCGTAGGCGTAGACGAGATATGAGGGGGCATCTCCGAGGATTGTCGCGGTCACTGCGACAGGCAGGACGGTGCTGACTCCTGCAGGGAGAGACCCCGCCGCGGGCGTCAGGGAGACCGACTCCACGACGTCTGAACTCGGCTCGACGATGAGCTGGTAGGTGGGGCGGACGCAGATGCCGGAGCAGTCCGTTCCCGCTTGCATAAGCGCGTCATCCGCTGTGATCGTGTAGATTCCGGCTGGGGCTGCTGGTGTCACGTTGACGGTCATCGTGAAGTAAACGTAGAACGGAGGTCCCGGCTCATATCCAGGGAAGAAGGAGATGGAGATGCCCGCCGGGTCTCCACTTATGGTGGCCGAGGGATTCTCCCTGTCGGGAGAGTTCCCGGTGATTGTGGGGATCGAGCGTCGAGTATAGGTTCCCGCCGATGCCTCCGGTGACCGAGCCCGAGGGTCGCGGTAAGGGTCAGGCTCGTCACTACGTCGCCAGGCTGAGGAGGTGGCGCGGTGGTGGAGGTGGAACTCGACGTGGTGGATGTTACCTGAGTGCTCGTAGTCGAGGTAGTCGAGGTAGTCGTTGATGTTGTTGAGGAAGTCGAGCCTGAAGGTGCGAGCGCTAGTCCCATTTCTATCCAGGGGTAGGCGCTCGAAAGCAAGGTAAAGGGAAAGTCTGTCGGCGAGGACACACCGCTCGTGGCGTATTCGGCGTTACCCCCATCCATACCACCGCTTGACCCGGGAGAAAGGGCAAAGTTAGCACCTGCAGTCGTAGAAATCACGCTCTGACGGGTATAGTCAGTACCTGCAACCAAACTAACAAGGAAAGCACCGCTCTGAAATGATGCGGATTCTGTAGATGCGGGGCATGGAGGGCTGTAACAATCACCGCCTGCGGCTTTATAGACAGCCCCGACAGTAGTAACTCCAGATACTTCGTAGATGTAGACCCCACCTTGTGTGGCACCGGCGAAGGTCACGAAGATAGAATCTGATCCACTCGAAGAAAGCGTCGCATGATAGAAGAATACGTCAATGGGACTATCGGACCCTTCTGCCACAAGCGTGAATGTTGATCCAAATGTGTCGCCAACTGAACCTACCGTACCAGAATAAACTGCGATCGCGACTACAACCACATCTCCCGCCGCTACTGAACTTGGGAACGAAATCGGGGATGGAGAGCAAGATGTGGTCGCGCAGCCACCGTTGTTCTGCTGGACCAGGGAGGAGTCCGCCCTGGCCAGAGGGACACTTGCCTAGCACAGAGACGAGAAAGATCAAAAAGACCGCCAGGACCGCGAGTGCGATTGGCCGGAGACCCATGGGTCTTCGCAGCACAGTCGAGCGTGTCATCATGTCGTCTCCGACTTGTCTAGAGGGAAAAGAAACGTTATCACGCGGTTGATTGTGTCGACGAACGGCTCCGCCGAGTATCCTAGGACTCGGGCCATCGCGAGCAAACTGCTACAGGAGAGTCCAAGCCAGCCCGTCTCACTCAACTCATCTCAAGACACAGTGAACTGGATAGTGACGAGCAGCGAATCCCCGTTCGCCACCAGGATTGGCGTTGCATTGAGATTGAGATAGTCGAACCCCTCCGTGTGGCCGTAGATTGTCAGTTGCGACAAGGTGCCTGCGTCTACCTCCAACACCCCGCATGGAGTTTGAGAGAGCGTGTAGATGCAGTTTGTGGGCGTGAAGGTGGTCGGACCGAAGGTCGCCTCCGTTATCCAGCCGGTGCACAAGGGAGGTATCGGGGAGCCAGTGCTGGCGTTCGGGCCACAGCCCAGCGGCGTGAGGGTGTTCGTCGCGCTGATTTCGGCCTGGCAGCCTGTCTCGGTATACTGGTATTCGTTCTCGGCTCCCGCGTTATCGGCGCAGGTTCCGCCTTGCTGCGTCACATCCGCCGGCCCGAAAACGATAGCGACGGCATTGACGAAAGAAGAGCAGGAGCCGCCCGAACCAGTGATTGACCCGGGTCCTATCGGATCGGTGCTGCCGCCGTCCGACCCGGGGATACAGGCAGCCAGAGCATTCGTGCCTGCGGCGGTGAGAGGATCTGGTCCGGACCACTGGGATACCAAGCTCCCATCAGGCGAAAGCACCTTGATGGTTTCGATTCCAGAAATCGACAGGCCTTGGTCCTCGCTCCCCTTACTAGAGACATTCTGATTGAAGACGTTTGCCAGGACCGTGGACCCAAGCAGGATACCGATAGCTATACTTCCGACAATAACGAGAGAGATTTTTGTCCTCGACGAAAGTTGCAATGGATTGTAATTGGAAGTGGTCACCCGTTCTATAAAAGCCTTTGAAAAACTCCTGCTCGTTAGGGCAAGCTTCGACATACCGTGCGAACGACGTCAGCTCTTCCTGCACCGACGGCGCGAATTCGTCGGCCTCTCTCGTAACCAGAGTGTTGCCTCCCGACCTCATGACCTCCTCGTCGAGCTTGCCCATCCCCGTGAGTTGGAGCAGGTCGAACTCGCGCGTTAAGGTCACGACCTAGGCCTATGGGCTCCTGAGGACCTCATCGGCGCGACGCTCTTTTGTCGAGCCCCCAAGCCCCACTCTCCGGAGGAAGTCCTGTGCGGACTATGTCACTTCCTCCTGGTTCTTCTGCCTCCACTGGAACGCCTCGGGACTCGTTTCCTTGAACTCTGGTCTAGCAATACTACCAGGCCAGCGTATGAAAACACATATGAACCAAGAGGTTCAGATATCGAAGTATCCGTGGCGGTTAGCCACTGCATCTAATTTCATGCTACCTTTCCCACAGAAGTGGACTCACCAGAAAGATTTGGTCCAGAAGAGATTCATCCGGATATCCGTATCGAGCCTGTCTTTGGCGTGAACAGATTCCATCGAGATAATCATGAGGTTGAACCGGCTATTCGTGCGTCACGAATCAGTGTACTGGCCTGATTGGCGCTCCCACCCGGAAGGGCAGATATCGCGACGTGGAGTAGGCCTAAGCGAAAACATTGTAACCTATTCTGTTGTTCCAATCTGTCACTTAGATTCGACGTTCAATGAATGCGCTTTGATCTTGCCAGCAGGTAGACTATCACGCAGCTGATAATGACAGCGATGGCGGTCCCTATCACCGAATCATGAAAAGCACCGGTGGGAAGCAATGACAATGTGCCTGCGGCTCCATCTGACAGGAGACTGTACACGATTGTGATGCTGTTGATACCGAGCAGCCAATTGCGCGGAAGGTCCTTCTTGGCCAGGGTGAGGAACCCTACGGACAGGCCGGTCAAGCCTACCAGAAGGTGACCAGCGCCAAAGACTGAGCCCGCAGCGTTAACGGCGAAAATGACGTAGGCGGTTCCTCCGAAAGTCACCAGCGAACCCACGACAAACTGGAAGAACAGGATCAACCGCCTCATACCTATCGTCACATACTCCTCCTGTCTCGATGACCCTATGTCACCCCCGGAGCCAGATTGGGAAGGTCCCGTTCCCGAAGTGGTCCCCAAGCGGCGAACAATGTGTAACACGACCGCGCAAAGGAGGGAAAGCGAAGCCAAGACTCCAGAGGTCTTCGACAGGATCTTGTCCGCCGCGTCCGCTGTCGCCGACGAGAGGAGGGATGGGCCTCTCAAGGTATCCTCTCCTTCGGTAAGTCAGAGGCCGTCTGGTTCCATCTCACGGCCATGAATGTCCCTGCAATGGTCATGCCATAGATTCCAAAAGCGACAAGGAGATGGACCCAAGCGAGCAGGTCGCTCCCTGTACTGAGGGTCGCGAATCCGAGGACGATTTGCACAAGGATCGAACGCGACAAGGCCGACAGACAACATCCTGAGCAGTCTGAATGCCGGTCGGACCATCCAGGCCACGACCAGCGTGGCTATCGCAAGGAGAAAGACGAGAAAGCCGACTGCTATGTGAGGCGCTGCAGGAATGAAATCGAAAGTGAGCAGCCCTCCGAGCGCGAGCTGGGCGAAGACCACAATTCCTGTGATGCGGAAGAGAAGCTGGCCTGTCCTCACCGTGAAGCCCCCCTTGACGTCCCCCCGGGCGGCTCCGCAGCTCCCGCAGCTTCTGCTATCTTCTTGAGAGCGTTCTCTGTCGCTTTCGCTATCTGGTTCTTCACGATACCCTCGACGAACCCAGGCAGGCCGTTCAAGGTCAAGTCCCAGGTAACCTCGATTCTGGTCTGCCTGTCCCCTGTCGGAACGACTAGAATGGTCCTCTCGCCTTTGATCTGGTCGCCCTCGAGTGACAGCTTGATTGTTCTCTTCTCGGGATCGAGGACGAGCCTCTGCCTTGTCCTCTGCGCAAAGGCCCTCGGTCCCACAGTGGCCTCCCGTTCGACCGTCGTGCCTTCGGTCTTGAGGACTCTCACGTCTCTGATGTTTCCCCAAAAGTCCCCCTCCCTTCGCCAGTCGACCAGAATCTGCCAGACCGTGCCGATGTCTGCTCGAGCTTCTTGAGTCGTGGTTATGATTACCATCCCGCTCTTACCTACCCTGTTTTGGCCTGGGGTCGGTCGGATATGCTTGGTGTTACTGGCGGGGTAACAGCCGGCCTGGAGAAAGAGATCCCACCCAGCCGTCCGCCGTCTATTGGAACGACCGCGCCGGTGACGAACGAAGAGAGCTCGGAGCACAGCCAGACGACAACTTCGGCCACCTCCTCTCTGTTCCCTACGCGACCCAAGGGAACCGCAAACATGGCCTGATTCGGGGTTATCATCCCAGCCGTCCGTTCCGTCAGGATTGGACCCGGCGCGACCGCGTTGACTCTAATGTTCAGCTTCGCATAGTCCATGGCTGCCGCCTTCGTGAGCCCGATCACCGCATGCTTTCCGGCGACATACCCGGCGATGCCGTTCACACCCTGAAGGCCTGCGGTCGAAGACATGTTCACTATGGAACCACCTCCCGTCTTCAGCATCGCTGGAATCTCGTACTTCATGCTCAAGAAGGTCCCCCCAGCATTCACCTTCAGTGCTTGGTCGAACTGCTCGACGTCAAGCTCGGCAAGGGGAGATGGCACGTGACCGCCGCCCGCGTTGTTGAACGCCGCGTCGAGTCGCCCGAACGTCCCCAGGGTGACGCTCACCAAGTTCTGCACTGACCGAGGGTCGGTGACGTCGGTGGGCACGGAGAGAGAGTAGTCGCTTGAGGCGCATTCGTCCACGATTGACCGCCTCACTTCGTTCAGAGCGTCTTCATCTCTGGCGGCTAGCACGACCTTCGCTCCGGCCTTCGCGAATGCAGCTGCCGTTGCGGCCCCGATGCCGCGGCTCGCACCCGTCACTATCGCGACCTTGTCCTGAAGAAGCCCTTCGATGTTGCGAGGGAGCTTGAGTGGAGGAAGGACACCCTGTTCGCCCTGCACTTCCGCTGGGGTCGTTTGCAAATCCACCCTCTCCTAACTCTGTGGGCGCTCCAGCTCCTTCCTCATCTCTTCGAATTGCTGCTGTGTGATCTCGCCCCTCGCGTACCTCTGCCTGAGCGTCTCGAGGGCCGGGTCACTGGCCCCGCCATAGTACCAGCCTCCCCTCCCCCACCACCAGCCGCCCCAGAAGTACCAGCGCACGGCGAAGAAGACCAGGAAGAAGACCGGGATGATGAAGAAGAACCAGGGGACGGGAGACCACCAGAACCAGGGGTAGGTCGCACCGGTGGCAGAAGGAGCGGAGGGGACTCCTATGTACAGCTCAACACCTACGAATGTCGCTATCAGGCCCACTGCAGCGAGCAGCGGTACGAACACCCATCTGCGCGATGAATGGGGCTTTGTTTCTTGATACGTTCCATTTCACCTGTCGAGCATCGAATTCCCAAAATCTAATATCTGTGGTGTTACCCTGGCGGTAACAGCGAAGTAAGCATGGCGGCGATGGAGCACCTAATCAGGCTCGGTCTCAACATGAACGAGGCGAAAGCTCTGGACGCACTGATCACCCTTGGTCCCTCTGGGGCTTCAGATGTACACAGGCACGCTGGGATACCAAGGAACAAGGCATACGAAGTGCTCGAGCGGCTAGCCGCCAAGGGCATGGTCGAAGTGCAGAACGGGCATCCTATCCTTTACAGGGCTGTCGGCGCCAAGACTATCATTGAATCGCTCACGGAGACCTACGGAACCGAGGCTAAGGAGGCTCTAGTCGCACTCGAGAAGGAGGAACAACTCTCGGAGGCAAGCGATTACGACGACACGACCTCTGTCTGGGTCGTGAGAGGGGAGAATGGGATCAGGAGGCGCCTGGCGGAACTCGTGTATGATGCTAAGGAGGACATCTTCTATGTGGGCGGATATCCGCCGAAGTACCCTCTGCTCGTGAAGACGGCGCTCAAGGCCGTAGCGAAGAAGGGCGTTAACGCGAGAGTGGTCTGCATGATACGGCCAACCGAAGATGTCAAGGAGGTATCTGCAGATGATGGCTCGGTCATAGAGTTCAGGACGGTCAAGTCGTCCGGAACGCTTAGCATTAGGATCCAGCCCTACGATGAGAAGATCGTGGGGGGTTTTGCTGGCATGTCGGGGCTTGGAGGGATGGCGATAATCGACGAGTCTATTGCGTTCGACATTGTCGATGATGCCAAGGGTCCAAAAAGTGCTGTAGGCATAGTCTTCAAGGCACCGGGCATTCCTCGTATCCAGAAGGCGACCGTCGAAAGGGTACTGGCGTTGTACACTAGGAAGCTCTGAACAGGCCCTAGAAGCCGCGGATGTCTGGCAGCGCCTGAGGAGAGGAGGCCTGTGATAGCACGGTCACCGGCGTCTATCACTGCGAGAACTATCGGTTCCCGAGTTCTACTCATATTCGGATATCGAAGTGGATCAATGAAAATGTCTACGTGTCCATTAGGAAGCTAAGTTCGATCTTGAAGGGATGTTTCTTCAGTTCTTCGTCAAGCTCCTTCTCGTGCCTCGCGAATAGCACGGGGATGGAGAGGGTCTCTCCCGCCGCTATTGTGATACAGTCCACAACGGAGATGGCCCGATCACATTTCATCCTGGCCGCGGCTTCCAGAAACGCTTGAACTTCATGCACTTTGAAGTAACCAGACTCCCGGATCGAATTGGCCACGCTCTCGGCTTTCGCCCACCCTTCCCTTCTGCAGCTGAGGTAGCTTAGCTCTAAGAGGTTCAACTCGGTAGTGTGTGGTACGAGGCTTCCGCTTTCCAGCCTGGCTTTCAAGGCGAGCGCAGACTTCGATCCCCTGACCATCTCAATCAATACTCCGGTGTCAAAGATTATACTTTCGCTTGGTTCTTCGCTCATCTCTCGCTCTCTCCTCACTAAGGTCTTCTAGCCTGAGACTGGGCACGGCACCGAAGAGGAAAGACAACATCTCCGGCCTGCGCCTTCCGGTGCGCAACAGATGCTTTATCGCCTCATCGAGGTCGACCCTTCGCCCCTCGCGAGCCTGCAGGGACCCAGCGATACGGACGAGTTCTTCCTTGGTCTCCTTCGAAATTTTGATCGTTTCTGACACCTTTTCCACTTGGTAGAGAAGGTGTAGACTGCGCTATAAGTCTTAGGCTGCTCGGAGGCGACGAGCGACTCATATCCAATCGCCCGCGCCCGGCTCGCCGAGCTCTACCTATCCAAGGATATCTGACTAGATGTCGAAGTAGAGGTGGGAGTTAGGTTCCATCTGTCCGCTGCTCACAAGGGACAGAGAGCGTGAGGTGACGTCACGGCTGCGCTCTCCGTTCTAGGGTGGCGGGAAGAATTGGTCTACAGTACCGACTGGGATTAGCGGCCCGCGATAGTAGGCAGGTACTTGATGAGAATTAATACGATTGACATGGCGACCCATGTGAGTACCACTATCCGCAATGTTTCTTATAAGATGTGGACTCGATCTACTCACTTCCACTTCGTGAGTATCTCTTCCCTCTTGAAGGTGGTTATGCTCAGATAGAAAAGAAGCAGGTCGGCGACCAGGAAGATACCGGACATGATGAGCAGATTGATTGTAGTCAATGGTATCACGCCTATCTCGGTCATCACGTAGATGACGATGAAGGGGAGGAACATCACTCCGGTGAACTGCTGTACGCTTCGAACGTCATTGGCGCGTGCGGAAAGGATGACGGTCAACTCGATTGAGAGTATGCTCGCGAGCGGTGCGAGGAGGAGGAGGGTCACCCCGAAGCTCCAGTTGGGATAGTAGAGATACCCCAGCCCGGCATGAGTGATTAGATCCATCAGGACCATGAAGACTACCGAGCTAGCCCAGATCGCGGCAATCGGCGGGACGAATGAAGCGATGCTCTTTCCCAGCAGAATCTCACTGTCCGTCATGGGTGTCGCAAGGAGAGGTTCGAGGCTCTTCTGGAGCTTCTCGCCTACTATGCTGTACGAGGCAATTCCAGTTGGGAGACTCGCGGCTCCAATCACAAACCAAAAGGAAAACGCGTTCAAAAACGGCAAGACAGACGCGTTTATGGCTCTGCGCCAACAACGCTATCGATTGCAACAAGTATCCCGGGAAATCCCAAGGCAATACCGAGCGGGAAAGCTATCGTAGCGTAGATTACGCCCCTCCTCTTCTTGAAGGTCTCGAAGTCCTTCGATGCGACCGACCAGGCGTTTTGCAGGTCCAATTCTATCACTGGCTCCTGACCAGCTTCAGGTACACGTCTTCCAGGGTCGCGCCCGCCTCGGCAACGGATTGGACACGGCCGCCAGCAGCGAAGATTGCGTTCAAGATGTCGGGAACATCTTTCTCAGGATTATCGACACTTATCATGAGCTTGTTACCTTCCACCGCTTCGACACTGCCCTTTCCGACCCTCCTCGCTGCGGATATGATCGCATCGTTGACGCTCTCAAGCTTGACCACGGTCTTCCTTCCGCTGATTGATCGTTCGAGTTCGGCAGGTGTGCCGAGAGCCATCAGCTTGGTGTTCAGTATCGCAATCCTGTCGCATATCCTCTGGGCCTCGTCGAGATTGTGCGTGTTCAGGAAGATGGTCTTCTTCTCCTTCTTCAGGTCGAGGATGAAGTCCCTGACCGTCTTCGATGCTTCAGGGTCCAGGTTGGCGGTAGGCTCGTCCATGAAGAGCAGTTGAGGGTCATGAATCAACGCGCGAGCTATGGCAAGTTTCTGCTTCATGCCTTTGGAGAAGGTTCCTGCCGCTACGTCTTTCTTCTCCCACAGTCCCAGCAGCTTGAGAAAATACTCTATTCTCTCTCTCCTCTTCGCTTCATCGACCTTGTAGTACCTGCCATAGAAATCCAGGTTCTTGTAGGCGCTGAGCTCCTCGTACAGACCCACATTGTCTGGAACAAGTCCGATCATCCTCCTGATTTTTGGTTGGTCTGAGCTATTCCCGATGTCGTATTCGCCCTATCTTGGCGGTGCCGCTCGTCTTCGATATCAGACACGCCAGCATCCGTATGGTGGTGGTCTTTCCAGCGCCGTTGGGGCCGAGAAACCCAAAGACCTCGCCTTCATCCACATGGAGCGTCAGGTTATCAACCGCAATCAGGTCGCCGAATCTTTTTGTGAGGTTCTCAGCATCTATCAGGCTAGGTCAAACCCCATCGTATTCCCCATATACGCGCCACCCAAGCCAGCGCAATTGTAAATTATATTGAACGACCGCCACGGGAGTCGGGGCGTATCCTGGTATGGACAATTTAGAGTGTTCGCCGATGTACAAAATTTGTGCATTGACAGCCTCGTGGCCGAAGTGATGAGGGTCCTGAGAAGATGATTGAGGACTCGGCCATCACGCCCGAAGAGGTCAGGGCCGTCGGGCAAAAGGTGCTCGCAATAGAACGGGTAGTCCTCAGGAGGGCGTGGGGATTGGCCTACGCCATCACCGCTGCGGAGTTGCTCCTGAGGCTTGTCCTCCCTGTCTCGAGCTATGAGCTCGGCCTCTCGGCCGTTGTCAGCATCACCGGGAACATTGTCTTCCAAACCATGATTGCGCTCGCCGGGTTCGCAGTCTGGATATGGATCTTCAGGCGCGTCTATGTTCTGAGATTCGTCAGAAGGTCAATCCTGGGTTCGTTCTGGACTTGGGGCTTGAGACCCATCCCCGCGCTGTTGGTCTTCGCGCGTAGCATACGCCGGGTTGATTGCGGCGCTCACGTTCCTTCCTTCGAACTTCGCGACCATCCTGTTCGGGCTCGCTGCCGCGCAGACACCGCTGTTCTACTACTCCCTGAAAATCTCATTCCCAGAAGGCCTGCCGCGTGAAGGCGTGGCCGCGCTCCTTGCCTTTGGTGGTGCAGCGATCGCTACCGTCTTCGTGACCATCTCTCCGCTCGTGAGTAACTTCATCCCCTATCTGGCTCTCTGGGGATTCGCCTCCATAGTCCTTCTTCTTGCCTTTCTGTACACTCGTTCGGTGAGACTTCCCGAACCTCCGAAGGAGACCCCCTGAATTGGTGAACAAGAAGGAGGAACCCGGTGACCCCCAGAGCATCAAACGGACGACCATGGACCTGCTCAACGAGCAGTTGGGTGACCCGTCTCTTAGATCCTCCACTAGGATATTGATCTTGATGCTGCTCTCAGTCCACAAGAAGATGGGCTTTGTCGAGCTGCTGCGCTTCACAGGTCTGGGAAGGAGCAGCCTTGGAAATCACTTGAGCAAACTCGAAGCGGCAGGATACGTCAGGACTAGAATGGTCAAATCGTTCCTCGGCAGGAGACAGGTAATCGAGATAACACAGAAAGGCCTTGAAGAATGCCGGACGTTACTGCAAAGGATTCAGAGCATCGATGTCTAGACCCCGCGTCAGACCACCCGAGATTGTTCTTGGACACAATTTCAGGATTCAGATTCCCGTCGGGTCCGCCTCCGTTCGGGTCCGTACGAAGAAAGAGTTATAATCCTATTTGTTCAATAGGATTTCGGGTTCACTTGAAAGCAAAGGTGGCAAGGCGGTACCAGATTACGATTCCCGAGGAGGTAAGGGAGGAAGTGGGGATCAATGTGGGTGACCTCGTCGATGTTACGAGCCACGGAGGAAGGGTTGTGATTGAAAAGGTCGGAGGGAACTGGGACGAAGTAATGAGGGAGACCAAGGGCGCTTGGAAATCTCATCCTGCTTTTGCTGATATGAAGGACTCGGTTGAGATAACCCATTGGCTCAGAAATCCGCGCATGAAAAGATGACGACGCTGTCGCTGGACACCAGCGTCCTTATCAGTCATTTGCGTGGAGACAAGTTCGCTGAAGAGACCGATTCATTCCTGCGAAGAGCCATCCAGAGCAAGACACAGCTGGTCATCCCGGACGTAGTCTACGCGGAACTTTACACCGGAATCTTTCTGGCCTCGGACCCTAAGGCCGAAGAGGCCAAGGTTCAAAACTTCCTCGGAATCAACAACATAGAAGTCAGGACCTCCAGGTCGTTGAAAATCGTCAAGAGAGCAGGTGAGCTCTATTCGAAGAAGCTGAGAGGACAAGGCGGAGTTCAGAGGATTCTTCCCGATTTCCTGATTGCAGCTCAAGCAGAGGCGACCTCGGAGGGATTCGTTACGTGGAACAGGGAGGACTACGAGGGTCTCGGGTTACGGATTCGCGTCCTCCGACCAAACGAAGCGTAGTTTCTTTTGCGAGTATTGTCCCATCGGAGGCGTGGAGGACGGTGCGTTAGCCCGTGATCGTGTTGCCATCCTGGTTCACGGAGTTCACCATTTCGCCTAAGTGTCGCAAGCGTCTGTCCAAGTCTCACCAGCCTCGCCACCCATTGCTAGCAAAATCAATCCTCAGATCACAAGAACTACGAGAGAAGATTCCATTACTGAGTCTTGATGAACGGGACGGCTTTGTCGAAGAGTTCCTGAAGCTTTGGACTATCAACGGCCACCCAGACGACCCTATCGTTTCTGTCAATCTTCCGCCGACGCTCACGATCAGGGTCCCAGTATCCTGTCATCTATTCATCACCAAGCTGACGGAAGGAGGGGATGTGCAACGGCGCAGGCGGAGAGGCTCTCTCGAAGGAAGACATGGGCTCTCGAGTTCATTCGGCTCTCCTCGACCTCAAAAGCTGCAGCCAGACACTAGTCTTCCCACGAGATTGGTGGCTGGAATCTCGTCTCGTTCTCTCTCGAGCACTTCCTTAGGGCGAGTGTCGTGAGATTTCGGCCGCCCATACGTCGAGGCCGCGGAGCTGACCCCGCGTGCATGAGGCTCAGCTTCCAGCTTAACCCTACCTACCATATCGGTAGGATGTAGCGGTAGAGTTATAAGCATTCCTACTATGTAGGTAGGTGATGGCAGATGTCACTGTGAAGGTGGCCACGCTGGAGCTGCTCGAGAGAGAGCCGAAGCGCTATTCTGACCTGGTCAGAGAACTGGGAAGGCCCGACAAGACGGTCTACGTCACTCTGGCAGCCCTCTCCGACTCGAAGTACATCTCCAAGGACGGTGAGGGTCGGTACATCATTACGGACACCGGAAGGCGCGAGCTTGAGAGAGCAAGATTCGTCAGACTCGCCGAGGAGGAGGACGACCTCGGGATCATCCTGAACACGAAGATGGCGATTGCGTTGGGGAGGTGCTATGACCTGTTGCTGGACCTCCGCTACATCCTCTCCAGGACCCTGACGAAATCGCATCCGGAAGAGAGGAGGGAGGTCAAGGAGAAGCTGGTCGTGATTCGAAACCTTCTGCTCAAGTACAACCCGTCGCTCAAGCGGGAAGATCTCGAAAGCAACGAATCCAAGGGAACGGAGATCGGCATCAAGGACCTCCTGAGCGGAGGGATACTGTGGGAGAAGAGGTTCATAAAATGGGGCCTCAAGGACCGATATCTGCACCTCGTAAGCCTGGCAAAAGAGTTGCCGGAAGGTCCTGTCAAAGAAGAGATACTCGGCTCCCTTGATCTGTTCAGGGAAGTCGCCGGAAGGGTGGACGGCAGCCTGAAGGGCCTGGAGGCTCCCTCACAATCTCCTGAAAGTCCTAACCCTTGATGCTAGACTGCTCCATGTCGAGCATCTCCTCTGCCTCCTGCAGATAATTCTTGTAGAGCTTCTCATCGACCGGCTTTGCCATTCTTGACCATCTCCTTCAGGTCTCTTCTGCGCACGAGGATATAGCGTTCAAGAATCGACTTTTCAAGGTCGATGTCGTGGTCTCGACGGAACTTTTTCTCGCCCAGAATCAACGGAGACAGCGCATGACCAAATCGAGAAACCGTGGTGTCCATGGCCCTGGCCGCGCATTCAGTTGCAAATTCTCGGTCATCTGAGATGATCAGGAGGTCGACGTCGCTGGCCTCTCCCTCGTCGCCCCTGGCCACGCTTCCGAAAATGGCCGCCGAGATTATCCTCGGGTCATCGAAGAAGGGTGCGATTGCCGAGACTAGGGAGGCCACGGTGTCCTTCTCTGCGGTGAATAGTGGTTCTATCAGAGAGTTCACGGCGTAGCTCTCTTTGTTCAGGCTCACCTGGTATGCCTTGCCCACGGGCTGGAGCCTCACCACGCCCCTCCTCTCCAGCTCCTTCAGCACCGACGATGCCTGCGGATGGGAGACACCGGCAGCCGCGGAGAGCTCCCTGACAGTGAAGACCTTGCCCTCATAGCGCGCCAACGTCCTGAGGAGGCGGATGCTCGTCTTGCTCCCGAGGATATCGGCGGCGTATTCGTGGAGTGCCACGTGGGTGCTATCCACAAGTGGTAGAAATACTTTCCATATGGTAGATACACATACCATCTCCGGGCCCGAATGCCGCGCATCGAAAAGCGAGATTGTAGGAGGGGACCACACTCGTGGGTCATTTCATGTTAAGAAGCTCTAGAGTCTTGCTGACGAACTTCTCTGCGTACTGAACCAGATTTCGACCCTGTGTTTCGGAGATTGAGCCTGCGCGGTCGTAGAGCGACTCGTTCCTGCGCCTTCTGGCCTTTTCGAAGGCCTGTAGGACCTCGGCGTCAAACTTGTTTGCGTAGACCGCCTGAACGAAGGAGATTACCGCTGTGTGGTGCTCTTGGCTCCTCGGCCTGTACCCCTTCGAGAACATGAGCGCCCTGCCCGCTTGGAGCATCGAGTTGTAGGCTGCATTGTGAGCCCATCCCCACTCCTGTATCCCCAGCATATGCTTCGCTGAGGCGAGGTCGTTCTTCGCGATTTCGGCCTCGTTCCTTACCTGATCCTCATCAGACTGGTACTTCTCAACCAGTCCGTTTTTCAATAACTCGCTTAAACTCATTCTCTTCGCCTATTACCATCATCACCGGTGTCTTCCCTATCTCGCGTATCAGCGGAATCTGGTCTCGAACCTTCTCTCCAAGCTCCCCGTCGGTCCACAGATTGTAGTTCACTTCCCGCCCCGTTCTCCTCTCCACCTCGTTCACGGCTTTCAAAAGCTTGTCCTCCGCTATATCCCCCACCACAAGCAGGTCGATGTCGCTCTTCTCGCCCTCCACCCCTTTCCAAACGATCCGTAGATGACCGCGTTCTTGACCTGTTCAGCCCCAAGTTTGCTCGCAAGCAACTCATCCAGGAACTCGTACTTCAGGAATATCCTCTTCAGCTCATCGTATATCACACTCTTTTTGTTGATGACGTACAGTGACTATTTGCCCTTGATGCTCTTCTTCATCAGCTCAGATTGAGCAGAAGCTGCACTCCTTTGACGTGCGGATGCTGCATACCTGCCTTCCTCGCAATATCGTTGAGATGAAACGCCGAGCTGGAATTGAGGAAGAGGAGCTTGAGGATGAGAATCTGGCCACGCGACCTGAACGGCCTTTCGAGCGAACTCCTCAAGACCACTTCGCGGACTTTCGGCTTCTCGTGGAGGATTACTTCTCTCACCGACGCCAGAGCCTCTCCGCGCTCAGGTTTCACAGCTTCCGCGACCCCTCCGTTGATCAGCAGCAGCCCAATGCCAAGGTTCCTACAGGCGGTCAAGAGTTCTCGATCTTCTCTCTCCTTAGGCAAGGCGAGGTAGGCGATATTTGCTGCGTGCTTGTAGTGAAGCGTTTGTTCGAGGCCGAGCCTCGGGTCACCGAGGCTTCCTTTGACCTCGACGACGGCAATCTCTCCGCCCCTGACTGCTACGATGTCGGCTATCCTGCCCCTGAGCTTGACTTCTCTTGAGACCTTCCATCCAGCGGCTGACAAGTAATCGGCCACCTTCGAGGCGATCACAGGCTCCGATGGCATAATAAAAGCCGTATTTTTCATAAACGAATAATCATTCTCCAAATAGAAACGGGAGTATTAATAAACTTGCCTGCTAGGTTTGGGGTGAGTCAGAAGGGTAGCTTGACGACAACCTCGGAGTCAGGGAGTTGAGCGATGTACTCCCATCCCTGACTGATGTGGGTCTTCAGCTCGCTCATGGGAATCACCTTCTGCTTGTGCCCGTTGTTCGCCATGGCTCCAAGAAGCTTCTCCCGCACCATCTTCTGGAAGTCCTCGTCCTTGATGCTCGAGAGATCGAGCTTGTCGACCTCCTCCTCGCTGTACCCGGCGACCTGCATCAGGATCTCCCTCCTGAAGGACTCCTTGATCTCGTCCTGGCTCATCCCCCGCTTCCGCAGCATTATCGTGACCGCGTCCATCCCCTTGAGATAGAACTCCCTCATCTGGTCCTCTGTGTATCGTCGGTACGCAGAGTCCAGGAAGAGCTTGTGCCCCATGAGCGCCTCGGCGATGTCCCTTCCCAGCGGCTGCAGCATCTGCGTGAAGAAGAACTTCCTCAGACAGTGGATGTGGATGGTATCCCTCCCGTGGTCATCCTTCATCGGCCAGCCCGGCAGTTCTTCAGCGCCAGCGAGAAGATGTGGTCAGCGTTCCAGTAGGACATCGGAAGGTTGCCGGTCTTGTGCTCCTGTCCGCGGGTCGAAGTCTGGAAGATGTAGTCGTCCGGATTGTTGACCCGTTCGCTGGAGGAAATCCTTCAGGAACGTGACCGCCTCGTCGCTGATGAAGCAATACCTCGCCTGCCTGTCCTTGGTCACCTCTGCCCTCAGGCGTACCGTCGCCGGATTCTTGGACAGGTCGATGTCCTTCACCCTGAGAGTCAGGAACTCTCCGACCCTCATCCCGCTCGACGCAAGCATCGTGACAAGGGCCTTTCCGCGCGAATCCGTGTGCATGAGGACGCTCCTGAGCTCTTCCGGTGTCGGCACCCTGTCTGCGGTGACGGCGTGATACCTGGGAGGTCCACCTTGACCCTCATCTTGGCGTTGTCTAGCTCGAAGTCGTTGATGGCGAGGAACTTCTTCACGGCCGAGAGACGGTTCCTGAGAGAGTTGGGAGCGAACTTGTCCTTGAGCATCCAGGCCACGTATCCGTCGAGGACCTTGTAGACGTCGTTCTTCCTCATGTAGTGCCAGGGCATCGTTCGGCAGCATCTCGAGGTAGCTGCAAAAGTCCATCATCCCTCCCAGTGGCATTCTCGACACTCTTCCTGGAGCCGCGCCTCCCCACCTTCTCCAGGTAGATCTTCAGCTGCGAGACAACCTCGTCTCGATGATCCCTCCTCCACTCGTACGCCTTCCTGTTTAGGACCTTCATGCAGGGCGGGAGGTTGCGTCCCAACCCGCATTTAAGCCTTGACAGGTAGCAGTTAACTGCTAGATATCGAAGTAGAGGTAGAACTCGTACGGGTGAGGCCTCGCGGAGACCGCCCTGTAGTTGGCCATCTCGAGCTCGATCATCATCTCGATGAGGTCGTCCGAGAAGACGCCCTTGAGGAACTCCGAGTCGGACTTGAGGGACTCGATCGCCTCGAGGAGGCTACCGGGGAGCTCCTTGACCCCGAGCTCCTTCCTCTTCTTCGGTGTGAGCTCGTAGATGTCCTGGTTGACCGGGTCTCCGGGGTCGAGCTTGTGCTTTATCCCGTCCAGGCCGGCCGAGACGATGGCCGCGAACGCAAGGTACGGGTTCGAGGATGGGTCGGGCGTCCTGAACTCGGCCCTCTTGCCCTTCATGCCGGACTTGCCCTTGTAGTGGAGCGGAATCCTCACGTTGGCCGACCTGTTACCTCTGGACCACGCGACGTAGACGGGCGCTTCGTAGCCCGGGACCAGTCTCCTGTATGAGTTCGTGGTGGGGTTTGTTATGGCGCACAGGGCCCTGCTGTGGGCCAGGAGCCCTCCCACATAGTACCTCCCGGTCTGGCTGAGGTTGGCGTAGTCGTCCTTCTCGTCGTAGAAGGCGTTCTTGTCGTCCTTCCAGAGACTCGAGGAGACGTGCATGCCAGAAGCGTTGTCGCCGAAGATCGGCTTCGGCATTATCGTGGCGATCATCCCCCTGTTCGATGCCACGTTCTTCACCACATACTTGTAGGTCACGATACTGTCTGCCATCGGCGTTAGGGTGTCCCTGTAGATGTTGATCTCGCACTGCCCCGCCGTCGCGACCTCGTGGTGGTGCGCGTCGTTGACGATGCCGAAAGACTCGTCGAGCGTGTAGGCCACCTCGCTCCTGTAGTCCTGCAGCGTGTCTGAAGGAGGCGTGGGGTAGTATCCTTCCTTGAACCTGATAGGATAGTTCGTTCCACGGGCCTCGTTGGCTGACTCGACGGACGTGATCCTGTGGCTCGTCCCGAACGGGCTCGAGACGTCCCAGGTGACAGAGTCAAAGACGAAGAACTCCATCTCGGGCCCCCAGTACGACTCGGTGAAACCCGCCGACTTGACGGCCACCTCGGCCTTCTGGGCGATGTATCGGGGGTCCCTTGAGAACCTTCCCTTCTGGTAGCCCCAGTGGACGTCGCAGATCATCCTCGCCGTCGGAAAGCGCTGGTCGCCCCACGGGATTATCCCGAACGTCGAGGGGTCCGGGAGCAGAAGCATGTCGGAATCAAAAATCTCGGCGAAGCCCTTGATCGAAGAGCCGTCCAGCTTTGGGACTCCTCCCTCGAAGGCATCCTCATCGAGCATGTTGTTCGGGATTGTGACATGCTGTGTGCGACCCGGGACGTCCGTGAACTGCAGGTCGATGAACCGTATTCCCTTTGACGCTACAGCGTCTATGATTTGTTTCGGTGTCCGCTTTCTCGGAACATAGCCTTTTGCCGACTTGTCGAAAGGCATCGATTGGGCCGGTTCCCGAATCAGCGGTTATAAGTTTTACCATGGGGTTTTACATTCGTCATGTAAATAATAATAACGCTTATCAAATGCGCACTATCTAGGGACTGTTGCTCACAAATGAAACTGGACAATCTGGACAGGTCGCTGCTCAAAGAGCTGGAGATTGATGGCCGCCAGTCGTTCAGGGACCTCGCCAAGAAGACGGGCGTCTCTGTGGTCACCGTCGCCCAGCGGGTGAGGAAGCTCGAGGAGGACGGGACGATCAGGGGCTACTCCGGGCGCCTGAGCCAGGAGAAGCTCGGTTACGAGATCACGACGATAACCGAGGTGACGGTCTCGAAGGGCAAGCTCGTCGAGGTGCAGGAACGGATTGCCAAGATGAACTCGGTCTGCGCCGTCTACGACGTCACCGGAATAGAGGACAGCATAGTGATATCAAAGTTCAGAAACAGGGACGAGGTCAGCAAGTTCGCCAAGGAGCTCCTGACCGTCCCCCACGTCGAGAGGACCAACACGCACCTCGTCTTGAACACGTACAAGGAAGACCTGAGGTACCCGTTCATCTCAGAATAAGGGCCCCCATTCTTCATATAGCACGCTTACTCAGCGCCCACAGTTTGAGACCGGAGAGAAAGAACGACCTCCCCGCCTACAGCGTCGTGATAGACGACGTCAGCGGAGGAGACATAGCGAACATTCTGCGGGGATACATCGTCGTAGCGGGCCAGAAGATACGGTTCACCGGAATCGCCTACGGACGCTACGGCGGGCAGAACGTGGCGCCGCGTCTCTCGCGCGTCGCAAAGAAGAAACTCAAGGAGGTCTTCGGGGACCTTCCCAAGTTCGAGGAGGACCTGCAGATGAAGCTCGTCAGCGGCGAGTTCGAGGTAAAGCCGAAGGCAGGGGTCATGCCTCCTCAGTAGTTGGGAGGGACAGGGAACGAACCTCATAGTCGGAGGCACCGGGTTCATCGGAGGCCACCTAGCGGAATACTTCTTCACCGAGGGCGAGATCTCCAAGGGCATCTTCAGGAAGGGGTCGCACCTGAGGATAATGGATCAGTGCGGCATACAGTGCCTGGAGGCGGACATCATGGACAGGCACACCCTGCACGAGCCGCTGGACGCGGTAGATGTGGTCTACAACCTCGCGTCGCCACCGCCAGGAAGCGCGCATGAAGATTTTGTGAAGTACAACCAGGGAGGCCTCACGAACCTGCTCGAGGAGGCACACGAGCACGGGACGAAGACCTTTGTCCATCTGAGCTGCCTTGACGTGTATGGATTCGGCTCGGGAAGGACGATAGGGAAGGAGAGGGTTCCGAGCCCGACAGACGACTACCAGCGGTCGAAGCTGGAGGGCGAGAGGGTAGCGACGGAGTTCGGGAAGAGCCACCCCGGCCTGCAGGTCCGGATCATACGGGCCGCGAAGGCCGTCGGCTCGAGGGACCCGGCCATCGTCACGCCAATCCTGAAGATGATCGAGCGGGGCAAGGTCGTCCTCCCTCCGGGCGGTTCCGACAAGCTTTCAGTCACCCACCCGAAGGACGTGGCCCAGGCGCTCCTCAAGGCGTCGTCGTCGGTCGGCGACTCTACACCCTATCAGGTGAAGTCCTTCGACCTGAGCCTCGACGAGCTGGCAGAGGCGCTGGTGAAGGCGGGGGGGAAGGGCGTTGAGGTGAAGCAGCAGGGAGTGTTCTCGGGCAGGGGCCTCATCCCGCAGTACGCGGCCGAGGAGATAAAGGCCGGCTTGACCCTCGCGGAGGAAGACTCGTCGAAGAAGCTGGCGTACCTGCCAGCATTCAATCTGGAGAAGGTCGTGGCGGAGGTGTCTGCGTGGTACCGGAAAGAGCCATGGGTGACGAAAAGCCCGGAATAGGCTACATCCTCGGCCGCATCGGCAGGATGGTCGCGTCGAGCAAGGACAAGCGCGCCACCGCCCTGGCCGAGCTCAGGTCGGCCGAGGAAGGGGATCCGTTCAGGATACTCATCGGGACCGTCCTCTCCCACCGGACCAGGGACGAGAGCACGAGCAAGGCGACAGAGAGACTGTTCTCGGTCTACGACACTCCTCAGAAGCTCGCCGACGCAGACCCGAAGTCTGTGAGGGAGCTCATAAGGGTGGTCGGCTTCTACAACATGAAGACCAGGAACGTGATCAGGGTCGCCAAGCAGATAGTGACCGAGTTCGGCGGAGAGGTCCCGGACGACCTGGAGAGCCTGCTGACCCTTCACGCCGTCGGGAGGAAGACCGCGAACTGCGTCCTGGTCTACGCCTTCAACAAGCCCGCGATACCTGTGGATACGCACGTCCACAGAATCGCGAACAGGCTCGGGCTGGTGCAGACCAAGACCCCGGAGGAGACCGAGGTCGAGCTGACGAGGACCATCCCCAAGAAGTACTGGCTGGAGCTGAACGAGCTGTTCGTCAGGTTCGGGCAGACGACCTGCAAGCCCGTCGGTCCCAGATGCGACATCTGCACGCTCACCGCGAGCTGCAGGTACTACCGCGAGGTCGTCCTTCCCAGGACTAGCTCGAGAGGGCTAGGTGCCCTTCTCGTTCTGGTAGAACCCCGAATAGAGCGACGTCGCCGGTCTCTCGTTCCTGAAGAAGACCAGCTGGACGAGGGCTTCGCTCCGGTGGACCCTCGCGCCGATGGGTGTGAATATCACCTGGGTGGGCTCCCCACGGTACCCGCTGTCGAAGACCGCCGATTCCAGCTTGATGATCCCGAGCCTGTTCATGGTGGAGCGTGGGAAGGCGAAGCCCGTGCAGGTGGGCGGGATGGTCACCTCCGGGAACCTCAGCTCGTACATGCCTCCGCGCTCGAAGAGGTAGAAGCCTGAAGCGTCCGGCGCAAGGTCCTCCTTCTCCGTCACGAGGTCCCCTCCTGGCCCGAGATAACCCCTCTCGCCACCGTGCAGGTAGATCGTCGAGTCCATCGGGAGCCTCGAGACCTGCTTCGGGGCCAGGTCGACGCCGTTCGGGTTGACCTTGACGTAGGCCTTGCAGCAGGCCGCGACCTCCTCGCCACTTACGACTGACATCGGGGAGTACCCTCCCCCGGAGAACTAAATAGCCTAGCGAGCGGTCTGACTACGACCTGGTCGCCCAGAACCCGGTCGCGGCCCCTCCCGAGAGCCGCTTCCTCCCGACGTTGCCGAACCCAGCCAATCTCAGCTGGCCCTCGAACTCCTCATCCCAGCGCCGGGTCTGTATCACGGTGGGGAGCGCTTCGTAGGTGAAAGCGCCTCTGGCTTTGGCCAGCCGGAGGAGCGCGCCGAGTATCCTCAGCACCCCGTAGACGTAGAATGCCAGGAAAGGCGCATAGGCGCCCCTGGGGCTCGAGAAGTCGTAGAGCACGAGCCTTCCTCCGGGGCGGAGGACCCGGGCGGCCTCAGAGGCGAGGACCGACGCGCTGCAGTACTTCACGACGTAGCACGAGACCAGGAGATCGAAGGCGCCATCCGAGAAAGGGAGGTTCTCGGCATCGCCAAGGCAGAGCGAGCTCATCGACGGAATCCGCTTTCGTTGTGCCTCCCGGATCATCTCCTCGGTGAGGTCCAGGCCGACGACCCCGCGCTCGTCGGCCGCAAGGTGCTCCTCCAGGACTCCCGTCCCGCACCCGACATCGAGAATCTTCTCCCCCTCCTGGATGGAGGCCTTCTCCAGGAGCCATCTCTTCCAGTACCTGTCCTGCAGGAGGGTGGCGACCTCCAGCACCCTGTCATAGGACGGTGACAGTCCCTCGAAGATCCTCCGGGCGAGGGGTTGGAGGCCCCGGCTCAACGTTCTCCTCCGCGCCGGGATAGCTTAATAATCTGAGGGGTCCAGTTTCCCTCTCGGTTGGACACCCCTCCCGTCGAACCTGACCTTGTGGGACCCTGGAGCAGGAACACCTGGGTCTACGGATTGAGGACGCCGTTCAGCTTCGTCTTCGTGGGATGGTTGACTCTGGCGCAGGCCATAACGCCCAAGTTCAATGTCGAGATCTACCTGTTCACCATCCTCGCGGCGTTCCTGGGTCTCATAGTGGGCGCGCACTACATCGACATCGGGTCGAGCAGGGAGAAGTTCTCCCCGTATCTGAGGATCCCACGCGAGATGCTCGCCGTCGGGATCGCCTCGGTCGGGCTGGGCATCGCCGTCGGCGTGTACATGGCCCTGCGGTGGGACCTCCTCTTCCTCGCGTTCGTCCTCATCGAGGGGTTCGCGGCCGTGGCCTATCCGAGGGAGAACCCCAAGAGGGTGCATTCGTACCTGGGGTTCGGCCTCACCTGGGGGACCATCCCGTTCCTGGGTGCATATTTCATCCAGAGCTCCACGATAAGTCTGCTCGCCCTAGGGCTGTCCGCCTTCGTCGGGCTCAGCGTCGTGATGATGCACCACCTCGCGATCATGAGCAGGGAGTCGCCGGCGTGGAAGGATGCGCTCTATCTGCTGAGGATATACAACTACTCGGTCTACGTGGTCGCCATCGCTGCCCTCGCGGGAGCGCTCATCGGCCTCTAGACCTCCCTCAGCCAGAAGACCACCTTGCAGCTGTGGCAGACTCGGCCCCCGTACACCAGGCCCTTGCCGTCGCGAAACGGCTCGACCTTCGACATGGGTCCCCCGCATCTCACGCACCTGTCCTCCGAGGGGCTCTGTCCGACCTTCCCCCAGTCGACCATGTAGTAGGTCTGGAAGATCAGGTCCCCCGCGTCGTCGATCTCCATCCTGGCCCCGGACGGCCGGGCTTCTAGAAAAACCTGCTCTCCGGGATGGTTTAAACGGGTCCCCTGCTACCGCGGCAACGTGGAGAAGCTCTTCGAGAGGTCGATCCATGACGCGTCGATGCTCATGAAGCTCACCGAGGACGACCACGACCTCTTCCAGAGGGTGGACGCCGCCTGCGACGAGCTGCTGATCCCCGAGTTCGAGAAGTACATCGAGAGAAGGTTCAACGACCAGGTCCCCGTAGTCCTGAAGAAGCACGACCTGATGGGGATCCCGATCTCGAAGAAGTACGGCGGCTGCGGGGCCGGGACGCTGGTCCACTCGCTGACCCTGGAGAGGTTCGGCCAGCTCGGGCTCGGGGTCGTGACCTTCGTCGACGTCCACCAGGCGCTCGGCAGCCTGACGATACAGGAGTGGGGGACGGAGGAACAGAAGCAGAGATACCTGACGAGGGCTGCGACCGGCGAGGTCGTCCTCGCCTACGCGCTCACCGAGCCGGAGGCGGGGAGCGACCCTGTATCCCTGAAGACCCAGTTCAGGAAGGACGGTGACGACTACTACCTCACCGGCTCCAAGTACCTGATCTCGAACGGGTCCATCGCCGACAGGGTGATAGTCTTCGCCTACCCCGAGGGACAGACGAAGGGGATGACGGCGTTCCTGGTCGACGTGAAGGCGAAGGGGTTTGCCGTCGAGATGAGGCTGGAGGAGAAGATGGGGCTGTTCACCTCGGACACGGCCATGCTCTCCTTCGACGGCGTGAGAGTCCAGAAGGAGGACGTCATAGGCGAGGAGGGAAGAGGACTGGCAGTGGCGTACTCGGCGCTGCTGAACGGAAGGATAGGGATAGCGTCCGGATGCCTGGGCGTGATGGAGGACTGCCTCAACCAGGTGAAGGAGAGGGCCTCTTCTAGGATGCAGCACGGCAAGGCGATAGGGAAGCACCAGCTGATCCAGAGGCACATCGCCAGGATCGCATCGAACCTCGAGTCCTCGAGGTGGCTGACGTACCAGGCGGCGCTGAAGAAGGAGCAGTACGGCGACAACAAGGCCGACCTCGCGCTCCGCTCAGAGGCGGACAGGATCTCGGCCGTGGCGAAGTACGTCTCGTCGAGGGCGGCGTTCGACTCGGCGGACAGCGCGGTCCAGTGCTTCGGCGGATTCGGGTACTCGATACTCTCCCCGGTCGCGAAGCACCTGATAGACACCCGGGTCGCTCGGATCTACGAGGGGACTGACGAGGTGATGGAGCTGAAGATCGCGTCGACCGTCCTAGGCAAGGAGTTCGAGGCCTACAGGTAGGACAGAAGGGATATAGAGAGACATCGTGGAGGACGGACATGCAACTTCATCTTGAAGGTTCCGAAGACCTCAACCTTCCAAGAGAGCGGGTCTATCAGCTGCTCACCGACTCGAGCTTCATCGCCAAGTCACTCCCCGACGCGGAGGAGACGAAGGTCGTAGACGACAGCAACATCGAAGCCAAGATGAAGATCAAGATGTCCTTCCTCACGGCGCACATGGCCGTGAAGCTGAAGATAGCCGACAAGGTGCCCTCCCAGCACGCCAGGCTGTACGTGGACGGCTCCGGGAGCGGGAGCAACATGAAGATCGCGAGCGACTTCGACCTCGAGGGCGACACGGCCACGAAGATGAAGTGGGCCGCCAACGCGGAGATCACCGGCGTGATGGCCGGGATAGGGTCGAGCATCATCAAGGGATTCGCCGAGAAGAAGGTCAGAGAGGTCTTCGACGGAATCAAGACCTCGATGGTCCAGGCCGGCCCCGAAGCCGGTCAAATATAGTCGAGTAGTGTCGACGGCTTCGTCTTTCTCTCGGCCTTCTTGACCTGCCCGGTCGAGACGAGGCTCTTCATGAACCTCTCCCTGCTCATGCTGCTGTAGTAGTATGCCTCGTCCACGGTCCCCTCCGCCAGGAGAATTATGACCCTGCCCGGGCGGGTCCTCCCGGTCCTCCCCTTCCTCTGGATCGACCTTATCTCCGAGGGCACGGCCTCGTAGAAGACGACGAGGTCGACGTCCGGCACGTGCAGACCCTCCTCGCCTATGCTGCTGCTGACGAGCACGGTGAAGTCGCCCCCGCGGAACTGTTCGAGGGTCAGCGTCTGCTTCTTCTGGTCCATCCCCTCGTTGTCGACCTTGTTGGCCTGGCCGACGAATCGCATCGAGGTGACCCCGATGGCGTCCAGGCGCTCAGTGATGGTCTCGATCGTGTCCCTGTACTGGGTGAATACGATGATCTTCGAGTCGGCCTTCGAGGCGAGCTGGTCTCTTACTATCTCTGCCAGCTTCTCGAGCTTGGGGTTCGTGACGTCCTTCAGCTTCTCGGCCTCCGCTTCGATGAAGAGCCAGCGCTTGTCCCTCAGGAGCGCCTGCGCCGACTTGCCCTGCTCCGGCTTCTCCCTGAACCTGACCAGGTACTTCTCCAGGACCGCGGGACCCTGGGTCTCCAGCAGCTCGACCGCGTGGAGTATCATGATCCCCTGCGCCTGGTTGATCAGGGAACCGAAGAGGTATCCCTTGTTCCCCCCGCTCGTGTCGGCGGCCTTCAGTCTGGACAGGATAGTCTGCCTGGCCGCGAGGAGCATCGTCTTCGTCAGGCGGGTCTTAGGGAGGAAACCAGCCTCGACCAGCCTGGTGACCTTCTCGTTGTAGATCTCCCTCAGGGCGTGAATGAGCGTCGAGTACTCGGGCGGGAGGGCGACCTTGACCCCCTCGAGCCTGGTCTTCTCGACGTAGGGTTTCACGTCCTCGTCGTCCTCGGTCCTGATCTCGACCTTCTCGATGTACAGGTTGCGCATTATCTCGTCGACCTTCGCCCTCGACCCGCCAGGGGAGGCGGTCAGCCCCAGTATCAGCGGATTCCATCCCTGCTCCTTGTAGATGGCCGCGAGCTGCGTGTACGAGTAGTCCTTGACGGAGCGGTGCGCCTCGTCGAAGACGAGGAGGACCGTCTCGTTCAGCTCGACCCTGCCCGCCCTCAGGTCGTTCCTGACGGTCTGGGGAGTCGCGAAGACGTACCTGGACCGCCTCCAGAGGTAGCTGCGTTCCACAGGATCCGTCTCGCCGGTCATTATCGCCACCTCGTTGTCCTTGAGGCCCATCATCCGCTGGAACGTCTCGTAGTGCTGCAGCGCGAGCGGCTTCGTCGGAGCGAGCATCACGATCTTGCCCTTCGGGAACTTCTCAAGCCTCGCCTTGGCCACGAGCATCGCGACCATCGTCTTCCCCAGCCCTGTCGGGAGGACGACCAGCGTGTTGGTCCGAGAGGCGACCTCGGCTATGTTCTGCTGGTAGGCCCTCGGCTGGAGGGTGTTCTCTGGGAGCAAGTCGCTACTAGGGCCTGGAAGCCCGTGAGCGCTAAAAAGCGTTCGGCCGTTCCTTGCGGAAAAAGGCCAATAGTCATATAATCACACGCCGCTGCGTGGCGAGAGAGTTGAAGGTCACCGTGGAGGCCCCGGCGTCCTCAGCCAACCTGGGACCCGGTTTTGACGTGTTCGCCCTTGCGTTGGACAGGCCGAGGGACAGGATCACGCTGAGTTCGGAGAGCGCCCAGAGGCTCTCGGTCGAGATGGAGCAGGTCGGGGACATCAGAACCCCCGCGTCGGCGGCCAAGAACGGCGCCGGGGCGGTCTGCCTCGCCATAGCCCGGGGTTTTGGGATCACGAAGAGGATTGGCGTAGAGATAACGAAGGGGATACCCATCGGGCTGGGCATGGGGAGCAGCGGTGCGTCTGCGGCTGCGGCGGCGTTCGCGATGAACGAGCTCTTCGGCCTGGGCATGAGCGGCGACGACATGATACTCTACTCCGGAAAGGGCGAGGAGGTCACCTCAGGGACCGCGCACTACGACAACGTCTCGGCCTCGGTCCTCGGCGGGTTCGTCGTCGTGAGGGTGACAGAGAGGCCCGCCGCCATCAAGTACGAGCCTCCGGCAGACCTGGCCCTGGTGCTGGTCACGCCCTCCCTGAAGTTCCCGGAGCGCAAGACCGAATACACCCGCTCGGTGCTCCCCAAGATGATAGGGCTGAATATGATGGTTTCAAATGTTGCAAACGCCAGCATGCTCGTTTCAGGCTTCGCAAGAGGCGACATCGCGATGATTGGATCAGGGATGAGGGATCGGGTAGTGGAGGAGGCCCGCAAGAAGCTGATACCCGGTTATGACTCTGTGAAGAGGCACGCGATTGAGGCCGGAGCGGCCGGGGTCTGCATAAGCGGCGGCGGACCGTCCATGCTGGCCATACTGGACCGGAGCGAGCACGACCCCCGGGCCGTGATGGACAACATGGTCGCCGGTTTCGGCGAGGAGGGGGTCGAGTCGGACGGCTTCGTGACCAAGGTGGGAGGAGGGGCGGCTAAGGTATGAAGGTCGCGGCCGGCTGGACACTCCGCTGCATCGACTGCGGGTCCACATTCGAAACTGACCCTCCTGGCTATACCTGCTCCCGGTGCAACGGCCTGTTGGAGGCCGTCAAGGAGGGCGGGTCCCTCTCCAGGGCAGAACTCTTTGGCAGGCCCGCGAAGGGCATCTGGAGGTTCCGCGCCCTGCTACCGTTCGGCGGGGACGTCCGCCCGGTCTCGCTGGACGAGGGCGGGACCCCTCTCATCAGGGCCGTCAACATTTCCGGGAAGCTCGGAGTCAGGAACCTGCACGTCAAGAACGAGGGCCAGAACCCTACGGGCTCCTTCAAGGACAGAGGGATGACGGTATCGGTGACCCGGGCGGTTCAGTCCGGCGTCAGGGTCCTGATCTGCGCCTCGACCGGGAACACCTCGGCCTCCATGTCGGCGTATGCCGCCCGGGCCGGCGTCGCCGCGGCGATAATCGTCCCGGCTGGGAAGGTAGCGGCCGGCAAGATGGTGCAGGCGACCGCCTTTGGCGCCACCATAATCAGGGTCGACGGCAACTTCGACGACGCGCTCTCGATGCTCCTTCAGACGATCTCGGGACTACCGGGCTTCTCCGGGATGAACTCCGTGAATCCCTACCGCCTGGAGGGACAGAAGTCAGCGGCCTTCGAGATATACGAGCAGCTGGGGTTCTCGGTCCCGGACTACGTCGTCCTCCCGGTGGGGAATGCGGGAAACATAAGCGCGATTTGGAAGGGGTTCAAGGAGCTCAGGGACTTCGGCATCACGGAGAAGGTCCCGCGGATGGTCGGCGTGCAGGCCGAGGGCGCTTCGCCGATTGCGAGGGCGTTCTGGAAGGGGAGCGATACCATAACCCCCGTCGCGAGCCCGAGCACGATCGCCTCGGCGATAAGGATTGGAAGACCCGCCTCCGGAAAGAAGGCGCTCGCAGCGCTCAGGGAGTCGGAGGGCATGGTGCTCACGGTCACGGACGACGAGATAACCGCGGCCCGGGGGATGCTCGCCTCCATGGAGGGCATCTTCGTCGAGCCGGCCAGCGCCGCCCCGGTAGCCGCGCTGAGGGAGATCGGCGGCAAGCTCGAGAAGGACGCCGTCGTCGTCTGCGTCTGCACGGGGAACGGGCTGAAGGACCAGGAGACCATACGGGTCGACATCGAGGGGACGCCCCTCGTCTCAGACAGGTCCGGGTTGACCGAGGTGCTCGAGCGGCTGGCTATCCGACCCCTGGTGCCAGCTTGATGACCCGGGTCGTGTCTGCGCTCGGCCTGATATCGATGGAGTCTCCCACTCTGACGCGAATGCCGTTCCTCGACTTTATCACTCCGAAGAGCCGGGCGTCTGCATCGCGGGTGAGCCTGAGCCTGAACGAAGCCCCCCATGGAACCGTGTACCGCAGCGGCGCCTCAGCGCTGTCGTTGCGGGCAGTCAGGACAGGCGCGATGTGGCACACGCCGACCTCGTCCCTGCCAATCAGGGTGTAGCTGTCAGGCTCGAGTCGGTCCACCATGCGCAGCCGGTCGACGTATGAGTAGTAGCCGGTAGAGCCGGCGCTGGTGCAGATGATCACGCCGTTTGCTATGGCCGAGTCCGTGAAGGCGAGCCCCCCTCCCCCCTGTACGTCGAGGTGATACCTGAGGCAGTTGCTGTCAGCTCCCTTCTCCAGATAGACGTCCGTGAAGACCTCGCCCCGGACGACCCCGTTTATCGCGACCTGGAGCCGTCTGTACTCGACGACGTTGTACCTCTTTCTCTTGATCTCCTCCAACGCCCCGCCGAGGCGGTCGAAGTGGACCTCGGCAAGGTATCCCTTCGAGGCCGTGGGCTCGGCAGACCGCACGCCGACGAAGAGGAGGGGAATCGAGATCAGCCTGCCGTAGTCGCTGAATATCCCGTCTCCCCCGACCACTATCCCGATGTCCGGTCTCCTCTGCGTGACCTGCAATCCGGCCTCCCTCAGCATCCGGAGGACCTCCGCCCTCTTCACCTTGGGCCGCTCCGGGTCTATCAGGATGGACGCTCTCAAGCTTCACTCACGCTCGTTTGATCGAGTCCCGAGCTGCTCCTTGAGGGACTCGAGCTGCGTAATCGGGCTCTTGCACGCGAAGTTCTCGCAGATGTAGACGGCGGGCTTCCCGCCTATCTCCGTCTTTCCCTCCGTAAGCGAGGAGATCTCGGGGACGCCCCCTGCAGCGAGAGCGAGGACCTTGTTTGGAAGGAAGCGCATCTGGATCTCCCTTACCATGCCCTGCACATCCTTCTCACCCATCGATCCCGCCACCACCACCTCCTTCGAGCCGAACCAGAAGTCGAGCGCGCAGAGCATGTAGGTGTGCGAGATGGGCGAGGACTCCAACGAGTCTCCGAAGGCCTTGAGGGTCTTCTCGGCCTTCTCCCTGAATTCCTGACGTCCCGTGAACTCTGAAAGGCGCAGGAGCGTGAGCGCCGCGGCGGCGTTGCCTGACGGCGTCGGGCCATCGTATCCTTCCTTCGCCCTGACCAGGACGTCGGGTGCCGAGCTCATGAAGAACCCTCCCCCGCTGGCGTCCCAGAAGAGCTCGTCCATCTTCTCGGCCAGCCGGACCGCTCCCCTGAGATAGGAGGGGTCGAAGCCCGCCTCGTAGAGGTCCAGCAGGCCTGCAGCGAGGAAGGAGTAGTCCTCGAGGGTCCCCTCGACCGCGACGGCCCCGTCCCTGTACCTCCTGAAGAGGATGTCCGAGACCAAGAGCTTCGCCAGGATGAAGTCGGCTGCCCCTGCCGCGGCCTCCAGGAACCTCCTCTCCCCGGTGACCTGGTAGGCGTACGCGAAAGCCGAGATGGCGAGCCCGTTCCACGAGGCGAGGACCTTGTCGTCGACAGCGGGTCGGCTCCTCTTGTTCCGGGCCTCGAGCAGCTTCGTCCTCGACTCTCTGACGACCTTCTTCGCGGCCTCGGCGTCCATGGCGAACTTTGAGGCGGCCTTCTCGATGGAACCAGTGACGTGGAGGATCGAGCGCCCGCCCTCGAAGTTGCCCTCGGGGACGACCCCGAAGATCTCGTCGATCAACCCGGAGTTCTTCTTTCCCAAGACCTCCTCGGTCTCTCCGGGCGTCCAGGTGTAGTAGTAGCCCTCACCGTCAGGAGTGTCTGCGTCCTGGGCGGAGTGGAACGCCCCCTCGGGACCCCTCATCTCTCTCAGCATCCACTCCAGCGTATCGACCGCCGTAGCGAGGAAAGTGGGCTCGCCCGTCACCTGATGCGCCTCGAGGTAGACGCGGGCGAGCAGAGCGTTGTCGTAGAGCATCTTCTCGAAGTGGGGCACGAGCCAGTACCTGTCGGTGGAGTAGCGGTGGAAACCTCCGCCCGCCTGGTCGTGGATGCCCCCGTCGGCCATCGATTGGAGGCTCTTCTTCACAGCCCGCAGCGCCGGCTCCTTCTTCGTCCTGCTGTGGTAGCGCAGCAGGAATTCGTGATAGCTCGGCAGGGGGAACTTCGGTGCCCCGCTGAAACCTCCGAACTGCTCGTCTAGGTTGGAGATGAGTTCGGCGTAGGCGCTGTCGGGTATCCACTTGGGAAGCTCGTCCCTGGGATGGAGCTCGTAGCCCCGCCCGATGTGCTTCATGAGTTCCTCGGAGTTCTCGGTGATTTCGCTGCGCTTGTTCTTCCAGAGATCCGAGATGAAGTCCAGGACCTGGGGGAAGCCCGGAAGCCCGTGAGCCGGGGCAGGAGGAAAGTACGTCCCCCCGTAGAAGGGCTTCAGGCCGGCGGTCAGGAAGACCGAGAGCGGCCAACCTCCCTGTCCGTTTATCGCGATCACGGACTTCATGTATATCTCGTCGAGGTCCGGCCTCTCTTCTCTGTCGACCTTTATCGGGACGAACCGTGAGTTCAGCACCGATGCAATCTTCTCGTCCTCGAAGGACTCCTGAGCGAACCGATGACACCAGTGACAGGTGGAGTAGCCGATGCTGAGGAAGATCGGCTTGTCCTCCTCCTTGGCCTTTCGTATGGCCTCGTCCCCCCACGGATACCAGTCCACCAGATTGTAGGCATGTTCAAGGAGGTACGGGCTCTTCTCGTTGATCAGTCGGTTGGGCCTTCGTTCCTCAGGCATTTTGGCCGGTCACTCGGAAGCCGCAATTTAAGGCTAAGCTAGGCTCATGCCAATCGGCGCGTATGCGGCGCTCTCCGGGTGAAAGGAAGCTGAAAGGGCGACTGGACACCGTTTGGCGAGATGCCCCTCCTTTTATAAGAGTCCTTTCAAAACTGAACAGGCGACGCCAAGTTGCCGAACACGTCCCTGGCCAGAGCCCTTTCCTCCGAGGCAAGGTGGAACATCCTTAACCTCTTGATGGCAAGGCCGCTCTCTGAGTCCCAGATACGCAAGGCCCTCGGAGCAGGCGCCCGTTCGGTTGGCGCCAATCTCTCCGAGCTCGTGAGCGCTCGCTTGGTGGACGTTCTTCATCAGAAGCTTCCATCAGGCAGGGAGGTGGTGGTCTACAGAATCGCACCATCTGCCCAGATGGTGGGCTTCCCACCGAGGAGCTACGAAGGCCTTAGCGAGGCTTTGATCAGAGGTCTCATCTCCTCACTGGGGGAGAAGAACGCAAGGTTTGTGATTCGGGACATAGGTCTGAAGCTCGGGGAGCAGATGGGACGCTCTCTGCTCACCGACACGGATTCGACGACGCTTACCATGAAGGAGTACAGCGAGTTGTTCGTCAAGCGCCTGCTCGCTGCCCAGGACGCCTACCCCCAGATCCTGAGCCAGAAGCGTTCAGAGCTGGTCTATGAGCAATTCAACTGCCCCTTCCAAGAGCTTGCATCCAAGATGCCTGGGTTGATGTGCGACGTCATGGACGAAGCCGTGCACGACGGGCTAGACCGGGTTCTCAACGTCAAGACGGCCCGGCTCACCTGCATGGGACATGGTGACGCGGGGTGCAGGTTCCTCGTGACCCCGCGGCGTTGATTCCACCGAAGGCTCGCGAGTCCGCGTGCTGTAGATGGAGTAGACGAGGATGACCAGCCCAATTGCCGTCAGGGTCGACCTGAAGGCGTGAGCCTCGTCCAGTGTGAATCCTAGGAACTGATAGAGCACGCCCTCCACGAGGGAGGCCGCTCCCAGCATGCCGAAGCCGACAGCTGCGAGAAGGAAGGAGTGGCTCCGACTTCTCCTGTAGCCCCGAACGGCCAGCAAGACCAGAACTAGGGCGATTGCCAGGGAGAAGACCTCGATTGCGCTGATGTACAAGATGAGACTTGACTCGACGGCCATCGTCACACCGGGCCCATCATCGTCCAAAAACGGAAGAACTTGTCGAGCATTGTGTCGTTGGGAACGAGGTCTACCTCCACGGTGTTTGTGAGGCCGTCGTACCGCAATTGGATCGATTTGACTATGCTTCTGTACATCACGTATCTCCCTCCACCCTCCAGGAGAATGTTCCTGTCCACGCGAGGAGCCCGACCTCGCAGAGATCGCTGACGTGTCTGTACGCGGTTCTGGAAGGTAAACCAAGCTCCTCTGAGATTTGGGCGATCGACTTCGGGCTTTGAATCGTCGAATTGATTACGCTTCTCGCTTCGTTCTCGCCTAGCATCTTTGCTATTCTCTCCTTCCGGAGCCGGTCATTGATTTGCATATGGCGCCTCGCCGAATTGCGGCAAAGCGCGCCTCTTATTATAAACGGCCTGCCAGCCGTTAGGATGCATGACGATTCGTTCGAGGCGTGGTCTATCTCGCGCCGTTGGAAGAAGCAGGTTGCTGCTTTGTTCGCTCGCCCTTGTCAACGCGCTCTTGGTGCTGGCCCCCCTTGTGCCGGCCTCCGCCCAGACGCAGATTGTCACTGCCACTCCAGGATACATCAACCTGGGGATGACGACGTCGATAGCGGTGACGGCTCCGGCGGCCGGAACGTACACGGCCGTGGTGATCAAGCCAGACGGATCTTCGAGTTCACTCCCCTACACGTTCACCGCCGGAGGAAAGACGCAGGCTTCAGTCTTCGGGAACGCTACCTCGGGTTTCGGGACCCTGGTGAATCAGGTAGGAACCTACAACGTATTCGTAGAACAGGGTTCTGCGGTGATGGGCACCACTTCGTTCTACGCGACGAACAAAATCGTGATAACCATGGACATGGTCACCGGAGGAACCTGTTATTTCATCAACTCGGACGCCAGGGGGTACAAGTTCATCCCTAGGTTCTACGCCAGCTATGCATCGACCGGCGCCCTGCTCAACAACCTGACGCCCGGGGTCAAGATCACATTCACCCAACCGGACGGCAAGACGGTCTCGACCGCTTCGTGGGACACCGGCGCGCTCCTCTTCAGGGGACTGGTCCAGCCGGCCTGGAACTATACATACATAGGACCCTGGAACCCCACCGTCACGGCCCAGGACGCCTTCGGGAACGCCGGAACGTACACCTACGCTGGAATCCCGTTCATTATGACGGCTGCCACACTCTCGACGAGCATCCAGATGATTGACGTCAAGACGAGCGCTCTCGTCGCGTCGATCTACCCTGGAGAGTCCGTCACGATTAGCGCAACGGTCACGTATCCCACCAATGCTGAACCAACATCGGGCTTCGTGACAGGTCTAGACTCCGTCGTGCGGGGCGGTGTGGCCAACGCCGTCGTCGGCTACGGCGCGTACAATGCCACGACTGGGACCTTCAAAGGCGGCGACCTGGCGACGGTGAAGCTTACCAACACAAACGGGGCCAATGGCACGTGGACGGGTCAGTTCGTGGTCCCCGCATCTCTCCCGACGCTTCCGGCGGGATCGAGCTTCGCCGTCTCGGTGACTTCGTCAGACAAGGCCAATCCTTCCAACACCGGGCTTCAGGTCATGGACCTCGGGCTGACTACAGCTCCTCAGGCCGGCGCGGCATCGACGTCGACAGTCACTTCGGTCAGCACTGCGACGCAGGTAGTCTCACAGGTGAGTACCACGACGCAAACCGTCTCGCAGGTTACGCAGTCGATACCGACGATTGCGTACGCTGGCATGGCGATCCTTCTGATAATAGGTCTCGCCATCGGGCTGACAGTGAGGATGCCCAAGTAGGCGCTGGCCGATGAGCGCCCTGGGGAAGTTCGCCGTAAGCGCTTCTCTGGCCACGGTCTGTTTGCTCCTGCTGTCCGCAGGGAGCGCCCACGCCCAGAACGTGGCGCAGGCCTCCATCGTGGTCTCGTCACACGCAGGGTTTGTTGGAAGCGGGATTACCGTCTCTGGTACGGGGTACCCTCCCAGCACCAAACTGCTGCTCGAATGGAACTCGGCAAATGCCAGCTGGGTCGTCGGAGGTTCCCCGCCGCAGGTCACTGGGACCAAGGTCGTGCCAGTTGAGAAGGTCCTGGGCTCCGCCGAGTCCGATGCCTCGGGTTCGTTCAGCGTGCAGATCGCCGTGCCGCCTGACTTCGGGATGCAGCACGTCATGCAGGCGTACTATACCAACGGCACCGCCCTCGCTCCGAAGGCAACGTACACCCTCGAGCCTCAGTTCAGCGTCTCGCCGACGAGCGGGCCGGCCGGAACTCCGATCGCCGTGACCGGCACCGGGTTGGGCGACGGCCTCTACTCGACCAACTACCACATCTACTGGGATAACAACTACGTAGGCTATGCCACTGCGCTCACCACTGGCGGGTCGACGAACTTCACAATCTATGCGTCGGGGGTGCCTGGAACGCACTACCTCGCCGTATATCAGGGCTATCCGGGTCCCGGTTACCTGAACGCTGAACAAATACCAGTAGCGAGCCAGGGCCAGTCCTACTACCCTCCGGGGTGCGTAGTGATGACATCGTGCGCTATCCCATACTACGTGAACTTCACGGTCACGTCTGCATATTCCCAGACAACGACCAGCGGGAGCAGCGGTAGCCTGGCCATCTCGGGATTGGCGGCCATCGTCCCCCTTCTTGCCGCGGTGATCGTTCCAGTGAGCGGGGGTCTCTATCTGTCCAGGCAGGATTCCGAAAGGCGCAGGGCCATCGCCAGGTCTACGGCAGCAATCCTCGTCGTCGTCCTGGTGGCAGTAGCTGGCGTCGCGCTCGTATTCTGCACTAGCTCAGGGCTCCTCATCGCAGACCACGACCTCCTCGCTGTCATCGTCATCGACGCAGATCAACTTCACGCCCGTGGCTAGTGTCGACAGACCGCAGATAACGGTCCCAGTGCTCCACAACGCCACGACCGGCCCTCGAATCAGCGTCAGCCCAGAGATAGTCTCGGTCGGCCAGAACATAACGGTGACCGGCGCGGGCTTTGCGGCCGACACTCAACTCCCGATAACCTGGTCGACGAGGCAGGGGAGTAACCTGCAAGGCTACAAGCTGGTCGCCCTGCCTTTGAGGAACGTTACCACGACGAGCGACGGGGCCTTCACTTTCACCATGAAGGTCCACTCGGACGTCGGGGGGCTCCATTTCATATCTGCCGGCAGCCTGACCACTAACTCGAACGGGACCCTCTTCCTCCAGAGGACCGGGACCATAAGCGAGATCCAGGGACCAGCGGGCACGAAGATCGTCATATCTTTCGTCGGGGTGGGATGGGACTACAACACGAACATCATCGCAGTCGACTATGACAACTCATACGTGGGCTACGGTTGCGGCTTCAACACCGGCGGGAACGTGACGATTACCGTCTTCGCGGCGGGCGCGCCCGGGATACACAACATCGACATCTACCCCTCTGTCTGGTGGGGTCCCTCTAGTCCGACTTCCCAGCAAGTCGTGATCTACAGATACCCGCTCCTGACCCCCCAGGACCATCCCGAACTGATGCCGTCGTTCCACTTCACCTTCCTGATTACAGGGTCCGGCACGACCGGATAGATGGAGGATTGATGAGACTGACGCTTTCTCCGGCAACTTTCGTGACCATGTACACCTCCCCTCGAGCTCGCGGTGTCATCCCCTTGGGCCTAGCCAGGAGCGAGCCATGACCACGGAAAGCCGTGACGGGTCGGACAAAGAGCCGGTAAAGAACGATACTCAATCCCAGGTAACGCCCAGGAGTGACAGGAGCGCCACTCGAAGGAACCTGCTGAGGGCTAGTCTTGCGCTTGGCCTAGTGTTTGTGGTCGGAGGGATCGCCTCCCTGGCAAAGTCGCTCTTCTCCCCCGCCAACCCTCCTTCGCCAGAGGCGGTCCAGACCAACACCCCCACGGTGACCCAGACGATTACCGTGACGCAGCAAGGAGGCAACCAGACGGCGAGTGCGTCCACCTCACAGGGGAGCAGCGAGAGTGCCTCGACAACAACAATTACGACCTCTTCTTCTCCTTTCCCACAGGTTCTGGTAACCAACGTCAGCGACCTGGTCGTGTCCCAACCGGTGGAGTTCAACTACCCTCTCGAGGAGACTCCGAACATCCTGGTCAAGCTCGGAGTGAAGGCCGTCGGAGGCGTTGGGCCCGACGAGGACATTGTCGCCTTCAGCCAGGTGTGTCAGCACCTGGGTTGCATCTACGCTTTCGTCGCCCCCAACACTTCCCCGTCGTGCGACAACACCTACAGTTCTTCCAAGCCGTCAGGATACTGCTGCTGCCACGGGAGCACCTATGACCTCTCCGCCGCCGGGAAGGTGACAGGCGGGCCAGCGCCGAGAGCGGTGCCCCAGGTGACCCTCCGAGTCGATTCCTCAGGCAACATCTACGCGATAGGCATGGGGCCGCCGACGATCTTCGGGCACGACACGGGCTCGAACAACGTCTTGGACGATCTGCAAGGCGGGACCGTCGTGAGTGGATAGTAGAATGCCGGGAAAGAGCGACGAGAAGGCCGAGGGTGGCAGGACCGCCGAGGATTCGTCGGGCAACGAACGGTTGGTCGACAGGGCCGTCCTCTGGTTCGACGCGAGGATTGGCCTCTCCCACCAGTTCCTGCGGCCGGCGCCGACCTACTCCGTCAACCCGTTCTACTGGCTCGGGGCTCTGGCAGTGGTCGCCTTCGTAATCCAGGGGGTGACGGGCATGCTGATGATGATTTACTACATCCCTACGCCCACCCAGGCATATTCTTCCACCCTCTACATCTTCCAGGACGTCAGCTACGGCCGGTTCCTGGAGACCGTGCATCTCTACACTGCGTACGCGATGATAATGCTAGCGTTTATGCACATGATGAGAGGCTTCTTCGTCTCCGTCCACAAGAAGCCGCGGGAGCTGATGTGGTTGACGGGGATGGGAATGGGGTTCGTCACGCTCGGCTTCGGCTTCACCGGTTACCTTCTCCCCTGGTCGGTCGTCTCCAAATCGGCGACCGATGTCGGGACAGGCATGATTGGAGCCCTGCCGCAACCGTTCTCTTCCTACATAACGTTCCTGATCGTGGGCGGAGGAAGCTACACCGCGACAATGTTGCGGTTCTTCGAACTCCACGTCGTCGTACTGCCAGCTGTGCTGCTGGTCCTACTCGCTGGGAAGATGTATATGCTTGAAAGCCACGGTGTGAGCGAACCGGTTCTGGGCCCTGTGCCTCTGCCGGAGAAAAAGAGCAAGCTTATCCCAATCTTCCCCGACCTCTCGCTCTACCTCCTCGAGCTCGCCGCGTTGTTCGGCGTGGCGATGCTTCTCATCTCAGTTGCATTCCCGCTAACCCTGCCACCCCAGTACACGCCCGCGCTCGCTTCCCAGTACACTCCCCAGCCCGACTGGTATTTCCTGTGGATCTACCAGATCCTGAAGATATCGCTGTTCGAGGGGGCGGGGCTACCAGTCGCGCTCTCTGTCGTGACCCTGATATTCGTGGCTCTCACCCTCCTCCCGTTCATGGACAGGGGGAGACCCGCAGGATCGAGTCGAGGAGGATGTACGTTACGCTCGGCCTCATCTTCGTATCGGAGATTGCGGTCCTGACGATCTGGGGGTACCTGACTCCGGGGAGAATCATCCCGACGGAGCAGGCAGCGCTCGTACTCGGAGGCACGGCCCTCCTGATCACCCTGGTCTCGGCGGGAACCTACAAGGTGATCTTCAGGGGTCTGCGTGCAGGCACCGATTCGATGAAAGGCCAATCCCGCTCCTCCTCTCCCGGCACCCCCTACAGGACGAGAACGTTCAACTTCGCGGTGCTGTGGACCGCCGCGAGCTTCGTCGCAGTCCTGACCCTCGGAGCATTCGGCATAGGCGGTTCCATAGCCGCCTCGGTGCAGCTTCTGGTGCAGGGAACGGATATCTCGATTCTTTCGTCTCTTGCCTTGTCTCTCGCAGAACTCTCGCTGGCGATCGTGGGTACCCTCTATCTCCTCTATCGGCTCGACCTTGGCACAGGCTCGATCAAACGGCGCGTGAAGGCGTTCGAGGTGGGGTGGAAACCTTGACCGAAGCGGCCGAGCGAGTAGCTGTCCAGATAGCGGCGCTTCTTGTTATCCTGGGGTTCGTATCGTCTTTTGTGCTGTGGACAATCGATACAGCGTCCGCTTCGGGAGAGGCACTCTTCGCTCTCTACATGTCGGCAGACTTGATCTCATTCGCCATGATATCGTATGTCTATAGGGTGACGAAGGAGGGCGACGGGATCTCCCGAATCTGGACGTTCGTCGGCCTTTTTCTGCTGCTCGTTCTGATTGGTGCGGGTTTTGCATATGCGAGTCCCCCATACTAGACGAGGAGGCATGGTCCTGCCTGATTTGACTCGGTCGTCGAAAGTTGGAAGGGTAGAGAGGGGGCATTGAAATGACCGGTAGTCTGTCGAAGGCATTCATAGCCGTCTCCGTTTGGGGCGTCGCACTTGCCATCTACCACGCCTGGCAAGAGAAAGCTTTCGTCACCAATCCGTTCCTGGTGCACTACTCCTCGTTCGCCGCCTTGTATGGGGTCCCGTACTGGGCCTTCGGCGTAGTCTGGTTCCCGGTCTTGGTGATCGTCGGTCTCTGGTCGACAAACCTAGGCAGGGCCAACCTGAGGATGGAGCTGCTCGCCCTGCTGAGCGTGGGAAACCTCTTCACTGCGTACCTCGTGTATCTGGACATCTTGGTGGTCAAGGCGTTCACCCTTGCCTACGCCGCTCTCTATCTCACAAATTACGTTCTGACCGGGCTGGTCGTGGCTCAGCACTGGAGAAACGACGTGATGGACGGGTTCGTCTATGGCACTGCGACGGGTGCGGCGATCGGTCTCCTCTTCGGACCGTATGGTGTAGCTGCGTGCGGCATCGCGGGGGAATCTTCGGCGCCGTCAGAAATTACGTGGTCCCCAGGACGCGTCGAAGCAACGTCCCGTCGCAGCCCAAGTGAAAAAGGATCGTTGGCGCAGATTGGGGACGAATCGCTAATCCCTATTCGCTGGCTCTCGAGTTCTGGCGGTTCTGGGAGGTTCTAGGGTTGCTTCCCGGGACTCGCTGATACCTGCATGACAGGCCGGGGCCAGATGCCGAGGACGGCCACAACTATGCCCACCAGGGCGACGAACGATCCGATGTAGATGAAGTTGGAGTTGTTGTCCATGAGTGAGCTCCCCCCGACCACGCCCTCTCCCTGGAGCGCAAAGACCGCACCAAGAAGGAGCAGCAGAAGTCCCACCAGTATCAATGTGAATTTTCTAGCTGACAAAGTTATTCCTTGAATGACCTCTGGTAGTCCCGCTTTTAGGGCTTCGCAAGTCCCTCGGTCCCGCTTCTAGAGGTTGTCAGAGCGAGACGATCCTGTCGAGCTCCTTCTCCCTCTGCTTGTAGTCGGGACAGAAGGCAGCGAGCCTCCCCTTGAACGCCGGAGAGTGGTTGAACTCGGAGAGGTGGGCGAGCTCGTGCAGTATGATGTACTCTCGGAGCCTCTCGGGGAGCGCGATCAGCTGCCAGTTGAAGGAGAGGCGCCCGTCCCTGGTGCAGTAGCCCCAGTTCCTCATCTGCCTCACGTCGGCCCTCCGGTACTTCACGCCTAGCACCTCTGAGAGCGTCCCGAGCTTCCCGACCACGTACCTGGAAGTCTCTCTCAGGTACCATCGCCTGACGAGCTCCCTGACACGAGACCTCTGGCTCGAACGTACGATCACCTCCCTCCGTATCGGATCGTGAAGGAGCTCCTCCTTCTCCTGGCTCTCCTCGAAGATCAGCTTCAGGTGCTCCCCGTCGAACATTACCTGCTCCTCGTCCAGGATCCTCCTGCTCTGGGACATCTCCTCGTAGTGCTTGAGTATCCACGTCTGCCTGTTCCTTATGGCGGAGGCTAGGTCCACGTTCCTGCCTCGTGGCAGAACGATCTCGAGGGTCCTGTCGGCCCGGAACCTGAAGTAGGTGTAACGACGGCTGGAACCGACCGTCACCAAGTACTCGATGCTTCGGGTCCCGAGGTGGATGATAGGCACGCTGGATTCCCGCCGCGTCGGTCTGGATTAACAAAGTTTCGGTGTCGGACCGTCTCTCCGCGCGACTCGGAACCGTTTTAGACGACCTTGGAGAGAAAGCCTCCGATGCTCCGGGATGAGATGCGGAACGAGCTTATGCGGTCGGCGCTCGAGCGCAGGACGGTGACCTACGGTCACCTCATGAAGAAGTTCGGTCTCCCTCGCGGCGACACCGGCGAGACGGTCGTGGGCGTCCTAGGCCAGATCGACAGGGCTGAGGCCCAAGCCGGGGCACCGGGTTTCGCGGCCATGGTCGTGCGCAAGGACACGGGATACCCGGGAGGGGGGTTCTTTTGCTGGGAGGACATTCCGGCAGGTCTGAGGAGACCGAAAGACAAGGGGCAGGACCCGAAGCTCTCCCAAGCCGAGAAGGAGTACGTGAGAGGGCAGCAGGAGAAGATCTGGACGTACTACGGCGAACACAGGGGATAGTCCATGGCCCAGGCGTTCAAGCGCGCATCAGGCGTCTCTCAAGAACGTGCACGGCCCGCTCCACCCATTCGAGCATCTTCCGGTTCTGGTAGGCAGCTTCCATCTGCGAGGTGTACATCCACGTCAGATTCTTGATCACGTCCCTGTCGTTCACGGGGAGGACGACGTGCCGTTTCATGAATGGCTTCTTGAACCATCCACGGCACCTGTAGCAGTAGTAGTAGTCCCATTCGGAGCTCATGTAGAGGAGTTCGGCCGTCCTCCTTCCGGTGATGTCGGAACAGCGGAAGCACTCCGAGTCCGGGTAGATGCCGAACGACCCGAGACCGCGGGTGCCGTCGGCGTCATCCCCATCGTGTCCGTCCATCCAGTCATCGGCCGAGTCCAAGCGTCCTCGCTGTCCAGATGAGAGGGACCGGAGATATATGAAGCTGCTACCAGATCCTTCTCAAATCACCTCTCCGTCTGAGCTTTGAATAACGATTTATTCCCCCCTCGCCTGGCTCGTGTTACCTTGGTGAAGAGCAAGGATAGCGGGCAGTCCACTCTCGCGGACATCAAGAAGCTTCACGGAGCCTTGATATCGATAGGCGTTGACCAGGAGTCTGCAGAGAAGCTCACGGCGAGCAAGTCTCTCGATAGGATACAGGTTCCGATCTACTGGAAGGAAGGACTTGAATCGCGGGTCAACAGTCTCTGGCTGATCAAGCTCCCTGAGTTCCTCAGGGGGTTCGCGAAGGAGTTCCCCGACGGGGAGGTCCGGTGGGACCCCGATTACGAGAGCGCCGACCCAGCCGACGATGTTGCCGTGCTCGTCCGCTTCAACGTCCAAGAAGACGATCAGGGGAACCACTGGCATCCGAAACCGACCCTGCTGGAGGACGAGGCCTACCAGAGGATGATTGAGAGGGCATCCTTCAAGGGGGCCAAGCCGGTACCCGCGCACGTCGTGGTCCACGGAAAGTAGACTGGCTCACCGCTTCTGGACAGACCTTCGGATTCCCGCGGCCCTCACCCGGTAGGACGCGGCGGCCCCGAACCCGAACAGCGCGATGACGATCGCGAGTACGACAAAGACAAAGACGTACTGCAGCCAAACCGAGAGCCATGCCTGTGGCGCGACGCCGAACGGCATGCCCACTACGAATGAGAACGGAGAGACGAGGACAACCAGCACGAACGTGAGAAGATCTAGGAGGTGGGACGTCCGCTCAAGGCTCGATGCCAGTCTGGCGTCCTGATTCGCTTCCAATCCGCGCCCACCGCAGGCGCCTTGTAGATAATCCTAGCTGCGGCAGGCGGCGGATGTGCAGGGGTGTGACGGCACCTGGGCAGCGCCAGGGTCGTCGTCCTCTGGTTCCTAGACCAGTGATTCTTCTTCCGTGAGCACCTTGAGCTTGACTCCGGGGAAGCTCGTCGAGGTGTGGTGCGAGAGGTCGGAGATCACCTCTTGGCTCTTCGCCTTGCAGTCGTCCAAGAACCGGGTTCGCTCTGGACCCTCCGTCATCAGCCTTGAGTTCCTTGCGTTGACGTCTTCGAACGACTCGCCCTCCCTTGCATGAAGTGAGACGGGGTTCATCCCTATCGCGAGGGTGAGGCCTGGTTCGTGCGAGCTATGGACGGGTCTGAACAGGAGGGCGATGTCCAGGAAGAAGAAATCGTTCTTCCCGAAGACGTTGAGACGGATCTCGCGGACCTTCTCGTTCCGTGACCGGATGAAATCCTCCACCTTCTGCTTGATGAGGGCGAAGTCGGCCGGGTTCCCTGCAACGAAGCGATAGACGGCGTTCCCATCTACCTCGACGGAGGCGACGTGGACGTCTCCGATCGACCTGAAGAAGTCCGCGGCAGCCTCCACGAATCCGCTCGAGCCTAGCGGCTCCCGGACGGGATGGATTAGGCGCATCAACCTGTCGCTGACACCTTCCTTCTCTGGCTGCGGCTCGGTCTGGAGCATCTGCGCCGCTTCGGACGGTTCCGGGCCGGTGACGTCCTGAGAGTAGCCATTCAGGAGCGCCGAGTAGGGGAACCCCATCCCGCGATAGCCCAGCAGGTTGACACCCATCGGGCTGCTGGAGGGGAGCGAGGCCATGGGACTTATGGTCGAGCAGTGGGCAGAGGAGTTACAGACCGTGGGCATGCTGCCGATCGATGGGGTCTCGCTATTAAGCAGTGGTGTCGAGAGTTCGCAGCCTCAATACTTCCTCGAGGAGAGGTACTCGGAGAGCTCAAGGAGCTTGGTCCGCGTCGCTCCGACATCCGCCGTCTCGAGCAGCCTGCGGGCGTTCTCGGCGTACGACGCTGCTACCTGCTGGGCGTATTCGACTGACCTGTGCTCTGAGAGGAGACCCCGCGCCTTCGCGATCTCCGAGTCGGAGAACCCTCCCTTCTTGCCCAGCAGCTCCCGGAGGAAGCGTCGATCGTCTTCCGAGGACCGCTCGAGCGCATGAATAAGGACTATGTTCTTCTTGCCGCCCCTGATGTCAGCGAAGATGGGTTTGCCGAGGGTGCCTTCGTCCCCGACGATGTCCAGAATGTCGTCGTGGACCTGGTAGGCCATCCCCAGCCACTCGCCGAAACCGTAGGCGACCTTCACGGTGGCCTCACCGTCGACCCCTCCCCCGACGATGGCACCGCTCGCCGAAGAGGCCGCGACCAGCGCCCCCGTCTTCATCTTGATCATGTACTCGTAGTCGCTCTGGCTCACGGAGTCCTTGGCGGCCATCTCGAGGTCAAGGAACTCTCCGAGGACCGCCGCGCCGAACGACTCGCCCAGCAGGTCGAAGAGGACCCTGAGAGTCTCTCCGCCCGACTTGAGGGCGCCGTACTTGGAGACCTCGCGGGGGACCTGGGCCAGGAGCATGTTTGATGCGAGTATAGCGAACCGCAGTCCGTGCTTCTCCACTATCGACTTCTCGCCTCGCCGGGACTGGGACTCATCCAGGATGTCATCCTCCACGAGAGCGGCGGCGTGTGCCAGTTCGTAGGCGACCGCGACCGGGACCGCCTCCTCGTAGGCGCCGGAGACCGCCTCGCACCACAGCAGGGCGAGCACGGCCCTGACGCGCTTGCCTCCCTCCAGGGCCCCCCTCACCGCCTCTTCCAGCGAGGAACCTCCGGTCCCGAAGAGCTCCGAGACCCGGGAGTCTATGGCATCGACGTACTTGGTCAGCCAGGCAGGAGGGGAGGATGACGATATTGACACGCTGGTGCGGTCGTCCTCTCGCGTGGTAAATAGTTTGGGTTGCTCACGGGCTTCTTTTCAGTGCTCGACGACTTTGCGAATCGCCTTCAGGACCCTGGGCACGGTCGGCATGTAGAGGTTCTCGTGGACGTACGGGAACGGGATCCCGAAGCCTCCGACCCGGACCACCGGGGCCTTCAGGTAGTCGAGCGCCTCCTCGGCCAGGAGCGCGGAGATTTCCGCCCCGTATCCCATAATCTTCTGGGCCTCGTAGACTATCACCACCCTCCCCGTCTTCTTGGCGGAACCCAGGACCGCCTCAACGTCCAGCGGCACTAGCGTCCTGAGGTCGACCACCTCGACGTCCACGCCCTCTTCAGAGGCCTTCGACGCAGCGTCCAGGACAGTGGGGACCATCGACCCGTAGGTGAAGACCGTGACGTCTTCTCCTGCCCTTGCTATCTGGGCCTTGCCTATCGGGACCGTGTACTCCGCCTCCGGGACCTCGGCGCGGAACGACCGGTAGAGCCTCTTCGGCTCCAGGAAGATGACCGGGTCTTCGTCCCTCATCGCCGAGACCAGGAGCCCCTTGGCGTCGTACGGGTTGGAAGGCACCACGACCTTCAGGCCAGAGACGTGCGCGAAGAACGACTCCGCGCTCTGGGAGTGGTACGGTCCGCCCTTGATTCCTCCCCCGTACGGAGCCCTGACGACGACGGGCGCTGAGTACTCGCCGCCCGACCTGTACCTTATCTTCGAGAGCTCCGAGATTATCTGATCGAAGGCGGGGTAGACGAAGTCGAGGAACTCTATCTCGGCCACCGGCCTCATCCCGTATAGAGCCAGCCCGATGGAGACGCCTATCACCCCGCTCTCGTTGAGCGGCGTGTCCATCACCCTGGCCGGCCCGAACTCGGAGTGTAGGCCCTCCGTGGCGCGGAAGACGCCGCCGTTCCTGCCGACATCCTCCCCGAGGATCACCACCTGCTGGTTCCTCTCCATCTCGTCTCTCAGGGCAGAGTTTATCGCCTGTACGATCGTCATCTGCACGCTCAGTACCCACCTACCTCTTCGGAGAGCTCGTCGGCCTCTGCGCGGAGGTTCAAGGGCTGTTCCGCGTAGACGTCGTCGAAGAGGCTCCTCACGTCCGGATGGGGGAACTTCTCCGCCCTGGCGACCGCCTCCTTCACCTGATCGTGCATGGACTGCCTGGCGTCCGACTCATCTTCGTCGGTCCAGACCCCCCGTCCCCGAAGATACCGTCCGAACCTCATGATCGGGTCCTTGGTCCTCATCAGTTCGACTTCCCTCGAGTCCCTGTAGCGCGAAGGATCGTCCGAGGTCGAGTGAGCCCCCATCCTGTAGGTGACGGCCTCTATCAGCGTCGGACCTCCTCCCTTTCGGGCCTTCTCCAGCGCCATCTTCGTCGCGGCATAGACGGCAACGACGTCGTTGCCGTCGACCCTGACGCCCTCGATGTTGTAGGCGGACGCCTTTATCGCCAGTGACTCGGTCGCGGTCTGCTGGGTCACGGGGAGAGATATGGCGTAGCCGTTGTTCCTGCAGAAGAAGACCGTCGGTGTCTTGAAGACGGCGGCGAAGTTGAGCGCGCTGTGGAAGTCGTTGCTGGATGTCCCGCCATCGCCGAAGTACGCAATGGTGGCGATGTCGTCGCCCCTGATCTTCGCGGCCAGCGCGACTCCCACCGCGTGAGGGAGCTGGGTGCAGAGAGGCGACGAAGGTGTCACCGTGTTGAGCGCCCGGCTCCCAAAGTGGGAGGGCATCGACCTGCCCTTTGAAAGGTCCTGTGAGCTCCCCATGAGCTGAGCTAGGAGGATGTCCAGTGCCATCCCTCTCGCTATCATGACTCCGGAGGCCCTGTAGTCTGGGAAGATCCAATCGGTGGCTCTGAGCGCCAGCGCGCTCCCGACCTCGGCGGCTTCTTCCCCTTCACATGGGACGTAGAAACCGATCCTCCCCTGTCTCTGAAGGTTCACCGCCTGAGAATCGAAGGTCCGCGTGAGTAGCATCAGCTCGTAGAAACGCCGCAGTTGAGCTATCGGGACCTCTTCCGACCTCTCAGCATCAACCGCGATGTTGGCCATCGACCTCTCGCAGGAGGCGAATCCGTAAAAGACTTATGACACAGATAGGATAAATATACCATCTTTGACACAAGCGAGACGATTTTGCCACATACAACCAGCATCGTCGAGCGGATAATCGAGAGCGATGGGGCGATAAGGAAGGACCTCGGCCGTGGCCTTCTTAACGTCCGGGCTCTGGCGAGGTATGTACAGAAGGAGGCCGGGCTCGAGGGAGACGAACTCTCGATTGAGGCAGTGATTGGGGCAATAAGGCGGTACGACGTTGGAGCGAGGGTCGCCGCTCATGAGAGCACGGGGCAGCTGTTCAAGAAGCTGACGATGAGGAACAAGATAGTGGACCTGGCGATACTCAACGACCCCGAGATTACGGCCGCGCTCGGGAAGTTCGCATCGACTATCGACTACGGCATGGGAGAGACCTTCAGGCTCGTCTCAGGCGTGGAGTCGATACGCGTCGTGATAGACGAGAAGAACCTTGAGAAGATGAGGAGCATCATACCGAAGAAGAACATCCCGAAGATCGTGACAGGGCTCTCGGAGATAATCGTCTCGATGTCGCAGGTCGCCGACACGACCCCCGGAGTCGTCTCCACCGTAACCACCGAGCTCGCCATGAACGGAATAAACATGGTGGAGTTCATGAGCTGCGTCCCCGAGTTGATCATCGTCGTCGACGAAAGAGACGCCCTCAGGAGCTACGACGCCATCGAGAAGCTGAGCAGGAATCCCGCGGGGATGCACCCTAAGACTTAACACCGGGCGAAGGGCATCGGCGGACGGCGAAGCATGAGCAGGTCTCCGACGCTGTTCGACAATATCCGCAACGTACTGATTATTGTTCTCGTCTTCTTCGTGGCGCTGCTCTTCTCTGGATTCATCCTCGGCCCGATTATCACGCTCCTCTTCTTCCTATTCCAGTACTACTATAGGAAGTCGAAGGACCTGGAGAGGCGGTTGGCGGACGTGGCCGGCGGGAAGACCGAGAGAGAGTCCAACGCTCCTCCGCCTTCCTCGATTCCCCCACCTCCCTCCACCGATGCCTGACTCCAGAATCAGCTCGATTTGAGATCCAGGGTCATGACCAGAGCATCTTCCCCGTCGGGGTAGTACCTCCTCACCTTCCCTTCTTCCCTGAAGGAGAACTGTCGATAGAGGTCTATCGCCGCCGAGTTGCCGACGCGCACCTGCAGGGAGACCCTCTCTGTCCCTCGGCTGAGATACCGGAGGACCGCGCCCATCAGCGCGCGACCGATACCCTCCCTCCTGCGTCTCGCGGAGACCGCCAGGGAGAAGATGAGTCCGTACCGGGCCGAGGACGCGACATAGCCCAGAACCTCGGTGCCATCCCCCGCCACCAGGAAGCCTCCGGGTTCCGACAGTAGGAGCTGCGAGAATATCTCTCTGTCGTAGGGGTCAGGGAAGGACTCCTCCTCGATTTTCAGGACGCCGTCCAGGTCCCCCTCGGTGCACCTCCTGATGTGGTAGGATGGCTCGGCTTCAGGCAAGGTCTCGCCGGTGCCGGCCGTCGGAGCGCCGACATTAATGCTCCTGCCAGACCCTAGACTGCTATGATCCCGCTGCGGTGCCGAGCACCCTGCAGAAATGTGTCTCAACATATATAGCCAAACAATCGGCTGACTCGAGAACGCCGTTGACCTCCGGGGCCGCCATCACGATGAAGGCGCTCACGAAGAGGTACGGCCCCAGGGTCGTAGTCAACGATTTCTCCCTCGAGATCATGTCGGGCGGTGTCTACGGGTTGCTGGGCCCCAACGGAGCCGGCAAGACGACCATCGTCCGGATGCTGTCCACCATCGTCAAGCCCACTTCCGGAAGCGCCTCGGTGAACGGATTCGACGTCCTGACCCAGCCCAAAGAGGTGAGGGAGAGCATAGGAGCGCTCCCCGAGGACACAGGTCTGTACGACCGGCTCAATCCGGTGGAGACGCTGAGGTTCTACGGGGGAATGCAGGGACTGAGCGGAGAGAAGCTGGAGGCGAGGATAGACGAGCTGCTCCACCTTCTCGAGCTTGACGAGAGGAGGAAGGACAGGGTAGCCACGTTCTCCAGGGGGATGAGGCAGAAGCTGGCGCTCGCCCGGGCCCTGATCCACGACCCGCCGATACTCCTCCTCGACGAGCCGACGCTTGGGCTGGACGTGATGTCGACGCGCGCCATCAGGGACTACACGAAAGACATGGCAAGGAGGGGCAAGACCGTCCTCCTCAACACCAACAACATGTACGAGGCGCAGCTGCTCTGCGACAGCCTGACCATAATCAGCAACGGGGTCATCAAGGCCAGCGGGACGGTCGGGGACCTTGAGGTTCTCGCCGAGACGAAGGGGCTGGAAGAGGTGTTCATCCATCTGGTGAGGAGCGACAATGGTCTCGAGAGCTAGGGTAGTGCGCCTCATCGTCTCGAAGGAGCTTCTCGACATGGTCAGGGACAGGCGCACGATAGTCACGGCCCTCGTCCTGCCCCTGCTCGCCTTCCCCCTGCTATTCGGGGTGATGGGCTATCTCTCGAACCCCACGGCTAACCCCTCGCCCGTCTACGTCGTCAACCTTGACAACGGGAGCTACTCGGCGGCCCTGACCAAGGACCTGCAGAACACGACGGGGCTGAGCATCACTGTCGTAGGCTCCGGGAACGTCACGGCCGAGGTCCAGAGCGGTCGGTACGACGTGGGCCTGACAATCCCCGCGAGCTTCTCGTCGTCCATGTCAGGAGGAGGGCAGGTCAACCTGACGCTGTTCTATGAACAGACCAACGGTCGCGCTCTCCAGGGAGTCTCGATAATCGACGGCGTCGTCACATCGCTCTCCCAGCAGATCTCCTCCGCCCGACTGGCGGTCAAGGGCGTCACGGGCGCGGAGCTGAACCCAATCGGAGTCATCACGAGCCAGGTCGGGAAGAGCGAGAGCGCTTCGCTCCTGATCACGGCCGACCTCTTCCCGAGCTTCCTGCTCTACTTCACTTTCCTGGGCGCGTTCTACTTCATGGTCGACGACATCGCCGGGGAGAAGGAGAGAAGGAGCCTGGAGGCGCTGTTCACCCTGCCCCCTACCAGGGCCACGATCTTCCTCGGCAAGTACACCGTCGCCTTCCTGCTGGCAATGGTCACCACGATCCTGGGTCTCGTCGGGACCCTCTTCAGCCTCAGCGAACTGAACATAGGCGGGGCCGGCTCGGTCTCGCTGCCCCTGATCTTCTATCCTGAAGTGATCGCCGTGGTCGCGCTCGCCGCGCTCTCGATGTGCGCACTGGGCTTCTGCATTTCCACCTTCGCGAAGAACATCAGGGAGGCGCAGCAGTACCTGAGCCCCCTCTTCTTCATCTTCTTCCTTCCGCTCTATTTCACCTTCTCGCTGCCCTCGAGCCAGCTCTCGCAGTACGCCTCGATACCTGTGGTGGGCTTCACTCTCCTGATCCGGGACATAGTCCTCGGGACGGCGACGCTGGCCGAGGTCGGCTCGGCTGTCTTGGTGAACGTTGTCTTCCTCGCTGTCCTTCTCTGGGTCGGTATGAGGCTGCTGAACTCGGAGAAGATAATCCTGAGGAGCGGCTAGGGTGCCTTCGCAAACTCTGCGACGACGGCGCCGAGCAGCCTCGTAAGGTCCTCTCTCTTGATGAGCACGCTCTTGGTCAGTACACCGATGTTGAAGTTGACGTGCTCGTTCTCCAGCACAGACGAGTCTAGGAAGGTCGGGAGGCCGAACAGGCCCCCGAAGGGGTGGACGGACCCGGGCTCGCACCTCGTGACCGCGATGACCTCATCCCTGGTGGCAAGATGCAGCTTCTTCGTCTTCGAGAGCTCTTGCAGCTTCTTGATGTCGGCCTTGCGGTCTGCGGCGAGGTCCGCGAGCAGGTAGCGCCCGTCGTCCGACTTCATCACCAGCGCCTTCACCCCGGTCCTGAGCTCCACCCCGCGCACCCGGGAGGCCTCCTCCGAGGTGTAGACCGGTTCGTGCTCGTAGAGCCGGTACTCGACCCCCTCCTTCCTGAAGAGGTCCAGCAGTTTCCTCATCTCTTCTTCCATCCCAGCTCACCATCAGGACCTAGGCAGCCTAGTGGCTCGGGAGAGGCGAGAGGCCAATGTAGTCGGCCTTGTCGACCACCCTTTGGATAGGCTCCCCGTTGAGATAGCGGATCACGTTCTCGAAGGCGTGCTCCTGGCCCAGTTCCATCGCCTCCGGCACGGCGTCTGCGTTGTGTGGCGAGGCGAGGAAGTTCGGGAGGTCGAAGAAGGGGAAGTCCAGCGAAAACCTCTCGCCCTGCTTTGGGTACCTCCACCACACGTCGATTCCGGCCCTAAATCGGGGATGAGCCTTGAGGTGCGCGTAGAGGGCCTCCTGGGCGATGATACCTCCTCTGGCGACATTGACGAGGATGCAATCCTCCTTCATGAGGCCGAGTTCCCGAGCGTTCAGGAGGTGCTTGGTCTGCTTGTTCAGCGGGAGCGAGACCACAACGATGTCTGCCTGCTTCAAGACGTCGCCAAGGCGATCCATCTTCCAGACGATGTCAAAGTTCTCGACGGGGCGTCCCGAGGTGTTTATTCCCACGGTCCTCATGTTGAAGGACTTCGCCACCCGCGCAACCGACTGGCCTATCCCTCCGGCTCCGATGATTCCGATCGTCTTCCTCCGGAGGAAGATTCCGTCCTCGGGGTGGTCAAGGATGCCTTCGCGGAGTCGTTCGTGGTTGCGGACCAGGTTCCTCCCGAAGTACAGGACCATCGCGAAGACGTGTTCGGCTATCGGTCCTCCGTAGGCACCGCCATTGGAGCAGACGGTGACCTGAGGAGGTATGGCGGAGAAATCTATGAAGTCGACCCCTGCCGACATCGACTGGAGGACCTTGATGTTCGGCATCTCCTCGAAGAGTTTCTTGGTTATCATCGCGCTACGGTACATTATGAGCACCTCCACCTCCTTCCTCTCGGAGTCGCCCAGTTTGTCAATGGAAAGCACGGCGTATTCTCCGTTGCCAGCGCCCGCGACCTTCGTCGCGAGGCCCTCCGGAATCGACATGTCCGTAGCTATGATCTTCTTTCTTTCAGCCACACCCATTTCCCCTTCCCCGTTCTATTTATCCGTGGTTGACGTCCCGACGAAGACCCGGAGGACTGCGAACCCTCGTCAGGCCTCCTCCGGAGGCTTGGACTTGCCGAAGAACGAGGGGAGAGCTGCGGAGGCGGCAACGTAGGCCAGGACGCCTATGACGAACGGGATCAGGAGGAGCCCCGCACCCAGGAGCTCGCCCCCTACAAACGTCCCGACCGTCGCGCCTACGCCCCAGGCTGTGAACGTGATGGCTGTGGTGGTCGCCCTCTCTGCCTCCTCGACGACGCCCATCGTGTAGGAGAGGAGCATCGCCCAGCCCATCGCCTCGAGCAGGCTGCGCGCGACGAACAGGCTGGCGGCTCCCTCGAAGGTCCCCGCGAAGGGCATGGCCGCCAGGAAGGCCGAGGCGCTGATGCCGCACATCGCGCTCGAGACCAGAATCCCTCGCCTGCTCACGAGCCTCGGGATTAGCGGAATCGCCAGTATCGAGACTGCGTTCGCCAGCCCGATCCAGAGGCCCACCTCGTCCTCCGAGACCCCGAACCTGAGCGCGAACCACGTGGGCAGAAGCTGAACGAGGACACCGAGCCCGACGCCGGTCAGTCCGAAGATGACAGAGAATCTCGCTATCCTCCCCCAGGAGGTCACGGGAAGCCTGATCCGTACCCGATCGAGGCGCCGCCTGGCCACGTAGGGCAGGACGTCTGCAGGGACGTTCGCGTCCCTCCCGGAGATCCTCGACTCCTTGTAGAGCAGGAGAGGGACTACGGACACCACCATGAGCCCGGCCATGAGGAAGTAGGAGTTCGAGTGAGCAGTCATCGGGCTCTGCTTGAAGATGTACTCGAACGCGCTCGGGAGGACGCTCAGCACCGCGCCTATGCTGAGCGCGAGCGTCCACACACCCTGGGTGACTCCGAAGAAGGTCGTCCTCTTCTTGGCCGAGGTGGAGTTGGCGACCAGAGGGATGAACGCTGGGTTGACCAGGGCGAATGCGAAACCTCCTGCGAAGCCTATGCCGCCCAGGGCGCCTGCGAAGATCAGCCAGGCCGGGTTGAGCGTCAGGCCGAAGACGGCGAAGGAGAAGAAGGGTATCAGGCTCCCAACAATGACGAACCACTTCCTCCCGTAGCGGTCTGCGAGATACCCGAACGGGATCGAGCGCGGCGGTGTTGGCGAGAGCGCTCGCAGCGTAGATGGCCCCTATGACAGACGGGTCGTAGCCGATCTCCGCAAGGTAGACCAGTGGGACGACATTCATGTAGCCGACTGGGATGGAGTTGACGAGGAGGTAGGAGATGAGCAGCTTCCCGTCTCTGGTGAGAAGCTTGTCTTCCACGCTGCCTGACGACTGGTCTCTGCTAATGTCGGCTCACGCTCGTCTGCCTCCTGCCTTCGTCCTCGCTCCACCATCCGAATAGGGAGGAACCTTCAGTCCATCTTCAGCATCTTCCGGGTGAGGCTCCCGTACGCCCTCATCCAGTCGAGCAGGATCGAGACGTCGAAACCTATGCAGTAGTCCACGACGCCGAGGTCCGCGTACCGCTTGAGGGTCTTCTCGAACCCGGCCTGGCCCGTGGTGTAGTTCGACCCGAGTTCTGCGCGGGGATGCTTGTCGTACTTCAGGGAGAGCTTGATCGTTCGCTCCTCCGCCTCGCGCACCTTGGGACTGGAGAACTCGCCGGCTAGGCCGATGGACATGGCGTAGTCGCACGGGCCGAACTGGATCATGTCGACGTCGGTCATGTTCAGGACCTCCTCGAGCTTGTCGTAGAGAGGCTTCTTCTCGATCATCATGGCGATGACCACGTCCTTCGCATAGCGGACGAAGTTCTTGCTCCCGTTCTCTATCGAGTATCCTTCGATCCTGTGCATCCAGCAGCCGTTCATCCCCTCGGGTTCTGGCCTGACGGCCTTGAGGGCACCCTGGACCTCTTCGGTGGTCCTGAAGTCGGCGAACATCACGTTCTGGAATCCGGCCCCTATCGCCCTCTGGGCGAGGAAGTAGTTCGGGACGGGGTCGATCTTGATCATGGTCGACATGTCGTAGAGCTCGGACGCCCTCGCGAGGTTCTCGAGCGCGTAGAGGTCGAAGGGGGCGTAGACGCTGCTGAACTCGACGTAGTCCATCATCTCCGAGTTCCCGACCACCTCCATTATTCCGGGCCACGAGCTGTGGATATGGGTGCCCAAAGTCGGCTTTCCCTGCTTGAGAAGCTCCCTGAGCTTGTTCTTCCTTAGGATTGGTGCCATGATTCTGCGGGAGGAGGCGAGTTTGCGTTATAAGCATTGGAGCCTTCGCCGCTTAAGTACCCGGAGGCTCCCTATGGATGCGAATGGACCTCCGAAGATATGATGGAAAGACCGTCCTGGTTACAGGGGCAGGGTACGGCATCGGACGGGCAATCGCTCTCCGCTTCGGGAAGGAAGGGGCGAGGGTCGGCGTGCTCGATCTTGACGCTGAGACCGCGAACGAGACCGTGCGGCTGATAGCGTCTGCGGGCGGCGTCGCGCACGCGGTTCGCGCCGACGTCTCAAAGTCCGATGATGTGAGGAGGGCCGTCGACGAGGTTGTTTCCAAGCTCGGACCAATCGATGTTCTTGTCAACAACGCCGGGATCAGGTACGTCAGGAAGGTCCTGGAGATGACGGATGAGGAGTGGAACAGGACGATCTCGGTAAACCTGACCGGGATGTTCTACACGACCAAGGCTGTCGCGCCGCAGATGCTGGCGAGGGGTGGCGGCAAGGTCGTGAACGTGGGGTCCATGAGCGGGCTCATAGGGCAGCTCGGGCGGGCGGCCTACGGCGCCTCGAAGGGAGGGGTGCTGCAGTTGACCCGTTCATTGGCCGTGGAGCTGGGCCCGACCATAAACGTGAACGCTGTCGCTCCGGGCTACATAGCGGGGACGGCCATGATGAGGGAGGTGGACAAGGACACCAAGGGCGTCGAATGGATGGTCGCAAGCACCCTCACCCGTCGGGCGGGCACACCGGAGGACGTCGCCGGGGCGGCAGCGTTCTTGGCCTCCGAGGACGCGTCCTTCATCACAGGCGCCACGCTCCTAGTCGACGGCGGCTTCAGCGCGGCAAGGTTCATGGTCTAAGATGGGACCGACTTGACCTGGGAGGCTTCGGAGCTCGCGAGAACCTCTTCATCTTCCGCTGCGCGTCGCGGAGCTCGTCTCGCACAAACCTAGGATGCTCCAGTCCATTTCAATCACTGGGCGCTGAGCGCCTTTCTCCCTGCGAGGTAGCCAATCAAGCCGAAGACGATGCAGAACCCGACGAGGTACAGGATATCGCCCGAGAACGTCGAGACTTGACTGCTCGAAAGGTTGCCGTTGATGATAAGCACCCTCGCTGCCTCGTTGGCCTTCGAGATCGGGTTCACACCGGCGATGTCCTTCAACCAAGTCGGGAAGGAGGTGGAGGGAAAGAGGGCGTTGCTCATGAAGATCAGAGGTAGAGTCAGGAAGTTGACTATCGCCACGAGGGAGTCGATGCTCTTGAGACTTAGGGCTATTGCGGTGAACACTGAGGACAGCCCGAGACCGAGCAGGCCGAAGGCGAAGAAGACCCCGAGGAAATCGACGACCCCGAAGCCCGACGGGAGCTCCAGGCCGTTGGGGATGACCAGCGCTATCGCGAATGTCAGGAGCGCCAGGAACATGGCCTTCACGAGGTTCTGCACCACTCCTGAGAGAAATATTGCTGCTCTCGGTATGGGCGCAGTCAAGAGCGTGCTGAGGAAACCGAGCTGCCTGTCGAGGACGAGGTCTATGCCGCCGAAGGCCATGTTGAAGACCAGAATGAGGCATATCACTCCGGCGGTCAGGTACGTGATGTAGTTTGGTGCACCGCCGAAGGACTGCTGGATGGCCGAAGTGCCGCCGACCCCTGAGGATATGAGGTTGGTCGGGTTGAACGAGCTCCCGAAGAGGACGATGTAGAAGATTGCGGTGACGAGTCCGGGCACTACCGCGGCCGGGTTCCTGATCCACTTCTTGAGAGCTCTGGCAGAGAGAACGAGAGTCTCGTCGATCATTTCGGTCTACCTCGCTCTCTCCATCATGAAGTTCTGGGTCACCGAGTCGCTCTCCGACGCGTCCTCGTCGCGCATGGACTTACCAGTGACTTCGAGGAAGACCTGGTCCAGGGTGGGCTTGGTGAAGGAGATCTCCTTGATTTGCATGTTCTTCTTAATCACCCCCTCCACGATGACGGGGAGTGCCTCCTCGGTTCTGGGGAGCTTCATCCGGTATATCTGGCCCGTCTTGGTGACCTCCGAGACGTCAGGTATGCCCTTGAAGAAGTCCGTCAGGTCGATGGGGCTCTCGGCGAGATCCAGGGTCAGAATGTCGCCTCCGAGCCTTTGCTTCAGCTCTGAGGGAGAGCCGGAGACCTTGATGACCCCCTTGTCGACTATCGCTATCCGCTTGCAGAGCGAGTCAGCCTCTTCGAGATAGTGGGTGGTCATGAACACGGTGAGACCGCGCTCCCGGTTGAGTTGGGCGATGTAATCCCACATCTTCTTCCTCGTCTGGATGTCGAGACCCAGAGTCGGTTCGTCGAGGAAGAGCACCTTCGGCATGTGGACGAGGCCCATGGCGAGCTGCAGACGTCTCCTCATTCCGCCCGAGTACGTCTTGACCTTACGATCCGCCGCGCCTTCAAGGTCCACGAGCCTGAGAAGCTCTTGCGACCTCTTGCGGGCTTCGCCCCCCTTTACGTGGTGAAGGTTTGCTGCCAGCATGATGTTCTCGACCCCTTTGAGCTCATCATCGGCGGTGAGCTCCTGCGGAACCACCCCGATGCTGTCTCGCACCGCGCCGGGCTCCTTCTGCACGTCGTGGCCGTCCACGAAGGCCCGGCCCTCCGTGATGGTGGCCAAAGTATTGAGCATTTTGATGGTAGTCGTCTTCCCTGCTCCGTTAGGGCCGAGGAACCCGAAGATCTCTCCCTCTTCGACATAGAACGAGATATGGTCGACCGCCTTCACCTTCCCCTTGTAGACCTTTGTCAGGTTCTCTGCCTCGATTATCTTGGTCATGCTGAATGGTAGGGCAGAGTGGGCTGCGCATAAAAAGACGGCTCACCACGAGTAATCACCTGACGTAAGCTACAGCGGTGCGCTGGGAGTTCGGTTATTAGGCCGCAGATGGCGCGGTCTCAGGGTTGAAAACCTCTCACAGCGTCATCTACGGAGACGCCAAGAGCGTGCTCGCCGGGATGCCCTCTTCAACCGTCGACCTCGTGGTCACATCGCCCCCCTATCCGATGATCGAGATGTGGGACGAGACGTTCTCGGGGCAGAGCCCGCCCATCGGCGAGCGCTTGATTGGGCGCGACGGTGACGGCGCGTTCGAGCTGATGCACCAGGAGCTGGACCCGGTCTGGGTAGAGGTCTTCCGACTCCTCCGCCCCGGAGGAATCGCGTGCATCAACGTCGGCGATGCGACGAGGAAGATGGATGACTCGTTCAGGGTCTTTCCTAATCACGCGAGGGTCCTGATGTCGTGTCTGGGGCTCGGGCTCGAAGCGCTGCCAGAGATACTCTGGCGGAAGGAGTCGAACAAGCCTACGAAGTTCATGGGTTCTGGTATGCTCCCGGGAGCCGCGTACGTGACTCAGGAGCACGAATACATCCTCGTGCTGCGAAAGCGAGGCGAACGGCCCTCAAGTACCCCGCGTCGACGACTGGCGCGACAAAGGAGCGCGTTCTTCTGGGAGGAGCGCAACGTGTGGTTCCGCGACATCTGGGAGAACCTTCAGGGGGACCGACAGCGCCTCGATGTCAAGGGCGCGCGGAATCGGAGCGCCTCCTTTCCCTTCGAGCTTCCGTACAGGCTGATCTCGATGTTCTCAGTGCAGAACGACCTCGTCCTTGACCCCTTCGTGGGGACTGGAACCACGATGGTTGCTGCGATGGCCGCCGGGAGGAACAGCGTCGGGATAGAGCTGGATTCGCGTCTCAAAGGCCTCCTGGAGGAGAAGGTGACGGGGAGCATTGCCGCTTCAAACTCGTTCAACGAACGGAGGGTCTCGGATCACAGGGCGTTCGTCGAGAGGATGAGGAAGGCGGGTCGGGAGCTCAAGCACGCGAACCAGTTCTACGGGTTCCCCGTGATGACCAGCCAGGAGACGCAGGTGCGCATTCCTCTTCTGAGGGACGTGGAACGAAAGGACGACGGCGTCTTCGTGGCCACCTACCGATGAGGGACGACGGAACGGACAGCTCGGACAGGAGTTACAGGTCCTCTCTCTTTCTGATGGAATCGCCGGCCGCGTTAAGAAGCCTGACCAGGACCGCGTAGGTGTAGGCCATCGAGACAGCGACCAGGACGATCGCGACCGGAGCCAGGGACCCGCCGAACGGGCCGAGCCAGAGCCCCGCGCTGACGACCAGGCCCATGAGCGGCGCGACCAGGCCGAGGTTGATCGCCGTCTGGTAGATGAAACGTCTGATGTCGGTCAGGTCCTGCGCCTGGGACGACAGTATGTCGTCGGTTGTGCTCTGTCCGTACCTCGATGCGAAGTACATTCCTCCGCCCATCGTTATCGCTGCCACCTCCAGCGCGCCAGGGAGAGCAAGGATGATGCTGAGGAGCGAGCCTGCCCTCCCAATCTCGCTTACTATGAGCGGAACGCCGACGGCCACCGTGACGGGGGTCAGGACGAGAAGGAGCGGGGTGACCCTGGCGCGATAGACCTGCTTGACGTACAGTCGCAGGTCCAGGTCAGAGGTCTTTATGATCCAGAGCCTCTCCTTCTCCAGCCACCTTGTCGCCGTACCGGCACCGAACGAGCCTAGGATGAATAGGATGAAGAGGAAGGACGTCGGCGAGGACTGGAAGACCCCCGACAGGGAGTAGATGACCATGAAGCCGGACAGGAAGAGCGCGTTGAGCAGGAGCGCCCTCCTCTCCTTCGTCCGTTCCATCACCAGCCTCTCCTTCTGCCTGACGACCGACCAGACCGACCTCCCGGTCGTGTCCAGCCGGGCGGTCACCCTGCCCAGCTCGTCCCTGGGTCCGCCCGAATCCATCACCTGCAAGACTTCGTAGAAGTGGTTCCTGGACATTCGAAATCCGAGGACGAGGAATGCGGAGAACCATGCGAGGAGGATCAGCAGGTCGAGAGCCTGGACGGCGCCGAACGTCGTACCGTTCACGAACCCCACGCTTAGCCCGGCCGCGAGCCCGCTCGGGAGGACCTGGGTGAGGGACCCGACGATGGGCGGGGCCCCAGGGATCAGGAGAGCTATCGGGACCAGGCTTAGCCCCACTATGAGGATTACCAAGGCGTTCCTGAGGAGCGCTATTCTCGGCGCTATGCTGGTCCCCAGCGAGAGCGTGATGTCGGCGCTCAGGAGAAGCCCCATGACGAGGAAGACGAGCGTCACCAGCCCCGCCGGGACGGCGTAGAGCAGCGGGGTCCCGTAGGAGATCGAGAACCTGAAGTAGAGAGCGAGTACCGGCGGAAACGATAGGAGGACCGTCGTGAACGAGTTCATCAAGACCTTGGCTGCGAAGACCTCGCGCGGCCTCACCGGAGACGTGAAGACGTAGTCCACGTCAGCCGACCTGACCGGCAGACCGCTCCCGTTGAACCCGCTCTGTATCAGGCCCACGAGGAAGAGCGCGAGCAACAGGCTCAGGCCCACGTCGGAGAGCCCGGTGCCCAGGCTGAACCGGTTCGAGAACGAGAGAAAGGTCGAGCCGACGAAGAGGACCGCGACTATGGAGAAACCCTCCCCGAGGAGGATGGCGAGCGCGGCCGCCCTGGTGAACCTGCCCTTGATCCAGTATCGGACCAGGAGCGCCACAATCCTCCAAGAGCCCAGGAACCTCATGCCGATGCCCTCGCTCAGCCGGACTCCTCGGTTAGCTTGAGGAAGACCTCGTCGAGCCTCGCGTCCTTGCCTGCGTCGGCCATCTTCCTGAGCGTCTGGAGGTCTCCGACCGCGATTATCGACCCCCTGTCGATTATGGCGATCTGCGTGGCGTAGTCCTGGACTATGTCGAGGTTGTGCGTCGAGAGGAGCACAGTCTTGCCGCGCATCCCCTGTGAAAGGATCCAGCCGTTCACGAAGATCTGGGTCTTGGGGTCGAGCGCCGTGAGCGGCTCGTCCATGACCAGGACCTGGGGGTCGTGGATGCCCGCGGCTATCAGGGCGACCTTCTGCTTCATCCCCTTGGAGAGACTCCCGAGCAGCGCGTCGGCCTTCTCTTCCAGCGAGAAGGTCTTGAGCGACTCCGAGATCTTCTCCTCGAGCGGGGCGTCCTCGACCGCCCTGATCTTCCCGACGAACCTCAGGAACTCGCTGACCGTGAGGCCGGTGTAGAGGGAGGGGTTCTCGGGGAGGTAGCCCACGGCCTTCTTTGCGTTCTCCGGGTCCTTCACGATGTCGTAACCGCCCACGCTGACGGAACCGCTCGTGGGTCTGAGGATGCCCACCACTATCTTCATCAGGGTGCTCTTCCCCGCGCCGTTTGGTCCGAGCAGCCCGATGACCTCCCCGGAACGGACCCGGAGTGAGACGTCGTTCAGCGCGACGAGCTTGTCGTACGTCTTGGTGAGGTTCTCAATGACTATGCCGTCCATGATGACCGGGTGCCCCCTCGCCGCGACTATCCGCCCTATGAAGTTAGCACATGGGCCGGCCTAGGACTCGAAGACGATGGCGAGGTCGTCGGGGTCCCTGATGGTCAGGGTGCGGCCGGTCCGGCTGAACTCCGGGAATCTCTCCGAGACGGCTGCCAGGTCGTCGGCGCTCGGGAGCTTGATCCTGAACTCCTCCAGACCTGTCTCCCCCCGCCTGTGCGGCGCTCCTCCCTTGCTGTGCCATGTGTTCAGCCCGAGGTGATGGTGGTATCCGCCCACGGAGAGGAAGGCCGCCCCGATCTCCGGGAAGTACATCGTGATATCGAACCCCAGCCTCGAGTGATAGAACTCCACGGATTTCTGCAGATTCGTGACCCTTAGGTGCATGTGCCCTATCCCTGCCCCGTGTGGGAACGGGACGGGGTTGGTCCTCTCTCCTGCTGTGAGTTCCTTCAGCAAGGAATCCAGGTCGAGCGGGCCGTTCAGCGAAGCGAACCGCTGATACCCTCTCGCTCCGCCGGTCATACCGTCCCAGTGCGGCCACGAACTCCGGGGCCTGTCCGCGTAGAACTCTATCCCGTTGTGCTCTGCGTCATGAAGGTAGATGGCCTCGCTGAAGGTGTGGTCGGCGTATCCCTCGTAGGCCACGCCCGAGTTGCCGACGGCGAGGAACGTCGATGCTAGGTCCTTCCTCTCCGGAACCAGGACCGCATAGTGGTAGAGCCCCGCAGAGTCGTGGGGAGGCCTCGTCGCCCTCGGGTCGTTCTTGAGAACCAAGAGAGGCTCGGCCTTCTGCATGAAGCCCAGTCCGATGGCTTCGAGACCGTCGGGGCCCGTCCTCCTCTCCTTTACTTGGAGCCCGACGTCCTTCTCGTAGAAGCCGAGCATGCGGTCTAGTTCGCGGACCCTCAGAGTGGGCGGCCCGAGCTTCAGCGCGCTCGCCAGCTTGAGAGGCACGCCTCTCTGCGCGCTCACGGATTCCGTGATCTCATCCCCGACCCGCTGGATACCCGGCTCGACCCTGCGATGATGGTCATCTGTCTTCAGAATACGTCAGTATTGGGAGCCCAATATAAATATATCGCACGTCCAATATGTTTATATTTTGAGGCGCGATCTCATATCGCGGGGCTAGAGAGTGGAGAAGGAGGAGTGCGTAGACGCCGGTATGTGCGACATGAGGGGAATGCTTTCCTTCATGATACTCTGGATGCTCTCAAGCCGACCGATGAACGGGCAGATGCTCGCCGGCGAAATCGGGAAGCGCAGGGGAGACAAGCCGAACCCCGGTACCATATACCCTGCCCTCAAGGAGCTCTCGAACCGCAATCTGATCAAGGGCCACGCTGAAGGGAGGACCATCGTCTACGTGCTCACGGAGACCGGCCGATTGCGCCTTGCGAGATCGCTGGAGTACTTCGAGAGGGTCTTCGGGGAGATTCTCCAAGAGCAGAGCAGCAGCCGGGCCATCAAGGCCTAGGGACTGTTTCCGTAGCGCCACGAAGCATTTTATACCGCGCGGACCCGATTTTCGCCCGTTGCCAAAGGTGGAAGTTCAGCTTGACATAGGAGAGAACCAGTACGAACCGATGAAGTTCGTCGAGACCGTGCGGTTCTGTGAGGATCAGGGATTCAAGACAGCCTGGCTCGGCGACCACTTCTTCCCGTGGTACCACTCGGCAGGCGGGTCGCCATTCGTCTGGAGCACCCTTGGAGTCGCCCTCGACCATACAAGCACGATCAAGGTCGGTCCCCTCGTGACGGTGCCTATCGGGGCGCGCTACCATCCTGGGATAGTGGCTCAGGCGAGCGCGACGCTAGACAACATGTACCCCGGCAGGTTCTTGCTGGCCGTGGGGACCGGAGAGGCTCTCAACGAGAGACCGTTCTGGAACGGGAAGTGGCCCGAATGGGAGGAGAGGATGGAGCGGCTGGTAGAAGGGTTGGAGTTGATCCGTCGACTGTGGGAATCAAAGAAGCCGTTCAGCTTCAAGGGCAAGTACTATTCAGCCGACTTCTATTACGGGTACACAAAGCCGAAGACGCAGATACCGATCTACTTCTCCGCGATTGGGAAGAGGGCCGCGTACTACGCAGGGAGGTATGCCGACACCCTGGTCACGATCTCGCCCCGGAACGACCTAGAGAGGCTGGAGAAGGTGATACTCCCGGCCTACCGGAAGGGCATCAAGGAAGCCGGGAAGAAGAAGGGAGGGCTGCAAGTCCACCTTTCGTTCACGTTCATGAGCCCAAGCGAGCTCAGAAAGAGAGCGTGGAGGTCTCTCGGCTGGCTGAGGAAGGACTCCTGGAGCATAAAGGATCCCGTGGCCGTCGAGAAGGCAGGCAAGAAGGTCACGGACGAGGAGCTGGAGACGGGCATGCACTTCTGCAAGGATTGGCCTGACCTCGTGAGGATAATGCAGTCCTATGCAGACGCAGGAGCCAACGAGATCTGCCTCTCCACCGGCGCCGAGAAAGACCTGATCAAGGAGGTCCGGGACAACGTGCTCTCGGTGTTCTGAGGGGATGGTCTGGTTTGAGAGCTAGCGACTGCGACACCCCCGCCCTCCTACTCGACATGGACGCGGCAGAGCGCAACATCGAGAAGATGGCCACGTACTTCCGCGGGACCAGCGCGAGCCTCAGGCCTCATGTGAAGGTCCACAAGTCTCCCTGGCTCGCCCAAAAACAGATTGACGCGGGAGCGAAGGGGATCACCGTCGCAAAGGTGAGTGAGGCTGAGGTGATGGCGAGAGGCGGGATAGGTGACGTCCTGATAGCAAACGAGGTGGTCGGCGAGTTCAAGGTGAAGAGGCTCGCCAGAGTTGCGAAGCTGTGCAAGCTCGCCGTGACCGTCGACACTCTGCACAACGCGAGACAGAATCTCGGAGCTGGCCTCCCAGGAGGGCTCGCGAGTCCGTGTCCTGGTAGACGTAAACCTGAGCAGCGCTGGACAGGGAGTGCTCGACAGGACGGGGGTGGCGCCCGCCGACGCTGTTACCCTCGCACGCGAGGTCTCCAAGATGAGCAACCTGGAGTTCGGTGGACTGATGGGATATGAGGGCGCCCTCTACGGCTTCCCTGACGCTGCGGCAAAGACCGCAATGGGAAAGAAGGCACTCGGCCTCCTCGTCGGGACGGCTCAGACTATCAGGGACTCCGGGCTGAGCGTAGACACGGTTAGCTGCAGCGGCACCATGTCGTACAAGATCGCCGCCGAGTTCCCGGGCGTAACGGAGGTGCAGGCCGGGGGGTACGTGTTCATGGACCTCGGGTACCGCAAGGCTGGCGTGGATTTCGAGACCTCCCTAACACTGTTGACCACGGTCGTCAGCAAGCCGAGGCCGGAGAAGCTGATAATCGATGTGGGATACAAGGGGATAAGCGCGGAATCCGGACTGCCCAAGATCAAGGACAGGCCAGACCTCGAGGTCGTCTCCCTCAACGCCGAGCACGGCCATCTGGCGGTCAGGAAGGAGCCTGCCGGACCGGACACGATGGTCGAGGACAAGCTCGAGCTGCTTCCCTGGCACGTTGACACGACGACGTGTCTCCATGACGAGTACGTCCTGCTGAGGGGAGGGGAGGTCGAGAGCAGGTTGCAGATAGCCGGCCGCGGGAAGTTACAGTGACGGCGGGTCAGCCAGACCGCGACTTGATTTCGTCAAGTATCTGGAAGATCGAGGATATGTCGTAGTCGTCGCGCCCCATCTCACTGGCCTTCTCGATGTACCGGTATGCGACCTCGTCGAGGGACATCGAGACGCCCTTCTGTTCGGCGCTTGCGAGCACTATCGAGAGGTCCTTCTTGAGGTTCCTGACCAGGGCGCCCCCCTTGAACTCCCCTGACCGGAGCACCGAGACGAAGTGACGGAAGGGAGGGGAATCCCCCCAGCTCGTCGATATCACTTCCCCTAGGTCCTCCAGCTTGACCCCGAGCTTCTCGGACCAGAGATAGGCCTCCGCCACGGCGACGAAGTACACGCCCACGAGGGCCTGGTTGAAGAGCTTCATCTTCAGCCCGGAGCCGGACTCGCCAAGGTAGAAGACTCGCTTACCAATCTTGCCGAGGACGCCCTCGCACTTCGCGAACGCTGAGCGGTCACCCCCCACCATTATGGAGAGAGTCCCGGCGTCCGCACCTTCGGGCCCTCCGCTCACCGGGGCATCCAGGAAATGGAACCCACGCTCCTTCAAGGCCGACGCGACCCTCATCGTGACTGCGAGGTCTATCGTGCTGGTATCGATTACGACGCTCCCTGGGGCAAACCCGTGCACAAGCCCCTTCTCTCCCAGAACCGTCTCTTCAACGCCCTTCGAGTCCGAGAGTGACAGGACCACGATCTCGCAGGTCTTGGCCATCTCCGCGGGGGACCCGGCTGCGACGGCCCCGTGCCTCAGCAGGTCCTCGATGGCAGGCCGGCTCCGGTTGTAGACGACGACGTCGTATCCACCCCGTAGGAGGTTCTTCGACATCCTGCTGCCCATCACGCCCAGCCCGATGAAACCAATCCTGGAAGCCAATCGCTTGGTTGCGCTGCTCTGGCGGCCTAAAGCGTTTCGGCTTTGGCACGCCCCGGCGGCGAATTAATATCCGACCTCGTGTCGCATTGACCGTTGGTCAATTTCAGGCTGGCGATCGAGACCACCCTCTTCGCCCAGATGCCCCTCCGCGAGGCACTGGAGAAGTCTTCGGGGTGTGGTTTCGGCATGGTCGAGATAGGCCTCTCGCACTTCGACGCGTGCGCCGCGAGAACGGCCAGCGTTGAGACGTTGGACGAGCTACTTTCGCTCAACGGCCTCGGAATCGCGGCGCTCTTCGCCCTTCCGGGTTGGAACCCCCTCAAACGAACCAAGTCGAGCCCGGGAATCGCATCCCCCGGAGAGTCCCGGCGCGCGAGGAGCGGTCAGGGAGATGAGGCACGTGCTCGAGGTGGCACGGAAGCTGGGATGCAAGTCCCTCGCTTCGGAGCTGTCGGGGGACATGGACAATCCGGGAGGGTCGCGGAGGTCATTCGTCAAGTCGATTGGCGAGCTTCTGCCGGAGCTGCATGACGAAGGCGTGACGATATTCTTCGAGGCGCATCCTGGAGACTTCATCGAGGACTCGTTCGCAGCGGTGAAACTGCTCGCCTCGTTCGAATCGCAGCACATCAGGTACAACTATTGCGTACCCCACACCTTCAGTCTGGGGCACGGGCCGAGGGAGATCATCCAGGACGCGAAGGGGCTGCTAGGGTACGTGCACTTCGCCGATACCCTGATGCCGAGCCGGATATTCTTCTCACCGACTTATCAGCCGAAGGTGAAGCCTCACCTCCACATGATTCCGGGGGGAGGAGATGTCGACATGAAAGAGGTCCTTTCGAGTCTGGCCAAGGAGGGCTTCGAGGGTTACCTGGTCGCCCAGCCTTTCTCAAGCATGGACGAGCCGGTGAAGGCGGCCAGGAGGACCAAGGCAATCCTGATCCGCTTGCTGGCCGACCTCGGCCATGGGATAAGGGCCGATCATTGAAGATCAGGACCTTTGGCATCTCTGACTACCCGGGTGTCGTCGAAGTCTGGTCAGAGTCAGGGCTTGAGTTCAGACCGGGGGACGAGATGGAGGGAATCAGGACCAAGATTCAGAGAGACCCCGAGCTCTTCCTGGTCGCCGAGGAGCGAGGGAAGATAGTTGGCAGCGTCATGGGCGCATGGGACGGAAGGCGGGGGTGGATCTACCACCTCGGAGTGCGCCCTCGATACCGGAGGAAGAAGGTCGCGACCCGGCTGGTAAGGGAGGTCGAGTCTCGGATGATGAAGAAGGGCGTTGTTAAGGTCAACGCCCTCATCTTCGGGTGGAATGAGGCCTCAATAGGGTTCTTCTCGAAGAGCGGCTATCTCGTCGCAGACATGAAAGAGGCGCAGAAATCTCTGAGCACCGGGAAGGGCTAGTCAGGTGGGTCGGCCTATCTCGGGACCGGCGCGTCTTCTCCGATGAGATTCTCAGACTTGAGGTCGTTCCACAGGTCTCTCGGTATCTTGAACCTGAGCGCGTTCGAGTTGTCCTCCACCTCCTCGGGAGATCGGCACCCCGGTATCGTAGACGTTACGGTAGGGTTCGCCAGGATGAACTGCAGCGCGGCGGCCCTCAGGGGTGTCGAATGCTCATCGCAGACCTTCTTGATCCTCCGGGCCTTCTTCAGAAGCTCGGGCGGCGCGTCCGCATAGTTGTACTTGGCGCCCGCAGAGAGGTCGGAGGCGAGGATCCCGCTGTTGAAGGGGCCGCCGATGATTACACCTATTTGGTGGTCGTCGCAGTACGGGAGGAACTCTTCGAGGGCGCCCTGCTCCAGCAGCGTGTACCTCCCGGCGATTAGGAAGCAATCGAAATCGGCCTTCTTCGCCAGTTTGAGGGCGGTCTCGTAGCTGTTCAGCCCTGCCCCTATCGCCTTCGTTGCGCCGCTCTCCTTGAGCTTCGAAATGGTCGGATAAGACTCCCTGATAGCCTGCGGGATATCGTCATCGCAGTCGTGGATGAGCAGGATGTCAACGCTCTTCAGGCGGAGGCGCTTGAGGCTGCTCTGGAACGAGTTCATGATACCCGCCGTGCTGAAATCGAAGACGGCCTCCAGCTTCGGCGCGCCCTTCCATCTTACAGGCTCAGAGGATGGTACGAGTACCCTTCCAACCTTGGTGGATATTGTGAACAGCTTCCTGTCGATGCCCATGAGCGCCTCGCCGACTCTCCTCTCGCTCGTGCCCGACCCGTACAGGGGCGCGGTATCGAGGTGATCGAATCCTGCATCGAGCGCCTTCCTGACAGTTGCGACCGCCACGTCGTCCTGCACGGGCTCGTACATGTAGCCCAGGGCTCCCCCGCCGAGCCCGGCTCTGCTGATTTCCAGCTTTGCGGCGCCGACACGAGCCCTGCCAAAACTCGCCAAGACCGTTGTCGGTACCGTGTGCAATAGATAGAGTTTTCCGGGCATCCGTCTCCGGAGACCTCGTCTGTAGGAATTTTGAACAAGGCTTATACGATTCCCACGGTGGATTACTCTCATGCTGAAAGAAGAGAAAGCGAGGCTCAAACAGCGCCTGACCCCCAAACAATACGACGTCTGCATCAACAAGGGCACGGAGATTCCGTTCTCGGGCGAGTACTGGGATAGCCACGAGCAGGGAGTCTATCACTGCGTGGTCTGCGGCAACCCGCTGTTTAGTTCGGAGACCAAGTTCGAATCCGGCACTGGGTGGCCGAGCTTCTGGGAGCCGATAGCGGCGGGCTCTGTCAAGGAAGAATCAGACAACTCCCTGTTCATGAGGAGGACGGAGGTTGAGTGTGCCCGCTGCGGTTCCCACCTGGGGCATGTCTTCAGCGACGGTCCGAAGCCGACCGGTTTGAGGTACTGCATCAACTCGGTCTCTCTGAATCGCAGCGAGAAGTAACTCCGCTCTGAACAGGCCCAAAGGCTGATAGCCTGAATCCATCCTAGACCGTCCGTGGAGTACGTTAGATTCGGTCAGACGGGCCTGAAGGTCTCTCGAATCTGCCTTGGCTGCATGACCTTTGGGAACCAGTCGACCTGGATGGTGGATGGCGAAGGCGCGAAGGCGGTGCTGAGGCGCGCCTGGGACCTAGGGATAACCTTCTACGACACCGCCGACGTCTATTCGAAGGGGAGGTCCGAGGAGATACTCGGAGAGTTCCTCAAAGGGGGCCGCGAGGACGCGGTAGTCGCGACCAAGGTGTTCAACCCCATGGGCGAGGGCGCCAACGCGCAGGGCCTTTCCAGCAAGCACGTGCACCACGCGCTCGACGAGTCTCTTCGCAGGCTGGGGATGGACTACGTGGACCTCTACCAGACGCACCGCTGGGACTACGACACGCCGATCGAGGAGACACTCTCGGTCCTCAGCGAGCTCGTCGAGGGTGGGAGTGTCAGGTACATCGGAGCGTCGAGCATGTGGGCCTGGCAGTTTGCCAAGGCGCTCTACGCCAGCGATATAGGAGGCTACGCCCGCTTCGTGAGCATGCAGAACCTGTACAACCTGATCTACCGCGAGGAGGAAAGGGAGATGAACCCCCTCTGCGCCGCTGAGAAGATCGCCCTGATCCCGTGGAGCCCGACCGCCGCCGGGATACTCTCGGGGAAGTACTTCGACGGCGGCAGGATAGTCACGACGCAGAAAGACAGCGGGAGGGTCTCACCCGGGTCGATGTCCTACTCTAGGTACGTGGGGAAGCCGACGAGCGATGAAATAGTCCGCAGGACCAGGGAAGTGGCTGGGAACAAGGGTGCGACCCCAACTCAGGTCGCGATTGCATGGCTCCTCTTCAAGGGAGTCACCGCCCCCATCGTCGGCACGACGAAGGTGGAGCACCTGGAGGAGTTCGTAGAGTCGCTCAACGTGAAGATATCGGCGGAGGAGGCTAAGTACCTGGAAGAGCCCTACACCCCTCAGGGCGTCTCGGGGCACGTCTGAGATGAAGATTCCCCGCCCCGGCGTCGAAGACAGGGCCTTCTTCTTGTCGGTGCTCCCGAAGGACCCGCATGTCCACGTCAGGCCTATGTTCGGGAACGACGCCGCTTTCGTGAACGGGAACCTGTTCGCGGGCCTGTTCGGCAAGGACCTCTTCGTCAGGCTCTCGGAAGAGGACCAGACGGAGCTTCTCAGAGAGAAGGGCGCGTCGAGGTTCTCCCCGATGGATGGCAGGCCCATGAGCGGCTACATCGTGGTTCCGGGCGCGTGGAGAACAGACCAGAAGAAGGCCAGCGCGTGGGTCGCAAGATCGCTTGTATGGGCCTCCGGGCTACCTGCCAAGAAGGCTAAGTCCGAGACCTATCGTCCGGAGCCAAGGCGCGGCCCCGTCACATCCCCTTCCGGAATTCCTTGACCTCTCCTGTCGTCGCATCCAGAATGAGGAAGGCCGTGTCTGAGAACATGGCCTTGGGTTTCTTGTACTCGACGTCGAATCTCCAGACACCTTGCATCTCCTCGAGCTTTGCAGATGTGACGTCGAAATCCTCCGCGCCTACCGCCGTCCTGAGCTGTTCGGCTACCCGCTTCTTGGCGTCAGCAAAGCTCAGCGTGGGCATTACTCGAGGCTTCCGTTCCGTTTCATCTCTAGGCACGATATAAGGTTGAGTGGAGACGCCGCGAGATGGAGGCCGGGCTGGGTCTCATTCGGGAGGTGGCCGGCAGCCTCCATGGAGCCTTCACCGGTCATCTGACGCCCTCGTTCGGTTTAATACCCGGCCCCCGCGAATCAGGGTCGTGCTAGCCTCTTCTCTGACTGAGAAGGTGATCATCACGGCGGCCATTACAGGCGCCGTCCACACGCCTACCATGAGTCCATACCTGCCGATCACGCCGGAGCAGATCGCCGACGAGGCTGTGAGGGCCGCCGAAGCCGGTGCCGCGATTGTGCACATCCACGTGAGGGACCCGTCGACAGGGAAGCCGACCTCTGACCTTGAGCTGTTCCGCAGAGTCCTGACCGAGATCAAGAAGAGGTCTGACGTCGTCGTCAACACCACCACAGGAGGCGGGTTCGGGATGACCGCCCAGGAGAGGCTCGCAGTAGTCCCCGCCTTCAGACCCGAGATGGCCTCGTTCAACATGGGCTCGATGAACTTCGGCCTCTATCCGTACCTCTCGAAGCCGAGGACGTGGAAGTTTCCCTGGGAGGAACCGTACATCAGGGCGACCAAGGACTACATCTTCAAGAACACCTTCGCCGACATGGAGGTGTTCTGCAAGACAATGCGAGAGAATGGGACCAAACCGGAACTCGAGTGCTACGACGTCTCGCACGTCTACAACGCGAACAGGCTCCTGGCGGAGGGGACCCTGGAGGGTCCCGTACACATGCAGTTCGTCCTCGGGATAACTGGGGGGATCGGCGCCTCCCTCGAAGACCTTCTCATGATGAAACAGACCGCGGACAGGTTGCTTGGTGCCGGGAGCTACACCTGGTCGGTGGCGGCTGCCGGGAGGCACCAGTTCGGGTCATGCCTGGCCGCCGCCAGGCTTGGCGGCCACACGCGGGTGGGCCTTGAGGACAACCTCTACATGGGGAAGGGTGTCTACGCGCGCACAAACGCCGAACAGGTGACCAAGATTAAGACGATGGTGCAGGAGACGACCGGGCGGGACACCGCCACGCCAGACGAGGTCAGGAAGGGACTCGGCCTGAAGGGCATTGGCGCAGTGAACTTCTAGACCTCGAAGGAAGAAAGGGCCAAGGGATTTAACCGATTGATGTGTTGGGAGACCAGATGAAAGCACTGGTCCTGAACAGGCTAGCTCCGATAGAGGACGGCCCTCTCGAATATCGAGAGTTCGACGACCCCATTCTGGAGCCGTCCGACGTCTTGCTCAGGGTGTCAGCGTGCGGGGTCTGCCACTCGAACCTCCATCTAGTGGAGGGCGACCTCAAGGTCTATGGGATACCCGCGGCCCTCCCTATCATCCCCGGACACGAGGTGGTCGGGGTAGTCGCGGGGATCGGGCACAGGGTGAAAGACATCAAGATGGGTCAGAGGGTCGGAGTCTCTGTCATCTGGAGGACCTGCGGCAGGTGCGAGTACTGTTTGAGCGGCGACGAGAACCTCTGCCCGGAGAGGGTGATTTCTGGGGAACACGTGAACGGAGGGTACGCCGAGTACATGAAGGCCCCGCACGACTTCGTCTACCCGGTACCTGACAACATAAGCGACATAGATGCCGCCACACTGTTCTGCCCCGGGGTGACGGCGTACAGGGCGGTGGAGAGAGCCGAAATCAGACCTGGAGAGAACGTCATGGTGATTGGGATAGGCGGGGTGGGCCACTTCTCCGTCCAGTTCGCGAAGCTGAAGGGTGCGCACGTAACGGCGGTCGACGTCTCGAAGGCGCAGCTAGGGCTCGCCCGGGAGATGGGGGCCGATGAGGCCGTGCTCTCCTCGGAGGCCGACGAGTTCGCGAAATCGAACAGGCCCGCGAAGGTAATCATGCACACGCCTGCGCCGGCCGCGATAAGCCTCGCTACCAGGGTCGTGAAGAACAGGGGCACGATCCTCATGGCGGTCTTCGGCGACGTCCCCGTCGGGTTCGGGGGGGAGGTCGGCATAGTCACGAGCATGGCAGGCAGCAAGAAGGACCTGCACGAGATGCTCAGACTGGCGTCACAGGGGAAGGTGAGGGTGAAGGCGAAGGGATATCCACTTAGCGAAGGCTCAGAAGTCCTACAGAAGCTCAAGGCCGGCGATGTGGTGGGAAGAGCAGTCCTTGTCCCCTGAGCGCTGAGGACGTTCAGTTCGAATAGGTCAGCGTTCCTTCCACGGTGAGTCTGCATCATCTTCGCGGTTGCGAGAGACTCAGCGGACGGCTGTATTCCACTCGCAACGGGAACGAGCCTCTGACGGCAGTAGCGGCAGAAGACCGTGCTCGGTCCTATCTCGTTGCCGCAGGACGGCGGGCCGCCAAGACCGCACGGTCTCAGCGGATTCTGTGGATTCGGTGGATGAACCTAGCGAAGAGGTCCCCTCCTCTTCACGCGTCGGTTCGCGTGGCGAGTCATCTTTATTATCAGGAAAGGGGCGTTTACCGTGTTGTCCCTGGCAAAGAAAGTCAAGGTGGGCTGCAGCGGCTGGTCGTACAAGGACTGGGCCGGTCCGTTCTACCCTAAGGATCTGCCCGCAAAGGACTACCTAAGGTTCTACTCCCGGGTCTTCGACTGCGTGGAGATCGACTCCAGCTTCTACAGGATCCCCAACCAGTTCATGATAGACCAGTGGATGAGGGCGACCCCCGAAGGGTTCGTCTTCAGCCCCAAGCTCTCCAAGAAGATAACCCATGACAACAAGCTCGAGAACTTCGAGAGCACGCTCACGTACTTCTACAGCGTCGTGGGGAAGCTCGGGCCGAAGCTCGGGCCGATCGTGGCTCAGCTACCCCCCTCGGTGAAGGCAGACAAGCACATGCCCGCGATGAAGAAGTTCGTGGAGTTTCTCAGCCCGAAGTACAAGCACGCCATCGAGTTCAGGCACAAATCCTGGTTCACCCCCGAGGTGTACAAGCTGCTCGAGAAGAACAACGTCGCGATGACCTGGTCGCTCAACCAGTACCTCGAGACGCCCGCGGAGGTGACGGCTGACTTCACGGTCCTTCGCATGGTCGGCGAGCGGGACATCACCGAGTTCGGAGGGATACAGAAGGAACGCAAGGCGGACATGGAGAGGTGGGCTGAGAACCTCAAGGAGGAGGGCGACTCGTTAGACAATGCGTACGTCTTCTTCAACAACCACTTTGCGGGCTTCGGCCCGGAGTCGGTCAACGAGTTCAGGAGGCTCCTCGGCATGATAGAGATGGATTGGAAGGAGAAGCAGGTTCCGGGCCCGGCTGACTCGGCCCAGGGGACGCTCACAGGGTTCTAGTCGCGCCATGGAACAAGAGACGCGCCGGACGATCTTCCACGTGGACCTCGACGCCTTCTACGTCTCGGTCGAGGCGAGGGAGAACCCAGCACTTCGGGGGGCAGCGGTCGTCGTCGGAGCCGACCCAGAGCAGGGCAAGGGCAGGGGCGTTGTGATAACGTGTTCCTATGAGGCCCGGAGGTTCGGTCTGAGGTCCGGTATGCCGATATCCAGGGCATGGAAGCTCTGCCCCTCGGCTGTCTACCTCAGGCCGAACTTCGCGCTCTACGAGCGCGTCTCCGAGGAGGTAATGGGCACCCTGAAGCAGTTCGGCGAGTTCGAGCAGACGGGCATCGACGAGGCTTTTCTGGACGTGAGTGGACGGGCCACCAGCCCGGAGGAGGCGGAGCAACTGGCCCTCGTGGTCAAGCGGACGGTCCGCAACGTCCACGGGCTCTCATCTTCGATCGGCATCGGTCCGAACAAGTCCTCTGCCAAGATAGCGTCGGACCTTCATAAGCCGGACGGCCTGACGGTGGTCCCGCTGGACTCCCCATCGGCGTTCCTCGCCCCGCTCCCGGTGTCCGTCATCCCTGGGGTGGGGAAGAAGACCCAAGCGTTCCTCAAGGATCATGGCGTCGAGACGATAGCCCAACTCCAGGCGGTGCCCGGAAAGCAACTCATGACGTGGTTCGGAAAGACGGGGGTCTGGCTCTGGGGTGTCGCGCACGCCCAGGAGAGGATACCGGTGCGCGCCCGGGACATGCCCAAGTCCCTCGCCGTCGAGCGGACCTTCAGGGAAGACGTACACGATTTCGGAAGGGTCCACTCCGAGGCCGAAGACGCCGCTCACGAGCTCCACGACAGGGTCAAGCAGGCGGGAGTGAGATTCAGGGTGACGGGCATAAAGATCAGGTTCACGCATTTCGAGACGCACACGAGGGAAAGGACGCTCCCGGCCTATACCGACAGTGAGGGGGTCCTGAAGGAGAACGCGAAGGACCTGCTGGAGGAATTTGCGTCGAGAGGAGAGGGGGTGAGGTTGGTCGGCGTCAGGGTATCCGGATTGGAGCGAGACTCCTCGAAGACGGAGACCCTGCTCGCCTAGGCGCGCGAGCCACACGACATGTTGCAAGCAACTTGGGCAAGGAGGGTGAATGATTGACGCTCTGCTATGATGATTCTGTGAGAAGTTGCAAGATAATAGATTGTATTATTGAACAAATCGACAGTTAAGGCCATAATCATTGATGGTTCCTTCCTCCGTCGTCTGAGGTGCGGGAGACCTGGCGGTGCGACGCCAAATCGATTGAACAGCCCCTCCGGGCGTGTTCTTTTCTGTAGTTCTATTAATCCCGCTGATACCATGTCAGGATGATTCGCATGATCTCGAAAGCGCTGTTGCTTACGGCGGCCATAGTCATAGTGCTTGGCGCCGCAATCTACATCCCCGCCACGGTCCAGCCGGGTGCCAGCTCCACCCTGTCGACTGTGACAACGGCCTCCAGCTGCACGACTTCAAACACGTCCGTCTCGACGACGGCTCAGTCGTCGACCACATCGACAACCTCCACGACCTCTACCATCATCAGCACCTCAACGTCCTCCAGCGCGATCTCGAACGTGACCTCAGGTCAGTTCAGCTACTCGCCGGGCACGCCAGTCAGGGTTGAGTCGGTCCAGGCCACCACGGCCAAAGATTCGCACGGAAACACGACTGTCACATTCCAGGTGCTATTCGAGAATGTCGGGAGCGCTCCGATATACGTGGTGGGCGGCTGCGGAGGAGGACTCTCGGCGTCAATAGTCGGGAACTCATCGGTGCTTCGTCAGGTTCCTGGGGGCCCGTTGTGCGACTGCGCAGCGATCATCCTAACTCTTAGTGAGGGCCAGAACCACACATCCGTCACGCCGGGCTGCTGGAGCGGTTACGCCTACCATCTCGTGTCCTCTGGGACGGTGACAATGAACATGACCCTCGAGTGGTCTACGAACGCGCAGAGTCTCTCGGGCACCGACTCCACGTCAATCCAGGCGGAGTTCACTTTCACGTGATGAGTCTTGTGAACGACTTACTTGGTCTTCGCCGGTTTGTGCACAAAACCGTCGAGAATCAGCCGAATGTCCTTGCCTTCCTTCCTCGATTGCTTCGATAGCTCCGCCCTTCTTCCGGGTGGGAGCTTGTTCCAGTACCTCGCCAGGTCGTCTGCCGTATCGAACACATAGTATTCACCTTGCTTGAACGGGGGCTCGAGTCCCTTTCCCACTACCGGGGCGACACCGTCATCCACGACCCTGATTGAAGCCATGCACTGAGACCCGAGTCCGACCCGTTAAAAGAATTGGCTTCGGGTCTCATCGAGGATAGAAACGGACCGGCGGTACGGTTCGGCCATGTTTTATAGTGGCATAATTCAGCAAGGACTGTGAACAGAGCCGTAGAACGTTGCCCAGTGTGCGGCGCAACGGGGAAGGTCTACAGAACGCCCCGCGGGTTACGTTGCGAGAGTTGCGTCCGGAAGATGGATTCGTCGGGCCTCGGTTTCACCTAAAGCCGTGAGGATTACCTCCCACCCCTTGGGATTCGTTTAGAGTCCAAGGTGGCTCCCTGCGAGGTCACGCGTGGGTCAGGGAAGGCTATGGCCGGATGTCTCAGGTTGTCTCGGCTTTGGCAGGTTCACCGTTCATGAACCCGGCCTTCGCTCTGACTTCCTTCGGCCTCTGTCGCTTCAACCAACTCTCGAATGAATCTAGAATCTCTTCATTCCCAGTGCGAGACTTCCGCTTTGCCTTGCTTTTCGGCATGAACAGACTGGCTCATGGACGTAATTATCCTTTGCTAAGGTGCGTTGACCATTTGGGGGTTACCATCAACCCCAAATAGAGTGATTGCACTCTTCTTCCTCCCGCTTTGGTATTCGGCTTTCTTGTCGACGTCCCTCTGCTGACTGCAACATTCGCGCTGATCCTCGTCTTCAGGAGAAACCTCGCCACGATTATGGTCAAGACGGGGCTGCCCCGATTCCTGCTCTTCCTGCTCCTGGCTATCCCACTGATAATCTTCGAGGAGCAGATCGATTGCATGCCTGCCTGGTGCGGAAAGGTCGTGATTCCGCCCACCCTTTACTTCCTCGAGTTCGAGGTGTTCATCCTGGGGCTGCTGGTCATCCTCCTACACTCGAGGAGCGCTCTGAGGGTCGCGCTGGCCTTCAGCATCTACGGAGTCTTCTTTGAGCATCTCCTCGGTGGTCTCAGAGGGCTTCCTCCATCCTTGGTAGCCCTCTTCCTGGTCCCGTACGTGGCGATGGGCTATGGCTTCGTCTCGCTCCTCCCGTTAGAGGTTCTCCTAGGACGAGAACGTGAGGGCTTGAGCCTGACAGTAGCCCCGGGGACGAAAGGGGGCGCCGAAGCAAGCGCACTCTTTGCAAGAATTAAAGTAGCAATGAAGTTAGCCGTGAAGGCTGCAGGTGATTGGTGGTAGATGAGCAGCCAAGACGCGCTGGCGCGGATGGAAGCTTTGCTTCAGGAACACGAGAGAAGAATCAAGTCACTCGAGCAGAAGGTGGGCGGAGGAGAGACTGTCGTCCCGCAGCCTCTCCAGCCTGCACCGCCCGCGCAGCCTGCGCAGTCTGCCCCTCCCGCAGCGAAGGTGCTTTCTATCCGTCAGTTCATAGTAGAGAAGAGTCCAACCGATGACGTCCAGAGGTCTCTCGTAATCGGGTACTACCTCGAGAAGCAGTCGGGATTGGCTTCCTTCAACGCCAAGGACATCGAGAAGGGTTTCGTGGATTCGAGAGAGAAGGTCCCCGGCAATGTCGCCGACAAGATTCTGAAGAACGTCTGGAAGGGTCACATGATGCAGGTGAAGGACGACAAAGACGGCCTCAAGGCGTATGTGCTCACGAACACTGGGACCAAGTTCGTCGAGAGCGGGATCAAGTAACCCCCAGGAGACTACCCGGCTGCGTCTCCGCGAAGACTGAAGCCAGACGACTGAGCGGCGGGCATTCGTCGAAGAGTTCAGGCCGCGCCCGAGGAACTCGCCCGTGCGTTTCCTAATGTGGACAGATAGTCGCCGGATCCTGGGACTAACAATTTAAGCCAACAAAGAAACCGGGTTCTCGAACTCTTCAGATGAAATTCTGCCCGGAATGCGACGCCCGCCTCAGGGTCTCAAGGAAGGGGCCGTCTTTCTGCCCCAAGTGCGGCTACACGTCGTCGGGCAAGGACGCGCTCGCTGACTCCTTCCCGTACGGGTCCATGCGCAGGTTCCAGAGGGAGACGCTCGAGCAGATTGAGGCCGCGGTCATATCCAGGAAGAAGTTCATCATGCTCGAGGCGCCCGTGGGCTTTGGCAAGTCGGCCCTCGCAGCCGCGCTCTGCAACCATCTCGCCTCCGCGTACATCGTTACGTCTACCAAGCAGCTCCAGGACCAGTACGTCTCGGACTTCGGCTATGCCGTGGTCAAGGGCAAGCCCAACTTCCGCTGCCTCGTCCCGACCTCGATGGGACTCGAGCTGCCCTGCAGCAAGGGGAGGTGCGAGGTCGACTGGAAGCTCACGGACTGCTCCCACTATCTCAGCTTCGAGCAGTACGACCAGCACAAGAAGCACGCCTGCAACAGGAACTCGAAGTGCGAGAACCTCAAGGGCGGAAGACTCTGCCCATACTATGACCAGAAGTGGTCCTCCTTCAGGGCGCCCGTGACTGTCTGCAACTACCCGTTCTTTCTCAGCGAGCTCAGGTATGCCGAGGACCTGCCGCACAGGAAGCTCCTGGTCTGCGACGAGGCCCACGACCTGGAGAAGCAACTCGTGGGCTTCGCTTCCTTCTCCCTCAGGAAGTCTGTCGTGCAGTTGTACCACGACGCGACGGGCGACAGGGGTCAGGGCGTAGCGATGCCCGACAGGGGAGTCGACGACCCAGCGGCCTGGTACGGTGAGCTCGCCGAAGCGAGGAAGACCCTGGACGAATTCTGCGCCGTCCACCTTGACGACCGTGACTTGCAGGACAAGGTCGCCTCGTGCAAGAGCACGCTGGATTCGCTCGAGAGCTTCACGAAGGACCTCAAGGCCTCGCCAGGGAACTGGGTCGTCAACAGCGTGAAGAAGTCGGCCGACGGGTCGGTCGAGGAGGTCGTGTTCCAGCCGATCCAGGTAGGCGGCTATGCCGGACCCCTCTTCGAGACCGCCGACACGGTGCTCCTCATGTCGGCGACGATCTTCTCGAAGGCTCTCCTGTGCCGGGCTCTTGGGATAAGAGAGGAGGATGTCTGCTACGTCGCTGTCCCTGAGTCAATCTTCCCGGTCGAGAACAGGCCGATACGCGCCCTCAATGTGGCCTCGCTCAGTCGAGCCAGCATGGAGGCGTCCATGGAGGGGATAGCCAGGGCGGTCGACCGGATAATGGAGCGACATTCGAGCGAGAGAGGGGTCATACACACGACGTCCTACCAGCAGGTCAACTATATCATGCAGCACGTCTCGGAGTTGAACAGGGCGAGGCTGGTCACGACGGAGGGGACGTTCGAGAGGTCCGTCCTGCTGCAGATACACGGTTCCACCGACGCGTCGGTCCTGATCTCGCCTAGCCTCTATCAGGGTGTGGATTTGAAGGACGACCTATCAAGGTTCCAGATTGTCGTCAAGGTCCCATATCCTGACCTCTCCGACAGGAGGACCAGGGTGAAGCTCGACCGGGACCAGGGATGGTACGACTGGCAGACCGCCCTGAGGCTCGTGCAGACCTACGGCCGAAGCGTTAGGAGCGAGACCGATCACGCAATCACCTACGTACTCGATTCGAACTTCACGCGATTTGTCAACGCGCACCGGGACCTCTTCCCTCAGTATTTTCTCGACGCGCTCAGCGTCGCCGAGCCGGTAGCTTGACGGGGACTGGCGGGAGCGTTCCCATTCAGGAGACCAGCCCTGGGCTGAACATATAACGAAGGGACCTCTAGGACGCCTTGGTCGTCAGGATGCATCGGAGAGGGATCTCACGGCTCAGGGTGGCAGTCGCCGCGGTCGCGGCAGCGGCCATGGCGCTCGCCGCGGTCGGATACCTCGTCCTAGCAGCCACGCCGGCCGGCTGCCCGGGTTGCGGCGATAGAGCGGACGACGTCACAGTGACCGGGTCCCTCGCAACCCCCAGCGGGTATGGGGTCAGCGAACTCAGCATAGAAGTGAACAACACGGCGAAGGACCCAATCTGGACAATCGAGGTCACGAACTCCTCGCAGCTACCAGGTTCGACCTTCATAGCGTTCTATCACAACACCTTCATCGTCAGCGCGGCGAACGCTCTCACGGTCGACCAGACTGCCACTGGTTCCACCTCCGTGCGCAACGTTACGACAGGTGCGACGTACACGCTTAGCATGGAGTTCATCTTCTCCACCGGAGCCGAGCAGAACACGACGCTGCAGGTAACCGCCGGGAGATGAGCTGGTTGGTTCATTCTGTCGAGAACATACCGAGCCGCGGAGCCGGTGCGCGCTCAAGACGAAGATGTGGTCAACACACAAAAGCTAGGCGTCAATACATCGTCTGGGTTCGCAACCGTTGACGCACGTCCCCTCTCCAGATGGCATTCCAAGAATCAAGTTCAGAATCGAGGCGCTCTCAGATCTTGTCTTCGGACTCGCGCTCTCGCTGGGGGCCATCACACTGATTCAGAACATTCCGCAAGATCCATCACACCTGATCAACGATGTCGTCCTTTTCGGATTCAGCTTCCTGATCATCGTCGGAATATGGCTCGGGTACACCCGGATAGTCTCGGTTCTGTCAGTTGAGACATCCGAGGCCATGCTGCTCAACCTCGCCCTGCTATTCTGCGTCGCCCTTGAACCGTTCCTCTACTACGTCTTCCAGACCCAGCCAGCTGGCTCTGCCTTTCTGGATTTCTCGTCCGCCGCATTCGGCCTGGATATCGGATCGATGATGGGATTGCTCGGGGCGATGGTGTATCTCGTGCTACACCAAGAGGCTCATGCAGAGGTGCACACGCTCAGAGCCAAATCACTCAGAGGGTTCAAGGTCTCAATGGCCGCCCACGCCATCTGCGCTGCGATCTTCTTGGTCTCGATCTCCGACGTCTTCTGGGTCCAAGTTCCGAACTTCGGGTACCTTAGGTTCCTCCTTTGGTACATCGCGCTGGGAATCTTCTTCATCAGCAGGCCGGCAGCCAGGATGACCTCAGGGAAGGAGACGGGGGTCGTCAGCCGTGAGACGCCCCCTCAATGAAAGGTCCTGAGTCTCGACCAAAAATAAGCATAATACGGCTCTAATCGGGTGGTACGTTCGTCCTCGAGTTGGCTGTCATCCGTCTCGGCACCTCCGGCTGGTCGTTCAAAGAATGGGAGGGAGTGTTCTACCCCAGGGACAATAAGGACAAGCTTGCCTTCTACTCGAAGGTCTTCAAGACCACCGAGATCGACTCGACATTCTACGCTTATCCGAAGAAGGCTATGATCCAGGCCTGCGCTAGAATCACGCCTGATGATTTCGTCTTCTCAGCTATGGTTCCCAAGCTCATCACACATGACAAGAAGCTGGACGTCCAGAAAGGCGTAGGGGAGGACCTCATGAGGTTCATCTATGACCTGAGACCGCTGGAGGACGCAGGGAAGCTTGGACCTATCATCTTGCAGCTCCCGCCGAGCTTCTCCTACAAGGATGGACTCGGCAAGCTGATAGACTTCTTCGGGGCGCTTCCAGCCGACCTCAAGTTTGCAGTGGAGTTTCGAAACAAATCCTGGAACCGTCCGGAGACATTGGACCTTCTCAGGCAGTGCAAGATAGCCAACACGATAGGAGACGGCCCTCTCCTCCCTCCGGAGACGCCAGTGACGGCCGACTTCGCTGTTATCAGCTGGCATGGAAGAGGGAAGAAGCCCTGGAGCGACTATCGCTACAGCGACGCTGAGGTTGACGAATGGGTCCCCAAAGTGAAGGAGATAGAGGGACGAGTGAGTGAGGTCTACGGGTACTTCGGCAACCACTTCAGGGGAAACGCCGTGGAGAACACGCTGAGGATGATGGACAGGTTGGGGCTGGCCGACGCCGAACGTAGGGAGTTTGGAGCCCGCGTCACCCGGGCGATCCAGCTGAAGGGGATGCGCTACACGAAGACCAAGGCGGAGCCCGACCCCGACCTCGTGAAGTAGACCTTAGCGGCACAGACCGGTTGCTGGACCCGGCGTTCCGAATGTATATACCGGTCACGGGCGTGCTCGAGTAGGTTCCGCGTGTCATCCCTGAGCATGGCCTCCCGCAACCTGAGGAGACGGAAGGGGAGGACGATTCTGACCGTCTCTGGGATAGTCGTCGGTGTCGCCCTGATAATGGTCCTGCTCTCCCTGACCGCCGGGACCTCTACCCGGACCAATGGGCTCATACGCGACATTCTTCCGGCCCAGATAACAGTCGTCAACTCGACGATACCCACTGGTGGTGGCGCAGGCCTGCGGGCGCTGTTCAGCACCGCCTATCCGCTCAACCAGTCGACCACGGCCACGATAGACGGTCTGAGCGGCGTCTATGCCGTCACCGGCCAGGTATCGGCCACAGGCTTTGTCGATGGAGACGCCGTCCTCCTCTCTGGGATCGACCCTGGTACCTACTCGAACGTGACCGGGGGGTTGAACATCCTGAGCGGGACCTCGATCTCGTCGGCCTCGGGAAATCAGCTGGTGCTGGGGCAGACTCTTGCGACCAGGCTCGGGCTTGGCGTCGGAGCTTCGGTCACCGTCGGTTCCAACTCCACGGGCGGGACGTCCTACGCGGTCGTCGGGATCTACTCGAGCGGGAACGCCTTCCTGGACAGGTCGATCTACGTCTCGCTCACCAACGCCCAGTCGATAGTGGGCGAACAGGGGAAAGTGACCGAGATATACGTCAAGGCGGACAGCTCCAGCAACGTTACCAAGATCGCGTCCGAAATCGGCTCAAAGGTTCCCGGGGTGAAGGTCGTGACCTCATCGAACCTGGCGACCGCTGCTTCGACTCTGTCCGGCACGCTGACGACGTTCTTCACGGTCATCGGCTTGGTAGCTCTCCTCGCCGGTGGGTTCGGCGTAGTCAACACCATGATGATATCGGTGAGTGAGAGGACGAGGGAGATAGGGACCCTCAAGGCGCTGGGAGCCAGACAGGGTCAGATCATGAGGATATTCATCAGTGAAGCGTTCCTGATTGGGGTGATAGGTGCCGCCGCGGGGATACTGATCGGAATCGTAGTCTCCCTCGCGCTCCCCTCGTTCACCGGAGCTGCCAGCGCGAGCGGCCTCGGCGGAGCAGGGGTCGGTGGCCTCTTCCGGGGGGCCCTCGCCCCGTCGGTCACGCCCGGGTTGATCATCCTGAGCCTCGGCTTGGGGATCAGCGTCGGTGTCCTGGCTGGGCTCTATCCTGCCTGGCACGCATCGAGGATGGATCCGGTGGAGGCCCTCCGTCATGTCTAGACCGGTCGTGGTCCAGGGCACGGGACTGGCCCGGGAGTACAGGCACGGGAAGCTTCCGGTCTCTGCCCTGAACGGCATCGACCTGACCGTCTGGAAGGGCGAGATCGTAGGGATAGTGGGACCGTCCGGGTCGGGCAAGACGACCCTGCTGAACCTGATCGGAGGCCTCGACAGGCCGACAGGGGGGAGCGTGGTGGTGGATGGGGTCGCCTTGGGGCAGCTCGACGACGGTAGGCTGGCGGACTACCGCCTCCGGAAGGTCGGGTTCATCTTCCAGTTTTACAATCTGATCCCTGCGCTGACTGCTCTCGAGAACGTCGAGCTGCCCATGAGCCTAGCGGGAGTTCCAAAGCTTGAGCGGGCAGAGCGCGCGAGGGCACTGCTCAAGACGGTAGGCCTCGAGAACCGGACCGGGCACACGCCAGACGAGTTGAGCGGGGGGGAGCAGCAGAGGGTCGCCGTTGCCAGGGCCCTCTCCAACAGCCCGTCCGTCATTCTGGGAGATGAGCCGACTGGGGATCTGGATTCCAAGTCAGCGGAGGCTCTGATGGGGTTGATAGCCTCCCTGCGGGATGACAGGCAGGCGACGTTCATCCTGGTCACCCACGACCCCATAGTGGTCGCCAGATGTGACAGGTCCTATTCTGTCAGGGACGGCAGGGTGATGCGCGAGATAAGGAAGGAGGAGACCGACAAGCTCGCTGACAACCAGAGGTCGACGATGGACGGGCTCTACTGATCCCTGACGGGCGTCTCTCCCGAGGCAGGGTCGCGAGTCGCAACTACGATGTAGCCTCTGGAGGTCCTGTCGAGCAGCGCGTCGACGAATCCGTGGCCCTCGACCTTCTCGACTAGCTGGGCTGGCGTGAGGAATCTCGAGTGCCCCCGCATCAGCCTGTTCTCCGTAAAGCGGAGCAGCTTGCCCCTGGTCGTGGTGACGTCTATCTCCGCGAGCAGCAGCCTCCCCTCGGGCTTCAGCACGCGACACATCTCTTCCAGGGCAGCGTCCTGGTCCGGGAAGTGATGGAAGGCAGCCACCGAGAGGAGCGTTCCAACCCCTCCGTCGGCGATGGGTATCTTCTGCGCGCTACCGCGGATGAACCCCACTTCGCGCCTCCGCTTTGCCCCGTACTCGACCTTCTGGAGGTCCGGCTCCAGCACCAGTATCTGGTCGAAGACGTCCGAGAGCGTCCCGGTCAGCAGCCCGGTCCCTCCCCCGACATCGAGCATCACCCTTCGGGAATCCTCGGTGAGGTGTTTGAGTAGAATTCGATCTCAGCTCGCCGTTCGATGCCTTCCTGTCCCGCTCAGAGAGCGCGGCCATCGAGAGGCGGCCGTCCGAACTCGGCAAGGGAATCGGTCTGTGCGTGCGACCCCCCGAAGTTAAAGGTTAGTGGCAGGGATCATCCGGTCCTCTCCGAGATCTTTGGATTCCCGGCACCTATCAGCGCGAAGAGGGGTCCTTCGAACCTCGCTATACTTTCTCGCCCTGCCCATTCTAAATAGGAGGGTCGGGACTCTTCGAAACATGGTATTCTTGAGCGACGAAGGAAGCGAGTTCGATGCATCTCTCGACAAGGTGTGGAAGCTGAATCAGTCTGAGGGGGAGCACAGCCACCCCAGTCTGAAGAATTCCGCCCAGGGGATGGAAGGAGAGCATCCCATGCTGAGCTACGAGACGAAGATGCCCGACGGCAGCTGGGTCAAGCACAGGGTGAGGATGTCTGTGTTCCCGCCCGTCGGTGTCGTCTTCGAGACAATCGAGGGGCCCCTGAAGGGCTCTACATCATTCCAGATCTACACGCCCAAGGGTGCAAAGACAGGCGTCACCGTCATCGGTGAGTGGAAGGGGGCCGGTATCCCGGACGCCCAGCTTCAGGGCGCAGTGAGGCAGTTCCTGGAGACGGTCTTCAACGAGGACAGGGCGAACCTAGCAAAGATGTAGGGAGGGCGTCTCCGTTACCGCGGGAGCCTGGCCCTTTCCGAAATCTGTGGTCCCGGGGACCTTAGGATGGGCTCAGGCTCATCCTTCTTCCTTCCTGTTCTGCACTTCGCTGATGAAGTCTTCCACAAGGGGGTCGAGGCTCCCATAGGAAGGTCTCCATCCGGCGTCCCTGATCCTCTCTGGGTCCAGATCCCTCGACCAGGAATCGACAATCTTGGATATCTTCTCGTCGGGCTTGAAGTCAATCTTCGCCTCGGGTATCTTCCGTTTCACGGCTCTCGCAATCTGCCCCGCGCTCGGCCCGGGGCTTATGCCGGGTACGTTGAAGATGTTCTCCTCGCCTCCCAGCGACCTGATGTTCTTGTGGACGAAGAGTGTGGCATCGACCGCGTCCTTCACGTAGACTATGGGCATCTGGGCTCTCGCCGGCACCTGGACGGTGTAGGGCTCGCCCAGGGCGGCCTTCTGGATGATCAGGCTCGTGAAGGCCGAGGCGCCTCCCTCCCCTCTCCCGGGTCCTATCACGGACGCGTACCTGAAAGCCGCGAAGTCAATACCATATGTCCGGGCGAACCAAGTGCCGACCATCTCTCCGTACATCTTGGATATGCCGTAGATGGTGCTCGGGACGTGGTAGCGGTCTTCTCTGGCTCTCTCGGCACTCGGTCCGTAGACCGCGGCGGTGCTCGCGAACAGGATGGTGGCGACGTCAGCGGACCTAGCGGCGTTCCAGAGCGGCCACGCCGAGGCGATATTCACCTCGTACGCGCTCTGGGGGTTCTCCTCAGCCGTCGCGGAGAGCAGAGCTGCATAGTGGACCAGCACCTCTGGTCTGGCGGACCTTATCGCCCTCGTCAATGTCTCCGCGTCGTCGGTCCTCCCCTTGACTACCTTGACTCCCGGGTTCGCCCCCATGATGCTCCGGTCGACCTTGACGTCGTAGACCGTGACCTCGTGGTCCTCTTCGATGAGCTTCTTGGTTAGCCACTGCCCGATGAATCCGCACCCGCCGGTAATGAAGAACCTGGTCATGAAGTCAATGCGACGCGCCTATGGCCGAGATAAGCCTGTCGTAGGTTCTGGCTTTATGGTTCCGGAAAAAGGCCAAGATTGTCCATGGAGTAGGTCTGTGATTCCATCTGCGAAGACAAGCTGAGCGCCAGTAGGTTATCTGACGATTCTGAAGTTGAAAGGAGCCCAGTTGTAGACCTGGGACAGCCTCAACCAGAGGGGGAGTATCATCTCGAGGCCGCGTGATCCCGTTATGTCTCCGGTGTCAATCACGCTCTTCCACCCGAACCACTCTCGCAAGATCCTTGTCACCTCGGCCTTGGCCGCGGCATCGTTACCGCATATGAACGCGTCGTGTTCTCCCGGCACTAGCCCCGGGTTCGTCATCAGGTCGTGACGCATCGTGTTCAATGCCTTGACGACCCTGACGTCCGGAAAGGCGCGTTGTATCTGCTCTCCCAGGGAATCTGTGTTACAAACCGTGAGGGTCGGCGGCATCCCCCTCGAGAAGTCGAGCGGATTCGAGACGTCGATCAGAACCTTTCCCTTGAGGTTCTCCGCCCCGGCCATCTTCAGAGCCTCGAGGGAGACCGACCCGGCGGTGCAATTGAACACCAGCTCTCCGAACGCTGCCGCATCTGAGAACGTGCCATGGGAGGCACCTGGTCCCGTCGACTTCGCCCATTCGGTCGCATTGGCGTTCCCGGCCGTGCGAGAACCCATCATTACCTCCCGCCCGAGTCCGACCAACGCAGAGCCGAGGTGAGAGCCGACTTCTCCTGTTCCTAGAATTGCGATTCTCATTTCAGATGATTCCTGGACTAGAAGTGGCCAGCATTAAGATAAACGTGCCTGTAGAGTCGGCAATCCGGGTCCGACCCAATCACCTCTAAATACAATCAGTAGGAGGTGCTACCGCGTCTTGAAGACATCACGCCTGCCGAAGAAGGTAGCCTGCGTCGGGACGGGCATCATTGGTTCGAGCTGGGCACTGCTCTTCGCCATGAAGGGGCTGAAAGTCGTCGTCTATGACGCCGACGAACGGTCGCTCGAGAGGCTGGTCTCCAACAACAGGGATATGCTCTCTTCCATCGTCCGGAACGGCGTGCTCTCGGAGGATTCGGCCGTCAAGGCGCTTGCGAGGATATCTTCGACGGGAGACATGGGAGGCATCGCGACGGCGGACTACGTGCAGGAGTCGGTCACGGAGAATCTTGAAGTGAAGGCAAAGGCGCTCCGCGACATAGAGATTGAGGTCTCCGAGACAGCCATAATCGCCAGCAGCACCTCAGGATTGTCGATAGGCGCGCTTCAGAAGCGACTTCAGCACCCGGAGAGGTCGCTGATCGTCCATCCCTTCAATCCTCCCCATCTCATACCGCTCGTGGAGTTGGTTCCGAGCGAGAGAACAAGCGAAGAGACCGTCTCGGTCGCTCGAAGATTCATGAAGAGCTTGGGCAAGGAGCCGATACTCGTAACGAAGCAGTTGCCGGGGTTGGCGGCGAACAGAATCCAGGCCGCGATATTCAGAGAGGTCCTGAACCTCCTGAAGGACGATGTCGTAGGTATCGAGGACCTGGAGAAGGTCTTCACGGCTGGGCTTGGCTTGCGACTTGCAGTCATGGGACAGTTCACTACCTTCTCGCTCGCTGCCGGCGAAGGTGGATTGGGGACATACTTCGAGCGCTACGGCCCCCACTCCAGTTCAATTCTCAGCTCTATGGAGACTTGGACCAAACCACCCTCTTCGGCCAAGGCTAAGGCGGTAGCGGGGGAGAGTGACCTCAGGGTGCTCAGCAAGGGCTATGACGAGGCGCTAAGATGGCGCGATGACAGGCTCATCAAGCTCATCAGGGACATGGGGTACCTGAACTAGGACCCGGACCTGGGTCTCGATCCTAGGCAGGAGTTGACTGCGCCTTCCCGGTCTGCCCAGGGCTCAGCTCTGCACGCAATCAATCAGCGAGGCGAGCTCTTTCACGCTCATTACGGTTGCATCCGCATCTTCCTCTCGCTTTTTCAGGACCTCGCCGCTGCGCATGCCCTTCCCCGAGATGAAGCCTTTCATGAATACCACCAGACCGAATCCCGCTCTCTTCGCCCCCCTGAGCTCGTCGTGGCTGCCGTCGCCTACGTAGATTGAGGAAGAGGCTTCTGCTCCAAGTCTGGAGAGAACGAGAGAATAGGCTTCCTTCGAGGGCTTGCTGTATCCGATCTCAAAGGACAGGCAGGCGACGTCGAACAGAGCGGACAGTGGAGACCTCGTCCAGTTGACCGCCTCTCTCTCGTCGATGTTGGACAGCAAGCCTAGCTTCACACCCTTCTTGCGCAAGGCCTTGAGAGCGGAGACGACCTCCTTCCGAGGCTTCAACAGCGCCAGGTCGTGCATCCGGCCCCAGATCAGGCTGACCTGGGCGAGCTCTTCCTTGGTGCATCGGCGACCGGCGTGCTCCAGCAGGTAGTCGTCGGCGTATTGCACCACCTTCTTCGTGCCGTTGACGTGTCTCTTGACCTCGATCTCGCTCCAATAGCGCGCAAACTCGTCGGCTTCCGACAGCCCGAGGACCTCTGCAATCTTGTGCGCTCGCGTGAACCCCTCGGGCCTGTAGACATCGGGATTGACCAGGGTGTGGAAGAGGTCAAAGACTACGCTCTGGACCTGGAAACGCTTGGTGATGGGAACTGCCATCATTGAGGTGCACACTGAGCGGAGATTAGAGCGTTTCTCCGAAAGTGTGTTCGGCTGCAGGTTTCGCTATTTGTTCTTGTGGAAAGGGTCGATCTTCCTTTCGCGACCCTTGTAGTGCTCGTTACGCGGACAGTGAGGGCCACACTTCTGACTCACAGGATGGTTATGGCCCTTGCTCTCCTCCTTCTTGTGAGGTTCCTTGTATGAATTGCTCAATCGACTTTTGCTCCGTCCGCGAATCCCTGTTGATGGCGAGTGTTGTGCACTCTCGACTTCATGGACATCAGGTCCCGAGGGTCTCTTATAAACCGAAGAGGGTGGCCACACGACCAGTTCTGGAGAACGTGCAAGCGGAAGAATCCTGCACCAGTCATGTTTAAGCATCGGTCATCTGAAATGGGCACTGTGAAGACGCGGCCAGACCGATCGAGGGGCAGCTAGCGAAGCAGCCGTGATCCGCCACGAGAGACTAGTCGCCGTGATATCCTCAGGAGATATCCGGCTCGGGGGAGCGAACGGATGCGCACTAGTAGTCACGGACGGCAGGATAGTCGGTAGCAGCCGGTCCGAGTCTCTGGGCACCCCCGAACCCTACCTATGGGTAGAAGGGGAATCGCCCGAGATAAGCCGCGCGGCGGCGCAGAAGGAGGCCGCCGAAGTTATTGAACGGAAGCTGTTCGAACTCTCGAAGGAGAGCATCTTCAAGATCCTCTACGAGGCACCCGGGCTGTTCTTTGGTGGGCGGCTGATATTCGAGTCGGTTGGTGAGGAGGTCCAACTGGACATCAGTGTAGTTTCGGTCTGGAACCCAGGCAGCTTGTTGACCGTCGAGAAGATAATCGAAGCACTCCTCATCTTCGCCCCCGATCGACTTTACGACGAGAAGACTGGAGCCCTCGTCCGTGATGAAAATCCCCGCAGATAGGTGCGTTCCACTCACAGTATCCGAATCGCCTTGAGGCGACGCACCCACCACTCGGCCGACGACCACCTAAGATTGTAAGCATACCTTATTCTTGAACCGCTTCAACCTAACACTATGAGACCCATTGGATGGATTGCGTTGATTGTCGTGTTAGTCGCCTTGTTCGCGTTCCTTGCGCCCGTATTTCCGACCGAGACATCGAGCGACTATTTCGGTATTGTACAGGCGCGGGTCACCGCTGACGTCTCTCTGACATTCCTCGCGTCCCACTGTGGATCTTACATCAACGCGCAGTACTCGGCAACGTACCTTGGCATGCAGACCACACATCCGCTCTCCAAGGGCTACAACTTCTCGTGTGACGTCCAGGTGACGTCTTCATCGTCCCAATGACGACGATCTTCACGCGCCGAGGAGGCGCTGTATTGAGGAGACCGACATGCACCGGATCCTTTCGTAGAGACGCTCCTCATCAATGGATCAGGAGTTGTATTCGGCCCACAGGTTCAATGTGGTGGCGCTGCTGGGCTCCGCCACCGAGTAGAAGTTGCTCTGGATCCCGTCGCCCCACTGGGCGAAGACGAACGGCCCGTAGTTCGAGACGGCGACCTGATATGTCTCTCCCCCGTTGACATTGAAGGTGCACGGCGAGAAGCAGCTTTGCAACTTTGAACCGTCATGCCAGAGAGTGGTGTACAGCCCCCAGACCTCGTTGCCGTTTCGATCTATCGTGGTCACCGAGATTGTCCCCGCCGTACCTTGGCTGCTGGAATCGGAATCAGCCGCGGCCAGTGTCGCAGCAAGCCCATCGAGGTAGCTGGACTCCGGTGAGTACGGATTCGGCCATACCCCGTTTGTGAGATAGATGTATCCCAGATCCTTTGAGGCTGCCTGCGCGTAAGCCACATCTAGAGACTGCACGTCATAAGCCACCACGGCAAAGTTGCTCTTTCCCGCTCCTGCATAGGCCGCGAGGGAAGTGAGGCTCGGCGCGCCAGGACTTTCGTATATGACCATCGTGTCGACAGTTCCAATGTAGCTGGAGGGCACGCGGGCGCCAGGATTGCCCACAATCAAGGCCATCCCAATCGACTTTGCGTACGAGTTCAGGGTGGAGTAGTACCATTCGTAGCCGGGGATGTTTGACATCTGGTCTAGATAGATCCCGTTCACGCCGTACAGGCCCTTGTAGGCGGCTATATCCGCCTCGGCGGAGGCGACGCTCCTCACGCCATAGTCAGTCCATACATAACCGATGACGGTAATTCCGGCCGACTGAAGGCTGTCTATCCCGGAGACGAAATTCGGATCCTGATACCAACCCGGACCGTCGCTGGGGTTGATTACGGCGACCACGGGTACGTTCGGGTTCACCTGCTTCGCCCAAACTAGGTTGCTCCAGTCCGAACCCGGGTAGCTGTACAGCGGGACGATCAGCCCCGTCGCGGTCTGCGTGGATGCAGACGCTGTGTGTATGGCGCCAGGGACGAAGGACACGACGAATAGCAATCCGATAAGCGCCAGGAGTTTGGGTCCGTGGGAGCGGCGCAAGCGGATTGAGGCGTCGAACTTTTCATATTAAATGAGTTATGAAGAAAGCCGACAGAAAATTACTATGGGGTCCCTCTTCACCTCAGCAATGGGTCTTCGGCTGGAGCGAAGCCTGTCGCAATCATAGGAAAGCCGCATCACAGGCCTGGGAAGTGCCGTTTTGGTCCTTGAGATGCTCCACAAGCTATTGAGTCGTACTTTCTTCAGATAGCATAGTACGGGCGCGATTATAAAGCACCTATCTTCCAACTTCATCTGTCGGCCGATGGCAAAGAACATCTTCTCCGAAGTGGAGAAGCAGGCAGACAGTGCTGCGACCGCCAGGGCATCCTGGCGAGGGATACTTAGTCTGAACATCCCGACCCTAGGGCTCGGGGCGGTCGAGTACCACCTCCGAGCCGCCAAGGCCCACGGCAACCTTCAGCCTGTGAGCTACGTGAAGATAGACAAGAAGACAGGGAAGGAGGTCGTCAGCCGGGAGGTGCCTGTGATCTACAGGTACAAGGAGGGCCCGAGCGGGGAACGTCTCGACGTGCAGGAGGTCTCGAGAGACGAGGCGAAGAAGCACGTGAGGTACGACGGCAAGTATCAGATCTCGGTCAGGAACGAGAAGAGGTTCTTTCTGAAGAACGAACTCGAGATCTCCGGCAAGTGGGTCGAGGTCCCTCTAAACCAGGTGGTGGACAAGCAGGGCGGGGAGGAGATCGAGCCCTTCGACAGGACGACTAAGATCGAGGTCGAACCGGACGGCTTCGTGCCCCTCGAGAGGCTCTCGGAGTACAAGTTCAAGGAGGTCTACCAGCTCGGGCCGGACACCGACAAGAAGGTCAAGGAGACCGCCTCGAGGATGAAGCAGCTCGCCAGGTACCTCCTCCAGAAGGACACTGCGCTCGTGTCGTTCTTCTCATGGGGGAGGGGCTACCAGTTCTACACGAGCGTGATCTACCCCTACGAGAGGAAGGACGGCAGGCTCTGGCTGCTGATGGGGCTGAGCGAGGGAATCCTGGTGCTCGACGACGCTTGGGCGCTAGAAGAGGAGGCGGACTCCGAGAGGCTCCCTGCCGTTCCGGTGGCCAGGAAGAAGAAGCCCAAGGTCACGATCGCCAAGTAGTCGGGAAGAACCCTCTGGGACGATTGTCATGAGCGACCTGCTCCCGAACTATGTCCTCGAGAACTACGCCAAGGCCGTCAAGCACGACCTCGGGACGTGGCTCCTGAAGAACCCCCTCCCATCGATTTGCGAAGAGAAGCTCGACGGGATCAGGGTCTTCCTCTTCAAGAGCGGAGAGAAACTGGTCCTCTCCAGCAAGCACGGCGCAGTCTACACCCCGAAGGGCAACCCCAAGGTCTTCGCGAGGGTCCCCGAGTTCACCCACGCTCCCTACCAGATGATCCTCGACGGGGAGTACCTCTCGCACGAGGGGCTCTTCCTTTTCGACGTCCTCCAGGTCGACGACCGCGACGTCCGACCGATGCTCCTCACGGAGAGGAAGAAGATCCTGAGGGAGATCCTGGGCGGCACCGACCTCGAGGTCGCCTATCGACTGGTGAAGACGTCGGAGGAGATAACCGAGCACATGAAGGAGACCCTGGACAAAGGTGGCGAGGGTCTGATCGTAAAGAACCCTTCGTCGGCGTACGGACAGCCGAACTCGTGGCTCAAACTGAAGAGGTACGACACGGTGGACTGCTTCATCATCGACTACGAAGAGACGCAGGAGATGAGGAGGACTGGCATCCCCAGGTCATGGCGCATCGGCGTCTATGATGAGCGGGGAGAGCGCGTCGAGCTGGGGAAGGTCGGGGCTTTCGTGGAGAGTGTGGACCCACGGCAGGTGAAGATGGGGTCCGTGGTCGAGATAAGATTCCAGGAGGTCACCGACGACCAGAAGCTCAGGGCGCCCTTCATCCTCAGGGTCCGGCACGACAAGACCCCTGACGAGTGTCTTCTGTCGCAGATAAAGTAGGCTGGGTGCTCTTCGTGAAGAAAGACCTGGACCCGAAGTTCGCCCGGGGGGTCGCGGAGGACTTTCTGAGGAAGACCGGGGACCTCTACGAGCGGGCCGAGCTCGCGGGCAGTCTCAGAAGGCACGCGCTCACAGTTCACGACATAGACTTCGCGGTCCTTCCCAAGGGCCGCGAGTTTGAGGCCTGGCGGGAGGAGGTGAAGCGGCGCGTCGAGGACATCGGCGGGAGTGTGATCTCGTTCGGTCAGGTGATATCCAACTTCCTATACAGCGAGGTCCAGGTCAACCTCTTCATCTGCCCGATAAAGGACTCATGGGGCGTGACGCTGATGTGGGCCACCGGTCCCAAGGGCCACACCATAGGGATGACGATCAAGGCCCGGGACAAGGGTCTCCTGATCAACTCGCAGGGCATCTGGACGAGGGATGAGCCCCGGCGGCTCATTCCCGCGAGGACCGAGAGGGAGGTCGGACGCGTGCTGGACTGGAAGTACAAAGACCCCGAGGAGAGGGGGAAGGCCGTCAAGAAGGGCCCTCTCTTCTACTAGCTCAGTCTAGGCTTAGGTAGAGGAAGACGGTGTAGGCGAACACCGTGAATATGTCCGCTTCTGGAGTTGAGTAGCCGGGACCGATGGGCACCTGACCCACAAGGTCCTCGAGGACCGGGTTCGAGAGCAGGGTCTGCACGAGAAGCGCGACCAGCACGAAGACCAGCCCCAGGGCGAAGTTCGCGCTTGTCTCGAGGTACATCCTGCCATAAATCACGACCAACGCGACCAGGAGCGCCACCTCCACGGTCGTGAAGAGGACGTGGTACGGGAAGATCGGGTTGGTCGGGAACGGATAGAAGTGGGTGCCGAAGGGACCGTCCCTCCCCCGAGTCTCGGTCATCTCCGTGCCGAACGAGATTGCTTCGCCTGCCACGAACCCTATGGCCAGTACGACGGGCACCCACAGTTTCTGGAGATAGCGCCCTCCCTTCTTTGTCGGCTCTTCTGCTGCAGTTGTCAATCTTTACACTCCAACCCCGCCCTTCCTGTGGCGATTCTTCTGCAGAATCTCCAGGAGCTTGTCCCAGTGGGCTTCCATGGAGTCAGATACGAAATAGACCCGTCCGTACTTCTCACCCGCAGTGAGCACCAGCCTGTTCGACTCGAGCACCTTGAGGTGGTGCCTGACGGTCGTGTAATCTAGATTCAGCGCGATGGAGAGCTGTTGCGCGTTTCTTGGTTCCTCCTTGATGCTGAAGAGCACGAGCTTCCTCGTGCTGGCACCAGCGCTCCCGGCGAATAACCACCACAGGAGCCGTTCGAAGGAGTCCAACGTCGCAGGTGGACAGGAGTCCTACCGATAATCCTGTCGGACGCGCGAAGAGAACCATAGGTCCGGGGACTTGTTCTGCCGAGAGTCGGACCATGTGGCGCCCCGCCGAGGACATGTCCTACCTCTCCGGAAAGGCGCTGTTCTCACCGGTGACCACCGGTCCTCTCCGGACCAGCCGCCTCAAAGGGTCCCGACTCCCGCGTCGTGGACATCCCTGAAGCCGACCGCGTCCTCTGGGACAGCCAGCAAGGAAATGCGGTCGGCGTCTCCCTGGACCGCAACACTCAGAGCGGCCATCGCAGCTCCTCCGGTCGCCGTGACCACCTCTTTCGGGCCGACCGGTCTGTCCGGGACCCTGCTTGGTTGCTCCGGATCGGCCTTGTTCGGCGAAGCGAAGTAAGCCCTGAAGAATTTGCTGGAGTGTTTCTTCGACATGTCATCGAGCTGGGGTCGTAATCTATTTAGTGAATTTCCGAGATGACTCCATAATCTCTGCTAAATCATCAATGAATCTCCTAGGTCTGGGGACGGTCAATCCTAGGCCAGAGATTCGGGACATCCGCGGGACGACGTCTGAGAGTGAAACGTACACAGCTAAAGGTAGACACGTTCATAACGCATCGCTGCCCAACATGTGGCATGGCTTCACTCAAACCAAGAGTAGCCCTTCCCGGGAGTGAACGCGCGCCACCGCCTGGCGCTCGAATCGCCGGGAGGGTCGACGCCAGGGAAACCGCGCGCGTCACGGTGATCCTTCGCCCCAGTCCCTCATCATCCGGCAAGAAGAAGAAGGCCGCTCTGGAGGAGGTCAGCGCACTCCTTCCCGGCGACCGACGATACCCGACGCGGGAGGAATTCGCGGCCGACTACGGCGCAACGGCCGAGGAGTTCGTCAAAGTGGAGGAGTTCGCCCGCGATTATGGGCTCGGCGTGGCGGAGGAGAACCCGGCAAGGCGCTCGGTGGTCCTCTCGGGCACGCTGGGGCAGCTTTCCCTGGCTTTCGGGGTCAAGCTCATGCGCTACAAGCACCCGAAGGGCATCTTCCGCGGGCGGTCCGGGCCGATATACCTGCCCGCCGACCTGGCCCCTCTGGTGCTCGCAGTGCTCGGCCTTGACGACCGTCCTCAGGCCAAGTCGCATCTGCGAATCCTTGGGAAGATGGCCTCCACAGGAGGCGCACCCTACACACCGCCGCAGGTCGCTGAGATCTACGGCTTCCCTTCGGGCCTGGACGGGAGCGGGCAGTCGCTCGCCATAATAGAGCTGGGCGGCGGATTCACGACCGGTGACCTCCAGGCGTACTTCTCGAAGCTTGGGATTCCTGATCCGAGCGTGCTCTCCATCTCGGTCGACGGAGCGGGTAATTCGCCCACCGGAGACTCGAACGGTCCGGATACTGAGGTCATGCTCGACATCGAGGTCATCGGGAGCATAGCTCCCAAGGCACAGATCTACGTCTACTTCGCTCCCAATACGGACGCAGGCTTTGTTGACGCGGTCAGCACGGCCGTCCACGATACTTTGCACAAGCCGTCCGTCATCTCGATAAGCTGGGGCGACGCTGAGTCGAACTGGACGCAGCAAGGAATCCAGGCGCTCGACCAGGCGTTTCAAGATGCGGCGCTGCTGGGCGTAACCGTCGCGGCAGCTTCAGGCGACAACGGCTCGTCCGACGGAGTGAAGGACGGCCTAGCCCATGTGGACTTCCCGGCATCGTCCCAGTACGCGCTGGGCTGCGGAGGGACGCGGCTGCTGGGAGCGAAGGGCGACACCGCGATCAAGAGCGAAGTAGTCTGGAATGACGGGTCGGCCGGCGGAGCTACAGGGGGTGGAGTTAGCAGCGTCTTCCCGCTGCCGAGCTGGCAGAAAGGCGCGCACGTCCCGCCCTCAGCCAACCCCGGCGGACTTGTAGGCCGGGGAGTACCAGACGTCTCCGGCGACGCCGACCCGAGCACGGGCTACCTCGTGCGCGCCGACGGGAAGCAGATCCCGGTTGGCGGCACCAGCGCCGTGGCGCCCCTTTGGAGTGCGCTCGTGGGCCTGATCAATCAACAGGCGACGAGGGCGGGCGGAAAGCCGGTGGGGTATCTCAATCCCCTGCTCTATTCCCAGGCTCTCGGTTCCGCTGGCGCCTTTCACGATATCGTCTCCGGCAACAACGGCGCCTACGACGCGGCTCCGGGATGGGACGCGTGCACCGGCCTCGGAAGCCCGGAGGGGACGAAGCTGCTCGCGGGAATAGGCGCGAAACTTTCGCAACCCGGGGGAAGGGAGAGGGGTCCGGCCGCACCAGCGGCGTTGAAGAGCCAGACCGCAAATGCGCCAGCGCGACGACGTGTCACCGACAACGCGAGCGCTCCGCCTTCATCTCCCATCAAGAACATCGTGGTTGTCTTCCAGGAGAATCACACGTTCGACAACTACTTCGGGACCTTCCCGGGCGCTGATGGGACACTCGGCAAGGCCTACTGTCTGCCGAAGACGCAGGGGTCGAAGAGCTGCATCTCTCCCTTCCACGACACCAATCTCACTCCTGTCGACATGAACCACGACTGGACAACAGCGCACAAAGACTACGACGCGGGCAAGATGGACGGCTTCGTCTACACCGAGGGAAACCAGGAGACCATGGGCTACTACGATTCCGGGGAATTGCCGCGCTACTGGAAGGCGGCCCAGCAGTACGTGCTCTGCGACCGGTACTTCACCTCAGTCATGAGCGAGAGCCAGCCCAACCATCTCTCGCTCGTCGCTGGGACCTGCGGGGGGATTACTGACGACACCGTTCCCGCCACCATCACCTTCCCCCCAATCTTCGAGCAGCTGGACGGAGCCGGTATCTCGTGGAAGGTGTACAGCTCCACGTCGTGGTTCCTGACCTTCGGGTACGTCCAGAAGACCCCCAGCGCCAAGGCGAACTTCGTCCCGCCTGCACAGATCGTGACCGACATCCAGAACGGGACTCTCCCCCAGGTCTCCTGGATAATCGGGGCGGCCGGAGGCGACGAGCACCCCTCGCAGGACATCCAGCTGGGTCAGAACTATGTTGCCGACGAGATCGTCAACAGCCTGGGAGGCGGGCGCTACTGGGACTCGGTTGCGGTGTTCGTGACCTGGGACGATTTCGGAGGCTTCTTCGACCACGTCCCGCCGCCGCAGGTCGACAAGTACGGCTACGGGTTCCGGGTTCCGTGCCTGGTCGTCTCCCCCTACGCGAAGAAGGGATTCGTCGACAGCGCCGTCAACGACCATACCTCCATCCTCAAGTTCATCGAGACGCGCTACGGGCTCTCTCCTCTCAGCACCAGAGACGCGGCCGCTAACGGCATGCTGGAGGCGTTCGACTTTACGCAGGCGCCTCGCACCTTCCAGCCGATCTGAGCACTAGGGTGCTGGAAGCATGCGGGACACCTTCGTGTAAGCAGGTGGATTGGGTGATTCGACGACTTCGGCGTCAACCGGCGCCAACCCGTGCGCTACTGGCAGAAGTCGGGTTTGGAAACCCGCCTGAGAAGCGACGGCGTCCTCGAGCGCCTCCTTGTCGACACCGAACGGCTGCAGGATGGCCAAGGCCCCTCGTAGCAACAGTTCCACGTAGCGATCGGCGTCGTACTTGGTGGACGAATCCAGCAGCTCGACGGGGCGGACCCTCTCGCTCTGGACCTTGGATCTGTAGTCGGTGATGACGTAGGAGACGGACTGTCCCGCCATCAGCTCCAGTCCCTCGTCAGCGAGCTGCCTTATGGCGGAGATCTGGACGAGGTTGCTGTTGTACTGGTCGTGGTCCTTTGAGAGCGAGTTCAGTATCACAAGGTCGGCGATGGGGACGCCCCCGCCCCGTATCTTGTCGGCGTAGCTCCTTACTGTCTGGATGGCGTCCGGGATGAAGCGCCTGGCCTCATCGAGGGTCTTGCCCTGCGCGAGCTGCTGTAGCAGCTCACTCTGGCAATCCGTGACCACCTTGATCCCGTCGCTCCGCCTGAGCTCGATCCCTCTAATCTTCATGGACCCATCCTCGAATATACCGAAGTAGCGGTTGAGGACAGGGACGTCGTCATGCATCCTGCTCGGCAGGAAGGCTATCCATCTGTAGATGCCCTCGAACGCGAGCGGTAGTCCTATGGCGGCCTGAATCTCCCGGCGCAGCTCCTCGAAGTCCCTCTCGGTCGCTCCTGGTCTTCTCACCCAGAGAGAGTCGACTATCCCGTGCACGACCTCGAAGCCCCTCATCTCCGCAATCCGAACCGTTTCGAGCAGAATCTGCCGCGCGTACGCGCAGACGGAGATGTGACAGTCGATTAGCCCGAACTTCGCATTTCTGAAACTTAGATATCCGAACGAGCACACTAAAATCCCCTTGAGGGCGTCCATCCTCGATGCATAGACTCTCATGAGCTCGGGGTCTTTCTCGTTCTTCTTCAGCAGCTTGTAATCCAGCCTCTTCGTGAGTATGGGTTGAAGGCTCCTCGGAATAACGCCGTCCCGCTTCTCGCAGATGTGATAGCCGACGTCAGGCACCCGTGTACTCGAGTCCGGGCAGCACCAGCAAAGGACCGTCTCGGCGCTGACGTTGTGCTCTGTCATGATGAAGGGGAAGAGCGAACTGAAGTCTATCTCCCCTACATCCTCGTGGAGCCCGACCTTCGGCTCGTAGATGAATCCTCCCCGGTCCCCCGCAAGGAGGGTCTTGGCGGTTTTCGGTATCTCCGCCCGGCTGGGCTTCCACGGTATCAGGAGTTCGTCCTTGAAGGCGACGTATGCCTGCAGGCTGCTGAGGCACTTGCCTATCGAGGCGCGGCTCCCCTTGTGCAGTGGTATTCGGCAGAGGCGGGCAATCTCGAAGAGACCGTCCAAGCCACACTCTGAGAAGACGAAGTAGTTCTCTGCGTCGAGGTTGATCCGGCCGTAGAGTTTGTGGGAGGTCGGCGTGTGGAGGACCTTGCCGTAGGCCATGTACGAAGTCCCCCTCTTGGTGAGCCTTCTCAGAGGTTCCCGGTCCCGGCTCAGGATGAGCTTGTCAGAGATGCCGTTCGCCCAGGCCCTCTCCGCTAGGTAGTGAGTGGTGAAGCTGTCGCCCCGCTGGACGAAGATGATGTCGGGGTCGAGTTGTCGGATGGCATCCACGAGGGAGAGAATCTTCGCCCGCTCGTCTCCTTCCCCTATCTCTATCGTGGTCTCCGCGCTCTTCACGGTTACCCTTTCGATTGGGTCTGAGAACTTTGGTATGCTGCCTGACGCATCCACGTAGACCTCGATCCAGGCCTTCCTCAGGAGAGGGGCCAGGTAGTCCTTCGACATCACAGAGTCGAGGAGCTTCCACCTGATGGAAGCGCCCGCCTGCTGGGCCCTGACGCGGGCGAGCGGGAAGAGATCCTTCTCGAAGAAATATGTCTGCGCAGGCATCAGGTCGGCGTTGAAGATGCGGAACGGCGAGCCGACCTCGAGCGCTTCCATCTCCCTGGCGAGCTTCTCCGAGTTTTCGGCGTTCCTGAGCGTGAGCTTGAGGACTGGGCGCTTCGCGTACTCGAAGATGTTGATGCGCCTGTTCACATACTCGCACGAGAAGACGATGTACTGGTGTTCAGCCCACTCGGCTAGCTTCTCCAGCCCCTCAGCGGAGGATGAGACGAATATCGCGTTGCGCCAACTGTCGGTCAGGCGGACCGTATTCCCGTCGTCTTTCTTGACCCATGCCACCATCTCCCCGTTCCGTCCGGGATAGACGTCTAGGAGCCAGCCCTCGATTTCCATGCCTCGACCTCAGCCTTCAGCTTCTCGAGCTCACCCTCGAATCCCTTGATGCGCCTCTCCTGCATGAGCAGGACCGTGAGGAAGAAGGGTTCGGTCAGGTAGTCCTTGCCGGATTGCTCGACTGACTCGAGGTACCTCCAGCAGGACTCCATCATCTCCCGGGCGACCTGCCTGTCCTCGAACCTCAGCGCCTCGATGAACGGCCTCCAGCTCTCAAGCTCCTCCTTGAAGAGCCTGACGTTGACCTTCTCTTCAATCACCGCTGCGCATCTCCAACCTGAGCTTCTCTATCGCTACCGAGAGGTCCTCGAGCCGTCTCGCGTGGTCGAACGCCATCGCCATGAACATCCCCTCGAATCTGACCGGGCGGACGGCGTTCGAGGAGGCGGAGCAGTATGTCCTCGCCTTGTTGAACATGGCGTCGAGGGCCTCCTTCGATCCTGTTCCGAGGGAGCGCCTGTACCGCGACCAGCTCGCTATCTCCTGTTCAAGGGCTATCCGGAACGACGGCACGGTCCTACCCGTGGAGCTTCACCTCCGTCTTGAGCGTGTCTTGGTTATAGCTGGCGGGACCCGCATCACACAGGAACTCCGCCGGAGCCTTCCAAGGATGCTTGAAGAGGTGCAACGCGACGCGGCGGCCGCTCTCGGTGATCTCGGCCGATATGTTGCAGCACCCGTCGAGGATGGGGGCGAGGGGCTCTGGCCGATTAGCCGAGGTGATGAGTATCGGGACCTGTTCGCGTTCACTAATGTCCGAAATCGAGGAGGCGATGTCGCGGACGACCCTCTTCGCCTCGCCCTTCTCCACATCCTCGTTGAAGAGCGAGAAGAACTCGGAGATGACCAGGAGCTTCGGCTTCCTGGTCGCGAACACGGCTGCTGAGCCCTCGATCAAAGAACCGAGCTCATAGATTGTGAATGCGCGCGAGAGCAGCTGACGGTCGAGAGCCGTGTTGTAAGCGAGATGGTGTTTGTGGGCCAGTTCCGTGAAGAGGTAGATGTCGAAGCTGTTCCCCCCGTCGATGAAGAAGGCGCTGCCCTCGAGCCCGCCATTGGCCAAGGGGAGCTGGGCGCGGATGCAGTACCTCTCCGCGGCCTGAAGCCTGATGCCTGAGCCCGTGATGAGCGCCACCGTGTCAGGCTTGAGCCCTCCTATGAGCGAGTCCACCAGAATCATCCCGGATGTGAGGCCGAGCAGCGAACGGGCCGTGATGAAGGCCGGATGGTCCTGTCTGGGCCCCTTGGGAGGCTGTGGGAGCTGGAGACTCTTCGCTGACATTCGACGGTCGAAGCCAGTCCGGGCTAATAATGCGGCGCTAGAGTTTCAATGGGCTCCTTGGAGAGGTGGATGAAAGTGAGTCCCAATCGCTTAAATCTCAGCGAAGGGCGTTTCCTGCTCGAGAAGTTGTCCAACGTCAGCTTGGGCACCTCCGGATGGTCCTACAAGGAATGGGAGGGAGTGCTCTACCCCAAGGGTGAGAAGAGGAAGCTCACCTACTACTCGAGGTACTTCAAGACGGTCGAGATAGATTCGACTTACTACGCCTATCCGGCGAAGGCGATGGTCCAAGGATTCGCGAGTGCCACGCCTGAGGGTTTCGTCTTCTCAGCGAAGCTCCCGAAACTGATCACCCACGAGAAGAGGCTGGATGTCGCGAGGGGGGTCCAGCAGGACCTCGCGCGCTTTCTGCACGTCATGCGGCCGCTCGAGGATGCTGGGAAGCTTGGGGCCTTCCTCATCCAGCTTCCGCCGAGCTTCTCCTATGAGCGGGACCTGGCGAGCCTGGGCGGCTTCCTGAAGGTCGTCCCCTCGGACTTGCGGTTCGCGATCGAGTTCCGTCACCCGTCGTGGCTACGCCCGGACACCTGGGACCTGTTGAGGAAGTATAACGTGGCCAACACCATAGTCGATGAGCCCCTGCTTCCACCCGATCCGGTCGTAACGGCTGACTTCTCCTACATCAGGTGGCACGGCCAGGGGACAAGGCCCTGGTACAACTACAGGTACAGCGACAAGGAGCTTGAGGCGTGGGTGCCGAGGGTGAAGGAGGTGGCCGCGAAGACCAAGAAGGTCTACGGGTATCACAACAACCATCCCTTCGGGCACGCCGTGGAGAGCGCCCTCAAGGAGACGGAGCTCCTCGGAATCGCCAGCGACGAGCAGAGATCCCTCCAGGCTCGCGTCACTCGCGCCATCGACCTGAGGCTGAGGCGGCCGGCCGGGTCGGATCAGGAACTCCTGGACCTCGGCGCTGCTCGTTAGCTGTACCGAGCTCGGTCCAGGCTATTCGAGGTTCCTTGCGTCAAGACGGCTTCCGTATCTCTCCGAGAAGACGAGTTCCTCAATCGGTTTCCTGTCCTTCTTCCCGAGTATCCTCTTCCTTGGATGCCCGAAGCCGAGGACGGCTGATATCGCGAGTTCGGACGGAATGGCAAAGTCCCTGCGGAGCTCGTTCTGCCTGACCCCCGTGAAGAGGCACGACGCGACACCGAAGTTCCAGGCCGCCAGCTCCATGTCCTGGAGCGCCCGGCCGGCATCGATCATGTAGCCCGGAACCTTCGGGTTGACGAGGATAAGGACGGCGAAATCGGCACCTCCTATCCACTGCCCGCTCGTGCTGTCCTCGGCCAGTTTCTCGAGGTTGGAGCGTTCCTGGATCAGGACGAAGCGCCAGTGCTGCGTGTTCATCGAGGATCCGGTGAGCCTAGCCGCCTCGAGGATCTTCCTCTTTGTGTCACCCGGGACCTGCTTCTTCGCGAACTCGCGCACGTCGAGCTTCGTCGCTATGCTCTCGTATGTATCCAATCTCGTTCGTAGAGGTCGCTGTCTGTTAGATTAGGGTTACGGTCATCCGTCCGGCACTCTATTCGGACTTCCACTTCTCAAGGCTGAACCCGGGCTCGTGGAATCTCGCCTGCTCCTTCTTCTCGCGCCCTATCAGCTCGATCGCGTACTCCAGGACCTTGGGGAGCTTGGCTGCTGGGAACTTGCACGCTCCGCACTGGTCCATGTGCACGATGTCGCCCGGAGCCACTGTCATGCCTGCCACCTTGACGGGCATCCCGACGCCCCTCAGTTGGATAGGTCCGTGTCCAGAGGTGAGGCCGGTGGCCAGGTACTGAACCTTCATCTCCTTGATCTCGATGTAGTCCCTGATCGGTCCGTCGGTGAGCACTCCGTCGACTCCGAACGCCTTGAACTGTGTCGTCATGTTGCCTCCGAAGAGGCCCGAGAGCGCCTCAAGCCCGGGAGAGTAGGTCTGCTTAGCGACTGAGTATGACCGGCCGCGGCGTCTTCTCCAGCTGCTCCGGAAGGGCCCAGCGGTCCATCTTTGTGTGCTCGGCCTTCTCATCGGAGTACCACGCCGTGGCGGCGTATCCGCACACCGGCCCATGCTCAGGATAGATGCAACGGACGGAGGTGTCGGTGTAGTACTCGCCCCGCCAGGCGTCGTAGAGCTTCAGGCAGAGGTCGCTCCCCGGATACGTCGCCACCACGTTGCATATCGTCGCCGTGTCGAACTTCCGCAGCTCATGGATGATACGGACCTCTTCAGTCATGTGCTCTCGTTCATCTGGTCCCGGTTTTCTAGTCTGGCTGCCTTTCTACAGAGCCAAGAGCACGGCCGCTTCTATCACACCGATTATCAGGTACACGACGAAGGTCACCACGAGGGTTACGACTACGTAGACGAGGACCTTGTCGGTCGGGGTCTTGAGGACGATCGGCAGTCCAACATATAGTATGTAGAGCCCGTACAGGAGTCCCAGGACGGCAAGGATGGAAAGAAACGGGACTATGTCGAGTATCGCGACAAGGAAGACCGGGGTGTAGACGTAAGCCACTAGCTTCGCAGACTTGTTCAGGTCGGCGACTGACGCGAACTTGGGCGCGAGCATCATCAGGATATAGGCGACGACTACCACGCTGATCAGGTCAAAGATGTAGGCCAGAATTCCGCCGCCGACTGCGTAGCCAATGCCGCGGCCAGACCTGAATGCCAGGTCGCCGATTAGCGTGAATACGAGCGGGATGAGCGCCAGGATTGCCACGTAGTTGACAAGCGTTGAGTTGAGCCGGGGGGCGGTGTCAGCCCTAGCGGTCATGAAGGCCTTTGGGTCTTTCACAAGGGCGATTGCGTCCATGAACGTCCCCTTGATGTCCATGCCGGAGGACCCGCCCGTCTGAGCGCCTGGTTGAGCCGTCGGACCAGGGGAACCCATCGGGGTCGAGGAGGAATCCGTCTTCAGGCTACTCCCGCAGGAGGCACAGAATGTAGCGTTGTCATCGTTCTGAGCGCCGCATTTTGGACAGAACAACGAGTGATAGAGTGAATACCTGCCTATTTAATGATTCTAGGGTTTTCCATATAGATTTTCTATCGGGCTTCATGAAACTGATGAAATCTTGTGCTTCAGGGCCCCGCGGTCTCCGCGCCATCCCTGAACACCCCGCTTGCAAATTCTCCTCCTTCAGTGTGCGGTGGTTTCGAACCCGGTTGAGTTCCAGAGCAGTATCCAGGGTTCCGTCTTCGTGATCAGGCGGAAGTGGCGCTCATCCTTCCGTTTGATAGTGTCAAGGGCCTGGGGGACCCCCGGCTCGAGCAACCCGACCTTGAATGAAACTCTCCCGTTTAGGGTCTTGACGTATATCGATTCATACCTTCTCTTGAAAGGCAAGCCGCGTAAACGATCGCCTGCGCCAAGGTCGACCGGGAGAACCTGCAGCAGCCCCTTGATCTCGGCGAGCGGAGGATATCTGGCTACCAGTTCCTGGGCTTCCTTCGGGCCCGTCGGCGCCTGTGATTGGACGGACCGGTAGAATCCGCCATCGGCACGGTAGGTGTACTTCGTCCCCCAGCCGGCGGCTCTGGCGACCCCGAAGATGATGCCGCCGGGCCCTGCGCTAATCCATGCGACCCTTCTGGGGATGCCCCTCTCCCTCGCCAGTATGGCGAATCTCGTGTACTCGGCGTTCCGCCTGAAACCGCCCGCATTCGGAAAGATGCTCATCCTCCTCTGTCTCTCCCGCGAAGAGGTTTCTGACCGCTTATAGGGTGTACCGCGGGTCTGCCTGAGTCACCGACGCCCCGTTCCGGGACGACGGCTGAACTTGGCAACTAGACGGGCGCGAGATCGCAGGGGGTCCCGGGGGCGTCTTCCAGCGCCCGGGACGTCCTGTGGCTGAGACCGGTTACCCTCTCCTTGCTCGAGCAGAGGGGGAGACCCTCGGCCCCTCCTAGGTCATCTCCATCTCTTGGTCGGAGTTCCCGCCTGTCTGAGGTATGTCAGGGAACTTCTGCATCCTCGTCTCTGCGACGGCCGCTGCCTCTGCCAGGGCCCTCTCCGCCTCCTCGTTCGCCGTCTCGAAGTTGAGCGAGGAGCCGCTTACCGAGCCGGCATCGACGAGGATTCCGCTCAGAAGGCCCGAGATCTCGCTCATCTCGCCCTCCGCCTCTGGCATCACTCCAGACAGGCCCTCTCTGAGGTTGCGGACTATGGACGTGGCCGGAGCCAGAGTAAGGACCACGTCGCCAAGCTCCGTGACTGTGTTGAGCCTGAGGACTATCTGCTCAAGGGCCAGCTTGGACTGGGTGACCATCTTGCTCATCTTACGAAGCTCAGCCAGCTCGTTGGCGAACATCGAAGCCCTCGCAGAGTCCCTCTTCTGCAGAGAAGCCACGATCTTGTTGAACAGAAACGCGTCCCTATCCCTCATCTTGAATATTGCCGCATCCAGTTTCGCCATGACCGTCTGTATCTGACGAGTCGCTTGATCCAGCCTCGGTTTGAGCGGCCCCGGATTGTTGAACCTCCCGATGATTCTGCTTCCAATCCCAGGGGTCTTCTTGGTATCCCAATTGTTAGAGAATTGTGACATGGTCGATGAGTTTGGCTCGTCATCTGGTTATCTCGGCGCTAGTGAAAATCTCTTCACATTTCTATGAACTCCACTTCTCCGTCGACGATTGTTCAAATCAGGGAGGAATCGGAGATTGTCCGTGCTCTGCTCGCGTGCCATCAGAGGCATGCTATTCTGAGCCTGGTTCTTCGGTCTGCGGAAGAGATCTCTTCTGCATCCTGGTGAACACCCACACAGCGGCGATGACCACCGCGAGGGTTGCACCTATCTCGAGCACGCCAATCGAACGCACCACGCCCCAGTGCGCTCCGAAGTAGTCTCCTACATACACAAGCAGCGCATCGAACATGAAGCATCCGAGCGCCGTGTAGAGCGTGAACCTGGGCAGATTCATCCGGGCGCTTCCGGCGGGGAAGGAGGCGAGGGTGCGAATGCCGGGGACCAACCGACTGAAGAAGATTATCTGGCTTCCGTGCCTCTGAAACAAGGATTGAACCCGCTGCATCTGTTCGTCGCTGATGAAGAACCGGCTCCCGTAGTTCGATATCACCTTCATCCCCAAGAAGAGACCGATGTAGTAGTCGATGAGGGAGCCGATTACCCCCGCCAGGGTCGCCAGACCGACCGTCACCCAGAAATCTAGGCGCCCCAGGGAGACGAGGTAGCCGGCAAAGGGGAGGATGACCTCGCTGGGAAGCGGCAACGAGGTCGCCTCGAGCAGCATGAACCCGAACACCCCCAGATACCCTGTGTTGCCTATCGCGGTGACGATGCTTGCCGTCACATTCGCGACAAGACCTGTCGGCGCGGCGCTCGCGCCTCCCGTCACTATGTCTTCAATCGAGTCAGAGAAGAGTACACTCATGGTAACTATGAAGAGCGCCGCTCCCAGCAAGGCATAGCGTGAACGCGAGTTCAGGGGGCGAAGACGCATCTGCAAGACACCGTGTCTATTCGCGCAGACCGGGACTATTTCACGGTTTGGGGGTTGAACGGTGACGGACATGGCCGGCCGGTGCTGCGGAGGTGGGGTCGACCCCTCTGGTCAGGCAATCTTGAAGCCCAGTATCCTCTCCAGAAGATCGCTGAGCGTTATCACGCCGATCATCTTCCCCTCCCGGTAGACGAAGGCTATCGTCACACCCCGTCTGCTCATCCTGTCGGCGACGGTAGCTATTGATTCGTCAGCGTCGACTTTCACCGCCTGGACTATGAAGCTCGAGATTGGATCGTTGAGCTTGCCCTCTGACAGCCCCCTTGTGAGAGACCGGAACGTCACGACCCCTACGAACTCTCCCGCCTCTCTTCCGAAGACAGGGATTCTCGGGTGGTGTGAAGACCCCATCACCTTTAGAGCCTCCAGCACCGTGGTATCCGAGTCCACGGCGATTATCTTCTCTATGGGGGTGGTCACGTCCTTGACGTCATACTTCGACGATTGAAGCGTTGTCCTCAGAATCCTCCCGGCGTCCGGCTCGAGCTGTCCGTCTGCCTCCAGCATGTCGATGCGACTTTCAAGCTCTTCGGCGATGTCGTCCTTGCTGTACGCGGGTTTCCCACTTATCGACGTTGCGAGCTTCCTTGCCACGTTCATGAGAGGCTGGGCGACGGGGGAGAGAGCTTGCGCCGAAGCATGCACGCCGGGCGCAAGGAGGACGGCCATCCCGACAGGGTCCTCGATGCCGATCGTCTTGGGGACCAGGTCAAGGAAGATCATTATCACTATCGAACCGACGATGACGCTCGCTAGCCATCCGAAGGGCCCAAAGGCCTCGGAGAACACTATCCCCGTGGTCGTGGCGAGGGTCACATTGGCTAGGGTGCCGATGAGCGTAGTGACGCTGACGAGCTTGGTCTTCTCGTTGGTTATCTTCAGTGCCGTCTTCGCCTTGCTGGATCCATCCTTCTGCATTGAGAAGAGCGAGACCTGTTTGACCGAGAGATACGTCGCCTCGACCAGGGCCGATGAGAAGGAGAGAGCGGCGGCCACAATGAGGACGACGTAGACCACAGCCGCGACTGCCATAATTCTTGGACCTCCGGCCTCGTACTTAACCTATGGTACGGGGGAACGGCCCGATTTCATTCTTGGGTCCCCGAGCCAAGGTTGGACCTGAGGACCGGCTGAAGCGTTTATACGTACCCTGGGAGTCGCGATGTTCAAGGTGACTCAGAGACAAGAGGTGGGTGGCTCGTCTTCCGAGGAAGCGATACTCGGCGGCGGCTGCTTCTGGTGCTTCGATGCCATCTTCTCGAAACTCAGGGGCGTGGAGAAGGTCGAGTCGGGGTACAGCGGCGGGACAGTCCCCAATCCCACGTACGAGCAGGTGTGTTCGGACGAGACGGGGCACGCCGAGAGCGTGAAGATCACGTTCGATCCAAAGGTAATCTCCTACAGACAGCTCCTCGAGATCTTCTTCACAGTACACGATCCGACCACCCTGAACCGGCAGGGAGCCGATGTGGGAAGCCAGTACAGGTCAGTGATATTCTACGGAGATGAGGGCCAGAAGGCGACCGCAGAGGAGGTCGTGCGGGAGGTCGAGGCCGAGGGAATCTGGGGCGCACCAATCGTGACCGAGCTCACGCCGTTGGTCGCCTTCTACAAGGCGGAGGACTACCATCAAGACTTTTACGAGAAGAACCCTAGTCAGGGCTACTGCAGGGTCGTGATAGCCCCGAAGGTTCTCAAGTTCCGGAAGAAGTTTGCGAGTCTGCTCGCGTAGCTTCATCCCGGGTCGTCCAGCGACGTGGACCGTAGTGGCGCCTTCATCGGCCTTCAACCCTCTCCCCGGCCGGACCTTCAGCCTCAACCAGGACCGAGGGATTCCGCAGAAACAACGGCCGAGACCATGATGGTGTTCCCACCTCGTCCGGTCAGGAAGCTGATCGTGTCGTTCCCTGTCTGCGTGACCTGGGCGCCCGAGGTGTGCCAGCTCAGAATTTGATATGTTGCGTTTGGATAGGCTGTTACCGTCACGTCGACGTGTGGAAGGACTTCAATCGTGAAGTTCTGGGACGAGGGGATCGTTGTGTTCGTCGAATCGTAGGACAGCACGAAGTACGCGTGGCTCGAACCCGTGACTTCGACCTTGACGTATCTGTCTTCGGTGTACACGAGTATTGCGGCCGCGAGAAGTATGATGACCAGAACGACCGAGATTGTGATGATGTGGAATCTCCGACTATTCGGGATCATCGGTCTCGTCTTGGACATGCCCGGCCGCTTGATAACCTTGTCATCGCGCGGAGCTGAGACGGCAGGCTTGGCGGAAGACCGCCGTGCAGAAGCACTAAATAGCGACGGGGGTCACAAACTATGTGCGAGCGTCTGCGGTACTCGGAGCAATCTTCCTGATAGTGGGGATAATCCTCCTCTACGCGCTTCGTCATTTGCTCTTTCAGGTGATAGTCGTCCTGCTTGGAGTCATCGGCCTGATAATCGCAGTTGTCTTGATTTTGGTCGGGCTGGCACTCATCTTCGGCGGATCTTGGATAAGAGGTGGGTTCAGACGCTATGTGGTCACCGACGTCTAGCCGCGTCGCGTCCCACATTGTCTGTTCCGGTTCTGTCAAGTCTTTGTCGGGTAACCAAAAAGACTTGGCTTCGAGGCATCGACTCTGAGGATTACCGTCCGCGTCGGGTTCCCCTTCACCGCTTCACCTGCCCCGCCTTGTTTTCAATGAACGGTCGAACCTCAACCGCCCATCTTGCCAATGGGTCAGACGGATTCGCCCGGGACCCGTCCTCACTGCTCGGATACAACATGCTGAGAGCATACTTAAGCGCCCACCCTTACCCAACGAAGACTTGACAGAGCCTCTGTTCCATCGCTTTAAATAGCTGAAAGGTCCTTTCCGCCAATAGGGGCCGGGAATTCTGAAGATTGGATTAGGGATGGGCCTGCTCGTCTGCGTGTTGGTACCGGTGGCGCTCCTCCTGTTCGGGGTGGTTGATGATGAGCAGACGGCGGCCTTGGTTCTGCTCCTCGGCGGGATCTGGACTGTCGTCTTCGGCATAGCCATCGGCGGCAAGAAGGACAGGCTCTACAACGTGGGATTCGGAATCATAGTAGCGGTCTTCTCCTCCTTCATCGTTCTTCCTCTGCAGTACGTGGCCGGCCTCGTCGTGGTCTCGCTCGTCGCGATAGTCCTGGCCTCGATTGTCGTCAGACCGAAGACCGGCCTCAAGAACACCCAGCAGACCGGCTAGATGCCTGTGAGGTTCACGACGGTCAACGGCGGGAGCGCGCCAAAACCAGAAATAATCCCCCATCAGAAGGAGAACCATGAAGACAAGCAAGACTGGTGTTTCTGTGACGATACCCGCGGACATCTGGCAATCCGTGACGGAGATTCGCTCTCAGCTGGACGCATCCTGTCCGGGCGCGCCGACTCCGATTGAGGAAGCCATCCGTGAGATATCCCTACACTACAAGAGCTGCCCTAGAGCAGAGGCAGAGATGGACACTTTCTGCGAGAGGGCGAAGGCGTGGAAGAGAAAGTAGGAATCGAACCCCTCCCTGGCCCTAGAACGGAACATCCACGAGCCTTCGTGACAGCGGGCTTGCTGGCCCCGCTAGCCCATGGAGTCGTACCGGGCCTGCTCGTCAAGTTTCTCGTTGAGCAGAGCCTGCTTGTCCAGAATCTCCTGGTTCAAAAGCTCGTAGACGGCCAGGACCTCCTTGACGTCCTGGCTTACCTGATGGTCGCGGAGCTCCCGAGTGGTGGCCGGGGCCGCGCTTGAACCTAGGACGAATGATCCCCATTCGAAGACCCCCCGCTTGTTCTTCTCGACCAGTTCGTCCCGCCTCTGTTCCAACTCCGCGATCTGCAATCTGAGCCTGTCGATCGCTTCTGTGCCCTTTGACCCAGACGCCCATGATTTGGTCATCTGGTAACCTCTGAGGCCTTCGCGAACTGAAGCCGGACGGAATCCAGAGCGCAGGATGGTTTGGTAGACAGAACCTGTTTCGCAGTTTCCCGTCGGATCATCGATATGAAGGTCCTCGATTGAGCTGGCTCTTCGGTCGGAACTCGAATCCGCACTTCAGGCAGGTGCGCATCCCCGGGGTATCATTCACGACCTGTCTTGTACCGCAGCGCGGGCACACCATCGTTTCATGCGCAGCGGGGACAGAGTCGCGGTGGGCGGAACGTACCTTGTCTATCGCATCCTTGTAGGCGTCTCTCTGGAACTTCAAGTTCAGCTCACCCTAGACTCTCAGGCATCTCACTATAAGGCTAGGCGTCCATCCCTATGACAGGTCCAGCGTCTTGACGAGGCGGGCGTGTTGTTCTTCAGTCACCCACTCGACCTTCAGGTACTCGATTATCTCCTTCATCTTCATTCCTATCCGCTTCGCCTCTTCCACAGTGAACTTGTACGCCGGGACTTCTATCGGGCTGTCGACGTACTCGAACTCGCTCTGAAACAAATTCTTCCCCTCCATGAACTGCTTCACGTGGAACAGTTCGTGGACTACATCGAGGTAGAGGACCTTCAGGTCGGCGTTCTTCAGGTGATTGGTGCTTATCAGCATGTGGCCGTCTTCGTCGCTTACGCTCATATACCCAAAGCGCAGTGAGAAGAACTCTACCTTCAGATTCCTCAGAACCTCCGCTGTCTTTGCCCCGAACAGGGATTTCACGGCCGCGATTTTCTCAAAACCTACGAAGTAGTCCGTGAAAGGGAACAGCTTGACCTCCGCGCTGCGCCGAATCTCGACGCCCAGTCCTCGTGCTTTCAAGCGTGTTCGGAGGGTTCTCCAGTCAAGATAAGTCTATTGGGCTGATGATCATCACTTTCCGTCAGGTTCGTGGAATTCGCTAGCCCAGCGAGACCATGATGAGGAGAACACCCAACAGCGTGAATCCAATGTTCAAGGCGATGTTGTCGTAGTTGAAGTGAGCTATTGCGATGCGCCTCTTCGACGCGTAGATCCCAGCCTCCGTCAGGCTATCGAGGAACAAGTGCTCTGCGGAGACGAGAGCTCCCATGAACGTCCAGAGAGCCAGAGGTTCCCAGGGCAGCCCGGAACCAGAGGCCCGCAACGCGGCGCCCAGTGAAATGGCCGCGACGAGGGCGCCCCAGACGGGTGCGGTAAGCACTGAGTGGGTCAACCGCGTCCTCGTCGGATTGCCCTTTCTGGAGACATGTCCGAGCACGTCAATCAGGTAGTTGATAGACAGTGAGAGCCATAGTGCCATCACGATCGAACCAGACGTGAGCGCGTGGGAGAGCGAGAGAAGGCCGAACGATACTCCCGTGGAGAAGAGGTAGTGAGTGAGGGCTTTCATTCGGCTCTAGACCAAGCGGCTGGTCCTATTGAGGGCCACCTAGAACTGTCTATGGCTGCGGTACCCCGGGCCCTGAAAGCTGATTTACTGGCTTTTCCTCGCTCCCGTCTCCGGAAATTGAGGTCAAACTTTGCTGCTCTGCTATTCTCGACGTTCGTGGCCGACCTCGTGTCCCCCATATTCGCCCTCTACCTGCCCTTGTTCGCATTCCAGCTAGGAGCTGACGCCTTTGAAATCGGACTCGTAGGCGGCGTGGCCTGGGTCTCCTACAGTTTCGCGCCGTATGTAATCGGCAGATACTCAGACAGAGTATCGAGACGAAAGTGGTTCATCGCGGTTTCGCTGGTAATGCTCTCTGTCTGCTCCTTCCTCTACGTGTTCGTCGAGTCGCCTCCCCAGCTGATCGCTCTTAGACTCTTCGAGGGGATAGCCTGGTCGATTCTGTGGCCCATCATCGACGTCTCGATCACCGAAGATGTGTCCAGGGAGAGCAACAAGGCTCTGAGCATCTACAACACTGTGTGGTCGAGCGCCGGCGCTTTAGGCCCCCTCCTCGGCGGCTTGCTCATACTCCTGTTCGCTGAAATCAGGTACATCTTCCTGATAACCGCGCTGATGATGGCAATAGCAGCGATCACCATGTTGTCCTTCTTCCACGAAGATCGGAAGGTCCCGCGTACCGAGAGCTCTTCCAGGAGAGAGATGCCCAGTTCGGAAGTCGATGTCAAGTCGAGTGGTGGTCACGCGTCTCTCTTCTGGGTATTCTTGACGGCCATGATCTTGATATCATCCATCCGCGGGGTCCTTTTCACGTTCTATCCTCCCCTGGCCCAGTCGCAGGGAGTGTCGCTCGCATTCGTTTCCCTCATAGGCTTCGTGTTCGGGGCGTCAAGGGTTGGAGTCTTCGCCCTATCCATGCGTGACGACATTAGAGGCTTCTTGCTGCAGGATGGAAACTCCAAGAAAATAGTCATGGTTTCACTCGCTGTCTGCGCAATCGGAGGCGTTCTCCCCCTCATCGGAGACACGACTGGAGCGGTCGGCTTCCTGGCCTTCGGCACGGTTGCGTTCGCGGGCTCGTTCATCTTCACAGCGAGCCAAGCTCACTTCATCTCACGGGCGGAATCTCACAAGAAGGGCGCCGGTGCAGGCATCTTTGAGTCGAGCATCGGGATTGGAGTGGCGCTAGGCCCGACAATTGCAGGCTTCGTCTCTGGTGGATCTCTCTCGCTTCCGTTCCTCGTAGCCCCCGTCGGGTTTCTAATCTCGCTGCCGATTTTCTTCGTCCTGTTCCGCCGCGAGCGCGGTCTCGGGTAGATCCGAGGCGCGCCGGAAGAATCGTAACCCCTCCGACAAGATGAGTAGGATAGATGCTTCTAGGCTGAAGTTTCGAGCCCTGGGCGCGGGGGCTCAGTCGGCCAGACTGCCACCGGCCGGACGACCGGGATCTTGTCCTTCTCGGCCTGTGGCCTCGCCTGGAGCCCTGCGTTGGGATAGGTCTTCTGCATGATTCGGTTCTTCAGCTGGGTCATCCCGTCCCCGCGTACCGCAGAGATCTTCACGACCGAGAACTCGTTGAAGAGGGGGCTGGACTCTATCTGTCTTGCACTGCCATCCTTGAGGAGGTCTATCTTGTTGAGAACCAGGAGAATCTTGGTCGGGTCGACGCTGAGTTCGGCGAGAGTCTCCCGGCAGCTGTTGAGCTTTATCCTGACGCTCTCCTCGTTCTCGCTGACGTCCAGCATCAGCAGCACCAAGTCCGCATAGGTGAGTTCCTCGAGCGTAGACTTGAAGGACTCGATCATGTAGGTCGGGAGCCTCGAGACAAAGCCTACCGTGTCTGAGAGCATCACCCTCTTCCTCGCGTCTGAGAAGCTGACAGCCCTTGTGGTCGTGGTCAGGGTGGTGAAGAGGTTGGGCGACTCCTCCCTTGACTCGGAGGCGAGCTTATTGAAGACCGTCGTCTTTCCGCTGCTGGTATACCCAGCGAGCGAGACCAACGGCATCCCGAGCTTCTTCCTCTCGACCCTGTGGAGCGAGCGGCTCGACTGCGCCTTCGCTAGCTTCTCCTTGATTGCGACCATGCGGCGTTTGAGGGCTTTGAACTTCGTGTCCACGAGGGTCTCTCCCATACCCATGAAACCCGCCCTTTCGCCGTTGACGGAGTAGCGCACAGCATCCCTCGCGCGGGGCATCTCGTACCTGAGCTCCGCGAGCTGGACCTGGAGCTTGGCCTCGGTGGTCTTCGCCCTCTTCGCGAATATGTTGAGGACGAGCCTGTCTCGGTCGACTATCTCGACTCGCGTGACGGTGGCGAGTTTGTACGCCTGGGCCGACGTAAGGCTCTCATCGACGATCAGGGTGTTCGAGCCGTTCTGTCTCACAATCTCCCTCAGCTCTTCAGCCTTGCCAACTCCCACCCCGAACTCAGATTTCACCACCCTCTTCTGAGTGATAAGCGCCTGGACAGAGTAACCAGCGGCGCTCGCCAGTTCTGCAATCTCTTGTTTCGCAAATTCGTCAGGGTAGGTGACGACCGTCGCCTTGTCCATAAACGAACCCGAACCTCCCCCTATAAATGATAACCCTTTGTGGTCGTGTTATTCTCGCCCTACCTCGATCGCGGCATGTGGAGTGTGTAACAGCTCAGAAAACACTCGGATGATGCGAGGGAGGAAGGCTGGAGGAAGATTAGGGGCCGCGAGTGGGATTTGAACCCACGGTCTAGAGCTCCACAGGCTCCCATGCTAACCAAGTTGTGCCACCACGATGCTCTCGTAGGTGACTGCACCACCGCGGCCACGAGTTCAAACGGTGGTCAGGGTCCTGTATTTAGGCTCTGGCGCTGGAGTCTGAATGGTCCGGCTGCTCTTCAGGAGGACTTCTAGTCTCGCGTGTAACAGAAGTACGGGAACCCCGCGTTGACCTTGTCGATGGCCCACTCGACAATCTTGTTGGAGATCTCCTTCCACTTCTTGTTCCAGTCTATGTTGGCCACGACCCTCTCCTTTTCGGTCTCGCTGCCCTTGACGGGCACCGACTCCCAGACCGGACGCCCGTAGAACGGCTTCACTATCCTGACGTGCCACCTCCCGCACGTAGTCTTTGATCCCTCCTTTGTGAAGTACTTGCAGGAGGCGCAGTATCTCGAGAGCCAGATTATCTCCTTGGTCCTCTTGACGGACTTGCCTATCTCTTCCAGAAGCCTCTCCGACTCGCGTCTGATCATCTGGGCGAGCTCTTCCTGGCCCTCTTTCGTGTTCATGTAGTACTCAGGGTCCCGGGCCAGGGCCTCCTGCCAGCCGAGAGGCTCGTCATCTCTCTGCAAGTTTTTCTCTCTGTAATCCCAAGAACCGGTAATTAACGATTGTCTGGCTCCGGATACAACGAAAGGCCCCGTCTCTCCCGATAAGTACAAGAGCGCTCCAAGATTCCCGAACATCGGACGCGCGGCGTGCTTCGACGGGCGATCTGGACTGACGCAAGTCAGGATGAAGACGAAACTGCCGCGCGTCCACTACTATTCTTGAAAAGGTCCTGAGTTCTTTGCGCGTTCGTGAGTATTCGACTCTGCCTAAGCCGGATTCCCGCGTCCACTCAAAGACTTTAGCAGGCGCTGGCTCGTGGTCGTCCCGGCCCCCCTCCCAAGCATGCTCCGGAAGGCGGTCGCAGAATCCGTGCGCTTGAGGTTCACTCCCCTCACGCAGTCCCTCACGACGCTGACTCTGAAGCCCTCCTTCATGCCGTCTATCACCGTGTTCTTGACGCAATAGTCGGTGGCCAGGCCTGTCACATAGAGCTCCTCTACGCCCCTCCTCCTGAGGCGTGCGGCGAGGTCGGTCCCCTGGAACCCCGAGTACGCTTCGACGTCTTTGCGGGTCGCCTTGCTGATGATAGCGGCCTCACGAGGCACATGAAGGGAGGGTGGGAACTGGGCACCCCGGGTGTCCCTTATCGCGTGCGGCGGCCACATTCCGCCGCGCGGTTTGAACGAGCGGTGGTCCTTCGGGTGCCAGTCTCGGGTGAACACGATGGGCAGACCCTCAGTCTGGAACCCGTCAATCAGCGCGTTTGTGGGTCCTATCACATCGTCCCCCTCCCGAACGGACAAAGCCCCACCCGAAAGGAAATCTCGCTGGAGGTCTACGACGATTAGCGCCGGCTTCGCCTTCAAGCTCTACATCCAGCCCAGCTCAGGCTCTGTTTCGCTGACCGCCCGTATGTCCCTCATCACCTGTGACCGGATGGTGGTTGTAGACCTGAATTCGGAGACTATCTTACCTTCGCGCATTATCTGCTTCAGAAGCGTGGCGGATCCCTTGGGAGGGGTGGTCCCTGCGAGGGCCACTGTGTCCTTGAACGCTTTCCTCCTGAAGACTTCCTTGCGTCCGCCCAAGCCCCCTCTCTTTGCTCTGAAGCTGCGGACCCCTTTGTCCTGCACTTCCACGATTTTCGCGCTGAAGTCGATTACGGGCGGGTAGGCGACGGCGGTCCCGACTCCAAAGCCGTCGACTAGGTCCTGGAGCTGGACTAGGTTCTCTTCATTCAGCCTGCCTGACACGATTATCTTCACGTCCTTGCCTCCCCTTATGTTCAGTTCCCACCTCACCTCCTCGATGATCTTCCGAAGGTCTCCCCGGCGCGAGCTCGGGGTGTCGATCCTGACGCCCCAGAGGTTGCGGCCGAGGGTCTCGAACGCCTTGATGGCCTCCGATTTCTCGTCCCAGAAGGTGTCTATGAGCGCTATCCTCGGAATCTCCTTCGCGATCGTCCTGTCGAAGAGCAGCCAGGCCTCTGCTTGGTCACCGATGACCTGGACGAGTGCGTGCGGCATCGTTCCGGCGGGCTCAAGCCCCAGAAGCTTCGCACCCAGAACGTTCGAGACGCTGTCGAAGCCGCCGATGTAGCATCCTCGCTCGATCAGCGGTGCCAGAGCGGGGTGCGCCCGCCGGGTCCCGAAGCTGATTAGGGTCTTGTCGCCTGCGGCTGACCTGAAGCGAGCGGCCCTGGTGGAGATACTCGTCGAGGAGGAGATTAGACCCAACAGCGGGTTCTCGTACTCGACGAAGTCGCGGTATCTGCCGGTTATCGTCATGACCGGCTCGTAGAACGTGGTCTTCCCGTCTGCCAGGAAGATTGAGCCCTCATCGAATGACCAGACGTCGACGGGGACGCCTTCCAGGAGCTTGGCAACCTCGTAGACTCCAGTGAGCACCCCCCAGATCCCCGGATATGGAAGGTCTCTCGCGAAGACTTCCATCACGACCTTAGAATCGATATGATTCTTTGCCAGAACCTCCTTTGTGTTTATGAAGTATACATCGGTCGTGCTCGCGTCCTTTATTTCGTTCTCGTCAGCCATCCAGAAGAGACGATCTGCGAGGTCACGCTGCGTCATTACTGATTCGGCCGGATTGTCCCACAGTAAAAGTATTTCACGATGAGGGACCGGGTTCACCGCATTGCTAAGAGCCGCGCTGGACCTCTCCGAGGTCAAGAGGAAGATCACCTACTTCATCAAGAAGAAAGTCGAGGAATCTCAGACCGACGGTGTGCTGGTGGCGCTGGGTGGCGAGATAGATTCTGCCGTGACGGCATACCTGTGCGTGGAAGCGCTCGGGAGCAGAAGGGTGACGGGGCTGATAATGCCCGACCTGCGGACCGCCGCCGAGGGGGACATATCGGACGCCAAGCTCGTCGCGAATGAGCTCTGTCTTGAGACCAAACAGTTCGATATCGCTCCAATCCAGAAGTCGTTCATGAAGTCGCTCGAGAGCAACAAGGCGGCTGAAGAGAAACTCGGCGCAAGAATCAGAATGTCTCTGCTCTACTACCATGCAAACCTGCTCAATCGGCTCGTCGCCGGGACCGCCGACAAGTCCGAGATTCTCCTGGGTCACTTCACGAAGTATGGGGACGGAGGCGCGGACATACTTCCCATCGGTGATCTCTACAAGACCGAGGTCAGGAAGCTCGGGGAAGTCCTAGGGATCAACAGACGGATGGTCGCGAAGAAGAGAAACGCGAACGCTTGGACTTCGCTTGAGAGAGCCGACATGGGTCTGGACTATGATACCACGGACCAGATACTCAAGCTGAGAGTCGACCGGGGTCTCGATCCTGCGACCATATCCGCCATGATCAGAAGGAGCAGGGCGAAGGTCGAAGGCATCATCGAGAAATACGAGTCGTCAGTTCACAAGAGAGAAGTCCCCGAAATCTGCAGTATGAGCTGAGCAAAGGAAGAGGTGGACCGGGGGAATACGCCGCATTGATGCTCCTCAAAACGATTCCAGAATCATGAATCCATAGAGATTCTAATGCTCGGAGAAAACTATAAGTCAAGAACATAGGTTCCAGACAACGATGTAGTACGACTCATCAGGGGACCGCAGCCGGAAGAACCGCCATACTGCTTTCCACTGTATCAGTCGTCTTGGTGGGACTGCTGGCGGTCACTGTCGCACCCCCTTCGGTCAGCGCGGTTTCGCCGCCGTCGCAATCCTGCTCCAAGTATCCGTCCAGTCCGGTTCTGAACGACTCCGGGGCGTACCCCAGCTACTTCTCGAACACCACCCTCATCAACTACGCGACCCACTTCGAGTACCCCTCGGTTCTCAAGGTGGGCGCGACGTACGAGATGTGGTTCAGCGGGGCCGTGGACAATGTGTCAGGGATCTTCACTGCGAGTTCCTCCGATGGGGTCGCCTGGTCTGTGAGGAGCACTCCGGTGCTGACTACCGGAGCAAACGGGACGTGGGATTCGAGTTCTGTCTACTCTCCTGACGTGATATGGAACGGTTCGACGTATCTGATGTACTACACGGGCACAGGAAACGGTCCGAACCAGTTCCGACAGGTAGGGTTGGCTACCTCGAGCGACATGATACACTGGCAGAAGTATCAAGGCAATCCCATCATCGTCCACGGTCCGGGTACTTACGACTCGTTCTACACGAGATACGCCGCTGTGCTGTACGACCCTCCAATCTATCGGATGTGGTACACCGGCCAGTCGCTCCTCAACTCCTCGAAGGCTCCCAGCTTCTACATCGCCGTTGACTACGCGACTTCGACCGACGGCGTCCACTGGGTGAAGTCGGACGCCAATCCAGTCTACGGCGGCGGAGCGAACTGGGGAAGCTACTTCTTCGAGCACCCGTCGGTCGTCAAGATCAACGGCACCTTCATTATGGCCGGCGACGACGGCTATCAGATAGCCTACGTCACCTCCCAGGACGGCATTCGCTGGGGAGGTTACGGTCAGGTGCTCGTCAGTCCTTCAGCGGAAGGGTGGGACAATGGGTCCGTGCTGTACCCGAGCCTCCTTGTCCAAGGTTCGAGCGTGATGATCTGGTACACCGGGGAAAGGCAGACGCCTCACGAGGGATACTTCGACGGAATAGGACTCGTATCTTGTCCGCTCGTAATCGCCCAAGCGACGATCACATCGACGGTGACCGGACCCACGATGACTGTCACCAGCACCCAGACCGTGAGCTACTATCCACCGACGACACCCATCTCCTCATCGGTACCTATGTGGGCCTATGCACTAATGGCGGTCTCCTTAGTCGTCGGACTTGCAGCAGGTTACCTCATCAAGAGACCAACCACTGGGACAAGAGCCAATGGTCATGCTTCCTCTGTGTAACGAGAGAAGCCGCCCCTTTTGATCAATGATCTTGTCCGAAACAGATTGGTTACATGATATTCCTTCCTTCAACCACTCTAATCGAGTCACTTTAACCCGGATACCTGTGAATACATCCTGTCTTATCCTAAATAGCGTAAATGAGGTATTTTAAAGTGGACCGGGGGGAATGCGCTGCGTTATTGCTCCTGGAAAGGGATACGAAATCCCTGAATCCCACCTATGCCCTTGGTCGGCATTCGAGATCCTAGCAGAACGAAGATGCGGTGTCGTTTTGTGGAGAGAGCACGTAGACGCAACCGTTTTGCGGGACGTACGCCATGGTTGTAGAAAGTGGCGGGTCCTGATATGGCGCGCTTGGGACACTCCCAAAGCCGATTATCTCGTTGGCAGGGCTGATGATGAAAAGCCGAGCGCCAGAGAAGATCATCCAGCCCTGTTTCGCATCGTAGACTCCGCCAGAAGCGGCTGCCTTGATGGTCGCGACGACCTCGTTCGACTTGTCTATCACGGTTATGGTGCCGGATCCGAGGTTCGAGACGTACAGGTCGCCGTTTTGTGGGTTGAAACTGACAGTCCAATCCCCGTTGCCTGTATCCGCAGACCCAACTTCCTTTGTGCCGTTCAGGGCTGTTATTCCTCCCTGCAGGGAAACCACATACATGTATCCGTTAGCCGGGTCGAACTGCAGAAGCTCAGGAACCCCCATCTTAAGAAATCCTGAAATCGAGTCGTTGGCCGAGATGAGGTACACACCGCTGTTCATGCCTGAGGCATAGATCTCCCCCAGGGGAGGGTCGTAGGCCAAGCCACCAACATCATCCACCGTGATGTTGGCCACGATCTTGTTCGCACTATCCAGGGCGAGGACGTAGTTCGTGCCTTGCAATCCGACGTAGGTCTCGTTGTTGGCGGGGTCGAACTGCATCAGCGGGGCTCCCCCGATGGACATGCTGACGTTCACGCTTCCGACGACTTCGTAGGGCTCGTCCAGCGCGACCGCGAGCACAGCGGTGTTGCAGCAAGACTTTGGTGAGGGAGGCGTCGTCGAGACGTAGATCTCGTGGTTCGCTGGGTCGTAGGCGAGCGAGTGGTCATTCGTCGTTGTAGGTCCGAGGTAGATGCTCTCCAGAATCGTATTGGTGGTCGCGTTCAGGACGTAGAGGTTCGTCGCGAAGGGCGTCTTGCTCATGTCTGTGGCAACTATCAGGACGAACTTGTTGACCGGGTCGTACGCGATGGCCTGGGGCTCTTCCCCAATCGGGATCGTGAAGTTAGGGTCGACCGAGGGCGGAACCGAGCTTGAGGTCGAAGTGCTGTAAGAGATCGAGGTGGTGGAGGCGGAGATTGATGACGTCGTACTGATTTCTGACGAACTGGACTGGCTAGTCGTCTGGACGGTCTTCTGGTTCTGCAGTGGCGAGAGGTAGATCACGGCACCTATTGCGAGTATGATGAGGACTCCGGCGACAGAAGCCACTATTGTCCTGTTGCGGTAGTTCGATGCCGGCTTCAATTCTAGTAGATATCAGGATTCGGGCGCATTTAGTGCTATGGTTTGTCACTCGCATACTAAAGATTAGTATGCTCATTCTAATGGCAAGACTGAGGTACTAATTTATGGCAGGCACCTCAACGCAGCACGACGTCCTTGAGCGAAGACAAGGCTTTCGAGTTGGCCGGGACCACTCTCAAGGTCTATCGCTACATGTACAGGGCCGGTCGGCCGCTAGGCATTCATGAAGTTCAACAGGGCCTCCACTTCAGTTCGCCCTCCGTCGCTCAATACCACGTCAAGAAGCTGGAGAACGCCGGCCTGGTGACCAGGGATGATTACGCCCGCTACTTCGTTGATCGCATCGTGTTCGAGAATATGATTCGGGTCAGACGTTCGTTGATTCCCCTTCAGACGGCATACGCGCTGTCATTCGCCACTGGATTTGTCTTGTTGTTGATCCTCTTCAGACCTCCGGTCATCTCCAGTGGCTACTTCTTTGCGCTAATCATGATAGGGCTTGCGTGTGGGGTGTTCAGTTATGAAGCGCTCAAGGCGTCGAAGGAAGCAGCCATCTGACCGCCGATGAACTTCAGCATCTAATCTCGTGCTCGTAGAGCCTTTCCCCACACGAGGGAGTATGACGCATGTCTTCGCAAGACATTGCGGCCCTAAGCTGAAGAGGCGAGTGTGCGGCCCCTGCCATCTTCGTTCCTGGACCTTCTGCTTCATGCGCAGCATGTACTCCAGGATGAACCCCTAAGCCCACTGCGGGTCGGCCTTCGCCCTCCCCACGAACTCGTCGCAGGAGAGGTCGACGTCCCGGAAGAAGAAGGCGAGCATCCTCTCGTAGTGGTCAAGGGAGAGCGGGCTCTTGATCGCCTCGCGAAGGTTCTGGATGTACTTCCCTTCGAGGATTGAACGGTCCTCCCTCTTTCTTCCTGCGGCGGACATGAATAACACAGTCGCCCGAGTATTTAAAAACCAATTTGAGGAGCAAAAATGAAGTGGACCGGGGGGGATTTGAACCCCCGACCTCCTCCGTGCGAGGGAGGCATTCTACCAGATTGAACTACCGGCCCACCGATGGAGACCCGATTGAAATGGCGTATTTAATGTAACGTGGATGACAGCTCCCGACGTCCAACATGATTCTTCTAGAAGATTTCTCCTGCTCGACTTAAGAAAGGACAGATGTCGCCCCCGACCGAAATGAAAGCGTCCCAGGTGGCCGTGTCTCGACACTCGGTCGATTCAGTGTTCCCTCGCATCCTCGACAGGCGATACGCTGTCGTGAGGCCAAACTTCCCGCTCATCACGGTGCTGTACCTGCTCAAACTCCAGGAGCTGGCGGCGGTGCCTCTCACCTCGGACAACAGGAACGAGAGCAGAGCGGTATTCGGGTTCTCGTGCCTGGAACAGATGGTCAAGATGGGTCCCGAGCGCTTCGCTTCCTTCCTGCAGGAACCGTGCGAGAGGGCCGCGAACCAGCTCAACTTCCTGACTACCGACAGGGACCTCGGAGACCTCTTGGATTCCTTCAGTACCCGCCGCACCGGTTTCGTGGTCGTGCGGGCACCCGATTCGAACGGAAGGCGGAGCCTTGTGACGCTGGCTGACGTCCTCAAGCTCTACGCAAACAGGACGATCAGGACCGACCTGATGACCCAAGACGTCGCGAGCTCCATCTTCCCCATGCCGGGGAGCGCGTCGGTGCGTGAGGCTCTCCAGGCGATGCTCGATCACCATTACAGGCGAGTCTTCGTCTCCGAAGACGGGTGCTACATCTCTGACCGAACCATCATGGATCACATCCTCGACCCTTGGGCGCTTGCCGAGCTTCAGGAAGATCCTCGGCAGGACTCCCTCGCCACGCCGATAGACGAACTCTGGAGCGTCTCACCGATTCCCGTTGGCCCGCGCGTGAACCTCAGGGATGCGGCGATGAAGCTCCGAGAACATCGGGGCGGGTGTCTTGTCACGCAAGGAGGCAAGGTCATCACCCCGTGGGACCTCGTGATGAAGCCTTGGCTCTCCGGCGAGCTGGTCATCGCCTAGGGGCAGACAGCGCTCTACAGGATGGAGTATGAGACTAGGAGGCCTTCGGCTTCCGAGACAGCTTCGTACCGCAGACGTCACAGATCGTCGCTTTCGAATCGGAGTACTCCTTCCCGCAGCCCTTGCAGTATGTAATCCAAGTAATCTGCTTCCACTCCCCCCTCACATTAGTCTCGGAGAGGCCGACCCCGAGAACCTCAGCGACGTTCCGGACCGCGAAATCGTCGGTGACCAGGGTGACGTCGCCGCCCGCCGACGCCAGGTCTAGGCTCACGGCCAGTATCGACGCGTCTGCCTCGGAGAGTGACTTCAGGTCCCCCGTCTTCGCAGAGACCTGTTTGACCTTCTGCAGAGACTCCTTCGAAGGCTCCGTCACCTGGACCCTAGAGTGAATCAGCTGCGCCCCGATTCCCCTGCTCCCGACCTCGTCCATCACGTGATAGGTCGTGTAGTACCGCCCGGTTCCCTGGAAGGGTATGCCCCTGAAAAAGGCCGTCGAGTCAAGAACGTGAATTTTTTCGCTCAAAACTTTAGTTTCACTTTCACATGGCGTCTTGGAATCTGGAGGCATTCATTAAGGAAAAGTCCTCATTCTAGCTGGTCATCTTCACTTCTGAAGCAGGCGTTGGTTCCGCATTGCGCGCTACTAAAGCCTTCGCGCCTTGGAATAATATACGATTCGGTTGCGGTTTGTCCATCGGGTTGGTTCTGTTAGGTTGACAGGTGGGATGCTCGCAGAAGATAAGGCGAAGGAAGGCCGCTTCTATCGGCATGTAAGCAGCGTTGGACCTGCATGAGAGATTGATACAGTGCGTCCTGAAGGACGGCCCTGGGAAGATAGTGGGCTTGGAAACCTCGGGTTCAAGCCTTAATTACTGAGAAATGAAAAGTCAGGGGTCAGTAAAATGAGCAGGCCAGCAGACCTCGGTAGTTTGAAGGAAGGGAGCTATATCATCATCGACGGTGAGCCCTGCAAAACTGTAGAGGTTGAGAAGAGCAAACCGGGGAAGCACGGTAGCGCCAAGGTCAGGCTGACGGCCATCTCTGTTTTCACAGGTTCGAAGAAGACCATCATTGGCACGGTAGACACCCACATCGAGGTGCCCATGATAGACAAGAGGTCGGCGCAGATCGTATCGACCACTCCGACGAGCGTCCAGCTCATGGACCTCGGGACCTTTGAGGTCACCGAGAGTCCCATCCCGACCGAACCCGAACTCCAGGGGAAGCTTGTGGCGGGGACAGAAGTGGAGGTCTGGGTCGTTCTAGGAAAGAGCAAGATAATGCGCGTCAAAGGCTCTGGCTAGTCTCGTTCGTGGTCTATCCGTATCGGATTTCTTCATCGTAGTACTCAGACGGCTCTTCCGATTTGTCATCTAGACCAAAGGACTCCCGGACGCCTGGTGTTTATCCTTGTCCACTAGTTCGAACGTACCGACTGAGAAAGACGGCGAACACGTGGTTCACCAAGGATAAATATCCAAAGGAAAGCCGCGGGTTTCATGATGACCAGACGAAGGGGCTCTGCGCTAGGTCTCAGTATGGTGACCATCGCCGTGCTCATCTTAATCATAGCCGGACTGTTCGTCTACTACAACTCTTCGGTCGGCTCTCGGGTAAACTCGGACAGCTCAACCATAAGCACCCTTCAGAACGAGGTGCGAACGCAGCAGAGCGTGATAAACAGTCTGGAGAACCAGCCGGCAGGCTCCGGTGGCCAGGGGAACCTCTCGATCAACGGGATAAGCCCTGTGGCCATCTACGACGCGGCAAACCGGAGCGTCGTGACAATTCAGGGAGACGAGGTCACGAGCGTAGGCACGGTCTTTGGGACCCAGAGTCAGGTCTCCACGATCCTAGGGTCGGGCATCGTCACCTCTTACCTGAACAGCACATACATCGTAACGAACTATCATGTGGTCAACGGCGTGAGCAACATCACCGTCACGTTCTCAGACGGAGACGCGTATCCTGCCAGCGTCATCGGGACCGACCCCTACAGCGATATCGCGATTGTGACGGTAAACGCTCCGTCTTCGGAGTTCGCACCGCTGAGAATCATATCATCGTCGGGGATTGTGGTCGGCCAGCCGGTCGTCGCAATAGGTAACCCCTACGGCCTTTCAGGGTCAATGACCTTCGGCATCATAAGCCAGCTTGGGAGGACGATAACCGAGGCTACCACAGGTCAGTTCTCCATCTCCGGAATCATCCAGTTCAGCGCGCCAATCAACCCGGGCAACTCCGGCGGTCCGCTACTGAACGCGAACGGTATGGTAATCGGGATAACGACTGCGACCGTGAACGGCTCCCAGGGTCTGGGATTCGCGATACCCTCGAGCACGATCCTCGAAGAGATGCCGGCCCTGATAAGCACCGGGCACTACAACATGCACTCCTATCTTGGAATAGGCGGGGTGGACATGAACTATCAACTTGCCCAGGCATCCGGCACCAACGTGACCTACGGGGTCTTGGTCGAGAGCATCGTGAGCGGCGGGCCCGCGGCCACGGCAGGGTTGAAGGTGGGCACCAAGACAGTCACCGTCTCTGGTCAACAGTACCTGGTAGGAGGGGATATCATCGTGTCAATCAACGGGACCAGAATCATAAACCAGGACGCACTCTCAACGTATCTCCAACAGAACACAGTCTCGGGCCAGACGGTTCAGATAGGGATAATCAGGGCGGGTACGCCCTCTACCGTGACCCTCATCCTGGGGCAGAGGCCGCCTCCCCCCACCGGCTAGACCCTCTTCGGGACGAGCGTGGCTTCGAGTATCTCAAGGCGCCCTGCCATACCGTTCCAGTGCTTCCTCGACGAGATTATCTCTATGCGCTCTTCGAACAATGGACAGTCCAGCACGAACGTCTCCCCTTCGCCCCCCTCGAGGGCCGCGTGCATCCCGTACTTCCTCTGGAGCTCCACGAGTTGCTCGACCATGGCGGCGTCCAGTCTCCTTCCGAGCCAACTCTCATCCAGACCGAGCGCGGCCACCCCTGTAACTATGACCTCAAACCCCTGATTGATTATGTTCATGAGGTGAACGCGAGGGTCGATGCCCCACAGCGGGGACAAACTCTGCAACCCTAGCTCCGAGCATATCCTGTCGACGCGTGATTTCTGGTAGACGCTCGCCAGCGCCCCCGAGTAGACACCCTCGATTCCGCATTCGTCCTTGGCCATCTGAAGAGCCCGAGAAAGGTCGCTCAGCTCCTCCTCCTTGATTCCATCGGTGGGAACCATCACCTGCGGTAGGTGTGCCGACTTTGCCTGTAATTTCGTCCATTGGACTGCGGGGTAGTGATACATCCACGACCCCTCGGTCGATGGACATATCGTAACAAGGCAGACAAGTTGGTCAGTCTGTTTCGCGAGGAACGCTGAGTAGGCTGAGTCCTTGCCTCCGCTCCATAGAACCGCGACCTTCATGCTAAGAGTTGGGACAGGAAAGCTCTCTTAACGGTTCTGTCGATGGAATCTCGCGTTGGTCAGGGAGCTCTCGGCCAGACTTGATGCGCATACCATCTGATTTCCGTGCCACGCGAATCCCAGTCTCCTCGACGTTCGTCCAGTTCTCGCAGGGGCACGACCGGGTCGTTGTCGAGTGGGGTTCAGGTCATGGAGGCGGCGGCTGGGTTGGGAATTCCACAATCTTCTAGCGGGGTCGCTTCGCAGCAGACACCACTTGGATTAGCGTTTCTTGTGATTCTGATCTCCCTGAAGGAGAAGATCCTGAGAAGAGACGGCTAAATACAACTAGATTTTGAACGGCGCTATGCTAGACTCTCTGAGGAGCGGGCTACAGGATGCCATTAAGAAGCTCCTCGGCTCTAGTACTGTCGACGAAGCGGCGATCCGGGAGCTATCGAAGGACCTCCAGCGCGCCTTGATCCAGGCCGATGTGAACGTCAAGCTTGTCCTCTCCGTGACGGAGTCCGTGCAGAAGAGGGCGCTGGAGGAGAAGCCGCTCGGAGGGATGACGCGCAAGGACCAGATCGTCAAGATCCTCTACGAGGAGCTGGACAGGATGCTCGGGGGAGAGAAGGAGCTCAAGCTCGACAGAGGGAAGACGACCGTCATCGTGATGCTCGGGGTCCAAGGCTCGGGGAAGACCACCACCGTATCGAAGCTTGCCAGGTACTACATGAAGAAGGGCTTCAAGGTCGGCGTGGTCGCGGCGGACACGTTCCGTCCCGGTGCCGTCACGCAGCTGAAGACCCTTGCCGAGCGCATCGGTGTGGACATCTACAGCGACGAGAAGCAGAGCGACTCGATCAAGGTCGCGGAGGCCGGAAAGCGATTCTTCGAGAGCAGCAAGAACCTGATAATCATAGACACGGCGGGCAGGCACAAGGAAGAGAAGAGCCTCCTGGACGAGATGAACAGCATCGTCTCCAAGGTCAAGCCGGACATCAACCTTCTGGTGGTCGACGGGACCATCGGGCAGCAGTGTTACAATCAGGCGATGGCGTTCCACAAGAACTCGCCGGTTGGCGGGATTGTAATCACCAAACTCGATGGTGCGGCGAAGGGAGGAGGGGCGCTCGCCGCCGTGGCCGCGACGGGCGCCCGGATCTACTTCATAGGAACCGGCGAGAGGGTGGACGACCTCGAGGAGTTCTCTTCGACCCGTTTCGTGGGCCGGCTGCTCGGGATGGGCGACCTGAAGTCGCTGCTGGACATGGCCAAGCAGCTCGAGTTGGAGGTCGACGAGAAGCGGGTCCTGCGGATGACCTCGGGCAAGCTCACGATGGACGACTTCCTCTTCCAGTTCGAGCAGGTCAACAAGATGGGCTCGCTTAAGAAGATCCTAGACCTGATACCAGGCATAGCGGGAAACATGAAGGCCGAGGACCTGGAGAAGGCCGAGAAGGACATGAAGGTCTGGAAGAGCATCATCCAGTCCATGGCGAAGCATGAAAGAGAGACTCCGGAGACGCTCAACGCGGTGAGGATAAAGCGGATCGCAAGAGGCTCAGGCAGAAGCGAGAAGGAGGTCAGGGAGCTCATCACGAAGTACAGGCAGACAAAGTCCCTGATGAAGGCGAGCAAGGGCCGCGAGTTCAGGCAGATGCTGAGGAGGGCCGGAGGGCAAGGAGCCCTTGGCGGATAAGCAAGGATTCTCACTCTGCGACGCCTGCGCCGAGAGACAGGGGGACGCGGTGGACTTCGGTCGGGCTCGAAGCCAGGACTGCTACATCTGTCGCGGCCTGACATCGCGGCTCCCTGACATAGAGCGGAACGTCGTTCGTCGCACACTCGGCTACCAGTTCACGACGTTCTCCGTCGGAGTCATAGTTCCCCGAGGGATACAGGAGAGAGAGGACCAGCTGCGGTCTGACCTCAAGATACGCGGGAGAGAGCCCATCAAGTCCCAGCTGGGCAGGGGAATCTCGGACTTCGTGAAGAGACGTACGAAGGGAAAGGTCGATCGCCAGCATCCCGAGATCACAATCCTGGTCGACCTCGACCGTGACGCCGTCGCCGTGACGGCAAAGTCAATCTTCGTCTACGGCAGGTACACCAAGCCCTCGGGAATCACACAGCGAAGGGAGCTGTGCGAGAGATGCAGAGGCAGGGGCTGCGAGGCGTGTGAATCCGGCTATAAGAAGGAGGTGAGCGTCGAACGGGTCCTGGAAGATAGGCTCGGCAAGATTCTCCGCTCCACAAAATCGAAGTTCACCTGGCTCGGAAGCGAGGACGCCGAGAGCGCCGTCTTCCCTCCCGGGCGTCCTTTCATCGCCGAGGTCAAAGACCCGAAGAAGCGCGCCGTGCCTTCCCGTCTGGTCGCTCGAACGGGGAAGGGGGCCATGAAGGTCACTGGACTGAAGTTACTCAAGGGAAAGCCTACGTCCATCCCTTCGTTCACGTTCAAGACGAGAGTCTTCATCGAGCCAGAAGGACGTATTGAAGAGCTCCCGGCAGGCCTGGCGAAGGCCATGAAGGGTGCTCCCATCCAGTTCAGGAACAACAAGGGCAAGACGGTCTACAAGAGGGTCTACTCGGTGAAGATCCAGGAGCGGAACCCTGGCCTGGTGGCTGAGATCAAGCTCGACGGTGGGCTGCCGGTCAAGCGGCTCATAAGCGGCGGGTCGGTCTCCCTCTCCCTCGCCGAACTCCTCAGGACCCCGTTGAACTGTCAAAGGTTCGACATACTTAGAGTCTGGGAGTCAGGAAAGTTCAAATTCTGACGATCATGGCAAATACGGGAAGAATCCACCTCAATAGGCCTCACCCGAGCTTGTTCTGGGGCCATCCTACGCCCTTTTTCAGTCAGAGGGGCACACGATTCCTGCTCCGTTCGGTGCTCGTCAAGAAAAGCTTTAATGAAGAAGGAAATCAGGTGGGTTTTCTCGGACGAGTTGAAAGTAGAATTTGGGAAGATCTAAGGGGTATCGCAGGCGCACGAGATCGCTGCTTAAGAAGAGCAACCTCGGCGGTTTGAGCAGAATCCTCAGGGACTACTCTATTGGTCAGAAGGTCGTGATTAAGATCGACTCCACCCAGGTCAAGGGCATGCCTCACCGAAGGTTCGCCGGTCTTGTTGGTGTCGTGACGGAGGTCGGAGTGCGGGCACTGAAGGTCGATGTCCCCGTAGGCGATAAGGTGAAGACCGTCATCGCAAGGAAGGAACATATCGCGCCTCTGGAGGGGTCTTGATGTCTGAGCCACGCGAGAAGAAGATACTCACGCTCAGCGAAGCGCACCAGATCCTTGAGAAGATAGACGTGGAGAAGGCGGACCAAATCCAGAAGCGGACCCTCGACTACACCTCGAAGTTTGCGAAAATCACGGTGGAAAGCGCGAAGAAGCTGCGCAAGCAGCTCGAGACCGACTGCGACCTTAGTCCAGAGGAAGCCGTAGAAGTAATCAACATCATGCCCAAGTCAATCGAGGAGCTCCGGACGTTCACTGCGGGATGGAGGAAGCTTCTGCCGACCGAGACCCTCGAGAAGATGCTGAAGATCCTGAAGTCGGCAAAGGAAAGCTGTAGTCGGTTCCCGCCTCCGCACTCGGCCAGCGCTCTCAACGGCGTAGCCGCAAGATTGGATTAAGATTATATAGCAAGGCGCCGCATAAAATTTACTGGTTCGAAGGGCATGCACACCGGTCTTGACTCGCGCATGTGCGTACCAGTGCATCTTGCGCGGCGGATGAGATAGAGGAGAGTGTGCCCGATAGATGCTCGCGAACGAGAAGAGATACGAAGAGTTCGCCTATGTTCTTGATTTCCTATCGCAGGGACAATCTGTGGTGATAAAGGGCAGAGAGGGTTCGATAGTTCAGGCCATCGGAGAGGAGAGGCTCACTCTCCTCGAACTGCTCGCAGCAGACGACCTGGACTTCGAGTTGGGCGAGCGGCTGAGGATAGGGAGGGAGGGCCGTGACAAGATACTGAGCGTGCTCGGGAAGCTGTCATACGAGGAGCTGACCCAGGAGGCGAAGTCCGAGCTGCCGAGCGTCTGCGAGGAGATAGTCAAGCGCAACGAAGCAAGATACGTGGCTTACTTCAACGAACTGCAGCCGCTCACGCCCCGGCTGCACGGACTTGAGCTGATCCCGGGGATAGGGAAGACGTTCATGAAGACCATCGTCGACCTGCGGGAGAAGCAGCCCTTCACCTCGTTCGAAGATATCCAGAATCGTGTAGGACTGAGAGAGCCGGCCAAGCTGGTCGCAAAGAGGATTACGGAAGAGATCTCCGGCGATTCGAGGATAAACATCTTCGTCAAAAAGTGAGGACCACCAGCAAGGGCCATCATGTCCCCCCAAAGACAGGGAAGAAGGAGGGCGCTCGGGCAGCACTACCTAATCGATTCGTCGGTGGCGGCCGAGATGGTCAGGCTGGCCGCAATCGGGCAGAACGACAGGGTCTTGGAGATAGGAACCGGGAAGGGCGCGCTCACCTTCCTATTGGAAGGCCTATCGAGTCACTTTGAGGCGTTCGAGCTCGACAGGGCCAACTACCTCGCGACGAAGGGGCTGGGCTTGGAAAACCTCGTGCTCCACCTGGGAGACGCGTTTGCGGACTCCAGAGAATTCGACATCCTGGTCTCCAGTCTCCCATACTCGGAGTCCTCTAACTTCGTCGAATGGCTCGGCAGGCATCGCTATGAGAGAGCGGTCGTCCTGCTTCAGAGGGACTTCGTCGACAAACTGCTGGCCAGGCCCGGGGATGGCAGGTACAGGGCGATATCGGTGATTTCACAGATTTCTTCGGAGGTCAGGTCAGAGCTGAACGTTGCGAGAGAGTCCTTCGACCCGCCGCCCAAGGTTTCGTCGGCGGTCGTCGTCATAAGACCGAGACGCACGCTCTCTTTGCGGGACATCGGGCTGGTGAAGCTCCTGTTCTCTCAGAGAAGAAGGAAGCTGGAAGGCGCACTGAAGCAACTTGATCTCAAGCTCGGGGGGACGCGTTCAGACCATCTCTCCAAGAGAGTCCAAGCCCTTTCTCCCTCGGAGTTCTTGGACATCCTCAAGCAGATAGAGGGAGGTGTGTAAATCATATCAAGCGGGCCTGACGCGCTCAGGATGGCTTGAGACTTGAAAAGGTCACGGTGACCCTGGTCGGGTCCGAATTCCCGATCAATGTAGGTTACGCTGCCAGGCTGGTCAAGAACTTCGGCGCACGAAAGCTGTATCTGATCGAGCCCAACTTCGACCGTCGAGTGGCGTCGGTCTACGCTGCGCACGGAGCGGACGTCTTGCAAGATGCCGAAGAGATAGACTTTGACCTCTTGAGGAGGAGGCACGACCTGTTGGTAGGCACGACGGCGGTGACTGCAATCAGAAGGGCAAACGTTGACAGGCTGAGCCTGAGCCCCGAAGAGGTCGCGGGTTACGTGTCATCCTCGAGGTCCGCCTCGCTTGTCTTCGGGAGGGACACCACCGGCCTCAGGAACGACGAGCTCGCGAGATGCGACCTGGTTACCAGCATAGGCACAGGGACGGGCTACAGGACTCTCAACCTCAGTCATTCTATGGGCATACTGCTCTACGTGCTTTCGAAATCAGGGATAGAGAGAAGGCGGCTTCCTAGCCTCGGCGAACGCGACGCTTTTGCCGCTTACGCGTACGAACTTGCGGTGGCTTCGGGGATGCAGAGACACCGTGCCGAGAGGCTCAGGAAACTCGCCAAGAGGATGACCCTCCGCTCGCAGCTCGACGGGAAGGAGCTGGGCCTCCTAGTCTCTCTCATGCGAAAAGCGACCGGCGCGATATCCGGAGAGGCCGATCAGATGCGTTCGAAGACGTAGACGAGTCGCCTGATCCAGCGGGTGTTCTCATGAGCGATTCTTACCGGATACTCGAACGGCACCTGAGAGGGTTGAAACTCTGCGAGCCCTGCGGCGCCGACACCCTCCAGCAGGACCGAGACGTCCCTGCCCTCTGACGTCCGCAGGGAAGGCGCGACTATTACGACTCTCCCTCCTTTGCGCACAGTGGAGGCCATCGAGTAGAGCGATTCGGAGTACAGCCTGCTGGCGTTTCGGATCATCTTCCTGGCCTTGTCAAGGGTCGGGACTGCATCAATCTTTGGAAGCAGGATGGGCTCGGTGACGACCGCGTCGACCTGGACCCCGTCCATGACCGTCTCGAGCCTCGTGGAGTCTCCAACCTTCAGCGAGTATGGTTTGCCCGAGGCCTTGAGCGTCTTGGAGAGCCATTCCAGGTTCTGCCTGCTGTTCTCGATGCGGTTCCTGTCCCGGTCCACCCCAATACAGCTGAGGCCGGCCATCATCGCCTCTGCAAGTATGGTGCCCGAGCCACAGAACGGGTCCAGGACGACCCCGCCTTTCCGCACACCGCTCAGGTTCAGCAGTAGTCGCGCGAGCCTTGAGGATATGGAAATCTGCGAGCTCACTACCGGTCTCTCGTTCGACCTAACCTGGAACTGCTGAGAGTCAGGCACGTAGAAGGTCGCGCCCAGCCAGTACTTCTCGCCGAGCCTGAGCACGACGAAGTCGATTATCTTTCGGGAGGCGATTTCTCTGGTGAGCACCTCGGTGCCGCTTCTCGGTCTCACCAAGTTTGCCTTTCGGAACCCCGCTTCTCTGACAGCGGACAGGAGCGCGGATAGGACCTCCTCGTACTCCGATTCTCCGGTGCCTTCTGGAGAATACAGGCTGACGGAGAAGTTGAAGCCGTCGTCGAATCCACCGAGGAAATCGTCCAGCTCCTCGAGATCGTCGAGCCTTGCTCGTGGCTTTTGCGTTATTGCGGCCGCCACCTTATGGACGCCGGCGAGGTTCTCGTAACCTCCTCTGGCGTCTCTGAGCTGCAACATCGCGACGTCTTCCCACAGCTGCTCCGAACTCGAGAGCCTATCTCTGAGAAGAGTGCACGCCTCCAGATAGGACAGGTTGCCGAAGGCCAGGATCGAGCGCGAGCTTCTTGTTAGCGGTCGAGGTATGGGGAAGTAGATACGGCAATCTGGTGCAAACGAATTCGGATGTTAATTAAGGGTATTCGCAGGGAGCGCGAGTGTGGTGTCGCTGTTCATGGCCGGACTTCACTCCTGAGATACAGACACCGCTGTGACTTCGCTCGCGGGCCGACTTGTCTCTCGTTCGGACCAACCATGTCTCGTCCTCCGCGCTGTTCTTCTCGATTGTACTCTGAGGACCTTCCTGAGCCGCCTGCACTCTCTCCGGATTGTAGGCTCCTTCACCCCTGCGGCCTCTGCCGCTCTGCTCTGGGTCATCCACTGGCCGTCGAGCAACGACGCCAGGTAGAGCGCCGAAGCCGCGAGCCCGCTTGGGTACGCGCCGGCAGTTATGCCCGCCTGAGCGGCTTCCGAAAGGATTCCGCGGGCGTCCTCCTCCACCTTTCGGCTCGCATTCGCTCTTGATGCAATCCTTGCCAGGCATTCGGTGGAGTCTGCAACGGGGATCCTGAGCTCCAGCTCGTTGACCAGCATCCTGTAACACCTAGCTAGTTCTTTCTTACCCACGCCGCTGGCCACGACGATATCCTCAAGGGTGATCGAAATCCCCTTCTCCCTGGAGGCTGCATATAGCGACGAAGCCGCAATTAGGACGAGCGGCCTCCTATTCGCGAGACCCCTCTTTAGACTCCGCGTGCATATTCGGGCAGCCTCGTCCGTGGCCTCATCCGGGAGAGACAGCCTCTCGGAGAACCTGCGCAGTTCTTCGAGAGCACGTCCTGCCTCAGGCCTTTCGGATCCAGGGTCTCTTGACGACGACGAAGCCTATCGCCAGCCCGGCCAACAGCAGGAAGACCATCAGCATGTATGCCCAGCCTGGTACGATGGATGTCGTCTGCGTCACGGTGGTGGTCGCCGTGTTGGTCACTGTCGACGCCTGTCCTGTGACAGTCTGAGTGTTGGTTATCGTGGAAGCCTGTCCCGTGACGGTCGCTGTCGAGATTGCCGTGTTGGTCACTGTCGACGCCTGTCCTGTGACAGTCTGGGTCGAAGTCACAGTCGCTGGGGACAGAGTGGTCGTGACTGTCGTCGGAGGGGTACTCGTGGCCGTCTGGGTGGTGGTCGTAGCGGTAGTTGTGGTTGTGGTTGTGGCCGAGGTCTGGTATTCGAACGTCATCGTCGCCGTCAAGCCGTTGGAGTCGGTGGCCGTTATGAGGTACGGCCCTGACGTCCACGGATGGGAACCACCCACGTTCGTGGTGTAGGAGAAGTTGCCAGAGGCCGTGACCGCCTGGGTCGAGGAGTCCATCACCGTCGATGATCCCCGCAGTTGCACCGTGATGGAGACGCTGTCAGGGAGCGCTGGAGCTGGGTAAATCATCCCGGAGATGGTGTAGGCCTGAGCGGCCAAGAGCGACGCTCCAAGGGACGGGCTCGTGAAGGTTATCCCGACAGCGGTGGTCGTAGCGGTCGTTGAGGTGGTCGCTGTGGTAGACGACGTGGTCGTTGACGTGGTCGAATGCGATGTGGATGATGTCGAAGTGCTCGATTGAGTTACCGAAGTCGAGGTGGAAGACTTTGTTGAGGTGGTGGATGTTGTTGAAGTTGTTGATGTCGAGGATGTCGACGTCGTCGAGGTGGTTGACGCTGTTGAAGTGGTGGATGTTGTCGAGGTGGTGGTGGACCCGCCGGTCACCTGAATCGCGATTGGCTGCAAGAGAGTGCCCTGCGCGTAGAGAGTGAGCACGTAGTTGCCAGAAGTTGTCGGCGCGGTTATCTTGTAGAGCGCCAGGATGCCTCCTGCGGTCTTGTTGAGGTCAGCGGCAGAGTTGTCAGTGACCTGGGTCGGAGAGAAGGTGAACTTGGCATTGTCAGTCTGGTTGTTCTCCCATTGCTGGATCTCTGGGACGACGCCCGTGGCGTGCGCGTTGTTTGTGTAGATGAGGAGGTGGAAGGTGCTTCCTGCGTTGAACGGGCCAAAAGAGATCCCTCCGTTCCCGTCTCCGGTGGCGTTGACGAAGACGCCGATGCCGTTGTTGTGGCACCAGCAGCCCTGGTCGAACGTCAGGGTCGCCGTGCGAGAAGCCTCCAGTCATCCAGACGCCGGACGTAACAGTAGCGACACCGAAAAGCAATATCGCAAGAGTGATGATGTACATGCTTCGTCTGTTCATTTTAGATTTGACCTTGAACTCGACTGCCAATTCGTTCCACTGGGAAAAACAGGGGACGGAAGAGCGTACTTAACCTGGAGGAATTATTTGCACGAAGATGCACCCACTCCTGAGCCAAAACAGCCTTTCAGGCCGTCGGGTCGAAACCCGTGGGACCCGCCCCCTCCGTTCCATATCCTCCGTTCTACTTGTTCGGTCCCACAGTCGTATCGCATCCAGAGCGTTCTCTAGGCGTGCTTGACGGTACGACCGCACCACCTGGTCCGTCTCTCGCCGATGAGAGGAAGGAAAGTAGGAGAGAAACTGACCAGGAGTCTGGCAGCTCCGATATCACGTCTGGATAAGATTCCTAGGCGATGCCCATGCAGGCCTTACACTGGGCGAGTTCAACTCTAAGGTCTTCGTCCTTTGCTATTGCAATGGTAGTTCGGTGAATCTTGTGCTTCGCCTTCCAAACGACGAATTCGTAGCTGTCCCTCGGCAGCGCCACCTTAGCCACTCCGGATTCATCGGTATAGGTCGTATGGAGTCCCAGTCTGACATAGGCGCTGTCAACGGGCAGCCGTGTGTTTTCGTCCGTCACACCCACGGTGACCGTGCACTCGGGCGGCTTCGTCGTGCTAAGCCCGAAGCGCTGACTCGCTTCAATATGCTGGAAATTGGCGACCGATTCCTGGGGAAATCCAGCAGACCATCCATGGTACCCTCCGTCAACCGGTGCTCTCATTTCCACCTCGGCCCAGTACAGATCTGTAGTTCCGCCCCAAGGATCAGGGCCGAGAGTGCCCGTTGCCACTCTCTTCCCTGCACCATCGAGCACTTCGACTGTGGCTCCTGAAAGAACGCACCCATCGTCACATCTGACGCCTATCCTGGGGTTGAATCTCACACCGAACTCGATTGGTGTGGGAACGTTCCAGACCGCCATGCTTGTGCGGTGCTTCTTTACCACGGCGGGGGACGCAGAAGAGCTTTCACTCTCCCGCGCTCCTTCGAGTCCTTCCGTCAGTGCCGTGGCGTTCTGCATCCGTCTTCACTTGCTCGTTCGCAGGCTGCAGCTTGCTACTGGGACGTGAGGCCGACGACGTTCGCCGCAGCTATCCTCCCCATCGTGTAGCACGACGAGACGTTCCTGCAGCACTGGTAGAGGTAGCTGAACACCTCGCCCATCTCGCCTGCTGAGTACAGCCTTGGAATCGGTTCGCCGTGTGGGTCGAGGACCTCTGCCTTGGAGTTGCGGACCGGGCCTCCCTGGGTGTTGTACAGTAGGGGCTTGAGGAGGATTGCGTAGTATGGTGGTGTCGAGATCGCTGTCAGGCCTGTGGTCCTGCCGAACTCGGTGTCCGTGCCCGTCGCGACCATCGTGTTCCAGCTGGTCACTTCCGCGGGCAACACCGTGGAGTCCTTTCCTATGGCCGTCGCGAGGGCGGCGACCGTGGACGCCGTGGTTATCCAGCCAAGACCGAGCTCGGTCTTGTTGGTGGTGTCGGCCTTGTATCCTTCGACGGCGGAGGCCCAGCCCATTCCCGTCCCTCCTGACCCCTGGAACAGCGCTGAGCCGCTTCCAAACCCGACCGAGTCGAAGATCACGTGTATGGGCTGTGGGAAGTATCCGCTCCGGTACGCGCCGTTCTGGATGAACTTGCCCGCGACGAGCGCCACGGTGGTGCCGGGGCTCGGGGCCGTGTTGTAACCGGGGCTCTGGGTCTCGTTGCTGAACCTCTTGCTGTCAGCGCCCACGTAGATGTAGCCACCCTTCGAGGGATTGTTTATGGGGATGTTGGCGTTGTACTGGGGGGTCTTCATTGCCCAGCCGCTTGGCGCTGCTGCGACGTCCATGTGCCACAGATTCGCGCCGACGGACTGTGCCATCTCTATCCCGTCGCCGGTGTTGTATGGCGAACCAAAGAAGAGCTGGTTCGGGACGCCGATGTAGTCTCTGACCATCTGGGGGTTGTACTCGTATCCGCCGGCGCAGAGCACGACGCCCTTGTTTGCCTTGATGTTGATGCTCGTGCCGCCAGAGGGGTTGGCCGCGACGCCGACGATCTCCCTCGTCGCGGGGTCCTGAACTAGGCCCACGGCTGGCGTGCCGTACATGATGTTGATCTTCCGGTTGATCGCCTGTTGCTGGAGGAAGAACCAGTTGCCACCGTACGGTTGTGTGGTCTTGACGCTCCAGGAGCCGCCGTATGGCGTCGACACCGCCCAGGCTCCCATGAACTGGGGATAGAACGGCTGTGGGAACATGCCCCACTGCATCGTCGCGCCGAGGCCCTCGAACCAAGTCTTGTTCTGAGCGCTTTGCAGTACGAGGGTCTGGATTAGGGTGTCATCGGTCGGGAACCCCTGGCCGTCACCCATCTGCTGGAAGTACACCTGCTCGTTGTAGAGCACCGAAGGCGACTGGATTACGTTGCCGCTCTGGTCGGTTCCGGGCACCCAGACGCACTGACCGCACACCCTGCTGTTGCCTCCTGCATGATTCAGCGGCGCCTTTTCGAGTATGAGCACGTTGGCTCCAAGGTCGCTGGCAGTGATCGCAGTCGCCAGGCCCGCGAAGCCCATCCCCACGACCACCACGTCAGCCGTGTAATCCCAGCTGGATGGCACTGCGGTCGCGATGAGATTGGGTTGCGCCTTCAGCGGGACGGCTGGTCCTGCCCTGCGTCCAGCTGCCGTGACGAGCTCCGTCGCGCCTCCCGCCAACGGGGTCGCTCCAGCAGCCGGAAAGAGCGACCTCGCGCCCGCAACAGCACCAATCGCCGCGGCTCCAACGGCCGCGGTTCCCATGAACTGTCTCCTCGACAGCTTCTTGTCGGTGATAGATTCCTCGGTCAATTCATTCCACTGGAGGTCATCGACTCGTCAGTGTACTTAATCAGGACGAATTATTTGCACGTAAACGCACCCATGCGGGAAGGAGGTCTCCCATGGAGTCGTCAGATATGACCCCACAGCGACCTGAGGGTGCACTCATCTAGAAGGGGACGGAGGTGTCACTTGCTACCCTTGATGTAGAACAGCACCACTACGGCGATTGAAAAAGGTACGATGGAAACCAGGAAGGGGAAGACGGGTCCGACAGAGGAGTATATCAGCCCCGCTGCGATCTGAGATGGGAGCGATACCAGGGCAGGAAGGATGCTGAACATCGCGAGGATCTTGCCCCTGTGCTCGACCTCTATCGCTTCTGCCTGTATGCTGGAAAGGGACGGGCTCTGTATAGCGGTTCCGACGGCTCCCGTCATCCCCCATTCCAGAAGCTCGTCCATCGTCTTCGCCTGGGAGAACATCACGTTGCTGATCGGCGCCGCGACAGAGGCTATCAGGACGGCGTTCTTTGAGCCCATCCGCTTGATCAGGAATATGACTCCGAGCAGAAGGCACACGGTCGTGAGTCCTGCAAAGTCCACTATGACGCTGTAGTCAATCGGATTGAAGTTCAGGTGGTCGACCACGTAAATCGACGCGAACGGCGCAGTCAGCCCTGTTCCTATCCCCGCGAGCGTCACATACAGCAGGAGACGCTTCACGATGGGGTTCGAACGCCTTGTCGCACTGATGCCTGAGACGAAGGACTCTTTGACGTAGCTCAGGAACGGCTTCTTCTCGTGCGGCTTTGTGGCGAAGGTCTCGCCGAGCATCCGCGACCTAAACGTGACTCCGACTGCTCCGAACAGCGCGCTGGCGCAGTAGGCCAGCTTCACTCCGTCCAGAATGCCGTAGTGCGCCATGAGCAGTCCGCCGAGCGTCGGGACGATGATCGAGGGCAGGTTGTTTATGGCGCTGAAGACCGAGAAACCGCGTATGCGGTCCGCGGGTTCTATCGAATCGAACATCACCGAGTTGAACGCCGGGGTGTAGATGCTCGCCATGGAAGCGATGGTGAGGGGAATGATGATGAGATAGACCGAGTTGACGGCCGCGTAGATGACGGCGCTGCAGACGGATATCCAGCTGAAGGTCACGATGACCCTTCGTCTCCCCCAGGTGTCGGCGACGTAGCCTCCCACCAGCAACGCGAGTATCGTGACAGCCGTTCCGAACGCGACCAAGATGCCGATATCGATGTCAGAAGCGCCTAGCGCTGCGAAGTAGAGCGTCTGGTATGGGTTGGCCATCGCGGTACCAATCGACCAGAGCGACGAGGTCGAAGTGAGCACCCAAGCGTTACGGGGAAGGCTGAGAAAGTCCCTTGCCTTGTGCAGCCAATCGTTGCTCGTGGTCACTCCTCCGCCGTTTGCCGTCATCTGTCGTCTGATATTAGAGTCTCAGGGTCACGTCCGCGTTCTTGCCATTGCCTACCGATAGACAGCGCGGACCGATTCTTCAGGAGGAGGTGCGGTGAGCATCCATCACGCTCCACCTTAATATGTCCCGGTTCGCTCGAGATTCCCGTGGTGTTCGATGGGCCGAGTCATCGAGATGGATAACCTGACGAAGATCTTTGGCGAGAAGCTCATCGCGGTGAACAACGTGAACTTCGAGGTCGAAGAGGGCGCCATCTTCGGCTTCCTAGGCCCCAACGGTGCGGGCAAGACCACCACCATAAGACTGTTGCTTGGGCTGATACGGCCGACGGCCGGGGAGGTCAGAGTCTTCGGGGAGAAGATGACCCCCGGCTCGTCCAACCTGCGACGGAGGATAGGCTACCTTCCAACGAACCCGCGGTTCCCTCCGACGATGACCCCGATCAGGTACCTGGACTTTGTGGGGAAGCTCTTCCGCATCGGGAGGGAGGAGAGGATGAAGCGGCTCGCAACCCTGATACGCTCGGTCGGACTGCTGGGAGACTCGTCTAGGGAAATCGCCGGGTTTTCGACCGGGATGGTGACCCGCCTCGGGTTCGCGGCGGCCTTGATGAACGACCCCGAACTGCTGATCCTCGACGAGCCCACGTCTGGACTGGACCCGGCCGGAAGGAAGTCGACCCTGGACCTGATCGCAGAGTTGGGCAAGGAGAAGACGATCTTCGTGTCGTCCCACATCCTGAGCGACATCGACAGGGTGTGCACCGACGTCGGCGTCATAGGCGAAGGAAAGGGCATCTTCTCTGGCTCGATAAAGGACATGAAGAAGAGCATCCGCAGCCGTGTCATCCGCCTGGAGCTGGAGGGGGACCTGGCGAAGTTCTGTGAGGCGTTGAAGGCTGCGCAGTGGGTCGTCGGCTTCGAGACGCGGGGCGACTTCGAGGTGGACGTCACCTTCGGTCCCGCCATGTCAATGGCAGACGCGGTCAGAGAGGTAACGAACCTCGTCTCTCGTCTGGGGCTGGACCTTATCTCGGTGAGTTCTTCGACGTCCAGCGTCGAGGATGCGTTCATGGCGTTGCTTCGAGATGAAGAGTCGCGTGGGTTCCTCAGAGCGGCCTAGCCAGGGGGAGGCGCTCGGGCCTTTCTGGGCGATTGTGCAGGCCGACCTCAGGGGCCTCTTCAGGAGCCGGATAACCTATGGATGGCTACTTGCTGCAATCTTCGTCCAGGTGGTGAGGACTCTCGGCTCGAGCGGGTCGGGGACGACCTCGAGCGTGGTCTCCTCCGGCCTCTCCGACTTCGTCTACATCTGGAGCCTGGTAATCATAGGGTTGGCAGCGAGCTCGGTCTCGTCAGAGGCGGGGGAGCTCGCCGATTCCATCATGAGCAAGTCGGTCACGCGCCTCGACTACGTCCTAGCCAAGTTCACGTCCCGAATCGCGTACACGCTGATCTGCTTCTCTGTGGTCACGGCTGTGCTGGTGGGGCTCGCGCTGAGGCTGGACGTCAGCGACTACAACAGCCTAGGGCTGGCGTCTACGACATTCCTCATCGCTCTGACACTGGTCATGCTGACCGCTTTGGGAGTCGGACTCAGCATCGCGATGCCGAACACCGTCATGTCGATCGTCGTTCTCCTTGTCCTCTGGTACTCGATGGCGTTCTTCTTTCCGGTCGTCGGCCTTGGCGTCGCTCTCTCCTGGGAGCCTGCTGGGCAAGCTGCCGGACATCGCCAGGGGCGCGTGGAGCCTGGGGGACTGGGAGACGGTCGCGGGCTTCATAGCGATTTCGGGGGCCGCCACAGCGCTCTCGTCAGCTTACTTCTACATGAAGGACATCTGAAGGGGCCGGTAGATAGCGGAGGTGAGGGACATCGGGGAACGAGATGTCGACCGTCGCGTACCAAGACATTTGGAGCGAACGGCGAATCAGAGGCACGGTCCTACATCAGGGCCAGATTCACTAATGATTTGGGAGAGTTCTCGGAATTCCGGTAAATACATCGCTGCCCTACCCTGATTCATGCGAAAGAACCGTTCCAGCGACTACTTCCGAAGCTACCTAGCCCCGGCAGCGGTGAGTGAGCCAAGGGATTCCGGCGGGCCATCGAGGGAGAGCCGTCCTTCGTCTGGGGCGTCTGAAGAGGAGCCGTGACCGCGCCACGGCTGTGCATGCATCTTTCCCGGAGAACACGAGCCGTCCGCTCTGTCGAGAGAGGAGGTTCGCACAGGTGACGGCGTGCCTAGAGAACGTGATCTGCGAGAGCTGCCTCCTGATGCTCGACGGAAGGGGAGGCCCCGATGCCTCGCCGGCCGCCATGAATCTTGAAGCCCGCATGACCCCAGGGAGTGCCGCGAAGCAATGAAAAGGGTCGACGCGGCAGACGAGACGCTGAGACCAGTCGCGAAGCCAGCTTCGAAGGGGATGAGGCCGCTAAGGGCGGGACGCGAACCGGGGGAGTCCCACACGCCAATCCCTCATGCTCCGTCGCCCCGTCTGTCCTCCCCCACCAGGGAGGCTGTGTCGTCAGCCGAGCGCCCCAGGAGCGCCCTCAAAATACGCCTCGATATCCTTGAGTCCGTGAGGGACGATGGTCCGAGCAGTTCCTCAAAGATCATCTGCATGGCGAACCTCTCGGTGAAGAGGTCGGCGAAGTACCTCGGGGAGCTCGTCATGGGGGGACTGCTGAGGGAGGATCGGGACGGCGCCGCAAAGACGTACACCCTCACCGTGGAGGGCCTCGACTTCGTGAATCAGGTGAAGGAGGCGGAGGCCTTCGCGGCCGACCTCGGGCTCGCGTTATAGGCCGCTCGCGGAGAACCGCGTCTCACGCTCACTGGCAAGTCGGAACTGGGTCGTCCCGAAGCGAAGTGGCTCCAAGTGAGAGTACGAGAACAAATCGGGGCGTTCGGACAAACTATTAATCAGAAATCGCCCTTCTCGAGCAATGACGTAAGCTGGAACGTCGACGAAGCGCAATCGGAACGACAGTCATCGCCATGGTCGTAGCCATCATCGTCTCTGTCGCGGCATTAGGATTCGGTCTCTACACCGACGTCACGACCAACGATGAGGTTTCTTCGTTGAATGCGAGTCTGAGTTCGAGCGCGCAGATCAGCAGTCTCCAATCGAGTATCGGTTCGCTGCAGAGTGTCCTGACAGCAGCACAGCTCGCCGTCGCAGGACTCCAGACGGGCATGGCCGCCGAGCAGGGTACCGTCGCTGGGCTGCAGTCCACCGTGACTTCTCTCCAGGTCGAGGTCATTCCCCTAGGTGACAGGCTGAATTCGTCACCAACGGGCGACGCCATCGCGATCCAACAGCTCGCGGCCGAAGTCCAGAACCTCGAGACCACCGTGCAGATCCTGTCGAACGAACTAGCCGCTCTGACGGCTCCCTCGACGGTCCCTGCTCTCATAGAGCAGTCCGAATCGACCTGTTCGTACGTCTGCGGCGGCATGAGCACGTTTACGGGCACGGTTACCATCACTTCGACAAGCGTCTCGACCACACCCGTCTCAACCGTTATCACGACCGGTACCTTCCCATCGAACGGCTCCAGCGGACAGACCGTGACGGCCTTCCCCTCCGATGTCAGGGCCGGCGACATGCTCGTGGTCACTGTGCAGGAGGACGACCTCCCACTGCTGACTGTCTCGGATTCTCTCGGGACTGCGCTTCAGCTAGCGGTGAGGCTGACCACCTCCACCTGTGGCTCGCCTTCCGGTTACTGCCAAGACGACATCTACTGGGGCGTGCTCTCCTCTGCAGGAGCGGACTCCGTGACGGTCATGGAGCCCGGTTTGGACGCGGCCATCAGGGTTGAGATAAGGGAGTTCAGCGGCGTGGACGGTGTAGGGAATACGGCGTCCTGCACACCGATGTGTGCGTCCGCACCATACCCAGCGTCCTCGATCCTTCTGGCTTCGGCGAAGGATGGTACCGGACCGGGCGCGGGGTTCTACGGCTACCTCTACGCCGCGTCAAAGGGTCCCATAAGCGAGTATCAGGTGGAAACGAGTTCAGGGACGACGACTTTCCCGTTCGCCACGAGCGTGACCCAGATCGAGGTCGGGGTAGTTCTCTTCCGGACGCCTAGCTAGTCGCGTCTCGGCAGGTCAAGGCAGGCACCTAGCTGCATGCGACGCAGATACGAGATGACCCCGTCATCATGAGGGCCTCGAAGGTCATCGCCAAGGGGCAGGTGCAAGTCCCTCTCGAGGCAAGGGAGAAGCCAGACCTGAAGTTTGGGACGAGTGATAACCGCGCCCGGGACGGAGGAGGGTGCGAGCCCTACTGGCCGAGAGAAGACTTGTCCATGTATGGGCATCCATATAGGCATCGTATGACCTCCCAAGAACATATCCATAACCCAAGAGGCCTACGAGGCGCTCCGACGGGAGAGGAGGGGGACGAGAGCTTCACCGAGGCGGTTCTCCGCCTGACGCGGAGTGGTGGCAGGCTCTCGGATTGCTTTGGGACCTGGAGAATGACGGATGAAGAGCAATACGCGTTCCAGGGTGAACTAGCGAAAGGATGACGTCGCTCGGAGAGGTGTAAACCAAGGTGGTTGACTGACCGTCGATTGGGCTCGCTTACGTCGTGCTCGTCTGTCCGGAGGGTTATGTCCGGACAGTGAAGATGGTCAGGGGTCCGAAATCCATCCGCGGGTTGGCGGAAAGCTGCTGCAGAAGAGAGGTATCTATCCCTGAAAGGTTGTCCACGACGACGTAGTTGAGGTTCGCGGAGGAAGAGGGCGTCTTGTTGTACAGGCTCAGCAGGTAGTCGTACTCGGTGCCAATCTGCCCGGGCGTCAGGTTTGACGATATCGTGAAGCTGCTGCCGTTCGAGTCGTGCGCGATGTACGAGGCCACGTCCATCTTGTACTGGACTCCCACCCCGTAGTCCCCGGCAGTGCCTCCCTGGGAGTTCAGGAAGGCGAGGAAGCCGAGCCCGAATGTGACCTGCACCAGGAGGGTCGAGACGAGGACCACTGCGGAAAGAATCCTTGCGATCTTCGGCCAGTCCGGATGCCACCTTCCAGACGGACCTGCCTTCTTCCTTCGGGTCATGGCGTAGTCGAAGAGCACCGCCACCATCAGGAAGTTGGCCGGGAAGAACATCACGAGCTCATGCGTGTAAAGACCATCCGTCGGGTTGAAGAAGAGGAGGATGAGCGTGGGGACTGCAATCCAAGCGAACAGCATCGAGTACTTCACGCTCTCGCCGAACGGGCTGCGAGCCGCGCGGATCAGGACGACGGCGAAGCCGAGGTAGAGGCAGACGTTCTCGACCACGAAGAAGTTGTTCATGTTGAAGATCGAGGAGAAGAACGAGGGCGCGCTGGACCCGAGGATGTAGTCGAAGCCGGTGCCGCTGGTGTCCGCGAAGATGAGGCCGACCACGCTCGGGTTCACGTTGTCAAGCGAGAAGTCCTTGAGCGTCGCCGCGAAGCTGCCGCCTTCGCCGAAGCTGCTGGTGGCTTGGCCGTAGATGAACGGGGCGAAGATGAGCGCGAAGAGGCCTATGCCGATGAGGAGGTACCTCGGCCTGATCCCGGAACGGGACTTCCAGAGGAAGAACAGGATCACGGGGGCGAGGAACAGGGTTATTGGATGGATCTGGAGTATCACCGCGTAGAGGACGAAGACCGGGACGAGGTACCTCGGCTTGCCCTTGATGACGAAGGTGTAGAGGCAGTAGAGGAGGATTACTGTGAAGGGGAAGATCAGGTCGGGGTTCCAGATCTTCCGCGAGAAGAGGATGGCGAACGGCGATACCGCTTCGAGGGCGGTCGCGATCGAGCGCGATCCTCTCGTTGAAGAATTCCCTCGCGAACTTGAAGGTGAAGGCGACCCCTACGATATTGAGGCAGGCGACGAATGCCGAGGCCACCATCGGGTTGGTCGAGACCAGGAACGGGATTGCGAGGATGTAGTAGTAGATCGGGCCGGCGCTGCCGCCCGTGCTTAGAGCTGGCCCAAGGAATGGAATCGTCCCATGCTCCACGAGTGCCCTGAGGACGACGGAAGTCCCGGCCTCGTCGCCCTTGAACTCCGCCAAGTTCAGCGAGGCCAGCCTGAAGTAGGCCGCGACGAGGACGATGAGCAAGAAGGATATCCAGAGTAGTTCAGATTGCCGGTTCCTGGACCCCGCCAAAGGTCAGCCCACTCACCGGGTCGAGTTCGTCACGCCGACTATCTGGAAGTAGATGTCGCCGTCTACCAGAGGATAGGGTATCCCGGGGATGGAGGGAGAGCTCGAGGCACTCTCTGACGCACAGGGGCAGGCCGCGGGCGCGGTGGGGCAGAGACAGGTCGTGGTGGAATGCGCAGTGGTATAGGCCATGGTTATGCAGTGCGTTATCTGCGCGTAGTTCGGCAGTCCGTCTCCGGCCACGAGCCCGGCGTAGTAGCCGCACTGTTCCGGCTCTTGGGCACCGAGCATCCACGTGTTCAAGCCGCTTGAAGGCAGGAAGCCGAGCTGGTATGTGCCGCTGGCGCCCGCCTTGGCCGTCAGGTTGTAGATCACGACCGTCCCCTCGTTCTCATTCGTGGGTCCCCCGATGACAAGCTGGGACTGGCTCACGCTCACCGTGAAGTTCGGTCCGCCGCTGAACGACCTCGGGGTGCCGATGCTGCCGTTGTAGATGTACTGGAGCGCTTGGATCGATAACGCGCTGGTGAGGTTGAGCGTCAGCGGGGTGGCCGAGTAGTAGTAGAGCTGAAAGCAGAGCACGGCGGGCGAGCTTGTCCCGGTAACTATCTCTCCCAAGCCGGAGGCAGAACTCGGGGTTCCGCGGCATTCGGCAGGTGCGGTGCTGTTCCCGGTCGATGTGGAGCTGCTGGTAGTAACCGAGAAGTGGAGCAGGAGGACGTTGCCCCACTCATCGGCGCCGAGCACGGTGTACGATCCTGCGAACGCATTGAAGGTGGCCGGGCTGGGCGTGTCAGCGCCCCCCGTCCAGTAGCCACTCGTCGACAGAGTGATGGAGGCGGTGGTGTTGACCTCGAACTGGTGGTCGTTGTAGACCGAGACATTGTCGCTCTTGGGCGAGAACAGGTACACGTCCGGGAAGTAGTTCACCGTGCAGCTGAACATGATGGTAGTGTTGTACAAAGGCAGCGCTTTTCCCGAGGTGTAGTTGTTCATGCCGTAGTATCCTCTGAAGATCGCGAATCCGACGGGGCTGTCTCCCGGGGCGCAGTTGTTGAACGGGTCCAGCAGGCTGGCACCGTACTTCCACTGGTTGGCCTCCGTGACGTTGTTCACCGAGCTCAGGAGGTTGAACTCCTCGGCGGTCACCGTGAAGTTAGGGCCTCCGTCGGGCTTGACCTGGAGCCTGAACTGGAGACCCTGGGACGAGTTGGAAGTGGAGGCGGACGCGGAATCCAAGGAAGTGCCGGATGAGGACGATGGGGAGGCGGTGGGGCTTGCAGACGTGCTCGATTGCGACGTGAGCGTCACGAACGCTATCGTAGCTGCTATCAGGATGATGACAACCGCAGCGACAATCACGGTCGCCCCGGCTCCCTTGCGCCCGGGCATCAAGCCACTTCTTCGGCCGCGCGCGTGCTCTGTGACTGGTACTCTTGTCCGTACAGGTTTCCGTGAAGTCTCTTTCGCAGCTTTTGGATTCCGTTTCGCCAAGGGTTCTCACACATCAAGGGTGATAGGTGCAGATCGTCACAGTCCACCCGTCCGAAGGTCGGTCGTTCAGGTCGTCGGAGGTGGCGGTTACCACCAGAGTGGTCGTGCCGTTTACGAAGGTGGAGGCCGAGTAAGTGCTCGTGCCTATAGTGGAGTTATGGTACACGGTGGTGTAGGTCACGCTGTAGGAGGTGACGCTTCCCGACGTTGTGGTCATGGTGGAGGGTGCCACCTCGACCGTGTCAGGAACGAAGTAGCTTGCTGCGGTACATTCTCCTATCAACTCGACGTTCTCGTAGACCGAGAGCGCAGTCGTGTGATTGACTATGGTCGTGACTGTGATCGTCGATGTCGTGGTGCTCGTGAACCGCTCCGTGCTCGTAGTCGTACGCAAGCCCGACTCATACGAGCCGATGGCTGCCGCACCCACGACCAGCGCCATGGCCAGCACAGCGGCTCCGACTCGTCCTCGCCTCATCTATCCGTCGGACTCCCGAAGCAATCGAAGCAGTGATTCTCCCAGGCTCGTGAGCTGGAACATCCTCACTCGTCCGGAGGCGGAGTCCTCGTGCACCAGACCGCACTTGTTGAGCAGAACGACATGATAGTCAACGGCGTTCCAGTCGAGGCCGAGCTCCTGGGCGAGCTGGAGCCTGTCCTTCGGGCTCGACAGCGCGTACAGGAGGTTCGACCTCGTCCTTGCCCCCTTCATCCGCACGAACAGGTCAAACATTCCCGAATCGAACCCCAAGCTCTGCCAGCGTGACCTCAACGTGCCCCGCCAAATCTGGATGTTGGGAGACGCGAGCCGTCCACAGGATTCGAGCTCTGGATTCCCCGAAATCATGGGAGAAGGCCCCTGGGCGTGGTTGTGCAGTAGAGAGTTGCTCCGCTCGGCGATACAGTGACATCGATAGTGGTTGCATCTGCAATAACAGCCGGGTCCCTGTTTTGGGGGTCGCTCGTCAAATCCCACGACCTCCGGCGATGGAGAAGACTGCTCGCGGTGTCATGAGACAGTCTTCGCGAGGGAGTCGGATAGTCCTACGCTTTAGGCAAGGACCTGTCAGCCGTCCTAAAGTTTAGGACGGGGCCGGCATCGAATAAATGGATGTTCGCGGAGCCTATGGTCCATTTCTTCGGAGCGACCTCAGGTCAGGCGCCCCTCGTGGCGACATATGTCTTGGCGGCCTCGTAGGTGGTGACGATAACTGCTCCCGAGTTCACCAGCAGAGCGAAGAAGTAGAGTGACGTGACCGATGCGGGTCGGAATACGGTCAGCAGAATCGCCAGCGTGCTCAGGAAGAAGGCCATGTAGGCGGTCTGAAGCGGTATGAGCATCCTCCGTATCCGGATCACGTTCTCGAAGATGACCCTGTCGACCACGAAGCCGCCTTCCCTCTCCTGGACGAGCCCTGCTCGGACGAGCTTCTTGATGTGATACTCGGCCACCGAGGGCGAGCTGAGCTCGAGCCCCCTCTGGATGTCGCGGATGCTCATCGCAGTCCCGGCCCTGTACATGTAGCGATAGACCCGGAGCGTGGTGCCGGTGACGTAGTCCTTGAAATCCTCGCTCATGGCATCCCGCGTCCACACTGTGCTGCCGGATTGCGGACTTATCCTTATGGAACGGGCCATCCTAAAACGTAGGACTATATCGAGCGCTCTCGAGGTGTCTCAGGATGTCTCAGTTCGGGAAGGTCGGCGCCAGTGCGGGGGCTGCGGTCATTGTGGCAGTCCTGCTCGGGCTGGTGGCGAGCGCCAGCTTCCCGTCAGGGGCGCCATCGATGACCTCGACGACTACCTCCCCGGCGTCAGCGTCTTCGTCCACCGCTATCACAACCTCCACGGTCACGACCGCTACCGGCGTCTCGTCCAGCGTTTCCAGTGCAAGCGAACAGAGTTCGACCTCGACAACGCCAGCCACATCCGCCTCCACCTCCAGCTCCATGACGGTGAGTTCCACGAGCATGACAACGAGTTCCACGAGTACGGCAACGGTCACTACCTCGACCACGACGAACACGGTATCCGCGACAACAACTGCAGCTTGCACAGGGACGAACGCGGCCGATTGCGGCGGTGTTCAGGTCATCGACGCCTCCCTCGTCGTTGTGAGGTCTCCCAATTCGGCGGTGGGGCCCGGCTCCAATCTCAACGTAACCATCCAGAACACGGGAAATCTGGTCTCCGTGGCTCTGACCATCACTCTTTCACGCGTTGTAATCCTGAATGCGACGTTCCTTTGGGCGCCGGGGAACCAGATGACGAGCTCGGTGTTCATCCCGTCGAGCCAACTCGCGGTCACTGCGGGATCCACGTATCAGCTGGAGGCTGATGTCTTCTACGGAACAAACAACCTCCCCAATCACATCTGGGGGGATGCGCTCGACCTAGTCAATGTAACAGCGACGTAGCGGAGAAAACCACAGTTCCGCTTGACTTTGGCCCTCTCGCACTCCGAAAGTAAGCCGGCTGGGCAGGATGTTCCCGACGGCGGTCGCCATCGCGTTCGGACAAAGGCGTATATGAGAACGCCCCTGCGAATCGTATGTGATGCAAGTTGAAGCGAGTAGTGCAGGTGGCGATAGGCCTAGGTGCGACAGCCTTCGTCTTGGGCCTCTTCCTTTTCCCGGTCGTGCCTGTGACGTTCGAGATAGCTTGCACTAACGACATGACGGGCTGTCCCCATCTCCAGAATTTGGGTTCCGCCTCGATTACCTACTCGTTCTTCGGCGTCGGCGCGGTCCAAGTGCAAGATTACTACGGAGGCCACGCGTATTGCCTAATGCACGGGAGTCCCAGTACCGTGTGCGGCATACCCCTCATTCTTCAGCGATGATGGAGAGCCATGGCCATGAAGCGAACGGCGAAGTTGGCTCTGGGCCTGGCGGCGGTACTGGTTGTCTTGGGCCTCTTCCTGCTTCCGGTTGTGCCGATTACGGTCTCTTGGGGTTGCGAGGGCACTTTCGCTCCGACTTGTTTCACTTCTAGTGCTTCGGCCTCGGTGATGTACGCCTACTCTGGTATCGGGGCCGTTCAAGTACCTGTACTGGGTGAGCTAGGCGGACATACGTACTGTCTAATGAACGGCAACCCAGGTACGATGTGTGGCTACACTATGCAGCGAATGGGTTAGACTGTCTCTGCCCCGGAAGTGGGTTGTTTGGTTGCCTTTGTCTTAGACCAGCGCGCTTATCGAGAATTCTTCGAAACTGGCGTGAGAACCATCTTTGCTCAGAGCATAGTAGCAAGCAAGTTGATAGGTCGTGCTAGCGGTCACGTTCGCGACCCCTCTCGGCCCGCTCGGTCCGGAAGCAGCGGGACGCGTCGCGAGATAACATGGTCTATAGCCTATTCAAATCTTTATTTCGAACCGATTAGCACAAGGGGAACCTCGGTCGGAATATTAGTTTCTGCTAGTTTCAATGATTGGTCATCAGCCCCCATGATGCCGGAACTGACTGAGGGTGGACTCGGCCCGGTATGGTCGGTTCCCCCTTCGGATGGCGGACTAGATTCCCACACGTCGAAGAAGAGAATCCTAAACATTGCAACCAGGTTCCTGCTGTTGGTCCATATCGCCGCGGCATTCTTGGAATGGACCGATATCGATTCTTCTTTTTCAAAACCCAATATCATCTGCGATCCGTCAAAGATGACCATTCTGGCAGGCATCGTTCTCTTTGGTTGCCGGACTTCCGCATGGAGTCCTTTCAGATGTTTGGCCGTAGAGGGAACAATAGGAAGCAGAAGCTTCACGTCTACCCCTTCGTTCTTCTTATGCTCAATACTCTCCAGAAATCCAGAAAGCGACCAGCGTGCTACGGAATGCTCAGTTCCGATAGCCAAAATCTCAGAGCCGGTCCGCTGCATGAGATCGCTATACTTTGCCAGAATTGCGTGCTCTCCGGTTAGTAGCTGTATTCTGTCACTCTCAATATCCTGCTCGTTGTTCTCCATCCTCAATTGACCGAGGCTAGAGGCAACCTTCTCAAGCTGTGAAAGTGCAGCCTTCTGCTTTGTCACATCTTGGTCCAGCTTCTTTCTCTCTGTCTCTAGGAACTTCTCAAACGCCACGGCAGTGAATATCATTGGCCTGGTCATCGTTCCCTCCACCATTTGCCTCGTTTGCAACCTCTTCAGAGCGGCGTAAACATCGAATCTGTGGATCTTTAGGTCTGCAGCCAGTTGGCTGGCCTTAGAACCTCCGCTGATGAGTAGACTAAGATAGATATCAACGTCATGTCGACTCAGGTGAAATGACCTCAGAAGTCGAGCTGTTTCCTTGACATTCTTGTCCAGCGGGGCGTGATGGGGCAATCTATTCCCGACTGACGTATCTCCCAGACATGTAAGTCAATGCGTGAGAATTTTACACATACAATAATTCATAAGATAGCTCCATGCAAGTTGCAAGTGACGCTGATTCTGCAAATGAATCGTGAGAGTCCTTCAGATGGCCGTACCGAAGTCCTGACAAATCAGAAGGAAGCAATTAACAGGGCTCTCGCAATCTTCGCTAGGAGTAGGACCGGGATTGACATCCTGACGGAAGAGTTAACCTCCCCTGAACCAGCTCCGTCGCAAGAGACAAACAGAGCAGCCGAGGCGTACTTCGACATCAAGAAGAGGGGAGGACGCCTCAGGATCCTGACGAGGATAGACGCGGAGGATGTCGCGTACTGCAAAGAGCTGATGAAGAGGATAGAGGTTCGTCATCTTGATGATGTAAAGGGGAACTTTGCCGTCAGCGACAGCGAGTACATGTCTTCTCCCGGCAGTGCAGCCTTCCAGCCCGGAGCCATGGTCATGGTCATCTACAGCAACGCCAAACCCGTGGTCGAGCAGAATAGGGTCGTGTTCGAGTCTCTCTGGAGCAGGGCTGAACCGGCGGAAGAGCGAATCAGGGAGATCGAGGAAGGCACCCTTCACCCTAAGATCGAGGTGATACGCGCTCCTCACCAAATCCGAAGGCTGTATCTCGACCTGATCAAGCAGGCGAAGGCGGAAATCCTGATGATCGTGCCGACCGCCAACGCCTTCCATCGCCAGGCGAGGATAGGGGTGGTCGAGGCTCTGCAGGCAGCCGCATCTGAACGGGGGGTGAAGGTCAGCATAGTCTCCCCTAACTCTGTTGTTCAGGAGTCACTCGAGACCCTGAGCAAGGCGGTTCAGGCGAAGGTTGGTGCAAGACTGATCGAACACAGGCGCATTCTGGAAGCCAAGACGCCAATCCCGGTTACCATCCTCATTGTCGACAGGAGAGCCTCTCTCGTCATCGAGCTGAAGGACGACTCTCAGCGAGACTTTGACAAGGCAAACGATGTTGCCACCTACTCCACCAGGAACTCGACGGTAACGGCGAACGTCAGGTTCTTCGAAAGGATGTGGGAGGACGTCGAGCTCAGGGAGAGGGAAGGGGCCGTCCTGGAGAAGGAGAAACGCATCAGGAAGACTGCGGAGCTCCTGCAGGACATACTCTCCCACGACATAAGGAACTACAACCAGATATCCAGGACCAGCGCCGAGATGCTTCAGGGCAGCCTCGAAGGGAACGCCAAGGTGCTGAGCGAGGCAACGACGCTCGTCGACGCAATCATCAAGGAGACGGGTCAGTCGAGCGAGCTCAACCAGAAGGCACAGAGACTGAGAGTGGGCCTGAGCGGTAACCTGAAGGTCCTGAACGATGTGAACGGTCTCATAGATGGCATCGTCAAGGCGACCGAAGGCTCGACCAACCTGATCGACAGGGCGAAGAAGCTGGGTCGAGTGATCACGCAGGACGAAATCCAACTACGCCCTGTTGACCTCGAAAGCTCGATAAGAAGGTCGATAGCGCTGGTAACAGCATCCCACCCGGACAGGAGGATCAACCCGACCTTCTCGGTGGAGAAGGGCGCGCAGGTCGTCGCCGATGACATGCTGGAAGAAGTATTCACAAACATACTGTCAAACTCGGTCAACTACACCGAAAAAGACGAGGTGCCGGTCGAGATCGAGGTGGAGGGAGCGACCCTCGAGGGGAAGCCCGGGACGTACTGGAAGATAATGTTCACCGACCAGGGGAAGGGCATACCGGAGTCGCTAAAGGAGCAGGTGTTCGCGCGCTACCTGAAGACAGCCAGCGGGACCGGGCTCGGATTGTCCATAGTTTACGCCCTCGCGGTTGAGAGGTATTCCGGTAAAGTGAAGCTCACGAACAGAGTGGAGGGAGACCACACGAAGGGGACAAGGATAGAACTATGGCTTCCAAGAGTGGCTTGACCGTCCCGGAGGCCATCCTTCGGACTGGCTCAGGCCTCGCTAGGGCATCGGACGAGCATCCCGATCAATCGGATTCAATCGGACAGCACGTGCAGTCTGGAGAAGCAGCCCAAGGAAAGGGAAAACTGGTCGCCAGAGGAATCGCGATTGCAGAGGATGAATCAAACCTGTCTTCGCTGTTCTCGATGCTGATAAGGAGCCTTGGATATCGCGTGGAGTTCGTCGCCGATGATGGGAATCAGATGGTCCACGCCGTACTGGAGGAGGGCATCCATCCAGACCTCATACTCATGGACTACCGAATGCCCGTTATGAATGGCCTGGAGGCAGCAGCGAAGATAAAGGAGGCGAGGCCCTTAATCAAGATAATCATAGTGACCGCCGACGACTCGGTCAGGGGAGAGGTTACCGCCGCAGGGCTGCTCTTCATACAGAAGCCCTTCTCGATACAGGCGCTCGCCAAGATTCTCGAGGACGTTCTTCACTAATCCGAGGCGCCCGCTGGGGGAAGGCGAACTCGCATAGGACCACCGTAGTTCATCACTTGAGCCGTCGAGTCATCTTGCCCAGGCCGCGTCACAGGTTCTCAATGAGGCGTTCAACCTCAGCGACGGAGAGGAGAAGTTCATCATTGACGCCAAGATGGGTCAAGGGGTATCGAACGAAGACCCTTTGCGGCTAGCTTGATATCCCCGGGTTCACCCGTGGGGGTGGCTAGCAAGTTGGTGTTGGACCCACTGGAGGCATTGATCATCGCCGTCCCTGTGGGAGCCGTGGTCATCGTCGCTTTCTTCGACTGGCTCTACCCGAAGCTGCAGCAAAGGAGGTACTGGAGGTTCATTGAAGCGTGGACGGCCTTCTGGCTGGCCGCGGGAGTCGTGGGTCTGGTCCTCGGCTCGGTCACGATTGGCATCGGCCTGGTCACTGCTCTCGAGTACTTCCTCGTGGCGCAGGTCGCTTCTCTGGCTTTGGCCACCGTTGTCTTCAGGTTGCAGACCCGCCGTCCGTCCCCGAAATCTCCTTAGTTGGGGCTTCTGCTCCTGCGCTGAAGCAGGAAAGCCCAGAGTCGGACTCTGGGCTGGGAGGGATCCCGACCAAGTCGTGCTGGTCCTGCGTCCATGAAGTAACCCTCTCCGTCGCCCCCTATCAATTCAGAAAGGTAGTGAGCTGACGAAACATCGCAATCCAGACTTCCAATCTGAGTACGGTGGCCGGACATCACACTTTAAGTTCAAATCCCGTGAGTGCAGGGGACGCGTGGAAGCATTCCGCGATGGGGTGCAAGGGCCTGGGGGCTCTATGAGCGAGCCTTGCAACTTCTCCTCGCGAGCACCAGGACAGCTAGGGTCAAAGGCACGAGGACGCCGAATGCGAGAATCTCCGTCCATTCTAAGAGATTGGTCGAGCCTGCCAGGAAGGCCCAGATGTCAAGCAAAATCAGGGCCACGCCTAAACCCAAAGCGGGCCCACGTAGTCTTTCAGCTCGCCTTTTCCTCCGGATTAGATTAGATACCATCTTCCCGCTGACCTAGCGCCCATAATCCTGATAGCGCGCTCTTGGTGATTCGAAGTACTTCTGCTGAAGATTTTCTAGCCTAGAAAGCAGTTCGAGCCCACGATCGTTCACAGACATCCGGAGCTCGGCTCCATCGCTAAGGACCTGCACGAAGCCCCTTCCGATGAGAGATTGAGTCATCCGTTCAAGCTCACCCTCTTCGGGCATCAAGCCTAGTCCGCCGTAGATTTCATCCATCAGCTCCCACTTGCTCATGGGTTGACTTCGCAGGGCCGACAGGATAATCAGTTGCAGGTTGGCTTTCAACAGCTTCGAGCGTATCCTGAACTGCATCCAGTTGATCATGCTACCACCATCGGATGCCTTCTCTGAATCATCGGACGCGCGCTGTGGGAGAGTGTACCACGCTGAGGCGTAGCTGCATGAGGCCGAGTTCGTCTCTCCACGCCTTGAGCAAGATACGGCCGAGAGGGGTCAATCGTAGGGAGGTTCTTCGTCCGTTCTTCTCCTTCGTGATTACGCCGCTTTCTTCCATAGCATCGATAACGGGATATACCTGTCCAGGGCTGAGCAGGACCTCAAAGTCGACACAGAGCGTCGCGATGATGTCGTAGCCACACACGTCCCGTCTCTCGACGTTGTCCAGTATCAGGTACTCCAGCATGGAATTGACCAGGCCCCGCCTGTACCGCCTCACCATCGATTCCACGCCATCGTTCCTTATCGATTCAGTGAGCATTTGTGATTTCTATGATGGAAACGATAACTGCCGGGTAATAAACATTTCACGAAAATAGGAGCGATTATTAGGGTATTCGTTAACGGCATCTCCGTTGAGCGCGAGAATTGCTGACTTGATTCAGGCAGTCGACCGCATCGGAGTCAAGAACGTCGCTGCCCTGTCACGCATGACTGGTATGCCCAAGGAGACCATAAGATACACGCTCAAGAGGAGATTTCCCCAGCTTGACCTGAGGGTCGACACAGTGTTCAACGTTGGCGAGCTGGGACTGCAGAGATACTCTGCAACCGTCAGGTTCGCCCCTAGCGCGCTGCCACACGCCAACTCAATCCTCGACAAGCTCGCGAGCGTAGCGTTCCTGACCTATCGCTCTGGGACGCTCCTCGAACCGTTGCACGTCGCGTTGTTCGCTGTGCCAGTGCTCGTAGAAGACCAGTTCCAGTCATTTATGAGAGACCTCGTGGACCAAGGAGTCCTGAGCGCCGTGGAGCTCAAGAGGATGGAATGGGCCAGGAACCCAGAGTTGAAGTGCGGCTACTACGACTTCGATTCCGGGCGCTGGAATATCGACTGGAGGGAGGTCGGGACAAATCTCGAGGCCCCTCCTTCTCCGGCCGTCGTGGACCAGCCGCGCCCGAGACCCGTCATCGACCAGACCGATCTACTTCTAATCAAGGAACTCGAGGCAGGCTCGCTGAGGCACCTTACGGAAGATCTCCAAGAAACTCAAGATTAACCCGGTGACGCTCAGGTGGCACTACAGGAAGCACATCCCCCCGTTCATCTCCCATTACAGGGTGCATTGGATCCCGGCGCGCGGCGGGAACACGGCCAAGGTCGCAGAGGTCTCCTTCGGCTTCAGCCAACTGACCAGGTCACAACTCGGGAAGATCAGACTCCTCTTCAACAACTTTCCCTTTGCTTGGTACGAGGCCGGTTCGCACGACGGAAGCTACAGAGCGGACCTTGCGATTCCAACAGAGGAACTGATTCTTTCGCTAGAGTTCCTGAACGCCAGATTGGGGGAGATATCTCTCCCGCCGTGGAAGAGTTACCTCCTCGATCTCCCAACAGGCATGCACTATACCGTGCCCTTTGAGAACTTCAGCGACGAAAGGGGGTGGACGTTCGACCCGGAGACGGCCATGAGCTCGATTCTCTCAGTCGCGAAAGCGGGAGGGTGAGGCCTTCAGACTATCAGGTCGGCCCGCCCGGCCCTATCGGATCTCCGCTGAGGACGCCGATGTGGGGTGCCTGCATCCCGTGAGTCGCGAGCACGATCGCGACCACTCCGAACAGGACGGGAACCCACAGGTAGAGGTTGTTCCGTAGCGATATTCTCATGACCGCGGGGTGCGGCGAGGAATATTAGCACACTATTCAGAACAAAGTTACTGAATTCGTAAGGTCTGAGCGGTCGGATTGTGGCTGTCCTAGAGGAATGCGGTGGTCGAAACTCTATGGTGCTGGTTCAGTTGGTTGAACTTCTCGATACAAACATCCAAGCACAGCTGGTTGGGAATACACCAATTCGGAACCTAAGCTCATCTCCTTTGCAGCCAAGTCAGTTGTAAGTTCGAAGTCCGAAAGCATGCCTTCACGCGTTCGTAATCTGCAGGCTGCCCTGAGCATCATTGGAGTAGAATCTAAGTCCCGTTCCGCTCACACCATTTGAAGAAAGCAACCTCTGAGCTTCTTGAACGAGGCGCGAAGGAACGTACAGGTAGAACGGTACTTTCAGCCCAGCGTAGCTCCTCCATTGCTGGACGTGGTCCTGGGCGCTTTAGGTAATCAGTTGTCGCTTCGCTGTCTTGTAGGTAGCAGAGCTAACCTGCCCAGATGGTGTGAGCCTACCGCATGGTAGGCGTCGACTGCCTGACCAAGCGTGAAGGTCTTGCCAACATACACCTCGAACGCGCCGGCTTCGATCAGTTTGTTGAGTTTGATTACCAAAGCTCGATCCATGCCCCCCATGTAGCCATGCAGACGAACGTTTGAGGGGGCTCTCGGGGGTGGCCTAATACTGTCTGTCCAGGGATATGCCACACGCCCACCTTCGCGCATGGTGGTGAGAGCGCTTTCAGCTGCCTCGACCGCCCCTTCAGCCTGCCCTCGAACTGTTATCAGGGCCGCATCGAAACCATCCGGGGCGAACTCTCGAGCCGGAGCGCCTATGTCTCCGCCATGTCCATCCACGGCAGCCTCAGCTCCCAACCTTCGAGCAAGAGCTACGCCGTCCTCCCCCGAGGCTATGGCAAACACCCTGGCCCCGAGTCGCTTGCCAAGTTGGATGGCCAGGTGCCCCAAACCGCCGCTCGCGCCGAAGACCATCAGTTTTTCGCCCTTCTTCAGATTCAGAGTGTCGTCCAGCCCTCGCAGGGCGGTACCTCCATCGACGAGCAGGGCCCCCGCCTGTTCGACCGTTATTGTCGAGGGAATCGGCCACGCCTGGTCCGCGTTTAGGGCCGTATATTCAGCGTAGAATCCTGCCTTTGGATTTGTCCCCCACACATGGCCGTAAACCAGGTCTCCCTTCCTAAACCCGGTGACCTTCTCTCCGACCGCTACGATCTTGCCCGCACCTTCCGAGCCAAGCACCCATGGGAACTTGGGCTGGATACCGAGCCTCGCCACAAGCATTCCCTCTCGTTCTGCAACATCCCATACACCTATTCCTGCGGACTCGACCTGGACAAGGATTTGATTTGGCCCGACTTCCGGCACAGGGACATTTCTAACCGAAAGAGCCTCAGGACCGCCGAAACTGTCTATTGTTACCGCGCGCATCTCGTCTTTGGGCATGGCCAATCGTTAATATCTAAACTATTTAAGTCTTGATTATCAGTCGTCATACGGTATACGTCTTAACCAGCGATAGCCTAACTATTTATATCGTAAACAACCACTTGCGCCCTGTGCCCGCGCGAGGGGAAACGGCCGACATATATCAGGCAGCCTACAACGCCATCATTGCGACGTCCAAAGCGATGAGGCACGCTACCCTGAGACTCTTCGTCGATGAGGGAATGACGGACTCTCAGTTCCTGGCGCTCGGGCTGCTCGTGAGCAACGGGTCCATGCTGATGAGGAAGATGAGTGACGAGATGCTCGTTACTCCCGCCAATGTTACGGGTATAGTCGACCGGCTGGAGGAAAGGAGATTGGCTAGGAGAGCGCCCGTCAAGGGAGACAGAAGAGCGACCGCAATTGAAATTACCGCCGACGGAAAGGCTCTGTACGAGAGGGTTGCTGTAAAGAAAGCAGCCATGGTTCAGAAAGCCCTTGCGACGTTCACAAAGGACGAACTGATGACCCTGCATGGCCTCCTCGAAAAATTCCAAAGGGAAATGTCCCGCTCAATCGGCGAGCGCTAGGATTATTCCTGACGGTTGGTTCAAAATCCATCGAGCGAAAGTATCCTAGTCGAAGCTCACCGGCCCCAACCGATTTCTCGATTCCCTTTAGGTCCGAGATCATGGTCCGGTACGCTTCCATCAAAGGAAGACTGACGCCCATGTATTCGACGGTGCTCTTGTCTGCTTCCTCATCGACGCCCGAAACAGGATATCCGATACCGAAGAGAGAGACGACCGCAGTAGCAAGCCGGCATACGCCGCCGATGCGCAGGTGAAGCTACCATTGGCGCTGTGCGACGACTTCTGCTTTCTCGGACGAGTTGTTATCGTCGAGAGAAATCACGTCGTTTATCTCTTCCAGCGTGCCCATGAACTGAAGGCCCTTGGCGGTCAACCTGTAGATGCCCGTCCCTTCTTCGTACGTGAGAAGCTCCTTTGACTGTAAGAAAGAGAGGTATTCCTTGACCTGGGAGTAGGAGATGTATGCGCCGTACATGATCCTGGTCTTGGTCGCGCCGTTGTTCGCGCACTGCAGTATCAGGCCTATGATCTCGGACCTGCTGCGATACTTCACGGCATTTAGAGAGGTATTCTCCTATTTAGCGCTTCATAACATTGTTCTAGTCTCGGTCTTGTTGCGTCGGTTTGGATGATGCTGCTTGGCAGCAAGTTGACGCCTCGCAGGCAAAGGAGCCTGCGATGGGGAGGTGCAGATTAGATGGGAATGATGGATGACGCCTACGACTGGTAGGAGCGGCCACAATCGTGGTAATCGGCCTCTTCATCATCGCGGAGCTGGTTGTCAGTCTTGTTGCGCAAAAACGGCCTGTTTGGAGACCTGTTGATCGGTGGAGGCGAACTGGCAGCTATAGTCGCGGCGGCAAAGGAAATCTTCAATCGGTAACTTACGACAGTCGACAGAACCGTTCGGACAAAGGCGTATATCACGTGGCCCGGCAATAGATTGTGAGCTCGTTGAAGCGAAGGGCGAAGCTGGTCTTGAGCCTGGCCGGGGCGCTCGTCATCCTAGGTCTCTTCCTGCTCCCGGTGGTACCCATCTCGGTCGCCTCTGTCGTCACACTGGACTGCGGCACTCCCTCTGGGCCGATCAGCTGTACGTCGTACTATCCCCTTCAGGGAGGATCCGTCTCAGCTTCGGTGATGTACGCATACTTCGGTGTGGGCGCGGTCCAGATCCCGAGCGCGAGCGGACACACGTACTGCCTGATGTACGACAGCCCTGGTACCATGTGCGGCTTCGCCATGGAGCAGATGAGCTACGAGCCCCATGGCTGACGCTCCCGACCTCAAGAGGAGGCGCAGAAGGATCGTCCTCGCTTCCGCGCTTGTCCTCGTCATCGCTGCAGCGGGCCTAGGAATCTACGTGTTTGAGCAAGCGACATGTTCGTGGGCCTGTGGAGGCATCCCGAGCCCGGTGATCCAGAGCGCCCAGGCGAGCACTTCGCTGGCAGAGAGCAGCTGCCAGTTCGGGAGAGCGACCGACATCTCGTGGAACGTGGTGTGCGCCGTCTATGCCAATGGGGGAGACTCTGGTATGGTCACCCTGACCGTGGCCGATCACGGACCGGGAGACGCAGGTTCTGACATCGACTTTCTCGTGTATTCCTCCGAGCCGCAGTACATCAACTTCACTGCGATTCCCGCCTGCGCCCACACGACAGCTCCCCCTTTGAATGACGAAGCCCCCTGCCCTGTCTCCGGCAGCTCGCCCCAGGCCTTCCAGTTCGCCTTCGCCACGGCCCAGAGCTATGGCGCCTCTTCTCTCAGGGAACTGGTCAGCGTCACCATTGTGATGTACCAGACTTGCTGCTTTCCCTAGGCTAGCGGAACTCTCTGCGATATGAGAAGTATGATGCTTTCAGCAGGACAGACCCGAACAAGGTAGCAAGCATCCCGGCGACGAAGGCTGACAAGCCGCTTGCAGCCCTGTGGGCGGTGGGCAGGCCCAGAAGAGGAAAGGCTCCAAAGATGCCTAATCATCAAGTATGTACTAGGCAGTTCTCGTTTCAGTAATCATGGCACCGTGACCGTCGTTGTGGTGGTGGTTATGGTCGTCTGGCAACCTGTCACGGTCACCGTGGAGCCGTAGTTTGTTGCTGTTGAAGTTGCAGTCGTCGTTACGGTGACTGTGCCTTGCGTTGTCTCCGCCACCGTCTGGAAGATAGTTTCGGTAGTCGTAGTGCTGCATTCTGTCGTCGTGGTGGTTCCTGCAGGATAGTTGACTGTAGACGTTACAATAACGGTTTCAGTCTCCACTCCCTGTTGAGTACTCGAAACAACCGACGGTGTCGTGGAGCCTGGAGTTGTAATGGTGTAGGTGATGGTGGGGGCGGGCCCCGTCGTTACGGTGATGGAAGGTCCAGTTGTAGTAGTTATTGACCCAGTTATTGACGATGTGCTGTTCGTAGTCTTGGGATTCGTCGAACTCGGGAAGGCAGAGATTGCGAGAATCCCCACCATTGCTGCAAGAAGCACTCCCACAACGACCATCCTTCCGATCTCCTTCTTGTACTCAGACAAATCGAGTCACATCAGCCTATGTATGGGCAGGCTGACTATACATTGCTACGTCTTAGGAGGGTACTTCTCATCCTTACTAACGTGTAGTAATATATCCTCGAAACACGAATGAATACCGACGCGATTCATGGCGGAGATAGCCCCTAGCGATGCAAGTAGGGACTCTGACGCATACCTGAAAGGTACGACCTACAGAGTTTACCGCTACTTGCTCAAGCAGGCGGGGCCGGTGGGAATCTCCGACGTGCAGAGGGGGATGAATCTCAGTTCTCCCTCAGTCGCTCAGTACCACATCAGGAAACTCCTGCGGCTCGGCCTCATCCGAGAGGAGCAGGAAGGGTACGTCATAGACAAGATGGTGTTAGAGAATGTCATTAGGATAAGGAGGATCTCAATCCCCACGCAGACGGCATACCTAGCCTTCTTTGGCGTCACATTCTTCGTTCTGTTGGTCTTTCTCAGACCCGCGACGATAAACTCGCTCTATTTCTTTGCGGTTGTCGTAAATGTCGCCGCACTTGCAGTGTCGTTGTATGAAGTGGGCAAGACATTGAAGCGGCTGTAGAAGAACACCTAGGAAGAGATGTCCAGTGGGCTATCGGTTGCCTTTTGCCACATTTGGTATGACGGCCAGCGAATGTATTCTACCCTCCTAGGCTTGCTTGCATGTCCAACTGGCATACAGTGGGTGTTCGGACAAAGGTGTATTACAATGGGGACGGCTAATGCGACTGACATGAAGCGAGCATCGAAGTTGGCTCTGGGACTGGCGGCCTTAGTGGTTGTCTTGGCTCTCTTCCTGCTTCCGATTATACCTATTCAGGTATCACCTACGGATACACCCTCGTGTGCGACTAAACCTCCCGTTGATGTGTATCCCTGCACCGTGTTCTTCGAGGGTTCGGCCCGAGCCTCAGTGATGTACGCTTATCTTGGTATGGGGACAGTCCAGATAGCAAACTCCAGCAGCTATGCATACTGTCTCGTGTACGGCAATCCCGGCACGATGTGTGGTCAGCCAGTGCAGAGAATGAATCAGATGACGGCTCCATGAAACGAAAATCGGCAGTGGTGCTGACGATCGGGTTCACACTGATCTTCGTCACTCTTGTTCCCGCTGTCTACAACTCGAGCTATCAGCACGGCGTCATCGGCATAGGAATCGGCGGGAGTGTCTGCTTTGGCTCACCAGACCAGTTTCGTTCGATATCTCTAGTGGTCTTCGGTGGTGGCGCGGCCGTCCGCTGGGGGACCTACGTTCCTTTCACTTTCTGTTAGCCTTTATTCAGGACCGCATATCCGGGGCAATCTACGCGACCACGGTTAGCACGAGTTAGGCAGTTTCTTCTGGTATCGGGCCAGCGTTCCCAAGAGAACCTCTTCAACGTCGACGTCCATCTCGTTTGCCATGGACATTGACGAAAAGATGGCGTCTCCCAGCTCTGCCACGGTCTTGTCGCTCACGTTTTCGATTCCGCATTTTCCATAGTCAAACTGCGTTCACCTTCGGGAGTCCTGACCTTGCGGTCGGGGACGCCCGGCCCTACCTACTGTAGTGTAGAGTGGCCGTCTCGTTGTCTCCGAACTTAAGGTGCAACACCGAGACAGGCTGTCGCGCTGCCATATGGCGCACTAGCGCTGTTCGATTGGGTTGCGGCTCCATAACTCACCGAGACGGTCAACGTACCGTCGCTGGAGTCGAATTTGTTCGCCCAAGCGCATAGGTATGACTCTCCAGTTGGATTCCAGCTCGGAATGACGAATGTAGCGTTTCCACTAATACTAGGTATGCACTGATTCACTGTGAGAGTGCCAAGACCCTCCTTTAATGAGGAGAAGCCCTGTATCTTTGAACTCGACTGTCCAGCGTAATTGACTTGGACATAGAAGTTGCTCGCGCTTTGGTTTTGGGGCCCTGCGGATGCGGATGTTCCAAGTGTACAGGTTCCAATAGCAATGATTGTACCCGTAGTTGTACGAGATGTAAGTGCGATGACGGTTATTGCGCCGACTACAATGACTGTGAGCGCAATTGTGGCAATAACGACTTTTCCAATTGCCCGTCTTTGCGTTATCACGTCAGAACGGTATTCAGAGTGGGCATTTCGTCATTAATACGTTTGTCCGAATGACGCTGATTGTACTGGGGTGCTTATGATGGCTGAAGGTAGATAGTCCTGTTGTTTAGGACGGCCATCTTGATGTGTGTTTGAGCTATGTGAGCATGACTCGATATGTCTCACTACAGTCCTTCAGGCATTGCTTCTTACCTGTAGAATGGCACTCCTGCTCTCTCCATCGGGTTGCTCTCCCTGGAGGACCTCACCTTCTTCGCTGCCTCCTGGAAGTGCTCGTAGGTCACGATCGGTTCACTCAGGTGCTTCTTCGCGTCTTCGGGCTTCGGATACTTGGCGATGTATGCTTGAAGAACGATGGAGAGCGCCGTGTTCACAAGCGCGGCCAGAGTCTGCCCCATTGAAGCCCTCGGTCATCTCAACGAGACGGTCAACCCCCACGTCCTTTGAGATTGGCTTCCCCTTCAGCTGTATCTGCAATATGCCCTTCCTCGCCTCCTTGTCGGGCAGCGGGACGTTGACGATCTTGTCGAATCTGCCCGGCCTGAGTAGGGCCGGGTCTACCATGTCAATCCTGTTCGTGGCTGCGAGCACCACAACACCCTGTAGCGCCTGGATACCGTCCAGTTCCGTGAGCAGCTGACTGACCACCCTCTCGGTCACATTGCTGTCTCCCCCCATTCCCCTCACTGGAGCGAGAGCGTCTATCTCGTCGAAGAAGATTATGCATGGAGACGCTTGTCTTGCTCGTTTGAAGACCTCTCGCACACCCCTTTCCGATTCACCCACCCACTTGCTGAGCAGCTCGGGTCCCCTGACGCTGATGAAGTTCGCCTCACTCTCGGTCGCAACCGCCTTGGCCAAGAGCGTCTTTCCAGTCCCGGATGGACCGAATAGAAGGACCCCCTTCGGCATGCTGTAGCCTATCGCCTTGTACAGGTCAGAGAACTTGAGCGGCCACTCCACAGCCTCCTGAAGTTCCCTCTTTACGTCCTCCAACCCTCCAATCTCGGACCACTTCACGTCGGGCGTTTCGAGATACACCTCTCTCATTGCCGATGGCACGATTTCTTTCAGCGCGTTCTCGAAGTCGCCCCCCGTGACAATCAGTTTGTCGAGCAACTCAGGGCTCAGCCGTTCTTCCTGGAGGTTCAGCTCTGGCAGCATCCTCCTGAGGGTCTTCATGGCGGCCTCTTTGCAGAGATACTCGAGGTCGGCCCCGACGAACCCGTGCGACACTGAGGCGAGCCTCTCCAGGTCGACGTCCTGCAGCAGTGGCATGTGACGAGTGTGGATCTGCAGTATCTCGTACCTCCCCTTCTTGTCTGGGACCTTGATCTCGATCTCTCGGTCAAACCTGCCTGGTCTTCGGAGGGCTGGGTCCAGCGCGTTGGGCCGATTGGTGGCTGCTATCACTATGACCTTGCCCCTGGCCTCGAGGCCGTCCATCAAGGAGAGCAACTGGCTGACGACCCTCCTCTCGACTTCACCGGTCACCTCCTCCCGCTTCGGAGCTATCGAGTCGATCTCGTCGATGAAGACGATGGTAGGCGCCTTCTCCTTTGCCTCCTTGAATATCTCCCTGAGCCTCGCCTCCGACTCGCCGTAGAACTTGCTCATGATCTCCGGGCCACCTATCGGGATGAAGTGAGCGTTGCTCTCAGTGGATACAGCCTTCGCCAGGAGCGTCTTGCCGGTTCCCGGAGGGCCGTAGAGGAGGACTCCCTTCGGTGCTTCGACGCCCAACTTCTCGAAAATCTCCGGATGTCTGAGAGGGAGCTCGATCATCTCCCTTACTTTCTGAATCTCGTCTTTTATGCCACCGATATCTTCGTAGGTTACCTCCGGTACTCCCCTTAGAACCGCGCCCTTCTCAGAAATGACGAAGACCGTCCTCTGGGTTATCAGCGCCGCTTCTGCTGCGGGACTTATCTCAGTAACCTGAAAAGTGAGCCTACCTCCGAAGTACGGTATCATGACGTTATCCCCCTTCGTCACCGGAATCCCGTCGAGGGCATCCGCCAGGTATCTTTCGTCGATGGGCGGTGTAGCCACGAGCGGAGCGACCACGACCTTCTCAGCCGGCAGGGCCTTGACCTTCTTTACGACAACCGTGTCACCGATGGCGACGCCAGCGTTGTTCCTGATGATACCGTCGGTCCTCATTATTCCTCTGCCCTCGTCTGAGGGGTAGAGGGGGAGGCACCTCGCGACCGTCCGTCTCTTTCCGTTGACCTCGATCACGTCTCCCGTGGACGCGTCCAAACCATCCATCGCGTGATAGTCCAGCCTGGCCACACCTCGACCCACATCGCGAGTGTATGCCTCCAGAACCTTAAGCTGGACTGGCTGCTGGCTCACTCGTTTGTCACTGGTGGACAATCTTGACGTTCCTTTGCTATCAATGAGTCTTCCCATGAGATAGGTGTTGCTATCATGCACTTAGGAATACAAGTTTAGATGGCATCTTTCGTGAGTGCTAACTTGAAGAGCTCTCTAACTCAGTACTAAGCTTTCGGCTGATGCTTGAACGTCTTTAGATATTCGGCCGGGTCAACGGATTCTGGGTTGACTCCAGCATGCCCTACTCTTCAGCCAAGTTCAGCTCGATTTGCTGACTCATGTCGCTTCTTCCAGCTAACAAAAGCAGGAGGCGGATCATGCTCTCAACCCCAGGATGTCGTTGCGCTCGCTGAGGAGCGCGTAAAGCGGTTGCAGGTTGAGTAGCCGGGGCCGCCTTATTTGGTTGCTTTTTTCTTGACAGCCTTCTTCTTGACCGTCTTCGACTTTGCCATCTAGCTGAAGGTCCGTGGCGTTGCTTAAATTGTTTGCAGCCCGCACGCGCGGGCCAGAGCCTCCGGCCTGCCCTTCCCGCGTTTGAGTCGCCGCGAGAAGGCGAGCGAATGCGTTCTCTATCTTATCCCCTAGGACGTGACTATCACGAAGGTGTCGCCACTGGAGCTCGGTGCCGGACTGAAGCCCGCTGTTGTGGCCGTGGTAGCTGTGTTGGCGGTGATGAGTTGTGCCTCACCTGCTGCAGGACCTGAAGTGTATAGCAGGTAATAGCCGATCCACTCGTTTGTGGTCCAGGAGGCGCTCGTGTCATTGAGCAGCACGTTCGTGGTCCCAGCCGTGGTGGTCCCGAAGAAGGTGCTGGCGTGTTCGACACAGAAGGTCAAGGGTATGTTTTCGTAGTCCCGGTCGTCGAGCCCGGTCGTGAGTCCGGGTCTCGTCGAGAGCGTCACCATGTAGGAGCAGGAGTACCATGTGGTCGTGTCCTCAGTGATTGTTCCGAAACCGCCCCGAGGGGTGGCCCATGGGGCTATTCCCGTGCCCGCGATAGTCCCCGGTGCGGATGTGCTGCAACTGGTGATTGCCAGACTCCAATTCCCGGCGGCCATCAGTTCATGGTCGACGGTGAATTCTACGCCGAGGGAATCGTCGATTGGGGTGCAACAACCGCTTGAGAACTCGACGAGGTTTAGCTGGTTGACCTCGTTCCAGTTGTTCAAGTGGAGTTGGGTGGGGGCCTGGGAGGTATCCGCAGTGGTGCCTGGTGGGAATGTCGTTACCCGGGTGGCTTCGAACGTTATCAACGCGTCTATCCCATCTTTCTGCTGGGCCGCAGGTACGGGGTTCCCGGCCCCAGGCAGGGGAGGGGTGCCTCCGATGATAACCTGGGTTGTGTCGAAGCCAAGGAGATTCGTAAATGAGGAACCAGACAGGAAACTCGGGTCAAAGGTGACCCAGCCGTCGGCGTCCGGCACCAGGTAGTGCGTATTCGGCCAGTACCACGGATTACCCACCGTTGGTGGAGGCACATCCGCCACAAGCGTCGGCCCGATGGCCACGGTTTGGGGGGTAGAAGCAGAGCCGGCGGTCGTTATCCAGGCCGCGTCGTGGGTGGGCCAGGCGATCTCTCGGGTATCCTCTATCTGCCAAAGCAGCGTGCTGGTGATTGGCGCAAGGGTGGAGAGCGCGGCTCCTGCAGCTGCCGTTCGTGCCACCGTGCCGTTCACGCCGCGGGTCACCGTCAACGTGGTTCCCGCGTAGTTGGTCACAGTCATGATCTCGCCTGTGCTGATGACCACCACATTGAACGGAGTGCCCGGAAGGCCGGCGACCGGAAGACCTGCGACGCTCGCCAGGGTGATAGAGGTCGCAAGGGAGGAGATGGCAGCGGTCAGGGTTGTTTCAGTGGTGAGCGAGGTCGATGTGGAGGCGCCAAAGAGGAAGCGATACTTCATCAGCGTGCCCGGGGTGACCGGGGAGTATGCCGGACAGAGCCCGCTCAGTTGCAGTTGTCCGGTGAACGCAAAGTTCGGGCCGCCCCCGTAGGACAGACCAGGGAAGGCGGTACACGTAGTCAGACCCGTTGCGGGAGTGCCAGAGTTGGGCTGGCTATTGACGTCCGTGAAGATGCTGAGGAAGCCCACCTGGGTGAACCACGGGACGAGGGCGCTGGGGGTGGGATGGCAGATGACTATGCACCAGCGCGAGCATATCTCGTAGCAGAACCAGTGACAGAGCTGGAGACAGTACCTCTCCGCCTTGTATTCCGTCACCAAGGCTGCGAAGGACTTTGAGTCTCCGGATTGTAGGGCCGACAGAAGGCGGGGGAATGCATCCTTATTCTCAGCGAGCTGCGCTGAGAACAGCGCGAACTCGCGCATCTCCTCGATTGGATCCTTTATCTCAGGAATGGGGAAGGACTGACAGAGGGGAAGGCAGATCCACACGCAGCGCCAGCTGCAGAACCATTCGCAGATCAGATAACAGTCAACGAAGCCGCCGACGATGTCACTTAGTGAGTCGACGTCAGACGCTACGGCCGCCGCAATCGCGCTCCGAAGTGTCACGCTCTTCTTGGCCAGCTGCCCGACGGCCGCCCCCACGCGAGCTAGTTCGGCAACGACCTGGTCCGTCTGCACGTCCTCTTCACCGCAAACAACTTCGCAAATGAGCCGGTAGCGAATTGCGGAGACCCAGTGGCAGAGCAGGTGACAGTATTGTTCAGCCCCGAGTTCGGCCACGACCGTCTTGAACGCCACCGAATCTCTGTCCTGCACAGCGTCGACCAAGCGCCTGATCAGAAACTCGTCCTGGCTGAGATTTGACACGACGTCTGCAAAGCCGACGACCTGTTCGACCGTCACGGGTTGTCGGGGTGGCGGTCCGCAGACAAGCAAGCATTCAAGCACGCTCTCCTTGCTCCGCAACCACGAGCAGATCACATCACAGTCATCGTCGACCCTTAGGTCTGCCAACAGGTGCTGGAACAGCTTGCTGTCCCCGGCCTCGAAGGCATCAACGACGGAACGAAATACGACGGGGTTTCTCGCGACTATGCCGATGACTTTGCTCGCACGGGAAAAACGGTCAGGAACTCGAGTTTCAGCAGTAGGAGTCTTGCTTGGAGAGGACACAAAATATCAATTTTTAGAAGACGAATGAAGTATAAAGGTCTTTAATAATGTAAAATATTACATTTCGATTACTTTTCCCGAGGATTCGACTCATTATGAAGTTCGGGGGAGGAGATCCCATCCACTTTCCAGCGTATCCGAGGCAGTCAAAGTGAGCGCGGTTAGCGCGAGGCAGGCAGCTTCTTCCGGTATCGGACCAGTGTTGCCAAGAGAACCTCCTCAACGTCGACATCCATCTCGTTCGCCATTGACAACAACGAAAAGACGGCATCTCCAAGTTCTGGCGAATGTATTCCCGTATCGCCTTCTTGCCGGCCATGGCGGGCTGATCTGGCGGCAGGACGACTGCGTCATCCGCCCAGAAGGATACGATCAGGTCTACGTCCCCGGTGGCGGTGGCCCACGCCCAGTCTCGGCTCACTTGCATGAGGGATGCGCGCTCGGCTTCGGAGGAATCCTTGATGTCCACGCGGGACTCTAGAAAGCCAACCAGCTTAAAGACATGCAGAACCCTACTAATCGGAGCGAGGGAGCTACGCTACTTTCACTGACTGTTAGCTTTCATTCAGGACCGCATGTCCGGAGCAGTCGACGCGACCCGCGGGCCAATTCCAAGCGCCGTGCGGTCACATCTGGCGACTCTGCGGGAGAGACCTCCTTCTCAATGGGAACTCTTCAGTCGGCCAAATGTCCGGCGGTCTGAAGCAACCGCGATGATAGCCCCTGGGACTGAAGAAGTCCAACGCCCTTTCAGCCTCCCTTAGTTTCTCGCCCATGAGGAAGGGATGCACTTCTTGCACGATTCTTAGGGCTCTCAGACCAACAGCTCTCTTGACCCACACCGGCTGGAAGACGTGGTCGTCTTTCGGTCTAGAGGGTCTCGACATCCCGACAAGGGCGCAGAACTTGAAGATTGGGTCGGGATCGGTCATTCCGAATGCGAGCTGAATGGCCGTACTGTCCATGGACTTCACGTAGTGGCTTTCTATGCAGCCTTCTCCCTGAATCAACCCTCCCACCCAGGATCTTCCCTCGGCTGATGTGATGACGACTCCGGGGACGATTCGCTGACGCGGTGATACTATGTCCACTCGCAATGACCTCCCTGATGTCCCCTTCATCGCAATTCTGTCCATCTTCACACCCCCCGTTTCGACCCGCGATGTTTCGTTCTTTGCGGGAAATCTTTCGGGGTCCAGATGTCACCGTTCCTGAAACATCCGCGATGGGAACCCTCGGGCTCAAAGAAACTCAGCGCTCTTTCAGCTTCCCTCCGCTTCGTGCCGACGAGAAATGGTAGGATCTCGTGCAGGACACGAAGGGCTCTCAGGACAGCGATGTTCTTGTGCCATAACGGCTTCCACTGGTGATTCTTGACTGGCTTCGTGGGTGGCTCAAGTCCAACATACTCTGACAGTCGGAAGATAGGGGCGGAATCCACCATTGACACGTGAAGAGCCAGGTAAGTTGTATTACTCTTCTTGAGGTAACCGCTCTGAATACAACCTTCTCCCTGGATTATTGAGGCGACCCAGGATCTTCTCTCCTCCGTAGGGATGACAACATCAGGAATGTCCTTTCGCATAACTACAGCCAAGTTCGGTCGCCGGTGCCATTCCTCAGGCGCCTTGATTCCCAGCTTTCGCATGTGACACCACACAGTCGTCGCTTGGCTGTATCCCATCCTCTTGGCTGCTTCAGTCCGGGTCTTGCTAGTCTTCACTACCTCCTCGAAATACGCCGGAAACTCTGGACTTTCGAAGGGCGGTCTTGTTCCATAGGGAAACTTGTCCCAATTCTTACCTGCTTGCTGATCTGTGAGTCCGTGCTCGTTCTATCATTAACTTCCTCCGTCCTCTTATCCACCACTGCATCATCGGTCATCTCAGACGCCTCCCAGCTCCCTGACCACGGACCCGAACTCCTCCATCGAGTAGGCCATGAAATCGGCGTCCTCCATGACCGCCCCGACGACGCTCCGGAGGGACTCCATGTCCACCTGCGGGAACTCGGCCAGCCCTAGGCACCTCACCCCCGGACGTACCGCCTTCAGCCTCCTGAACTTCAGGTTGACGTAGAGCGCGTTCCTCTCCGCCCAGCCCAAGGCAACCCCCCTCCGGCTCTCGCTCCTCCAGCACTCGATTACCGCGTCGAGCTTGGGTAGGAAGAAGTCAGGGACCATCAGCCGGGCGCCGACCTGGAATGTCACGTGCACCGAATACTCAAGGCGGAGGCCTTGGAGAAGGTCCCTCACTTCCTCTTCCTGCATAGTCATCGGCGCACGGGCGTGCACCTTGCTCATCCATTTTGCAGACATCTCTATCGCAAATAGATGGTAATGGGCTTATTAAACACCACAAGGGATTTATCTTGCGATTCTAAAGTAATAGAGTCTATTTTGGGCTAATCAGTCCCCATATCCGGCGTGGTGTTTATTGCCGAATCCGGCCTGTACACCCTGAGTTGGAGCGTCTCACCCGACCTTCCAAGCTCGTGCTGCTTGCGGCCGGTACCGACAAGGGGAGCCCGGTCCGCGTAGCCGACGCCATCTACGACTCCTTCAGGAGCTACCGGAACGACCGCTGCGCCGTCTTCACGCGGGACGACGAGATCGAACGGTTCCTGCAAGACTCGGGCATCGACGCGGAGCGCCTCGAGCCGGGAGAGAACCTCCACTGGCAGGGTGTGCAAACGAGCCTGAAGAGGAAGTGGAAACGCATTATCATCGGAGACTACGTCGACTGGTTCAGCTGGTGCATGCAGTGGCAGAGGTTCAACGCGTTCCACACCGTGATTCTCTTCAGGCCCCTCAGCCGGATGGCCGATGACGAGGGCAGAGGGTACATCGACGGCTTCCTGACGAGGCTGTTGAACAAGCCCAGCCTGCACAGGGTCATCGTAATCGAGGAGACTGGCCTCCTGCCTGTGGTCGAGCAATGGATGGGAGATGGCCCTTCAATCTCTCACCCGGGACTCTCGGGTCGCTTCGGCACAGACGAGGTCCGCGAAGCAATCCTCGCTACACTCTTCGGGACCAGACTCTCACATACGGACCTGAACCGTGCGGTAGGCAGGACGCTGTCGGCCAAGCTGAACCCGGACTGGCCCTCCATCTTGCAGAAGACGGAATCATCTCCGAGGATTCTGAGGCGCAACAACTTCCGCTTGCTCACAGATGAAGCGATGGAGAGGGTTCAGAGTCTTAGCAAGATTTCAACTAAGACTGCCGAACAGGGGCCCGGACATGAGGAGCTCTTCCGGCTCTCCCGGAAGCGGGAGCATCTGCGGGCCGACGACCAGTGGATCGAGGAGCGGATTCTCACCCTGGTGGAGGAGCGCGGCTGGTTCACCACTCCTGTGCTGTACGACTATGCAAGAAGCCAGCTCGAGGAAGTCCTGCGGAGCAGCACGCCGCCTCCCTGGGCTATCCTGGACCAGTTCGAGAGGGCCCCGAACGACCCGCCAATGGTGAACCTCCCGAGCAGGGCTACGCTGAGGCGGGTCGCAGAGCGCATGATCACGGAGGGGCGGCTGGCCAGGTCGACCTGGTTCAGGGAGGTAGGGCGGCCGAGCACCGTGTACCACAAGCCCGGGTCAGGTGAGTTCGCCCAAGACAATCGATGTGGCCAGTGCGCGTTCTACGTCCCGCTGAGAAGACGCTGCCGGCTCTGGTGGCTCCTCGACAAGGCCTTCGGCACCCACGACCCGCGCTGGAGCAAGGAGGGGGCGCACCCCCTCTCCGAGTTCGAACTCTACAAGATGAGGAACTCGTGGCGGATAAGCCCGCACTCCTCGGCCTGCGCCCGTTTCACCGACAAGAAGAAGGACCATTCGCGGAAGGAGGTCCCTGAGAGCTGCGAGATCTGCAGCGAACCCCTACCAGAATCCAAGTCCAGCCTAGTTATCTGCAGAAAATGCAGGACAAGGTACGCCACGGTCAAACGCCACGTCAGGGTGTTGACCGCGTACGAGCACGAGTTCGAGAGGAACTACCGGGACCTCGCGGGCAGGGATTCTACGTCCGATGTCACGAGGCTGGAAGAGGAGAGACAAGGTTCCACTTCTAGAATCCTGGAACGCATCTACTATGATGAGCACCGTCCAGCGTCCGACGACAAAGACGAGCGCAGGACGCTGACGATCTATCCCGGGGACAGGATGCTGGTAAAGGAAGGTAAGCTCTACATCTTCAAGAGACGGAATGTCGAGGCTGTCCCACTGACAGGCACGACGCTCGTCGACAACGGCGTGATAGGTGAGGAACAGCTCAAGGCGCTCGAAGATGCGGGGGCGACCGTCCGGAAGGCAACAAGCTCCAATGCACCTCCCATGGAAGCGAAAGAACCAAGGTTTGACATCAGTCCACTCGTAGAAAGGGCCGTCCTCGAGCGCCCCGAACTCGCCCGCGGATTCGCCTTGGCCATGGCCAAGAGCGCAATCGACGCCACCGAGAGAATAGCCGCCCTCCCGCAGACGCAGGAGGCGGAGGCCATACCTTTGAAGAGGGAAGAGCTCCGGCTTTTCGGGCGTCTGGAGAGATCCGGCCCGAACGGGTTCCTGACCTTCGAGGCGCGGATCATGATTCAATACTGGAAGTGCTTCAACCTGCCGCTCCGACGCGTCTTCGAAAGGTTCGGGCCCCGCAAGCGCTCACGTTTCGTGAGAGAGAGCGTGACGGCTGCGTCGGGCAGGGCCAGGGGGTACTCCGCGGTGGACGCGGCGATAAACTACCTGCACCAGAGGCGGCTCTTCAAGTGCAGACAGGTCAACATCCAGCTGGGGCTCGAATACAACCCGGGGGAGGGCTTTTTGCACAGGAGGAGGTGGAACTCGGATGGCCTAGGCCTGCTTCTCGACCTCATCGACCCCTTCAAGTTCGCTGACAGGGAGAAGCTCCTGAGCGCGATACTGGATTCAAGAGTCAACTGGAGGGACTTCTACAGCTCGACGGACAGGCACGGAGTCCGGTTCTACTATCCGAAACCGGAGGCGATAGGCACGCTCGAGGGCGTGGGCGAGGAAGCAGACAAGAGCATGGTGGAGTACAAAGGCGTCAAGCTCCCGCTTATGGAAGCTTACCGGACCACGGTCTCCGATCTGATTGAGAACCTTCAGAAGGACGGGAAACCGTCTTTCACACCTTTCGCATACTGAGCAGACAGCCCTTCGCCCAAACGGCCTCGAGTTTAGGGTCTGTCACCGTCCTCCAGAAATCGAAATGCTTCAGCGTCTCCTCTCTCGTCATGAACTGCACCGGCCTCGTCACGCTAACCATCTTTTCGTGGAACAGCTCATGCACAGGAATGGGCCGGGCGAGGGCATGGTTCACTTCGACGCCGACGCCAGAGGTGATCCTGTTCAGGAGCCTGCTGAAGACCAGCCCGTCGCAGCAGTCTATCAGTCCAAACCAGTACGCCATCCCATCCTTCTTACCCTGATCGTTCTGAAGAGTTCCTGGATTCACTATCTCGCAACCGGGCAAGTGGGTAGCTATCGCAAGCATCTCGGCTTTCTCGAGCGCGGTCCCGTAGAGGCACATGGCATGGGCGTAGTAGACCCGCACACATCATCCTAGTACAAAGAAACTCGGGCCTATAATCGCCATGGTGCATCTGCGAATGCGACCAGAAGGTGCACCAAACAATCAAAGTATATTTAACCAACCAGATTTGGTCGTGGCCACCCGAGGTTAGAGAAAATCAAAGGACGCAATTACCGCGAAGTTAAGTCAATGGCTTACACCAGCAAGTACTACGCACCCGGCGCACCCAACTCCAAGGTCGCCAGGTTCACCACAGGAAAGGCGAACCCCGACTACAACTACTGCATCAACCTGGTCTCCAGGGGAAGGGTCCAGATCAGGCACAACGCCCTCGAGGCGGCCCGTGTGGCTGCGAACAAGAAATTGGTCAGCCTTGGAGAAGAGGGGTACCTTCTCACCGTGAAGACATACCCTCATATAATTTTGAGAGAGAACAAGATGATCGCCACCGCAGGCGCAGACAGGCTCCAGGAGGGTATGAGGAAGGCCTTCGGCAAGCCGATAGGTCTGGCCGCCCGCGTGGACATAGGCAGCACGATACTCGAGCTCCAGGTCAAGACGGCCGACCTCCAGCTGGGCAAGAACGCGCTCCACGCGGCGAAGGCGAAGCTGGGCGTGCTCACGGACGTCGTAGCCGTAGAGATCCCGAAGGCCCCCACGCCCGCTGCCTAGCCGCTGACCAGTCGGCATAGTCAAGGCGTTAATCGACAGAGGATTTCAAGCAGGTAGATGCTGCGCACAGGATTCATCACTCATCCGGGGACTCATCCAGGTACGTCGGTTGTGATAGGATGTCAAGGCGGGAATTCCAGTTGCTCTCCGGGCTTTTACGTGCGAACCGCGTCGGACCCCGAGGCCCTCTCTCGTCCCACCTCCGTCCCGCGCGACGCTACCAAGAGGCGACTCTGGAACTTCGGCAAGGCAGAGAGTGTTCCTCTATTCCTACATGAGTTGCCCCGAATAATCTTGGGTTGACGGCTGCCTTCGGAGGTTAGTCTATCTAATCTCTCCTTATCGCCATGTACAGGAAACAGGCGAGGGGAACGAGTATCCATAAGACCGCCGCTGCAACGATGGTGGGGATAGTTATCCCGTAAGCTTGGGGCACTATGGAAAAGCTCTGTCCGGCTAGAACCGGAAGCCCAACGGAAGATATTGTTCCAGTGAGGTATGTGCCTACGAGGCTCACGAATGCAGCGGGATTCACAAACTCCAAACTCACAGAGAGCTGGTAGAACCCCACAGAGCCGCTCTGAATCCCCAGTACTGACGTAACTAGAGTGGCAATCACGCCTTGGAAGAAGTCGATTACCAGGAACAGTCCCACGCCTATTCCAATCAGCGAACCCGAAGACCTCACGAGATGCGAGAGAAGCATCATTGTCCCGATGAAGGCAGCTAGCTCCACCAGAAGACCCGCGGTTGACGATATCAGAATCGAAGCATCGATGAACAACCCAGAGAAATGTTGGGCGATTAGGTCCAGCGCGGCCACCGAGGCGAGCGTGGCCACGGATATCCCGGCGAAGCTCGAGACGTACCTGGAAAGAGACAGTCCCCTTCGCGTGACGGGTTGGGCGAGCACGGACTCGAGGACTCCTGAAACGCGGTCCTTGCCGTATACGCTGTACACCGTGACTATCGTCAAGAGAGGGATGAAGAGACCGAAGAAGGTCTCGAAGAACGAGACGGCGACCTGATTGTTCAGCGCCCTCGTGAGCGCCGAATCAGGATACACCTGTCCAAGCGGCAAGTTAGAGGTTGACGTGGCGACGCTCGTGCCGTTCGGATACGCTAGACCTATTGCAACTATGTCGCCGGAAGCAGCAATAGTTGCTGGAGCTTCAGAGAGATTCCCAGTCAGTTGAGGAGAGGGGAGGACCTGGACGTAGGACCTCATCGTGCCGAGAAGCTGGGCGTTCGACTGGTTCAGCTCGGCTGGAATAAGGGTCTCGGCTTGTACGCCTCCGCAGTCCTGCACGAACGCCCCGTTCTGGCACGGGGTCCCGCTGAGGAATCGGTAATAGACGAGGTACCCGCTTGGTGAAGAGCCATTGAAACCGGCCCAGGACACCAGAATGTCCCTGGATGATGTATTCGTGAGGCCCGTGACGGTCGCGGGCGTGGCAGGCGATTGGTAACGGGTCGTGTGGAACACCGAGACGGTCTGACCGGGAGGGGTACTGCTTGAGAATGGCGCGTAATCACCACTAACTATGACGGAAGAACCGGAGGCCGTCACGACCACGCCGACTGAGTAGCTATTGCTCTCTGGAACGGCTATCGTGAACTGGGTCGAGCCGCTCGAGTTGGTGACCGCTGACCCAGATACTGTACGGGGCGGAACGGCTGGGATGGTCACGTTCAAGTCGAACTTCACCCCCGCCGCGGGTTGGCCGAACTCGGTCCACGCGAGTGCGATGAAGTGATATCCGCTCGAGTTATAGTAGACAAAGATCTGGCTGGTGTTGTTGTTGTTCGGGGGGATGGCGTTCGCGGAGAAGCTCCCAAAGGCTGCGAGGCTCAGGAGCACCATCGCAGCCATCGCAATCAGGACGGACTTGCTGGTCAGAGTCCTTCTAGTGTCGTAGAGGAACGGGCCCAGCATGCTCACTTCGCCTGCTCCGGACCACTCGACGCGCCGACCAGCCTGAAGAAGTACTCCTCAAGGTCGGATTTCTGGACCGAGAACTCCCGGAGGAGGTACCCCTTCTTCATCAGCTCAGCGCTCACTTCCGAGGGATCGGCCTCAAACCCGGAGAGAACGATGCTGGACTCGCTCTCGACGCTGACCGTACCGAGAGTGCGAAGGTAGTCCAAGCCGCTCTCGTTTAGGTTCGGAATCGTCATTCGCAGGACGCCGTTGCCGCGCTCTATGGCGGCCAGCTCGCCTCTCGTGAGAGTCTTGATTACCTTCCCCCTGTGGATGAAGATGATTCTGTCGGAGACGGCTTCGATCTCGGAGAGTATGTGAGAGGAGAGGAGGACGGACTTGCTCTGCTTCCTCAGGTCCGTCAGGAGGGCACGGACAGACCTTATGCCCTGTGGATCCAGCCCGTTCAGCAACTCATCGAAAAGAAGGTCCTTCGGTTCAGGAAGCAGAGCTAGCGCGAGGGAGAAACGCTTCTTCATCCCCTGTGAGTAGTCTCGGAGACGTTCCCTTTCGTGTCCCGAAAGCTCGAGGAGCTGGAAGAGCTCTTTGGCTCTTCTTTCGGCGGCGTCTCTTTCGATCCGGCGGAAACCCGCAAAGTAGAGTAGCAGACTCTCAGCCTTGGCGTTCTGCTCATAGTTCGGAAACTCCGGTACCCAGCCAATCTGCTCGGAGGCTTTGCGCTTGTCCGCGACTATGTCGTGGCCGTCAATCGTGACCGCTCCCGACGTGGGGAGAGACACGCCGCTCGCGACTCTGATGGTCGTCGTCTTGCCTGCCCCGTTCAGTCCGACGAAACCCACCACCTCGCCATCTTCCACCGAGAACGATACGTCGTCCAACGCGGAGACTTTCGTCTCCCCCCTCCCGTAGTGCTTTGTCAGATTCGCGACCCTTATCATAGGAAAGAGATCGCCTGGTCGAACCGGTGATTTCCTCCGGGTGGCCTAGAAAGCGAGAATTTCGCTAGGATAGGATCGAGAGTTACAGCCACCGAATGAAGTCCTGTCGGTGAGGTCTGGTCAAGCCCGAGGTGGATTCTCGATCGATGGCGGCGCGGGCAGGGCATGGAAGAGAGGAAGCCCATTCAAGCGATAATATACTCTGTTTAACGTAAGGACGTACTTTCGATACACCAGATTCATAACAGAGGTCTCGGGCATGAGGATGGCCTCGCGGTCTGAATAACGCTATTATAGTCGCTGGGTGGAGTTTTCGAGTGTGCCAGAACAACGAGCCGGAATAGCTTACCAGACGCGATTGGCCGTCGTTCTATCAGCCTTCTTGCTCATTTCTTCTGGCTTCGTGCCCGCGATTTCAGCGAGCAGCGAGTCCGTCCTGACCGGCGTTCAACCAGGGAGCTTCCTGCTCATCTTGTTCAGCTTGCTCGATCCTTTCATGACAGTGACCTCCACGCACCCTGCTCCGGGGGTTGAGGGGGTCGCGGTTCAGCAGGAACCGACCTCGAGCGAGGTCCAGTCGGAAAGCCCGGCTGCCTCGACTCCAACTTACTCTTCTCCCTCCTCCACAACGTTGCCGTTGGCAGTGGTCCCACGCCTTTGGACCGACTCCGCAAGAAAGCGGTCGAGATTCCAGATATACATCGAGATACTCGAGTTGCTGAGGCGCGGCCCTCTGACTCCATTCGAAGTAGCATTCTATGCGAGACTGAATCACAAGAAGGCAAAGGAATACCTCAAGTTCCTAGAAGAGAAGGGATACATCGAATTGGTCGACGAAGATGGCAGAAGGATGTGGGTTCTTTCAACGAGCGGGGGAAGCATCGTTGAGAAGGTGAGGGCCATCTACGGGTTGTTCGAGAGCGATTTCCCGACCAGAAGAGCCTACACGTAGGTCGAGCAGATTATTCATTATATCAGATTCTTTTCGGATGGGACGGTGTGATAGATATTAGGGCTAATGCTTCGCAAATCGCCTTGACCGCATCGGAGGATTCCATCGTCTCATTGGTGACCTCAATCCAGCGGATGTTGCGCCTGTAACAAGAAATTTCACCCTTGATTGGTCGTGAATAGAGCTTTCCCACCTGATATATCTACTCGTGGCCGTAGAGATCCCGAAGGCCCCCACACCCGCTGCTTAGCCCCTGCCCGGTCGCCCCAACATCTCAGCCGCTCATCGGCAGGGGATTTCAAGTAGGTGGATTGCTGCGCACAGGGCTCATCGCGCATCCGGTGACTCATTCCGATACGTCGGTGGTGATAGAATGTCAAGGTAGGTATTCCGATTGCTTTCCGGCTTTTACGTGCGAACCGAGCCAGGCCCCGAGGCCGAAGCTATTGTGAATCGAGTCTGACGCTCGCTAGCCCGCTCATGAAGAAGGATAGTTCCGTGTAGCCAACGACGCGGAAGCGCTCGATTCTAGCCCACCATCAGAAAGTCGTTCGCTGTCAATATTCTGGTTCCGTCGACCTTCCCAAGAGAGAGCAGGTGTTCATCGCCAGAAACTATGAAGTCTGCTTTTGCAGCCACAGCGCTCTCCAGAATCACGTTGTCTGCTGGATCTTCCTTGACAACATCCAGTCTTGCGGGAGTATCGACGAAAATCGCGATGGCTGACACAAGAGCCTTGAATCTCGATTTCTGTTCTTCCTCGAATTCGAACTTTGGATAGTCGAGCACTCTCGAGAGCTCATCGAACTGAGCCTGGGAGATGAAGAGCTCAATATCCCCGCTGACTATCTGCGCCAGTATCTTGTGCGGCTTCCCGTTCCACCCTAGGGCAGAGATGAGTATGTTTGTGTCGAGGACTACTTTGCTCTTGCCCACTTGACGGCCTCGTCGATGTCATCCTGCTTAACCTTGCGTTTCTTCATGTGAGACTGGATGTCTCTGGAGAGAGACTCGAACTCGATCTTGACCTTTGGTATGTCTACTCGCTTGAACAGCACACCATCCTTTACCTCTATGGCCACGAATCTGTCGCTGCTGGTGAAGCCTTCGTTCTCTCTTATTCGACGAGGGACCACTAATTGCCCCTTGCCTGACATCTTGACCAGTGGCTCCTCCACCTTGACCGACTCCCATTGAGTCGTTGAACAGTTGAACTATTTAACCGTTCGACCCAATCGGGCGCTACTCTTTCCTGCTCCTGCGAGCCGACGCATCGTCCGGTGAACTCCCGGCTTCCTACGTGCGAACCGCGCCAGGGCCTCGAGGCCCTCTCCCCCGTCCGAGCTACGTCTTGTCTTAGATGCGGAATGGGCCTGAAGCCGTGCAAAGGGTTCATTGAGCCTCCGCCGGTCCACTTTATCCAGGTTCGTCAGCTATTGTAAGTGAGCCGGGGTGGGTATTCCAATTGCTCTCCGGGCTTCTACTTGCGAACCGCGCCGGGCCCCGAGGCCGCTCGAATCGACCGCTTTCACGGACTTAGGGCGAACGAGGTGGCGTTTACCATGAAGCAGTAGGCGTACGGAGACGCCGTGTCGTCGGGCACGTTGAACATGCAGTTGGCGCTCGCCGGCTCTCCTTGCTGGCCGACGTATGGGTACCTCACAGTTATGGTGTAGCTCGTAGCGCTCCACGGCCCTGAGGAGGGGACTTGGGCGGTGCAGCCAGAGGCCGTGGCGGCTTGAGCGGCGCAGTTGAAGATGAACGCCTGGGAGAACCCGGAGGTCACGCACGGAACGGGATTGTTGTTCTCGGCACACCCTCCACCGTTGTCCAGGAAGCTCCCCACCGTCGGCAGGTTGCCGGACCGGACGACCGAGAAGTGCAGCAGGGTCACCTGGCCCAATTCGTCGCCGGCGACCAGAGTGTAGCTCGCGGGCAGGGCTGAGTGGAGCGAGTTGTAGAAGCCGGTGCCGTTCGCGGCGTAGATGGAGTCCTGGAAGGAAATCCGCGTTGTGAAGGTCCCCTTGGCGAGGGTCTCCGGGGTCTGGGTGTACGTGCACACCCCCGAGTTGCACACGGGCGGCGGAGGGGTGCCTGGGACGTCGTAGTAGCCGGCGTAGGTCCCGTTGTCGCTGCCCGGGAGCAGCGAGTAGCTTGTGATGTTGTGCAGGCCGTAGGATTGGTTGCCGATGAACACGAGATCGACCAGGCATTCGACCGTGGCCCACACAAACAGCGGCTTGCCCGCCGCGGAGATGTTGTTCAGCCCATAGGTCCCCGTAAAGACGCCTACGCCGACTGGATAGTACAGCTTGTTGGTGGCGTCGCCCAGGTCGCATGGTCCTGCGGACAGACCATCGATCGCCCAGGCGCTTGAGGCGGTCAGATTGTTCGCCGTCGGCAATGTGTTCAGGATTGAGGCGGTGATATCGATGGCGTCCTGGCTCGGTATCGTCGTCGCGTTGACCGACAGCGTCAGTTTCAGGCCCAACGACGAATTTGCCGTTTCCGCGCTGGCCGTGACCATCTCGGCGCCTTGGGAGGATGAGGCGGTGGTAGCCCCCGAAGAAGATGTGGAGCTCGAAGCGCTCGTATCGCTCGAGGTCGCGGACTGAGAGGAGAGTACAGCATATGTGATTCCGGCCAAGGCAGCCATTGCGACGATGACCACGGTCGCGAGGGTGGCTGTCGTCCCGATGGCGCTTCGCCGACTCACCAAACATAGGTCACGCGATTCGCGAAGAGGCTCCCCTCGTGATTAATAGTTTTGTCCGAGTACACCCGAAGTCCCGGTCTTGGGCGGCTACTCATCGATGTTTAAATAGGTATTACGCGTAATACTTTTCGATGAAACGGGAGGAGACTACGGTTACCCGGAAATTCCAGACCACGATCCCAAAAGCGATAAGGAAGAACCTGGAAGTCAAGGCCGGTCAGAAGGTGACCTGGCATATCGTGAAGAGCCTCGTAGTCGTTGATACGCACAAGAGGGTGAAGGACCCGGTGGCGTTCCTCACATCTCAGACGAAACTCAACCTGGACGCCACAGCACTCGTCAGGGAGACCAGAGAAGAACTCACTTGAAGTACCTGGACACCAACGTCATAGTCTACGCGATAGAGAACCATCCAAAGTACGGAGAGAGGTGCAAGAGAATCCTCGAAGACGTTGAGAGCGGGAAGCTGAAAGTCTCTTGTTCGATGTTGGTCCTGGTGGAACTGATAAACGTCCTGAAGAAGCTGAACCGAGTTCTCTCGAAGCAAAAGAGGAAGGAGCTCGAACTTGAGGACAATGTTGATGCGGTGTTGTCGTTGGGAATTACCTGGATTGACTTGGACTTTCTCATAGTAGAGAGAGCGTCCACTTACTCTTTCGATATCAACGGCGTGGACTACATCCACGCCGCGTCCATGGAGGTCAACTCGATAACTGAAGTTCTCTCGGCGGATGCAGATTTTGACAAGGTTCCGATGGTCAAACGCCTGGATCCGTTGGGCTATGAAGGCTAGCCAAGAAAGTCACATCTGGGTTCGTTGCGCCTCGCTTGTAGCTGCTCTTTACCCCAAAGGGTCGCTACCGCGTGATGGGTCAGGCGTCGCTGACAAGGCTAGCAGGAGATGCTCTCGAACTGGGTCCGGTTGGAGAAGGTCGCCGTGTTGTTGGTCACCGTGGTGAAGGAGGTCACGGTGCCGCTGACGTTGGCGGGATAGATGTACGTTATCGTGGTCGTCTGGCCTCCGACCGGGCTCACGTAGGTCGTGCTCGTCTGTCCGGAAATCGTGACGCACTCGGGTATGTAGACGTAGACGACCACGACCTTCTGCGTCACCGTCTCCACGCCCGACTGGCCAAGGGAAGTCACGGTTATCGTGGTCGGCACGGTCTGGATTACGGTTGTGGGTAGCGTCCGGGTCTCGATAAGCGTGGTCGTCCGGGTCGTTATGGGGGAGGCGCTGTACCCAATTGATACGCCTAGGCCCAGGGCTACGAAGACGAGCGCGACCGAGACTAGGAAGGTTCTTCCGAATCGCAAGGCACCAAAGGACCTGACTGCGAAGTTACTGAATCGTGATTAATAGTTATGTCCGAACACCGAGGGAAAGGAAAATCTGTTCTTTCGTCGGCTTTTACGTGCGAACCGCACCAGGTCCCGAGGCCGGAGCCAAGGCGCACTTCTTTCACAGCCCAACGTGTGGATGAAATGGCCCGGCGGAGGCGCGATGAACCCTAGACGTGGCACGCCTTGGGCATTCTCGAGCATGAATCGGCCGAGCCGCTCAAGATTCCCTCACTGACTCGACAATCATTAGTTCCAATCTGGCGCCGGAGTAGCATCATCTAGTTTCTCAACCAACACTTTGGAGGTCAGGTGCAGGACCGGCCTAGCTCGCAATCTCAGAGCTTTCGAACCCATATACGCCTGAATTCGCCCAAATAAGAGAAAATACTGGGAGCAGTGGAGATGGATGCTCCACTGCATGCAATCGCCTCTCACAGGATGAATATCAGAGACAGCAGTCCAACGACATCAGCTGTGTAGTGTGTCACCCATGTCACGGCGAGGTTGTGGGTCTTGGCATAGATCAGCCCGAAGAAGGCACCATCTATGGCGACTCCAAGGACGTCAATCAGTGTCACCTGCAAGCTCCCTGCGACGCCGACCGCGTGGACCAGAGCGAACATGCATGTGGTTACCAGAATTGCGGCTCGCGTCCCAATGAACCAGCTCAGCCTCTCCTGTATCGTGACTCGGAAGACCAACTCCTCCATCAGGGTTAGCACAGCCATCAGGACCAGCATGCCCCCAAACACAGAAACCCCTCCAACGGAGGCGAAATCTGAGGCGAGCCTGCCGGAAATTTGCTGGAGCTCTTGACCGTAGTATCCGAATACGTATGCGACTCCCAGGGTCGGCGGCAGAATCTGGAAGAGCAGGCCGTCGATTCCGAAATAGTACCAGACTCGCCGGAAGTCCTTACGGAAGCCGCGCTTGATCCCCAGGTCGCTCCAAGGGCGGTTGCGCCGAAGCGGCCCATCAACAGCATAGACAACGGCCATGATGTACCCGAAAATGTAGAGTTGACCATATCGCTGCCCGTCGTACAGGCCGACAGTAGTGGTGAAGATGAGGATCGCCATCACCCCTGCCAGTTGATAGAGAGCCTTTCTGTCATGGAGAGCGGGCATCCTTCGGGTGTGGTTTACTGCTGGACTCGAAGGAAGTTCTGCCGAGGAACTAGAAGCTCTCGCAGAATGCAGGTTGCCGTTCTCTGCTGGTTTCTTCTTCATTTCGTTTTTCAGCTCCCCTTGGATTTCTCCAGGTCATCCCTTGCAAGGTCAATCCTCAGAACGCCGCTGGTCCCGGTCACTTCCAGGACCGCATCCTCCACAAATTCTGCGTGTTTCAAGACCCCAATGGTCCCCTCCACGAGTACGCGCCGAGTTTCGTCCGGGACGCTCACTCTCCTCAAGTCAATTCCCGAATCGAGTTCTATTGTAAAGATGCGTTCCGTCCCAGGTTGTCTTACGTCCAGCTTCCCCATTTTTCCACGACTTGTGGAAAGGTGGGAAAATGAGATAACCCTTGTTTGACGAAGAGGCTTAAGAACACACAAAACTGTGTCAGGCTTACAAATGGAGAAAAGGACGCAGCCTGAAGACAGGGCGGCAGAACTCCACCTTCAACTGGCCAGTGTAGATAGAAGGCGCATAATGTCAGAGTTGGAGAAAGAGAACCTGAACCTCAGCGAGCTAGCTCGGCGGGTCGGCGTGAGCGCGACGGAGGCCTTCAGACAGGTTCAGAGGATGACAGAGGCCAGAGTCCTCGAGAGGATGTCCGACGGGAAGTACAGACTAACGCCATACGCGAAACTCGCACTCGAGATGTCATCGCCCTTGGACTTCGTCTCCAAGTATAGAGACGGCTTTATGCAGAATGATGCCTTCCTCCTCCCTAAAGAGTATCGAGCAAGGCTCGGGGAGCTGCTCGGCGGCGAGCGGGTAACGGACGACACCGAAGTATACAACAGGGCCGCAGAGATGCAAAAAGGCGCGGAGGGGAGCATATACGCGACTGTGATGGGCAACCAGCTCCTCCTCGACATAACCATGCAACGCCTCCGGCAGGGAGTGAAGGTCAGGTGGCTCATGCATGAGAGCTTCCTCGACAAGGCCAGGTCAATCCTCCGCTCCGCCGAGCAGCGTCCCGAGACGAGATCGGCATCGAGTTTCCCTGTTCACATGGTCGTGACAGAAAAGATGGCCGGCGTCGTTTTCCTTCCAAACAGGAGTGGCGCGTCCAGCTGGGCTTTGTTCGGCAGTGACTCTTCCTTCCTCAAATGGGCGGGCGACCTGTTCATGCATGAGTGGCAGAAGGCAAAGATTTGGTATCCCTGAACGCGAGAGTACATGTGTCGCGTATACGCTCTCCATCACGGTAAGACATCCCGAGGTCAGGCGTAATGAACCCCAACACGGGAACTTATATCCTCCGCGAGAACAAGATGATCGCCACCGCAGGCGCAGACAGGCTCCAGGAGGGGATGAGGAAGGCCTTCGGCAAGCCTATAGGTCTGGCCGCCCGTGTGGACATCGGCTCCACGATACTCGAGCTCCAGGTCAAGACGGCGGACCTCCAGCTGGGCAATGAACGCTCTCACACTGCTTCGAAGAGACGATGAACGAGCTTGGTCGCCTCGATTTTGCTCACAAGATGTATATGTCTGGGACACCCAGACACTACCATGTCATCGATGCGTGACTCGCAGTTTCGCAGGCCTGACATCGGCACGATTGGGGCAAGCCTGCTCGTCATGGTGGGCTTCGCCGTCTACCTTGCCGGACGCTACTTGGGGTCACTGCCTGGGTACCAGTACAACGGGCCGATACCCCCTGATATCGCCTACTCCATCATGGGCTTCTATTCCGCCATCGTCGGCATCGTAATCTTGACTGCCAGGTTCCTCTGGCAGGTGTTCGCGCTCCCGGCCCGGGGGAGGATTGCGCTGCTGGCAGGATGGTCGCTTGTGATAGCAGGGCTGGTCGCCATGCCCACTGGCGCTCTTCAGGAGACCACCTGCTCCAACTGCTACTTCAACCTGAACGGCTCGTTTGTAATCTTCTGGGCCGGGGCCGTCGCCCTTCCTGCCGGCCTGACCGTAGTGGCATCCGTCCTCCTCGCGTCGCAGTCGCGGCCTCCCGGCCACAAGCAGCTTGTCCGTATCGCGCTCGCCGCGGTGGTGATCATCCTGGCGGGTGTCACTCTCTGGACTGCCTTCGAAGCCTATTCCGCATATCTGAGCTACACCAGCTTACGTTTCAACCTAGCGCTCTAGACCGGACGACCCGAAGACGGCACCCAAGTACAGAGGTTCATTGCGTCTCCGCCGTGATCAGAACGTTGACTGGGTCTTCCCGGGTTCGTTTAGCACTCGATGGGTCAGTCAGCTCGCGAGATGGGAGAACGCGACCTACCAGATCATTGAGCAGGTTCGTGTCTCTGAGTATGATCTGCGCCGTCTGGATTCCTGAGACGAGGACGCCGTACACGCCGCCCCCTGGCTGGGTCCAGTGGCCAGAAAGGTAGAGACCACGTATCGGTGTCTCGTGGGGCATCCTGCCCAGTCCCACTTGAGCGGGGGTAGGCTCCCAGCCATAGATTGCACCTGACAGGTTCAGGGTGTACCGTTCCATGGTCCTCGGCGAAGCACCCTCGGCGAAGAGTGTGTGTTCGTGCAGTCCTGGGAAGAGCGTCTCCAGCTCTTTCACTATCAGCGCTGAATATCGTGCTTTCTTCTCTCTCCAGGAGCCCTCAATCTCGTAGGGGATCAGCGAGGTGGCTATGATGATGTGCTCGCCGGGGGGAGCCAGAGATGGGTCGATGAGGGTCGGAATGTCCACTCCCAGCATTGCGGGAGTCCCGTCCTGAATCATCCTGTACGTCTCATCGTGGTCCCACGTCTTGTAGAGAAACGTCTCGTGCGACGCTCCGAGCTTCCTCAGGTCGAGGTCGGTCGCAAGGAAGAGCACGAAAGCGGAGACGGATGGCGTCATGCTGTGAATCTTGCTAACGAAGCGTGTTGGGAGTTCATTTACGCCGACGAGTTCTTCGAACGTCTGCACGGGGTCTGCGTTCGAGATCACCAGTTCGGCCTCTATCCGCTGGCCGTTCTCCAGGACGATCCCATTTACGGCTCCCTCGTGAACGATTATCCTCCTCACGCTGCTCAACAACATCACCTCGCCCTTGCACCTCCTGATGGCCTCCACCAAGGCGTTCGCGAGGTTCTGGAAGGTCCCCCGGCAGTAGAACGCGCCCCCGTCCATGAAGCTCATGAACATGGCGGACCAGTACAGGAACGAGATCTTCGAGGGAGGGAGGCCGAGGTAGGGCCACAGAGTCGCGAAGAGCGCCTTGGCCTTCGGGTCGGCCAGGTGCTCGTCCATCACCTGCTGCAGCGTCGCGTTGCGATACTTGTACAGGACCGGCAAGTTGCTCGGCGTCCGGAGCAGGTCGAAGATGGATGGCTTGGAGGGGAACCTCCGGACCTCCTCGTCAATCTGGGCGCAGAGCTCGAGGAGCTTCAAGAAACCTCCCTCCTCTTCGGGGAACTGGACCGCAAGGGCCCGGACGAACTCCTCCTCTCCCGTCGGGACGTCGACCCTGACCCCTGGGAAGATGGCGGTGTAGAACGGAGAAGCCCGGAGGAACTCGCAGAGTTCCCTGACCCCGAGCGTGCTGAGAAGGTTGTCGACAAGACCGCCCTCGCATCCGCCCGTGAGATGTACCGCCGCATCGAAGTGGTACCTCTTCAGCTGGAATGACTGGGCATACCCTCCGGCACGGTCGTGCCTCTCTATCACGAGGACCTTCTTTCCGTTCTTGGCGAGCAGGGCCGCAGCCGTGAGCCCGCCGATTCCGCTGCCAATGACGATGACGTCGTATCTCTGCTCGCGCGATTCCCTTAGTATGGTCATATCGGACGATGGATGCAGCGAAGGGCACCCTACATCTTGGTTGCTCAACACGGACGATGTGACCTCAACACCCGTGTTGACGCTGGGAGGCTCTGTGCCGACCAAGGTTTAAGATTCGCGCCATCATGGACGGGGTGACAGCGCATGCAAGAGACCGGCGAACTGATGTTTCTTTTGTCGAGCGCGGACAGGTTGAGGCTGCTCGAGGTGCTCCGAGAGGAGAAACTCAGAACGAGCAGGTTGTCGTCGAAGCTCTCCATGACGGTCCAGGAGACGTCCAGGCAGCTCTCTCGCCTGGAGGCGGCGAGCCTGGTCGAGAGGGACTCGCAGGGCCTCTACAGCCTCACCGGCTACGGGACGGTCGTGCTGAAGCTCATACCATCGTTCGACTTTCTAGTCCACCGCAAAGAGTACCTCCTCTCCCACGACCTCTCGTTCATCCCCCCGGAGTTCGTAGAGAGGATAGGCGAGCTGGCGAAGAACGAATACAGGGCGACGGTGGGGTCGGTCCTCGACCACTTCGAGCAGGTGATGAGCGAGGCCCGCGAGTACGTCTGGCTGATGGCCGACCAGACTCTGATGGTGGACTCGATCGCCATGAAGCTGCTCGACGACGGTCCGGTGACGTGGAGGATAATCATCCCTGCTGCCGTCACCAAGGAGGAGGACTACCGGCTTCCGCCCAGCGATTTGAGGGGAAAGGTCGAGCTGGGCCTGGTCGAAGACGTCAGGATGGGGATGTCGCTCAACGAGACGCTGGCGGGCGTCACCCTCCCCGACAAGGGCGGGAAAGTGGATTTCGACAGAGGACTTCGCAGCAGCGATCCAGACTTCCACAGGTGGTCCAGAGACCTCTTTCTTTTCAACTGGAGCAAGTCGAAGAAGCTCCTCTGACCTCCTTGTCTGGCAAGCCTAGTACCAGCGCGAGACCAAAAGATAATCCCGGGTTCATTGAGCCTCCGCCGGTCCACCCTATCCAGGTTCGTCAGCTATTGTAGGTGAGCTGAGGTGGGTATTCCATCTGCTCTCCGCGCTTCTACGTGCGAACCGCGCCGGGCCCCGAGGCCGAAACCTCGACCTTGGCAGTGCGCTACCTCCTTTCTCCCAGTTCACACTCCGTCCCGACCGTGGAAGTATGCGATTTGAATGCCGCTCAATCCAAACACCTAGTCTGCGATCTTCGGACTAAACTTCCGAGGATCCACCCTCGTGAGTCCTGGCACCCTGTCGTATACTTCGTCTGTGGACAGGATCGTCCTGTCCGAATCCTGATTCAGCGCAGTCGCCGCGTAAATCGCATCGAAGAGGCCTGTGACCTTGAACGACTTCATGATGGATTGTGCCGCCAGCAGGACCTCTGCCGTAACCGGAAGGATGGAGAGACCATCGATCCCCGCGATTTCGGCCTGCTTGCCAAGCACCGCCGCCTTATCGAATCCGAAATCCTCCAAGACATAATAGAGTTCGATGAGCACGGCCGCTGAGGTGTTCAGCTTCAGCTTGTTCCGTCGCAGCGATTCGAAGATGGGGTCGGCGTACTGCTTCAACCAGTCGGTCTTCTTCGAGTACGCCACGAAGAGGTCCGATTCGATGATCATCTCTGTCGTCGCCTCGTTGCGCGCGCTCTGACCTCTTCGGCAAGCTTTCTCTCCGCCCGCTCCTTGGCCGACTTTCCTGTCACCTTCGTGTCCGACTCAACCGGCGCTCTCGCTATCGGAATCACCATGTACGAGTCGCCCATGTGGATTACCAGCGCCCTGTCTGCCTCTATCCGCATCTCCTTCGGGATGGTGACCCGTCCACGTGCGTCAATCTCGACTACCGACATTAGCCCAAAAACGGGGACTGCGCCCATATTTATCATTTGTGGGTAGAAATGAACTATTGCCCACGGAGCGATTTTTGGACCGGGGATCTCCGCCTGACCAGCCACGGCCAGCATGAAAGTTAGCCCATCCAGCAATCCCAACTCGGTCTGAGGGCTCTTGTTCAATGAGCTCCGGGCTTTTGCGTGCGAACCGCGTTAGGCCCCGAGGCCTCTCCATCCGTCCGAGCTGCGTCTTGTCCTGGATGCGGAAGAGGCCTGAAGCCATGAATAGGGTTCATTGCGCCTCAGCCGGAGCATGCCTCAAGCCGTGGAGGCCGTGGAAGAACCTGACGCCATGGTTAATGGGCCAGATTCAGACTGGATGTAGTTCGACAGAGACGCAAGACACCCAGTCGCCTGCAAGGTGGGCTCCGGTACCACGACCCAGACTGTTCCATTGGTCACGTACATGACAACCCAGTCAGGATACGTCTGACCGTTCATGTAATCGAGGACGGTCTCTGAGTAGTTCTGAACGGCTTGGGCAGACGCTCTATCGAAGACTTGTAGGCCGCCCTGGCTTGAATTTCTGAGAAGCTGGCTCGCGGAGGGCAGGTTCGGGCATGAGGAACTCACCACACTGGAGGGCAAAAAATTATCGTGCCTGGTGAGGAGGCTGAGCGAGTCACGGTCGTCGCAGCACCGAAGTAGGACGCGGCAAAGACGCCAGCACCGATTACCACCCCGGCTATGATAACGGCCACGGCCAGGCGAGTGCAACTTCGAGTTGGTGGGGCGTTCATTCAGTAAGGACTTCGAAAGCCTTCGAGGGGCTCATTGTTATCGATAGTTATTTCCGAATACCGCATCTCGCTACTTTCTGAATAGCCGGAACCGAACGAGCGCGTAGACGTAGACGGGTAGCGTGAACGCGACCGCGCTGACCCCGATGGCTCGAAAGGCGGCGAAGTAGAAGCCGGCGGCGTCCAAGAGGGGCGCTATGCCGACGACCCACATTGAAAGGGGCAATGAGGCCTTTGGCATAGAAGAAGACGCCGAACAGCGCCCCTGTGGCAAGGAGCACGGTCGCGCAGGCGACCAGCGAGTACAGGGTCCTCTTCCGCACCGCGAGAGCAGACGCGATGAACTTCATGATCTGGTACGAGATTATCGGAGAGGAAATCAGCAGGGCCAGCATCACCGAGGCCGTCACGTAAATCTCGGTCGGCACCCCCGGGCTCCCAGCGATAAGGGTCCAACCGGCCGGCAGGACCTCGCTCTTTATGCCCGAGACGAATAGTGAGACGAGTGGGGAATAGGAGCCGCCTGAAGTCAGCATCAGCACAGGGTTGGGTATCAAGAGGAGCGCCGCGAGGATCGCCGAGAATGCAAGGAAGGGCGCCCTGAATGTACTGAACGAGCCGATCTGTTCAGCGACCCAAGGTCGCGAGTTCATGTGTCTTGGAGCCACCATCTGTGATTGATAGTTATGTCCGAATCAGATGGGTTCGTCGTCGGTCATGCCCCCATAGGTTGGAAGGGTGGCGAGCACCCGAACGTCACCATGAACTCGACCGAGGGAGGAAGCGCGATGTTGTACTCAGTCCCCCAGCACCAGAGGTATTCCGTGACCGATTGTAGCTGAGTGACGCCGGAGCAGCCGGCGCCACTGCCGTTGCAGATGGAGCCACTGTCCTGACCGTTCGGGAGCGTTCCCGTTCGCACGTCGGGGCCGAAGAACACCAGGAAAATCCCGATGATTATGCAGGCCGCGATGATCTTGCTTCTCCTCCATGGCTTCATCTTCCTGGTGACGAAGTCAAGACTGAACATGAGACCGCTCAGAAGAAAGAGCATTACAGAGGTGAACCCGGTATTGAAGTAGCCGAAAACTGCGGAGACAAAGAGAATCGAGGCAGCAACGAACAGTGCCGAGCCGACCTTCACAGCTAGGCCCATGAATCCCGCCCAACGACGGTCTTGGAGCTCTGGGGCATGTCAGACCAATTCGCAGCCCGCGACAGCAATTCCCGATTAATAGTTATGTCCGAACGACGTTCGATACCGCTTGTTTTTATCTCGGGGACTATCCTAACCGTTCATGGGGGCTCCGCTTCCCGCTACGGCCCACAGGGTCAAGGTCGCGCTCACCAGTCTGTCCGCCCCGTTCCTCGTCCTGTTCCTCGTACCCGTCAACCTCCAATCGGTCCTCTTCGGTGGGGCGAGCGATGTGCCTCTGGCCTCGCTCTTCACGACGTGGGTCTGGAGTCAGTTGCTGCCACCGGGATGGGTTCTGACTAGTCCGGGCGGGCTCGGCGAACCTGCCGTGATCTTCGCTGAGGCTTCCCTGGCGCTCACTCTAATCATAGGGTACCCCCTCATCGCCTTCCTGCTCTTCGAGAGAATCGTCCGGTACGGAGGCGGTCGACGCCGGAGGACGGTTTACACGCTGACATCGCTAGCCTCGGCCGCGTTCTTTGTCGGCGTGCTGTTCGGCGCCTTCTTCATGGCAAAGTTCTACATCGCCTCGCTCCCTCCGTACTTTGGGGCTGCTGCGGTGTTCGACTCTGGGGGCTTCTACCTGGCCGGGCTGGGCGTCGTATGCATCCTCGCTCTCGTCTCGACCCTACCGTTCGTCCTGTTGGGGGTCGCGCGGTTCCGGAGTTCCACGCTGTTGCGAATCCCCTGATTTGTTAGATTCGTGCCGCTACCGCCGTCATGATAATTTTCTCTAGGTGAAGGATCAAGGGCGGCGCTTGGTGACCGGCCCGCCGTAGTCCTCCAGCCCGTTCGGACAAAGGTGTATTACAAAGTGCATCCGGCTGCAGACGAAAGGCGATCGGCTTGAAGCGATGGGTGATTCTTAGTCTAGGCCTGGTGGCTGTGTTGCTCGTCGTGGTCCTCTTCCTGCTTCCGGTTGTGTCGATCGGTGTGGAAGCAGCCACAGGTACACCAAACTCTTCCGTCGAACGCGTGACCTCAGCTTCGGCCTCGATGATGTACGCCTACTTCGGCGTGGGAGTAGTGCAGGTACCGCACCCGTATGACAGTGGTCATACATACTGCTTCATGTACGGGAACCCCGGTACGATGTGCGGCTTCGCCATGCAGCGGATGAACCAGATGATGGCTCCGTGAGTTCTCCGGAAGCCGAGAACATTCCTGACTCTGACGGGTGGACCTATTCGGCTCTGATCCTCCTCCTCACGATTCCCCTTTCGGCGGTTGTGTCGAATGCGTTTCCTCTGAGCGGTGTCATCGCATCGGTGACCGGAGCCAACAGCTATGACCTCGGTCCGTACTTCGTCCTCTGGCAGCTGGCCTTCACCGTCGTGATGCTCTACGTCTTCTACAAAGTCGGTGAGAGGGTGGACTTCCCCGGGACATACCGCCGCCTTGCGTTTATGGCGTTCGTTGGGGCGCTCATCGGGAACCTCCCGGGCTTGTACGTCTACAACTTCAACGTCTACAACAACGGCCCCTTCATTGGATTCGGTCAGGAGTGGGGCTACGGCTTCGGCTATGTCACGAGCTTCGGTATCGCGGAGCCGAGCTCCCTGATCGACCTCCTCACCGCTGCTGTCGCCTCGTTCATGATCCCGCTGGCAGGCCTGGCGCTCGCCCACTTCAGGTTGCAGTTCCTCTCTCCGGCCGGCGATGTGAGCCCCGGCGAAGGCCCGAAGAAGACCCGGGGTCCTCTCTCGCCTTTCGTCGTAACCTTCCTTGTGGTCGTGGCTTTCCTGCCGGTCACTCGAATTGCATCCAGCCTCTTCGCGACCGCACCGCCCCCTACTTTCCCCTATCGGTTCACCATCCAGCAGCTCATCCCCGGGTACGCAGGCTTCCTGGTCTATCCCTTCCTTCTGCTAGTAGCTTTCTACGCGATGGGGGCCACGCTGGACATGGGCCTGTGGGGCGCCCGGAGCTTCAGGAGGTTCGCGCTCTCCGTGTTTGAGGGTGCGGTGGCGGGGCTGTTCGTCATCGATGTGATTGATGGGTGGATCGAGAGTTCTTCGTTGGCTGTTGTTCTGAGCCCATACAATCTGGCAAGGTTGGGCGCGTTTCTCCTCTCCGGCGGCGTCATGGTGGTCATCCTGGCTTTCGCCGCCCTATCCCTCGGGTACGTTGCGAGGAACAGACCCCATCTTACTGCTGCTGAGGGACTTCCAAACTCTTGCCTAGACCGTGAAGTAGGCGAACGCAGAGTGCCCCCATTCGTCCTCCGCCAGCACCGTGTACGTCCCCTTCGGGAGGGTCGTGAAGGCCCCTCCCTGGCTCCAATACCCGGTGACCGCCCCCCACGAAGATGATGTCCGTCCGGTCGACGCGCTCCCCGACATGCACGTCTGCTGGTTGCAGCCGTACGAGTCAGCCATGTGGCTCAGGGGCTGGAAGGCGAACCCTGTCGGGTTTCCGTACCCCAGATACAGCGGGCAGCTATAGGTGACTCCCGGGTTGACAAGATCCAGGAACTTGGCCGCGGTGACGTTCGAAGAGGTGTAGTGCCCCTCGGCTATTGCGAAGCCGACTGTGAAGTCATTCACCCAGCAGGGGGCGCCGTCCAGGTAACTGAGCGCAACGGGCCAGTCGTTCGCGGCCGTGACGTTGTTCGTTGAAGCGAGTGTGTTGTAGACGTCGGCCATGATGCTCACGGCAGCGCCGCTCGCGTTGACGGCCAGCTGCAGCTTGAGGGCATTCGCGGAGCCGCTCAGGCTGGTTGTGGTCGCAGTCTGCGTGCTCGTCGCAGTGGTGCAGGATACAACTGGACCGCCGACTCGGGCTGGATGACCGCGCTGAGTAGGAGGCCACCCGCGACCGGGGAGTAGAACACGTTGGAAGGGGAAATCGTAGTCGTGGTTACGTCGGTCACAGTTGTGGTGGACGTCGTCGTTGCGGTTGCGGTCGTACTAATGGTAGTGGTCTTAGCTCCTCCGATTGCCACGAAGAGGCTCGCAGATATCAGCACCCCCGCTATCACTATCGCCGCAGCGATCACCACGTAGCTCGGGTTGGCCTGGCCGCTCATGGGAGCCGGACCGCTCAAACGAACCTCACCAGCGGCCCGTTCGGCTCGGAGACGACGACGACTCCGTGATGGACCAGCGCGTAGGAAATCGAGCCGTGCAGGGGATACAGAAGTTCAAACGGGCAGAAGCACTGAGGACAGGAGACTCCGCAGGGGGTGGACTGGCCCATCGGGAATATCGGGACGAGGAGTACAAAGAGAAAGACTGCGACGGCGGCTATGGTGATTGCAATCGGACCGACCGCTCTCCGATGATGCACGGCAACTCGGCTGGTTAGAGTGCGATTGGTGATTAATAGTTTTGTCCGAACGCCGAAGAGGAAAGATTGATTGTTTCCCCAGCTTTTGGGGGCGAACCACGCCGGGGCGCCGGGGCCCTCTCCCTCCGTCCGAGCTGGGTCTTGTTCTAGATGCGGAAGAGACCTGAAGCCATGCAAAGGGGTCATTGCGCCTCCGCCGGTGCACTTCATCAGCGCGTTGTTCTACGCTCAGCGGCGGCCAATCAGCCTCTAGAGCAAATCGATGAATTGTTCCGTGGTGAGTCCTGAATCCTTGATGATTGCTCTGAGCGTACCCTTTGCGATTTCTTTGTGGTTTGGGATGGTTAGACGGCGATGAGGCGCTTCCTTGTGCCTCAGAATCATGTGGCTCCCGGTCTGATGGTCGAGTGAATATCCGGCCTTCGAGAGGGCCTTCACGACTTCCCTTCCTGAGACTACGGGAAGCTTAGGCACTGACCTCTACCACTTCCTCGTCTATTGAGGGTGGTATGGGCTCGCGGTGCTTCTTCAGACTTGCGAGATAACCGTTGATGGCGTCCTTGATGTTCGCCAGCGCGTCGGCCCTCGTCGCTCCCTGAGAAACGCACCCCGGTAACGACGGACACCTGGCTACGAAGACTCCGTCCTCGTCCTGTTCGATGGTTACCCGGTACTTCATGTTCTAGAATTCCAGACTGGCGGGTTAAAATCCTTTGGTCTGCTGGTGCACTTCTCACTGTGATGCGCGTGAGAGCAGTTCATCCTGACTTCGTCGGGCACTTCATCCAGGTAAATCAGCTATGGCAGGAGGGCCGAGGTGGGTACTCCAATTGCTCTCCGGCTTTTACGTGCGAACCCCGCCGCGCCCCGATGCCGATGTACATTATCACCGCAAAAGCTGGCTCAGGTCGAGGATCTCGACTGCCACCGCTTGATCGCCGTGGTCTTCGTAGAAGAAGACTGCCAATCCGTCCTTTGATGGCTCCCCGACCGGCTTCTCCACGTGTCTGAACCTGAGGTACAGGTCGTCGTGTTCGCCGTAATCCACGGCCAGAACGGTCCTGGGGAGCTTCACCTTGTATCTCTGCTCCAGCTTCGACAGTATCTTCCTCAGGTCCAAGTCCAAGATTGTCGTTCTGCTCGTCATTGTGCCCAGTACCTCCTGTTCTTCCTCTTCTCGTTGATTATGAATGCCGTCTTAATTAAGCCTCTATCTGCTTCTGCGACTCTGTAGATCACGACGAGGAAATGGCTCTTGTCGATGCGCTTCAAAGCGTGGCACCCGCCGCGCTCGTCTTTGTGCAGCTCATCAGGGTCGGATACCGCCTGCATCAATACGCTCGGGTCGGTCCCCACCTCCGGGTGCCTGAATCGCACGTGGAGCCAGTCGTCTCTCGTCAGAGTGATCTTCTTCCCGTCTGGGGTTGTTGCGACCGCGGGAAGGCCTTCCAAGTCTGGTCTTCTGCGATTCCAATGCCGGGTGCGGCTATAAGCGCCTTGTGTCTTCCGGGGTTACTTTCTGATTGAGAGTTTTTTCCGAACCGCGTCAGGTCCCGAGGCCCTCTTCAGCGGTAGCAAGCGCGACAAGCATGGGATCGAAAGGGTTGCGAGGACCATGGTCCAAGTGCGGCTTCTCCAGCGAAGGGGCCCCGCTAGGAGATCGTGGCACTCCCAGACCAGCCGCCGCCACAAGCAGTGATTACCTGGATTCCGTTGATGGCATCATTCACGCTTCCCCCAAAACCGGGAGCGATGCCGGAGCGGGACCCGTTCACCGCGCCTGAAGGAAGGTTCAGCTCGACCGTAGCCGTACCGCCTCCGCAGATGGGGCCACTGAACTGATAGATGTGTCCCTCGTACGGGACGTTGAACGTGAAGGACCACCCGGCGAGGTCAGAAGATGGCACCGAGACGTAGCCGGTCGAGTTCGTCACGAAATCCCAGTTGCCGAGTATGGTACTCGTGGGTTTGGACGGTGTATTCTCCGAGGTACCTATCGGACAGAGCTCGTACAGCCAGCCCTTGACGCCCAGACCGCTCACCGGGTAGGCGGGCGTTGTCGTTACGATGTGGACGTACAGATTATCCCCCGGAGTGAACACACATTCGATGCTCGGTCTGGAGTAGGTCGAGTAGATGGAATAGCTCGCGCCCGCTACGACCAGAACCAGGACAAGGACGAGGGCGAGCATGACCCGTCGAGAAGGCCGTTTCTTCTGTGGCGCTTCCATGTCTCGCGCGCCCACTGATGAGAAGATTTACGCTTTTGTCCGAACGGTTCTACTAAGTCTTCGTCATTCGAGGCCTGACTTTAGGGCCGTTAACTGTGGTCAGTTATCGGGTCGTTACTCGAATCATCAATCAGGGAGGGACTATTATTGTGATTGGGGTATTGGGATAGGACACTGCGGCGTTGGATATGGTTACGGCTGCGAACGTGACCGAATACACCCCCGGCGGGATTGACTGTAGGTCCATCAGGAACACAGGTAAGGTCTGATTGAACCCCATCGTCGTCGTACCGTCGGCCACATAGATCGCGGTGTCTCCCTTGAAGGTAGCAAAGACCACGACGGTCAAGGGAGGCTCAGGCTCCTCGCTCGTGACGTTGACTCTGATTCCTGAATAATACCCCAGAGTGACATATTGGGCGCTATTCGAGTTGAAGCAGACTCCACAGAGAGTTATGATGTGCTGAGTGCTACCGGATACTGCAGGACCACTTGCCAAGGCGGGAATCAGCGCCGCTGCTATCACAATCGCTGCCGCGATGACGCGATAGCTTCGAACCGGCCGAGAGCTCAAACCGAAGCGCCTTGAGACGTCGCGCCCGACTTCGTGATTAATAGCTATGCCTCAGTGATTGGAATCCAGAACATTCGTGGCGGCTTCTGGCAAAGGGAGGAGCGTCAATCGGTCACTGGTATTGGCGGGTTACATGTCATGTAGATGGACCCCTTCCAGAGGGAATCACCGAATCCAAGAGTAGCGCAACTGACCGAACTATAGATAGCATTTGAGGCACCGTTGCCCTTTGTGCTTGTAATGCAACTACCGCCGCACGATTGACCAGTTTTCACCACTGGAGCGAGGGAGAAGACAAGTAGGGATACACCCACAATCCCGACGACCAAAACAACGGCTTTTGACTGGCGCTTCATGCCAAGAACCTCAGCCACCGGATTCTTGACTAATAGTCTTGTCCGAACTGGATTGGGTTTGAAGCATCTGGAGCTCATTGGGCCTAAACGCGTCAATTGACGCTAACGTAGAAGGTGATGAAGTCCGAGCCAGCATTCCATTCGATGCCGGCAGAAGGATCGGTCTGCTCTGTGAACCACACGCCCTTCGGCGGTTGGGTGTAAGCGATGTAGGCGAACCCGGTGAAATTCGTGTCCAGTGTCACCGTAAAGGGATTCCAGTATTCAACAGCCCGCGTCCCAGACGTGACGGCGATCTCGGGGAGCCCTATCAAGAATTGGTGCGTGTCATTTGAGTTCGGCAGTGGATAATGGGTCACGTTGGTTACGTTGTATTCCGTTATCGTTCCTGAATAATTCTGTCCCAGATTTGGGGATATCGCAGTGAAATTGACCCCTTCGAATACGATGGATCTGGCGTCGAACACGCTCTGCAGAGGCACGCTCAGGTGTCTGTATTCTACACCCTTGATGGTGACCGTATCAGACGAGATTTCGTGGGTTAGAGCCCCAATCTGCTCCTGCTGGTAGACGGCCACAGAACCGAGCACGATCAGGACCACTAGCAGGCCGGCAAGCATGGCCTTCTGGTGCGACAGGTGGAGGGCGGGCCTCGCACTCGGGTGCCCCTCGTCCTGCTTTCTGCCTGCATCGATTATCCGGAGAGCCTCCTTCCCTTCGTCAGTGACCGTGTACAGACCCTGGCCATTCAGCTTGACCAGCCCCGACAGCCTGCCCAGGTGGAACGAGAGGAGCCCGTTGCTCTCGAGCCCTACCGCGTGCTTGAGCTCCGAGAAGGGGAGCGGCCTTTCGCTTACAGCCTGAAGTATCCTGATTCTTGTGGGATGCCCGAGGGCCTCGAACACCTCAGCCCTCGATGAGTTGAACGATTCGTCGCCATTCCCTGACACTTTGGCATGCGCTCCCGTAGCAGCAATGGGTGTGTCGTGATTTAATGCCTCGTTCGTTGACCTGCCGAATCTTCCGATTATTGCAGGACAACGTTTCTTGACCCTCGTCTGGACTGGATGTTCTGTTGTGGTCGACTCTCCGGTTCGCCCAGTCAAGACCCCGACCGCAGCCGAGACAGCTTCAGGCTTCCCACGTGGTCGACAATCCATCGGACGATTCCGTCGTAGGCCTCTGAACCCGACCGGGTGAGCTGCACCTGGCCGTCCGCGTCGAGTCTGACGAACCCCTTCTCCGTCATCCAGTCCATGTACCTGACGAGGCGGTCGTACGAGAGCCCCGTCGCCGCCGCGAGCGCTGTCCTGTTCATCGCTCCCTTCTCTTTCAGGGTCTTGACGATGCGAGCGAAGACGTACAGGTCAGGCCTTGTTGAACTCGGCCCTCTTGAACTCAGAGTAGAATCCCCTCAGGTCCCAGAACAGAAGATCGAGCGAGCGCAACCGGTTGAAGCCCGTCTCGAGGCTCTTCTTGCTGAATATCAGGACAATTATGATGGATGCCGGGACGAGAAACTCCAGGACTGCGGGAACCCAGTACATCAGCCCTGCGAATTCGGCGATGACTGAGAGTAAGAAGTAGGTCACGAGTGAGTAGCCGGCGACCTTGAGGATAGAGTAGAACAGGTACGCGATTCTCGAGGTGCTGACCATGCCCAGCTGCGACTCCCAGTCCAGCTCGGAGAGAAGTTTGACGGCTCCCGGGACGCCCTCCTCCATGGTCTTCTTCCATTCGCCCATCTTGGTCCGGCTAACCCTCCGGTCGACCCAGAGTATACCTCCGAGGAAGCCTCCCAGGACGATGATGCCGACCGCGAGGGAGGCGAAATTGCTCGACGGGATTCCGCTGAACGAGAAGTTCGCGCCGTTGACGGGAAATCCGGAAGTCACCTCGTACACGCCATCGAAGAATACAATGAGGATCGAGGCGATAATTGTGACCACCAAGATTGCCAGGAAGTCGAGCATCGCATAGGCGAGCTCCCTGTACTTCCGTACGTCGTCGAGGGCCCGCATGAGGTCGCTGACCTGCTCGACCACCTCCGCTTCGCTCATAGGGACACGCCCAGCACGCGGACCGAGACCATGGCAGCCCCGTTAATCACGAGGTAGAATACGTGAATCCCTTTGATGGGGACCGGAATGGCGTTGAACGTCAGGAAGTCCGTGGCGTTCTGTCCGGTGAGGACCGACGCGTCGAGCGGATGATTCCCGTAGACGGAGTATCCTTCGCCGCTCGTGCCGACGTCCTCGAACGTATAGTAGATGGTGTTGGGCAGGACGATGGACTCGCTCCGGGTGACCCCCTGGATGGTCGTGCTCGTCCCGTTCGGGAAGGTCACTGACGCCGACTGGTTCACCCCGTCAGGCTGGATTGTTATCAGGACGCGCGCATAGACGTAGTCTTCCTTGGCAATCACGAGGACCGAGGTTCCAGAGTTCCCTGTCTGATAGAAAGAAGGTTGTGGGCTCTGGAACAACGATAGTGTGGGCGCGACCAACACGAGAATCAGAACCAGGACCAGGAGCCATCTGACTCTCATAAATCGCAGCGCCTCTCGAGTCTATTTAAGGCGGACTCACTCGGAGAGAGTCCCCAGGCGCTCGTTGGTCTGAGATGCCGAAGAATGGGAGTGCCACGTATTGGGTTCGTTGCGCCTCCGCCGGTCCACCCTATCCAGGTTCGTCAGCTACTGTGAGTGAGCCGTGGTGGGGGTTCCAATTGCTCTCCGGGTTTCTGCGTGCGAACCGCGCCGGGGCCCTCTTGCTACCCAGAAGAAGTTGGCAGATCTCTCTGGGAATGATTGCGAGACCCAGCTCTCCCTTAAATACGTGAAGGTGCTCTCCGACATCGTGGCGCTCATCCGCGAGTTGACTCTTCCTCGTAAAACGGTGGATTCAGAGCTTGGATGATGCCGTGCTCAAGCGGAGACTTGCATCGATGTTGAGGTTCGATCCTGCAATCAGGTATGTCATGTTAATCGGAGAGGACGACAAGCCTCTGTCTTCCGTCTCTAGAAGAAGCGATAAGTCGGCCCTCGAGCCTCCTGGACAGGGGAACCTAGTGCTCAGGCGGTTCGCGATCGCTCGGGGCATGGCGTCGACATCTGATTCATTTTACGGCCCAGCGCGCTTCGTCATACTACTGCGAGAGAAACTGATCGAGATAGTCTACCTGTCAGCCGCGAATATGATTCTAGTGGGGGCTGACCCTGATTTCCCCCTCGAGAAGGTCAAGCGACTTGCCAAGGTCTTGGACAAGGTTCAAATCAGGAGTCGGGCAACTCCGAAGTCTTGACTGGGACGCGTAGTCGCCCCGCTTCGTCTGCCGCGAACAGGGTCTATCGCGCCACCGCCAAGCCACCCATCCAGATACATCGGCTTTGGCAAGAGGATGTTGGAGGGACGGTTCCATCTCTCTCGGGTCTTACGTGTGAACCGCGCCGAGGCCCTCTCGCTCCTTGTCCCTCAGAGGTACGCCATGCGACCGAGACGGCTCTAAGGTTAAGGATACGGAGAGACCCGATTCATCAGCAGGCGATTATTGAGGGCGTTGCGCTGTGCTTATCTAGAACGAATGGCCCGACGATCAGGGAAACTGGTTTGGACACAACCAGAAGAGGGACCACCACCTGGGTTGCTCTCGCCGCCCTTCGAGTCGCCTCGATACTGATAGGAGGGGTCGTCGCTTTTGCTCTGGGGACTTCTTCCCGTCTCAAGGGTCGAGCGTCGGCCTCCCAACTACGGTAATCACCGTCGTGCTGTTCGTCTTCTTCGTTGTCCTCCGGCAAAGAAGGGCGCGAGAAATCGAGTCCGAGTCCGACCAATCTGCCGTGGAAGTGAACGCTCTGAGTCATTCCAGCTCGTGACACAGAGGTTTGGCGCACAGCCCGGCTTTAATCATAGCCTACGTTGGAAAGGCTTATGGGCGACTTATCCGGTCGTCATGAATGACTTGACTGAATCACAGGGTCGGGCGATGATGATTGGAGTGCCAACATTGGTGCTTCTGACTCTTGCTGGATTCATTGTCAGCGCAGTACTCGAAGGGGCTTCGCGTACCCCTGCCCCCATTCTCGTTCCACTTGCCTTGAATCTCGGTCTTGGGTATGTGCTACTCAGAGGTGGAAAGCATGCTGGAGCCGGGCGAGTGATCCTCTATGGCGGAATGCTTGCCTCAGCGGCGCTGTTCTTCGTCTTCATTGTGCTCTTTTCGCCAAATTCGCTGTTTGGTTAGCTAGGGGTCTGCAGAACTTTCAGTAGTCTTGTTAATCTTGGATAAAGAAAGAAGGACATGCCACGGATAGGGTCCATTGCGTTTCCCGGAAACTGGTGTAGAACGTGGGGTGGTCCTAGAGCCAGCGACTCGTCCCAACTCAGCCTGCGTTGTTGGCCATTCGATTAGACACCCGGCGAACTCAACCCAAACAGATGCCGATGAGGGTAGCATTCGGAAGGCTGCTGTCACTCCGTCGCATAGCCTTTCTCGATGAGGAACTTCTTGAAGTCCTCCGACTCGGTTATCATCAGATCGATAGAGCGGAGGAGCATCGCGTAGAAGAACTCCATTGCCTCGTGGCTGCGCTGGCAGTTCGGACAGATATTGGTCTGCTTGGTGGGGATGAACCTCTGGAGCTCCTTGGTTCGGAACTGCTCAAAAGCGCCCTGCAGGGCCCTCGTCACGGGCTCGCGCATCTCCCCGGTCATCTTCTCGAGGATGCCGCTCACCCTGAGCGCGGCGTCGAACTCCTGATCGATGCGATACTTCCCCCAGGTGCTCCTTTCGCAGACGAAGCGCTTCTTCCTCTCCCCCTTCCGCTTCTTCTCCCTCGGGTAGAGGAAGACGTATTCCAGGCGGTATAGCTCCTTGAGGGTCGAATAGACGACGCTGGCGGGTATCATCTCCCGCCGCGTGATGTCCTCCACCGTGACCCCCTGGGCGCCTGCCTGGCGTATCTGGTCCATTATTCGCCAGGTCGTCTCCTTCGAGAGCAGGTCCGCCTCCAGGTACGACTTGACCGGAAGATGGGTCAGGTATGTCTTGATGTTCTTCGCCTTCGCGGTCCGCATCAGCGACCGCATCGTCGTGGCGGCCTTAAGACTTTCGAGATTTCTCTATTTCCCGAAATTAGCGCGATTCCAATCTTTCGGGTCAAAATATCTAATAGCTGAACCGGGTCGCGGGCCGCTCCTAGAATTGCCAGACCCGACCATGCAGAGCCTTCCGACCTCGAGCTTCGAGGAGACCGGGGAGACTGCTGCCAGTTGACAGCTATACGATTGTCAGAGTAGGACAGAGAAGAGAGAACCCGAGACTCAGTTGAACGTCAGCTACGCCGTCCCAGCCCTGTTTCTAGCGATCGTCGCGCTCTTCGTCGTTGGCGCGCTGCTGCCGCTCTTGCTCAGGGATGCGAGGCGTGCGACCATCGCCGCGTTCGTGCCGGCGGCCGTCGCCTCCGCGCTGACGGTGGCGCTCTCGGTCCTGGTATTGTCCTCGGGAGCCGTGGTCCTGTTCTCATCTCCTCTCGCCGCGCCCGCACCCTCAATCGGGATCACGTTCTACATCGACGGCGTCGCCGCCTTCTTCATGCTGATTATCGGGCTCGTCGCGGCAGCCGTATCCGTCTACTCGCTGGGCTACAGCGGCGCGTCTGGCGGAGGGCACAGCGGCAAGTCCCTCGGGCTGCTGCTCAACGTCTTCGTCCTGTCGATGATCCTGGTGACAGCCACGGACAACGTGTTCTCTTTCCTGTTGTTCTGGGAGCTCATGTCGCTTACCTCGTTCCTTCTGGTCATCCACGACGACGAGAAGCCGGCCAACCTCAAGTCGGGGATCACTTACCTTGTCATGACGCATGTCGGCACCGCGCTCATCACGGCCGCATTTCTCGTCCTCTACTTCCAGACCGGGAGCCTCTCGTTCGACGTGTTCAGGAACTCCGCCGGTCAGCTCGCCCCCCTCACCAAGGACGCCGTCTTCGTCCTGGCGCTGGCTCGGCTTCGGCACCAAGGCTGGGCTGGTCCCTATGCACATCTGGCTCCCCAAGGCGCATCCCTCCGCCCCGAGCAACGTCTCCGCCCTCATGTCGGGGGTGATGCTGAAGGTGGCCATCTACGGGCTGGTCAGGGTAACGCTGGACTTCGTCGTCCCGAGCTCCCCAGGAGACGCCTGGCTCGGCCTGCTCATGGTGGGAGCCGGGGCCACCTCCGCGCTGGTCGGGGTCCTCTACGCTGCCGTAGAGCACGACATCAAGCGCGCCCTTGCGTACCACAGCGTAGAGAACATCGGGATCATCGTCCTGGGTCTCGGGCTCACGGTGGTCTTCATGTCGTATGGGCTCGCAACTCTGGCAGCCCTCGCGCTGCTCGCCAGCATGTACCACTCGCTCAACCACGCGGTCTTCAAGGGGCTCCTGTTCATGGGGGCCGGGTCGGTCGTGGCCAGGACCGGTAACGCCGACATGAATCTGATGGGCGGACTGGCGAAGAGGATGCCGTGGACCGCCGCGTTCTTCCTCGTCGGGTCCATAGCCATCGCAGGTCTCCCTCCGCTCAACGGATTCGTCAGCGAGTGGCTCACGATGCAGGCGCTGCTCTCGTCATACCAGGTGCCCAACCAGGCGCTGCAGGTCTCGATCGGCTTCGCCAGCATCGCCTTCGCGCTGACCCTCGGGTTGGCTCTGGCCACATTCGTCAAACTATTCGGAATCTCTTTCCTGTCGCGGCCGCGGTCCGGAGAAGCCGAGCGGGCCACCGAGGTCCCCCGAACGATGATCGGCGGCATGGCCGTCGGCGGGCGTGCTCTGTGTCGTGCTGGGCGTGCTGCCGTTCTTGGCGACGTCCGCCATCGCGTCGGCCTTCAATCTGAACCTGGGGCTGACCTCCCCGTACTCCGCGCTCGGTCCCCTCGCCGTGGGTTACACCGCAAACGGCCTGAGCTCCGTCAGCAGCCTCTCGATGCCGACGGTGCTGATTCTCACCGGGTCGGTAGGTGCTGCGCTCTTCGGCTTCGTGGCCCTCGCCGGCTCCGGACGGAAGCCGGTCGTTCGACCGTACCCGACATGGGAGGGTGGTTTCGGTCCACTCAGCGAGAGGACCGAGTACACCGCCACTTCGCTCTCCCAGCCCATCCGCACCGCGTTCAAGGCGTTCTACAGGCCGCACACGAGCATCCATCGCGAGTACAACGGCTCAAATCGCATGGTCACGAGGTCGGTGAGCGTCGTCTCCGAGACCAGGGAGATATTCGAGGACTACCTCTACTCGCCGATCGTCAGCGGGACCCTGTTCGTCCTCGACAAGGTGCGAAGGATCCAGACGGGCAAGGTGAACTCCTACCTCCTCTACATGATGATAGCGACTGTCTCACTGCTGCTACTGGCGGTGCTCGAGCAATGATGGTCTACGACTTCGCCCTGAGCGCCGGTCCTGTGGAGGTCGCAGTCATCGGGATTCTGCAGGCTGCCGGCATATTCGCCCTCGCGCCCCTGCTGACGGGCATCATGCGCAAGGTCAAGGCGAAGACCCAGAAGAGGGTCGGGGTGAGTGTCATCCAGCCCTACTATGACCTGCTGAAGCTCCTGAAGAAGGACGAGGTTGTCTCCGAGCACGCCTCCTGGATCTTCTCCTGGGCGCCGTGGGTCGTCGCAGCCTCGACCATGGCCGCGGCGCTCTTCGTCCCCGTCTTCGTCCCGTTCAGCCCCGTCAGCTCCGCGGGAGACATCCTGGTCGTGTTGGGCCTGTTCGCCCTCGCGCGCTTCTTCACCATGCTCGCCGGGATCGACACTGCCAGCGCGTTCGGTGGCATCGGAGTCAGCCGGGAGATGATGATGTCCTCGCTGGCAGAGCCAGGCCTGTTCCTCACCGTCTTCGTCGTGTCCCTCACCTTTGGCGGGACGAACCTCACCAGCCTCGTGGGAGCTGCAGCGGTGTCCGGGGTTACCATCGCCCCGAGCCTGCTCTTCGGGCTCATCGCGTTCTTCATCATAGCGCTGGCCGAGACGGGGAGGCTGCCGTTCGACAACCCGGCCACCCATCTCGAACTGACCATGGTCCACGAGGCCATGGTGCTCGAGTACTCTGGGAGGGGTCTGGCCCTCATCCAGTGGTCCCAGTCGATCAAACAGCTGCTCCTGCTCGGGCTCATGGTGGACCTGTTCCTGCCGATCGGGATGCCCGCATCCATAGACTCGGGCCTGCCTCTCCTAGGCCTCGGCGCCGGCGCCGTCGTCTTCAAGGTGGTCCTCCTCGCGGCGGGCGTCTCCTACCTTGAGACCCGCGTGGCCAAGTGGAGGCTGTTCAGGCTGCCGGACCTGTTCACGATGGCCATCGCGAGCGCGATGGTCGGGATGGTGCTGTTCTACCTATGATTGGTGAGATGTAGTTGCAGATAGGACAACCCGACATAGTCGCGTTCTCCTCGGTGGCTCTCCTTGTCTCGACCTTCGGCGTGGTCGTCCGACGGAGCTTCGCGGGCTGGCTGAGCGCCTACCGGTACCAGTCGGTGGTCCTCGCCGGCTCGACCGGGCTCATCGCCTACGCGACGGGCGTCTGGGAGATATACGCGGCGGCCGTCCTCACCCTGCTGATCAAGGCCATCGTGATTCCGAGGCTGCTGGTCCGGGTCACAGAGGGGGTGAATGACGAGTTCAAGATCGAAGCGAACCCGTACGTGAGTATAAGGCTCTCCGTCTTGGTCTCGGCCCTCTTGGTCGCCCTCTCCTACGCCCTCGTCCAGGAGACCCTGCCGTCAGCGGGGCTGGACGCCCTGGCCGCGGCCTACCTGCCAATCTCGCTCTCCCTCTTCTTCATCGGGCTCTTCGTCATGGTCAGCAGGAGGATGGCACTCAACCAGGTGGTCGGCCTCCTCATCATCGAGAACGGCCTCTTCCTCTTCACCACGGCGCTGACGAGCGGCGTCTCCCTCATAATCGAGGTCGGGATCCTGGCCGACATCCTGGTCGGCGTGATGATCTCCGTTCTGCTCCTAATCAGGATGACCCGGACCTACGACACTCTCGACATCGGCCGTCTGGAGAAGCTCAAGGATGATTGATCGGTCGTGTGGTGGTCGAACTTGCTGACCGTCGCTGGTCTGGTCCTCCCGTCGGGCTGGGGGGCCGTCCTTCTCACCATCATCTTGACCCCTGCCGTCTCGGCCGTGCTGGTGACCCTCACGCACAGGAAGAGGTGGGCCGAGGCCATCACGCTCGCCTCCGTAATGCTGGTGGGCCTCCAGGCCCTAGGGTTGGTAGCGGGCGTAATCGTTGGCAGGCAGGTCTCCGCCTTCGGCGAGATCCTGTACCTCGACGCGTTCGGCGCCCTGATCCTGATTCCGATAGCAGGCGTCGGATTCGTCGCCGCCCTCTACTCCATCAACTACATGGGGAGGCAGTACGACCGCGGCATCGTCGACGACCGGCACATAGTCAGGTACTACCAGGGATTCAACGGGTTCATGCTCACCATGCTCGTCGTCCCGCTTGCGAACGACATGGGGCTCATGTGGGTCGCAATCGAGGCGACCACTCTCGTCTCCGTCTTCATGATAATGCTCTACACGACCGAGGGGGCCATCGAGGCCGCCTGGAAGTACCTGACGATCGCCACGGTGGGGCTGTCCCTCGCCCTGCTCGGCATAGTCCTCTTCTCGTACGCGAACACCTCGGCATCGCCCTCGGCCTCAGGGATGGACTGGACGAGCATGGTCGCCAACTCGGCACTCCTCAACCCGGGGATCGTCAAGGTTGCCTATGTCTTCGTCCTTGTGGGCCTTGGAACGAAGGCCGGCCTCGCCCCTATGCACACGTGGCTCCCGGACGCCCACGGAGAGGCCCCGACCCCCGTCAGCGCGCTGCTCTCAGGCGTCCTACTGAACTGCGCCATCTACGGCGTGCTGAGGTTCTATATCGTAGCGTCCGGCACGCTGGGACCGGCATTCCCAGGCCAGCTGCTCATCCTGCTCGGCCTGCTTTCCATGGGCATAGCGGCGGCATCCATCTACTTCCAGAAAGACATGAAGAGGATGCTAGCGTACTCGAGTGTCGAGCACATGGGGATAGTCTCACTGGCGGTGGGCTTTGGAGGCTTTCTGGGGCTCTTCGCCGCCCTGCTCCACATAATCAACCACGCCATTGCGAAGCCCCTGATGTTCTTCGCGAGCGGCACGGTGAGCCAGAGGTACGGGACCAAGGTGATGGCAGAAATCAAGGGGATCATCAGGGTCATGCCGGTCACGGGCGCCATGCTCCTCCTCGGAGGCCTGGCCATAGCCGGGATGCCCCCGTTCAACGTATTCCTGAGCGAGTTCCTCGTGATGACGGATGGATTCGGCACGGGACAGTTCTTGATCACCCCGATAATGATCATCCTCCTCGTGGTCGTCTTCGCGGGGTTCTTGCGGCACCTCGTGCCTATGGTGTTCGGGAACCCGGCCACCGGGAAGGCGGTCCCCTCCGAGAAGGGTTTGGGAACCGACGGCATGGGGGTGCTCGCGGTGGCCCCGATGCTAATCCTGGCGTCGCTGGTGATAGTCCTCGGATTCTTTGTCCCCCAGCCTCTGCAGACCCTCATCCGCGACGCGACGCAGGTGTTCAGCCAGGGGGCGGCATCCTAGTGGCGGGGCAGACAGGGGTCGCTGGCTGCGAGGCGAAGCTGCGCGCCCGATTCACGATGGGGACGAATTCCATTCGGCTGCTAAACGGAAACGAACTTCACTTCAGGATTAGTAGGAGGGAAGAGCTCCCGGACGTGTGCGCCTACGTGTACGATGAACTGAAAGGCGTCCTGGCGACGGTCGTCTGTTCCGACGAGAGGCGCCTCAGTGGAGAGTTCGTCCTCAGGTACGCCTTCGGCATCGGCGGTGAGGACCTCTTCATCGTGGTCGAGGCGGGGGTCGAGCAGGGTCACCCCGACTCGCCTTCCTCCTTCCCGAGCGTGGCGACCCGTCTGCCGGCCGCGACCCTCTATGAGCGGGAGGTTAGGGACATGTTCGGCCTTGTGCCAGAGGGCCATCCGGACGTGAGGCCGATGGTGCTTCACGAACAATGGCCCCACCGCGCGCATCCCCTGAGGAAGGACTTCGAGATGGGCACCAAAGTAGGCAGGGTCACGGACCGTCCATACGAGTTCCTCAGGGTGGACGGAGAGGGCGTCTCCGAGATCCCGGTAGGCCCAGTCCACGCGGGGATAATCGAGCCCGGCCACTTCAGGTTCAGCACTCTCGGCGACACCATAGTCAACCTGGAGACGCGACTCTACTACACGCACAGGGGGGTCGAGAAGCTATCGGAGTCGATGAAGCTGGACCATATCCTCCTTGTCAGCGAGCGAATATCCGGCGACGAGGCGGTGGCGAACTCGACGGCCTACTGCCAGGCCATCGAGAAGATCGCTGGAGTGACCCCACCACGAAGGGCGCTCCAGATTAGGGCCGTCTGCGCAGAGATGGAACGCATGTACAACCACATCGGCACGGTTGCAGGACTCTCGACCGATGTGGGGTTCGCCTACGGCTCCGCCAGGCTCAGCATCTTGAAGGAGAGGATGATGCGGCTGAACGAAGAGGTTGCGGGGAGCCGGCTCCTCTTCGGCGTCAACAGGCTGGGTGGGGTTGGCGTAGACCTGACCGAGGAGAAGGCCGGGCGAGTGCTTGCCGAGGTCGACGCAGTGCTGGGAGATTTCAAGCGTGTGGTGTCCGTCCTGAGGAACGATTCGTCAGTCATGGACAGGTTGAGGGGAACAGGGGCGATATCCTCCGCCGTCGCCCTGGAGTTGGGTCTGGTGGGGGTCGCTGCGAGAGCGTCGGGCGTGGACATCGACGTGAGGAGAGACCATCCCTACGGCGCCTACCGCTCTCTTCGTGTCGACTCGCACCACGACACCGGGGAGCGCGCGGCCCACTACGAGACCGAGATGAAGAGGAGAAGGGGAGACGTGCTTGCGCGCTTTGAGGTGAGGGTCGAGGAGGTCGACAACTCGGCAGCGGTCGTGAGAGAAGTGCTGCAGGACCTCGACGGTGGGCGGGAGCTAGTGGTCCCTCTAGCGAAGGACGCGCTCAAACCCTACGCCCACGCACTGGGCTATGCGGAGTCCCACAGGGGCCAGACCGTCCACTGGGCGATGATCGGGGAAGACCGGGACTCGCTCTTCCGCTACAAGGTGAGGACGGCGTCGTTCGCCAACTGGCCGGCGATAGAGACAGCTGTGCTCAATGACATAGTCGCTGATTTCCCTCTCGTGAACAAGAGCTTGGACCTGTCCTACGCAGGGAACGACCTGTGATTGACATGGACAAGTCTAGAGACATCCTCAGCAATGCGGTCGAGACCGACAGGGACGTACTCAACGGGGAAAGGTCGGTCTCAGGCTTTCGCGGAGACGTGTCGCTGGTGCCGCAGTCACCTGGCTTTGTAGCAGACCTTGAACTGTACGGGCAGCTGAAGAAAGTCTGCGCACCAAATGCGATTGCGGAGATTCCGGGCGAACTCGGCCCCCAGCTTACACTCGACAAGGGCAGGTGCATAATGTGTGGGATGTGCAAGCAGGTCGCGCCCCAGCTAATCGTTGTCTCTGAGCACTTCGCCGCGCCCGTGAGAAGACAAAGAGAGCTCGTCGTCGCACAGATACCGGAGCCTCCTGACGGCGGCACCCGGCTCCAGCCCGATGAGATAGGGAGACAGCTGAAGGAGAAGGTGGTGCAGGCGCTCGGGAGATCGCTGGCGGTAAGGGAGGTAGATGCGGGCTCCTGCAATGGGTGCGAGGTCGAGGTCTCTGCGCTTAACAACCCGGTCTACGATGTCGAGAGATTCGGCGTGCACTTCGTAGCCTCTCCGCGCCATGCGGACGTCCTGTTGGTCACCGGGGTAGGTTCCAGGAACATGGAACTCGCCCTGAAGAGGGCGTTCGAGGCTACGCCGGACCCGAAGGTCGTTGTCGCTGCGGGAGCCTGCGCCTGTTCGGGAGGGTTGTTTGGGGATACGTATGCCACAACAGGTGGGGTCGGAGGGATTGTGCCAGTTGATGTGTTCGTCCCCGGGTGCCCTCCGAGGCCTGAAGCGTTGCTGTATGGGCTACTCCTCGCGGTCGATAGAATCCAGTAGCGCGTCTGGATTACGCGAGCATCCCAAGAAGGTTCGCCAAAAAAATCGTTCAAGAAAGAGTGGCGGATATGAATACCCCATTTCACTTTGTCCAAGATTCTGTCTCAATTCTTACTCGGCTACCAATTCTAATGCCAAGCCGACCCACTTCAAACTCCCGGATTGATGGCGGATTCCAATGAACTCTTCCCGGCTTCTACGTGCGAACCGCGCCGAGGCCCGAGGCCCTTTGATAGGCCCCTTGTCCGTCGAGGCGCGACTATACGGTTAAGATAATGGGACGCGTTCGATCATCAACCCGAAGTGGCTAGCCTGACTACACTGCCTGCTATCCAGCCACCAAGTTGAACCCGGACGCCCCCGAGTACAGCTCGCCTACGTAGGGAACTCCTGAACCCGAGACCAGAACCATCTGAACCATGACGCTCGTGCTTCCCACGGTCTCGGGCGTCGCTGTGTTACCGTAGGACAGACCCACGCTGTAGATCGCGGATGGGTCGCCGGAAGCCGGGAAGCCTGAGAGCGTCAAGACGGCTCCTGAAACCTCAGAAGGGCCTCCAGTGTAGTTGACGTTCTTCGTGTCGAGCGCGGGATAGTTTCCCGTGTAATAGCTGAACTGGCTCATCCAGACCTTGGCGGGGTACGGCCCGATTGAGAAGGTGAGGTTTAGTCCCTGGACGCTGAATCCTGTTGCATGCCATACCTTGAACCCAAAGGCGGCCGCGTTCCCGGTTGAGTTCGCGGTCAGAAGTCGCGCCGTCGAGTAGTTGAACTCTGCAAGCAGCACTCCGGACGCGCTCTTGAAGTAGAGAGTGCTCCATCCCGGGCTCGGAGACCCGGCGAAGCTGGCCGACATGGTGTTATGAGATTGATACACCTGATAGCCAAACGCGTAGGCCGAACCGAGAAAGAGGAGAACCACTACCACCACGATTGGGACTAGGAGTTTCCTTCTCAATTCCCTTCAGATTGGCCGGCTTGACTCGTCGATTTACGCTTTTGTCCGAACGCCTAGCCCGGTGGAGATGCTGTTACAGTGAAGGGAAGGATGACGCTGTCACCGAATGCGTCGAAGGCGACCATCGTGTAGTGGCCCGGGCTGAAGTGCTGGAACCCTGAGATCCCTTGTATCTGCGTATTTCCTTGACGGGGAATGCTCCAGTATCCTCCTATGTTGATGGTCGTGCTCAGCGCCTGGGAGGCGGCGAAGTCGTATACCGGAGCTCCGATGGATAAGCACAGCAAAGTGATTTGGCCGGTGCCGGCCGACGTGTTGGTGATCGAGACGGAGAAGTGGATTGGGACGCCGTTTGACGGATCGTTCAGCAGCAAGGGGTCTCCAGACGAGTTGTAGACCATCACGAAGGCGGGCACCGGCGCGTCCAGCGGAGACAGCCCGCAGAACGGGATGTTCGGAAGGGTGTAGTACCAATAGCCCCCGTTGTTCGGGTTCGCGCCGTAGGGCAGAAGGGGATAGCCCGTGGTGTTGAGCTGCCTCGGGGCGTTCAGGTTGTTCTGCAACGAGAGCGAGATGGTCAGGTTGGTCCCCGAAGGCACCGTCGTGTTCCCCATCCCGAGGGACAGCGTCAGGCTCTCCTGGCAGTTCGTGTCGTGGGCCGACGGGCTGTTCGCAATCGACCCGCCAAGATCGCAGAGTTGCCCTTGGGTTATGACCTGGGTCACAGTGGTGGTAGTCGTCGTTGTCGTGGTCGTTACCAGGGGGATAGTTGTAGTACGTGAATCGAGGCCCTGAATCTGGTTGTACTCTATCGCCGACGCCGCGGCGAGGACGATCAGCACCACAACCAAGCCCGCAAGTATGGTATTCAGGTGCGGCACACGAATTGAGGGCCGCTGGAACGGACCACCCTCGCTCTGGTTCCTGCTCGCCTCCACAATCTGGAGAGCCTCCCTGCCTTCATCCGTGAGAGCATAGCTGCCTTCAGGGTTGAGCCTTACGAGGTCCCTCATCTTCCCAAGGTGGAAGGTGAGGAGGCCGTTGCTCTCCATGCCGGCCGCCCGCTTCAACTCCGAGTAGGCGAGAGGTTTGGCCGCCAGCTCCCGCAAAATCCGGATCCTCGTGGGATGCCCGAGGGCTTCGAATACCTCCGCCTTGGAGGAGTTGAACGAGTCGTCGCTGTTCTCGGTCATCGCATTCCACGCTGGAGAGAAGATGATTCAGTTGGGATATAATCCCTCGGTCGTTGTCCAACCGCCGTCGGATGTTCTGGTCTTTGATTCTACAGGACAAGAGTCGTTGTCTAAGGTGAAGGGGTTCATTGCGCCTCCGCCGGGGCATCTTCACCAGTGAGGGTACGCACAGTTCCAGACGGAGTTCGACGTCAAAGACGGTTCTGGAAGACCGACTCCGCTGCCGCTGGGAACTTGGAGAAAATATCCGCCTACCGCGGCTCCGCACTGGAAGAGCGCGAACGAGGGTGAGACCCAGCCGATGTCCTGCGCGCCCGAACCTGCGTTCCTTCCGACGGTCTGTACGAACGGGACAAAGATGAAGACGGCTATCACGATGACCGCGACAATTCCCCAGAGACGCCGGCTTCGCATACATCCGCCAATGAGAATCTGTGACTAATACGCTTGTCAGAACGCTAGAACCCTCTGTAGCAGCTTGTTTGGTTGGATGCCTAAGAAAGGCATGCCACGCGTGGGGTTAGTTGCACCTCCGCAAGGGTATGCAACACAGTCGCCGCGTTGCTCATCCTTGAGCACCTGTTCCGCCGTATCAGTGAGTCGGACAGGTTGGCGCCGTGTCCAAGTGCGGGATGACGCAGTAGAGAGTGGAATTGGTGAACCATGCAGTGTAAACCACGGTCGATTGATTCTCGGTTATCGTAGTGATGTTCAGCCCGCCCGTTGAGTCGGTATGAGTTTCTGTGACTGTTCCACCGCCAATGACCGTGTCGTTGTGGACATAATAGTAGGTACCATTGTAGCTGATCAGTTCAACGCTGAGCGATGCGTTAACCTCTGATGGAGGACAAGTCGCGGCGATTGCATCGCACAGTCCGATGAACGCAGGTTCTCCGTGGACGGTGACGTTCGCGTTGACGATTCTCAGGCCGTTTCCCGAAGACACTGTGTTGATTGGAAGGGATGCGGCGGCAGAGGATGATCCGCCGGGATTGGGTGACAAGGTCGACGAGATGGGCTCGCTGCTATACACCCAGTAGCCCGTCCCAACGGCCATGACAGCCAAGACGACGCCCACGGCTGTAATCGTTCTGGCGACTGCCCATCTTTGGTGCTCCAATCCAAGTCGTGTTTGAGAAGGTGATTCCTGATTAATAGTTTTGTCCGAACCGCGGCCGGCCCCGAGGCCGGAGCCAAGCCGTGCTCTTTCAACCCCAACATTATGATGAAATGCCCGGGCGGAGGTGCGATTCACCCTATGCGCATGGCACGAATCATCCATTTCCGCTATCCAAAGCCGTAATACCAGCTCCCCCGCGCGTCCCGTCGGTGAACGCATGCAGTTGCTGCCCGCGCACCGGAGCTACACCCTGATTGCCATCGCGATAGTCATAGCCGGGGTGCTGGTCTCGGCGTCACTCTATGCGACCGTGGGTCAACCGACGAAGACTGTGACCAGCACGTCTGCGAGCACGGCTACCGAAACCACCACACAGACGGCCACTACGATTCTGACCGTCTCCGGCACGACCACGTCGACGTACTTACTGACCACCACCTTGCTTCAGACCACGACTTCGACCGCGACCTCTACCTCCACGTTGACCTCCACGGTCACCTCGACCTCCACCGTCACCAGGAACGTGACTTCCGTCTATGGAGCGCCCGTCTCGACCATCATGAAGGACAACCTGAGTCTGCCCCCAAAGAACATCTACTCCAGCATGTTCATTGTTCCTTCGACGGGCTTGGTCTATGTCATCGGGGGAGCACACCCGATAATCCTCAAGGAGTCTGACCGCACGACCAGCGTGAACGAGATTAACGTGAGTTCTTACTACGGCGCGGTGAACCCGGTCACGAACACGATTTACTTCAATAACGATGGGTGCCCGCCGTGCACAGATTCGGTCGTGACGGTGGACGCCTCAACGAACAGCATAATCGGGGGCATCAACCTTGGAACCTACGTCAACGGCATAGCGGTGAACGCGAAGACCGATACCATATACATGACCAGCGCAAACACGGATTCCCTGTACATCGTCAATGGCACTGACAATGACTTGATCGCTACGGTACCGATGGGCGGCGAGGCGTTTGGAGTAGCTGTCAACTCGAACGACGGGCTGGTCTACGTGCCTGTCTGCGTGGCCCCATTCCCGGGTTCGTTCGTCTGCTCTCCGTATTACATTGCCGTCATGAATGGGACCACTGGCGCGATCATCTCCAAGCTCTCTATTCCTGAGTCATCGATGCTGGCAGACCCCACCACAAACACGGTATACATGACGAGCGGCAACACGTTGCTGGCCATTAACAGCAGCGGTGGCATTGTGAGGACCACGACCCTGAGCGCCTACTCCGTGAACTGTTACGGTTTGGCCATGAACACGCCGCTGAACCAGATATACGTCGCTTGCAGTCCTCCCAACATCCCGGGTGGTCTGGGCTCCTTCCTGGTAGTTGACCGTTCCACGGGAGACATCCTGAACTCCTTCGCCTACAACGGTGTGGGTGGGGCCGTCGTCTTTGACCAGGCGAGTCAGACAATCTATCTTCTGGACCAGAACGGGTACGTCTTGACGCTGAGCCTCGCCACGCCCCCGATTCTCCCCTGAAGCGAACAACAACTAGGGTTCTGTGTGCCGGTCGAGAAGGCGCATTGAACCCAACACGAAAACTCATACCCTAGGGAGAACAAGATGATCGTCACCGCCGGCGGGGTGGGGTCCATCCAGACAACAGTTGGCCTAGGGGGTCACGGCTCCGAATCCAAAGTAGGCGTACCCAGGAAGACTACCTCGTCATCAAGATCTCTGAAGTGTTTGTCTCCCGTCACAACTTGAGCGCCCCACTGCCTGGCGGTAGCGAGCACAATTGAATCGGCCAGACCCCAATCCGGCACTTTCCGCTTTCTCTCAAGGTCTATCTCTCCGGCCTTTGTAGCTATCTCTCGGGTCAGGTCTAGGACGGTCGTCGATGAGGTTACGAATTCGAGCCTGCTCAATCTGCCTTCGGCTGTCTCGCGTCCACCATCAATCTCTTTGAGCAGCTTCCGGCTCAGCTCAGCCATCACGACCGTGGGAGTCGCCGAACTAGCATCTTGTACATACCTCGTTGCGGACTTGCCCTTCGCCGACCCTGCGAAGTATTCAATCCAAGCGTAACTGTCGATCACATACTCATAGGTCATGGAACTCGGCCTCATCTTCGGCCTTGAACAGCTTCAAACGAGGATTCGATCCAAGGAGCGAGTCCGGGGTTAGCAGCTTCTCCTTGATTAGCCCTCTGATAACCTCATCGTACGTCTTGGCTCCGGTCTTCCTCATGATTTCTCGCAGCTGTTGCGCCGTTCTTTTGCTCGTTTGGATGGTCGTACTCATACCGTGACTATAGTTATAGCCATAGCCATAGATAAATCTTGAGGAGGAAGCTCCTCACGCGACTCTTCAGAGCCAGGGTTCGTCTGGCCTGTTTACTGGCTACCCCAGGCGGAGGCGCTATGAACCCTATACATGGCATCTACTTTTCGCTATCTGACTCCTTCATTCTTATCCAGGTACGCTTGACTTCGGTGAAGTGAGGGTCGTCGGTGACGCATGAAACGCGGAGCCGCTTCGCGGTCGCCATGATTAGGGAATCAGCCATCGGAATCCTCAGCCTGTGGCTGATCCTAGCGCCTTCCGCGGCAATCTCGGCGTCGACATCCATGATATCGAACTCATTCTCCATGGTCGTGACCCTCACATCAGCGACCGACATGTCTTCGGACTCAATCGTCTGCTTGTAGACCTCGTAGATGCTGATCGAGGAGACGTAGGTCGTATCTGCCCGGTCGTAGATGGCTCTCAGTTCTCTTACGGTTCGCCGATCTTTGGATCTGAAGATGGCCCAGAAGTACCTTGTCTCGAAGAGCACACTGCCCTCATCCCTCTTCTTGCCGCATGGCGTCAAGGCGATCGAAGGCTTCTTTCACGTTCCCCTTGCTCGTCCCCGCCAAATCAAATACTGACGGGATTTTTGTGAATACCACCTTGCCCTCCACAGCCTCAACCTTCAGCCTTGTTCCTTCCTCAATCCCCAGCTTCCTTCTCACGTCCACGGGGATCGTCGTCTGGCCTCTTCTCGTGACCACGACCTCTTGAGCCATGCATTCTGACATGGATTCCTACCTTAAAATGATTTCCTACCTATCCGTTAATCCTACTCCTGGTTTTTCTTGGCGTCTTCTCGATATGTTAGGGTGTCCCCCCGGCGGAGGCTCGATGAACCCCAACACGAGATCATACCTTCAGCGAGAACAAGATGATCGCCACGCAGGCGCAGACAGGCTCCCGGTTTTTTTACATGCGAACCGCGCCTTGCCCGGAGGCCGAAGAGCCTCTTCCGGAATTGCGGTGAGGACGCAGAAGATTTGAACAACTTGATAAAAACGCACGAAATCGATCTTGCAGACTTGCGTGCCCAGCTGCCGACGCTGGGGAAGATAGCAATCATGACAGAAGCAACGCAATCAGTTCGATCAAGTACCCCTAACCATATCAAGCATGGAGGCCCATGCTTTCTCTTCCACCCAAGACCAAAGAAATGAGGGCTGACCTCCTCGGTCACTCGCTCTTGTCAGCGCCAATGAAGGCTTGCATAGGTTCAACGGTCAGTCCGTACCGCTTGAACCTCTCGAAGTGCTTCACGTTTCCTGTGACCAGAGGCAAGCTGTTTGCTATGCACATGCTGGCTATCAATAAGTCCGGGTCCTCCACCACGGCTCCTTGACGCCTCAGTTCGCCGTAAATCCTTGAAGCTTCGCCTATGGCAGCATTATCAAGAGGGAGGACCTCGAGGTGTGATTCAACGTATGCCATGTATTCGGCCACGTCTTTCTTCAGGTAGGCCAATCCTCTGAGGAACTCGTAGAGTGATATGCAGGTTGTGTGAAGGCCGTCGAACTTGGAGATTCCGGCCTCGTACGCTTCAATGAGCGCGTCCGAATCTAGGACCGCGTCTTCCATGGTCTCCCCTCTGCCACCAGCCGCTTCAGCTCCATGACTTCGCTCTTGCTGAGTTCGGGAGGTTTCGCCGCTGAGAAGGCATGCTCGAAGAATTCGTCCCAGGTGAGCTGGTTACCCTCGGTCACCTCAAGCGACCTCTTTCTCCTGGCGAGGAGGTCCTTCGTTCTTCTATCAACCGAAATGGTCGTAGACACGATAATTGCTAATCAATTGGTAATTGATAAACTTGACGAGATGAATCTTCCAGCGCCTAACTGCAGAAGACACATGCCGGGAACTTCAGGTCTACATGAAAGAAGGATAGAGGATGTCTTCATTCAGCTCTGCATATATACGAACCCGCGGCCATTTCCGAGGTCCCATGAGGAAGGTGTACCTTTTCATGACGCTGAGCCTTGACGGCTACTTCGAAGGACCGGACCATGACCTGTCGTGGCACAGGGTCGATGACGAGTTCAACGGATTTGCGATAGAACAGCTGAAGGATGCTGACATTCTCCTGTTCGGACGCAGGACGTATCAAACCATGGAAGCCGCCTGGCCAAGGGCGGCTAGAGACCCCGCGACGTCAAAGCAGGACCTAGAAATCGCCAGTCTGATCAATAATGCCAACAAGATAGTGTTCTCAAGGACGCTCGACAGGGTCGAAGAGACCGAGAACTGGAAGAACGTCACGCTCGCTCGCGAGTTCGACCCCGCAGCGATAGAGCGCCTGAAAGACCAGCCGGGCAAGAGCATCTGGCTGGGCGGATCAGATTTGGCCGTGTCCTTCATCAAGGCGGGCTTAATCGATGAGTTTAGGTTCATGGTGGACCCGATTGTCCTGGGCGAAGGCACCCCGATATTCGAAGGGTTGCGCGGCAGATTGGAGCTCGAGCTCATTAAGACGCGCAGGTTTGACTCTGGCAACGTCCTGTTGTACTACAAACCTGCCAAAAGGGAGCAAGCGATGGGTTCCAGGCGAGCATTCATTGACGGCGTTCCAAGCGGCCTTGGTTAGCATCTAGATTGAGATGCCGCAGATAGAGTTCATTGCACGTCCGCTCGCCATTTGTTTGGCGATTCACTAGATGCAGGTGAGGTTTGATGTTTGCCCTGAGGATGGGAGCCACCAGAGATGACCGCCGGTGGGGACGTAGACCACTCCATAGTGCGACAACATATACGAAGCAGAGCCGTAGATCACCAGAGTCGGAGCCGGGTCGATTTCAGTGCCGATGCACAAACCATGCTGTGAATACAAGTCATAGGTCGTGACTGTCGTCGGGATGATGGGAACGAGGAACAGGAAGGCCAACACACCAGCTGCACCGACGCAGGCTGCTACCACCTTGACGATGCGCTTCATGACGTCACCGCAGCCTCTTGGGAAGGCAGTCCTAATCGGCAGTTCTGACCGATGACCGAACTTGGAATCGGGTCGTCTGGTTCTTGGCGCTCCGTCATGCAATGCCAGCTCGGTAACCAAGGAGCGTCATGTTGTCGAAGTACATGTGCTGAATCGTGCCGTTGCCCGCAGAGACGTCAACCTGGATTTGGCCGCTCATGTTCGGCGAGTAGAAGATTATCGTCTCGATTGAGGCTATGTTCGGTCCCCAGTCGTAGCCGAAGCTCGAGTATCGCTGGATGTGGTATTGGAGCCCGCCGGCGAGGGACTGGAACTGGGAGGTGTTCTCGATCATCGGAATGAGGAACGAGCCGAGGGACGATATCTGTCCGTCACCGGGATAGCCGGGGTGCAGAGTCGGAGGGACCTGCTCGACCTGAGTACTGGCAGATGCCCCTGAGATGTTGAGTCCGACCGTAATCAGCAACAAGGTAATAATCGTCGCTGCGGATATCGAGAGCGTCGCTCTGGCTCGGCGGGATGGCATGTCGAGTGGGCAGACATGGCATCGGGGGTTAAGGTTCCTTCCGACCGTTCGGAATAAAGTATTTATCAACAGTTCCATCCTTTTGACCGATGTCGCGGGCTTCCTTCGTCCTGGCAGTGGTCGTCGGGTTCGCGATCGCCAATACCGTGTTCCTGGGGGTCCACCTGGCGAGTCCGTCAGAATCGGGTCCCGCATTGCAAACCTCAATCACCAATCTTGGGACCGCCATCAACGGCTACTCGGCGGGTTCTCTCACCCCACTCCCGTCCACCACGCAGCCGGCGTTTCAGTTCCTACTCGCCAACTCTCCCGCCTTGTCCACGGCTAGCTGGGCTCTGGTTGGAGGCGTCTGGATCTGGCGGGGAAGGATGAAGTCGCGCTGGGAAGGCCTGGGCTTCGACTCGGGGATCTTCGACCTCTTCATCAAGATGAAGGGCGCCAAGACGAGGCTGAACCTCCTGGACTCGCTCTCGATGCCCAAGGACAGGCTGCAGCTCGCCCGGGAGCTCGGCCTTGACTGGAAGGCCGTCGACTACCACATCGTCCTGCTAAACAGGTATGGTCTGGTGCACGAGGACCACGCATTCGGGAACGTGAGGATGTACAGGCTCACGAAGCAGGGAGAGGTCCTGCTCCAGCTGCTAAGGGAGTTCGACAAGGGACCTCCGAGGGCTATTGAATCGGGTGGCGCGCCGGTTCCCTCTGCCTTGTCCGGGAGATGATTTGGGTGACAATCTGCATGCCAAGACGTGGGTGAGATCGCAATCCCAATCCGCAGAGTAGCGCTATTCGGAATTTGCATAGCCACACTGGCGTTTCTCGTCCTTGTCCCAATTGTCCCGATGAGGGTCTCCACCCCAGACCTGTTCGCGCAGCATGCCTGGTGCTGGGGCGGGTCGGTGGCGGTCGGTGACAATCCGACGTCGTCGGTCTTCGGGTCGGTCTCGTATGCGCTGTCCAATCACGGAGTCGTGTACGTTGTCTCTGGTGAGTATCTTTGGTGGGTCCCGGCGCAGTATCCGCCAGGAGGGATGACTTGCGCTTAGCACTCGACCCGAGGAAGTTGTCAAGGCGTACCACCGCTGCAATTGGGGCGGCCCTGCTCTTTGGGGGCATTGGGGCAATTCTGGTCCTTCTACCGGCGATTACGCCATTCTGGGTTCTGAGTTGCAGCCCTATAGCGGGAGGTACGCAATGCTTCGGAGGTCCGAACCTCATCTACCCAATCGTCTTCCTAGTTTCGATGGTGGGGACGGTCCTAGTCTTCTCCGGCTTGTTCGGTCGAGGCTTCGTGACTGCTCCGCTCTTCGTCGCAGGTATGCTCCTGCTCGGCTGGGGTTCGGCAGGCATTGTCTTCGGCTATCTGGACTCTGTGAGTAACGAATCATGTGCATCATTGTTCTCATTGTGCGTGAGCGGTCACCTGAGTACAGGACCGTTCGAGACGGCGATGGTCGGAGGGCCTTTACTGATTGGCTGCAACGGTTTCTGGTGCTTCTGGAGAAGTCCACAACACAGCCGAGGGCGCCGTCCAACGGAGGGGCTAAACGAGTCCATTTGAGTTTGGACTCTCCTCCGGTGCTCCTGGGGCCTCTTCTTCCCTATCCTTCTTCCCGCTGAACAGCTCGAACATGAATATCAGCAACACGATGGCAGCCACGAGGACATAGTTGAGCGGCGGCGGGAACGCCTCCGAGATCCTCCCGAGGAAGGGGAGCGACACGACGACCACTCCTTTCACGCACTGGGGTGGGACCGGAGGCCAGCTACCCGGCTCGTCTGGGCGCGTGTTCGTGAACCTGTTGTCGCCCCACGTTATCAGGCCCTCGCTGGTGATGTTGACCACCCTGTGCACTATGACCTCGCTCCCACAGCCTCCGCCTGGGTCCGGACGCGCGAAGACTATGACATCCCCGAGGTGGATGCTGGTGTACGGGACGCTGTGGATGACCACGAGGTCTCCGACCTCCAGCGTCGGGGCCATGCTGTTGGTCGGATAGACGTCGTAGACCTGAATGCCTCCGACCTGGCTGTTCAGCAGGACGGCGGTCCCCGCGACGAGGAGCAGGACAATCGCCGCGTATCCCGCGGCGTGGCTGACCTTCCTCGGCGAGCTCAGGCCAACTCCTCCCTAGGATTGAGCGATGCGAGCCATGAAATGAAAGCGAATCAATGTGTTGCAGACCTGAGTATCCCGTGCAATCCAGCACCCATCAGAAGAAGCCCGACAAAAGCCAGACCGAATTGGAACCATCCTCCCCCCAGCGTGTTGTTGCCGAAACCAACGTTGCTTTGCAGAAGCCAGAAGTAGGCCCACAACAGCATGGTCCCGCCCAACGCAAGGAAGACTACGCCTGCCTGGCCTTGCGGCGTGTAATCGACGGCGCCCGCGTTGATGGTCGGTGGGTCTGTGACCGCCGAGAGTTCGTCCTGGATTGATTCGCCCCCATGCTCTGCGAGCGTCCTTGCGTTCTCGATGTCCTTGATCCACGCTTCCCTCTGGTCCTTCTCATAGATTCCGAAGCGGGCTATCTCCGAGTCGGCCGACTTTAGCACTATTTCGTCGCGGGTCGATTCGACCTTGCTTATGCTCCTCAACGCGACCACCTGCCTGGGCGGCCGCGCGAAGATGAAGACGAGATTCTTGTTCGTCAGCACGACTTTCCCACCTTCCTTGCGACCGGCGACCGACATCATGGAGCCGCCGTACTGTCGTATTTCCGTCAGGTTGTTGATAGGTCGGCCGGGTTCCGAGTTCACTTCACATCGCCGTTGCGTATCAGATAAGGTCAGTTCTGTGATTAATAGTTATGTCCGAAAGCCGAACGAGGACCAGTCGCATCACGCTGTCAAATTCGTCATATCTGTTATCCGGAGATAACCTCCTGACCCGTGTGACTCTCCGTCTCAGAATATTGAAATGGGTTGTCTAAGGAAGGCCCTTCCTGATGAATCGGGACGCGCTCCCCTTGGTCGTCAAGATCAGAAAGGCGAAGCCTTCTGATAAGGGCCCTCTCCTGGATTTCATCAAGGACGTGTGGGGAGGTCACGACTACATCCCGGGAGTGTGGGACGAGTGGCTCGCGGACACCAGAGCGAAGATGTTCGTGATCGAGGTCGACGGAACGCAGGTCGGGATGGACAGGATGCGCTTCCTTCCCGACGGGTCGGGTTGGCTCGAGGGAGTGAGGATTCATCCGGACTACAGAGGACGGGGGCTCGCCTCCATGCTCGGAATCCACTCGATGAAGGCGGGTGCGAGGAACGGCGTCGCCGTATACCGACTGGCCACGTATAGCCGGAACAAATCCGCACGTAGACAGATATCAAAGATGGGTTTCGGGGAGATAGCTAGGGCCAACTTCTATGAGCCTGAACCCGGCGCTAGGTTTCCGAGACAGAAGGGCGTGTGGATGGCGGAGAAGAGAGAGCTCCCAGAGATCTTGGAAATGGTGAGCGGGTCGAAAGAGTACAAGCTCGGAGCAGGCGTCTATTGGGACGTCTCCGCGGCAGTGAGGCTCGCGCCGAACGTCCTGGCAGACTTGATCGGAGACGGATCGGTCTTCCGAACCGATGGCGCCGTCGCGGTCGCAAGAATTGGTGCTCAGGGCGGGGAGTTGTGGAATCAGATCTGCTTCTTGACTGGCAGACCTGAGGCTGCGGCGAGGCTTGTGAAACACCTGCTGGCGAAGAAGGATGAGGTCAAGATGAGCTGGACTGTCGCGTACCTGCCACGGGGTTCGCCCCTCGCCGGGACGCTCAAGGAAATTGGCATGAAGAGAACCCAGTCTCTCCTGCTGTTCGAGGGTATGGCACCGGACCCGGTAGGGAAGCGGAAACAGAGGGACTGACCAGCAAGACCATATCCACCCTCGGATGATGTTGCGTGGGCGACAGAGAATGGTCAAGGCCGTTCGCATAATGAATTCGGTCGTAATGTTCCTGTATCGCGCTTCCGGTGGGAGAGTCGCGGCCAGGATGCAGAAGGCACCAATCATGCTCCTCACGACCATGGGCTCCAAGAGCGGTAAGCCCAGGACGAACCCAGTCCTCTACGTCGTCGACGGCGATGACCTAGCGACCGTCGCCTCGGCGGGAGGCGCCGAGAAGGACCCCTCCTGGTTCGTGAACCTGATGCACACTCCTCAGGCCACTGTCACGATAAAGCGCGAGACGAGGAAGGTGCGCGGAAGAAGGGCCACCCCCGAGGAGCGTGCGAGGCTGTGGCCGCGCCTCGCGGCCGTTTACACTACCTACAACGACTACGCCAAGAAGACCAAGCGGGAGATCCCGGTGGTCATACTCTCCCCCGCTTGAAGGTGTCCAGCGCTTTCGGTCTCGTAGGCATACGAGAACCCTAATTAAGGGACGGTCGAGCGCAAGTTCAGGTTAAGCGGCAATTGACGGTATGGATCGATGAGGATAAGGTATTCAGGCTGATCAGGGAACGAAAACCCAAGGGCATAGTGGTCAACGCTCCCGGCGGCCTACTGCGGCAGACGAGGACCCTCATCGAGAAGATAGAGGCGGAGTATGGCATCCCCTGCTTCCTCGTCGGAGACTCGTGCTTCGGGATATGCGACACCATGGATGACGATGTCACCAAGCTCGGTGCCGATCTGGCGCTGCACATCGGTCACAACGCTGTCGTCGAGGAGATCGGCGATTTCACCCATCTCATAGACGCCAAAGACGACGTCAAGTTCGACGCGATCATAGAGAAATCCATCCCTATCTTCAAGCAGTACAAGCGGATAGGCCTTGCGACCTTCAGCCAGCACCTCGACGAGCTGGAGCCGGCGAGGAAGCAGCTTGAGGCTGCCGGACTAGAGGTACACCTCGGCAGGAAGAACAACCTCCTCCTCCAGTCCCAGACCTTCGGCTGCGACTTCTCGACGATCTATCCGATGTCCAAGGAGGTCGACGCCTTCTGCTACCTTGGAGAGAGCGAGTTCCACGCCGTCGGGGTCGCACTTGCCACGGGGAAGCCCACGTACCTTCTCGACCCCTACCTGGAGGAGATACGCGACATGAAGGAGGAGGCTGAGATTCGAAGGAAGCGCTCCATACTCGCCGTGTACAAGGCGCTGGACGCGCGCGTCTTCGGCGTCGTCACCGGGCTCAAGGAGGGCCAGAAGATGCTTGGGCGGTCCAGATGGATATCGAAGAGGCTCGAGATGAACGGAAGGAAGGTCGTACAGCTCGCGATGCGGGACATAACCCCGGACCGGTTGGCCCCCTTCAGAGACATAGAGGCGTTCGTCCAGACGGCGTGCCCCAGGATATCGATAGATGGGTTCACGTTCGACAGGCCGGTCCTCTCCATACCGCAGGCGGACGCGCTGGTCGGATTGATGGAAGGGAGGGGGATGGGGGAGTTCCTAGAAAGACCTAAGTGGATTGAGTTGACCACCGGATTGATACCAAAGTCGAGATGAAGATGAGCGAGAACAAGCAATCGAGAGCACTGCCGGGAGACGCGCTTGCGGTCTCAGAGGAATACCTGCCTGGGAACAACGCGTATGACGCGGACGGGACCATCAGGGCGCTGCAGGCCGGAATCGTCGTGAAGGACCTCCAGCAGAGGGAGATCAACATAAAGTCGACAGCGGTGCCGAAGGTCCCGAGCGTGGGGGACGTCGTCACCGGGCAGATCGAGGTCGCCCAGTCGAGCACCTCCAACCTCAAGATATACTACCTGAACGGGAAGCCGACCCAGGGTGGCTTTGTCGGGATAATCTTCCTCAGGGAGGAGAGGGGAGGAAGGGGGATGAGGAGGACGGCCGTGAAGCTCGGCGACATTGTGAGGGCCAGGGTGATTAGCACGATGAACGCGATGATCCACCTCTCCGTAGGCGAGCCCCATCTCGGCGTGATCGCCTCCCTCTGCAGCAACTGCGGAAGGCCGCTGACGCTGAGCGGCGGAAGGGCGCAGTGCAACAACTGCGGCAACGTGGAGGATCGGAAGTTCGCCGACGACTTCGGCAGAGAGCCGATCCAACCGTGACCTTAATAATACCCTGAATTCGGACGGGTCAGAACAATGCAAGTCCAGGTGTTGCGAGAGGGCGAGAGGGAGTTCACGGTAGAGGTCACTGGCGAGGACTACTCCCTCGGAGAGATAATCCATCACGAACTCTTGGACGAGAAGAACGTGACCTTCGCCGGCGTCCTCCCGCCGCATCCCCTGATCAAGAAGCTGGTGGTCAAGGTGCGGGCTCAGAGGATAAAGCCGGAGAAGGCGTTCCTGAGCAGTCTGGAGAGGGCCCAGAGCAACACCCACGAGCTGCTGGAAGCCGTGAACAAGGCGTTCACCGGTGGAGCGGAATGAAGTTCTGTCCAAAGTGTGGCACCAGACTCAAGCTGAAGCAGATCAGGTCGGACAAGAGCAGCGTCATGACCTACGTCTGCGATAACTGCGGCTTCTCTGACAAGGCAGGCAAGACCGTGACCCAGACGACCGAGGATGAACTGGCTGACGCTCCGGTCATAAAGGTCGTCGGAGAGAAGGAAGGCAAGCTCACCTCCCTCCCGACCACGAAGATAGAGTGCCCCAAGTGCGGACATGGCGAGGCCATGTGGTGGTTCCTGCAGACCCGGAGCGGGGATGAGCCGCCGACCCAGTTCTATCGCTGCATGAAGTGCAACCACACGTGGCGATCCTATTCATAGCTCTCGACGCCCGTTGGGCGATTTTTGGGCGGCTGCCGACCCACCGCAGAACTTCCTAGACCGAGTCCTTCGTGTAGACGATGCTTGCGTCTCCGTTCGAGATCAGGACCTCGGCGTTGGCCGAGGGTATCTCAGCCACGTCGTGGACCCTGAACGGGCCATACCGGTTCAGGTCGAAGCCGACGACCTCCCCGAGCGGCCTCAGGAAGCGGACGGTCACCTTCTTCCGCATCTGCTCCTTCTGCAGAATCGTGAACGTGGACTGCTGGCCGTTGGCCATGGCCTTCACGAACCTGCCGCGCATCCTCTCAAACTCCATGTAGAACTCGCACACGAACTTCTCTTCCGGGAGGAGGTCTCTGATGTCATGCCTGCTCACGGCTTTGGCGATCCTGTGGTCGAGGAGCTGTCCGCCCATCCCCTCCAGAAGGGAGAGCTGCTTTCTCGTAAGCCTGCTGAGAGGGTCGTCGGCCGTGGCGTCGCTCCCCTTGCGCAGCTTCTGCACGTAGGTCGCAACCCTGGTGTAGGTGTCGGCGGGCAGCTTCGTGAGCTGCTCCGACTGCTCCTCCGCGTCGAGCAGCCGCTTCAGGACCTCTATCGTCTCTTCTTCTGTCCTCAATTGATCGCGCCCAGCCCTCTTGCCAGAAGGAATACCGCTGCGTAAATAGGTATCTGGACCGTCGAGTCGTTGTAGGGGCCGAACCTGACCCCGTTGAGGAAGAATTCAGGCGAGTAGTAGATTCGCACCGCGACGGTCTCGCCGCCAAGGACCACAGGGTCCTTCTGCGGGTCGAACTTCTCCAGGGATGCGATCCTCATCTTCAGGAGCCCCGAGCTGCCGTGGAGGGTCCCGGGCATCCGGAACACGCGGTGTATGTCGGTCGTCACAGATTCGTCTATGAGCGCAGCATTGGCTGCTATGATCTGGTTCGTGAGTTTCTGGGTCCTCTTTGGACTGGGGGTGCCCCCCTCGGTCGCCTTTGCCAGGAACAGGCTGGTCCTCCGGCTCCAGCCCAGCTCCACATGACTGGTCACCCTGTCCTGCACCTTGAGGTTGAGGCCGCTGCCCCTGATGTAGTTGGCTATCTCGGCCCTCGTCTTGGGGTCTGCGGTCTCGAACCTCTTGTCGCTCACGTGGGCATGGTACCCTCTGTTGCCCGAGAAGTACAGCTGGATGTCCTCGCGGTCTATCCCGAAGTCGTCCTGAAGGAAGTCCACGAGCCGCTTCACGTGCTCTTTGGTCGCATTGAGGCACTCCCGGCAGCTCCAATGCACCTGCTCGAGGGTCTGGCCCTGGCAGCCCGGGCACTTCGCAGGCTTCGTCCCCATGCCACCCTTGTGGCAGTTGTTGCAGAACCACCACGTGTGCCTGGTCTTGCAGGATGTGGGAATGGCATCGGCGTCTATGTCGAAGATCAGCTCGGCTCCCTTCCACCCCTTCTCGTCCATCTGAAGGGTCGGACTTTCGTAGACCGCGTTCGAGCAGTAGACGGAAGAGGGCGCCTGCTTCACCAGCTCCGCGAAGAGCTCCCCTCCGTTCTTGAACGAGAGGTGCCTTATCATGCCGCCTCCGAACGGGATGTAGCCGAACTCCCTTGAGGCCATCTCCGATGGGATCTCGACCAGGTCGTGGCGTTTGAAGTAGTGTCCACGATAGACCTTGCGAAGGAAGGAGACGACCTTTTCATCCATCGGGAATCGGCGCCAGCGGGATGGCTAAAAACGAATTGTTTCGGGTGCCGGGCACCGAACCCCGACGTGAGGGTGTTCACCGGCCCTAGGACGATTGACCCCGGCCACAAAACAACGCTTTAAGATTCTGTTACTCCCCACTCTCAATTCCACATGGAAGGTATCACGGACCGCCGCCTCTCTAACCAGCGCATCACGCTCGACTCTACGGTGAAGTCTCCAGAAGATGTGCTGACCTCCCTGGGTGCCATCCAAGCACAGGATTACGCGGCCGCACTGTGGGCCATAGGCCTGCGGTGCAAGGACTCCACGAGAGAAGATGTGGAGAAGGCCATAGCCGAGAAGAGGATTTCCCGCACGTGGCTGATGCGCGGCACTCTCCACTTCGCCTCGTCCCAGGACGTCCACTGGATGCTCAATCTCTTCGCTCCCCGACTGGTCAACACCGCCATAGCAAGGGACCGACACTTGGGCCTCAGCGACGATGCCGTCACGAAGGCCGAGAGCCTGTTCGCGAAGGCGCTCAAAGGCAACGGCCGGCTCACAAGGAGCGGTATGTACGAGGTACTCGAGAAGGGCGGCCTCCAGATTCCCGGGAATCTCGGTTACCACATGCTTTACAGGGCCGCCTGGGATGGCGTGATATGTTTCGGACCGCACGATGGGAAGCAGCCGACGTTCGAGCTCTTGGACGAGCGAATCGCAAAGAGGAGGCCGCTTTCCAGTGAGCAGGCTCTGACCGAGCTGGTCACCCGGTACTTCACCAGCCATGGGCCGGCCACCATCAAGGACTATGCGTGGTGGTCTGGGCTCAGAATTTCAGATGCCATGGTGGGCATAGAGGGGGCGTCCAGAAGGCTTGTTTCGGAGAAGATAGCTGGGAAGACGTACTACAAGGCTAGGAAGTTGCCGAGGGTCGACAAAGGTGAGGGCGAGGTGCACCTCCTGCCGGCGTTCGATGAGTACCTCTTGGGCTACAGCGACAGATCAGCCATGCTCGGTAACGAGGACACACAGGAGATGCTGCGAAGTGGGAAGCTGTTCTTCACGCACAGCAACGGGATATTCCTTCCTGTGGTGGTGGCCGACGGGGAGGTTGTTGGTACGTGGAGAAGGAGGAACGAAAAGGACAGAGTGATTGTGATGGTAAAGCCGTTCGTGAAGCTGGATGAGAAGAGGGTGAAGGGAGTGAAGGAGGCCGCGGGAAGGTACGGGCACTTCCTCGAGACCCCGGTTGTCGTCATCTTTGACGACTAGCGCTGAAGGGGAGCGAACCGCATATTTTGGCAAGGACTTCAATGGAACGACTTCTCTATGGAAGAGAGAATCTCCTGCTGACCAGGTGCCGTGGTCGGTGACCCTGAGGAGACGCCAGTGCCATCCTTGACCGAGGCAAGCCAGGTGGGCAAAAGCGGATTTTCGCGCGGACATAACTATTAATCAACGGTAAATCTTGAACGTCTTCGAGGCCTGATTCTCCGGATGAGCGCTACCCCAGCCCGAAGCTACACTCGCATCGCAATCGCCGTCGTCGTAGCGGCCGTCGTGATCGGGGCAGGAATAGTCGCCTCCATGTATCTCGCAGCGACGGCGACATCGACAGGTACGGTGACCGTCGGGCCCAGCCTCGCCCGGCTCTGCAACGAGCAGGTGTGGAGCGCCGGCAGCTCCCAGAGCAATGGGGAGGTCCCGGTGCTCCTCATGCAGCCCCTGTCGACGGCCTACGTCTGCGTGACCTACCAGTCGGAGTGGCAGGGAAGCGCGAACCAATATCACAGTGAGTACACTAGTGGCGGGACGGATCAGCTCGGCCTCTACATGAGTCCGGGACACTGCATGATGGTCGCGGTAGGGTCCAACGGGGAATCGGTCAGCTGCGCCGCCGGGGCCCCTAACCCCTTCATGACCAGCGGCCCCTTCTCGTTCCAGCCGTCGGCTGCCACCGACTACGTGACTGTGGTGTTCACGGTCAGCTCGCTGGGCAACTCGACGGGGTTCTACGACTATGCGCCGTCGAATTCCTGTGGCTCGATGCCGATGGCGGTGGGTTACACGGCCTCCCAGCTGAACGCATCGGACTTCGGTCCCAGGGTACAGCCTCAGGGGTGCATGCCGCTCGCGTTGGAGCCCTCGTCTGTGAGCGTCGGCGGGATGAGCGTGGCACACGTCGCGCTCGAAGGCGCCTTCGACCTATGAGATGCAGGTCAAGGCCTCGCTTTATGTCGCTGGCCCTTCTGGCTCTGGGAGTCCTCACGACCGCCGCAGTGCTATTCAAAGTAAATTTCACTCAGACCGGCTGCCAGCACGGTCCAGCCCCCAACCGCCTCAGGGCTGCGGCTACATCCCCCAACTGGTCCTGTTCGTCTGGGGCGAATACCTGGGGTTGGTCGACGACCTGTAGCTGATCTACCTCGGCTGCGCGGTCCTGGTCATCCGCTGGCTGGTGTACATTTGGCCGAGGGTCCTGAAGGAAAGCACCAAACTCCCATGAGGAGCGGCGCCTCCTGGCCGTTCGGACAAAGATGTATTAGTCGCAGAATTCGCCTTACCACAAGGCGCTTCGGTTTGAGCTCTCAGTCGGTTCGGAGCTATCGCATGATTGCCGCGGCGATAATCATAGCGGGTGTGCTGATTTCAGCGAGTCTGTTTGTCGCCATCGGAGGAGCGAAGACAACGACCGTCACAACCACTTCGACCGCGACCTGCACCGACAGAGGCTCCAACGCCACGAACGTCTCCTCCACCGATTGCAACCTGGGGATCACCCTGGGCCTTGCGGTCACTCCAGAGGTCCTAGCGGGACGGAACGAGACCTTCCACCTCTCGGTGACCAACGACCTAGCAAGGAGTTCCACTGTCAACTACACCAGCCTCCCCACCCTCCCCAACGGCCCCGCGCTGTCTTCTGTCGCGGCGAGTGTCGACATGTTCCCTCCGCCCCCCATCTGCGGTTACCCATCATTAGGCAACTACGTACCTGCCTACATAGTGATTTACAACGGGGCGGGCGTCCCGGTCCAGCTGACCGACTCTGCCATAGCGACATTGAGCTGCCTGCACGAAACGGGTGATTCCCTCTCGTTCAACGCCTTCCAGACCATCACGGAGGACCTCAGCATAGGGGGCGTGTGGACGAGCACGGACGTGGACCAGCCTTGGATCAACGCGACCTACAGCCAGTTCAGCCCCGGGAACTATTTCGTGGTAGCTTTCGACGCATGGGGCCAGCTCGCCGAGCTGAACTTCTCGGTCGGCCTCAGTCCCAACGCGGACTATCTGACGGCCGGGACCATCTGCACCGGGCCTGGAGGCTACGTGCCGTGCTTTGGTGGAAGCATGCCCAACAATACCCCATACTTCTTCAACTGCGCAGCCGCGGCAGCGACGCCACAGGGTTGCACCCAGAAAGTGACCTACACTGGAGTGCCTCTGGTCAGCCAGGTGCCGAGCTATGTGATCAACATCAGGTTCACCAACCAGACGGCTCCGTGGTGGGCCAACTGCCTGTGGAGCGTGCAGGGGACAACAGCCGGGCAGGAGTATGGGTACTGCATGATGGTCAGCTCCACCTCGTTCGCATTGGGAGAGCCGACCCCGCCGCCGGTCGGTGGATGACTCAGCACTGGCGCGCTGTTTACCTTGCCATGGCAACCGCTGTTAAATATCGATCCGCCCTGTTCTTGTGCTAAAAACAACGAACGACCGACGATTCGGACCCCGAAAGGGAACGGCATGAGAAGCTTGGCTTCTCAGGTCGTGCCGCACAGGATGCGGCAAACTGGCGACGTGCAACGGCCCCATCTTCGGCCATAAATCGCCTCAGAAGTCATTCGATTTCTTTCAACTGAACGGGTAGCAATCTGCAAATCCTCTATCGATGTTGCCAAACTCAGTGGCAATGTTGCCACCATGTTGCCATTGGCAACATCTAGAATCCTGGGATAGCATGCCCTGTGGGGCTTTTCTAGGCTTCTGCACTCCTTTGCGATGGACGAAGAGAACTCTGTCCAGAAAGAGACTCCGAAGACGAGAATAGGAGACTCCAAGACGGTTTCGTCCCCGGATGTCAAGCAGGAACCTGCCTTTTCTGAGGTTCCAAGCGACGCCGGGTCTCAGGCGGAAGGGACGGAAGGTCAGGTGAGCATCGAACGGACGGATGAGGCGACCCAGACGACGCTGGCAAGGTTCAACGAGGTTCAGGGTTCAGCAAAACCAGCAAGCGCGCCGCCGAGCGAGAGGGAACAGTTCGAATCAAATCCGACTGTGCTCGAAACAAGAGTCTATGGTCACACGTACACGAAGAAGAATGGGGAGCTTGGCTCGAACCTGATGTTCAGACTGCCTTGGCGGAAGCTCAGAAGCCCCGAGGGAGCGAGGCTGGAGGCCGAGAAGCTCTACCGAGTATCCGGGAAGGTCGATGGAGACTTCGAGTTCGAAAGCTACGTCCAAACGACCGGATTCCGGTCACTGATTGTCTACGTGCCCGTGAAGTACGCCGATAGGGTAAGACCCTCGGAGGTTCACAAGCTTTCCATCCTCGGAGTCGCCTTGGTAGAGACGAAGAAGCCGGTTGGCGAGCTCGTGAATGGGATTCGCATCACGTCTTGGAGGAGGTTCGCCAGGTCGAAGTATGTGGACGAGGTTAACGGAGAGGAATTTGGCGATGGGCCGCCGAGGCAGCTAAGTGAAATCGAGAGGTCATGGCTCGCTGGGGTCATTGATGGAGAGGGCTCGATCTTCATTACGAAGTTGAACAGAGGGCTGGCTGCCCAGAGAAGACGCGGCTTCGCCTATGCTCCTGCCATCAATCTCAGCAGCTCCAACGAGGAGTTTGCGAGAAAGGTGAGGGACGTGATTGGAAGGGGATCGGTGAATTTCCAAGAGGAGCGGCGGTATGAGTGGAAGGATAGATGGTGCTACCGAGGCGCTGCCATGGTCCTTCGGGGGCTGTTGCCACAGCTAGTGACTCACCTGCTCATCAAGAGGGAGGCTGCAGAGAGTATGCTGGAGTACCTTGCATTCGTCGATGCACACCCAATCAACGGTCTCATGGACATTCCAGCAGGCTACTATGAGAAGGTAGATTCGCTGTACTTGGCGCTCAAGAAGAAGAACGAGAAAGGAAAGGACCTCTCGGATGAAGAACTGGCTACTCTGCTCGCGTTGCCGAAAGGGTTGAAGAGAAAGGGGCGGGGTTCCAGGGCGACCGAATGCCGGACTCTCACAGAAGAAGAGATTGTTTGGCTGGCAGGTGTCATAGATGGAGAAGGGGCGATATTTCTCTCCAAGGTCGTTCATCCTGCGTACAGCAGAGGATACTTCTACAGGCCGCAGCTCAGTGTGACCAACTCCAACCGGCAGTTCTGCGTGAAGGTGATGGAGATTATAGGGGAAGGGACAGTGAATCTAGCTCGTAGAGGGGACGCGGTGACCAGGACGAGATGGGAGTATCAGGCGAACTCTGGCGTCTTACGTGCGATTCTGCCCCAGGTTATGCCCTACTTGATTATCAAACGTGGGGTTGCCGGTCACGTCCTCGAGTACCTTCGATTTGTAAGGGAGAGCTACGCGCCCAGCAGAAGTGCCCAGCCCGGCTGGTATTATGAGAAGTTGGATACGCTTTACGGAATGATAAAGAGGCTGAACGAGAAGGGGAAGAAACCCAGCCCGTCGGCGGATGGTGCGGATACGCTAAATATTAGATAAGATGATGGAGAATATTACGACTCCTGGATGCGCGGCGCCAAAAAATAGGAAATTATTGCACCTTGTTCGTTGAGCTTGAAGGTCAGCTTCGCAGGCTTCTTGCTCGAGAACTGGAGCAGCACGGTCTCGGCGGTGCTGCCTAGTGCCCGCGAAATACTCATGAAATAGTCAATGTTGTAGCTCGCCTTGGCCTCCGCCTTCACGTCCATCTCCAATACGTCTGCCCCGTTCTTGTCCAGCTGGATCGTGGCCGCCCCGATGTCTGACTTGCCGCCGAACGAGACGCCCTCCTTCAGCGCGCTGATCGCGACCTGGTCTGCGACCACGGAGATGTCGCCCAAGACCTTCTCGAAGACGCTCTTGCTCATGGAGATGCTGGCGTCGAAGTCGAGCTTCGGGAGAGGCGCGGTCCCGGACGTGCTCTCGATTAGGTGGATCCTGAACTCCCTCTTGTAGCCGTTCATCAGCCTCAGGAGGAGCGCGTCCTCTTCGGTGGACGTCAGCTCGATGCTGTCCTTCGAGTCGGTCCTCCCGATCAGCTTCACAAAGTCCTCCACGCGGATGCTGAACTTGAACGGCTTGTCGCACTCGTACTTCTCGAACGCGACCGCTGGCCAGGCCAAGTCGACCAGAGCTATGTGGGAAGGGTCCATCGCCCTGAAGATGAGCGCCTCGCTGCTCGCCTCGAAGGTAGCCTCCTCCACGAGGGTCTTGATTGCAGAAGCGACGGCCTTCCATTCGACAGCGCTTGAGGTCTTTGTAAACAGCAAAGGAATCCGACGCGGGTTCGAGGGCTAGCCGTAATTAGCTTTTGGGTTGCCCAGTTCTGGTAGCTTAGCGTCACCTCCGAAGAAGTCTTCTGGGTGTTAACTGCCGTCACCCCGTTTAGTTCGGGACCAGCGGACCAAGGATCGCAAGAGGCGAACTGAAAAGCCTCAGGGGCCCTAGGAAATACTCTGCGGTGGCCGCTGGAATCAAGGTCGAGGGCGAGAAAAGTGGATTACCCTAATCCAGAACGCGGCAAGCCGTAAGACGTCGGACCCGATGTTACGAGGATTAATTAGCCCCTCCCAGCCAAGAAATGCAAGATGGCCGAACTTAGTGGCTGGCTCTACGACCAGCTCAGAGAAATCCCACGCGGGGCGGACCCGATCACCCTCGTGGAATGGTCTCGCATCATAGAGAGGAAGGCCATCGAGTGCTGCCGCGACTTCGACAAGACGCGCATCCGGTTCAAAGGAACAGTCGCCAAAGGCAGATTCGCGCTTGGTATAGATGCCAGGGATTCCGCCACGATGCTGTGCCTGCTCACGGCTATTCAAGACCACCTTGACCTGATGCCAAGGATGACCAAGGAGTTCTATACCGTGGTCATGATTACGTTGGCTTCGCAAGCGGAGAAGAACGGGCTTATCAACGAACATCCGGCGTCAGGTCACGAAAGTTAACAGGGCGAAGTAACAACAGGTGACGCTGTTACCAGAGTCGGGTCGCCCGCAAGAACGAACTGACAGAATGCGGATTCGACTGAACTGTTTCCGGCGATGAAACCTTCCCCCGACCCAAGATTCGCGCCGTGCTACTACGGGACCAACCCGCCACAAGCCGTCGCGCTTCCGCTCGGAGCTGATGTGTTGCGTATTTCCAGGGGATAAGGACCATTGACGGTGTAGACACTCACCGTTAGGGTGCCGTTGGAGTTGTCGAGCTTGCTCGCCTGTGCACAGAAATAGACTCCACCTTTGTCGTAGTCACCGGGGGATATCTGGACCGACACGATTCTTGAGCTGTTTCCCGTCCCCGCATAGCCTCCCGTCCCGACCTGGTTCTGCGGCGCAGGCCCGCCCCAATATGAGGTCCACGACACCTGCCAGGGCCCCTGATAGGCGACCTGAACCTGGAAATCGAAGGTCTTTGGATACAGCTCAACGGCTGCGAACGATGCGGCGATGATTGTGACCATGACTATTATTACAAGAAGAACCCTGCGTGTGCCGAGCACTTTGAGATACGGTGCGAGGTCTGCTGAGTCGTGATTAATGGCTTTGTCCGATAAGGCTTATCTGCTTCGGTCCTCACATCCAAGCTGGAGGGGGCTACGGTGGGATTTGAGCCGAACATTCACAGTGAGGAGGGCGAGGACGGAGGATATCGGGTCCGTAAAGCGGATGGTTCGTACGTGGTTGCGTTTTGCTCCCGCGAGTGGAAGGACTGAGTCGATCAAGAGTTCGATTTCAAAGAAGGAACTCCTCGTAGCCGAAGTGGGTTCCAGAGTGGTGGGGTTCATTCACTGTGATACACGACGACATCATAGATGGGGCCCCGAACTCTTTCATTACGGCATTCTACGTGTCGCCCGCGTACAGAGGCGCCGGTGCGGGTTCTGCGCTCCTTAGCCGCGCCACACGGGACTCTGCGGACCGGGGTGTCCTGTTCATGGAGACCTCGACGACTCAAGGAAGGGCGAGAGATTTCTATCTGAGGCGTGGGTTCAGACAATCGCGTGGGGATATCGGCGAGGTGTTTCTAGAGCTGGACATACTCTCCAGTGTAGGTGTCGCAGACAAGGAACGTTAGCTGACCACAACGCATAAATTTGGATTGCTTAGGAGTCGGCTGAAAACGATGAAGATCCCCAAGGAACTTAATACATTCTGTGCACATTGTAAAAAGCACACGCCGCATTCCGTCAGCCTTTACAAGAAGGGAAAGGAGAGGGCCTCATCTTGGGGTGCACGGCGCCAGGCCCGCAGAAAGCTGGGGTACGGTGGTCAGAAGTTCCCTGAGCTCGTCAGGACCGCAAAGACCACGAAGAAGGCGACGCTCAGGCTGAAGTGCAAGACGTGTAACAAGGAAGTGATGCGCAAGGGCATGAGATTGAGAAAGGCGGAGATAAGCAATTGAAGAGGGAGCGGGAGTTCATACCGAAGCCTCGCAGCAGCTTCGTCCTGATCAAGTGTCCGGACTGCGGAGAGGAGAGGGTGATGTTCTCCGCGTCGACCAGGGAGGTGACCTGCAAGGGCTGCGGAAGGAAGCTCGCCGAGAGGACGGGCGGCAAGGTAAGGGTCGACGCCCAGGTAATCAAGAGACTCGACTAGCCTTCGCAATAGCTAAAGGTATCCCGTAAGGGTGTAGACTCCATGGAAGCCTCCGAACTGCCAGACCGCGGAGAGATCGTTCTCTGTACCGTCAGGGAGATCACGCCGCACGGCATCTATGTAGACCTCGACGAGTACAACAACATGAACGGCTTCCTGCACATCTCAGAGATATCCACCGGCTGGGTAAGGAACATCGACAGAGTGGCGAAGGTCCAGCAGAAGCTCGTCCTCAAGGTAATCAGGGCCGAGAGGTCGAGGAGGGAGGTGGACCTCTCACTGCGGCAGGTCACCAACGAAGAGAAGAGGAACAAGCTGATCGAATGGAAGCAGAACGAGAGGGCGACGACCATCATGGGCACGGTCAAGAAGAAGCTCGGCCTGGGAGACGTCCAGTTCAACGAGATCGTCGCCAAGCTGGAGAAGGAGCACGGCTCCCTCTACGACGCCCTCGAGGCAACATCAAAGAAGGGTGAGAAAGCTATCGCCTCCCTGGAGCTTCCCGAGGCGATCGGGAAGGAGATAGTCGAGGCGGCGAAGGAGAAGATAACTTCGCCCAAGTACGAAGTGGGCGCCATAGTGGAGGTAAGCTCGAAGGCGTCGGATGGGATCCAGCAAATCAAGGATGCGCTCGACGCGGCGGTCGGGATTTCGACTACGGCCGAAATCAGGGTGAGCTACGTGGGGGCTCCGAGATATCGCCTCCGCGTGATAGCCGACGACTACAAGCAGGCTGACAAGCTGATGAACTCCGCGCTGGAGCACATCCAGGAACAGATCGGGAAGCACGGCACCTTCAGCAGTAAGAGGGAGATGTCGCGCAAGTACGGTGGGGTAGCCTGAAGGGACTGCTCCTCAGGTGCCCCATCTGCCATGGCTACACCATGAAGGACGCTTGCCCGAAGTGTGGGGCGGCTACCGTCGTTGCGCACCCTGCGAAATACTCCCCCGACGACAAGTACGCGAGATACCGGAACCCCCTGGCCTATCAGCAGCAGACCGAAAGCTGACTAGCCGCTGCTGTTAGTGTTGACCTTGTAGACCAGTACCGACGTGAAGCAGTCTATCGGGTTGCTCGAGGTCCCTCCGCAGGCAATCGGGTTGTTGAGGCTGTTGGACGAGAACGCCACCTGGAACGGGCTGGTGCTGCTGCTCAGTTGGTAGGTGACGGGGTAGTTGAACAGCTCCAGCGGAGGATTCCCGTTCGAGTCGAACTGGTAGGCTTGGCTGACGGTCCCGTTCGACAGGCTGTACCAGCCGCCGAACGTGAAGGGGAGCATCTGGCCGAACAGGGTGTTCTGCAGCGTGTAGGGCGTAAGGTTGAAGTCGTCCACGTTCGTGCACAACGCTGAGATCGTGGGACATTCAAGGTACGTCGACTCGTTGAGTCCCGCTATGCGTATGAACCATTGCTTCTTGCTCTCGTCCCCGCCGCCGGCTGTGAACCCGCTGCCCGAGGGGATCTGCAGGGTGTAGTACGCCGGTGTTGTACCCGAGTAGAGCAAGCTCCCGGTGATGAAGGACAGCACGTAAACCGGACGCCCGTTGGCCATGTCCTTCGCCAGGACCTCGGCCTGGGTGAGGTTCGACATGAACATCTGCCCGATCTCGGCGATCCTGGTGTCGTTCAGCGTGGCGTTGTCCGCGACGGTGGTCCTGTTCGCCATGACGTTGATCCAGTACCCATAGTCCCACCACGCGATTATCACCGCGTTCTGCGGTGTGTTCGCCTTTATCCACGCCAGGGCCTGCGTCCAGTCTGTCAGCTCAGAGTGGGCGAAGATTGTCCCTCCGTTGGCGATGCTGACGCCGTAGTCGGCGGGGCTCTGGTCGCATATGAGGCTGCCCGAGGTGCACGGCACAGGGTTGGGTATCCAGAATATGCTCGCCGGGAACGCGAGCAGGGCGATGAAGGCCACGGAGTAGACGGCGCGCATCTCGTTTCCTGTGGAGTACGCGGGCTTCCGCTTGACCATTGAGGATGAGGACGGCTTCATGAGAGAGAAAGCGAGCTCAGCGAACCCGATTCCAGCCAGCAGGACGAATGCGATTGACGAGTACACCAGCAGACGTGAGAAGGCGGCCGAGGCATAGATCATTGTAATCCCTGTCACAAGAGCGAAGACGGTCGCGGGACTTCTCCTTCTGAATGCGATTATCGCCCCGAAGATGCCCAGCAGGAGAAGAAGAAGATAGGACGAGAAGTAGTCGCTTCCTGTGGGCAGCGCCTGTTCTGCGACCGACTCCACGAGGGGGTTGCCGCTCCTGACCCACGGGAATATCACCGAGAGGTATCTGGCGCTCAGCGTAGAGACAGACCCGAAGCTGACGAGCGCGACAGCCGCCAGGGCGGCTCCGAACATGACCTTCACCAGGGTCTTCTTGAAGTCATCGGGCTTGACCCAGCCCTTCAGCCAGTTGGCCACTATGATGAAGAGCGTCCCTCCGATTATGGCGAGTCCCTCTGCGCTGGTTACCACGCCGACGCCCGGTCTTGGGAAGATAGCGCTGCCGAAGATGTCGCCCGCCGTGAAGAAGAGGCCCGTGATGGCGAGCTTCGAGAGATCGAGGTCGAGGAAGGGCAGCACGATGAAGAACAACCCGAAAGCAGCAGTGAAGTACTCGGCGCCGCCCCACGCGGTGTTCGCGTAGCCGAGGAGGAAGCCTGCGAATATCCCCCTGAGCACCCTCTGCCTCGCACTCATGTCGCTGTCTAGGAGCGTGAGGAAGATGTAGGCGGAGACGGCGAAGAGGAATATGCCCAGGGGTTCTGACTTGAACCATCCCAGGTTCCCCCTTTCAAGTATCGGCGGAGAGACTGCGAACATGAGCGCGGCGAAGAGGCCGCCGGCAGCCCCTGCGATCCTCTTCACAAGGAAGAAGATGACGATGGACGTCAGCGAGCCTATGAAGACCGGGAAGAGGACCAGGTAGTCATACAGGCTCATCTGCAGGCCGAAGATGTTCCGGAAGAAGAGGTATGACAGGGCCCCGGCGAACTGAAGCCCGTCCTGGGAGGTCGGGGCAACAGCCCTGCCTTCAGGGAACCACGTCGTATAATCCGTCCAGTGGAAGTAGGTCAGCAGACCAGGAAGACCTCCGTGACCTGCGGCCCAGCTGGCGTCGAACGAGCTGACTATGAACTGGGCGGCTTTGTAGTCGTAGTAAGGGTCGAACTCGTTGAGATAGAAGCCGTACTTGGCCGGGAAAGACCTCATGAAGAGCGCGACGACGAAGACGCTTGTTAGCGTCAAGGCAATAATCATGTTTTGCCTTGAGATCGTCGGCCTTCTCACGAGGGCCTGTAGCTGGCTGCCTAGCTTCAACTTCGACGAGAGCCTCTCACCTCACTTTATGAAGTTTTTCACAGCTACTACTTTCCAAGAGAAGCCAAGAATTCTGCGTACTGGTCTGCGGTCAGCAGCGCGAGCTTCTCCGCTGCGAGGTTCGATGCGTCGATCTCCACAATCCAGCCCTCTCCATAGGGCGACTGGTTCACCAGCTCCGGACGGGTCAGCAGTTCGGAGTTCACCTTCCTTACCGTGCCTGAGAGAGGCGAGTACAGCTCCGAGACGGCTTTTATCGACTCGATTGTGCCGAATGTCTTCAGCTGCTTCAGGTTCTCACCTAAGGATGGCAACGAGAGGTAGACCACGTCGTTCAGCGTCTTCGCTGCGTACTCGGTGATCCCGACCCGGGCTACCGAACCCTCGAGTCTGGTCCACTCGTGCTCTCTCGTGTAAAGCAAGTCCCCAGGGACTGTATATGAATCGGTCATCCGCGGACGCCTGCTTCAAATTCATGGGACTATTATCCTTGCTATTTGATCCGCTTCCAGCCGTAGAGGGTTTCGTCATAGAACGGTGGTTTGACGATCATCCCTTGGCTTGGGGAGCCTCTGATGACCACCTGGACGGCCGCGCCCACTTGTGAGTCAGGCGTCTCTATGTACCCGATCCCTATCCCCTTCCTGAGAAGGGGGGAGAACGTCCCGCTGGTTATCTCACCTATCTGCCGGTTTGAGACGTCGGTTATCGCGAAACCGTGGCGCGGAATCTTGTCGGCCATCATCACGCCCCTGCGCAGTCTTCGGGGCCGCGCCATCCTGTACCGTGACACAGCCTCGTCCCCGACATAACCCGTCTTCCCCTTCGAGATGACCCAGGACAGTTCGGCCTCGATAGGGTTGGTGGTCTCGTCGATGTCCGAGCCATACAGGGGCAGACCCGCCTCGATTCTGAGTGAATCCCTCGCGCCGAGCCCACAGGGCGTCGCCCTGGTCGCCAGGTCGTTCCACACCGAAGCGGCCAGGGAGTTGTTCCTAATCCCTGAATCGTGGAGGATGACCTCGAAGCCGTCTTCCCCGGTGTATCCTGTCCTCGTGACGGTCGCGTCGCTCCCTCCTACCTTGGACCTCGTGTGGGTGAACCTCTTGATCTCTGAGAGATCCACGGCGCTCAGAGGTTGAAGGGCGAGATTCGCCTCCGGTCCCTGGATCGCGATCATGGTTGTGTCGTCTGTGATGTCCTCTATGTCCACCGCGAACGGGCTCGAGACGTTCCTGATGTGTGCAAGGTCCTTGGCCTTGTTAGCGGCGTTCACGACAATGAGATAGTCGTCAGATCTCTTGATGATTATGATGTCGTCGATTATGCCGCCGGCTGAATTGAGCAGCAGCGTGTAGTACGACTTTCCAGCCGGTTGTGGAGCACTATTGGTCGGCACGAGCGATTCGATGAACCGCGTGGCGTCTACGCCGCCGACCACGACCCGTCCCATGTGCGAGACGTCGAAGATCCCGGAGTGGTTTCTTACCGCAAGGTGCTCTTCGGTAATGCTGGAGTACCAGATCGGCATGTCGTAGCCCGCAAATTCGACCACTCTTCCGTTTGCCGCATGGAAGTCATAAAGTGGGGTTCGCTTCAACTCTTCACGCCCCCTCACTTCTTTATTTAAGCGGAATATGGAAGCGCGGTCGTGATAACGCTCTCACCGCTCAAGACCGAGAGGAGGAGCGGCGCCTTCAATCTTCTCGACCTTCTCGACGGACTCGTTGGCAGGAAGCTGCAGACAGGCGACGTCCTGGTCGCGTCCAGCAAGTTCATCGCGATCTCTGAGGGCAGGGTCCTATCCCTGAACACGGTCGTGCCCACCGGCTATGCGAAGGAACTCTCGTCGAGATTCAACATGTCGCCGCAGCTCTGTGAACTGATAATCAGGGAATCTGATGAAGTGCTTGGAGGAGTCATCGGGTTCATACTCGCTTCCAAGGACGGACTTTTGTCTCCCAATGCGGGGATCGACAAGTCGAATATCGAACCGGGCAAAGTCGTGCTCTATCCCAGGAACGCGCTGGAGTCAGCCTCCGCCATCGTCGACGCGATGGAGTTCCGGCACGGCGTGCGCATCGGCGTGGTCGTCTCCGATAGCCGGCTGATGCCCACCCGCCGCGGCACGACGGGCGTCGCACTAGCGGCCGCCGGTCTGGAGGCGGTCGTCGACCTTCGAGGCAAGGAAGACCTGTTCGGGAACATCCTGAGGGTTACAAGCCAGGCCATAGCCGATGACCTCTGCTCGGCGGCTCAGCTGGTCATGGGAGAATCTGACGAGGCCACACCGTTCGTCCTGGTCAGGGGCGTGAATGATAGTCTGATTGGGAAGGCGAAGTACTCTGCCTCGAGTTTCTCCGTAAGAGCAGATCAATGCGTGTACATGAGGAGCCTCGGGTACTCGGCTAGGCGAACTTTCCCTCGAGCTTCATGACGTCGACCTTGAAGTTGCTCGGGCTCAGTTTCGCGCCGCACTTCTTGCAGGAGTAGCCCATCGGCTTGAGAATATCGTTTGGTGAACGGAGGTCGAAACCGGAGTATATCGTATGGCCGCATTTTGAGCAGATGAGTTCGTACGTCACGGACGCGGCCAATCTCACCCTAATCTTAAAAGCATTACAAGAACCGTGACGCTTCAGCGACTGCGGATTGAAGCTCCATGGACAAACTGCCCCCTGACTACTGCCTCGTCATCTGCGAGAAGCCCGACGCCGCTAGGAGGGTAGCTGATGCACTGGCGAGTGATGGGGTGGAGTCGATGCTGGTCAACGGGGTCCAGGTCTTGAGCTTGGAAAACGGGGGTCGCAGCTACGTCGTCTGCTCCGCGATGGGCCATCTGTACGCAATCTCGGACTCGTTCCGCCGGAGGGAGACCTATCCCGTCTTTGACCTCGAGTGGTACCCTGCCCACCTGATAGACAAGGAGGCGGGGCACATCGAAAAGCGCATCATCTCGATAGGGAAACTGGCGGTTGGGGCTGGGTCATTTGTCAATGCGTGTGACTACGACGTGGAGGGAGAGACGATTGGCCACAACATCCTGAGGTATGCCTGTGGCGGCAGAGAGGACACGGCGCTCCGAGCCAAGTTCTCCACCCTGACGAAGGAAGAGCTGGTCGCGGCCTTCGGAGAGGCGGAGGTCGGTCTCGGCAAGGGGCTGGCGAAGGCCGGCAGGGCCAGGCACTTTCTGGACTTCGTCTGGGGAATCAATCTGTCCCGCGCCCTCTCAGGGGCACTCTCGACCTCATATTCAGGGTACAGGACGGTCAGCATTGGACGTGTCCAAGGTCCGACGCTTGGGTTTGTGGTGGAGAGGGAGATCGAGATTCGAAGCTTCGTGCCAACACCCTACTGGACAGTCACAGGGCTCTTCGACAAGGACGGGTTCAGTTTCGAGGCGCCGAGCGCCGAGTCCAGCTTCGCGAAGAGGGCTGATGCCGAACAGGTGAGAGACGGATGCCGGGGGAAGGCCGCTCGCGTCTCCGAACTCACACGGAGTGTCTTCAAGCAGCCCCCTCCTCCGCCCTTCAACATAGGAGATTTGCAGAAGGAGGCGTACAGGAGCTTCGGTTACACGCCGAGCAGGACTCTGCAGATCGCCGAAAGGCTGTATCTCGACGCGCTGATATCATACCCCAGGACGAGCAGCCAGAAGCTCCCCCCCTCAATCAGGTATCGTGAGATTCTATCGAACCTTGGCAAGATGAGTGAGTACGCCGTGCCGGTCGAGGAGCTGCTCAAGGAAGAGCTACGGCCGAGAGAGGGCGACAGGTTCGATTCCGCGCACCCAGCCATATACCCCACGGGTGAGATCCCGAGGCGCCCGCTGAGTACCTGGGAGGGCAGGTTGTTCGACCTGATAGTCCGACGCTTCCTCGTCAGCTTCGCAAGAGACGCCATCCGTGAGAGGGTAGGTGCGGAAATCAGAGTGGGGGAGCACCTGTTCCGGATGACCGGGAGGAGGACCCTCAAAGCGGGCTGGATGCGCTATTATGCAAGGTACACCGGAATCGAGGACCGGGCCATCCCGTCGCTGAAGAAGGATGACGTGCTTTCCTTGGTCGGGGTCGATTGTGCGGAGAAGCTTGAGGCTGCTCCCCCAAGATACAATCAGAGCAGTCTGCTCGAGAAGATGGAAAGGGAGGGCATCGGCACGAAGGCGACCCGCGCCGAGACCATCTCGACCTTGATAAGCAGGGGCTACGTGTCGGGGGACAGCCTCATCGCCACCGAGCTGGGAATCTCGGTGGTTGAAACGATGCAGGAATACTGCCCTCAGATAATCTCTACAGAACTGACGCGTGAGACAGAGGCAGCGCTAGAAGCGGTGGAGCGCGGCGAAGACGACGGGACGGCGCTCATAGAACGGGCAATCGATCTTCTCTCCGGGCAGATCGAGAGGCTGAAGCTGAACGAGCTGGAGATTGGTCGCAGGATCAACGATTCTGCCGTCCAGACCAGCATCTCCCAGAGCGTCCTGGGCGCTTGCCCCGTCTGCAAGACCGGGAAGCTCAGGCTCATCCGGTCCTTCAAGACCAAGAAGAGATTCGTCGGCTGTACGAACTACCCGGCCGGGTGCAGGGCCTCGGCGCCGCTCCCACAGAGAGGCACGATAAAGGCCACGAGCAGGCCCTGCAAGGTCTGTGGGTGGCCCGTGGTCTACGTCAGGGCGGGAAGGTATCCCTGGAGGCTGTGCGTCAACATCAACTGCCCAAGCAAGGAGGAGAAGAAACATGCAGTGCAAACTTTGCAGAAGAGAAGCTAGGGCGGGGGGTGAGCTCTGTCGCTACCATTCGGAGGCGAGAGATGCACTTAAAAGGGCTTACGAGGCCTGGGAGCAAGCCTATTCTGGCGTGGCGTGGCGAGATTACTTGAATAGAGTTAAAGCCCTTGACGAGACGGGTCAGTGGATAAAAGACGTGATTACTTTGGAGGAGGCGAGCGGTCTTTGATAAGAACGTGGGTTGAGTCTCGCTTAGGCGGAGTCTGGCAGAGGCTTGGCAAAGCCGCCGACAAGAGCGGACTTGTCTCCGAGCTGAAGGACAGATGGATGGAGATACTCTACATCCTAGGAATCGTCCTCATGACGGCTGGGATAGTCAACGCGGCCATACAGCCCGTGAACTTCGGATACGTGATATTCCCGTCGACGGGTGCGCAGTCAGCCACTGAGACCGGGGTCGACGCGCTGGCGCTCATCATAGGGGCGGCTGGAATCTACATGTCATACCTCAGTGGAAGGCAGACGACGAAGCCGAGGATGGTCAACTTCTTCCTTGCGATCGGCCTGCTCCTGATCGCCATCGCCGTCTACATCGGAATCTACGTGCTCGGCTCCAAGTAGAGCGGAGTACTGAACCTGCCGTTCGGCCAGCTCTGGACCCCGTCGCATCTGAACGTGAGACGGTCCACGTGGACTTCGGTCAAGACCTGCAGATCTGCCGCGGCCGAGAGCGACCTCTTCGTCGTCCTGTCGGCCGCCGAGTCCCCCTCTGTCTTGTAGACTGTTCCGAAGACGAACAGGTCGTTGATCCGAGCCTCGTAGGAGAGCAGCCGGATGAAGGCGAAGAGACGCTGGGTCCCGGACCGGCGCTTGTCTGAGGAGAGGAGATAATACAAAGCGTTTAGGTCGTCGATGAGGACTGCGCCCGTCTTCATGGCGAGGACCTCGGTTATCGAATCTTCGAGCCGTTGGCCATCTTGCGGTGTAATCAGCGTCGATTGCTGCAGGAAACCCCTTGGCAGCGACTGCGTAAGGGCGCCCATGTTGGCTCCATAGAACGAGCTCGTGTCGAATATGACGGCGTGCGTCCTCGATGCCGCCAGGCACCCCAGAAGGAGGTGAGCGACCCTGGAGTTCGTTCTCCTGTTCGGTGTGATGAATACCGACGCCCTCCCCCTGAGCGGCGCGAGGAATGCAAATGCCTGTCTTGGTGTAGGAACGCTCATTAAGTGCTACCGTCCCAAGAACAGATATGAAGGTTGTTGGCGTCGCAACCTCCGATAGCAGGGCTTACTATTCGATTCTATCCAGGCTCAAGGAGACCAACCTGCGGTTCGTGAGTCTGACGCCCTCCCAGGTGGTGAACGAGGTCCCCGAGCCGATCATAACCACCAAAAGCGAACTCGGATTGTTCAGCGTCGTCTCCATCCCGATAGAGGACCTCGACGAGAATCCACTTGTAATGGAGGGGCAGATCATCTCGAAGACGCTCAGCGAGAGCAAGCGAGCTATCTTGATAGGGGTGGACCCAGGCTTGAGGATAGGGGTCGTGGTCTTCTATGGAGGTTCCGGGCTGGGGTCGTTCACTGTCAACTCGATAGACTCGCTCCAGTCCAAGATAGTCAGCCTCGTGCACAACATACCGAATTCCGACGTTGTAATCAAGGTCGGGGATGGGGCTCCGAAGCTCTCGAGGAGGATTGTCAGAGCGATAGTAGAGCAGCTTCCGCAGGCGAAGGTCGAGGTCGTGGATGAGAGGGGCACGACCATCAACAAGCCAAAGTCAAGAGGGTTGACGAAGGATCAGCGCGCTGCGGAGAGGATAGCCTTTCGCAAGGGCACCAGCTTCAGGCAGAAATCCAACTAAATCGCAAAATCCCTCACTATCTGCTCGATTTCTTGGTATTTGAAGTCGCCTTCGTGCAAATCCTGCTTTAGCCATGCCGGGAGCATCTCAATTACCTCCTGGTCATCGAACCTCGAGTCGAGCAAGAACACCATGCCCCGTTTGTCCGGACTCCGCATGTGCCGGCCAGCCGACTGTATTGCTTTTCTCACCGCAGGCAGCAGAGATATCACTAGATAGGCATCGTGCTTGCTGAAACCTGACCGGGTGTACTCCGCGTACATGGTCGGGGATGGAGGAGGGAGGGAGAGGCCCACCACTACGGAAGCGTCCATCTGTTCCCCAGGGAAGTCCTCGCCCTCCGAAAACCGGGCACCCTGGACGGCGAGCAGGATGGAGCCAGGTCTAGACTTGAAGGACTGCATTATCTCGTCCGCCTCCACGTTTCCCAGGTTGCGGGCCTCGGTCAGCAGGTTCCGGCCTCTCCCTGCATCAAGGAGCAGGGGTCGGAGAGACTCCAGCACGCCGTATGAGGGCACGAATATGCCTATCCCGCCGTGGACAGCGGCGCATATCGCCGAGATCTTCTGGGTCATCTTACTGAACATCTCTGCCGTCCGCTGTTTGAAGCGCGTGCTGACTCCCACGTCGATGACCGTCCTGACCCTGAAGGTCTTGCTCGGATTGACCTTGTGAATCCGGGTGCGCCCGTCCAACCCGATTGATTTCAGGAACAGGTCGCTTGGATTTATCGTCGCGGAGAGCAGCACCAAGCTCTTGTAGTCCTGTACAAAGCTTGTGAATCGGCCGGGCGTGTCGGTATCCACCAGGAACAGGGCTCTGTCTGATTTCGCAAGGATCGTCTTGTCAGAGCCGGGCGAAGAGAGGAGCTCTCTCAGGAAATCGCCGACCTTGGTGATCGAAGTCGGCAGGTTTCTTCCGGTCGCGATCGACTGCCAGGCCACGCCGGAACAGGTCGAGAGCTCGAATGCGATGTTGGATAGCCAGGTCGCATCGTGCGATTGGGAGACCCTCTCTATCAGCCGACGCTTGTCCACATACCAGGATGCGTTCTTGGCACAGAAATCTATGAGCGATTCCAGAATCTCCGCGAGCGACGACTCGATTTGCCCCAGGTACAGCTCGCGCGCATCCTTCAGCGCCTTTTCGAGGTCGGCAAAGGAGAGTTCGGTCGTGGACGAGTCTCTGATGAAGTCTCTCAGGTTGTGCGCCTCATCTATGACGACTATGGTCTGTGAAGGGGTCCACCTGGCGCTGTTGAGCAGGAGTGACCTTGACGCGTCATCGAAGAGATAGTGGTAGGTCGTGACCAAGACCCGTGAATCGGCTATGGCCAGACGAGCCACCTCATACGGACATACGTGCGAGGTCCTGCACATCCCAAGGAATCTTGAATGGCTCTGTACCGACGAGCTGAACTCTCTCACCAGTGATTCTACCTCCTTGCTCAGCAGACTGATGTTCAAGAAGTAGGAGCAGAGGTTGTTTGTGACGTTGAAGCTGCAGTACCACTTGAAGGACTCTTGGCTTACGGGAAAACGCGATGTCTCCTTGAGCAGACAGTAGTCGTTCTTGGCGAAGAGGTACGTCGTGCGCACCGGAGTCTTCCTCTGTATTCGTTCTATCTCCTCCATCACCCGGAAGACCTGCCTCTTGGTCCTACAGGCGTAGATTATGCGATTGTCGTCCTCTTCTGCCGCGAGGATCGAACCTGTAAGGACCGGTGCAGTCTTTCCGAAGCCGCTCATCGCCTCGACGACGAGTCGGTTTCTGGTCTTGCAAGTCTCGTAAACAGAACCGGCCAGGTCTGACTGCCCTTCCCTGAAGGAAGAGTACGGGAATAGCTCTTTGAGGTTCACGAGCCCGTAGTCCGCTGCACTATTTTAGGACAACCTAGAGCGAGATACGCGACGTGAAATCCTCCCTTCCAAATATGGTCTGTACGGCACGGCCCACCTTGTTTCTCTGCTCCGGAAGAGAGTAGACGCGCAGCACGTCGGTGAAGCCTGTGATCGAGCCGACGAGAGGGAGTTCCGTGATTGATATCCTCTCGCTGCGCCTTCCGCTGAAATCGTCGGAGACCAGGGTAATCGAGTTCAGGGCCTCTCTCGTGTAGGTGTGCGGGACGGAGGGGGTCGTTGGCACGTCGATGTAGACGTTCGTCGCCTCGACACCTGCCTGTTTCGCTATCTCGCCGATGAGCTCATCCCTGACTCTCTTCTGACTGAAGATCTTCTCAACGACGCGATCCTTGCGCTGCATCACCTTTTCGAAGACGCATTTGACGAGCCTCCTGTTGTTGTAGTTCTCGGCCAGTTCTCTTGCGAGCCTGAGCTTCTTGTTCTTGGGTCGGAGAGAGATTAGGCGGTGAACGACGACCTCGTCGGTAAGCTCCAGGTATCTCCCTATCTTTGATAGGTTCGTCAGTCCGAGCTCTTCGTCAGCTAGGGCCATAGAATGGGCGAGCATCAGTTCTGCCGCCCTGACGGTCCTGTGAAAGTACACGGCCTTGAACATCTCGTACCTGGCAATCAGGAGAGCCTCGAAGGCGTACAGCGCAGCCTGGTCGAGAACCAGGTGGCCCTCCATCACCTCGAGCGAGTCGATCACACGGTGGATGTCCACCTTGCCGTATTCGACGCCGGTGAAATAGGAGTCTCTGAGCAGGTAGTCCATGATATCGGCGCTCAGACCGCCTGCAATCACCTCGTTCATGAAGGGCCGAGTCTTCTGCTTGCCTATGCAGAGCTGAGACATGGCTCTTGGCGAGATGCTGTATCTCTCGAGGATCTCTTTTATGTCCGACTCCATGACTATCCGTTGCGACATTTCTTCGTGGCTGAGACCTGTCTTCTCGGTAAGGACCTCCTCAAAGAGGTGCGAGAACGGCCCGTGACCCACGTCGTGCAGCAGGGCGGCCAGTCTCAGTTCCTGTATCTGTTCCTCGTCGATGTCGACCTTGTCGGCGATTGACTCGGCTATGAGCCCGGCCACGTGCATCGTGCCTAGCACGTGCTCAAACCTGCTGTGGACGCCTCCCGGATAGACCATGTAGGCGCCCGCCAGCTGATGTATCCTCCTTAGTCTCTGCACGAAGGGCGAGTCTATTATGGCGCGCTCTTCCTCTGTGATCTTGATGTAACCGTGTACCGGGTCTCTGATCTCCGCCACGTATCGAAGCGTCATAGTCTGGACCTCAGCCGGGCATCGAGGTTGCCTTTCACGACTTGGACGATTGAGTTGTGCACACCCCTGACGCTCCCTGACCCGTCGACGGTCATCCAACCGAACTTCGGCGCCAGCTCTTTGTAAAGCGATTGGACGCTGACCTGCAGTGCGTGGTCCTTTTCGTATGAGTCCTTTGTCCCCGGCCGCCTCGATGCCATGGCCTTGGAGGGTGCGTCGAGCACGATGACCAGGTCGGACTTCGGAATCCCCTCCTCCAGCGCGGCCAGCCATTCGAGGCGAAGCCCGTGCGCGGCACCATAGACCAAGTTTGACTCTGTGTACCTGTTTACGATTACTATCTCGTTCGCGATCTGCGATTCTCTTATCACAGGCACTTTCTCCCACCTGTTTGCTGCGAACAGCATGTGCCTCACCTCGGCTTGGAAATCGCGTTTGCCTGCCAGGAAGGCCTTGATCTCTCTCCCGATCGGGGTTTCATAGTCTGGGAATGAAAGCGACGTCACCTTGATCCCGTTCCTCCTGAGCCAGTTCTGCAGTCGAAGGCTCTGCGTGCGCTTTCCTACCGCGTCAATGCCCTCTATGGCGATTATTCGCCCTCTACGGCTCAACGAGCGCGACTTGGATGTCTTCAATAAAAGAGTGTTATGGCAGTAAGCAGAAGGATTGCCGGCACCACCACCTTCACGTAGGCTTTGGCGAGGGATATCGCGTCCTTCGTCAGCCCCGCGAAATCGTCGAGTGATTCAGTGCCTATCAAGGGAGTTTCCATCTCGAATCGCGCAACTGTAAGCTCGCAGGGAGCCACCCTGCTCTCCGCGACGGCGACAAGTTTCTTGACCGCGTCTACTACAGTGTCCGCTCCGCTGCCCTCGCCCAGAGCGAAGTATCCTCGGTCGGTCCGGTTCCTCGCTGCGAAGTTGTGGGTGTCTGAGGTGCAAAGTTCGATCAACCCCGTGCCGGTCTTTCCTAACTCCTCTGTGATTCGTTCCCTCAAGCCTGAAACAGCGTTGTTGGAATCTGCGCTCACGAGCGCGTTCTTGGTGCCATCGGTAGCGAAGAGTGTGACGCATATCCCGCCTTCGCTGACATCGGGACCGAGTTTCAGCCCCGTCTCTGTTGAATCTGCGAACCCCATGCTGAATGTTCTCTCTGGGAGCGCCAGGACTCTTGCGAATATGGACTCCCACTGATTTCGAGAAATCTGAGATTGTGGTCGGCTTTCGCCGTCTACCGAGTTGTGAGCATCCACCATCGAGAGCTTGAGGCCGAGCTTCGCCGCGGCGTCTGATGCGTCCGTCACGGTCATTGGATCGAGATCGTCAGAGAGGAAGGGTGAGTTTGAGATTATCGAGAGGATGCTGCTCCCAAAAGCCAGCGTGGTTATGTTGGTGATACCAACCTTTTCATGCACCGGGCCTCTCATCAGGGCCCTCCCCGAGACGCGCAGTGAACCGACGAATCGTGCAATCTCTGAGGCATACGCCGCAGCGAGATTGTTCGTCGGTGTGTTCCTCTCATGCCCACCGGTCCCATGGAGTACGACCGGAGCAACCCCATCGGCTTGGAGAGCTCGGTGGATCAGTTCGGAGAGATTGTAACTTCCGACCGGGAAGAACGGGCCGGGATGAACGCCCGGGAGGACCAAGGCGACCTTCTTCCCCTTGCTTTCAGCCAGCACGACGTCTGTGACCACCGATTCGCTCTCCGCATAGTTCGAGAAGTATCCTTCAAGGTCGTCGGGTTCATGAGCGACCCAGGTCTTCAGGAATGATTGGAGGACCTGCAGTGCCGGTATTCCGTGTTTTGTCTTCAGGTTCTCAAGCCTGAGCAGAAAGAGCACCATCAGGATCAGGGCTGCCGCCCCGGTGACGGCGGGATACACGTACAGGTATCCCCCGGCAGATAGAGCGATTATCAGTATAGAGAGCGGGTGAACTGCGGCGAGGACGAGTGCAATCAGGGTGTTCCTGACGAACGCCCCGTTGATGACGACGGATTCGAACCCCCAGACAAGAAACGCGCCGAAGATGAACTCGTTCATGCCTGCGTGCAGCCCAGTGAACGACGAGACCGCCACCCCCAGCGTCAATGGAACAATCCAAACCAGCGTCGATACGAAGAGCAGGCCGAAGAGCCGTCTGGCCGATGCGATCGACTTGTGGTCGATGATTCGAACCAGACCCGTCAGAAGAAATCCCGCGGCAGGCGTCGCGATGATGCACGCGATGATTACCTCAAGGGAGAGTTGCCTGGCGAGCGACGCTAGTCCCACGAGCGCGCTGCTCGATACTACCAGGAGTACGAATGAGACTGCGAAGGAGGGCAGGACGAAGAGATGTCTGTATCTCTTTGCTAGCTGCGCCGTTGATGACCCGTACAGTTGGACCTACCTGAAGAGCAGGTTCATTATGATGGAGCCGACTATGAGTGCCATGGAAGCAGCCAGGACGAATTGAGGCCTCACCTTCACCCCTTCGGTTTCGTCTTCGAAGAAGCGCAGTAGACCCGCACTGGATGCCGGCATCGGCGCATTTTTCTTCTTGCTGCTCATTGCTTGCTCGCTCCGCTACGCTCGTTGTGGCGCCCTCCAAGCCTTCTAAAATAGGTTGTGTAGTGGAGGAGTTTGCAGCTTCCCTTCCGCAAACATATAATTAGCGAAAGGTCCCTCAAGAGGGCTGGATGTCATATTCGTCAGATTACAAGAAGATCACTAGTCTGGTGGCGGAACACGAGAAGTGGTTCTCCGAGAGCCTGCCTCTGGTTGCAAGCGAGAACGTTGCGTCGCGCGGGGTCAGGGAGGTCCTTTCTTCCGACCTTGGACAAAGATACGCCGAAGGATGGCCGGGTGAGAGGGTCTACGCTGGCTGCAAGTACATCGACCAGATTGAGCTCTACGCGATTGATCTGGCAAAGGAGCTGTTCAAGGCAGAGTTCGTCGACGTCAGGCCCGTCTCCGGCGCCTGCGCGAATCTGGCAGTCTACTCGGCAATCTCCGACCCCAACGACACTTTGATGGCGCTCTCCATCCCCAACGGCGGTCACGTGTCAGCGGCGAAGAAGGAGTTCTCCGGGACGGCTGGTCTCGTCCATGGTCTGCAGATAGAGTACTTCGCCTTCGACAAGGCGAGCATGAACATCGACGTTGACGAGTCGAAGAAGAAGCTGAGAGCGCTCCGGGCGGAGGGGCGCAGGCTGAAGATAGTGATGTTCGGAGGCAGCCTCCTGCTCTTCCCTCAGCCCGTGCGAGAATTGAGCGAGGTAGCAAGGGAGATCGGGGCCGTCCCATGCTATGACGCGGCGCACGTTGCTGGCCTCATAGCAGGCGGGCAGTTCCAGGATCCTCTGCGGGAGGGCGCCCACCTCATGACCTTCAGCACCCACAAGACCCTCTTTGGCCCCCAGGGTGGCGCGATAGCAGCGAAGGCGGAATATGGCGAGGCCATAAAGAAGGCGGTCTTCCCGGGAACCTCGAGTAACCATCACCTTCACAACGTGGCCGCCAAGGCGCTGACGTTCGCTGAGTTCCTGAAGTACGGCAGGGCGTACGCGAGCGACGTCACCAAGAACGCGCTTGTACTCGCCGAGCGACTCTCAGAGTTGGGCGAGAACGTGGTCGGGGAGAGCGTGGGCTTCACCAAGTCCCATCAGGTCGCCCTTGACGTGACGCGGTATGGAGACGGCGGAGTCGTGGAGAAGAAGCTCGAGTCCATGAACATAATTGCCAACAGGCAGCTGCTCCCGGGCGACCTCGCGGCAGGACGGCACTACACCAACCCCGGCGGCGTCAGGCTGGGCGTCTCTGAGCTTACGAGGCTGGGCATGAAGAAGGACGACATGGAGGAAGTCGCGGATATCCTCCATCTGGCTCTGAGGTCGGACAAGGTCGCGGAGGTCAAGAAGCGCGTCCGAAGCCTGCGCAAGTCGCACCAGAATGTCCACTACTCGTTCAAGACGTCGGCGGCGTACTTCTATGCTCAGACGGGCGCGAAGTCTGTCAGCTCCAATTGAGTGGAGCGTTCACGCTCGTTGAAGAGCTGATCCAGCTCTCTCACCAAGAGGTCGAGCCTGCCCTTGATGTACTCGTCCACGTCGTAGTCGTTCGCGAGTCTCCTCGCCAGAGAGAGGTACTTCTCGACTGAGCCGCGCGTCAGGGTCTCCCTCAGGTCCTGGCCGCACATGTCACACGTGCCGGATATCGTCGGTCTTCGGAAGGAACGGCCGCAACCTCTGCACTTGAACGATTGGGTGGCGTACTTCTTCATGTTCCCCATGATGTCTCTCAGAAGGTGGGTCTTGATTATCGACTCCACGACATCCTTGGTCGAGACAGCCTCAATCTTCTCCGCCACCTCGATTTGTTTGGATATCTTCTCGTTGAGGCTCGTCAGTGTGGGGTACGCGCTCCTCGGATGCTTGATCGTTATCGACTCTGTCCCGTTTGTGAAACCGTATCCGTAGAACTGTCCCTCCTTGTTGAGTCTGTCGCCGATCCGCTCGATCAGGCGTGACACCTTCGATGGGTTTGGGGTCTCTTGGCTCAGCCTGTAGAATTCCGATGGGTACGTCCACGCTACGTCGAAGTTGTGCGCCTGATCGTCCACCTCGGCCGGTAGAAGTATCGGCTGGATGAGCAGGGGCGTGTCCATGAGGCCGCCTATCTGGTTCGGAATGTACTCCACCGAGAAGTTCAGCAGCACGTCCACGAGGAGCAGGAGCGAATCGCCGTCGCCGTCGCAGTCCCTCCTCTTCGCCGCGTGCCAGCAGGGATTAGCGAAACACACCTGGGCGTTGGTGAAGCCGACTATCCTCCCGACCACTCCCACAGAGGTGTGCGGCGCCAGGCCGACCGCTATCTTTCCCAGGAGGTCCGGGACCGTGTTGATGTTGTATATCTTGTCTAGGTTGTATATGGTCTCCAGCTCTTCATCTGCGAACTTCGCGATTCTTACGAGGTCGGAGGCGATGTTCTCCGGGATGATTATGTCCTGCGGTTTGAGCTCGAGTATCTGGTCGACGCTGGTGAGAGGCGCCCGATGGATGTCCTTGGTGTAGCCGAGTGAGATGAGCTTCTCGACAGCTATGTGAGTGTCACGCGGGCGGAAATGTGTCAGCGTCGCATTTGTAAGGTCGATCCTCGTCGTTCCGTCCTTGTAGACGTAGACTTCGTGCTTGCTTCGAAGCGCGCCCTTTTCGATGAGCTCGCAGAATTTTGACTCGCTCGAGAGCCCGCGGACCCCTTTGATGGGTTTCCCGCTCATCGTTGGTACTCTCCGCATCGCTCGTTCCATTCCAAACCTGAGGTCGTACCCGTAGCTCGAGTGTCTGACCCCGTCCACCTTGCAGTTCGGGCAGGTTCTCACGTCCTTCAGGACCTGGCCGCACCTCGGACAGCTCAGGAAACGTATGGTAGCCTCGCTGCATTCCTGGCACTTGCTCGAGAGCCTTCTCTGGCCGCATGAAGGACAGATCACGTTGACCACGTCGATGGCCACGACCCCCGCCTTTGATGCCGTGAGCAGGTCTCTGGCGCTGCCCCCACCGCTCCCGACCGGGAAGAGAACGTGGACGGGCGGCTTCAGGTGCCTCAGCATCGCCTTCTCCGGCCGTCCCACCCGCATCCCTATGGTAGCGGTTGTCTGCCGGGTCACCCTTATTCCGGAGATCTTGCTCACCATCTCAACTGTGTCTGCAAACTGCTGCTCGGAATCGATGGTGCCGCCCAGCCGCAGCAACCTAGTCAGGACCAGGGCTGTGTCCCCCTCCATGACCGCCGTCCCCATCTCACGGGTGTAGGGTACGAGCAGACTATGCAGCATCGATTCTACGTGGCTTGATGCGATTTCGACGTGTACATGATGACCTACGAGCTTCATCGAGGATCTCAAGGTCAGAAGGTCGGGGATTGAGAGCCTGTCAAAGCGAGGATTATGGAACGGGTTTATCGGTATGTCCATCCCTTCAGCTATCTTCATCGCCTCTGCGGCTGTCGGGAGGCTCCCGCTTCGGATTTCTGACATCCTCGCGTCTCCGATGATGCTTCGGGTGGAGGCGGCTCTCTCTTGATTGAGAAGGGCGTGCTCGAGGTCTTCCAGCCACCACTCCTGTACGTACGGGGACGGCTGGATGGCCTTGTTGTTCTCCAGGAAATCGCCGAAGCTAATCAGTGCGTCCCCCAGGTCGATTATTCGGACTACGTCGTCGTGGTAAATCTCCGCCTCCTTCACCGTGTTAATCTTCCGCACCGAGCCGTCCCGCATCACGACGGTCGGGCCTTCGATTGAGTCGACGAAGGCGATGGTCGCGGATTTGCCGGGCGTATCTACCTTGACCTGGGTCCCGGCGACCACGGCATCATCCAGGAGCGTGGCAAGCACGGGGTGGATTCCCAGCGTCGACAGCCCGGTATTTATCGACCTGCCGTATCGTATCCTGAAACCTCCCTTCGCGTTGTGGGATGAGAGGACTGCGCGGCCTGATATGACCTCCTCGAAGTGGGCACCAGCCTTCTCGGTCTCATTGGTGGACTCCTGCTTTCCTCCCTTCAGTTGAGGCAGCCACTCCCAACCGGAGATTTCCAGTTCCCGGAGGACCTTCGTCAGCTTGTGGGCGCGACCGATTATCCCGTCGTTCAGGACCCTGAGGGCTCCTCCCCTGACCCGGTCGGTGCTCACCCTCTTCAGGTTCCGGTGTACGACGACCTCGACCGGATCGGTCTCGACGCCGTCGATTTCGACTGGGAGGTTTGATATCGCCACCCGTACGTCTTCGTCGGTGACCCGGTACTGGAAGTTGCCGACCTCGCGTTCGTACACTCGAAGCTCCTCGATGTATCGTCCAATCTCCTCTTCGCGCGCCCGGTATGGTGAGAGCCCCAGCTTCTTCCTTACGACATCTCCGATCAGCACTGAAAGTGCGGCTTCGGTCCCTCCTGCGGAACGCATGGGACCGGCATACGAGATTGACGCGTAATCGCTATTGTCATCGTTCTTCTTTATTGAGACGGAGTAGATTCCCTGTATCGGGGCGACGGTCACGCCGTCGGTGATTACTGCCAAGCCTGCTCGCACAGCATGGTCCAGCGCCTGCTCGATCTTCATGGGTCCGAACTTCCCGAGTGCTATCTCCTCCGCTATGGTCAGGGTGGCCCTCTCCTTCGAGGTTGACTTGAGGAGCTCCCGGAGCCTGTCGGCCAAGCCTTCGAACTGGGTGAGACCGAGCATCTGGTTGACCCTGTCCGCCAGATCGAAGACGACCTTCGACTCGACGAACTCGTTGGGGTCTAGACCCTTCGCCTTCGCCTTCTCGGCCGTGTTGAACGTAGATTCGTACTCCGCGAGTATGCCCTTGTAGTAATCCTCGAGATGAGGGGGGAACGCCGTGAGCTGCCTCATTCGCTCCCAAGAGGTCTCGGCCGAGAAGGGCATTTGGGCACCTGAAAGTGTGAGGGGCTTAAAGGCTTACTTCGGCACTACCGTACGCCTTGAAGAAATCGGAGAGACCCGACTGAAGGCGGACAAACGCTGTTAGCGGGTCTCGTCGGCTGCGCCGCAAGGTCGTCTTAGGATGACGACTAGCCTTCTAGACTGATTCGGGCGATGTACGCGTACTCGTGGGGCGTGGGCGGATGATGCTCATCCTGGTGCTCTGGCTTCGGGGTTCCTTCGCGCTTGTCAGATTTCAGGTGGACCTGAAACTCTGGGTCAGTCAGCTGGTACGTCAGGATGATCTTCTTGCTGGAAGTATCGATTATCTCGACGCTGGAGATTGGTTGGAAGCCTTTCTCTTCGAGACCCTCCATCCTCTTCCACATATCGCGGGCGGCGTCCCTCACAGTATCACCTCTCCCATCAATCGTTATGGCAGGCAACCCACGACCGAGGTGTGTGGGTGATACTAAACCTTAGTCCTCAATTCAGCGCTGGTCGCATTTCCCGCCGGATGATTCACGAGGCACAATGAGCAATCTCCACACAAACAGTCTGCCGGGCAACACCTATCGCTGCAAGGTTGCGCGGGGATGTTCTGAAAGTGCGTCGCCGCCTCCCTCACACATAGAAAGGTCGCGATCGTGAGGACAGACCAGTTGCTGACGAGGGGGATATAGTTCCAACCGCGCAGGTTCAAGTCCCACTGTATCAGATTACTGATAGAGCTCGTCATCTGCAGGTAGTTTGCAGCCAGAAGGATGACCGTGGAGAACACTATGGCCGGAAGGCCGAAGATCTTGACGGCGTTTATTATTCCTGTTCTGAAAGACACGCAGACGATGGTCAGGCTCCAGACCGCGAAGGCTGCGGCCCCGGATTCATAGGAGGATGCAAAACTGTAGTACGTTGCGTCTACTATGGCAAACAGGATATAGACAAGGCCTCCGGAGAGCGTCAGAGTCATCACCAACCATCTGGGAAAGCGCGGAGCAATCGGCCTGCTGAGCCAAGACGGGAGAGACGGCTTGATGATCAGGAACAGGGCCACGACGGATGCGATTACCAGTCCCTCTGCGATCTCACTGAGGGAGTCCAGGCGAAAGGGAGACAGAAGGCAGGCCTCTTCGCATCCTCTCGAGACGAGCACAAACAGAGCAAGGGAGACAGTCATGAAGGCGAAGACGACCAGCATCCAGCGACCCCTGCTCATCATTTGATTCGTCCCATTCCCGCCATCTAACAAGTTCGACTTGACCGTCCTAGTGAGGAATGCCCTGGTACTGAAAAGGGTTGCCGTCGGCTGAATCGAAAGGTTGGATGTCCGCGAGTCGGATGGATGGGAAGTAGGTGCCGCGCTGTGTATGATGAATCGTCCCCCTCGACATCTTGGGCATGTTCTAGTCCGGAACGCTCCCTCATCTAAAGTTATGTCAGAGCTACCCCGGCCGTCCTGGGGATTACATGGTCGGATTAGTTCTGAGCTGGCGATTGACCATCATGATGGGAGCGGGGTCGTGGCGGTGCGGTCGCGACCGACTCCGGCTCTTCAGCGACGACCAGCTTCCCTGCGAGCCATGGCTTCATCACGAGGTCCCACCGAGTAATCACCTTGCCTCCCCGGATCACAAGGCATTCGGCCCCGTGCTTCTGCAGCTTCAGGGCCGCCTCCCCAAGGTTCGTCCGCTGGCCGACCGCGACGGGTCCGGCGCTCCAGAGTTCGCCTATCGGCGTAACCAGCGGGTCGCGATGAGGCTCATAGACCAGCGAGTCGAGGCTCTCCGGGTTGAGGATGTAATCAATCATGGACCTGTCGGAGACGTAGCACCCGTCACCTTCGATGAATATCCGTCTGTACTGGCGCTCGAACATGGTCTCAAGCGCATCGCGGACGGGCGTGTCGCCCGGCATGGAAAAGATCGGGCTCGCGACATCCTCGGCCGTCATGTCAGTCTTGAGCAATCCCGTGTCATAGAGCCTGAGGACGTCACCGAGCGTCACGAGGCTCGGCCTCCCGCGTGAACCGGACGCTCTCAAGCCTGCGCAACCGAGCTTCCTGGACCTGAAACAATCCAGCAGCTCCCCGAGCTCCTGGTCTGCTGTGAGGGAGTCCAACCGGTCCGAGGCCTTGACGCATGGTCCCTGGACAAAAGAGGCAAAGCGCTTGTGCCCCATCGTGACGAGCTTCTCCAGACTCGAGAACCCGAGGACGGCCCTGCATTCGTCGTTGTCAGAGGTGAGGGGGACCGCAGCCAAGTCCTGCATCCTGAGCAGGTACAGGACGGTGATGAGCGGAAAGTCCGGTTTTACTATGGCACGCTGCCTTTCGAGTACGAATGGGAGCGCCGAGCCTAGCCGCAATCCTTGTAACCCCACGTGTAGCATAACCCTCACATCTTAACTATTTGTCCGAATTTCGAGAGAGAATTGGTGTTTTTTGCCACTTTTCGAAATTCGGCGGCGGGAGACAGGTTAAAGGCCCCGGGCCGGGCCGCACTTGATGCAGATGCCTGACGACAACGTCATCGTGAAGGTCTCGAAGGTCCTCGACAAGGGACTAGTCTCGATCCCGCTCGAGATAAGGGAGAAGCTCGACTTGCAGCCTGGTACCAAGATGATCGTTTTCGCCACGGAGGACGGGGTAGTGCTGAGAAAAGCGGAGCTCTTCTTCGAGAGGGAACCCCCGGCTGGGTTGCTGAGCAGGATTCGCGGGATATTCTCAAAGGTCCCGATAAGGGACATAGAGGAGTGACTTGGCGGTAGTCTGAAAGCTCTTGCCTGGCTGATGCCGGGTGGTGTCCGAGTGTGGGGGAAACCGACCCAGTTAGGGTCGGTTCCTGGCTCACGAACCTGACCTTCAGGCCGGGCCCTTGATCTGTCCTGCCGTCGCGCTCATTGATGCCACCTGTGCCAAAGGCGCTGGTCCTCTCCACCTGAGGGTCATTATGCCGCCCGCTATACCCAATACCGCTCCTATGACGAATCCTCCCGTCCCTAAGAAGCCCAGAATGGAGAAGATGACTATCAACAGTCCGAAGAGGACCGACTGGTTCGGGTACACCCTCAGCATGACGCCGGAGCCGAGCACGATGAGACCCGAGATGAGCCCGAACGAGCCTACCCCTTCCAAGACACCGCTCACGAAGCTGGGAATGTTCTGAGCCGATATCGATCCCATCGGGTTGTTGAATACGGACGCGTTCAGATGAGGAGTCACGAAGACGGAGACCCCAAGAATGAGGAGCCCGGCCGCGATCATGAGACAGCCACCTACCATAGCGAGTACAGATCCCGTGTTGGGATATCCTGTTGCCGTTTTTTGTGAAGTCATTTTTTGAATCACAGGGAGTGTATGGTACTGGTGCGACTAAATCGGTTCGCTGATACGATAATGATATGGTAGCGAGTTGGATGAAACGATTCTGATACGGATTCACGTCGCTGCCTTCGGAATCTCTTCGAGGGAGCGCGCGATGTCAGTGCTCCAGGCCTCGATGTCCTGCCAGTCCCTGAAGTCGCCCTCCTGCATCGTCTTGCGAATCGTCTCTGACTTCCGCAGTTGGCGGTAGAGGAAGCCCTGTTTGTCGCCCTCCAGAGCGCCGAAGAAGACCCGATGGCCCTTTGCCTGCAGGTCTCGTTTCAGCCCATCAAGCTCGGACGGACCGGAGACCGAAGGATCGAGAAGGTCTTGGCCTTTGGCATTCTTTTTCTCCTTGCCTGTCGGACCGCTGCTGAAGAGCCAGACCGGCCGCGTCGACAGGATGGCGTTGTTCCGCGATGCAAACCGTTTTGCCTCTTTCATCCAGTGAAACATGTACAGGGCGCTGCCAAGCACGAAAGCGTCGTAGGCCCCAAGATTCTGGACTTGGCTGACCTCAAGGACGTCGACGTCCAGCCCTCTCTGGCGGAGCTTCTCTCCGATGAAGTCGGCGATACCTTTGGTCGACCCGTGTTTGCTCGCGTAGGCGACAAGAATCTTCATCTTCGTTCGCTCACCTTTTGGTGAGCGGCATAACGGTTTTTTGACGGCGGTGTTCAGACGTACACAATGCTGTGCATAAGACCGAGGTCAGTTTGATGGAGGTGACTGTCCTTCGTTCTATCCGACACTGTTCCAGATTTGCGTTCCTGGAGGCAGTGGTTGAGTGGCGCTGATGCTGAATTGGTCGCCTGCATAGGCGGTCGGATTCTGGATCTGCCCTTGGACATTCCAAGGAGATGCAGAGTATGACACCGCAGACGCGATGTAGTGCCACACGCCGCTGCTCATGTACTGCGCAGATTGGATGTTTATAGTGTTGAACCTGAAAGGAGCTACAGCTGTCGTCTGTTGTTCGAGTAGCACATGCGGCTGGGTCGAGATGGACGCGATACTTGAGCCGAAGTCATAGGTTCCAAATTCTATTCCGTTGAAGTAGAATCCCCATATGTCGGAGTTGGGAGCTATGGCCTCGGCCATGAAGGTGTTGTATGAAGGTTGCGAGACGGTGGTCGAAGGCCCGGAACTGGAAGACATGGGGGCGTAGGGCAGAGTTGTCACGTTCCATACTTGGCCGAACGGTAGGATCGTGTCGTTTCCCGTCTGGAAGTACCCTACTTGGATGAAGAGATCGTCCGGGAGGTAGTCGTCGATGAAGACGGCAATCAGATTTGAGGACCTTTCGCCTACCGTGGTCTGGGGAACAGCTTCTATTGTCGCCCTTATCCCGGAGTTGCCTGCCATATTGACGTCAGACGATGTGATACCCGTGTAGAAGTAATTGACCGCGTCCGCTATTGAGGTCGTGGTTGTTGTACCCGACGATGAGGTGGAGCTCGAACAGAAAGAACCCTCCCCACACGTAGAACTTGACGTGGTGGTGGTCGATATGGTGGTGCTTGAAGTCGTCGACGCAGTTGTGGTCGATTTGCTTGATTCCGCTGAAGAACTCGAAGTTGTAGATGAGGTGATCGTGATGCTTGTTGTTGAAGGCGGCGGGCTAGTTATGGAGGCTGTGCTCGAGATAGTCGTGCTGGATGTGGTAGTGCTTGGGGTGGTTGCGCTTGGCGTCGAGTATGTTGAGGACGATAGAGTCGACTCGGTGGTCGCCAGCTTGCTCACGCTCTGCTCCCCGAACCTCGTGTACGCCAGGACGACCGTGAGGGACGCTAAAGCTACCACCACCACAATAGCCACTGCCAGTATCTTGCGAGATGGTCCTCCGGTTGCTATTGCCGTCAAGCGAGCCAGCCTCGTAATCATTTCGGGCCGGATTGCGATTAATAGTTATGTCCGAACGGTGGCTCTATCTGAGTGCACGATCTAACTAAGCCACTGACAAAGCCGTATATCTCGGAGGTTCAGAGTTCGTACAAGGGTGCTGAGCCATGGGATTCTTCAGCCGTTGTCCGGCGTGCAGGGGACGCTTTGGAGTCAAGCGCCTGGACCGGAAGCTCGTTAAGAGTGAACGGGAACCGAGACGATAATGCGGCCGGTCGCAGCCAGCCCGGCAAACGTCAAGGGGGCTTCGAGGGTCGTCGAGGTCCCGGAAGTGATCTCATTCACGAAGAAGGAGTTCGAGGAGAGCTACAGATGCCCAAAGTGCGGGCACCAGTGGTCCGTCCAAATCGATGTGGTATCTCGCTGAAAGGAACCTCGATGACCGACTTCTTCCCCTTGTTTGTGGCGCTTCACTGGGCTTCCTAATCACCCATGGGACGTTCGCCGGGTGATGTCCTTCTTCATTGCCGCCGCGAGATTGACCCACGCCTGTGAGTCTTCCTCCATGAGCTTCTTCGACATGGCAGCAATCTCGGACGGGGAGGGAATCTTCTTCCCTTCTTCGATCTGAGCGCCGTTGTAGTCCAGGCGCGAGGCGTTCTCACCCTCGGAGACGATCTGGTAGATGAATTGTGAGTACTTTCCCGGGTCGGAGACTCTCGTGTTGGTCCACATCAACAGCTTCGGGTAGAGCCGCACGACCTTCACCTTCGTGGTCTTCGCGCTCCCGGTGTCGACTTCGTCCGTCAGGATGACCGTGGCATCGTCGGTCCACTCTATCCGTCGAGAGCCTTTCATGCCTTCGAGCGCGATGTCGCCCGCGTCATAGTCGGTGCACCATCGATACGCCTCGGCGGCCGGGAACGGGAACCGCTGGCTGAAACCAAAATGGACGGTATAGCTTGGCATAGGCTTCGCTATGGAAACTCGCAGTAATAGAATCTCCGCCCTTTTCGTTCGATATTTCATCTGGAGGAGGGGTATTCGCGACCGGATGGATTCTTTGTGCTAGTCCTTCTCGATGACCAACTTCCCTTTCTTGAGCCTCTGCCGCAGTTCCTGACCCTCCTTCCAGCCCAGCTCCTTGACCTTGGCCGGAGGGATGACGACCGTCCACCGGAAGTACTCCTTCCCCTTGACTTCTCGCGTCTTTTGCTTCTGGAGGCGCATGCAGACGACGTGGTAATGGTTTAGACGCCTAATAAGCGCGATTCAGGTAGCGCTTGCACACAGCACTGTGTAAGCGTACACATCTTCGCCAACTAAACGCTATCTGCGGCAGCGGATTACCGGTTGGGCAGTCTGCGGTGGTTCAGTATCGCCCTGAGCTCCGCGAGCGAGAACGGCTTCTGGATGGTCTCCAGCCCGGAGGCGTGGGCCTTCCCGATGATCGAGTCGTCCGCGGTGGCGATTATGATCCTCACGGACCTGTTCACCTCCCGTATCCTCATGGCAGCGTCGAGGCCGCTCATGCGCGGCATCCGGTAGTCCATGAGTATTATGTCGGGGTGGACCTGCTCCTGCATCAGCGCCTCGACAATCTCGCTCCCGTCATAGCCGACGAACTCCTCAGTGTACCCAAGGTCACGCAGCGCGTATCGGTAGACTCCGACCAGGTCCCTCTCATCCTCGACGATTGCTATCCGGGTGAGCGCCTGCGCGGAGGACTTCTGTTTCGGTCCTGCTGGGGCGTCCTTGTCCGCGGTGTCGCTCTCCAGGCCTGCCGCGGCTTTCTTCCTCTGTGGGTGTTCCCGGCCGTCGCCTTCGTCCTCCAGCGTGTAGACGCGAACGTGCACCTGCTGCCACGCGCGGTCCCTCATGCCGGGCCTCGCGGCAGAAGCACCTCCACCCTAGTGCCCTTCGAAGGGTCACCGGCCACCCTGTCGAGGACCCTCACCATCCCGCCGTATCTTGCGACCACGAGGGCGTGGACTATCGAGAGGCCAATGCCGCTCCCGCTCTCACTCTTCTGGTATCTGGTGAAGACCCTCGGCTTGACCTTGTCGTCTATCCCCCTGCCATGGTCGGTTATCGCGACCTTCCAGCATTTCGTGCGCCGCGTTTCCCCTCCCGCGCCCTCGGCCGCCGCGGCGAGGTCCGCCTCCTCCTCTGTCAGCTCGATGGCTATGGGGACGTCGACGCCGTCGGTGTACTGCACCGCGTTCGAGAGGATGTTCCTGAAGACCTCGTCCAGAAGGTCGTCAGCGAGCACTTGGGCGGCGGACCATCCCCCCAGCTCGGGGGCGTAGGTGACGGTTACCGCCCTCTTGAGGTTCGCCTGTGTTATCAGTTCGACCGACCTCTCGACCGGGGACCGCAGGTCGAGGAGCCACAGCTCCGGGATCTGCTCAGTTATCCTTGCGAGCTTCTTCGCCCTGTCTATCAGGTTGGTCGTGCCGTCGGCGGCGTCATCTATCGAGTCCAGGAGCGCCGCGAGCCGAAGCGAGTCCAGCTGCTGCCTCAGCAGGTCGACGGACAGCTTCGAGACCTGGACGAAGTTCCTGATGTCGTGCGTGAGTATGTCCTGGAGGAGCTGGGCCTGGCGCCTGCTGCTCCTCTCCTTCTCGAGCAGGGCCTGCTCCCTCTCCCGGAGCTCGGTGTCCTCCATCACCCTCTCGAAGAACCTGATGCTCGCGTTCACGGTCGGGCCCGTCGTGGCATAGGTCGCGAAGCCGATGGCGTCGGCGAAGTCGGGGGTCGATGAGTCCCTTTCCTCGATGACCAGCGTCGCGCTCTTGTCCACGACAAGCACCGTAATCCCGTTCCCGCCGCGCGCCTGCTGGATTGCCTTGAGCGTGATGGACCCCTTCCCCTGTGCGTCCGCCATGCCCTTCTCGGCGCTGCCGGACTGGATGGGGATTCCCTGCGGGCCGGCCCCTATCGCCGCGTCGATAGGAGAGAGTATCTGCACCACCGCCCCGCGCCTGGCGGCCTGCGCGAGCGAGTCGAATATCCCAATCTTCTCCTGGCGGTGGAACGCGTTCGAGGTGGGGAGCAGCAGCAGAACCTCCTCGTGGGCCTGCTGGACGAGCCTAACGTAGATGTCGCGCACTTCGGCGGGGCTCGTGACGACCCGCAGGCTCTGGGCCTCCGTCCCCTCCTCCAGCGCGCGAATGCGCAGCCGGCCGGGGGTCGCGGACCGCCACATGAGCTGGAATATCTGGTGCGCCTGCGAGACGACGTCGGCACTCGTGGACCAGACGATCTCGCGTGGCGTCGCAGCCCCGGAGGAGACCTGCTCGTCCATCGCCGAAAGTGGGGTCGCGCAATACTCGCCCTTGCTTAGCAGGAAGGAGACTTTGTTGTCTTCGATATGCTTGACGTCGATGCCCGCGTCCATGACCTGCCTGTAGTAGTCCATATTCTCGCGCCGGAGGTCGACTATCATCTCGAAGCGGAACCCAGGGTTGCGCGCGAACATACCCTTGACATACTCCACCACCGGCTTGGTCTCCTTCGGGATCTTGTCGTCTGTCACGGCGGCGAGGTAGGACGACGTGACGGCCCTGTCGGTCACGGCGAATGAGACCTCGATTATCTCCTTGTCGCCCCTTACGACCTTCGTCTCTCCGCCCTCGACCAGAGTGTTGGGAGGTGCGGTCTGCTCTTCGTTCAACCGTGGTAGGGCCTCGCGTTAGGGCGGAATGGGCTGCACAGACCGACGACGGGACTCTGGCGTCCTGTCACTTCATCACTCGAGTGCAAATTCGTGGAGATGATATATGAAGATTCCTCCAAGGCTGCACGGCCGCTGGAGGGCACCACAGAACATGTAAGGTTCGGACGCCAAGAAAGTGAAGGGTGTTACATAACAAAACTACTCGGACAAATGTATAATCAGAAATCCTCTCTTTAGTATTCAATGTCTCGCAGCCATCCGCGGCTCGGTATAGCGCTGCTGGCAGTAGTCTATGCGCTGAAACCCTCCTTCGCCGGCACGACCAGCGCCAGAACCAATATCGCGGCTCCGGCTCGTACCAGCCTCATCTGCCCGCGGGCTCTCCGAGCAGCTCAAGCAACGACCGTCCGAAGGGCGTGACCCGGTACATCTTCACCCGACCGTAGGTTGCATCCTCATCCACCAGGCCGTGCCTGCTCATCACGACGACGTGATAGTCCACGGCGCCCCAATCGAGGTCCAGCTCTTGCGCGAGTTGCAGCCTGTCCTTCGGCTCCGACAACGCACACAGGAGATTCAGCCGCGTCCTGGCTCCCTTCATCCTTGTGAAGAGATGGAACGTACCGGAATCGAACCCGAGGCTCTCCCAGCGGGATCTCGTCGTCCCCCGCCATATCCAGGCCCGCGTGCTCATGAGAGCTTCTTCGGGGTCGGGGGCCCATAGTCCTACGCTTTAGGGCGGAGTCGGAACGCTGTCCTAATCCTTAGGACAGGTCCCGATTGCACACCCCGAACTAGGTATCCCGGGTCGTTGCGTAGGTCTTGAAGGCCTCGTACGCCGTTATGACTACAGCCGCGGAGTTCACGATTAGCGCGAAGAAGTAGAGGGAGGTGACCGAGGCCGGCCGGAACACCGTCAGCAGGATTGCCAGGGTGCTCAGGAAGAAAGCCGCGTACGCCGTCTGAAGCGGTATTATCGTCTTCCTTATCCTGATGACGTTCTCGAAGATGACCCTGTCGACCGCGTAGCCCCCCTCCCTTTCCTGGACGAGCCCGGCTCGGACGAGCTTCTTGATGTGGTACTCGGCCACCGAGGGCGAGCTCAGCGAAAGCGCCCTCTGGACGTCGCGGATGCCCACCGCAGTACCCGCTCTGTACATGTAGCGATAGACGCGGAGCGTGGTGCCGCTGACGTAGTCCTTGAAATCCTCACTCATGGCATCACGCGTCCACACGGTATCGCCGCGTTGCGGACTTATCCTTATGGAACCGGGCATCCTAAAACGTAGGACTATATCGATAGGGTCCGAGATACCCTCAGGATGTCACAGCCGGGAAAGGTGGTTGCCGGGGCGGGGGTAGCGGTCATCGCAGCCGTCCTGCTCGGAGTGCTGGCGAGCGCCAGCTTCCCGTCGGGGGCGCCGTCCCTGACCTTCACCACCACGACCACACCCACCGTCGCCGTCACATTCACGGTCATCGCCACTTCGACGGTCACGGCCACCTACGGCGTCTCCACTTCCGCGTCGACGGTGAGCTCCTTGAGCACCACAACGACTTCGGTGGCGACGACGAACTCGGCCACAGTCAGTGCTACAACGTCTGCCACATCGACGAGCACTGGGACAACTGAATCTTCGACCACGACGTCGCCGTGCGGATCGCCGGGGGTGTACTGCGGGAACATCCAGATCACTTCGGCGAACCTGACCGTCGGCGCAAGCGGCAGTTTCCTGCAGGTCACTTTGCTCGAGGTGGGCAACTCCTACATCGGCAGCGCGACCGTGTACGTCAACGGGACGGTCATCGGCGTCCCGCCCGCCTCCCAATACGAACCTCCTGGGAACATCATACTGAACGTCCAACCCGGAGAGCAGGTCGTCCTCGTGCTCACGATTCCGAGCAGCACGCTGTCGGTCCAGTCGGGAAGGACCTACTCCGTCCTGGTCTATGCCTGGCTTGGGCCACCTGGCCAGAGGGCGAGCTCCGGCCTTCCGGCGACTGTCAACGTCACCGCTGACTGAGGGCTCTTTCACCTTCACTTTTCAGACGGTCGGGGGTACCCAGCGTAGCCGTAGCGAACATTAGATAGCGCCAGTGGGAATCAAAGTAGAATTGCTGTGGATGAGACGAGAATGGACTCGAACATTCGACTTCTTCTGGACTTCACATGGTTTGAAGGCCGAACTCCTCCACCAGCGACGTGGCCTCCTTCATCTTCCTGAAGACCTCCTGCGGAAGGTGTGAGTCCGAGCCGAGGCTCACCCTGCAGCCGGCTATCGAGCACGCCTTGGCGACCCTGCGGACGAGTTTCGATTGGTGGCCCAGGTCGTTCCCGTTGAGCTCGAGGGCCCTGCCGCGTCGCTTCGCCGTCTTCGCGAGGTCTAGGAGGAGGTCGTCGAGGTCATCTGGCAGGCGGTCGATTCCCTTCGCCATCCTAGTGGGGTGGGTCAGCACGTGGAACGGTACGAAGTCGCTCTCGAGCGTCGACCGCTGGAGGTCGAAGTACTCGTGCCACAGCCTGCCCGCCTCGGCGCGGTTGGTGGCTCTCGTCCCGGCGGCCTCGATATCGGTCCCGTCCGCCAGCTCGTGGATGGAGCAGAGTAGGACGTCCCACTCCTCCTGATTGACGAACTCGCCGACTTTGGCCTCATAGCGAGGCGAGAAGTCGACCTCTAGTCCCATCCGGAGCTTCATCCCAGACAGGGCGGACTCGGGTACTTTGGAGAACTCGTTCCTGTACTCCCCGAGGTCCTCGAAAATCCTACCCTTGGCGTGCACGGACCCGAAGGCGACGGACTCCCTCATCGGCCTGAACTGCGAGACGTGTTCGGTGATGGAGTACCGCTCGATCTTGTGGACCCTGGCGGCCGCGACCATCTCCCCGATGCCTGCGAGGATTATGTGGCTGTGGTTGTCGACTCTGGCTGCTTCGGAGGGCGGTGGCAATTTCTCCTGCGTCCGGAACAGGTTTCAAATAGCTTGCGCCGCCAGGATCTGCTAACTTTTCCGGACATCCGAATGGGCATTAACTGTCGGGACACGTGAGGCCGTTCACCCCTAAGGTCTTGGCGTGGTGACTGTCGCTACGTCGCGTTCGAGAATGAATGTGTAGGCAATAGTATCGACATTGATTTCAACCCTAACTCTCCTCCTTTGTACCGCGTCGTTGCGCTCCCGAGCTCACGTCCTTGCGCTGTAGCCCTGTATGGCGCCCGCGGTGATGGCGAGGGAGGTCGCGTTCGGGAGCGACAGCTCGACCAGGTAGTAGGAGGTTTGCTTCTGCACTGCCAGGTACTCGGAGTGGCTCTCTGCGGACTGCGACGAATACAGGAAGGTCGGAGGGTAGCTCGGCGGGCTCCAAGAGGAGGTGCCGGGTACGGTGGTGTTGAGCATGAGCGGGAGGTCGTAGATGTTGGCATTCGCGTCCATGTAGTACTCGGTCATCTGCGCGCCGTTCAGCAGGTAGAGGACGCTCGGGCTGGTGGTGCTGACGGAGATGTGGAGGAGGTCTGCGCTGCTGCTGTTGAAGCTTATCACCTCTCCCACGATCTGCGGAGAGCTTACCGGGCCGACGGTCCAGCCGCCCAGGTTCTCGGTGAGGACCTGCTGGCCGGGGCACACCTCGTAGTAGACCAAGGCGTACGCGGCTCCACCTGGGAACACGATCAGGAGCGCGGCGATCAGGGCACGGAAGCGCGTTCGCATCTGGTCCGTCGGCCGCTGCGGGCTTGGATGTATTACGAGTTGTGGCATGTCTCTTCAGACAAGACTTCTTATGATGAAGAGGGCGTATAAGCAACCGAACTGAGTTTCGACGCAATGGAAAGCGGGCCGCTCCTCTGGCTCAGGAGCAATGCATGGGTCATCGTGGCGCACGCATCCCTGCTTGCGGGCATGGTAGGGTTGCTCTTCCTGCAGAGGTACATCTGGATGCTGCCGTTAGCCGAGCAGAGCTACGGGCCTTACCAGAGCGCCTCCTATCTGGGGGGACTGTCGGCGGTGATCGTCGTCATCGATCTGCTGATTCTGCGGTCAGTGCGCAACGGTTCTCGATGGGACAGGGTCCTGTCGCTGGTCTGGCCCGCCGCGTTCTTCTGCCTGGCAGCGTCGATTCTCGTCGTCAACAACGCCTAGGTCGGTCGGGGCTATCTGAAATCTATTCGTCCCTCTTGCGGAAGCGCAGTTTGAGGTCGATTTCGCCCTCGATGTCGCAGTCGTCCCAGGGTATGTTCAACAGGCTGCGGGTCCCTCCTCGCTGGGTTCGCGCTAGGAATCACACACGGCTGCGCGTTGAGAATCTTGCGGAGGCACGATGAACCCGGCAGGTGGCAGGTCGTCCTTCGGCGTCTCAGTCGGGTTTCGCTTGATCCTCGACGTGTGAACTTTCGTCGGATGCCGCCTTGAAGGTCTTCAAGAACTTGGCCATGTCTCTGAAGACGGGATTGTCCTCTGCCTTGTTCAGTCTGATCGGGACATCTCTTCCGTTCAGTGTCACCCGCTTCTGAGCTTCGTAGCCTGTCTCTGTGAAGATCACGATCGGATAGTGGATTCGCCCTTTGAACTGGTCTTCGGTCACCTGTGGGGGGACGGGTGCCGCATAGTCTCCTTTCACAAAAGCTATTCCGTCGACCCACTCGACGGCGGGAGTTGCTCCTTGTTTCTGTGCTTCGACCTGGGACGCGACCATGAGCAGGAAGTCTTGAAGCGTCAGCTTCTTGATTTCATGGATTATGAGTTCCTTGTACGGCTGGTACTTCACTTCGACCATTGATTCAATCGCCGAAATAGCTCAATCTGGCGTTCTGAATTAAAACTATCCGCTCGTTCTCGCCCTTGACCTCGATTCCCTGAAAGCCGTATAAGACGATATGTCGGTCGCGGACGTAATGGCCTTCTGCCCCAACTGTGGGAAGAAGTATCGCCTCAGGCTTTCTACTGTCCGAACTGCGGCCATGCGCTGAGCCAGCAGGCGTCGCCTGCTGCCACGACCCAGGCGACCGAGATGGTCAGCGGACTGTACTGGCTGCTCCCCTTGTTCTTCGCGTTGCTGGGTGGAATCATCGCATATCTTGTGGTCAAGGACAGGGACCGGAAGCAGGCCAATTACATGCTCATCTTCGGCCTGGTATGGACCTTTGTCTGAGTCGTCATCATCTTCGCATTGTTTGCCTTCGTAATCGGATTGTTCGGAGGCGTGAGCGCGACCGCGGCGACCAGCACCTTCACGTACACATACACATCTATCTCGCCGTAGGGGGACCTGTCAGCCCATCCAGTTGATTAGGTGCCTAAAATAGTCAGGTTTGGTATCTAAGGCCCGATTCGTGGCGATTCCGGACAGCTCATAGCTTGTGAGAGGTGCGGAAGCTTCGGAGCGCCATGCGGGCCACGCCTGCGAAGTCACCTTTGGCCAGGATGAACGGGGTCACAGGGTCACAACCTCTACCATATTGCGTCATGGCTTCTTGGTAGATGCCAGACGTGTGTGGTGCACTGGATTCAGAGGGCTGAGCTGGAGGGGGCCTGATCCTGGCAGTCTGACGATGGTCACTGAGAGTCGTCGTTCTCTCCCTGTCCATCGTCGCCCCCGTGGGCTTGGACGAAGAGCAGTCCCTTCGGGCTCTGGAAGCTGTTCCCCAAGGGCGTGATGTGTCCGGTGGAGAGGTTCAGAGTCCCGAGGATTGGGTTCCCGTTGTCGTTCGGCTCGCCAACGAACACGGTTCCCTTGGCGCATCCCGTCGTGTCGAGGGCTGTGATCGTCCCAGCTGAGGCGTCGACCACGTAGAGGGTACCACTACCGGAGGTCGCCACGGCCAGGCCGTCTATGGGGGGCACGTTGCCCGGGACGTTGTCGGTCACGCTGAGGACCTTGAGCTGCGGGCGCCCGTTGACGTGCGATGTGAAGACTATCAGTCCGTCGCCCTGGCTGATAGTGGCCAAGTCCCCGCCGAAGGCCTCTCCTGCGTGGGGCATGATGTAGTTGGTGTCCGGGTCAGTCAGAGCGAGCTGCACCTTGGTGCCGGTCAGCACGTTGGTCGCCGTGCTGTCATCGTAGAAGACCGGAGTCAGGTTCGCAGTGTGGGTCGAGAAGTCGAGGGTGACCTTGTACTCGGTCGCCTGGGTCGTGTCGAGGGGGTTCGAGTGGGACACGTAGATATTGCCGCCGCTGACGGCGATGCTGTCCGTCCCACCCGCCCCCCCGACCTCGGGGTTGGGGCTGTAGGTGAAGGCTGTCGCCGCTCCCGTGAGCGGGTCCAGGAGGTAGAAGACGGAGTTGGCGTCCTCGTTCGCCGTCGCTATGATCTTCCCAAGTGCCTGGTCGGCCGTCAGCCCGTCGACGTGCCCGGTCACCATGGCGGTCCTCTCGAGCGCTCCTGTCACTGGGTCGTACGCTGCTATGGTGGACTGGGTCGCACCGCTGGGTCCCGGAGTGCCATCGGGGTTAATCCCGTTCTGGTACTCGGTCCAGATCAGCGCCCGTCCTTTGTCGAGTCCAGGAACCCCGAGCTGTGTGATGTCGTCGGGGCCCTTGGCGCCCGTGGGTGGCGCCGCTACAAATGTAGTGCTCGGTAGAGTGGTCCCCGCGCACGAACTCGACGGGGGAGAGTCATGTGCGGCCGCGGGGAGAGCCATAAGGCTGAATGAGGAGACCAGAAGAACAGTGATCAACGAAGAACGAAGCAGCAGTTTTCCTCGAATTTGAAGAAGATTCACGACGACATTTGTCGGCTCCAATTAGATATCGTTTTCCAACCTAAATTGGGTTTGGTCATGAAGGACCATATGGCGCTGCTTACGAGAAACGTGAAGCACTTCGGCGGGATTCCTGGCCTTAAGGTCGAGGGCTACTGACCCGGGAGAGCGGACCCGTTCGGAAAGGCGTATAACAAGCCGGCGGCCGGCGAGACTCGACCGGCATGAAGCGAAGGGCGAAGTTGGTTGTTGCTGCCGCGTCGATCATAGTCGTAACGGTCTTGTTGGGGCTCCTCGTCCTTCCGGCGCTGTTTCCGCCGACCTCCGTCTCCCTGCCCTACAAGGCGGGAGATGTGCAGTCGTATGCCTCCGGGAGCAGCAGTTGCGTGGTCTTCAGCTTGCAGCGCGCGGCCGTCCTGACCGGAAGCTTCGCCACGAATTCGAGCCTCACGGCCGCCATCTCGCAGGTCAGCAACCCGCAGGAGAACACCGTGTGCCAGAACGTCAATGGGTACTACTATACCACCGGCAACGTGAACCATGCGACCCTCAGCGTGGTGCTGCCGGCCGGCACGTACCTGCTGGTCTTCATGTTCACGAATGATACGACAGCGCAGACTGGCTTCAACGTCACCCAGAGTTTCGTCGCGACCTATCACAAGTAATCAGGTAAGCCCCGGTCAACCACTCTCAAGAACGCGACTGAAATAGTAAATCAGTTGTCTCTTGATCACATTGCTTGAGGGATTCGAACCTAGATGCGTCCCAATTGTCACAGGATCTTTTCAACCGAGAGCGTGAGGGCAGAGCATCCTGCTATTGGCATGTTGCTTTCATCGCTGCGGTTAGAGTAGTACCCCGTTTTTAGATACTTCAGGTTCGGTGCATTGGCTACGATTGAAGCAACATGCTGTCCGCTTTCCTGACCTGAGTTTCGAGAGTGTCTTCTCGATTCGTATACTGCGTGTTTCTGGGTTTTTGGTTGCGTTTATCCAACGAATCCAGTCCCATCGTGCGTTTGGCGTGATGTCCATCCACAAGTTGTATGCCCGTTGGTCGGCCGCTAGGGCTTTCTCCAAGTCATCTGGCACCCTGGGCTCCGGCCATTTCTTAATCGGTTCAATCGCCAGCGTTGCCGTGTCACCTGCATCTGCCCTGATGGCTTTACGCATGGCGTTATCCACTTTTAGCCAATGGCCTCCCTTCCCATCAGGTTCGAGCGCGGCCTGAAAGTGGAAACCGTTGATAGTTCCCTTGGCCATGACCATGCCTCGTGATGGAAGCTTCGCGCTCGCGCCCTTTGGGAGCCTAAGAAGCGTCCATGCGCCAATCTTGGACAATTTGGTTTCAAAACGGATTGTCGCCATATCTTCCTCACTCTGGTTTTCCGACGTCTTAGCAAGACCCACTGTCAGATCTAGCATGAGCACTCCCCGCTCAAGGTAAAATCCATTCGCCTCACCACGAATCTGCGGACCGGATCGCCAGCTGCCGAAGGTGGCGCTTCCGAATCTGTGTTGACTGTCACCCCGAAGAGTGGGATAGGCGTTGATATCAACCTGCGCCTCACTTGATTAGGCAGGAGAAGACGTAATCGCCGTGCCGGTGTGGCGCGCGGCAGGTTAGAGGGTCACTTTATTGCTCTTAGGACAAGGTAATCTTGAATGGCGTCGTAGGACAAAACTAAAGGGAGCAGGGTAAAGGCGAACGAAAGAACAAGAATGTGAAAGAACTTGAAGAACAGGAGAATCGTTGCATATGCAACGGGAATCCCAATCAATACTTGAGCGTAACCTGAGTCAAGACCGAATCTCCTGTAAAAAGCCCTCTGGAACGGGTTGGCCTCTCCTTGAAATCCAACCTTGCTGATGTGAGATGTGGTCAACTTGTTTGCGACTAGGTTTGATGCCACTGATGCGACCAAACTGACAAGTAGAAGAATGGAAAAGATCTCTAGGTCTGAGCTGTAGAGTTGGTTCCATTGGGTGACGGATTCAATGCTGACTGTGATAGCAATGATGAAGACAATCACGAAGAAGAATGTTTGTCTTTTCGACAGCCCTCGTTTTGATTGGTCCATACAAGTGTTTCTTGTGCATATTGGGTATTTCTTGATTGCTGTAGAAGTTGGTGTGAGTGGGAGAGCGGGACGCCCCGCAGAAGGGGAGACCCTCGGGACCACGACTTAATCGACCACCTCCATTGGCCGGAACTAGAGACTCGGCTCAAACGGCACGACCGTCTTTCGCCGCCACGACCACGTCTTACGGTCTGACTGACGCTCCCGATGCCGAGTGGACCGTCACGGCCTACACCTACCCGAAGTGAGAGGCAAACGTCTATTAGCGGCCGCCGCCTAACCATCTATCGTTGGGATTCAAGGCGCTGGGAGCGTCGCTGCTTCTGGTGCTTGTCCTCTTGAACATGAACCTGCAAGTCCCGTCAGCCTCCAGTCCGGTCACGGCCGCCCCGGCGCCGAAGGCCGACCTGCCGATGCCGGGGCCTCTCGCGACGACCAACGTGACGAGCATCCAGTACACTACCGAAAGCGGACAGACATACCTGGCCTGCGCGGGGCTCAACGCAAATGACTGTGGAGTCTGGCAGGACGGCAACGGCAACACGTTCCACGTGGAGCAATTCAGAGGCAACGGATACTTCGAGCTCACCGCCACCTATGTGACGGATCCGGCCTGCCCCCCGGCCTTGAGTACTCCCTATTTCTTCGACTCCGATTTCCTCTCCAACGGCAGCAGTTGGAATCACCCTAGTCTCACTTCTACCATCTACACGTGCACCCGCGCCACCAACCCAATAGTCGAGAACTGCAGCCAGCCTGCCATCTGGTCGACGACGTTCAACGCCACCGTGCACGCGAACGCCGCCACGGGCCAGATCAGCATCATGGGCCAGTACATGAATCAGGACTGGACCTGGGACGTTTCGAACGGGACCATCACGAACTGCCGTCTCGACGGCATGAGTCCGGCCGACTTCACATTGACGCCTGTCACCCCGGCGGGCTCCTCCACCAGCTCGACAGCGGGGACGCCTATCCCCTCGTCGACGGCGTCGCAGGGACAGGGCTCAGGTAATGGGAACACAGGCAATGGGAACACCTCCCCCGGCCAGACTTCAAGTCGCTCGTCTTCGACAACAAGCAACTCCACGTCGACCCACTCGGGCTCCGGGGTACCGGGATTTGCGGTCTTGCTGACCGCGCTGGCCGTCGTGGTAGTGGTCGTAGCCGGAGTGTCCTGGTCGATCCTGAGGAAACGGCCGAAAGTGGCTCAGCCATAGAGGAACTCGTCGATTCGCTCTGATGCGTCAGAAACGCCCCAATCATCGGGACTCTGGAGCTGTTTCCACGCTGGGTCGACAGCGTCCCGTTGCCAGTACCGATCGGGACGAGGATAGAACCGGTGGAGAGGATGGAAGGGGCGCCCTGGCCGGGCTCAAGAGGGAGTCTGAGCAGGGGCACCGGCGGTCGCTTGACCGCCTTGCTGGGCAGGCGGGGTCTTCAGGACCGTCTGCATCACTCCTTTGATGTATTGGTGCGCTCCGCCCCAGTCGAAGCCCAGGAAGAACGCGACGGCAACGAAAAGATCGGGCGAGCTCGTTGAGACCTTTTGAGTCGTGACCAACAGCCCCGCAGCCAGAATGAAGAAGGCAATGAATCCGAAAAGGATGCCTATGAAAGGAGTCGCGAGGACATCCATGGAAATGGCCTTTTGATACTGCCGCACTTTGACTTGGTAGGACACATCGTAGATCTGTCTCAGAATCGCACCTAGACCTCCACTGACCGCCGTCAGGATCAACAGGCGCAACAACTTCGGAATGGACAAGTTCACGTTGATGAAGTGGAGGTTCAGGGTCAGCATGTTTGAGTGCAAAGGAGCTACGTAGGCGGCGTAACCGAGCCACACCAAAGGTATGATCCACAGAATCAACCATGCATGACAATGAAGTGCCAAAATGTTAGTGGCTCGCCATCCGAATCCCCTGCCTTCGATCACCTGGGATAGAATCGAATCCGCATTGTTCGCGTGAGAGATTGCACCAGGGTAGTCCTGGTCCTTGTAGGCCTCCCACGCCGCAGAAAGCTCGTCGCTGATCTTTTTCACATCAGCAACGTTTCCCGCGTTCGAGAGTCCGTTCTTCGTGGTCGAGAGTCCGTTTCCCACGGCCGAACTGTAGGCATTCTGGACCTCATTCAGGCGTGTGGACGCGGTAGATTGGAGGATTGCCAATGGGGCCGGAGTATTCTTGCCATCAGCTCCCTTGCCATCAGCTACGTTGTTGTTGCCAATGTTATCGTTTGTCATTTGCGAGCCCTTCTAGTTTCTTCTGGCTCGAGTGTAGTTTTGCAAAATGACATGCGTAAATACCTTCCGAATGAGAGCGTTCAATCCATTAGTTCAGCCATTTGTCACGGGGCTTCCTTTCGCCTTTACAGAGCCATAATTGGTCGGAATCAGGGTCTGGAATATTTCTAGTGCAATTCCCGTCAAAGAGACAAGTGCGGCGGCGACGATGTCGTAAGACCCTATTACGAAGAACAACCCGATGAACAGCAAGAAGATTGAGGTGTTGTAGGTATCCTGCGCGTAGCGTTGGAAGTGCTTGCAACTTTCGAGCTGGTCTTTTCTGACGTCCTCCCACTCTTCATTCCATTCGGGGCTTCCCTTCCAATCTCGACCCTTCATGTAATCTTCATATCGTTCTGGGAGGTCCCAGGGATCAAAGGACTTCGCTCTCAGATATAGTTCGGTGGCGGCAATGAAAGTTGCGGAAGTCAGGCCGAGCACGAGAACCGCGACGTCGCCCCATCGAATCGTCCAGAACAAAGTCCGCCCTCCCACGTCAGAGGAGATGACGATGGTAACGAACGCTATGGAGAATCCAGCGAGGATTCCCGAAGTCGCTGCGAAATCGGAGAGAGTGTTCCGCCAGTTTAATCCAGCCTTCATTCGGTTCGTATGGCTTCCGGCGGGTTTTCCATCCTTAGCGGGTTCCACCACTTCTAAATCACCTCCACGCATCTCTGGGGTAGATGCGACGCTCATCATGCCTTAAGAAGCGTTCAACCGGAGTTCGCTTACGGGGGGTCTTCGCCGTGGCCATTTACCTTTGGGAGGTTTACCTTTTTCTTCTTAGCCACTTGTCTCAGCTGCTCTTAGAGAGCATCCTCTCCGGTATTTAGCCTCTATGGAGCAGTCGACTCGACGTGTCCCCTGACTTGGAATGAACAAGGCCTCTTTATCACCAATCTCCACCATCTACAACCTCGTCTATCCGACGCTTGACGCGTAACCCTTCCAGCCAGATGACGTCGAGTATCCAAGAAGGAACCTAACCGGGGTTGTGGGTAAATTCGGGGCCTTGATGGGCAAGAAGTGCAAGCCGGAGAGATCAGTCAACCTGACCGAGTCAATGCGAGGCTCGGGGTGGCTCCGGAGGAACTATGGGTACCAAGGCTTCGCCTTCTCCCATTGATCGCTGAAGAGGTCGCTCGCCCAGCGGAGAAAAACACTGTCGCTCCCGATGAATCCCACTTGGTCGAACTTCCCGTCGACCCGAGGCAGGGTGATTGCCGCCTCCTTTTCAGTCATTATCATGACCGCGCGAACCTTGGGGATGACCCGCATCTCCGGGATTAGCTTGGCCCCGTGCATGAGCGTCCTTGTCTCGGGTATCATCGTCTCCTGGATTAGGGCTCTGAACTCGAGGCCCTCGGCCTGCTTCTCCGTCATGATCTCTCCGTGGACCCCGAACCGCTCTTCCACCATTATGTCAATTCTCTCGCGGGCGTTCCTCAGCATCTCTGTCACCTTGTTCAGACTGGCGACGCTCTCGGTGAAAAGTGCGCCGCCGGAGAGTTCCCCGAGTCTGCCCCGAAACTCGACGGGGAGCTGCGTCGCATCGTGGTCTGTGAAGTACTCCCTGTAGCGTGCGATGAATCCTGTGGAGGACGTAGAATCCATGGCGAGCCTCGCGTAGGCGGTCAGCCCGTACCTGGTGTCGGGCAGCTTCCTCAGGAGGCCGGCCTCGGTGAGCTTCTGGAGCTGCCTGAACGTCTCGGTCGGGGCCATTCCGAGCCTCTTGGCGGTCTCGTTCAGTCTGAGGTCCTCCTTCAGTAGGGCCGCGAGTATCCTTCGCCTGTCCCAGCTAGAGAGTTGAAAGAGGAGTTCTCCTTGCCTGTCCTTGCCCTCTCCCGTTTCGGACATCGAGCGTAGTATGCCGGGTTGTGTATATAGACACAATCAAGACAACGAACAATCAACTGGGCACCCGAGCCGCACTTCGCCCAGGTGAACGAGAAAGATGGTCCTCAAGAAAAGGGCGGCTGTCGAACGGGTCTTCTCGGTCGACCTGAAGTCGAGAAACGGCCTGAAGACGGCTTCCCTCGATAACAGGAAAGGAAGCGGAGTGGCGATCGAGGGGACGTTGGGAGTGCTCGAGCGGGCGGGCTTCCTCGATGGGACGGTCCTCGAGGTTGCAGGGACGATGGGGGTCTTGAGAGTAGACCTCCAAAGGGAGGAGCTTCTCGGAATGCCGGAGAAGCGGGCATCTGGCCGCGAAAAGGGCGGTTCGAGTTGACTGCGGAACCCAGATCTCTCAGGTCGATCGTGGTCTTCTCTTCGAGATACGGTAACACGGAAAGGGTCGCAAAGTCGCTCGAATCGGGGCTCAGGGAAGCGGGCGTTGAGGCTTCGTGCCTCGGAGCGGGCGAAGTCGCTGTCGGTTCGTTGAGTCAGTACGACCTGATTTGTGTCGGAGCCCCGACGGAATGGCACACGGCGTCCAAGGCGATGAAGGCGCTCTTACGAAATCTCAAGGGCATCGATCTATCTGGAAAGCGTGGCTTCGCCTTTGACACAAGGTTCGCTGCTCCGCTCTCTGGTAGCGCAGCCAAGCTGATCGAGAAGGAGCTGAAGGACCATGGCGTTCTCATGATCGCCTCGCGCGAGTCGGCAATCGTCGCCAGCGCGAAGGGGGGCGTCATGTTACTCAAGGAGGGCGAAGAGGAGAGGTTCAAGGAGGTCGGAGCGCGACTCGGAACAACTCTTGCACTCAAGGGGAGGATTGTTCCGGTGTGAGTGGCAGTAAGAACCGGTGGCTTGCCGCGATTCTGAACCTCGTCCTCGGGATCGGCTACCTCTACCTCGGCTACAGGAAGGTCTTGGGCCTGCCCACGATTCTGTTTGTCTTCGTGGTACTGGTCATCGATGTCGTGGTCGGGTTTTTCACGCTCGGTTTGGTGCCCGTCATCCTCGCGCTCCCCTTTGCGTACGACGGGTATGTGAAGGCCAAAGGTGAGGAGGGCTACATCAGCACCGAACCCGCCATGAGCTTCTCCCAACAGAAGCAGGTGTCCAAAGAATGAACGCGCTGGTTGGTCCGGGCCAACGCTGGACGGATGAATCCAAAGCCGAGGCTGCGGACCCTGCCTGGGAGGGTCTCTACCGAATCGGCGGCTACGCTGCCCTCGCGGCTTTGGCGATTGTGCTGATTGAGGGTGTCGCAGATTTCATCATTCAGGTGGTCTGGTTGAACTCGGGGAGTTACGGGGCCAGCTCCGGTCTGCAACCCAGCACCGTGATCGGGTGGTTCCAGCTGTTTCAGAACAATAGGCTCGCCGGACTCATCGACGATGCTGTCCTGGACATTGCAGTCGCCGCCCTCTTGGCCCCGCTGTTTCTTGCCCTCTTTGCTGCCCTCAGACGAGCCAATGAAGCCTGGATGGCAGTAGCCGCGACCCTCGTCTTCGCAGGCATAGCGGCATACATACCGACGAACACGGGCTTCTCCTTGCTCTACGTCAGCGACCAGTACGCGGCTGCGTCAATCGATGCACAGAGGTCGCTCTTCTTGGCAGCGGGCCAGGCGACAGTCGCCGCAGGCGGGAACGGCCTGTTCGAGAGCAATGGGTTCATCCTCGTGGCTGTGGCCGGCCTCATCGTCGCATTGATTATGCGCAGGAGCAAGGTCTTCGGCAGAGCGACCTCGTGGGTCGGGGTCCTTGCGAATGGGCTCTTCATGGTGAATTACGTCGCCCTCGCCTTCGTGTCGGCGGCATCCGTCTTCTCAACGGACCTTTTCGCTTCTGCCTCGATTTTGGTGTTCATATGGTGGCTCTTGATTGCCCGCAGACTCCTTCGGCTTGGACGGGGTGCCTCGAAGGAAGACGAGGCGAAATAGGAGTCCCCGCGAGTTGCCTCTAGCTGACATCCTTATCCCCTAAATCCCTCCTTGTTGCCGAAGTCTTGGGGCCTGCCCACGATAATTCCTTGAGACTGGTTCACAGCTGAGTAATCAGGACCTGCGCTCTCTTGAACTCAGTAATCTCTTCTGGCACCTGACTAGCGTGACCCGAAGAACCTCCTCCATCTCCACACCCATCTCGTTGGCCATGCACAGCAGCGAGAAGAGAGAGTCGTCGAGCTCGGCCACGGTCCTGTCGCTGACCCTCGAAGATAGACGTAGAGGCGGCCGACCGGACAAAGCGAGTAGAATATCGACTCTCTCAGAGACTAGACGTTGTGATCAAGAAAGAGGGCTATCAGATTCAACGTGTTGCCGACGATCGACTCTCTTTGGGGACCCATCGGGTTCGAAACTGTTCCTCTTAGTTCCATCTCTGACAGCAATCCGTTATTCACCATGGTCACATACTGAACGATAATCGGGTCTTCCAAATCGTTCGTTATTGTCTTATCATTCTTGCCTTTGCGCACTGCTTTCACCCATAGCTCGCCGTTCCTCAAGAACTGAACAAAGAACTCAAAGAAGTGAGGCTCCTCAAAGTACCTCTCGAATCCATAATCTTCCAGTGGAGACAGGTCGTGAGTGAGCTTGTTCAAGGCTGCCGCTCCCAGCTTCTCCTGGATGGTCGCGATGAGGACCTCGGGCATCCACTTCATGTTCTTGATGTGGTCGAAAGTCGCATTCGTGATTTTCAGCACTATTGGATTATCGACGCCGTCCTTGAACGTCATCCTACAGAGGAACAGAACCTGCTCCTTCCCGGACAACTCGGCGGGCAGGGTCGCAACGATTTTTTCGTTGAGTTCTTTGATCACCTTGTTACCGACGGCAAAGAAGAGGGCGTCCTTGTTTTCAAAATAGTTGTAGATAGTCGTACGGCTTACAAAGGCCGCTTCGGCGATGTCTTCCAGAAGGATCTCGTTCGCGGGTTTCTCAGAGTAGAACCTCTCAGCCACGGCGAGAATCTCTTCTCTCGTTCTCTCCTTCTTCCTATAGCGCAATTGCCTTTTTTCTTTTGAGGCATCGTTCTGTACCACTCTCATGACCTACCTTGTGGACGACTCCAACAGGTGCTTTATAAATAATTTTACAAGGCGATAATATCAACACACGCAATACATAATTGGACACAGTGTCAATCTTTATATATAGTGTCTAACAACCAGATTGCCATGTCTCAAATGGGAACGGAAGGAGTAGATTCGGTGAAGAAGGAGAGGAGTTTTCTGAGGTTGGGCGGTCTTGCTGGCATCCTGGCTGGCGTCATCTTCCTGCTGACCATCTTCACGCTGATTGCGTTCGGGCCATCGACGACCGCCTCTTTCGCGGCTAGAGTGATGAACTTCCCCAACGTCAGGACGGGCCTCGCGGCGGGGAACACCCTGTACTTCTTTGTCAGCGTCGGGTTGGTCGGCCTCGCCCTCGGCATCTATCGGGCTCTCAGCGGGAAGAGCCCTGCACTCGCGCTCTTCGGGACCGTCCTCTACCTCCTGGGCATTGGAGTGACTTTCGTTGAAGACACCACGCAGGTCGCCTTCGACCCGATCTCCACCCTCTACAATGCTCCCGGGGCGACCCCCGCTGACCAGCACACGCTAACCCTCTTGTGGCAGGCGACCCAGGGCATGTTCAACGAGTTCGACGTCGCAGCGACGCTCCTCCTGTCGACGGCCTTGATAGTCCTCGGAGTGGTGATGTTCAGGTCTGCAGCCTTCGGCAAGGTCTTCGGCGCGCTGAGCATCGCAATCGGCGCGGCCCAGCTCGTGGGGATCACCCTCCTTTCGACCAACTCCGCCTCGTACGCCCCCTTCGCGCTCCTGGCCTTCCTCGTCTTCCCCTTGGTCTTCGGACTGAAGCTCTTCAGACTGTCAAGGGCCGCCAGGGTATCTTGAGGAAGGGGGTGGTTCCTTTGATGGCGAATCCAAGGCTCTATGCTCTCGGCGGAGTCGTCGCACCCTTCTTCTTTCTCGCGATGATACTCCTGGAGCATTCGCTGATTCCTAGCTTCAGCTGGACGACCCAACAGACGAGCGACTTGGGTGCATGGGCCCTCTATGGAACATACGCCCTCCTCCAGAACGCAAATTTCATCGTCTTCGGAGTCTTGGTGTTTGCGCTTGCGGTCGGGCTTCGGCGTGAGCTCCCGGCCCTCAGGGCCATAGGGCCTCTCGTTGGTCTCTTCGGGGCTACGTTCGCCCTGACCGGTGTCTTCCCCGACCAGCCTATGCCCTGGCCAGGGGAGGTGCACGGCCTGCTTTCATCGGTGGGTAGCATCTCGCTGATCGTGGCCATGTTCTATGCATGGATGAGGCTCCGCCGCAGAGGCGACCACACGAGGAGCGGCTGGACCAGCTATGCCATCTTTTCGCTCGTCTGTTTCATGGCGAGTCTGGCCCTGCTGTTCGTCTACCTGACCTTCGGACAGCCAGGCTCGTCGATGGCGGGAGTGCTTGAGAACGCCTTTTCAGCACCGCTGTTGATTTGGTTGGAAGTCACGTCGCTTGGGCTTCTCCGCCCGTCGTTGGCCAAGTGGTTTGGGCGGCGGGACTAGGAGCTGGTTCTCTTGATGATGAAAGCGATTGTGTGCCCGAGGTACGGCACCCCCGATGTCCTTAAGCTCACGGAGACAGAGAAGCCTGCTCCCAAGGACGACGAAGTACTGGTAGAAGTCCTTGCGGCGTCGGTGAACGCAGCTGACTGGCACATCATGAGCGGCAAGCCGTCGATGATGCGCTTGATGGGCGTCGGGCTCCTAAGACCGAAGAACAAGATACTCGGGTCCGACATTGCGGGGCGGGTCGAAGCCGTCGGCATGAACGTGAAGAGGTTTCGACCAGGCGATGAGGTATTCGGGAACACGCCGGGAGGTTTCGCCGAATACGTATGCGCCCGTGAAGACGCGTTGGTGTCGAAGCCCGCCAATATACCGTTCGAGGAAGCGGCGGCCGTTCCTCTGGCGGCAGTCACCGCCCTGCAGGGTCTTCGCAAAGGAAAGATCGGGCCAGGGCAAAAGGTCCTGATCAACGGTGCGTCTGGCGGTGTCGGTACGTTTGCGGTGCAGATTGCCAAATCGTTCGGGGCTGAGGTGACCGCAGTGTGCAGCGCCAGGAACCTGGACCAGGCGCGCTCGATCGGGGCAGACCACGTCATCGACTACAACCAGGAAGATTTCACCAAGAACGGGCAGCATTACGACCTGATTCTGGCTGCCGGCGGATACCATTGGATCTCAGACTACAAGCGCGCGCTGGGTCCAAAGGGGATCTACGTCATGACCGGAGGTTCCATGGCCCAACTGTTCCAGGCCATTCTCCTGGGACCATGGATGTCGATGACCGGGAGCAAGAAGATGGGTAACATGATGGCGCGGACGAACCAAGAGGACCTGGCCTTTCTCGGAGGGCTCCTTGGAGCGGGCAAGATAGTGCCGGTCATAGAGAGACGCTACCCCTTGAGCCAGGTTCCTGAGGCTATCCGGTATCTGGAGGAAGGACACGCTCGAGGAAAGCTGGTGATAACCTTGGAGGATGAAGAGACGGTCACGGCAGGGTCGGCTTCGGCGAAATGACCTGGGGAATTGGGACGCTCGCTTGGGCTGCGGCGGTCATCCTCCTTGCCATCGGTCTGATTGAACTGGCCGGGGGTGATTTCGCGAGCGGGGCAGGCCTCCTTGTCGTCTTCGCCGTCTTGTGGGCCGTCCTTCGGCGGCTCAAAGTGAAGAGTTAATCGAAGACCGGTTGTGGTGCCTCATTACACCCAGAGGAGATTCGAACCCATAATAGGTCTGGGCTCCTTCGGGCCCACTTCACTCATTTCACGCTCGCTCTCCCAGCCATCGAGAGCACCAGCGTCCTGCCGCCGCCAGGTCACATGAGACTCGCACAGAATCGTTTATTAGCATGATATCCATGTCATATGACTGATATGTCAGTTGTAAGGCTTGAACCCTCGAAGCCGTTCGGCCTATTCTTCCAGGCACTCGCCAATCCTGCACGCATGCGAATCATCCATTACCTCAAGACTGTGAAGAGCGGTCGCTCTGTATCCCAGATATGTCACGAAGTGGGCCTGGAGCAGACGCAGGGGTCTCATGCACTCCGATGCTTGGCCTTCTGCGGTCTCGTCACTTCGGCGAGAAACGGTAAGTCCGTAATCTATACGCTGAACAGCGAGACGATGCTTCCTCTGCTGGGTGTGGTGGAAACCCATCTCAAGAAGTATGGGTCAAATCTCTACGCCTGCGACGCATTGGAGAGATGACCATGGCCGCCAAAAGCCCTCTCGACACATCATATGGGAGAAACTACGAGAGAGCTCCATGGGTCTACCTTCTCTGGGGGGTCCCGTTTGCCTTGGTGGCAGCGACTTCAGTGGCTTTCTCGGCATCTCTGATCTCGCTCACTCTCGCAGGAGCCCTATGGACGCTCTCAGTGGGCTGGTTTGGCGTCGGTTGCTTCATCAACGGCAGATCGTGTGGAAGGGTGCATTGCAAGATCGACGGAATCGCCTTTCCCGTGCTGGCCTTGGTCGGCGTCCTGAACGTCCTGTCCGTTGTTTCGTTCAGTTGGAACTTCTTTTGGGGTGCCTTCATTGTCATTCTAATCGCAAGCTTTCTTCCTGAGTTCGTCTGGAAGAAGTATTCATGAACAAGACGAAGCCGACATGTAGCGACAACTCGCCGGCGTGAAGATGCTGGTGATATTCACGCTAGCCATAGCCAGCGCTCTCACTCTCTACTTGATCTTGCTGTTAGTCGCGCGGGAACCTGTCCTAAGGCCATCCTGCGCGCATTGCTATTCGTCCCGAGCTTCAATGGATAGAGGGTGATGTGGGCTGCTGCTAGCAAGGGGTGCGAGAAATCGCATGATGCTGCACGCTTAACAGTCACTTCCGCTTGTAAGATAGACATGTCAGACGACGGCGCTGACAACAAAGCCAAGTCCCCACGCCCGGTCGGCGACAGAAAGGTCATTCCTGATTGATAGTTATGTCCGAATGGCTGTGATAGCCTCTCGGCTCGCGAGCTTGTCCTGTTAGGCGAGGAGGCGCAAGGGAGTCACTGCCAACAATAGGAGCCTTGTCCGTTCATCACGAATGTGGTAGTTACATTTGCCGAGGGAACATGAAGGGTCACGCAAGAAGTTCCAATCGGTGGAACGGTTGCCGTGAAATGATAAGTCGACCCCTGATAGACAACGGTGAAGCTGAGCTGCCCGCCCGACTCTGCTTGATTCGGGAAGACGGGGGTCAGCCATCCCTCTTGTCCGACGCTGAAGCTGTCTATGTGAACGACCTGTGTTTCGGGAGGGTTTCCGACTATATCGCATCCGAGCGTATCGACTGCATTGACCAACTCCCCGCTAACCGACGCGTTTGTGGAATCGGATGCTATTCGAATCTGTAGTCCCCCGATTCCGGTAACAACGCAAGAAGTGAGATATGTGTCAGTCGCGTTGGTGAAGCTTGTTCCAGTAACATATCCAGTGTTACCTGCGGATGAAGTAGTAGGAGCAGAAGTAACAGTAGCTGTGATTGTAACAGTTGTCTTGAATGTGGTGGTCGTTGTTACGGTTGTGCCGTTAGGAGCAACGGAGAAAACTGTCATCGTAGATGTCTGTGTGTTCGTGATGGCGGTTGTCCTTGTGACGGTGGCGGTAGCCGCCGTCTCTAAGTAAAGAGTGCCTCCTACGATGAGCGCGGCGACCACTATGGCGATCGCCAGTCGGGAGAAGCTCCGGACCGGTGTAGCGCTCATCAGAGAAAGGCCTCAAAGAAGATTGCGCCTTGACTTCGATTAATAGTTATGTCCGAACTGCAACCTCTAGCGTCTGTCGGTCTTAGAAGCCTAAAAGTGACGGTGCCACGCCAAGGTTGATTGCGCTCTCCCATATGGCAGTCGCGGTCTCATGCGGTTGCCGCGGAAGTCGAGGTGCAGGATATCGCCGGACCCAGGAGGACGACCGTGACGTCATTCCCGTTGACGTTGATGACCCCAGAGGGGTTTCCGAAGTTCCACGCCACGGCCATGCTGTACTGGTATTGCCCGTTTGGAACGGAGAACGCGATCACCGAGGAGTTTGCGTAGGAGGGGCCGGCGGCTCCAGAGCCGGTCGAGACGGGAAAGGCGGCATTCGACGGCTCCACCACGGTCCAAGGTCCAAGCGTTACGGACCATGGGGCAGCATAGGACGTGGGCGTGCAATCCCCGCTCTGCTTGAAAATCACTTCGTAGAGGCGCGCGCCCGCCGGAAACGTCAGTGTCCCTGTGACGATCACGGTGGCATTTCCTAGAGTCCGTGTCGAGACGGACGTGATAGTGGTCGTTGTGGTCGCGGTGGATGCGATGGGAGTTCCGATGGGAGTTTCAGTGACTGTTGAGAGTATTGTGAACGCCGTGGTTGAGATCGACGTGGTGGTCTCTGGTATCGTCTTGGTGATCGTGACAGTGCCCCCAAAGGTAGACGTGGCGACGATTGCGGCGGCGACTACGACCGCTGCCACGACCATCGCCGCTGCGATTCGGGTGTAACTCCGTGGTGGTTGACCACTCATAGAAATCCAACCTTATGAAGCGTGATTAGTAGTTTTGTCCGAATGGTGTAGCCTCGTAGTAAATCCTCGCCGTACATCGGTTGGACATGCAGCTAAGTTTCGGCTTCGAAGGGCCCTCGCCGGCCGTAATACGTCTTCTTGGGCCTCCGCCAAGTCCCCGTCCCGAATACGCATGAGGCCTGAACAGGTCTATCTGGCGCTTTCCTTCCGCATCACCGCGGCCTGCCGCCGGTCGTAGGTCTTCAGCGCAGCGCCGACCTCCAGCGCCAGCGCTATGAACACGGCGTCGTAAATGGACAGCCCGTTCCTCGCGGCGAGCGCATAGGACCGCTCCATCAGGCCCGGGCTGGGACGGACCGCCCTAATCTTGTTCGTCTCGAGCAGCCCGTGGAATATCGAGAGATACTTAGGCCCGTCTTTGAGGTCCTTCAGCAGGTGCTGGTGCTTCCAGACGGAGTTCGCCACCTCGTAGACGGCCAGGTCGAGGGTGATGATGTCCTCCTCCCTGAGCAGCTCCTGGTCCTTCAGGAGGCCCTCGACGATGAAGCTGGAGTCGGCGACCATCAACGCCCTCTGTCCTCCCCGATGAGCCTGGCGTCCTCGGCGGAGGTCGTCCTGACGCGGTCCTCGCCCTGGAGCTCCCGCAGCTTGACCAGGAGCCGCTCGCTCCGCTTCGAGTCGAGGTAGAGGCGGAGTGCGTCCCTGATGGAGTTGGAGAGGGGGCCGTACTCGAGCAGGGCCCTCTTCTGCTCGTCGGAGATCCTCACGCTTATGGTCGGCATGTATGACGCTTTGTAGGACAGAGTGTAATATTTAGCGTTTGGGTTTGAGCAGTCTCCACTGGTAGCGGGCCATGCTGCCCCTCAGCACGTCGTCGACGTCAAGTTCTATCTCGTTGACCTATACAGCAGCGAGAAGAACGAGTCGCCGAGCTCCGCCACGGTCCTCTCGCTCGGCTTTACGGCCCTGGGACTCTCTCCACCAAGCCGTCGAACTCGGCGTCGAAGCTCATGATCCTCTCGATTCCGTGGACCTGCATCAGCGCAAGAGAGGTGCAGTCGGTGAAGCTCATCGGCCGCTCGCGCATCTCCCGGAACTTGTCCCAGGCCGACTGGAATTCGCCACGGCCGACGGGCAAAAGCTCGATTCTCGGTGAATCTATCACGAGCCTGCCCGTATTGACCGCGAGGTCGTGCCTGTGGGTCCTCGCCAGAGCTGTCGTGATCGCTTCATCGACGATGAAGTCTGAGGTGCAGACCCGCCCGAACTCTCCCCGGAGCGCTCTCTCCATGAGCGGCACCGCCTTTGCATGCAGGTTGTCGGAGCGGTTTCGTGCCGCGACGAGGATTCCCGTGTCTATGAATATCGCCGTTCGCACCACACCTCCGTGGTTCAGCCGTAGAGGAACTCGTCGATTCGCTCTGATGCGTCGGAGACGCCCCAGTCATCGGGGCTCTGGAGCTGTTTCCACGCCGGGTCCTCCTCCAACGGAGGCAGGCGCTTGAGCCTGCTCACGACCTCTTCTCTGTGTTCCATCGAGTAGTCCAGCATGGTTCCCATAGCCTCTTGAAGTGATACTTTCAGCCCCTCGTTGATTATCAAGGAGGCGACGAACCTCTCGAGGTTCTTCTTCCGCTGCTCGTCGATCTTCACTGAAGCAGACATGGCTGTTTTGACTACTTTTCTACTTTTATACTTTGCGACAATGATTGTTGGTGGGGTCCTCGGGCGGCCGTCTGACCGATGGTCTTCAGGGGTGTTGATGCCCAATCATTCATACGTGGTTGTCGCGTCGTCAGATATTGCTCAGTGCCGTAATCTATGATGAGGGATCCTGCGCCTGAGTGAAGCACCCCGACAAATCACCCCAGAACCGTTCGGACATAACTATTAATCACGCTTCAGAGACTTTGCACTCAGGCCGCATGCCTTGCAACTCGGGAGAACGCTTCTGCTCTCAGTCACCCTCGTCTTCGTAGCCCTCGGCCTCGGAATCTCCATCGGATACGGCATCTCTCCCGTAACGACCCGGACCACCACGCTTACGCGCCTCACCACCTTGGTCGAGACATCCCCGACTACCATAACTCAAACAGGGCCGACGACGATAACAGTTGTTGCGCCACCCGGCGAACCCTACACGGTGTACACCGTAACAGAGCAAACCGCCCAGGTCCTAATCGTTGTGCCCGAGTGCGCCACGAGCTCCGGACAGGTCATCGCCACGACCACCACTGTAGAGGCGAGCACGACCGTGATTTTCATCACCCCGACAGGGATCGACTATTCCGGTGCGGTCTCCTTCACCACCGTGACCAATAGCACGTTTGGCATCTCGCTTCGGACGCAGACCGAGAGCACCTCCTGCTGACGAATGCCCACTGTACACCGGTTGGACATGCAGCTTAGCCTAGGAGGGTAGAATATGTTCGCTGGTCATCCGGACGGTCGCGACTCCCATGACAAGCCTTCATATCATCTCCACTCCCGGCAGGTTCCTGAAATGGTGGTCCCCCGTGACCACCGTCATCTTCCTCTGCAGGCCGGTCGCGTACACTATCGCGTCGACCGTGTGCAGCCCTCGTCTCTGTCTTTCATCTGCCGCTTGGAGTGCGATCTCCTGAGACAGGGGTACGATGAAGCTTCTCTCCACGATGAAATTCAGGCTCGGCGCAGGATCCCTTTGGTCCCTCAGATATCTCGCCTTCACCTCGGTCAGGCAGATGGAAGGGGTGTAGAGAGGCTCGCCGCCATCGACGTAAGGCTTCACCGCGGCACCCCTGTCCGAACCCTTCAGATACTCGATCCAGGCAAAGGAATCAAGGACCTTCATGGGGTTCCTTCTCGTCTCTGAGATTGGTCACGGTCAGCCAGGGGTCTGCTCCGAACATGCTCTTCTTTGGGGTCGAGAATTGCTTCGTCAGAGCCTCGTTTATGGTCTTCGAGATCTTCCGCCTGCCGTACTTCTTGACAATCTGCTCGTAAATCTCATCTTTGAGGAGAATCGTGGTCTTTACTGGCATCAAGTCACCGTAGATGTAATACATCGATGTCATATTTAAGCCCTGTTGAGTTTTTGGATTGACCCCCTGCATTGGGGATGCTATCGCTCAGCCGACCTGCTCAGCCTGCTGCCCGAGCGGGTTGTAGGTGAGCCCCTCGGAAAACCGTCACCCTACGGAAGAACCATTGGTAGGTCAATCGACTGCTACGAGCAGTTGATGGGCATGGTCGAAGGATGACGCGCAGCTGCTCTGGACTCATTGTGTTGAATTGGTGGGGAAGAACTTTCTGTAAGGTAGGAGCAGGCCAGCGACCAGAATCGCTGCAATGAACATGGAACCGACATCCACGTACCTGAATGCAAGATAGTCATTAGACACGTCGAGCAGAAAGAGCACGGGCACAACCCACGTCAGGTACCAGGCCCACGCTTCTCCCTTCCTGTAGGCCGTCGCCGATAGAACCGCCAAGAAGGCCCCGAGGCCTGCGCTGAAGATGGCAAAGATCCTGATGAGATAGTAGATGTAATCGGCAACGCCCGGGCTCGACGCGGCTAACTGGGAAAATGTGGAGCCGGTCAGGCTCTCGACGGCGCCTTCGGCTTCGGTGAGGATTCCAGGCGAAACGAGAGTGGCGGACATGGAGAGCAGGAAGAATGACCCCATTAGGAATGGAATCACCCAAGCATACTTCTCATACGCTTTCTCCTTTCGAACTACAGCCATGAAACATGCCCCAAGTCAACGACATGAGCGAGCGCTCTTCGCCTGTCTTCACGGACGGGAATGCCGTCGATGTACGCCCTTCCTTCCGTGCCTCTCAAGCGAGTGAAGGTCTTCATGGTTGCTGTCTTCCCGGCGTCGTCTGGCCCACGAACTCGTAGATGGTTCCCAGAAGCGGCTCGGTGTCCATGTAGTAGAATGTGCTGTCGCCGATCCTGCCACTCATGAGCACGCCGACTCCCATCTCCCTGAACGCTGCAAGCACCGCGTCAGGGTCCTGAACGAGCGACTGGACATGGTGGAGGCCCTCGCCCCTCTCCTCCAGGAACTCCTTCCAGATGCTCGGGCCCTCAAGGGGCTCTATCAGTTCCACCTGAATGCTGCCACTCTGTGCGATTGCGGCCAGCATTGAAGCCTCGACGGGTTTCCCCCGCAGAGTCACGTCCCTGAGGAGCGGCGGCTCGATTCTGAGGGTCATCCAAGGTCCGATTCCCAGCGTCGCCCAATAGTTGTCAGTTGCCTTCTGCAGGTCCCTGACAACAATCCCGATCTGACATACCTCGCCTATCTTTATTTTGGGTACGGCCGGATTGCTCATTGTTTTCCAACTTGAATGAGGTGGTCGCCGTATTTAGCCTCGTATACTCTCACTAGAAGTTCCGATTCCCGACTTCAGGCTCGGCCCTGAGGTCTGCAAGGCCTTCAGAGGCTGGGCGTGGGACTCTTCAAGGGAGAGTCGGTCCCCTTTGATCTCGTTTCGCATACCTAACCAGGGTGCTTCTCAGCACATCTTCGACGTCGACGTGCATCTCGTTCGCCATGCACAGCTGCGAGAAGAGCGAGTCGCCGAGCTCCGCCACCGCCCTCTCGCCCGGCCTTGCGGCCCCGCGCTTCCCGTAGCCCGAGTCCCGGAGTATCTCCTGGGCGAGCTCGCCGGTCTCGGCGCAGAGTTCGAGGGCCCGGTACGGAAGGGAGAGCCTCGTGCCCGTCTTCTCGGTGTGCTCGGCCGCCAGCTGCTGGAGGAGGTTCATGGGCCCCTGGAAGGATCCGGGGGGATTTGTCCTTGTCCCGTCCGACAGGGGTTCTGCTTCATTGGTGGAGTGGTGAAGTTTGTGAGCGCCTCATTTCGATGTGGTGCTCGGCGATGCTCCGTCCACGTCGAAATGCCAAGGGCTGTCTAGCTTGCCTGCTCTCTCCGCCTGAATGGCAAGGGCCTCCATGAGAGCCGCGTAGAAGCGCTTGGGGACGCTCGGCATCGGATCCAGACAGCTTTGGATTGCTCTTAGCAGGCACAACACAGCGTCAGAGTCCGAAGCATCTACATCTAGGGTGAACCTGTCACCATCAATAGCCCCTCTGAAGATGATACGTGCACCGTCTCGATCGTTGCACATCTCCTTGGATTTCTTCTCGATGATGCCAGACCATTCGGCGAAGACATCGGCATCCGCGCCTCGAAGCTGTGACCTTATTTGGTCCAACCAGAAGGCGCCTCCCTCACTGAAGGCCAATGAAGGTCAAGAGCCAATGACCACATAATGAACGTTGGCCTGCTGTACTCTCACTGTGTATTCCTCGGGTGATATGCGTAAAGTCCTTTGGATGGGAGTCCACTCAGGCCACCATCGGAATCGAAGCAGACCTAGTCACCACCCCACCAATGAAACAGAACATCAACGACAGGTCCAACGCTTAAATCAGCGGATGTGGGTGGAGAACCTGAGAGACCTGGACGCAAGCCGCCTGTGCGATCCTTATGTTGGAGGAGACTGATACGTCGTTAACTCAAGGGTTCACCGGACTAATAATAGCAAGACTCGTTTCTTGGCATCCGTCTCTCTTGCGCTGATCCTTCTCGTCGTGGCCGTCCCGACCGCGCCTCGGGCGGAAGCGAAAGTTTCGGTCTTCTCGATGCAATCGAGCGCAGTCTGCGAGAACCCGAGTTTGCTCTTCCAGCAAAAAGCATATTCCTTCGGGTGCCCGCTGCGGACGCACGTCGGTGACGCGATAATCTTCCTTGTCGGGTGCATAGGCGGCCCGACAGAATGCACGATTTCGGTCCAAGACACTCAAAACGATACGTACTCCAGCTCTGGGTCGATCGAGACCGTGTGCGGCAGCTTTGCATGCACTGAATTCGAGTTCTCGACGACCGCACACGCCACCGGTAACGACACAATCACGGCCACGGCGGACGAAAAGGCCCCAATCGGGGGCGACGCCTATGACATCGCGGGGGTAAACGCTTCCAAGCAGATGAGTGCCTTCGGCTCATCCCCCATGTCCAATTTCCCCTCCACAATCCCTATCACTCCTTTTCCGAACGGCTTCGTCGTGGCTGGAGTCGCCGCGAACAACGCTTTGCAGTTCGGGCCCGGGAATGGGTACACCCTTGTCGCGAACCAGCCATGCCAGCAGTGCGGACAGCCCGGTGGCTGGCAGGCTAGCGAGTTCGCGTTCTGGGGAGCAAGCGGCAACACCAACGCACCCTTCAACTATCCCCTGGAGAACGACGGGTGGGGGGAGATCGTGACGAGCTACGCGCCCAACGTAGCGAATGTGTCGATTTCGTGTTCTCCATCGGCAGGGACGGTCTCCATCGCGAGCACCTGTACGGCGAGCGTCAAGGGAGATGTCCCGACCGGTACCGTGGCCTGGATGACGAACGGGACTGGCGGATTCTCCGCGTCTTCTTGCTCCCTTTCATCAGGCTCCTGTTCTGTCGGCTATACCCCCTCCGTTCCGTCGAAGAACCTGATAACTGCGACATATGGTGGAGACACCGACAACCCAGTCGCCTCGTCCAGCGTGGTGCTGCAAGCGGGAAAGCACTCTTCCACAACTGCCGTCGCGTGTTCCCCGGCGTCGGCCGCCGTCGGCTCTCCGTCTACGTGCACTGCGACGGTCTCCGGGGCGAACCCGACTGGGACGATCACGTGGGCCAGCAGCGGAGTGGCCAACTTTTCGCCCTCCGGGACGTGCACTCTCGCGTCGGGGACCTGCGCTGTAAACTACATCCCATCTTCAACAGCTTCACCGATAACCCTGAACGCATTGTACTCTGGTGACTCTAACAACACCGTGAGCACGGGCGCGTTTTCGCTGTCCGTCACGCTGGCGACGGCCTCGAATGGCATCTCCTCCCCAACGAGCACGACAGCAGAGTCCTCGAGCACCCAGAACTCGTCGGCGTCCTCTTCTGCAAGCGCATCGAGCAGTTCCCTCACGTTATTGTCGAGTTATCTCCTCATAGTTCCGACGGCCGCTGCCGTACTCCTTCTGGCCCTGGTGGGATCTTCTAGGCGGAGGCGCGTCCCATCGGGACTCACCTAGGGCGCTGGATGGAGGGTCTCGTTACGACATGACGCCGGTGCTGTCGTGGTAGACCTCGTAGTCCTCGGGCTTGAGCTTGCGGACGGGTTCCTTCTCTTTCTTCGTCTCGGCCATGGTGGAAGAGGAGCGCGGGGGAGGCTATAACGGGCGGGGAGGGCGGAGGTGATTAGGACTGGGGAGGGGGATGAAAGTGAGCGGTCAAATCGAAGAAGAGAAATCTTCGCGCCTTCGCGCTTCGGGCGACAAACTTCCAGTCTTTTCCTGTCCTCTCTTCACTAGCGCAATCTACACAAGTAGCAAGAACGCCCATACGGGAATAACAACAGCGTTACTCCCCTCTCTCAATTCATTTCTGCTCAACAGTATTCCGGCACGCTTTGAACCGGTCGCCTTGGCGAAATCAATGATTCCGAACTTATCATCTCTCGTGATGGATCTCTGGTACTTCAGTTCAATTGCCATGTAAGTCAAAGTCGAGTCCTTAAGAACGAAGTCAACTTCACGGCTTTTGTTGCTCCGCCAGTAGAACAGCGATGTCTGGTAATCGAACAGCTGCTTCTGTTTGCTGAAAGCGTATGAGAGCCGTACCAAGTGATCCGCAACAACCGATTCCACCAAACAAGCCACATTCCGCTCTTCCCTCATGTAGTCAACGCACATCTGGAATGGGGCAAGTCCTTTGCACCATGCTCGTAGCGAATGGAAGAAGAATGGATCCTCAAAGAATAGCTTCTTCTCCTTCTCGTAGGCAGGACTTCCCCTATTGGAATCCAACCGGTACAGGTATAGCAATGCGAAAGTGTCGGTAATGTAGTCAACGTACTCGGCTACGGTGGCATGACTCGCAATGTCTGTGCCGTTTCGCATTGTGTTCCATCCGACAGAAGTCCCTTGGGTGTCGAGGATCCGACCTACAACCTGTCTGACATAGGTTTCGCGCTTGCCCCATCTCTGCAGATCACCTAGGACCGAGTCAACATAGGTCTTGTAGATTCCCTCGCCAATCTCATTGTTCACTTTATACTCGTTGACCACCCGGGGAATTCCACCGGTCATGAGATAGTCCGAAAACAGCTGCTGCAGTTCCTTAGAGTAGAGTACGATTTCCTTCACTATCTCCTTGACCTCTCCCTTGAGAAGCGAGCCGAAGATTCCTTTTCTTGCTTCAGCAGACAGGAGAACAGGCCCCATTATGTCACTAGCCAATTGAGGGTTCACTGATTCGACGTACTCGGCGAATTTCATGGGTAACATGATCTTGTCAAGTGTTTGGCTAGAAGTTCCTCTTCTCCCTGGAAGACGTTCTGCGTTTCTCTTCACATCGATAGAATGAGAACCAGTCAACACCATCGTTACATTGGCTAGCTTCCCAACATCCGCTAGGTGCTTAACACCGTTCTGCCAATCTTTGACTGATGAGACCTCATCCAAGAAGACATATGCTCTTTTCCCGGCGATGCGTACCGAGTCACAATACGTGGACACTATTTCGGCAAGAACCTTCGGGCTGTCCACCAGATTGCAAGTGTAGTAGAAGACGTTTTTGGGGTCAGTAGTCTTGAGTCTCTCGGCTATCATCGTCTTCACCAAAGTTGTCTTCCCTACCTGCCGGGGACCTCTCAAAGTGTATACCGCGTCCTTATCCCAATCGAAGAAATGCTTCATTCTGGGCTCCCATTTGATCTTGCTGCGCCTCAAATTGGCGATGTCCTTATCCGACTGAATCGCTGTCTTGTTCCTCCACCACTTGTTTTGGTCTACCAAATCAATCGGGAAAGACATGTTGTAAGAGCATTTACAAGATACTTATAAATGACATGTAACAGCATCTTTAGTGGGCTAAATGTCCCAATTATCTGGTTAGCCAGTCGTCACCAACTGCCCACGAAGCCTTTCGTCCAGAGTACGTTCTGATCACTATGAGGTATGTCTGGGCTTTACGCGAGTTGATGGGATTACCTGGAGAGGCTTTGGTGAAGAGCTAAACTTCTTTGGAGGAGTCTCCCTTCGCCTTTCGTTTCTCTCGCTCGTCTAACGCAGTCATGACCGCTTCGGCGGGAGGAAGTGCATCACGCCGGTGCTGTCGTGGTAGAGGAGTTCATTCGGACATAACTACTAATAAGAAATCTCGACCGCTCTCACCCGGAAGCCCTCAGAACGAGCAAACAGACCTCCCGAAGCTACCTCGCCATCGCTTCGGCGATAATCGTAGCAGGGGTGCTGATCTCCGCGAGCGTCTTCGTAGCGGTCGGAGAGCCTCCAAAGACGACGACCACGACGACTATCATCACCACTCTCACGACCACCACTAACACGATGGTGACGATCGTGACCACCACCAGCACGACCACGACGCAGACCGGTCCCAAGTACCTCACCGCGTCCCAGGGGGCCGCCGAGGGCGGTCAGTACTTTCTCTATGCCTGTCCGTCGGGGTGCAACTCCACGAACGGCAACGGCCTCATCACCAGTCCAATAGTCGGCATGACGGTCTTCTACTCGCAGGTGGACGTCAACGCGTCTTCCGGCATGAGCGCCATCGTCTCTTCTAATCTCGGCGACAGGATCGCCGTCTACTTCGCGGGTCCCACCCCGTACACCGCCTGCTTCGAGATTCTCCTCCAGATGGACGGGAAGAGCGTACAGATCGGGACGGCGGTGCCGCCTGGTCTCCAGCTCCCTCCCACAATCTACGTATGGTACGTCGGGCAGAGCTGTCCTTCCAATCCGCCATAGCGCCAGAGGTCGGCGCTCGGACCGGGCGTGACAGCGGCGAGCAGCACGTTCACGTACACGTTCACCTCACCATGACGCGGACCTGTCAGGGTCGAGTCAAGTCTTGATAATGTAATCCGTCGAACATGAAGGGATGTTATGTAATGAGGTTACTCGGACGGTTCTGGGTAGTCCTCGGTTGCTCTGCGAAAATCTTCTGCTTGTGTAATGTTGGTTGCTGTGAACGAATTCCTGTTGCCCATACTCAGCCAACTTCCTCCTTGCACATAGTAATCAGGCCTTGAAGTCCTTTCAGAGTTACGCGAGATATTGCTCTTGTCACTGCTGCGTGGCGCCATGTCCTCGGTTTCAGGTGCTCGAACTCCGAGCTGGCTCTTCCCGTCCACGAGCACCTTCACTTCCCTCCCCTTGAAGTACGAAAACCTTCCCAGGGTGACTTCGACCTTGTGTACCTCGGAGCTTCCTACGTCGAAGGACCATGTCTTCGCAAGGGGCGAGTAGTGGTATTCCTCGGCCAGCTTCTCTGCGTCCAGCTCGATGTGGGTTCTCTTCATTACCCGGTCGTGGTCTACTGTAAGTGTGTGCTTTTCCTTCTCTCCGATTCCAAATTGTTGTTTCGCCGTTTTCCTTCACCTCTATCTCCAGTCTCTCGCATAAATCAAGAAGACCCTCGACCCCTAAACTTCCATACGCTGCCCAGGACTACCACAATCACGGTAAGGACGACAACCAATTCAATCTGATGAGTACCGATCAATTCATGCGACCAGCTTTAGGACCTTCCATCACCGGATAGATGTAGTTCGACAGGTACAAAATTTGTACCTAGAGCCGAGGTTTGCTCATGGTTCGTCAGCACTCATCTCTGGGCGGCTTTTTGGAAACTTTATACATCGTCGGAACCTCTTCTAACCCAAGACGAAGACGCCAACCCTCCTCGACCCTGAACGGTTGACTATTCTGGAGAGAGCGATCGCTGCGGCGCATCTCCCCTTTTCTGTAGGGTGCCTTGTCTTTGCGCTCGTCGGGGGAACGCCAGGATGATTCCTAGTCTTCTATCTCGGGACTCACAGCCTGACCGAGGCCTGGAGCAAGACTGCTTCGACGTCCTTCAACACGGTCTTGTCCAGCGTTCCTCAGGTTACGACCCCGGTGGCGGTCGTGGCGTCAATTCTAATCACCTTCTCCCTCTTCATTGACCTTTACTTGGTTCGATATCTTCGGCGCAAGATACAAGCGGCGGAACCGGAGCTGTCGGCGCTCGCAGCTGATGGAGCGCCCGCCTACGCCCGGGCCTTCAGAGTGATGGGTGGCACGGCCGGTATAGCCTTCTTTGCGCTCGTATTCTTCACCTTGTACTTTCCATCGAGGGCGCAGGTCGCACCCGACCCGGTATCCCTGCTAGGTATGGTCGTGGTGACCTCGATTGCCACTCTCGTCTACGGGAGCGCGTTCTGGACATATCTGAGCGGGCTCTGGGGCGTCTACAGGTTTGGCCGCGAACGCCTAATCCTGAGACCCTTCTACGAAGACAGGCTGCTAGGTCTTCGGCCGCTGGGCCACGTCGTAACCACTTTCGCACTCATCTTTTCGGTGGCCATTACGGTGACCCTGAACGGCGAATTTGTAGTAGGGGCAACTGATTCCATCGCAGTCAATCTGGTGATAGTCGCGCTCAGGGATCGCGATGCTCTTCCTTCCCTTGAGGGGAATTCACTCGATCATGGACCGAGTGAAAGACGAAGAGATGGCGAAGCTGAGCTCGAGAGGCGAGGGGCTCCTGACCGAAGCCGTGCATGAGGAGCATGGAGGTGAGCCGACCCTCTCGAGGATACAAGAGCTCCTCGAGATTCAGAGGTTCCAGTTCCTCAAGACTGAGGCGTCGAATATCTCCGAGTGGCCGTTCCAGCCCGTCCATTGAGAGGCTGGTCGCCATCCTGCTGGCAATCTTGGGTGTCCTGCTGGGTCGACTTCTCGAGCTGATTCACTAGGGCCGTACATGGACTACGTGGCACATCGCAAGGCCCTTGCGTGAGATTATCTCGACGCCGGATTGGTACCCGCAATTGCGCTTCTTTGTCCCTAAAGTGACGGGGCGTCCCGAATTTGCTATGACAGCCTTGACGATAGCGGCCGGCTTGGCTTCGAAGCCCTCTTTCTCGAGCAGATTTCCGATGACGATCACGTCTGCGCCAGCCTTGGCGATGGTCTTCGCCACTTCTGGGTTTGTGAACCCCCCACGATGAGAAACCCAGGGTAGTACGCCTCGACGCGAGTTCCGTAAGCTCTATATCTCTCTACATATAGATATACACAGAATTGGCGACCAAGAACATAGCCATATCGGAGGAGGCTTACGAGCGGCTCAGGGCCCTCAAGAAGCCCGGTGAGAGCTTCACCGAGGTCATTGAGAGGATGACGCGGAGCAGAGGAATCCTGGACTTGGTGGGAGTGATGTCAAAGTCAGAGGCGAAGGGCGTGTCAGAGAGAATCCGTGAGAGCCGGGAGCAGACCTCCCGCCGCCTCCAGCGCACGGTCGAGAAGCTGAGCTAGGATGCTGGCCGACACGAGCTACCTCATCGATCTAATGCAGGACGACGAGGCTGCGAAGACGAAGGCTGAGGAACTGGTCTCCGAGTCCGTCCCGGTGATGGTCGGCACCCCGACAATCTTCGAGCTGTACGTCGGAGTCGGCCTCGCCATCAAGTCCTCTGAGGAGAGGGAGAGGGTGCTCGACGTCATCCGGGCATTGACCCAGATACCGCTGGACGCCTCATCGGCCACTAGGGCCGGTATCGTGTATGCGCAAAAGGTGAGGGAGGGGGCGAGGATCGATGCCGAAGATGCCATGATTGCTGGTATCGCCCTCGAGAACCAGCAGACGCTGCTTACGAGAAACGTGAAGCACTTCGGCGGGATTCCTGGCCTTAAGGTCGAGGGCTACTGAACCGGGAGAGCGGACCCGTTCGGAAAGGCGTATAGCAAGCCGCCGGCGGGCGAGATTCGACCGGCATGAAGCGACGGGCGGCTACAGTTCAGCGACCAGTTCCGCTTCGGTCATGGGCTCGCTGTCGGGGGCTGATGTTATTCAGTGAAGTCGCAGTTTGTGGTCTTTGCGCGCTTCTGAAGCTTGCGTAGGAGCTCTATGAGGGCTATGAGGGCCCTGACGGCGCCACGATCTACATCATCAACTGTACAACCGATACACAGACGGGCAGTTTCGCGGGACAGAACGACTCCTCACCTGTTGCCTTCGACACGCAGCGGAACCTCCTGTACGTGACAGGGAGTTCCGGCCTCGACATCTACAACGTGTTCACCGACACCCTGATTCAGTCGCTGGATGTCGGCCACTGTCAGGGTGCCGTTGCGGTCAACACAGCGACGGACTACGTCTACGTGACCGACTATGCGGACGACTCAGTCTGCGTGATACAGGGGACCTGGGTCGGCTCTCCGAGCACGAGCTCGTCGTCGACCTCCTCTACTACGTCGGCATCTTCGTCCAGCTCCGGTTCGAGCACAACTTCGACAAGCGTGACTTCTGCATCGTCATCCCTGAGTACGACGTCCTCGCACTCCGCCATGTCTTCAGAGACGGTTAGCTCGACCTCCTCATCGGCGGCTACGAGTCAATCGACGGCCTCGATTTCACCCACTTCGGCTCTCACGTCATCATCAAGTGCGGCCAACGACAACTTAACCACTCAGCGACGGGCGGCTACAGTTCAGCGACCAGTTCCGCTTCGGTCATGGGCTCGCTGTCGGCCGCAGCCGCAGTCATCCCATCGACGGTCTTGGCAATCGTGATTGTCCTTGCCGGCGCTTCGAGCAGGTTGCGTAAGAGATAGACTATTTGCCGGCGGAGAGGCGCAATGAACCCTAGCATGGCTAGAGCTTTTCTTCTAGCAGAGTCGTTTTTTTGAGCCACAACGCTTAACCTTACGAAAGCTGAAGAATCCGGCAGGCAATCGAATTGCAAAGGAGGCTCGCTCCTGTGGCCGTTCTCCTCGGTGTCGCTCTGGTCGTCTCGGGGATTCTTATTGGAGCGAACCTTGTTCCTGCTAATACCTACCAAGGAACCGCGACGACGGTCGGGAGGACCGTTCCGATGCTCGCTTCTGAGACGTTCGCGACAATATCTACCACGACCTTCACCTCGACTGATGCGTCCACTCAGACGTTCGCTGGAACTTCTGTTGTATCCAACCATAGGATGGTGCAAATCATGATCCCAAGTCCTCAGAACAACTCGAATTTCCAGCCTTTGTACATACACCTGGTGATCGGGGTCAACAACACCATCGCGTTCGTGAACCCTAACGGCATAGCTGCGAACATCGAACCGACGTCTTGGCCGAAAGGCGCAAACCCGTCTTATTCCATCGTGAATCCGGGCCAGTCCTGGACGGTCAGCCTGGATGCTCCCGGTGTGTATCATTACGAGAACGTTTGGAGACCGGTATGGACGGACCTGACGCTGGTCGTGTCGTAGTTCGGACATAACTATTAATCATCAAATTCACATCTACGCCTCAAGGCGCTTCGGTTTGAGCTCTCAACCGGCTCGGGGCTATCTCGTCATCGCCGCGGCGATAGTCATAGCAGGCGTGCTGATATCTGCGAGCCTCCTTGTCGTCTTCACGAGGCCACCCCAGACGACCACCACGACTGAGACGACGACATCCACCATCACCTCGACCATGATTCTGCCCTGCGACCTGCCGGTGTGGAACAGCAGCCAGACCCCGTCGAACGAGATACCCGTGCTGCTCATGCAGCCGGGCTCGACTGCGTACGTCTGCGTGACCTATCAGTCGGCCTGGCAGGGCAACCAGACCCTGTATAACAACGAGACTCTGAACTCATCCCTTTTCACGAACGGCACGTATCAATTCGGCCTCTACATCATCAAGGCGCACTGCGTCGTGAACGCGACCGAGTTCGGATGTGACTCGTCCGTCTCGCACTCCTTCACGATCAGCGCCACCCCTGGTTCGATTCGACCCCTGGCCACCACGAGTTACGTCACGGTGGTGTACGTAGTCGATGCTTTGAGCAACTCGACGGGATTCTATGACGGTTCAGCGCCGTTCGAGTACTGCTACGCTCTGCCTATGGCGGTGGGCTACCCGGCCTCCCAGGTCAACGCATCCGACTTTGCTCCGAGGATGATTCACAGCTGCGCGTTCTCGCCGTTCACGCCTTCGGCGGTCAGCGTCGGAGGGATGAGCGTGACGCACCTCACGTTCCCCACCTTGTAGTCTGAAGGCGCGATGAACTCCGGCGGATGGCAGGCGGTTCTCCAGCACCTCAGACAGACAAGCCGCTATTGATCCTGCTGTTCAGAAGGAGCGTCGGCGCGGCGCCCTAGGATTCCGTGGTCTGCGCGCCTCGGCAATCTTTTCTGGTACCGGGCAAGGGTGACCCTCAGGACCTCCTCGACGTCCACGTTCATCTCGTTAGCCATGCACAGCAGAGAGAAGAGCGAGTCGCCGAGCTCCGCCACCGTCCTCTCGCTCGGCCTCGCGGCCCCGCGCTTCCCGTAGCCCGAGTCCCTGAGTATCTCCTGGGCGAGCTCGCCGGTCTCGGCGCAGAGGTCGAGGGCCGGTACGGCAGGGAGAGCCTGGTGACGCAGGAGGGGCGCATTCCTATCTACAACTTCCTCAGCGACGAGGAGAGGAGACTGTTCACCACGAAACCCGAAGGAAGTCACCGCCTGAAGATTCGCAATCACATTCGCAGCAGCCCGGGGTTGCATCAAGGCACGATTAGGATGGCGTCAGTGGCGCAGAGCGCCATATTCTCGGTTTCAGGTGCTCGAACTCCGCGCTGGCTTCCCGTCCACGAGCACCTTCAAATCCCTCCTCTTGAAAATTGCGACCAGGGGCAAAGCCATTCCTAGTCTGACTTCGACCTTGTGCACCTCAGAGGTTCCTACGTCGAAAGACCATGTCTTCGCACCGAGCGAGTAGTAGTATTCATCGGCCAGCTTCTCTCCGTCCAGCTCGATGCGGATATGCTTCGTTGCCCAGTCATGATCTACTGTAAGAGTGTGCTTCTCCTTCTCTCCTACTTCGAAACTGGATTTGGTCATGGGTCTTGCGAATGGCGACAGAACATAAAAGAGATTCCGGAGTACAAATTTCGTACCTCCTCTCCGCGCCGCACGTGAAGACCTGGGACTAGGCAGGCGAATACGGGTATGAAGTCGAGGCGCCTACTTCCATCTCGTGAGAATCTCCTCTCTGCTGAATGTGGTCCTGACCAGGAAGAGGAGTACGGCTACGGCTGCCAGGAGGATGCCCGAGATCGCGAGGAGGTCGTTGGTGTCTCCAAGGTTCACGAAGTTCCGCTGGCCGGCGAGATAGATTCCGGCGTAGGGAAGTGCCATCAGGTAACCGAGTTGCTGCGCAGCTCGCACGTCGCTCACTCTTGACGATATCATTACGTTCACCTCGACGCTCAGCATCACCGCCAGAGGAACCAGCACGAGCAGGAAGACCGCCGTGTTCCAGGTTGGAAAGTAGTAGTACCCCAGCTCGTCGTGCGTCACAGCGTCCATCAGTATCATGAGAAGGGCCGCGCCGCCCCAGACGCTCCCGATGGGCGGCAGGAACGCTGCAATCCCCTTCCCGAGCAAGATCTCTCCATCCGTCGTTGGGGTGGCCAAGAGCGGCTCCAAGCTCTTCTCTACCTTTTCGCCCACTATGGTGTAGGACGCGATGGCGTTCGGAACCACTCCGGCGAGGATGAGGTAGAACGAAAGGAAGGCGGGCAGGAGGATTAAGAGCTCGGCCGGGGCCAAGCGAGGCCCGCCCTTCCCATACTCCGCATAGTAGACGACGAGCGGAAGAAGCGAGCCGACTATGAGAGGGACGGCCACGAGCGAGTAGATTACGTACTTCTTCTTCGAGAAGATCTTGAAGTCCTTGGTTGCGATGATCCACGACTTGGAAAGTCTCATTTCTCGTCCTCTCTTACCAGTTTCAGATAGGTGTCCTCCAAGGTCGAACCCGACTACAGACAATCCAACGTCTCGGGGGCACGTGGAATGGGCAACGTCCAAGGAGTCCGAGAAGGATTGAGTCCTTGAACTTGTACGTTAACAAGCCCACTTCAGTGTTTGACTCCCTGCTAAAGTCGATGGAACCCGCGGGCCGCGCCTACAACGACTATCACAATCACAGTTAGGACGACAATCAAAACGATTCTTTGAGTAGTCGACAATTCATGCGACCAGTCTTACTGGATTTCCATCCTCAGATAAATACAGTTCGATTCGTACAAGACTTGTACCTGTCCCATCATCCTCTGTTTCTTGTTTGGGGCAGAGTTCGACCTTCAATCTTCCCCAAAACATAGACTCCGGCCACGAGGAAACCGAAGAATGTCATGAGGAAGTATTCCTCATTCGGCGGCGGAGGTATGCGAGCGACATTGTCGTGGGTCCGGAAGACGCTGCTCACCTCCAGGAGTTGGTGATTCCGAACTGGTACGTCCCGTTCACACTCATCGGAAACGGCCATGACGCGGAGAGGTACGTGGAGCTGCTCGAGGACGCGTGCAGGACGGTGCTCGAGCCCTTCGCTACCTGAAAACAACATAGTCCTGCAGTTCGGACAAAGGCGTATAACAGCAGGTTTGCCTATGGATTAGTTGCTGATGGTGTGGAACCTTGAAGCGTAGAACCTTGGTGGTGAGCTTCTTTGTCATCGCCGTGATAGCCTTCGCGGCCACCTTCGTCTTCCTGCCGACGGAACAGGTGTATGGAACCTGTTTTGGCGGTGGCGCTTGTGTTCATCAGGCCTCTTTGTCTTGTAGCGTATTCGGGTTCGGAGGCATCGAGAACTACTTTGGTTACTATTCCTTCACCTATCATTGCTCGGGATTCCTCAAACCGATGTTTTGAGATAAATCTCTGCAGCGTTTCGTCAGCAAGCCGTATCTAGCTAGCCAATCTCTTCAAGCGGATGTGCCATGAAGCGGCGAACGAAGCTCGCAGCATCGAT
>CAVRAG010000005.1:0-24986 GCA_963718895.1 uncultured Nitrososphaerota archaeon
TCAAGTGATCTCTCAGTGGTCCCGATTGGACCACGTTTGTGCTGTTTCTACTAGTACTCTGATTCGCAAGCCTGATATCTGTCCGCGGGGTGGCTGAGCAATTGAACCACGTCAAGTTCCCTAGGCCCGTCGTAAAGGCCCTCGTCTGGGCATCTCCTCCTGCACCTCTGGAGGATGGGTTCGGCCTCAGGAGGTGCAGCACGTGCCGCCAGGCCAATAGGTCCAGAGCACGGAGACATTCTCTTCGGGAGTGAATGGCACCATCTCACCTGCTGGGAAGCGACTAAACAGAACATGAGCATTGGGGGGCTCCGGGAACGATGGCAGGAAGGGCTCGAACTGCAGAATCCCATCATGCTTCCAAAACCCTCGGTGTCAGAGACGAGCATATACGGGCCAAAGAATCATCCGTCATTTTGATATATTGCGATGGGATGCCCTATCGTTTCAAATGGCCATGGGCGTCGGCGACGGTGCGGGGAAGGACGAAGGAGTCAGGATTCCCTCCGAGCTGATGAGGTCCCTGAAGAGGAGTTCCAGTTCCCTCCTTATCAAGGGCACGGCCGGAACCGGGAAGACGACGCTTGCCATTAGCGTGATTGATGCTCTCGGCCTGAAAGACGACTTCCTCTTCTGCCCGCCGAGGGCTTGGGTGTCCCGGATCATCGACCGAGCACTTCCATGGCGTCGAGGATCGGCTCTGCGGCCTTGACCGGACCGAGGGAGGAGGATCACGCAGACCCCCTGCTTTTAGCCGCTCTCCGTCGACGCTCGAGCCTGGATCAGCCTGCTCCCGCTCGTCGGGAAGTCCCAGACCCGCTGATGGACGACCGTCCCCGCTCGTCGTGGTCAACGCCTGGAATTCCCTCTGGGAACTGCCGCCGAGCGGGCCTCTGGAAGCAGCATGGGAGTCTCCTGTGTCCGTTGGTGCGGAAGAAGCCAACTCCAGGTAAATGATGACCTCCAAGGATCCAGAGGCCGTCTCTCTCGATCGCTCATCTGCGGTGCTGGTGGTGCCCGACCGGGACCGGACGAAGCTGGAGGAACTGCTGATTGGGGAGAGGCCCACGGAGATCGGTCAGCGACGTGTCCTGCGTTTTCAGTCGGGGGAGCGTCTTCCGCTCCTTCGAGCCATACAGAACCGAAGAATTCGCCTCCGCGTCGTATTCGGCTAGGCGTCGTCGGCCCAAGACAGCATCCGGCCGTTGCTCGACCGGGTTCCGTGAGCTGGATCAAGCTCTGGACGGAGGGTTCCGGGCGGGTGCGCTGGTGGGTGTCGAGCTTTCCCTTGCAGTCAACCCACGAATCGTCCTCTATCTTCTTGGAAACGTCGTCGCGGGTTTCGCCCTTTCCAACCGACCCGTCGCCATCGAATCGATTGACGGTATCGAACCGGAGTTCGTGGACGACTTCCTGAAGAGGTTGGTGCCGAGGACCAAGCTCAAGTACGTGAATCAGGAGGATACTGCGAGAGTCGAGGACACACACGCGCCACGCACTCCATTGCACACGCACACAATCCGAGTCACCTCAAAGGACAGCGAGATGCTGAAGGACCGAAGCTGCGTATCATCGGGTCCAGAGCCCTTCAAGCAGGAGACGCGGGAATATCAGGGCTGAACTTGGAGAGCACCAGAACACCCTGCGAAAGGAGGCCGGATTGGGGTTCGTCATCCTTCGGCCCAATGAGAAGAGAGTCTCCGACTACCTCTTCGCGAACTCCGCCCTCCGGATGAGAGTGATGCTGGTGAAGGGTACGCTTCTCCTGCAGCCAGATGTTAGGTTGCCGAAGCTGCTCGCCTTCGATGTCTCTCCGGGGACTGGGACGCCCGTGCTCGACCTTCGGCCGATGAGAGTTTCAGCGAGGTCGGCACCGTCTTCGGTGAGCGCTGACGGAATCTTCCCCCAGCAGCCCCGGGACAAGACGACGGGCGAGGTCTCCTAGAGGGTAGCTTTTCGGACTGTTTATGAGCTGGTTTAGAACGTTTGCGAGGTCAGAGAGCGTTATGGGCTTGCGCAGAAGGTGAGACACGCCGACGTCTGGGAAGAGTTTGCTAAACTCACTCCGCTGGACGTCGAAGGCCGTGAGAAGCAGAACTGGACCCCGGGGTCTATAGCCCTCACTGCCCGGACGAACTCGAAACCCGACATCTTGGGCATCCTTATGTCAATCAGCAGTATGTCGTACCGTCCCTTCGCATAGCACGAGAGCGCATCTGCGGGGTCTGTGAATGCGTCGACTTCGAACCCCTTCTTCTCGAGTCCTCGCTTTATGGAGTTCGAGATGTCGAACTCGTCATCCACAACGAGGATCTTCGGATTGCTCTGCAACTCATCCTTCGCGGCCTCGCAGGACTCTTTAACCTTTCTTGGACGCAGACCGCGTGTGCGGGTTCAGGGAGCAGCTCAGGACCGAGGCTGCATCGGGACCGAGAGTCAGGAGCCAGAGTCCATGCCGTGCTTGACCTGAGGATGGAGAGGGAGGGTGAAGTAGAAGCTCGACCCGCCCCCGTTGTCGTTGTTGCGGGCCCACATCCTGCCACCATGGGCCTCCACGACCTTCTTGGAGATGAAGAGCCCGAGACCAGTGCCCGAGGATGAGTTAGTAGCGAACTTGCTAAAGAGATTCGGCATTATCTCGCTGCTGATTCCCGCGCCGTTGTCCTTTACGGTGACCAGTACTTCGTCACCCTTCTTCTCCGTCGAGACGCTCACTCGGCCTCCCGGGCCCGAGAACTTCTCTGCGTTGGACAGAAGGTTCGAGATCACCTCACTTATCTTGCTTGCGTCCGCATCGAGGAGGAGTTCAGGTGATTCTGGGTGGAATGTCACCTCGATTCGGTTCTTATCGGATGAATCGTCCTTCACAGCGCCCAAGTCCTCGATCTCCCTTATGGCGTCCTTCACCAGGGCGTTGAGGTCGAAGGTCTCCCTCGACAGCGTGAGGGTGTTCGTCTCGATTCTCGAGGCGCTGAGGATGTCGTCGGTGAGCTTTTTCAGTCTCTTCGCGTTTCTGAAAATCGAATCGACAGCCAGTCTGACGTCGCTCTCCTCGACCTTCCCGGCACTCGCCGAGGTCGAGGTCGGTGAGACGCCCATGACGGTTGAGGGTGAGGCTCCTTCAAGGATCTCGGCGTACCCGACGATGCTCTGTGTCGGAGTGCGCAGCTCGTGCGCCGCTATGTTTACGAAGTCTGTCTGAGCCTTGGCATAGGCTGAGAGCCGTTCGTTTGCGGCCACGAGGTCGGCTGTCCTCGTCTTCACGGTGTCGTCCAGCCTCCTGTTCCACCCGAGCAAAATGACACCGGCCGCGGCCGAGAGGCCGGCGATCCCGACTATCAGGAAAAGACCGAGAACCCGCTCTTGTGAGATGAGCGCCGCGTCACTTCCCGCCAGGACGTCGGGGGTGACGAGGTAGATCACGCCAAACTGGCGGGCGGCGCTCCCGTCCGATCCTGTTATGAAGACCGGTTGGTACGCCACCGTTATGTTCGATCCGCTCACCGAGATCTCCGACACCCCCGACTGCCCGAGCAACGACTTGTTCAAGATGGAGTCGAGCGGCGCTTTGAGGTACTGCGGCAGTTCGGATTGAATCTCGGGTCCGAAGATGTTCAGGCCGATGTCGGAACTGTTTCCCGAGTAGAGGATCACGCCTGTCGGGTCCACCATGCCAATGGAGCTTCCCGTCGATGTCGAGAGTTCGCCCTTTATGAAATCCCCGAGCGAAGACAGGTCTATCGCAGCCCCGACGACCCCCTCGAACTCTCGGGAGGCGTACCCCCCGGCCGACTGGTCGACGTAGACTGGATAGGATACGAAGACGTGCGACAAGCTGGTGTTGATGAGCGACTGTGTCGCGCTACTGTAGTACGCGGCTCCCGCCTCCTTCGCACCCGTGAAGTAGGCCCGCTGAGTGTAGTTCTGCCCCGCGTACGAGGCAACGCTAAGCGACGTCCCGTTGCTAAGCAGGATCAGGTCTCCGTTGCCAGTGTCCCAGAAGTACTCGGCGGTCAGCTTTTTGCTGGAGTTCTGTGCGGCATTGAAGAGAGCGGCCGCGGCAGTTGTGTTGTGAGCCTGCACTTGGGGCGAAGCCGCGATTATTTCAAGGTTATTCGCGATGGCTTGCAATTCACCGACTAGAAAGCCGCTTGTATCGTGAGCCTGGACCTGCGCCGTCACCTGTATGTCCTGCACCGCCGCGAGTTCTATCCTCTGTGAGGTGTACGTCGAATACTGATAGGAGATCAACAAGGACACCGCAGCGACGGCCACAATCGCTATCAGGGGAATCGTTCGGGTAGCCCGCTGGCTGGTCAGGCGCAAGGATACGAGTCAGAGCGACTGCAATCGCAATATGGTTTAAACTTATGGAACAATCCTCTCCTAATCGGCGGGGACGGATCGGCGGGGCGATCCCAAGCGCCGAGCGTGACCGCAGAGTCTGAATCTTCTGTATCCGAAGGCCATAAGACGCGACGGTTACACATAACAGGTGACGGTCGTCCCCGTACTCGAGGGACTTGGCGACCAAACAAGAAAGCAGACGGGAGGACTACGACGAGGCTTTGAGAGAGCTGAAGGAGGAGTTTGAGGAGAGGCTCTCTGAGATGGAGGGGAGGCTCTCCAAATCTCTGAACACCGAGAGGAGAACCATGGGCAAGGAGCAGGAGACCATGAAGGAGCTGAAGCGCAGGTTCGGCGCCGTGGGAGACAGGATGAGCGATGGCATTGACCGAGCCGACGACATGGTGAAGGACCATCCAGTTCTGGTCGTCGGTGGCGCCCTTGCCGTGGGGATGGCACTGGGAGCCCTGCTCATCGGCAGAAGCCGGGATTAGTTGTCGATTCTCGAGCAGCTCGAGGACTGGGTTCTCTCCGAGGCCGAGTTGACCCTCGGCAGCTACGGCAGGAGGCTGGAGTCCGATCTCGAACACTATGCCGACAGGCTTGTTGCAAGAATCCTGAGAGTCCTGGCGCTGGGAGCGGCCGCAGTCACGTTATTGACTGTGGGCTCGGTCTTCGTGCTCCTTGGAACGGTGGAGTACCTGAGTAGTGTCGTGACCGGGCCTCTCGCCTGGGGCCTCGTGGGTCTCGGCTCAGGGGCACTCGGAGTGCTGCTGCTCCTCCTGGCACGTAGGTAGACGAACAGCTAGCCCGGTGGGGTTTTAGAATTGCGCCGCCCGATGAGGCGCCGCGGGTGAGCTTGCATGGCGTATGAGATAATCTTCCAAGTACTCCTGGTGCTGGCCTTCGCCGTCTTCACCGGGGAGGTGTTCGAACAGTTCAGGCTTCCGTCTGTGGCGGGGGAGCTTCTGAGCGGGGTGATCCTCGGCCCGACAGTCCTGGGAGTGGTCTCGTCGAACGACCAACTCCAGGCAATATCCGAGTTCTCGCTGTTCTTCATCATCTTTCTCATCGGGTTCGAGATGAACACCGAGACGCTCAAGAGGCACATGAGACACGCGGCGCTCTTGACGGTCACCTCCTTCGTGGTTCCCCTGGGGGTCTCGTTCTCCGTCGCCGGGTTCCTTCTCCCCTTCGGGCTAACCCCCGATTTCGTGGTGGCGCTCGCCCTGGCCGTGCCGTCGATCTCGATAATCTCGGTGCTCGTGATGCAGTACAACATGATCGAGAAGGAGTCCGGAAGGATAATCATCTCGTCTGTCGCCGTGACCGACATCCTCGCGTTCATTGTTCTGGTCGCGGTCTCGAGCTCCATCCCCAACACCGCCGAGGTGGTCGTCGAGACGGCCCTGTTCATCGTGGCTTTCGTCCTTGTCGACTGGGTCCTGAACTACAGACCGAAGATGGTCAGGGGGTTCCTGGGAAGGGTCGGAGGCTGGGCGAAGAGGGAGGACATCGCCTACGCCGCGCTGATTGTGGTGGGTCTCGCGGTCGCCGCAATCTTCCAGGCGATCGGCCTGAGCTACATAATCGGGGCCTTTTTCGCGGGGCTGATAGTCCACGATGGGTTGATAGGCCGGAAGGCCTTCCAGGAGGTTTCCCATACCTTCGCGTGGATGAACAGGGCTCTGTTCATCCCGTTCTTCTTCGGGTTTGCGGGGCTCGAGGCTGACCTCACCTCCTCGAGCTACGGGCTTCTCCCGGTTCTAGCTGTCGTCACCGCAGTCATGTTGGTTCCTGCGGTCGCCCTGACCTACTATGGGGCGAAGAGCCTGTTCAAGGTCAAGGAGGAGGGAGGGCCAAAGAGGATCGCGCTGACCCTCGGAGGGAGGGGCGCCGTGGGGATTGTGGTGGCCTCTGTGGCCCTGGCCAGTAACGTCATAGACGGAACGGCGTACTCGCTCATCGTGATCGGCACGCTCGCGGTCTCGCTTCTCGTGCCCCTGCTGCTGGGCAGGAAGGGCGAGGAGGATTGATGAGGGGACCTCTCCAGATTGTTGAGCCTGCGGACGCGGTCAAATACCCGGGTCGCCCGAAGGTGCCGGCGGGCCCGTAGCTTAGTTCCCGAAAGGGAGAGAACTCAGGTAGAGCATCGGGCTTTTAACCCGAGGGTCAGGATGATACCCCCTAAACGGGTTCGATTCCCGTCGGGCCCGCCTCCCCCCGAGTCCGATACCAGCCGTTAAATGCGGAAAATGTCCCCAAGGACATGAGCGGAAAGCACGGACGTAGGTCGTCGAAGTACACCCACCTGCTGGAGTCCGACGCGACCTTTAGGGCGTGGAACGCCAACGTCCTGAGGGCGTCGCACAACACGGGCTCGGCCTACTTCCTACGCATGGGTCGACTTTGCGACGAGCTCTGCCTCCTCAGCCCGGTCAGAGATAGCGGCGATGAACAAGACGGAGCTGATGACCTTCATCTCGAACGTCATATCGCAGCTGGAGGAGCAGGGAGTGACCGGGGTCACAATTACCTTCTACGTCAAGGCCATAAAGTCCTGGGCGAGGTTCAACGGCAAGAAGCTGGACGAGAAGGTGAACATCCCGGAGAGCGAGAACAGCTACTCTGAGGAGGTCGTGCCCAAGCCTGAGGAGGTCCGCACGCTTCTGGACCACTCGTCTCTGAGGGTCAAGGTCGCGGTGGTACTGATGGCGTTCGCAGGGCTGCGGCCCGCGACGATTGGGGACTCCCGGGGCACGGACGGGTTGAAGGTGAAGGATCTGCCTGAGATGGAGGTCATGGATGGGAAGGTGACGTTCCCGAAGGTCCCGACGCTGATCACCGTGAGGAAGAAGATCTCCGAAGATCCGCAAGCCCTACGACACGTTCGCCCCGGCCGAGGCCTGCGACTACATCCGACAGTACCTCGAGGACAGGATAAGGATGGGCGAGGTGATTACTCCGGAGTCGGCGATAGTGACGGTGAGCGAGTTCAACGCCAGGACGGCGACCAGCGGCGACTGCTACTTCAAGAAGCCCTATGGGGAACACATGAGCACCTCCAAGGTAAGAAGGATGGTAAGGTTCGCCATCCGGGAGTCTGGCTTCGGGTGGAGGCCGTACGTGCTGAGGCGCTACTTCGACACGAGGATGATGCTCGGGGAGGCGGACGGCCTGATAATACCCGACTGGAGGAGCTTCTGGATGGGGCACGCTGGGAACATCGAGTTCGTCTACACCCTGAGGAAGGGCTTGGACGAGGAGACAATCGAGAAGATGCGGGGCGCCTACCTGAAGGGGGCGAACAGGTACCTCTGCACGAGCGAAGGAGCACACGAGGAGGACGTGACAACCAAAATCCGCAAGCAGCTCCTCCTGACTGTCCTTACGCCAGATGAGATAGAAAAGGTGCATGTTGACGAGAAGACGGATGAAGAGGTGATCGGGCTCCTCCGCCAGCGGCTCATCGAGGTAACCTTCAACCAGGGCCTGAAGCAGAAGATTGTCGCTGCCTCTGAGGTCGAGGAGTGGCTGGGCAAGGGGTGGACGTGGAAGGGGAACCTCGGAGACGGGAGGGCAGTCCTGGAGCCGGCGACCTAGCTCCGCGTGGGCCAGTCTCTGCCAGACCCTGCAGTTCGCAAGGTACTCCTCGGGCGTGACCTCGTCGGGCTGGGAGAGTATGTCGTCGCGAAGAGTGCCCTTGGGGAGCTTCTCGAGCGCGAACCTCTTCAGCCCAGTGAGGTTCACCTTTCGGCCGACGGAGGTTGACTGCATGTCAGTCTGGTTCTGGTTAGGATTTAACACGGGTCGGCCGTAGTTTCGCGAGAATCAGCTTATATCGGCAGGGCTTAAATAGGTCGCCACTTACCTACATATAGGTAACCGAGGATAAAGATGAACTTTACCGATATAGATGCGTGGTCTGATGGCCGATAGAAGGGGACTGATCAGAGAGAGGGTTCTACGCGTACTCCTGAACAACCCATCGGGCACACTGTCAAGGTACAGGATAGCCAAGGAGTGTGGAGGGTCGTACCCCTGGGTCCATGAACTCCTTGGAAAGCTGGAGCGCGAGGGCCTGCTCGAAGGGACGAGGGTGAAGGACTTCAAGGGACTGGTGACGCACTGGCAGAAGTGGCGGGTCGAGCCTGGACGGAGGGATTACATGCTGAGAAAGCCGTTCGAAGTGCTCGGGCGGACCGACCTCAGGTACGCGCTGACGACGTATCAAGCCGAGAACCTCGTGCAGGACTATCTCTTCCCCTCCAGAATCGATTTCTACATCGAGCCGATCGACCTCCCGAGGTGGCACAGCCTTCTCACGAAGGACGGGCTCGTCGGAAAGGGAAACACCCGGGTGCTGATCGGGGACACCCAGGTCTTCTACGGGGCCTCGGAGAGGAGCGGCCTTAATATCGTCTCAATCCCTCAGCTGATAGTTGACCTGCTCACCGAAGGCGGCGTGTGCGTCGAGGCGGCAGAGATGTTGATCGAGAAGGAGGCGAAGAAGATTGTCTCTCTACCAAGACTATGAAGTCCAGGTATCCCAGTCGCAGCTCTCCAAGGTTCTCGCTGAGCTAGGAGGCCAGGTCTGCCTTCTTGGAGGATGGGCCGTCTATCTCACGGTGAATGAGAACTTCAGGGGTTCGGAGGGGCGAAATTTCATGGGTTCCAGGGACATCGACCTGGGCTTTCACATGGATCCTAGCTGGACAGATGGGGAACTCAAGGGCTCCGTCTTCGCCAGGACCGTAGCGAGAATCGAGCAGGTCGGCTTCAGGCCGCTCAGCTTCCGGTTCGTGAAGCGTTTCCACACGGAGACGAGGAGGGAGCTGTCGGAGGAGGAGGCGAAGAGGGTGAACCAGTTGTTCATCTTCGACATGTACATCGACCCGATAGTGGACGTCATCCATCCGCGAGCGAAACAGGTACTCGGATTCGTACCGGTCGACGAGCCGCTGCTCTCGCAGGTCTTCGCCGGGAAGTTGTTCGTCAGCCGAGAGGAGTTCGGAGCGAAGCTGATGCTGCCAACAGCAGCCGTGCTTCTTGCAACCAAGCTCAATTCCGTCTCGAACAGGGACAAGGAGCACAAGAGGATCAAGGACATCGCCGATATCTACGGTCTCATGTGGTATTCTGACGACGAGCTTGGTGACCTGAGAACGGAGCTGTTCGCAATGATCGGTAGGGAGAAAGTTGCCTCCGTCTTGTCTTCCTTCAGAGAGGAAGATTACTCCGCAGTCGCGAGGAACCTCGGAACCGAGAAGATTCAAGTCTCAAATGCATTATCGGAACTGAAGAGCTAGTTAGTACCTGAACGAAGAGCGCACGTGGATCGACAGTATACGCTCTGGGAAATCGATGTCGATAGTGTGTATACACTCTGGCCTGCGCGGGACATTCTGTATACACAATGGGAAGTCGGCGGGGACAGAGTGTAACACCGCCAGGAAGAATGCTTTGGCCCACAGTAAGCTGTCTGCCGGGGTGCTCCTGACGAGTGTGTACACAGTGTCATCGCGGTGACAGAACGTATGCGCCGGGCAGAACCGGACCCGCGGTGCGTATACGTTTGGCGGGGGCGGAGTGTCTTGTTTAGTCCCGTTTCATGTGGTTTGGCAACCCTGATGTCAAGCTTGCCAAGAAAGGGCCTAGGGTTGCCAAGAACTGGTGTCAGGGTTGCCAAATTAGGGTCCAGGGTTGCCAAATTTCCGAGAGCTTTGGCAACCTTCGCGACCTTCGTTAAATACTGATCAGGCCTTTGACGGCGTATTTCGTCTATCTCTATGAATGCGGTAAGAAGCTGTGACCTCAGGGCCAGCGTGGGCTACCGAACCCCTGTCTGCCAATGGGGTTGAACCAAGTGCCCACTCCTAGGTGATGCAGCTAATGCCCAAGGGTTGGGCATTATTTCAATCGAAGCGTGCACAAGGGTTGTGCATTACCCCGAACCGCTCAATGCACAAGCGTTGTGCATTGTTTCAATCAAGCAATGCTCAAGGGTCGAGCATTATCTTAGATCAAACAATGCTCAAGCGTTGAGCATTAGTCAGATTAGTCGCAACCCTTGCGACTTCTTAGTCGCAACCCTTGCGCCTCTGGGGAAATTCGCTGGGGGCGTCAACCCTTGCGACCGATCTCTTTGCTTCCGCCTAGTGTGAAACAATTGGATGAAGACCGCATCCCAAGCATTCACTTTCCAATTCATGACGGCGATTCCGCCAAAATAGATGTTGCCAACTGATGTTGCCATCATGTTGCCAAATCACCGTCGGATGTTGCCAAATCGAGCTCGGATGTTGCCAACATGAGCTGCCTGATGGCAACATGTCGAGGGGGCGTTAAATACAGACGGCGCATTCTTTGTCATCTATCTCTCTTACTCTCTCTGAATCGGCAAGGAAATGGCAACGTGGTGCCCTAGGTTCTCAGTGGCAACCATAGAAACGATACTATTCCCACTTGTGGAGACGTCAGAGCGCAATCGATATCTTGGAATTCGTCCCTAGAATGTTTTCCACCCGTGAACTCATCGCCTTCAGGAAACCCGTTGCGGATATGATTCATACTCCCACTATATTTTTTTTTTGAACGATTTTCAGTCTACTGCTTCCTGAACAAACCCACCTTATCGGATCGCCGATCGCTGGCGCTTGAACCAATCATCCTTGATCGCCTCCCACAGCGTAGGCAGCTCCGGTGACAACGCCAGGAGGTCGCTGCTCGTGAATGAGCCCACCCTTGATTGCCGCTTGAAATGCCCGTCTTGGGACCAGACCGGCGCGCCTTCTTTCAGTGCCAGGGCGATGAACTCCGAGTCGTTCGGGTCTATGCGGGCCAACACCGCAACAGTCTCTGTCGGGCGCTTAGAGCCAGAATCACGCTAATTCCATCATTGATAGCCGGCGCCCCCCTCAGTTCTCGGGCAGGACAAAGCACAACCGAGGGACTCGAGGAGGCATCCAACCTTCGCTACGGAGAAGAGAAGTTCATCGTAAACGCCAAGATAGGGCAGGGAATCCTTGTGACGTAGGAGGGGCGTATTCCTTTCTATAACTTCCTCAGCGACGAGGAGAGAAGGCTGTTCACCACGAGACCGAAGGAAGTCACGGCTTGAACCCTACAAAGCAAAGCGGCGGGTTGTCGGTATGCGCCGACCTTTAATTTTCTTGTGGCGGCAAGAGCGAGTAACAGAACCACCCCGGCCACGACAGCGACTTGCGTGACGTAAGCAGTAGAAAGGGATGTGCTCGATGCTTGGCTTGAACTCGTAGAGCTAGACGAAGCGCCAGAACTGGTACTCCCAGAGAAACTGTTCGAAGAAGACACGCTGCTGCCGGATGCTCCGGAACCCGTCGTTGTCGAAATTGTTGAGCTGGCGGTGGTTGGTGTCGATGAAGACGAGGAACCCGTGCTGGTCGTCGTTGTCGTCGCTCCTGGCACGACGAACTGTAGCAACAGTATCTGCCCCCACTCGTCTTCTCCCATCACCGTGTAGATGCCTGGAGGGAACACGTTGTAGACCCCGGGCGCCGTCGAGATCTCCACGCCACCTGTCCAGTATCCGCCAAACGCGCCCTGGACGGTGTTGTTCCCCAGAGGAGATAGCGACGTTGGGGTCATCGTTTCGGTGCAGCTCCGCTGCACGTTAGTGTTGTAGAGCGTGAGGGGCTGCGAGTCGGCGTTGTAGCCAGTAGCTGTCAAGTTTCCGCTGAATATCCCGAAGGCCAGCGAGGATGGGAACGCGCACCCGTCGTTGTCGGAGAGGGCCCCTGAGTTGTACGCCCACTGGCTTGCATAGGGCACGACGTTCGTGGAATTGCGGACGTTCACGAGGGCCAGCGTTACGGTCACATTTCGCGAGGATACTCCGGAGAGCTGGAGCACGAGGTTGATGCCCAGTGTTGAGTTGGAGGTCGATGCCGACGTGGCGGTGGTCACCCCGCCAGGTGCCGTTGTACTGCTGGTAGAGGTCGTGCTCGGACCGGGGGCCACCTGGAAGTTGGCGTAGACCGTCTGGTTCCACAGGTCTTGAGCCACTATCGTGTACGAACCTGGAGAGAACTGGTGGAAGTAGTCGGCGTAGACGGCAGCCAGACCCTGAGTGATCGTGCTGTTCGATCGGCTATCGATTCCAACGTAGGTGCCGTTGACTGGCGTGGTCCAGTAGCCGCTCAGGGCGCCCGTGCTGGTGCCGCACCCCCAAGCGAGTTCCGTGCCGCTGAAGGTGGTCGTCACGCCGTCCTCGCTCCCGTAGCCGCTCACGGCATATGGAGAGGTGGTGCAGATTCCGGTCGTGGCGTTCACCTGCATCTCGGTCGATTGCGTCTTGAAGACGCTGCTGAACGAGGAGTTGGCCGACATGGTGGCAACGACGCTCTCGGGCGCGAACTGCACGTTCTGGATGTACGCCTCATCGCCGAACTTGTTCGGGCAGCTCGCGGACGCCACGGGGGGAGTCAGCAACATGGGCGCACCGGCTCGCGAGAGGTTCCCGGAAGCATAGTGCCCCTGGAACAGGGCGAACCCGAAGATACCGTCCACGGAGGTAAGCCCGCAAAGCGAATCGTAGCTGTCCCAGTTCACGATGCCGGCGTCGGCGGAAAAGTTAGGGGTGAGCGAAAGATTCGTGGGAAGGGTGTTGAAGAGGTACACCTGCGCCATCAGACCCGAATTCTGCGGCATCTCGGTCGTATTCATCCTGATCCGAAGCTGGAGGCCCGTGGGAGAGACCTGCGAATAGAAGGTCGACGCCTCCCCACTCGCCGTCGCGGACGACGTGCTTGTCGAGCGGGTCGGGACAGAATTCGTTGAGCCCGGCTGGGTCCCGAGCACATAGGCGACACTGACTCCCGCAGCCACTACGAGAACCACTATGACAAGTGCAACCAGGATGCCTGTGCCGACCGCGGGGCGAGAGGAGTTCAACTCAACGTTACCTCGTCGACTGTATCGGCGCGCCTTATGTTGTTATTCCAGACCATTCGGGACAAATTATATAACATGAAAGTCGCCTTTCTGGAAGGTTGTTCAAGCGCAGCATCCTATTCATTGCGCTCCTCGCCTTCGCAATCCTGAACACACTACTTCTCAGCTTGCTCCTGGTCGGCGTCCAAGTTCCCGGCACGCCCCCGAACTATGCGAACTCGTCGGAGCCATTCCAAATTCCACCCCCGCCCCTGCAAGATGTGCCTCTGGTGGCGCTTCAGACGCATTCCCTCGCGCTGGTACCGATAAGCTGGGCCGCGGTGGTCGGGGCATGGATCTGGAGGGGGAGAGCGAAATCAGACTGGACTCGGCGGGGGCTGGACCAGAGTCTCTTCAGGCTCCTGCTCCAGATGAAAGGAGGCGAGACGAGGACGACGATCCTGAAAGAGCTGCTGACGCCAAAGGACAGACTTCAGCTCGCGAACGACCTCGGTCTGGACTGGGCGACGATAGACTATCACATACAGGTCCTTCTCAAGCATGGGCTGGTGCAGGAGAAGACCGCGTACGGGAACGTGAAGCTCTACGAGCTGACGCCGGTCGGCAACACCCTTCTCAACGCGCTCGAGGAGATGAGCAGAAGGCCGAAGTAAGCGCCCACATTCCCTTTCTACAACTTCCTCAGCGACGAGGAGAGAAGGCTCTTCACGACGAAGCCGAAGGAAATTACCGCCTGAGTTTTCGCAAGGGGCTACTTGAAAGTCTGCCGTAAACGATGGTGCCTAGACCGGCCGCCGCTACCACGAGCCCTGCATACATCGGCACGTTATAGCTAGCCAGATTGCAAGTCTCGGCCCTCAGGAACCCGCTAAAGCACTGTGTCTGGGTCAGGACCAGGAACGATCCGATGGATACTATCAGTGCAATCGACACCGTCGTCCATACGGCATCCACGAAGAGGTTGGAGAGCGCGTTTGGAGTCCTCCACTTCTGAAGAACGCCAAGACAGGCAAAGAGACCGCCTCCAAAAACTCCCAGCCCCCCGAAATGGACCAGGGCCAGGTTCAGCGGAATGGCAATGTCTTCTTCCCATAGGACGAACGAGACCGCTCCGAACGCGACGAGTACCAGGCTCAGCCGGGAGAAGTTCATCGTTCAGCCTTCGTGATACAGCGAATCCTCACATCCTAAATGTTTTTGGCCAAACGGTTTGGTTTTTGTTCGTCTCTTTGTTGGTTCGTTGTCTTCAATGAATAGACCAAGCCGACGAGAGAGATTAGTGTGAGTATGGGGCCGATTGCTACATACGCGTCGAAGGAAGTGCAGAACGTTCCCGTCGTTCCAAAGGGCCCAAAGGGGTCGCAGATACCAGTGGAGCCGAAGAACATCAGGATTCCGGTGGCTATTCCGACTACAAAGACCGACCTGGCGAACCAGAGTACCCAGGCGGTCGATTCGAGGCTTCTCCTCCTCTTCACAGCATAAGCCAAGGTGATCACGGAAAGCAGTACGAGCAAGATCCCTATCGCTACCAGAGAAGAATCCTGCTCGACCACAAAGCCACCTGACTCGCATGCCCCGGGCCGGATAGGTCCGATGGTGTAGCAGAGGTCGAAGAGTCCGGCGCCCAAGAAGTACGACCCAAGGGACAGCCCGATCGCACAGGCAAGCCCGATTGTCCATAGTTTCAATTGCGGGCATGCCGCATCAGTAATCCAGATATTTCAATACCCCGACGAGTTATCAGAACCGTCCGAACGACGGGATTTGCGACTTGCTCCATTCCCACCCATTCTTACGGTCAGACACAGCAGCGAGCCCCTAACTCCTAATCCGATTGTTTCTTGCTTCTCGAAATCTTTCCCAAGAAGTACAGCCCGACCACGAGGAACCCGAAGAAGGTCATGAGGAAATACTCCTCGTCCCGCGGCGGTGGTATATGCATGACTTTATTGACGCGCCAGTGGCCACTGCGACACTAGCAAAGCGGGTCCGCCCCCATCTTGGTGCAGACCTTAGTCGATTCATACCATTCCTGATTAGGAGCGCGAAGTGTGGCCTGAAGACCGTGGTGCTTTTAACGGAGAGTTTCGTCTTGTTACTTACAATGGAACCCAGAACGAATGAAGAATCTGGGTATCGAACCCCGGGGAGTCCAGTTCCCGTCGGGCCCGCCTCCGTTCGGGTTCGAGTCCCTTGTCCCCCTCGCGCGTTCATCGCTTGTGGGCATACAGACAGTTTACTCACCTCAGCATATAAACGCCAATCCCGGAGACGCCGCAACATCTGCAGTCCTGAATTCTATTTGTCGAAGTATATGTAGCGGTTAACCACCACATCCCTTTTGTTCCAACACTTCGCCGTGCAGGTATAACTTTACCGTGCACCTGCACGTGCCCCGGCTTGAAGTGGCACTAGGTTCGGCTTAAATCGGAGTCCCAACACCAACCGAACCATGTCTTCACGCAGGCAGGGGTTCAAGCGGGTCTTGGTGGCCGTGGACGGCTCGGAAGTCTCGCTCCGCGCCATGGAGCACGCTGTCAGGATAGCGAAGCAGGACGCCGCTCAACTCATCGCCCTTCACGTGGTCCCGGCTCCCCCCTTCGAGACGGTCGGCGAGTTCGGGGAGTACTACAACATCGCAAGAAGGGAATCGAAGAAGTGGCAAAAGGAGGTCGAGGCGATCGCGGAATCGCAAGGACTCGCCGCGAAGGTCGAGGTCCTAGTCGGAGCCTACTCCGTCCTGGACGCGATAATCGGGTACGCCGAGGCCAGCTCGGTCGACCTCATTGTCAGCGGGACGAGGGGGCGAACACCATCAGCCAAACTGCTCCTCGGAAGCGTCGCTTCCGGCCTGGTCGAGTACGCTGGGTGTGCCGTCTTGGTGGTAAGGTAGCCAAGAGCCTTGAAGGTCCCCGGAGTTGGCCGTAGCCCGCCTCAGTAGGGTCACGCTCGGGGCGCCCAGGGGCGAGATTGGGACGGTCCTTGCCAGGGTCATCGAGTTCGGGGCGTTCCACCCTTCGAGACGGGAGGGGATGGTGCAGGACATCGGGATATTGCTCCTTGCTTCCCGGGCCCAATCGGTGGGCGCCAAGGCGAGCGAGCTTCTGTCCCTCGGCGAGATGAAGGGAAAGGGGAGCGCGGAAAAGGTCGAGAGGTTCGAGGCGCACACCGTCGAGGACCTGGTTGGTCTCCTCGAGGAGTACGTGGACATCATTGAAAAGAACCTCTCGATCTTCACAGAGGCGGAGGACATAAGGGGGGTCGTGGACGTGCTCGCCGCAGTCCGCGAGGCGTCGGCGGTGATTTTCAGGGACCTTCAGAGGATTTTGGTATATCCCTCCAGCGATGGACGAGTGAGGTTCGAGGGCTTCGTTCCCACCAAATCTCTGGAGCATTTTCGAACTCAGCTGGGCGGGTACATTCTCCAAGTCGACCCTGTCAGGACCCAGACGAAGGACAGCCCATACGTCCCCACGCTATTAGTGAATCCAAGAGTCATCGCTGTCTTCGAGGACATGACGCTCCAGCGGGGCCTCCCACGCTACGGCCAGGTCGATCCCACGCCGATACTCGCCTTCGCCTTCCCGTTGTTCTTCGGGATAATGTTCGGGGACGTGGGTCACGGAATCGTCCTGCTCGCCCTCGGGACGTACCTAGTGTACCGGACCACCTACGTGGGCTGGGGGAAGCTGATCCTCGTGCTGAGCTCGTCGACCACCCTCTTCGGGTTCCTGAGAGGGTCCTTCTTCGGACTCACCTTCGTGTCCCCTGTTCAGAGTCTCGTTTCGCTGCCCCCGGCCTTCAGCGCCAGCTTCACTCTCTCGTACATCCCCTTGCTGCTGGAGGTGGCTATAGCCATCGGGACCTTTCACCTCGCCAGTGGATATGCCATCGCCTTCGTCAACCAGCTGAGGGCCGGTAACTTCCTCGACGCTTATCTCAACAGGCTTCCCACGATCGTCCTCTACGCCTCCACGGTGGTCTTCGGGTTCGCGGTCGCCGGGACAGACCTGAAGCTCGACACGCTCCTCACAAGCTCGGCGCCCACCCCCTTGTTTGACGACCTCCTCGGGATACAGGTGCCCATATCGACCACATCCCGGATTACCATACCCCTCATGCTCGCGACCTTGGCAGTCCTGGTGCTGGGCCATCCCGCCGAGGAGTACGAGGCCAGCCGGAGCTGGACCAGGGCTGTCCGGACGCTCGGCAGGGGGCTGGTCGACGCCCTAGCGAAGCCATTTGAGTTCTTTGTCAACACACTGAGCTACATGAGGCTGGGGGTCCTCCTCGTGACGACAACGCTACTGGGCAGCTTGGTCGCCGGGGTGATGCAGCGGGGCCTCGTGGGGGTCCTCGCTGCGCTCTTCATTAACGTGGCCGTAATAGGACTGGAGGGCGTGATAGTCTACATCCAGGATATGCGGCTCCAGCTCTACGAGTGGTTCTCTCAGTTCTACGTCGGAAACGGCACGCCCTTCGAACCCCTGGTGTCTAAAGGCTCGTCTTTTGCTATTGTCTGGAACTGAAACTGGAGGTAGTTGGCCTGCAGAACATTTGGAGCGGGTTCTACTTCTACTCGGACATCTAGTTAGATGTCGAAGTATGTGTAGCGGTTAGCCACTACATCTTTTTTATTACTAAACTTCGCCGTGCATTTTGAAGTTAACTTCTGCCTACAGTGTTCCTGAATCACATGATCCGATACTGGTGGACTTGATCATTGGCATTTCACGGCGCTGTTGGCCACCTCAAGGGTTCCTGCCTTGATTGTCGAAGTCGTGGTACATGCACTTTGGGTCCGCGAGCGAACGGCTCGGTCAGCAGCAGTTCGCCGACTGAACGAGAACATAGGAACCTGTCCGTTGCCTTACTCCTAAGGGAATCTCGATGGTCTCCCCCCGGGTAGATTTTGTTGGCTCGGAGTCTCGAGAGCAAATCGACGCCGTCCTCGATTCCCATTTTGGCCGCGATTTTGCTTGGAGTGTTCTGAATTCAACCTATCAGTTTCAAGATCAACTGAAGTGCGAACACCCACATTACAAGCCCGAATCCCACCTTGACCCAGTCTGAGCCAGTCCGCACCATGAGTCTTGCACCCAGGGTTCCGCCAATCGCGACGGCCAGGAGGGTCGGCAGGATTGAGGGAGTAGTCTAGGTGCCCGAAGGCAGAATGCCCAAGTACGCCGAATAGGGACGAGAAGATTACGACAAATCCAGACGTCCCCGCCGAGAGCTTAGTTGGTAGCCTGTATGCGAATATCAGGAATGGGACGATGAGGATTCCACCGCCTACGCCAAGGAGCCCTGAGATTATTCCGACTCCAAAACTGAAGAGCGCTATGATAGCGTAGGTAAGTCGCGAGGGCCGCTTCGGACCAATTTCGGCCGCTGGAGTCTTCTCCCAGTGGGTGTACACCATCCTGCCGCCTGCTCCAAGGAGGAAGATGACGAACAGCCACAGGAGCAGCGTTGTGCTGACGAAGTTGCCCTCGGCACCACCGAGGAATGACCCCGCTACGATTCCAGGAATGAACGCGAGAGCAAGACGCAGGTCGACCAACTTCTCTCTATAGTAGACGATGGTCGCGAAGAGAGCCGTCACGAGGTTGAGAACCAGAGATGTGGAGGAAGAGACGAGGGTCGCGTACCCGAGCAAGAAGAGGGTCGGCGTGTACAGGGAGCCGCCGCCCTGCCCGAACATGGAAAAGACTAAGGAGATGAGGAAGACAGACGCGACTGATATCACTAGAATCGGGTCCATCAAGCTCGAACTCCCTTTTGTTGCGTGTTCAAGCACAGAAATGCTTCTGAACGGGGCTTTCGACCCGCCTCGCTCGTTCGGGTGACATGGAGAGAATCTCCCTTCAAACGGACTTCACCTGGTCGTCGGTGGCCGCTTTTGCGTCCGAAGTTTTCTTCGGCGCGGCCACTGTGGACTTCAGCCAGCGTCTCAAGGATCCCAGCGAAACCACCACCCAGATGGCGACGAGACAGACGTACAGGAACTGCGAAGCCGGTCCGAACGGGTCGAGGTATCTGGAAAGCGAGATGGTCCCGAGGGTGAACGTCGCAGTGGGGAAGACGTAGCTCCACCAGCCGATGTGGAACGGAAACCCCGCTCGCGCATACCCCCTCAGCAGGAGCACGTTCACAAGGATGATCCAAACGCCGAAACCCCACAGGCCGGACCCTACCAAGACGGCTAGTGGCGCCAGGTTCATGCCGAGGAACGGGGCGGACGAGTTAGAGACCTGCAGGATGTCAGCTATCAGGATCCCGATTGGGGCCAGCATGATGTAGTTCGTCGGCGCGAGTTCGACGGGTGGGAGGCTGTGGCTCAAGAGCCTGAAGAATAGCACGCTCAGGATGAGCACGAAGAGCATGGTCCCGATCCCTGGATAGAAGAGCGAAATGACCAGGCTCAGCTCGCTCACAGGGTAGAGGAGGATGGCATTGGTGACCAGGATCGTCGCGACGGGTGTGATGAACCATCCGCCGTGCAATTGGGAGAGCTCCACGTTCATGTTCGAGAAGAAGTGATAGGGAAGGTAGACGGACAGGGCGAGGATGAGGGCGCCGCCGTAGACGAGCAGCCCCACGTCTATCGGAGAGGGGAAGAGCTTCCTGCACAGTATCGCGAGGATGACCGCCGAGATCGGCTGAAGGGCGTAGAAGTTGCCAGGCAGGGGGTTCCGCAGCTCGGCCTTGACTACTCCGGGATATCTGATGGTCTTGGCCGCCAGCAGCGCCGTGAACAGCACGAAGAGTGCGCTGAGAAGGTAGGTCAGCAGCAGCGTGAGAGCAGGCACGAAAGGCTGAGAGGCGAGCGCCACCCCGCCTGTTCCCAGAATCACGCCGAAGGTGGTGACGGAGAAATCCTTGATCTTCAATGACACACACCGACCGTCACGTTGGAGTCGGCGAAGGCGGCTCCGGCACGTCCTGGCTCAGAGTGCCACTTGCTCCTCCGGCGCCGTCGGTGTGAAACTTAGAGACGCTCGCTGGTGCAATCCCTTGACGTTCAAGGATGGTTGGTGCCGCCGGCATCGCGTTCTTTTGCGCGAGGAGCTTCCTCACGGGCTTCTCAAGATTGATGTAGATTATGGAGAGGATCGGCTGTATCATCGGGATTATCGAGGGAGCGATCGCTGACACAGGGTTGAGGGCCATGGTCGCTATGGCCGCGGCGACGCTCTGGTTCTTCGAGACGGAGATGAAGGCCACGGCCTGGTGGTCCTCGTATGACAGGTGCATGGCCCTGCTGACCAATACAGAGATGACGAGCATTCCGACTATGATTGCCGACTGGAATCCAATGATGTATCCGACGGTCTGAGGCTTCGCGACCATCACCGGGGCTTCCTTGTCCACGAGCACGAAGATCAGCGCGAACATGGAAAGCATCGTGGCCAGCGAGAGGTACGGCCTGATCGCCTTGTTGACGAAAGACGGCCCCTTCTTCCTGAGGAGAGGGTACCTGGTCAGCTGCCCCACGATGAAGGGCAGCACGAGTATGTAGAGCACCGATGTCAACACGGGCTCTATCGGGACCGCGGTCGAGACCTGGCTGCCATAGAGGCTCAGGAAGAAGGGGATGGCAGGAATCGCGATGACGAAGCTCAAGACCGCGAGCGCCGTTGCGAGCTCGATGCTGCCTCCCGCGATAAGGACGTAGCCGAGGGAGGCGCTCGAAGCAGGGACGATGTTCGCGGTGACGAAGCCCATGCCTATCTGGCTGTTGCCGAACGTCGGGGCGAGCCCGAATGCGACCAGGGGGGAGAGTACGAACACGTAAATCAGAGAGACGACCATCGGTTTCCACGACCTGAAAGACTTCGCGAGGCCCTCGGTCTTGAGCTGTATCATAGAAGGGTAGATCGTGAGAATCGCAAAGACGATGACCAGATTTGAGAACAGACCCTTGTTAGACGCCGTGAACCCGCTCGAGTAGTACCCGACAAGCAGCGCGATGGCTATGGAGAGCACGGTGTAGACGATGAGGTACTTCCTCACGTGCTCTGAGGCGAGGCGCAGTCTACCCGTACGGTACGGCTCGAGAGACGTCAAACGCGAAGCTCACTTACAACCCGCCTTTCGGAGCGCTGAGTTGCGATTCGACGTAGCCTGAGCACGGAATGCAGAGCGTCTTCCCTTCCACCTGGCGCGCGTACCGCTCAAAGAGGTACTCTCCACACTTGGAGCATCTTGCCCTGTTGAAGCGCGCAGCCGGCCTTTCGAAGCTAAAGTTGGGCATTCGTTCCACCTTGAAAATCTCGTCGTCCGGTGCGTTCAGGACCACTTCCACGATCGCTTCGGCCACTCCGGACGGAATCTCCGACGGTTCCACCCCGGACTTGCGCAGGCTTGAGAATTCATGCTTGACTAGCAAGTCAATGAAGTCCGGCTTGACCGATACCCTGACGGCGCCCTTTCCCGGCTTGTAGAGCACGAAGGCGAACTTTCCGTAGTTGAGTCTCTCCATGAGGAGTTTGCCATAGGTGCAGCCCGTCGACGCCTGTATCCCGTCGTTCATGCACGTGTTCGGGTGCCCCTCTCCCATCTCAGACAGCGCAAACATCCTGTGGTCCTTCTCCCTCTCCACTCCGAGCTCCCGCATCGCCACCAGCCCCATCCTGTACCCTATCGGCATGAAGGGACATCTGTGGCCGTGGAACTCCCACGTCCAGGCCGGAAGTTCTGACTGTTTCGGCATGTCGTTCGACAAACTTGATCGCTCTCAGTCCTTACTACAGAATTCGTAGCATTTATGTTCCAATGTTCGAAGCCTTAAAGCAACTATGACGAACCGAAGTGAGCCCAACGAGGTTTGTATGTGTGCTCTGGACGGTATCATGAATCTGCTCGGGAAGAAATGGGTCTTAGTTCCTCAGATGCCATCGAACACCCTTCTGCCTAATGACCTCAGGTCGTCCAGCCCCTTTGGTTCCCTCTCGAAGAGGGGCACCGCCATCTGAGGCGTGCCGAACTTTTCCCGGATCGATCGAGAGGTACCTTTCCTGCTGGGCTCTCCTCTTCCCGAAGAACTCATTTCTGCCGTAGTCCTGAGGAAGAAGGTAGTTGACCGCGACGAGACCGGCTTCTATTCCGACCTGCTTCTTCAGGTCTTCAGAGGCCCGCCACGCCTCGACTATTGGAGTGAACTCCGGATACACCACGAAGACGAAGGTGCTCTCATCCTTGTTCCTCATCGTGTCTATGACGTGTGAATACTTGTTTCGTGTCTCCTCCGACGTGCTCTTCGTCAGGGTTCCCAGGTCCATGAAGCCCTTCCAGTCAGTAGGCAACTCGAGGAGCCTCAGAGTGTGCCCGGTCGGAGCCGTGTCGAAGACGATAACGTCGTAGCCGGGAAGCTCGAAGTAGCCCATGAATTTCTCGAAGGCCGACATCTCCTCTGCGCAGGGAGAGTTCAAGTCCTCCTCGACGGACTTCTTTGTCCCGGCATCCTGGTCCTTGACCACGTCCAGTATTCTCCTCTTGTATTCCTCGAGGGCCTTCTTCTGGTCAATCCTCGCCGCGAACAGGTTGTCAACCCGTCTGATCTTTGTGACCTCGTGCTCGACCGGCTGTCCGAAGATCTCCTGAAGATGGGATGCTGGGTCGGTTGTAAGGATCAGGGTCTTGTACCCCTTTTCGGCGAGGTAGAGGGAAGTGATGGAGGCTGCAGTGCTCTTCCCGACGCCCCCCTTCCCGGTGAAGAAGACGTATCTCGTCGTCCTCCCTTTGCCCTTGCGCGGGGTAAGGAGTCCGATCAGTTCGTCTTGATGATTCCTAGCGTTGAGCGCTGGTTTAGGACTGCTTCCGGCGACGCCCAAGACAGCGCCGGCAACGCTTGTCTTCTCGCCAGTCACTCCTTCGTAGAGGTAACTGCCGACGGACTCAAGGGAGCCCAGCCCGATCACCTCGGTATCTTTCAGCGGGAAGTAGGACTTGTCAATGTCCTTGAACTCCTCCCCGATTGTTGCTAGCACCCTTACCTGCTCCTCCCTCTTCTTCTTGAAGAACTCGTCCGTGCACGCCTCCTCCGGCAGAACGCCGTTGATTATCAGAGAGCGCGTCTCGATACCTAGCCTGCTCAGCTCGTCCATGCTCCTCTTCGTCTCGAAGAGAGACAGAGTCTCCGGTTTTGAAACGAAGACGAAGAGAGTCCTTTCCTGGTCCTGAAGGTATGAAATCGCCTTTTCGTACTTCGACTTCGCCATCTGTAGCGACGCACTAGGCCCAATGCACGTCGTGGTGTTCTCGTTCAATGTCTCGCTCCACCCGCTCGGCAGTTCGAGCAGCCTGATTGTGTGCCCCGTCGGGGCAGTATCGAATATCACAACGTCGTATTTCGGGTCATCCATGAACTCGATGAACTTGTCAAATGCCGCTACCTCTTCCACACATGGGCTGTTCAGCTGCTCTCCTATGACCTGCAGCTGCTTCTCGTCGCTTATGATCTGCCTCATCGGCGAAATGGTTCTCTCTCTGTACTCCTGAGTTGCTACATCGGGGTCTATCTCGATGGAGTAGAGATTGTCAATCCCGTGGATTGGAGTGACCTTGGAGCCGATCTCCTGTCCGAATATGTCTGACAGATTGGGAGCTGGATCCGTGGTGACGAGCATCGTCTTGTAGCCTTTCTTTGCTAGCCAGACGGCTGTCGCGCAGCTCATGGTGCTCTTTCCGACTCCCCCCTTCCCGGTGAAGAAGACGTATCTCGTCTTCCCATCCAGTCGTTCGTGGTCAATGAATCGAGAGAGCGTGCTCGTGTAGGTCATTCCGAATCAGCCCTTGCCTATCGTCACTGTAGTACCTTCGTGCGGCCCTCGATCTTCTCTTTCAGCTCAACGTAGCTAAGGTACTTCTGCTTGGAGACAATTTCTCCATCAATGGTCATCAATGGAAGGCTGGCCACCCCTTTAGCTCTGAGCAAATTCGCGACCTCTTTGTTTGCAATGAACAGGGGGACATTGAAAGACAAGCTAGCACGCGTGATGGCCAGTTCATCCTTGTATTCCCCTTGAAGCCTCTTGAGCGTTTCACTGAACTCGATCAGTTCCCTATCCGGTTCTGGACCGCACACGCCCGTGGAACAACACATGGCGCCTTCGTACACCACCAATTGCGTAACACGATTCATTGGTATCTACTCCCGGACAATGCTACGGAATGCGTAGCATTTATATTCCGATGTTCGAAGCTACATAGCGACTATGAAGAGCCGAAGTGAGCCTAACGAAGTTTGTATGTGCGCTTTGGACGGCACCATGGATTTGCTCGGGAGGAAATGGGTCTTGTTTGCGATCAACTCAATCGGTCGACATGGTACAATAAGATTCAAGGAACTCTACCTAGAGCTGCGCGGCGTGTCCCCTTCGACCCTCTCTTGGATTCTTCGGAACCTTCAGGCCGCGGGCGTGGTAGATAGGAAGTCCTTCGCAGAGATACCGCCGAGGGTGGAGTACAGCCTGACGCAGAACGGTAAGGACCTTCAGCGAGCGATACAGCCTTTGCTCCTCTGGGCCAGCAAGCAGGACAGCTATCCTGAGAGACTCGAGAACTGTGATCCGAAGCGCTACGTGGAGATCAGTATCCACTCCCCGTGACAAGCCCGCATGCCCACCCCAATACTCATATTGATGAGCGGGTAGAATTCTTCCTCAAACTCTGACTTTAAACTCGAAAGTAAACTTGGCAGT
>CAVRAG010000006.1:0-12125 GCA_963718895.1 uncultured Nitrososphaerota archaeon
CAACAGGACTTTTGGAGATGGTTTTAAGGGTTCGCGCTTTTAGGCGTGAAAGCTGCGCTTCCGGTTGGGGGTCACGAGAGACAGCGCGAGTGTTTCCGCAACAAGACGGTCAGGTTGCGCAGTTATCCAATGTTTCATGGACTTATCGTACGCCCGACGGCGTATCAGAATCTAACGACAATCGGTTGCCGAGCGATAGTCCAAGGTCAAGTTCTTGCTCATCGTTTGATGGAAGATTTGGACCAGAATATGAATCCCAAATTCAGGTAGATGAATCCAGAATCGCGGAGACTTATATCGGTCGTCGTCCCAGGAAATGGCGAAGCAGTCTTGCGACTTGGACACAGGGGCATTCTTGTCTCGTCCTTGGTAGGGGGGTTCTTGCTCGTATTGATGCCCCTTCTGCCCATCGCATCGGCCAATACCGGCGGTATCTCTGCGTCCCCTGGTGTGGCTCCTCCCAATACAACCGTCTCAATTCAGATTTCGGCAACCGCTAGCCTGCCAACCCCTAGCGGATACTCCAACGTACCCTTCTTCGTCGCCGTTCTCACACCGTCCGGCTACACGTTTGGATGCATAAGTGGCTCATCGGCATGCGACATCTCGGGGTTCACCGCTTCGAGTCCGGGAACCTACCAGTGCGACATCCCGTTCGGCGGGGCTGCGTCGACCTTAGCACTCACAACCACAGGGGGTGTCGAGCGCGTCGGACTGCTCTGGAAGCGACTCTGGAACTTGGACGGGCATGAGTTCTACCTTGTGCGGTGGCGTGGCGCCTGAGGGCGCGAACTGTGTCGGAGTCACGGGCTTTAACGATCTGGTAACCGGCTGCACAGGCACATCAAGCTACTTCATCGGTTTTGGGATTCCTAACCCTCCCCCATCCGCAGGCGACACCTCCCAGTCAGGGACCTACAGTGTGGTCGTCTGTTGGGACTTCTCCACGCAGAACCCCAACGGCGGCACCCCTCAGTTCACCAGCGCGGCATACACCACAACATTCGAGATTACCCCGCCCTCTGGAGTTCCCGAATTCCCGTTGGGCCTCGGCCTAATTCTCGCCGTTGCGGTACCTATCCTGTTGGTCATGAGGGCAAAGTTCTCGGGCGCCCCGAAAACCTTCAGCTAAGCCTGAGCACCTCCCGGCGCCCTGGCGCGAACCGGTACTCAGAAGCATGAGGTGTTTGGGTCGGCGAGCTTCGACCGGTATACTTCCGCTCGATGAATTTGAATTGGTTTGATTACTGGGCCGAACCGTAGTCCACACAGAATAATGGACAGCGGTCTCACTCGGAATCGTGTTAGGTTTGGAGAAAATGAGATTTCTTTTCTCCAGCAGCTCATGCGCACGAAATTAGGGGCTGTAAGACAAGGCTTAAGTATACAGAATATTATTACGTATACCTATGACAGAGGTCCTCTCGGTCAAGGTGGACAGTGAAAAGCTCAAGCAGATTGAAGAGATAGCCCGCGAAGAGCAGAGCGACAAGTCTACGACGGCCAGACGGCTTCTCGACATGGGGATGAAGGAGTGGAAGGTCAACAAGGCGGTCGAGAATTTCAGGCGAGGCAAGCTGTCCCTGTGGAGGGGTGCCGCCACTGCGGGGGTTTCATTGAGGGAGTTCACCGAGATCCTTGACGAAAGGAAGGTCGCCTGGGTCGGGGTCAGCGCCCGCGAGCTCGAGGCTGAAGTGAAGGCCATCGAAGAAGAGACCCGTTGAAGGCCAAGTTCGTCTTCGACGCAACCCCGCTAATCCATCTCGCCAAGGCCGGGCTGAGTCCGCTGATAGTTGCGCTCGAGGGCGAGAAATACACTGTTCCCGCCGTCTTTGACGAGGTTGTCAGAAAAGGGAAAGAGATGGACTATCCTGACGCTGCGAGCACGGCTTCTTTGATAGACGAGGGCGTACTCAAGGTCGGGGCTCCCCTAAGGAAAAAGGCTGATGCGATAGCCAGGCTCCACAAGGACATTCATGCCGGCGAGACAGAGGTCATCGCATTAGCCAAGGAAACGAGCGCAATCGCGGTGATCGACGACCGAGTGGCCAGAACCGTCGCCAGGATCGAAGGGGTCCGCGTCGAAGGCTCCTACGGCGTCATTCTCAGAGCAGCGGCGAGAGACTCGTTATCAAAAGAAGAAGGCGAATCAGCACTAGGAGGGCTCATAGCCTCCGGATGGAGATGTGACGCTGAACTATATGCTGTCCTGCTCAAGTCGCTGAGAGATATCGCGGAACGGCAAAGCACAACCTGATCGGCTGGATTGTCTCAAGTTCGGACGACCCAAGCCTCCTCTTCCTCCGCGGTCTTTCCATCCTCGTCCCTACGACCTTCCTGAGGGGCTTGCACTGCTTCCTGACTGTCGCCTCTCCCCACCCCTGCGGCGTCCGCCGCGTCAATCTGGGTCAGCGCCTCGCCGTTCAGCAGCGACGCCAGATAGAGGGCCGAAGCCGCATGGCTTGAGCCAGTCCATAGTTCAACGCGTGAATGAAATGACCCGGCAGAGTCGCATGAACCCTACATGGCGAGTCTTTCGCAAAGATCAGTGGTCGCCATCTTGTGGCGATTGTGTGGGACGCGGTCGAAAGCCTCCTTCAAGTGTACCGCCCACCGAAGATGTCTTTAGAGAGTCAATCCTGACAAGCGTCAATGTTCAACAAGGAGGAGCTCAAGTACCTGAAGTCGCAGCTTCTCGCGAGGGTAGCCACGGCGACCGCCAAGGGCAAGCCGAACGTCGCCCCTGTAGGTTTCGAGTTCGACGACAAGTACTTCTACATTGGAAGCGTCAAACAGAAGATCCTCCGGTCCACCCCGAGGTACCTCAACATCAAGAAAGGGAACTCGCAGGTCGCGCTGGTCATAGACGACCTCGTCTCGGTGGACCCGTGGAAGGTGCGCGGGATACGGGTGAACGGCGTGGCCGACATCGTGACTCACGACGGAGAGTTCGGCAAGGGCGAGTACATCCGCATCAAGCCCAAGGTCTCGTGGAGCTGGGGACTAGGCGACACGCGGGTCAAGACCGTCTGGAAGTAGGACGCGCTGGTAGATATTCGGCAGAGCCACTCGGTCAGAGGACGACCAAAAACTGCGTGACGCTTGCTCGTCCGGCTAGCGCCATTCTCTGCGGTGTCTGAGCAGGTCTGCAAACGTCCTGCCGCGCGACAGGTAGAAGCTGGCAGTCCCCAGGAGAGCCATCGTGATGATGGTTGTCGCAACCTCTCCGTCGTTGAACGCGACAAACCCGCGCTCGATCGCCCAGCCGACGTAGGCCAACGCGACGAAGGGTATGGCAATCGCGGCCGACCACAGCGCCATGCTCAGTTCCGCAGACTTACGGGAGATGGGGTCGTCTGCGTCTTTCCGCACGTCTTTGGTCAGGCCGTAAATCGAGAGGACACCCAAAGTGAAGATTATGACGTCTATGATACCGTTCATCAGGTTGATTGTACTAGCGTCGGGCATTCAGACCACACACGCTCTTGGCCGGACCGCGCTATTTACAAACGATGCAGCGAGTTGCAACACACTTGCAGGCATTGCGTGAGAAACTGGAAGGGATTCAATCGGAGAACGCCTCCTGCAGCAGTTGCCGATGATGACGCCGCGTCAGCGCCTAAGGTGGGGCAGGGTCGCCTGTCGGCTCATGAGGCGCATTCCCTGTGCTCGTGGCTACTCCTCGTACTCCTCGCCGCCACCGAAGATCCTCGCGAACTCGCCTATGAGCCCGACGAAGCCCTCCCGGGTGTAGGAGGAGACGGGGAAAAGGCCGAGCGCGAGGGATGACTTCTTCAGAGACCGGAAGAGCTGCGAGTAGAACGAGTACTCTGATCCCGACTTGAGCTTCGAGAGCGCCTCCTCGTAGGCAGTCGCGTCCTTCGTCCACCTGACCATCTCACGTATCATGGGCTTCGCCAGGTCGGTCTTGGAGAGCACCTGGATCTGCGGAAGCTCCATCCTCAGCTGGACCGAGGTCGAGAGAAGCGCGAGCGAGAGGAAGTTGGTTGGAGACGAAGCCACCAGGGAGTCCATCAGAAAGAGCAGCACCTTGGACTCCGCCTGGAGCCCCTTGGCGATGAAAGGCCCGCTCTCCCTGAACGCGAAGAGCTCTATCTGGCCCGGGGTGTCTACGACGACAAAGTCCGCGGTCGTCCCGTCTATCTCCTCCTGTATCTCGCTCAGCTTGCTCGCTATGAGGTCGTTGGCGAATATCAGGGCGCCGTTCGGGCCGAGCGAGTAGTCGGTCATTATCTGCTGCATGTCAATCGAGTTCCTGATGTCCACGTCCGGGTCGTAGGGGAGGGTGAGCACCCCCGGGTCGAGGTTCACCGCTATGGCGTCCTGCGACTTCTCTCTGTACCAGCTGACGAGCGAGGAGGTGAGCAGGGACTTGCCTGCGCCTGCGGTGCCCGTGATGTAGATTATGTTCATCGCTTCACCACTGTGCCCGGGCCGCCCCTATAACTGGGCATATGGGGGCTCAGCCCGTTCTCGTCTGCCTGGCGATGGTCCCGCCCGCCCGGGCCACCCTCTCGGCGAAGAACTCGGCTATCGCAAGGCATTCTGAGTTCGATCTCTCCTTCACCGTCGACACGACGACCATATCGAGCTCGACGTGCGACTTTCCGCTCCTCAGACCCTTCGGGTGCGACTTGATGTACGCCGACGGGTGCAGCCTGACGGCCTCTGCGATGTCCGGGGTCAGGGTCGACTCGAAGGCGCCCTCGAGCTGCATCACGATCTTGGTGGTGTAGAGGCGCCCCGTCTTCCGGAGTATCTCAGGGTGCACCGAGCGGGTGTAGATGCTCTTCATCTCGTGCGGTACTCCCGGGAGGCAGAAGATCGACCGTCCCGGATTTCTCGATCCTGACCCCCGGCGCCGTCCCCGGCTCGTTGGTCAAAGGCGCGCTACCCTCGGGTATCACTGCCATCTTCCTGCGGGCAGGGGTCATCTCGATCTCGCTCCTCCCAGTCTTGATGTAGTGCTCCCTGATCAGCTGGAGGGCCGCCGCGTTGGGCCTCACTCTCCTGCCGAGAGCCCGCGCCACCCCCTTCAGCGTCATGTCGTCTGGTGTGGGGCCTAGGCCTCCGACGACGACGATGAAGTCAGGCTTCCTCTCGAGCAGCTCGAGGAGCCCCGACGAGATCTCGTCCAGGGAGTCGGTGACCGTCAGGATCCTGTCGATCATGGTCCCGATCCCGAAGAGCCTCGCGCCGAGCCAGGTCGCGTTCGTGTTGGTCGTCTTGCCGATTAGAAGCTCCTTTCCGACGCAGAGGCTGGAAACTGATACCATCTGGTGGTCAGGGTATTGAAACGTTAAAATGTTCTTCGACGGTCGATCCACAAGTGCGAAGCAGAAGAGAGTATCCCGAGCACCCCCTGGTCGGGGTCGGCGGGTTCATCCACAAAGAAGGCAAGGTGCTCCTGATACGGAGGAAGTTTGATCCGAACAAGGGAAGGTGGGCGCCGCCCGGGGGGCTCCTTGAGATCGGGGAGGATCCGCAAGAGGCCGCGCGCCGGGAGGTCCGGGAAGAGCTCGGGCTCGAGGTGGAGGTGGAGGGCCCGTTCCAGGTCGCGAACGAGGTGATAAAGGACGAGGAGGGAAGGATAAAGTATCATTTCGTCCTTGTTGACTATCTCATGAGGCCTCTCGGAGAGAAGGTAACCCTCAACGAGGAGTCGGACGAGTACGCCTGGTTCGAGCCCTCTGCCGTCGAAGTCCTGGAGGCGACGGCGAACACGAAGCTGATAACGAGGAAGTTTGCGGAGGTTATTAAGGAGAGACGAGGATCTCAGTCATAGGCCTACTTCTTCTCCTTCTTGTCCTTCAGCCACCAGTCGAGATAGTCCGCCTGCTGCCGCTGCTTCTTCCGCATGTCATCGGTGCCCAGGTTCTTCGCCTTGAATCGCAGGTCCGAGAGTTGCTCCCTGGTCAGGAAGAGGCCGCACTTTTTACACGAAAACCGCTTGTTGACCGCGTCAAAGAGAAGAGGCCCCCCACACTCGGGACAGAACTGGTCCAATGCGTTCACGAATAAGGTCGAACTTCCCATACATTAACTCTTTGGTGATTTTGTGAAGCGGGCGAGAGAAGAGGGACTGCCGTCGATGCCGTTCAATTCGAGGGAGCACCGCCTACAACTTTGATGACGGCGGACTCCCAGGCAGCGATATCCGATGACGGCAGAGAAATTCGTTAAATAAGCTGCGATAGAAGCTCGGTCGAGAGTTGACTGACAGACTCGTCTTCGCGGGACCGGCCAGCGAAGACTTTGGCAAGGCCCTCGCCAAGAGGCTCAGTCTCCCTCTCCTGTCCGTGACCGTGAAGGAGTTTTCTGACACGGAGACCCGGTTCAAGATAGAGGAGGAGGTGCACGGGACGAGCATACTTCTGGTGCAGTCAACCTACCCTCCGGTCGATAGGAACTACATGCAGCTGTTCCTGACAGCGCACCACCTGAGTCAGGAGGGCGCGAAGGTCCACGCCGTGATACCGTATCTGGGATACGCCAGACAGGACAAGGCCTTCATGCCGGGCGAAATCGTCAGCCTGGGAGTGATCTCCCACCTTCTCCGTTCCTGCGGGGTGATGCGGGTGACCACGGTCGACATCCACTCCGCGGAGGGGCTCGCGCTCTTCGCGATGCCAACCTACAGCGTCTCGGCGATTCCAAGCCTGGCCCAGTACATCAAGAAGAACCTGAACCTCCCCAACCCCGTCGTGATATCCCCGGACTTCGGGTCCTCGAAGAGGACCGAAGCCTTCTCAACGCTCTACGGCGCGGAACACCTCCAGTTTGCGAAGGAGAGGGACAGGGTGACCGGGGACGTTAAGATAGACGCGGGCGAGATGAACGTGAAGGGAAGGGACGTCATCATAGTGGACGACATGATCTCGACCGGGGGGACGATACACGCCGCGGCAGAGAAGCTCAGGAAGGCCCAGGCGGCGAAGATAGTCGTGGCGTGCGTCCATCCGTTGCTGGTCGGAGACGCCTACGAGAGCCTCCTCAAGTCAGGGGTGGACGAGATAATAGGAACCAACACCGTCCCGAGCAGGGTCAGCAAAGTTGACGCGACCGAGCCGCTCGCCTCATATCTCCGGACGGTCGCGGAGTAAGATACTCCTACTCCTCTCGGGAGAGAGCACCACAATCCCTTCCGCAGAGGCCTCGGCTCTCGTGTGGATGCAGGACCAATCGGCCGAGATAGAATCCCCGGAGGGGAGGGTTCTCATCGCTTCTACGGACGCGGACCCCGATGTCATCGCGGGACGGATAGCGTTCACGAATCGTGTGGGCCAGGTCGCCCCGGACGGCCGCCTCGACCGGGACCAGTTGCGGTCGCTGAGGTCTGGGACCTACAGAGTGACCGTCTTCGAGCTCGGGGGAAGGAAGTCCGACTCCGGCAGGGTGGTCTCCACCCTCGCTGAGGAGATCGGCGGGAAAGTCGCCCTGGACAGCCCCGACCGAGAGGTCACGGTGGTCCGTGGTTCCCAAGATTACATCGCTGTGAGCAGGCCTTCGCTCATGAGGCAGGACTGGGTCATACGCCGGCCCAGGGCGCGGCCGTTCTTTCATCCCGCCGCGATGTTCCCAAAGCTCTCCCGGGCGCTGGTCAACCTCTCCAGGGTGGGAGCGGGCGAGGTCTTCCTGGACCCGTTCTGCGGCACGGGCAGCCTCCTCCTCGAAGCCCACGAGCTCGGTGCGAGGCCGCTGGGAGCGGACCGCGACTGGAGGATGGTCAAGGGGGCGATGAGGAACATGGCCAGCTTCAAGCAAGACTGGCTGGGGGTGGTCAGGGCCGACATCAGGAGGGCGCCCCTGAAGGAGGTTGATGGAATTGCCACAGACGTCCCCTATGGGAGGGCCTCGAGCACGGCCGGGTCGAGCGCCGGAGAGATGGTGGAGAAGCTCCGGGAGACGGCGGCGGGGCTGCTCGCGCAAGGAAGGAGGCTCGTCGTGATGCATCCGCAGACGGTCACGGTTGCCAGCCGTGACGACTTCGAGGTTGAGGAGGAGCACCACCTCTACATTCATAGGAAGCTCACGCGCACCATAAGCGTGCTCAGGAGGGTCTGACTACTGACAAAGCTCGAGGTGGTCTTTCTGGGGACCAGCTCCGCCACGCCGACGAAGAACAGGAGCCTGCCCTCGGTTGCAATCAGGAGGGAAGGGCAGGTCATCCTCATGGACTGCGGCGAGGGGGCACAGGGAAGGTTCGTCAAGTTCCGCCTCGGGCTGAACAGGGAGATGCTCATACTGATCACCCACCTGCACGGAGACCACGTCAACGGCCTCATCGGGCTGCTTCAGACGATGGGGATGTCCCAGAGGCTACGGACCGTCACGGTCGTGGCGCCTCAGGAGCTCCTCGGATGGCTGGAGATAACGATGAAGGTCCTCCACATCGGACTGACCTTCGAGGTCGCCTTCGTCCCCGTCAGGTCGGGGGTAGTCTACAGGGGCAAGGACTTCCGGGTCAGGGCCGCGAGGGCGAACCATTCCATCGAGGCCTGGTCGTTCCTCTTCGAGGAGCTTCCCCGGCCCGGCGTCTTCAATCGGGCCAAGGCCGACTCCCTCGGAATCCCCGAGGGCAAGAAGTGGTCGAGCCTGCAGCGGGGGAGGACGGTCGTAGTCGGAGGAGTCAGGTTCCATCCGAGCCAGGTCCTCGGCCCAGCGAGGCCCGGAAGGTCGATAGGATATTCGGGGGACACCAGGCCAACACGACGCCTCGTCAGGTTCTTCTCCGGAGCGGAGCTCTTGATCTTCGAGTCGACGTTCGCTGCGAAGGACGCGGACAAGGCCGTCGAGAGGAAGCACAGCACAGCCTCTGAGGCCGCCGAGCTCGCGAGGGACGCTGGCGCGAAGAGGCTCGTCCTGACGCACTTCAGCGCGAGATACAGGAGGGCCGACGCACTCCTGCGGGAGGCCCAGAAGATCTTCCCGGAGACGGTGGCCGCGAGCGACGGGCTGGTCGTCGAGGTCCCCGCCGTTCAGTAGACGGTCAGCCAGTCGATCACTCGTTCAGGGTTGTCGCTCTCAATCTCCAGGACGAGAGGGCCCAGCGGCGACTCGGTGGCGCTGGTGCACAGCGCCACGACACCCGCCGTCGCAGCCTGTCTGTTGAGGAGGACCGTCACCCTTCGGCCGTCTCGCATCCGCAGGAGGAGCCTGTTCGCGGCAGCCCTCACGTGCCTGTCCCTCAGCTGGTCGTGGACCTTCCGGAGGCAGTTCAGGTCAGCCGAGCGGAGAGTGACCCCTGCCTCCCCCTCTTCGACGCTGTGTGCGCACTCCCCTAGGACGTTCTGCGCCGCCGCCAGGACCTTCGCGGGATCCTCGCTGGGTGAGACCGCCGCGTGGAGGACGATGACGACCGCCGGGCTATCTTCCAAGCGGCTTCATCCATCCGGCCGCGATACTGAGCGCCACGTCGGTCAGCTCGTCGGGAGTGATGTGCTCGTTCACGATCGCTTCGTCGGCCAGAGATATCGCGTTCCCTATCCCGATGGACAGCTCCCTCTCGTCCCTGGCTCTGAAGCTCTCGAGGTCCGGAGGGGCGTCGGTCCGCCCTCTGGCGGTGAGAAGCTCGAACCTCCTCTTCGGGGAGGCGAGGACGGCCAGCAGTTTCACCTCTCCTGCGTTCCTGAAGATCTCTATCTCCGCGACCGACCTTATCCCGTCTACCACGACCGCCGCCTCGCCTTCCTTCGACTGGATGCTGCGGAGGCAGAGCTCGGCGACCGCTCCGGCGCCGTAGGTGCCCCTCAGCTCCTTCATCACCATCCCCATGTTCTTGTCGTCGAGCGGGAGACCCCTCCGGCCGGTCTCTTCCCGAATCATGTCCCCCATCGCGATCCTCCTCAGCCCGATCCCGCCCAGCGCCTGCGCCACCGTGGACTTGCCAGCCCCTGGCATCCCTGTGATGGCTATGATCAACATCTTGGTATGCCTCAGCGCCGTCGGAGGGGTGGTAATAAGCGTCTTTCAATGGATTCTGCTTAATAACGCGCCGGGAGAGCAAGCAGCAGCGGTGAAGACGAACGCGCGCATTTCTCGCATTTGAGGTCTCGCAGGAAGTCGTCGAGAAGCTGCTGATCGTCGAGGAGGAGCTCAAGAGGACACGCGGCAGATCTGAACGTCGTCGGAAGGGACAACCTCCACTTCACGGTGAAGTTCCTGGGAGAGGTCTCGGAGGACACAGTTAAGGAGGTAGACAGAAGGCTCAGCGGACTGAGGTTGTCCAGCTTCGACGTTCTCGTGAGAGGGATCGGTGCATTCCCTGACCCGAGGCGGCCGAGGGTCGTCTGGGCCGGTGTCGCCCGCGAAAACGAACAGGCAATCAACAGTGTCGCCTCGGCCTTCATCGCCGCCCTCGAAGGGGTCGGGAAACCGGAGGACCACGACTTTCACCCTCACATTACGCTGGCCAGAGTGAGGAGCCCTCTCAACAGCGGGGCTCTGACCTCGCTCCTCCAGTCGAACTCCCGTCGTGACCTCGGGGGGACGAGGATAACCAGCCTGAAGCTAAAATCGAGCGTGCTCTCGTCTGCCGGTCCCACATACACCGATGTGAAGGAGTACGCTCTAGGGTGACAAAGCTCCAGAGCGTCCTCTTGAAAGCGGGGAGGAGGGTCATCCCGAGCCCTCAGGAAGAGGTCAGGCTCAATCGCGTGGCCAAGAAGGTCCTCAAGAAGGTGGAGGCCGCTTCGCTTCCCTTCGGGGAGATCAAGGATGTGATCCTGGGTGGTTCGTTCGCGAAGGGGACGTGGCTGTCTCCTCGCGGGGCGGTGAAGCCGACATCGACGTCTTCCTGAGATTCGCCGAAGATTCGGACGGCGAGAGATTCGAGGCGGTCGGACTCAAGGTAGGCAGGGAAGCGGCCCGCGGGTACCGACACGGGAAGAAGTACGCCCAGCACCCGTACACGGAGGCGACCGTCGACGGAGTCAAGGTGAACATCGTGCCCTGCTACGACGTCAGGCCGGGAGAGTGGAGGAGCGCCGCGGACAGGTCTCCGTACCACGTCGAGTTCGTGAAGAGAAACCTGGACGAGGAGAGGAGGACGCAGGTCAGGCTCCTGAAGCTCTTCATGAAGACGGTCGGGGTCTACGGAGCCGAGATTGAGAACGAGGGCTTCAGCGGGTACGCGGCCGAGGTGCTCGTCCACAATCACGGCGGCTTCGAGGGGGTCCTCCGCTTCTTCGCTGACCTGAAACCAGCCGGAGAGACGCTCCTGAGCCTGAAGGACCCAATCGACATGGATCGAGAGCTCGCCAGGGCGATCTCCAGGGAGACGGTGGCGAAGATGACCCTCGCCTCAAGAGCCTTCCTCGAGGGGCCGGACCTCGCATACTTCACGGGCATCAGGAGAAGCGTCAGGAGGGCCCTCGTCGGGAGGCTCTATGTGGTCCGCTTCGACCACAGGCCCCTCAGCGAGGACACGCTCTGGGGAGAGCTCAAGAGGAGCACGAAGCAGCTGGTGAGGTACGCCGAGGAACGTGGCTTCAGGATCATCGGGCCTCAGCCGCCTCAAACAACTCTGACAGGAGCGCCATAATACTGCTCCCGGGGACTGAACGCCTCTCAGATCTGGAGGAGCGTGTCGGGCCGGGCGTCGAGATGCCGGCGGAGGTCAAGAGGTTCATCTCGAAGAACAGGGCTAGGTCGGAGCTCGTCTGGGTCGGAGAGGACGGGAAGGTGCACCTGCTCCAGGAACGGAAGCAGACCGAGCTGGAGAGCCTGCTCGCCGGGCTCCGCTCGTCGGAGATTGACAGGGTGGGGGCCTCGCACGAGGTGGCCGCCGCCATCCGGAAGAGCGGTAGAGTCGTGACCGGTAGGGCTATCCTCCGCGAGATGGCGGAGGAGGGATGGCTGGACGAGGGAGTAAAGGAATTTGTCGCAGACAGCATCGGAACGGATTAGGCTGGACGAGTTCGCGAAACTGCTACCTCAACGTCCTCACCTATCCCAGCCTGGACCTGAAGGCGGCGCGGTCCAGGATAGGAATGCGCTCGGAGTGCTGGGAGTCTAGGAGGTCGTCTTCGAGGGAAGGACGAAGATAGGCAGGCTCGGTCTCGTCGGCATCGGCACCGTGAGCGTGGTCGTCAGAGGGATAATCG
>CAVRAG010000007.1:0-867514 GCA_963718895.1 uncultured Nitrososphaerota archaeon
ACGCCGCCCGTGCGGGCGCCATGTCTTCCTCGGTCAGCCCTGTCCCCGCCCTCCTGGTAGTGCATGAGCAGGCAGTATGCACGGTGGTGCCCCTTATCTGTGTTGGGGACCCCCGTAAAGGTGGATCCGTTGGTTGTTTCATCGTTGTTCGATCTCACTTCCGCTCCGTGTTGAGGGCGGTGGACCGCAAGTCGGGGTCGAGGTGGAGCGCCCGCAGCGCAGCGAGGACGAACGACCTCGATGCCGACGAGGATGCGCCGCATACTGGGTCGGCGCGGAGTGAGGGTAAAGATGTTGCGGTTCAAGTCATGTGGCGCCTCCGTGAGTGCTCAGGGCCGAAGAGATCAAAGCGTGGCGTGCCGGCGCCCAGCCTTATCTGGGTCCACGGACGAGGGTCCGGCGACATGATGATGGATGGGGTGCCCGGCGTGCGGGCTGGTGATGGGTGCGGCCGCTCATTCTTTCCAGGGCGTCCACCCAGACAGCGGGTGGCGGCAGGGGCCTTATAGGAGCTGACCGCGGGCATCAATTGATGTATGGGCAAGGCACGCACAGCTGGCATCTCAGGCGGCCTCCCGGACGGGTTGGGGTGGGCTTAGCGCGGCATCACCGAGTTCACGCAGCGTGTGATAGCAGCGGCGCAAGATTTTGCGTTCGACCGCCAGGGTCGGGTTCTTGCCATTGTGGCCGTCGTGCTTGACCGCCAGCTGGTGGTAGTAGCCGTAATCGGGGGAACCGCGCCGAGCCGCGGACTTGGCCGCCTCGAAGGTGGCCCAACGCAGCTCGGGCGAGCCTTGCCGGGACAGATGCCCGGGTGAGCGTTTGGCATCCGAGGAATACACGGTGACGTCCATGCCCGCGAAGCGCACCAGCTGATCAGAGCTGGAAAACCGGCGCGCGTCACCGATCTCGGCCCAGATGATCGCCGCGCATAACCACCCGATGCCGTAGTGGCGGGCCTGCAGCGCCTGACAGCCCTGCTGGTGTCGGGCGAAGTTCACCAATTGTGCTCGCAGCGGCACAATCTCGGCACCCAGCTCATCAATGCGCCGCAGCGCCGTGTCCACATACTGGCGTCCCACCCCCGACAACTCCGCACCGGCGAGTGCGTCGCGACCCGCCACCGACAGCAATGCGGTGACCGGCGGGCAGCCCTGATGAAACAACTGGGCGTGGATGCGCTGCTGCCAGGCGCGGCGCTGCTCCATCAGCGCGCAGTACAACCGGCCCAAGGTGCGAACCTCCACCACATGCGCCGGCGGGATCCACGACTCGGGGAACCGGCCCTCCACCAACAGCGTTCGCAAAAGCCGCGCATCGGCACGGTCGGTCTTGGCGCGCTTCTTGGGCCCCCGCAACCCCGCAATCTCGGCCGGATCCCCCAAATGCGCCACCACCCCCGCCATGGCCAGCTCCTCGACCACATACCGCCACCCCGTACAGCCCTCCAGCGCAAACTCCGCGTCCCCGCTCGCGCAGTGCTTGCCCAGCCAACCCCGCAGCGTCTTGCGTGTGGCCGGCCGGATCTCACCGGAGTGCACCAAGCCGTCGTCGTCCACGTAATCGAACGTGATCTGCTTCCGGTGCACGTCAAACCCGCCTACCATCGTCATCAGTGGGACCTCCTCAAGCTCCCGAAAAATTTCTCTGACGCCCATATCAACGAGCGTCTGAGCTGAGGGGGTCCCCATCACATGTCATCTTTTCCTTTATCTCTTCGTCATCTCTTCGTCGATGGTTTCATCCGCTATGACGATTGAGGCGACGTTCGATCGACATTTGGGCGCACAATGCAAACCATGGGTCGCACATTCGAAGATCTGGTGGCCGAGGCCGATTCGGCATCCGTTGACGGCTGGGACTTCTCCTGGCTGGACGGCCGCGCCACCGAGGAACGACCGTCCTGGGGCTACCAGCGACTGATGAGCCAGCGGTTGGCGACCGCGTCGGCCGCCCTGCGACCTCGATACCGGCGGCGGGGAGGTGCTGGCGGGCGCCGCGACATTCCCGCCCACGATGGTCGCGACGGAATCGTGGCCGCCCAACGCGGCGCTGGCCACCAAACTCCTGCACCCGCGCGGCGTGGTGGTCGTCGCGACCCGCGACGAGGCGTGGCTGCCGTTCGCCGACGAGGCGTTCGACCTGGTGACCAGCCGTCACCCGATCGCCGTGCGGTGGGATGAGATCGCCCGGGTGCTGCGGCCGGGCGGCAGCTACTTCGCGCAGCAGATCGGACCCGCGACGATGTCGGAGCTGGTCGAGTACTTCATCGGACCGCAGCCCGAGAAATGGGCCGAGCTGTCACCCGGACACCCAGAGCGCGCAGGCACAAGCCGCCGGGCTGCAGATCGTCGACATGCGCATGGAGCGGCTGCGGGCGGAGTTCTTCGACATCGGCGCCGTCATCTACTTCCTGCGCAAGGTGATTTGGACGGTGCCGGACTTCACGGTGCGAGCGCTATCGCGAACGGCTGCGCGAACTGCACGAGCGCATCGAGGCCGACGGGCCCTTCGTCGCCCACTCCACGCGGCGTCCTCGTCGAGGCCCGCAAGCCGGGGTGATCAGCCCCTCGTCGCGCAACACGTCCAGCGCGTGCTGCAGATCGGGCGGGTAGGGGCTGACGATCTCGATCCGCCTGCCGTCGGCCGGATGGGTGAACGCCAGCGAACGCGCATGCAGCCATTGGCGTTCCAGCCCAAGCTTTTTCGCCAGCTTCGGGTCGGCGCCGTAGGTCGAGGTCGCCGCAGCACGGGTGATGCAGCGCGGCGAAATGCACCCGGATCTGGTGGGTGCGGCCGGTTTCCAGGTGCACGTCGAGCAGGCTGGCGGCGACGAAGGCTTCGAGGGTGTCGTAGTGGGTGAGGCTGTGCCGGCCGTTCTGTGGTGACCGCGAATTTCCAGTCGTGGCCGCGGTGCCGCCCGATCGGCGCGTCGATGGTCCCGCTGGACGGATCCGGATGTCCCTGCACCAGCGCGTGATAGCGCTTGTCGACCGTGCGCTGCTTGAACGCCCGCTTGAGCACGGTGTAGGCGCGCTCGGAGAGCGCCACCACCATCACCCCGGAGGTGCCGACGTCGAGGCGATGCACGATGCCCTGCCGCTCGTGCACGCCGGAGGTGGTGATCCGGTAACCGGCAGCGGCCAGGCCGCCGAGCACCGTCGGCCCGGTCCAGCCCACCGACGCGTGCGCGGCCACCGCCGGCCGGCTTGTCGACCGCGACGATGTCGTCGTCGGAGTACAGGATCGTCATGCCCTCGATGTCGACGGGCGTGTTCTCCAGCGGCGCCGGCGCGCTCGGGCAGCCGCACCTGCAGCCACGCACCCGCGGTCAGGCGGTCGGATTTTCCCGCCTGCACCCCGTCCAGTTCGACGCCGCCGTCTTCGGCCAGCGCCGCCGCGGCGCTGCGCGACAGCCCCAGCAGCCGCGCCAGCCCGGCGTCGACGCGCATGCCCGCCAGGCCCTCCGGGACGGGCATCGAACGGTCGGTCATCAGCTGCTCGGTCGCGCCTTCGGCCGGGCTCATCCGGCTGTCCGCTCGTGCGGCCGTCCGTGCGCCGGCCTACGGTGTCGAAGTCGAAGCCGAAGATCGACAGCACGACCAGCAGGATCGCGCCGCCGACCACCGACGGGTCGGCGACGTTGAACACCGGCCACCAGCCGACCGACAAGAAGTCCACGACATGTCCGCGCAGCGGCCCGGGCGACCGGAAGAAGCGATCGACCAGGTTGCCCATGGCGCCGCCGAGGATCATCCCGAGGCCCGACCGCCCACCAGGGCGACACCAGCCGCCGGCCCATCCAGAAGATGCCGACCACCACACCGCGTCGCGATCAGCGTCAGCATCCAGGTGTATCCGGTCGCCATCGAGAACGCCGCGCCCGAATTGCGCACCAAGGTCCAGGTCACCGTGTCGCCGATGATCGACACCGGCTGGCCGGGCGGCAGCAGTTTGACGGCGAGCACCTTGGTGACGATGTCCAGGGTCAGCACGACCGCCGCGACCGACAGCAGCAGGCGCAGCCGCCGCGGCGGCCTGCTGCGCGCGGCGTGCTGCGGCGTCCTCGGCGTCCCCAGCCTTGTCGGCCGCGGTCACCGGCTCGGCCGGTCCTGTTGGTTCCTCCGGCACTCCCCCATCATCCCCTAATGCGGATGCCGCCTCGCCGGAGCCCGCGCGGCGGCGTGCGCGATGATTCCACTATGGGCCGCCTGACCGTCATCGCCACCGGAGGGACGATATCGACCAGCACCGGCGCCGACGGGGTGCGCCGGCCCGCCTACAGCGGGGCGGATCTGCGGCACCCTTGGCCGGCGGCCTCGACGTCGATGTCGTCGACCTGCTGGCGCTCGACAGCTCGCAGCTGACCCCGGCCGACTGGGATCGGATCGGTGCTGCGGTGCGCGCCGCGGCCGATGGCGGCGCCGACGGTGTGGTCGTCACCCACGGCACCGACACCATGGAGGAGACGGCGCTGTGGCTGGACCTCACCCATGCGGGCGCACGTCCCGGTCGTGCTCACCGGCGCCATGCGCAGCGCCGACGCGCCCGACGCCGACGGTCCGGCCAATCTGCGCGACGCGCTGGCGGTGGCGGCCAGACCCCGCCGCCCGCGACCTCGGGGTGCTGGTGTGCTTCGCCGGCCGGGTGTTGCAGCCGTTGGGCATGCACAAGGTGGCGACCGAGGACCTGAGCGGCTTCGCCGGCGAGCTGGTCGGCACGGTGAACGGCGGCGTGACGCTGACGCGGCACCAAGACGCGGCCGTACCTCGGCGAGCTCAGCGCCGCCGACGCGCCGCGGGTCGACATCGTCGCGGCATACCTCGGGAGTGACGCGGTGGCGCTGGACGCCTGCGTGGCCGCCGGCGCGCGAGCCGTCGTGCTGGAAGCGCTGGGTTCGGGCAACGCCGGAGACGCGGTGGTCGACGGGGTGCGCCGCCACTGCCGCGACGGGGTGGTGTCGCGGTGTCCACCCGGGTCCCCGGCGGGCGGGTCAGCGCCGGGTACGGCCCGGCCACGACATGGCGGCCGCCGGCGCGGTGATGGTGCCGAGGCTGCGGCCGCCGCAGGCCCGGGTGCTGGTGATGGCCGCGCTGGCCGCGGGGCTACCCGTCGCCGACGTCATCGACCGCTGGGGCTGAGCAGCGCGTCGGCCTGCAGCGCGCCGACGTAGTCGGGCCAGTCCAGGCAGTCGACGCGGGTTGGCGCCGGTGATGTCGCCGGTGTCGGCGGCGAAACGTCCGCGCCTGGCCCGGGCCCGAACTGCGGGTCTCGAACCGCACGGTCACCACGCCGTGGCCGGCGCCCTGCACCCAGCCGTGCCCGAGTTCGCGGTGCGCGACATCGTCGCCCACCCGCCACGGCGAGGCCTCCGTCGAGCCGGCGCAAACATGGCCTCGGTCGCGGTTTCGACGGAGTGCTGCCTGTCGGATTCCGGCATCCGACAGCTCCAAGTCCGGGAACAACGACTCCTGGCGCACGTCGCTCAAGCCCGAAAACCCCACGCCGAGTAAGGCGAATCGGCCCGATCTCGCGCGGATCGAGCAGCAGCCGGCGGGCCACCGCGATCAGCGCGCCGGCCTCGGTCGTCGCGTAGGGCAGCGTCGCCGAGCGGGTCAGCGTGCTCATGTCGGATTTCTTCAGCTTCACCGTGACGGTGCGGGCGCCGCGGCCGTCGCGCAGCAGGCGTTGGTGCGCATGCTCGGCGATCGGGTCGATCGCCTCCCGCAACTGCTCGAGGCTGGTCAGGTCGACGGCGAAGGTGGACTCGGCGCTGATCTGCTTGGCTTCGGCGCGCTCGGCGACGGGGCGGTCGTCGATACCGCGGGCCAGGCGGTGCAGCGCCGGCCCGACCGTCGCACCCAGGATGTTGGCCGCCTCGGCGTCGGTCAGCGCGGCCAGCTGCCCGATCGTCTCGATGCCGAGTCGATTCAGCTTCTCCTCGGCGACCGGGCCGATGCCCCACAGCCGCCGCACCGGCAAGCCGCCGAGCAGCGGCTGTTCTTCGGCGCGCCGGACCACCCGAATGCCGTCGGGTTTGGCCAGACCGGACGCGATCTTGGCGATCTGCTTGCCCGAGCCGGCGCCGACCGAGGCGATCAGGCCGGTCTCTTCGCGAACCCGTCGCCGCAAGCTCCTCGCAGAACGCCTCGACGTCCTCGGCCGACGCGCCGGCCAGTTGGGGCGGCTCGCCGAACGCCTCGTCGAAGGAGAGCTGCTCGACGACGGGCACCACGCTGCGCACGGTGTCGAAGACCCGGCGGCTGGCGACCCCGTACACCACGCCGCGCGGCGGCAACACCACCGCGGTCACGCCGATCAGCCGGCGGGCCTGATGCATCGGCATGGCCGACCGGGCGCCGAACACCCGCGACTTCGTAGCTGGCGCCGGCCACCACGCCCCGGCCGCCCAGACCGCCGACCAGCACCGGCCGCCCCCGCAGGGTCGGCCGGGTGAGTTGTTCGACGGACGCGAAGAACGCGTCCATGTCCAGGTGCAGCACCCAGCGGGACTCCACAATCTGCAAATGCTATTGGGCTAACGTCGTTGAGTATGGCGATGAACCTCTGCCACCGGCTGTGCTGCAGCTCGGACCGCTGGGCCAAGGAGGTCGAAGACCAACTGCTGCCGTGGGTGCTCGCCGACGTGGACCTGGGCGACAACACGCTGGAGATCGGACCGGGCTACGGCGCCAACATCGCGGGTGCTGGTCGACAAGACGCCGAAGCTACACCGCGGTGGAAATCGACCAGCCCGATGGCGCAGCGGCTGCAGACGGCTCTACGGCGACCGGGCCCGCATCATCAACGGCGACGGCACCGACACCGGATTGCCGGACAACGAGTTCAGCTCGGTGGTGTCGCTTCACCATGCTGCACCACGTCCCGACGCGCGGAGCTGCAGGACCGGCTGTTCGCCGAGGCGTTTCGGGTGCTTCGCCCCGGCGGGGTCTTCGCCGGCAGCGACAGTGTGCCGTCGCTGCATGTTCCGAATCCTGCATTTCCGCGACACCTGCAACCCGGTGCCGCCGGAGACGCTGCCGGATCGCTTGCGCGCAGCGGGATTTCACGACGTGGAGGTCGAAGCCGGCACGCGGCAGGCAGCGCTGGCGCGCGGTCAAGGCCGGCTGATGGAAACCGAGACGGGTGACGCGCCGTCGATCGCGATTGGGCGCGGCTGCGCCACCAATGGGGCGAGCGGCTGGAACCCGGTGAACAGGCCACGGTTCTGGCCTGGGCGTCGTTCACCCTCACGTTCGCCGGGCTGCGCGCGCTCACTCACTGGATCCGCGCCGGCCACGGGCCGTCGGGTGGCGGTATTAAGCTGGGCGGCAAGCACTTTCACCACTACAACATCGGTATCGGGATGCTGGCGACGGTGGCCGGCGTGGGTCTGCGCGGAACAGAAAGGCAACGGCGGCACCCCGCGGCGGCGGTCGCTTTCGGCGCCGCGAACGCGATGATCGTCGACGAGCTGGCCCTGCTGCTAGACCTCAAGGACGTCTACTGGGCGCAGGACGGCCGCGAGAGCGTCGACGCCGCGGTCGGCCTCATCGCTACCGGCGCGACCGTCGTTGCCGGCATGCCGTTCTGGCCGCATGCCCACCGTGCGCTGCGGTTACGGCCGCTAAGCGACTGGCCGCGAGCGTACGCCAGCGGCGAGAATGCATCAGCCGACGATTTCTCGACCGGTCGCGACTGCACTTTCGCGGTCGAAACAGGATGCCAGCGGCGCAGTCCGGCTTCGCGGAGTCCGCGCCACGAAGATGCCGGTCGATTGCGCAGCAGTCGGCTGCTCACCGAATGATGCGCTAGCCGCTGCGCATCGAGCTCAGCTGCTGCGATCGACTGTTGGTGGCAGCGGAATGCACTCGGTCGGTCCCGTGTGCGCGCCGCCGAATTCGACGCCAGCGGCGCCACTGCTGCCACCGCATGTCTGACGGGCCAGCACAGCGCACCCTCGCTGGCGCACCACCATCTGGGTCTGCGCCTGGCAATCGCCGCCGACCGATGTCGCAGCCTGGCCGTGGTTTCCGCGGCGACCCTGCTGGCCGCACCCGCCAGGCGCCAGTGCTTGCCGCCACCGCTTCGTACTGCGATGCGCCGCGGTGCAGCCGCGGTATCGGTGCAACCGTGCGCACCGGCACCACTGGCGGGATGTTGACGGTCAGCGGACGGTGCGGTGCGGCGGGTGCCCGGATCGGCCGGCGTCCCGGATCGGCCGGCGACCGGGATCAGGCTCGGGGCCGCTCGGCGCCGGCCTGGTGCTCGGCGCGGCGACCGGTCAACACCGGTGCATCCGTCGCCGCGGTGACAGGTCGAACGGCGTCGGGAGCGAGTTGCGCGCCGCCGATGGTTCGGCGCCGGCGCTACCGGCGACGGTCGGAACCGCGATAGGGAGCCTGGCGGCGTCACCGAACCGACACTCGGAGTTCGGCCGGCGACGACTCGCGTTTCTGCTGCTTCGACCCGGCCCAGCCAGAGGACCAGACCGAGCCCGCGCCGACCTCCCGATCGCGGTCGCGACCGACTGGCCGCGGCCAGCATGGCATTCGTTGCCCTCGACTCGCGGCTTCGCGGTCACAGTCGTCGGCGGGTAATCCTCAAATTTGGCGGGCCCGACAGAAGCCGGTCTGTCGACTTCCGGGTCGCCCATCGGCTCAGACGCCGCACGTGGCTGTCAAGTCGTGGCCACCCAATCGAGCCACCGGACCGATCTGCCACGGCGGCTACGTCGACACGCTGTCGTGGACGCGGCGCTGGGCAGCCATCGATGGTCGGCGCGTGCTCGGCTGCAGAACTCACGGCAGGGACCGTAGCGCACCGAGGCTACGGGCGCTCACGCCTTGGCGATGCTCACCCGCACGCCGTCGCCGATCTCCGCCGCCGTCGGCCGGCTCGCCGAATTCGAAGCTGGTGGCCAGGATTTCCCCGGCGATGAGGTCGCGGTGGGTGCGCGCCCAGTCGGCCCGCTCGGCGGGCACCGACATCACCACGCTGATGCGGTCGGAGACGTCCAGCCCGGTCGACTTGCGCAGCTCCTGCAGTTCGCGGATGCGGTCCTTGGCCCAGCCCTCGGCCTCCAGCTCCGGGGTCACCGTGCCGTCCAGCACCACCAGACCGGCGCCGTCGGGCAGCGCCGCGGTGTACTCCGGGTCGGCGGCCACCAGCCGTGAGCTGTACTCGTCGGGTTGCAGCACCGCGGGACCCGCGGTCAGGGTGCCGTCCGGGTTGACGACGCCCTCGCCGGCCTTGACCGCCTTGATGGCGGCCTGCACATCCTTGCCCAGCCGCGGCCCGGCCACCCGGGCGTTGACGGTGAGCTCGAACCGGCCGTAGGTGTCGATCGCGTCGGTCAGCTCGACGCGCTTGACGTTGAGCTCGTCGGCGATCAGATCGGCGAACGGCGCCAGTCGCTGCGGATTCTCCACCGCCACAGTCAGTTTCGGCAGCGGCAGGCGCACCCGCAGCTTCTTGGCCTTGCGCAGCGACGACGCGGCCGAGCACACTTCGCGAACCTGGTCCATCGCGGCGACCAGGTCGGGGTCCGCGGGCAGCACGCCGGCGTCGCGGCCAGTCGGTCAGGTGCACCGAGCGCTCGCCGGTGAGACCGCGCCAGATGATCTCGGTGATCAACGGCAGCAGCGGCGCGGCCAGCCGCGCGGTCACCTCGAGCACGGTGTGCAGGGTGTCGATCGCGTCGGCGTCTTCCTCCCAGAACCGCGAACGCGACCGTCGCACATACCAATTCGTCAACGCCTCGGTGAACTGGCGCAGCTGCTCGCAGGCCCCGGAGATGTCGCAGACCTCCATCGCCGCGGTGAGGTCGTCGCGCAGCACCGCCAGCTTGGCCAGGATGTAGCGGTCCAGCACGTGCGCCGAATCGGTGCGCCAGGTACCGACTTTCGGCGCGTAGAGGGCCAGGAAGCTGTAGGCGTTCCACAACGGCAGCAGCACCTGGCGCACGCCTTCGCGGATGCCCTGCTCGGTGACGATCAGGTTGCCGCCGCGCAGGATCGGCGAGGCCATCAGGAACCAGCGCATGGCATCGGAGCCGTCGCGGTCGAACACCTCGCTGACGTCGGGGTAGTTGCGCAGCGACTTGCTCATCTTCTGGCCGTCGGAGCCCAGCACGATCCCGTGCGCCACACAGGTTTTGAACGCCGGCCGGTCGAACAGCGCGGTGGCCAGCACGTGCAGCGTGTAGAACCAGCCGCGGGTCTGGCCGATGTACTCGACGATGAAGTCGCCCGGGTAGTGGCTGTCGAACCAGTCGCGCGTTCTCGAACGGATAGTGCACCTGGGCGTACGGCATCGAGCCCGAGTCGAACCACACGTCGAGCACGTCGGGGATGCGCCGCATCGTGCTGATCGCCCGGTCGGGTCGTCGGGGTTGGGCCGGGTGAGCTCGTCGATGTAGGGCCGGTGCAAATTGTTGGGCCGCACCCCGAAGTCGCGCTCCAGCTCGTCGAGGCTGCCGTAGACGTCGATGCGCGGGTAGGCCGGGTCGTCGGACTTCCACACCGGAATCGGCGTGCCCCAGTAGCGGTTTCGCGAGATCGACCAGTCGCGGGCACCCTGCAGCCACTTGCCGAACTGGCCGTCCTTGACGTGTTCGGGATACCAGGTGATCTGCTGGTTGAGTTCGACCATGCGGTCCCGGAATTCGGTGACCTTGACGAACCACGACGACACCGCCCGGTAGATCAGCGGATTGCGGCACCGCCAGCAGTGCGGGTAGGGGTGGTCGTAGGTCTCGTGGCGGATCAGCACCGCACCGTTCGCCGCGGCCGGACCGCTGCTGGTTCTTCAGGTCGCGGATGATCTGCGGGTTGGCGTCGAAGACGTGCTGCCCCTGGTAATCCGGGACGGTGGCGTCGAAACGGCCCTTGGAATCGACCGGGGTGACCGGCACGATGCCGACCTTGTCGGCGGTCGCCATGTCGTCCTCGCCGTAGGCCGGCGCCATGTGCACGATCCCGGTGCCGTCCTCGGTGGTCACGAAGTCGCCCGGCAGCACCTGAAACGCGTTGGGCGAGTCCATGAAATACGGGAACGGCGGCAGGTACCGCGTGCCCAGCAGGTCGGCGCCGCGGTAGGTGCCCAGCACTTCGGGCTCTTCGCCGCAGTTCGCGGGCGTAGGCGGCCAGCCGCGGCCTCGGCCAGCACGAACGCGGTGCTCGCCGGCCCTGCACCTGCACGTAGGTGACGTCCGGGTTGACGGCGACCGCCAGGTTCGACGGCAGGGTCCACGGCGTCGTCGTCCACACCAGCAGGTGCGCACCCGGCCAAGTTCGCCACCTCCGACCACCTTGAATCCCACCGTGAGGGCCGGGTCCTGCCGGCTCTGGTAGACGTCGTCGTCCATCCGCAGTTCGTGGTTGGACAGCGGGGTTTCGTCGCGCCAGCAGTACGGCAGCACCCGGTAGCCCTCGTAGGCCAGGCCCTTGTCCCACAGCTGCTTGAACGCCCAGATCACCGACTCCATGTAGGGCAGATCGAGCGTCTTGTAGTCGTTGTCGAAGTCGACCCAGCGCGCCTGGCGGGTCACATAGGCCCGCCATTCGTCGGTGTAGCGCAACACCGATTCGCGGCAGGCGTCGTTGAACGCGGCGATGCCCATCGCGTCGATCTGGGATTTGTCGGTGATGCCCAGCTGGCGCTCGACTTCGAGTTCGGCCGGCAGCCCGTGGGTGTCCCAGCCGAAGCGGCGCTCCACCTTGTAGCCGCGCATGGTGCGGTACCGCGGGACGATGTCCTTGACGTAGCCGGTGAGCAGGTGCCCGTAGTGCGGCAGGCCGTTGGCGAACGGCGGGCCGTCGTAGAACACGTATTCCGGGGCGCCGTCGCGGCGGGCGATGCTGGCCCGGAAGGTGTCGTCGCGGGCCCAGTAGTCGAGGACCTCGAGCTCCAGCGCCGGCAAGTCGGGTGCCCGCCGGCCGGCTTCGGATAGGCCTTGAGTCGGCTCACCGGTGTCGGTCGGTCACGGTGCGCGTCGTCTCCTGTGCCCATGTGCCGATGCTCAGGCACGGGGACGACGACGCGCTGGTGCGCGAGCGCCGCGGTACCACCCCGCTTGCCGCGCTCACGCGTGGCCGCTCGATTGTGGCTGTGACGGGCCTACCCGTTCGGTTCTACTGGGCCAGGTTGCCGGCTGTTCTTCCGAAGGCTCCCCGGTGATGGCCGGATCGATGCCGTTGGATCGATTCTACGGACCGCCGCAAATCCGCTGCTCCAACTCCAAGGGGCTACCTCGCCTCAGGTCAAGCCTGCGGCCGGGTAGCCCCTTGGAGCGTCGATTGCTCGCTGTCCATCGACTTGGCCGTTCAGGCCTGGACTTCGAGCACACCGACCCGCCACAGCGCCGCGTACACGTGGCGCACCGGAATGCTCAGCAAACGAGCGGCGCCGTCCACCAGCGGGTCGCCGCCGAAGAAGGCTGGCTGTCGACCCGGCGCATCGCCTTCTTGGGCGCGGGGGTCTGCGATCGGGGTCGCGTCGCGCACCACCCTCAGCTTGCGGGCGGGCGCTACGGTCACCACTTCGTCGTACAGAACTGCGGTCATGATCGTCTCCTAGACGGAATCTAGACGGAAGTCAAAACGAGCACTGACTGGACTGACGTGTCCCGTCCCGTACGTGGTTCCGATCCGAGAACGCTTGACCCGTAAGCCGATTAGCGTTGCGACGACTCAGCGAAGAGCGTCGCGCCGGAGGCCGGATCGGGACGAAACACAGCCCGGACTTCGATCCGGACTATCACTGGAACTCATACGTCCCTCACCTCCTCACGGTCACGACGCATGCGGTTGTCCGCACCGATCTACGCGCAGCAAAGGAGTACAGAAACCCGACGACCGTCGGAGATCCGCACCCCTCTCGTCAGAGCTTTGGCACCACACGACGTGTCCGGTATCCGGAAGCCACCTGGGCTCAACCCTTAAGCCGGGAGGAGCTGTCCTGACCCGGGGCGTCTTTCGACGTTCGGGGTCAGTGGCCTGTATTCGTGTAGACGCCTCACCTAACGAGGTGCTTACCCGACCGATAATGCACGACACCACTGACACGGTCAAATTCCTGGACCCGGTGTTTCCGAATCTTTACGAAATCCTTCACCTGGGCGCACACAGGTAGTCACCAGCTTCGGTGCCGCGCGACCTGGACGAACGCTCATCCGCGCGACATCTCCAAGAGACGAAGCCGCGGGTGCTCACCTCTCGACCAGGCCCTCGAGCCTCCCGATGGTGTCGATGAACTCCTCGACCATGTCGAGCACCACCGCGCGCGTCGGCCGGACCCGGTCGAGCGAGCCGACCACCTGGCCGACGAAGTAGGTCGCCAGCTCGCGGGCCTTGGCGCCCGGGTGGCCGGCCGCCTGGTTGATGCGCACCTGCGGCTCGCCGACCAGCGCGGTCTGCAGCGGCATGCCGAGAGGGCTGGGGGTGTCCGGGCCGCTCCCATTCGTCGGTCCAGGCCGTGCGCAGCATCCGCGCCGGCTTGCCGGTCATCGACCGGGACCGCACGGTGTCCGAGGAGCTGGCGGCCAAGAACTTGTCCTTGACCACCGGCACCGTCTCGGCTTCTTCGGTGGTCAGCCAGACCGACCCGCACCACACGCCCTCGGCGCCCAGTGCCAGGGCCGCGGCGATCTGGCGGCCGCGGGCGATGCCGCCGGCGGCCAGCACCGGGACCGGCGCCACCGCGTCGACGACTTCGGGGACCAGGACCATGGTCGCCACCTCGCCGGTGTGGCCGCCGGCCTCGGTGCCCTGCGCGACGATCAGGTCGACGCCGGCCGCCGCGTGCCGCCGCGCGTGCTCGCGTGGTGCCGGCCAGCGCGGCCACCAGCACGTCGTGGTCGTGGGCGCGCTCGACGAGGTCGGCCGGCGGCGGCCCGAGCGCACTGGCGATCAGCCGGATGTCGTGGGCGAAGGCAACTTCGAGCAGCGGCTCGTAGCCCTTGGGCGAGATGTTGAGCCCGCCGGACGCCCGCACGCGGCTCGCTCGGCGGGCGCCGCGATGCCGTAGCGGACCAGCAGGTCGTCGACGAACGCGCGGTGCTCCTCGGGCAGCAGTTCGCGGGCCTGCTTCGCGTCGATCCCGCCCTGTTCGGCGCCGACGTACTTGGGCGGCAACAGCAGATCGACCCCATACGGCTTGCCGCCGGTCTGCTCCTCGATCCAGGTCAGTTCGCTCTCCAGCCGCTTGGGGCTGTGCGCGACGGCGCCGAGGACCCCGAATCCGCCCGCGTTGGTCACCGCGGCGACCACGTCGCGGCAGTGGCTGAACGCGCAGATCGGGAACTCAACGCCGAGCATTTCGGCGACTCTGGTTCGCATTGCCACGACGCTAGGAGCTAGTTGATTCGATCATGGTCAATCGCCGACGACTGACGCTCGCGAGCGCGACTCAGCGAAGGCGAAGGCGGGCGGCCGTCCGGCGGCCAGCTCGACACGCCTTCCTCCAGCGGGACCTCGAGGCTGTGCAGAATCGAGGCGACCATGCGCCACGCGCCGATCGCGGTGACGAGTTCGAGGAGAACCGTTGTGTCGCCTCGCAGTTCGCGTTCGCAGGCGGCCCAGCTCTGCGGCACTGACCGCGCCGTCGCGCACCACGTCGTCGGTGGCCGCCAGCACTGCGCGCTCGACGGGCCCGAACCCGTCATGCGACTCGCCAATCGCGCACGCCGAGCAGGTCGTCGGCGCGTCACGCCCAGTCTCGGACGCGACGCGCCAGTGCTGCGTCCACTCGTAATCGCAGGCGGTGAGCCAGCCGATCCGCATGATCACCAGTTCGCGCAACCGCGGGTCGAGGGAGCCGTGCCAGAGCATGGTGGCGAGCAGGTCGTTGATGGCGCGCGCCAGCGGCGGATGGTTCAGCAGCACCTGGAAGATGCTGAGCTCGGCCATGTAGTCGGGCACAGCCGCTTCGTCCGCGGCGGCCTTGGCCTCGTCGACCGGCAGCAGGGGCACTCGGGCTGGCTTCTTGGGCGGGGTCATGGCGGACACTCCGTCTACTGGCGGGACACCTGCGCGTTCACCGGTCATGGTAGTCAGCAACTCCAGGGCGGCCGACGAACATGCGCATCCCGACAGCTAATCGGCCGGATAACGCCCCACCGCCCGACGCCGAGCGAAAGCCGAGCGAAAAGCCAGGAGAGCCAAGACGAAACCCTGGACGCCGGCGACCGGCGGCGGCCACGGCCGCAGTCGGCTCAGCAAGCATCCGATACGGCGTGGCACCGGGTCAGCGGGCCCACCCTCCGGTACCCTGCAACGCCCGTCTCAACTTGCAATGATAAGAAATTGTTCATTTTCACACGCGGTTCCGTAATGCGCCCTAACATGGCGCGATTGGGCATCTGCGATGCGACGTTTCGACGCATCTATTTTTCCGGCTGCCTGAACCTTTCTCGGGGTTAGGCTTATTCGCTGCTCGATGGTCGGCCGATCGTTAGCAAGCCTACGCTTCTGCCCCCCTCCTCCCCGTTACACGACGTCGGCCCGCATACGGGCCACCGTGAGTCGTCGGTCCCCCGGCTGCGCTTTCGCCCAGCGGGGCGAAAAGATCAGCACGATGCGAACATCCCGGACGCCGTTGGCACACAACGCCTCTAGCTGCGGCTATAACATCACCGTAACGCGAAGGTCACGATCTGAACCTCTTGAGTGTTGGATCAGTCACACTTCGAAAGCCACTCCCACGCATGGGAACCGTGTTAATTTTTTTTGTACGTACGCCCGATTTTTCCACGTGCTTCGAGCTAAGCCGCTACGCTCCTGAACGGGTAACTACTTAAGTTTCGTTCGATAGGGGGGTCGTGGGGTTTTCGCGCGGGGTGCGGGGCACTTCGCAGCTTCGGACAGAAAAACTCGGCGATATTTCTCGAAGCCCTGATAAGAGCTTCCAGCAGTGATATGAACTTGTGCATAGGCAAGGAGAGGTGAAGGCGAGTGGATAGGGCAGGAGCGACTCCGGTAGCTGTCATCGGGATGGCATGCCGGCTGCCGGGAGGCATCAACTCCCCTGACCTCTTTTGGGAAGCGTTGCTGCGGGGGGATGACCTTGTCAAGGAAGTTCCCGGCGACCGTTGGGATGTCGACTACTACTACGACCCCGAGCCGGGTGTTCCCGGGCGGTCCGTCTGCAAGTGGGGCGCGTTCCTGAACGACGTGGGCGACTTCGACCCCGAGTTCTTCGGCATCACCGAAAAAGAAGCCACGGCGATGGACCCCCAGCACCGGCTGCTCATGGAAACCGCCTGGGAGGCCATGGAACACGCCGGTCTCACCAAGGACACCATCGACAAGCAGACCGGCGTCTTCGTCGGATTGAATTACGGCGACTACCAATTCGTGCACGCCGCCACCGACGCCTTCGACGGGCCGTACGGAAATCCCGGCACGATCTCCTGCATGGCGTCTGGGCGGATCTCCTACGCGCTCGGGCTTCATGGCCCCGCGTCCACCGTGGACACCGCTTGCTCCTCGGGTCTGTTCGCCATCCACCAGGCCTGCCGCAGCCTGAACGACGGCGAAAGCGAGCTGGCGTTCGCCGGCGGCGTCAACGTGATGATGGAGCCGCGCAGGTCGGCCTCGGCGTCGGCGGGCGGCATGCTGTCGGGCACCGGACACTGCTTTGCGTTCGACGTCAAGGCCGACGGCTTCGTGTCCGGCGAGGGCTGCGTGGTGCTGCTGCTCAAGCGCCTGCCGGATGCGCAGCGGGACGGCGACCGGATCCTGGGTGTGATCCGCGCCACGGCCGCCAACCAGGACGGCCACACCATGAACATCGCGATGCCCTCGGGCGAGGCGCAGGCCGCGGTGTACCGCGCGGCGCTCGCCGCGGCGGGCGTGGACGCCGGGACCGTCGGGATGGTCGAGGCGCACGGCACCGGCACACCGGTCGGTGACCCGATCGAATTCTCGAGCCTCGCCGAGGTGTACGGCATCGGCAATCCCTGCGTGCTCGGGGCTTCGAAGACCAACTTCGGGCACACCCAGGCCGCCGCCGGTGCGCTCGGGATGATGAAGGCGGTCTTGTCCGTCCAGCACGGTGTGGTCCCCAAGAACCTTCACTTCGAGGCCCTGCCCGACGAGATGGCCCGGATTGAGACCGGACTGTTCGTGCCGCAGGACACCACGCCGTGGCCGCTGGGCGGCGGTCAGCCCCGGCGTGCGGCGGTGTCGGCGTACGGCATCTCCGGAACGAACGTGCACGCCATCATCGAGCAGGCCCCGGTGCCCCTTTCCCGCAACGGCGCGGCCGACCTGCCGAGCCGCGACGGCGAAGATGCTGTTCCCGCTGTCGTCGACGTCGGCCGAGGGACTGCGCGACACCGCCGGGCGACTGGCCGACTGGGTCGAGGCGCAGGGGTGCAAGCTGGCGACGCCAGACCTCGCCTACACGCTCGCTCGCCGGCGCGGACACCGGTCGGTGCGGACGACGGTGTTGGCCGGCAACAACGCAGAGCTGGTTGCGGCGCTGCGAGAGGTCGCCAACGGGGACGCTCTCTACCAGGAAGTGGTCGGCCAGGAGGAACGGGGCCCGGTTTGGGTGTTCTCCGGCCAGGGATCGCAGTGGGCCGCGATGGGCGCGGACCTGCTGGCCAACGAACCCGCGTTCGCCGCGGCCATCGCCCGGCTCGAGCCGCTGATCGCCACGGAGTCCGGCTTTTCGGTGACCGAGGCGCTGACCGCTGCCGAGAAGGTGACCGGCATCGACCGGGTGCAGCCGACCATCTTCGCCATGCAGGTCGCGCTGGGGGCCACGATGAAGTCCTACGGGGTCCGGCCGGGCGCCGTCATCGGCCACTCGATGGGTGAGGCCGCCGCCGCGGTGGTCGCGGGAGCGCTTTCGCTCGAGGACGGTGTGCGCGTCATCTGCCGCCGCTCGAGACTCATGACCAAGATCGCCGGATCCGGCGCGATGGCGTCGGTGGAATTGCCCGCCCAGCAGGTGCTCTCCGAGCTGATGGCCCGCGGTGTCGACGACGCCGTGGTCGCGGTGGTGGCGTCTCCGCAGTCCACCGTGATCGGCGGTGCGACCGAGACGGTCCGCGAGCTGGTTGCGGCGTGGGAGCAGCGCGAGGTGATGGCCCGCGAGGTGGCCGTCGACGTGGCATCGCACTCGCCGCAGGTCGATCCGATCCTCGACGAGCTGTACGACGTGCTGGCGGAGATCGAGCCGCTGACCCCGGAGATTCCGTACTATTCGGCCACCTCGTTCGACCCGCGCGAGGAGCCGTACTGCGACGCCAACTACTGGGTGGACAACCTGCGCCACACGGTTCGGTTCTCCGCCGCGGTGCAGGCGGCGCTGGAAGACGGCTACCGGGTGTTCGGTGAGCTGTCACCGCACCCGCTGCTGACCCTGGCAGTCGACCAGACCGCCCGCAGCCTCGACATGACGGTGGCGGCCCTTGCCGCCATGCGCCGCGAGCAGCCGCTGCCCGACGGGATGCGCGGCTTGCTGGGCGACCTGTTCGCCACCGGTGCCACGGTCGACTTCTCCGTGCTCTACCCCAGCGGGCACCTCGTCGACGCTCCGCTGGCGTCCTGGACCCACCGGACCTTGCTGTTGAGCCGCGAAGGGCACAGCTCGGGCGCGCTGCGTACCAGCGTCGCGGTGCACCCGCTGCATGGGTCAGCACGTGCGCCTGCCCGAGGAGCCGGAACGCCACGTCTGGCAGGCCGAGATCGGCACCGCGACGCTGCCCTGGCTGGCCGATCACCAGGTCCACGGCACGGCCGCCCTTCCGGGGGCCGCCTACTGCGAGATGGCGCTGGCCGCGGCCCGCACCGTCTTCGGCGAGGCGTCCGGGGTTCGCGATGTCCGCTTCGAGCAGATGCTGCTTCTGGATGACGAGACCCAGATCAGCCTCACCGCCACCGAGGAGGTGCCGGGCACCCTCACCTTTGCGGTGGAGACCAACCAGGACGGGGTGCAGGCACGCCGCGCTTCGCGCGGTCCTGCACGCCCTGGAGAAGGACGCTGCGGAAGACAACCAGCCCCCCACCCACGACCTCGAGGCGCTGCTGGCCGCGCACCCCAGCCGCATCGAAGGCTCCGACCTTCGAGACGCCCTGGACATGTGCGGGATTCAGTACGGTCCGGCCTTCACGGGCCTGGCCGCCGCGCACACCGCCGAAGAAACCGGCACCTCGGTGCTGGCCGAGATCGTTGAACCTCGGGCTGGGCTGGATACTCGTCGGTCCTGGTCTCCTGACGCGGCGACCAAGGCGAGGGCATTACCGGGACCTGATACGGAACTGACTTGTCGACGGGCGCTTTCAGTCCGGGATGCGGTTCTAGCCTCTTGTCCTGCTTTGCCTTCGCCGAAGGTCCACTGGCGGACAGCGGCTGTCCCGCGCCCTGTGGCACGCCCTCCATCATCTCAACCCTTTCTCGGCTGTACTCCCGGACTGGCCCCTCCATCTCGAGCAGCTCCTGCCTCCTTATGCCGTCCAGCCCCTTTGCCACGAGCCCGTAGCCAAGGGCCGCCATGACGCCGAGGAAGACCGCTTCGAGAGCCGCGTCCTCGAGCAAGGCGTTCGTGTTGACGGTCGTGGTGACGACCTTCTGCAGGGTGCTTACGATCAGGTAGGCTTCATAGAACGCTACTATCAGTAGGACGATTCCGATGACCGCGGCGCCGGTCCCAAAGACGAGTAGCCTCCGCAATTGCCATAATCGCCAGATTATCAGGGCGCCTATTCGGCCGCTATATTAAATCTCTCTCCAGATTGGAGCCTAGACGGGGGGATGCACCGTCCCGGCGGCTCGCTCTAGCGCTTTCTGCGAACTACCAGGAACGCTGCGAAGAGCACCAGGGCAAGGAAGGCTCCTTCGACCGTCAGGTACATGAAGGCGCCAGAGCTGCCGAGGATGCTGCTCACGGTGTTCAACTCCGTCACCAGCTGGTAGAGGAGGTAGGAGAACGAGATGCTGAATCCCACGACCACGGTCACGACCGCGGCCGAGATTATCTTCATCATGTCAGTGGCCCGGAGGCGCAGGCTGAACATGGACGCGGGGACGCCTAGGGCGGTAGTTAAGTGTTTAGAACTTACATGAAGTATATAAGGTCAAATGGTGTGGACTCTGACCGGCCTTCATCAGTCTACTTCGATGAAGTCGACTTCGACCGTGGGGTGCCGCAGGGCGGAGGTGAAGACATAAGCCCCTCCGTAGAGCATCAGGACGAAGAACGCGGCCAGCAGGGAGATGTACTCGTACCCGGTGAAGGAAGAGCTCAGGTTGACCGACGTGCTGACAAGGGAGAACGACTGGTAGATCAGGTATCCGAAGGAGACGCCGAACGCGACGACCACGAGTATCAGCGCCGCTGAGATCAGCTTTACTATGAGCCTCGGTCTCCTGAAATACATAAACGCAATAAGAGCGGCAAAAACTCTATTTATACCTGAGCTGTCATTCGCACGGCACTTGTGGACAAAGCTTTATGTAATATCTAACTCTGTGCGCCAACCTGAGGAGTAAAACAATGTCTCGGCGCCCAGCGGTCGAACCGACACCGACAAAACCTTTTAAGTCGAATCGGCCGCAAGCCCAGTACGAGGCCGCCAGACGTTCTATGACAGGAAAAGGACAGTCATCCATCCCAGACCATGCTCCAGTTCAAATGGGGATGTCGGATTTCGGGCTGATGGGCATCGGGTACATACTCGGCGGAGGGTTCCCCACCAACAGCGTCTACCTCCTCACCGGCGACCCGGGCACCTTCTACGCGACCTTCGCCCAGCAGGCGCTGTACAACGCCGCCAAGCAGAAGACCAAGGTCGTCTATTACATTTCAGAGTCCACGAGCGACGACATAATCCAGGACATGAACACGTTCAAGTGGGACCTGTCCGAGGCCATGGACGACGGGACCTGGGTCTTCTCCCGCGTCCTCCCGCCGCAGCTAAAGTCCGTAGCCAACAACACCCCGGAGGACCCGAGGGAGCAGAGGATCGACCTGCCCCCGAACTCGCTCCACGCGCTCCGGGACGACTTCCTCCAGAAGCTCAACGAGGGAAGGTGGTCCGCCCTCTCGCTCTCCTACCTCATGAAGAGCTACCACGAAGACGAGATAACAGACCTCATCATGTTCATGGTCAGCGCCGCCCACAACCTCGGCGGCGTCCACTTCATCCTCCTGCCCAAGGGCATCCACGACGAGAGCAAGGTGGCCTACATCAAGAGCCTCGTCGACGGGGTGCTCTCCTTCAAGTTCGCCCAGGGGTTCGAGCAGGCGGAGGGGGAGATCGACATCGAGAAGCTCCGGAGGGTCATCCCGAAGGTGAAGATCATCCGCCACGCGGTCCAGGACAACGGATTAGCTATTGAGACGACCGCAAGGGTCGGATAAGGCTAAATTTCTCACGAAACTCGGCGATAACATAGCAGTCCGTACGCTGACACTATGTGTAGTCCAAACCTATAAAAGCAACTCATTGGACGGGACATTCGGGCGTGCTCGATTTGAAGATTGGAGCTGCACGGACGTGACAGGCTGTATTGTCACGCGTCTGTTCGCTGCCGGTTTCCCAGGACACTCCGTCGCCCACAACGAAGGAGCGTGGAGCTAGGCCATGTCGCTCGGGGGTTCGATGATGATGGGGATGTCGCCTGGAGAGTTCGTCGAGACCATCGAGTCGAAGGGCATCCGCGGTCCCAGCCTGTCTTCGCTCATCAGGACGGCGTTGAACGACCTTCTTGGCGAGATCTCTGCAACGGCTTCGCTGGCCTACGTAGGCGACGCCCAGGACGGGGACATCGCGAGCTTCGCGACGAGGGCGGACGAGCTGTTCGGCTCGAGCGCGCCGCTGATTTTCAGCCACATAGTCGTGATGGCCGAGAAGAAGGACAAGAACTTCTGAACAAGCGAACCCGACCAACCCTTTAAGCACCTCTCGCAAACCCCGGGGCGAATCCAGCCGTGATCATCGGTCCTGCTCTATCCGGCGGTCTACGGCTCGCGCTGGACGGCATCACGATACTCTTCATCGTCGCCGCCGTAGTGGTCGGCTACTTCCTGTGGCCCTTCCTGAAGGGCGCGGGCTACGAGCCGGTGCCCGGGAGGATACTCGCCAGGATGATAGAGCTCTCCGCGCCGAGGAAGGGGCAGAGGGTCTACGACCTCGGCTCGGGGTTCGGCCGGATCATCATCAGGGTCGCCCAGGAGACGGGCGCGACGTGCACCGGGGTCGAGGTCGACCCCACCAAGGTCTGGTGGACCCGCAGGGTCATCCGCAGCAAGGGCCTGGGCGGGCAGGTCGACGTCGTGAAGTCGAACCTGCTCGACGCGGACATCTCCCAGGCGGACTTTGTCTTCACGTTCCTCTGGGAGGGCATAATGCAGAAGGTCGCCGAGAAGGCCGTCAAGGAGATGAAGCCCGGTGCCATGATCGTCTCGTACTACCACAAGATTCTCGGGTGGAAGCCGGAGAAGGAAGACGCGAAGAACCGGATATACCTGTACAGGATACCGGAAGGAAGCACCATCCCATCTTTTGGTGATTCGAATGACCGTCCCGCCATGGGTGATACCTAGGTAGCCGGAGGCGCTGCGCTGGACTTCGAGGTATCGTCTTCTTTCACGAGGAAACCCGTTCGCGCCTTCGGGTCGAAAACAAGTTGAAAGCCGTTGTCCTCCAGAAAATCTGTTCCGATTATGCTTGGTATGTGCTGTATCTCATCCATTGATTTCACATCCATTTTTGTCGGGACCAGAACATCAACATTGACCCCGATGGGGCAGATCATGTTGTCTACGTCTCTGAAAGTCATTGTGGAGCTTTCGAGCGTGCGCCGAAAGAATTTGTATCCTGCCAAGGAGACGATGTTTCCCTTTTGCCAGTTGCGAAGGGGTAGGGAAAAGGCCAAGGCATCTCTTGGCGATATTGTAGTGTACGGACTGCGCGTGTCAATCAAAGCCTTCGCGGGTCGGAATACACGAAACGACTCTATCTGAAGGAAAAATGGAACGAAGGCCAAATACCTCTCGGTAATGAATTGCTCTATAATGAGAGGTATTCGCAATCTAGGTCCACTATAGAATGAACGAGAGACCCTTTGGAGGTATGGAGTCCAGAACGAAAAAGAGCGGATTCTCGTCCTTCTTCTTCACTTCTTCCAGAACCGCTTCGAGACTCTTGCCCGAGGCAATGACTTTTTCGTCCTTTACGACGAATACTTGCCCCTCATATTGTGCGCGAAGTTCCTCATGATGGACTCTAATCCATTCGTTATCCTTGTGTGCCTCTTCAAGCGCTTTTGAAACATCCGCGCTATTGCCCATCTTTCTCATCCTGTTATCGCCCATCTCCAAGTGATACTCCTATCACAAGTTATTAAGCCATATGCATTATCTTCCATTGTCAATCTGGTTTATACTCGGCTTAGGTTTCTTTGTTTTGGCTGATCCATCGGTGTCCACCCATAGGATGATCGCCTCCGCTACCGCGTCGGTAAGACTCCCCTTCTTCCCACCGAATCTCTCCACGGGATACTCAAGTCGGCGACCCATTGACGAGTTAGCATCACCCAATGTTGGACAGCCCTTCACATCGCCGGAACATTGGACAGAGCCGGGAAAGAGACGAGCAACGGCTATAAGCCTCCTCTGCGGCCTCGTCCCGATTCTATATGGTAGCAGAAAAGACTCTCAGATTCCAGGGGAAGAGCAGGGACCTGGACCAGCTGGCGCAGCAGATTGAGCAGCAGCTGCAGACGGAGGGTTACAAGACGCAATCGACCAAGGCGCCGCTGGGGAACATCATCCAGGCCCAGAAGGCCGGGATCGCCCGCGACCTCATCGCGGCAGATAGAGCGTTCACCATAATGGTCTCCGGACAGCCCGACGACTTCACCGTTCACATAGGCATAGGCAAGTGGGTCCAGAACCTCGCCGTGACGGCCGCGGAGGTGCTCCTTCTATCGGTCCTCTTCCTCCCGCTCGACGTCCCCGAGATGCTCTGGACGGTCCACGTCGAGAATGGCATAGCCAAGCAGATCGCCCAGATAGTCGGCTAGGCTGCCGGTGGCCGGTGACTCTGTGAGGGATGGGGTCCGCGCGGGGGCCGTAAGGTTTGGATGAGAATCCCTACCTGCAGGAACGGCGTGTCAAAAGCACATAGAGACATCTCTTGGCGAACAGGGCAATCAAACTCGAGCCCGGCGGGAATCGAAGCGAAAACGCAGCTAGAAGTGGTCCTGAATGGTGGGAATCGCTTCAATTTCTTATCTTCAGTGAAGCCACTTTATGGTCAACCCGGCGATATCGTGAAAGTGTGGATCATCGGTGTAGCAAGGAACACCAAGGACCTTGGCGGTAGATGCAATCAAGCTATCGGCAAACGGTATCCCGTACCCGTGCTTGATGATTACAGCCTGAATGGCGACCTCTTTGTCTACGTCTACGAATCGCAAGTCCTTTGCTAGGGAATTCGCTCGGACCTCAGACTATCTAGGATAGACAAGAGTCTCCTCGGCGAATTCGATTCTGAGGCTTTTCGCAGAGGGGAAGGATTTGCGCATATGTACGACTGTTTGATGTGCAACAAACACCTCTTGCGCTTTGGGCTCTGGGCTTGACCGACCCATAGAACTACGCGTATTTCGAGTTTAGGGCTGCCGAAGTACAGGCTTGGGCTTCTTTGAAGGGCGGTCGTCAAGTTCTCGCTCTAACCTTTGCAGGTAGTGCGGAATCAAGACTTCAGCACTTCCTATCGGCATGGAGTCCGGCTCGCTCAGCAGGTCGATGAGGACGCCACTATCAGGAGGGAGTTTCTTCCGCAGCTGCTCTTTGAATGAGCGAACGTCGATGCATTCTTCGTTCTTTAGCACAATCCTCGACCTCCTCGTAATACCTCGAGGTGATTCTTAACGTGAGTCTGCCTTTGGCCGAAAACGCCTACCGAGCTTGAAAAACGCAATCCAGAATACGAGGAAGACAATAGCCTGCAGCAGGTAGAGGACATAGGCCGAAACTGCCAAGGCAACGAGGAGATTGTAGCTCGCGTGGATGATTACCGCCGCCAGGAAGAGCAGCAGGAATCGTCTTGAAATCGAGCCGCCGGCAATTGCTGACGAAGAGATACCTGTGGCCACAGCGTGAACAGGTGTTTCATCAAGCAAGGAGAGTGGAAAGGAGAAAACCCCTCCGGCAGGTCCTTCAACCATCGTTCGAACGGCATGCAGAAGCTCCCGGTGAGCATGCCCATCTGCGCGCTCGAGAATGAGAGGTTGCTTTCCGACGAAGACTTCGCACGCCTGTTCATTGGAATCAAGAGGAGCATCAAAAAGCCAAACTTCGCGCTCTCCTCCACAACGGGACCCAGAGTGAAGGAGTAGACGACGAGACTAATGTGGAGAGAGCTCGCCAGTTGTGTATTCACGTAACCCCCAGTGAAGGTGTTGGCGATCAGCCCTGCTATCAGGGCGACCATAAGACCGGCAACGGCCCGAATACCACGCCTCGAAGAGACGAAGAGATAGAGAACCTGAACCATCAGAACGGCGAAGATCACTAGAATCTCGTCGTCTTGTGGCGACATGCGGCTTTGCTCCCTCCTGATCTGGGTTATCCTGTGAGTACTGATAAACTGGGAAACCAAACTTCGAGTGAAGCTGAGATGAGCGACGAGTTTCCTCTTGAGGCTGGGCTCGTGGAGGAGAGGAGATGCAGCTTCTGCAAGAAGACTCGGGAATGTAAATCGACCAGATGGGACAGCTCCCTGCACATGTGGCCCTGCAATGAGTGCCGAAATGAACTTAAGGTCGCGGTCATCCGGAATCTCGCTCCGATTCAGAGGAGAAAGGCGCCTGAGCGCGCACTTCGGTGGGTGGGCGGCGCGCGCCCGTTTGACCACCGCATCAAGTCATTAGGGAAGGGCGCCTATATAGGGACAGCCGCCTATATTTCCGCCATTGGCTTGAATCGTCTGTTCAGCCAGTCCGCGAATACAGCATCCGTAATCCTGTACTGCCCCTTCATCGGCCGCTCAATCACACCGTAATTCATCAAGCTTGTGAGGGTCTTTGATATGTTGAAGATTGGTTTTCTGACCTCCCTTGCGACTTCGCTGGGCTGAATCTTTCCGGTAGCCAGGGCAACCAAGATTTCACGCTCTAATGGCGTGAACATGCTGAAGTAACTGTCGAACTCCCCGTCAAGCCCTAGAACCATGTCCTCGTATGCCCTCCCGACTCCTTCCTCCGTGAGCGAGCCTCCTTCCCCTACGGAGAGGTAAAGCTCCAAGCCCAGCCGTTGGACATAGTCTGGATATCCACCCGATAGATCTACTATCTTCCCAAGGACGGGACCTGTTATCCGCATCTTGGCAGCGGCAAACCTGGATTCCAAGAAGGCACTTACGACTGCCTTTTCGAGCGTCTTGATGGGAATCTCAACAAGCTGTCTGTAGAAAGGAGATCGGCGGTCGTAGACCAGGTTGCGCATCACAGTAGTTGCCGAGCCGGCCAGAACGTAGCATACCCTCTTCTGCGACTGAACAACTGTGCGAATCCTCTTCAGTGTATCGTCCCCCCACCTGATGACATCTTGGAATTCGTCGAGCATGATTACGAAGAAGACGTCCTTCTCTTCAGCCAGCGACTCTACATACTTCAGTGCATTCTCGATCAGAACGTCCTCTTCCGTGTCCTTGTCTCGCAGACTCAGGGAGAACTCGGCGAATTTCACTTCGCTGACTCGTTCAGCGGCGGACCTGGCTGCCGCGCTGATTGCCTTCGCCAGACGCTTGAGGTACGCCTTGTCGCCAGTCTTTCGGACGTAGCCGTCTATTGCTCCGTCCACAAGCACTTTCGCAAGGCGGCTCTTTGCTGCGATTCCAAAGCAGTTCACGATTACAGGAACAAGCCTCGCGTTCGGCTTGAGCCTCAGTTCGAGGTTCTCCAAGACGGATGTCTTCCCCGTTCTTCTTAATCCGATCAGCGCTGAGTTACTCGAAGAGCCTTTTGTGACAGCCTCAACAAGCGACAAAAGGCGTCGAAGTTCCTCCTGTCTGTCAACGAAATACTCCCCGGTGACGGGTCTACCGACGATAAAGGGAGGTTCTTGCAAGATTTTTCACTTTCTTGGCCTATAGGAGGGCCTGCCTATATAGGCGCTGCTGCCTATACGCTCTTCGGACCTCCTGATTACTTCACTGGCGCCTGCCACAGTCAAGGAAGACCTTTCACGATGCGGGATGTAATGGTGGGGTCGCTTATCTCCTCACAGGCTCTCGGATTTGCCAGAACACTTGCTTCTCCCGAGACACCAACCACCAAGATGCCCGTAATGCTCCTGCACGCCTCGTCAGAGTGGAAGAGGCTCCCTGCGTCAACCACGACCGCTTCGACGTGCTCCAAGCGGACCCAGTGGTCCTTGGCAACTAGAGCGACAACATAATGATACTCCGCCAAGTTCCCCTCCCACATCGACCTCTTTCCCGCAGCATCGAGGATGTCTGACCTAACTCTCTCTCGGAATGTGTCCGGGGATGCTGATGATCGTCGTCCCAAACAGTATTTCGATCTGTTGCCCGGGGAGTCGCTTCCAGAGCTGAACGAAACCAAACGCTGTGCCGATTGTCTGAACCTGACTCGAACGAGGATCGAAATCAGAAGTTTGGCGCTTTTGGTCGAGTGCTGCGTGAGATCCTGAGCTTCTGCTAGGCCTGTCCCGCTCTGCTCACCAAACACTCTGGCTTGCTTTCCCTATGCCCTGCGCACTCTGGGCCACAGCTCGTCCATCGTGCCCCTTGCCCAGGTCAGCAGGCCGGTAACTTGATGCGGCTCTTCCTTTCCCCTAGTACTGGAAGGTTACCAGACCTGCAGCCTTCAGGAGGCCCAGATGATAGGCTACCAGGTTCTCGTAAGCCTGCTGCAGTTCAGGACCTTTCAGCGCTTTCTTCTGTTCAGCCAATTCGTGGCGGAGAGCAGCACACAGGTGTATTGACCCCATTCTGATTACTCGACCTGAACGCCTTCTACCGGTAGGTGCTAGTCAAAGGCAATGACCTTGGCGCCGAGTTCCTTCCAGTCAGATACGTTGTCAGTGAGGATGGTATCCAATCCAGCCTTCTGCATCTTGAGCCAAATCATCGCATCGCCCGAATCGTATCCCTTTGAGATCATCGAGTACAGGCTGCCGACGTCTTCTGAGGAGAATTCAGGCGACACTACGTCGATTTCCAGGCCCGTGAGGAGTTGTGGGAACCTCTCCCTTATCCGTTGTAGCATCTTTGCCCTTGCTACGTTTCCGGACCCCTTGGCGCGGTCAATCTCGTCTTCCATCACCTTGGTGAACTCGAAGACGATGAGGTCGATCGTCGAGAGCCTGTCTCCGTTTTCTACGATTGCATGCAGCTTCCTGATTCCCGCAAAGAACGCCGAAGTATCAACGATTACCGGAGGCTTCGCTGCCATCTATGTGGTCCAACCTCCTCTTGATTTTCCTCGCGACTGCTTGGTCTATCTTCTCAGACGACACATCTGAAAGGCCGGCGCCGGCTATAAGCGCCTCCCACTCGGTTAGCGCCACTTGCTTCTTCTTCGACTCGAGCTGGTGTAGGAGCTTGGCAATGCTCTCCGCAATCTCGGTATCGGGAGCAATGATCGCCGAATCAGTTGAGGCGATTATCACTACCTTGCTCCCTGCCTTGAAGCTCACTGTGCTAGGGATTGTCACCCTCCTCTTTGCGTCCATTCTCCTCTCTGTGACACTGATCGCCATGCGCGGTTTTTCCCACTGTTAGCGAGCCATAGGTGGGATTTAAGCGTTTTCAAATTTCCCACCCAGTGGAACGTCGCGGAAATGCCCAGAGTGCGGGAACACGGTAACGAAAGATCTCAGCGTCGGGGTCCACAACTCCCCTGGTTGCGATTCGGTCCTCGATCGGGACGTCAACCCTGCAAGGAACATCTTGCAGGCTGGTCTGGAACTGGCCCGTGCGGAGGCCGCGCCTCTACCTGTCCAGCGCAGGAGGATAGGCAAGCTTGGCCGACGAAGCAAGAAGCCCACAGTCTTCAGACGTGGGTGGGTTCACAGAGCTGGAAGGAATACGCGAAGGTGAGCTGATCGAGATAGAGGTCCGCAAGGCGGAGAGAGATTGGTTCGGGAGCTTGAAGGGCGTCGGACACTTCGCGAAGGGAGACGAGCTGGACACTCATGACTAGGTCGCTCGGCGAATCGTTCCTTCCTCCCGCGGAGCATGAGGTCATCAGCCGCGCAGTGCCTTCCTGAACCTAAGGACGAAGGCGTTTGGGTATCTCGCCAGATACCCCTCCAACACATCCCTGTCTGCCTTCTTCGCCACATCTCTTAGGACGTCGCTGCCTGGACTTTCCCCGAAGTAGACGAGGTCGATCAGTGTCTTCTCGAGGTCTGAGATGGGGACATGGAACTCCCCGTATGGCAGGTAGTCGTAGCCGAAGAAGTAGCGCGGGGCTATCCTGTGGACCGCCACACTCTGCCCCATGACCTCCCTCACGCCAGGTTTCGCCATCGCGCAGGTCACGGTGACGACGTTCGTCTCCTGCTCCCAGAGGTTGCGGAGGCTGAGCGCATCCTGCAGACCAATGTATGCTGGTTTTAGCGCGAAGACGCTGACGACGGGGTCCCGATGGACGCTGTACCAACCGCGGGCGATCCTGGTCAACTCGCCGCTCAGGGCCAGGTTGTGGAGCATCAGGTGTGCATATCCCCGGTCTCCCGTGATTAGCTCGGCGTCTCGGGCCCTGAATGCTGGGGTCGACCGGGCAAAGCGCCTCAGCTCGTCTATGTGGATCTTCTTGCCCATCTCCTTATCCCTCCGAGCATCTCCTCCGCCGAAGGCGCGACGCCCGCAATCACCGTCGCGTTCAGCTGGTCCTCGTCCACCGGTTTGTGGTATTCCGCGACCATTCTCTGGACGACCACCAGAATCCTGCTCCGGTCCTCCGCGAGGTTCAGAAGGAAGAAGATGTCGTACAAGTCCCTCACTTTCCTCCTCGAAGAGTAGGCGAGTGCCTTTTCGATGATCAGGTCCTCCGGCGAGAGCGTCCTCACCAGCATGAGGCTCCCATCCAGCATCTCGTAAGGCCTGACCACGCTCCCTGGTGGCTTCCCGAGAGCCGCCTCGAAGCTTACGACGGAGCCGTCCATCTGGTACTTGCCAAAGACAGTGTTGCGCGTGACCTTGAACTTCAGCTCCTTCAATCCCTTGGCGACTAGGCCGCCCCTGAACCTGCGCGTCGCGTCGCCTTCACGCGCAGGAAGGTAGACGTCGACGTCCTCCGAGAACCTGCCTCCGCCGTAGCACCTCCAGATGGACGTCCCTCCGTGCAATACGCAATCCGGGAACGCGTCATAGGCCTCCGCTACAAGCATGTCCTGTGCCAAGGCTACGGACCTGTGTCCCCTTCTCTTCAGTCTGGTGCCAAGGGGCGTGCTTCTCATATGACCAATGCGTCTTAATTATAGTTATATATAATTCAGATTGACTGGGTTGGCGCTTTGCCTACCACCTACCTAGAATTCCCAGCCCTGCTGCGCCTCGCGCCGAGGCCCATTACCTCATTACGAAGGCGCGCCCTGTAGGACCTGGAGACCTCTATCGTAGTGGTCGGAATCTCGGAGATGCTCTGGACCGTCCACGTAGAGAACGGGATAGCCAAGGAGATCACTCAGATAGTCGGCTAGGCCGTCGATGGCCGGCGGTCTCGGGAGGTACCGGTCCGCGGGGCGGGCTCTTCTTCACCATAGACGGTCATGAAGCGAGTGCGACCATCGTCCTGTTATACTTGGTATATTATAAAAAGACATAAGTAGTAGAACAGACCAACACCGAACGAGCGAATCATGACCAAGGCACTCGTGAAATCCAGACGGGTCGGCGGCTCCATCGTGATTAGCATCCCCAAGGAAGTGACCGAGCTAGAAGGTATACGCGAAGGCGAGCTGATTGAGATAGACGTCCACAAGGCGAGGAGAGATTGGTTCGGGAGCTTGAAGGGCGTCGGACACTTCGCAAAGGAAGACGAGCTGGACACTCATGACTAGGTACGTGGTCGATTCCTGGGCGTGGATGGAGTATCTGGAGGGAAGCAAACCGGGCGAGAAAGTGAGGCTTCGGATAGCTGACCGCGGGAACGAGATATTCACGCACGTCGTCTCCGTGGCCGAGATTGTCTCCAAGGTTCGGAGAAAGGAGAGAGACACGGAAGCCGCGTGGAACGCGATCACCAGCAACTCGAAGATGTTCCAAATCGACGAAATTGCGTCGAGAGACGCGGGTCTCCTTCATGCCGCCATAAGGTCAAAGAACTCTAACTTTGGTTTGGCCGACGCGTTCGTCCTGTCGGCCGCGCGGAAGGTGGGCGGAAAGGTGTTGACGGGAGACCCCGACTTCAGGGGCCTTGAAGACGTCGTGATGATAGTTTGAGGTTGCTCGGTAAGTCGTTACCTCCATGCAGGCAGTCATCAGCGGCGCGCAGATTTGAAGGCCGTCCGCTACTTGTCATCCAACGCCTCAAAGTATCCCCTCCCGACCACGTCCAACGAGCGGCCTCCGAAGCTCCTTTCGTCGTAGGTCGCGAGGCTTCGGATTCTCATACTCTCCGCGAGAACCATCGTTGTACTGTCGGTCAGGCTCAGAAGCTCAGCCTCGAGGAATAAACCCATGGCCCGGGTTCCGGTCTTTTCATCAACGAAGATCTCGGTGATACCCGACGCCTTGACAAACGCAGATAGTGCTCGCTCCGTCATTCGCCCTAGTCTGGACCCGAACAACACTGTCGACTCGACGAACACGAAGCTGGACGTGAAGGGTCGGCTCCATCTGCCTTTCAGAAGGTAGTAGAAGAGCGCAAGAGAGTCAGGGTGGTGGTCCTCGCGCTCGTCGTGGAGGGCCTCGAAGACCTATGTGTCGACCAGAACGGTCAATGATTTTCCTGCTCACGAGGCGCTCGCGCTACCTCGTCGTCGACGTTCTCCGAGATATTCCCGCCGGCCGAAGCAGTGTGCCTCAAGGTTTCTCTGAGCGCGGCGAGATTTCCTACGAACTTCTCATCCTGCTCCTCTGCAGCTGTGACCGCGATCCGTAATGCCTCGGCCATGGACTGCACGTTAAGCCGCTTGGCGAGAATGCTAAGGCGCTCCTTGTCGGACTTGGAGACCCTTATCGTGGTGCTCAATGCAGACATGTAGATATTACACAAGCAGACATTTAAGCCCTATACTGGCAACGTTCATTAGCCGGTGAAAGTCTGCGGATGTTCATGACGAGCATCCTCGCCCCGGACGCCTCCCTGACGTTCCTGGCCGCCATACTAGTGCCGCTCATCCTGGGATTCCTTGTGGGGATAATCGGCAAGGCCGCGATTCGCATCGGGGTCGCAATCGCCATAATAATCATAATCCTAATCGCGCTCGGATTCTTGACACCCAACCAAGTGCTCCAGCCCCTGGTGCAGCTGATAAGGAGCGGACCCAGCCTGACGACCAAGGTCAGCCAGATCGCAGGATATCTGCCCTACTCCTCGATAACCTTCATCGTAGGGTTCGTAATCGGGTTCTTCAAGGGCTGAGTCTAGAGCAGCCAGTCCTTCGGTGGGCCGTTCCCGCCGGCGCAGTGCACCTCGCCCGATACCCTGCGGATGAACGAGGGGCAGGCGAAGCAGACGAGGAAGTTCACCTCGCTCTTGACGATGGGGCAGTCGACCGCCTCCTTCTTCATCCTGGATATCATCTTGGGGCTCGCGCCGCCCTTGAGCTCCGCGCTCACCACCTTCGGTACCTTGTGGGGTTTCTGCGACTGGTAGATCTTCACGACGAACTTGGTGTCAGTGGACAAGCTGGGGGGTGCCCTCACGTGAGGGATAAAAGACTTGGTGACGGGCCTAGATGGGTAGCCCTGCCGACTGCGAGCCTGATGCCTCCGCTTCCGCCGCCTCCTGAGCCCGGGAGCCATGCCGGAGGACGTTGTTCATGGTATCGCGGCCGTCCCGCCAGGCGGCCTTCTCCGAGTCCGTCGCCCTTCCGACAACGATCTCACAGAAGCCGTTTCCGAGCGCGAAGCACCTGCTCTCGTACACGTAGTGCTGGAACCCGAAGACGGCGTCGGCTATGCCCTTGCAGACTCCCATTATGAAGCGGCAGCTGTCGGTCCGCTCGGCGCTCGGGTTTCTGGTCGCGCAGAAGACGCAGTCATGCACCCTGACCATGACCCTGGACCCCTTCGTTAAATCTCCAGAGAGGGAGAACTTCCCCCATCCGGCCGACTGGCCTAGGTGCTCGAAGTACGACGCGAGATGGTCTGGATCGTCCGTGACCAATCGGTAGTCGAGGGCCGTGGCCCGCCCGTAGGAATAGCCCATCTCAAGGAGGAGTGGCGATGCGTCCTTCATGAAGTAGGCGAGAAGGTCCTGCTCGATGAGCGCCCATGCACGAGCGTTGAGTATGAAGACGCGCCTGTTGGTGGGCGTGAACAGTACGGCGCCCTTCTGCTCGTCCCACCTGTAGAGCTCGCCCGGGCTTCCTGGCGGACGCCAGGGATGCCTACCCGGCACGGGGCTTCCGGCAAGGTTGCCAGCGACCATTCGCTCGATGAGCTCGCTCGGGGAGACACCTTGGTCGGCGGCAATCCTGCTCAGTCTGTCGCGCTCCGCCTCCTCGAGCTCGATGGCGAGCGAGACCCGTGCCATTTCTCGACCTTGAGGTCCTCCTCTAATTGCCGTAACGTTTGCACATGAGCTCCAAAGGTGTTCTTTCTGCGTTCTTGTGGCACATCCGAACACAGCAGAACACATTTATTCAAGAAGGCGCCAAGTGGATTCATGCGAAAGAGCGTCACCAGGACGCTTAGAATCGACGAGGTCCTCGACAGGTCAATCCAGCGGATAGCCACCGACGAGAACCTGACTGTCAACTCCCTCGTTAACAGGACCCTCACGAAGATGATCGAGTGGGATCGGCCTGCGGAGAAGGTCGGGTTCGTCTCCGCGTCACCGACCCTCATGGGCAGGCTGCTCTCCGAGAGGGACGGCGAAGCTAGCGAGGAGCTGGGGCGCTGGGCGGCTCGGGAGGTCTTCCTGCCCTTCATACAGTACCTCTTCGGTGAGGTCTCCGTCACGACTGTACTCCTCTACTTCAAGAGAGCTTCAGGATACGGACAGTTCGCCTTCGACGAGACCGGCGACTCGGGCAAGCGCATCCTCATCCTGAAGCAGTCCCTCGGTCCGAATTGGACGCTCTACTATGATGGAGTCATGAAGGAGATATTCAATGAGACGATGGGAAAGGAGCTCGCCACGGAGTGCACGAGTGATATGCTCGTCGGAAAACTGGCCACCTCCTGAGGGTCAGGAGACGAACGTGGTCGACGGAAAGACGACAACGTCGTGTATCCGGAAGAGCTCAGCCAAATCCGGAAGCGGCAGGGAGGGAAGACCTCTGTTCCTGAAGCAGCAGACGACGGTCAACTCCTTGTGCTGGTTGATGTTCCTCTCGGCGCCCATCACGCGGCCGAAGGACCCGTAGCAGAGGTGGGCCCAGTCCCCGATCCAGAGCCATTCGTCGAAGCCACCTGAGATGAATCGGTCCCTCGCATCGTCAAAGAGCCCGATGAAGTTCTGCAGGGAATCGGAACCGCTCTTCATGAGCACTCGTGCGTCCGCGACCAGGGTCTCCGCGCTCCGCGACAACCTCTTCTTGTCCTTGGCAGGATCCGCGCTCAGGACGCTCAGGAAATCCGTGCGGCGATCGCAGGCTTGAAGATAGGGCTGAAGCAGTCTGAAACGCTCGTTCTCACTTGCGTACAGCAGGAGAACGTGCGCCCTGTGCGCACCCGGTGACTTGGCGCGAGGCACTCTCTCATAATCGTGTGACCTAGCTTTTCAACCTATGCCATCGCCCAGACCACGGTGAGATGCGATAGCGCAATTCATCTCGAAGGTTTGGTCTCGGAGGGGCTAAGGCTGATCGAGAGGACCGCATTCATCTGGGGCATCCCCTTCATCCGACCTAGGAAACCCACAAGCGAGTATCCGATGAGTCCGTACTCCTTCCGGAAGATGTCGAGGATCATGTCACGCTCCGTCCCCTCGAGAACCCTCGCATAGCCCTGCATCCACGGGCTGGCCCATTTGCCGCTCCTGTCGCACTCGATAACCCGGACGTTGGGGTTTGATCGCACCCGCTTCACCTTCCAGGAGTCGGGGTCGGTACGGACGTAGACCAGACCATCGTGCTCTAGCGAATTCAGCAGCGTCTGCTTCGCCTCCCCGCTGTCGGTGTATGATTCCATGATGATGTATCCGCGTCTTGATAGTTGTGCGGTCACCATGGTCCGTCACCGCTTCAGCCCCAGCGCGCACGCTGCAGCCCGCATCATGACTGTGCCTTCACGGACTGGTTCCCCAGTCCATTCCCACCCGTCTCCAACCTCTCCTAAACCCCCAGACGACCCACATCAGCCCGATCAGCAAACCCACTACGAGCAGCGAGGCCAACGTGACCACTATGTTCTGAAACAGGCTGAAGCGGCCTGACCAGAGGAGGGTGTAGGCTAGGATGAAGACCAGCCAGGCTATGGCGCCGAGGATCGAGGCCACGATGGGGGCGAGCGGGCCCCTGTAGTTTCCTGGCCTGGAGCTCTCCGGCGAGGCTTGGGAACCAGACATGAGAACGACGACCCCCGGGTCGTATTAAAACGGCGGACACGATTCTCGGAATTGAGAAACATGTCACGGTTCCTCAACGTCGCAGCGGGCACCCGCGGGTCTCGATCGCCAGGAAGCGGGCACGCGGCGCACACGGCGAGCGTGGATGAGGAGACCGAAACTCTCGCAGCTCGTTACGCCCTAGGCGGAGGCGTTTCAGACCCGCCGTCCAGTCCCGGCACCGGATCGGTCGAGAGGGTGGTGGTAACATAGGGAGGCGCGCTTGACCTGTACTCTCCCTACATAGGGTAGTTTCAGTTCACGTTTATAGTGGAGGGTCGGCGGCGTTCCCTGTGTAAGAGGATGACAGAACATTCGTCTAGAAGATTCATGTTTAGTCTGATAATCGGCCTGCTCTTGGCTGTGACCTGCGTCCCATTCGTTCAGCGCGCCCTGCGGCGGCGAGCACTCAGACGACCAGCGGGATAATCATACCTCTGTACGTCTACCCTGGGTCCGTCTGGACCACCCTGCTCCAGGAGAAGCAGGCCAACCCCACCGTCCCGATGACGGTCATCATCAACCCCGGAGACGGCCCCGGCGTGAAGCTCAGCTCAACCTACGCCACATGGGTGGTCAACCTGCGTGCAGCCGGGATCAACGTCCTTGGCTACGTCTACACCAGCTTCGGCGCGAGGAGCGCAAGCTCGATAAAGACCGACATCGCGACATACAAGAGCTGGTATGGCATCAACGGCATCTTCGTCGACGAGATGTCGAACAAGGTGGGATATGAGTCGTACTACACCGCCCTCACCGCCTACGCTCACTCCGAGGGCTTCCCACTCGTGGTCGGGAACCCGGGGACCTCGGTCCCTCGTCCTTCTTCGGGACGACCGACGTGGTGCTCGCCTTCGAGAACCCGGCCCTCCCCACTATGTCTACGCGACCACGACGGCGGGCCAGCCCAAGAGCGAGTTCGCGGTCGTTTCATACGCAATCCCGTCCCTCTCGATGTCCTCCGTCAGCATGATGGCCAACTACGCCTCCTACATCTATGTGACCAACGGGATCAACCCCGACCCGTACACGGCCCTCCCGTCCTACTCTCGACACTGGTCTCTGACGTGAAGACGTTCCTCTCGACGACCACCCCCCTCACGGTCCAGGCGGCCGACGTCAATGGGAAGGCTGTGACCGGACTCTGGACGACGGTGAGCCTGAACGGCAACGTGGTCGACGAGGGCTACACGCCGCTCTCCTTCCTGGGCACGACGGGCGACAAATACGCCGTCTCCGTCCCCAGCTTCCAGAGCTCAACTTCAAGCACTGGCAGGACGGGAGCACGACCCCAACGAAGACGGTCACCCTTTCGGCGTCGACGGCGCTCACCGCGACGTTCTCCGTCGCCTACTCGATCACGGTCAAGTCGGTGACCTCCTCGGGCGCGGCGCTCACAGGAATGCGGGTCTACGTCAAGTCTGGCGGGAACACCCTCGACGCCCACGTTCACCCCCACGACCTACTCGGGGACCCCCGGAGTGGTGTACACGGTCTGCGTCAACAACTACCAGAACCTCGTCTTCAGCCACTGGGACGACGGGACCACGAGCTCCTGCAGGACGCTCACGCTCTCCGAGAACGTCCAGCTGACGGCAACCTACAACACCTGACGCGGGTCACCCCCTTTCGACTCAGGGACAAGCTTGACCAGCCGATCCAGGGACCGCGCTCCGCCTAGCCCGAGGAGCACCCGTTGGTGCACGTGTACCACACGTCGAGGCTGCTCCCGGCAACGACCTGGATAGGGTCGGTCCGCGTTGCCGTCGCCCCAATGGTCGAAGATGACGTCGTGGGTCGAACCGTGGCAGCTGTCGCAGTCGTCAGCTCGAAGGATGTAGGTGGCGCCTGAAGTGAGGCCGGGGAACGTGTACCCGTCCTCGTTGGAGAACCCGTCGCGGATCAAACATGCCTCCCGAGCTGTAGACGCGAAGTACATCGTCGCTCTCGGGCCCGTCCCGGCCGCGCAGACGGTGGCGAAGCAGGGGCTCCAGTAGGACGCCGGCACCCTGTGGGCGTAGACCGTTATCGTGGACACGCCGCCGTTGTTGCAGTCGTAGACCGCCGTGAAGGACTGGTTGCCGCTGACCGGCGTGAATTGCACGGGCACGTCGGAGTCCGTGCTGGACCAGTTGCTGAAGGTACAGCTCCCTCCCGCGGAGGCCGGACCCATAGGACTGGCCCACGGTCGTCGGGAAAGTCACGGCCGTCGACCCCGTCGCAACCGTGGTCCCTGCGGAGTCGAGGAGGGCAATCGGGTAGCCGGAGATGGTCCTTCCGTCCTGGTCGACGGAGACTACGGTGACGTCGGAGGTGCAAGAGTACGTGGCCGTGAAGGTGACCGCCGCGCTCGTCGCGGTGAACGGACGCGGGTCGGTCGTGACGCCGTCGGACCACCTGCTGAAGGTGCAGCTGCCGTAGCTCTCAGCTAGCACGCTGTACGCCTGTCCCACTGTCGTGGGGAAGGTCGTGGGGGTGAACCCCGAAGCGACGGCCGTTCCGCCCGAGTCGTAGAGGGCCGCGTAGTAGCCGCTGATCGTCGCCCCGGCCTGGTTGACCGAGTCGATGGTTGCGGTGGATTTCGTCGTCCGCAGCTGTAGTCGGCCGTGAGAGAAGCCGGGGCGGTCGCGGCCGTGAAGGTGCGAGGGTCGCTGGTCACCCCGTAAGACCAGTTGCTGAAGGTGCAACTGCCGTAGCTCTCCACTCGCACTCCGTAGGTCTGGCCGACGGTGGTGGTGAATGCGGCGGGCGTGTACCCTTCACGACGATGGTCCCGTCCGAGGCGTAGAGAACGGCACGATAGCCGGTTACGGCCGCGCCGTTCTGGTCGACCGAGTCGACCGTGACGCTCGAACTCACCGTGCCGCAGTCGTAGACCGCTGTGATCTGCGTGTTGCTCGATATAGAGATCGGTCGTTGGGCCGATGTGCTGCTCGTGTCCGCCCAGCGGGCGAAGCCGCAGCTTCCATAGCTTTCGGCCTGGACGATGTACGATTGCCCGTCGTCCAGGGTGAAGGTGGCAGGCGTGTAGCCCCTCGAGACCAGGACGTGGGCGGAGCTGTACAGGACAGCCTCGTAGCCCGTTATCGTCTGGCCCCCGGTGTTCTGGCTGTCCACCGTCAGCGACGACGTGGTCGTCTGAGATGACGGGTTCAGGGCGTAGATTGTGGCGTTCGCTGCTGCGAAGAGGAGGCCGTCGCCGGCCGACGGGGTCGTGAAGTGTTCGACGGTGCCCAGTGACGTGCTGTAGAGGAGAGAGCCTGTCTGCGGGTCGAGGGCGTACAGCTTCCCTCCGGGGACGGACCGTCCAGACGGCTCCGGCGGCTATTATCGGGGGACCGGCGAAGAGCCCCGTGTAGTTCCAGAGCGAGGTAAAGGTCGGATGTGCCCCCGGATGGAGTTGGAGCGCATCGAGCCCTCCGCCGCACGGTACGTAGATGACGCCGTTGGCGAACGACGTGGCGCCCCAGGCGCCGTAGGGCCACGGGGCGTTGACCGCACCGCAAACCGGCGCGCTGAAGAGCTGGCCACCTATCCCGCCGAGGTCGGAGGCGTTCAACAGGTAGCCGGTGTTGTACTTGCCCATGGTGAAGACGAGGTTTCCCGGCAGCAAGGTCGCGCCGGTGTTCCCGAGGTCGAGGTCGTTGGTGTTGGTGTACTGCCAGTTCGTCTGGGCGAAGTAGTTCGCCGAAGTGTCGACGAAGGAGAGGTGCGGGGTGAGCTTGATCACGGCGTTGCCGAGGTCGAACGTCTGGTTGTCGCTGTCTCCGGTCACCATGTACACGCTTCCCGACGCTTCCACCGAGACCCCTTCGGGGGCCCAGACGTCGCCCTCGGGCCTGGACGGAACGTTGTACGCGGACTGCTCGCCGGCCCCAGTGGATGACATCGCGATGTCCCACCCCGTCGGGCCCTGCGTGAAGCACTCCCACGAGAAGCCCCCGAACGGGACGTACACGAGCCGTCCGCGAGTGCGAGCGCGCCCGTTCCTCCTGGGGGAGGTAGTTGAATCCCTGGGCGGCTATGGTGGACCGCCAAACCTGCTGCCCGGTGTTCAGGTCGAGCCGAAGAGGATGTAGCCGCTGTTGCTGACCAGCGCGGCGGCGTCGATCGTGCCCGACGCGGGGTCGATGACCGGGGTCCCGGTGATGCCGATCGTGGGCTTGATGTCGGGCCCGTTCTGGTTGTTGTTGCAGGCGTAGGGCGGCTCCACGCTGTCGGCGGGGGTGCCGAGATTCGTCGACCAGGCGATCGCGCCGGTCGCCGCGGTCAGCGCGTAAACGTTGTCGTCCTCGGTCGCCACGTAGACATAGCCGCCGTAGTAGAGAGGCTCCGCGTAGACCGCGCCGACGACCGTCGCCTCCCAGCTGGCCGACGGCGATGAGATTGCGGGGAGGGAAGCCGGGTACCCATCGGGAGTATTGTCGTAGTGATAGGTGGTCCACCCGTCGCTCGAGGTCGCGGCGCCGGAGGTCGTCAGGTTCGAGACCGTCGCACCCTGCGAAGGTCCGGTGTCGGGAGTCTGTCCGCGGCCGGACGCTGCGAGCGCGGCGGGGAGGAGCGAAGGCACGAGGAGCAGGATGGCAGTCAGGGCGACGACGGCTAGCCCGTAGCTATGGCGGCGATGGAGAGAACGCGCTGACGGCACCTTTAACGAACAGACGCCGGGCGGGCGAACTTGAGCCTAGCGGTGGATTCTTCTGTAGATAGCTCAGGCGGAGTCCCTTCGGTGCGCGTGTACCCTGCGTCGCGGTAGGGGGTCGCGGCCGAGAACGCGAGACGGTCGTGGTGAAGAATGAGGGCACGGACCAGTACGGGTGGGGCGAGACCGCGTTGGTCAGGTAGACGTAGCGGGCGTAGTGGGTGATAGAGCTCAACGTCGCGAGGCTCGGAGATGAGACGCCGTACGATATGACAGCGAAGTCATCTCGCGTCTGGCCCATTGAGCACGAGCTGAGCCTGGAGGTCGTCGGCAGGCCGGACCGCTCGTAGATCACCAGGATGCTGACTGTGCCGACGTATGAGATGGGCACGCAGGTGCCGGGGTTGCCGACGACCGTCGCCAGTCCCAGAGACTTCGCATAGCTCGTCAGCGAAGCGTAGTAGGACTCGTGTCCGACCGTGCTGGGCATCTGGTCGAGGAAGATTCCGTTCACGCCGTACAGGCTCTTGAACTTGGCAATGTCGGCCCTCACGGAGCTGGCGCTCCTGGCCCCGTAGTCTGTGTAGACGTAGCCGACGACGGTTATGCCCACCGACATCAATCTGTTGATCCACGTGGCGTAGTTGGACTCGCGGGAGACGCCGGGACCGTTGCCCGGGTTCACTACGGCGATTACCGGCACATGCGGGTTGGCCAGCTTGTCTTGAATCACCACGTTCCAGGATGAACTGGGATAGGAGTAGAGCGGTATGATTAGGCCCCCGGGGTTATAGTTCTGGGTCGATGCTGAAGCGGAGGACAGCGCCGGGACCCCGACCAGCAGCAGTAGTGCCAGCACGAGCAGATAGTGGAACGTTCTGTTAGAAGAAGATGGAAACATATCCTCGTCTCGGGCTTCAACAGAATTGACTATAAAATTCATGTGAAGGCAGATTACGTAGCGCGTCGACTTCGGACGCGGACATCCGGCTAAGCGTTCGCCTGGCGGCGTCCCGCCCAGTCGCTTCGCCGTCTCCGCGCGCCTCGGACGCTTTCCATCTTAGCGATCGCGGGAGGCTAGGGTGCCGCTGCAGCCTCCTGAGGCGCCCCTCGTAACGATTCACTGTAACACAATTACGCAAGTCAGATGAACAGAGTGGAGCCCGGTTCAGCAGAGTGGTACGGAGTGCAGGTGGTTCGAAGCCGCCGGCGGGGACTGGCCTATGTTGCCGCAGTCGCCTTCACGGCGGTGGTTCTCGCGGCAACGCTCTATCAATCGCTGACGTCCGCCGTCGCCGGGCAATCGAGCGGCAGTGAATCGAGTCTACCGGGGCTGACCTCCCCTAGGTCGACCGGTACGCTCACCACGGCGCTCACCTCGGTCTCCACCCGGGCTTCGGGTTCGACCACGGCAGTCCCGTCCATCCTGGCAGTGAACCAGGAGAGGTCGGGTCTTGTCGCGTCAGACTCCCTGACCACAGGAGGGACGGGCCAGTGGATATTCTACGGCAGCGCGCCGGTTGAAGGCGGGATCGGAACGTACAGCGAGAACGGAAGCGGCCTCTATCTCGGGGTACTCGCCCGCACCGCCGGCACATACGCGGGGTTCTACGCGAGAATGTCCGTGAACGCGGATGTCTTCAATGCTGTCATCTCTCTTCCTGTGAACAGGACCGCAGGCGACGTCAGGTTCAACACGGGCCTCTACGTCCAGACGGGGGGCCCCGGCGTCACATATGTCACCTGTGACGCGGGAGTGAATTCGAGGGGCTACTCCTGGGTCGTCGACAGGGCCGTGGGGGACGCGAAGCAGGCGGAGACGATTACTCCTCTATGGTTCGAAGCGAATCAAGACCAGCCGCTCACCAGGGACTGCACCATAGTGACGAACGGACAGAACCTCCTCGAGGTCTATCTCGACCACAAGCTCGTCTACTCCAACTCCTCCATGGACCTGGGATACCAGTATCCCCTGAGCGCCCGGGTCGAGGTGCAGTCCAACGACAACTCGACGATGCGCTTCGGCCGATACTCGGACTTCTACGCGGCGACGTCCGACAACGTCACAGTGACCCACGCGCCGGTGGGAGCGGTCGTTGAGCTCGTCAGTCCGTCGGGCCGAGTCTACTTCAGCAAGACCGCGGGGGCGTCAGGGACAGTCCAGATCGGCCTGGCGGCGTTCGCGATGCCGCTGATCGCCTATGTGCGCGTGGTCTACCTTGGACGCACGCTCGCGACGAGCCGGCAGCCGGCGGAGGTATGGGGAGGCGATGCCTACACGTTCGGCCCGCTGGGTGTCGTGGCCCTCCACCGGTCAGGGCGCGGCCCCGAAGCCGATCCTAGGGCAGCCGCACGGGCTCCGCAGAGCTGGAGGAAGAGATCCCCTTAGCGGTCCCGTTGACGACGTACGCGTAAAGTGATCGTGTCGTCGATCGGCGACCAGGTTGATCGCCTGGTTGCTGGTCCCGTTCGCCCACGACGAGAACGTGTAGGTCTTGAAGCTCTGCATGACGATGGTGTAGTTGACCGTACGGGTCGCGACCCAGGTGAACGGGGTGTACCCCCCGGCGACCATCGTGCCGTTCGTCCACACGGTCGTCCAGATTCCGACGACCGGGATGTTGTTCGTCTCGTTCGTGAGCACCGTCACCACCGAGGCGTTCGAGCTCGACGTGCTCGAATACGCGACGAGGGTCGTGGCCTGCTTGGGCGAGAGGCTGACCGTCCGCGCCTTGCTCCCGCCGCTCCAGTGGTCGAAGACGTACCCCCCGTCGTCCCTCACGGTGACCGTGACCTTCGACCCTGAGATGACCTGGAACGTGGCCGGGGCATGGGCCGTGGTGCTCGTCCCGTCCGGCTGGACGACCGTCACCTGGAATCCCCGGTCCACGGAGGTCCCGTTCGGCGTCAGCGTCTCCACGGTCACGGGGACCAGGGACGAGAGCTCCGAGGCGAGCTGGTCGAAGTAAGGGGGGAGCGACCCGTAGGGAAAAGGCCTGACCCCGTTCGTGATGAAGAGCGACCCGACGTAGTCGGAGGCCGCTGCGACGTAGTAGGGATTCGATCGAGGTCTGGTCATAGACGAGAACGCGAAGTTGCTCTTGGTGTAGTTCGAGTGCCATCCCCCACGTATCGAGAGCGCGGGGAGGTGGGAGTTCTCGAAGTAGCCGATTGTCGTGACGGACCCCATGAAGTAGTAGGGGATGTCAGTACCCGAGTTCCCGAAGTCGGTGGTGTAGCCGAGGGACTTGATGTAGGCCGTGAGCGCGGAGTAGTAGGCGGGGATGTACGCACTGGTCGAGCTGTACTCCAGGTTGTACATCTGGTCGAGGTAGATCCCGCTGACGCTGTACCACCTGTGCCATGCCAGTATATCGCCCTCGACGGAGGGGACTGGTCTGTCCCCCCACCCCGTGGGGACGTACCCTAGGACCACGACCCCCGCCGACCGCATCTCGACCAGGCCGGCGCCGTAGGTCGAGTTAGCCACGGGTCTGGGTCCGCCGGACGGGTTGGCCACCACGGTGATCGCGAGGCGGGGTGCGCGGCCTTCTCCGCGATAATCTGACCCATCTCTGTTAGCGAGTAGTTCGTGAACATAGGGATGATCACCCCCGTCCCGAGCTGCGGGGTGCTGGACGAGCCGTTGCTCGTCTGGGTGGAGTGGCTCTGGGACCCCGAGGATTGCGTCGAGACGGTCTGGGTCGGCGGCGACCCTCCCTGGCTGGAATGGGAAGAGACCGTGACGCCAGTGTCCGAGACGGTCGAGCTCGGCTGCGGGGACGGACCGAAGGCCGAGGTGCTGGAGAGGACGAGGACCGCGATCACCGCCACGGCCAGGGAAGCCTGGACTGCCCTGTTCCTGAGAGGCCCGGGGACGGTCTTCATACGGCCTTGCCACCCATTGCAGCTGCGGGTGCCGACCGCCACCTACTTGCTCGTATCCAGACCATAGACCGTCTCACCTGCCGCACAGACTATCAGCCCGTCGGCCACAGAGGGCGTAGCGAAGTGGTCGGGCGAGCCCAGGGCCACCTTCGTGACCAGTTTCCCTGTCTGCGGGTTCAGCGCGTAGAGGGTACCGTTGGAGATGTCGAAGGTCCAGACGGCCCCCCCTGCGACGATGGGGGGCCCGGCGAAGCCCCCGCTGAAGTTCCAGAGTGAGGTGAAGGTCGGGTCTGCGCCGGCCTTGATCGAAAGCGCGCGCAGGCCGTTGGCGCAGGGCACGTAGACGACGCCCGAAGCGTACGCGGTCGAACCCCAGGCGCCCGAGGGACAGACCTGCGAGGAGAAGAGCTCACCCCCGACTCCGCCCAGATTCGAGGAGTTGAGCAGGTAGCCCACGCCCTCCTTCCCGATAGAGAAGAACTAGGTTGCCCGGAAGCAGAGTCGCCCCCGTAGTGCCGAGGTCCATGTCGTTCGCGTTGAGGTAGGTGTAGTTCGCGTCGCCGAAGTACCCGACGACCTTGAGGTCAGGCGTGAACTTGATCACGGCGTCGGAATAGTCGAACGGAGGAGACGTCTGCTGGCTGTCTGACGTCACGACGTAGAGGAACCCCGAGCCATCGACGGAGATCCCCTCCGGAGCCCAGATGTCTGCCTCGACCGTCGCTGGGACTTCGTAGCTGTGCTGAGTGCCGTTGCCGTTCGCGGAGACGCCGACTATCCAGCCGTGTGGCGGGACACAGGCCCAGGAGAACCCGCCGAAGGGGACGTAGACGAAGCCGTCCGTGAGCGTCAACGCAGCCCTCTGTTCCTCCCCTGTGGACACGAACCCCGAGGGCGAGATGGGCATGGACCAGCGGATGGCCCCCGTGTTGGTGTCCACCGCGTACAGCTCGTAGCTGGGCCCGGCGACCATCGCCACGACGTAGAGCGTCCCAGTGGAGGAGTCGATCACCGGCGTTCCCGTAATCCCGATGGTGGGGACGATGTCAGGGCCGTGGCCGCCGCACTCGAGAGGGGGGACGGTGGCGCTGACCGCTGACCCTAGGTGCCTGGTCCACTGGAGAGCCCCGGTTGCCGCAGAGAACGAGTACTCGGTGTCGTTCTCGGTCACGACGAAGACAGAGCCGTCGAACGAGAGAGGCTCCGCGTAGACCTGACCGTCGACTTGTGCCTTCCATGCGACTGAGAGCGAGGTCAGCGTCGGGACCGAGGTGTCGTACCCGTCCCTGGCATTGCTACCATGATAGGTGAGCCAGTATCCGGCCGCGGAGGTCGAGGTGGACGACGTGCTCGTGGTGCTGGTCGTCGTCGAGGTCGTGCTCGTCGTACTTGTCTCACTCGTCGTGCTAGTTGCGCTAGTAGTGCTAATAGTGCTCGTTACGCTAGTCGTGCTGGTTGTCCTAGTGGTCGATGTCGTGGATGTCGTGGAGGACTGGATGATCGTCGAGGTTACGTTAGATTCCTGGCTCGATGTCCCGATGGACGAGGTGCTAGAGGTCGTCGGTGCCGAACCTTGCACGTTGCTCGAGAACTCCGATGATGCGATGACCACGACCGAGAGCACGACCAGAATCGAGACCCCGAGCGCGACGATGTAACCCCTCTTCCGTCTGCGCAGGGCTCTATCCCTATCCTCCATCGCAGGCGTACCCTGTCTGAGCCTACCTGCGTTGTGTAAGCTTCCTCGGGTAGAATCATCCATAATCGGGCGACGGGAAGGCCGGTAGCCTCTGCCGCCATCGTGATGTTCTAGCTAGAAATATTCTGGTCGAATCGGGTCAAGCCATAAATATCACAGGTGGTCCTTTTTCCCGTGTACCATGGCTCGGGACCTTCGGGATGTCGTCAACAAGATCATGGTCGCGATGAGCGACAGCGAGCCGACCTCTGAGGAGATCGCGGGGCTCGCTTCTGACCTCGCAACGTTCTTCGACGCGTCCATCGTCCTCGTCTATCTCGGTTCCATGCCGATGACGATCCCTTCGAGCGAGGGTCCCATCGGCCACACGGAGATCGCCGCGGCCGTGGAAGCGGTCGACGAGAAGGGAAGGAAGACGCTTGACAGGATGGCGGAGGATCCTGACAGCTCACGGCGTCCCCGTCAAGTCGCGCGTCGTGCTGGGGGAAAGGGGGCACGCCATAAAGGAGATAATCGAGCAGGAGAAGTGCGACCTGGTGGTCCTTCCCCATTGGCAGTCGGGCGCGGCCCAGAGGTTCCTCCGGGTCTTCTCTCCCAGCGTCCTCGAGGACGCGACCTGTCCCGTGTTGGTGCTAAAGGGCAGCAGGTGGCTTACCGAATCAAGGGCGCCGAGGGAGGGGCCGGCAAGCCCGGCGCAGGGAAGTTGACCATCCGCTAGGCCCTGCCGCGCTGTTCGTCGACCACGCGGCCAGCGGGGGCGGGCTTCCTCCCCTCCTGGACCAGCGTGAGGAGCGGGATGGCGAGCGGGACCAAGATGAGGGCCTGCTGGACGCCGTACTTCCTCCGATAGACGTTCCCGTGGGCCAGTTCGAACGCGACCTCTTCCTTCGCGCTCCCCCTCATGGCTATGGAGACAGAGTAGGCGAGAAGCGGAATATAGTTGAGGCCAAGCAGAATGAGGTAGGCCCCTATGGAAGTGGTCTCGGCGGTGCGCTGATGGACGAAGAGGAGGAACGCGAGGCCGAGGACGCCCAGAAAGAAGACCCCGAACCCGAACTCCAGCAGGTCCTGCGCCGCCCGCGGTAGACGATGTCGATCGCGGCCAGCTTCCTGATGTTGATGAACCGCTCGGTCTCCACGGTGGCGACGCCGCGGCTGGAGATTTAACGATGGCGGACGGTCCTCGCCCCGCGTCACATCTTCCCTGAGATCTCCCGGACCGCCCCGGCGAGCTTCTTGTCACCGGCGAGGTCGGAGTAGTAGGCGAGAATCTCCAGCTGCTTCTTCATCTCCTTCTGGGAGGCGCCCTTGAGCTTCGCGAGCTCAGTTCGGCCTTTGTTCGAGATGACATAGCGCCTTGTGGTTCCGGCCGCAGGTGGCAGCTCGACGATGAGGTCTCCCTTCCTCAGCTCCGCGACCATGAAGTAGATGGATCCCGGTCCGGGCTTCCACGCGCCCTCGCTGGAGCGCCTGATCTGCTCCTGAAGCTCCGACCCCGAGAGCGAGGACTCCGAGAGCAGCTGGAGGGCTATCAGCTTGAGGAGCCCCCTCGGCGCGCTGGCCATGGGAAGCCTCACCCCTTCGTCGGGTTATATGCGAGCCGGTGCGTCGGGGCCAGCATCAAGCAATCACGGGAGCCCTGCTCTTTTATTACGGACGAATCCCCGCAGTGGGCGAGCTTGGTCAACCACTGCATCTCCCACGTCAAGGACGCGGACGGGCTCTGTTCCGCGGCGCTCACGCTGGCCGCGAAGGGAGGGACGTTCAGCCTGACCGACTACGACCAGCTCATAGCAGAGCTCGACACGATTCCCAAAGAGGCCACAGAGCTCGTGCTCTGCGACCTCGGCACCGACCCGTCGCGCTTCCCTGATTTCAGGAACAGGATAGGCGAGCTGACCAAGGAGCTACAGGTCACGTACATCGACCACCACTACCTCTCGCCCGAGATGAAGGCGGAGCTCGCAGACGCTCGGCATCCACATCGTCCACGACGTCGACGAGTGCTCGAGCATGCTCACCTACTCCACGTTCAAGCCGCTGCTCGCCACTCCGTCGAAGTATCTCGCGCTCTTCGGCGCGGTAACCGACTACCTCGACTCTTCGCCGCTCGCCGGCAAGATGATGGAGAGGTTCGACCGCCAGTTCGTGCTCCTCGAGGCGACGCTCCTCTCCTACGCGATATCAAACAAGGGGCAGGGACACGGAATACCTGGAGAGGGCTGGTCAGGGCCCTCTCGAGGATGGAGATCCCGCACACCATCAGGGGCGTCAGCGAGGCCGCCCTGAGGCAGGCAGAGACCGTGAGGAAGCTCTCCGGCGAGGTCGGCACGAAGGGCACGGCGCTGGGGAGGCTGGCCTACATGGAGACCGAGCAGAGCAGCACCGGGAACGTCGCGAAGCTGCTTCTCGGCGCGTTCAACGTCCAGGTCGGCGTCTCCTACAGGGCAAAGGCCGACGGAGGGTCGAGATGAGCCTGAGGTGCACCTCCGAGTGCAAGGTCCACCTCGGTCAGACCATAGGCGAGATTGCTGGAAGGCACGGCGGGAACGGCGGTGGCCACGCAGAGGCCGCGGGCTGCACCGTGAAGAGCGCCGAGGTCCTGCCGGTGCTCCGCGAGCTCGAGGCGCAGCTCGCCTAGGCCACGCAGAAGATCGTGATCGACCCGCCGAGCTGCCTCTGCCTGAGGTCGACGCTAGAGAAGCGCGTGCCAAGGAGCGCGGAGAGGAAGCCGTTCTTCATCGTGAGCAGGTAGGTGTCGTAGAGCGAAGCAAAACCAAAACCCAGCCTGCCGCCGGTGATCGCCCCTATCACAGGGACTCCGACCCTGATATACGCCCCGAGCAGGACCGCCTTCGGGAAGGAGTCGGGTTTTCCCAGGTCGCACAGAGCGAACCGCCCGCCCTCTGCCGTCACCCTCCTCACCTCGCCCACCGCGACGAGGAGGTCCTGCGAATCCCTCAGCGAGAAGCCGGCGACCACAGCGCCGAACGCTCCGTCGCGGAAGGGCAGCGCCTCGAAGGTCGCTTGCACCATGAGTTCACCACCAGCGACCAGCAGCATCCTCCTCGAGGCGTCGACCAGAACTGGCGTGCCCCCTTTCCCCGACACGACCCTCGCCAATGTCCCAGGGCCGGACCCGAGGTCGAGGACGAGGCTCGCCCCGGCTACCGCGAATCCGCCACCTCTTCCCGCATCCTCGCATCCGAGAAGAGCGCGATCCGACTTGAGCCGGTCTCGTAGATGGGGATGATCGCTTCCAGCGAATCCACGACGTGTCCCCACTTGGACTGCAGCCCGGGCCTTCGCGGACGCGACCATCGCCCGCGACGCTTCGACTGCACTTGTAAGCGTTGGGCTGACGGGTTTGAGGTTAAGCGAAGGTTCCGATTGCAGGCGAGCGCGGGGGAACCGAGATCGGCGGTGACGTTCGTTGTCGGCGCGGCCCTCCTCGTCATGGTGGGGCTGCCCTCAATCTTTCTCTTGGTCTTCGCGGTGCGGAAGGTCCAAAAAAAGAGCCGGCGAAGAGCTGACCGAGCGATACGTTCGGCCGATCGAGGTCCTGAGCCTGACCGAGGTGCCCTGTTGGCGACTAGTGCCATGACCCGTTCCGACGTGACGCCCGGCGTGGTCCCAATCCCCTCGACACAAGCGACCCCCGCGGCCTGAAAGTAGAGAAGAATCTCTGAGATGCCCGCGTCGTCACTCTCGCGGAGAGGCCGTCCCGCGTCCCGCAGCCGACCGAGGCTGGGCGCCGCGAGTTTTCGCTTTAAACGTTTGGAGGATGGCGCTGGTAGTGCCTCATCATCGGGTGTTTCTGAGGGCGCCTCACTTCCGGTAAGTCGATGGAACTGTTGCAAAGCGAATTGGCGAAAGGAATTAGGCGTAGTTCCTAAGTCTGGATAGTGTGAACAAGACCGAAAAACTTGCGCTCATTGTAGCACTGGCTTTGGTCGCAATTTTCGTTCCCGTCATACCCGTGAAAGTGGTCACAAATGTACCCCTTTGGTGCGAGCTGGTAACCGATGTGTGTGCTACTCAGGGCAACGGCAATAATCAAACTTACAACGGATTCCTTTCATTGACAGCATATCTCATCAGATTCGGCGGAGCATTCTTCTTTGGTCAAGGGTATCATTTCCTGCCATTTTAGCGTCATAGTCCGATGCGGGGCAGTTCTTCAATGATCCACTGATGGGACAATACCCAATCAATGGGAAACTTGAGAGACTGCTCAAAGAGAAGGCGAATTCGGATGCAAATCACCCGCAATGAAGCGCGGCCAGAAATCTCCCGAAGATGAAGCACCATCATGGCGCCGACCTAGGCCAGCGTCAGAGTCTTCTCGTCTATCTTGAGCCCGAGCGCCAGCGAGTTCTCTTCGACCTGCTCTGGCGTGGAGGCCCCGACGATGGCGCTCGTCACGACAGAGTCCCGGACTAGCCACGCCAGGGCCAACTGACGCAGGGAAACCCCCGCCCTTGCTGCGACGGCCGCGAGCCCCTCGACCCGCTCGAGCTCTCCCCCAGCCTTGACGGCCTCCCAGTAGTCCTGGACCGCGGCCCCGCGGCTCCCGGGGGGCGGGGCCGTCTGCCCTTGGCTGTACTTGCCGGTGAGGAGCCCGCCGGCGAGCGGGCTGTAGGCGAGCACCGCGATGTTCTCCTGGCGGCAGTAGGGGAGGAGTGCGGCCTCGGCTTCCCGCCTGAGCATGTTGTACTCGGGCTGGACTGCGACCGGCTTCTCGAGCCCGAGCGATTCGCAGATCCCGTCGACCTCCCTGAGCTGGTCAGCCGAGAAGTTAGAGCAGGCAACGTACCTCACCTTCTCCTCCTTCACGAGGTTGTCCATGGTTGTCAGCGTCTCCTCCAGGCTGGTCTCGGGGTCGAACCTGTGGAGGTAGAGGATGTCGACGTAGTCCGTCTGGAGCCGACGCAGGCTGTCGTTGAGCTGCCAGATGATGTGCTTGCGCGACAAGCCCGTCGAGTTGGGCTTCGCTTCGTCGAGCGTGAGCCCGACCTTCGTGGCCACGATCAGGTCCTCCCTGTTCCCGCGGATTGCCCTGCCGATGAGCTCCTCCGAGCGCCCTCCGGTGTAGATGTTCGCCGTGTCGATGATGTTGACGCCGAGGTCGACCGCTTTGCCGATGATGCGCATTGTCGTCTCCTCGTCGACCTGAGCGCCGAAGTTGTTCGTGCCGAGGCAGAGCCTCGAGACCTTTACGCCTGCCCGGCCGAGACGCCTGTATTCCATTAGCCTCCGTTCTGAGAGGTCTTAGTAAAGTTCTAGCCCGAGCAGCCTCAGAGAAGAAAGGACTTGTCGGTCTGGGTCGCCCCGGAGAAAGCCTCCCGGAGCGCTCTGGCGGCATCGCTCCTCCCCTTCGCGCCGAAAGGCAGCGTGAAGAAGCCGTGTATGGTGCCGTCGTAGCGTAGGACCTGGACCGGGACGCCGGCGTCCTTCAGCCGCGCCCCGTAGGCCTCGCCCTCGTCCCTGAGGGGGTCGTACTCGGCGGTGAGGACGATCGCGGGGGGAAGCCCGGTCAGGACCTTCGCCCTTAGGGGAGACGCGTATCCGTTCTCTCCTTCGCTCGGCGAGATCAGGTAGTGGTTCCAGAACCACATCATCTCCTCGGTCGCCAGCCCGTATCCCTCCCCGCAGGTCAGGTAGGACTTTGTGTCGAAGGAGTGGTCCGCGACCGGGTACACCAGGACCTGGAAGGCTATCGAGGGGCCCCTGCGGTCCCGTGCCATGAGGCAGACCACCGCGGCGAGGTTGCCGCCAGCGCTGTCGCCAGCGACCGCTATCCGCGTGGGGTCGACGTCGAGCTGGGCGGAGTTCTCCGCGACCCAGAGGAGCGAGGCGTAGGCGTCCTCGATAGCTGCCGGGAACTTGCTCTCGGGCGCGAGTCTGTACCCAACCGAGACGACGACGCACCCCGCCGCGCTAGCGAGGGTCGCGCACGTGCGGGCGATGTCGGGCTCGTCGTGGCTGCCGAGGACCCACCCGCCTCCGTGAAAGTAAATCAAGACTGGAAGGCTCGCCCACTCCCTCGCCGCGGGCGTGAAGACGCGGACCGGGATCAGCCCTGCGGGTCCCGGGAAGGTGAGGTCCCTCGTCTGCACCCCCGCCGGCGGCTCCCACGGGAACATGTTCTCGTAGACCTTCGAGACGTCCCGGGCGCCCTGCGGCGTGAGGCCGGCGAGGGGAGGGGTGTTCACCTCGGCGACCCGCCGGAGGAACTCCTTCGAGCTCTGGTCGAGCATCGATGATCAGGCCCCGGACGCGGCCACACCGGACGTGACGCGGCGCTCGACGACGATGTCGGCGGTCTTCTCCTTGAAGTGGCATGCGACCAGGTGCCCCGGGGTGACCTCCTCGAGGGGCGGGTCGACCTTGGTGCAAACGTCCTCCATGTAGGGGCACCTTGGGTTGAACCTGCAGCCCGTCGGCGGGTTGATCGCGCTTGCGACCTCGCCCTTGATCTCGATGTTCAGTAGGTTCCTCTTCCACGGGTTGGCGACGGGCGCGGCGCTCATCAGCGTGATGGTGTAGGGGTGCCTGGGCCCCGCCATGACCGTCTTGGTGGGGCCGTACTCTACGAGGTGCCCGGCGTACATCACGGCGACGACGTCGGAGAGGTACTGGGCGACCGCGATGTTGTGGGTGATCAGCATGTAGGAGAGGCCGAACTGGTTCTGCAGCTCGATCAGGAGCCGCAGTATCTGTGCCTGGACAGAGGCGTCGAGGGCGCTGGTCGGCTCGTCGAGTATCAGGAGCTGCGGCGAGGGGGCTATGGCGCCGCGCTATTGCGACCCTCTGCCTCTGGCCTCCGCTGAGCTGCTTGGGGATGCGGTAGGCCTGCTCCTCCGAGAGGCCCACGGCGGACAGGCTCCGGGAGACCCTCTCTTCGATGGCCCGCCGGTCCCCGCCGAGCAGACCCCGGACCGGCTCGCCGACGGTGTCGGCTATGGTCTTCCTCGGGTCGAGGGACGAGTCCGGGTCCTGGAAGACTATCTGGACCTTCTTGTAGACCTCCTTGCGACCAATCTTCGCCATGTCCTGTCCGTCGAGAAGGATCTCGCCCGAGGTCGGCTCGATAAGCTGCGCCACGGTCCTCGCCAGGGTGGTCTTACCGCACCCTGATTCCCCCACGATGGCGACCGTCTTGCCCCTCGGGATGCTGATCGAGACCCCGTCGACCGCCTTCACGACCCTGCGCTCGGCCTTGCTGAATGGGTTGAGGCTACGCCTGAGCGGGTAGTACTTCTTCAGGTCCCTGGTGACCAGGACGTCTTTGGTCTCATTCGCCATATAGAAAACACGATACCTTGTGTCCTGGGCTGACCTCGAGCAGCTTCGGCGCCTTGCCCCTGCAGATGTCCATGGCGGAGGGGCACCTTTCCGCGTAGCGGCATCCCGGGGGCGGGTGGACCAGGTCGGGGACCGAACCCGGTATGGGCATGAGCTTGGTGTCGTCCTTGGACCCGGTGGGGATGCACGAGAGCAGCCCCTTGGTGTAGGGATGGAGCGGCTTGGAGAAGAGGTCGAAGACCCCGGCGTCCTCGACGACGTCGCCCGCGTACATCACGACCACCCTGTCGGCGACCTGGCTCGCCACGGCCAGGTCGTGCGTGATCAGCATTATGCTGGTGTTCACCTCGGTGATCAGCTCCTTCATCAGCTTCAGGACCTGCGCCTGGGTCGTCACGTCGAGCGCCGTCGTCGGCTCGTCGGCGACGAGGAGCTTTGGGCGCTGCGAGAGCGCCATGGCTATCATAACCCTCTGGCGCATGCCCCCGGAGAGCTCGAACGGGTACCTGTCGAGGACCTGCTCCGGGTCGGCTATCCTCACAAGCTTCAGGGCCTCCACCGCCTCGGCCCTGAGCTCGGGGGTGAGCTTCCTCTTGGGGCGGACCACCTTGGGCGCGCCCTTCGCGTCCTTCTTGTGGAGCTCCTGTATCGCCTCGGGGTCGGAGACGTCCAGGCCGGCGGACCTGCTCTCCCGGATCAGGATCGCCTCGGCCATCTGTGAGCCCACCTTGTAGACCGGGTTCAGGCTGGTGAGCGGCTCCTGGAAGATCATGGCGATCTCGGTCCCCCTGTAGCTTCTGAGGTGCTTCGGGTCGAGCTTGACCAGGTCGGTCCCCTTGTAGACTATCGAGCCCCCGAGGACCTTCGCCGGAGGGCTCTGGAGGAGGCCTATCATCGAGAGCGCCAGGGTGGACTTGCCGCACCCGGACTCGCCGACGACGGCCAGGAACTCCCTCTCGCCGATGTCGAGGTCGATGCCGTTGAGCGCGACGAGCCTCCACTCGTGGAACTCGTAGGCTATCTTCAGGTCGTCGATCTTGATGAGGCTCATGCCGAGCTCTCCTCCAGCGCGTCGCGGAAGCCGTCCCCGAAGACGCTGAACCCGACGACGGCCATGGCGATGGTGAGGCCGGGGATCACCGGCAGCCAGGGCGCGGAGATCAGGTAGTCCTGGTAGTTGCTGACCATGTACCCCCAGTCGGGCGCGGGAGGAGGGATCGAGAGGCCGAGGTAGCTCAGGCCCGAGTAGACGAGGACGACCGTGCCGAGGTCTAGGGTCGCGTAGACCACCAGGGTGAGGAAGATGTTGGGGATGACGTGGCGGACGACTATCCTGAAGGTCCCGAACCCGGAGGTCTTTGCGGCCTCGATGTAGTTCTGGTGGGCGACCTTGAGCGTCTCGCCCCGTGAGAGGCGGGCGTAGGCGGGCCACCAGACCATCATGAGCGCGAACGCCATGGTGAGGATCCCCGGTCCGAGCCTCGAGACGATGGCGATGGCGAGGATGAGGGCGGGTATTGCGAAGAAGATGTCCGTGACCCTCATCAGGGCCTCATCGAAGAGCCCTCCCCGGAACCCCGCGAAGCACCCGACGGCGATGCCCACGATGAGGGCCACGCCGACGACCGCGAACCCGATCGAGAACCCGTTGGGGGTCGCGGCGATGATCCTGCTGAAGACGTCCCTCCCCAGCTGGTCGGTCCCGAAGAGGTACTTCGCCGAGGGTCCCAGGAGAGGCGGCCCCACCGGCTCGATGGGGTTGTAGGGGGTTATCTGGATGTGGAGGAGCTGGGTCACCTCGACGACCAGGGCGACGACCACGAAGGCCATGATGATCGCGCCGCCGATCATCATCTCCTTGTTCCTGCGCAACCGGACTCCGCCGGTGATGAAGCCGAGGCGTCCGACGTTCTTCCGGACCGGCCTGTTCGGCTTGACCGGTTCTGGGGGTTCCTGGGTCGCCATTTTAGCTGTACCTGATCTGGGGGTCCACGACGACGTACAGGATGTCAGCGGAGAGGTTCGTAAGCACGATGAGCGAGGCGAATATCAGCGTGGTCGCGAGTATCCCGGGGTAGTCCGAGGCCAGCAGCGCCTGGACGACGTACTGTCCCATACCCGGATAGGCGAAGATGTTCTCCACGAAGACCGTCCCGGTCAGGAGGTAGGTCACCACGAGTGAGGAGACCGTGACGACGGGTATCAGCCCGTTCCGCAGGCCGTGGCTCAGGAAGACGGTTCTCTCGTCCACTCCCTTGGCGCGGGCCGTCCGGATGAAGTTTGAGTGCATCACGTCGAGCACCGAGGCTCTGAGTATTCTGGTCACCACGCCGAAGGTGGTCACGGCGAGGGTGAGGCTCGGGAGGATGACGTGGATGAGGGCGCTCCTCAGGTAGGCAAAGTTCCCCTCGATCAGCGAGTCCAGCATGGGTATCCCCGTGATCGCGTGCGGGGCGATAATCGAGACGTCCGCGGCGCCACCGCTCGGGAGCAAGTGGAGATAGTAGACGAGGATTATCAGCAGCACCAGCCCGATGAAGAATGGGGGAGAGGAGTATCCGGCGAGGTAGAACCCCCGGATGCCTGCGTCGAGGGGCTTCTTGTGGTAGAACGAGGCAAGGATACCGAAGGCGATCCCCATCAGCAGAGTCAGGATGATCCCGAAGAACGCTATCTGGAGCGTGTACGGCAGCGTCTGCTGGATGACCGTGATGACGGGGGTGAACCCGCGGGACGGCGAGACCCCGAGGTTCCCCTGGGATAGCCCGAGCACATAGTAGTAGAACTGGGTGTAGATGGGCGCGTCCAGGTGGTACTTGGCCACGTAGAGCTTGACCAGGTTGGGGTGGAGAGCCGCGGACTTGCCGAGCCACGCGTAGATCGGGTTCCCGAAGCTGTGCGAGATGGTGAACGTTATCACCAGCACACCTAGGAGGACAAATATCGCGAGAAGCAGACGGCGAGCGATATAACGCCCTATATCCACGGGGCTAAAGTTGCGTTCTGAGTTATTTATCGATATTGGTGCAAATTTAAACTCGCGCGGGACCCCGCAGACGCCTGCGAAATCTCCTCTGGGGGTGAGCGGACCGGACCCAAGCTGGGTCGCCGGAGGTCTGGACTCGCGCCTCGGAAGGCGCTGCAAATCTTATAACGAGTCGGCCCCTATGCTCGAGTGACAAATGGGATCGAGCCTGCAGGACAAGGTCACGATAGTGACGGGAGCGGCCTCCGGCATAGGGAGGGGCTCAGCCATGGTCTTCGCGGCCAACGGGGCGAAGGTCGTGGTGGCGGACATAGACGAGGAAGGAGGAAAGAAGACGGTCGAGGAGATAGGAAGGCGCGGCGGGACGGCGATCTTCGTGAGGACGGACGTCTCCAGCGCCTCGGACGCCAAGAACTGCGTCGAGAGGGCCGTGAAGGAGTACGGGAGGCTCGATTGTCTCTTCAGCAACGCCGGCTTCAACCCCACGGGCACCGTCGTCGACACGACGGAGGAGCTCTGGGACCGGCTCATCGATGTGAACCTTAAGGGCATGTTCCTGATGTGCAAGTACTCTATCCCCGAGATGAAAAAGGCCGGAAGGGGCTCGATCGTCTGCACCGCGAGCGTCGACGGAGTCATCGCCATAAGGAACGAGGCCGCCTACATCGCCTCCAAGGGCGGGATCATCTCGCTGGTGAAGGCTATGGCCCTGGACCACGCCCCGGACAACGTCAGGGTCAACTGCATCCTCCCCGGTGCCATCAGGACCGCGCTCTACGAGAAGTTCATCCGGGAGAATCCGGGCATAGAGGACCAAGCGAAGGAGCACGCAATGGGGAGGATAGGCGAGCCGGAGGAGGTCGGAGAGGTCGCGATGTTCCTCCTCTCGGACGCTCCCAGCTTCGTAACCGGGGCGATTATCCCCGTGGACGGGGGATACTCGGCGGTCAAGACCTGACCGGCCGCATGCACGCCCAGAGGCAGGCGCCGGGGACGCTCAGACGATGCTTCCGAGCCCCTTGTAGCTCGTGCCTCCCGCGGGCAGTCGGTCGAACCTAGACATAGAAAACTCCGACCTGTCGAAGGTGGGAGAGTCGGCGCCCCCCAGCATCTCCGTGACCATCAGGCCGAACGCGGGGCACATTTTGAAGCCGTGTCCGCTCAGCCCGACGCACGCGTACACGCCAGGGAAGCCCAGGCCGGCGAGGCTGTCCACCACGGGCAGTTCGTCGGGGGTCGTGTCGTACATCCCGTAGTATGTGCTGTGGACGGTGCCTTCCTTCATGGGCGGAATCCTTTCCATCATCGACTCGGAGAACCTCGAGACGTAATCGTCCGGGGCCTCCCTGGGGCAGTCCTCGGGCGCTACCGAGACCTTGTCGAGCTCGGCGTCGATGCTCCCCCCGTAGAGTAGCGACCGGCCCTCGGGCTTGTAGTAGGCCTTCTTGGCATAGTCTGATACTATCACCTTGGGGCCGAGATACCTTTCCGGCCTGCGGTAAACGACGATCGGGTGGGGGACGACCCTTAGCGGAGGCCGGATCTCGACCGGGACATCGCTCCGGGAGAGGATGTCGTTGGTCCAGATGTTGGTGCAGAGTACCACCCTGGAAAACTCGAGCCTCCTCCCGTCCCCGAGAAGGAGAGAGGTCGCGCTCCGCGAATTCTCGATTCGCTCCACGCGGGTGTTAACAAGAACGCGGGCGCCCAGGGACTCAGCCATCGAAGAGTATGTCCTAGCAGTCGAGACCGGGTCGGCGTAGCCGCTCTCGGGCTCGTACACGAAGTGGTCGACATCGTCGACCTGTAGCTCTGGGAATTGGCGGGCAGCGTCGTTCCTGTCGAGGACCTCCTCCGCGACGCCCACGGACCTAAGCATCGAGACGTTCGCCTGCGCCGCGGGCCAGTGCTCCTCCGGGACGAGGAACAGCATGCCCGACCTGACGAACCCCGCGCCGTCCATGCCTCGGAGCACCCCGAGCGAGTAGAGCGCCATCCTTGCCAGGGTCTCGTTGCTGTAGTGGGTCCTGACGTTCGCGGTCGAGCGGCTCGTCATCCCTCCCCCGATCTGGTCCATCTCGATGAGGGTCACTGGGTGCCCGGCCTTGGCGAGGTGGTACGCGACGCTCGACCCCGTCGACCCTGCGCCGACCACTGCGACGTCCTCGGTCTTCAAACGCCCGTCGGGGCCACTGGGCGGATATGAGTTTTTGGAAGCAGCTCCGCGTCAGATCCGCGGGGAACGTCGGGCGATAAGGCTTAAGTAAAAAACAGAGCCGGCAACCGTCGTTGTCGGAATTCAAGCACCTGTTCACGCCGATAGAGATCGGTCCCATCACGCTCAGGAACCGGATCTACATGACTCCGCACGCCACGATGTTCACGTCTGACGCCCGGGACAACCTTCCGGGAGAAACCATAGCGACCTACCTCGCCGAGAGGGCAAAGGGCGGCGCGGCCCTCGTCGAGGTCTCGATGGCGATCATCGGTCAGGAGGTCGGGCAGACCTCGCCCGACACGGACGCCCACTTCAGCCCGCTCGCCGGCGGCCACCCCATGACGCTGACGGGGCGGTGGCCCCTGAGGGCTAACGATCCCCGCATCGTCGACGGCTACTCGCGAATGGCCAGGGCGGTGCACGACCACGGTGGCAGGTGCTTCATCGAGCTGGCCTCTGGTGGGACGAATGTCGGGAACGAAAAAGGGGTCTCGCGTTTCCCTTGGCCCTCGCACCCCCTGCACGTGCTCCCCTTCACGCCCATGGAGCTCACCGACGAGGAGATCGAGGGCCAGGTCGCGGCCTACGGGAGCGCCGCGGCGCTGGTCAAGAAGTCGGGGCTCGACGGAGTCGACATCCACGGGACCCACGGGGCGATAGTCTCCGAGTTCCTCTCGGCCGTCATGAACCAGAGGAAGGACAGGTGGGGCGGCCCGCTCGAGAACAGGATGAGGTTCCTCGAAGAGGTCATCAAGAGCATCAGGGAGAACGTTGGCACCGATATCGCCGTCGGCATGCGCCTCATGGGAGACGAGAGGTTCGAGGGAGGGAACGGTCCCGCCGAGGCGGCCGAGATGGTCAGGCGTCTCGACGGCAAGCTCGACTGGGTGACCGCCGACAGGGGCTACTCCCCCCAGCAGGAGGACTGGCAGGCCGTCCCGATGTACGTGGAGAGCGGCTACAACCTAAGGATAACGAACCCGGTCAAGCAGGCAGCGAAGAAGACGAAGGTGGGCGTGGTAGGGAAGTACGTCGACCCGGTCTACGCCGAGCACCTCCTGGCCACCGGCGAGGCGGACATGGTCGCCATGACGAGGGCGCTCATCGCCGACCCTGAGCTGCCCAACAAGGCGCTGCAGGGCCGGGTGAACGAGATACGCCCCTGCATCGGCGTGCTCCAGGAGTGCTGGGGACGGATGATAAGGGGCCTGCCGATCTCCTGCACGGTCAACCCGGCCGCCGGCAGGGAGAAGGAGTGGGGTATGGGGACGGAGACGGCGCCCTCCCGTCCGAAGAAGGTCCTCGTGATCGGAGGGGGGCCCGCCGGGCTGGAGGTAGCGAGGGTGCTAGCCGAACGCGGCCACAAGCCGGTGATCTACGAGAGGTCCAGGAACCTGGGAGGCCAGCTCCTCACGGCGGCGAAGCTGCCCGGTAGGGAGAACCTCCGGGCCATAGTCCAGTGGCAGATAGAGCGCATCTCGGAGATGGGGGTCGAGGTGAGGTTCGGCATGGAGGTCTCCGCCGACACGGCCGTGGTCGACTTCATCCTCGAGGAGGAGAGGCCCGACGCGGTCGTGATCTCGACGGGCTCGTCCCCGATACGGACGGGATTCCAGCCCTACACGATGCACGAGGTACGAGGCTGGGACCAGCCGGTCGTCTCGACCGATCGGGACATCTGGGAAGGGAGGGTCAAGGCGGGAAAGAAGGTCATCATCGCGGACACGCTTAGCTTCGTGGAGGCGCCCGGACTGGGCGAGCACCTGGCCCGCCAGGGGAGCGACGTGGAGGTAGTGACGCCCCTCGCCAACATCGCCATGGAGGCTAACCTCTACAACCACTGGGACCACATGCTGCCGAGGGTCTTCTCGTCGGGCGTCAGGGTCTCACCCTTCAACTGGGTGAGGAAGGTCGAAGGGAACAGGGTCACGCTCTACAACATCCACACCCCCAGGACAGAGCGCGTGGAGGAGGTCGACAACCTGGTCCTCATCACCGGCAGCATTCAGAACGACTCGCTGTCCGCCGCGTTCAGAGGCCGCGCCGAGGTCCACGTCATCGGCGACGCCAGAATAGGAGGGGCGAGGATCGGGAACGCCATGTACGATGCCGGGAAGCTCGCGAGAGAGCTCTGACTAGAAAGTACCGAAAGGGAAGGGGAGGGCGGCGGAGGGCCGCCCGATTCGCTTATCCGAACGTCACTGTGTTGAAGATGGGCTCCGTCGACTCTCCGGTCCAGACCGGATCGACATAGAAGTGGCTGACGACTCCCGCCTTCCATACGAGTGACCCTCCGTAGGGCAGCCACAGGCTGAAGGTCCCCAGCCATGCGTAAGGTGCCTGCTGGTAGATCACCTTCTGGGCTGCGGCACAGAGCGACTGTATCGTCGAGATGACGCTCGTCGAGGTGAAGGCGTTCACGCAGGCCTGGACTGTTGGGTTCGAGTATCCGGGCCAGTTGCCCCAGAGGGAAGTGTTGCTCACGAATGTCACCCAGTAGTCTGCGGGGGTCAGTGTGGCAGGACCCCAGCCGAAGCCGGAGTTCACGAATGCCAGCTGCCCTATCTGGGACGCGTCCGCCACGTTGGTGGAGTAGGTACCGTAGGGCACGTAGTAGGCGGAGGTGGACTGGACCTGGATGTTCACGTTGATGCCTATCTGGGCCAGGTCGGACTTCACGACAGCCACTGCGCTCGAGCAGTCCTGGCAGCCTGACTGGATGTCCAAGGTGAAGGCAGGGAAGTTCGCCGTGTTGATGCTTGCGTTGGCCAGTATCTGCTTCGCCATGGCTATGTTGTACTGGTACGCCGTGTAGTTGCCCAGGTCATAGAACTGGGACCAAGCCGGGTACTCCGGACCGACGTAGGGCTTGAGCTCGCCCTGGTATGCGGTGTCGGAGAGCTGCGTGTAGTTGATCGCATGGACTATGGCCTGCCTCACCGCCGTGATGTTCGTGGGATAGATGTTCGGGTTGAGGCCTATCAGCGCGACCTCTCCGTTCCACGGAGGCTGGGTGAGGTACTGGTACTGCGAGTTCCCGGTCACCGAGGACCAGTCGCTCGCCTGGATCTCGGAGATCTGCGCCGCACCGGTGCTCAGGTCGGTGAACCTGGAGAGGTCGTCGGCCTTGACCTGGACGATCACATTGGCTGCGTGGCCTGGGTCCAGGAGTGGCTGGGCCTTGATCTGGCTCGCCGTGAGGGTACTGCCCCAGTAGGACGAGCTCTGCGCGAACTGCACGTAGGCGTTGTCGGACTCTCCGGTCACGACGTAGGGCCCGGTGCCGGGTATCGGGCTTAGGTTGAAGTTCTGGTTGAACTGGGTCGGAGTGCCGAACCCGCCGTTCTGGAGCAGGTAGTTCACGTCGTACATCAGACCGTCATAGACGACCAGGGCGCCTGGGAACCAAAGGAACGGGCTCTGAAGGTGGAAGACTATCTGGGTCGAGTTGGTGACGTATATCGGCCAGTTCTGGTTCTCCATCATGGCGAGGACCTGCGAGCTCGGGCTGTTCAGTCCGCTCGAGGTCAGGGTCGCTATCGTCGACGGGCCGAAGTTGACGTTCGTCATGTTGAAGAAGTCATAGGACTCCATCCAGGTGGAGCTGTTTCCCGAGAGGTAGTAGAAGCCGTACTCCTCCGCCCACACGTTGTAGGCGTTGAACGAGTCGCCGTTCGAGAACTTGATGTCCGGCCTCAGGTTGAACGTGTAGGTCTTCCCGTCGGTGGAGACCGTCCAGCCGCTGGCGAGGCCGGGGAGATACTGTATGGTCCCGGTCTGCTGCTCTGCCGTCTCGTTGGCAAAGACCAGAGGCTGGTACACGGTGTACGTCAGCCAGTTGGGCCACGGTAGCTCGGAGAGCGCGTAGAGCTGGTTCAGGTTATCGATCGGCCACGATGAGGCGTCGATGGTAAGGGTCTGAACTGAAGACTGCGAGGAGGTCGCCGAGGAGCTTGTAGTCTGCGTGGTGGAACTCGAAGAAAGTGTGGAGTAGTACACCACCCCTGCGGCAGCAGCGATCACGAGTACGATTACGATAGCTATACTTACCGTCCTTGTTATTGCGGTTGATTGCCGTCTGAACAAGTGCCGGTCCCTGTGCACGTTACAGGATATTTAAGTTTTGAGTAGATTGTTCCTCCAATTTTTGCTGCTTTATCTAGGCTCTTCCCCGGGCAACCCGGACCTGGTTCGTCTGCCTCTCCGAGAAGAGGACCACCTGATTGGGGGCAGGGGTCAAGGACGGATTTCCCCCCACCGAGGTCGCAGAAAAGCACCTTGCACTTCCATCAAAGAGCGCCTCGTTAGGGTCCACGCGAGGGACATAGGGGTGAGGAAGGAACCGACGATACAGAGGGAAGGTCCGGAGGATCCGTAGAATGGAGGATGTGCGCCCCTCCCCGAGGAAGGGGGCACTCTACTGGCCGTTGACGAACTGGACTGTGTTGAAGATCGCCGTCGAGGACTGGCCGCTGAAGACCGGGTCTCCCAGGAAGCTCTTGACGATCTGGTTGTTGAAGACGATCGATCCGCCACCGAAGAACAGCTTTACGCTGCCCAGCCAGACGTAGGGCACATCGTGGGCGACCTGCGCCTGCGCTGCCGTGCACGCTGTCGTGATCGTGGAGGCAGGAGATCCGTTCGTGAGGTCGTTGACGCACGTCTGGACTATCGGGTTGGAGTAGATTGCGTAGTTGTTGGCCGACGTCGAGTTGCTCACCCATGTCAGCCATGAGTCTGCAGGGGTGGGCTCGTCGGGAGCGAAGGTCGCCGACCCGAACCACATTATCTGGGCGATGGTCTGGGACTCGTTGACCTCCTGCTGGTATGTTCCTGCGCCGGCGACGAGCGGGGGCGCGTACTGCGACGGAGGTGTCACCTCGATGTTCACCGGGATTCCGATTGCCGAGAGGTCATTCTGGACCACCTGTGCGGTGGTCAGGCAGACCCCGCACCCCTGGAGGATGCGGAATTCGAGTGGCTGGAGACTCGCGGTATTCACGCCGCTGGCCGTGAGATCCGCTTTGGCTGTCGCCAGGTTGTAGCTGTAAGGAGGTATGTTCCCGAGGTCGTAGAGCTGCGTGTAGGGCGGATATCCTGGCCCCATCATTGGGTTCACTCCACCTCCCTGCTGGCCGAGGAACGCCTTGTTCGAGACGTCGGTGTAGTTGATCGCGTTCGCGATCGCCTGGCGGAAGAGGGTGATGTTGGTCGGGTAGCGCTGGGTGTTCAGTGCGATTGCGACTATGTTGGCAGCCGTGCTGGGCTGGGTGAAGTACGAGAACTTCGCGTTGTTGATGATGTTCGACCAGTCAGCCTGGAGGATCGGCGCGATGTCCGCTCCGCCCGAGGTCAGGTCCGTGTACCTTGCCAGGTCGTCGGTCTTGGTCGTGATCACGACGTTCTTGACGTGTCCCGGGTCCATGTACGGGTTCGCCGCTATCTGTGCCGCAGTCCAGCCCTTTGCCCAGTATGTGGGGTTCTGCGTGAACTGCACGTAGGAGTTCACGGCGACGTTGGTGACCGTGTAGGGGCCCGTACCGGGGATCGGTACAGAGTTGAAGGCAGGGTTGAAAGCGACCGGGGTACCGAAGCCCCCGTTGTTCATGACGTACTGCGTGTCGAAGATCAGGCCCGTGAACTGGACCCACATCTGCGGGAAGTACGGGAACGGTCCGAGGAGGTTGAATCCGATCTCGTTCTGGTTCACCACATAGATCGGCCAGTTCTTGTTCGTCATGATGCTCATCAGCTGAGCGTTGGGGCTGATCAGCTGGTTCTTCGTCGAGCTCATGAGTGCGAGGGTGCTCGGGCCGAAGTCAGCGTTGTTCATGTTGAAGACAGAGTAGCCCACTGCCCAACCGGAGTTGTTCCCTGAGAGATAGTAGTCACCGTAGAGAGCTCCCCAGACCTGGTAGGCGTTGAACTGGTCGCCGTTGGAGAAGGTGACGCCCTGCTGGAGTTGGAAGGTCCATGTGTCGCCGCTCGCAGAGGAGTTCCAGCTAGCAGCGAGCATCGGGAGGAGCTTGAGGGTGCCGTTGGAGTACAGGACGTTGCCGTTGGCAGTCACGAGAGACTGGTACACGGTGTAGTCCAACCAGTTGGGATAGGGGATGGCACCTATCGAGTAGAGCTGGTTGAGGTTACCGTTGGGCCAGGTCTCGTCGTCGATCGTAAGCGTGCTGACCTGCGCGCCCGTCCCTGAAGAGGTCGAAGATGTCGAGCCGGTCGAGGTATTCGAGGTACTACTGGCGGTCAGGAAGTAGACCGCACCCGCGGCAGCGACTATCAGTACCACCACAATAATAGCAGCTATAATCGTCCGTCCAATTGCCGTCCGTTTCTCGGATGCTACAAGCATCAAGGCGCTATAGAATCACATTGGTTATATAATCTTAGCGATTGGTTGTGCATTCTCGGAATTAACACCGGATTATTGCAACATCCCTGGCATAAATCCTAAGTTCTCGGGGTGACCCTTTGAGGCTCTCCGCCCGGGCGCGTTCTGCAGATGAGAACGGCCGTTTCCCTGCGTAGTATTAAGACCCCTGGCTCACATTGGTACCTCAGTGAAAACAGATGTCAAGTTCAAGAGGAAACAAAGCGAATCGCGTCAAGGCAACGGCACTGGCCGCAGGGCTTTCACTTGTGGCCATCATGCTGGTAGGAGCGGCGCCCAGTTGGGCGGCGACGTCAAGTCCGACCTTTGACAACGTCCAGATCTTCGTCCACACCGCCAACAGCACCTTCACGGGGACGTACACCGTGACGGCATACAACTCGACAGGGGACGCCGTCATCACGTACCAGACGCCATACCCTGCGGCTTCTTTCGAGCTCCCTAGCGCGAGCTACATTTTCTCCGTGAGCGCGGACTCGCAGTATCAGGGGTACTGTTATCCGGTGACCCCCGTGACGACCGCGACCGGCGTGAGCAGCCCGCCCGTCTCGACCGCGACCGCCTCGTCAGGGTCGTCGAGCGGAGGCGCGGCGATAAAGCTCCCCCCATGCTACTTGGGGTACCCCCAGTCTGAGTACGGTTTCGTTGCCCAGCAGGTCACGGGTCCCACGAGCATAACCGTCTCGACGGTGCCCATCCAGAACTTCCCCACCACCACTGTCAGCGTGCACGTGACATACGCCAACGGTACGGCCGCCTCGGGCGCAAGCGTCTATGCCAATGTACTTGGAGGGAACTGGTACAGTATAGACGGCAATTCCGTCCTGAACACCTCGGGACAAGTCGGGAACGACGGAAACGCCAAGCTGGTCGTCCCAACAGCCCCCGTGCAAGTCACGGCTTGGAACTGGGTCCCAGTCAACCTCCCCAAGAGCCCCGGTACCACGCAGGTTACAGTCGGAGGCGAGAAGGTGAACGTCTCCGTGACGTGGCAGCCGGCCTACGTGGGCTTCGCGGGCTCCGTGCTCATAGTCCCGCCCCAGACCAGCGCCAGCATAGTCCTGAAGCTCCAGCAGCCGCAGTTCTGGGCCACGCCACTTGGAGTCGCGAACCAAGGCTCCCTGAGCTCGGCGACGTCGACCGGAGCAGCGGCAGTGTCCGGAGCCGCGGGGACGGTGTCCAGCACTCCTAACCTGGTGCCGGCGAGTCTCACTTCGGCGCAGAGCACCGGTCAGGCCTCGACCCAGACCGTCGTCCAGACATCCACTGTCACGGAACCCAGATCTTCCCCACCCGTGACGACAGCGACAACCACCTCGACAACACCTGCGGCAACCAACTACGACACGGTCCTCTTCACGGTGGTCGGGGCACTCGCGTTGGGGATCGCCTCCGCGAGTCTCATCATAGTCAGGAGAAGGCCCGACGCCTAAGAACTCCAGCCTCCTCCGATTCGAGGGTGTCTCCTCGCCCTCGAATCGAGTTGCTGACTGTGCTCTCTCCATTTGGTCACGACAACGATCAACGGCCAGACGCAGAGTGAAGGGGTCACGGTCGGCGCACTGGATAGCTGAGAAACGAATGGGAACGTAATGCGCGCGTTATCGTTAAATGCAGATTCTCATAAGATTGATGCGAAAATGGAGACAGTCGTTGACGGGCGTGGAAGGATCCTGATACCTCAGGAGTTGAGGAGAGAGCTTGGACTTGCCGAAGGCACGGTCGTGGATGTGGAGAGAGCCGAAGGCGGCATAATGCTGACTCCCGCTGGAAAGAAGCGGCCCTCGTGGAGAGAATTGAACGGGATGAAGCCCAAGAGGACAGGGGAACCTGAATGGCCCACTCCAGAAGAGATCAAGCGTATCTGGGCATAGACACCAATGTCCTCGTCGCGTATCTGGACGGAGACCACCCAGCACACCGCCGAGCCGAATGGCTTTCGGGGGAAGCAGTGGTGCTCAATCCGACTGTGATCCACGAAGCATATCACACGCTCGTCTTCGAGAGGGGGTGGCTCAAGGAGGATGCCTCAGAAGCCCTCGTAAAATCTGCAACCGATGAACGGAATCTCTTCGTCATCAGACATTGATGACAACGAGAATGGGGCTTCATCTCGCCAGAAAGTACTCGCTGGGCGGAAGAGATGCGCTAGTCCTCGGAAATCTTCTCGCCGCCGGGATACGGGTGCTCGTGACCCTCGATGGGGAGTTGATGGAGCTAAAGAGGGCGGAGTATGGAAAAGGGGTACTTTCAGTTCGATCTCTTTGAGAGGGGGTAGACGACGAGGACCCTTGAAACCCTGCGAAACCCCAGACGGCGCTACTCTGTTTCACCGGGTCGGAAGTGGGGGAGAACCTTCTTCTCGAAGAGGTTGAACGCCTTCTCGTCGTCGAACGTGTTGATCTGGACGTAGGCGTGGTCGAAGCCGCACTTGAAGTACTGCTCGATCCTCTTGATGATCTCGTTCTCGTCGGTCGCGACGGGGAACACCTCGGCGAGCTGTTCGTCGGTAACCGCCTTCCCCCTCTCCTCTATCTGTCGGGGGTCTGAGATGTCTGTCGTGAACATCTCGTTGATCAGGGTCGCGGCCCACTTCCTCAGCGTCTTGACCGCGCGGTCGTAGTCCTCGTCGTAGGCCAGGTCTATCTCGACGACCTTCACGAGGTCGGCCAGCGTCCGACCGGTCTTCTTCGCGCCCTCGGCCACGTTCGGGAAGATGACCTCGTTGATGTACTGGGGCGTCTTCGCAGAAGTGATTATCCCGTCCCCGTACTCCCCGACGATCTTGGACATCTTCGGTCCCATGGCCGACATGATGATCGGCACGTCGGACTTCATGTAGATGTTCGCACCCTTGAGCTGGTAGTACTCTCCCTCGAAGTCGACGAACCCGCCCCTCCAGAGCGCCTTCATCATCTTCACCGACTCGATCAGCCTGTCCCTCCTCTCGGCGTACTTCGGCCAGGGATAGCCTAGGGGGACCTCGTTCATCGCCTCGCCGGTCCCGATGCCCAGCATCACCCTGTGGCCGAATAGCGCCTCCATCGTTGCGAAGGCCTGGGCGGTTATCGCCGGGTGGTACCTGAAGATCGGAGCCGTGACGGCCGTGCCGAAGGGTATCTTGACCTGCTCCATCGCCGCGCCCATCCACACCCAAGTATTGTATTCGGTCGCGCCGGTGTGAAACCAGGGATGGAAATGGTCGCTCACCCAGATTGCATCGAATCCTGCCCTTTCCGCGCGCTGGCAGAGCTGGACAAGCCTCTTGGGCTCCACCATGTCGGGGCACGCGTTGAAACCTATCGAACCCCTTTCCAGAATCGGTAGCGGCATGTTCAGGAGCGAGGTCGGACGGTAGATAAGTCTAGGGGGCCCGCGGGGCTCCGCGTCGAGCCCCGCTAAGTTCTAAAGGCAGACGAAACGGTCAGTGCGAGATGACGCGCGCCAAGTTCAATGCTTTCGAGTACCTGCCGGACAGCGCCTACAACCGGATCACAGATCTCAGGGTGAACGACCCAGACCTCCCCAAGCGCGAAGCGCGCAGGCGCGTGAGGAGGGACACGCTGACCGACGACGGGAGGCTTGTGCTCCTAGCGGCAGACCACCCCGCGAGGATGACCACCTCAATCCGGGACGATCCCGTCAGGATGGGCCGGAGGCAGGAGCTGCTCTCGAGGATCCTGAGGGTCGTCGCCGACTCTCCGTTCGACGGGGTACTCGGGACAGCGGACATCGTCGACGAGCTGCTGATGATCTCGCACATGGCCGGGAGAGCCTCGCCGTCCAGGTTCCTCAACAAGAAGGTGATCATAGGGAGCGTCAACAGGGGCGGCCTCAGCGGCAGCGCCTTCGAGCTCGACGACAAGCCGACGGGCTACGACGTCGACGGGATAGTCTCCATGAACCTGGACGGCGCGAAGTTCCTGCTCAGGGTCGACCTCGCGGACCGGGACTCGGCCGAGACGATCGGCTACTGCGTCCAGACCGTCGCCGAGTGCAACCGTCAGAACCTCCCGGTCTTCGTGGAACCGCTCCCCATTTCGCTGCAGGACAAGAAGAAGAGGCTCGACGCGGACCCCCAGAAGCTCATCAAGCTCGTCGGGGTCGCGTCGGCGCTGGGCAGTTCTTCGACGAGGATCTGGCTGAAGCTGCCGTACTCGGAGAGGTTCGCCGAAGTGGCGAAGGCCACGACCCTTCCGATCCTGCTCCTGGGCGGCGAAGCGAACAAGGACGTGCGCGGCCTTCTCCGTGAGATCGAAGCGGCGATGAGCGCGGGGCCCAACGTCAGGGGAGTCCTGCTCGGCAGGAGCCTCCTCTATCCCCCCGACGAGGACCCGCTCCCCGTCGCGTTCGCCATTCACTCCATCGTGCACCACGGGATGACGGCCGCGGAGGCCGAGGCGCGGATGGAGGGTTGGGAGAAGAAGGAGGCCGCGCCCCTGTTTCGCGGTAACGATTAAAATACCTCGCACGGGCCTGTCTTCGTGATGGCGTCCGAACAGCGGACAGGGGCTCAGTACGTCGTCGAGTCGCTGAAGAAGGCGGGAGTGAGGTACATCTTCGGAATCCCGGGGCACGGCAACGTCTCAATATTTGATGCGGCGCGTGACCTGGCGCCCGACCTCAACGTGGTCCAGGTCAAGCACGAGCAGTGGGGCGGTCACATGGCCGACGGCTACTTCAGGGCGAACAGGCGCGTCCCCGCTGCGGTCACGACCTCAGTCGGGCCGGGTGCGACCAACCTCGCCACGGCTTTCGCGACGGCCTACGTCGACTCGTCGACGTTCATCGCGATCACGGGGCAGATCCAGACCTATCTTTTCGGGATGGGGATATTCCAGGAGATAGAGAGGCAGCGCTGGGTGGACTACTGGAACTCCATGAACCACCTGATCAAGGGGTCCTGGCAGGTCACGACCGGCCGGCAGCTCCCGAAGGTGATGGCCGACGCGATGCGGACCGCGCTCACTGGGAGGCCCGGACCGGTTCTCATCGACCTCCCCATGGACATTCAGGTCGAGAAGGTCTCCTACGGGCTTCCAGATCTGGCGCTTCACATGGCGGACGGGAGGGTCCGGCCCAGCTCGGAGTCCGTCAGAAAGGCGGCGGAACTGCTCCTCTCGGCTCAGAGGCCGGTGATCCTGATAGGCGGGGGCGTCGTGATGGCGGGGGCCACGAAGGAGCTGGTGGAGCTCGCGGAGTTCGTCGGGGCACCGGTGGTCTGCACGTTCAGGGGCGACTCCAAGGGCGGCTTCCCCGAGGACCACGAGCTGTACGCCTTCCACCCCGGGAACGTGGGGACGGCCGTCTCGAACGAGATAACGAAGGGGGCCGACGTGCTGCTTGCGGTGGGGACTACCTTCAGCGACGAGACGACGAGCTCGTACGTGCCCGGAGTCACTTTCAACATCCCGCCCACGAAGCTCATACACATCGACATCGACGCCCACGAGATAGGGAAGAACTACCCGACCACTGTCGGCATCGTCGCCGACGCCCGCGCAGCTCTCCAAGACCTTCTCGCCGCCGCGATGTCCCTGGGAACAAAGAGACGGTACCAAGAGTCGGCCTGGTTCGCCCGCCTGAAGGAGCTCAAGGCGGTGTGGGCGGAGGACCTCACCAAGCTGAGGCACGACGTGCCCATGGGGATCCCGAACCTCGTAGCGATAATGAGGGAGAGGCTCCCGAGGGACGCGATAATCACGCTCAGCGCAGGCCTTCCACAGGAGATACTGTCGCAGCAGTGGGTGGCCTACAGGCCGGGCACCTTCATCAGCTCCGGGGGATTCTCGACCATGGGGTTCGCCCTCCCGGCCGCCATAGGGGCCAAGCTCGCCCAGCCCAGGACCAGCGTCGTGGCGATCGAAGGCGACGGGTCGTTCATGATGAACAGCGTCGAGCTCTCGACCGCGGTCCAGCTCCAGATGCCTCTGGTCGTCGTCCTGCTCAACAACAGGGGCTGGGTCTCGATAAGGGACCTGCAGATCCGCTCCTTCAGGAACAGGCTCATCAGCACGGAGTTCAACATGGCGGACGGCTCGGCCTACGCGATCGATTTCGAGAAGCTCACGAGGGCCTACGGCGCCGAGTACCTCCATGCTGCCGACCCAGAGGGCTTCGGAAAGGCGCTCGACAAGGCGCTCGGGATGCAGGTCCCGACCGTGGTCGAGGCGGCGGTTGAGCGGGTCTTCCCGAAGAGCGGCACGAAGTCGTTCGGATTCTGGGACATACCCTCGCCCTACGGGAAGTGACCTGGCGTGTACGACATAGTCGCGCTGGGCCGCGCCGGTGTGGACCTATACTCGCTCGACTTCGGCGTCCCGTTCAGTGAGATCCGGAAGTTCGCCAAGTACGTGGGGGGGACCTCAGCCAACGTCATGGTCGGCGCGTCGAGGCTCGGGCTGAAGTGCGCGCTCCTCACGAGAGTCAGCAAGGACGTGCTGGGGGACTACGTCATCCAGTACCTCGCAAAGGAAGGCGTCGAGACCAGGTACATCAAACAGGAACGGGACGGAAAGACCGGGATCGTCTTCGCCGAGGTATACCCGGGCAAGGACTCCATGTTCATCTTCTACCGTGAGAACGCGGCCGACCTGCACATCACGAGGGCCGACGTGCCTCGGACCCTGATCGAGCAGACGCGCTCGGTCATCGTGACGGGGACCGGCCTCTCGAAGGAGCCGTCCTTCGGGTCGAACCTGCACGCGGCGAGGCTCGGAAAGGAGCTGGGGAAGCTGGTGGTCTTCAACCTCGACTGGCGACCCTCGCTTTGGCGCGCGAGCGAGCGCGTACGGACGTCGCGCTACAAGAGGGTCTTCGCCGAGTCGGCCGTCGTCGTGGGGAACGAGGGGGAGTACCTCGCCGCCACGGGCTCGGGCACGCTCTCCGAGGCCATATCCTCGATTCCGGGGCACGCGATGAAGGTGCTGGTGGTCACCCACGGCGGGCACGGCGTCTCGGTCATCGAGGGAGCGAGGAGGACGGAGGTCCCGGGCATACCCGTGCGCCTGGTGAAGGGGCTGGGCGGCGGGGACGGGTTCCTCGCAGGCTTCATGTTCGGATACATTAAGGGATGGAAGGCCGTCCGGGCCGCCAGCCTCGGAAACGCGGTCGGGGCGATGGTCGTGAGGGGCCACGCCTGCTCTGAGTCGATGCCCAGGCCGAGCGAGCTAAGGGAGTTCCTGAGGGGCAGGAAGATGGCCTTCGACCTGGAGACGCGCCCCTCCAAAGCCTAATATCGCCCTCGAGGCCGGCGCGGTCCAGGTGCAGCTAGCGCTTGATGCACAGAGATGAAGGAAAACTAGACGAGTTCGAGGAGGTCTGTTCCGTCTCCAACCTCAGGGTGAGGAGACTGAGGATGAGGAAGGCGAAAGACCTCAGCAGGCTGGGCACGGGATCGACGGAGTCGCTGCTCGTCGTGCTCAACGGCGCCTTGCAAGTCAGGACGAAGGGGGCGAAGAAGGCGTTCTCCCTGGGAGAGAAGGACACACTCTATCTGCCCAGGCAGTCAGAGTTCTCGGTCGAGGCCACGCTGCCGACGGACCTGATATGGGCCCAGGCTCCGGCCGAGAAGTCTTACGCCACCTATGTGAAGCGCTACGCAGAGGCCAAGGTGATCGAGTCGGGCGTCGCCCCGTACAGCAGGCGGGTGATAACCACCGTGGGGGAGGGCGACCCAGCCAACAGGTTCATCGCGGGCTTCGTCGAGGGATATCAGGGAAACTGGACGAGTTTCCCGCCCCACAAGCACGACGGGAAGCCGGAGGTCTACATCTACTTCGGCATGGGCAAGCGGTTCGGGGTCCAGGTGGTGGGGGGTACGGGCGAGGAGGAGGCCTTCGTCGTCAGGGACGGAGACGCGGTCGCCTTCGAGCGCGGCTACCACCCCAACGTCGCGACGCCGGGCGTCGGGATGAGCTTCTTGTGGATAATCAGCGCGGACCCCAAGGCAAGGACCCTGGCGGTCGAGTTCCATCCCGACTACAAGGACATGCCGATCGGAAAGACGCACCTCTCGTTGAGGTAGTCGCGGCACTCGGCAGCTATCCCGATCCTCCGCCGAGGCGACGGACGGGGATGCCCATCGGCTCGACCTAGAGCCCGCTGTGCGATATGACTACGCAGGCGGGGCTGGGGCACGTGGGAACGGTCGCAACGGCGGCGTTGACCATGCCGAGGGCGCCGGTTGTGGACCCAACCACGGGCCGAATCCGCAAACCGTGAAGGGGCTCACACGATTGAATAGACGTATGTAACGGCCACTTCCTATCCCTGCCATGCAAGCGAGAAGAAAGCGCATTCTCGCGGTAGCAGCGGTCGCGGTGATCGCGGTTCTAGTCGTGGTAGTGGTCTCCTTGGCCGAGTATCCGCAGGGTGGATCCCTCTCCAACAACCCCTGTCTGGGACCAGGCAGCTGTCTCTTCGCCGTGACCGGTGAGGTCGCCATCGATTCGGACCAAGGGGGAGGAATGGTAATCCTGACCGTCGTCAACCACGCGAACCTCCCGTTCATCAACATCACGCTAGTTGACGCCAGTCCCACCCTGCCCGGGCTGACAGGGTTCACACCATTCACCTACGATGGGAGGGTCGTCAATGCGCTCCACGTGCTGGACATAGGGAACAACTCGACGGGCTACTACTCTTTCAGATACGGCGGGACTAGCGCGACGTCTTACACCTTCACCCTGGCGGCGATTATGTCAAACGGTCAAATCATCACAGAGGAAGCGAGCATAGTGTCGGATTCCTAGGCTCGCGAGGGCGGGCTTCCTTCGGCCAGTCAGACCTCCAGGGCCGGGACGATGCCACCGGACGCGGTGGGCAATATCTTTAAGCCCGCAACATGCCCGAATGCGCGCGTATCGCTTGGCGAACAAATCTTCATTGGCAATGAACGGCGGAAAGCCGGTAAGGGACGGCCCTCTACCCGTGATGCATCCGGGCGCGGGGTACGTGGGTAAGGAGGAGATCGAGGCGGTCACCAACGTCCTCAAGGCGAAGTCGATGTACCGCTTCTATGGGCCGAAGTTCCTGAACATCACCGGCCAGTTCGAGGACGACATGAAGGCCTACTTCGGACGGAAGTACGCCCTCGCGGTCACCTCCGGAACCGCGGCGCTACACACGGCGCTCGTCGCGATGAGCATAGGACCCGGCGACGAAGTGATCATCCCGACCTACGCCTGGGTCGCGTGCCCGGACGCCGTCGTCGCCGCAGGGGCCACGCCCGTCCTCGCCGACGTCGACGACTCCCTGACCCTCGACCCCGCGGACGTCGAGAGGAGGATAACGAACAGGACCAAGGCAATCATGGCCGTGCACATCCGTGGGACGCCCGCGAACCTGGACGGGCTCTCGAAGGTCGCCAAGGCCTACGGCATAGACCTGGTCGAGGACGTAGCCCAGGCTGCAGGCGCCACCTACCGCGGCAAGAAGCTCGGGACCTTCGGCAGGGTGGCCTCGTACAGCTTCCAGCTCAACAAGATGATCTCGGCGGGAGAGGGCGGCGCGATCCTCACCGACGACAAGCTCATCTATCAGCGCTCCGTCATGTTCCACGACGTAGGGACACCCTATAGGTCCTGGGACGACCCGAGCCTCAAGTTCGACTTCGAGGCATTCCCGGGGGTCAACTACAGGATGAACGAGATCTCGGCGGCGATCCTCAAGGAGCAGCTCAAGAAGATCGACTGGATCATCAAGGACATCAAGAAGAACAAGGCGAAGATCAAGAAGGGAATCTCCGACATCCCCGAGATCACGTTCAGACGCCTCAACGACCCAGGAGAGGCCGGGATCTCCCTGGTCTTCTTCACGAAGAAGCCGTCACAGGCTCTGATCTTCAAGAGGGCCCTTCGCGCCGAGAACATCTGGACGACCTCGGGCTCCTATCCCGGGGTGGTCTACGACCCGTCGATCAACGACGGCCACGTCTTCATGCACTGGGGGCACATCTTCAAGGGCATACAGCGGGTCAGCAAGAGGTACCAGGCGAGCATCGACCTCCTGAGCCGAGCGGTCCACCTCGACATCAGCCCGCTCCTCTCGGACTCGGACATGGACGACATCGTCACGGCCGTCCACAAGGTCGCAGATGCGATCCTCTGAGTGAGACGATGAAGAATATCGGCGTAGGCGTGATCGGGGTCGGAGCCATAGGGCGCCTCCACTCCGAGAACTATGCGACGAAGGTCCCCGGGGCGTCGCTCGTCGGGATAGCCGACGTGAACACGGCCGCAGCCAACGAGCTCGCCTCGAAGCTGGGGGTCAAGACCGTGTACTCCGACTACTATCAGCTCCTCGTGGACCCGAGCGTCGACGCCGTCGTCGTCGCGACCCCGCCGTTCCTGAAGAAGGACATCACCGTCGCCGCGGCGGAGAGGCACAAGCACGTCTTCTGCGAGAAGCCGATGACCCTCTCGCTCAGGGATGCGGACGAGATGATATCCGCAGTGCAGAGGTCGGGCATAAAGTTCCAGGTCGGGTACCAGAAGCGGTCGGACACTTCGTTCATGCACGCGAGGCAGGCGATCGAGACCGGCGAGATAGGGAATGTCATCCTCGCCAGGGCGCACAACAGGGACCCGCCGACCACGATCGGAGGATGGTCGGCCGACCCCAAGAAGTCTGGGTCGGTCTTCCTCGACACCTCGAGCCACGATTTCGACGCGCTCGAGGTACCTGACGGGGAGCGAGGTCACGAGGATCTACGCCGACGGCAACGCCATGATGTATGAGGAGATGAGGAAGAACGGCGACTACGACACGGTGGTCGTCGACATGAGGCTCGCCAGCGGCGCCATGGCCCAGGTCGACGCCTGCGCCTACACCCCCTACGGGTTCGACTCGAGGGCGGAGTTGATCGGGAGCGAGGGCGGGATCATGATAGGGATGGGCGAGAACAGCTTCACGCACATCTACAAGAACGGGAAGATCAGCAACCAGCGGCAGGAGTACTGGGGGACCAGGTGGGCTCAGGCGTACCGCGACGAGATGGCGGCCTTCGTGGAGTGCATCGTCAAGGACGGGACCCCGAGGGCGACCATCCATGACGGCAGAGCGGCGCTCGAGATCGGGCTCGCTGCGTGGCAGTCGATCAAGAGCGAGAGGCCGGTAAGCCTGCCCCTGGCCTAGGCCTTCATCCGGCCCACGACGACCTTCATCGAATCGAGGCCCATAGAGACTTCCATCGCCTCTTGGGCATCCTCTTGTCCGAACACGTGAGTCACGAGCTTCTCGAAGTGTAGTGAGTCCCTGTAGCTCTCCATCATCTTGAGGGCGCGGGCGTAAGCTTGGTAGGGCATACCCGATACGCCGATGATCTTGGCGTTCTTGGCGAGGATCTGCCTCGAAGGAGAGATCTTCGTCCCTCCGGCCTCCGAGTACGCCCCTTCGACGAGGTATGTCCCACCGTTCCTCATGATGTCCAGACCCTCGGAGATGATGTGCGGGAACCCGGTGCACTCTATCACCGTGTCCGCCCCGAGCCGGTCCGTCATCGAGAGCACGGCCTCGACCCTGTCCTCGGGCCTGGGATGATCCGCGAGGTCGATCGTCTTGGCCCCGCAGAGAGACCTGGCCATTTTCAGCCGGAAGGGCGACTTGTCTATGGCTATTATCTTCGATGCGCCGAGCATGCGCGCCATCAGGGCGTTGCACATGCCGAGGGGACCTACCCCCTGCACGACCACGGTGTCCGCCGGGGCGTATCCTTCCTTGGGGTTGGGATTCTGGAACGCCCGTCCGAAGGCGCCGTAGGCGACCGCCATCTGCTCCGTTAGCGCCGCGACCTTGTCGGACATCCGCTTCGGGACCCTGAACATGAACGTCCCTGGGACGACGAACATCTTCTCGCCCATCCCTCCGAAGAGGTGGGGAGGGTCCTTGCAGCTCATCACGTCGCCATAGCTCCTGTGGTTGAGGCACCAAGGGAACCCGTAGTAGTTCCTGCAGTAGTAGCAAGTTCCGCAGACGATGTCGGCGGAGATGACAACCCTCTCGCCCACCTCAAGGGCGTCGCCCTCGGTGACCATCGCGACCGAGGCCTCGCCCCCTATCTCCTCGATCACACCTACGTTCTCGTGTCCGAGGATGACGGGGAGCTTGACCACATCGCCGGGGAGGCCGAGCCGAATCTCCCCCTGGGTGAAGACGTGCTTATCCGTGCCGCAGATCGCGGCACCCGACATCCTGACGAGAGACTCCCTCGGCCCAGCGCGGGGACTAGGGAACTTCTGAGTCTTGAACTTCTTTCGCGCCACGAGTACGGGCGCTATCACCTGTTCCAATCTCCATCAGGTCGTCTCGCCAGCTAAAGAACTCTTGGGTATGGTCGGGCCCCGTCTCGTTGGGCTAATGACCCCAACGCCGCTCGCCCCTCACGGTCCTTGAGGCCAGTCTCCTGAGTGCAGGATAGACCGTCGCCAGCGCGAACACCCCGATGCAGAGATAGAGAAGCAGAGCGTTGGAGAACCAGGACAGCCCCAGCCTGTCGATGACCGTGGCGAAGAACGTGTTGAACTCTATCCGGTCGAAGAGAAAGACCATCATCGGGAGCGGGATCACCGAGAGAGCCCCGATCTGGAGAACCCTCCTCACCGAGGCGAACCGGTAGAGCGACGCCGCAAGTACGGCGAGGAAGAGCACGAGAAAGTAGTAGTCCTGCTCTGCGGCCGAGGCGAGCCCAAAGGGGCCGAGAGGTCCCATCACCAGACCCCTGACGGCGGGGTCCGCGCCCACCTGGAGCGAGAGCAGGAGGTTGAGACGCGCCAGCCCCATGAGTCCACCGTAGAGGAGCAGCCCGGCCTCGAGCAGGGCGAGCGGCAGGACAAGGGTCGCCGTCTTGAACCTTGGCGACTTCGCACGGAGGCTGGAGGCCATTCTGTGCAGCGGCCTGAAGACAGACAGGCGCTCTACCCGGGGGAACATCAGGGCAGCCGACGCTACGCCGAACGCGAGGGCGCTGACCTTCCAGCAGACCTCGAAGTTCGTCTCGGTCTGGAAGTAGTTCTGGGCGTACGCGAAGTAGTCGAAGGTGATGGGGAAGGAGTGGGTGATAGGATTCTCCATGCCCAGGAAGACCTGGTGATAGTAGATGGCCAGCAGTGCGGTGACAACACCGAGCGAGACGAAGGCGCCCGCCACATGCCACTCGGGCCGCTTCCTCCACCCCACCCCGGGCAGGCACGCGCCCACGTCTTCCTTCCGTTTCATCGGTTAGTATCGGCCGAGAGTTTCTGCAAGCTTCCGAATAAGGCTTTTATCGGTTCGGAGGACTATCGCGACCATGGCAAAGGAGATAGGCGTAGGGGTTCTCGGCTATTCCATCGGGCGCGTTCACGCGCACGCATGGCGGGACGTCGCTGAGGTCTACCACCCCATGGACCTCGTCCCGCGGCTGGTCGCCATCGCCGGAAGGACCAAGAAGGTCGTGGATTTTGAGGCCGCGAAGTACGGATACGCCAAGACCTACGGAGACTGGGAGAAGGTCGTGAACGACGAGGACGTCGAGATAGTCGACAACTGCCTCCCGGTGGTGCTCCACCCGGCACCCATGATCATGGCCGCAAAGCTGGGTAAGAGCCTCTTCTGCGAGAAGCCGCTGGCCAGGAGGGCCAGGGACGCGAAGCGGATGCTCGACGCGGCCGAGAGGGCCAAGGTCAAGCACATGGTCGGCTACAACTACCGTTTCATGCCAGCGATAACCCTGGCGAGGCAGATGATCAAGGAGGGGAAGCTCGGGAAGATCTCGTTCTTCAGAGGGTCATACCTCACCACCAACACCAACTACGACGACCCGAGGACCCCCATGAGATGGCAGTTCGAGTCCTCGTCATCGGGGTATGGCGCGCTCTCGGACCTGGGGACCCACGCCCTCGACCTCGCAAGGTACCTCGTGGGAGAGGTGGCGGCGGTGGCCGGAGCCCAGTCGCACATAATCAGGGAGAGGCCCGTGGCTGAGGGTTCGCGCAAGAAGAAGCGGGTGAACGTCGACGACCTCACGGTCGCCACGATGAAGTTCAGGAACGGGGCTCTCGGGACTCTCGAGACATCGTGGGTGAACCCCGGGAGGATGGACTACCTCAGCTTTGAGGTGTACGGCACGGTCGGCTCGCTCCGGTTCAGCCTTGAGCGGATCAACGAGCTCGAGATCTTCCTCAGCGAGAGGGACAGGGGGACCAGTGGGTTCCGGACTCTCAACGTCCTCGCCAAGGACCACCCGTACATGAGCAAGTACTGGGTCAACCAGGGAGGAGGCTTCGGCTGGGACCACTCGTTCGTCAACGAGTTCCACCACTTCCTGACCTCCATCTCGGATGGCAGCCCGGTCGCGCCGCAGGGAGCGACCTTCCTCGACGGGTACCGCAACTGCCAGATCATGGACGCCATCACCGACTCCGCCAAGAGCGAGAGCTGGGTCCACATCCAGGAGTAGGACGCGGGCGTGGTCAAATGACGACCCCAACGGTGCGGGCCGCGGTCATGGACGGGCCAGGTGCGATGAGGCTTCAGGACTTCCCCGACCCGGCGGTCCCTGCTGACGCGGCGCTGATAGACGTCTCGCTCTGCGGAATCTGCGGCACTGACAAGCACATCTACAAGGACGAAGTGAAGTCGCATCCGTTTGGGGTTCCTACGAAGTTTCCCATCATCCCGGGCCACGAGATAGTCGGGACCATCGAGAGGATCGGCCCCAAAGCTGCCACCAGGATGAGCCTCACGGGAGGGCCCCTGCGCCCCGGAGACAGGGTCGTCCCTGTCGTCGACCTGAGGTGCGAGGAGTGCGTCGGGTGCAAGACGCATCCAGGGTGGCCTTCGTGCGAGCGCGGCGAGACCTACGGCTGGGGAATCTCTTGCAGGGACGCGCCGCACCTCTTCGGTGGGTTCGCGGAGAAGATGTACCTCCTCCCGCAGACGAAGCTCGCCAAGGTCCCCGACTCGGTCCCTGACCAGGCGGCGGTCTTCGCCGAGGTCCTTGCTGTGGGCTACACGTCGGTGGCGCGCATGCTCCACTCGCTGCAGCTCTCCGGCGACGGGAGCAGCTACGTCGGGGACGTCGTGGTGCAAGGGAGCGGTCCCCTGGCGCTCGCCCACGTGATCGCCGCTAGGATCGCGGGCGCGCACCGGATAGTCGTCGTGGGGATGCCGGAGTACAGGACGAAATTCATGGGACAGTTCGGGGTCGACCTTTCCCTCGACGCGACCAAGCTGACGAGGGAGGAGAGGACCGAGAGGGTTCTCCACGGGCTCCAAACGGATGGCGCGGACGTGGTCTTCGAATGCACCGGGGACCCGAGCGTCGTGGAGGAAGGGCTCTCCTACCTGAAACCCTTCGGCTACTATCTCGTCGCCGGGATCTACAGCGACAGCGGCAAGACGACGACCCTCAACGTCCAGAAGTACGTCTCGGGCAGGTACGCGACCGTCGTCGGGAACGGAGGCCAGACCGAACTGTCGTACGCGAAGGCCCTCAGCATGATGGAGTCATTCGCGCACGCCATCCCGTTCGAGGAGGTGGTGACGCACAGGTTCCCGCTGGACAGACACAAGGAGGCGATGGAGACCGCGATAAGCGAGCAGTCGATGAAGGTCGCCTTCGAGCCTTGATCTGTCCAACAGGTCACGGGTTGGTCGTCTGTGAGCTTAACGGTTTAAATCGCCTGTCTCACCCGCTCAGCCCGAGAATGTGCTCGAAGGAGATACTCTGAGATGAAGGCCGTAGTCTTCAAAGAAGTGGGGAAGGGGGTCACCGTCGATGAGGTCGGACCCCCCAAAGTCGAAGACGATCGCACCGTCCTGATCAGGGTGAGGGAATGCGGCATCTGCGGGAGCGACCTCGCGATACTCGAGGGGAGGCACCCCTCCAAACCCCCGGTCATACTCGGCCACGAGCTCTCGGGCGAGGTCGTCGAGACCGGGGCCAGGGTCTCGGGAATCGGCGTCGGGGACCACGTGGTGGTCGACCCCAACGTGAGCTGTGGTCTGTGCGAGAACTGCAGGCTGGGAAGGAGGAACATGTGTCTGAACATGATAGAGCTCGGCATCACGCGGAACGGCGCCTTCGCGGAGCTCATGGCTGCACCTGAACAGTTCGTCTACAAGATTGATCCGCGCCTCTCCTGGAAGGAGGGGGCGCTCGTGGAGCCGCTGGCGTGCGTGGTCCACGGCTTCGCCAGGAGCAGGGTGAAGCCGGACGAGACGGCGGTGGTCTACGGGGCGGGACCCATGGGCCTGCTCTGGGTGAGCATGCTGAAGCGCGCGGGAGTGAGGAAAATCATGTCCGTCGACCTGGCGGAGAAGAGGCGGGCCGTGGCGGGCAAGCTGGGAGCGGACGTGACCATCGACCCGGCCGCAGAGGAACCGGTCGCCAGGGTCGAGCGAGAGACCGGTGGCATGGGCGCCGACGTGGCGGTCGAGATGATCGGAAGGGCCGAGACCGTCGAGAGCGCGGTGAGGTCGGTGGGCCCAGGGGGACGGGTCGTGATCATGGGAGTGGCAAGAAAGGAGGCGAGAGCTCAGGTCGCGCCCTTCGAGCTCATGGCGCGCGAGGTCGAGATCCTCGGTTCCAACGCCAACGCGACCGACTTCATCCCGGCGATCCGGCTGATCGAGGGTGGCGCGATACCCGTCGATGATATCGTCAGCCACGAGCTCGACATATCGGAGGCGCTGAAGGGGTTCGAGCTCTGCAGGACGGGCCAGGGCATGAAGGTCATGATCCGGCCTTCTTGAGGCAACCGTTTTAACGGCGGGGACGGCGAGACTGCCCGTTGTATTCCAAGACAGTCGGCGTGGGCCTGATCGGGGCGGGCCAGATCGGCAAGGTCCACGCACAGAACCTGGCGCGGCGGGTCCCCAACGCCCGGCTCAAGGGGATAGCCGACTCGTACATCGAGGCCGCGAAGGCCGTCGCCTCGCTGACCGGCGTGGACGCGATCTACAAGGACTACGGCGACCTCCTGAAGGACAAGGAAGTGGAGGCGGTCGTCGTGGCCACTCCCACGTTCATGAAGAAGGAGGTCGTGAGGGCCGCCATCGAGGCGGGCAAGCACGTCTTCTGCGAGAAGCCGATGGCTCTGACGCTCCCCGAGGCCGACGAGTTCATTGCCATGGCCGAGCGCGGAGGGACGAAGTTCCAGGTCGGCTACCAGAGGCGCTTCGACCCCTCGTACATGAGGATGAAGAGCGCCGTCGACTCCGGCGAGCTGGGCAAGATGCTGCTTCTCAGGTCGAACACGAGGGACCCGCCCCAGAAGGTCGCGGGCTGGGCAGACCCCAAGGTGAGCGGTGGGATCTTCCTCGACACGTCCAGCCACGACTACGACGTGATCAGGTGGCTCAGCGGCTCCGAGGCCGTGAGCGTAATGGCCGACGGCGTCACCGCGGCCTATCCTGAGCTCGAGGGGCTCGGTGACAAGGACACGACCATGACGATAATCCGGCTGGCAAACGGGGCGCTCGCCCACGTCGACGCCTGCAGGGTGAGCGTCTACGGCTACGACATCCGCGCCGAGGTCATCGGGACCGAAGGGGCAGCGTTCATGGACATAGGGAAGAGCTCCGAGGCTCATGTGATGAAGAAGTCCTGGGAGTCCAACGAGTTCTCCTACTGGTACACCGAGAGGTTCGACGAGGCCTACCGCGCTGAGCTCGAGGGGTTCGCGGCCGCGATCATAGGCGACACGGCCACCAAGGTGACCGCGAGGGACGGCAAGGCCGCGGTCGAGATCGGGCTGGCGGCGAGGAAGTCGATGCAGGAGAGGAAGGCGGTCTCGCTCCCCCTGGTGTGAGCGGCCACGACCCGATACAGCGTAGGATTCGTCGGCGCGGGCCAGGTCGCGAGGTCTCACTCAATAGGCTTCGGGAACGTCCCGCTCTTCTTCGGGCCCTCGGAGTCGGTCGAACTGAAGGTAATCGCCGAGGCGACGGACGACCTGGCCCGTAGCGCGGCGAAGAGGCTGGGCTTCCCCGAGTGGACCTCGGACTGGCGGCACGTGACCTCAGACCCCTCCGTCCAGATAGTGGACGTGATGACCCCCACCTACCTCCACAAGGAACCCGCCATCGACGCGCTCGAGCACGGGAAGTCGGTAATCTGCGAGAAGCCGCTCGCCGCGAACGAGCGCGACGCCCGGGAGATGTACGAGGTGGCGAAGCGGACGAACGCGAAGACGCTGGTCGGCTTCAACTACAGGCGAGTCCCGGCTGTCACCCTCGCAAAGCACATGATTGCCAAAGGAGAGCTGGGGAGGATCAACCACGTCCGCTCGCACTTCATGGAAGACTGGGGAGGCCCCCGGTTTCCGCTCAGCTGGAGGTTCCGTCCTGAGCAGGCGGGAGCCGGGGCGCTCGCCGACCTGGGCTCGCACGCCATCGACATGGTAAGGTACCTCGTCGGAGAGCCGAAGGAGGTCTGCGGAGCTGTGGCCAACTTCATCCCCGAGAGGACTGTCCCCGGAGGAGATGCCAAGGAGCCCTCGAGGGTCGACGACGTGACGATGACGCTGATGCGGCTGGAGGGAGGGGCGGTCGCGGAGGTGGGGGCCTCCTGGATCGCGACGGGGAGGAAGGTCCAGCTCGACTTCGAGGTGCAGGGGAGCGACGGCACGCTCTGCTTCACGATGGAGAGGCCGAACGAGCTCCAGTTCTACTCGGCCCGCGACCCCAAGGAGGCGAGCGGGTTCAGGACGATCTATTTCGGGCCGGCTCACAAGTACGGGGAGACGCTCCTCTTCAGTTCGGCGACGATGGGGACGGGGTACGTCGACTCGGTCACGAACCAGATGCACGACTTCCTCCTCGCGCTCGGCGGAGGAGAGGAGTACTCGCCCTCGTTCTACGACGGATGGAAGGTGAACCAGCTGATCGCGGCAATCCTCGAGTCCTCGGAGAAGAAAGCCTGGGTCAGCGTAGCCTGAGAGCGACCGCCGGAAGCTCGCAGATCTGGCGGCACTCAGCGGACTATCGAGGCGAGGTACTCGTAGTTCTTCTTGGCCGAGGCTTCGACCTCTCCTTTCGGGGGGTTGTCCACTTCCACCATGATCGCCCCTGAGTACCCGATCGCCCGGAGTGCCTTGAGAGAGCCTTTCAGGTCGGCCACGCCATCCCCGAGGTCGACGAAGTCCTTGTTGTAATCGACCTCCTCCTGGGGTATCTTGGCGCGCAGGTCTTTGAAATGGACGAGTGAGATTGACTTCTTGTAGCGGTTGATGAACTTGGGCACGTCGATGTCCAGCGCCGTGAGGTGCGCTGTGTCGACGCAGACCGAGGTCCGGTTGGGCGCGCACGCCTTCATGATACGGTCAAGATCCTCGGTGGTGAGAATGTTGGACCTGACGTGGGGATGCAGCGACACGTCGACCCCTGCCTTCGCGCACGCCGCGCTGAGAGTCTTCGTCTTCTCGATGGCTTCGTCGATGTCTGTCTCGAAGAGGCAGAGCCACCCCACGGACGACCCGAACGCCCTGACGATCTTGGCCATCGTCGGCGAGGTGTCTATGGCGACGGCCGCGACCGTCAGCCCTGCCTTCTTGGCGGCCGCGCCTCCGAGCTCGACGTGCTCCCTCAGTGAGGTTGACAGCATAGGATACTCAATCCCCGCGTCCGAGTAGCCCAGCCTCTTTATCGACGCGAGCGCCCTCTCGAACTCTTTCATCCCCTTGAGCTCACCCCAGGTTATCGTGCTGCAGGATAGAATCATCTGTCGTTTGTCTCCCAACGGTTAACCCCCGTGGCTTATAATCAATCTGCGTCCCGAGTCGTGGTGCCAACGGCTCGGGCCGGCGTGGTCGCCCGCTCCAATGAGGCCTCGCAGAGTGAGGTCGCCCGTGGATAGCAGCGCGGACAGCCAGCTTAGACGCAGTCGTACCCGGAGACTGAGGAGGATGGCCGGCAGCGAGAGAGTAGCACTCGATCTGCTTTTATGACCCGTTGCGTCATCGAACATCATGCGACCGGCGGTACGGCGAAAGCTGCCGGCGGTGAAGATGGTCTCTGATTGGCGCAGGTCGTTCGTAGAGATTCTGGACAGGCCTGCGTCAGAGCTTCAGGGCCATCAAGCCTTCAAGCCTAACCAGAAACTCCTGGCGCTCTGGGCTGCGGACTGCGCCGAGCACGTGCTTCCATACTTTGAGGAGAAGCATCCGAAGGACGACAGGCCCCGAATAGCGATTGAAGCATGCCGAAGATGGGTGCATACCGGCGTGTTCAAGATGGCTGTCATACGCAAGGCCTCGCTGGACTCGCATGCCGCAGCCCGTGAAGCGAAAGAGAATGATGCGATTGCTGCCGCCCGCGCGGCGGGCCACGCGGTCGCCACCGCGCACGTCCCCGACCATTCCATAGGTGCTGCTGTGTACGCCGCCAAAGCCGCCGCCGCCCATTCTGGCAGTGTGGATGACGGCCTCGTGAGGGAACGCAATTGGCAGCTCCGACGGTTGCGTCGCTTGGCTAACGCGTGACGGTCTCGACGAGTAGGCGCGGCCACCTGGAGATGTCGCCGGCCTCAGCGCAGCCAGCTGCGCGCTCTCTTTCGGGATGGGGTAGCCGGACCCTCCGGCGTCTCCCAACCCATTTAAGGCGAGGCCGCCATCGGTCGGAGTCAGATGCCAAAGCCACTCATCTCGCTGGACATAGGGGAGAACTACTACGACCCGAGGGACTTCGTCGAAGCTACGGTCTACGGAGAGGAGCTGGGTTTCAAGAGGTTGTGGTTCGGTGACCACTTCATGCCCTGGTTCCACAGGAGCGACAGGTCGTCGTTCGTCTGGTCCGTCATGGCCGCTGCGCTCGAGAGGACGAAGAAGGTGGAGCTCGGCCCGCTGGTGACAACGCCCATAGGGGCGCGCTACCACCCGGCCCTGATAGCGCAGGCCGCGGCCACCCTCGACAACATGTATCCTGGGAGGTTCCTGGTCTCCGTAGGCTCCGGCGAGGCCGTGAACGAGGTACCCTTCTGGAACGACCGCTGGCCAGGGTGGAAGGAGAGGATGGACCGTCTCTGCGAGGGCATCACCTTGATGCGGAAGATGTGGAACAGCACCAAGCCCTTCTCGTTCAAGGGGAAGTACTTCTCCTCCGAGTTCCTTCTGATGTACACCAAGCCGCGTACGAAGATGGATATCTACTTCTCCGCCGTCGGCGAGAAGGCCGCATACAGGGCGGGGAAGTACGGGGACCACTTCGTGACGCTAAGTCCCGGGAACAGCGCGGAGAGGATACGCGACGTCCTGCTCCCCAAGTTCAGGGAAGGTCAGAAGGACTCAGGGAAGAAGGGAGGCAGGGTGGTGGTGCACGTCGACTATTCGTTCAAGAAGCCCGCTCAGATAATCAAAGATTCGGGCTGGGAGCTCTCGGCTTTCGTCGAGAACGCAGTGGACATCAGAACGCCCATCGCCCTGGAGAAGGCGGCGATGTCAATCACCCCCGAGCGCCTAAGCAAGTTCGTTCACTCGTGCAAGAACTGGGACGACGTTATCAAGAAGCTAGACGAGTACGTGAAGGTCGGCGCCTCCGAACTCATCCTCTTCAGCGCGCCGGTGAAGAAGGAGATGGAGGCCGTCGCGAAGAATGTCCTCCCCGTTTTCTAGGATCAAGGTAGACTACCGGGGGATCGAGGAGGCCCTCCGCGACCTCGAGGACTACGCGGTCTTCACGGTCGAGCCTCCGTGGTCGAGCGTGCGGGGACTCCTGGCCCATCCCCCAGCAGTGACCGTGATGGTGGGCGAGGTCGACCGGGAGACGCTCGACGCGAACACGTCCAGGGTCCATCACGCCCGCACAGCGGTCGGGCTGGGCGGCGGGAGGGCGATAGACGCCGCGAAGTACTTCGCCCTGAAGACGGGGTGCAGGTTCGTCTCTGTGCCCACCATCCTGGCGGCCGACGCGTACCTGACCCCGAAGGCGGGGGTGCGGATTGACGGCGTGGTGAACTACATCGGGGACAAGTTCGCCGACGAGATCGTGGTTGATCAGAGGATAATCAGGGGCGCGCCAAAGAGGCTGAACAGGGCGGCGATAGGAGACATCTACTCGGCGCGGATATCGCTGATGGACTGGCGGAAGGCGAGGGACGAGTCAGGCGAGGAGTACGACGAGGACGTCGCGGCCAAGGCAGAGGAGGTGCTCTCGAGGCTCATGTCTCTGGCTCCAGAGATCAAGGAAGTCACCGAGAAAGCAATCCGCCCCATCGTCGAGATGCACATGACGCTCAACTCGCTCCAGTTCCCCTACCTCGGGCGCGGCAGGTTCTGGCCGCAGGAGGGGACCGAGCACCTCTTCTTCTACGCCCTCGAGAAGCTCGTCGGTCGGCCCTTCGTGCACGGCGACGTCATCAGCACTGGGGCCGTGGTGGCGACCTATCTCCACGGCGGGGACCCGGAGAGGACCAAGAGGGACCTGGAGTCGTTCGGCGTCGACTTCACAGCCGGCGCGATCGGCATAAGCCGCGACGAGTTCGGGAGGACGATAAGGTCGATGAAGCAGGTCGGGAGGGAGGCGGGCGCCGAGTACCTCGTGGTCCAGAAGGGCACCCCCTCCGACTCGCAGATCGATGAGATGTGGCGCCTCGTCTCTCAGTAGGACGGCGGCCCCAGTCTGGCGCCGGCGGCGATCTCTTCGAGGCGGCCCATGTCGTCGCCCGTGAGCCTTACGTCGAGCGCACCCACGTTGTCCTCGAGGTGCGCGACCTTGGTTATGCCCAGAATCGGGATTATGGTCAGCCCGAGGTCGCCCTGCTTGTGCAGCATCCAGGCGAGCGAGAGCTGCGGGAGGGTGATGCCCTTCTCCTTGGCGATGTCGAGCAGACCGCTGACCGCGTCGGCGGTCTCCTGGTTGAGGTACTGGCCCACGACCTGGGTGATGTAGGAGGCCCTGCTCCCTGCCTCGACGCCCGACAGATACTTCCCGGAGAGGACTCCCTGGGCTAGGGGGACGTAGGCCATGACGGCCATCCCGTACTTCTTGGCGACAGGCAGCGTCTCGCCCTCTACTCGCCTTTCGAGCAGGTTGTAGGGCTCCTGCATCGAGGCGAACCCCTCTATCTGCAGCCGCTTGGCGGTCTCCATGAACTCCACCACGTTGGCCGGCGAGTGGTTGCTCTCACCAAGATAGTGGACTAGTCCGCGGTCCACGAGGTTGTTCAGGGCCTTCAGCGTCTCCGCGTTCGGGGTGGTGTTGTCCTCCCAGTGGATCTGGTAGAGGTCGACGTACTCTAGGTCGAGCCGCCTAAGCGACTCTCTAATCTGCCACATGATGTGCTTCCTCGAAAGACCCTGGCCGTTCGGCCAGGAAGCCATCGGGCCCCTCACCTTCGTCGCGATCACCCAGGACTCCCTGTCGTAGCCCTTCAGGATGGCGCCCAGGATCTTCTCTGAGTTACCTACGTGGTTCAGGTCGGCGGTCGACATCCTACCGTGGTACCTGTTCGCGCCGTCGATGAAGTTGATACCTAGGTCGTAGGCCTTCCTCACGATCCTCTCGAACGTCTCTGTGTCTACCTTCTCCACACCGAACTCGTCGTTTTCCCCCGCTCCAGGGAGGTGCCAGGCGCCCAGGCAGAACTGGGAGACGGTGAGGCCTGTCTCGCCGAATCTGACGTATTTCAAGCGGCCGATATCATCCTACTTGATACTAAAACCTTGCAGGTCTCAGCAGGACCGGCGCGGGTTAGGGAAGAGCCTTCGAGCTCTTCTTCAGGTGGCTCTCAAACTCCTCCTCGTCGAGCTCTATCCCGAGTCCTGGACCGGTGGGCAGAGCGATTCGGCCGTTCTTCACGACCGGGCGCCCTTTGGCCTTGACGAGCTTGCCCCACCAGGGGATGTCGTTCGCATGGAACTCGAGCACGAGGAAGTTGGGGATGGACGCGCACGCATGGACGGCCGCCATCGTGCCGACGGGGCTTGCGATGTTGTGCGGCGCAAGCGGGATGTAGTACTGGTCCGCGTAGTCGGCTATCTTCTTGGTCTCGAGGATCCCTCCCGCCTTCTGGACGTCGGGCGAGAGGACGTCGGCGGCCTGGTACTCGACCAGCTCCCGGAAGCCGTGGCGCCCGACCTTGTGCTCCCCGGTGCAGATGGGGACAGGGCTCCTCTTCGAGACCTTCGCCATCGCCCTGGCGTTCTCAGAGTGGATGGGGTCCTCGAGCCAGAGCAGGTCGTAGGGCTCGAGCTTGTCGGCGAGCCTGATCGCGTCCTTCACGCTGTACTGCCAATGGCAGTCGAAGGCCACGTCGACGTTCTCGCCCACCGCCTCCCTCACGCTCTCGACCAGCCTGACCCTGTACCTGAGGTCCTCGTTTCCCATGCACCCGTTGTACCTGTCCTGCTTGTAGCGGTCGGGAAGGTCGAGGTCGAACTTGATGGCGTCGTATCCCTGGGCCTTCACCTTTCGGGCCTTCGCCGCGTAGGCCTCGGGGGTGTGGACTCCCTTGAGGACGACCGGCCCCAACCTGATCTCCTCTTCGTGGCCCTCCCCCTCGCCGGCCGCGCAGTCGGCGTACACCCTGATCTCGTCCCTGTACTTCCCGCCCAGGAGCCTGTAGACCGGGACCTTCATCGCCTTCCCGGCTATGTCCCAGAGCGCGGTCTCGACGCCGCTTATTGCGGCCATCAGAGACGCGCCGTTCTCCCTCTGGAAGGCAGAGTACAGCTTCCAGTAGAGCCTGTCGACGTCGAGCGGGTCCTCCCCGACGAGGAACGGTTTGAGAAGACGGAGCATGTCGCCCCCAATCGTTCCCGCGTAGATCTCCCCGAGACCGGATATCCCCTCGTCGGTGTACACCCTGACGACTATCCAGTCGAAGTTCCCCTCGATCGTCGTCGCGCGGACGTCGGTGATCTTCATCAGGGACGGTCTGCGGCCCCGTTTGATACTTAAGGCTCTAGCGGAATCTCCCAGAAGTCGGAGAGGCAAACGCCGGGCGAGGGACGAGCCAAGAGTTATCAATATCCATCGGAATGCGACGGTCCGTTGAGATCCACCCAAACTCGTCTCAGATTCGGTCTGGCAGAGATAAGCGCGGAGCCGCAGCAGGCGGTGGAGGACGGAGTCCTCGCAGAGAAGGCCGGCTTCGACTCGCTCTGGGTCCCCGATCACATAGTGGACGTGAACGGTGACAAGCTCGAGCCCTGGACCGTGCTCTCGGCCGTCGCGGTGCAGACCAAGAAGATCGAGCTAGGGCCGGCTGTCACCGACACGCAGCGCGCCCACCCCTCGCGGACCGCCCACGTGGCGACGACCCTGAACCACATCTCGAAGGGGAGGGTCCTGCTCGGGATAGGCGCGGGAGAGGCCATGAACGTAGTGCCCTACGGGCTACCCTGGGGCGAGCCTGCGGAGCGGGCCGCCCGGCTGGAGGAGGCGGTGAAGGTCATCAAGCTGCTCTGGTCGAGCAGCAGGGAGCAGACGGTCTCCTTCTCGGGCGCTTACTACTCGCTCAACAAGGCCTTCATCAGCCTAGGGCAGTACGGGGGCGCTCCCCCTCCCGTTTACGTCGGCGCCATGAACGCCCGGACAACGCTGGAGCTGACCGGGAGGATGGGCGAGGGATGGTTCTGCTGGTTCAACACCCCGGAGACCTTCGCGAAGAAGTGGAAGGTCGTCTCCGAGGCCGCCAGGACGGCTGGGAGGGACCCGAGGAAGATAGACACTTGCTCCCACCTCATGATAGCGTTGCCTCGCAACTCGGAGGAGAGGAAGTCCGCCATGCTCGGGGCGAAGGCCACGCTGCTCATGGAGCGAAGGACCCTCGCGAGCATGGGCTACGAGGTGCCTGCTGACTTGCTCCAGTACCAGAATTTCACCATCTCCAAGGACTACGTCGCCGCCATAATGGAGAGGGCCTCGGAAATTCCCGAGGAGTACGTCCACCGGTGCATGGCCATCGGGACGCTCGAAGACGTCGACCGGCTGGTGGAACAGTTCGCAAAGGCCGGCATCAAGCACATAGTGATCGCGGACTTCCTGGCCCCCAAGACCACAAAGAAGACCATCCAAAGCCTTAGGAAACTGATAGCTTCGCATCACTGAGCGCTCCTCCTCGATGGGCAACACGTGTGATGGACAGGAAGGGGTTAGCCATCTCTTAGGGTCCATGTCACAACCCGCTTGCAAGTCATGTCTCTCCGGTGACGAAGTCAAGGACTTGTTTGGCAATGATGGCTCTAGGGCGCCGAGAATCCAGGGAGACGATTCGCGGTCAGGCAACAGGCAGAGAGACGGCTCTCTCGGCGCCTACAGGTTTGCAAGCCCGATTAAGTTCAAATTCCCCCGAAGCAATTGGCCTGCGAGGTCTCACATCAACACTTGAGCAGGACGGCCAACTCAGATTCCATCAATTCAGAACAGCGCGTCATAGCGTGGCTGCTCGAGGAAGATCAGCCCTCAGTCCGATATCGAACGCTAGTTGACATCCTGGGGCGCAAGGAATCCGATCCGGAAGCAAGAGAAGCCCGTTCAATGATTCCCAAGAAAGGCTGGGCCAACGACATCCTGAGGCTCCAGAAACCAAAGGGATTCTTTGAACCACGAGAGCCCAAGAGTGTCCGCAGTTGGGTGAGATTCCTGCACTTCCCGGAGTACCGTTCTACAGTTTGGCGAGCCTTGGTTCTCTCAGACCTTGGGCTCACTTCGGAAGACCCTAGGATAGGAAAGATCGCGGAAGTCCTCTTCGAGTACAAGCTTCAGCTGGGGACGCCGGTCAACTTCTTCACCGAAGAGGTTTGCATCGTCGGGAATACAGCGCGGATGATGGCGCGCTTCGGATACGGCGACGACTACAGGGTCAGGAAGTTGTATGATAGGCTGCTTGAGGACCAGAAGGAAGACGGCGGCTGGAACTGTAATCAGAGCGAGCGCGGCGGTACTCTGGACAGCTGGGAAGCCCTGGCCGCCTTTGCCGCGCTGCCAAAGTCGAAGCGGTCCAGGAGGATCCAGCAGTCCATTTCGCGCGGAGCCGAATTCTATTTGGAAAGAAACCTGTTCGAGGAGGGCGAAGGAAAATACCTGCCCTGGTTTAGGTTCCACTATCCTGTTCACTACTTCTATGACGTATTGGTCGGGTTCGACATGATCACGGCGCTGGGATATGCGGACGATCCGCGGCTCAAGCCCGCCCTCAAAGTGCTCAATGACAAACGCAGAAGGAACGGAACTTGGCTTCTCGACAAAGTGCACCCCGACCTGGACACAGGCGCGAACGATGACCTTGTGAAGAGGGTGAAGAAGCTCAGGCCCTTTGCGTTGGAAAGGCCGGGCGAGCCGAGCAAGTGGATTACGCTCTTGGCCCTTCGAGCCCAGAAAAGAGTCGAGGACGCCAACTAGAGAAGGAACGCACCGTTTGCAGAGTGTCGAGCGAAGAGGCGCATGTCGTCGCGGCTTACAAGAGGAACGTGGACTTCTTCCAGCGCGCTAGTCTCCCGGACGCACAAGAGGCCTTCAACGCGGGGCTTGAGGCAGGAATACCTAGACGACCGATCCTCATCAGAAGGATGAAATGAACGAGGATGCGCTGAAAGTTCTCGGCGGCGCTGGGTCAAGAGAACAGTCGGCAGGTGTGGATCCGTCCCTTCCGCGTCACCCTTTGCTCAACATGACGCGTGACCCTGCCGCTAATCCGTTGACCGGTCACCCAACCCTTAGCTTCTTGATGACTTTCTCGTCTAGGTCGATGCCCAGTCCGGGGCCATCGGGGACCTGCAGCTTACCGTTCTTCACCACGAACTTCTGCTTCACGAGGTCGTGGACGAGCGGGTTGGGCTCCTGCTTGTACTCGCAGAGGAACCCGTCCGGAGAGGAGACGGCCAGGTGAAGAGACGCCGCGGTGTTCACGGCCGTCGACCAGTTGTGCGGGACCCACATGATGTTGTTGATGTGCGCCAGCTCCGTCACCCTCTTCATCTCCGAGATCCCCCCGACCTTGCTCGCGTCGGGCTGGAGGACGTCTGCGGCCCTCCGCTTTATCACCTCGTTGAAGTCGTAGACCGTATAGAGCTCCTCTCCGAAGGCAACCGGCACGTCGAGGGCCCTTGCGAGCTCCGCGTAGCCTTCCAGGTCGTCCTGTGGGAGCGCCTCCTCGAACCAGAACGCGTCGTACTTCTCGACCATCTTCCCCATCTTCACGGCGTATGGGACCCTCCAGTTGACGTACCTGCCTACGTCGATCATCAGCCAGGTCTTGGGTCCGATCCCCTCCCGGATAATGGCCACCATCTCCTCGTCCTTTCGAAAGTCGGCGCCGAAGGGCTTCGAGGGGACCATGCCCCAGCCGAACTTCGTCCCTGCATAGCCCATCCGCGCGTACTTTGCCCCCTTCTTGGCGGTCCCCTCCGGGTCCTCCATGTCGAAGAGGAGGCTCGCGTAGAGGGGGATCTCAGTCTTGTACTGGCCTCCGAGGAGCTGGCACGCCCGGACGTTGAGGGCCTTCCCGGCGATGTCGACCAGCGCGGTGTCTATCCCGCTCAGCGCGAAGGTCGCAAGCCCCCTCAGGCCGTACCAGTACGTCGCCTCGTAGAGCCTCTCCCATATCTTCCGGAACTCGACGGGGTTCTCGCCCTTCACCCGCGGAGCAATCCCCCTCTCGATGAGCTCCTTCACGGCGTAGGCGGCCTCCCCGTTCTCGCTCCCCACGCAAGCCTCGCCCCACCCGTGTATCCCCTCGTCCGTGTCGACCCTCACGACGACCTGATACCCGGTGTACCCTCCTACGTTGGCCTCACCCTCATAGCTATCGTCCTGGGCGTAGAGGATTATCGGCTCCACGTTAGTGATCTTCATGCTGACGCCGGTCACGGCGCCGGTCTCTATATCTCTAGCCCGTCCTCCGGCCGGGAAGCACCAGAGATCAGCCGATTGGTCGGACCCCTTTGGCGACGTCGACCCGCGCGCCTTTTTCGCACAATCCTTGAATAGCCGTTTTGAGCGATGCTAGCTGTGAATAGTGGAAGGCTCTCGGGGAAGGTGGCCGTAGTCACGGGGTCCGGGTCAGGGATAGGCAGAGGCATAGCGAGGCTCTTCGCCAGAGAGGGTGCGAGGACCGTCATCGTCGACATCAGGCCGGAGGGCGGCGAAGAGACGCTTCGGCTCGTCAGGGAGGACGGCGGGGAGGGGATGTTCGTGCGCGCGAGCGTGCTCAGCTCGGATGAGATCAAGTCCATGGTTGACCAGGTAGTGAAGGCCTACGGAAGGATCGACGTCCTGCACAACAACGCAGGCGGGTGGCAGCTCGAGCAGCACGACACCGTGCTCGACAACACCGAGGCTGAGTGGGACAAGCTCGTCGACCTTAACCTCAAGAGCATCTTCATCGTCTCGAAGCAGGTCATACCCCAGATGGTCAAGCAGGGAGGGGGCGCGATCGTGAACACCATAACGATAAACGCGTTCCTGACACAGCCCGGGACGGCGGGCTACAGCGCGGCCAAGGCGGGGGCCTACACCCTTACCAAGGCGATGGCGCTCGACTACGCAAAGAACAAGATCCGGGTCAACGGGATAGCGCCAGGCGAGATACTCACCCCTCTGTGGGAGAACAGCTACAACGGCCTTCCGAACTCAGAGGAGGTGAAGGCGTCGGTCCTCAGGAGGATACCTCTGGGGAGGTTCGGCACCCCCTCCGATGTGGCCTTCGCCGCGCTCTGGCTCGCATCGGATGAGGCGCGGTACATCACGGGGCAGGTCATAACGGTCGATGGCGGGATCTCTGCGGGCGTCTACCCCTAGCCCCAGGTCGGCTCCGTCCGATCCTCGAGCGTGCGCGGGGTCCTCCTGGGCGACGCCAGCCGAGACACATCAGGTCAGGGTCTAAATAGGATGGGGACCTTTCAGGAGGGCCGATGAACGGAATGATAGCCAACATCGCGCGGGCCCGAGACTACATGGAGGAGTTCGGCATACGGGCGCTCCTCGCCTCTTCGCCCACCAACGTAGCCTACCTCACGGGGTTCGACTGCTGGCTCTACGAGAAGTACACCGAGGACATGCTCGTGCTCGGCGCACCGAGGGCCAGAAAGGAATCCTTCGCCATCCTGGCCGAGAAGGGCGGTCCTGTCCTGGTGACAGACTCCTACTCCTCGCTCTTCGCGTGGGAGCTAAAGGGCGTAGAGCTGAGCTGCTACGGGTCGCCCCTGGCCGTGTCCGAGAGGGGGGCCGGCTCGCGTCACGCCATGTTCTTCGAGAAGGCCGTTGCCTCACAGAAGGCAACGCCGGCCGATGCGGTGATAGCTGCGCTCAAGGAAAGCGGGGTCAGCGGCGGCAAGGTCGCGGTCGAGGCCGCGGCGATGCGACCCGAGACGCTGAGGGCCCTCAAGAGGGCATACCCGCGGATAGAGTTTCTCGACGGCTGGCTCCTCCTCTGCCTGATCAGGATGGCAAAGTCCGAGACCGAGACCGGTCTGCTCACGACAGCGGCGAGGGTCAACGAGAAGGCGCTCTACAAGAGCCTCGAGTCCGCCGGGACTGGAGCGCGGATCTCCGACCTCGCGAGAAGGTACATGGTGGAGATGGCCAGAGGGGGCGCGGTCCTCGACCACTACTTCAACTCCCCCGACGGGCTCTGGCTCTCCGGCGCCGGGGGATACCGACTGAGACGGGGCGAGTACACGATCATGGACTCTGGATGCACGTTCGAACGCTATTTCGCGGACATGGGGACGACTATACTCGTTGGGAAGAGGCGCCAGGGCGTGGAGAGACGGTACAGGGACATCTGGGAGACGGTGGACGAGGTCGCCGATTTCGTCGAGCCGGGCACGACGCCCTCGGCCGCGATGGAGCGATTCAGGCGGGCCTACGAGCGGAGGAACATCCCCGGAGTCGACTACTCCGGACACGGTATAGGACTCGAGCCCAGGGAGTACCCGATAATGGGCCTCGGCGGTGCCAAGAAGATCCGCGACGGCATAGTCACGACCACCACGGAGCTGCCCTTCGAGCGAGGCATGGTGATCAGCCTCGAGACGAGCCTCTACGAGCCGGGCGAGGGGTCCTACGAGGTGGAGAGGACGTTCCTGGTCGGCAAGGGGAAGCTCCGTGAGTTGACGACGAAGAAGGACTCTGCCATCTTCGTGACCGAGAACTAGTCGGTGAGGATTACCTTCACGTTGCCCGTCCGCTGGCTCGCGAGGTCTATGGCCTCCCTTGCGCTCCCGAGCGGGAAGCGGTGGGAGATGATGGAGGTAAGGTCGGTCTGGTTTCGCTGGAAGAACTCTATCGTCCTGGGAAACATCCCGGGGCTCCCCTGGGCGCCCTTTACGGTCAGCCCCTTGGCGACCAGCTTCTCCATCTCGATCGGGATCTTCTTCATCATGGTCTGACCTATCAGCACTATGCGACTGGAGGTGTCGACTGCGTCGAAGACGGTCGACCTTGCCTGGTCCGAACCCGAGGCCTCGAGTGCCAGGTCCGCGCCGTGTCCCCCGGTCAGCTTCAGTATCTCCGCTACCGCGTCCTGGTTGACCGGGTCGATCACTTCGTCCGCACCAAGCTTCAGCGCAAGCGCCCTGCGCATCTCGATGGGATCGACCGAGATGGCCCTCGCGCGGGACCCCTTCACCACGGCGAGCGCGAGCAGCCCGACCGGCCCAGCCCCGAAGACGACCACCGTCTGGCTCGGCTCCACGCCTCCCGCGAGCCCCCAGACAGCGTTGTAGGCTACGGTGAGAGGCTCGACGAGGCATCCCTGCTCGTGCGAGAGAGAGGGTGGGAGCCTCGAGAGGTTGCTCTCGTCGCGGACCACGTACTCGGCGTAACCGCCGGGAGACTGGGGCTGGAAGCCGTAGATCGTGGGGCTCCTGCAGAAGTTTGGGTTGGCACCGACCTTGCACTTGTCGCAGACCCCACACCCAACCACGGTCTCCCCGACGACCCTGTCGCCCTTCTTGAGCGTCGTGACGGCCTCGCCGACCTCTTCCACGTCCCCGGACCACTCGTGCCCCGGGACGAACGGGAAGACCCCCTCGTAGGTCCTTCCGGTGTAGATGTTGACATCCGAGCCGCAGATGCCTGAGGCCCGAATCTTCACCAGGACCTGGTTCCTCGAGAGGGTCGGGAGGGCGACATCTTCCATGCGAAGGTCCAGCGGACCGTGGAGTACAGCGGCCTTCATCGAGCTCACCGTCGCTCCAACCTAGTCGCGCATCCCCAGCTCTTTCATCATCCGCGCCGTCGAGGTGTAGCCGTCCCTCACCCACTCGACGATCTTGGCCGGCTCGGGAGACCACTCGAGCTCCATCTGGATGGCTCCTGTGTAGCCAATCCCCTTGAGCGCCGCGAGGTACTCCTTGAGCGGCACGACTCCCGACCCCGGAGGCCAGTGTGCGTGGACCCTCCCCTTGCAGTCGGCGAAGTGGACGTTGAGCAGCCTGCCCTTCAGCTTCGCCAGAGTCTCGGGCGCGTCCCCGACGACGTACATGTGCACGAAGTCGACGTTGCCCTTGACGTATGGTCGGCCTGTGTCGTCGAGCATCTTGGAGAGCGTATCGACGGAGTTGATGATGTTGTGTTTCGGCGTCTCGAACTCGAGCCCGGTCTCGATGCCGAGCCCGTGGGCGTAGTCGGCTATCTCCCTGATCCCCTCGACGGCCCAGCCCCACTGTACCTTGGGGTCGACCTCCTGGCGCTCCCAGACGTACTCTCCGGGGACGAGTATCTGCTTGGTGCTCCCAAAGTCGTACCCGATGTCCACCTGTCTCTTGGCCCAGTCGATGGTCAGCCGTCGGATCTCTGCGTTGAGGTCGATGAGGCTCGTGAGCACGATGGTAAAGTTCGAGCAGGGAAGTCCTGTCTCCTGAAGAGCCTCCCTCATCTTCCTCCTGAGCCGGGGCGTGAGGTCGACGGTGAAGATGCAGTACGAGTCAAAACCGCACCCCTTGGCGACCCTTATGCCCTCGACCCTGTCGACGGCGGTCCCCCACCAGGCGTTCTCGCTTATCGAGAGTTCCAATTTTCGTCTTCAGACCCTCGAACTGCAATTATCTCTTTCGGTGACGCCGGGGTAATCCCGCGTCTCGCGGGGACCCCTTGATCAGGCGATGCGGTCGAACGCGCGCATCGCCGACGGTATCTGCTCGACCAGGTCCGAGGCGGTCATGTGCAGGCCCACGCTCTTCGCAGCCTCGAGCCCCGCCGCCCCGTTGATGTAGGCAGCGCAGCACGCAGCCTCGAACGGAGGGATGCCCTTCGCGCAGAGCCCCGTCACGAGACCCGTCAGGACGTCTCCCGTCCCCCCGGTGGTCATCGCAGGCGTGTGGGTCTCGTTGAGAGCGACGTCCACGCCGTTGCTTATGATGTCGACCGGGCCCTTGAGCAGCACGGTCGCTGCGGAGTCCCTGGCCTTCTCGGAGACGAGCCTGACCCTGGCCTGGAGGTCTCCCTCGACCTTCGCCGAGAAGAGCCTCTCGAACTCCCCGTAGTGGGGGGTCACGACCATGGGGACCTTCTTGGTCACGTCCAGGATCGGAGGGCGGAGCGCGTCCGCGTCGACGACGAGGGTCCGGGACTTCGTCGAGAGCCGGGTGAGCGCGTGGACGAGCTCCTCGGGGTTCTGCGGTCCGAGGCCGGGACCAATGCCGATGCAGTCGACCTCGGGGAGCCAGGAGGCGAGCCTGTTGGCGTTGCCCCTCGTCAGCTTGCTGTCAGGGAGAGGGATGACTATGAGGTCGGGAGACATCGCCCTGACCGGAGTCGCAATCACGGCCGGGACGGCCAGGTAGACGAGGTCGAGCCCGGACCTCAGGGCCGCCATCGCGGCGTGGAACGGGGCGCCGTGGTATATCCTGCTGCCCCCGACTATCGCGGCCTTGCCGTTCATGCCCTTGTGGGAGTCCGCCCTCCTGGCCGGAATCCTCGCGGCGACGTACTCTCGGTCTATCTTGATGGACGCCATTCCAGGACGCCTCAGAAGTTGTAGTGCCTCTGCGTCTGCGGCAGAGTGACGAGAGACTCCACCGGGCAGTTCAGGTTCAGCCGCTCCTTCAGCTTGGGCAGGGACTGCTCCATGGATGCTATGGTGAATATCCCCACGATCCTCGCCTTGGCCTTCTCGGCCAGCCTCACCAGCGCATCGATCGTGATCCCGGAGTGGATGAAGTCGTCGACTATCAGGATGTGCTCGCCCTTCTTTATCGAGCTCTTGGGGAGATAGAGGTACTTCACCGAGTCGGGGGAGTACACCACCCGCTGCTCGTAGAAGTCCTCGACACCCTGGTCCCTCTCGGACTTGGCAATCGCCACGTTGACGTTGAACTCGTCGGCTACCTCGACGGCCAGCGGGACGCCGTCGACCTCCATGGTGAGTATCCTGTCGACCTGGGAGGGCCCGAACTCGCTGTAGACGACCTTGGCTATCTGCCTGAGGAGCCCGACGTCGACCACTGCCCTGGAGAGGTCGTAGGCGCCATCCGGAGTAACCTTGATCTGGTCGGCGACGATCTTCCTGAGGAGCTTCTCCCGGAAGACGGCGACGAACTTCTCGGACCGGGCCGCGCTCGGGAGGACGTGCCCCCTGACGTAGCGGCTGAGTATCGGCGCCGATAGCCCGAGTATCGCCGAGAGCTCCTTGTAGCTGTAGTTCTTCTTCAGCGTGGAGAGGAGCTCCACCGAGGATATCCGGGATTTGACGTCGGCGACTCGGCTCAAAGGTCTACCGCCGGCTTTTCACAAAAAGGTGTAGAAAAGCATTCCCCCGCCTGCAGCTCTTTGACGTTTCCGTGCACTCGGTCAGTGGCCGAGGAACGTCTTCAGCCACGCCGGCAGGAAGGACTTGTCGGGATAGTAGAGGAAGAACCAGAGGAAGACGCCTCCCAGAAGGACGTAGGCGACCTCCCGTGGGAACCACTTCCTTGTGAGGATGTATGCGGACCCCAGGGAGATGGCGGGGGTCGCGGGCAGTATGTAGTAGGGGTACGTGACCCTGCCGTAGAAGTAGAGCCCGACGTAGGCGAAGTAGGTGACGACGAACCAGAGGAGCGCGAACCTGGCGAGGCGGAAGTCCGGTGTGTCTATCTTCAGCGCCTGCGAGGCGTCGGCGACCAGCTCGGCCTTGCTGGTCCAGAGCTTGTATGAGAGGTACGTGACGTAGGGCGCCCAGATCCAGGTCAGCCAGATCTCGAAGAAGTTCGATATCCCCCAGTAGCCGAGGGAGACGTAGACGTAGTCCCCGGGGTTGACGGTGACCCGGGTGACGAAGTAGCCCACCGCGGAGTAGAAGGTCATCCAGCTGAAGGGGGTGATCGGGGTGTGGAAGGCGGGGTCGGTCCAGCCGCAGCTCGTCGGGGTGCACCTCAGCGAGGCCCCGTAACTGAGGATGTAGCGGATGTCGTCGACGAAGGTAGTCGTCCCGCTGTTCCCGAATAGAGTCACGTAGAGCTGCAGACCGGCGATGAAGACGAGCGCGACGATCACGAACATGCGGAGGGACGAGAGGAACCTTGGCCGCTTCCCGCCCGTGCCGAAGAAGAGGTTGTAGATGACCAGGACCGCGACGAGGAAGACGGCGGTCTCCTTGGAGAGGGCGGCGAGGCCCAGAAAGGCCGCGGAGAGCGTGACCCTGTCCAGCCTCCATATCCGTATGTCCGCGAGGTAGACCATGAACGCGACCAGGGCGAAGAAGATCGCCTGGATGTCTATCACGGCGATGGACGACTGGACGAAGAACAGAGTGTCGAAGGCGAGCAGGAAGGCCGCGAACAGCGAGAGCGTCGAGTCCTTGCTGAGGGACCAGCAGATCGCGAAGAGGACGGGGACACTGAGCGTGCCGAGGAGCACCTCGAAGAACCTCCATCCGAGGTCGTTGTTCCCGAAGATGACGATGCCTGCGGCGATTATCGCCTTGGAGAGGAAGGGATGCTCGAGGTTGCAGTTGTCGAAGTATGGGCCGCACTTCTCTCCCGAGAGGAGCGCCTGCGCCGCGGGGACGTAGTAAATCTCGTCCATCACGCACCCATCGACCTGCTTGCTGACGTCATAGCAGGTGAGAGCCTGGTAGGTCAGCGTGACCGGTCCGGTCGGCACAGACTGGAACGTCCAGTTCCCGAAGTCCGACCCTCCGGGCTGCAGGGCAAGGGTCGTGGTTGGCACGAGGTTCAGGCCCGAGCTGGGGAGGAGGGTGCCTCCCAACTCCAGCGAGATCGAGCCGATGGCGTCACCGCCCGAGTCCTGCACCGTCACGGCCAAGTTTGTGCCCGATACGGTCGAGGTGAGCGTAACCTGCTGGTCCGAGACGGTGGTCCCCAGCGGGTCTGTCAGGGTGCCCGGCGTGGTGAACGGCGGCTGGTCTATGGTGTAGAAGTGGGCGACCAGGACCCCCGACGTGAGCAGCACCAGGACCAGGATCGTCCTCCTGTGATTGGGATACCTGAACAGGTACCAGAAGATCCCAAGGACGACCGATCCCCCCGACCCGGCGCTCGCGATGTAGAAGAGCGGGTTCAGGACCGCGGTCTGGACCGAGGTCGGCCACGCTGCGTGGAGGGTGATGACCACCAGCATGAGCGTTAGGGCGACGAACGAGAGTCCCGCTAGGAAGAGGGCCCAGAAGCGGAGGCCCGCGTAGGTCTTCTCTCCGGTCAACGCAGGGCGCGGGCGCGACCTCTGATATTACGGTTTGCCCGAATCCCTACGCGGGTAGAAAAGCTCTAAAAGGGCAGAAAAGCGAGAAGACATAGATTGTCGTCGATAGTTTTTAGGAGATTCGGGGACGAGTTGAACGCATTCATCGGGAAGCCGGTCTCGGTAACCACGGGCGACGGGAAGGAGTACGGGGGCTTGCTCCTCGGGGTCGATGAGAGCCTCAGTCTGGTCCTGGACAAGGTCTCGGGCGCCGGCGGGAACGTCTTCAAGGTAGCGATAAACGGGTCGAACGTCAGGGAGATCAAGCTCACGGGGAAACCCTACGACTACAAGGCGCTCGGCGAGAGGATGAGCCGGGTGTTCCCGGGCCTCGTCTCTGTGAGGGAGGACATCGGCGTCATAATGGTGATGGACAAGATCAAGGTCACCGAGAAGGGAGTGGAGGGGACCGGGCTCGCCGTCGACAAGGCGAGGGCGATCTACGACGAGTACATGCGGGACATGAAGAAGTAGGTCGGAGCGCCGGTCGCGCTTATTAAGCCTCGGCTACGTCATCGTGAGCAAGGAGTCGAAGGCGTGAGCCGGGTCCCGATTTCAAGCGCGTGGCTGCACTCGAACCCATACAGGCGCTTCTTCGCGGCCTTCAGCCTTGACGGGCAGTCCGGAGGGGCGGGAGCGGAGTCCCCCTCGATAGACCCTGCGTTCAAGCGGGTCCTCATGTACCTCCTCGTCGGCACCAAGGGAGGGCCCAACAGACTGCAGATGATCAAGCTCCTGAAGGAGGAGCCGATGAACGCGAACAAGATGGGGGAGCGTCTGGGCCTCGACTACAAGACCGTGCAGCACCACCTGAAGATACTCAAGGAGAACAACGTCGTGGTTACCAACGCCTCCGGGACCTACGGTGCCATGTACTTCCTGACTCCCTACATCGAGAAGAACCTCCGCGCCGTGGAGGAGATATGGGCACGATTCGGGCCAAAGTAGAAATATGATATTTGGAGCGCGATGACAAGAACATGTTCGACGTCTTCTGGATGAACGTCGCGGCGGTCTTCGCGCTGCTCAACGTCGTCCTCGTGGGCCTCCTCACCTACGCCTACTTCCAGAGCTGGAGGAGGGTGAGGTCCGGGTTCACTGCGAGCCTCATAGTCTTCTCCGTCTTCTTCCTCGTCCAGAACTTCGTCATAATCGTCTTCTGGTACGTCCTCTACACCACGGTCTCGATGCCGGTCGTCGAGGCGGCGGCCCCGTACCTCACCGCGGTCAACGCGGCCGAGGCTGTGGGCCTGGGAATGCTCACCCGGACCACCTGGAAGTAGGACGGGAGATTCCGGCCAGATTCTGGCGCAACCTCGGTCGATCGATAAATTCCATGAATCCCTCGTGGTCCCCATGACTACGTACATCGCCGACTTTACGACTGTGTGTGGCTGCCAGGTAGGAGTGACGGGTTCCTCGACCGAAGAGATCGAGCAGAAGACCGTCAAGCAAGCGGGCGAGGTCCACCACATGAAGGAAGTACCTCCCGAGATGGCGCAGAAGCTCGAGGCCGCGATCAGACCGAGCATGTAGGATGGCCGGGGGCGAACCATCGCCGCCGTCCTTTCTCTATCAGGAGAGGTAAATCGCAGGACTACCCGTTCGGACAGCTCCTTCAGAGGTCGAGTAGAGTGAAACGCGTCCGTGGCAGCGTCGCCGTCCTTGACAGAACCTCATGAAAGCTCGAATTCGTTGCCATCTGGATCTCTCATGATTGCGTACTTACCCCAACCGGTGGCCGTTAGCTCCTCTGAGAACTCCACTCCGTTCCCCTTAAGTTCGAGGTAGGTCTTCTCGACCATGGCGGGATCGCTCGAAGGGATCAGCTGACCTGTCCCTTCGTGCCTCTGCATTCTAACCGGTCCGCATTGCAGCCAGATTCCGGTTCTCCCTCCTGGCTTGTCGTTCCCCCAATCGTTGCACTTGCCGCAGAGGTGAATCATGAGAGTCTGGGACCTCCAGGTCTCACGAAGACGGAATGACCCTCGGCTCCGACAATCTCGAAACCCAGCTTGTCGTGATGCCATCCGGCCGATTTCTTTGCGTCGAGCACGAGAACCGCTACGGAACCGACTCCCGTAATCATGACAGTCATCTTGCGTGTGTCTGAATAAGTATTGCGGGACCAAAGAGTCGTTCGGACAAACGGTTATATCAGAAAAACCGGTCCTGGACCTCATGCAGAGCAAGGGCATGTCCTCGCAGAAGGGGATTGTCATCGCTCTGGTGGCGTCCCTGGTCGTGATCGCGGCGGTGGGTTACGGATACTCGGGTCTCACCGCCTCCATCGGTCGAGAGCAGTCGAGCCTGTCGTCGCTCGGGGGAGAGGTCCAGTCACTGCAGGCCTTGGGTTCGCCTAGCCCCACGGCAACTACCGTCACCGTGACCCAGACCTTGATCACCGCGTTGGCTAACCCCCAGACAGGCACGGCGACGACTTCCCAGACCACGACTCTTCATACGACCGAGACCGGGCAGCTTACGACCACGACAACGATCTGCGTGACTACCAGCGGGTCCGGCCAGAACTCAACGGGAGGCCAGCAGATCACACAATGCGGGAGCGGAACCCCGACCCACTATCAGGTCCAGTTCGCTGTGGTGCCGTCGGGAGCAGGGACAACCGCCCCGTCGACCAACACTACCGCCGGAATCCAGAGACAGGGGATACTCATCCAGATAACCGCCTCGGCGAAGACCGGGTACTCGTTCGCTTCGTGGACAGCCACGAGCGTCTCAATTACCTTCGGCTGCGCCACGTGTACGACCACGAGCGCGGAGATAGACGGCTCGGGCACCATCGTGGCCAACTTCGCGGCCCAGAACGGCCCGGCGTACGTCACCCAGTCGTGCTCCGCCCACGGCCTGGACCTGAAGACGGTCTCCTGCTCTCTTCCGTCGCCGGTCGTGATGGGACAGACGATCCTGCTCGAGACGGCGGTGGTCCCGCCCACGGCAGTCAGGGACAGCATGGGCGACCAGTTCACGCTCCTAGACCAGACGAGCTGTCCCTGCAGCAGCACGTACATGCTCCAGGTCTACACGGCCACCGCGTCGGCTTCGGGCCCCGACACGTTCACAGTCCAGGGTCCGGGGAACTATGACGCGTTGCTCGTCCATGTGCTTGCGGGCGTGATAGGAACGGCGGGCTCGACCACCGGCTCCGGCCTCTCAACCACACCGACGGTGCCTGCCTTCTCACCGCCGCAGGGGAGCCTAGTGGTCGGCGTGGCACTGGTCAACAACACAGAGGGCGTCTTCAACTCGACGGTGAACTCGGGGAGCGGTTATACCCTGCTCACGGTCGGACCCAGCATCGCCGACGAGGACTGGATCTCCTCGGGCAACGCGACGACCTCGCCGTTCTCGCTCCAGCAGCCAGAGCGATGGGCAGAGGTCTCGGTCGTCTTCACCACCTCGGCCACCGTCCTCACGACGAGCACCATGGGCGAGAACATGCTCCCTAGGGTCTCGACAGGCACAGGCTCCCTCGCCATCGTCCTCCTCCTCGGCTCAGCGGCCGCGTCCGGAGGGGCACCGGAGGTCCTGGTGAAGACCCCAAGAATTGGGAAAACGGTTTTATGCGATAGGTCCGCCTGACACACATGGAACACCTAGCCAGGGAGCAGCTGCCCCCTGGACAGTTCTGGGGTCGCAAGTTTGTGATTTACGCGGCGAGTGGCATCCCTAAGGTCGATGTGAACGCATGGAGGCTCAGGGTCACGGGCCTGGTCACGACGCCGCTGGAGTTCACATACGAAGAGTTCGGCAAGCTCCCGATGGTGACCGAGATCAACTCGGCGCACTGCGTGACAAAGTGGAGCATCGAGCGGCCCCAGTGGGAGGGTGTCTCGATAAAGTTCCTCGCCGAGAAGGCGCAGGTCAAGCCCGAGGCGACCTGGGTGATGTTCCACTGTCTTGACGAGTACACCGCCCCGATCCCCTTGGAGGACGCGCTGCGGGACGACTCGATGGTAGCGCTGAAGATGAACGGGAGCCCTCTGCTTCCACAGCAGGGGTTCCCCGCACGCCCTTTCATGCCACACCTCTACCTCTGGAAGAGCGCCAAGTGGCTCACCGAGATCGAGTTCATCTCGGAGTACAGGGATGGATACTGGGAGAAGTACGGTTACCACGAGAGGGGGAACGTCGACGGCGAGGAGCGGTTCAAGGGGGACGGCTACAAGCCCGTTCCAAGGCGCGCGTTCGGGACGGCCTAGGCGAGAGCGGCCCGGGCTCACGGCCCAGAGAAGACTTAGAAAGCGAAGATTCGCCGCGGCCTGAAGGCATGCCCATCACTTTCGAGGTCAAGGAGACGGACCTTATGGGCAGGATAGGAGTCCTGAAGGTGGGCGGGAAGAGCATCGAGACCCCCTGTCTCGTCCCGGTCATCCATCCGGTCCTGCGCGACATCCCTCTGGCCAAGTACACCGAGATGGGCTTCGGCGCCCTGATGACCAACTCCTTCATCGCGTTCAAGCGGAGAAAGGAGGAGGCGCTCGAGAAGGGCCTGCACAGGATGCTCGGCTACGACGGGGTCATCATGACCGACTCGGGAGGCTACCAGGTCCTGCAGTACGGTCAGGTCGATATGACTCCGAGCGTCATCGCGGAGTTCCAGGCCGCCGTCGGTTCAGACCTTGCCGTGACGCTGGACAGGCCGACCGGCTACTCGCTCTCGGAGGAGTACGCCCGCGAGACCATGAAGGTGAGCCTGGAGGGCGCGAGGGAGACGATCAAGAAGTTCGGAACCTCGGCGACCACCTGGGTGGGGCCGATCCAGGGCGGCCTCTTCGGCGGCCTCGTCAGGACCTCGACCCGAGCGCTGCTCAGGGCGGGGTTCGAGGTCCTCGCGCTGGGCAGTCCCGTCGAGATGATGGACAACTACCTGTTCGACGACCTCGTCCGCATGATAGTCGCCGCTCGGAGGGCGATGCCCTACTCCGTACCACTCCACCTCTTCGGCGCAGGGCACCCGCTCACCCTTCCCCTCTCGGTGGCGCTCGGCTGCGACACCTTCGACTCGGCGAGCTACGTCCTCTTCGCCAGACAGGGCAGGTACATGACCGAGAGAGGGACGCTTATCCTCGAGGAGATGACATACCTCCCCTGCAGCTGCCCGACCTGCAACTCGACGACCAAGACTGACCTCGTGCTCATGGAGAGGAGAGAGAGAGTGAACAAGCTATCCCTCCACAACCTCTACCTGCTCAGACAGGACGTCCTCCGCTGCAAGGAGGCGATCTCAGAGGGACGGCTCTGGGACCTCGTCGAGGAGAGGGCCGCCGCCCACCCCAGGGTGATGACCGCATTCCGCGAGCTGGCCAAGAACAGCGGGTGGCTCGCGGCAGGGACCCCATTTCTCAAGGAGCGCGGCCTGCTCGTGCGCAGCGAGATCGACGGGTCCCGCCCCGAGGTCGAAAGGGCCCGTGAGCACCTCGCGCCGATCGATGAGGAGACGGTCGAGCGGCGCCATACTGGTAGTCCCTGAAGGAGACGGCCCGCTCTCGAGGAGCCCGCTCTATCAGCTGGCTCTGAAGCTGATGAAGAGAGGTCCCGGCCGCGACGTCTACAAGCTCCACCGCCTTCTAGGCCCCTATCCGGCGGAGCTCGAGTTCGTGTATCCTTTCACCCAGACAGTCGCCGACGGGGAGCTCGACCGCGGGCAGGTCCGGGAGGCGGTCCGGCGGCTGAGGAAGATGGGATACTCGTCGGTGGTCCTCTGCGAGAAGCCCAGGGCCAAGACGGACGCGAAGAGAGACGCCTAGGAGTAGATGGCGCTCGAGGGTCCGCGTTCCCTGTCCTTCTGGGCCATGCCCATCAGCTCCCTCTCAAGCTCCTCGGCGCCCTTGATCAGGGGCGCGGTGCTGACCTTGAACCCGTAGCGTTTCGCCAGGAACTCGACCGCGCTCGCCGAGGCCCTCGGGTCGACCCTCTCGGTGTTCGAGTAGGCCAGGAGCGCGTAGGCGGGGATGTTGTGCATCTGCAGCGTGTTCAGGAGGATGGCGACCGGCCCGACAATCATCCTGCCTTCCTCGAGGACCGGTTCGTCCTTCAGCTCCTCGAGCTTCGCCATCGCGTCCGTCACCACCACCCTGTACTTCGAGTCGTCACCCCGTAGCGAGTCGTCCAGGCCGCCGATGAGCGCAACCTCGTGGACCCCCGACTCGACGATCCACTGCCCCAGCTCCCTGAAGAACTTGTTCTCGTTCTCCCTGAGAGGCGGTACGTCGGCTTTGAGCAGCGCCAGGTCTCCCGCGACGAAGAGCTCGTAGGGCGTCGAGATCATGCTGTTGAGAGTGGAGGAGACCGCGGGGGCGAACTCCGAGTCGATGTAGAACGCGCGTTTGGCCTTCAGCTCCTCGATCAGGAACTTGACGGACCAGTAGCCCGTCGCGCCGATCCCGTGGAACCCCGCGATGAGGGTCTTGGTCTTCAGACCCTTCCCCTCTGGTATTATCCGGATCGATGACAAGGAGATTACCCCGCTCCGGGAGCCTCTCCTTAAACTCATCTGTTGGAGTCCATTCGCTCGACCCTCTGAAAGCCTGATAAAGCTCGAGGCTCACCGGAGACACGCATGACTCAGTTGAGCCGTTCCAGGGTCAGCTTCCCGGGACCATCTCATCCGGTGAACGCCTACGTCTCCAAGCCCGACGACGGCGGGAGGCACCCAGGCCTCATCCTGATTCACGAGATATGGGGCCTGAACCAGCAGATTGAGGGGGTCGCAGACCGGTTCGCGAACGAGGGTTATGCGGTGGCTGCTCCGGACCTCATGGGCTCCGACCCGAAGCTCGCACCGGTCTTCGCCGCGGAGAGCGTCGCGGCGGTCAGGCGATTCATGGCGACGCTCCAGCCGGGGAGGATGCGGGACCAGTCATATCAGCAGCAGGAGCTCGCCAAGCTCCCCGAAGGCGAGAGGGCCACGGTAGGGAGGTTCTACTCGGTGGCCTTCGGGGGCGCGCTCCCCTACGGGAGGTTCCTCGAGGAGCTGTCCTCTACCCACGCACACCTAGCGGAGCAGCCGTCCGTAATCCCCGCGAGGATCGGCAGCCTAGGGTTCTGCTTCGGCGGGTCGATGTCCGCGAGGCTCGCCTGTACCGGAAAGACGCAGGCCTGCGTGGTCTTCTACGGCCAGAACCCAGACCCGATAGACCTCGTCGAGAAGATGAACTGCCCGTTTCTGGGCAACTACGGAGGCGAGGACGCCGGGCTGGACGCGACCCTGGACAAGCTGGTCGCTGCGATGGTGAGGTACAAGAAGGACTTTGAGATGAAAATCTACCCGGGCGCGCCCCACGCGTTCTTCAACGAGACGAGCCCTGCGACCTACAGGGAGGCCGCCGCGAAAGAGGCCTGGGAGAGGTCCCTCGGATTCCTCGACAGGACTCTGAAGCAGGGCTGAGCGGGGAGGCCGGGTCGCGGTCTCGGGGACCTGGGGCTAGTACACCCCGGACCACAGACAAACACTTAAAGAATGGCCGTCGAGGTCGAAAACGCTGCTTATAGTTATGCAAGTTAAAGTCCTAGGGGCAGCCCGCCAGGTCGGCAGGTCGGGCTTCCAGATATCACATGGAGACACCAGCATCCTGCTCGACTATGGTGCCATGACGACGAAGGAACCGGGGTTCCCCGTCCACGTCCAGCCGAAGACCGTCGACGGGCTCGTGCTCAGCCACGCTCACCTGGACCACTCGGGAGCCGCTCCCGTCTTCTTCATAGGAGGCGAGAAGGTGAAGATGCACGGGACGCCCGTCACCTCCGAGCTCTCGAGCATGCTCATCAACGACTTCATCAAGATCTCTGGTCCGTACCTCCCGTTCGAGTATCTGGACCTCCTGGCCATGGAGAAGAGCACCATAAACCACGGTTACAAGCAGAGCTTCCAGATCAAGGACATGACGATTACCTTCTACGACGCTGGCCACATCCCCGGCTCCTGCATAGTCGCCGTCGAGGCAGGATCGAAGCGGTTGATCTACACGGGCGACATCAACGGCGCCGAGACCGAGCTGCTCAATCCCTCGTTCAAGTCCCTCGGGGAGGCGGACATGGTCATCACCGAGAGCACCTACGCGACGGCCGAGCACCCGGAGAGGCAGAAGGTGGAGAGGGAGTTCGTTGCCTACGCCAACGAGGTGGTCGAGAGGGGAGGCGTCCTCCTAGCGCCGGCCTTCTCCGTGGGCAGGGCCCAGGAGCTCGCCATGACGCTCTACAGGCACGGCTTCAAGCATCCGATAGGCATGGACGGGATGGCCCTCAAGGTCAACGAGATCATAATGCGGTACCAGGAGTACATCCGCGACCCCACCCTCTTCCGCAGGACGCTCGAGTCCATGGAACAGATTACCGGGTGGTCACAGAGGAGGAACTTTATCCAGAGGCCTGGCGTGATAATCTCCCCCGCGGGGATGCTCGTGGGCGGCGCCTCGATCTTCTACAACGAGAGGCTCTCCCAGAAGGAGAAGAACGGCATCTCGCTCGTCAGCTTCCAGGTCCCGGGGACTCCGGGGAGGACGCTGCTCGACAGGGGCCTGACGCTCATAAACGGCAAGCCGACGAAGGTCAAGGCCGAGGTCAGGAAGTTCGACTTCTCGTCGCACAGCGGCAGGACCACACTGCTCTCGGACCTCAAGGGCATCGGCGGCTCGCCGAGGTTCATGACTGTCCACGGAGAGGAGGAGAGCTGCGTCCAGCTCGCCACAGATCTCCACAACGAGCTTGGCGCCGAGACCTTCGCGCCCAAGGTAAGCGAAGTATACGAGGTCTAACCCCTCTTGGGCGCAGACGTGGGACCAAGAGCCATCAACTCCAGCGGAATCGCCCTCACCCTGGGCTTCATCGTGGTCGTCCAGGCCGTCGCGCTCTACTTCACCTATGTGAACGCCCCCGTCACGGCCCAGGCGGGGGGTTCATTCGCCCCTGCGGGGACCTCTGACTTCGGCTCTCTCTCCAACGCCGTTATCCTGGTCCTGGCTGTCTTCGCGACGACCCTGGCGGCGATCTGGCTCATCAGGAACAGGAGGGTCCGGATCTTCACCTCCATAGTGTTCGTGGGGACGTCCCTTGCCCTCTTCCTCCTCACGCTCCTCACGGCCATCGATGTCACCTCCGGCTACATGTCAGACTACGCCTCCCTCTACCTCTCCCTGGCGCTCTCGGCCGGCGCGGTCCTGCTCTTCACCCTGAGCATCCGCAGGAGGAGGTTCCTGCTCGTCGCCCCGCTCGTCACCGGCCTCCTCTCCGCAGAGGTGGGCAGCTACTTCGCCTCGGCCATCCCCCTCTACACGGCGCTCATCCTCCCGCTCGTCTTCTCGGTCTACGACATCTACGCGGTCTTCGCCGGACCCCTCAGGCAGCTGGTCTCGATCGCGCCCCCGGAGGTGCTCACCGCCGTCACATCCCAGCTCGGGGAGTTCTCGATCGGGACGGGCGACACCATATTCTATTCGATGCTCCCGGCACTCGCCCTCTACCAGTTCAACGTCGCCTATGCGCTCTACACGCTGGCGGCCGTGGACCTCGGGGTGATCGTGACCCTCTACCTTCTCTCGAAGTCGAAACTGCTCCCCGGCCTGCCGATACCCATGGCGTTCGGGCTGGGGACGCTACTCCTGCTGATCTTCGCCTAGAGCTCGACGAGCGGGGCCTTCGAGCCCTTGGTGAGGGCCTCGACCTCGCCCTCCTTCGTCTTGTAGGTGTAGAGCTGGTCGGCGGTCCTGATCTTTATCTTGGTGGAATCTCCCTTCCTGAGCACACGGATCTCTGTGGCCGAAGGCAGGAGCTTCTGGAACTCCTCCTTGCTCATTATCTCTCTTGGCATAGAGCGTGGCCCTGCCACGGGCTGGATTTAATCGTTCACCATGCCTTCCTTCTCCGCCCAGCGGAGGTCCTTCCGGTCCCCTCGGGGGAGGGGTTCGGAGCCGAAGAGAGACAGGTAGGCTGGTCCGAGAGAGGCGCTACCTACTCTCTGTCTGACGGTCCTGGATAACCTTCACGAGCCTGCTCAACTGCTGGTCGAGACCCAGCGCAGCCTGTTGCGTCCATTCGATGTCGTGCATCTCGTCCTGGGTCAACGTCAGCCTTACTCCCGCGGGGGAGTCATGGAGCTCGACGACCGTCGTGATCTCATAGTTAGCGACGCCGGGGACGAAGTCGACGGTTGTCCTGTAGGCGAGACGCGAGCGCGGGACGACCTCCGTGTAGGTCGAGCGACCTATGTTGAGGAGCGGCAGGCCGGCCGCTGTCAGCGCCTCGACCTGGGGATCGTCGGTCGCCTTCATGGCGTACTCGAACGTCCCGCCTGGACGGAGGTCCAACGACCTGACCTTCGTCACGAACCCGTAGGGCCCCCACCAGGACTCGAGGCCCGCGCTCGTCGTCCAGAGGTCCCACGTCTCGTCCAGAGATGCCTTGAAGATTCGCTCGAGCGTGACCTTCCCCCTCCTGGGCCCCGGTGACTTGGCCCGCGTCTTCCTTGCCTTCTTTGGCGCGACTGCGGTCCTAGGCATGCACGGCCCCCCCTCCAATTCGTAGATAGACGTTGCCCTTCAGGGCACCTCCGCAGACCGAGGGGCCCGGTCACCTCTTCGTTATATACTCGGCCAGGCGCAAAACAACGAGATGACTTCTGGGGCCATCCTGGTGAAGGACTATGCAATCAAGCGCGTATCGACGGGCAACGCCGACCTCGACGAGCTTCTGAGCGGGGGCGTTCCGAGGGGGAGCCTGATCCTCGTGGCGGGCAACCCGGGGACGGGTAAGACGATATTCACCGCCGGCTTCCTCTATGACGGGGCCAGGAACAAGGGCGAGAGCGGGATCTACATCTCCTTCAGCGAGGGCAAGCGAAGCTTCTACGAGGAGATGAAGACGGTAGGGCTCGACTTTGAGAGCATCGAGAAGGAGGGCCGCTTCCACTTCCTCGAGATGTTCTCGGCTACGAGGGAGGGAATGGGAAGGTTGACCTCCGACATTGTCGAGGCGATAAAGAAGTTCGAGGCGAAGCGGCTTGTGATTGACTCGTACTCGGTCATGGCCCAGGCGACCGGGGGCCATTACGAAGGACGGCAGATCCTCCACACGGTCCTGAGCAAGGTCGTGAGGAACCTTGGGTGCACGACACTTATCATCGCGGAGCAGCCGAGCGGGGACCTTCGTCTGGGGGACGCGTCAGAGGAGTTCGTGGCAGACGGCGTCCTGAACTTGAAGATGACCATCCCCCGCGAGCTCGAGATCAGGAAGATGAGGGGGACGAGGCTGAAGACGAGGGACGCCCTCTACACGATAGACAACGGCTTCCGCGTCGCGACGACCAGGCTGAGATCCCCCGCCGCACCCCAGAGATGGAAGCCCATCCCTGACTCAGGGGAGCTCATCTCCACAGGCAGTTCGGACTTTGATGCGATACTCGGAGGAGGTTTCCCCAAGGGATCGTACTTCGTGGTCGAGATGGCGACCGACGTGCAGATCAGCGAGATGCGCCTCGTCACCCGCGCCATCTCGTTGAACTTCATCAATCAGGGCAGGGGGACCATGATAGTCCCCACCGGCGGCGTCGATGGCCGGGGGATCAAGGAAGCGTGGAGCCCCTACACGACGGAGAAGGAGTTCGATAGCTACGTGAGGATCCAGGAGCCCGTCCCGGGACTCAAAAAGAAAGAGTCCGAGAAGGCGAAGCACCCGTACACGGTCCCCGTCATGCTCGCCGAAGGAGCCAGGGACGAGAAGGAGATCGACGCAAGCTCTGAGTCCTTCGACGCCGCCTACGACGACCTGAAGGCCAGGACTCACGGCCACCCGGTCCTCAGGAACATCGGCTACGACAACATTGAGGCCAGCTACGCGAGGTTCCCCGAGAAGCTCCTGAACGAGGTCGGGACGGCCATAGTTCAGACCAGGTTGAGGGGGGACCTGACCATGGGCATCGCCCGGCCGAACTTCTTCATACTGCCGAAGGTGCTCGGCATGGTCGACCTACACGTCAAGCTATGGAAGAAGGACGGGGTGCTGTTGCTCCAGGGCGTGAAGCCCTACACGAACATCTATTCCGTAGACTGCGACGTTACGCTAGGATATCCCGTGATGAAGCTCTCGATAATGATCTAGACCCTCTGGCCCCCTCGCCGTCGGACCCGGCGAGATGAAGAGGTCTTCCGACCCGGCTCCGCTTGCTGGACCGGACAAAGAGGAGGTACTTCCTGTGCCTGTACGCACGTTCCGATGTCAAGGCCTTCCTCACGGCCTCGGTCGGTCTCGCCCGCGAGAGGTACTCTACCACGACGTCGCAGTCGCGTATCTCGCCGAGGGCGTCCTGCCAGACCCTCAGGTCGCTGACAAGCCTCGACTGGTTCCTCACCGAGGGGAAGAGTTCTAGGGTGTATCTCAGCCGCTTGCAGTGCTTGCGGAGCGAGTGCAGCTCGTCGACCTTGGCTTCGTCCTTGAGCGCGACGCGCGACTCGAGCGCTATCTCGGCTTTCAGTTCGTCGAGGGCGCCCTCGGCCCGCCGGGCGAACCTCGGCAGGTCCCGCCTCGCGAGCTTTGGAGGGTGGTGTTCGAAGAGTTTCCATGCGGCCTTTCTCGTCCGGTCTACGAACTCCTCCCTCTCCTCCCCGAGGTTCTTCAGCATGAAGGCCACGGTCGAGTCCTCCTTGTGCCTCGCGATCCTCTCGCTGAGAAGGTCGACGTCCCTGATCCGGGATGTCTCCCTGAGGACTTCCCGGCACCTCTCGTGGCACCGGCGCATCGCCTTCTCCTTCTGCGCGCCCTTGGGGAGGACCCTTATCGCGGCGTCGAGCCTCCTCACGGCCGCGCGCAGGCTCTTGGTCTGGGTCCTCCCGGGGTCGCCGAGGTACTCCCGGAGCGCCTTGTTCAGCCTGTCCTTGAGCCTCTCGTAGTGGTCGAGGAACTGGATTACGGTCGCGCTAGTCTCCGTCATGGAGATATCTGTCTATCCTGCCCTGGAGGTCTGCGTTGACTTCGAAGATCGTGCGGTTCGCGTCTATCGGGACGAGCCCGTGAGTCCTCTCCATCCGCTTGAACTCCTTGGCCATCATCTTCTGATAGATGACGAACGAGTCGAAGAGGTCGTCCGAGAGCCCCAGGTCGGCCCCTGACTCATAGTAGTCGAGCCCGGAGTACTTCTGAAAGACTCGGTGGAAGAGCTCGCCCGGGTCCACGTCCAGGTAGAAGACGAGGTCGGGCTTCATGGTGAACCCGAAGAGGTCGTGGGACCACTTCCTGCTCGTGCCCCTCACGATGCTCCTCGCTATCAGCGTGTAGATGTAGCGATCCGCGAGCACGATGTAGCCGGCTTCTAGCGCGGGGATTATCTTGTGCTCGAGCTGGTCCGCAAAGTCTGCGGCGTAGAAGAGGGTGAGGGTCTTCTTGCCCAGGGGCAGCTTCTGCTTCGCCTCGAGGATCCCCTTCCCGATCAGCTCCGACCTCTTGAGCCCGGTCGTCGCGACGGCGTGACCCTCGGACTCGAGCTTTGCGGTGATGAGCTCGACCTGCGTGCTCCTTCCAGATCCGTCGGGTCCCTCTAGGACGATCAACCTGCCCTTGATCTCCCTTCCCTTGAGGTAGGGGATCCCGTCCCCGTAGAAGGTGAGCGGCCTCGGTCCCAGGGCCTTCCCCGACCTGATCACTGGGAATCCAGCTCCCTAAGTGCGATGGCGGCCGCGGCGGCTGGTAGGAGCTCCACGACCTGTCTCCGCATCTGCGCCTGCTGAACCTCGATGTCGAGTGACCCGTCCATCACCCTGAATCCCTCGGTCGCAGCCATGGCCTTGTACTCCTCGATTATCCGGGACTGGAATATCCTGTAACTCTCGTACTCGTCGTTGGCGAGGTTGAGGTCCATCCCGGCCTCGTAGTACTTCAGCTTGGGCCGGCCGGTCAGTATCCGCTGCACCGCCACTTCGACGGGGACGTGGTAGTAGAAGGCGGCGTCGGGCTTCGCCGCGAAGCTGTAGACCCTCCGGACCCACCGTGGGTTGCAGCCCCTGACGGCGTCCCTGGCGAAGGCCGTGTAGACGTAGCGGTCCGCCAGGACGAAGTACCCGGCGCGGAGAAGCGGGGCGACGTTCCTCTCGTACCTGTCGGCGAAGTCGGTCGCGTGCAGGAGGCTGAAGGTCGTTGGCGTGAGGAGCGCCTTCTTCTTCCCCTTGGAGGTGATCTCCTTGACGACCTCCGAGGAGTTCCATTCGGTGTTGAAGACCAGCAGCCCCAGATGCCGGAGCCACTTGTCGAGCAGATGCAGCTGCGTGGACTTGCCCGAGCCGTCGATCCCCTCGACGACGATGAGCCTGCCACGGGGCCGCTCCCTTGGCGCACCCTCCTTCACGCTCGTCCCCGGCCTACCTCCGGACTACCGGGACGGCCTGCTCCCGCTCCTGGTATCGGTGTATCAAGGTCTTGACCCTCCTGCCGGTTGTGTCCTCGAGCTCCCGCTCGGCCTGTTCGAGCAGCAGCCCCGGGAAGTCCTTCCTGTGGGTGACGATCTCGATCCTCAACGCTCCGTCCCTGACCCTGATCTGTGCGGTCGACTTCGTCAGCCGGATGACCTCGGCGAGCTGGATGAAGGCCGCCAGCTTGTCGATGGACTCCCTGGTCTTGTCCCTGAGGAAGGACCTGTAGCGGTCGTAGAACAGGTTCGCGGTCTTTGGGGCCTTGGCCCTCACGAACGAGAGGGCGAGGGCGATCTGGTCCCTGTTGTCCAGGAAGCTGTCCTCGCTCAGGATGGCGTAGAAGAGGCTCTCCGCCCTCGTCGCGAGGTAGAGGTCGAGGAACGACCCCATCGCTTCGTCGAGCATCGCCCTCTCCCGCGGGGTGACGATGCCGGCGGAGGCGAGCCCTCGGCTGAAGGCCCCGGTCCCTGACTGCTCGGATTGCCAGACCGCCAGGGAGTCGTTGGCCCTCGCCTCGTCGAACTCTTCCCCGGAGTATGCGGCAGGATCCCGAAGGTACTCGGAGAGGACGCCGTCCCTGAGGCCGTGGGTGCTCACTATCACCTCGTCGAACTTCAGCCTGCTCATCATCGTCGAGACGACCTGCGAGCCCGCGGTGATGCTCTCCGCACGGTCTCTCCCCAGGGCGTCGATCTCCGCTATCTTCTCGGGGTCCATCTTCCGCAGCCTCTTGTTCATGACCGCGATCGACTTCCGCCTGATCCGGTAGTTGTGAAGCTTGTTGAGGGGGTACTCTCTCATCCACTGGTCGTACTTGGCCAGCGCCCTTATGGTGCCACCCACGCCGAGGAGGACCGTCTCCGCCGTTAGCCCCAACTCCTCCCGCGTCGGGAGCAACTCCGAGATCCTCCTCCTCATCGCATCGTAGTCCTTCTTGGAGTACCTGCGGCCCTCGCGGCCGTAGAGTTCGCTGAGCCGGAGTGCCCCGACCGGCAGCGAGTGTATCTTTCTTACGCGGAACCCCCTCGCATACGTGAGCTCGAGGGACCCGCCGCCGAGGTCAAAGAAGAGGACGTCGGGCAGGCGCGTGGCGCGGGCGGCGCCGACGTACGAGAAGAGCGCCTCTTCGCTTCCGGAGAGAATCTTGAACCTGAGACCCAGTAGCGACTCGGCCTCCCTCTGGAACGTATCGCCGTTCGCGGCGTCCCTCACGGGCGAGGTCGCGACCGCCAGCACCCGCTCGACACCGGAGAGGCTGTTCACTTCTTTCAGGAGCGCAAGCTCCCTGAGGGTCCTCCCGATCGCCTCCTGCCCGAGGAAGCCCGTCTGGTTCAACCCTTCGCCGAGCCGGGTGAGGCTCCCGCGCTGGTCGTAGGCGTGGAACGAGCCGTCGAGCCGGACGTCGTAACTGACCATCTTCAGCGAGTTGTACCCCAGGTCAATAACGGAGGCTCGCATGGTCGCTAGCTCTCTCTCCGCACTATATCAGTTGCTTCGCGCCAGTTTCCTCATCTGCCTCGGAGTCATCAGCCACCTGAGCTCCCCGGAGGGCTTCGGCGTGAACGAGGTCACCACCACCCTGGCGGCACCCGCCTTCTTCAGGACTATCCTTACACCTCTGCTCCCGGCTACGAGCTCCCCGATCATCTCGCTCAGGTAGGGCTCGTGACCGACCAGCATGACGGTCGAGTCGCGCTTCAGCCCGGAGAGCCTCCTGTACAGCGCTTGGGTCTCGCCCTCCGGCTTCAGCTCGTCCCAGACCTCGACAGCGTCCTCCTTCTCTAGGACCTTCGATGCGATCACCGCCGTCTCCTTGGCGCGTCTTCAGCGGACTCGCCACGACGTGGTCGACGTCCACCCCGAGCCGGCCTGAGACGCCGCGACCTCCTCGACCTCCTTCTTGCCTGATACCGTAAGAGCTCGCTCGAAATCCCTGCCTGCGGCCTCAATCCGCTTGCCGGCCTCACCGTGTCTTAGGACTATGAGGTCCACTTGGAATCGCCATCGTATTCTGCGTCCACGGAGCCTAGTCGCCGCTAGGAGAACGTTTCACATATAGAGAATATGGATGATATGGCGGACTACTCCTCGTGCATGCAGTTGGGGCACTCCCACCTGAGGATCGACTCCCCCGCTGCCGACGACCTTCTTCATCACCCCCGAGTTGCAGGCGGGGCAGAGCAGCTCGTCCTCGGTCCCGCCCTGGTTCTGACGGTGCAACGAGTCCACGATTCCCTGCTTGGAGCTCGCTCTCGCTATGTCTGTGATGGTCACCCACCCCACCAGCCTGTCGTGGTCGATGACGCCGAGGCGTGTGACTCCGTTCTCGGTTATCTTCTTGGCGGCCTCCTTGACCGAGGCGTCGGCGCCGATCTTGAGGAGGGGCGCCATCACCTGCTTGACCTTCACCTCTTCCGGGCGCTTGTTGAGTTTCATGAACCTGCGGAGTAGGGCCCTGTCGGTGAGCATCCCTATCGGCTTACCTTCCTGGAGGACTATCGTCCCGTTCGCTTTCCTCTCGTTCATCACCCTCGCGGCCTCGAGGACGCTCGCGCTCGCGTCGACCTGGGGCACGTCCTTCGTCATGACTTCCCGGACCTTTGGCATCTTGTTCGACCGCAATTCGGCGTCTAGGTAATTCAACCTTTCGTGGGTTCTTGCTCACTCTGACGCGGGGAGATGGGGAGGACCCGCTTCCGCGGCGAGTGCCCGAACCGGACTCGCCGGGCGCACACAAAATCAAGACCCTTCTCTCGCCTGATCGCACGAGCGACCTCTTCGCGATCCGTCGAAGGGACGGCGCCGACAAACCGGTTCTGTTAATTCATCGGCTCGTGGGCGGGATTTGTCGGAGTGTTAAGTGTCTTCATGCCTTTTTCTCCCCTCTAAACTTCCACGGAACGCCATACTTATCGATGAATTGCCCATAGGTTCCAAATGGCATGTCACGTAGTTCCACGAAAAGTCCCTTATCCCTATCTGCTCTCTTTACAAGTCTATGAAAAACTACTCTTATCTCGTCATATGTTCCAGCTATGACAAATATGCCAACAGCGGTACCCTGTTTCGGCTCCCATGTTGGGGATGCCATCCAGTCTGAAGCGGTGATTTCTATGGCGCCGCTCTTCAGGTGAGCGTTAATGATTCTGTCATGTTTCTCCTTTGGATACTGGTCTTTCATAGGAGTATCACCAAGCTTCGTAAGAGTTAGTTCGCCTCCAAGACATTCTTGGTAAAAGGTCATTGCTTCAGAACAGTTGCCGTCAAACAAGAGAAATGGCGTAAGATACAACACAGTCTTGGAGACTCCAAGACGACACTTAGGCTTTGTGGGCGCATCCTCAGCAAGACACCCCGCATCGTCAGCCATGTCAGCCCAGTTGACAGCGCCCTCTCAGTCAGGCTATAGGTTACCAGAACCCTTTCTACGAAAACTCATCATGCGCCGCGAGTTAACAGAGAGACGACGCAGTAAGATGCGCCGATGAATTGACAGAACCGACAAACCCAAGGTTTATTTACGGGATTCGGGTAGAGAGTTTCACCGACGGAAACTTAGGTAGGAAGTGAAAAACGGATGAGTTTCGGACAACGTGGCGGGTATAACCGCGGTGGATTCGGCGGAGGTTCGGGTGGATCCTCGGCAGGAGGTTTCAGATCCTTCAAGCCCAAGCCAGTAGAGGTCGGAAAGGAGTACGACGTTACCATCTCCGACGTCAGCAGGCGCGGCGACGGCATCGCGAAGATCGACGGTTTCGTCATCTTCGTGGCCGGAGCGAAGCAGGGCCAGACGGTGAGGATCAAGGTCACCCAAGTCTCGAACAGGTACGCGAGCGGACAGCTCGTGGAGGGTTCGATGGCGGCCGCAGCCCCAGAGGAGGCGTCCTCTGAGGCAGAAGAGTCTACTGAAGAGCCAACAGAGCAGTAGGCGAAGGTCTACTCCTCTGCGAGAGTGTGGTTGTCCCGCCAAAGGGCAACCTCTCCCCTTTTTGAATCACGGTTTTCAAGGGATGATTTCGCGATGATAGAGATATTCACTGACGGGCTGGCCGAACCTAGGAACCCGGGAATCGGGACCTACGGGTTCGTGGTCTACCGAGACGGCCGGGAGCTCAAGAGAGGCCACGGCTTCGACGGAGATCCCGTGAGCAACAACCACTCGGAGTACGCCGGACTGATCGAGGCACTGAAGTCGATCGAGGGTTACTGCCGATGAGCACGTAGTGGTGAAGTCCGATTCCAAGATGCTGGTCAACCAGATGGCGGGCGCGTGGAAGGTCAGCAAGAAGGCCCTCAACAGCACCGCCGAGGGGACCTACGTCGACAAGTACCTCGAGGCGAAGGAGATGGCGAGGAAGTTCCCCAGGCTGTCATTCGAATGGATACCCAGGGAGCTGAACTCCGAGGCGGACGAGCTCTCGCGGGTCGCATACCGTGAGCAGCTGGGCAAGAGGCGCGGCAGATGAAGCCGGTTGGAGAGCTCGTCTGCAGGGACCTGACGAAGTCCTACGGCGCGCAGAAGCTCGCGCTCGACTCCGCGTCCTTCACCATCCCGACGAACGGAATCTTCACGCTGATCGGGAGGAACGGGGCGGGCAAATCGACCCTCACACGCATCCTCGCCACACTTCTCGAGCCTACCTCGGGGAGCGCCGAGATAGACGGGCTCGACGTGATGGCAGACGCGCGGAGGCTCAGGGAGAGGATAGCGGTCGTCCCGCAGGAGGGGCGGGCGGTGGCTTGGGTGACGCCCGTGCAGACGATCTCGACCTACCTGATGTGGAGAGGCTACGGCTACGGGGAGTCCAGGAAGAGGGCCGTCGAGGCGCTGTCGCGCGTCGGGTTGGGGGACTACGGAGACAGACTGAACCGCACGCTCTCGGGCGGGATGAAGAGGAAGGTCCTTCTCTCGATGGTGCTCGCATCCGAGGCTGACGTCGTATTCTTGGACGAGCCGTCGACGGGCCTGGACCCTATCTCGCGGCGCGAGCTGTGGGACGTGCTCATCGGTCTGGGGAAGGAGAGGTTCGTCTTCCTCACCACCCACTACCTCGAGGAGGCCGAGCAGGTCTCTGACAGGATAGGGATCCTCGAGGACGGAAGGCTCCTCGCGATTGGAACGCTAGAGGAGCTCAGGAAGGAGATGAAGTATGCGTTCAGCCTGGTGTTCCCCGGAGACGAGTCGGTCTCCCCGCCGCCTACGGGAGAGAGGTTCGTCAGGAGAGACGGGAAGATCCAGATCTTCACCACGGAGGACGAAGCGCTGGCGATGGCGAAGGACCTCGCGGAGGCTAGGGCGCGGTTCTCGCTGAACCCGGTGACCCTCGACGACGTCTTCAACTTCGTGGTCCTGCGCGAGAAGGAAAGACGCGGGGCGAGGTAGATGGACAAGACCCTCAACCAGTTCATCGCCTCGATCCTGATCAACGCCATCTATGAAATGAAGAACTACCCGGTCATCCTCGTAAACACCGTCCTCTCGCCGCTGTCGTTCCTGATCCTGATAACGTTCGCAAGCGGCGGGACGCTCTTTTCTGACGCGATAATCGGCGGCTTGATCATGACGATGTTCTCGAGCGGGACCTCGCTCCAAGGAGATCTTTCGCACCTGAAGAACGACTACAGGCTCCAGGACATGATCGTCGCCTCGCCAGCCCGGGCGGGCGCGTACGTCGCGGGGATGACCGTGTCAGAGCTCATCTACTCCTCACCGGCGATCGCGATACTTTCTGTCCTCTTCTACTTCTACGTCCACGTCACACCACTGCAGCTGGGCTCGATCATCGCAGTCATGCTTCTCATGTTCCTGACGTCGGTCTCGATCGGGTTCCTCCTGGCGACCATCTCGTCCGACATAGTGCAGAGCTTCGCCTACACGCGCCTGCTCTCAACGCTCTTCACGACCATCCCTCCTGTCTACTACCCGATAACATTCATCCCCTTTCCGTGGAGGTATCTTGCCTACTTCTCGCCCACGACCTACGCGTCAGAGATAGCGCAGAACGCGGCCGGCCTCGTCAAACAGACAGCGTTTGGCATCGACGAGGCCTGGCTGGTCCTCCTCGCGGTCACGGCGACCTTCTTCTTCGTCTCGCTGACGAAGGCCAGGTGGAGGGAGAAGTGACCGGGGTGCGCGGCCCTAGATCAGCCACTCTTCTCGCTCGACGTCCCGCGACCTGAACCCGAGTTTCGCCGCCCTGAACCGGGACCCACCATAAAGCTCGGCCTCGGCAGACTCCCCACCCCTGTAGACCGCGTCCACGATCCTCCCGAGCGAGTCGCCCTTCATTACCCCGCTGCCGCTGTCGCCGCCTACGACGACCAGGCCGCCCTCGGCGAAGACGTAGGGGAGGTTGTCGATGGTGTTGTACCCGTAGAGCCCAGCCCACATCCTGCTCGGTCTCGCGCCCTCGAACTGCGGGAGGTATTCCCGCAGGATGGGGTAGACGTTGTGCTCGTAGTACGAGCGCTCGGGGGAGTATCGGTCGAGGTCATGCTCTGGAGCGGTGATGAACTCTCTGTTCACCTCGTCCTCGCACCCCACCCAGAACTCCCTTCCCTCCTTGACGGCCTTGACCATGAGCCCGGCCTTAGGCAGGATGACGAACGGCAGGACGCCCGAGCTGTTGAACCCCTTGGACCAGAGCAGAGACTCCAGGTTCGGCTTGCCCTCGATGGAGACCGTGAAGAGCTGGCGCTTCTTCGCCTTGCAGTGGCCGTCTATCCCGACCGGGTCGAGGAGCTCGTTGTTCCAGACGCCGGCGGCGACGACCACGGTCTCAGCGGATATCTCGGTGCCATCTCCGAGGGTCGCCCCGGTCGCGGTCCAGTCCTGCCAGACGAAGGGCTCCCCCTCGATCCCCGTCGGCTCCTTCGCCGAAATCCGCAGCCGTCTCGCCTCTGCGTTGAACATCACCTCGCCTCCCAGCGCCCTGAACTGGTCGCGGTAGTAGCCCGCCAGGCTGTCGGGCGCGAGGCGTCCGCACTTCGGGCCGAAGACGCCGCTCGCGACCCCGCCCAGCGACATCAGCTTCGCGTCGTCAGAGTCGGGCCCCGGCACGAACCCAGGGATCATCCTCTCCAGCTCGCCCCTGTCGAAGAGCCTCAGCTCCACTTTGTTATCGGCCATCTTCCCGAGGTGGGGCTGGGCAGCGGAGAGCTGGTCCTCCGTCATCATCCAGAGGTAGCCCACCTGGTCGACCCCGATGTCGATGCCGAGGTCGTTCTGGACGTGGACATAGTAGTCGATCGAGGGGTTTACGAGGTCTTGGTTGTCGACCGAGCTGAAGGTGTTCCTGAACATCGCGTTGGACCTCCCCGTGTTCGCCTGACCGGCGTCGCCGTATCGGTCTATCAGGAGCACCCTCTTCTCCGGGCTGTTCTTTTTGATGTAATAGGCCGAGGAGACCCCCAGGATGCCAGCCCCAATCACGAGGACGTCGAACTTCGACACGATTAGCTTCTGCCGCGCCTCGCGGAGAGGCCTACTTATGAACCGCGGTCCATGATCGGAGGCGGAGAGACGGGGGGCGCGGCGGGCGACCTCGCGGCGAGGATGTTCGAGGAGTATATCCCGACGAAGATTAGGACCACCCCGCCCAAGGTGATGTAGCTCGGTATCACGCCCGTGGTGGCGACCGAGTAGATCAGGGTGATGATCGGCGCGAGGAAGATGAGCGTGGTGAGCCTGCCCACCTTCTCGACCTTCACAAGCGCCATCCAGATGTAGAAGTTCAGCGCCCCGGAGACGAGGCCGAGGAAGGTGACATCGATCGCGAGGTCTGCCGAAGGCCTCAGGGTGAAGTCCGTCACCGAGAACGCGCCGTAGAGCAGGAAGCTGATGAACGAGGCCGTCGCCAGCGTCTGGACGGTGTTCTGGGTCCTCAGCTTCCGCATCAGCACCGAAAAGAGGGCCCAGAAGAAGGCGTCCGCGAGAGTGAGGACGACCCCCAGCGTGGTCGAGGTCCCCGAGAGGAGCGGGACGTTGAAGAGCACTATGCCCGCGAACCCTACGACCGAGCCGTAGACCTCTAGCCCGCGATCCGCGCTCGTTCAGGACCCAGACCGCGAGGGGATCACGAAGAGAGGCATCGAGAACGAGATTATCGCAGACTGCGGGGGAGAGATGTAGTTCAGCCCGTAGAGCCAGGAGGCTCCGCTCATCCAGTAGATGACGGAGAAGACGAGCGTTCCTCTGTTTAGGACCAGCCCGAATCCCCTGTTGAGCGCGAAGAAGGCGACGCAGGTGAGGAGTGTCGTCATCGCGCCGAAGACGAAGGGGGAGGCGGAACCTAGAGCGTCCTTGGCGAGGAAGTACTGGAACGCCGTTATGAGGATGTAGGGGACGATGAGCCTCGCAGGCGCCAAGACCCGGCCTTGCGATTCAAACGTAATTGAACCTTGCCGGGCCAGGGGACGACTTTCTGGGTTCCGAGCGCGGGGAGCGGTCGACCAAGGAGGCGTCCGCGCAGGGCGAACAGGTAGGCCGCGAGGGCGGTGCCGACCAAGGGCGGCCACTGGAGAAAGTTCAGGGGGGAGGACCGCGATCGCGATCAGGAACCCGAGCGCGCCGGCCGGCACTTCGGAACATGTAGCGGTTTCTGCACGGGGTTCCGTCGGGTGGGGGAATCATTAAAGAACGCTCCGGGACGGATGTTCGCAGGATGCCCGGGAGACTCGAAGGGAAAGTAGCACTCATCACCGGAGGTTCGAGGGGGATCGGCAAGGCAACGGCGCTGCTTTTCGCCGCCGAGGGGGCCAGCGTCTGCGTCAACTTCAGGGACGGGGCCCAGGAGGCAGCAGGGGTGGTCAGGGAGATCGAGTCGTCGGGAGGCGAGGCGATCTCTATCAGGGCGGACGTGGCTGAGGAGGCGGAGGTGGTCTCGATGGTCGAGGCCGCCGTCAAGAGGTTCGGCAGGGTCGATATCCTCGTGAACAACGCCGGGATACTGAGGCAGGGCGACCTGTTCACCCTCAGGGCGGAGGACATCGACGCTATGCTCGGAGTGAACGTCAAGGGTCTCATCTACTGCACTAGGGAGGTGGGCAGGCACATGCTCGAGCAAAGGTACGGCAAGGTCGTGAACGTGGCAAGCAACGCGGCACTCGGCACGGCATTCAAGGGGACCACCGGCTACGCGCTCACGAAGGCGGCGGTGCTCCTCCTGACCAAGAGGTTCGCTCTCGAGTTCTCCGGCGCGGGTATCACCGTGAACTGCGTCTCCCCGGGCTACACCGAGACCGACATGACGATGAAGGGGAAGACGAAGAAGCAGTTCGAGGACGCCGTCGCGGACGTGTCAGGGAGGGCCATGCTCAAGCGAGTCGCCAAGCCGGTCGAGATCGCCAGGGCCATACTGTTCCTGGCGAGCGACGAGTCGAGCTTCACGACCGGGACGACGCTTGTGGCCGACGGCGGAAGGATCGACTACCTGTCCCACGGCTTCTGAGGACGCGCCCTCCCCAACCACAGGAGGGGCGAGGCGGCATCATCCCCTGTGTCAGATTCGCCGAGGGCGCACGGGAGACAGCCTAGGTCAGAGCTGAGGGAGCGAGCCTATCCCTTCTCTGATCGTCTCGACGCCCTTCATGAACTGTGCCTTCTCCCCTTCGTCGAGAACCAGCTCGTAGACCTCCTCCACGCCCTTCGCTCCCAGCATCAGAGGAACGCCGATGCAAAGACCACCCACGCCGTACTTTCCGTCGAGGAAGGAAGAAGCAGGCAGCACCTCGTGCCTGTCGAGGCGACCGCCTTCACCATCCTGGCGATCGCGTTTCCGGGGGCGTCGACTGTCGCGCCCTTCTTGGAGATCACGTCGATGGCGGCCTGTCGGGTGCTCCGGATCGTCTCCTCGATCTCCTCTCGTCCGTCGAGGATCGACGTGAGGGGGACGCCGCCGATCGAGGTGTACCTCGCCAGCGGGACCATGTTCTCGCCGTGCTCCCCTATGACGAGCGCCATGATCGACGACCGGGAGACGCCCAGCTTGAGCGAGAGGACGTGCTTGAACCTCGAGAGGTCCAGGACTCCACCCATGCCGACGACCCGGTTGACCGGGAACCCCGTCGTCTTCTGGACGACGTAGTTCATCACGTCCATCGGGTTGGTGACGGTTATGGCCACGCGCGTCCGGGGCGTGCTTCGCGACCTCCTTCGCCACGGACGCGACTATCCCGGCGTTCTTGCCAAGCAGGTCCATCCTCGTCATCCCGGGCTTCCGGGCGAGGCCGGCTGTGATGACCACGACGTCCGCGCCCGCGCATGCTCGAGAAGTCGGTGGAGCCCCGTGACCGTAGACGTCGACCCCCGCCTCCGAGAGTTTGTGGCAGATGTCCAGCGCCTCGCCCTCGGCGAGGCCGGGGACGATGTCCACCAGTACGAGGTCGTCAATGCCCATGGAGGCGACCTCGAGCGCGGCCTGGGCGCCCACCCGTCCGGCTCCTAGGAAACCGATCAAGCTTATCGGGGCGGGGGAGGTCTGTCTGGGGATAAAAGCGAGACTGGAAGAGGTCGGATCGGTAAGGTCCTGCCGGGCTCAGAGCCGGAGACCGAACGACTGCGCGAAGTCCTCGAACTGGATGTAGGCATGGAGGAAGCTTATGCCCTTGTCGCTGATATCTTGTACTTTGCGTTCTTCTCCAGCGTCATTCTTCGAGCAGGAGCCCGCGCCCACGAGGTCCACTATGAGCTTGGTCATCCTGTTGTAGGAGACGTTACCCTTCCTCAGCAGGGTCGTGATCCCGACGCCCTCACCTGCGGTGTTCATGTCCCTGGCGGTCACCAGGATGTCCGCGATTATCTTCGTCTGCGTTCTATACTGGGGCATTCCACCCACTCTTCTTATTGAAAGTAACTTCAGGACCGGAACGAATAGCGTAACAAGTCCAACTTCCTTCATAAAACTGCACTATGTTAACATGAGCCCGTCTGGGCTCACGAGCGAGACCCACCAGCCTCCGGCTATGCACGGCGAGGCCGCAGGCGATCAGAAGCGTGTTGGGATTCCTGTTCTTTGAGTAGGCGAAGAGCGTCTCGACGACCCCGTAGAGGATGAAGTAGAAGGAGAGGCTCGTGAGGACCACGACGAGGCTGGTCTGGTTTATCGCCATGAGCGGGAAGAGCGCGAGCATAGCTCCCATCCTCTTGTCGAAGAAGACGTCGAGCATGTGCGAGAATGCGAGGAAGAAGTACCCGGCGGTCTCCAGGAAGAGGCCGGCTATCAGGAGGGTGGCGAGCGAGACCTCAAGGCCTGGGATCACGTAGAGGGAATTGAACTGGTAGAGCCCTTCGAGGAGGAAGCCGGCCCCCAGGAAGACGAACGCGGCAGCGAGCCGGAGCAGCGACGAACTGTTTGTCTGCCGCACCCCCTTGTAGGCGACGAGCGCAATGGAAAAGGCTACAAAGGCCCCTATGAACTGAAGGACATTCTCCATCAGTAGTAGACCTTGCATCGCCGGCTCGCAGGAGTGCGCGCCCGGCTCTTCTATAAAAGTCTGATGTAGACTTCCTCCACATCCCGCAGGGGTGGGAGGCCCGGGTCCGCTCTTCTAGGGACAGAACGGCGTCGGGACGTGCAACCGGACTGACTCCCTATGCCGAATCGTCTGGAGAGGCGACCCTTGAAGGTTTGGAAGACCGAAAGTGCATAAACGTTAAATATATCTGACCGACCTCGCCGGCCGATTAGTCCTTTTCGGTGCAATTGCGATGTCATCTGAACGAGACTTCTCGAGACTGATGAGGTTGCAGAGGGCGTTGGACAAGTGCCCGAGGTGCGGGAAAGGCCCGATGGTGGTGGACAACGCAACGGCGGCGAGCTCGTCTGCAGCAACTGCGGGTTCGTGGTCAAGGAGAAGATCGAGGAGACAGGGCCGGAATGGAGGGCGTTCTCGAAGGAGGAGAAGGACGACAGGTCCAGGGGCGGCATCCCCGACCTCGATAGCGATGCACGACATGGGGCTGGCCACGGTCATAGGCGGGGTCAACAAGGACGCCTCTGGCAAGTCGCTCTCGGCCTCGATGAAGGCGACGGTGGAGAGGCTCAGGACGTGGGACAGCCGGAGCCAGGTCCACGAGCCGATGGACAGGAACCTGAGGCAGGCCTTCAGCGAGCTCGACAGGCTCTCGGACAAGCTGTCCGTCTCGGACGCCGTGGTCGAGAAGGCCGCTTACATCTACAGGAAGGCCCTGGAGCGCGGGCTGGTGCAGGGGAAGGTCGATCTCCGCGATAATCGCCGCCTCACTCTACGCCGCCTGCAGGGACAGGGAGACGCCGAGGACCCTCAAGGACCTTGCTGTGGTCTCCAACGTCAAGAAGAAGGACATCGCCAGGTGCTACAGGCTGCTCCTCAAGGAGATGGACATCAAGATGCCCGTGGTCGACCCGACCAAGTGCGTCTCAAGGATAGCGTCCAGGGCGCAGCCTCTCCGAGAGGACGAAGAGGAGGGCGCTGGAGATACTCAAGAAGGCCGAGGAGGCGCGGATCTCGGCCGGGAAGGACCCGATGGGGCTCGCGGCCGCGGCGCTCTACGTGTCGTGCACCCTCGAGGGCGAGGACAAGACCCAGAGGGACGTCGCCGAGGCTGCCGGAGTGACCGAGGTCACAATCCGGAACAGGTACAAGGGGCTCAGGTCGGCCCTCGGAATATGAGAACTGCCGGGTGCAAATCTCTAAAGTGAGTTAGAGATTACACAGAAATTTCACCGCAATATATAAGTAACGAGTCCGCGGGGCCAACGCCAACGACCTCAATGTCTCTAGAGAGAGCCGGCGGGAACAGGGAAGAAGAAAGTTCGAACATCAAGACGGGTCAGCTGGCAAAGCTGATCACCGAGGTAGGGCCGAACATCTCGGAGATTGCGAGACGGCTCGGTCAGTACAAGGAGTCCGTCCGCTACAGGTACAAGGAGAAGTTGCTCAACAAAGGTTTCGCGGTCCGGGTCGCCGTCGACCACGAGAAACTCGGGCTGCGCCGGGTCATCATGCTCATGGACTTCGCCGACGGGTACAGGGACGTCGCGGAGTTGATGCTTACAATAATGAGCTATGAAGGCTATCTGGTCGCCTTCGAGAAGGTCCTGCCTGACGGGAGGTTCCTCGTGCACGCGTCCGTGCCTGACGAGCAGGTCGAGGCCTACCGGGAGTTCTTCAGCGGCTTGAGAGAGAAGGGCTACTTCAGGTCGTTCGAGTTCCACACGTTCCACTGGTTCAGGAACTCTCCGATGAAGACGGAGATGTACAACTTCGACGAAGGACTCTGGGACTTCGACTGGTCCACTGAGGTGAAGGTTGACAGGCAGGTTGCGTCCTACATGCCTTCGGCGAGAGAGAAGTTCGACGCCACCGACCTGCAGATCCTCAAGCAGCTCCAGATGGACGGCAACAGGAGCCTCTCCGAGATGGCCGAGAAGCTCAAAATCAACTACAAGACGCTCACCTGGCACTTCAGGAAGCACATCGAGGAGAGGAAGCTCATCAAGGGGTACTTGATCAACTGGATGGGGACGAAGTACGACTACAAGGCAGACAGGGCGCTAAACAAGAAGCACACCTATCTCGCGGTCTCCGTCCTATTCTCAGACCTGGATCAGGCGAAGAGGATTGACGTCATGTCCCGCCTCAACCAGCTCCCCTTCATCTGGTCCGAGGCCGTCGGAGACAGGTACGAGGCAGAGCTCATCTTCCCGATCGAGTCGATCACAGAGGGGCTCCAGCTCCTGGCCGAGGTCATCTCCGAGACCAAGACCAGCGCACGTTACTTCATCATCGACCAGCGCCACGCCCTTTCGTTCAGCATCATCCCCGAGCTCTACAACGAGTCCAAGCAGACCTGGGAGTTCAACGACCAGCTTCTCATGCGGCGGTTCGAGAACCTGCTCCAGAGGGCAAAGGGGATAGAGCAAGAAAGCCTATCGCTGCGAAAGACGAAACCTGGCCAGCAGATCGGCAGGTAGCCGACCCTGCTGCACGGGTCGTCCCGTGATCCCAGAATCCGCCGAAGGCGCATCGATGCGCGTAAGGGGCTTGTTCCTGGAAGAGGAGAGGGCCGATTGATAGGTAGAGCAGGAACTCTTTTGGTCGTCCGGCTGCTTCAGCGAGTCCCCTAACCCGCCGCAGAACGCCCGCGGGACATGGAAAGAAAAGGCGCCCCCAGGGCAAGGAGCGCTAGTAGCTCAGTTTGTTCAGTTGCTCGGCCCGAATCCGCCGATGGGGTCCAGGGTTACATAGCTCGGTCCGAACCCGCCTATTGGATCGCAGCTAGGACCGAATCCGCCTATTGGGTCGAGAGTCAGATAGCTCGGCCCGAATCCGCCGATGGGGTCGCAGCTAGGTCCGAAACCTCCGATTGGGTCTTCTGATTGAGTGCTCATGCAATATGGCTAGCATGGCACGGAGTTAAGCTTAGTGATTTCTTAGTATCACAGTGCAATAGTTCATGCGGATTCCAAGATTAGGTCAGCCTTCCTTGACCCGGTTCTTCTTCATCTTCCTCAGCTCCTCCTCGGTGAAGAGCGTCCCGAAGTGCGTCGCGAGGATCTTGACATAGGTCTCGGTCTCCCTCTCGTTCATGTACTGGAACATGTAGTTCCCCCGGTAGGGTGAGGGTTCGCCGTCCCTCGAGATGAACTCGATGTGGATCAGCGGGTCTCCGTGCCTCACGGTTATCGGCGACCTCTCGTTGTTGAGGTTGACGAGCTCGAGGGCCAGCCTCCCCACGAAGCCGCTGTGGACCTTCACCGAGTTCAAGAAGGATAGCCCCATCCGCCCGAATCGGCTCTTGGCGGTAAGGTGAGCCACGTAGTTGGGCGGCGTGAAGATGACCTCCTTGGAGACCATGTTCCTGTGTTCCAGATAGTTCAGCGTCCTGTCCTCCCTGACCGTGAGTACGTAGCCGTCGCCGTCGAAGCCCTCGGGCGAGGTCGGGGAGATTACCCTGTACTTCTCGACGAGCTCAGTCAGGATTGATTTGCCGATTACTGTCATCCGCAGTCACCCCTCCCCGCGTGTTAATAACTCGCTTGAGGAGGCGGCTGGCGAAGTAGACCAGGCCCGGCAGCCCCAGCAGGAAGACGATGTCTATCGTAGGCACGAAGCTGTAGACGCTGTTGGAAGTCCAGGAGATCCCGTATGCGGCCTGCCCATAGAACGCGAAGGCGTTGGCTGCGTAGTCGACGGCCCAGTGGAAGATGATGCTCGCGTGGAGCCCGTATCTGACGTAGAGATAGGCGAGCGCGACCCCGTCCAGGGCCGCCTCGCTGACCTTTCCGATGTCCCACCCGGCGCCGGAGAGGAAGTGGGCCAGTCCGAAGAGAATCGAGCTCAGGACGATAAGGAAGTAGACGAGCACCCTCAGGGTGGGGGCAGAGTAGACCTCGGGCCCTCCGCCGGAGACGCCCTCCCACGCCGAGGAGGGCCGCCAGAGCGCCTTCAGCATTCGCGTCACGCTCGACCTCGTGAGGAGCATGACGAAGACGAGGGGTACGCCTATCAGGAAGAACCGGAATCCGACCTCCTCGATAAGTGGGGCGAGGGTGAAGCTCACGAGGAGCCCGTAGGGATCTCCGGAGAGGCCCCCAGAGGGGACGCCGGCGGACGTCTGGAAGAGATCAAGGATTATCGTCGCGAGGAGCGTCGCGCCAAGGATCATTATCGTCGCCGAGAGCGGGTTTCGCAGAAGGGCGCCCATTCCCTCCCTGGACGCGTCCTTCAGGGCGCGGACGAACCCCCCTCCCTGCACCGAGGCGAGAGCAAGGAAGAAGGCGAAGAGGACCGTCAGGGAGGCGAAGAGGATCCCGAAAGTGGGGCTGATGGGGAGGGAGATCGCGAAGAGACCGATGTAGATCGGGACCGAGGCGATCTGGGTCTGATAGGTGTACGGCGGGGTACTCGTCGAGAGGTGGGGCGAGAGGATGGCGTACGTCCCGAACGGGATGGACAGGACGAAAAGTATCAGCGTGAGCGCCACGATCGCGGCATAGACCAGTCCTGGGACATTGAGCCGGGGCCGCTCCAAGGAGAGTCAGTCCGCCCGCTTCTTCTCTTCCTTCGGGTCCTTCTGCGCCTCCTCGAGGTAGGCGATGCCCGTGTACCCGCACTTGGGGCACAGGTAGTTCTGCGGGATCGAGCCAGCCCCCGAGCTCGCCCATCTTCTGAAGCGGGGTGAGGCAGACCGGGCACAGATGCGGGGTCGTCGAGAAGACCTTGCGCCTCACAAGTCTCGGCGTGCCGATCTCTGCGTCCTCCAAAGGTGTTACCGACCCTCAGCCAAACTCGGAGGCTTTAACGCTTTTCGCGCCGCCCGTTCAGGATACCAGGACGGGCACGTAGACCGACCTTGAGGTCAGCCCGTCGGAGACCGTCATCAGGAGGAGGTACTGGCCGACGGCCGTCGATGCGGCGACCCGGACGCTGACGCTGACCCCGACCGCCCGTGGAGGGACGCGATCGAGGTGACGTTCGAGACGAATGAGAGCTTATCCGGGACGGAGCTGATGGACTCCGAGTCCGAGAAGGTGACGTTCAGGGGCCTGGTCGAGGTCCCCGTGATCTTGAGCTGGAACTGCGCGGAGGAGCCCGCCGCTATCGGCGTGACCGTGCCGTTGGCGGTCGAGGAGACCGAGAAGGAAGGCACGACCGAGTCGTTGACGAACCCGACCTGGTTCGCGGTCCATGCGGTGAACCAGACGAGGTTTCTGTCGAGCGCGATCGTGAGCGCGTTCCCTATGCCCACCTCGTCTATGGGGACGGGGGACATCGCGTACTCCGTCAGTGACGTCTCGTTGGTCGATCTGGGCCACCCTGTTCGCGTCATGCTCGTTGAACCAGACCGAACTCCCGTTGGCCAAGAGGTAGTAGGGCAGGGTCAGCGGGAGCTTCGGGTCCGTCGAAGTGGGGTAGAACGTCCAGTTGTCGGCATTGGTGTCGTAGGAGGCGACGTAGGAAGCCTCGTGCTCTCCCACCCAGATCGACCCCTGGGAGACGGCAACGCTGTATGGTCCAAGGAGCGTCTGGTTGCCCCCCACCTGCTGGAAGGCCATCGCAGCGGCAAGCGGGTCGAACGAGAAGATCTGGCCATGGTTGTCCTGCGGGTTCACCGTGACGACGTAGGCAAGGGTGGCGTCGTGGAAGAGCATGGAAGCGGTGTACTCACCCGTGGCCGCGGGGACCGAGTGGTAGACCGGCGGGGCGGTCGCGTTGCGTATCATGCCGACCTGTCCGGGAGGCGAGGTCTCGGTGAACCAGAGGTTGTCCTCGGGATCGATGGCCAGGAAACGAGGGACGACGCTGGGTCCCAGAGGGACCACGGTGAACGACCCCGTCGTCTGGTTCATGCCGACCAGCTGGTTGTTGGCAGGGTCCGAGGCCCAGACCAGACCGTTCCAGAGGACGACCCCCCAGATCTCCGAGCGGTCGAAGCAGAGGGAGTCCGGCGTGGAGTTGGGAAAGGGCCACGGGTACTCGACCAGCGTCCCGTTGAGAGGGAAGAGGTGAGCCAGCCCGGGGACCGCGACTTCACCGAACCAGACGGAGCCGTCCGGCGCCGCTGTTATCGAGTTGGGACTCCTCAGAGGCGAGGGGAGGCTGAAGGTCGTGACGCTCCCGAACTGCGACCTCGTCAGCTGCACCCGCTGCACCGAGGTGAGGTTCGCGCAAGCGGCCTGCCCCGAAGAACTGCTCGTGCCCGTCCGTTCCTGGACAAGGACGTAGGAGCCCGCGGCTATCGCCCCGGCGAGCAGGAGGACGACGATGACCGAGACGTACCTGGCTCGCACGGCTTCATCGCGCCCCCGGAGGACGTTTTACGGGTTTCGCGGAATCACGCGACGACGTTGATCGTGCCATCCATCCAGATCGGGTGCCACTCGCAGAAGTAGGTGTACCTGCCGGGGGTCGTAAAGGTCATGCAGTTCGCCAGCACGCCGGTGGTGACGCAGGTGTTGCCCGTGCCGGGCAGGCTGTAGAACTGGAACGGCTGGCCGCTCGTCGGCCATGCGGTCGACTCCAGGATGTGCTCCTGGTCGTCGTGGTTGGTGAAGAAGACCGTGTTGTTCACCCCGATGACTATGGTGATGTTGATCGGCTCGAACGAGACCTTGTTGGCGAGGTTCTCGATGCCCGGCGGGATTATCACCTGCACCTCACTCTTGTTGGCGGAGGCCGAGCTCGTGCGGCTGATGCCTGAGCTGGTAGAGCTGGCTGAGCCGGAAGCTGACGAGGTGGTTGGGGAGACGGTCGAAGCTGAACTCGAGGAGGAAGTGGCCGCAGACGACCCCGTCGAGCTCGTGGCTTGGGACGTGGCGATGGAAGACGTCGAGGACGCCGTAGTCCGGCCGCCCGTGCCCTGGGAGAAGGCGAGGTAAGAGCCGACACCCGCAAGGGCCACGATGACGAACACGAGGATGACCGCGACGCTGGAGGTTACGGCCCTCCTCTCGCTCGTGTGCTGTCTCATTCTGTTCAGAAAAATGTGCGCCATTTGCGATTTAAGGATTCTTCACTTTGGTCGCCAAACTCTATAAGGATAGTGGCTCAACTGGGGAACCGTTGCCAGAGCAGACCTGCTACTGCGGGGCCAAGATGGTCGAGCTCCAGACCTGCAAATACAGATGCCCGATCGATGGCTCGATATGGGACTGCGAGGACGTCCTGGGCCTTCCCAAGTAGGATGGAGTTCGTTTATAACCCGAAAAGGAGGACGCCGTACCAGTATCATGAAGGCGGCTCTGATAGACTCACCAGACGGGCTTAGGATAGTCGAGATGCCCAAGCCGACACCCAAGGAGGGAGAGGTCCTGATCAGGATGAAGTGCTGCGGAATCTGCGGGACGGACGTCGAGAAGGTCCACGGGGAGGGCATCACGACCCGGATCATCGGCCACGAGGAGGTTGGAGAGGTCGCCGACGTCGGACCTGGCGTGAAGGGAATCTCGGCAGGCGAGAGGGTCTTCGCCCATCATCACGTGGGCTGCGGGGAGTGCAGCCTATGCCGTAGGGGGAAGAGCACGCTGTGCAGCGAATACGCGAAGCACAACCTCGTGCCTTGCGGCCTAGCCGAGTACTTCATCGTGCCGAAGTACAACGTCGACCGGGGTGCGGTCCTCAAGATTCCCGACGGACTGGGGTACGAAGAGGCCAGCTTCATAGAACCCCTCGCCTGTTGCATCCTCGGGCTCGAGCAGGCTGGAGCGAAGGACGTAGCCTCGGCCATGGTCTACGGGGCCGGACCGGTGGGCCTGACCCACCTCAAGCTCCTGAGGTCCTACGGAGTGAAGAGGGTGGGGATATCAGACGTGAGCGAGTACAGGGTATCGCTCGCCAAGAGGATGGGAGCGGAGATCGCGTTCAACCCGACGGTTGAGGGCGAGCGCGAGCGCGCCCTCGGCGAGTTCAGCGAGGGGCCGGAGCTCGTCGTGCTCGCGACCGGGAGCAGCGCCGCCTTCGAGGACGGGATGAGGTCTGTCGCGAGGGGCGGGACGGTGCTCCTCTTCGGGGCCCCCCGGAAGGACGCCGTCGCGCGGCTCGAGATGGCGAGGTTCTTCCTGAACGGGACGCGGCTCGTCACAAGCTATGCCTCCTCGGAGCGGGAGACGTCGGCCGCTCTGGCCATTCTAGCCCAGCGAAGGATCGAGGTAGCCGACATGATCACCCACAGGTTCCCCCTCGAGAGGACGGCCGACGCCTTCGAGGTCGCGTCGCAGCAGCAGTGCATGAAGGCGCTGGTAACGAACTGACCCTCGAACAGACGGGCTGCGGTCAGGTGCCAGGAGGAGCGGGCTGGTCCATTTGAAGATCCGTCTCCTCGACCTCGTCCTGGTCCTGCTGGTCTGCCTGATCTGGGCCGCGAACTACTTCGTCATAAAGGCGGTCCTTCCCTACGTCGACCCCATCACCTTCGCCCTCCTCCGTGCAGTTCTGGGAGGGGTGTTCGTGGTTGCGATAGGAGGGCACGTCATCAAGGGGTTGAGACGCGTCGACCTTCTCTGGCTGACGCTTCTGGGCCTCTTCAACATAGCTCTCTTCCTTATTTTCCTGAACCTCAGTCTCGTGACCGCCAACGCCGGGGTCGACTCGACGCTGATCTACACTCAGCCGGTGATCGTTGCGGTGCTCGCGCCGCTGGTGGGAGAGAAGTTCACCCGCGGGAGGGTTCTCGGCATAGCCGCGGCGTTCGGGGGCATCGTCGTGATATTCCTGCCCAGCATCGTCTCCTCCACCTTGGTCGTGGGCGACCTGTACGCGCTCGTCGCGTCCCTCTCCTGGGCGATTGCCATCATCCTCTTCAAGCGGTGGAGGACCACGATGGACGCCAGGACGATAACAGCGGTCCAGTCTCTTGTCGGAGGAGTCTTCATCCTCCCTGTCGTCTTCGCCGGCCACCCCTTCATCAGCCCGGCGCCGATCTTCTGGGTGCTCCTCGGCTACAACGTCGTGCTCGTGAGCGGGCTGGCGTACGTGATCTTCTGGAAGGTGCTCTCCAGCATGCCGGCCGCGCAGTTCGCCTCCTATTTCTTCCTCGTCCCTGTCTTCGCCGTCACCATAGGGACCCTCCTCCAGTTGAGCGCGCCACCCCTGACCGAGGTCGCCGGGACGGCGCTGGTCGCCCTAGGGATCATAGCCGTGAACAGGTAACCGCTCAAGCTTATCTCCAAACTCGGGGAGTGCTGGGCCGTGGAGCAGTCTCGCAACCAGACCGAGGCGAGCGTGAGGAGCATCCTTCCGGCTCTCAAGACGTTCCCCACGAACGATGTCGCAATAATAGGCTGCCATGCTCAGAACCTGAGCAGGAGCTCCTGCGAGTACGACCTTCTCGTCGTGACCCGGGACCCGATCCCCGAGAAGATCATCAAGGTGGGCGACGTCTATGCTAGGATAATCTTCAGGAACGAAGGGCACGTGAGGCAGCCCGAACCCGAGCTGGCCGTCACCCTGGCCTCCGCGGTCCCCCTGAGGGATTCCTCCCTGCTGCTCGCCACTGCGAGCTCGGACTGCAAACGCAGTTTCAAGACGAATTGCAAGAAGGGGGCGGAGGCGCACCTCGCCTCGTCCCTCAAGTCGCTCGCCAGGGTCGACGAGCTGCTCTCCGAGAAGGAGACGCAGGAGGCCGACCTGTCCCTGCTCTCCGCGGCGCGCGATTTCGCCTACGCCGACCTCCTCATGAATGGGACGGTCCCCTCCCCGAGCCACGTGTTGGGCCAGATCAAGATGCTTCCCAAGAGGAGGCCGACGAGTTTCAAAGTCTGGGCGGACGCGTTCGGCCTCGAGCTGGCATCCAGGGTCTCCTGCGAGAACAGGCTGGAGGGCCTCGCAGTCATCTATGACGTCCTCCGGACGAGCAGCGGAGAGGTGGACCCGGCCTCCCAGTTCGGGAGATACAGAGAGATCGAGGCGGTAGAGGTGATGGAGATGAAGGTCGGGGACCTGCTGGAATCCATGCAATCCGCCGAGTGCTTCTCGTTCCTAGGGCAGGAGGTCATCCAGAGCCTCTTCGACCTGTACGTCCTCCATGTCACGAGGCTGTCGAGGGAGAAGGACTACTCCAGAGTGGTCCGCGACCTTACGGTCGGGGACGACCGGCTCATCTCCGAGGATGTCGTGAAGCTGCTCGGCCTGGTAAGGGGCTCGGAGATTATCAGGGGCGCGACTCCTGGGCTCAAGTCGGCCGTGTCCGCACTCGCCAAGAGAATCTAAGGCAGGAGAGGCGGCAAAACCTTCAGAACAGTTGAGCGCCTGTTCCCGAAATCGGAATGCGTTCTTCCAATCACAATATTGTTAGAGCCGTGGCAATATTTTGTTTGGATGGAAGACCGGAGAAACATTGTTGGTCGCGGCTCGCGGACCAAATCGTGCAATAGTTCTCACTTTAAGGAGAATATTCCTACATTATAACATCTATGCTTAAAGACAAGCCGTTCCACATATAGCACAGGAAAAGTTGAGTACAACCCACCCCGAATCCGGAGCGAGCAGCGTCGTTTCGTGCAACTTCTGTAGCAAGTTGCTGGGCAAGGAGTACTATTTTCGATGCCACATCTGCGGCGCAACCTACTGCTACATCCACATGACGAAGCACTCTCGGGCCCACAAGCCCCCTGTGCCATACCCCTTCAGCGGCTAGACTTCCCTACTTCCGCATCTCTTTGGCAGCCGCTCTGACGGATGTGATTATGTTCTGGTAGCCGGTGCACCGGCAGAGGTTTCCCGAGAGGCCGAGCTTGATCTCGTCGTCCGTCGGATTCGGGTTCTCCTTGAGCATCCAGTAGGCCTCCATTATCATCCCGGGGGTGCAGAAGCCGCACTGCAGGCCGTGGTTGTCCCAGAAGGCCTGCTGGAGGGGATGAAGGGCCCCGTCGCGGGCCAACCCCTCTATCGTCTCGACCCGCGCCCCGTCAGCCTGGACGGCGAGCAGCGGTGCAGGACTTTATCGACTTGCCGTTAAGGACCACGGTGCAGGCGCCACAGTTGGACGTCTCGCAACCCACGTGCGTGCCCGTGAGCCCGGCGACGTCGCGGATGAAGTGGACGAGCAGCAGCCGCGGCTCGACTTCCCTCCTGTAGTCCACGCCGTTGATGTTAACGGAGATGCTTCTCAGCCCTGACCTCGCCGTCCTTTGACCTGGCGGAGGCTCTCGCCATCAGCGGGCACCCCCCTTGGCTCTGCCTACGGCCAGCTGGAGGCCGCGCCGGGTGTAGACCTTTGCCATCTCCTTCTTGTACTCCGCCGACCCCCTCAGCGGGTCTGAGGATGGCTGTGCATCTTCCGAAGCCGCCTCGGCCGCCTCTTCGATCACCTTCGGAGTCAGGGGCCTTCCCAGAAGCGCAGCCTCTGCCTTCGCCGCTCTGAGGTTCTTGTTCCCCAGGGCTGTCAGTCCGATCCCGGCGTAGGCGCACGCGCCGCTCCTGTCTATGGTCACCTGCACCCCGACCGCCGCGGTCGCAAAGTCTCCCGTCCTTCTCTCGAGCTTGACGTAGGCGCCGCCGCTTCTGGCTGGAGGGATCGGGATGCTTATCTGGGTCAACAGCTCTGTCGGGCTGAGCGCCGATGTGAAGGTATCGACGAGGAAGTCGTCTATCGTCATGGTCCGCTCCTTCGAGGGACCTTTTATTCTCAGGGACCCTCTTACGGCGAGGATTGCCGCGCCCCAGTCTCCGCTCGGATCGCAGTGTGAGAGCGAGCCTCCCATCGTGCCCATGTTTCTGACCTGTGGGTCCCCGATGGTGCCTGCGCACTCAGAGAGGATGAAGGCCTTCTCCTTGATGAGCTTCGACCGCTCTATGTCGTGATGGCGCGCAAGCGGGCCCACGAGTATGTTCCCGCCTGACTCCTTGATGTAATCCATCCCGGGGATCCTGTTGATGTCGACTATGTACGCCGGCGACCCGAGCCTCAGCTTCATGACGGGCAGAAGGCTCATCCCGCCTGCCAGGACCTTCGCGTCGGAACCGTACTTCTTGAGAAGCGCGGTCGCGTCAACTACCGACTCGGGGGCAAAATACTCGAACTTGCGCGGTACCATGTCGCGTGGCCCGTCGGGAGTGATTTTTGTAGATAAAGCTTCTGCTGTCCAGCTTTGGTAAGTTGACGGGCCATGCGTGGCGGTTAAATGGGTCGCGGGCATTTCCTACCATTGCGAGCGACAAAGTGCGTCGTCCAGTCATATGAAGCCGATGGCCTAAGCGGCCTTCTTGCCGAATGTCTCACCCTGACCTACAACGGCATCAACTATGCTCAGGAGCACAAGATTGACGACAGGAAGGGGATGAAGGGGTTCTACCGGACGCTCAACAGACTCGAAGCTGCCTTCGTGCTACAAGGTGGCCGTGATTGGAAGGGCCTGCGAGGTCGTCGCGAGCAGGAAGAAGAGCGAGAGGCGCGGCGTGAAGACGAGGCATCCGAAGCCTCTCAGGCCCGTGGCCTGTATAGTCTCGGGATTCTTCATCACCATGAAAGGGAGATTGTTCGTTCCTCTGCGCCGAGACAGATATTTCGACGCCCAGCTCAACCGGCACGTGATTGAGACGCTTGCAGGCAAGAAGGTTAGGAGCCTCACGATAACACCCGATAGGCTGTCGTTCTGCTACTCGGAAGAGGTCGAAGCCGCACCAGTGAAGACGGTCTACGGCGTGGACAGGAACGAGAAGAACATCACGTTCGGAGACAAGGACGGTGTGATTCAGATGGACATGGCGAAGGCCGTTAAGATGAGGCAGACGACGAGGGAGATCGTCGGCTCGTTCAGGAGGAACGACGTGAGGGTGAGGCGGCAGCTCGCCCGCAAGTACTGGAAGAGGTGCAACGACAGGACCAACAACCTCCTTCACGCCACCACGAACTTCATCGTCGGGACCGCTGCAAGGAACGGGGCGGCCCTCGCCCTCGAAGACCTCACAGACATCGGGAAGATGTACCGGAGGGGTAACGGTCAGGGAAATGATTACAGGTTCCGGTTGAACTCATGGCCTCACTCGAAGGCCAAGCAGATGCTCGAATACAAGGCCGCTTGGAACGGAATGACCACAATTGCGCTTACCAAGTCTGACACCAGAGGATCCTCATCGGAGTGCTCGGCGTGTGGGGAGAAGCTTCACAACCCAGAGAAGGGCGATGTCGCGCACAAGCGGATGCTCTGGTGTGAGAACTGTAAGAGTTGGACGGACAGGGACGTGAACGCGGCCCTGAACCTGTCCACGAGGGGGCTTGCAAGGTTCGCGAGTTCCCTTCCCGAGCCGAAGGGTCGCTCGCAACAAGCTGATCTTGAAACGAGGGAGAAAGGGCTGGCAGGTGAAGCGGTGAAGGGGAACGGGACGCGGACCCTAATCCTCCGAGTCGATGCCAGCAAGCTGGTCGGTGGGCATGGCCCGTCGACTTACCAGAACCTGCTGACAGGCGCGCTAGGAGCTCGTCGGGGCGGGAGACTCGCTGGGCGCGAGCTCCTTGTGAGGGAAGTGCTTCCCGCGCCTCGTCGCGGTGACGTCGGCCATTATGCTGAGGGCTATCTCCTCGGGGGTGACGGCCCCTATGTCTGCCCCGATGGGGGCGTGTATCGACTGGATCAGGGGCTCGGGGACCCCGCTCTTTCTCAGCGCCTCGAGGTCGTCTCTGATTCGCTGGGCGCTCGCCATGATGCCGACGAACCTTACCCCCTTCCTGGTGAGAGTCTCAAGGGTCTTCACGTCCCTCTCCCCCTTGGTGAGCACCACCACCGAGTCGGAGGCGGAAAACGGGAAACCGTCCAAGTCGTAGTCCAGGTCGGTGATGAGGGTGTCGGGTTCCTGTGATAGTATCGGAAGATGGTCTATCACCACCGTCTCGTATCCGAGCATGCCTCCGAGGCGGACCAGCCCGTCCTCGATGTCGTCCTTGCCTCCCTGGCCCACAAGGACCAATCTGTCCGTGGGCAGATAGGGGTCCACGTATATCTCCATCATCCCTCCGCACTTGACCTCGACATAAATCTCATCCGGGTTCTTGTTCTTCAGGGTCCCGTCCAGGGCACCCCTGGCATCCTCGAGGTAGACCTTGACGACCTTCGCCTTGCCCGTGTGCAGCGCCTCCATGGCCATCGTCGCTATCGCGGACTCTGGACAGACGCCTCCCACGGTCCCCTGGATGATCCGGCCATCCTTCGAGACCACGGCCTTGAAGCCTGGCTTCCCGATAGACGAACCATGGATTCTCACGACGGTCGCAAGGACGAACGGCTCCCTCCTTTCGGCGAGGTCGTTCATGACCCGGGTGAGGTCCTTTACCTTAGGCATCTGTTACAAAAACGGCCTTCGGGATTATTTATCTGTGCCGACACCGGTCTTGAGAAAATCGACCGCACGGGGCCTTCGCCTCACGAGACAGAGGGGTTCGATTGGGTGAGGTGTGTCCCCGTCGGACTCCTCTCTCCCGCGGCACTACAGCCCCAGGGTGTCCTTGGCGTTCGTGTAGAAGACCTTCTCCAGCTGTCTCTTAGACAGACCAGACGCACACACGCGCGCTATCTCCACGGCCGGGTCGTGAAAAGGAATGTCTGACCCGTACAATACCCTCTCCTCACCCACCTGCTCGACCGCCTCCTTGATCTTCGTGTGCATGGGCATCCCGCTGGTCTCGAGGTAGACGTTGTCTAAGCGTTTGGCTACGGACAACGCAGCCTGGATGTAGACGCCGTGCCCGTGCCCCATGTGGAGCATGACGATGGTCACGTCCCTAAAGTTCTCGGCGAGCTCGCCTATGCTCCAGGGGAGCGAGAAGGGCGCATGGCCCGAATGGATCAGGACCGGGACCCTTGCCTTCCTGGCCTCGTCCATTATCGGGTACACTATCTCGTCGTTTGGCAGGAAGGCGTGGAACAGGGGGTGGAGCTTAATCCCCCTGAACTTCCAAACTGTGAGCGCCGTGTGGACGAGCGCCGTTGCCCCTTCCTGACGCGGGTCCGGCCACACGTATCCCGATATCTTGCGGGGGTGTTCCGCGGCGGCCCTTCGGACCAGCTCGTTGTCCAAATAGAAGAGACACGACCTCTCCACGTTGTGGAGACGCATCGAGACGAGGAGCTCGCCGGTGTCGCAAGCGACGTTTGCCCAGGACCCGAAATCGCCGATGTGGGCGTGCGCGTCGATCTTCTTCCCTTCATACGATGTCGCAGGCTTCAGGTTCGGTCTCGCCCTCGTCGTCTCTGTTCACCGGTTCTCCACTACTCGGGCGGGAGTTCGCCGGTTATTAGGCTAAGGTCGAAGCCCCTTCTCTTGTTGTAGTAGTAGGAGACGGCATAAATCACGATCGGGACGACGACGATTGCAAGGATGAGGAGGCGTGCGGTCTCCGCGCTCGGTCCTATGGCGGGGTTGGTGAACGCGTTGTAGCTGAAGTACCCTATCACCGCCACGGAGACGAGGCCTATCCATGAGAGGACCGGAAAGCCGAGGATCTTGGAGTTCGCCTCAGACATCTGAAACACCGCTTTCCTGCGGAACGGCAGAACGACCGCCGCGACCGCTGAGACGAGCCAGGCTATCGTGAAGAGAAAGACCCCGTTGAGCTGGGTACTGATGAACGAGGTGAAGAAGATGAGGTACATCGGGATGGTGGAGAGGGCCACGGTGAGCATTATCGAGAACGTGGGTGTGTGGAACCTGTCGCTCACGTGGGCCAAACCCGTAGGCACGATGCGGTCGAAGGCCCAGGCCATCGGTATCCGGCTTGCGAAGACGAGCGCCAGCCACCACCAGCCGATGTTACCGACGAAGAGGCCTATCGTGATGACCCAGAGCAGGATCGTGTTAGGGTAGAAGACCATCGCGAGCGCTGAAGGGACGGTCGAGGACCCTCCACCGACGCTCAGGGTCCAGGCTTCCAGGAAGGAGATGCCGATGGAGTGGTCGAATAGATAGGTCATGAGAAGGAAGATGGCAATAGAGGCGAACTCGGCGCCCACGGCGCCGAGCAGGAGGGAACGCTTGGGGTTGTTTATCTCGCCTCCGACCATCTGCATGGTGGGGTAGGGGCCGAGGCTGACGAAGATGACCGGGATTATCAAGCCGAGGGACGCGAGACTGTAGCCCGGGCTGTATCCTGCCGTGCCGAGCGCGCTCGCGTAGACCCCCGAAACCCCTCCGGGAAAGTACTTCACATAGTCTGTGGCAAAGGTGGCCTGATTGTTCAGAGCGAACATCGCCATCACCACGACGAGGACGATGGCGCCGTAGGCAAAGAACCCGTAGATGATTGTCCTGAAGATCCTCCCGCCCAGAATCACGCCGACGGCTCCGACAACGAGGAGGAGGGCGCTCACTGCGAAGAGGGTGATCGGGCTCGACGTGGTGAACGGACTCAGGAATGTCCCCAGATTAGTGATGCCGGGATTGTTGAGGACCTGCCCCGCGAAGGCGAGCTGGAGTCCTGCCTCCGAAAACCCCCAGAAGGCCCCCGTCGATCCCGGGTCTGCCAGCAGCGCAACGTAGAAGACGAAGCTCGCCACGAACCCGACCGACCCGGCTATCGCCCTGGAGACGAAGACGTAGTCGCCGCCGGACCGGGGCATCGCCGTCGTCAGCTGCCAGTAAAGGACAACCACGACGAGGGCCGTGAAGGCCCAGACCCCGAGCGAAAGGTAGTAGTTCACGTTCTGGTAGTAATCGGGAGTGACCCAGAAGAGCCCTGACCAGCTGGTCAGCCACGGAAAGAAGATTACGCTCCAGACGAAGACGTCGATCCAAGAAAGCTGTTTGACGAGACCCGTCGCTTCGCGCACGAACCCCGACTGACCAGCGGCCCCCTGTGGCAAAGTTCGGAGGTCGCCCTGCGGTGTAGCTTAAAAGCTAGCAGCCGATTCGTCGCCCCGCCAAGGAATCGGGGGACGCGCCCAAGGGGGGACAGCGTCTAACGAGCCCGGACGCTGCACAGACGGGCCCACGGGCGTCTAACGACTAAATAGAGCACCCGGCACGGAGCTTCGAATGAGCCGAGACCCGACCCGAGATGGACCTCAGCCTCGTCTGGGCTACTGGTCAGCCCAGGAGCAGTACTCCATGAGCGATTTGCTAGACTTCGCCGTCGAGGCCGAGAAGGGCGGCTTCGGGACCATGATGGCGAGCGACCACTTCCACCCCTGGTTCCACAGGGGCGCGTTCGGGAACTTCACCTGGGTCTGGATGGCCGCCGCTGCCGAGAGGACCAGGAGCATGCAGTTCTTCACCGGGGTGACGTGCCCCATCTATCGGTACACGCCCGGCATCGTCGCCCAGGCCTTCGCTAGCCTCGACAATCTGTACCCGGGCAGGATAGGGCTGGGCGTGGGGACAGGGGAGGCCATGAACGAGGTCCCGAACGGGTTCGCCTGGGGGACCCAGAAGGAGAGGCTCGAGAGGACGAGGGAGGCGATCGAGATAATCAGGGCGCTTTGGGAGGGGAGGGGAGACGGGTTCGTGGACTACCGCGGCACCTACAACATGACCGACAGGGCCAGGCTCTACACGCCGCCGAAGAGACGAATCCCGCTCTACATGGCGGCCGTGGGGAAGAACTCGACCAGGGTCGCGGCGAAGTACTGCGACGGGCTGATAACCTTCCTCAAGGGAGAGGAGTTCGCCCAGCAGCTCGCGGCGTTCAGGGCAGCGATGGCGCAGGAGGGGAGGGACCCGGAATCTGTCGACGTCGTAGCCGAATACAAGGTCTCTTTTGACCCGGACTACGACCGGGCCTTCGAGTCCGTGAAGCGCTGGCGGCCGACGCGCCTGAAGGGCGTGCTGATGTCCGAGGTCCACGACCCGAGAGAGCTCGAGGCAAAGGCGGAGAGGGAGGTCTCCGACGAGAGTCTGAAAGAGTCATGGGAAGTCATCACCTCGATCGAGGAGTCGGCCAGATCGATAGAGCGGCTCTTCAAGGAGGGATTCACGAAGGTCTACGTCCACAGTTCCAGCCCCGAAGAGATAGAGTTCATCCGGGCGTTCACTGCTAGGGTGCTCCCCCACTTCTCCTGAGGAGCGTGAGGAGACTCGTCGACGGGCATGGCACGCGCCGAGGAGGATAGGCCCAAGGAAAGGGGAGTCTCCGCCATCATTCTAGCGGCTGGGCTCTCCAGCCGCTTCGGGAGAGCGAAGCAGCTAGCGGACCTCGACGGGGTGGCACTGGTCAGGAGGGCGCAGACCACGCTCGAGCTCTCGCTTGTGGACGAGATAGTCGTGGTCGTGGGCCACAGAGCGGGCCTGGTCGCGGAGGAGCTGAGAGGGACCAGCGCCAGGGTCGTGGTCAACGAGGACTATAGGTCAGGACTCGGCACCTCCCTGAGGTCAGGCGTCGCGGCCCTGGGCACCGAGAGCCGCGCCGTCGTCGTCTGCCTCGCCGACCAGCCGTTCGTCACGGCCCAGCTGATCGACCGGATAGTCACGAGGCATCGGCGGACAGGCAGCGATATCGTCGCCTCGGCATCTCGAGGGCTGATCAGTCCTCCGGTGTTGTTCAGCAGGCGGCTCTACGGAGAACTGGCGGAGCTTCGCGGGGACAAGGGCGCCAGATCGATCATCGAGAGACACTCGAGCTACGAGAAGGTACGGGTTAGACCCGAGATCCTCCTCGACGTCGACACAGAGGAAGACCTCCGGCGAGCCAACGGGCTCCTCGGAGGTGGCGCGGTCAGAGCGAGGAGAGCCCGGGGAGCAGATGGACGCGGACGGACTCGCCCTTCTTCAGGGTCATGACACTCTCTCCGAGAAGCAGGTATCCATCGTTCCTGGTCAGGAACATTACGTTCTCAGTCTCGCCCATCGAGGCCTCGACGGCTAGCGGGTCGCAGTCGGTCTGCGTCTTGACGAAGACGACCTTGGTGAAGTGGGAGAACCTCCTCGGAGCCTCCCAGTCGTTCGAGATCCTCGCCGCGATCGACGGAGGGGACTCGAACCCTCTACCGAGCAAGGCACGAATGAGCGGATAGCCCAGCAGCGCGAACGCGTTCACAGCGCCCTGTATGGGTCCTGGCAGGATGACGATCGCCTTTCCCCCCGCAACGCCGAACCCCATGACTCGACCACGGGTCACCTTCATCCCGTGCACTAGCACGCCGGGTTTGCCCGAGCTGTTTATCGCCTCCTCGGTGAGATCGGATTCGCTGACCGATGTGCCGGCCAGGGTCAGGACGACTTCCGCCACCCTTAACCCGACCCTGATCGACTCCCTTATCTCATCGGCGTCGTCGCGGACGATCGGCATGTGCACTGGTGTGCCACCGGCGCCCTCGACGAGGCGCGACAGAAGGAGGGTGTGGGTCTCTGCCACCCTCCCGGGCTCGGTGGCTCCGATCTTCTCGCTCAGCTCGCTCCCGGTCGGGATGATGGCGACCCTGGGCTTGGCGTAGACCGGCACCCGTTCAAGGTGGAGAGAGCCCAGCAGGACCAGGTCTGTCCCCCTGATGGTCCGGCCCGCTTCGAGGACCTTCTCCCCCTTCTTCACGTCCCGCCCCCTTGGGTAGACGAACTCACTGGGTTCAACGGGGCCGAAGAAGGAGACGACGCCGTCACTGACCTTGACCCTCTCCGCTTGCACGACCGAGTCGGCCCCTGCCGGGACGAACCCCCCCGTAAGGATGGAGTGTGCTTCCCCCTCCTTCAGGGCCCTCCTAGGGCGTTCGCCGAGCGCACTCCCTTCGATCCGCCTCAGTTCAACCGGGTTCCCGGGCGTCGCCTGGGCGAGGTCTGACGAACGGACCGCGAAGCCGTCCATGTGCGAACTGTCCCTCGGCGGGATGTCGTACCTTGAGAGGACGTCCCCGGAGAGGACCCGTCCATATGAGACCCCGAGCGGGACGGACTCGCGCCTGGGCGAGACCCTAACGTTCGCCCGCAGTATCTCGGTCGCATCGGCGAGCGAGATATAATCAGTGAACTCTCGGACCGTGCCAGGGGCCCCCGCTATCGCGACTTGGGCCGCGCGCCCTTCTTCCTGCTCTTGGTAGCGCCGGCGTTCGGAGCTCCGCCCGGCGCGCTGGCCGTGCTCTGCAGCGCCGCCTTCCCCTTTACCCAGTGCTCCTTCCCGTCAGCAAGCCGTTCCTTCTTCCAGATCGGAACGACCCGCTTGATCTCTTCGATGCCGTATCTGCAGAGCTCGAAGGCGAGGGCTCGGTGCGGCGCAGAGACGGCGATGACCACGCTCACCTCTCCCACGCCCAGCTCCCCGACCCTGTGCTGCATGGCCACCTTCCCGACCGGAAGTCGGCGCCTGATCTCCGCCTCTATCTCGACCATCTTCCTTTCGGCCATGGGCACGTAGGCGTCATAGTCGATCCTGTCTACATCGCCTGCCTCGCTGTGGTTCCTTATGGTGCCGATGAACAGGACGGTCCCGCCGGACATCGGGTCTTCGGTCGCGGCCATCATGGCCGGGATGTCTATCTTGGTCCGGGTGACTCTATCATAGCTCTTCATGGTCAACCACCTGCGACCGGCGGAAGGAGGGCGACGACGTCCCCGTCCCGGAGCAACTGACCTGGCTTCGCCAGCTCCTCGTTCACGGCCACCTGCATTATCTCCCTCATCTTCTCGATCTTCGGGTGGGCGCTGGAGGACCGCTGGACGAGAACGTCGACGGAGGAGCGATCCGGAAGCGAGTACTCTTCCTCGCCCTTTCCCGCGGCGTCGCGGGCCTGCCCGAAGTATAGCACCCTGATGTGTATCGACAATTCTCTAACCGCCGATCGTGTACATCGGCCGAACGTGCTTGAGCTCAACGTTGTTCTTCAGCATGCTCTCGACCCCCTCTGACTTTAGCATGAACGAGCGGCGCAGGAAGCGGGAGATATCCTCATCGCTCGCGCCCCCTCTCAGCAGCGGTTTCAGAGCGAACTCGGCCTTACTGAAGAGGCACGGGACCATTCTCCCGTCCGCCATCAGCCGAATCCTGTCGCAGTCGGAGCAGAAGGGCTTGGTCATGGACGCTATGATCCCAATCTCGCCCGTCGAACCGTCGACGAACCTGTGATGGACGGCCGTGGCGCCCGGGTCGCGCTCGAGCGGCACCAGCTCGTACCTCTCCTGGACCTTCCGGATGATCTCCTCGCCGCTCACGACCCGCTCGGCGTCCCAGACCTTCGTCCCGTCGAACGGCATGTACTCTATGAAACGCACGGAGACGCCCGCGTCATGGGCCATCCTCGCAAAATCGGGAATCTCATCCTCGTTGCACCCCCTCGTCACCACGCAATTCACCTTGACCCGCTCGAACCCTACGGCGCGAGCCTCCTCGAGGCCCTCCATCACGCGGCCGAACATGTCCTTCGTCCCGGTTATCGCATGGTACCGGTCAGCCTTGAGGCTGTGGAGGCTGACCGTCACGCAGTGCAGCCCGCTCTCCTTCAGCAACCGAGCCTTCTGCTTCAGCAGCGCACCGTTCGTGGTGAGCGCCACGCGCTCGATCCCGGGCACCGCGACGAGCATCTTCACCAGCGTCTCGAGTTCCTTCCGGACCAGGGGCTCTCCGCCGCTGACCCTGATCGACCTCACGCCCATCCTGGCGGTGATCGCTGCGACCCTCGTGATCTCCTCAAAGCTGAGTACCTCCTTCTGGTCCAGCCAGACGGGGTTGGTCGGCATGCAGAAGTCGCACCTGAAGTTGCAGCGGTCGGTTACCGAGAGCCTGAGCTTCCTCGCTTGCCGGCCGAACGAGTCGACCAGCGTGTCGTTGTCGTAGGCCGGGGAAGCAGGGACCAAATACGATGCCTCGCACGAAAATCTTCCGAGTGGCCACTTAAACCTATCCACCGGGCCGGACGCGGCACCAGCACCTGGGTCAGAGAGCCCTCCCCCTTCTGGGCGATCGCCAGGCCCGCCCCGAGCCCGAAGAGCGCTCGAAGGCCCGCGTCACTCCGGGGGACCGAGGCGCCCCAGAAAGCGTGCACGCCTGAGGATTGGACTTCGGGCGGACATCTCAAAGTATATCAAACACGATATATGTATATAATAGTGGAGGGAGACCTTCCTCGATAGTATTGTCCTCCAAGGAAGAAGGTGAGCGTGGGCTCGCCCATCCTCAGGGAGCCCCGAGAGGGCTGCTCCTGCACTACATGCTTCGCAAGATCTCCCAGAAGCCCTGCCACGGGTACGAGATACTTCAGGAGATCGACAGCAAGACCGAGGGGGCGTGGAGGCCCGGCGCCGGCTCGATCTACCCCATACTGAAGAAGCTCCTCGAGAGCGGCTACATACAGTCGGACCAGAAGACGGGCGCCGACCGGCGGATCTACTCGGTCACCGCCAAGGGGCTGGAGACGCTCAAGGAGGACGAGAAGACGTTTCTAAACTCGGGACAGAAGTGGATGGCCATGAGGAGACTGTTCATCGAGCTGATAGAGCCCGACCAGCTTGCGCGCTTCCTGAGCGACGGCACGAGGGGGCAGTTCGAGATTGCGCAGGAGATAATCAAGACCAAGACGAAGGAGATACCCCAGAAGGAGCTCGAGTACCTCCTCAAGGAGTACATACTAACCCTCGAGCGGCAGCTCGATTGGGCGAATGAGACTCTCACCCAGCTAAAGCCGGTCGTCAGCGCCAAGTCCAGACACAGGTGAATGAACAGGTGACAACGGAACAGCAGGGGCCCTACAACGATTCCACCGCGATCGTGAAGGTCGAGGGCCTCGTCGAAGAGCTACGATGGCGGGAAGACCAAGGCCGTCGACGGCGTCAGCTTCGAGGTGAAGCAGGGCGAGATCTTCGGGTTCCTGGGGCCGAACGGCGCAGGGAAGAGCACCACCATCAACATGCTCACGACGCTGCTCCCCCCGACCTCGGGCACGGCTCGAGGTCTGCGGATTCGACGTCCACAAGCAGGCGAACGAGGTGCGAAGGAGCGTCGGGGTGGTCCCGCAGGACTACACCGCTGACGAGGACATGACGGGCTACGAGAACATACTTCTCTGCGCGGACCTCTACGGCATCCCCCGGAGCGACTCGAAGCGTCCACGCCGAGGAGCTCCTCCAGCTGGTCGAGCTGCAGGACGCGGCGAAGAGGAAGGTGAGCACCTACTCGGGAGGGATGCGGAGGAGGCTGGAGCTCGCCTGCGGGCTGATCAACTACCCGAAGCTCCTCTTCCTCGACGAGCCGACGCTCGGGCTCGACGTCCAGACGCGCGCGGCCGTCTGGAAGTACATCCGCCAGCTCAAGCAGGACTACAACATGACGCTCTTCCTGACGACCCACTACCTCGAGGAGGCAGACTCTCTCTGCGACAGGATTGCGATCATCGACCACGGCCACATCATCAAGATCGGGACGCCTGACGAGCTGAAGGCGAGCGTAGGAGGGGACGTGATAATCGTCGGTGTCAAGGAAGCCGGAACCTGACATATCCTCGGACATCGCCAAGGTCGACCTGGTGAAGGCGGTTACCAAGACGGGGAACGACTACCGCATAAAGGCGGACGACGGCGAGGAGGCTCTCACCGCAGATCATAGACCTGATCAGGTCGAAGGGGCTGCACGTCTCGAAGATTTCGCTGACCAGACCGACCCTCGACGAGGCCTACCTCGAGCTCACTGGGCGGACCCTGAGGGAGGAGGAGACCAACAGGTGGGCGATGATGAGCCAGAGGGCACCATGCGCAGAGCGAGGTCGTAGGCGGAGGGGATCGATTATGGTGGAGAGCGAACACGTCGCGAACGAGGGACGGTGCAACCCGGAGCGCCACCCTTCAGCAGCCGACGGCGGTGCCTGGTGCGAAGGCCGCCTCCCGGCCCAACCCGAAACTGAACGAGAGTCCGACCCACGGGCTCTGGGCGCTGACCAAGAGGGACCTGCGGAAGTGGTACACCAACCCGTACCAGCTGATAATCTCGCTGATCCAGCCGGTCATCTGGATGGGGCTCTTCGGCAAGGCTCTGAACTTCAGCTCGTTCATCACGGCGGGGGCGGCGACCAGTGGCGTCAGCGTGGGCGGCGGGTCATCGTCGACGAGCTGCGTCGGGGCGACCGGGGTCAACGCGACCTTGCTGAGCTTCTTCGGGACGACCAGCTACTTCTCGTACCTGGTGTGCGGGATGCTGGTCTTCATCGTGCTCTTCAGCTCCGCGTTCAGCGGGATGTCGGTGGTCTGGGACCGGAGGTTCGGCTTCATGAACAAGGCGCTGAGCACGCCGGTGAGCCGCGGGGCGATAGTGATGGGCAAGATACTCCAGAGCGTCATAAGGTCGCTCATCCAGGCGGTCGGTCGTCCTCCTGATCGGCATCGCCCTGGGGATGGAGACGGGAAGCTTCTCGGTCCTGGGCATCGCTGGGACGTTCGTCGTCATCTTCCTGGTCGCGATGGGCCTCTCCGGGCTCTTCGTCATGCTCTCGCTCAGGTCGAGCAACTGGCAGACCCAGATGGCGATAATCAACCTGCTCAACCTTCCGCTCCTCTTCGCGAGCAACGCCCTCTTCCCGGTGAAGATAATGCCGGATTGGCTCAGGACGTCGTGAAGGTCAACCCGTCAGCTACTGCGATCGACGCGAATACGCCAGCTCCTGATAGGAGCGCACGGGATCATACGCGCTCTGGGTGGACTTCACCGTCGTCATCGGGTTCGCGGCCTTCTTCTCCATCGTGGGGATAGTGATGTCGTGGAGACTCCTCAGCAAGTAGCGCCGGGCAACTTTTTTATCGCAGCCGCCGCCTCTGGGGATTAGGTGCGCGAGGTTGAGACCAGAAGAAGAAAGCGTCGGGAGGGCAGAGCCGAGCTCTACCCTTGCGCTGATAGGCAAGGCGTGTCCGAACTGCGGCCTTGGGCTCGAGCTTTCTGGAAAACCCTCCGGTGATAGTCCCGGACGACCTGGGCAAGCTCGAATGGGACTATGTCAAGAACCTGTCCCTGGTCCCGAAGGTCCTGGCAATCTGCCTGAAGTGCGGCTTCGTGGCAGTCGAATGCATGACCCCGGTTGAGGCGCGTGGGACCTACGTGGGGACCTAGAAGAGGAGCTTTCGTCGAAAGGGCATCCAAGAATCACTAGTGATTATGGAACGATTTTGGAGATTTCCTAAATACCGAGGCGGGGGACTCGAGTGCGTGAGATGTGAAGGACACGAAGAGGAATGAAATGGGACATCGGACAAGGCGTGTCAACGGCTCTCAACGGGGGCGCCCGTTCTCTCAGCACGGGAGGACGGCGATTGGTGTGGGGGCGCGTCCGGGGAGCCCGCTCCTCCCTGCGTTGCTCGCCCTCACGACAATGACGCTCATTGTTCTGGGTACGCTCTCTGCAGCAGCGCCCCAAACGGCAATGGCTCAGACCCACGTCGAGACAACCCCGCAGTCAGATGCTCAGGCCAGCTCACCGACGACCATCCCCGGGTCCCCGCTGTTGAGGGTGCATCCGCCGCCCTCGGGCGCGGCCTACGACGAGCAGCTCGGGATGACTTTTACCCAGGATTTCACAAATATGGAGTACAACGTCACGGCGGTGGAGCAGGTAGATCCGACTCTCGCGACAGGTCCCGGCTACCTTCTTAGCGGCCTCTCGACCGTCGGCTATTGGTTCCAGGTGGGGCTCTCGTGGGACTGGAGTCCAGGGAGCGGGTTCCAGATGAGCTATGAAGTCTTCAACTCCTTGGGCAACTCAATCTTCCCGGCGGGTGGAGGCGGCGGTCTGGCGCCCATCTCCGGGACCGTCAATGCTGGCGACGTGGTTACGCTCAGCCTCTACTTCAACGCCGTTGGCCAGGTCGTGATGCGGGTGCACGATACACGGACGGGCGCGTCGGCCCAGCTGGAGTACTCCGCAGGGGGAAGCACCACATTCGTCGGAGAACCGAACGCTGACGCAAATTCAAACGGCTTCTTCACAGGTCTGATGACAGAGTGGTATCATGGAGCGCCGTACTACGCCAATCCACAGGAGGTGGTCTATTCATCGAACGTCTCCCTCTCGTCGGCCTGGTTGTGGATGGGCGAGTTCAACGCGAACAACTTCCAGACTGTCTTCGCCAACAACTCGACCGCGCTGAGCAACTTCACCGCCAACCCCGCACAACTTCAGGAACTCTCGGACGGCAGTGTGACCGAGTACTGCGACGCCCAGGAGTTCATTACTGGTCCCTCAACAACCACCACGAGCACGTCCAGCTCGACATCTATTCCACAACGAACATGGTCGTCACCTCCACGGAGGTCGTAACCACCACCGTTCCCGTCACCGTTACGCAGACGTCCACCGCGACTTCGACGGCCACCGCTACCACCACTTCCACCGCGACCGTGACTCGGCCCGTCACGACCACCGTGACCTCGACCCAACCCATCACTGTCACCGATACTACGACTTCGACCGCACCCGCGTCAACCGTCACGAACACGACTACCCAGACGATGACGCAGACAGTGGTCGCGACAGGTGCGCTCCCCGCTTGGATCTACGGGCTGATGGCCGCACTCATGCTAGGCGGGCTCGGGCTAGGCTACGCGCTGAAGAGGCCTGGAGTCAAGCCTTCTCTCTAATTCCCGGGCCCACCGACGGCCGTGGGGCATTAGCCGAGGGCCGCATCCTCCATTCGATGTTTCTGCGGGGAGAGCAGAGTATTGGGGTCGTTCCCTCCGCCAAGGCATAAATAGAATATGAAGGCCCGACTGCCGCGTTCATGAAGAGTGAAGAAGAGCTCGGAAGCTGGCGGAGGACCCACTACTCCGTCCAGATCACCCCTGAGCTCGACGGGAAGGAGGTCACCGTCTTCGGCTGGGTCAGCAGCGTCAGGACCCACGGCGGAATCACCTTCCTCTTCGTTAACGACAAGGAGGGGATCTTCCAGGTCACGACCATCAAGGGCAAGGCCAGCGACGAGATGCTGGAGAAGATACGCTCGATAGGCGAGCAGACGAGCATCGGCGTCAGAGGGACCGTCAAGAAGATTGCCAAGGCTCCGAACGGCGCCGAGGTCATCCCCAGCGAGATCAAGATCCTCAACGCGGCCAAGAAGAAGCCGCCCTTCAGCATCTTCGGGGGTGCGCTCCCCTCGATAGACAAGCGCCTCGACATCAGGGCCGTCGACCTCAGGAGGGAGAAGGCCCAGGCGATCTTCAAGATCCAGAGGGCTCTGCTGCGGAGCCTGAGGGAGTTCTTCGTGGAGAAGGGGTACCTCGAGGTCAGGACGCCGAAGCTCATCTCGACGGCGACTGAGGGAGGGGCCTCGCTCTTCTCGGTCCTGTACTACAACAGGCCCTCCTTCCTGACCCAGAGCCCCCAGCTCTACAAGGAGGAGCTGGTGCATGCCGTTCGAGAAGGTCTACGAGATCGGCCCCGCCTTCCGCGCCGAGGAGTCGAGGACCCAGAAGCACCTGAGCGAGATCACCTCAATCGACATCGAGGAGGCCTACGTTGACTATCGGGACGTCATGGACACGCTCGAGGCGCTGATCACGACGGGCCTCGAGGGACGTTGCGGAGTCCTGCCCGAAGGAGTTCGAGAAGCTCAAGAGGAGGCCGGTCGAGGTCCCGGACCGCTTCGAGAGACTGACTTACGGCGACGTGATAAAGGAGATCGCGAAGAGCAGAGACGGCATCTCCTGGGGCGACGACGTCACCGGACCCGACGGCGAGGAGCTGGCGAAGTCCCACCCCGGCTTCTACTTCATAACCGACTGGCCGACCTCTTCGAAGCCCTTCTACATCAAGCCCAAGACCGCCGAGCCCAAGGTCAGCGAGTCCTTCGACCTGATGTACGGCTCCCTCGAGCTCGCCTCGGGGGGGACCAGGGTCACCTCCAGGGCCTCTCTCGTAAAGAGGCTGAAGGACCAGAAGCTGAAGACCGCAGGCCTTCGAGTACCACCTCGATGCCTTCGACTACGGCATGCCACCCCACGCCGGGTTCGGCCTCGGGCTGGAGAGGCTGATGATGGCGCTCACGGGGGAGGAGAACATAAGGGAGGTCACGCTCTTCCCCAGGGACAAGTTGAGGCTCACGCCCTGAGGACGGCCACATCGCCCCTGTCGGCTCCCGGAGCAAGCTCCACGATGAGGAGAGGTCGGGGTTTAAGAGCGAGCACGGCAGTCCTCTCAGAGAGAGAGTCTGCTTTCAGGTCAACATGAAGAGCCAACGACGAATCGCAGGAAGGTCCTGGCAGCCACAGCTCTAATCCTTCTGGTCATCATCTCGGCCGTGGCGTATGAGTCCTATCGTGGTTATTCGGCGTCTCTGGCTGGACCGTCTCAGACCGTTCAGGAGATCTCACTGACTGGGGCGTCGGGGTCTCTCTCCGGAGTCAGCTCGACCCTCGTCTACTCCCCCTCCGGGCCGACGAACCCCGACTTCGGCGCTCGCGGAGTAAACATAAGCGAGCCGGCCGATTACTCTAATCTGGTCCAGTTCACTCTGGGACTGATCAACCAGAACCGGAACCAGTCCGGCGTCCGGGACGTGACCCTGAGCACCGTCGAATCCGGCCAGCAGCACGCGGACTCGCTGGCCTACCACGGGACGTTCAGCCATTGGGACGTCCAGGGGTACAAGCCATACATGAGGTACACCCTCCTCGGAGGAGAGGGCGATGTCGCCGAGAACGTCGCCCAGAACTACTGCACCTACACCCCCACCTATGACACCTCTGTGTTTCCGACGAGCTGCAGTCTTCGAACCATCGAGAACGGGATAGAGAATTCCGAGGTCGGGCTGATGACCCGCGACGACGCCTGCTGCAACAATTCTCACCGTCACAACATCTTGGACGCCTTCCACACGAGCGTGTCCATAGGAATAGCCTACAACTCCACCACAGACGCGCTGTACCTGGTCGAGGATTTCGAGAACAGTTACATCACATCGGAGTCGCTTCAGCTGTCCGGGAGCACCATCACGTTCCAAGGCTCGACACAGCAGGACCTGACGGGATGGATCGGCGCGTCTTCGGGTGCGCTCATCGTCGTCTACCACGACCCGACGCCCGTCCCGATTGAGCCAAGCGAACTGAGGTCTTCGGCGTACTGCGCTCAGATCAGCGAACTGGATGAACCCCCCGCCTGCCAGTACCAGGGAGGGTACACCCCAGGAACGTTCGTCACGGAGATGTTCGCCCCCTGCAGTCAGGGATATACCTGCGGACCTGTCGAATACTCGTACGCGCAGCAGTGGACCCAGTCCAGGTCTGGGAGCTTCAAGATCGTCTTCTCGATGTCTGGCCCCGAAGCAGCCTACGGGTCCGGAGTCTACACCTTCTATCTGTATCCAAACGGGGACAAGACGGACGCGATCACCAGTCTGTCGCTCTTCGTGTCTTGACCGAAGCGAACCCCCGACCTCGACGGCCGGCTCGAGGAGGTTCACTGTCAATCGTCGGTCTGGCTCGCGATGGCAGCACTGACAAGGTTCTTTAAATTGCCAAACCGGGGCGACAAGCCAGCGCCGTTGTCACTATGTCTTGGTAAGCGGGTTCCATCCGCAGAGGCAGGGAGGAGAGTCAGACCTGTCCCCTAGGCCCAAGGCCGCCGTCACTCTGGAGGAAGTCAAGAGGCTCGCGAGCCTCTCCAGGCTGACTATGACAAGACCGGAAGAGGAGAGGCTCAGGGAGGAACTCTCGTCTATCCTGGAGTACTTCAGGGTGGTCGACGGCGTGGCTGGCACCGGGGAGACCAACAGGACCATCGAGGACACCTCGGCTCTGCGGCCGGATGAGGTCGGGCCGTCGGACCCAGACGGAGTGCTGAGAGGAGTCCCGCGCAAGAAGGGGCGCCTGGTCAGGGCCCCCAGGGTATTCTGAGGTCTTGGGTGTTGGGGAAGCTCTCGCCGTCGGTCTCGGAGGTGGTCCGGAGGATAAGCGCGGGGGAGATAAGCTGCGAGGAGAGGATCGCATCCAGGCTAGAGAGGCTCCCGAGGTTGGACAGGGACATACACGCGTTCCTCAGCGTGGCGAAAGAAGAGGCACTGGAGAAGGCTCGAGAGATCGACGGCAGGGCGAGGCGCGGCGAGCACGTCGGGAGGCTCACCGGGATAACCATCGCCGTGAAGGACAACATCTGCGTCGCGGGCATGCCCGCGACCTGCGGTTCGAGGATACTGGAGGGCTTCCGGCCGCCCTACGACGCCACGGTCATCGAGCGCATACGGGCAGAGGACGGGATAGTCATCGGGAAGACGAACATGGATGAGTTTGCCATGGGCAACACGACCCAGTCGGGCGCCTTCGGACCGACGAAGAACCCCTGGAACGTGGAGAGGGTGCCCGGAGGCTCATCGGGGGGGAGCGCGGCCGCGGTCGCGGGCAGCATGGCGACCCTCGCCCTCGGTTCGGACACGGGCGGGTCCGTGAGGTGCCCTGCGAGCTTCTGCTCGATACTCGGACTCAAACCGACCTACGGCGCGGTCAGCCGGTACGGCCTGATACCTTACGCCAACAGCCTCGAGCAGGTCGGGCCGATGGCGAGGCGCGTCGAGGACCTCTCGCTCCTCTTTGGCATCATATCCGGACACGACCCGAGGGACGCGACGACGTCGAAGAGGCGAGGACCCCACAGCGGGGCTGCGACCGCCGTGAAGGGGTTGAGGATCGGGATGGTCAAGGACCTCTTCGGCGAGGGCACGCAGGAGGACGTGAGCAGGCTGGTCCTCGACGCCAGCGACGAGCTCGAGGGCCTCGGCGCCGTCGTCGGGGAGGCGAGGATCGAGAACCTGGGCTACGCGCTCGCGGCCTACTACATCGTGGCGATGGCCGAGGCCTCATCGAACCTCTCGAGGTACGATGGCGTCAGGTACGGGGCCTCCGTCGAGTCGGGCTCTGCGGACTGGAACGAGGCTTTCGCCAAGACGAGGACCGAGTGCTTCGGTCCCGAGGTGAAGAGGCGAATCCTCCTCGGCACGTTCGTGCTCTCGGCAGGATACTACGAGGCGTACTACCTCAAGGCGGAGAGGGCGAGGGGGCTCATAAGGAATGAGCTCGAACGGGCCTTCAAGAAGTTCGACGTCCTCCTCGGACCGACGATGCCCGTGCTGCCTCCGAAGGTCGGGGAGAAGGTGACGCCGCTCGAGGACTACATGATTGACGTGAACACGGTCCCTGCCAACCTCGCAGGCATCCCGGCACTCAGCGTCCCCGTGGGCTTCGCCCATGGGCTGCCTGTGGGTATGCAGCTCATGGCCCCTCACTTCCAGGAGGAGAGGCTCTTCGGGGTTGCGGCGGCGTACGAGGCCAGAGCATGAAGAGCAGGGAAGCGAATGGCAAGGGCGTGAGGATTGGGCTCGAGATACACTGCCAGCTCACGGCCCTCAGGACCAAGCTCTTCTGCTCCTGCTCCTCGGACTATCGCGGGAAGCAGCCGAACGAGCTGGTCTGCCCGGTCTGCTTCGGACTCCCCGGGACTCTCCCCGTCCTCAACGCGAAGGGCGTGGAGTACGCCGTGCGGATAGCGAACGCCCTAGGCTCCACGGTCGCGATGGAGACCACGTTCTACAGGAAGAACTACTTCTATCCCGACCTGCCAAAGAACTTCCAGATAAGCCAGTACGACAAGGCGGGGGGAGTGCCCATCGCGTCGGGAGGGTCCGTCGAGACAGGGGGGAAGAAAGTGAGGATTCGCAGGATACAGCTCGAGGAAGACCCGGGGAAGCTCACCTATGAAGGCACCATCGAGAAGTCGACCTACAGCCTTGTGGACTACAACAGGGCGGGTATCGCCCTCGTCGAGATCGTGACCGAACCGGACTTCGGGTCCGCCAAGGAGGCGAAGACATTCCTCGAGAAGCTCCGTTCGACGGTGGAGGCGCTGGGGGTCTCGGACGGCGAGCTGGAGGGAGCCATGAGGTGCGACGCGAACGTATCGGTCGCGGGGGGAGCGCGGGTCGAGGTCAAGAACATCTCATCGTTCAGGGAGGTCGAGAGGGCCCTGAACTACGAAGTGCTCAGGCAGGGAACATTTGGGGGCACCAGCGGGAGCTCGGTCAACGAAACCCGTCACTGGGACGAGAGGCGGAGCATCACAATCTCACTCAGGCTCAAGGAAGAGGAACAGGACTACCGCTACTTCCCAGAGCCCGACCTTCCCGCCGTGTCCCTGAGCCCAGAGTTCCTAGAGGGCGTCCGGCGGGCCACCCCGGAGGTGCAGGACGCGAGAGCGCAGAGGTACGTCCGTGACTACCTCCTTGGCGCCCAAATCGCCGGGGAGCTGTCGAGGGACGAAATTCTCTCGCGGTTCTTCGAGGAGACCCTGAAGACATTCGAGAAACCCGCCGAGATCGCGAGCTGGTTGATAGGGGAGGTTCGAGGGCCAGCCCGGGCGAAGCTCTCGGCCGAATCGCCTCCAGTGACCCCAGCCGGACTCTCGGAGCTCCTGACGATGCTGAACGAGGGTAAGGTAACCAGACCCCAAGCGAAGGAGATCTTCAGGGAGATGATCTCGACAGGCAAGCGGCCGTCTGAGCTGAAGCGTGACGCTGCGGGAGTCGCCATCGACGAAGACACTATCGCAAAGATCATCTCAAGGCTGTTGGACGAAGGCAAAGTCGCCAGAGAGACAAAGGAGAGCCCCAAGGCCTTCAACTACCTCGTCGGCCAAGTGCTCAGAATCGAGCCGAGAGCAGACCCCAAGTTGGTCGCGAAGACGCTGGCACGCATGATAAAGAACGAGTGACGTCGCAGGATCGCCTCGCTCCGGACGGCCGAAGACACTATCCTCGGCGAGAGCGCCGGCGGAATGCTGAACTAGAGATAGCCCCAGGCGAAGAGCATGTCGGCATCCCTAGACCACCTACGACCTATGTCGTCCCGGTAGAACATGTTGGGGAGCATGACGTTCTTGACCGATTGGTAGGCCTGCGCTATCGCCTCCTGCATGGTCATCCCGGATCCGGTGACGACCAGAGAGTAGCCCGACCGGCCTGCCAGCTTCCAGTCGCCCTCTTCCAGCTTCACCTCGCCTATGTGGATCCCATTGAGGCTAGGCTTCCTGAAGAGGATGGTCGCGTCCTCCGAGTATTTGCGGAAGGCCTTCTCGTCCTCGAACGGGAAGGGAGGGACCGCTATGACCACACCCACCTGGTAGCCCTTCTTGCACTTCAGCTGCGTCGGCTTGCCGTGGGCGATATCGCTGAGGAAGGTCCCCCATTCGCTCAGCACCCCCTCCATGTGGATCGAGACGGTCGGGTACCCAAATCTACAATTCCCAGAGAAGAACGGTTTCCCATGCCTACGCACCAGCATCGTATGCCAGTCTTCTACCTCGACATCCCAGACCAGGCCGGAGTAGCGTTCCTTTTGAATGACTCTCTTGTCTACGGAGTAGTCCATCTTCTTTTCTCTCACTGAGACTACGTTCATGTCAGAATTCCTGAGGTATCCGCCAATCCCCTGTGTGCCCTTCACCCGGTCGACCCTGATGTTGGCCATTTTTCCACACTTGATCAGCAGCTCTTGGACATCTCCTGCAAGTCGAGGCGAGGTAGTCCCAAAGCTCAACTGACCAGTTCTCCCGTGCCAGTTTCCGTCTCCGAGGGCGTAGCCGTGGAGGAAGTCCATCAAAAGGTCTGGAGAAAATTCCTTGAACCTCGCCGGCACGAACTTGGTCGCAGCATCCATTTGATTGAATCCCAGAGTGTCCATGAAGGCACAGAGCTGCCGGGAACTGAATTGATACGCGCCGTTCTTCTGCTGAGTGAACTTCATCCCAGTCGCTCCCAGAATCATTTCAATCTCATCCCCCCTCGTTCCATTCGGGCTCTGGGAAATCGAGACAACATGGTCTCCGAGGGACCCTTCGGCGAGATACAGGCCTAGAAACATCATGAACGCGTGGGCTTCGACGGAGATGGCCCTGTGGACTATCTCCATCGTCGTTCTATGCTTCCCGAGGTGGTGCGTTTCGATGTACTCAGGGATCTCGATGCTGGCCACGGACGTGCCTTTGAAAGTTCCTGTCCTGACCACCTTCGTCGCGTGCTTAGGGATCGAGTCTGCTCGGACCAAGCTTAGGCGTCCGGCCCGATCTACGATGACCTGATGCTCCGGGGTGACGAGCATATCCAGTGCCGTATGAGCTTTGTTCTTCGCGCCTATCCCGATCATCTCGCCGGAGTAGTTTCTCACCATCTTGTTGGTGATTCTCTTCCAGCAAAGCTCTCGGTCCGCGAGGTTGATTGCGAGAGTTTCATCCCCAATTCGAACCTCGTGGCAGGTCTTCCATCCTTCTCGAGTCAGTACCTCGGTCTCTTCATCGAAGCAGGTCCACTCCAATGGCCAGACGCCCCTGCCGTTTGCGATGCAGTTGATGTCTATGTAGCCCACGTACTTCGATGCCCTCAGCTGCTGCCTCATCTTGCCAAGAGTCGCCTCGAAGATGAAGTTCGGCTTTGTCCATAATGTGGATGTGTTGCCGCACCAATAGGGTTTGCCGTTCCTTCGCACGTACATCACGTGATTCTTCACGGTCGCGCAGTAGACGACCCCTGAGTAGTCGACTTCTCTGATGTCTCTTCTATCTAACCAAGAGGTGAGCTTCTTGACTCTTTCGTGAAGTTCATACTGTGGTCGAGAGGCATCGGCATCGTGATTCCCGATTCTCACCGTCCCCCTGCCCAGACGCGTCTTCACGATTCCGAGTCGACCTACCTTCAGGAGAAGTTCTTGAACGTCGTCGACGAGCCTCTTGGAAGATGAGTAGAAGATTCGGTACCCGTTCTTCATCGCAGTTCCATCTCCGAGCGCGTACCACTCTAAGAAGATCTGAATCTGACGGGCGCTGAGACCCTTTATGAACGCGGGGATGTACTTCTCGGGTGCCTGGCCGAATTGCCTTAGGAAGGATGCTAGCTGCTTGTTCGAGCAATTGAAACTGCCACCTGCCTTGGAGAAATTGAACGGGAGATTTTTCAGGAGTGCTTCTATCTTCTCAACCTTTCCAGCTTTCTTCTGCGCAACCCCAACATGGTAGCTGTCTCCGCGGCTATCGACAAATCCATCGGAGAGCCAGATTCCCATGAACGCGAGCCAAGTGTCCATTGGTATGTCGACGGCCGCCGTCTCATGTAGCACGACTTGTCTGCCCTCGTAGTGGGCTAATGCGACCGATGGGAGAACGAAGCTACCTCGCTCATGGCCGATCCATGTGCCGGTGCGCTTGATTCTCGATTGGGATTGCAAGTCCCTCGCTTTCACGAACTTGAAGTGATCGCGGTGACTCTTCGCGTCTTGTTGAGATTCGACAAACATATTGTGGTCTGGAGTAACCATGATGTCAAGCGTCCTGTTTTGTATCGAGATGAGGCGCTTGTGATGAACAAATGAAACAATCTCGTAAGGTCTTTCGAATTCTATCATGCTGCTTATCGGATTCAGCGTGCAGATTTCATGGTCCCGAGTTAGATTCTTGAACAGCGTCCAACCCTTGTCGGTAAGGACCTCCGTCTTGTCATCGTAGCATCCCATTTCTCCGGTGCTAGGCCCGATGTCGTTCGGGAACAGTCGCTTGTGCTCGAAGTTAATGTTGATGGGCTCCACGAAGTCAGAGCCGTTGAAGAACGCCCCGACGGCAATCTCGACTCCCTGCGCATACTTCTGTAGGAGGAAGACCTTGATCTTGCTCGACCACTTCTTCTTGTAGTGCTCGAGCACCTGTTCTACATCTCTACCGTCCTCCTCCTGGCCCACGAAGAGGAGCTCCTTCTCATTCTGGGCTTTCCCGCTGGGCTTGATCACGTAGCGGTCGGGATTCTGCTTGATGAATGCGACTGCCTCGTCGAAGGAGGTGAAATTCCAACTCGGCAGTATTGGCACCCCAGACTTCCTCAGCTCTTCCTGGCCGAACTCCCTGTCGTCCTCAAGCTTGTCAGTGTACGCGCTACCTCCCACGACGAACTTCCCCTCAGCCCTAAGCCGCTCTGCGGTCGCGGCGAACCCGATGTCGTCGAAGATTATCACGTCCGCCCAGTCCTTCTGTGGTTCCCACTGATCCACCTTCGGCACAAAGCCGTCTCCAACGTCCTTCTCGCTGGCGTCCTGGACGAAGAAGTTCACCTCGTGGCCCTCCTTCTTCAGCTGCCACGCGAGGTCGACCGAGAGCGCCTCACGCGTTACGAAGAGGAACTTCAACTGGAAGCTGACCTCCGGAGCTTCATATTAGGTCTATCTGCGATTCGAGGGCTGCGACAACTCTTTATCAGCGCGGAGCACATCGATGTCCTGATTGCCTCGACCGATTGAGAGCCTGTCGAATCCGAAGGTCTTCAAGCGCGGCTACGATCATGTCAGGAAGCGCGACCCGCTGCTGGCCAAGGTGCTGGAGAAGCACGGCCCGCTCGAGTTCAGGGCCGAGGGCGACCTGTTCGAGGCCCTTGTGGAGTCGATACTATCGCAACAACTCGCGTCGCCCGCGGCGACCTCGATAATTCGCAAGGTCAGGGCAATCTACCCCGGGGGGAGGCTAGAGGCCGGGGCAGTCTACCGGACGCCTACTAGGAAGCTCCGCGCGGCCGGAGTCTCGCCCCAGAAGCTCACCTATCTCAAAGACCTCTCGAGGAGAGTTTCCAGGGGCTCGATCGACCTGGAGTCCCTGAGGGAGATGGAGGACGAGGAGATAATCCGGATTCTGGACGAGGTGAAGGGGATCGGACCCTGGACGGTCCAGATGCTGCTGATATTCACCCTCGGGAGGACAGACGTGTTCCCGCTCGACGACCTGGGTGTGAAGAAGGGTGTCCAGAGCGTCTACTCGCTAGCCGAGAGGCCCAAGAAGGTGGAGATGGAGAGGATTGCCGAGAGCTGGCACCCCTACAGGACCGTGGCCTCGCTCTATCTCTGGCGCCACAAAGACACCGGACGAGGAGATAAGAAGAGATGAACGAGACGCAGGGATGACAGAATTGGGAAACACGAATTACAAGGGCTATCCGGACCCCTCTCACATCATCTCGGTCGAGGAGGCGTCGAAACTCCCGAAGGACAAAGACACAGTCTTCGTCGACACCCGGAACTACTGGAAGTACGCCAAGGGACACGTGCCCGGGGCGGTCAACCTCGAGATGTACGCCTTCCACTGGGTCGACACTTCGAGGGAGGGCCTGAAGGCCTTCGCAAGGGAGATGGGAGGTCTACTCGGCGCGTACGGGATCGACAACAGGAAACAGGTTGTCTTCTATCAGAACAACAGCGGCTACGATGCAGCCCGCGGGGTCTGGCTGCTTGAGTTCCTCGGGAACAAGCACGGCCGCATGCTGGACGGCGGACTGAACCTCTGGAAGAGGAGCGGCGGTGAGCTCTCGAAGTCCGACCCCCAAGCCGCCAGGGCGACTTTCAACCCCAAACCCGACTACGGGACCGTGTGCCGTGTCGAAGAAGTGAGCGAGAGCCTAGGGATGAAGGGCTTCGCCGTGATCGACGCCCGCTCGCCGGGGGAATACAGCGGCTCTTACAGGAGGGCGCTCAAAGGAGGGCACATACCTGGCGCCGTCAACGTCGAGTGGAAGCAGGCGGTCAGACGGGACGGGACCCTGAAGGACGCCAAGCAGCTCCGGGCGCTCTACGCCGGGATCTCCCCGCGGGGCAGGGTCGTGACCTACTGCCAGAGCGGTTACCGTGCCGCCCATTCGTGGCTGATCCTCAGGCTTCTGGGATTCACGGACGTCTGCAACTACATCGGATCCTGGTACGAGTGGGGGAACCACCCCGACACCCGCGTAGAAAGGTAGCACCCGCCCGGCATGAGGCGGGACTCGACAAAGGCTAAATCTCCTGCTCAGGGGAAGGGAAGCATGGATATCAAACAGGCGGACATCTCGGCGAAGCCAGTTTTGTTCCGGGAAGCCTCGGCCTGGGGGCGGATCCTGCTGAAGCCGGAGACGGTGAAACGGGTCAGGGAAGGTCGCCTCGAGAAGGGCGACGCTCTCGCGATCTCGAAGACCATGGCCGTCGTGGCCGCCAAGAAGACGCCGGAGATGCTGGCGCTCTGTCACCCCCTTAGGCTGGAGTCGACGAAGGTCGAGACCAAGCTCAATAGGGACTCGATCGAAGTCACAGTCTCAGTGGCGGCCCACGAGAAGACCGGAGTCGAGATGGAGGCGCTCACAGGTGTGAGCATCGCCCTGCTCAACATCTGGGACGTCGTCAAAGCCTACGAGAAGGATGAGAAAGGGCAGTATCCGACGACGAGGATAGAGGAGATACGAGTCCTCAGGAAGGCGAAACACGAGTGAAGGCTAAGGACTCCCACAGGGAAGCGGCGCCGAAACAGCTGAACTTCTACATCGTAACGGTCAGCTCGAGCAGGTACGCAAAGAAGGAGCGCAACGCCAGGTTCCGGGACGAGTCGGGCGATGTTGCCGAGAAGCTTGTCGAGAAGGCGGGGCATACCGTCCTCGGGAGGGAACTCATCTCCGACGACACGGCGATGCTCGGGGCGTCGCTGGAGAAGGCGATCAAGAGCGAAGGAGTGGACGTCGCGATCTTCACCGGGGGGACAGGGGTCTCCCCGCGTGACATCACCGTGGAGGCAATCCGCCCGCACTTTGAGAAGGAGCTCGAGGGGTTCGGCGAACTGCTCCGCGCAATCAGCTACGCAAAGATAGGGGCGGCCGCGGTGCTGACCCGCGCCACCGCCGGGCTGATACATGGCAAGCTCATATTCTGTCTGCCGGGTTCTCCCGACGCGGTCGAGACGGCCCTGAACCTGTTCATGAGCGACATTCCGCACGTCGTCTACATCGCGCGCAAGAGTCCCTAGCTCTTGACCCTGGCGGCCACCCATGCCTTCCTGTAGGGGCCGCGCCGCTTCTTCCTCGTCTTCTTCCTGGCCTCCTTCTGCTCGAGGAGCGACCCCTCTTCGACCAAGGCTACTGCCCCTGGTCGTATGCGACCATGCTTATCATCCCCGCCACCCTGAACGCCACATCCTTGAAGGCGAGGCTCTCGGGTGACTCGGGCGCGGCCACGACCATGGGCACCCCAAGGTCGGACTGCTCCCGGATGCGGGGATGGAGCGGTATGTCGCCGAGGAACTGTACCTCGAGCGCCGCGGCGGCCTTCCTCCCGCCTCCGGAGGAGAAGATGTATGACCGCTCACCGCAGTGCGGGCAGACGAAGTAGCTCATGTTCTCTATCATCCCGAGAATGGGGACATTGAGCTTCCTGAACATCCCTACAGCCTTGGTGGCGACGTTAAGAGCCGCCTCCTGAGGGGTCGTCACAATCACAACTCCTCCGAGCGGCACCGTCTGGGCGAGGGTCAGACCCGAATCGCCCGTCCCGGGCGGAAGATCAACAATCAGGTAATCGAGGTCGCCCCAGTCGACCTGGGTGAGGAGCTGCTTCACGGCTCCGGCGACCATGGGTCCCCTCCAGACCAGGGCGGTCTCGTCCTTGTAGAAGAAGCCGAGAGAAGCGACCTTGATCCCATGGGCGACCGGCGGCACGATCATGTCGCCCCTCATCGCCGGCCGGTCCCTCGCGCCCATCATCAGCGGGATGCTCGGACCATAGACGTCCGCGTCGAGGATGCCAACCTTTGCGCCCGAGCCGGACAGGGCGAGGGCGAGGTTCACGGCCACCGTCGACTTGCCGACGCCCCCTTTCCCGCTTGCGACCGCGATTATGTTCTTGACGTTCTTCAGGACCTCCTTCTCCCCGAATGCGTGCGTCGCGGCGACCTGAGCTGCGACCTTCATCTCTACGGTCTTGACGCCCTTGAGGGCGGCCACGGCATCCCTGGCCTCCTTCTCGATCTTCGTCCGCAGCGGGCAAGCTGGGGTGGTGAGGTTCAGCGTAAAGGTAACCCTGTCGCCTTCGACCGCTACGTCGCGGACCATGTTAAGCGTCACGAGGTCCTTTCGGAGCTCCGGGTCGGTGACCGCTCGGAGCGCGTCCAGGACTTCTTCCTTCGAGACCATCAGAAAAAACCCCTAGGGCTCCGATTAAAGCTTTGGCCCGGTCACCTGGGCGCGGTGCGCTGAGACCAGGATACCAAGATTTCATAAAGACCCTACTCATGGGCCTGATGCTCAAAATGGAAGGAATCGTGCAGGTCTTTCCCCTTCGCGGGATCCCAAGGGTGAAGCCAGGCGACGACCTGCTCCAGCTGCTCAAGCGCTCGCTCGAGGAAGGCGGAATAGTTCTCCAGGACTCGGATGTGGTCGTCATAACCCAGAAGGTCGTCTCCAAGTCGGAGGGCAGAGTGGTGAAGATAGACGAGGTGCGCCCGGGCAGGAAGGCCAAACTCCTCGCCGAGGAGATGCAGAAAGACCCCAGGACTGTCCAGGTGATCCTGAGCGAGTCCAAGAGGATCGTGCGGAAGGGCCACGGCGTCCTCATAATGGAGACGAAGCACGGCTTCGTCTGCGCCAACGCGGGCATCGACCAGTCGAACGTCGAGGAGGGGTACCTGACGCTGCTCCCCGAGGACCCCGACAGGAGCGCCAGAGGGTTGCGGAAGAGGCTCGAGGCAGAGACGGGGAAGAAGCTGGCGGTGGTGATAACGGACACCTTCGGGAGGCCGTGGCGCGACGGCCAGATCGACATCGCCATAGGCTGCTCAGGTCTGTCCCCGCTCGAGGACCTTGTCGGCACGACCGACCCGTACGGCCACACGCTGAGGGTGACCCAGCCCGCGATCGTCGACGAGATTGCATCTGCCTCGGAGCTGGTGATGAGGAAGCACTCGCTGACCCCAGCTGCCGTGGTCAGGGGCCTCAGCTACAAGCGCAGCGACGCCGGCGTGCGGAGCATCGTCAGGGAAAGAAGACTGGACCTCTTTAGGTGAGCAGTCTTGAGACTGGTAGTCCTCGCTGGCGGGACCGGGTCGGCAAAGCTGCTCAGGGGCCTGAAGGCGGAGGCCGGCGAGTTCACGGTGGTCTCGAACGTAGGCGATAACTTCTGGCACCACGGGCTGTACATCGCGCCGGACGTCGACATCGCAGTCTACACGCTGGCAGGGCTCGAGGACCCCGTCAGGGGGTGGGGGATCAGGGATGACACCTTCAACGCGCTATCGCAGCTCGGAAGGATGGGGGAGGAGACGTGGTTCAACCTAGGGGACAGGGACCTGGCGACACACATCTTCAGGACCGAGCAGCTGGGACGCGGGATGAGGCTGGGAGACATCACCCTGGCGATCTGTCGGAGGCTGGGAGTGAGTCAGCGGGTGATTCCCTGCACCGACGACAGACTGGAGACCTACGTCGCGACCCGGACGGGCGCGATGCACCTCCAGGAGTTCTGGGTCAAGAACAGGGGCGAACCCGAGGTGACTGGCGTGGAGTACAGGGGCGAGGACGGCGCCAGGCCCGATCGGAGGGCGGTCGAGGCCCTCGAAGGGGCGGAACGGATAGTCTTCTGTCCGGCGAATCCCGTGACGAGCATCATGCCCATCCTTGCGGTCAACGGGATCAGGCAGGCGATCGCCAAGAGCGCGGCGAGGAAGATCGCCGTCTCTCCGATGGTCGGCGGTTCCCCGGTCACCGGGCCGGCGGGCAAGTTGATGAAGGCCATAGGCCTCGAGGCGAACTCGCTCGCGGTCTCGAGGCTCTACAAGGGGCTCATTGATTGCATGATGATCGACCCAACAGACTCGAACCAGGCCGAGGCGATCGAGGGGGAAGGGGTGAGGGCCGCGGTCGGCTCCATCCTCATGAGGACCCCGGACGACGAGGCGCGGCTTGCCCGCGACGTCCTGGCCCTGTGAGCGGATCCGTGTCTCAGGACTCCCTTTCTGGGTTCTTGGAGGATCCTCTCGAGGGCCCTCGGCTCCAGTCTGCGGGCGCGCTTCAGGGACCTCTCCAGGAAGTTCATCGTGCTGTTCCTCCGACCAAACTTGAAGTATCTATGGACGTCCCCTGCATGGTCGATGTCGAACGCCACGTTCTCGGAGTAGTACACCGCAGCCCTGGTAGCCGTGGCGGTAGCCTCCCTCAAGTGCTTGTTGAAGCTGTCATCGTCGTAGTGCAGGGCAATCCGGGTCTCCTTGGTCATGAGGAGGAGGTTGGTCCCGCTGTAGTCTTCGGAGGGAGAGACGATTATCGAGGATCCCATCCTGTGCAGCGTGAACACTGTCTTGATGTCGTTGGGAGAGATGAGCGGGAGGTCCGCGGGCATGATGAGCCAACCGTCGTAGTCCCCGAGCCTGGCCATCGAGCCCTCCACGGCTTCGTTGACCCCGCTGTCCCTGTCTTCCTCGATCGAACCAACCCCGTAGCGTCCTGCGAACTTCAGGATCTCTCGGTCGGACGAGACGACGTAGGTGTGGGAGCTCTTCTTCGCCTTCGCGACAGCGTAGAGGGTGTCCTCCAGCATGGCGACCTGCAGCTGCTTCCGCTCCCTGGCCCCGAAGAGCGACGAGAGCCGGGCCTTCGGGTTCGAGCCCTTGACGGGGATTATGAGAGCGATCTTGTTCACTGCTGGCGCGCCCTCTTCAGCGGCTCGAACCTCCCGCTCTTGTTGTAGTTCAGCAGCCCAGCGTAAATGGCCCAGTGTATCAAAATGGTCGTGAGCAGCGACTGGTTCATCTCGGGCTCATGGTGCCAAGTGATCCCTCTCTCGGCGAGGGCCTCCGCGACCTCCTCGGCCGAGACCGAGCCCTGCCTTGCGGCGAGCTCGACCGCCGTCTTGAACGGCTCGAGCTTCGCGAGCTGATCTGTGAGGAGCTTGACCTTGTTCCTCGAGGTCTTCTGGAACTTGTGCCCGAACTCGGTCAGTGAGATGTCACCCTTCTCGCTCTTTACAAGGCCCAGCAACTCGGCGGTATCAAGGATGGGAAGAAGGAACGCGATGTCGCCGCCGAGCTCGTCGGCGAGGCGGGAGGCGTCGATTACCGATCCTAGACCTCCGGTAACCTCGACGAGGCTAATGACCTGACCGGCCCTGACGTTACCGGGCATCATCGGGACCTTCTTGGCCTCTGTCTGGGATCGTCTATCTGCCATCGAGGAACACCACGCTTAGGCAAGGTACGAATAAAGCTTATCCACCCAAAGCAGGAACTCGTCGGACTTCTTGTTGCGCGGTCTCGGCAGGTCTATCTTGAGGTCGACGACGACGTGTCCCGGCCTGGGGGAGAGCACGACGACCCTGTCCGCGAGCTCGACTATCTCCTCGACGTTGTGACTGACCATTATCACCGTCTGAATCGAGGTCGATGGGTTCATGAGAAGCGAGAATATCTCCCTGCGCAGGCGATCGGCGGTCAGGTTGTCGAGCGCGCTGAACGGCTCGTCCATGAGCAGGACCTGAGGCTGGATGGCTAGGGCCCGAGCGATGCCGACTCTTTGTTTCATCCCTCCAGATAGCTCGCCGGGGTAGACGTTCTCGAATCCCCCGAGACCTGCGCTATCCAGCGCCTCCGTTGCCACCTTCCTCTTAAGCTCGTCAGTGAGATCGTTCCTCGAGGAGAGCCCGAAGACGACGTTCTCCAGCGACGTCTTCCAAGGGAGGAGGACGAAGTTCTGGAAGATCATGGCCAGCTCGGCACGTGGTTGATTGATGGGCTCACCTCGGAACTTCACGACGCCCGAGCTCGCCTTCGTCAGTCCCGCGATGATCCGGAGAAGGGTGGACTTGCCGCAGCCGGAAGGGCCGGTCAGCGCCACAAACTCGTTCTTGTACGCCGAGAGCGAGACGTCGACGAGCACCGGCATCTCCGCTTTCTCCTTCCTGAAGCTCAGGCTCACGCGTTCGACCTCGACTATCGGCCCTCCTTCGTCCGCCGAGGCTTGGGGGGCGCGACCGATCCGGTCTCGACCTGGCCCGCCGAGGGCTGGACGGCTCTGGTCCGCTCCGACGCGCTTCCGAACCCGGAGGGGAGCCGAACTGTCAAGCTAACCGCCCCCGTGGGATTGTTCACCGGGATATCCTTTCTGGTCGCCGGAGCTCACCGGTTGTAGACGAACCGCTTGGTCACGAAGTGGTAGACCCTCCTCCAGACGGTGAGGTTGAAGGCGACTACCACGGCTGTCATCGAGAGGACGGCCAGCGAGAGGACCAGTCCGTCTCCTGCCCCGTTGTTGGCGTTTATCATGCCGCAGAGCTGGCCGTTGGCAGAGGAGATGGCACTGGACGCGCACCCGTAGGTCGCTATCACGATTATCTTCCCTATGCCGTCCCCCACCTGGGTCAGGGGGGCGCTGCCGGTCGAACCGAAGTACTCGGCGACGATTAGGGTGTTCCAGGCCGCTCCGATGGCCGTTATCGAACCGGTGACGAAGGCGGTCGCCACCGCTGGGAGGTATATGTTACGCCAAGCCTGAAGCGGCGACACCCTCAGGCTCCGCTTCAGCTCGCCGAGGTCCCCAGGTAGCGTCCTGATCCCCGCTATGACATTGAACAGGATGTACCAGATCATGCCCAGGAATATGATTATCGCGGCGGTGAGCTCACCCGCCAGCATGCCCGCGAGCAGGGTGAAGGGGATGAGCGCCGGCAGCAGCGCGGGGGCGGGGATCGACGCGATGGTCTCTATCACAGGGACGAGGGCGTTGTAGGCCCTCTCGTGCAGCGCGACCAGGATGCCCACCGGGACGGCGACGAGGACGCAGATGAAGTAGACATACCATATCCGTACGAATGAGAAGGCGAGCCCGACGATGATGAACGCCTCGTCACCGGGCGCGGCGGCGAAGTCGGCCGTCAGATTGAACGAGTGCGCCCCGGTCCTCGCCGAGTTCACGAGGGTCCCGAACTCGAAGAGCAGGAACAGGACGACGAGGATGAGCAAGGCGTACTTCACACCCTTCCTGAACCTGTTGAGCGAAGAAGTCAGCGCGGTGACGCCCCTCCCCGGGCGGATCAGGAATAGCTTCGAGAGGCTCCTCGCGTTGACCCAAGAGTACCTCTTCATCAGCCAGTCCTTGTGACCGGCGCGCGGGTCGTCGCCGAACCTGTACTTCTCGGCCCAGAGCGAGAACTCGCGCAGGAAGACCACCTGCCATATCACGACCGCGGCGATGAGGAGGATCAGGCAGGAGTAGTAGGCTCCGTAGTCGTGGGCGGTCCCGTAGGTGAGGATGTCGACGCCTATTCCTCGCACAGGAAGGTTCGAGGTCTCGGTGGAGATCACTTCGCTCGAGATTAGGTAGAACAGCCCCACGGCCCAGGATATCTGGGAGTTGTAGGCGATCCTGCTCAGCGAGGCTGGGATGTAGATCGAGACGACCCTCTGGAGCGAGCCCGCGCTGGACATCGAAGAGAGGTCGATGTAGTCCTGGGGTATCGATTTCACCGCCTCGTAGACCCCGAAGGATATGTTCCACGACATGCTGGTGAAGATAAGGAAGACCACGGCGAGGTCGATCCCTGCAGGTCCGGGGACCGCCGCGGCTATCCCGAGTATCACCAGAGGGAAGAAGCCCAGTATCGGTATCGACTGGAGCACGTCGAGCAGAGGGATTATGACCGCCTCCGCCTTTCGGTTGCGCGCGGCGGTTATCCCGACGACGAGGCTGAACAGGATGCTGAAGAACAGCGCGAATATCATCCTGCTCCACGAGAACAGAAGATCGAGGGAGGTGGAGAACAGGTTGAAGTCTGCTGTCGTGACGATTCTTTGGCGGCTGAGTCCGTGATGTATTAGAGGCTATTGGCGCGATTCAGGTCCGATTCTCCCCGCCGTCGCGGACCCCTCCCGGACAGAGTAGGCGGTCCTCAGCGAATGTAGGAAGTGCTAGACGAGTCGAACCTGGTCACGGTCTCGAACTGGCCGTTGTCCCTGAACATCGCGAACTGCGATATCTCGGGGAAGAACTGGTGCAACGGCTTCGTCGCCATCTCCCCGGCGATGTGACCCTTGCCCAGGAAGTCGTCGGCAATCTTCCTCCCGAGGTCTCTGACCTGGGCGTCGTCGGTGAAACCGAGGGCGTGAAGGTACTCGTGGAGCAGTATCATGAACGTGAAGGCGTTCCGCTTGCTCCTCGCCCGCGTCGATCGCCACACGACCTTCACGATGTTCCTGTTCATCACTATCGCGTTGGAGCCAAGCTCGTGGTAGGCCCCCACGTTGTTCGGGATGTCCCCCAGGACGAGCGAGAGCCCGGCCCTGTGCATGTCGAGGGAGTCCTCCGCGGCCCTCTTGACGAGCTCGAAGACATCGTCGAAGCCCGTCGCGAGCGCTAGCCGCCTGGAATTCACGTTTGAGTTCGTTCTGTACACTCTCCTACATGAGACACGCCCCTAGTAATTAAGCTCCCCCATGGCGCTCGCCACACCCCGACCGACCTGTCGGGCAACCACGCGTCTGATATCGGTCCGCTCGGACCAGAGGCGCCTCCGAGTGGCCCGCCTCGTCGAGCCAGGGAGGATTCGGACCGTCGGAGCTAGTCGTTCGCTCGACCGCAGTTCGGGCAGAAGACCACACCCGGCGCCAGGTAGTTCTTGCAGTAGACGCAGGTCCTCTGGGAGCTGGCCGCGGCGGGGAGGGGAAGCGAGGGTGTCGGTGGTGCGGATGTGGACGGGGGAGGGGCGGACGGCCCTGGACGCACCGCCTCGGAGGGGCCCTTCGATTCACCGGCCTTCCTGAGATGGCGGGCCCTGTTCCGGCCGCCGAGGAAGACCGCCAGCTCCAGGAGCGTGATGATCGGGACGAAGAGGATGACGTCCAGCAGAGGACCGCCGTCCGGGGTGATTATGGCGGTCCCGATGTAGGTGACGGCCCAGATTATGACCCTGTTCTTCCTGTAGGTCGAGGCCTGGAGGATGCCGAAGTCTATCACCGTGTAGACGTAGACCGGGATCGTGAACGCGAACCCGCTCATGGCTATCGTCAGGAAGACCGTGAAGTAGAAGCTCCCCGCGTCGACCAGAGGGGCGATGTTCACCGTGATAAAGAAGGGGGCGAGCGCAACGAGAAGGAACTTCGCGAGGAAGAAGTAGCCGAAAACGACCCCGAATGCGAAGAGGCCCGTGACGGCCCCGACGAAGGGGTAGATCAGCCCCTTCTCGCGCTCGTTGAGGGCGGGGCTGATGAAGCGGACGGTCTCGAAGGCGAAGATCGGGGCGTTGAAGATCAGAGCGAAGAGGACCGACGCCACGAGGTAGATCTCGAGGGGCTGGCTCAGGCCTCCAGAGGCTATCAGCGTCCATCCGTGTGGCAGGAGTTGTTGGTCCACGCTGTTGATGAAGAACCCGATCATCGGCCTGAAGCTGTTGTAACCCCCCGTGATGAGGGCGGCCGGGTCCTCCGGGACTACCAAGAAGACGGCAAGGATGACGACGAAGCTCGTGAAGGCGACTTTGAACCTGTGCTTCAGTTCCGATATATGCTCACGGAGCGACATCACGGTTTCGACGGACAATGTTCCACTCTGGTCTCGAGCGTCTCACACGAGCGCGCTCTTGCCTGATGAGCTGCTCGGCAATTGACTGAGACTGGGCGAATTGTTAAGGTTTTAAGCTTTCGAGAACCTAGGGGGTACCCTCGCATGACAGGTGTCACGCTCGAAAATCTAGTCAAGAAATATGGTTCGGTCCAAGCGGTGAAGGGGGTTTCTCTGGAGATAGAGGACGGGTCATTCGTCGTCCTGCTCGGTCCCTCTGGTTGCGGCAAGACGACCACTCTGAGGTGCATAGCCGGCCTGGAAGTCCCAGACTCGGGCGATATCCGGATCGGCGACGTCAGGGTGAACGACATGCAGCCCAAGGACAGGGACATCGCGATGGTCTTCCAGAACTACGCACTCTATCCCCACATGACCGTCTTCAACAACATAGCGTTCCCCCTCAAGATGAGGAAGGTTCCGAGCAACGACATCAAGATGCGCGTCCAGAAGGTCGCCGAGCTGCTGAACATCTCCGAGCTGCTCCCCAGGAAGCCGGGACAGCTCAGCGGAGGGCAGCAGCAGAGGGTGGCCCTCGCCAGGGCCATCGTCAGGCAGCCGAAGGTCTTCCTCATGGACGAGCCCCTCAGCAACCTCGACGCGAGGCTGAGACTGTACACGCGGGCCGAGCTCAAGAGGCTCAAGCAGGAGCTTAAGATCACGACGATCTTCGTCACCCACGACCAGGCAGAGGCCATGTCGATGGCCGACAAGATAGCGGTCATGAACGCGGGCGAGCTGGTCCAGTACGCCGAGCCCTACACCATATACAGCAAGCCCGCCTCTACCTTCGTCGCGAGCTTCATCGGGAGCCCCCCGATGAACCTGATGAAGGCCGTAGTGTCCCCTGCGGGTGGCGGACTCTCTCTCGACACAGGGTCCTTCAAGTACAATGTGCCCAGCGAGGACGTGAAGGCGATCAAGGATGCAGGCGTCTCAGAGGTCACCCTCGGCATCAGACCCGAGGACCTAGCCCTCTCCACAAAGCAGACGAACGACGCGATATTCGACGCGGAAGTCTACGTCGTGGAGCCCCTCGGGGCGAACACGGTGGTCGACCTGAAGATGAAGGACGGGCTCTACAAGGCAGTGGCTTCAGGGACCTTCAGGGCCGACGTCGGCCAGAAGGTCTGGGTCACGTTCGCTCCTGAGCACACCCACGTCTTCAACACGGCCAGCGGCCAGGCAATCACCTAGGGCCGTCTTCGGGTCCGGCGCGCACCCTAGGCAGGCCCGACGAAGTAGAGCGGGTGCATCACCCTCAGTCTCGTCCCGTCGGTTATCTGCATGGCACAGACGCTGCTCTCGCTCGCGACCAACCTGGTCTTGCTCTCTTCGAAGAGTTTGAAGAGGCGGTCGCCGACCGCCATCGACAGGTCGTAGCCCAGAGGACCGTTCTTCATCCCGAAGGTCCCGGCCATCCCGCAGCAGGTTCCGGTCTCCACCACCTGCACCGTGTATCCGGCCCGCTCAAGGAACGCCATCGCCGGTACCCCGCCGCTCATGGCCCTCTCATGGCAGGCGATGTGGAATCCGATCGGCTCGTCGGTGGGGAACGCCGCCTTGAGCTTGACCGCCCCCAGGTCGCTCTGAATCTTCGCAAAGAAGCTGGTGCTGACGGCCGCGACCCTCTTCGAGGCATCCCCCGGGACTAGGTTCGGATACATCTCCCTGAGCATGTAGGTGGCCGTCGGCTCGGTCGCCACGACCCCGTAGCCGGACGCGACGTAGGGCTCGAGGATCCCTAGGTTGAGCTTCGCGACCTCGGTCGCCTTCTCCACGTCCCCGTAGGAGATGTAGGGCATCCCGCTCCACTTCAGATCAGGAACCTCGACGGCGTAGCCCATGGAGCGGAGGAGGGCTATCGCCCGGTATCCGAGTTCGGGGTCGTTGTAGTCGGCATAGATGTCGGGGAAGAAGACCAGCTTGCCCTTCTCCCCGGTACCCTTGCTCGTGCCCTCGAGCCTGTCCCTCAGCCTCGTCCGGCTGAAATGAGGCAGGGTTCTCCTTCGGTCGACGCCCACGGCCTTCTCCATCAGGAAGCGGGTGAGCGACCTCCTGATCATCCAGTTCGAGACCGGGGCGGTGGCGGATGCCAGGCCAGCCAGCCGGTCCGACGCCATGAAGAACCCGTTCACTCTCAGCTGCCCGTTCTTCGCCACCTCTTCGGACTTCACCTTGGCTATCATCAGGGGCATGTCGATGTCCACCGGACAGATCTCCTTGCAGAGGCCGCAGGAGATGCAGAGGTGCGCGAAGGTCGCGTTCTCCAGGCCGTGGACCTCGGCCGTCCATGGGATGCCTATGGGGCCGGGATAGAGGTAGCCGAAGACGTGCCCGCCAACGATGCCGTATGTGGGACAGATGTTCATGCACGCCCCGCACCTTATGCAGTTTAGCGCGTCGTTGAACGAAGGGTCGTCGTGCATCTTGGTGCGCCCGTTGTCGAGTATGACGACGTGGAACTCCCGCCCGTCCGATGAACCGGCGAGCGGGACGTGCTGGGTGAAGATCGAGATGTAGACGGTCTGGCTCTGACCGGTCGCGCTGACCGCGTGGGCCTCGAGCAGTTGGGCGACGTCGTCCCACGACTGGATGATCTTCTCCATCCCCATCACCACGATGTGAACCTTGGGAAGGCTAGCCACCAACCTCGCGTTCCCTTCGTTGGTCTCGACGATTATCGTGCCAGTCTCGGCCACGCCTATGTTCGCCCCTGTCACGCCTATTTGGGCCGAGAGGAACAGCGGGCGCAGGTACGGCCTGACCTCCTTCAGGATGGCCTCGGGATCGGCAGGGATCTTCTTGTTCAGCTCGCGAGAGAAGATCTCCGCGACGTCTGCGGTTGAGAGGTGCGCGGCTGGGGCGACGAGGTGGACCGGCTTCTCGTTGTTCAGCTGGACTATGAGCTCGCCGAGGTCCGTCTCCACGCACCTCACACCCGATTCTGCCAGGTGATGATTGAACTCTATCTCTTCGGTCGTGAGAGATTTCGATTTCACGATGAGCTCGGCGCCGGTCCTCTTCGCCAGCTCGGCAACATAGCGCACCGCATCCTCCCCCGTCTTGGCCATGAAGACGTGGCCCCCGTTCCGCCTCACCGATTCGGCGAACCGCTCGATGAGCTCGGGGTCTCCCGCCTTCCCGGCCTTCACGCGCCTGTCCGCTGCCTTCATCTCCTCGACCTCGATGCCGAACTCCGCGAGCCCGACCTTCCGGTTCGTCCGGCTTCTCGCCATCGACCCCCACATCTTGTCCGAGGCCGGGCGGTTCGCTATTGCGCGCTCTACGTCCTCCTTGAGCTTCTCTCTTGCGGTTGTCACGACTCTCACTAGATCCAGTCGAGGAGCAGCACGTGGAGCTCGTGGGGGCCGTGGACCCCGTAGAGAAGCCGCAGCTCGATATCGGCGGTCTTGCTCGGGCCAGAGATGAACGAGACGACCGGCTTTACCTCGCCCGATGATCGAATCCTCTCGGCGACCAGCTTGACCGCAGAGGATAGGTCCGGACAGAGGTTCTTCGACGAGAGCAGGAAGACGCTGACCCGTGGCAGGGAGGAGACGAGCTTGACCGCGTCGTCGTAGGCCATCTCCACCAGAGCGCCCTGTCGAGCGGCGCCGTAGCGGGCCCAGCTTACCCCCACGTCGGCCTTGGAGATAACCCCGACCGCCTCGGATGGCTTAAGGTCCTCGACGAAGCTGTGCTTCGTCCCCTTGAGCGCAGCCTCGACGAGCATCTTTGCGGGAGCCGGCAGCCCCCCAGCAACCACCGACTTGGCGTTCGCCTCCCCGACCACGGACTTTATGACGTCGACCGTCGTCTTGGCGTCTCCGACGGCGTAGGGGATGGTGTGCAGGTTGCGGAGCGCCGCAAAGAAGGCCTCCGGGCTGCCCAGGACAGGGAGCTGGTCGGTGTATTCCTGCATGGCGAGGCCTCGTCGAACCTTTTCTCTATTTTAAGATGATGTGCGCTGTGAACTTCCTGAGAGGCGACGACTCCCGAATCTCGCGGGGCCGGACATTCCGAGAGACCGGGCCGGAGCTAAGAGCTCACTCGGACTCGGCGAGCTCGACGTCCGGTACGACGCCTTCGACCGACCGCACTACCACAAACTCCTGCGGTTCAGAGAGCGTGACCCCGTTGCTCGCGCCGGGCTCCATGACCTTCAGTTCCGACGTGATGCCCTTCTCGCTGGCGTACTCGCGTAGGGCTCTCTCGGAAAGGAATACAGCGACGACGCCGAACCAAGTCCACTCCTCCGACGCTCCCATCTGGTAGAGGACGAAGAGCTCGGTCTTGCGTTCGCTCATGGAGCGACGCCCTCGTACGGACCCTAATAACGATAGGCCGCCCGGCGGGCGAACGACCGACGGGGGGTCGCCATGCTTTATAGCGGCCCAGGAGGCTACCACGTAGAAGAGGACCAGCAGACTTGAAACTAGCAAACTACGAGAAAGGCGGTCTGATCAGGGCGGGCATCGTCAAAGGCGACAGGATCTACGATATCGCCCAAGAGGCTGAGAGCGCCGGGGAAGCTCGCCTCAAGTCGGTGAGTAGCGTCGACCAGCTGCTCGACGACAGCCTCATTGAGGCTCTGAGGGAGGCAGAGCCCAAACTAACCTCCGGAAGGGGGGCGCCTCTGAAGTCGGCCAAGCTCAAGAGCCCGGTCCTCTTCCCGGAGAAGATATTCATGGTCGCGGTGAACTACGGCTCTCACGGCAAGGAGACGCGCACGCCTCCGCCGCCGTATCCGTACCTCTTTACCAAGTTCAGGAACTCGCTTATCGGGCCCGGCGATGCCATAATCGCGCCCAAGAGCTCTAAGAAGGTGGATTGGGAGGTCGAGCTGGCCGTCGTCATCGGGAAGGAAGGGAAGAACATCAAGAGGGAGAAGGCCTACGAGTACGTAGCCGGTTACACCGTCTCGAACGACATCAGCTTCCGCGACTTCCAAGGCCAGAAGAACGAGTCCCTGGGACTCAACTGGGTCAAGGGGAAGGGGTTGGACGCCTCGTTCCCGCTTGGCCCCTGGCTCGTGACCAGGGACGAGATAGGCGACCCTCACTCGCTGGGGATATCCCTCACCGTAAACGGGAAACAGAAACAGGGCTCGAACACGAAGGAGATGATGATCAAGGTAGACGAGCTGGTCGCATATGCCTCGATCGGGACGACGCTCAGGCCGGGAGACATAATCTCGACCGGCACCCCGGAGGGCATCGCCGCGGCGACGGGAGAGCCCTTCCTCAAGGAAGGTGACGTCGTCGAGGCCAAGGTGGAGAAGATCGGGACCCTTCGCAATCCTGTGAGAGCAGAGGCCTGACCGGGTCAGCCCCTCAGCGTCGGGATCGATCTCCTTCGCGAAGCGTTCCAGTGTGCCGGCGCCGCCCAGGACGTTCGAGAGAAGTATGTGGGTCGCGCCTGCCTTTACGAATCGCGCCACCGACTCCGTGCACTCGGCGGGGGTCCCGACGGCCATCATCTCCGCAATCCCTCGCTCGAGCACATCCTCGGAGACCGGGAGCGACCGGTAGGTCTTCTCGAGTATCCTCGCGTAGGCTGGCGTCGGTGCGATTGTCTGGTACTGGAGGGTCTTGGAGACCATCTCGTAGGCCTCCTCCTCGCCCAGCAGCCTCAGCATGTAGCGGTTTATCACCAGGGCCCGCCTGTAGTACTTCTTCAGGGCATCCATCGTCTTCCTGTCACTGGCGAAGACAACAGGGACGTTGGCGATCAGGTCGATCTCGCCCCGCTTCCTCCGCGCGGCGCGCGCCGCTTCCAGGACCACGCCCGCCTTCTCGCTGAACGCACCCGGCGAGAAGAACGAGCCAGGATACCAGCCTTCGGCCAGCTCGCCCGCGATCTCGAGCATGGGCCTCGAGGCGAACGCGCCCACGTACACCGGCGGCCCTGGTTTCTGGATCGGAGGGAGGCTGAGATGGGCTTCCTTGAAGCTGTAGAGCGTCCCGTCGAAGCCGACCTGACTCTCGAACGAGGAAGACCAGAGCCTCTTGACGACCTTGATGTACTCCCTGACGCGCCGGACCCGGACCTCGGTCGACTCCCACTCCATGCCGAAGGGCCTCGTGTTCATCACCTCTCCAGCCCCGATTCCGAGCACAGCGCGCCCCCCGGTCAGGTTGTCGAGCGTCGCGACGGTGTTGGCAGTCTTCGCCGGGTGCATCCTCTGCGTGTCCGTCACCCCGGAGCCCAGCATGACCCTGTTGGTCTTCGCGCCGATGTAGGCGAGCATCGTCCAGGCGTCGTAGATCGCGGTGGCTGGAGGGATGTCAGTGAGGTGGTCGGGAACCCAGACGAGGTCGTAACCGAGCTTCTCCGCCTGGAAGGCTTCCTTGAGCGTCGAGTCCAGAGGCCCGCCCACCCCAATGGAGAACATCAATCTCCTGCGGCTCTCGGCGGCCCTGACTGGTCGTGGCAACGATCTCGCTCCCGCTGTCAGAGTCTACTTCTTCTTTCCGTCCGTCTTAGGCGCGACTATCTCCCACTCCGGCCAGACGGGGAAAGGAGGAGATGTCGTGACCATGACCTTCATCATGGTCTTCCCGGTGTTCTCGAGCCCGTGTTCGGCGTTGGCGGGGAGGTGGAAGAACATCCCGGGTTCGATGTCGATGGGCTTGCCGAGCCCGAAGTGGCCCCTTCCGGTCCCCTCCAGCAGGATGTAGACCTCCTCGTTCTCGTGGGAATGAGGGTCGACCCTGCCTCCCGGCGCTATGTACAGGAGCTGGACGCTGAGGTTTTTCGACGGCGCCTTCGGGTTCTGGGGGTGGACGATCCTGATCCCGAAGCCCCTCTTGAACTCCTTGTAGAGCATAGGGATGCCGTCTTCCTCGCGTACGATGTTGGCCTTGACCATGATTTGGACACGGGCCGGAGGCTCGAACGCTCTATAACCTTTGTTCCGTGCCTCCCCGACCTTCCGCTCGAGACGCCCGCGAACAGATAAAGCCGGGTGGAGGACGAGAGAGACCGCTGCAAACTTGGCGCGCCAGAACCCTTTGATCCGGGCCGGAGGAATCAGCTTCAAGGATTATCCGGTTGAGGAGGCCATCGAACGGATGAAGCGGGCGGGATACGACGGGTGGGAGGTCTTCACCCCCCAGATCGCGAGGGTAAAGACGCCCGAGCTGCTCGAACAGTTCGTCGAGTACACGAAGCGCGCCGGCCTCGAGGTGTGCGCGCTCAACGACAACGACAACGACCAGTTCCGGCCCTTCGACTCGGAGAGTGGGTTCGAGAGGACCGTACAGCTCATGAAGGAGGGGGTGAGGCTGGCGAACGCCCTCCACGTGAAAGACGTGATGTACTGGGAAGGCGTCAGGCCGAGGGGGGACAATCGGAGCGACGACGAGCTCCTCAAGGTCGCGACCAGGCTCTACAAGGAGGCGATCTCCTACTCTTCGAGGTTTGGGGTCAGGTTCCTCGTGGAGCCGCACCCGTTCTCCCTCGGGATGAACCTCGACTACCTGGCCAAGCTCTGTGACGGACTGGACTCGAGGTACTTCGGCGTTCTCTACGACACTTGCCACTTCGGGGTAGGCAAGCCCAAGGGCTACATCGAGGCGATTCGCTACCTGGGCAAGAGGATAAGGTACATCCACTTCTCCGACAGCGACATGAGGACATCCGAGCTCCACTACCCTCTCGGAAGGGGGAAGCTCGACATCGACGGCATCGTTGATGCTTTCGCGGAGATCGGGTACGACGGCCAGATATCCCTGGACACCTGGGGATACCCGCTCCCGGAGGAGACGTCGAGGATTGGCATCCCGGCACTGAAGAAAGCGTTACGCAAGCTCGGTCTTGACAGGTGAGTCGCGGATAGAAAACGTATCCGGGAGGCTCGCGGACTTTGCCTCACGCCTGGACCTAGACGAGGTGCCTGAGAAGGTCGTGAGGGTCTCGAAGCTGAGCATCCTCGACGCCATCGGGACCGCCCTGCTCTCCTCTGGGCTGGAGAAGTCCAAGAAGACGGTCAAGGCGGTCAAGAGCGTCTCCCCTGCCGGAAGGAGCACCGTCTGGGGGTTCGGGGTCAAGGCCTGGCCCCTCGAAGCCGCACTCCTCAACGGGATGCTCGTCGAGGGCCTCGACTACAGTGACATCCACGTGGGCGCCGGACTCCACCCGACCTCCGTGATCCTTCCGGCGATCGCGGCGCTGGGGCAGCTCAAGCACGTCAGCGGCAGAGACCTTCTACTCTCTCACGTGATAGGTTGTGAGACCATGATACGCCTCGGGCTGAGCGCGCCCGGCCGCTTCCATGCGCGGGGATTCCAGCCGACCTCCATAACAGGGGTGGTGGGGGCGGCGCTCGCCGTCTCCAGAATCATGGCACTGTCCAAGGACAAGACGGAGGAGGCGATGAGCCTAGCGAGTACGCTGGCCTTCGGCTCTTCGCTCTCGGTCCGCGTCGGCGCATACTTCGGCGGCGTCGACGCCGGGAGGGCGTCTGAGGGCGGGATCCTCGCGGCGACCCTGGCGGGCGAAGGGATATCGGGCATCGCCACCGACTCGATCGAGGGCAGGTTCGGCTTCCTCGAGGCTCACGCCGGGCCCGGAAGCTACGACCTGGGACCAGTCACAAGGGGACTCGGCAAAGGCTGGGAGATGGAGGACATCTTCCTGAAGCGGTACCCCACGAGCTATGCGTGCACCTCCCTGCTCGACGCCGCTATCAGGATCAAGAGGAAGACGAAGCTTGAGGTCGCGGAGATAGACGAGGTCAGGTTCGGAGATACGGCTCCGAACATAGGTCTGTTCTCGGAGCCCGAACAGGTGAAGCGCAGGCCCGCCACGATTTACGACGCGAAGACGAGCCACTATTTCCTTCTCGCCCTTGCCCTAGGCTATGGCGAGGTGAAAGCTCCCATGCTGGGTGCGAGGCTGAAGGACGGGAAGGTCCTTGAGCTTTCGGACAGGGTCAGATACTCCTTGGACGAGAATAGCCACTGGGTGGAGGTCAGGACAAGGGATGGAAGGGTGTACAGGGAGACCCAGGACAGCCTTCTCCCGACACCGGAGCGCCTCGTGAGGAGGAAGTACATGGAGAACGCGTCCCAAGCCTTGGGTGTTGAGAGATCGGAGAGGATCGAGTCGGTGGTGGACTCCCTAGAACGACTGGCCGACGTCGGCGAACTTATCGGTTTGCTCGGAAGGGTCGCGCCCGGTCAGAGGTAGGGCGAAATTACCCTCCGGATGGCTTCGAGGGCGGCCTCGTCCGATCCAGATGGTGTGTACTCAAAGCCGAGCCCGCCCTTGTACCCTGCGGAGGCGAGCGCCTCGAGGATGTAGGGGAGGTTCAGCTCGCCGGTCCCTGGTTCGTGCCTACCGGGGACGTCCGCGAACTGCACGTACCCGATCGCGTCAAGGTTCTCGAGGAGGGTCCTGGTGACGTTCCCCTCGGAGATCTGCATGTGGTAGATGTCATACAGCATCCTCAGGCTCCTCTGGCCGACCTTCCGCACGATCTCCAGCGTCAGCCGCGAATTGTTCAGGAAGTACATGGGGTGGTCCCCGTTGTTCAGCGCCTCGAGGAGGAGCACCACGCCCGAGCCCTCGGCTAGGTCGCAGGCGTCCGTCAGCGCGTCGACGATGTTGGTCGCCTTCTCGTCCGCGGGGATGTCGTTGGCCGCGCCCGGCATCTCGGGCGGTCCAGAACCACCCTCACGCGGCACTAGGCGCTCGCTGAAGACTGTGATGTTCCGGCAATCGAGCCGTCGGGCGAAGTCGATGCTCTCCCTGAGCTCTGCTAGGAAGCTTCCCTTCTCCCGGGCGACGGACGTCGAGGAACGAGTCTGTCCGACGAAGGAATTCAAAGATACCCCGCGCGAAAGCATCCCGCCCGCCAGGGCCCGAGGGTCCTTGGTCCTCCAGTCCCAGATGTCTATTCTGTCGAATCCGTGCGCCGCGACGCGGGCGGTCCGGTCCTCGACCCTCAGCTCGGGGTAGATCATCTCCGTGCAGACGGAGAAGAACAAGACGGTCCAAACGCTCCCCCTCGGCTTATAAATCATCCAGTCCGGACGGGGACGGGAAGGTCATTGCAGAACACCCTGAAGAGAAAGCTCGAGAGGAACGAGGCGGCCGTCGGGACGTGGATTTCGTCAGGGAGCCCGACGGTGGTCGACCTGCTGCGGAAACTCCCCTTCGATTGGTTCGTCTTTGACATGGAGCACTCACCGATATCGATCGAGACAGTGGGACGCATGATACAGGTCCTCAACGGGAGCACGGCGACACCCCTCGTAAGGGTCGGGCAGATTGACCAGGCGCTCTTCAAGATAGTGCTGGATACCGGCGCCCACGGGATGGTAGTCCCGCTCGTGAACTCCCCGGAGGAGGCCGAGCGCGCGGTCCGATTCTGCAAGTACCCTCCGACGGGCGTGAGGGGGGTCGCGGCGACCAAGGCCTCGGACTACGGGCTGAGCCTTGGGAGTTACATAAGGACTGCGAACGACGAGACAACGGTCATCGCGCAGATTGAGACACCGCAGGCGGTCGAGAGCATAAGGGAGATAGTCGCGGTGAAGGGCGTCGACATCGCCTTCGTCGGCCCGTCCGACCTCACGATGACCATGGGGCTCCTCGACGACAGGTCGAACCCGAAGGTCGCCGAGGCGATGCTGAAGGTGGTGAAGGCCTGCGACGAAGCGGGCAAGGCCGCGGGCGTGATGGCCTCGACCCTCGACGAGGCGAGGCTTGCCGTCCAGAGGGGCTTCAAGTTCATCTCTCTGGCGTCGGACATGCGGCACGTCACGATGGGGGCTAGGTCGTTCCTAGAGTCGGTCGGAAGGACCTAGGCTCAGCGGCGCCTGCGCGACAGCACTTCGGGGTTCAGGACGTCCTGGGGGACCCTGCCCTCGATCGCGTCGATCATCTGGTTCGCGGCGTGGTAGATCATGGCCCGCCCCGTCCTTGAGCCGTAGCCGAGGTGGGGCGTCATCACCAGGGTGGGCAGTCGCTTCTCGAGCTTGTAGAGAGGGTGCGGGGGCGCGAGAGGTTCGACCGAGAACGCGTCGACGCACGCGCCCGCGATCCTGCCAGACTCGAGCGCCCTCACGAGGGCGTCCTCGTCGACGACGGCCCCCCTCGCGGTGTTGACGAGGATGGCCGAGGGCTTCATCCTGGCGAACGCGCCGTCGTTGATTATCCCCCTCGTCGCGGCCGAGAGAGGGGTGTGAAGCGAGAGGACGTCCGAGTCCGCGAGCAGCCTCTCGAACGAGACGTACTCCATCCCAAGCGACTGCTCGAGGTCGGCCCGCCGGATTACATCGTGATAGATCAGCTTCATGTCGAAGGACTTCGCCCGCTTGGCGACCTCGCTCCCGATCCTTCCGACGCCCAGCAGCCCGAAGGTCAGGCCATAGAGGTCCGTCACCTGCTTCCCCCAGTGGGTGGTCCTCCACTCGCCCTCCCTCAGGCTCTCGTTCATCTGCGGGACCCTCTTTGTGAGGCTGAGGAGCAGGGCGAAGGTGTGCTCGGCCATCGCCTGCGCGAGCTCGTGAACCGGAGCGGTCGTGACAATCACGCCCCTCTCTGTGGCGGCCTTGACGTCGACGGCGTCAAATCCCACCCCGACCCGGGAGACCACTTTCAGCGTCGGGAGGGCGTCGAAGACCTTTGCAGTGTAGGGTTCGTTCGCCGCGAGCGTTCCCTCTACCCCCTGGATCAACTCGACAAGCTGGTCCTCGCTCATCGCCCCCGTGTACGGGTTGCTGATTACCTCGACCCCGTGTGAAGACAGGAAGTCCTTGATGTCCTCGGGGAATCTCGGGTCACGGCCGTTTGCCGCCACATAGCACTTCAAGCCATCACGCTCAGCTGTTGCGAATCCCGATGAGCTTCCGCGCCTCGTCGGGCTTGGCGACCTCTCTCCCCACCTCCCCGGCTATCCTGACCATCCTGGCGACGAACTCGCCGCTGTCCTTCGCGAGACGGTCTGGGTAGTAGTACGGGTTGTCCTCGGTCCCGACCCTCAGGTGGTGGCCGAGGAGCAGGGACATCGCCGCTATCGTCGTCTGGGAGTGGCTCATGATGCTGACACTGCATATCGAGTCTTCCCTCTGCTGCTTCAGCCGGTGGAGCAGCTCGTCCGCAGTAGCGGGTGACCAGATTCCACCAGGCCAGTCGAAGAAGAGCGTGACGAAGTGCGGGGGCTTTGCGAGTCCCTTGTCCACAAGGTAGTTCAGGTTCCAGACCGAGCCGGCGTGCCAGACCTCCCACTCCGGCCTGATGCCGAACTTGGTGCAGAGCCTGCAGTACTCCTCGAGCTCGTCCCTGTTGTGGAGCAGGCTCATCGTCATCCGGGGGAACGCCTCGTCGTGGTGGTTCAGGATGATTGAGAGCATGTCGGGCTTCATCTTGATGACGGGTAGCCGATCGGGAATCTTCAGGGCGGAGAGGCCGACCTGGACTATGGCGTCCGTCTGGTCACGAAGGGTCTTGATGACCCGCCTCCACTCGTCCTCGGTGAAGTTCATCCTCCCGTGGATGTGGATCACGGCCGCGCCTGCTTTCGACGCCGAGATCGCCTCCTCTATGGCGTCGTCTGCGGTCTTGGCGTTGTTCCTTGCGTCCGGATAGATCCAGGACGGGGCCACGGTTGACGTTATGATTAGGGGTGACTTCTTGTCCATGCAGAGCCGTGGAGTGCAACCTACGTTATTTAATCGCGACGGGGCGTCAGCCCAACTTCAGGACGACCCTTCCGGAGGCGCCCCGGGCGACCCTGCCCAAGGCCCTGTTTGCGTCCTCGAGCGCGAAGACCTCCGAGATGACCGGCCGCACGACCCCCCTTCCGAGGAGCTCGAGCGCAGCCTGCATGTTCATGCGGGAGCCGTTGCGAGAGCCCACGACCTCCAGTTCGCGCTGAGCGATCGCAGTGGTATCAGCGGGGAGACGGGCTTCCTCTTCACCGACAATCACAATTCTTCCGCACCGCCTCACCATGGCGAGGGCGTCCTTCATCGACTCGTCAGAGCCGACGCAGTCGAAGACCACGTCTATCCCGTCGGGCGAGACGCCACGCGAGAGACCCCCGATGCTTGGGTCTCCGGCCCGCCACGCGGCGTCGGCGCCGATGCTTCTCGCGACGGCGAGCTTCGACTCACTCCTGCTGACCGCGATCACACGCTTGTTGAGGTGCTTCAGGAGCTGGATGACCACCTGGCCCACCCCTCCCGCCCCCACCACCGCCGCCGAGGACGCAGTTCCGAGACCTCCCCTGTCGTAGACGGCGTGCACCGAGGTGATTACAGCGTCCGCCGCAAGCGCGCCGAGGTCGAACGGGACGCTCTCGGGAAGAACGAAGAGGTTTCGGGCCGGGGCCTTGAACATCTGGGCGAACGCGCCGTTGGTCGTCACTCCGATTATGCCCCCGAGGTCGGCGCACATGCTGTCCCTTCCGCTGCGGCAGTACCAGCATCGGCCACAGGTGATGAACAGGTAAGGGACTACCCTGTCCCCGGGCTTGAGTCCCGTCACCCCGGCGCCAACCTTCGCCACCACCCCTGACGGTTCGTGGCCCAGGATGTGGGGGAGCTTGGGCACGTATCCCTTCCCCTCCACTATGTGCAGGTCGGTCCCGCAAATCCCGCAGAACTTTGTCTCGACGAGCACTTCGTCGCCCGAAATCCCCGGGACCGGGACGTCCTCGATTGAGAGTGGCTTCCCAAGCTCCGAGAGGACTGCGGCTCTCATCTGACTCACGTGGTTCGGTGACGAGCGACCCCTCCGAGATTATAGACCTTGCGCGGGGAGGGCCTCTGGCGGAGCGGGCGGGGACCAGCGGCTAGTCTGCGCGAAGAGGAGCGATACCAAGTCGCTTCGAGAGCGTTCCGAAGTAGGTCCATGTCTCCTCGTCGACGGGTATCCCCTCTCGGGATCGCATGGCCTTGGTGAGGAGTTCCGGTTCGCCGGGAAGGTAGACCTTCTTGAAACCCTCGGCCAGTCTTGAGCCGTGTATCCTGCGTGTCAATCTCTTGATGTCTCGGAGGTACTCGGGGTACTCCCGGAAGGCACCGATGTCTGTCGCCTGTATGTAGAACCCTCCCTGGAAGTACCGGCCCTTCCCTACGGACGAGAGGACGCCCCCGCCTAGGATGGCGGAGTAGACCTCGGAGGTGAACATGAGACCGTATCCCTTGTGCCCCCCGAAGGGCAGGAGGACCCCCTCCATCGCCCGCGATGGGTCTGTCGTCGGCTTCCCCTCGCGGTCGAGGGCCCAGCCGACGGGTATCGTCTTGCCGTCCCTGATGGCCAGGACGACCTTCTGGCCCGCGCCCGTCGTCGTCGCGACATCGAAGACAATCCCGTCGCCCTCGTTGGGGAAAGCAAAGCAGAGAGGGTTGGTCCCGAAGACGGGGCTGGAACCGCCCCACGGTGCCGCGAGACGGCTCGAGTTGGTGAAGGCCATGGCGGCCATCTTCTGCCTCGCGACCATCAGGCCGTAATACGAGAGAGCACCGCAGTGGGTTAGGTTCACGAGCGAGACCGCGCCGACGCCGGTCTTCTTCGCCTTGCTGACGGCGAGCCTCGTGGCTCCGGAGGCGACGAAGGCACCTAACCCTCGGTCTCCGTCGATGACAGCGACGGACTGGGAGCTTCTCAGGACCTTCGGTCTGGGCCGCTTGTTGATGTCCCCGCTCCTGATTCCTTCGATATAGCGCTCGGCGAGGACGATCCCGTGGGTGTCGACGCCGCGGAGGCTCGTCGTGATGAGGAGGTCGACGACGGAGTCGGTCTGCGGCTTGGTCAGCCCCACCTTCGAGAAGGCCCGACGCAGGAAGAGCTCGAGCCTCTCGCGAGAGACCCTCGTCTGCGAGTCCACGGCCCCGTTCGACCGGGCCGGGCGATTAATCCTTTTGGCCTCCTTCATTGGGTCAGCGTGATCTTCATGCTCTGACCCCGCTGCACTGCGAACCTGAAGGCCTCATCGGCCTCCCAGACCGAGAACCTGTGCGTTATGAGGGCGGAGGGATCTATGACGTTCCTTGAAATCAGGTTGATGACGTGAGGGAACGTGTCATGGCCAGAGTGTCCGAGGCTGCCCACGAGCGATGTCCCGTGTCTCACGAGGCTGATCCTTCTATCGTCGAGGGTCGTTCGAGCATCCCGATGAGTACACCGCGGCCCTTGAAGCGAAGGCAACCGATGAGCATGGGCAGGACCTTCTCGTTGGCCGAGCACTCTATCGCCATCTCCGCGCCGTAACCGCCGGTGAGGCCCTTCACCGCGCTCGCGGGATCAACCTCGGCCGGGTCCCGCACGTGGTCCGCCCCGGCACGCTTCGCCATCTCTCGCCGCCAAGCGTTGACCTCGAAGACGCAGACTTCCGCTCCTGCCGACTTTGCGAGCATCGTCGACAGCAGGCCGATCGGGCCCGCCCCGAAGACCGCGACGAAGTCTCCGGGCGAGATGCCGCCGCCCTGCACGAAGATCCCGTTGTAGGCCACGGAGGCTGGCTCGACGAGGGAACCGGCCTCGTAGGAGACGGAGCCCGGGAGCGCGTGGACGTATCTCTGGTTGACCTTCACTAGCTCTGCCAAGGCCCCGGGGGCGGTGAATCCGAGCTCTCCGAGGTTCTCGCAGAAGTTGGGGTAGCCGGCCTTGCAGGGTCGACAGAACCCGCACCACTGAACCTCTTCGGCCGTCACCGTGTCCCCGACCTTGAGCTTGGTTACCCGAGGGCCAAGTTCGACGATGTCGCCCGAGAACTCGTGCCCCATCACCACGGGCAGTCTCGAGAGCCTGGTGTAGACCCCGCGACACATGTCGATGTCCGACCCGCAGATGCCGACGGCCCTCGGACGGATCAGGACGTCGTCCTGACCGAGTTCCGGACGGGGGAGGCCTTCTATCGAGAGCTCGGCCAGACCCTTGAGAAGGACGGCTCTTGACAACGCGGCGCATCACTCCTCGGTGGTCTAAAACGATTGTGTCGGAGACGGACGAGAGAGCGCCTCACTTCGGCGAATAGGCCTTCGAGAGGGTTAGCTGGGACTTGTCGTGGGAGAAGATCCAGTCGGCGTTCCTGATCTCGAGGAGCTTCTTCATCGAGTCGATCGCCATCCCCCTGTCGCACCCCGTCATCGCGACACGCCCCGTCAGGTTCTTCTTCAGCGGCGCCACGTCCCCTGAGTAGACCAGGTTCCTCCTGCCCATCGAGACGACGACCGACTGGTGGCCCGTCGTGTGGCCGGGCGTCGGGATGACGAGCACCTCTTCGGAGAGGCGATACTCTCCCTTGGTCTCGTTCACGCTCTTCAGCTTGTCGTAGTTCTCGGGGATGTAGGCGGTCTGGTTGGGGTCGTCGCCGATCGACCTGTCTATGAAGCCGAACTCGCTCTTCGAGATGTAGAACTGTGCGTTCGTGAACAGGTTGTTGCCTCCGCTGTGGGCGTTGTGGAGGTGTGTGTTCACTACGGCGGTGATCTCCTCCGGCCTTATCCCCAATCTCGCGAGCCCGACCTTCATACCCTGCGCCTTCGTCCGCGTTATCGTCTGGACGCGCCTGATCGCGTCGAACTTCGGGTCCTCGGGGACGGACCCTATGCCGGTGTCCACAAGGATCTTGTCCTTCCCCGTCTCGATCAATAGGCTCTTTGCAACCGCCGAGTACATCGACGGCGCGCCCTCGGGAAGGAAGATGCGCCTGTCTGCCACGAAGCCTCCGTCGACTATGAGGTGGAGTCTTGCCATCTGGTCGCTACACCCCGCTCACGGGACGGCGTACGGACCGGTCTCCCTCTTCGGGGTGAGTTCGCTCAGCCCCTTCTTGGTTATCTGGAAGGTCCTCTCCACCTGGTAGGCACCCACTCCCCGGACGTCCATGGGCGTCTCTATGTTGATGACCATGCCCTCCTCGAACGGGATGTCGATGCCTACGTCCACTATCTCGTCTGATATCGTCTTGTGGTCGCTGTAGTTGATGACCGGATGCTCACGCGTCTGGAGGCCTATGGCGTGGCCTTGGTATCCGACGCCCTTCATCCTGTGCTTCTCGTAGGACTTGCCGAAGGCCTTGAGGACCGCGGACGGTCTCTTGCCCGGCGCGAGCAGGTCGAGGTGGGACTCGAAGATCTCCCAGAGGGTCCGGTGGGTCTTCTCCGCCTCCGGATTGCTCCCGAAGACGACCGTCATCCCGGTGTCCGAGTAGTACTGTTTGTAGATCACACCGCAGTCGATCATGGTGAAGTCTCCCGCACGGAACTTGAAACGCGGGGAGCTCGATATCCCGAACCCCCGGGGGTTGTAGATGTAGTGGTCCGGTATCGCGCCATGGCGCGCGACCTCCGAGAGGTACGCCTGGCTCATCTCCCCCGCCGTGGCCTCTTCTCCGGCGGCCTTGACGCTCCGTTTCAGTCCCTTCTCTGTAATCTCAGCTGCGGTCCTCATCCTCGAGACCTCCTCGGAGGTCTTGACCATCCTGACCAGCCTGATGAACTCGGTCGCGTCGAGCCATTCCACCCTGTCCATCTTCTTGCGCACGTGCTTTCGCGAGGCCTTTGTCATGTTCGAGAACTCTATCCCTACCTTTCCCTTCTTGACTCCGCAGTCCTGCAGGGCCGCCAGGAGCGCCTCCTGGGGCGTCGTCTTTGCGGACCTAACCGCATCGCGGAGCAGGGAGAGGTTCTTCAGCTCGCCGGGTTTCTTGGCGGGAAGCCTCGCCCCCACGCCTCCATAGGTGCGCCGCCCTATGCCCGAGAGCTCGTCAGTGAACTGGACGCTCCCGGTGCTCGTCACGAGCACGGGGTCGTGGTCGGGAGCATAGACCGCATAGGACTGGAGGAGCGTGTTTGAGGCGCCCGGGGTGGCCATGTTCTCACGGAAGTCCCGGTATTGCCAGCAGTCGAAGTCCGTGAAGTAGGCCACGCTGAACGGTGTCGTCCCGACGACGGCAGCGAGATCGTACTCCTTGAGGTACTCTGTAGCACGCTTCCGGTTGTAGAGCATCTAGGGGTCTCTCTTTCGTTCCACCGGATATAAGTCTACAAGAGCGCGATGGGTGCCTCTCACCACTTCGAGATCGTGATCTTCTTGTCGGTGAAGAACTCGACCGTGTCTATCTGGGCGTGCAGGACCCCGTAGAAGGAGTCTCTGCGCCCGCCGAACGGATAGTAGGCGGACGGCGCCGCGACGCCGATGTTGACTCCGATGTTGCCCGCGTCGACCCTCCTCCTGAACTCCCGGGCGCTCTTCCCGCTCGAGGTGTATATGCAGCCCATGTTTCCGAAGTTGGTCGACCGATTCATGATCTCGATCGCCTGGTCTAGCGTCCCGCGCTCATCACGCTCGCGATAGGACCGAAGACCTCTTCGCGCGCGATGCGCATCTCGGGCGTCACATCGTCGAAGACCGTCGCTCCCAGGTAGAACCCGTCCGGGTGCTCGAGGATCTTGAGTCCCCTCCCGTCGGCTACCGTTCTCGCTCCTTCACCCACTCCCGTCTCGACGTAGTCGGAGACCCGCTTGCGTGCCTTCTCGGTCACGAGCGGCCCCATCTGGACCCCGCTCTCGAGCCCGTACCCGACCTTCAGGGCCAGTGCCGTCTTGGTGAACTTGCTGAGCAGCGGGTCGTGGACGTCTCCCACAGCAATCAAGTTCGCCCCCGCCAGACATCGCTGTCCCGTGTTCCCAAAGAAGGACGAGACCAGGTTGGACATCGAGCCGTCGAGGTCGGCGTCCGGCATCACGAGGACGCTGTTCTTCGCGCCGCCGTTGGCGATGGCCCTCTTGCCGTGCTCGCCCGCCATGCGGTAGATCTGCCTTGCGACGGGCGTGGATCCCACGAACGTCACCCCCTTGACGTCCCGGTTCGCGATGAGCCTCTCGACCACCTGCCTCCCTCCGTGGACCATGTTGACCACTCCAGGAGGTAGCCCGACCTCGTCCTGGATCAGCTCGGCGACACGCTGCATCGGGACAGGGGTCAGCTCGCTGGGCTTGACCACGATTGTGTCGCCGAGGACGAGTGCGTAGGGGATGAACCAGAACGGGACCATCAGGGGAAAGTTGAAGGGACAGACGATGGTGAAGACCCCGAGGGGCTCCTTCGACATGCTCACGTCAATGCCCTGGGCAATCTGGTCCAGCGTGTCGCCCTTCGCCAGGGTGTATGCGGCCGCGATGGCCACGTCGACGTTCTCGATGCACCTCTTGAGTTCGCCCCGGCTCTCCTCCAGGGTCTTCCCGTGATTCTGGGTGTTTACCGTCGCGAGCTCTTCCGTCCTTCGCTCGAGGACGTCCTTGAGCTTGTACAGGTACTTGACCCGTTCCAGTATCGAGACGTCCCTCCACTTCTCGAACGCGGCCTGGGCCGCCGTGACGGCCCTGTCAGCCTCCTCTGCCAGTGCGAAAGGGACCAGCGCCAGAGGGGCGCCCTTGCCTGGGTCGAAGGCCTGGCCGAGCTCCGACGACTCGGATTCCACCCACTCCCCACCTACCAGGAGCTTGAGCTTGCCGTAGTCTGCCCGCGGTTCTCTCAACATCGTAATGCACCACGTGGGGCGTCGGTCCTCTAAAAGAATTTGCCCCCGCCCTGGCGGGTCACCTGAGGTAGCACGCGCGAAGCCCTCGATGTCCAGCTCTATCGCCGGGGGACGTCCCCAGGCGGCAATCGTCGCGTCGGGCTGGTTGGACCCTGAGCCGGTCGCGAACAGGACCACCGACTCGTCCGCGCCCACTGTGCCGTCGGCGACGAGCCTCCCGAGAGCGGCGAGAGGAGCAGCCGAGGAGGGTTCGAGATAGAGCCCCTCCAGGCGGGAGAGCGACTTCATCGACTCCAGGAGCTCCTCGTCGCTCACGCCGATGGCGAGACCCCCAGAGTCGCGGATGGCGGTCAGAGCCTGGTCCCCGTCTGGGGCCCAGCTGTCCAGGATGCTGTGCGCGATGGTCCTCGGGTTCTCGACAACGGGGATCTGGTCGGCGGGCAGCCCGCGCTGGAAGGCCTCGACGACCGGCGCGCAGTCCCTGCCCTGGACCCCGACGAGCCGGGGGAACTTCTCTATGAGGCCCAAGAGCTTGAGCTCCCTGAGCCCCTTGTAGATTCCCGCGAGGTTCCCACCCCCTCCTATCGGGACGAACATCCAGTCGGGGAGGGACCCGCCCAGCTGCTCGTAGACCTCGAAGACCGAGGTCTTCGCCCCCTCTTTCACGTAGGGGTTGTACCGTGAGGCGGCGGTCAGGTTGACCATGCCGTAGCGCTTGGCGAGTCCGTCGACGAATGTAATCAGCTCCTTCGTCGGGGCGGTCGTCCTGAAGACCTTCGCGCCATAGGAGAGCAGCTTCGCCAGCTTCGAGTCCGACATCCCCTCGATGGTGAAGATGTAGGCTGGTATACCGGCCCTGCTCGCATACGCCGCGACGGATGAGCCTGCGTTGCCCGCCGTCATGTTGACGACTCCGGTGGCTCCGAACTCCGCGGCCTTGGTCACCGCGACGCTGGACTTCCTATCCTTGAACGACAGGGTCGGGTTCCGGCTGTCGTCCTTCACGAAGACCCTCTCGAGGTCCATCGCCTCTGAGATCCTCGACGCCCTCACGAGAGGCGTGGCCCCCTCGCCGAGGGTGATGATCCTGGAGCCTGCGTTCAGGGGAAGCAGGGGCGAGTACCGCCAGACACCGGCTCTCGTCGCCTCCACCGGCAGCCCCCGGTGCGCGCTCCTCAGCGACTCGTACTCATAGACGGCCTCAAGGGGACCCCCGCAGTTCTCGCAGACCAGGTTGTGGGAGTCTGATGGGAACTCGCAGGCGTGGGGCATGCACCTCAGGATGAAAGACGAAGCCACGGTCTCGATACTCCTGGAGCGACCATCCACGCCCTGGGGTCAGCGCACCTGCTTCAGGACGCTGCCGAGCGCCGAGAGCGTCAGCTCGATGTTCTCGTGCCTGGCGGAGCGGCCCATGTGGCCCACACGGAGGATCTTGCCCCTCAATGGTCCGAGGCCACCCGCGATCATGATGTTGTAGTCCCTGACGAGCCGGCTGCGAAGCTCCCCGTCCCACTTCGGGTCGACCCTCGCGACGCTGACAGTGTTCGAGTAGTACTTGGGGTCGGTGAAGATCTCCATCCCAAGCTCCTGAAGGCCCGTCCTGAGCTCCTTCGCAGCGTCGGCGTGCCTCTTGTACCTCTTGTCGAGACCCTCCTCGAGCGCCATCGAGACGGCCTTTCTCAGCGCCATGATCAGGGAGGTCGGCATCGAGGTGGGATGAGGATGGCCCCAAGAGGAGTCGACGTCGATGGCCTCCCGCCAGGAGTTCAGGTCGAGGAACGTGCTGTGGATCTTGCCCTTCCTCCTCGCCGCGGCCTCCCAGACGTCCTTGGAGATGGCCACGGGATCTGCCCCGTTAACACCTCCCAGGGCCTTGCTGGAGTACCCGATCGAGTAGTCCACGCTCCAATCGTCGGTCCGGAGCTCCATCCCCCCGATCGCGGAGATAGCGTCGAGGACCGTGAACATACCCTTCCTCTTGCAGTACCGGAAAATCTCACCCGGGTTGACGGCCGCGCCGGTGGATGTCTCGTTCTGCACGAGGAAGATGCTCTTCCCGGCGAGGTCCTTCACCCCGTCGAGTGCGGACTTCACCTGTTCGAGCGTCGGTCCGGTCCCTAGGTCTGATTTGATCGCTATCGCCTTGCCGCCGACGGCGGTGATGGCCTCGACTATGGCGCTCGAGAAGACGCCGTTGACGCACACGAAAGCCTCGTCGCCCTTCGACACGAGGTTGACGGCCGCCATCTCGACCGCCAGCTGACCTGGGATGGGGACTATGATCACCTCGTTCTTGGTCCCGAAGACCTTCTGCAGCATCGAGAGCGTCTCTTCGTAGGCCGACATCCACTTCTCGCCGTAGTGGGGCAGTATGGGGAGCGAGAGCTCGGCAAGAACCTCTGGCTCCGGTTCCGAAGGTCCGGGAATCATTAACAAGTTGGGTTACCTCGCCCGACCGGCCCCCGACGTTATTTAAGTTTGGGAGGTCCGTCCGGGACTGGTGACTTGTGCGGAGCGGGAAGGTGACCCCTTCCGTCTCCAGCGAGTTACCAGCGGGACTAACGGCGCTTGGAAACCGCGAGTTGGAGCGGAACAAGACAAGCGGCTGACGATAATCCAGAACACAAGTCATTCCGAAAAGAATTCGACAGAGGAGGGATTCTGTTTGAACCGTCTCATCACTGACAAAGGGGTAATTGCAATGCCAATGGCAATCAGCAAGACTCCGAGAAGGAGAAGCGGTTCGTACGCGGGCGGAGCCGCGCTAAAACACTCCAGCCAGGTTACCAGAACCTCCGTCCGGCTCTCAACTCTAAAATAGCGGGAAGATGCGAAGGAACATTGTTGTCAGATGAGGATGAAGAGGAGAAGAGACCTTCGGTTAGGTTGAACTTGAGGGACTACATCGCTCTATTCTTCGCCGCGCTCGAGACGGTCGGGCTGCCCCTCCTGGTCTTCATCTTCGTCGTCGCCCTCGTGATCGTGCTCTCCAAGGTCCTCAAGTAGCCCGCACCTCGGTCTTGGACCCCGTCTTGAAGTCGATGTCATAGAGGCATTCGGCCCCGTGGTCCGGACCGAACCCGTGGAGCGGGGGGGAGATCGTCGCGCACTTCTCTGTTGAGTACGCACACCTCGCACGGAACCTGCACCCCGGCGGTATGTTCACCGGGCTCGGCACATCGCCTTCGAGCGCGGCGAGGTCCGTCCTCTTCGAGGGGTCCGGGAGGGGGACCGAGGCCAGCAGCGCCTTGGTGTACGGGTGTCTCGGATTGTCGAAGAGCGCCTCGGTGGGAGCGACCTCGACGACCCTGCCGAGGTACATGACGGCGGTCCTGTGGCAGATCTGCCTCACCACGGCGAGGTTGTGCGAGACGAACATGTAGGTCAGGTCCAGCTCGGTCTGGAGCTTCTGGAGGAGCGAGAGTATCTGGGCCTGGACGGAGACGTCAAGCGCTGAGGTGGGTTCGTCGAGCGCGATGAACTCGGGGTTGACCGCTAGGGCCCGGGCAATCGCAATCCTCTGCCTCTGCCCGCCCGAGAACTCGTGGGGGAATCGTGCGAGGTGGTCCGGGTTGAGCCCGACTATCTCCACCAGCTTCTCGACCGCCCGATTCCTGTCATCGCCCGAATTTTGGATATGGTGTATCCCCATCGGCTCCATCAGTGCGGACCTCACGCTCTGCCTCGGGTCCAGCGAGGCGTAGGGGTCCTGGAACACCATCTGCATCCTCCGCCTGAACGGTTTCAGCCCCCTCCCCTTGAGTTTCGATATGTCGGTGCCGTCGAAGGTCACGCGGCCGGACGACGGGCTGACGAGGCGCATCACCGTCCGGCTGAGCGTCGTCTTCCCGCAACCGGACTCGCCGACGATCCCGAGCGTCTCACCCTTCTTGATGGCAATCGAGACCCCGTCCACGGCGCGGACGTGCCCCAAAGTCCTGCCGAGGAGCCCTCCCCTTATTGGGAACCACTTGAAGAGGTCGTCGGTCTTCAGCAGGTACTCGTCGTCGCTCATGCGTTCTGCGCCTCGTAGAGGAAGCAGGCGACGAAGTGGCCCTTCGAGACCTCGACGAGCTGGGGTTTCTCCATCGGGCAACGTTCGAACGCAAAGTCGCACCTAGGGTGGAAGCGGCAGCCGCTCGGAGGGAAGATCAGGTTCGGGACAGAGCCCCTGATGGACTTCATCTCCTGCTCCTTTAGGTCCGGCCTCGGGATGGAGGCCAGGAGCCCCTTGGTGTAGGGATGAAGCGGGTTCCTGAAGAGCTCGCTCACCTCAGCGACCTCGACTATGTTCCCGGCGTACATCACGGCCACCCTGTCGCAGACCTCCGCCACGATCGCGAGGTCGTGGGTGATCAGAATGACCGAGGTGTCGATCTGTTCTCGCAGCTCAATCAGGAGCTTCAGAATCTGAGCCTGGACTGTCACGTCGAGGGCGGTCGTTATCTCATCTGCGAGGAAGAGCTTCGGCCGCCTCACGAGTGCCATGGCGATCATGGCGCGTTGCTTCATCCCGCCTGAGAGCTGGAACGGATAGTCCTTGAAGATCCTCTCCGGCTCCGGGAGCCGCACCTGGCGCAGTATGTTGATGGCGTAGAGCCGCGAGAGCCTGTTGAACTCGCGCCTGCTGATCTTGGCCCGTGGGGCTAGAGACTCTAGCTTCGCGCGCTCCCTCTCCATGTCCTGCGTCATCCTCCCCTCCTCCTTCAAACGAAGGAGATCCCTGAGCCGGTCCGCGACGACCTCCTTCGTGAACACGTCCGCCTCGCTCGCGATTATCTCAGTGATTTGAGAACCTACGGTGAGGACGGGGTTGAGGTAGGTTGTTGGGTCCTGGAAGACCATTGCCATGTCGGTGACCCTGGAGCGCCTCAGCTCACGCCCACTCTCCTTTAGCAAGTCTTTGCCCGCGAGGATGATCTCGCCACCCAGTACCTCGCCGTTCTGGGGTAAGAGGCCCTCGATCGTCAGGGCGGTCACGGACTTGCCGCTCCCCGACTCACCCACCAGGCCCAGGACCTCACGCCTCCTGACCGTGATGTCCACGCCGTCTAGGGCCTTCACCTCGCCGGCGTAGGTGTGGAATACGACCCTGAGGTCCTTCACCTCAAGCACGTTCTGGTCCGAGGTCTGGGTCAAGCCGACACTCATCTCCTAAGGCGGGGGTCGAAGACGTCCCTGATTCCATCCCCCAGGAGGTTGAAGCCCAGGGAGATCACAAGGATAGTGACGCCGGAGAATATTATGAGCCATGGCGCGGTGAAGATGTATGTCGAGCCGGCGTTCGCGAGGTTCCCCAGTTCCGGAATCAGCGGGCTCGGGCTGAACCCGAGGAAGGTGAGCGCCGATACCGTTAGTATCACGCTCCCGATGTCGAGGGTCGCCTGCACGAAGACTGGGTATATCGAGTTCGGCACGATGTGCCTGAACAGTATCCGGACCCTGCCCGCCCCCATGGCCCTCAGCCCCTCGACGTAGGGCTTCTCCTTCTCTCCCAAGACCTGGGAGCGTATCAGTCGAACATACGTCGGCCACCAAGTCACAACGATCGCGAATGTCAGAATCGAGAAGGTCCGTCCGAGGATTACGAGGAGCACTATCGCCAGCAGGATGGCGGGGACAGCCAAGAAGATGTCCGTGATTCTCAGGATGACCTCGTCCACCACCCCGCCGGCGTAGGCCGCGACCGCGCCGAAGAATACGCCTATGATGACGGCGGATAAGACCACCTCTAGGGCGATCTGGAGGTCCAGCGGTATCGCGAGGATTATCATGGAGAGGACGCTCCTCCCGTACGTATCGGTACCCAGAGGGTACACCGACCCTCCGCAGTTGAATACGTTCGTGATGTGCCAGTTGAGCGCGGGGTTGTTCCAGCACAGCCTTAGAGTGAGGTGCGTCTGCTTCCCTAGCTGGGGATTCACGAGGACGTTCGCGAAGACCGCTATGAGGATGGAACCGATTGAGATTACCGAGCCCGCGATTATGAGAGGGTTCTGTCTGAACCGATGGAGAGCGTAGCGGATGTCGGCCGACCGCGTGGGCGGCCCCTGCTCTGTTCTCGCTGGCTCAGTCTCGCTCATGGAAGCACCTCAATAGCGGATCCTCGGGTCTAGCTTAGCGTAGAGGATGTCAACGACAAGGTTCGTCATCACTATGATTAGAGCAGTCACCAGCACGTAGAGCTCAAGGAAGTTGATGTCGAGGGCGTTTGCGGCCGCGAGCGACGCGTTTCCTACTCCCGGCCAGGTGAAGACGATCTCGATGACGATGGCCCCTCCGAGCAGGAAGGCGGCCAGCAGGCCGGCTATGGTGACCGCCGGGAGGAGCGCGTTCCGCAGCGCGTGCCGGTAGACCACGACCCTCTCCCTCAGACCCTTCGACCTGGCCAGCAAGATGTAGTCTTGCTTGAGCGCGTCTACCATGCTAGACCGCACTATTCTCGTGAGTGCACCTATAGACGTTATTGCAAGCGTAACCGCGGGGAGGGTGAGCGCCATCAAAGCATCCCAGGCGTACGCCGGGTTTCCCGATAGAATCCCATCGAAGAGTGGCGCCCCGGTGTACGCAGTCACCGTCCCAGGGTTGCTTATGCACAGGGCGCAGCTCGTCGCGAACGCGCCGTTCGCAGGGAAGAGCCCGAGACCGCCGACCCTTAGGTAGAGTACGAACAGGATTTGGACCATGGCCCCGAACCAGAACTGGGGGATCGAATATCCGCCGAGCGAGACTATGCGCGAGAGATGGTCCGGGAGCTTGTTGTTGTGCGTGGCGGAGACTATCCCGAGGGGTATCCCGATGACAATCGTGAGGCCCGCTCCGGCTATCGCGAGTTCGGCGGTGAGCGGGAACCTCTGGAAGAATACGCTGAGGGTCGTCTGGGTCCCGGATATCCCCGGGAGTAGGGTGTAGCCCCAGTTCCCGGTGAGGACGTTGTGGAGCCACCCGATGTACTGGCCCCAAATCGGGACGACACAGCCCGCCTGGTTATCTGAAAAGGCCGTGAAGTTAGGACAGGACTGGGTGGCGACCCCGAGTGACTGGGCGAGCTCGAGCTTGGCGATGCTGTTCATCTTCATCGTGATGTACTGCGAGATGGCCGTCGAGGGAGGGAGGAGGCCGCGGGTCAAGTAGAAGATAAGGAGGCTGAGGAGAAAGAGGACTAATACCATCAGGATGAGACGTCTGATAGCGTACTCGTACAGCTTCAACGAACCGCCGCCATGATTGTCGCCATGACCGAGAACGCGTGCCTCGGTGAAAAAACGCGGGAGCCCTCTACCTAGTCTAGTAGAGGGTTGCGAAGTATTCAGGTCCGACTCCAGCAGCCGCTGCAGTACTCAGGGATGGGTTGAAGTAGAACCCTTGGACGTTTGTGGTCATCGTCACGAAGTTGACGTTGTACAAGGTCCAGAGGTACATTACCTCTTTGTTGCCCAGGGTGTTCATCGCGTTGCTCGCAGTCACGATTCCGGCGATGTTGCCGGCGGCGCTAGCTGCGTTGGCTTGGGAGTTGAGCGTGGCCATCTGTGGGAGGTTCCATCCGTCAGCACCGGTGTAGGCCCCGTTCGGAGCGAACATCGGAGTGAGGAAGTCGAGAACCCACGGGTAGTCGTCAATCCAGCCGAGGGCGTACATGTAGTAGTGTGTTGGGACCGCGAAGGCGTTGGCGAGGAGCTGTCCCGTTGGGACAGGCACGACAGTCACCGTGAGGCCCATGTTGTATGTTGCGCTTACGTTGTTGACCACTGAGGCGATCTGGGTGAAGACCGCCGTGTCGAAGGTATCGCCCGAGGGGACGACGAGAGGTATGGTCTGTGCCACTGGGTTACTGCACTGGTTGTTGGACCCGAGGGTCGCACAGCCAAATGCGTTGTTGAAGAACCCTGCAGGCGCTGCCGTCCCGTTCACGAACTTGAACGAGGTGAGCGGCGACTTCATGGCAGAGAGCAGGAGTGCCTGAACCTGGTCTGGGTTGAAGCTGTAGGCTGGGGTAATGGCAGAGTTGTACGAGCCTGTCGGTGGGAGCCCTGGCGGGACCACGTTGATGGCGACAGTACCCACCTTGTTGTTCACTGCGACGTTGACCTCGGTCATGTTGACGGCGTCCGAGAACGCAGTCCTCCATCTCAGGTCAGCGAACGGCTGGAACTTGTAGTATTGGCCCGTGAGTGAGCTGGTCACGTTGGTGTCGTAGGGGTCGAAGGTGAGACCATAGAACGGGAATGTCCCGTAGAGTGAGACACCCGACGTGTCAGACTTCAACGTGTTGGAGTTGAGCCACGCGTTCCTGTCTGCGATGTCGTAGAGGTTGGTACCCGGCAGATCGATTGCCATCGCCTGTCCGGACTTGGCTGCGTTCTGGAGGTCGATCTCCCTGGTCGTCACGTCTGGGACGAACTTGAAGACGACTGTTGGGATCTGCGCGTTAATCTTGGAGGAGTATGGTCCACCCCAGTAGCCCTGTCGGGCTGTGAGGGTGATCGTGTTTGACGCTACTGCGTTGCTCTGGAGCACATAGGGCCCTGTCCCTGCTTGGGATCCCTGCTGCGAGGTGTTCAGGTAGGTGTTACCACAACCTCCCTGAGTGGAGCCTGCGTTACAGGTCGACGACAGGTCCTGGAAGTACTGGAGCATCTTGTTCTGGGTCGTTCCGGTCAGTTTGGCGTTGGGGAGTGTGTACCCTGCTGCGGATGTGTTCCACATCGCAAGGTCGTGTTGCATGACGTAGTTGGGCGCGAGGATGGTTGCCCACTGGCCCGCCAGAAGCTCCGGCACGGCCGACGATGGGTTCATCACGTTGATGTTGAAGGTGAGGGGTCCGGTTATCTGGACGAAGTTCTCCGCGAGGACTGCCTTCACGTAGTTCGACCCGTAGTTCTGAGCGGCCCCGCTGAGCGTCGTGCTCAGGCTGGTGTTCAGAAGCTGCGCGATGAGCCATGTGGCCTGCGTTGCGTGTCCGACCGGCGTGCTTCCGTCAAAGAGCAGGAGCCGGTTGAGGGAGAAGTAGACCGAAGAGGAGTTGAGTTGCTCACCGTCTGCGAAGGTGATGCCAGACCTCAGCGTGAAGCTGTAGGTCATCTGGTTGGAGGATACGGTGTAGCTCTGCGCTAGCCAGTCGATGATGCACGTGGAGCAGCTCGCGTTGTACCAGAGGAGCGGCTCGTAGACGTTCTGCATGATGTTGTAGTCGTAGGAGAAGTATGAGATTCCTGGATCCAGGTACTCTGGTGTCTCGGCCGTCTCATACGTGAACGTCGTTGGTACCGCCGTCTGTGAGGTGCTCGAGGTGGTGGTCGTTAAGGTTCCCGAAGAGGAAGTTGTCGTCGTGTTGGAGCTGGTCGTAGAACTGGAGGTGGTATTTGAGGAGCTACCCGATGTGACGAAGTAGACTCCGGCTGCAACTGCGATGATTAGGATGACTATGATTATTGCTGCTGCGGTGGTAGAGATTCCGTTTCTACCGCGTCTTTGCATTTTCAGAGTTACCGGCAAGCGAGATTATTTAAGTGTGATAGAGGGTCCCTACAACATATGTTGTAGCACGAGCCTCACCTTACGTCCATGCCCTCGTAGGCGCGCCTGGCCTCATCGACAGAGGTCTCGTCCTCGAGCGTGGCGACGTCTCCAAGGGGTTTCCCCTCGGCCACCGCCTTCAGGAGCCGCCTCATTATCTTCCCGCTGCGGGTCTTGGGCAGCTTGTTGACGAAGAAGACCTGCGACGGCTCAGCTATCGGGCTGAACCCATCCCTCACCCACCTCCTGACCTCCACGCGAAGCTCCTCCGACGGGTTGAATCCCTGCTTGAGGACGACGAACGCGATTGGGACCTCGCCCTTGATGGCGTCCGGGATGGCCACGACCGCCGCCTCGGAGGCCGCCTGGTGCGAGACTATCGACGACTCGATCTCGTACGTTCCTAGCCTGTGCCCGGCGACCTTCAGAACCTCGTCCGCCCTTCCTGCGACCCAGATGTATCCGTCCTTGTCCTTCACGGCGTAGTCGCCGCAGAAGAAGAAGCCTGTCCCGGGAACCGCTCGAATAGTACTGCTTCTCGTACCTCTCGGGGTCGCCCCACATCCCCGTGGGGGCCCGGGCATCCCCGGCCAGGGGTTCTTGAGGACGAGGAGTCCCTTCTCGCCGGGCGTCACCGAGTCGCCCTTCTCGTCGACCACGTCCGCGTCGACGCCCGGTATCGGGAGCCCGTTTGTGCCGGGCTTCATCGGTATCAGCAAAGGCCCGGGAGGATGGCTTATCATTATCCCTCCGGTCTCGGTCATCCACCACGTCGAGCCGACCGGGCAGCGCCCGCGCCCGACCAGGTCGAAGAGCCACCTCCAGGCGGAGGGGTTGATCGCCTCGCCGACGCTCTGTATGAGACGAAGGGACACAGGTCGTGCTTCTTGACAAGTTCGCGTCGCCGAACTTCATCTGGGATCCTCGTCGCCGTCGGCGTCGTGTAGAAGACCGAGACCCCGTAGCGTTCGATCTATCTGACCACCACCTGTCGGGCTGGGGCGTGTCGAGGGCCCCTTCGTAGAGGACGACGGTCGCGCCCTCGATCAGCGGGCCGAATGCGACGTAGCTGTGCCCGGTCACCCAGCCGATGTCCGCGGGGCACCAGTAGACGTCGCTGTCCTTGTATGTCGAAGGCCCACTTCATCGTCGCGTGGAGGAGGACCGCGTACCCCCCGTTGTCGTGGATCATCCCCTTCGGCTTTCCCGTGGTGCCGGAGGTGTAGAGGACGTAGAGCGGGTGGTCGCTCTCCACCGGCCTCAGGCTCGACCGACGAGCCGGTCGCGGAACTCCGCGCATCAGGCCGTCATCTCGAAGTCCCTCCCCGGCCGTCATCGGGCACTGCACCGTCGAGCCTCTTCACCACTACGACGTTCTCTATCGACGGCGTCTGCTCGAGGGCCGCGTCGGCTATCTCCTTGAGCAGGACCTGCCTGACCCCTCCTGTTAGAAGCCGTCGGCGGTCACAGGAGCTTCGCGCCCAGGTCGTTGATCCTCGAGGAGAGGGAGTCTGCGCTGAACCCGCTGAAGACGACCGTGAACGTCAGACCGAGCCTCGCTGCCGCGAGGAGCGTCACTATCGCCTCCGGGATCAGCGGGCAGGTAGACGGCCATCTTGTCGCCCTTCTTCATGCCGAACTTGTTCTTCAGCAGCGAAGGCGAACCTGTCGACCTCCCTCAGCAGCTCGCCGTAGGTGAGCTTCCTCACCTCCTTCGGGGCTCCGTTCTCGTCCGATCGGCTCGCCCTCCCAGATGAGCGCAACCTTGTTCCTCCTCCAGGTCTTCGACGTGCCGGTCGAGCGCGAGGTGGGAGAGGTTCAGCCTTCCGCCGCGAAACCACTCGTAGACGTGAGGGTGGTCACCCGCGCTGAGAGGACCGTGTCCCAGGCTTCTGGACCACTCGAGCTCCCTTGCCAGCGCCTCCCACTGAGCACCTGACTCTGAGAGGCTCTTGGCGTGGAGGGCCTTGTAGGCGTCGACGTCGCTGCGGGCGCCGTGCCACTCGGGCACCTCGACGGTCTCGTCGAGCGGGAGAGACTCTCCGAGGATCTCGGGATTCACACTTCTCCCTCGGGCGTGGCTAAGGATTGCGTACTTAGCCTTTGTTGGTTTAACGTCGATTGGCGAACACCAAGCCGCACCGTTAAATCACGGCAGACGGGGTGCGCCACGTCTGGAAATGGAGGAACTCGCTCTCAAGGCCAGCTCGCTCTCGAAGTCGTTCGGCCCGATCAGGGCGGTGAACGACATAGACTTCGCCATCAAGACGGGAGAGATCCTCGGGCTACTGGGCCCGAACGGGTCCGGCAAGTCGACGACCATGAAGATGATCCTCGGCATCCTCAAGCCGGACGCCGGGACCATAACCGTGGAGGGAATCGACGTCGCCCGCGACCCGATCGGGGTGAAGCGGATCGTCGGCTACGTCCCCGAGACGCCGGCAGATCTACGAGTTCCTGACCGGGATCGAGTACCTCGACTTCATCTCCGACATGTACAGCATCCCCACGGCCGAGAGGAAGGAGAGGATAGGGCAGTTCCTCGACGGGCTGCAGCTCAAGGGGTCACGAGAACGAACTGATCAGCGGGTACTCCCAGGGGATGAAGCAGAAGATAGCCATAATCTCCGCGCTTCTCCACAGGCCGAAGGTGCTCGTGCTGGACGAGGCCCTCAACGGGCTCGACCCCCGATCGGCCAAGCTTGTGAAGGACCTGCTAAGGAACCTGGCAGACGAGGGGATCTCGGTCCTCTTCAGCACACACGTCCTCGAGATAGCCGAGGCGCTCTGCGACGACGTCGCCATAATGTATCAGGGCTCGATACTCGCGAACGGCACGGTCGCTGACCTGAGGCAGAAGGCCGGCCTCCCGGGGTCTACACTCGAGGAGGTCTTCCTCAAGATTACGGGCACGGGCGACCTCGGAGACGTGGTGAGGGAGCTCAGCCGTTGAACCCACGGAAGATACTCGCCATAACCATAGCGCTCTCGAAGTCACAACTCCGCGCCAGCCGCAGCGGAAGGGCGGGGCTGAGCTTCTTGAGGAAGCCGTCCATCCTGCTCATACTCGACGTCGCAGCGTTCGCCATCTGCACCGGCCTGGGCTATGTCGGCGTGACGCTGCTCCAGGGATTCTCGGGTCCGTCTGCGTCCGCGTCCGGTCTGCAGATCTATAGCGAGGTCGCGAAGGCCCTGAAGGAGGCGCTGGTATTCATCCCGGTCTTCGTCCCCGGGATGGTGCTCATAGCAGGGCTCCTCTTCGAGCTGAACGTCTCGTCCAAGTTCTCGGCGAGCGACACCGTGAACTGGCTCCCCATAACCCAGGCCGAGTACGTCATCGCCTCCGCGCTCTCAGTCGCCTACAACTATTCGATATCGGTCGCGATAGCCCTGGGCATAACGCTCGCCCCGTCGGTCTACCTGGGGTACGGGTGGGCGTGGGCCGGCGTCGCCCTGGTGAGCGTGCTGACGCTCTTCACGGGAGGCGCGCTGGTGGAGATCCTCAGGGCGGCGACGAACCGCGTCAGCTCGGTCGTGATGAAACGCGCCCGCAGAGGCGCACTCGTCTTCAGGCTCGCGCTGATGGTCGTGATAATCCTGGTCTTCGAGACCGTCTTCAACCCGACCATCCTGATCACGGTCGTCAACACGCTGTCCAGCTCGCTCTCGGTCTTCGTCTTCATACCGTTGTTCTGGGGCGCCCTCGCCATCGAGGGGGTCCTCAGCGGCGACCCCCTGCGGGTCCTGGTCTTCTCGGCCGGGACCGTGGGATTCACGGGAGCTCTGGTCTGGATCGCCACGAGGGTCCGGTCGAGGTACTGGTCGCCGGCGGCTTTCTCTGTGATCGATCACGAGTTCGGAGTACGCGCCCCGCTCCAGCTCGCTACTCAGGATGGGGCTCTCGGAAGGCGGGGCGGCGATTGTCCGGAAAGACCTCAAGGGGATCACCAGGAGGCGCGAGCTCCTCTCATTCATGGCCATCCCGATCGTCTTCGTCGCGCTCTTCCTCGTCGAGGGAGTCACCAACACTTCGGGCGGGGTAGCAGCAGAGGGCGGATTCTTCGCGGACTTCCCGACCCTCTTTGCGGCTAGCTTCTTCGCGCTCCTGATATCTTCTATCAGCTTCGGCCAGGAGAGCAAGTCGGTGATGGTCCTGTACTCTCTCCCCATAATGCCGGCGGAGATACTGAAGGCGAAGGCTTTCCTGGCGCTCGCGTTCTCGCTCGGCGCGACTCTCAGTCACACTCACGATATTCTCGGTGGTTGGGGGGTCGTCCCCCGGCGTCATTCTGGAGGACCTCGCGATCGCGGTCTCGATCACCGTGGAGGAGGTCTGCGTGGGTCTGGCCTTCGGGGCGAGGTTCCCTGACTTCCAGGAGAGGCCCCGACCCAGGTTCGTCGACCCAATCTGGCTCCTGGTGATGACCGTGGTCGGCCTAGGTGTAGCGCTCGTGACCGCGCTCCCGATAATATTCAGGGACATCCTAACCGCCGTCCCCGGGGCGTTCTCCGTGCCATGGTATCTCTTCCCAGCCGGCGTCGTCTTCGCGGGGATCGTTAGCGTCTTCGCCTACCGGTTCGCTAGGTCGAGCTCGGAGAAGCTGATGGCCGAGTACAGGATATAGTCGGCCTGACCGCGAAGGTTTATTCCGGAGCCGACCTAGTCCCGGTTGATTGAAGGACGAGTCCTTCGGCTACGACACCTTCCTCTCGCCGTTCACATGGAGGTACGGGAGCAAGGAGATGAGGGAACTCTTCTCCGAGCGCACGAGGAGGTCGACGTGGAGGAGGGTCTGGCTCGAGCTCACGAGGGCCCAGGCGGGGTTCGGCCTGCTCTCAGCGGAGGAGCTAAGGAAGATAGCTGCAAAATCGGGAGAGACCGACGTCGACATCGCGAGGGCCCACGAGCTGGAGAAGAAGATCAGGCACGACCTCATGGCCGAGCTGCGGACGTTCGCGGAGCAGGTCGGGAAGGCCGGCGGGAAGCTCCACCTCGGCGCGACCTCGATGGACATCGAGGACAACGGGGACATCCTGATATTCAGGCGGGCGCTCGACCTCCTGCTGACCAGGCTCGTCAACTGCCTCGACGCAGCTAAGGTGAGAATCCTGGAGCACCGGGGGACCGTCTGCATGGCCTGGACGCACCTCCAGCCCGCCGAGCCGACCACCCTCGGCTACCGGTTCGCAAACTATGCCCAGGACGTGCTGATGGACATACAGCTCCTGGAGTTCATCAAGGACCGCTTCGTCAAGGGCAAGGGGATGAAGGGCGCCGTCGGGACCTCGGCGGGCTTCGAGAAGCTGCTCGGGGACAGCAAGGATGTGAAGGAGCTCGAGAGGAGAGTGATGTCAGCCCTCGGGCTGGACTCGTTCGAGGTCTCCACGCAGACCTACCCGAGGAAGCTGGACTACGTCATGCTCTCGTGCCTGGCGTCAATCGCCGCCTCGTGTCATAAGTTCGGCCTCGACCTCAGGGTGATGCAGTCCCCGAACTTCGGAGAGCTCTCGGAGCCCATAGGCGAGTTTCAGGTCGGGTCGAGCGCCATGCCGTTCAAGAGGAACCCGGTGAGCGCCGAGCGTATGTGCTCACTCGCGAGGCTCGTCTCGGGGTACCCGGCCCTGGCTTTCGGCAACGCCGCGAACAACATCCTCGAGAGAACCCTCGACGACTCTGCGAGCCGCAGGGTGGCGATACCGGAGGCGTTCCTTGCAATCGACGAGTGCCTCATGATCTACGAGAAGCTCATGCGCGGGCTGAAGGTCTATCCCGCGATGATAGAGAAGAACCTCGACAAGTTCGGGCCTTTCGCTGGGACAGAAGCGGTGATGATGAAGATGGTCGAGAAGGGAGCCGACCGTCAGAAGGTCCACGAGCTGCTCAGGGTGAAGTCCTTCAAGGCCTGGGAAGATGTGATGAACGACCACCCGAACCCTCTCGCGGCGATGCTCTCAGCAGAGAAGGAGATCTCGTCGAAGATAGGGAAGACAGAGGTGCGCAGGCTGCTCGACCCTCGGCACCACACGGGGGACGCCGAGCGCAGATGCAGCCTACTGGTGAGGGACTCGATCAACCCCGTCCTCAGGACCTACAAGGACAAGGTCGGGATATCGGGCGCGGTCGAGTACTAGCCGGAAAGGCGCAGAGAGCCAACGCGCACTCCGGCGCCCCGGACCACGGACCCTATCTTGTCTGCGGGAAACCCGCGCTTCCTGAAGACCCTCGCGACCGGCCCGGCTTCTTCGGGTGGGACGACTACGCACAGCCCCACGCCCATGTTGAAGGTTCTCAGCATGTCCGAGTCCGAGAGAGCGCCCTCGGTCTGGATCATCCGGAAGATGGGTGGCGGCTGAGGGAGTTCCAGCGAGAACCCCAGGTTGCGGCCTCCGACGAGCCTGCTGAGCTTCCGGAACGAGCCGCCCGTTATGTGGCCCATGGCGTGGACCTCGTGCGTCGCCAGGGCCTCCAGGGCGGGTCTGACGTAGATCCTCGTGGGCGTGAGCATCGCGTCGCCCAGCGTCGACCCGAGCTCTTCGACGTGTTCCCCCAGGGCGTGTCCGGCTTGAAGGACACTGCGTGCCAGCGTGTACCCGTTCGAGTGCAATCCCGAGCTTGCCACGCCGACTACGCAGATCGCCCTCGGCGACGGCGGACCCGTCCAGGATCCTGGCTCTCTCAACCACTCCAACCCCCATCGAGACGAGGTCAAACCCCTTCACGGAGTTCCCCATTATGGCCGTCTCGCCCCCGACGATTGCGGTCGACGCCTCGCGGGCGCCTGCCACCAGCCCCTCCATGAGCCTGGAGACGAGCACCTCGTCCTCCTTCTCGAGCGCGATGTAGTCGAGCAGTGCCACCGGCTCGGCCCCGATGCAGATTAGGTCGTTGACCGTCATCGCGACGCAGTCTATCCCGACGGTCTCGTATCTGTCCATCTGGATGGCGAGCTGGACCTTGGTCCCGACGCCGTCGGTGTGCATCGCGAGCGCCCGGCCGCCCCCGATGTCTATCAGCCCCGCATAGTGGCCTATTCCCATCAGGGGCATCCCGAACCTGCCCTTGCGGGTGGAGAAGGTGCGGGCCAGGGACGCGGCCACGGAGCCCTGTATCTTTCTCACTCGGGCCACGTCCACGCCCGCCCTGGCATAGGCGTCTCTTCTTCATGTGGTCGCCCGACCCCGCTCAGAGCGTCCTGCCGCTCAACACCTCGTAGATGTGCACGTATCGGTCGCTCACGAGCGAGATCGAGTTCCGGGGGGAGCGTGGGTGGGACTGGAGTCGGTCCCCCGCTCTTCCGCGCCCGGTCGAGACTCTCCTTGTAACCCGCGGCGATCAGCCAGTCACGGACAGGCTGCTTGTCGTAGCTGTCCTGGGACTTGCCGGGAGCGTACCTCTCGGAGGGCCACATCCTGAACTCGTCCGGCCCTATCGAGTCTCCCAGCAGCACCCTGCCGTCCCTCCTCCCGAATTCCAGCTTCAGGTCGGCGAGTATGAAGCCCGAGTCCAGGGCCTTCTGGCTCATCTTGCCGTAGATCGAGACGGTCGAGGCCTTCACCTCGCTCCATCTCGGAGGCGCTCATCCTTCCCTCACGGACTATCTCCGCCTCGGTGATAGGCTCGTCCTTCACCTCGGACTTGGTCGTCGGGTCGAAGTACGGGGCGGGGAGCTTGGCTGCGAGAACCTTGTCTACGGGGAGGGAGACCTCTCCCTTGAGGAGCCGGTCGTAGAGGCTCCCGTAGAGGTACCCCCTGACCACGCACTCCACGGGGATCATCGTCATCTTCTGGACGACCATCATGTTGGGGCCTTCGGTGGAGACCATGTGGTTCGGAACCCCCAGGGACTCGAACCAGAACGCGGAGAGCTTGCAGAGGACCTCGCCCTTTCTCGGGATGGTCGACGGGAGCACGACGTCGAACGCCGAGACCCTGTCGGTGAAATAGAAGAGCAGGTGGTCCGCGTCCAGCTCGTAGATGTCCTTGACCTTCCCGGAGCGGAGGAAGGTCCCCCGGGGGGTCATCTCCAAGCCGCTCTCATCCTCGCCAGCCGCTCTGCGACCCCGCTGTCGTTTAGGGCCAGTATCTCGGCGGCGAGAATCCCGGCGTTCCGGGCGTTGTCCACGCCGACGCAGGCAACCGGGACACCCGGGGGCATCTGGACGATGGAGAGCAGGGAGTCCAGTCCGTTGAGCTTGACGCTAACGGGGACGCCTATCACGGGCCTCAACGTCATCGAGGCCACAACACCTGGCAGGTGGGCGGCCAGTCCCGCCACAGCGATGAAGACCTTGGCGTCAGAGCTCGTGACGTATTCCCGCAGCCCCTCGGGATTCCGATGCGCCGAGATGAACCTCACCTCGTGAGGCACCTCCAGCTCCGTCAGTATCTTCGAGGCCTCGTCCGTGACCGCCTGGTCACTCTTGCTTCCAGCTATTATGGCGACGTTCAGTTTCTGTGACATATCATTCACCAACCGGTCTCCTCGCGAACCTCAGGACCCTGCTCTCGGTGACGACGAGGTCCAGGGGGACGTCCGAGGGTACATCGGGGATCGCAGGAACTCGCTGAGACTCAAGGGCGAGCCCGACCGCGACCGAAGGTCCGCGCTCCGCCAGCGCGCGGTCGAAGTAGCCCCTGCCGTAGCCTATGCGGTGCCCGCGGTCGTCCCATGCCACGAGCGGGACGAGGACCAGGTTGCTCTCCTCGAGGGCTACGGCCACCGAATCTCGACTCGGTTCGAGAATCCCGAACCGTCCCGGAGAGAGCTCCTCGAGTCCGCCTATCTCGAAGAAGATCAGGGACCTTGAAGAATCGTCGACCAGAGGGACTGCGACGCGCTTGCCATCGGCGAGCATCCGCCGTATCAGCTCAGGGGTCTGGACCTCGTAGTCCCTTGAGACGTAGCAGACGACGAGACGGGCGTCGCGGTATTCGCCCAGGGCGGCCAAGTTCTCCCGCACCAGCAGGCTCTCGCGGGTCAGCTGGGAGAGGGAGATCTTCCTCCTGGAGTGAAGGGCTTCTGCCCGAAGCTCATCCTTGCTCATACCTTCAGCACCGATGCCTCCTTCAGTCCGTGCTGCTTCGCGGCCGCGACGAGGGTGTTCTCCATCAGCATCACCACGGTCATGGGTCCGACGCCTCCGGGAACCGGGGTGATGTACGAGGCCTTCGGAGAGACGTCCTCGAAGTCCACGTCCCCGACGAGCTTCCCTCCGACCCGGTTCATGGCGACGTCCACGACGACCGCCCCGTCCCTGACCATGTCACGCGTGATGGAGAACTGGGGCCTGCGGCCCACGGCGGAGATGAGGATGTCCGCCTGGCGCGTTATCCCCAGGAGGTCGCGGGACTTGGAATGGCAGACCGTGACGGTCGCGTCCTCGGCGAGGAGGAGGTGGAAGAGCGGCTTGCCCACCAGAGCGCTCCTGTTGATGATGACGGCTCGGCGCCCGGCGATTGGGATCTTGTAGTGGTGGAGCAGCCCCATCACCCCCCTGGGCGTGCAGGGTATCAGGCTCGCCTGGCCGTAGAACGAGCCGGCCCATGTTCTCGGAGGTGAGGCCGTCGACGTCCTTCTCGGACGAGATCCGTCTCGATCATTCTCCGGCCGTCGAGGTGCTGTGGGAGGGGGAGCTGGAGCAGTATCCCGTTACCGAACGGTCGGCGTTCAGAGAGTCGATGAGGTCGGCCAGCTCCTCCTCGCTTGGCGATCCCGGAGAGAGTGTGGTTCTCCGACCTTATCCCTATCTCCTCGGCGGCCTTGTGCTTGCTGGCGAGGTAGACCTTCGAGGGGGCGTCGTCCCCTACGAGGATGGTGGCTATCTTCGGCTCGACCCCCACCTTCTTCATGTACTCGGCCTCCTCCTTGAGGGTCTGCTTCGTCACAGCCGCCACGGACTTCCCGTCCATCAGGATCGCGGTCACTGTCTTGCGCTCACCTTCCTTCCCTTCAATGCTAAGTTTCCCCTCGACAAAAAGCTTCACGGCGTAGGGGTAGATGCACGTGTTCCTGCTTGAGAATCCTCGCGGAGAGGCTCTCAAGGGTGTCGCCCTCCACCACCTCGACGGCCCTCTGGAGGATGATCGGCCCGGCGTCCACCTCGGGGACGACGAAGTGGACCGTGCACCCCGTGACCTTCACTCCGTACTCGAGCGCCTGCTCCTGCGCTTTCAGGCCGGGGAACGACGGCAGGAGCGACGGGTGGATGTTGAGAATCCGCCCGCTGAATCTCGAGACGAACTCCGGTGTCAGGAGGCGCATGAAACCTGCGAGCAGGACCAGCCCCGAGGACGGCTCGACCCCGTGTCTCATGAGAGCGTCCTCGAGCCTCCGGTCGTAGGCGGCGCGCTCCAGCCCCTCCGCCCTCGATCACCTCCACGGCAGCGCCGTACTTCTTCGCGATGTCGAGCGCGCGCGACTCCCGGCTTGTTGCTGATAACCACCTCGATGGTCGCGTCCTTGATGAACCCGCTCCGTGTAGCCTTGAGAAGGGCCTCGAGGTTCGAGCCCCTGCCCGAGACGAGGACGCCGATCTTGCAGGTCAACGCTTCATCTCCTTCTTGGTCTTGAGGTTCGGAGTGATCCCGAGCTTCGAGTAGTCCCCGTTGATGCATGCGAAGCAGAGGCTCGACTGCGGGAGCCCTATCGCCTCGGCTGAGCCCCTCGATGTCGTTGTAGTGGAACTCCTCCACTCCTATGGCCCTCGCCCACCTTGTTGCCCATCGTCGCGATGCTGCGGTCGCCGTTCGCGACCTGGTGTGCGAGGAGCTCCTCCCTGCTCGGGAAGTCGACGCCCATGTAGCACGGGTAGGCATATCGGCGGGAAGGTTACGACCATCTTGACGCGTCTTCGCGCCGGCCTTCTTGAGCGAGTCGACGATTATCTTCGGAGCTCGTCCCCCTCACGACGCTGTCGTCGACCACTATCACGTCCTTCCCCTCGATCGCCTCGCTTGATCGGGATGATCCTCTTGACGACCTCCTCCCGCCCGCTCTGCCTGGGCTCGATGAAGCTCCTCATGCTGCCCTTCCTGCGGTACCGGTCCTTCATCAGCCCCTCGTCCATCGGGATCCCGCTCTCGACCGAGTAGCCGAGCGCGGCGGGGCTCGCCGAGTCTGGGACGGGTATGACGACGTTCCCCTTCATCTTGTACTTCCTGGCGAGGATCTTGCCGACCTTCTTCCTCGCCTCGTAGACGCTGACGCCGTTCACCCTGGACGAGGGATGGGCGAAGTAGGTGTACTCGAAGGAGCAGTAGGCGCTCTCTGACCTTGGGCGCGAACCGGAACGACTCGAGCCCTCTCTTGGGCCCGCCCAGCCTGACCATCTCTCCCGGCTCGATGTCCCGGACGAACTCGGCGTCGACGGCGGTGAGGGCGCAGCTCTCCGAGGCGGCGACGTAGGTGCGGGACTTCTGGTGGTAGCCCGAGGCAGAGCGGCCTGTAGCCCCGCGGGTCCCTCACCGCGAAGACCTCGCCCCGCTTGTTGAGTATGGCGAACGAGTAGGCCCCTATCAGCTCCTTGGCGAGCCGCTCGAAGGCCCAGAACCAGTCGTTCTCCTCCTTCAGGATCTGGAGGAGCCTGTACCCGGCCGCCTTGGTGTCGGTGCCGCACTTGCCCTTGTAGGTCGACGAGACGGCCTGCTGCGAGCTGCTCGGCGTTGACGATGGTCCCGTTGTGGGCGATGCAGAACTCCGTCCCGATCTGGACCGGCTGGGCGTTGTCGAGGTTCGACCGGCCCTTCGTGGAGTAGCGGACGTGCCCTATCCCGGCGGCGCCCTTGTATCCGGAGAGCTCCTGGGCGTAGTTGACCAGTTGAACGCGAGGCCCATCCTCTTGAAGACGGGCTTGCCGGGCACCGCTATGCCCCAGGACTCCTGCCCCCTGTGCTGCAGCGCCTCCAGGCCCTTCAGGAGCTTCGGGACGACGTCGACGCCCTTGGTGGAGTAGGCGCCCACGACGCCGCACAGCCTCCCTGGCGCCCATCAGTCCATCAACCTCCGGATGGTGCCTTCGTAGCTCCTGCGGAGGGCGGCGATCTCCAGGTCGGCGACCGGCTTCGCGCCCCAGTCGAGCCTCAAGGCGTCGCCTCCGACTCGTCCCACCAGGCCGTGCGGAAGCCTGCGCCTCGGTCAGCCGCCGCGACACGGCCCCGGGATCCTCGGCCGTCAGGACGAACGGCCGTGCGACTCTGAGAAGAGACGGTCGGACGGTCTGGTCGATGAGGATGGCACGCTCTTCAGGTCGATCTTGGCTCCCCGGCCCCCTGCGATGGACATCTCGGCCAGGGCGACTGCGAGGCCCCCCTTCGAGCAGTCGTGCACCGCCCCTGCGGCGCCGGAACGGATCAGCCCGATGATTGTGCGGTTGAGAACTTTGTCAGAGGAGGGCGACGCTTTCGGCACAGCGCCGACGTCTAGCCTGCCCAGCAGACGATGGTACTCGGAGCCCCCGAGCTCCGCTCTCGTGCGCCCCACCACAATCACGGAGTCTCCCTCTCCCCTGAACGCCATGGAGACGAGGTGCCTCTTATCCCTGACCAGACCGACGACCAGGGCTATCGGAGACGGCTTGATCGCCACCCTGGACGTCGAGTCCTCGTTGTAGAAGCTAACCTTCCCGCCCACGACCGGGAGCCCGACGGCCGTGCAGTAGTCTGCCATCCCCCGAATCGACTCGCGGAACGACCAGTAGACCTCGGGGTCGGAGGGGTCTCCGAACTGGAGGTGGTCGACCAGCGCGATCGGCTCCGCCCCCACAGCCACCACGTTCCTGCAGGCCTCCGCGACGCACCCCGCGGCCCCGTTGTACGGGTCGAGGGACGAGTGCGCGCTGTTCCCGTCGCCCTTGACCGCGAGCAGGCTCCCGTTGGGGAGCCTCATCAGGGCGGCGTCCGCCTGACCCGGCTTGAGCACCGTCCTGACCCCGACCTCGTGGTCATACTGCTGGTAGACCCACCTCTTGCTCGCGATGTTCGGCGAGGCGAGCAGCGAGACGATGGAGCGGCCGATCTCAGGCGTGGGAAGGGTCACCCTCGTCCGGCGAGCCTTGTTGGAGGGCTTCCTGCTGGGCCAGGGGATGAGCGGCGCCTTGACCACGAACTGGGCCGGGAGGTCTGCGACCACCTTCCCCTTCCACCTCAGCGTGAGGTTGCCGTCGTCGGTGACTCGTCCTATGACTGAGAACGGGACCTCGTACTTGCGGAGGATCTCGAGTACTCGGCTCCGAGGATCCGGGCGAGAGGACCAGGAGCATCCTCTCCTGTGACTCTGATATCATTATCTCCGTGGGCGACATGTCGTCCTCGCGGCAGTTCACCTTGCTGAGCTCGACGTCCACGCCCGTCCCACCGCTGGACGCGACCTCGGAGAGCGCCGTCGAGAGGCCCCCGCCCCCCAGGTCCTTCATCCCTCTGATCGTCCTCGTGCTCGACGGCCTCGAGCAGGGAGTCGAGCAGGAGCTTCTTCATGAACGGGTCGGGGACCTGCACGGAGGACCGGTCCTCCTCTGCGTCGTCCGAGAGGTTCTTCGAGGCGAACGTCGCGCCCTTGATCCCGTCCCTCCCCGTGCTCCCTCCGATCAGGACGAGGACGTCTCCCGGGGTCTTCGCCTCCCCGAGGATCAGGTCATCCTTCCTGCCCACGCCCGACGCACGCCACGTCGACGAGGCAGTTCCTCTCGAAGCTCTCGTCGAACTCGATATCGCCCGCCACGGTCGGGACCCCGGTGCAGTTGCCGTAGTCGGCGATGCCTCGGACGACGTTCCTGAAGAGCCATCGCGAGTGGCGCGCTCTTGTCTATCCTTCCGAACCGGAGCATGTCCACCAGGGCGATGGGCCTGCGTCCCCATCGAGAGGATGTCCCGGAGCACACCGCCGATCCCTGTCGAGGCTCCTCCGTAGGGGTCAACGGCCGAGGGGTGGTTGTGGCTCTCGATGTGCAGGGTCACGACGTAGCCGTCGCCGACGTCGACCACGCCCGCGTCGTACCCCGGCCCGAGCACGACCCTCTTCCCCTTGGTGGGGAAGAGCCTCAGGAGTGCCTTCGAGGACTTGTAGCTGCTGTGCTCAGACCATTCGGCGTCGATAATCGACCACTCGATCTCGTTTGGTTCCCTGCCGAGGCCCCGTCGCACGGTCGCTATCTCGCTGGGGGTCAGGCCTAGCTGGAGTGCCTCGAGGCTCATCTCACGTGGCCCTCTCGAGGAGCGATGCGAAGATCAGGCGTCCGTCGGCCGAGCCCGAGGGACTGAGAAGCGGGTCGGATGCCGCGTCTCGGGGTGGGGCATGAGGCCGACCACGTTCCCCTGTTCGTTTGAGACTCCGGCGATGTTCCGCGAGGTGCCCGTCGGGTTCGCGCCCTCGAGGACCGCCCCCTTTTCGTCTGTGTATCTGAAGACAATCCTCTTGTTCCTCTCGAGCTCCTTCATCACGTGCTCCGGCGCGTAGTATCTCCCCTCCCCGTGCGCTATCGGCATCCGAAGTACCTGGCCTTCGCGGGCCAGGAGGGTGAACGGGGTCCTTCGGGAGCTCGACCCTTACGTTCACCCAGTCGCAGACGAACTTCAGCGAGGAGTTGCGGAGGAGCGCGCCGGGCAGGAGGCCGGCCTCCACGAGTATCTGGAAGCCGTTGCAGATGCCGAGGATGGGCGTGCCGCGCTCGGCCATCTTCTTGACCTCTGACATCGCCGGGCTGCGGGCCGCGATAGCGCCCGCCCTGAGGTAGTCTCCGAACGAGAAGCCGCCAGGGAGCACGACGGCGTCGTAGCCGCCCAGCCGGTCGCTTTCGTGCCAGACCAGTTCCGGGGAAAGCCCCGGATCTCCCTCATCGAGGCGACGGCATCGAGGTCGCAGTTGGACCCCGGGAACCGTACGACGGCGACCCTCATGCAGATTGTCGCCCCGCTTCCACGAGGAGGGAGTGAGCGGCAGGGTTGTATATCCTGAGATCGTCGCACATCTTCCTAACCAGCGCCTCAGCAGTCTTCCTGTCCAGGGCCTCGACATCGATCCTGAGGGACTTGCCGGCGCGGATGCTCTTCACGTCTCCAAAGCCCGACCTGTGGACAAGGTCTCGGAGTATGGTCTCGCCTTCGGGGTCACGCGCCCCTTCCTTGTTGGAGATAACCACGCTCACGTGAAAGATGCGCTTCTTGGTCGTGATTGGTGATAAAATTCCTCTCTATTTAAGTGACTTTTATCTCGGGAGTGTTAAACGCGCCAGGCGCACGTCAAAACTGACAATAACAAGTCACGCCGCCCGCATCCCGTCATGGACGATAATCTTGTAGAGGTGAAGACGGCCCTGATCAGCGTCGCGGACAAGACGGGGTTGGTCGATTTCGCGCGTGAGCTGACGGCCTTCAAGGTCACTCTGCTCGCCACCGGCGGGACCCACTCGGCGTTGAAGGAAGCAGGGCTGCCCGTACGGAGCCTCCAGGAGGACATGAACCTGCCCCAGGCTCTCTCCGGCAGGGTGAAGACCCTGCACTCGCCGCTCTTCGGCGCCATCCTCGCCAAGAGGACCCCCGAGCACCTCGCCGAACTCCGGGCGATGAAGGTCGACCCCATCGACTTGGTCGTCGTCAACTTCTATCCCTTCGAGAGGGTCGTCAGGGACAGGAGCGCGGACGAGGAGAAGGTCATAGAGAACATCGACATCGGAGGTCCTTCGATGGTCAGGGCCTCCTCGAAGAACTTCAGGTACGTGACGGTCGTGCCTTCTCCCGCGCTCTACGGATACGTGGTCGAGGAGCTGCGGGCGAACTCGGGGCGGACGACCCTCGCGGCGAGGAGGCGCCTCGCCCTCGAGGCGTTCTCCATAACCGCGTCCTATGACGCGGCGATTTACAACGGACTCTGGAGGAGGCTGCAGGCCGATGCAGGGCTCCCCGGGAGATACCTCCTCTCCGCCTCCAAGTTTCAGGATGCGAGGTACGGGGAGAACCCCGACCAGCGGGCGACGATCTACTCCATCGACGGTGCCCGCGGCATGACGGGATGGAAGCAGCTCGCCGGCGAGACGCTCTCTTTCAACAACTACCTCGACATCGGGTCCGCCTACGACATCCTGACGGGGTTCGAGGGGGTCCCGGCAGCGGCCACGGTCAAGCACGGCAACATCAGCGGCTTCGCTTTCGCCCCGACCGTCTCGGAGGCCTACTCGCTCGCCCACTCGTGCGACCCGGAGGCCGACTTCGGGGGGACGGTGGTCCTGAACAGGGAGGTCGACCTCGAATGCCGCGACGCTGATCGGGAAGAACGAGGGGTTCAAGGACACGTCCGTGTACACCGAGATTCTGATCGCGCCTAAGTTCGGAGAGGAGGCTCTCGAGCGCCTAAGGTCGAAACAGAAGAAGAAGATCAGGATAATCCAGAGCACGACGGGCACGGACTATCCCTACGACCTGAAGCTGCTGGAGGGGGCCGTGCTCCTGCAGGAGTCCGTAGACTATCGGGACAAGCTCGATGAGAGCAAGCTCACATTCCCGACGAAGGCTCAGCCCGAGGAGGCGGTGAGAGCGAAACTCCTCGCGGCCTGGGAGGTCGTAAGGAGGGTCCCCTCCAACGGCATCGTCATCGCCGATGGGAGGTACGACAACGGCCTCACGCACTTCTGGACGCTCGGGGTCGCGAGCTTCCGGAAGAGGAACGGGGCCGTGCGGATAGCCCTGGAGAACGCCGGTGAAAGGGCGAGAGGGGCGGTCTGCGCCTCGGACGGGTTCTTCCCGTTCAGGGACAACATAGACCTGCTGGGGAAGGCGGGGGTCAGGTCCGTGGTGCAGCCAGGCGGTTCAGTCAGCGACCCTGAGGTCATAGCGGCCGCCGACGAATTCGGGATTAGCATGGGGCTCACCCACGTCCGGGCGTTCAAACACTGACGCGGCCGTCGCGCCCGGGAACACGGCCGCGTCACCCGCGTTCGGCATGCCTGAGCTCGTCCATGTGCTCGGCACTCTTCTTGAGGTCGCGGGGGCTCGCTATGTCTCGTCGGCAGCGGATCGGCCCTCTGAGGGCGTCGACCCCCGCGACCGAGATTACCCTGGCCTCTTCCACAGATGCCCGAGTCCCCACGACTGCGACGGACCGCGAGCCCCCAAGGTAGGTGGACGTCCCCTCGACCCTGACGTCCATCGGGTATATCCGCAACCCATCGGTCCCACGCTGGAGGGCGTAGGAGCCGGTCAGGTCAATCCGCTCCTTCTCCAGAGGGACCGTCTCCGGAATCCCGTAGCCCCTCGGGACAGCGCACGTCACGACCGAGGCCCTCTTCGAGAACCTTATGCCCTTGAGCGAACCCTCGAGCATCTTGAAGCAGACTTCAACGAAATCGTCCTCGATCGTCGTCAGGACGCTGATCTGCTCGGTGTTGCCTCCCCTGCTGTTCCTCTCCAGCACCTTGAATCCGTCGCCGGTATGCATGAGCGCGTCGTACAGCACGATGCCACGGAGGCCTGGCTCCGACCCCCTCCCTCTCCACCGCGCGAACGCTCGCGCCTCAGAAGAGACGACGTGGTCCCACTCCGATGCCCTGAGGAATGGCAGATGGGCTTCGGTACCTCTGTAGCTTCCCATTCCTCCGGTGAGCCGCCCGTGGTCGCCCTCGAGAGCACGTTTGTAGTCCCTCGTCTGCGGTGCCACGATGAAGTGTCTGCCGTCGCTGAACGCCTGGAAGCTCGACTCCTCGCCCTCGACCTTCTCCTCCACGACCACCCTGCCTTTCGCAAGCACGTTGCGGAAGAATGCGACCATCCCCTTCTCTGTGGTGAAGTCCTTACCCCAGACCCCTACCCCGGCTCCGCGGGCGGGAGCGTCAGGCTTGACGACCGGCTCGGCGATCTCTGATGCGAACTTCTTGAACCGGGCAACAGCCGCGCCCTCGCTCCGAAAGGCCTTCAAGTCAAAGACCGCGTAGCGCGGGTTCGCGTCCTCGAAGGTGTCGTCGAAGAGCAGCCGCTGGTCGGCCTTGCTGCGCTCCACCGCATGTCTCCGGTCGACGCAGAGCATCGGGACGCCGCTGTCGTGCTCCACGATGTCTCGACCTCCGGCCGTGATGAAGTCCTCCGTATCCGTCAGACCGAAGCTGATCCTGCTCCTGTGCCTCCGGGCGAAGGCAGCGACCTCGAGTACATCGAGGTCCGGAATCGTCTGATGGACCTTCGCTCTCTCCAGGTCGTACGGGTTGGCCTGGCGTTCGGCCACGAAGAACTCGGGACGGTAGTTCGAGCTCCGCGCCAGGGCATCGATCATCGCCGCGGCGCTCAGGCACTTTGAGACGATCAGTATGCCAACCCGGTCCATCGATGACGCCACCAATCCCGGGGTGGAGACCTAAAAACGATTGGAGTGTGCGGTCTGGTGGAACTTCCCAGCGGCCTTCCGATGGAAAAGACCGGTACGAGCCGGGCCGCTAGCTCGCAGCCTCGACGGGCCGGTCGCCCGTGGGTCACGCAACCGAGGGCTCGGCGCCCCCTTCAAGACTCAGTAGTTTCTGGTAGGCCGGGATGGTCAGGAACTCCGGAAACTCCTGGGCCTCCACCAGAGACTCGAGGAGATCTGCGGCGAGCGTGACCATGCTGGAAGGGTCCTCGTCCCCGTTCTTCGTTGAGAGTCGCGAGACCTCCTCGGCTATCACGGCCTTCACCATCTCAAGGGTAACCCTCCTTCCGTCTGCGAGGTAGGCGCCGTGCCTTATCCACTGCCAGAGCTGGGATCTGGAGATCTCGGCCGTTGCCGCGTCCTCCATCAGGTTGTTGATCGGGACGCATCCTCTTCCAGAGAGCCATGATCCGAGATACTGGAGCGCCACGCTGACGTCGGCTCTGACGCCTGACTCCGTTATCTCGCCCTGGGGGACGCGGAGCAGGTCGGCCGCCGTGACGCGCACCTCCTGGCGAAGGACCTCGAGCTGGTTCGGACCCGTCGTCCCCGAATCGAAGACCTCCTTGGCGAGCTGCACGAGCCCGGGATGCGCCACCCAGGTGCCGTCGTGCCCGAGCCTCACCTCGCGTTCCTTGTCAGCCCTCACCTTCTGGAACGCCGTATCGTTCGCCTGCTCGTCGCCGCGCACGGGGATGTAGGCCGACATTCCCCCGATGGCGTAGGCGCCCCGGCTGTGGCAGGTCTTGATCAGCAGGTCGACGTAGGCGGCGAGGAAGGCCTTGTCCATGGTCACCTGCGACCTGTCAGGGAGGATGAACTGGGGATGGTTCCTCAGTTTCTTGATGTAGCTGAAGATGAAGTCCCACCTTCCGCAGTTGAGGCCGACGATGTGGTCGCGGAGGGAGTAGAGTATCTCCTCCATCTCGAACGCGGCAGGGAGCGTCTCGATGAGAGCCGTCGCCCTGATCGACCCGGGCGGGTATCACGAGGTACTCCTCAGCCCGGACGAAGAGACGGTTCCAGAAGCGCGCCTCCAGGCCGCTCTCTATCTTCGGGATGTAGATGTAGGGGTTGGAGTATTTCTGCCTCAGAGCGCGGGCGTTGTGGTGCACGAAGAGGCCGAAATCGAAGAGAGACGCCGAGACAGGCTCTCCATCGACCCGGACGTGTTCTTCGAGGAGGTGCAGGCCGCGGGGTCGGACAATCAGGGTCGCGACCTTCTCGTTCAGTCGATAGGCCTTCCCTTCCTGGGACTCGAAGGTGATTGACCCGTTCACTGCGTCCCTGAGGTTGATCTGACCCTGAATGACCTCTTTCCAGGTCGGCGAGAGGGAGTCCTCGAAGTCTGCCATGTAGACGTCTGCCCCCGAGTTGAGCGCGTTGACCACCATCTTCCTGTCGCCGGCCGGCCCGGTAATCTCCACCTTCCTCCGAACGAGGTCGGGTGGGGGTCCGGCGACCGACCACCGGACCGCCGAGAGCGATTCACGTCCCGGGGGGAAGCTCGGGAGGATCCCCGAGTCGAACTGTTTCTGCCTCTCCGCGCGCCTCTGCAAGAGCATCTTCCGAGTGTCCGAGAGCTCCTTTTGTAGAACCTTGACGAACCTGAGGGCCTCTGGAGTCAGGATCTCCGAGGACCTGTCACTCCCGGGGGCGAGTATCTCAATCCCGTCAGGTAGCTTCTGCGACTCCATCTGCGACGGTCCGGTTTCGGCTCCGGATATAAAAATCGTTGAGGTGGCCTGCCGAATCCAAGGGCGCCTAGTATCCGCTCTTCATCAGCCCGGCGTAGTCGAAGACCATCACTCCGTCGCCGTTCTGAAGTGCGTACTGGTACTGCTGCTCGTAGTCCGACCGGTTCGTGGTCGCGAACACGCCGACGCTCCCCAAGACTCCGGGATGGATGTAGGTCTGGTCTTGGACACCGTATGTCTCGAGCACGAGCATGTCCGGCTTGAGGGGCAGGGTGAAGTCGGTAGTCGTAATCGCGATCTTCCCCGTCTGGAAGCCCTGGCCGACCGCCGAGAATATCGCGGTCTGTGCGGAGAGCGAGAGGGAGGACATGTCCAGGCTTATCCCGTCTTCCCCGAGCGGGAAGACAGATGAAGGGAGGGGCTGAGAAGAGTTCGTGAAGTAGAGCGCGAAGAAGATCTTCATCCCCTCACCATGCGCCTCGGCGACGAACGAGCTCAGCTGTCCAGGCTGGAAGAGCAGGGAACCCTCCCTGTAGACCTGGAAGAAGATCGTGTTGAACCCCCGCGACTCCGAGAACGAGAGCATCGAGCCGAAGTTCGTCTCGTTTACGGCGCCGTTCCCTTGGTTGACGTAGAGGATTATGGGCTTGGCCGAGGAGTCGGTCTTGCCGGAGGAGCCCGGTCGGAGGAGAAGCGCTCCCGCGACGACTAGAATCACGATGACGACGGCGACCGGAGCGTAGAGGCGGAGGCTGGTCTGCCGGGACTTCCTCCCTCTCCTGCCGCGGGTGCTAAAGGCCGGCCGCCTCCGGGGATCCCGGTCCGGGTGGCGTGCCTGGCGAGGTACCGGCCCTCCTCGACCGGAGGATGATCGACCGCGGCGCCCATAAGCTCTGCTGCGGAACAGACGGCGAGGGTCTCGATAGATAGCGCGTGACTCTTCCAGACCACGAACACGATGGTGTAGAATGCGGCGGGGAGAGTGAGCAGCAATTCACCCGAACCCACCCCTGCCATGAACCGCAGAGCTGCGCCCTTGCCGCGCTCCGTCAGAGCCTTCAGGACGGCTACCTCGACGACACAGGCTGCAAAGACCGAGACCAGGGCGGTTAGGGGTATCAGCACTCCGCCTCCGAACGTGGACGGCTTGGCGACAAGCACGACGGCCAGGGCGACCGGCACGGGGAGGTAGCTGGCTGTTGAGACCATGACCTTGGAGAGGGTCCTGACCGCCTCGTTCAGCGGGAGCGCGGACCTGCGCTCGATTCCCAGGTCCTCCACGGTGACCAGGAGGAAGGCGATGAAGAGGGAGAAACCTCCTCCGACCTGCGTCCCTACCAGGAGCGCGGACATCCTGACGACCGGCGTCGCAGTGAGCGGCACGACGACCGCGATTACCTCGAAGACAGGTAGCGCGAAGAGGAAGCCCGTCGCGGGGTTGCGCGATGCGACGCGAAGGTCCTTCAGAACATAGGCCGACAGGGGGGATCGCACTGGGAAAGAGTACTCGACGGCCCGTCGGTGCGGCGCCCCCGCCCTGGCGGGGAGGACGACCCCGTTGATGATCCGCGAGGCGCCCAGGCCGGCGAGGGCCGCGCCCGCGACGGCGGTGGCAAAGCCCGCGACGGCGAGCACCGTAGCGAGGGAGCCCAGGGTCTCTCCGGCCAACGAGGCGACGAGCAGACCGGTCGAGAAAGGGAAGATTAGGGAGACGACCGCGCCGAGCGGGGTGTCTGGATTGGCGAGCAGGGCGTTCAAGGGCGGCGCGACGAACGAGACCAGGCTGAAGAGGAAGACCGCGCTCATCACGCCCAGCCCCCAGAGCATGAAGAGGACCGGCCTGAAGAGGCCGCGCAGTCCCGCCAAGCTCCCTCCCTCGAGCCTCCTCTGGAAGACCGAGGTCAGCCATAGGGCCGTTCCTACCGCAAGGATCGAGGCCGAGGCCATGGTCACGAGAACCAGGAGCGTCGCGGTGGCCGACCCGGTGAAGTATGCGACGGTGAGGGCCTGGGTGAGGAGGCTCAGCCCGACTATGTAATCCATGGTCCTCCAGAGCGTGAAGGTCGCTACCGTCGACGTCTCACGCGGGGCGAGGGGGAGCTGTGCGAGGGGCCCGAACGACCCGCTGCTCACGAACGAAGGGAGGACCTGGACGGAGTAGAGGACGATGTAGCCGAAGACGAGAAGGACGCTGAGTGTGACCGCGACCTCGAGGGAGATCGAGGCCAGACCTAGCCTGTACAGAAAGAACGGGAAGACGGCGCCCCCCATCGTGAACAGCGAGAAGATCAGCTTGTTGACCGTGGCGCCCCGCAGCGCGCTCGCCACGGCTCGGGGGGTCCCCGAATCCTTCATCGAGTAGCCCGACCTCAGGAGGGGCCTGTACACTAGCTCCGTGTAGGAGACCTTGCTGGCCCTCCAAGCCTCAGCCAGGTCCGTTGGATCTCACCCTCCCTTAGCCTCGCGACCGCCTCGGTGATGAACCCCTCCTCGTTGGTGACCTTGAGGAAGACCTCCTCCAGGGACCTGCCCTTGCGGTCCGAGAGGTCCCTGAGCTCCTCCATCGTCCCTTCGGCGACGATCCTCCCCCCGTCGATTATGCCAATCTTCGTGCACATGCTCTCTGCTACCTCCATCACGTGCGTGGAGAAGATCACGGCCCCGTGCCCCTCGATGTGAAGCAAGACGAGTTCCTTCAGGATCCTGCTGCTCTTCGCGTCGAGCCCGTTCAGCGGCTCGTCGAGCAGGAGGAGCGGCGGCTCGTGCATCAGGGCGGCTATAACCGAGATCTTCTGCTTCGTCCCGAGCGAGAGAGCGCCCACAGGAATGTCCAGGGACGGGCCTATCTCGAAGACCGAGGCGAGACGGGAGACCCTGTCCTGGACCCCCTCGCCGAGCCCCCTCGTCGAGGCCACGAACTCGAAGTACTCTCTCGGTGTGAGGGACTCGTAGAGGACCGCGGACTCGGCCACGTAGCCGGTCCGTCGCTTCACCTCGATCCTCTGGGAGACCGGGTCGTACCCCACGACGCTGACGGAGCCGCTCGTTGGGGTCTCGAGGCCGCTCAGGATGCGGAGGGTCGTCGTCTTTCCGGCGCCGTTGGGGCCTAGGAGCCCGTAGACCTCACCCGGCGAGACCCTGAGGCTCAGTCCCGAGAGGGCGGTGACGGCCCCGTATCTCTTCACGACGTCGGAGGCGTTCACCAGAGGTTGGTCCGGGAGCAAACAGGTTCGGCGCGGACCGGTCGCCTTGGCTATTTATCAATCTCAGCGTCGAGACATCAGGTGTAGTCGCTGTAGTGCGAGGGATACGCCTGTATCAGCTGTACGTTCAGCGAAAGGACGTTGACGTACTGGAGCTCGACGTACCGTCCCTGTGGATCGATGTTGTTGTTGACTAGCTGCTGGAGACTTGATACTGGTATCCCCGTTGCGTTGCTAATGCCGGGGACCTGGGACATGGCGTCCTGCACGGTGATGTCGGGGTCGATTCCTGAGGCCGACTCGTTGAAGGGGCGCTGGTGGAAGAATATCGGCAGCGTGAAGTTCTGAGCCATCAGGTTCGAGCCGACCGGCTGTCCGTTGAGGTGAACTATCTCGCCGTTTGCCTGGTACGGAAGGATCACCTGGGCTACCCCCGTTATGAGCAGCGGGAAGAACAGTCCGCAGACGAGCAGCGAGACTATCGCCACGCCGATCACAGGCCGGTACTCGGCCTTCTCTTGTCCGTCTTTGTTGTCTTTTTTTGTTTCCAACTATCTCACCTATAGCGCCGATATCAGCAGGTCGATCAGCTTGATCCCCACGAACGGGACTATGACCCCTCCGACTCCGTAGATCAGGATGTTCCGAAGGAAGATGCTCATCGTGCTGGCGGGCTTGAACGTGACCCCGCGCATAGCGAGGGGAATCAGCATCGGGATTATGGCTGCGTTGAAGATGAGCGCGGAGAGGACGGCGGTGTCCAATCCCAGGTGGAGTATGTTCAGGCCGGTGAGCTCCGGGAGGGTCGCGGCGAAGAGCACGGGTACTATGGCGAAGTACTTTGCGATGTCGTTGGCGATGCTGAACGCGGTCACGGCGCCCCTCGTCATGAGGAGCTGCTTTCCCAGGAGAACCACGTCGATGATCTTCGCGGGGTTGGACTCCAGGTCCACCATGTTCGCCGCCTCCTTCGCGGCCTCTGTTCCCGAGTTCATGGCGAGCCCCACGTCCGCCACCGCCAGCGCTGGGGCGTCGTTCGTCCCGTCGCCGATCATGGCCACTATCCTCGATTGGGCCTGCTCCCTCTTCACTATCTCGAACTTGTCCTCGGGCTTGGCCCTGGGGACGAACTCGTCTATGCCTACCTCGGCCGCGATGTTCTTCGCCGTTAGCGGCTGGTCCCCGGTGATCATCACCGGCCTAATCCCCATGGTCTTGACCGCCTGGATCTTCTCCTTGATCCCCATCTTCAGCACGTCCTTCAGCCTGATGATCCCGAGCATCTCTCCGTTCCTCTCGATGGCGATCGGGGTCTCGCCGGCTGCCGAGATGCCGTCGGCGACAGTGTCGAACGTGGGCGGTACCGAAGTGACCTTCAGCTTCACGGCGTCAGGCGAACCCTTGATGATCTCCACCTCCGCCTCGGGGGGGACGTCTCCGGTGCCGACGTCGAAGGTCGAAGACTTCCTCCTGAACCTCGCCCTCTCCGCGCCGCCCTTCGGCAACATGAGGGTCGTGGCCCTCGATATCTTGACACCGCTCGTTCGGGTGCTGGCCGAGAACTCGTAGGCCTGCGAGAGGGCGAGGGCGTTGAGCTCCCTCGGCACGAAGCCCTTCCCGTAGGCCAGCCTTATGATGCTCCGGCCCTCGGGAGTGTCGTCAGCCCAGGAGGAAAGGAAGGCCGACTCGCCTACCTCTCTCTCCGTGTGCCCTTCAAAGGGGACGAACTGGATTGCTTCCCGGTTCCCCACGGTGATCGTCCCCGTCTTGTCGAGCAGGATGACGTCGGCGTCTCCAGCGGTCTCTATGGCCCTGCCGGACTTTGCGACGATCTTCCTCTCGTAGAGCCTAGAGATCCCCGAGAGGCCTATGGCAGGCAGGAGCGCCCCGATGGTGGTCGGCAGGAGGCAGACATAGAGCGCGATCAGGACCGAGAGGTCCGCCCCTAGGCCGAGCGTGACCGAGAGTCCGAGAAGGGCGACGATGATGATGCTGAATATGGCGGTCAGGCCGATGAGGACCATCGTGACCGCCTGCTCGTTAGGCGTCTTCGGCCTCTTGGAGGACTCGACCAGCCTTATCATCTGGTTCAGGTAGCTCTCGCCGGGATTCGCCGCGACTCTGGCCGTGAGGGTGTCGCTCACAACCACGGATCCGCCGATGAGTGCGTCGCCGGGCGCCTTCCTGACTGGGGCGGATTCGCCGGTGAGCAGGGATTCGTCCACCATGGCTATGCCTTCGAGCACCTCTGCGTCGATCGGGACGAGGTCGTTCTTCTCGAGGAGGATCAGCTCGCCCTTCAGGAGCTTGGCTGAGGGCGTCGGGATTATCTCCCTCGACCAGCCCTGGGTCACGACCTTCTTGCTGATGACCTGCGTCTCGAGCTTCCGTAGGCTGCTCGCAGTGTTCTTCGCCTGCTGCTCGGCGAGCGCGTCGGAGAGGGTGCTAAACCAGACGGTGATGAGCAGGATCGCGGCGACCTCGACGTAGAAGAGCCGTTCGCCGATGCTCGCAACGTCTACGAAGCCCTGTGGGTAGATGGCCATCGCGGCGACTATGAAGAAGGTGATCTCGACAATCAGCATCACGGGGTTCGCGACGAGGGAGACCGGGCTGAGACGGACCAGGGAGTCGAGCAGAAGCTTGCCCGAGAGGACGCCCGGACCTCGGCGGGGCGGCTCTCCCCCCGGTTTCTGTTCCAACTTGGGTGTCTCTTTGTCCAATTATCTCATGCTCCCTGGAAGTAGGAGAGGATCGGTCCGAGCGCCAGGAACGGGAAGAACGTAAGCACCACAAGTATGAGGATGCTCGCGACGAGGACCACGGTGAAGATCATGCTGTCGGTCTTGAGACCGACCTCCTCTCCTCTCTTCCTGCCCATCATCGAGCCGGAGAGGGCCACGAGGATCCCGATGGGGGCGTACCGGCCCAGGAACATCACGATCGCGGTGGAGACGTTGAAGAAGACCGTGTTCGCGGACGCGCCGAGGAAGTCGGATCCGTTGTTTGCCGCTGCGGTCGTGAACTCATAGAATATCTGCGTGAAACCTGACGCGCTCGTCCCGACGCCTATGGCGGAAGCGGCTCCAGAGGCATAAGCTAGGACAGTGGGCACGAGGATTATCAGGGGATGAATGAGGAATGCCACCATGACTAGCTTTACGTCTCTCGAGGTTATCTTGATCCCGAGGTATTCGGGCGTCCGGCCGGACATCAGCCCCACGATGAAGACAGTGATGATGATGTACATCACCATGTACATCAAGCCTACCCCTTTTCCTCCTGGTGTGGACTGGATGAACATCCCCATGAAAGCAGACAGGATTACCAGTGCATGCTGCCCCGAAAGGGCGGAGTTGACTGAGCCCGTGGTTACGGCGGTCGTGACGACCGTCCAGAAGGCAGAGAAGAAACCCCCGAACCGGGTCTCAATGCCCGGGCCCAGTACGGTGTTGGGGATGAACGCTATCCCTAGGTCGATCGCGAAGAGGATGTAAGCTCCGATGAGTATCGGTCTGGTCTCACGTCTCTTCCCTAGCATCTGTCCGTAGACGAAGCAGAGGGTCGTCGGCAGGAGCAGCATCAGGAATATCTCGAAGATGTCTGTCGCGGGGCTCGGGTTCTGGAACGGGTTGGCAGAGTTGGCGCCGTAGTACCCTCCACCGTTGGTGCCGAGCTGCATGATGGAGACCAAGGAGGCTACGGGGCCGATTCGGATGACTTGGGTAACTCCAGACGCAAGTCCCTCTACAGTCACTGAGTTCACATAGCCGCCTATGGTCTGGGGAATGCCCAACCAGACCAGGATGATAGCGGCTACTAGGCACAGCGGGATCAGCAAACGGGTGATGGTTCTGACAAAGTCGACGTAGAAATTTCCCATGTCCTTCGCTCCGCCCGTCAGACCTCTGGCGAACGCCACCGCGACGCAGATGCCCGTCGCAGCCGACGTGAATTGCAGGAACTGGATGGCAGACATCTGGCTGAAATACGAGAGCGCATACTCTCCACTGTAGTGCTGGAGGTTGGTGTTAGTGGCCATGGATACGACTGTGTTGAGCGCCAGGCTCCATGAGAGACCGGAGAAGTGCTGAGGGTTCAGTGGGAGCATGTTCTGATATGTCAGAATCACAAAACCGATGGCCATCTGCACGATGTTGACGAGCAGGGCAGCGAAGAAGTACTCCTTCCAACCCATCCGGTGGCTTGAGTTCACTCCGACGACGCGGTAGATTCCGTTCTCGATCGGGTTGAGGAGCCTGTCGAGACGACCTGGGGCCCTAGAGAATACCCGGACGACGTAGGGAGCGAGGAGCCAGCCTGCCAGGATGGCCGACCCGAGGATGCCTATGACGTAGAGTAGGTCTGTGGCGTCTATCAATTATCCCAAGTTTCTCTTCGTCTATGGTCTCCGTCACCAAGATTGTTTGTGAGAATCAGAAAAACTACTGGCGGGGCGCTGTCTTGACCTTCTGCAGCTCCTCGTCACACCTCGGACCCTTGTGCGACTTCAGCACTATCGAGCTGACGGTGCTCTTGACACCCTTTATCTTCATGATCTTGTTCTTGAGGACCTCCCTGAACTCCTCTATGTCCGAAGCGGAGAGGAGTGTGACGATGTCATACTCCCCGGTGACCTCATAGAGCTCTTCTAGGTGGTCGAGCTTCTTGAGGGAAGCCACTACGTCGTCCATGAGGGCTGATTCTACGAAGATGTCAACGAAGGCTAGTAGTCCGGGCATATCATTTCATCGGAGTTCGACCATCGTCGAAGATGGTGATATAAGAGTTGCCCCCGTCGACAGCCACCTTATCGCGGGATTCGACTCCGGAGCAACATTCCAGACCGCCCGCGACCGTCCCGGATGACGCAGAGCCGTCTTCGGGAGCGAAAGTCCTGGAGAGACCTGAAACGGGCTATTCCTGCCTCAGGTATATGGCGAAGCACACCGCTGTCATCAGGTAGTTCAAGGTGTAGAGGCTGATGCAGACGGGACAGAGGGCGTGGATCTTGACCAGCTCAAGGTACCAGAGGTACAGCGTGAAGATGTTGCCGACCATCAGGAGGGGGATCATGACCTCAACCCGGAGGGAGCCCCGCTTCCTCACGAACCAGTATCCCAACAAGAGCATCAGGGGGAACCAGACCAGCCCGTAGATGTAGAGCGAGACGCCGAGGAATTTGGTGTAGCCGCTGTTGAAAACGTTGCCGCAGGACCAGAAGCTGTTGAGGTTGCATATCGTCGAGCCGGGAGCGGAGTAGTTCGTGATCTCGTCGTATCCGTGGTAGATAGCGACAGGAATCCCGACGGCCGCGAGCGCTACAAATGACTTGCTGAGCCTGTCCATCGGGCTTCTTCTCGGACTTGAGTGAGGAGGAGCAAGCTCGCCTGGGCGGCCGGACCCGGCGTCGTAGAGAAGGCGAGGGTCACCGTGGCGTAGGACTGGGTGCACACCGAAGCGGGCTGGGCCCCGTCGACCTTGCAGATCGCGGTGATCAGCGTGTTGGCCGCACCGTCAATGAACTGGGCGGTCGTGCTGCCAGAGGTGTTGAGGACGGATGCCACCTGAGTCCAGTTCTGTCCTGAGACGTCCAGCGTCGACTGGGCGCCGCAGTTGACCGCGTACTGGTTTGCGATGTCGACGAATGGGATGCCACCGCCGGACGACGCCCCTGGGCAGGTGTCATAGCTCGAGATCAGGCTCGACTGCTCTGAGTTCAGGGTCGTGATGGTGCTCGTGTCCCTGTTGAACTCCTCTATCCCGACGAAGGCGATGTATTGGCTCGTGTAGCTGGCGCTACTGAACGTGAAGGTCGGGGTGTTGGGGTTTTGGTCGGTCGACGAGGATAGCATGTACTCTAGACCGCTGAAGTTTCCGAACCGGGAAAGTGCTATTATCAGACTCCATCGCTCCACCGCGCAGTAGGGGCAGTAATCGCCCCCGATGTAGACCACCTCAGGCTTGCCGCCGACGGACAGTGCCGGGCCGGAGATTGCGCTGGGCGTGATCACGCCGCTCGGCTTACCGATTGTCGAGAGCGTGGAGTCGCTCACCCCGCTCATAGCCTGGAGGACGGATGAAGAGACAGGCTTTCCGATGGAGCCGCAGTATGGACCGCAGCCCGAAGAGAGGTCGACGATCAGGGTCAGGATCACGATTCCGGCGATGATCGCGACCACTATCGCTATAGTGATGATTCGTCGGTTCCTCTTCTTGGTGTTGAGCGTCGCGCGCCTGCCCATTGTGGAACCCTCATGCGCCCCGCGCAGGGTGGATAAAACGGTTTGGCATCAAAAGTCCCACAGGTCGATGAAACTGTCCGCCGCGACCGTCAGCAGGTTCCTCTCGAAGATGGCCAGGGCATCACCCACCCGAGCCGGGTCGCGTACTTCGTAGACCGTGCCGTCGAGCGTTATCGTCTTGCTCACAAGTTCGGCGTGGCAGAGAAGCTCCGTGTGCTCGCTCACGGTCGACTTCGGCAGCCCGGTCGTCGCCGAGATTTCCCCGTTCGCCAGGCGACCCCCGCTCACCAGCGCCCGAAGGACGTGCCGCGTGGTCTTGTTGTGGAGGACGGAGTAGAGCCCCCTGGCCCGGCCGTCGAACCCCGCGGGGAAGAGCCTGGAGTATCCGCCCTCCTTCCAGCAGATGACCTCGCCGGCGCGCTCGAGGTTGTAGACGTGATACCTCGTAGTGTTGAACGACGCGTTCAGGAGCCTCTGCAGCTGTCTCAGGTGCACTCCGGGGAAGAGTAAGACGAGCTCCTTCGCTCTGAGCCTGTTGATGTTCTCCGCGCTCACACGTTCAACCCCCTTGCCGGGACGATGAGCGCCAGGGCGAAGCTCACCATCATCAGCAGCTCCAGAAAGTGAACGAGGTGGAGGTCCACGTATGGAATGAGTATCAGGAATCCGCCTGTGTACAACTCCTGGTAGAGCGTAACGACCTGGTCCGCACAGAGAAGGCCGAACGCGAGCATCAGGAAGAGATACCTGTGCCCGTGCCTCCTCACGAAGGCCCCCACGGAGACGACGAAGAGGCCCACAGAGAAGACGACGAGGGCCATGTGGAGTATGTCGTTTGGATCTGAGGTCGTCGGCGAGAGGAGCATGAACTATCGGTGCCCGGGATATAACCTACGTTCTATGATTTAAGAGTCGCGTGCGTTCGCACGTTGAGCCACAGAGGACCCACTGGTCCTAGGACGGAAGACCTATGGAGTGACGCGCAGCTCCCCATACTGCATGTAGATATGGATGGGACAGGGGATCGAGCAGTAGATCAGGAAGTTCCCTGACTTGTCCGCGACGAAGGCTGGGACGTGGAGCACCTCTCCGGGTTGGATTGTTACGACGGTGCTCTGGTAGTAGTTCGAGATCTGGAACCCGTGGGCGAAGTTGGCCGTGTTGCAGATGGTTATGTTGACGGTGCTCCCCTGGGTCACGTCGAGGACGGGCCATGAGCCCGTCCCGTAGTGGAGCTCGCTGTCGTTGTAGCCCAGGTTGGAGGCGACAATGAGGAACCCGTCCGCGCCCGAAGGTTTGAAACACCCGGGTGGGAGTGGCTGGCTGCCCGTGCCTCTGCCGAGGCCGAGTTCGTACAGCGGGATGGTGAGGAGTATGGCGGCGACTATGACAATCCCAATTAGGACGAACAGTCGACGCCTCGGATTCATAGGTCCCCGACCTAGGAATGCAGAAGCGCTGCCGTATAAAGCAGCGTGAACCCGATGAGGATGAATATCGCCACCTTCAGGGACTCGGACCTCGAGCCGGGCTCCCAGAAGAGAGGGCGGGCCAGCCGAAGAGCGGCGTAGATCGAGGTCCCCAGGGCAACGGCGTACACGTAGGTGAAGTCGGCCGCAGGATACGCCTGCACCAGGAAGTACGAAACTCCTCCTCCGACGATGCCCGGAAGAGTGAACACGACCGCGACCACAATGAGGTCGATGATGCGCTGCTGCGAGTTCTTCGCGTGGTCCTTGGTGTAGATCCAGTAGACGGCGCCGACCATCATCGGCTCCAGAGCCTTGTGCAGGGTGAAGGCTACGCCTGCCGTCACGCCGCCGAAGGCCGAGATCAGATCGTTACCGGGAGCGGTCACCGCTGTAGCGGATATCGATGCTCCCTCTGCGAACCCATGCAGGCCGATGGCCAGGGCGGCGAGGAGGGGGATGGCAAAGCCGAGCTTGGGTGTGGCCTGGCCAGAATCTAGCAGGTCGGGGTCGACGTAGAGGAAGACGATCAGGCCAACCGCGAAGAGGACCCAGAGAGCCGCATGGAAGAAACCTCCCGAGAATCCCTCGTTGACCCCGAGAAGGTTGGCGCCGTCGATCGTGTCGTTGAAGAACCAGAGATAGAGCCCTATGGCGATAGCAGCCAGGTACCTGGCCTTCAGGAACTTTGCCAGGATGGAGATTACGGCCAATCCGACGAGCGAGGGGAAGATGAATGTTGCGACGGTAGCGCCGAACGTCTCAGCGAACCCTAACATTATCACGTATGCTATGGTCGAAGTACATTAAGCGTTGTGGCTCAAACGGCGTATCGCACGGAGGTTAAGCCGGCAGGACGGTAACGGTGCCCTGCATCCAGGGGTGGTACACGCAGTCGTAGCTGTAGACTCCGGGCGAGTCGAACGTGTAGGAGTAGGTCTGCCCGGGCGCGATGTTACCCGAGTCGAAGAGGCCGGAGTCGCTGCTGATGGTGTCGAAGGAGACGGACCTGGAGACCCAGATTACCGTGTTGTTCACGCCGAGCACCACGGTGATGTTCTGCGGGGAGTAGTTCCAGGTGAGCGGGGACTCCACTATGTAGACGGTGCTCGTGTGCTGGGCGGGCGTGTAGGGGGTCGTGCCTATTGAGAGGGCCGCTGCGCCGAACCACCCGCCCATCACGATCAGCATAGAGAGGGAGAGCACGGGGACGTACCTCCGGCTCGTCTCGCCGAAGTTCGAGGCGGATCCCTGATCTTGTCCACGTTGACGCCGAACTGCTCCCTGAGGTCCGACGCGAACCTTGCGTTCGAGACTATGGCGTAGAGAACGATGCCGTAGAGAACGATGCCGTAGAGATACAGCGGGGTGGGCATGAAGACCCAGATGCCGAGCCAGAGCTGGTTGACGACCGAGTAGAGGGGGTAGATCTGGACCTGGAGGATGAGGGCCAGGCCGTAGAGGATGTGCGTGGCGAACCCGAGCATCAGGATGTGCGACTTGTTCGAGTCGGAGAGCATCGGGAAGAACGCGCCTAAGAGGAAGCCTGCGAGGAAGAAGCACCCGTGCTCCGTGGCGTGTATGAGCGGATTCAGGACGGCGGCGTCCCAGGCGAAGGGCAGGTGCCAGAAGAACACGACAGCGCAGACGACGACGACGGAGATGATGGTCGAGGCCCCCCTCGGGAACCTGTCGAACCACCCGGCCCTGTAGAGCGGGTAGGCGACCAGCCAACCGGAGATCATTATCATGATGTGCTCGAGCATGTGGACCGAGAGGTTCAGCGTCGTCAGGTCGTCGAACGGCGGGAACGCGACGGAGAACACGAAGAGGATCACCCCCAGAAGCGGGACACAGTATAGGAATCCGAGTTTCACCGACGTATGCCCTGGGATTTCTGGCCCGGACCATCGACCCCCATATCTCTTGACGGAGAGGAGCCGCCCACCGGGCTGCCCGTCCTCGCTGTTAAGAAAGGGACGATATCTTATATCAGGGCTGTTAAGGTCAGTCACCCATGCCGATAGTCAGTCTCTCCTTCCCGGAGTCGATGATGAAGGAGATGGACGAGCTTCAGCGGGCGCTCGGATTCACCGGCAGGTCAGAGCTCGTCAGGGCGAGCATCCGCCTCATGATCCAGGACGTCAAGGAGAAGAGCGCTCTGACAGGGAGAGGAAGCGCAGTGATCGTCTTGACTCACACCGAGGAGAACGAAGAGCCGGTGACGAGGATCAAGCACAGGTACGACGAGATAGTGAGGACCCATATCCACAACAAGATCACGAAGAACAATTGCGTGGAGATGTTCCTGCTCGAGGGAAGCTCCCACGAAGTGGCGACCATGGCCAAGGACTTTCAGAAGGAAGAAGGAATAAAGAGCGTCCGGCTGGTCGTGTTGTAGAATCGTTCCGGCATGTGGCTTGGCGGACCGGTGGGCTCTCTCTATACGTTGCCTCTGCTCTTGATTCTGCTCTATGTAGGGTGAGTGCTAGTGAGAATCCTTCAGTGTCTCTCAGGCTGGACCGCGCACATGTCGCCTCGTTCAGAATCCCCCAAGAGCATCGGCGTGCCCTCGCCATTCGTCCACTCTTAGTTACGGGGCGTCAACCATAGGACCCCATATCGTCCATATTCTCTACGGCGCAATAAGCTAAAGCGCAAAGATGGCAGGCTCGTACCTCATGCCGGTCCGAAATGCGGGACACAGCGAGACTTTGGACGGCTTGAAAGTCACCGGTCTCATCACTGAACTCGAGACGATACGGTCGGCTGTTCTCGAACAGGAGGAGGCGCTGGACCTGAGCAGGTTCGGCGACCACCTACCGAGCGCCAGGAACCTGGTGCAATATCTGGCCTTGCGCAGGTTCGACCTGCGGGAAACGCAGGAGAGGCTCTCGGAGATGGGGTTGTCCTCCCTCGGGAGGTCCGAAGGTCACGTGTTCTACAACCTCGAGGCTGTCCTTCAGGTCCTGTACAGCCTTGCGGGGCGCATCCCCCCGAGGAAGGGGGTCGGAGGGGTCAAGCCTTCTGAGGGGAGGCTCATCCTCGAGAAGAACGCAGCGATGCTGCTGGGTCCCAAGAGGAAGGGACGGAACGTGAGAATCATGGTGACGATGCCCACGGAGGCCTCCACCGACTACGGCCTCGTGCGGGCCCTGCTCGCCAGTGGCATGGACTGCATGAGAATCAACTGCGCACACGACAGCGAATCCGATTGGAGGGGTATGATATCGAACCTCAGGCGCGCGGAGAAGCAGGTGGGAAGGACGTGCAGCATCCTCATGGATATCGCAGGCCCGAAGATACGGACGGGGCCATTGAAGCCGGGACCGGAAGTGGTGAGGATAAGGCCCAAGAGGAATGAGCTCGGCAGAGTTCTGACGCGCGCAAGGGTTTGGCTCACGCCAGACGAAGGGCAGGAGAGTCCACCGGGCCCGGGCGACGCGACCCTCCTGCTTCCCAAGAGGTTCCTGCGGGGTCTGACGACGGGGTCAAAGCTGGGCCTGAAGGATGCGAGGGGATCAAACCGCATGCTTCGTGTGGAGTCGCGCGCAGGGGAGTCGCTTTGGGCAACTTCGGGCAAGACCGCATACATCGTCAAGGGAACCGTCCTCTCGTACGGGAAGGAGAGCGCATCGGTTGGCGACCTGCCACACATCTTGCAGCCTATCACCCTGAGGGTCGGGGAGACGTTGGTCGTCACAGGAGCGTCAGTCGAGGGAACCGACGCCGTGAGGGATTCGAAGGGCGCGGTAAGGAGTTCGGCCATCATTTCATGCACGCTCCCGGAAGCGCTACGCGACGTGAAGAAGGGGCAGCCGATTTGGTTCGATGACGGAAAGATCGGGGCAGTCGTAACCGAGACCTCCGGGGAACAACTGAAGGTCAAGATCACTCATGCGGTCGAGGGGGGTTCTCGTCTTCAGAGCGACAAGGGAATCAACCTCCCTAGGACAGAACTCAGGTTGCCTCCGATTACCGAGAAGGATGTCAAGGACCTGAAGTTCATAACGAGGCACGCCGACCTCGTGGGATATTCCTTCGTAAGGTCGCCCGATGACGTGGACCTCCTGCGGTCGATGCTCCAGAGGGAGGGAAGGAGTGAGATGGGCGTGGTACTGAAGATCGAGACATTGCGGGCGTTCGAGCAGCTGCCCAGCATCCTCCTCGCCGCGTTGCGCATGCCTCTTGCAGGAATCATGATAGCGAGGGGAGATCTGGCCGTCGAGTGCGGGTACGAAAGACTCGCCGAGGTGCAGGAAGAGATTCTTTGGCTCTGCGAGGCCGCGCACATGCCAGCGATATGGGCCACGCAGGTGCTCGAGGGACTGACCAAGAACGGGATCCCCTCGAGAGCGGAAGTGAGCGACGCCGCGATGGGAGAGAGGGCGGAGTGTGTTATGCTGAACAAGGGACCGTACATGGTCGAGGCCGTCAGGGCGCTCGAAAACATATTGGAACGGATGCAGGCCCATCAGGCCAAAAAGAGCACGCTGCTTCGCCACCTGAACATAGCCGAGAGCTTCTTCAAGGGTTCCTCAGGCGTGCCGACAGAAACGCGACATTGGGCCCGTCCCGCCGCCCGGAGACACGGAGAGGTTGCCGAGAGAAATGGATAGTGGGCCGGCCCGGATTTGAACCGGGGACCTTGGCGGTTTTCTGCTTTCGCCGTGTGAGAGCTTGACGGATTGCTCTGACGTCCAAACCAGGCTAGACGACCGGCCCCTGCACGAAGCCACGTGAAAGCCGATTTAACGATTGCCGTCTTGAGCGTTGTTACCTCGTCCGAGGAGGGCTCGGAGCTCACGAGCCAGTTCCGGCGCCTGCCGAAGCGCCGAAGATGAGGCCCAGGAGTCCGCCGATGATAGCTAACGCGCCAAGGGTGAAGACGAGCGTCGTGATCCTCTCGGTCGAGGCGAGGCGGAGGAGCCACCGGATCGTCAGGAGACCCACGACCGCGGTGACGGCGATGGCTACGACCACCGTCGCCGGGGAGAGGAGCGAGAAGCTTCCCTCTATCTCGTGGCGAGAGAACAGGAGGGTGACCGCCGTCGCGCCTATCGATGCTGGGATGAGAGCGAGGAAAGACAGTCTGAAGGCCGTCTTGCCGTCAGTCCCTAGGAGCAGCATCGAGGAGACCGTCGCGCCCGAGCGGCTCACGCCAGGGAACGCTGCTATTCCCTGGGCGAACCCGATCGCAACCAGGTCCTTGAGCGACATCGTCTCGAGTGTGAGACGGGGCGTGTACCTCTTCCTTGAAATCGTTATGAGCAGCCCGTCGAGGATCAGCACCGACCCGAGGATGACCATGGGGATGCCGACCGCGTTTCCGAGGTTGAGGGAGGAGACGGAGACGTAGATCGCGACACCCATCACCCCGGTTATCGCTGTCAGCACGACCAGGTACTTGAGCATCAGCCGCCCCTCCTTCGTCCCCCTCCCCACAAGCGACTTGAGTATGAGCAGGACCTCGGTCCGGAAGTAGATCATCGCGGCTACGAAAGAGCCAATCTCGAGGAACAGCCCGAGGGCGTAGCCTTCGGAGAACGTCAGCCCGAGGAGGAGCGACGAGACTATGAGGACCTGGGTCTTACTGCTGACGGGGAGCCACTCGCTGATTCCCTGGACAACCCCAAGCAAAATCCCCGCGCCAAGTATGAACGTGAGGTCAGTTGGTTGCATTCGTCCAACTCTCTGGCGTCTACTTCTTGAGGCCCACGGAGCGGTTCTTCAACCGGAGGTCAGAGGAGTGGCATTTCCTGCACCTGGTCGCGGCGAGCGGGTTCCTCGAACCACACTTGAGGCAGACCTTGAGGAAGAGGCGCTTCTTCTGCGCTATCTGCTTCTTAGTAACGTCAGCGATTGGCAATTCTAATCGGTTCTTCCCCGCCCTCCTGACCCCCCTTAAGGACTTTTCGAGGTGGAGGTCGCCTGCGTGCGTCGAGGCAGAGGGAGGAAGCTGGGGAACCGTAATAAAACCCCCGCCGAAAGGGGTTGGAAGAGATGGCACGAAGGTCCAGGCGGGCCAAGAAGTCCTCGAGGCGGAATCTTTGGCTCGGAATAGCGGTCCTCGCCGTGGTGGTGATTGCCGTAGGAGCGTACTATGTCTCCTACGGCCACGGAACGAACAGCACGACATCCACGAGCTCGTCGGCCAGCAACTCAACAAGCTCCTCAGGGTCCGGTGATTACGCAGTCCTCGACACGAGCCAGGGCACGATAGTGGTTCAGCTCTTCCCGCAGAACGCGCCGAAGACGGTCGCGAACTTCGTTAGCCTAGCCAACTCGGATTTCTACAACAACCTGGTCTGGCACCGGATCGTCTCGGGGTTCATCATACAGACAGGGGACCCGAATACGAGGGGGGCAAATGTAGCGTCGGAGGGCACATGGGGCCAGGGAGGCGCTAATTCGACGATTCCCTTTGAGAACAGCGGACTTCCGGAGGGGCAGTACTACGTCGCGATGGCCAACACTAGCCCGCAGGGCGCTGGCGCATCGTCTCAGTTCTTCATCAATCTGGTCGACAACACCCAGTCGCTGGGCTCAGGCTACGCGGTCTTCGGCGAGGTCGTGCAGGGCATGAGCGTAGTGCAAGCGATCGGCGCGCTTCCAGTGGCTTCCTCGTGTGCGAGCACCAGTGGCCTCACATGCCCACCGACGAACCCGAGCCAAGCTCTTCTGATCAGCGTCACGATCCAGAGCACACCGTAACTAGACAAGGGCCCCGGCAACTGGCGAGCCCAAGAGTCCTAATACTAGGCCCTCGGCGACGGTGCCGAAGACCATTGGATACGGCACCTTCAAGCGGTTCAGGTCAGCGAGCGGTCATATCGACCACGCAAGGGACCTTCGAAGTGGAACTGTTCCCCAAGGCTGCGCCGAGGACAGTAGCGAACTTCGTCAGCCTCGCCAACACCGGGTTCTACAATAACCTGGTCTGGCACAGGATCGTCAAGGGATTCGCAATACAGATCGGCGACCCGACGTCTCGAAACGGCGGAGGCAACCCCTCCAGATGGGGGAGCACAGGTTCGAGCCAGACCGTCCCCCTCGAGGCAAGTCAGGCGCTCGTCAGTGAAGGATACGTGAACGATGCGGGGTCTCTGGGGATGGCCCGAACCTCAGACCCGAACAGCGGAAGTTCGCAGTTCTTCATCAACCTGTCCAACAACTCCTTCCTCAACGGACAGTACACAGTCTTCGGGAAGGTGACCGGCGGCATGGATGTGGTGAACAAGCTGGGAGACCTTCCGGTGGACCCCGAGTGCGTCTCCAGCGGGGGCATGAACTGCAGGCCGCTGAACCCCACGCAGGCCGAGATTCTGACCATAACAATCCTGGACAAGCCATAGGGAGGGGGTTCGTTTTGTCCGATTCTGTGTCATAGCCTAAACCATAGGCGGCGGGAGCCACCTGCCATGATCCCGTATTGTCCCCCCGTGTAGCTTCGAACTCTGAGCCACAAGTCTTAACTCGGGAGAATTTCCTCGCCGCATCATGGCCACGCAGCGCGATGGCCCCAAGAGCCGGGTGAATCCCAAATATCTGGCGGTGCTGGCAATCGTGCTCTTCGGGAGTGCTGCGATCGCCGGATTCTACTCGTTCGGCATGCAGGGCACAGGGACGACGAAAACCACATCCACGACTTCGAGCGCGACAACGGCCTGCACGACCGCGGCGCCCGCCGTCGACCAGCAACTTGTCCCCAAGACGTTCGGAGCCATCACGGAGTATACGCTCTCACCCAACAGGACTCCTGGAGGAATAGCGGTCAATGAGACGGATGGCTCGGTGTGGTTCGGAGAGTGGGGACTCCCCGGCGTGGCTCATCTCTACCAGAACGGCACGCTCACCGAGTTCCCGTGGCCGTCCTCCAAGTCGACTTCGCTGGGCTACTGCGGGACTCAGACGAACATCTGGGGCGTCGTCCTCTGGAACGGGTCGGTCTGGGGAAGCGACTTCTTCTACAACAGGCTGGTAGGGGTCAACCCTTCCACGGGTCAGACCCAGCAGATAGAGCTCGCAAACGACACGTCGCCGTACACCCTGGCGGTCAGTTCGAATAACTACCTCTGGTTCACGGCGAGCAAGCTTGGCGCCCAGATCGGCAAGGTGAACCCGACCGACCATGCCGTCACCTACTACAACCTCCCCACAGGAAAGGCTTGGGAGTCGGTCTACATCCTGTTCAAGAACAGTACCGTCGGGTACGTCCTTGCTCTGGACGCACAGAACTATGACACTACGCAGGTACTGTCCTTCAATCCTACCCTGCCTGATCCGAGCTTCACACCCATCGGCGACAATCAGACGCTGTACGCTCCGACTAGCTTGGCCTTGGGGGAAGGGGGGCTTTGGGCCACGGAACACTCGGCGTCTGCCATGGCCTTCCTGAACTTCACGACGGGTGCATGGACGATATTCCCCGTTTCCACCGTGCCCTACACGCCTTACGCCCTGACCTACTTCGACGCCACGAACGGCACGGATGTTTGGTTCAACGAGCACTATGCCAACCGCATGGGCGTGATATACGACAACGCCTCCCAGCTGACCGAGTACAACATCTCGAATCCTCCCGTCTACAACCTCACCGAGATCACCGATCCGACCAGTGGCATCAACATGGTGACGATGGGCATCGCGCCGGACGGCGCCTGGTTCGCCGCCTCTAGCGCCCAGACCATGGGATTCGTGAGCGGTTCCTACCTTCCCCCGTTCGCAATCTCCCTCAGCACGCACAAGGTCCAGCTCGCCCCGGGCGGTTCGGCGCAGATCTCAATCACCCTCTCAGGAGACACGATTGGCAGAAACCTCTCGCTCCAGTTCTCCGACAACGAGAACTACAGTGGTACTCCTCAACAGTTATCCTTCACGACCCCCGCGCCGATAGCCTCTACTGTCGGGACCAACTCGATCGCGATGACTATCCAGGCGGCCAGCGGCATCCAGCCGGGAACCTACCTCGCAGCCGCCACTGTCACCGACGGAAGCATCTACAGGTCTGTCTACTTCACCGTCATAGTGACGTGATGAAAGCCGAAACCTGTAAAACCCAGGCCTAGGGCAAAGTCCAAGGCTCGAGAAGATCTCTGGCGAGAGAAGACGGAGCGGATAAGCATACCCGGAATGCTACATCATTACTTCCTAACGTCTTATGGTTATGCCCTGCTTAAGCACCCCTCTCTCAGAGATCCTGTCATGCGAAGACGCCAGCTGATCCCGGTCATCATCAAGCGAGAGCCGGCAGAAGAAGACAGGATCTCGGAGAGGATGTTCGCGGACTACAGGGAGGAGAACGGCAAAGACCTAGAGAGGGAAGGTTGCGGCGAATGGTAGTCGCACCGGCGCAGCTGCAGTGTTGTCCACTTGCGCGTTTGCGATACGTTAGGATGGATTCACGACTATTGTCTGCGACGAAATAGCATGCTCACCGTGCATAATCTATGAACCATATAGGAAGTTCAACAAATATATAGACGCCCCGAACTCCTTTTCGAACGCGAATCGGTGTTCTTGATGGCAACATTACAAGAAAAGGAGAGACGGAAGGTCCAGATCTCTGGCAAGTCGTCGTGCATGGTCGCCCTCCCCAAGAAGTGGGTCAAGGAGATGGGGCTTCGGCAAGGCTCTGAGATCGTAATAACCCGGCCGAGCCTTTCATCGCTCCTCGTGACGGCCGACGTCACTGAACCAATCAGCGAGAAGCAGGAGGCGATAATCGAGGTCTCCGAACGGGACAGCCCCGATCTCCTCTTCAGGAAGATCGTCTCGCTCTACATCCTCGGGTACAACCAGATCAGCATCAGGGGCGCGAACGGTTTCCTCAGCCCGGCCAAGAGGGACGCCATCAAGGAGCTCGTGAGAAGGCACCTCATCGGGACGGAGGGAGTCGCCGACTCGAAGGAAAAAATCACAGTGCACGTCCTCCTCGGATACTCCGAGCTGAGCGTCGACAACGCTCTGAAGAAGATGCTGCTCATCACATCCTCGATGCACAGGGACACTATCGTAGCGCTCGAAAACATGGACAAGGCTCTCGCCGATGGCGTGATCCAGCGGGAGGATGAAGTCGGGAGATTCGGCCTCTACGTCATCCGCCAGCTGAACATGTCGATAAACCAGGGAATCTTCAAGGAAGCCATACTCGAGCCGAGGGACCTCCTCGGCTACACCCAGGTCGCAAGGACCGTCGAGCGGATTGCGTCCCACGCGGGCAGGATGGCCAAGGTCGTCGCAGGACTCGAGAAGGGCCTACCAAAACCACTGGTCGTGAAGCTGAGTTCCACGAGCGAATACGCAGCCGGCCTGGTCGAGGAAGCGCTCCTTTCCCTGTTCAAGAGGGATCACGGGGGAGCGGACATAGTCGTCGAGAAGGCGAAGCGGTTCATCGAGATGGAGGACGAACTCGTCCGTTCCATGGACGAGAAGGAGATGCGGGCGTACTACACGATCCACGTGCTGGTGGACTCGCAGAAGAGGATAGCCGAGTACGCGAGGGACATCGCAGAGGTGGTCTTGGACCTCACCATAGAGAGGGTCGTCAGAAAGGAGGTGGCACCCTTTCTCAGGGCCTCGTGATCGTCGACCCGGGCGGGCGGTGGGTCCCTACTTCCTGAGGCTCGCCGTGAGAAGCTCGGGGATCTCGGCAGGCGTCGAGGCGACCTTCACTCCGGCAGCTCTGAGCGCGGTGATCTTCGAGTCTGCTGTCCCTGCGCTGCCATAGATTATCGCGCCCGCGTGGCCCATCCTCTTCTCTCTGGGAGCCGCCCTGCCCGCGACGTAGGCAAGGACGGGCTTGGGGAACCGGGACTCGGTGATGTACTTCGCGAGCCTCTCCTCGGCGTCCCCTCCGATCTCCCCGACCGCGACCACGGCGCTCACCTCGTCCCGCATCCGAACCCAGTCGAAGCAGTCTATCAGAGACGAGCCGTTGATTGGGTCGCCCCCGATGCCGAGCGCCACGGACTGGCCGAAGCCGTTGGCTGAGAGTTGGTTCGCGATCTCATACATTAGGGTCCCGCTCCTCGAGAACAGGGCGATGCTGCCAGGCCTGAACGAGGTCGCAGGCATGATCCCGAGCTTGATGAGCCTGGATGGGATGATTAGACCAGGCGTGTTCGGCCCTATGACGGTGGCCCCGAGCGTCTTGGCGAGCTCGACGAGCTTGAGTTCGTCCCGAACCGGGACGTGTTCCGTTATGGCGACCAAGAGCTTGATGCCCGCGCGGAGCGCCTCCTCGGCTGCGGCGTAGAAATACGGTGCGGGCACGAAGACGACCGAGCTCTTCGCTCCGGTCTTCTCGACGGCGTCCGCCACCTTGTCGTAGACCTTCACGCCCGTGACCCTCTCGCCTGCTTTGCCGGGAGTCACCCCGGCGGCTATGTTCGTCCCGTACTGCAGCATCAGGGTGGTGTGGAGGCTGCCGAAGTGCCCGGTTATCCCCTGGACGATCACAGGCGCGCCCTTCTCCGGCAGTATCATGCTGCGCTCACCGCGGCCTCGACCGCCTCTTGCGCGCTCGCGTAGAGCTTCACGGGGACGCCGTCAAGAAGGCTCTTCGCCTGCGCCTCCTCCGAGCCGCTCAGCCTGGCGTAGATCGGTTGCATGCCGCCCTCGGCCACGACGTTCTTGAGCCCCGCCGCGACGTCGGTGGTGCGGGTTATCCCCCCGAAGATGTTCACGATCACCCTCTCCGCGTTGGGGAGCTTCCTCACGAGCCGCATCGCGGCCTCGACCCTCTGCTGCTGGGAGCCTCCGCCGAGGTCGAGGAAGCAGGCCGGCTTGCCTCCAGCGTCGGACACGAGGTCCAGGGTCGATAGGACGAGCCCAGCGCCGTTCCCTACCACGGCTATGTCGCCGTCCAGCCTGACGAACGAGAAGCCCTCCTTCGAGGCCTCGCCCTCGAGGAGGTCCTCGGGCGGCAGCTGGGAGAACTCGGGGTGCCTGAAGAGGGCGTTGTCGTCTAGGACTATCTTGGAGTCGAGCGCTATCATAGATCCGTCATCGGCGATCGCAAGGGGGTTGACCTCGGCCAGCTCGCACTCCTCCTCTCTCGAGAGTCGCTCGAGGTCCATGAGGATCCTCACGAACTGAGCCTCGTCCTGCCCCCAGAGGTTCATCCTGAAGGCGAACGACTTGGCCATCGGCTCTCTGAGACCGTCGGCCGGGATGGGTTCGATTATCTTGCCCTGCATCGACTCGACGTCCACGCCCCCGACCCTTGCGCCTATGACCACGAAGCTCCCAATCCCCCGGTCGAGAGTGACCGAGAGGTACATCTCTTCACGGTGGGGGGTCGCCTTCTCTATCAACAGGGAACTGGGCTTCTCGCCGCCTATCCTGAGCCCCATTATCCGGGTCGCCTCCTTCCTGGCCTCGACCCTTGTGCTCACAGTCACGACCCCGCCAGCCTTTCCCCTGCCCCCCGCCAGAACCTGGGCCTTGACGACGGCGGGGAGGCCCACCTTCTGGAGGGCCGAGTCTACCTCCTCAGTGGTCCGGGCAAGCGCGGAGACGGGGACGGGGATTCCGTACTTCCTGAAGAGGTCCTTCCCTTGGTACTCGAAGAGACGCACGCCCGAGCGACCTCCGGATATTGCATAAACTTAACGGAGGATCAGTCTGGACGAGAGGGACCCCGTGTCCATTAAGGATAAATAACAATCGGCTTTGCGCGCCTCGAAGAAAATGACCGAGCAGCGAAACGACAGCACCGTGTTCGTGGGCAAGAAACCAGTGATGAGCTACGTACTGGCATGCCTGACGCTCTTCCAGAACGGGACCGTGGACATCACCCTCAAGGCACGCGGGCGGGCGATATCCAAGGCCGTCGACGCCGCTCAGATACTGACCAAGAAGTTCGTCCCCGACGTCACGGTGAAGAGCATCGAGCTCGGGACCGAGCTCGTAAAGAGCCTGGACTCCGGCGTGACGAGCGACGTCAGCTCGATGGAGATCCACCTCTCGAAGTGAGCCGTCCCTGACCGGACGGGCGACTGTGTGTGGAGGTTCTATCGCGGCCGATATTTTTATATTGGAAGCAATCGCTGGCTTTCTCGTATCTTGCCACTTAGGATTCCCATTTGCGCATTCGACGCAAAGACAGGCATCCTTTGTGGCAAATGTCAGGCCAAGCTCACAGCGGGCCAGATCACCGAGGCGGACATCCAGGTCTCTCGCGCCCTGGTGAAGCTCGCCGAGAAGATTCCGGACGTGAACAAGATGACGCTCCTCAGGAGTTTCCACGTCGATGGGAGCTACGTGCTGGAGGTCGAGCAGTCAGATGCAGCAATCGTGCGCTCAAAGCCCGAGATAAAGCAGAAGCTGGAGGAACAGCTCAAGGGCCGCGGTCTGGGTGATAGCGGCGTCGAACTCTGAGAGGAGGTTCCTTGAAGACCTCTTCTACCCGATAAGGCTCCTGACCGTCAACACCGTCTGGCTCCCCGACGGGTCGAAGCTCACCAAGGCGATAATACCCGGTCGGAGGGTCGAACGGCTCTCTGGCGAGATCGAGCTCCTCAAGAAGATAGTGAAGCAGGTGAAGGGCATCGAGCTCATGGTCGAGTTCGAGCGCGAAGCCACGGTGCGGCTCTGAAGACGCGGCGGGCAGAGTCCCTTTTGCTACGGCTGCAACCTTTCAGGATCTCGTGGGAAGAGCGCCGCCTCCTTCACGCTCACGATGTTGAGCAACTGGGCCGTGAACCTCTCGATGCCCAGGGAGAACCCACCGTGCGGCGGCACGCCGTACCTGAACGGCTCTGTGAACCATTCTAGCGCCGCTTCGTCCATGCCCTTCTCGCGGATCTGCTCGACGACCCTGTCGTAGCGGTGCTCCCTCTGCCCGCCGGACGAGAGCTCGAGCCCCTTGTACATCATGTCGACCGAGCGCGCGTACCTGGGGTTCTCGTCGACGCGCATCACGTAGAAGGGCTTGACCTTCGACGGGAAGCGGTTCACGAAGAAGAAGTCCGAGCCGAACTCAGTCTTGACGTGCTCGCTGAGCAGCTTCTCAGACTCCCTGTCGAGGTCGGAGTCCTCGGGGAGCTTGTGACCCAAGCCCTCGAGTACGGGATAGATGTCCGGGAAGGAGAGCTCGGGGAAGGGCGTCTTCGGCTCCTCGAGCGAGACCTTGAGGAGCTCGAGCTCGGAGCCGCAGGAGCCCAGGACCGACTTGATCCCAGACACTATCATCCCCTCCTCCACGCGCATCGTGTCCCTCTCGTCGGCGATGAACGACATCTCTGGCGCGATTGTCCTGTGCTCGCTCATGTGCCTCGGGGTGTGTGAGAGCTCGGCGCTGCCAGTTCGGACCGAGGTCGTACACCTTTCCCAGACCTCCTGCCATCGCCAGCTGTCTGTGCAGCTGCGGGTCCTGGCGCAGGAACGCAGGCTTGCCGTAAAAGTCAATCTTGAAGACCTCGGAGCCTCCCTCTGAGATCCCTCCGAGTATGCTCGGCGTGAAGACCTGGAGGAACCCTTCCCTCCGGAGGTAGGCTTCCATCCCGTAGACCAGCGCGGCTTCCACCTTGAAGAGGGCGGTGGTCTCTGGCCTCCGCAGGTCGAGCGTCCGCCACTGGAACCTCGTATCGAGGTTGGCGTCGGTCACACCCCTCGGGTCGAGGGGAAGCGGCGTCGCCGAGGCGCTCAGGACGGTGATCGAGTCCGGGATTATCTCGAAACCGTTCCTCGCTATCTTGGACTCCTTGACCAGGCCGAGGCACAGGATGACGTCCTCCGGGTGCAGCGCCGAGACCGCGTCCAGCACCTCCTTCGTCACGCTCTTCTTGGGGGTCGTGACCTGGACGATGCCCTCCCTGTTCCGAAGCAGAACGAAGTTGATCCCGCCGAGCAGGCGGACGTCGTGAACCCACCCAGCGACCCGAATCTTCTGTCCGATCCTGCTCCTAATCTCCGCGATGGGGAGAAGCTCTTCCAAGGCACCTCCCGCTCTCGGTTGGAGCTTAATGAAGATTGAAGAAACCGGGGTTTGCAGGAGCGTTTTCGACCGGGGAGATCCCCTCGCCGCGGAGGAACGCGGACGAGGGCGGAACCGGTCAGAGGGCCTTGTACTGTTCGGTCCAGTTGGTGTAGGCGCGGAGCATCTCAGGAGAGACGCTGGGCCGACGCGACTTCATTATCTCCTTGAAGTCGGTCATCACTATCGGCCGGGGCTGCACAGACTTGTCGACGGCCCTGCCGCTCTCGAAGAGCTCGCGCACGACCCGCAGCTGCCCGCCCTGGCAGATGTCCCGGATGTCCGAGCCGGAGTAGCCCTCGGAGATCCTCGACAGGTCCTCCAGGCTTATGGTCTGGTCGACGTTTATCGGGGCGGTGTAGTTCTTGAACATGGATATCCGGCCTTCGAAGTTCGGAAGAGGGACGTAGATGCGCTTCTCGAAGCGGCGAAGGAACGGCCAGTCCAGAGCCCAGGGCTTGTTCGTCGCGCCAATCGTGTAGAGGTGGGTGTGCTTGCCCTTGTCCTGGATGCCGTCCATCTCCTTGAGGAACTGGTTCCTGACCCTGATCTCTCCTCCGACCTCGTTGTTGCGGGAACCGAGCATTGAGTCGAGCTCATCGATGAATATGATTACGGGGTCCCCCTTCTCCAGCAGCTTCCTGGCCTCGGTGAAGAGCTTCGCCACATTCTTCTCGGCCTCCCCCAACCACTTCGACATTATCGATGCCGCGTCGATGGAGATGAAGTAGCCGTTGATCTCGGCCGCGGTCGCGGCGGCGAGGATCGTCTTTCCGCACCCGGGAGGACCGTAGAGGAGCATCCCTCGGGGCCAACCGAGGGGAAAGAGGTCGGGCCTCTCGAACGGGAAGACAATCGACTCCCTGATCGCCCTCTTCGCGTCGTCTAGGCCTATCACGTCATCCCACCTTACGTTCGGCTTCTCCTTGACCACGAGCTCGTTGAACGAGGACTTGAGCTGCTGGACCATCTGTGGCCCCTTCGACCCTCCGTTGCCTCCCTCGGGCGCGTGCCCGTTGCCTCCCTCTGCCACGGCACCCGTGGGCACCGCCATCGGGGTGAAGGTCGATTCTTCCGGCTGTATGTCTCTGGGTATCAAACCGTGAGCCTGCTGGATGGCCTTGACCCTCTCCTGGTAGAGCCCGGCGCGCTCCATGTAGTGCCTGTTCAGCTTGTAGTCGGGATAGAGGTGGACCAGCTTGATGAGGGTCGAGATCGCCCTCTGGTAGTTCTGGATCGCCATCCCGTGCGCGCCCTGGGAATCGAGGCGGATAGCCTCGCCCGCGTACTTCCTTGCATCTTCTTCAAGCTCTCTGGCAGCTACGACGCTCATCGCAATCATTCACTCCTGCGTTGTGACCTGACCTTCCCCGCGGCGACTAGGCGGATCATCGACTGTTCGACCTCGTCTTGGGGTATTCCGAGGTTGATGGATGTCTCAGAGACGTCGATGACACCGTCGTGGGAGGTCGCGTACTTCAAGACCTCTCCCTCGACCTTGGGGTCGGCGCTCGGGCCGAAGATGGTCCCGAGGATTATCTGCTCGTCTTCGCTGTCGTCGCCCGTAGCGAGTATGGGGATGCGGTCGTCCGTTCTGTGGATCTCCTCCTCGTACCTGCTCGGCATGAGGTGAAGGCTCGTCTTCAGCCTCTCGGCCTGCTCCTCGGCGAACTTCTGCGCCTGCTGGACCAGCTCCTCCGCGTTCTCGGTGTGCACGTCCACGGTGATTCCGGGCGAGATCTGGCCCATCTGGGCCATCGTCTCGGTCAGCGTGTTGTTGATGCTCGCCGAGGTGGCGTCCAGCGCCGGTCCGAACTCCTCCATCGTCTTGGAGACGGTCTTCAGGGACTTGAAGGCGGCACCCACGTGGACCATCGCGTCGCCCACCTCCATTATGGACTGGAGACGGAGGGATACCTGGGTTAGGGCGAGCTCGCTCGCCTCGACTATCCTTATCGTCTTCCTGATCTCGGCGTGCTCGTTCGCATAGACGTTCGCCTTCGACTTGTTCTTCTCCTGGAGCGACCGGACGGTCGAATCGAAGAGCCTCTGCCTTCGCTCGGCGAGGCGGCCCTTGAGCCCCTCCAGCTCTCTCCTCTGGACCTCGATCTCCTTTAGCGCCACGACGATCTTGTTCTTGTAGTCTCCCTCCTTCTTGCCGTGGAGTGAAAACACCGAGCCAAAAGCACCCAAAGTAATTCCCACTAACCACTCTTGAGAGTACCGGGGACGGACTTGGTAATCACCATCTTGGTCAACAATCGGAAACAAAAAACTAAACGTGTGACAAATCTTGCACCTAGAAGAAGAGGAGCGCGCATCAAAGTATGGGCACCCTCACAAGGCATTGAAGAAAAAAGAGGAGTGGAGTGGGTGTTTCGCCCGCGCGGCAAGTTTCTCAGCCCCGCGGGCATGTACCCCACTCTCGGTTTCCCTAGGATGTCTCTGCGGAACCTTCCACAGAGGGGAGTCCGGAGGGGATCTCCGGGAACTTCTCCTTCATTCTCTGCTCTGCCACTGCTGCAGCCTCTGCCAGGACCTTCTCTGCGTCCTCGTTGGCAGCCTCGAAGTTCAGGTTGTATCCGCCCACCGTGCCGGCATCCACCAGGATGCTGCTGAGTAGGCCCGATATCTCACCGATCTCTCCTTCGGCCTCTGGAAGTACGCTGACGAGTCCCTGCCGTACGCTGCGGATCACGGACATTGCAGGAGTGAGGGTGACGACTATGTCGCCGAGTTCTGTGATGGTGTTGAGACGGAGCGTGATCTGTTCGAGAGCCAGTTTGGCCTGCGTGACCATCCTGTTCATCTTCCTTACCTCCGCGAGCTCATTCGCGTAGACTGAAGCATGCTGTGAGTCGTGCTTCTGGATGGATGAAACGACCTTGTTGAAGATCGAAGCGTCCCTCTCTCTCAGTTTCGCTGTGGTCGCGTCGAGCTTTGCGACCTGCACCTGGATCTGGCGGATTGCTAGGTCCAACCTTGGCTTAAGAGGACCTGGATTCTTGACGGACTCACGCATTCTCGTCGTGAATCCGGTGTTGTTTGACTTCTCCCACTTGCTGCTGAAAGTGCTCATGTTGCCTCGGGTTGGTCGAGGCGAGGATAAATCGGCGGCGTGACCGGAGCCGTTGTCTCCGCGGTGACAGGGTGCGCGGTGACATGTGGTGTCCGGGTTGGCGGGCGTGCGGGCACCCGCGGGCACGACGTCGAGCCCTTCTAGCTGATCTTGACGTGTTTGTTGATTCCTGATGACCAGACAGCTTATCGAAACTTGTTACCACGAGGTGAGAGGTCTCGGTGACAATGGCAATGGAGCGTGTCTTTGGTGCTTTCCGCTAACGAAGTCGGTGAAATCTCTTCGGGTCTGCAGGGGTTCGGGCTGACGGAGTACGAGTCGAAGGTCTATGTGGCCCTCCTCTCGGGCGGCCCGAGCACTGTCAACCAGCTCCAGTACGTCTCGATGGTCCCCAGGACCAAGGTCTACCAGGTAGCCCTGCAGCTGGTGAAGAAACAGGTGGTCAAGGAGCTCGACGGCAAGCCGGTCAGGTTCGAGGCGCTGCCGCCGGACGTCTTTCAGGGTGTCCTGGTCGACCGCGAGAGGAACGTGAGGTCGCTGAAGAGGGCGATGGGATCCCTCAAGAAGCTCAGGGAGAAGAACATCATGCCCCAGGACTCGGTCGAGGAGAGGTACCTCTCCCTCGGGTCCCAGAGCACCCTCATGAAGTTGAAGGAGGCCATCCTGAAGGCCCAGGGCAACATCAAGTGCGCCGTCGACGGTTGGGGGTTGCATCTCATCCAGGAGTGCTCGGAGGAGATCGAGACGGTCTGCAGGCAGGATGTCGAGGTGAGAGTCGTCGCCTCGGTGCCGGCCCTGCTACCGACGTTCCCCTTCGCGTCCTCCAAGCTCAAGATCAGGTACGGGAAACACATGTCGGGGAGGAGCGCGTTCATGATCGACAACGGCGAGGTGCTCCTGGTCAATAGCCAGACGGGGCGAGGGTTCCAGTTCATGCTCCCCGAACTGAGGGGCGCGTTCAGCGAGGACCTCTTCGAGGAGTTCTGGAAGGCGTCTACCGGGAGCAAGACCCTCGCATCGGTCTCGAACGCCGACAACCTCCCCTTCCTCATAGACGGACAGAGGATAAGCAGGGTGTTCGTCGAGGCGGTCACCAGGGTCGTGAGGGACGAGTCGCAGATGGAGGACATCGGACATGAGTTCCTCAACATCCTCGAGGAGAGGGGGGCGCCCAAGTTCAAGGACGAGTCCTTCGAGAACGCGGTCAAGCTGATCCTGGCGCTGATGCAGGAGGAGCTGGGAGAGGAGGCGACCGCCGAGTACGACTCCCTCACCAGGATATTCAGGCTGGAGCTCCCGAGCTACCAGGAGGGGACGCCCATCTCGGCCTGGTACTTCGCCCTCTCCGGGCTGCTCAAGGACTCAGGGATAAGGAACGAGCTGCTGCACGACGCGCCCTTCCCGGAGGCAAGGAACAGGATAATCCAGCGCAGGTTCGCGGCCACGAACTAGTCGACGGCGCTCCAGACGAGCACCGCCATGAGCATCAGGAAACCGCCCGCTATCCCGGCGAGGATCGCACCGCCGATGTCCTGGTTCACGCCTATGCTGGCCACGAGCCTCGCCACGGGGGCTCGGAGGAGCCACGCGAGGAACCCGAGGACGAATCCGAAGAGCGAGAACCCCATGAGGGTCGTCTTCCTTCCCATGTCCGCCTTCCGACGGAGCCCCGATGTTCGGTATATAAGCGCTGTCGGGCCAGACGGGACGGGATGGGCTGGAAAGGAGAGCTCGCGTTCATCTCGGACATACACTCGAACCTCGAGGCGCTGGAGGCCGTGCTCGAGGATACCGGCGGAAAGGTGACCTACTGTCTGGGGGACATCGTCGGGTACGGCGCTTCACCGAACGAGGTCGTGGCGCTTCTGAAGAAGCGCGAGGTCACCTGCATCCTCGGAAACCACGACTTCGCTGTGCTAAGTGGCAGGGTGAACGAGTTCAACGCGCGCGCGATGCAGGCAGTCACTTGGACTATCAGGAGCCTGAGCGAGGAGAGCCGGCGGTTCCTGGCGGGCCTCCCGCTGAGCCGCACGATCCCATTTGAGGGCGAGAAGGTCTACATGACCCACGGCAGCCCAGACGACAACCTCTGGGAGTACGTCTTCCCCGCGACCCACTCGGACATCCTGGGCTTCTACCTGCAGAGGCTCGGCGTGAGCGTGATCGCGCTGGGGCACACCCACGTCCCCTTCGTCTGGACGGACAGGGAAGGGACCGTCTTCAACCCCGGCTCTGTCGGGCAGCCACGCGCGGGGGACAGGCGCGCCTCTTACGCGCTCCTGAAGATCAACGAGGTCGGGATCGCGGTCGAGCACCGGACCGTCGAGTATGACATCGAGAGATCGGCGCGCAAGATTGTCGAGGCCGGCCTCCCGGGGTCCCTGGCCCGCCGCCTCTTCACAGGAGACTAGGCTCAGGAGACGTCGATGTAGATCGGTCTGCCGTCAAGCTCGTCCTCCTCCCACTCTCCGTCTTCGGTCTTCTCGGCGAGGATGCGGACGCCCTTCACCCGGACGAGGAAGCTCAGCTCCCCCGCGAGGGGCCTCAATAGCGAGGTCATCTCCTCGTCGAGACCCGCGACCATCGCCTTCTCGAGCACCGCCGTCGGCGAGTAGCCCCTGGCCTTCCTGAGCGCCTGCAGCCTGCGGGCGATGTCCCGTAGAAGGCCCTCCGCGATCAAGGCGTCATCGCGGACCTTTTCCAGGGCGATCATTATCCCGTCCCGGGCTACGGCCTCCCACTCTCCCGTCCCCTGGAAGCTGAAAATCAGGGTCGAGATCGGGACCTCGACGACCCCCGACTCGGTCTGGACGTGCAGCGGCTCGCCGGCCTGGAAGGCTCGCCAGGCATCGTCGCCCTCCAGCCCCCTGAAGCTCTTGAGGACGGCCTGAGTCTTCTCCTTGAAGTGGGCGCCGATCTGCGACCGGTTCGGCGATAGCGAGACGGAGATCGGCAGGGAGGAGACGCTCTTGGTCACCGAGACCTTCTTGACGTTGCAGAGGAGGGAGACGAGGTCCTTCGCCTTCTCCATCTGGGGGAGCTTCGCCTCGGTCACCAGGACCTGGATCTCCCTTAGGGGCCACCTCCTCTTGAGCTTGGCCTTCTGTCTCGCGGAGTTGCATGCGCCCTCGACCTCGAGGGCGAGCTCCACGACCTCCTTGTCGTCGCGGGCGGTCGGAGGCATCGAGACGACGGGGAAGTCCTGGACCAGAAGCGGCCGCTCCCAGGCGCCCTGGAGGAAGGCCTCCTGGTAGAGATACTCGGTGAGGTACGGGGAGACGGGGTGAAGAAGGAGGTCGAGCGTCTTCAGCGCGAACGCTATCACGGCGTAGATCGCAAGGCGACGGTCGAGGCTCTCGGGCGAATCGCTCCAGAGCTCGTTCCGGACCATCCGTACGTAGCCCTGGCTCAGGACCTCGACTATGGCGCTCTCGATCCCCTTGCAGGCGTCGTTGTAACGGCCCTCGGCGTAGGAGGCCTTGATCTCAGTCGAGGCCCCATCGATGCTCGCCAGGAGCCATCGGTCCATTATTGTGAGGACGCCCCTCTGCTGGGCCCAGGCGATGTCGTGCAGGCCGGGGTCGAACCCGTCCTGTTCCCCGTTCTGTCTGAGGTAGACGTGGAGGTGGTAGAGGGTGTTGAGGATCTGGTACGGCCGGCCCGCCATCTCCTTCAGGTCCAGGCTGACGGCGTCGACGGGCGAGCTCTTCCATGTGATGTAGAACCGCAGGAGGTCCACCGAACCCTCCCGCAGAAGCCCGAGGGCGTCGACGACGTTGCCCAGGCTCTTGCTCATCTTCCTGCCCTTCTCGTCCAGGACGTGCCCCTGAAAGAGGAAGGCGCGGTAGGGCGCGACGGGCTTCCTCAGATAGATGACATTGAGCACAAGGAGCGTGTACGCCCAGCCCCGGGTCTGGTCGATCCCCTCGGTGAGGTGCTCGACCGGGACGAGCTCCGCCCTCTCCTCGTCGGTGAAGGACGCGAGGGGCGCCGAGCCGCTGTTGTGCCACGTGTCAAGGACGAAGGGCTCCCGGTGGGCCTCGCCTCCGCACTTGGGGCACCGCAGGGCGATCCGGTCGATCCAGGGCCTGTGGAGCTCGAAGGCCTCTCCGTCGGGGAGGGAGACGGCCTGGCGGACTATGCTCTCCCTCGAGAAGGCTGGGACCTTCTCCCTGCAGCTGGCACAGACCCAGATCGGGAGCGGAGTCCCCCACACCCTCTCGCGGGAGATGCACCATGGCGGCGACTGCCTGATGAACTCGATGAACCGATTGCGGGGCTGGTCGAAGTAGTACTCGACTTTCTCGGCGGCAGCGACGAGGTCCTCCTTTATCTGATCTATCCAGTAGAAGTACTCCCTCCTCGCGACCCAGACGAGACGGTGTCCCGACCTCCAGCAGGTGGGGTATTCGTGCTCGAGTCGGCCGTCGCTGACGAGGTTTCCGGTCTCACGGAGGAGTTTCGCCACGAGGGCGTCCGAGTCCCTGACGAACATCCCGGAGAACCTCCCGGCGTCCTCGGTGAAGCAGACCCTGTCGTCGATGGGCACGAAGACCGGAAGCTTCCTCCTCGTCGCGACGAAGAAGTCCTCCTCCCCGTTCGCGGGCGCGAGGTGGACGAGGCCGGTCCCGGTGGCGGTGTCGACGAAGTCCTCTGCGACCACCACGTGTATCTTTCCCTCCTTGCTCAGCCTCTCCAGGCCAGGAATGAGGCCCAGAAGGGGGTGGGCATAGTGGAGGCCCTCGAGCTCCCTGCCCTTGACCACCTTGATCGTCTCGCCCAGCTCGAACTTGAGCTCCTTGGAGAGCGCGGTCATCCTCTCGACCCCCAGGACCCAGACCTCGGACCCGACCCTCACGTAGGCGTAGTCGGCTTCGGGCCTGACGCCGACCATCTCGTCCGTGACCAGGGTGAAGGGCATGGTCGTCCAGATCAGGAGGTAAGCCCCGTCGGAGGTCCGGACTTTGTAGTACAGGCTCGGGTCCTCGAGCGTCTCATAGCCCAGGACGGCTTCGGCGTGGCTGAGGGAGGTCTGGCAGCTCGGGCAGTATGGGACGACCTTGAACCCCTCCCCGAGTATCCCGTCGGACCAGGCTCTCTCTAGGAACAGCCACTCCCTCTCGATGTACGAGTCCCGGTAGGTCATGTACGCCTTGCTGTGGTCGAGAAGCAGTCCCAGAAGGTCGTCGGCCTCCTCCCAGGCGGCCAGGTACTTTGCGACCAGCCTCTTGCAGGCCTCCACCATCTTCTCCTCACCGATCTGCTTCAGGTCCTCCCACTTGTTCCCGGAGAGCCCGAGCTCCTTCTCGGCCTGCAGCTCGACCGGGAGCCCCTGGCAGTCCCACCCGGCCCTGAAGACGACGTTCTTCTTCGAGAGGGTGCTGAAGCGGTACCAAAGGTCCTTCATTATCCTGCCTCGGATGTGGCCGATGTGCGGCACCCCGTTGAGGGTCGGTGGGCCCTCGACGTAGCCCACCAGAGGATACTTCGCCAGGGCCTCGCGGACGGTCTTTGGCAGGTCCAGGTCGTCGCCGAAGCGCCGGGCCCTCGCCTCCAGGACCTTCCAGTCGTAGTTGGGGAGGAGAGGGAGACCCGCCGTCTGTGAATCACTATGGCTGGATTTTATAACCACTCAAGGCCCGCACCGTCCACGCCCTGCCGATTTTAAAAAGTTTGGTCGCTGGTTCCCCGTTTCCGTCCCAGGAGGTCACGCCATCTCGACGCGCGCGCTCGGTGAGCGCGAAGAGCACGCCCAGATTCTCTACGGACCCGGTCCCTCCCACGAACCCTGGTGCAGTCTCGAGCCTTTCATTCGCGACGACTGGTCCGGCCGCCCAGCGAGCCTTATTTAACGAGGGTGAACGGGCGGTACGCTCGCAGTGGACATGCCCAAAATCAGCTACGAGCCCACCGAAGAGATAGTCCTTCATCAGGTGCTGGAGTACGACAACAAGGCCTTCTTCGAGGAGGTCATGCGCCAGAACCTTGCCCAGCAGATGTCCGTGATCCCTACCGTCAACTGGATTGACGGGATAGCATTCTCGGTCTGGAGGTTCCCTGAGACCGACGATGTGATACGCGACGCGCTGGACGGGAAGCTCCACCTCTTCTCGGTCGCCTTCACGAGGGTGGGTTTCCAGACCCACTACCCCATAAACCTGGCAAACCAGGACATCAAGGTCCCGCTCCGGAACGCAAGCAACAACGCCAACTTCGTCGCGCTGGTCGCCTTCCTGAAGGAGTTTAGTCAGCAGAAGGCATCCGCCTCGGTCTCCGAATCAAAAAAGGACTGAGGACAGCCTTAGTAGTCCGATAGGAAAGCCTGATACCCGTTCAGTGGCTTTGCGTCGAAGCCTAGCCTCCGCAGGTCCTGGGCGAACTCCTCGGTGAAGCCGTGGGTCGTGTAGACCTGTTCCGGCGATACCTCTTTGACCAGGGCGACGAGCTCCTTGTAGTCGCAGTGGTCGCTTACCGCGAACGCGTAGTCGGCGCCTATGGAGTAGGCGTACCCAGGGTCTGCTGCCCACCCGCTGAATGCGACCAGGGCCGCGCCGTGTTCCTTCTTCAACCGCTGGGCGAACTTGCTCCGCGAGCTCATCATCGGCGCGACCATCACCCACGGGCCGGCCGAGATGCCCTCGAGGTCCGCGCCCACGACCTTCCCCTTCCTGAGATTCACGCCGCACTGGCCGTAGACCTCGTTGATCTCCGCCACCCTCTTGTGCACGTAGAAGGGGCTCCAGGACGAAAAGAGGTGAGAGAGGATCTGCGACTTGCCGAGCGCGTACCCCATGAGGACGACGGGCCTGCCCTTGTCGAAGAGCATCCCTATGGTCGAGTTGACCTCCTTCACTATCTGCGAGATCGGGGGGAAGACGTAGTTGCTTCTGCCAAAGGTCGACTCAGTGATGAGTATCCTCGCCTTCTTGGTCCTGCACCTTCCAAGGAACGCGCGGTCCCTCCCCGCTGCGTCTCCTGTATAGAGGACCTCCTCGCCTATGCAGATGGCACGAGCTCCGAGTATGTGTCCCGAATCGAGGAGCCTGACCTCATCGGCAGTCTCCGAGGTTCTCCCCAGGTCGAAACCCCTCGCCTTGGCGAGGAGGCGAGTCTCTCGAGATGCGAGGACCTTGCTCCCCGCGTCCGGGTTATGGACGTGATCGAGGTGCGCGTGGGAGACGAACGTGTAGTCGGCCTTCGACGGACCCTTGGGGTCGAGAGCGTAGGACGCGGCGCCGTACTCGACTGTTATGCCGCTTCGCAAAGATATCCTGGCGCGACCCAAGCAGGTGACCTGCTCGGCTCGTCGGCGAGCGTGGGTTTATGATGTTATCCCCGACTATCGGTCAGTCCGCTGGCGGTCGGGCTGGTGCGAGATCTGGACGGCCCTGAAGGCCCTCCACGAACCGGGCCCCACTTCCAGGCGGAGCTCCAGTCTGTCGAGGAGCTTCCTCCGGTCGACCCTCTCCCACTGGCAGCTCGCCTGGTTGAACTCGTCCAGGTCAGCGAAGAGAGCGCTCGCCAGCGGCTTACCCCTCAACGGGACGCTGACGACCTCGGACAGAATCCGAGCCAGAGGCGTTCCCCAGACAGACCAGCAGCGAGGACTGGTCCCAGAACAGGAGGCACTCGATCGAGGGAGAGACCTCCAGCGGCTCGCTCCGAGGGAGCTTCACCGAGCCCTCGACCTGGGTCTTCTCGTAGCTCGAGACTATGAGGGCCTGGGACTGTGTCCTTCCGACGAAGAGAGACCCGTCTCCGCCGATCCTGAACCCCCGCAACGAGAACCACCCCAGGCGTGACCCACGAGCGACCCGGAGCGTCGGTCCCTCGGGCGAGACGGTCATCCCCGCCTCTCCGGTCAGCAGCGTCTCCACGAACCTCGAGGCTGCCACCGGGTCCGATCCCAGGGACTCGATCTGCCTCTTCTCCGGGTCGAACCAGTAGGGGAACTCCCCAGGGACGCCTCCCATCCTCTCGCAATCGGAGTTCACGAGCGCCGCGACCTTCTCGAGCTGGGCGCTCCCCAGGGCCGGATGACCAGAGGTGTAGGAGAGTATTGCAAGCGCGAGGGAGCCCCTCGTCCAGCATCCGCCGAGCTGCCCGTCACCGTACACAGGGCTGTAGTAGAGGGCGTTGGCCAGAGAGACGGTTCGGGGGCCGTAGCCCGTCTCAAAGTCCTTCTCCAGAAGCCTGTGGACCGTCGAGGACCCGAGGTTCGCGTCGGGCCCGGAGTAGGACAGCGCGACCGCCTGGTCGACGGTGACCTCGGAGTGAAGCCTTCCCTTCGGGTCGAGATTGAGCGCGAGGTTCCCGGTCTCGACCTCCTTGAGCCTCTCGCCGACGGACTCGAGGATCCTCGCGCTCGCGTCGCGGAATCCCGAGGATTCGTCCGGCTTGCTGAGGGAACGGGAGAGCGAGGAGAGCTCCGAGAGTGCCCGGGCCGCGACCATGTTCACCTCGCTCACGTGGCCGGTGGGGTAGCCTGAGCCGAGGCGTCTCCTCCAACCGTCGGGCGAGCCCGGCTGGGTCGAGATGAGTCCGCCCTGGGCTGCGGCGCGGAGGGCGTTTCCGGCCTTCCTAAGGGCGGGATACCACTTTCTCGCCAGCTTCCTGTCTCCCTTGAGGCCGAGGTAGCTGCAGGCGTTTATGACGAAGAGAGACGTCTCCATCGGACCGCCCCGGTCCGAGCTGGAGTGGGGCAGGAGACCATCCCTGCGCATGGAGCCCTTCGAGGACCCGAACTCCTCCTCGAATAGGGCCGGTCTGAGGAACCCGAGACCGAAACCGGCAGAGATGCGGTCGAGAGAGTAGGGCTCGCGCTCGAGCGAGTCGAGCGATGCCTTCGCCCAGGCATAGGCGAAGTTGACCGGGGGGCTCGAGCAACGAAAGAGGGGTCCGAGCCGATCCCGGGGAGCATCGCCCACGCCGGCGATCCCATCCTTGAACTCCGAGAGCACAGACTCCAGCGAGGAGCCGTGATAGAGCGACGCGGTGACGACCTCGTGCGAGCCGCCCGGAGGAAGGTCGACGTCGTGCTGGCTCACGATCGATGATCGCTCCGGACATGCCCGCCGTGTTCTCCGGGATCTCTCCCGAGGCGAACAGGTCGATCGCCTTCTGCCTGGACCTCGTGAGGTAGACGGCGGTGGGGTGAGGCGAGAAGCCGATCACGCGGACCCCCGTCGTGTCCCCGACGTCGTCCATCACGACGTGGTCGCCCCGGTTGAAGGCGTTCACGCCGACGTCCGCCGGCGGGTCACGGTCGAGTCTGAAGTTCAGCGACGTGGGGTCGTGAAGCGTGAGCACCCTCAACCTGAGGCCGGCCTCTGATCTGTTCGTGTACCTGGCGAGCCGCAGGTATCCGTTCGAGTCCTTCCCGCAGAGCCGGATGTGGTGCGACGCCTGGACCGGCTCCTGTCCCCCAGACGAGAAGCCCAGGTATCCGGGCGAGAGCCTCACCTTCTTGTCCCTCTGTCGCTGTGCGATCACCACCCCCGCCTGAATCTTGAAAGCCTCGACCGATTCCCTGCCGAACAGGAGCTTGCCGAACCTGGCCGAGTGGAGGTGCGCCACGCTCCCATCGGGGTCGACCCTGAGCCGGTCGTAGCCCGCCGCGACGAAGACGCTCCGCCTGAGCGACGAACTCGTGACTTCCCTAGCGTAAGGGAGCAGGGCCTCCTCTTGCATTGGTGCCATCTCGACTCCGAAGAACTAATGGGGCTGCATTTACCTAAGTTGAGCGATTGTTCACCAGTTCTTTACTACGCCGGCTGGAAGGAGGTCAGTCCGCCTTCCACGAGACGCCGCCCCCTGGCTTGTCCTCAAGGGATATCCCTTCTTTCTTGAGCTGGGCCCTTATCTCGTCGGCCCGCCGGTAGTCCCGCCTGCGCCGCGCGTCCTCTCGGTCCCGGATGAGCCCCTCGACGCGCGCCGAGACGACCCCGTCCTCCTCCGGCTGCATCACCCCAAGGACGGAGTCGACCCTCCGGAGCGCCTCGATAACGGCCAGGCGCCCGGTCCCAGAGAGCCCCCCCGTATCGATGAGCGAGTTGATGGTTCTCTGGAAGCCGTAGAGAGCGGCGAGCGCCTCGGCCATGTTGAGGTCGTCGTCCATGGCTCTCTCGAACTCTTCGAGGAAAGAGGCGCTCTCCGGAACCCCCCGTTCGCCGTTCTCTGCCGCAGGTGATTCTCGAATCCTCTTTGCGAACGAGTCCATCCTCGCGATGTTCGACTTCGCCTGCATCAGGGAGTCGTCGGTGAGGTCGAGCTTGTCCCTGTAGTGCGCGCCGATCAGGAAGAGCCTTATGGCCCTCGGCTTCCACCCTTTCTCCGTCAGCTCCCTGAGCGTGACGACGTTCCCGACCGACTTGTGCATCTCCTCGCCCTTGACGTTGAGGAAGTCGGAGTGAAGCCAGTATCGGACGAACTTCTTCCCCGTGGCCGCCTCAGACTGGGCGATCTCGTTCTCGTGGTGCGGGAACCTGTTGTCAATCCCTCCCGTGTGGATGTCGAAGGTCTCGCCCAGATACTTCATCGACATTGCCGAGCACTCGATGTGCCACCCCGGCCTGCCCTTGCCCAGCTCCGTCTCCCAGAACACGTCCCCGTCGTCCGCGTCCCACGCCTTCCAGAGGGCAAAGTCGTTGGCCTGATCCTTCTCGTAGGAGTCGTTCTTGACCCTCGCTCCCGCCACGAGCTGTGAGGGCCTGATCCCCGAGAGGTCCCCGTATCTCCCGAACTTGGAGACGTCGAAGTAGACGGACCCGTCCTCCGCTCGGTAGGCGTATCCCTTCTGCATGAGCGTCTTTATCAGCTCGACCATCTCTGGGATGTGTCTCGTAGCGCGCGGATAGAACTCCGCCCTCTCGATGTTCAGCGCAGTGAGGTCCTCCATGAAAGCGCGCTCGTAGTATGAGGTCAGCTCGTCAAGGCTCTTGTTGAATGCCTTCATCCCCTTGATAATCTTGTCTTCGACGTCCGTGATGTTCATGACCTGTGTGACCTTGAAGCCCTTGAACTTCAGGTAGCGGCGCAACACGTCCTCGAAGACGAACGTCCTGAAGTTGCCGATGTGGGCGTAGTTCCAGACGGTGGGCCCGCAGGTGTACATCCGCACCTCACCCTCCCGGAGCGGCTCGAAGAGCGAGAGCTTCCTCCCGAGACTGTTGTAGAGGTACAGAGCCAAGTCGGGAGGAACCCGCGCCGGTTGGCGTGATAAGTTCTTCCCTCGGTCTCAAAATAAAAAGGAAAGGGAGATCGGATTACTTGAGCTTGCCGATACGGAATATTGGCTTGCCGCAGGATCCGCAGATTCCCTTGACAGCAGCTCTACCGTTCTTGAGCTTGATCTGTTTCGGGTTCTTGATCTCCCTGTTCTTCTTCTTCTCATACACACAGTAGCCGGTTACCACTGTACATTTCCTCGGCTCTTGGGCGCCGGAGTTGATATATAAGCTCTTGGTAAAGAGGCAAGAATCAAGGTTTTTTCGGAAAACAGAGACTTGTTGCGACCGGAAAAAAGGATAGGAGCAAATCGTCATTCTATGGAGCAGCTCCATTTCTCCGATTTTTGCTCCCAACCGAAAACATGCCAAGACCGACTGGTCGTGCATCTTGTAAGGAGAATGAATCGGAACGTTTTCTCCGGGTCGCTGAGGCATGGCGCGGGCCGTTGGCCAAAATCGGCCGAAAAAGGGCGCGTCGAGAAAGTTGGTCGCGCGCCCAGTTAGAAAAAACATAGTCGCGCGAAGCGCGCTGAGGTCACGTCTTCACGATGATGGTGCCTTCCACGATCTGCGAGAGGAAGACCTCGTAGGTGTAGGTGCCCGGTGCGGTGAGGGTGACGCAGTAGATGTTGCCGTAGGTCATTCCGTCAAAGTACCACTGCACTCCGTTGGGCGGCACCGAGACCGATATCACGTTGTGCGCGGCGCTCGAGTCCTGGTCGTTCCAGATCACGGTGTTGTTGATCCCTACGACGACGCTCAGCGTCGGCGGCTCGAAGCGGATGCTCGAGTTCGCACCCACTCCCTGAGGGATGACAATCTGGGCCCCCTGCGGAGAGCAACCAGAGTCCGAGGTCGCGTTCGAGGGAGGCAACGAAGGCGGTGTCCCGACATAGTAGGCCAGCCCCGCTATCGCGGCTAGCACCAGGATTATCACGGTCGAGATCGAGATGTTTCGTTTCTTCTTCGACTGACCCGGGAGCTGCCGCGTCCCGCGGAAGACCGTCGCGCTTCGCCTCACTGACCCATCCCTCGCGAAAGTTGACTCAAGTCTCCACTTTCACTTAGTGGCAGCCGCTGAGCCTCATGTGTCATGTCCGAACTCCCAAGCGTCGTGGACAAACGCCAAGCTCAGGCCTATAGCTTGTTGCATCGGCGGCTCAGGCTCGCCTCGGCATCGTGCTGCTCAGCCCGTGACGGTTATCGTTCCCTTCATCCACGAGTGGAAGTCGCAGACGTAGGTGTAGGTGCCGGGGGTCGTCAGGGTCACGCTGTATGAGTTGCCGCCCTTCAGGTTCGGCGACGTGGTCCCCGCCGTTACCGTCGAGCCCGCGGGCACCGTCTGGAAGTCTACGTTGTGGGTGACTCCCGTGTCCTGGTTGGTGAACGTGATCGTAGTGCCCGAGGTCACCGTGAGGGTGGACGGGGAGAAGTTGGCGCCGTTCCCGGCGCCAGCCGGGATCGTCACCGATTGGGTCTGGCCGGAGATGCTGGAGGAGGAGGTGCTAGTAGAAGGCGCTGTGGCGGTCTTCGACGGAAGACCCAGAGGACCCCCGGCTCCGGTGGCACCGGTGACCAGAACCGTTCCGAGGACTATGGGGATCACGATCGCTATCACCACGACGAGCGCCAGGACAGCTTTTGTTGAACCGCTCATCTTTGTGCTCATTTTTCTCACTGGATTATCGGGAAGGCGAGCAGCAGGGTGATGATGAGGACCCCTACCAGGAGGACCGGGATAAGGAAGAGGTACTTTATCGCAGTCGACTCCTCCCTGATGTTCATCGAGAAGAGGGCGGTCACGACTGCACTGACCGCGGCGATCGTCCCGATCACGACGTCGATGTTCAGGTTGCCTGGGTTTGTCTCGTAGGCCGCGACCTCGATCACGCTAGCAACGACCAGGTACAGCCAGACGCCGACGGCTAGACTCGTTTTCATCATCACACCTACAATAGATAGAAGAGCGGGAAGACGAAGACCCAGATCAGGTCGACGAAGGCCCAGTAGAGAGCGAAGTTTTCGACGCCCGTGAAGTTTGAGGTGCTGAACCCGTTCTTCCTCGCCTTGTTGATGAGGTAGGCCATGACCACGAGCCCCGCGGTGACGTGGGCTCCGTGCAGGCCTACGGTGAAGAAGTAGGTGCTCTCAGGCAGCGACCCGCCCCAGGGCGTGAAGGCCGGGACCTTCGTCACCAGGTAGCCATACCATTCGTAGCCCTTGATCACCATGAATGTGGCTCCGAGGACGAAGGTTATCGAGAGGTAGCGGATCAGGTTGCCGTTCTTGCCCTCCTTCGCCGCTTCGAGCGCGAGGACCGCCGTCAGGCCGCTCGTCAGCAGGATGATCGTAAGTATGAGGCCCAGCGTCACGTCGTGGATGCTGCCCGGGATCGGCCAGGCGAGCGGATCGTTTATCCTGAGGTAGAGGTCGCTCGCGATTATCGCGCCGAATACGATGATGTCTGAGGCCAGGAAGATCCACATCGCGAGCCGGAGCTTCGGGATGCTGGTGAAGGGCCACCTCTCGGACGGGGTCTCGGGGAACTTGAACTTGTCCTTGGTGTCGTCGCCGGCCCACCCGATCAGCGTGTAGCCGAGGAAGACGAACCCGGCGAGCATCATCAGGACGCTCGAGGTCTGGTAGTAGGTGAAGAGGCAGATGCCGAAGAAGGTGACCGCCATGCCGCCGGCCAACTGGATGGGCCTAGGACTGTAGTGCTCCTCGTGACCGCCTTCGTGGTAGCCCGTGTCGTGGCCTGCATCGTGTCCCGCCAAGGGCTGGGCCGCGTCGTGAGCTCCCGAGGCGCCCATGATCGTCGGGGTCCACTCGAGTCCCGTCGCGCCCCACGGATTCACGGGGGCGGTGGTTCCGCTCCGGAGAGTGTAGACCAGGTTGAGGATGAGCAGTATCTGGGCGAGGGCGAAGATGAAGGCCCCGACCGTAGAGATCAGATTGAGCGTGTTCCAGGCCGGTATCGACTGGTAGGTGTAGATGCGCCTGGGCATGTCGTAGAGGAAGAACATCGGGAAGTAGAGGACGTTGAAGCCGATGAAGGAAAGGACGAAGTGCGTCTTCGCCATCCCTTCGTGGAACATCCTGCCGGTCATCTTCGGGAGATAGAAGTAGATGCCGCCGAAGAGCGCGAAGATCGCGGCGCCGACCATTACGTAGTGGAAGTGCGCGACGACGAAGTACGTCCCCCTGAAGACGACGTCGAGCACGAACGACGAGAGGAAGACCCCCGTGATCCCGCCGATGATGAAGAGGATGATCGAGCCGATCGCGAATAGCATCGGGACCGAGAGCCTGATCGAGGACTTGGCGAGCGACTTTACGAACGCGAGTATGATTATGTCGAAGGGCAGCGAGATCAAGAGCGTCGCGACGCTGAACGCCTCGTCCTCCGTGAGGCTGACACCTGTGATGAACATGTGGTGTTCCCAGACGAGGTAGGAGAGCGGGACCACCACGGCACCGGTGACCGCGAGGATGATGTTCCTCTCTGCGATCGGCCTACCCGAGAAGACTGGGAGGATCTCCGAGATCATCCCGAATCCTGGGAGGAGGACCACGTAGACCTCCGGATGGCCGAAGAACCAGAAGACGTCGTCCCAGAGGACCGATCCTCCTGCGGCGACTCCCTGGGAGACCGGGAGCGAGAAGATGACCGTGCCCAGGACCCTATCCGAGACGAGCATGAGCAGCCCCGCTAGAAGCGACGGGAACGAGAAGAGCATCTGGAGTATCGTGAAGAGCACGAACCAGGTGAACATCGGAATCTTCCGCCAGGTCATCCCGGGCGCGCGCATGTACGCGATCGTGAGCAGGATGTTGACGCTGCCTATGGTGATCGAGACGACGAGCATTATCAGTCCGAGGAAGGCGAGCGTCGGTCCGGGGCCTGGAGTGTAGCTCGTCGAGAGGGGGACGTACGTCGTCCAACCCCCGCTGGCGTTGCCGCCGGGGAGGAAGAAGCCGAGAGTGGCGAGGAGCCCTCCGAAGACGAAGAGCCAGTAGCCGAGCGCGTTCAGTCTCGGCATCGCCATGTCCTTCGCGCCGATCTGGAGCGGCATCATGTAGTTCATGAAGGCGATCGCGAGCGGCGAGAGGAACCAGAGAATCATTATCAGGCCGTGCAGCGTCACCGCCTGGTCGAACGCAGCGGCGCCCAGGAAGTTGTTGAGCGGCACCGAGAGCTGGACGCGCATGAAGATTGCCAGGAGCGCGCCGACGAAACCGAAGTAGAGGGCGCTGATGAAGTAGAGGATCCCTATGTCCTTGTGGTTCGTCGTGTACAGCCAGCGCTTGAGCCAGGGGTCCATCTCTTATCACCCAGTTACGGTTATCGTTCCCTTCATCCACGAGTGGAAGTCGCAGACGTAGGTGTAGGTGCCGGGGGTCGTCAGGGTCACGCTGTATGAGTTGCCGCCCTTCAGGTTCGGCGACGTGGTCCCCGCCGTTACCGTCGAGCCCGCGGGCACCGTCTGGAAGTCTACGTTGTGGGTGACTCCCGTGTCCTGGTTGGTGAACGTGATCGTAGTGCCCGAGGTCACCGTGAGGGTGGACGGGGAGAAGTTGGCGCCGTTCCCGGCGCCAGCCGGGATCGTCACCGATTGGGTCTGGCCGTTGCCCGAGACCGAGCTTGTCGTGCTAGAACCCGAACCGCCTGTGCTCGCGTACCACTTGTCATAGGCGGACTGCGAGAGTACGTTGAGGTTCCCGATCATGGTCGCGTGGCCGATCCCGCACAATTCCTTGCAACGGATCCCTCCGGTGACCTTGCCGAGGGTCGTCGCGTTGAACCAGAGGAAGTTGTACTGGCCAGGGATAGCGTCCTTGGCGACGCTGAGGCTGGGTATCGTGAACGAATGGTCGACGTCGACCGACGTGATGTTCAGCACGATTATCTGGTCGACCGGGACCGTCAGGTTGTCAAAGGTGGTGTGCCCGTTCGGATAGGTGAAGATCCAGACGAACTGCTGGCCCGTCACGCTGATGTAGAGAGGCGGGTCCGCGTTGGCCGGAGGGTTGATGAGATTCGTGGAGGCGAACGTCTGGTACTCCACGAACCCGAGGACCGTCCCGGTCACCACCAGGGTCATGAGCACGTTCTTCCAGTTCCCCCACCCGCCCTCCTCGTGGAAGTTCGGTGCCTCCTTGACGTCCTTCCGCCTGTACTTCATGATCCAGTAGACAATGAAAGCGGTGACGATTGTGCCGGCCGCGAAGCCGAAGAACATGTAATAGCGGAAGAGAGACCACCAGATTGCGTTCGTAGGGGCCTGCACGTCGATCTGCAGAAATAACATTCGACGCAGGAGGCGAGACGTGGTTTCGATATAAAGATTATCAACTATGTCATCTTTGCCTAGTCGTTCCAGAGGCCGCCGAGCTCGGCTGGTCCCGCGCCCTGCCTCCCCCCTTGGCTTCGCGCTGCTAACGCATAATTAGCCTCCCAACGGACGCGCGCTCGCGGTGGGATGGCGGAGCGGCTACGCGCACGCCTGCAGAGCGTGTTTACGAGGGTTCAAGTCCCTCTCCCACCTCTTGCCTCAATAGCTCAGAATACGACCTGATTCCCCGTCTCGTCTCGATTTGACTATTGTTTCTTTTGCAGAGCATGATAAGAACCTTTCTCTGGTTAACCTCTGGAAAGCGCTTCGGCGAGGGCGTCGTACTTTCTTCGAATACTGAACCCAACCCTGGCCTGAAAAATCGCGAGGGACCGTGTCCTCACGTAGATGATGTATTGATCCAAGTTCTGCATCCACAACTTGCCGCGAATCATGACTTGCTGGCCCCCTTTCTTAACGAGACGAGGTCCGGTGGTCTCTATCCCAAGCGCCGCGAGCCGCGCACAGACGAGGTTTAGCAGTTCGGGATCTCCGTTTGAGGCGGTCAGACTTCTTTCGAACATGCTCCCTTCAGAGTCAAAGAACCCTCTGAGGAACCCGCATGTGCATTCTCCGCTCTGGCCGATGAAGCCGCCCAACTCCGCGACTGGTTTCTTGAGGAACTCCTGCAGGAGCAGGCTCGAAGCATCGACGTGCCAGGCGTTGGTCTTCGCGTGGTATCTTACATGCGGGACACTTCTCTCGAGCACAACGGTGATGGCCTGGGCGAACGCCTGGGCGAAGTCCCTGTCCGTGACCCTGAGCTTCAGCCTGTAGTTGTGGTCCCCGCAGACGCTCATCGATCCGTCCCCGAGCATCACGCCGATCACGTACCCCAACTCTGCTGTCGAGACCGGGAGGAACTTCCTCACGCTCCCGTCGGGCACATGTTCGCCGCGGACCCAGTCGCTAACATGGGACTTGTTCAGCCTGACGTGGAACTCCTCCTCGACGGACCTGATCACCTGGTTGTAGCTCTTGCCCTCGGCGCGTCTCCTCATCACAGCCTCGTAGAGCCTCATCCTCGTTCGCAGGTCGCGCTGCGGCCTCTTCGTGCCGTGCCTCACAGAGGTCTACCGGCGGGCCGCATAAGAGCGCCATGCCCGGGCTCCCCCGGGCCTCATTGCCGAATTTGAGAACCGTCATCCAAGCTTAAATCGAGTCCGTGCGAGGCGAAAGCGAGCATACACTTGAGCTTCAGCAGCGCACCTCGAGGCGCACGTTCCGGCGGCAAGGCGGCACCTACCAAGAAGGCCAAGAAACAGAAACGCGAGTTTCGCACCACCAAGGCGAAGCAGCCAAAGGGAGAGAAGGAGGTCGACCTGGGCGCGGCCAAGGCTCGCGTGCTGGAGGGGCTCGACCACCTCGGCAAGCAGCAGTTCACACCGGGCCCCGGAGGGTACGACCTCAAGAACTGGCTCAAGTCTCTTAACCTCCTGCTAGACGACTTCGAGGCCAAGGTGAAGAACGAAGACCTGCCGGCCGAGTATCACGAGAGGAGGACCGAGGTGACCTCGCGCTTCTCGGCTGGCGTCGACACCTCGCAGATCGAGTCGGAGGTGGAGACGGTCAGGAAAGAGGAGACGGAGATAAGGTCGACCTTTGACCGGGAGAATGAGCGGATCTCCGCGAGGCTGGTCACCCTGCGCGCCGAGAAGGAGGGGAACGCCAAGGAGCTCGGGGAGCAGAAGACAGCCCTGGAAGGAATCAGGGCGCAGAGGAAGTCCGCGTCGTTCTTCTCAAAGCTCGTGGGCAGGTCCGGCCCGCCCACCGAGCCGGTGGAGGAGAAGATAAGGGAGCTCGAGAAGGGCTCCGCCTCGCTCGAAGAGGAGGCGCTCAACCTTCAGAGCGTCCGCGCCTCAATCGAGAGGAACGGCGGGACGCCCTCGGGGCTCTACGAGCAGCAGTGGGTCAGGCTCGACGCCATAGGGACGAGGCTGAAGGAGCTCGAGGCGGAGATGCAGGAAAAGTCGCAGCTCGCCAAGGAGAGGGAGGACGCGACGGCGACCCTTGCGGAAGCGGTCTCCAAGATCGAGCCGAAAGAAGGCTCGAAGCAAGGGTAGACGGAGAAGACTAGGCAGACGCAGACCCGCTGGCCGTCCCGTTCAGTAGTGCGAAGTAACTGGCGCCGGTCACGCCCGAGCTAGAACCATACCCTCCCACGCAGTAGAGGAAACCGGTGCCCGCGACACAATCAGTCGCGATGCCTAGCGGGTAACTCGCTACGGTCTGCCACGAACCCATCCCCGAGGCGGAGATGCCGGCGTAGTAGACCGCCGAAGTGGAGGTGCCCCCGCTCTGGAGGCCGCCGACGCAGTAGACCGAGGCGTAGGAGGAGACGCACGACTGGGCGATGACCTGAACCGGGTAACCCGGTCCCGCAGTCCACGCTCCCATCCCCGAAGGAGTAACATAGGCGGAGTAGGTCGCGTTCTGAGGGTCGTCTTGGGAGCCTTCGCCTCCTATACAGTAGACGTAACCTCCGAGGCTCGAGCAGCTTGGGAAGTACAGGCCGGCCGGGTAGACCGCAGAATGGCTCCAGCTGCCGATGCCTGACGAGGAGACGGGGGCGTACCAGACGGACCGCGACATCACGGTGGTGGAGTTGGTGCTGGACGTCTCGTTCTCTCCGCCGACGCAGTAGAGGTCGCCGACGGCGGCGACGCAGGACGGGGCGTCGATCGCCACAGGATACGGGGTGGTCTGGGCCCACGCGCCTACCCCGGATGGAGAGAGCGTTGCGAAGTAGGACGAGGCGGTGTCGTCGCCACTAGAGTCGTGCGTGCCGCCGACGCAGTAGACGTACCCCGAGGCTGGAGCGCAGGACTGGAAGGCTATCGACTGCGGGTAGGGATTCGCCGAGAGGGTCCAGTTGCCCACGCCGCCCGAGGAAGCGGGAGCATAGTAGACCGAGCTCGTGGGGTTGCCACCCGCGTCGTTGCCGCCGACGCAGTAGACGTACCCCGCGGAGTCGACGCAGGACTGTCCGACGACCCCGGTCGTCCCTCCGACCTCGAGCGGATAGACGTAGGTCGGGCGCCACGGGCCGCTCGAAGACGGGGTCGAGAGGTTCGAGTAGACGGTCAGCGCGACGAGACCGACAAGGACTATGGCAAGCGCGATTACTGCCGAGCGGGGGAGGGCTCGCAAATGTCGGCTCCCCTCCGGAAATCATCTTAAAGCTTGTGAACGTCGGTTCTCTGCCGGACGAAGGCCGGACCGCCGGCAAGGGTGTCCCGACGTCCGTGGTCCCGGGGGTCCCGGGGGTCCCGCGGCTGCGAGTGCGCGGTGGCCGCGACAAGCATAATAATTCAGGTCTGGAAAAGCCTCCCCATGAAGTACATAGTCACACCCAAGGCAGTCAAACCGGTAGGTCCGTACTCCCAGGGCATCGTCGCCAACGGGATGGTCTTCGTCTCAGGGACGGTCGCCATGAATCCCGTGAGCAACTCGATGGTCCCTGGAGGCATAAAGGAGCAGACCGCGCAGACGCTCGAGAACGTGAAGGCGATACTCGAGGCCGGCGGGAGCGGGCTGGAGAAGGTCCTGAAGGTCTCGGTCTACCTCAAGGACGGGAACGACTTCAAGGTGATGAACGAGGTCTACTCGTCCTTCTTTGGGGATCACAAGCCCACCAGGACGACGGTCGTCGCAGGCTTTGTGAGAGACGGGATATTGATCGAGATCGACTGCATCGCGTCACTCTAGGGGCTCCAAATCCTCAAGAGCCCGGGCGGATGATAGCGTGGAGAGACAGATCTGCCCCTGCTGCGGGACCGGGATGGAATCGGAGGACAGGGGTGACAAGATACGGCTGCGCTGTCCGTCCTGCGGGCTCGACGAGCTCAGACTGAAGGCCTGAGACCTAGACGAAGAGAGCGTAGAGCACTATGGCGGCGACGAAGACGATCGAGATTGTGTTGAGCACCTTGATCAACGAGTTGATCGCCGGGCCCGCCGTGTCCTTGAACGGGTCGCCCACGGTGTCTCCCATGACAGCGGCCGCGTGAACGGGGGTCTTCTTCCCCCCGAGGTTTCCCAGCTCTATGTACTTCTTGGCGTTGTCCCAGGCGGCGCCGCCGTTCGTCATCATGAAGGCGAGGAAGACGCCGGTTATGACGCTCCCTATCAGCAGGCCTCCCAGAGCGACCGGCCCCAGGATGAATCCGACCAGCAGAGGGCTGACCACGGCCAGCAGCGCGGGCTTGGCGAGCTCCCTGAGCGCCGCAGTCGTGCTGATGTCGACGCACTTGGCGTAGTCGGGTTTCCCGGTGCCGTCCATTATGCCCGGGATCTCCCTGAACTGTCTGCCGGACCTCGTTCACCATCTCGATCGCAGCCCGGCCGACGGCCTGGATGAGGAAGCTGGAGAAGTAGAACGGGAAGGAGGCTGCCGATGAACAGCCCGATTATCACCCTCGGGTCGGACAGGGCGAAAATCAGTGTCATCCCGCTGGTCAGTCCGTACTTTGCCATGAGGCTGGCGTTGCCCGTGATCTGGTTGTTCACCTCGCTCTGGAACGCGAAGAAGATTGCCACCGCAGCCAGCGCGGCCGAGGTGACCGCGAACGCCTTGGTCGTCGCCTTGGTAGTGTTCCCGACCGCGTCGAGTTCGTCCGTGACCTCCCTGACCCCGCTCTCCAGGCCGGCCATCTCTACGATTCCGTTGGCGTTGTCCGTGATCGGCCCGAAAGAGTCGATAGACATGATGATCCCCGTCAGCGAGAGCTCGGCCATGGTCGCCACGGCGGTGCTGTACACGCCGAAGAGCATGCTCTGGCCCGAGGCGTAGTAGCCGATGAAGTAGGAGAGCGCTATGGCCAGGACGAGCACGAGTGCTGAAGGAGCGGTGCTCTGCAGGCCCGTCGAGAAGCCGGCCAGGAAGTTCGTGGCCGGGCCCGTCTGGCTCGCCTCGGCGATGAACTTCACGGGCCTGTACCTGTACGACGTGAAGTAGTCGGCGACCCTCTCGATGACGATGACGACTATGACACCGACGACCGCGCTCGCGAGGAGAGCGTATCCGAGCGTGCTCCCGGCGAAGACCGACTCGGAGATCACTCCGTCGATCGCTATGGCGATCACTGCCGAGATAATCAGCGCGATGTTGAGCGACCCCATCGGGTCCTTCTTGATCGACTTTCGGATGTAGAGACCGCCGAGTATGGAGCCGATTATGCCCGACGCCCCGAGGAGGAGCGGATAGACGAGCAGCTGGTTCGAGGTGATGAGCGAGGTGAGGGAACCGAACTTGGCCGGGTCCGACGCCGCCGAACTTGTAATCAAAGCCGCGAGTATCAACGCCGCGATCGAGGTGACCACGAACGACTCGTAGACGTCGGCCCCCATCCCGGCGCAGTCCCCTACGTTGTCGCCGACGTTGTCCGCTATCACGGCCGGGTTCCTCGGGTCGTCCTCGGGTATTCCGCCTCGGCCTTGCCGACGAGGTCCGCCCCCACGTCAGCCGCTTTGGTGTAGATGCCGCCGGAGACCCTCATGAACATGGCGATGAGGGAAGCGCCGAACCCCAGACCCGCGATGACGTGCGGGCGTGGACACGATGATCGACTGGTATGCGATGTAGAACAGCGACACGCCGAGTAGCCCGAACCCGACGACGGCCATGCCCATCACGCCCCCGCCCCTGAATGCGAGGGTGAGCGCGGGCCCCGAGCCCATTCCTCGCCGCCTGCGCGGTCCTGGAGCTCGTCCTGACCGTCGTCGGCCATCCCGATGTATCCGGCTATCGCCGAGAGAGCTGCTCCGACGAGGAAGCCGATCGACGTGACCCCTCCGGTCTTCAGTGGGATGTCGATGAAGACGTAGATGAGTATCGAGATCGCGATCGCCACGGGCGCTATCACGGTGTACTCTCTTCGAAGGAACGCGTTGGCGCCGATCCGAACCGCCGTCGCTATCTCGGTCATCTTCGGAGTTCCGGGGTCCTGTCTCCTGACGGAGAGGAAGAGGGCGAGCGAGTAGATGAGCGCTACCGCCGCGATGCCGGCGGTTATGACTCCATAATCGGTGGGCAAATCGGTTTTGTCGACCTTGGCTCCCGTGGGATTTGGGAACCCGTTATAAACAGTAGGGCGCGCGCCGCGTCCAGACTCGTCACGCCTTCAGCTTGGTCAGTGTGTAGGTCGCGATCAGGGGCAGCGCTATCGTCGCATCCGAGTAGAGCGTCGTCTGCCTGGCGCGCTCCTTGACCTTCCCCCAGGAGACGGCCTCCCTGACTTGGGCCCCGCTCAGGGACCCGTCGTACTCGACGGCGGTCGTGACGTAGCACGCGTAGTCCAGGCCGCCCTTGAACATGTTCCACCAGATAGTGTGGTGCTTCGAGATCCCTCCTCCGATGACCAGGGCGCCCGTCTTCTTCGCGTCGAAGACTGATGTCCGCGAGGCGCTTCTCGTCCTTGATGACGTCCACTCTGAAGTCGGATCGGCGGTTCGCGAAGAGCCAGACCTGCGAGCCGACGGCGCCGTCCATCGGACCGGGGACGAAGATAGGCACGTGCTTCTTCCACGCCCAGTACAGCAGGCTGCTCTCATCGTCGACCAGCCTCCCGAGTTCCGAGGAGAGTTCCTCCGTGCTCACGCTCTTCCCGCCGCCGTCGTAGAGACGGTCGAGCAAGGGCTGCATCCTCTTCTCGATCGCGGGACCGTAGTCATCGAGGGGAACGAGGAGGTTCCCGAGCCGGTGATAGCCGGCCTTCTGGAGCTTCGCGTCGTCCAGGTCGAAGCTGCCGTGATAGTAGTGACCCCAGGACCTCGCTAGGTCGTGGTCCAGCGTCCCGCAGGTCGTGATGATGACGTCGACCATGCCTTCCTTGACCATGTCCACGAAGACCCCTCTGAGGCCGGTGGCCATCGGTGCAGCGGGGAAGGAAAGGAACTTGGTGCAGCGCTTGTCCCTGACCATGTCGAGGTGGATTCTCGCCACCTCGGCGAGGTTCTTCCCCATGAACCCTCCTCCGCCGTGCATCCGGTCGAGGAGATCGACGACATCCTGGGAGGGCCTAAGGCGGATATCGGAGACCGGTCTCAGCTTAGCTCTGTCCATGGGAACAAGCGTCCGCGCCCTCCCACGATTTTTAAAGGGTTGGGTGGAGCACACTTTCGGGGAACCCGCCCCTCCCCGCCAGCCGAGGAGGACGCATCGGCAACGCACCTGCTCGCGGTAGTCGTCCGTGGCCGAGCCAGTGGATTAGTCCTTGTCCGTGTCAACTCTCCATGTTAAACTCTGAGTATCTCGAAGGATGCACCCAATGCCTTGGCCGGATAGTCGATGCTGGCGACGAGCTGGTCTGCTCGTCGTGTGGAATCGTGACACCCAAGGAGGTGGTCGAGACAGTCGAGGAGAGGGCGCCCCACGCCGCGGACTACACGAACCACTCGCTCGGCAGCTACATGGGCCCGCTGGAGTTCGGCTACGAAGAGATGAACTCGAGAGGCCTCTCGGCCTCCCCTTCCACGTACAAGTACCTCAAGACCCTGTCTGACTTCTCGTGCAGGAAGGGCGTCGCGGTCTACAACTGTGCCAAGCTGATGGAGCGGGTCTGCGAGAAGCTCGAGCTCCCGGGGACCGTCGTTGGGGAATCGGTTGCGATCGCGAAGAGCGTGATGGAGATGAGGGAGGGGCACGGAGAGATCACGCTGGCGGCGGTCTCTGCGTTCGCCATCATCAACGCGTGCAAGAGGCAGAGGGTGACGAGCGTCGGAGTGAGGGAGATCATGGACGCGCACAGGAACCTCGGATACCGCGTGAAGGCGTCGATCATCATCCAGATCTCCATAGACTCCCCCGTGAGGACCGGTCCGAGGATGGCCGAGGAGTACCTCGGGAACGTCCTCGTCCACCTGCAGCAGCGACTCACGGAGGACGGAGCGGTCCCCACGGGCTACTTCAACGCGCTCTACGAGGCGGCGAGGATAGCGCTCGAGAACACCGACGGTCCCTCAAGGGGAGGGCACAACCCCCGGGCGCTCGCCGCGACCGCCGTCTACGCCGGTGAGATGGCGCTCTCAGTAGCCGAAGAGAGGAAGAGGATCATCTCCCAGAGGGAGATAGCTGCCTGCGTCGGTGTCGCCGAGTACACCGTGAGGGAGCAGTTCGTCGAGATATTCAGGCCGAGGATGGAGGAGATCCAGCGTTCACTGAGGTCGCGAGGGAGCCCTCGCCCACAACCGTCAGCTGAAATGGTCCCGATACCCCTTCAAGCCCGCTCTCCGTAGTCGAGATCCAGTAGTCGACCGAACACCCCGAAGGTGCGGGGGTCGCCGAGGCTCCCACCGAGTAGGAAGCCAGCAGAGGGTAGCTGGAATCCGCGGCCCCGACTGCGCTGTCGACCCCCGTGGAGTTGCAGGACTGGAGCGAGGCTAGGGCGCCGCCTAGGTCCGACAGTGCGCCAAGGCAGTCTGAGATGATGGAGGCGAGGGGGATCGGGAGATGCGCCGCTTCGGTCGCCTGCACCGAGTATGACGGCAGGCCGCCGTCGTAGGATTCTTCCATCGTCGTCCGGATTTCCAGGTTGAGATCCCCGGCTTCGAAGCCGCCGAACTGGGCGACGCCTGCGGAGCCGCCGCCCGAGGTCGGAGCGGGGGCGTAGGACCACGAGGTACCGGCGGTATAGGATATCCCCTCGTCGACCCCGGAGTCACGCTGACTCCCAGCCATGGAGTCCAGATAGGGTTCAGGAGAGGTGCAGTCGAGGGGGTTCGACTGGAGATACCCCTCGGCTCCGGCGAGGGACGCGTAGGCCGAGAGGCCGAGGAGGACTTCGCTGTAGGCTCGCTCCCTCACCTGGACGGCCGAGAGGACTGCTGCACCGAGACTGCTGTTCTCAGAAGAGTATAGGGCGGAATTGGCCACGAGGAGGGAAGTGAAGATCACGAAGGAGATCAGGGTGGCGGCTACGGCGCTTCGACCCATGCCTCTATCTCCATCTGATTGCCCGAGACCGAGAACCCGAAGCTGGAAGAGCCGAGAAACTGCTGCGGGGCGGGACCGCACGGGACCCCGTTGATCGTCCCACCGAGGACGACCGTCTGATTGTCCGATTCCCGGAGCGACTCGCAGAACTGAGAGTGAGTCGCGGTCGCGAGAAAGGGAAGCCCCACGCTCTGAACGTATTGGGCCACCGCTGAGCTCGCACGGGCATCCGATAGGGCGGCCACCGCGGACCCCTCGACTGGATAGGGGTTCAGCACAGCGATCAAGGACACGCAGAGGATCGCGTATCCAGCGGCCACTGCGATGTCGAGTATTCTCATCTTCAGGCTCCTGCGTGGGAAGCGACTAGGGAGAGACAGACCACGGCGAGCACAAGGATGAGGACGAAGGCGAGGGCCACGTCGATGTACAGGTCGATGAACCCTCGTCTACGCAAACTCGAGCGAGCCTCCTTCAAGTTCGACCACGTACCCACGATCTGACGAGAGGACGGAGCCCGGCAGCGTCCAGATCACATCCTCGCGGGCCGACGAGCCGTCGACAGTCGCCGTCACGCTCCGTCCGGAGAGAGCAACGGATATGTCGACCCCTGGGAATGACCCGAACCTCAGCACTGTCGTCATCCCGGGCGAGAGCGCGTCTATCTGGCCAGCGATGCTCTCGGCCAGGTGCTTCGCGGCCGCAAGGTCCGCGTCACCATAGGCCGTCCTAACGGGGGGGATCAGAATCCCGAGCAGGAGGAGCATGGAGGCGAAGTAGACGGATGTGGAGAGCGCACCCGACAGGCTCGAGACAGGCATCAGCTCTCGACCTTCAACTCCAGACCGTCAGGGCCCCGGCTGAAGGCCAGCGTGCAGAGGCAGGATACGCCGTCGAGGTTGAAGCTGCACGGGTATCCCACAGCCGTCGAGAGGTTTGAACCTCCCGAGGAGAATCTCAAGATCCCCTGCGAGCAGGATATCGAGGCCCCGGAGAGCGGCAGGATCACTGTCGCGTTCCCGTTCAGGGCGGCAAGGCTAGCTGCACCTGCGATTTCGTCCATCTGGGCCTTGGCCTGGGTCTGATCCATTATCGGAAGTGAGCCTCCGAGGATCAGGATGCTGAAGGCAGAGAGGGAGACCGTCACTGCGAAGACTAGGACATACTCTATCAGTTCGACCATCTTTGACCAGACAGATACCTCCCCGCCCGTTTTAAGCGGCAACCCCGTGGTGGTTTAGTACCTGCGGCGGGTATCCGTGTGATGGAAGGCCCGATCACAAGGACGATCCAAAGGATCGCAGGGAAGAAGAGGGGCGCTGTCCGATCCCAGCCCCTCCTCCTGGAACTCTTCCAGGAAACGGGTGGAGACGAGGCCGAGACCTACAGCATCCCTCCGTTCGTCTTCACAATCAAGAGGGAGGACGGGAGGATGAACTACCAGGCGGTCCCCGACTTGTCACCGAGGGAGCTCGTGAGGCTGCGGGAGACGGTCGCCGAGGTTAGCGCCGGGCTCAGGCCGTCCGCTCTGAACCCCCTTACCTTCACCGGACTCGTCGAGACGCTCAGCCAGGCGGGAGCGGGGTGCCTTGCGACGATCGGTGACACCGACAGGGTGAGGATCCTCTCCAGGCTCGCCGCATTCGAGGCGGTCGGTATCCCCACGGTCTACTGCCTCTCCCTGGACGATTCGGTCTCGGAGTTCTACGTCGACTCTCCGGGGACCCCGATCTACCTGGACCACGCCAAGTACGGGAGGTGCGAGACCCAGTTGACCCTCACGGAGAGGGAGAGGAAGGCGGTGGAGACTCATATGGACACGTTCAAGGGATACACCATCGACTTCTCGAACCCCTCCCTGAAGAACGAGTTTGACATCTTCGGTCACCGGCTCCGGGTCTCACTCGACCTCTCCCCGCTCGCCGTCAGCTCATTCTCGCTGGACGTCAGGAAGCTGACCTCGAGCGAGTTGACGCTGGTGGACCTGGTCCGCGGGAACGTCCTCTCGGCCGAATCGGCGTCCTTCCTGTTGGCCGCGCTCGACCTCGGGATGAACGTCACCATCGTCGGGGAGACGGGGACCGGCAAGACGACTCTCCTCAACGCGCTGGACGAGGCGATGAACCCTCGGCTCAGGAGGATCTACGTCGAGGACGCGGTCGAGACCAAGGACATGCTCGCCAGGGGCTACCACCAGATGAAGCTGAAGGTCGATCCTTTCGAGAGAGGGGCCGAGAGCTCTCGGACGAAATCCATCGAGATCACAAAGATCCTTCACCGGTCCCCCGATGTGGTGATCCTGGGGGAAATCCAGTCGGAGGAGCACAGCAAGGCGTTCTTCCACGCGCTCTCGGCGGGGATAAGGGGCCTGCAGACCTTCCACGCGTCATCCACGACCCAGGCGGTCAGGAGGTGGAGGGAGATGCACGGGATCTCGAAGACCAACCTACTTGACCTTGACGTCCTGGTCCAGATGGCGCGGCCGGAGAGGCTGGGGTCATCCAGGCAGGTATTCGGGATAAGCCTGGTGGTCGAAGAGGAGGGTGAGGCCAGGCTCCGGGAGCTCTACTCGAGGGGCAAGGACGCGCACCTCCAGCGCATCGTCTCATGGGACAGGCTGCAGATCCGTCGGCCCACCTACACGAGGGAAGAGCTCCTCCAGAACCTGGAGCGGATCCAAGCAGCGATAGAAGACCGCGTCGTTAGGGTGAGCAGATGAAGACCAACTCGTGGGATGCGCTCGGACTCGACCGAAGACGCATGTCATTCTTGGTGGTCCTTGTGTCGAGCTTGGTGGGCTCGGCGGTCGTCCTGGTTACATACCATCTTCTCGGACAGCTGGCCGTCGTGCTGGGGGCGATCGTCGCTCTCGGTTCAGGATACGCCTTGGCGGCTCTACCACGAAGGTCGGTCGAGAGGTCGGCCATTCGCCAGGCGGGAGAATCGCCAGCGCTCGCAGCGGCGGCCTCCGTCTATCTGCAGAGCTCCGGATCCAAGAGCAAGACCCTCCTGATGCTCCAGTCGGAGGAGCCGAGGCTCTCCGCGCTTCTGAGTGAACTGAGGAGGGACATGTTGCTCGGGATCGACCCGGCCGAGACATATGCGAGGATGGGAGGGAGGACGGAGTCGGAGTCGGTATCCAAGATCCTTGGCTCGGTCGTCAGGGCACAGGGCGAGAGGCTGGCCGACGAGGGAGAGGAGCTCGAGGGGATAGTCAACGGGTCGCTCTCGAGGGAAGAGACCAAGTTCCCGGTCTTCCTGACGATCTCGTTCTTCCTGCCCATAATGCTGATGCTTCTGGCCGCCCTCGGCCACCACACGGACCCCGTCTCCATCGTCAGCCTGACCTTCTTGGAGGTCGTCATCCTGGACCTGGCACTGACGCTCTCTTCCACCGAACGGGCGAGGCTCGCCGCATGAGCTCGCCGGACCTAGGGCGATTGGCGAAGCTCAGACAGGTGCTCAGGCTCGCGGCCCACGGAAAGGGAATAGCCGCCTCGATCGTCGAGGCGTTCCGAGAGAGCAAGATCGAGGAGGAACGGGAGATGGTGAGACGGATACTCCTGGGGATCCCGGTCGAGCAGTCCGTTGCAGGACTCGTGTCGAGGGACGACCGCTCGCGGGACGTCCTGCTCTACGTCGTGAACCAGGCGAAGGTGAACGCCGTCGAGGCGAGCAGGAGGGCGGACAAGCTCTCTTCACTCTTCGAGCACTGGGTCTGGATGAAGAAGCAGCGCGTAGTCGAGCAGAGGATCATGGAGACGAGGAGCATTCTTGTCTCGGGAATACTCGGAGGAGTCACCGCGATGATCTCAGCCCTCGCTCCGGTCCTGGCCACGTTCCAGCTCACGCTGGGCGACGCCACCACCTCCGACCAGCCCTGTCTACCTCGGCATCCTCTTCGTCATCCCGGCGGCATCTTTTCTCGGGTTCTTCTTCTCTCCTGGGAGAGCCTATGTGAACGTGATCGTCTCCGTGCTCGCGTTCTCTCTGGTGAGCTACTTCTTCACACCGCTCATCGTCGGCTTCTGACAGGTTGGAGGTTAAATATCTCGTCGGCATAATGGTTCAATGATCGAGCGTATCTTCAAGAGGCTGAGAAAAGACAGGAGGGCTGCGCAGCTGATCGAGGAGGCTCTCCTCCTCTCGGTCGCGCTCGTGGCGCTGTCGCTGCTGGTGGGCGGGATCGACTCCATCCTGAAACAGGCCGGAGGGTTCACGTCGGGTATCTGGAGCTCAATCTCCTCGACCCTGAACAACCTCTTCAGCTCCGCGTTCCAGTGGTGAACGGGTTGGAGACCGACGAGGACGGCGGCGGAATCTTCTCCAGGATGAGGTGGAAGGTGAGGAGCTGCCTCGCCCATCAAGATAGACTCGATCGGGGTTCTCGACGACCGCTACCTCGCCATCTCCAGGGGCGACACCTCGAGGCTCATGTCCCTGCTCAGGGTGGGGCTGGCCGAGACGGTCGACGACTCGAAGCTCGACTACTCGACCGCGGTCAGGATCACCCTGCAGCAGCAGCGGATGAAGGGCCTGTTCGACGGGCTCCACAGGTCGAAGATACCCTTCCTCTACCTCATCATAGTCAAGCCCGCCGAGCAGGGCGACCGAGGACAACCAGGTCTTCGAGTTCGACCTCGTGGTCGGGACTTGGATGGACGTCAAGGCGAGGAAGGCCGCGGACGTCGATGTCCACCCTCGAGCAGAACACCGGGGTGCTCGCGGCGACCCTCGCCGTCGGCGTCCCCAACTCGGCCGTCAGGAGGCTCACCAGGAACGAGCTGAAGGACTTTGGGCAGGAACCTGCTCCAGCCGAGCGAGCCGAAGCTGACACAGGTGGCGGACGCCTCGACGATCAGCAGGCTGGAGTCGTTCGAGAGGCGGAGCCCCGCAGTGCAGACGGGCCAGACTGCGCCGGAGTTCTACGTCCCCAACGCCTCGGAGTCCGGGACAGAGCGGGATCCTGCTGGGCAGGGTCAGGACCCGCTCGGGCACGTCCCACGAGTTCAGGCTGCAGCTCGACGACCTCAGGAGGCACGTGGCGATCCTCGGGATGACGGGGGCCGGCAAGTCGACGAGCGCGTCGGTGATCGTGAGGCAGGTCGCGGGGATGGGGCTGCCGCTGATGGTACTCGACTGGCACAACGAGCACTCGGACCTTATCAGGTCGATAGGCGGCCAGGTCTTCTCGCCCGGGAAGGACCAGTTCACGATCAACCCCCTCGACATGACCACCTCGACGGAGCCCGTCGAGCACATCGCCATGATGACGGACATCTTCTCCGACATCTATCACTTCACGCACCCCCAGGCCTACATGTTCCGGAACGCGCTCCAGAGGTGCCTCGGGGAGGCCTCCGACCGCGAGGTCCCGACCCTCTCCTCGCTCGTCAAGGTCATCGAGGGCTACCCTCTGAGGTCGGCCTACGACAACGAGACGAAGGTCGCGCTCCTGAGGAGGCTCGTGCCTCTCACCGAGGGGCAGGTGGGCAGGGCCCTGAACGGACCGTCGAGCCACACCGTCGACGAGCTGCTCGACAAGGTCCTCTGCATCGAGCTGGGACAGATCAGGGACATCCAGACCAGGAGCATCTTCGTGGACATACTGCTGAAGATCATCTACGAGCACAGGGTCAGCAAGCGAGGCAAGCTGGAGCACCTAATCGTGGTCGAGGAGGCGCAGGAACATCGCGCCGGTGAGGAGGGAGGAGGACCCGCCGAGCGTGGGCGAGAGGATGATCTCCGAGCTCCGGAAGTTCGGGGAGGCGATGGTCTTCGTCGCCCAGTTCCCCACCCAGGTCGCTTCCGAGGTGATAAAGAACTCCGGAGTCAGGATAATCCACAGGGTCTCCTGGGCGGAGGACCTGAAGCTCATCGGGGAGGCGCTCAACCTGAACAGGGAGCAGCTGGCCCACGTCTCGAGCCTCGGGGTCGGGGAGGCTGTGGTCAGTCTGGCGAGGCTCCAGAATCCGATACTGGTTCAGGTCGAGGCGGGGTCCGTCCTCGGGGCAGAGAGGAGAGACCTCAGCTTGCTAGAGGAATCGTAGCCGAGCGTCCAGTCGATCCAAGGCGCGGACTGCGGGACTCCGGCGCGGAGGTCGCGGACGATCTTCCTCGCGAGCCGAGCGGGCTCCGCCTTGGTCGAGTCGTACTCGTGGACTCTCGACCGACCGAACCTTCGGACCGCACCGTCGAGGACGACCCCTATCAGCTCGGCTTCGACGTTCTCGAGGACCTTCTCGCTGGAGTAGCCCCTGGAGGCGAGGCGCCGCTTCAGGACGGCGGGGTCGCACCTCAGGACGGCCACGAACTCGACGTCCGCGGGACCGAGGACGTCGGCGAGGAGGTGGCCCGAGATGACCGCGCCCGAGAGCGGACGGCCCCTGAGGGCGACGCCCAGCGCCTTCACGTCGACGACGAGCTCTCCCGACTCGCTCGCGACGGAGTGCGCACCCGCGAGTGCGTTTATCTCGAGGAGCTCACCACGGATCATGGGGGCCAGCGCACGGGAGACCGACTTCTTCCCGGTCCCCGGGGTTCCTGTGACCCCCAACGCACCCCTTCGTCCCACGCCGGGCCGGCGTCTGCGGTCGAGTTCTCGCACGCGCCTGCGAAGCGTCTCTATCGCATAAATATTCGCCCTCGCCTGCGTTCCGGGGAGAGAGCTTGAGCGAGAAAAGGACCGATGAGAGGGACAAGGGAGAGGTCAAGCCCGAGGGAGAAGAGGAGAGCGAGGAGCTGGCCAAGGAGACCGAGGGGCAGGACCAGGAGATCAAGATCGAGAAGATAGAAGGCATGGAGACGGAGCACGAAAAGGCGAAGAGACGGAAGCGCGGAAACAACACCCAGTGAGTCGAGCAGAGCAGGATTGAACGGGAGGCGGAGCCCCGCCGTCAACAGCGCCCCGGCGGCGGGCGAGGAGACCTCCGGCGAAACCCTATTCTCGTCGAAGGGGCAGGGACAAGCCTTGGAAACAGCTCCCGCCGGGGGTTCGCTCTTCGTCGTAGGAAGGCTGGACGCAATCGCTCCGAGGGAGCAGAGGCGCGGGCACCGGGTCAGGGCGCGCAGGGGCGAGCTGCTGCTCGACTCCACCTTCACCGACAGTTCGGGAAGGTTCCTAGTCGAGTGGAGAGACGACGGGCGCGGGGGAAGGACGGTCATAGAGCTGCTGGACTCAGCAGGGGAGGTCTCCGAGTCCGCGGAGCTGGCTCGCGACGGAACTCGACTCGCCGCCTGTCCTGGTCTTCTCAGGAAGGCGCGTCCTAGGCGCCCGCGTCCCAGTCGCCGACGCTCCCGCGGACCGCTTCGAGGCTGAGGGCGACGCCCCGATCTGCGTGGCCTCCGCGTGTCAGGAGGTCACACTCTCCTGGATCTCACCGCCGGGGACCCGGGTCGCGCTAATCTCGGGAGGGAAGGCGCTGCGTGACGGACTCGCTTCTCGTGGGTCGGTGAAGGTCGTGGCCACCCGGAGCACCAGGTACCTGAAGCGGGCCTGGCCGAGCGGGTCGGAGCCAGGGAGGCGCCTCGACCTGTCTGTGGAGGTCAGAAGGTATCCCTCGCTCTCACTCGTCATGGACGGGAACACCTTCAGGACAGCGAGCTCCGCCGAAATCGGGGCTTCGATCAGCTGCCCCGCCGGAGACGAGGGGCTCTCGGTGGAGGTCGCGAGCTCCGACCTCGGGATGGTCCCCCGCTTTGAAATCCGGATACCGCCGGGCTCCGTGTGGGGGAGCACGAGGGTCAGCCTGGGGAGAAACGATGGAACGGTCAAGGTCACCGGATCGGCGCCGGGATACGCAAGGGACGAGGTCACCTTCAACCTGCTCCCGACGGGACCTTCCTCCTGATCTACCGGACTCGGGCCAGGCAGAGGCGGACTCGTCACGCCGTCACATTGATATCCCTGAGTCAACCCCGTGGACGTTCAGGACGAGGTGCCCCGGGTGGGATTTGAACCCACGTCGCTACCTCGAGAGGGTAACATGCTTGACCGGGCTACACTACCGGGGCCAGATGAGCGATGCCCCTTTACAGGTGAGGATTAAAACTTGTCACGCGGCGTCCAACATCCCCTTGGTCGAAGGGCAGACTCAGAAGGCAGGCCGGCGGTCGTCGACCATCTCGCCCGAGATCGAGGGCACCCATTGGCATTCGATTCGTAGGCCTCGGGGCAAGTGGCAAACGCACCCGGGGGGCTGACAAACGATCCTGCGCTGGCTCACACGGAGGAACAAACGACGCGGGTGGGAGCGTGGCCGCGACGGCGGAAGGCGTTCTACCCCCGGATATCAATCGGGCGCGGCGAAAGACGGGGCAGAACAGCCCCCAAGAACGTAAAGAGCCCAGCCTAAGGCTTCAGAATGGCCTTCGCGGCGAGTTTCACGTCCGAGGGCTTCACGGTCTTCCTGCCTGCGTGCTTTGCCAGCTCTATCGCCTGCTTTGCAATCTGTGTCCCGACGTCCTCGAGAACCACGCGAAGCTCCACCGCCGCATCATCCCCGACTCTGTCGGCGCCCGCCTTCTTTATCAGGCGGTAGACCGCAGCTAAACCAAACTCTGACTCAGACATATGCTGTATTGACCTGCAGAGCGAATTATTAAACGTTTGGTGTAAAAACGTTTGCATCTCGGCTCCATTGCCGTGCGCCTGCATGATTCTCACCTCTTACAGCCAGAGGGGCAGAATATTGAGGAATAGCACTTCGGGAGAGTCGAAACACACCCGTAGGAATATATCGTCCGAGAGCAAAGGCGACTCATGACGCTGGTCGACGCCCACGTACACCTCCCCGCATACGGGGCAGACAGAGGGCCGCTGAAAATCGCCCTGGAACGGTCGATGTGTCTCATCTCCTGTACCGTGAATCCATCCGAGGCGCGGGTTGGGGCGCGATTGAGGTCCGAGGCGCCCCACAACGTCAGGTCGTTCGTCGGGGTGCATCCCTCGGACGTCACTGGCGACCTGCCCAGTGTGGCGCTCGCCCCGTTCCTGGAGGGGTGCGACGGGATAGGTGAGATCGGCCTTGACGAGAAGTACTCGCCGACGTCCGAGGGGAGCGCCCAGATGAATTCGTTCCTGGACCAGCTTGGGGTGGCCGAGAGACTCGGCAAGCCGGTCCAGGTGCACAGCAGAGGCTCGGAGCAGAAGTGTCTCGAGATACTCGGCACGTTCAACCTCAGGCGGGTGGTGATGCACTGGTTCGAGAGCGAGCCACTTGTCCCGGAGGTGATCGAGCGCGGATACTTCGTCTCGGTCGGACCTGCGGTACTGTACTCGAAGAAGATACGGAGAATCGCTCAGGGCATCCCCTTCGGTAGCATTCTGACCGAGAGCGATGGTCCCGTCGCCTTTGGGCCTCTGGGCGGGGCGAACGGGCCCGACCTCATTCCCAGTGTCCTCTTCTGTCTCGCGGGGCTCAGGAGGGAGAGCTACGGGGACTTGGAGAAGCAAGTCGAGGAGAACACCAAGAGGCTTCTCGGCGAGGAAAGGTTAATCTAACCTCCTGCCGGGGCGCGCCTGCTAATATTGGACAGAGTTCGCAGGATATCAGAGGAGATGGTTCAGAAGTTTCCGGAGGCTTTCGGAACCGATTATCAGGCGAACAAGGATAAGCTCAACACGCTCGCCGTCGTGCACTCCAAGATGCTGCGGAACAAGATAGCGGGCTACATCACCAAGATGAACGGGAAGGCCGCTAGAGAGGAAGAAGAGGAAGCGGTCGAGCAGCCGGCCGAGTAAGATGTGGCAACCGCACGCGATGAGATCAATCTCAGGCTGAGACCGCTCTCCCAGCTAAGGCAGCACGAGGAGACCGTGCAGAGACTCTCAGAGGCCCTTCTCAGAAGGCTCGTCAGAGACGGAGTGCAGAGGGACCCCGTCGTCGTGGACGAGGCCACTGGAACAATCCTCGACGGGGCACACCGGGTGGATGCGCTGGGGAGGGCGGGGGCCAGATTCGCGCTCACGTACCTCGTGGACTACGGCGACCCGCGGGTGCTACTGTACAGATGGTACAGGGTCGTGACCAGACCCAGTCCGGAGGAGGCGAGGGAGATAATCGACGAGCTGAACCTGGAGAGGCTGGGGCACATCGGGGCGCGGGACCTTTCGCCGAGGCCGAGGAGCAGCCTCCTGGTGGCGCACCACGGCGATGCCTTCGGGAGGAAGACCTCCGACCTCGACGCCGATGCGAGGACGATGAGAGAGTTCGACCGGGCCGCGGGCGAGAGGCGGCTGAGGGTCGGCTTCATAGACGAGGCATCGGGCACGCCCAGGCTCCTGCGGGGTGACGACCTCGTCCTAATCCCACCCGGGCTGGGGAAGGAAGACGTCCTCTGGGCCGGAGCGGAGCGGAGGCTCCTGCCTCCAAAGTCCACACTGCACGTGTTCCCCCTGAGACCGCTCGGCCTGGACTATCCGCTCGAGGACCTCCGCACCGGGAGAGACGTCCTCGACCAGCTGCTCGAGTCCAGACGATCGAGGGTAATCGAGCCTCGGTCGACCCACCGGGGTAGAGGATACCGGGAGAGGGTAGTGGTGTACGAGTGACGATAAGGGTCACCTGCGTGGGACACATACGAACGAGTCTCGGAAGGGAGACGGTGGAGGTCCCAGGAGACAGGATAAAGGCCAGCGATCTGGTAGAACGGCTGAGGGAGATGGGCCGCTCTGACCCGAACCTGGGGTTCAACAGATACAACACCCTCTTGATCGTCAACGGGAGCGTCGCCTTCACCGCCGCGGCCAGCGACAGGATCCTGGAGGACGGGGACGAGGTGCTGCTCCTCCCCTTCTCGCACGGAGGTTGAGCGCATGGAAAGCGTTGTCGCAGCGAGGGCCAAGCTCTCTGCTGGGCTAGCCGACAGCGAGCTCCTGGCTATGAGGAGGCGCCACCCCACCCTGATAGTGCAACTGGTCACCCTGAAGGAAATCCCCGGAAGTCAGACGATCAACATGATAGGGCAGCAGACGCTCAGGGCCATGAAGACCGGCGCCCTCCTCGCGGCCAAGCCCGAGGTCGACCTCCTCCTCAGGCTCGCCGGGACGACCCAGATAGCGCTCGCGATCGAAGAGGCCGGGTACAGGGCGAGGGGTGCGATGCTCCTGGTCGCGGCCGGGTCCGCCCGCGGGGTGTCGGGTCTCCGGAAGGAGCTCGTCGGGAATCCGACCTACGAGATCGTGGAGAGGGGAGGGATGGACGAGAAAGGCCTGGCGATGGTCGAGAGGGCGGCCCTGCTGGGCACCAGGTCCTAGGACGACCGCTTCAGTCTTGTGATGCTGATGATCTCGTCTGGACGGGCAACGGCGAGCGCCGTGTACTCTCCGAGGACCTCTATCTGTATCACCATGTCGGGGGACTCGAGGTTGACCTTCCTGTCGACGACGTCCGCGATCGCATCGATAAGACTCCTTCCTCGAATAGGGCGAGTCGCGGTCGTCAATGTCTATCTTGAACGACTCGGTCGAGGCTATCTGAGACCCGAGCTGTTTGGCGCCCTCCTTGATCTGTTCCAGGTCGGTATCGACCACCATGTCGACCGGAATGACCCTCTGGACGAAGTGGACCCTGAACGGCTCCGACCTGACGTACTCCCGCAGGAACGCCACGAAGCCCCGCGGGTCCTCCAGGTCCACCTCGAGCACTCCGTCGAAATCGGACTTTTCGATGTGAAGCTTCCTCAGGCCGTGCTGGAGCGCAATCTCCTTGAACTCCGCAGAGGCCTTCGCCTCGTTCCCCTTCTGTGAAGTCAGAATCAGGTTCATCTATCCAGTCTCTCCCGCTTAATCCCCGGCTCAAAGGCGACTGCACCCCTCCTTAAAACCTCGACAGCCTCCCCCTCGACCCTTACCACCGTCGACTCGGTGCCTCCTCTTGCGCCGTCGTCCAGTATGGCGTCTATCCGGTCTCCCAGGGACATGAAGACATCCCCTGCGCTCCTCGATGACGGCTCCCCGGACAGGTTCGCGCTCGTCCCCGTGATGGTCCCGCCGCAACCCTTCGCCAGCGCAAGCGCCGTCTTGTCGTCTGGGACCCGGACGCCCAGCCACCCGGTCCTCTGGTCCAGCAGGAAGGGGACCGCAACCCTGAGCGGCGCGACTATGGTCAGAGCTCCCGGCCAGTAGCGGCGTGCCAGCTCCAGAGCCTTCTGCCCAAGGTCGACCAGTCTGGCCGCGTCTCCCTCGCTGGCGCAGAGCACCGGGATTGGCTTGGACTCCCTCCCCTTGGCCGCGACCAGCCTCCCGACGGCCTCTTGGTCGAACGGGTCGCACCCCAGCCCGTAGACCGTGTCTGTCGGGTAGGCCACCACTCCACCGCGCCCGACGATCGCTGAGACAACCGCGATCGAGCGGGAATCCGCGGGTAGGATGAGGGCCTTCAAACCGGCCCCGGCGTCCGGGCAAGACTTAATAGCTTAACTAAAACCGGCACGGCCGGTTCGCATGTCAGTGGAAGACGACGAATCCGACGAAGACTTCGATGAAGACCTCGACGATGACGGGTGGGAAGAGGACTCGGACGAAGACGAACTCTGAGACGACCTGGCCTCTCGAAGCCCTGCAGTTTTAAGGCCGTGAAAGCCGGTACCGGACCAGAGCGCGCTTGTTGAAACGCCGGATCCTCCTCATCAATTTCAAGAACTATAGCGAGATTCTCGGCGAGGGAGCGATGCGAATGGCCAGCGCCGCCGAGCAGGCCTGTGACGGGCTCGAGGTCGAGCTCATCCTCGCCCCTCCCACGCCGACGCTTGGCGTCGTCGCCGCAGGGACGACGGCGCGGGTATTCGGCCAGAGCGTGACCAACCAGCAGGAAGGTAAGAGCACCGGTGCGATCATCCCCGAGGCGCTGAAGGCCTCCGGGTGTTCAGGCTCGATCATCAACCACAGCGAGTCGCGTCTCCCCCTGGAGGTCGTTCGCGCTCTGATTCCCAGGATGAAGAGACTGGGACTGTCATCGTGTGTCTGCGGGGAGGACGCCGGCGAGGTCGCGAGGATGTCTGCTTTCGCCCCTGAGTACCTTGCTGTCGAGCCCCCGGAGCTGATAGGGAGCGGCATAGCCGTCTCCCAGGCCCGGCCGGAACTGCTGCGTGATACCGTCGCAACCGCTCGGGGCGCGGGCTACTCGGGTGGGCTCCTCTGCGGAGCCGGAATCGTCTCGAGCGAAGATGCACGCACGGCCATCAGGCTGGGGATGGACGGAATCCTGGTCGCCAGCAGCGTCGTGAAGTCAAAGGACTGGCGGGCCAAGGTCAGGGAGCTCGCCGCCGCCCTCTCTTGACCCCCTTCTGCAATCGCGGAACAACCGAGGCACGTTAGAAAGCCGTAAATAAAGTGCCAAAACCGGCCGGGTCATGAGTAAGACCAACCAGAGTCCCTTTGAGAACGTCCTAGAGCAGCTCGACATCGCGGGAGAGTACCTGAAGCTCGAACCGGGCGTCAGAGACCTGCTCCGACAGCCTAAGCGGATAGTCACGGTCTCGCTTCCCGTGAAGATGGATGACGGGAGCACCAACGTCTTCACGGGTCACAGGGTCCAGTACAACGACGCCAGGGGCCCGTTCAAGGGCGGAATCAGGTATCATCCTGGGGTCACGCTCGACGAGGTGAAGGCGCTCTCGGCCTGGATGACCTGGAAGTGCAGCGTCGCTGACATACCATTCGGGGGCGCCAAGGGAGGGGTCGTCTGCGACCCGAAGAAGATGTCCCAGGGGGAGCTCGAGAGGCTAACGCGCAGGTACGCCGCCGCCATCTCCAACATCATCGGCCCTGACCAGGACATCCCGGCACCTGACGTCTACACGAACTCGCAGGTCATGGCGTGGATACTCGACACCTACAGCCTCATCAAGGGGCATGCGGTACCGGGTGTCGTCACTGGGAAGCCTATCTCGCTGGGCGGCTCTCTGGGAAGGGACACCGCGACGGGCAGGGGTGCGGCCTTCTGCACGAGGGAGGCCGCCAAGGTCCTGAAGGTTCCTCTAAAGGGGGCGACGGTCTCTGTGCAAGGCTACGGAAACGCAGGCTCGAACTACGCGGTCATACTCGAGGAGATGGGCGCGAAGCTGGTCGCGGCCAGCGACTCGCAGGGCGGGATCTACAACAAGAAGGGGCTCGACGCAAAGAAGGTCCTGGCCTACAAGGAGAAGGGAGGCTCCGTCGTGGGGTATCCCGGCGCAGAACCGATCTCCAACGAGGAGCTGCTCCAGAGCGAGTGCGACGTCCTCTGCCCCGCGGCCCTCGAGAACTCGATAACCAAGGAGATAGCCAGGGGAGTGAAGGCGAAGATAATCGCCGAGTGCGCCAACGGGCCGACGACCCCCGAGGCCGACAGGGTCCTCGACCAGCAGGGTGTCTACCTCGTCCCGGACATCCTTGCGAACTCCGGAGGGGTGATAGTGAGCTATCTTGAGTGGGTCCAGAACCTCGAGAGGCTCTACTGGACCGAGGACGAGGTGAACTCGCGGCTCGAGCACAAGATCACGGGCGCCTTCAGGGCGGTCCACCAGGAGGCCAAGAAGCACGGTGTCTCGATGCGGACCGGGGCCCTCATCGTCGGCGTGGGGAGGGTCGCAGAGGCGGTCAGGACCCTCGGGGTCTGGCCCTAGGGTCGGCAATCAGCGACTCGACCTCCCGCACGAGGCCTGCAGACCCCAGGTACAGGGGCGTCGTCTCGGCAAGGGCAGAGGGCGCGACCGCGAGTATGTCGCGCGCGCCGTCCGAGGCGTACCCGCCCGCGTGCTTGGTGACGAAGGCCATGGGCGCAGCCTCGTAGAGCAACCGCAGCTTCCCGTGGGGCTTGTTCTTCAGAGCCGGGTATCCGAATATGCCGCCCCGGCGGAGGACCTGGTTGAAGTCTCCGACGAACGTGCCCCCGTACCTCAGCTTCAGGCCGCGGGCCTCGAGCGAGGAGACGAACCTCTCGACCGGGTCGATCCAGTCCACCCTCTGGCCGCCCAGGCCATACACCTCGGGCTCTTCGGGGATGGTGGCGTTCTCCTCCATGAGGATGAACGGGTTGCCCTCGCGCCCCTCCACCGCGACGAACGTGTGGACCCCGGACCCGGTGGTGTAGGTGAACGTCAGCATCGGTCCGTAGGTGACGAACGCGGACCCGACGAGGCGCTCTCCCGAGCACGGGAGGGCGGAGGAGTAGAATCCGAAGATGCTCCCGAGGGGGTTGTTCGTCGCGATGTTCGAGGACCCGTCCAGCGGGTCCATGGCGACGTGGATGCCCCCTCTGCCCCTTCCGGGGCTCCGCCATCTCCTCAGAGGCGACCTCGCCCACGAGCCCCGTCGCCAGGAGCGAAGAAGCGAAGACTTCGTTGGCGTAGACGTCGATCTCGGTCTGCCTCTCGCCCGACGGGTTCACTCCCCTCGTGAGCTTCGTGGTGAACGGGAGCGACCGCCTCACCTGCATGCTCGCGCTCGCTATGCTTCAGAAGGAGGCGCGAGAGGTCGGGGGGCGCCCTTTCGCTGAGAAATGTATCCAGGTCCGTCAAATTGTCGCTGCACCCTTAAATACGCCTCGCGGGGGATAAAGCTATTGCGTGATGCAGCATGACGGGCAAGAATGACCTCATGGACATCTTCCTAAGGGAGGGGAAGAGCCTTATCATCGCCTACGACCAGGGCCTTGAACACGGACCCTCGGCCGACTTCGACAACCGGAACGTCGACCCATCCTTCATAGTCGAGATAGCCTCCAAGGGAGGATTCAACGGGATAGCCCTGCAGAAGGGGCTGGCCGAGAAGTACTACGACGGAAAGGTCCCGCTGATAGTGAAGGTGAACGGCAAGTCCGGCCTCTCCAAGGGGGAGCCGAACGCGAAGCAGAACTGCTCCGTCGAGTACGCCGTCTCCCTCGGCGCCAAGGCGATAGGCTACACCATCTACCTAGGCAGCGCCTTCGAGGCCGACATGTTCAAGGAGTTCGGACGGATTCAGGAGGAGGCCCACGAGAAGGGGCTCGCGGCCATCGCTTGGGTCTATCCCAGGGGTGCGGCCGTGCAGAACGACACGTCGAAGGAGGTCGTCTCCTACGCGGCGAGGACGGCGCTCGAGCTCGGGGCCGACGCTGCGAAGATAAAGTACACGGGGGACAGCCAGTCCTTCGCCTGGGCGGTGCGGTCTGCGGGTAAGGTCAAGGTCTTCATGTCCGGAGGGCCCAAGGCCCCAAGCGACGAAGCCTTCCTTGCGCAGGTGAGGGGAGCCGTCGACGCCGGGGCGACCGGGATAGCAGTGGGCAGGAACGTCTGGCAGCACCAGGAGCCACTCAAGATGGCGGAGATGCTGAAGAAGGTCGTCTTCGAGAACCTCCAGATAGCGTCGGCCAAGTCGCAGAGCTAGAGAGACAGCACAGATGAAGATATTCATCATAGACATCGACGGGACGATCTGCGAGAACATCCCCAACGAGCTCGGCGCCGAGCGGATGAGGCACGCCAAGCCGTTCAACGACTCGATAAAGGCGATAAACAGCCTCTACGACGCGGGCAACTACATCTGCTTCTTCACCGCCAGGACCGACGAGCACGACGAGGCGACCAGGGACTGGCTCAAGAAGCACGGGGTGAGGTACCACCAGCTCATCCTGAACAAGCCCCGCAAGCTCCCTCCGTACGTCGAGTATCACTTCATCGACGACGCGCACGTCAAGGCCACAACGTTCAAGGGCAAGTTCTCGAACTTCGTCAAGAAGAACGTCGACATCGAGGTCTTCGAGGAGTAGGGCTGCGGGATAGGTTAAATAGAGAAATCGGATAAGCGATAGGGTATGTCACTTCCAAGGATACAGTCCGCGTTGGAGAAGCTTCAGGCTCAGCTCTCCGAGACTCAGGCTCAGGTCAAGCAGGTCGAGGACCTCATAAGAAGCAACCGGGGCGAGTCCAACTCAAAGTCAGACAAGATGCTGGAAGATCAGGGTGCCAAGTTCACGAACCTCAAGACAGAGCTAAGCTCGATGAGGACGGACCTTAACTCCATGAAGACAGGAGTAACGATTCGCATAGACTCAATCGACAAGCGGATGAACAACCTCGAGATCAGTTTCAAGAAGCTCGAGGAGACGCTGAGGCAGGCCTAGGCAGCAGCCGCTAGGCTCTTACGCTACCGCCACCCGCGACCCTTAGATTCTTCCCGTTCAGGTCGACCACGACCACCCGCATTCCGTCCCACGTCGGGACAGGATTTGGGAGTGCTGCAGTGAAGGTTCCCGAGCCGTCGTCGGTGATCTTCGCTATGGCCATCTCCCCCGGAAGCTGCAGGTGGAGGTCGCGAGCCGCCGATCTCCTGCCTGTAATACGGGCTGCGCGAGAACGCGAAGCTCGGTCTCTCCGTTAGCTTGAACGAACCGTCGTCGAGCCAGGCTGCCTTGTCGAGGTCCTCTCGCGTCGACTCCCTTCAGCGAGAGGCCCACTCTGATCCCCTCGCCCGCGCTCTCGTAGTCCTCGTCGTTGACCTGGATGCCCTTCACCTCGACCGTCCTCTCGGACGAGGAGGGGACCGCCCGCAGCTTGTCGTGGACCGAGACCTTCCCGCCCAGGATGAAGCCCAGGACGACCGTCCCGACCCCCTTCACGCTGAAGGCGCGGTCGATGTAGACTAGGGTGCCCTTGGGAGGGGAGTTCGGTGACGGCCCGATTCCCGAGAGGTCGATTATCGACGAGTCGCCTGCTCTTTCATCCGTCGGGTATTCGGCCAATCTCAGACCCCTGAAGGCGGCCTTGGTCACCTCCGACGGGGCGGCGCCGTCGATTATCCCGACGGTCCCCGGGAGGCTGAAACTCTCGAGGAGCACCGCGAGCTCACCGTCGGGAGGGGCCAGCTTGCCGCCCTTCGGCAGCAGGTAGTAGGCGTAGTCACAGATCGAGGCGATCCTCGAGTAGCCCTGAATCCTGTCAGGATACTGGGGGTCGTCGAGGAGTGAGTACCGCTTCCCAGCCTCGTTCTTGTGGTACACTATCATCCCTTCGACCTCGGACTTCTTGGCGACAGACGCCATGAACCGGGCCTTCTGCTCCTTGTCGGTTCCGAAGACGCCTATGGTATGACCGTCCATGCCGCAGAAGCCGGCGGCCCTTCGAGCCGTATTAAACCTAGAGGAACAGGTCGGTGCTGAGATACTTGAGGCCCGTGTCCGGGATGAGGGTGACAATCGTCTCGGTCGCTGAGAGCCTCTTCGCGAGCTTCAGGGCCGCCGCGACGTTTGCCCCTCCGCTGAATCCGGACAGGATGCCCTCCCTCCTGGCGAGCATCCGCGCGGTCCTGATGGCCTCCGCGTCCGTGACGGTCAGGTATCCATCGCAGAGCGCAGGGTCCCAAATCTCCGGGACGAGGGCGTAGCCGGTCCCCTGGATCTTGTGTTTGGGAGCGGTCACCCGCCTTCCCGCCAGGACGGGAGCGCCCGCCGGCTCGACCACGAAGCACATGACCGCCGGATTGTGCTTCTTCAGAGCCCTCGAGGTGCCGACGAAGGTACCGCCCGTGCCAGCTATGGCCACGAAACAGTCGATCCTCCCTCCGGTCTGCTCCCAGATCTCCTCTCCTGTTCCCGCGAGGTGGGCGGCGGGGTTGGCCGGGTTCTTGAACTGGTCGACCCTGAAGGCGCGGTGGCGGTGGACGAGCTCCTCTGCCCTCTTCTCGACGAGGGCCAGGTCTTCCCCCGTCACCTTCCCCGGGATGCCTCCCTCGGCCTGGGGGACGAGCACCACCTTCGCCCCCAGCGCCTTCATGACCCTCCAACGCTCGCTCGAGTTACCTTCGCTCATGACCGCAGTGAAGGGATAGCCTTTCACCGCGCAGGCCACGGCGAGTCCTATCCCCATGTTCCCGCTGGTGAGCTCGACGACCATCTGCCCGGCGCGAAGCCTCCCGCTCCTCTCGGCGTCCTCGAGCATGTTCAGAGCCGCCCTGTCCTTTACGCTCCCGCCCGGGCTGAAGTACTCGAGCTTGGCGAGGATGCGCGGTCCTACACGGCCTTCGGCCCTGAGGCGGTCGAGGGCGACGAGCGGGGTGTTGCCTATCGAGCCCAGGACGCTGTCGGCGAAGGGAGCCATGCCGTCGTCCCCGGACCGAGCCGAGGTAGGATAACTCTATCGCCCTCCAGGGACGCTCGCACAGCACAAGACATTTCTATCCAGGGCAGAACTCTCGAGGTCATGCAGCATGAGCCTCTTGTGTACCTGAACGGAGAGTTCGTCCCCAAGTCCGAGGCCAAGATCTCAATCTTCGACCACGGGCTCCTCTACGGCGACGGAGTCTTCGAGGGCATCAGGGCGTTCGGCGGGTACGTCTTCAAGCTGAAGGAGCACGTGGACAGGCTTTACCAGTCGGCGGCGTGCATAGAGCTAGAGATACCGATGGAGAAGGAACGGATGGTCGAGACGGTGACAGAGACCCTACGGAGAAACGGCCTCAGCGACGCCTACATCAGGCTCGTAGTGACACGGGGAGTCGGAGACATGAGCGTCAACCCCGCGACCTGCAAGGAGAGCACGGTCTTCGTGATCACGGAGCCCGTTGCTTCATCCACGTTCCCCAAGGACCCGCGGGTCCTGAGGACGGTCATCACCTCCGTTAGGAGGGACCCGGTGGATTCCACGACGCACGAGATAAAGTCGCTCAACTATCTCAACAGCGTCCTTGCGGTGCTAGAGTCGAACCGGGCCAAAGTTGACTACCCCGTGATGCTCGACCACAGAGGGTTCGTCTCGGAGGGCTCGACCATGAACATCTTCCTGGTGAAGGATGGGACGATCGTCACGCCTCCCTCCTCGTCCGGAATCCTCCACGGGATAACGAGGGAGAGGGTCGTGAAGCTCTGCAGGGAACTCAAGTACGCAGTCGTCGAAAGGGAGGTGACCCCCTTCGAGCTCTTCACCGCTGACGAGGCGTTCTTCACGGGGACTCTACTGGGGCTCGCGGCCGTCGGCGAGGTCAGCGGAAAGCGCATGGGTAGCGGAGGTGTGGGACCGGTCACGAGAAGGCTCTACGACGAGTTTAGGGACATAGTCTCCCGACCGGAGGAAGGGACGCCCATCTCCAGGGTCGAGAAGATGAAGCCCGTTCGAAGGCGCTAGCCGTACAGGGTCAGGACCCCGACTCCGCATTGGGGCGGGTCTCCTCATGGGTCGCGGCATCGGCCGCCGGTGGTTGCGAGTCGAGACTCTCTCGTACATCCTTGCGGCAGCGATGAAGAGCAGGGGGACCGTCCAGAAGGCGTCCTCAGAGTCGTCCCTCCAACGCTCGTCGTGAAGAAGAAGGGCAGGGCGGTCACCAGAAAGAGTGCACCGGCCACGAAGAGCTTTATCGAGTCCCACTTGAAGACATGCACCATGTCCTTCGGGACTAGGTTCTTGTCCCCGTCAGCCAGGCTGATGGTGAACGAGGCGACGATGATCGATCATAGCCCCAGGGTCGAGCGCCGAAGGAGAGTCTTTGAGTATGTTGAAGAGGAAGGGTTCCGGTTCGGCCAGGGGAACCCGTCAGAGGGGACCGGCGCGCCGCTCTAAAATCATCTTCGGAGTCTCCCTCGCAGAGCTTCCGCTGGGCAGGACTAAAAAGAGGTGGGAACGCTTTCGCGTTCTACTTCATCCACTTCATCGCTTCTTCGTAGGAAGTAGCGACGAGCGTCTCGGACGCGGCCGAGTCCGCCCCCATCATGGACATCCTCATCGGTCCGCTGATGTCGGGTGCCTCCGTAATCCAGACTGAGTCATACCTTCCCAAGGTCATGAACCCCTGATGGATCTTCACGCCCATCTTCTCGGCGGCTTCCATCATCATCTTGTTCATGGCCTCTGCCTCCTCTGGCTTCGGGGCCTTCCTCAGCTTGACTAGGGTGATGAACCACATGTCGCTGGTAGCAAGAGTCGGTGAATATTTAAGTCAACAATGACTACTTTGCGGCCGGCCTGCGACCCCTCGCTCGAGCGACCTTCGTGCCTCCGTCGACGCCACGAATGCGGCAGGGAATCTCGGTTGATTCCATGACCAGAACGGAAGGGCTCCGCCCGTCTTGCGGGGGACGCACGCATTGCCGGTCTAACGCCGCTCTGAGGGAGAACGGGACGAGAAACGCCTTGAGACCGCGTAGATGGCGAAGAGGGCAGCCGTTGACGAGGCAGCGAGCACCGCGAGAGGGTAGGGAAGGGAGATGCCAGAGACCGAGGAGTACAGAAACGTGAGCGAGTATGAGAGCAGAAAGGCTGGAACACTGGTGTACGCGTAGGACTGCAACCTGTTTGTGAGGACCGAAGACTCGACGACCGTGCCCCGGATCCTCCTCAGGAGGAAGGAGAAGTCCAGCGCGGTGACCACAAGGACGACCTCGAGAAAAATGAAAAAGAGGTCGTGCGAACCCAGCGCGACCGACAGGAAGAGGAGCACCAAGAAGAAGGTCGACCTGTCAATGGCTACCATGAGGTCGCCGTTGGAGAGCGTGGCGAGCCCGTCGACCAACATCAGGGTCAAGAAGACGGCGTAGTAGCCAGGGAAGAGAGCGACGGCGGAAAATCCGAGGACGCAGAAGAGAAGGAAAGAATACGACTCGTAGGGGAGCGCAAGTCCCGTCTGTCCTTCGGTGGCACTCCTGTGGTCCGCAGGGACGCTGGCAACCTCTTCTCCGTCATCCTCGGCGCTCATCATCGGTGCCTCGCCGAGAGCGCGGCATACTTGGAGAGCGCCCTTCTGTGCAGCTCCATGACCTCATCGAGCGAAGCGGACGTGGTCCAGTCGACGACGAACGCGTTCGCCGACCTAAGTCGGCCCATGTCCATCTCACGCTCTATCTGCGCAAGCTTGAGGGCGACTCGCCACTCTCTCGAGTCAGGGCCCCCGGTCCTGGGCTCGGCGAGAGCGACGGGGTTGGGAGATACGACAATCACATCCCGTTCGCCATCACGGGTGAGTTCTGCGGCCGCCGAGATCGAATTGGCGTCCATCAGCGGTGAGACGAACACTATCTGGGAGATGTTGGGGAAGAACAGGTGTATGCTGCGCTCAACCCACCACTCGATGTCCGAACCTCCTGGCTCGACCTGAAGGATGGACAGGGCGATCCTGTCGAACTGGCGCCTCCCGTACCCCGGCGCGATCCTTCGGGGTTCGGCCCCGGTGGTCAGGAGGCCTACGCGGTTTCGGTCGTGGAGCAGCCTCTCTGCGATTGAGAGGGCAGCCCTGACGGAGTGCACTATGGTGGAATCGCGACCCGGGCGGCTCCCGGTGACCCTGCCCGGGTCTAGCACGATGAGTACCTCGGCACCGACCTCGGCGACGAATTCGTTGACGAGCAGCTCATCGGACCCCTCGGAGTGCCTGGCCGAGGCCTTCCAGTTGATGCGCTTCACAGGGTCGCCGGGCATCAACCTCCTGACGTTGAAGTAGTCCATCCCGGTCCCGGACCGCCTTGCCGCTATCTCGCCCGGCCATGATCTGGTCCTCCGCGGTCTGATCGCGAGGTGCTCGAGCTTCTCTGTAGTCTCCGGGAAGACCGCCAGTCTCGAGTACGACCTTAGCTCGGCCCTCGACTCGAAGAGGCCGGTCGAATCCTGCACGCGGAGGAACATCGGGCCGAGCGTGTGCACTCCAAAGGAGTTCGCGGACAACTCGTAGTAAAGGTCCCTGATCTCCCCCGCCTTCAGAGAGGTGGAGAACCCGCTGCGCGTATTCTTTCCGCGGAGTTCGGGAGGGACTCGATCTCTCACCTGCAACAGCGCGACGGCCCTCGGACCTGCGTTTCTCACTCTGACTCTAACGCGTGTGGTCTCGCCCTCTCTGATCCTCACCCGCTCCGTCGTTCGCTCTACCTCCAGGTCCGGGCTCTGATCCCGCGACCGGACGACCGTGAACCCTAGCAGCATAGTCAGAGGAATGGAGACAAAGATGAGGGGCTGAGCGACGAACAGGCCTCCGACGAACGAGATTATCGCAAGGTCAGCTAACAAGAACGCCCTGGCGTTCGTCTTCGGGCGTTCCCAACGGGGCGCGGCGTCCCCGCCGCTGGTAGCCTCTGGCATCGCCCAGGCCTCCTCTCGCCTCATCCTGCCTTCGGCACTTCGACAGTCCCCAGCAGGCTCTCCACTATCGACTCGGGTTTCGTTCCCCTTATCCAGTGGTCCGCGGTGAGAATCAACCTGTGAGACAGAGCCGGGACGGCTATGGCTTTGACGTCGTCGGGCAGGACGTAACTCCTACGGTGGAGCCATGCGTGCGCCTTCGAGAGCTTGAGCATGGCGAGCGAGCCTCTGGGGCTCGCTCCCACCTCGACGGCGCTGTGCGCTCGAGTCTTGCCCACGATGTTTACGATGTACCTCTCGATCTCGGGGTCGATGTGGACTCCCTCGACCATCTTCCTCATCCCGAGGACCTCGGCCTTCGAGGCGACCTGTTCGATCGAGACCTCCTCACCCTGGCGCTTCGTCCTCCTGTCCAGAATCTCCACCTCCTCGGACTGGGACGGGTATCCGATTCCGACCTTCATGATGAACCGGTCCAGCTGCGCCTCGGGGAGAGGGTAGGTTCCCTCATATTCGATCGGATTCTGCGTAGCAAAGACGATGAAGGGGGAATCCAGCCCGAAGGTGGTGTTCTCGATGGTGACCTGTCGCTCCTGCATCGCCTCCAGCAGGGCCGACTGGGTCCGCGGCGGGGCCCTGTTGATCTCGTCGGCGAGGAGTATGTTGCAGAATATCGGCCCCCTCCTGAGCTCGAACGCAGAAGTGCTCCTGTTGAGGACGTAGCCTCCTGTAATGTCGGCCGGAAGGAGGTCCGCCGTGAATTGAATCCTCTTGAATTCGCATCCGAGACTGGAGGCAAAGCACCGCGCGGTCAGCGTCTTCGCCAGGCCTGGGTAGTCTTCGAGGAGCAGGTGCCCGTCAGCGAGTATGGCGACCAGCACCTGTTCGAGGACTTCCTGCTTGCCGACGATGACCTTGCCGACCTCATCCAGGACCATCTTCGCCTTCTCGTCGATTTGGACGTCCGCGCCCAAACTCATGGGCCACCTGACCGATCCATGTCTCGTTCCAGCTTAGAGACTATCTTCTCGAGGTCGGCGAGATACTCGGCGCGGCCGACCTTCGGTGCGTCGCCCCCCGCACCCGTCCCTCGAGCGTGGCGTCTCCCCTCCACGACCGCTCGCATCTCAGTCTTGACCACTGGGTCGTCCTCATAGGGATGGATCACCGTCGCGAAGGCGTCCGACAGGTCCTCGTTGGACGGAGTCCCCTCGCCCCTGTTCTCGGACGCAGTCGACGAGTATGCCAGGATGCGCGCCAGAGTGCGGGCGATCTCTCTGCGCGAGAAGTCCGAGCCTCTCCCCGCCGACCTCGCGTACGATGACATTGTCTCGACGCTGCCGACGCTCACAAAGGCTCGATTCGCGGCCGGGCCCCGAGTCTCGCCGCCCACGATCATCTGACCGTCGATCGTCTGGCTCCGCCAGATCGCCAGATATATTATGGCGTCACCCTCCACGCAGATTATCGCGTAGACCAAGGGCACCGTCAGAAAGAGGCTACCCGCGACCGCGATCAGCAGCAGCGGTGCCCCGAAGGCCGCGTAGAGCACCAGGGCGCCCTTGGACACCCATCGCGAATTCCCGGCCCCGCGGCTCCCTCCGGCTCCGTCTTGGTCCATGCGTGGGGCTCCACTCTGTGCCTCCGTCATTTAACACCACCCGACGAGAGCGTGGGTTCCTTGAGGGAAGTGCTGAGGTTTGAGAGGCAGGTCACAGCCTCTTGGGATTGTTCCATCGTGATCTCCTGGTCGCTGTATCTGGCGACCTCGAAGAGTTCGGTTGCCTGGGCGAGGGAGGAGGGCTCCACCATGAGCTTCTCAGAGACCCGCGCCCTGAACTCCCTAGGCGTGAGGACCTTCCCGTCCACCGCTGACCTCTCCTCAAGTAGCTCACTGATCATCTTGTAGCACTGGATCACGGTCTCCCTGTAGGATGAACCGGTGTTCAACCTGGCTACCGCTGCGTCGAGGATGGCCGCCAGCCTCCTCCTGTTACCCTCGAGAAAATCTCCAGGGTCTTCGAACGGAGCCGTCCGACCCCGTCGAGATTTGAGACCTCTCCACACGACGAGCACGAGTATCGCTGCGGTTGCAAACAGAAGGAGCCCGACGAGGTCGATCGGGGACAGGTTCACCAAGAGTGGCGTCTCCAGTGACTGGGAGTTCAGCGACGGAAAGAGCTGGCCCGTCACCTGCTGGAGGCTCGTGTCATTGAAGGACTGGACCACGGTGAGGGTGGAGCTCCCCTGCGGGACAGCCGCGTCGAGCGCCGATAGCCCTGGAAGGACGCTCCGGGTGGCAAAGTAGGCGACAACCACGAGGAGTGGAAACGCCAGGATCATCCCGAGGAAAACGACGACGCGCGACCGGAATCCTCCCCCGGCTTGTTCGGGGGGGACGCCGCCCTCCTCCGGTGCGGCTTCGTGGGTCAGCGTCGTGGCCATGTATGGTCGGTTGTGATGGCACACTGGACAGACTAAAGGTTGTCGAATGGTTGTCGGCCGATGGATTTCCGATGCCCCGAGGATGAAAGACCCCTGGAGGCCCTGCTGGAGCTGCTGAACCATCTCCCCAGGATAGGGAATCCACGCACAGGAGGATTTGGCGGGCCCGATGGGATTTGAACCCACGGTATCTGAGAGTTTCTCTTCAGCTTCGGAGGCTGACGCCCTAATCCGTACTAGGCTACGGGCCCAAGTTCCTAGGCCAATCTGATTCACGGTAAAAGGCTTGCTCGAGGGCAACCGCGAGGAGAGGTTTCGCAGAACCCGGATCCTTGCGAAAGAGTTCGTGCGCGGCGCAATTATTATAAATTATCTCGTACCTCTCGACCTAACGATTGAAGCCGAACATTCTGGTCAAACCGCCGGGCCCCAAAGCAAGGGCCCTTCTGGAAAGGGATGCAAAGGCATCCTCCACGTCCCTCCCGCGGGTGTACCCGCTTGCGATAAAGCGAGCCTACGGAGTCAACATCGAGGACATCGATGGGAACACCTTCCTGGACTTCAACTCGGGAATCGCGGTCATGAACCTCGGGCACTCTCACCCGAGGATAGTGAAGGCCATCAAGGATCAGGCTGAGCTCGCAACTCACGCGGCCTATCTTGAGTTCTACTCTGAGCTCCCGGTGAGGCTCTCAGAGAAGCTGTTCGAGCTCGTCCCCGGGATGAGCAGGACCTATCTCGCGAACTCGGGGACCGAGGCAATCGAGGCGGCCATGAAACTTGCAAGGCAGCACACCAAGCGCAACTACTTCATCTCGTTCTATGGGGGATTCCACGGGAGGACCTACGGCGCGCTGAGCCTGACCAGCTCTCGTCTATCCCACAGACAAGACTTCGGGCCATTCCTCCCCGTGATCCACGCCCCGTACGCCAATCCATACAGGCCCCTCGTAGGGCCGGAAGGCGACGAGAGCGGTCAGGCCGCCCTCGACTATCTCGAGAGGACGGTCTTCAGGATGGAGGTCGCTCCCGAGGAAGTCGCGGCGATCTTCGTGGAGCCCGTCCAGGGCGAGGGCGGATACATCGTTCCCCCGAAGGATTTCCTAAAGGGCCTGCGGGAGATCTGCACGAAGCATGGGATCTTGTACGTCGACGACGAGGTCCAGGCTGGATGTTTCAGAACGGGGAAGTTCCTCGCTAGCGAGCACTTTGGGGTCAAGCCTGACGTCGTCTGCCTCTCCAAGGCGCTGGGAGGGGGCCTACCCCTCGGCGCGATGCTCTGCAGGGAGGAGTACATGGACTGGGGTCCTGGGGCGCACGCCAGCACCTTCGGGGGCAACCTCGTCTCGTGTGCAGCGGGAGTGGCAGCGCTTGAGGTCATGAAGAAGGAGGACGTAGGACCGAAGGCGCTCCGGTCAGGCCATAGAATCATGCGGTACCTCAAGGACCTCCAGGGCGAGATCGACCAGATAGGCGACGTCAGGGGCCTGGGTATGATGATCGGACTGGAGCTCGTAAAGGACAGGAAGAGCAAGAAGTTCAACCCGAAGATGAGAGATGGCGTCATCAAGGACGCCTTCGAGAGGGGTCTTTCTCTTCTCCCCGCGGCGGACTCCGTCATCCGCATCGCCCCGCCGCTCATCATTGAGAAGGACGATGTGGACGTTGGACTCGAGATACTGGGAGACGTCCTGCGGAGCCGGGCGGGGAGCTGGGGACTCGCGAACCCACCTCGGTGAATCGGACGAGCGGGAGAGAGGCATCCGCCATGTGACCATGGAACAACCCTCTTGCGCCGGTTCGACCTCTCCTGGAAATCCGGAGCTCTCCCGGCAAAGGAATAAATAATATTCCATATGTTATAGGGCCGCCAAAAGTTTGACCGCTTCCGAGAAGGGAGCTTTCGTGCGAGAGGCGACGGGCCTCACGAGACAGATTTCGGGTTGGGACGCGTTCCTCGGCAACATCCTCGCGATGGGGATCGCCTACTTCTTCGTCTTCGAATACTTCGCCACCCTCCTCTTCCCGGGCGTCGACCTGCCGATCACGATCATCGTGACCCTAATCCCGGGCGTCGTGGTCGCACTGCTCTACTACCTCTTCACTGTCGCCATGCCGAGGACCGGAGGCGACTACGTCTGGACCAGCAGGATCCTGGGCGCACCGCTCGGGTTCATGACGAACCTGGTGCTCACGTTCACCTGGATGGCTAGCATGGCGACCGCGGTCGCTTGGGGGATCAGCTACGGAATCGTCCCCATGACGGCCGCCCTGGGAATGGTCCAGAACAACTCCGGACTGCTCAGCCTCTCCTCTACGCTCGCTCAGCCCAACAACGCGTTCATCCTGACCGCTGCCCTCATTGTGCTGTTCATCGTTCCAATCATGCTCGGGACCAGAGCAGCGTTCAGAGTCATGTGGGTCATGTTCGCGATATCTCTCATCGGGGCGCTCGTGACCGTCGTGGCTTTCCTCTCGGCCCCCAACGCCACCTTCATCGCGAATTTCAACCGGCTCTCTGGGATGGACTACCACACGGCAATAACGGAGGCGGCGCTTCCGCTGGGCTTCGTCTTTGGAGCGACCATTACCGGGTCGATATTCACCATGACCAACTTCCTGGGCTTCTTCAGCTCTGCCTACTTCTCGGGCGAGGTGAAGCGGGTCCAGAGGTCCCAGGTTCTCGCGATGTTCGGCTCGCTCCTCTTTCTCATGGTCATCGCCTTCCTAATCTACGGCTCGGCGTACTACTCCGCCGGCTCCGACTTCCTTAACGCCATCTCCCTGCTCTACGTCACAGGCACCGGGTACGCTCTGCCCGCCGTCCCGACTCTGAACTTCCTTGTGGCTTTCGCGTCCCCAAATCCGGCCGTGATAGTGCTCTCGGGTCTGGCCCTCCTTGCGACGGGTCTCGGGGGAGCCACCCTCTTCGCCTTCGTCTGCGTGAGGAACCTTTTCGCCTGGTCGTTCGACAGGGTCATGCCTACAGCCCTGACCCGCCTTGACTCCAAGAGGGGCAGCCCGAACTACGCGGTCGCAGTCATCCTGGTCATCGCCGTCCTCCTCACTGGAGTCTACTACTACACGTCGTTCTTCACCTACTACGTCTTCGCCACCCTCAACCTCTTCGTCGTCTTCACCATGGTCTCGATAGCCGCGGTCCTCTTCCCCTACAGGCTGAAGAGCGTCTTCGAGGCCTCCCCGGCGATCGTGAGGAAGAAGCTGGGAACCGTCCCGCTCATCACGGTGCTGGGAGTCATCGGCATCCTCGTGAACGTCTACTTCGGATGGGCGACGGCGCAACCCGCCATCAGCCCCCCACCGAGCGGGTCCATACTCGTCCAGTACGTCGCCTACACGACCGTCCCACTGACGATAATCGCGGGCTTCGTGATCTACGGGGTCTCGTATGCGGTCAGGAAGAGTCAGGGGATAGCCCTGGGAGCCGCATTCAAGGAGATCCCGCCGGAGTAGCCTTGCAATCGGGAGACAATGTCAGGATTTGAAACCGAGAAACACGAAGAGCGAGGGACGGGTCGACGTACTCGGCTTCAGCATCTTCTACAAGGTGTTCGCCCCGCCGATGCCCAGGGCAACTATCCTCTGCCTGCACGGAGGGCCGGGAGCGACGCACGACTACCTCCTGCCCATCAGGGACCTCGCCAAGTTCGGCTACAGGGTCGTCTTCTATGATCAGCTGGGGTGCGGGAACTCGGAGATGCCGAAGAACTACGCCCTCTTTACCGTGGAGAGAGCGGTCGAAGAGCTCGAGGTGTTCCGCCGAGTGATGAAACTCGGGAAGGTGCACCTGATGGGTTCCAGCTACGGCGGCATGCTTGCCCTGGCCTACGCTCTGAAGTACCAAAGAAACCTCCGCAGCCTCATCACCACAGGGGGACTCGCGAGCATCCCGCTGACGATATCCGAGATGGAGAGGTTGAAGTCGGAACTCCCTCCGGACGTAATCGAGGTACTGGAGAAGTACGAGGCAAGAGGAGAGTACGAGAACCCCAAGTACGAGGAGGCCGTGATGGTGTTCTACAAGAAGCACCTCCTGAGGCGAAAGAACTGGCCTGCGGAGCAGATCCACACTATGACCCACATGAGCAAGCCGGTCTACGGGACCATGAACGGGCCGAACGAGTTCACCATCATCGGGAACCTAAGATACTGGGACATCACTGACCGGCTCCACGAAATCAGGGTTCCGACCCTTGTCACCGGCGGGAGGCACGACGAGGTCTCCCCGAAGGTCGCCAAGAGCATACACGACCACATCAAGGGGTCGAAGCTAGTCACATTCGAGAAGAGCTCCCATCTCCCGATGTGGGAGGAACGCTCGCGCTACATGAGCACGCTCGACCGCTTTATGAGATCCGTGGATTCGGCCTGAGGCCTACCCCTTGTGGGACTTGGAGAGCCACCAGCGCGCCACCTCGTCCACAGCGGGCGATCCATACACCCTCGTGGGACTTCACATGAGTGATTATCTTCTCTAGAGTCTTGCTCGCCGCCGGCCTGCCCGTCATGAACGGGTGCATCGTCAGGCAGTAGAACTTCCCCTCTTCGTAGAGGACGTCGAACTCATCTCGCCAGAGCTCGAAGACCTCCTGCGGAGAGTACCCCCTCTCTGCATAGTTATCGTAGTCGTCCAGAGTCACGGCGCTCGGCAGCTCGACGATTCCGCCGTCCCCGAACTCGTGGACGTAGGGAAGGTCCCTGTCGAGGGCGTCCCCCCTCCAGATGAACCCGCCTGCCTCGTGAAGGAGCCCGATGGTGTTCTTGCTCGGATTCCAGTCGGGGGTCCGGTGACCCACAGGGCGGGTTCCCGCGGTCTTGGTCACGACCTCGACCGTCCTCTTGATATCGCTGAGCTCTTCCTCGGTCGACATGTTGTAGTACGGTTTGTGGTCCCATCCGTGAACGGCGACTTCGTGGCCACCGTCGGCAATCGCCCTGACCACATCGGGCCGGGCCTCGGCGGTCCTACCAACCATGCAGAAGGTCGCCTTGATGTTCTGCCTCTTGAGGATCCTGAGGACACGGTGCGTACCTTCGTTCGTGTCGTAGTATCCCTGGCTGACGTAGAACATCTTGTCGGGCCCGAATGCGTCAATGAGACCCGACTCGTCGTCGTTGTCGAAGGTGAATACGGCCGCGATTCTTATCCCGGGTGGCCAGATGTCCTCGGTCAAGCACTCTGATGGTCGCGTCCCGAGAATTTGAGCTTTGTGTCTGGCTCACCCGACCGTCCGTATCAGGTCGAGAGCCCCAAGAGAGACGAGGGACGGTCGTCTGCGTCCACAGGATTTATCAGCTTACGAAAGCGCGCTGGGCTCGTATTGCTGTTCAGGCAGTTCGAGGATGAGGTCAGGGATGCCGTCACTTCCGCCCTGAAGGAGAAGGGCTATCCGCAGCCTGAGCTCGAACTCCTCATCCCGAACAAGGAGGGCCTGGGCGACCTGTCCTGCGCAGTGGCGCTGAAGCTGGCCAGGGAGCTCAGGAGACCGCCGGCCGCGATAGCAAAGGAGCTCCAGGAGTCCATCTCGTCCGGAGGGAGCATGCGCCTCATCCAGTCGGTGAACGCCCACGCCTCGGGATATCTGAACTTCACCCTCAACTGGCCGAGGTTCGCCCGCGAGACGGTCTCGGAGGCGCGAACCGGAGTCGGGTCCATCGGGATTGAGAGCAAGAGTGTCCTGATCGAGCATACGAATGTGAACCCCAACAAGTCCCTCCACATAGGGCACGCCCGGAACCTGGTCCTAGGAGACTCGCTTGCCAGGATAATGAGGAAGCTGGGCGACTCCGTACAGGTCCTGAACTACGTCGACGACTCCGGAGCACAGGTTGCAGACGTCATCGTGGGCATGAAGTTCCTCGGGTTCAGCGACGAGGCTCCCCCCGGCGTAAAGTTTGACACGTACTCCGGCGATACCGTCTACATCAACGTGAACAGGAGGTACGAAGCGGAACCGGCCCTCAAGGAGAAGCAGAGGCTGGTCCTGCAGGAGATAGAGAAGGGCGAGGGCGAGATAAGCGACTACGCCCACAGGATAGTTCTGAAGATACTCGCGGACCAGCTGAAGACGTGCTGGCGACTCGGAGCGCGCTACGACCTACTGAACTGGGAGTCGCACATCCTGAAGACGGGGATGTGGGGGAGGCTCTTTGAGGAGCTGAAGAAGAAAGGGATAGCGGTCTACGAGACCGAGGGGGAGAACGCGGGCTGCTGGGTGATAAGGGACGAGAAACTCGGCGACGAGAAGGTGCTCGTCAGGTCAGACGGGACGGCGGTCTACGTCTCGAAGGACATACCCTACGCCGCGTGGAAGATCGGGCTGATCGATGACCCGTTCAAGTACGAAATCTATCCCAAACAGCCCGGGGCGAGAGAACTCTGGACCACGACGACCGGGACGGGCGACCGGGACCACCCGAAGTTCGGGGGTGCAGACCTCGCAATCTCGGTGATCGATACCCGCCAGAGCAGGCTCCAGCAGATAGTCAGCAGGGTTCTCGAGAGGATGGAGGGCAAGGAGAGCGAGAGGTACCTCCACAGGAGCTACGAGGTCGTCGCGCTCTCAAAGAAGTCCGCTGAGTCTCTGGGCATCCAGACGGAGAAGGAGTTCGTCCACATGCAGGGCCGGAAGGGAGTCTACATCAACGTCGACGTCGTACTCGACGCTCTCAGGACGAAGGCAATCGCAGAGACCAAGAAGCGCAGTCCCCAGGACACCGAGACGTGGGTGGAGGAGGTCGCCGAGAAGATAGCGATCGCGGCTTTCAGGTTCGAACTGCTCAAGCAGGACCCGGACAAGATGATAGCGTTCGACATAGAATCGTCGCTCGAGCTCCAGGGCGAGACCGGACCGTACCTTCTCTACAGCTATGCGCGGGCAAGGAGGATCATATCAAAGGCAGGCTCCGCCCCCTCGATAGATGAGGAGGGCGCAGCAAAGCTGGCCAACCCGAAGGAGGTAGAGCTGATTAAGCGCCTCTCGATGTTCGACAAGGCGATCATGGAGGCAGGAGAGTATCTCAACCCGAAGGAGGTGGCGAGGTACGCCCACGGGATCGCCGCTCTCTTCAACGAGTTCTACGAGACGGTCCAGGTCAACAGCGAGCCGGACCCCGTCTTGAAGGCGGCAAGGCTGGCTCTGGTGGAGGGGTTCGCGGTGACGCTCAGGGACGCGCTCGGGCTCATAGGAATAGAGACACTGGAGAAGATGTAGGTCGCACTGCGGCGAGGTACCGGTCCGGTTTACACGGCGCCCGACCCGCATTACCGCCCGGAGCAGGTTACACACAGACACGACGTGCCGGACTCCTAGGCTCCGGGGACTGCGGAACCACGATGAATCGACTAATCGCACTCCACGCTCTTCGTGAAGCCGTGAAGTTCTTCAGGAATTCGCCGAAGGACGTCACGATTCACATCGTGGGTACCTCATACCCACGCCGGAGGGAACAGCTCATGGGTCTCACCCCCAAAACTCTAGAACAACATAAAAGAGGTAGATTGTAAGGCCGGTGACCGTTAGCCCGATCGTCTAGTGGTCAAGGATAGGGGCCTCTGGAGCCTCTGACCTAGGTTCGAATCCTAGTCGGGCTATCTAGAACAAACCTGAACCATCACAGTCATCTGGTGCACTGATGCTCACCGGAGGGCTTTCAGAGGGCGGTCTGCTCCAAAAAAAACAAAGTGTGTCGCTGCAAAACACGGGGGAACCCAGATCCAGAGCAGCGGCCATTGCGCAGTCTGTTTCGATCCGACCGGGCTGAGCAACATGGTCATGGGGACCATCAGCAGAGGACGATGCTGGGACCCAGAACAGGAGACCACGTTTCAGAAGCTCTATCTATTATAATGACCCGGAATCAGTGTAACGTTCAATGCTTCGGCCAGAGAGAGGTTCGGCCGCGATTTCAAGGATCGCCTCCGCAATCGTCGTAGTGATCCTGGTGGTGGCAGGAGTGACAGGTGTCGCAGTCTACTACGGGGCCGCTCCTGGAAGGGAATCCACCGTCCTCGCCACCCTGCAATCGAACAGCGATTTCAGCACGCTCGTGAGCGCTCTCTCCACGGCAAGCGTGGCTAGCACGCTGTCGAGCTCAGCGCCGCATACGATATTCGCCCCGACGAACGAAGCGTTCTCAAACCTCCCGCCCGGAGTTCTCACCACTCTCCTTGGCAACCGGACAGAGCTCACTTCGGTGCTCAACTACCAGATCGTCGCCGGGAACCTCAACGAGACTAACATGTTCGTCCTGACCTCTCTGGTCACGCTCCAGGGCAGCTCCCTCTCCGTGGGCGTGTACCTGACCGGGTTGGAAGTAGGGGGCAACGCGTCGCTTACGCATGCGGCTATACCTTGCACGAACGGAATCATCTACCCGATCGACACCGTCCTCATGCCACCCAAAGCGGCCCCTTCCACACTGGAAGAGACGACCATTCTCCAGACCGCCGAATCTCTGGGTCTCAACTACCTCGTAGAAGGACTCGAGACAGCCGCCCTGGCTAACACACTTTCGTCGCCCGGCGCTTACACTCTGTTCGCCCCGACGAACGCCGCCATGACCGTGTTCTCGTGCGGGAACCCGTACAATAACTGTCTTGCGGATCTAGCGATTCTCTTCTCGAACCAGTCTGCCATCACTTTGGTGATGGAGGACGACATCGCCCAAGGCAACTTCACGTCAGCCCAGCTCGTGACGACGGGGTCGGTGACCACTTTGGGAGGCCAGACGCTGCAAGTCACCACGACCTCTGGCATAGTAAGCGTAGGGGCAGCACACATAACGCAAGAGGACATCCGCTGCACCAATGGGTACATCGACATAGTCGACCTGATCCTCGTACCGCCCAGTGTGAACCACTGGTGGTCCTAGCGCCACTCGGAAGGCCGCCTGTAACAGTCATGAAACACGCTGTTCACGTGCCTGGGAGGCGGAATCAGGCGCATCCCGAGGCGATTGTCTATCCCTGGCCTCCGGGTTGGGCCTTGCTTCCCATTTGAGGACCGCCCAGCCCGAGACCGCACGCGAAGTCCTCGAGGTAGCTCTCACCCCCCGTATCATCAATGAGAACTCGACCGTTTCAGCCACCTGGCGACTGTATCAGATTCGTTTCAGCGAACCAATTTAGTCGCAGCGCTCCCATGCTCTCCCTGTGGCTTGAGAGAAATGACCGCACAACAAACGGCGGCTACGGCGGAAAGCTTTCCAAACGGGGCCTCGGTGCTCGCCATGGTAGGCGGCTGCCTTATGATCGTGGCCGGACTCCTTATCCTGGGTCTGGGAGTGTTCGTGATCCCCCACCTGAACCCCTCGGTCTTCGGCAACGGGACCGCATCGATCCCGGTCCGGAACATGCCCAGCTTCGTGGGAAGCGTCCTGGCAGGGGTGGGCTCGTTCGGGCTCATCTCTGGGGTAATCGTGCTCGGCTCCGGCTTCATGCTGAGGGTCAAGCCAGACCAGTCGGCCGTCTGGGGGCTCTTGATGCTCATATTCTCCGTCCTGAGCTTCTTCGGCACTGGAGGGTTCATCGTAGGGGCCATCCTGGGCATAATAGGCGGCGTCATGACGCTTCGGTGGAAGCGTCCGGCGGCGTCGGCGCCATCAGGGAGCGTTCCAGGAGCATGAGGACAGGCTTGTCACGGACAGGATAAAGAATCGCCCCGGGAGCCAGAGGGGAGCGAGAGGAGAGGGCCAAACGACTTGAAGAAGCTCAAGGTTCTGCTCATACTGCTGGTCGCGGCGACGTCAGGTCTCGCTGTCTCGATCTACCTGCTGGCGCTCATCTATTCCCCGACGGAGACACCGACGAGGGTGCTCTACCTGATTCTGACGGGTGGCTTCCCTCAGAACCTGACCTTCTTCATCCCTCTCTCCTCCCTCCTGTTCCTCAGCACCGTCCTCGCCAGCATGGTAGGCGTAGTCTACTTCCTCGTCCTCCCCGAGATGAAGGACTACTACGAGTCTGACCCCGGAAGGGAAGCAGGCGCCATGGTCCTTAGGACCCTGAGGCCCGACGAGAGGAAGGTGGTCGGGGTGCTCAAGGTCCACGGAGGGACATACTTGCAGAAGTTCATCACCGGGAGACCGGTCTTTCCAGGCTGAAGACCCACAGAGTCGTCGCCACACTCGCGGAGAGGGGCATCGTGCATGTTGAAAGGCAGGGCAACACGAACGAGGTCTCGCTCGCAAAGTGGTTCCTCGAAGGGATGGGGTGAAGTCAGGTCTTCGTATCGAAACCCGCTTCTGGATAGGGCCTATCCTCCCTTCCCTCGTGATCAGGTATCTGGAAATGGAAGTAACCCTCAGAATGCGTTCCCCGCATTTCGCTGACCTTCGCCGGGCTTCGTCTCGGTGAATTCCGGCTGGTAGGAGGAATTCGACCTAACAGCAGGGTGTCAACTCCTGCCGCTCGACTTGAAGTATGGAAGCACCTTCCTCTCAAAGAGGCTCAATGCCTTCTCATCGTCGAAGGTGTTGATCATCAGGTAGGCGTGGTCGAATCCGCACTTGAAGTACTGCTCTATCCTCTTGATGAACTCGTTCTCGTCGGTCGCTATGGGGAAGACCTCGGCTAGCTGCTCGTCGGTGACGGAATTCCCTATCTTCTCGATCTCCCTCGGGTCGGAGATGTTGTTGTTGAAGATCTCAGGTAGGATGGTGGCGCGCCACTTCCTGCAGGCCTGGACCGCCCGGTCGTAGTCCTCGTCGTAGCCGACGTCTATCTCGACGACCTTGAGGAAGTCGTCCAGCGTTCTCCCCGACTTCTTCGCTCCCTCTACGATGTTAGGGAAGAGGACCTCGTTTATGTACTGTGGGGTCTTCCCCGCCGTTATTATCCCGTCCCCGTACTCCCCGACGATCTTGGCCATTTTCGGGCCCATCGCGGACATAAGTATCGGGATGTCGGCCTTCATGTACAGGTTCGCCCCCTTGATCTTGTAGTACCTCCCGTCGAAGTCGACGAAGCCGCCCTTCCAGAGCGCCCGGATTATCTTGACCGCCTCGATCAGCCTGTCCCTCCTCTCGGGGTACTTCGGCCATGTGTATCCCAGCGGGACCTCGTTCATGGCCTCCCCTGTCCCCACGCCGAGGATCACCCTATCTCCGAAGAGCCCCTGCATGGTCGCGAAAGCCTGAGCGGTAATTGCGGGGTGGTATCTGTAGGTCGGCACGGTCACGGCCGTCCCGAAGGGGATCTTCACCTCCTGCATCGCGGCACCCATGAAGACCCAGCTGTTGTACTCGAGCGCGTCGGTGTTGAACCAAGGGTGGAAGTGGTCGGGCAGCCAGATCGCGTCGAATCCAGCCCTCTCTGCGCGCTTGCAGACCTCGAGCAGCTTCTTCGGTTCCGTGACGTCGGGGATCGCGTTGTAGCCGATTGAGTTCTTGGCTAGCACAGGCGCCGACTCGTGCGTGCCCGCTTGAGATAAGTATGCCGAAGATTGGCGGACGAAGCGCCTGCTGGAGGCATCAGGGAGGCGTCAGGAGCCGATACCTCCAACTTGGGAATCCCGGTCTGATCACGAGAAAGCGATATCTACACCGGGCCTAGTGCGTGGGAGTGACCTCGAATTGCCTGACGCCAGGAAGGGTATGGTTCAGATCTCGAGTGAGCATTCCTTCGCCGAGACGTTCGCGAGGCTCGAGCTTGAGGTGACATCTCGAGGCCTCACCATCTTCGCGCGAGTAGACTTCAGCGAGGACGCCGAGAAGGCAGGGCTGGCGATGAGACCCACAGGCCTGCTCGTGTTTGGAAGTCCAAGAGCAGGCACGCCGGTGATGATCGCCGCCCCGACGGTTGCGATGGACCTTCCCCTCAAGGTCCTCGTCTCCGAGGACGAAGGCGGCAGGGTCTGGGTCTCGTACAACTCGCCGGACTACCTCCGGGAGCGGCACAACATCCCGGATGACCTGGTGAAGAACATTACTGGGGTGGCTGGGATTGCAGAGACTGCGGCCCGATAGAGCGAATCGTATCCTCAGCCCAGGACAAGGCCTCCAGTCTCCCACGCCCCTCGGCGACTCGTGCTCGAAGTGCCTCGAGCTGTTCACCAGACGAGGGGGATGAGATGGTAGCGGACCCTCTTGCAGTATTCATCGTATCCCGACAGACTCCTCCTTAGGAACTTCTCCTCTTCTGCGAGTCTCACGACGATTACCAGAAACATGGGAAGAAAGGGGGCCAATCCCCAGTAAGAGCCCAACGCCAGTGGAGTGAAGAGCAGCATCACGAGGGCACCGGCGTACATCGGGTGACGGACCACACGATAGGGACCGGTCGAGACAACTTCCTGCCCCTCGTTCACCCTCACGGCCGTTGAGGCGTGGCTGTTCTCCTTGAAGACCAGGAAGATGGTCGCGAGCCCGAGCATGACGAAGATGTCGCCCACCGCGACCAGGTAGATGGGGACGGTGGACCAACGGAATCGATGATCGAGGGATGGAACGAGTATAATCAGGATGAAGAAGAGGCCTATGAGCACCTGGGCGACCTTCTGTACCCTCTCTCCCTCCGCCCCTGGACCCGCTTCCAATCGATTCTTTATCAGAGTCATGTCGTGTCTCAGGAGATAGATGCTGATGGCCGACACGCTGACGACGAAGAGGATCCAGTATACCCACGCCTGCCAGAATCCCAGAGACCCTCCAGTCAAGAACAGGACAAGCCAGAGCAGGAGAGCAAGAGAGGCCAAGCCTGCGAGCGCCTGCCTAGCCACCTTGGCTTCAGGCTCGTCGGCAGTCCCTGACCGGGGCAGATCTGAAGTCACCGACGCCGCCACCGCCTCACGAGTCCCTGTCGACCTCAAGACAAGATTCCGGCCGGAGGTGCCAATCTAAGGATTGCGGGGTGACCTAACTGGGTGATTCTGAGCCAACGGTAACCGGTCTTGAGCCTGCTTTCCCGTTCTCGGGGCTCTCTCCCTGGTCTAATCTCTCCCCGAGACAAGGTCATGACTGGAGAAGGTCGGCGGAACGCTTAAGACGACACTCGGGGCGCTCATCGCCAGTTAATCTCGTGAAGGTGCGCAACAAACGCCAAGTGACGACCGCGCTCGTCTTGCTAACGCTTCTGCTCCTTGCCTCTTCTTCCCACTTCTCTGTTAGCGGCCAAGCCGTGGTGGCGACGAAGAACATCGGGGGTACTTCGTACGGCATCGCCTACGACTCCGCTAAGGGACAGGTATTCGTTACGCACTTCTTCAATGACAGCATCACCGTCCTCTCCGACTCCAACAACGGGGTTGTTGCGACCATCCATTTCGGTCAGAACTACGAGCCAACTGGTATTGCGTATGACTCAGCCAAAGGTGAACTGTTCGTGGCCAACTACGGAGCCAACACTGTCTCTGTCATTTCCGACGTGACAGACAAGGTGACCACGAACGTCTCGGTTGGGGCCTATCCGCAGGCGGTCGCATATGACTCCGGGAAGGGCGAGGTCTTCGTCGCAAGCGGCACCTCCAGGACCGCCGGGTCCGTCTCGGTTATCTCCGACGCGACCAACACAGTCCTAGCTACCATCCCCGTCGGGAATCAGCCTAGAGCAGTCGCCTACGACCAGGCTGATGGGGAGATCTTCGTAGCGGACTACGGGACGAACGCCGTATCGGTCATCTCCGACTCTACCAACTTGGTGGCCGCAACGGTAAACGTGGGAACTGGCCCATCGGGGATCACCTACGACTCTGCTAAGGGGGAGATCTTTGTAGCTAACTACGGCGACAACACTGTCTCGGTACTCAGCGGCGCAACCAACTCGGTGACCGCTACGATCGCTCCCAATCCGCACTTCGGGCCCCTCGGACCCGACGGCCTAGCGTACGACTCCGCAACGGGCGAGATCTTCGTGGCCGATGAAGGCAACATCAGCACCAGCACTACGTCTGTGACAGTCATCACCGACGCGACCAACACTGTCACTGCGGCTGTCAACACCGGTTTCACTAACACGGTGATAGCATACGACTCCGCCAAAGGAGAGATGTTTGTCGGGAGTGACAACGATTTCAAGATCGCAGTCATCTCTGTAAGTGCTGCCCTCGTTAGCACGTCGGCAACTACCGGGTCCTCATCTGGATCATCTGGTGTTACGACGACTTCGTCATCGTGCTTCAGTTCGGGCTCCATCGGGGCTCAGCTCTCTGTGAGTTGCACGAGCTTCTCGTACAACACGGGTACGGCTTCAGGCGGTCCCGGCAGCGTAGGGGTCGGATTGGACCCTATCGGTCTGGCCTATGATCCCGCCACCGGAGAGGTTTTCGTGGCGGATTTCAGCAGTCCCGCAGTCGCAGCCATCTCTGACGCGACCAATGCTGTGGCCGCGAGTGTCGAGGTACCCGGGCTCAACAATCCGGGGTTCCACTTTAGCCCGAGTCCCCAGTACATCGCCTACGACTCCGCCAAGGGCGAACTCTTTGTGTCCAATCTCTATGGAAACTGTATCACGGTCATCTCGGATGCGACCAACGCCGTGGTCACGACGATCGACCTGGGACACGATTCAGCGAACAACGGAATCGGAATGTACCCCGTAGACCTCGCCTACGACCCCGCGAAAGGCGAGATATTCGTGGTCAATCAGGGGAACACGACGATCGTCGGGCAGTACGACGCGAGCGCAGGTAGCGTCTCTGTCATCTCGGATTCAACGAATTCGGTGGTAGCGAGCGTGCCCCTAGGCGATTTCCCCAGCGTCATAGCATACGACTCCGCCAAGGGAGAGATGTTCGTGGCCGAAGACGGGGCGATCCCTTCCAGCGTAAGCGCGTCAAACACGGCACACGGACAAATCTCAGTGATATCCGATACGACCAACTCCGTGATCGCGAACGTGACCGTGGGACCGTTTCCAGACGGCATCGTCTACGACCCCGCCAAGGGCGAGGTGTATGTGGCTAGCTCAGGTAGCACCACCATCGCAGGCGGCGTCTCGGTCATCTCAGACACGACAGACGCTGTGACCGCGACCGTGCCCCTGAACGGTGCAGGCGCAGTCGCCTACGACCCCGCCAAAGGCGAGGTGTTCGTCGTAACTCCAAGCACAAACACCACCGCAGTGATCTCTGACTCGACCAACTCCGTCGTCGGTACGAGATCCGCTGGTCCGGGTCCATTCTGGATTGTGTACGACTCTGCAAAGAACGAGTTCTTCGTATCGAATCCCAGTGCGGACACCGTCACCGTCCTCTCTGACGCAACTGCGTCATCGACCACAACCACTACTTCAAGCAGCTCTGCCCTCCAGCCCTCGTACCTGGCGGTTGTAGCGGCCAACGTCGCCATCATCCTCGTCGTGGGTGCTTTCGCTGCGTTGAGAGGACGAAACAGACACTCCGCAACACTCGTCGCTCAAGACTGAAGATCCGGACAGACATAGGGAGCACAAAACTGGGACGGTCGCCGGAGCAAGGAACTTAAGCTCAGGCCTGGGAAGGACTGGAAGAATTGAGCAGACGGTGGATAAGAATCCTGAGCATCATCGTCATGCTTCTCCTGATTCTATCGGCCGTCGTCAGCATTCTGATCTCCATCTGACCTTTCCTGGGACCTGTCCGTTGCTTCGAACGGAGACGGCCGGGGTTCTGACTTCGGGGTGAAAGACTCCGTCCACGAACACGTCCTTGGGCTCGGCCGCAGGCGATGTCGAGATACGCCCGATGTGAGTAGCCGTTGCAGCAGCTACCGATAGCATGAATAGGCGCCCGCGGGGGGCTCGTGCAGCATGACTCTCATCGGGGACGTAAGGGACTCGTTCAAAGCCAAGGATTTGGAGTTCGTGTCGCTGACAGACGCCGGGAACAATAGATCGCGATTGACCTACAAGGACGGAGGCAAACTGATGACGAGAGAATTCGGGATTCCCCTGTCCCAACTGGAGGAGACGGTCGAGGAGCTCGATATCATGGACCCTGACGACCTGGCTGAGTATCTGCTTAAGCTCCAATAGCCGGCGGCCTCCAGTCCCTGCGACTTCTGACACTCTTTGGTCCATGTTCTGGGAAGATCCTCGAGAGGGTTCTCGAAGACACAGAGTGCTCCCCGGGCGATCATCCAGGGCGGAAGCTTATCTAGGGCAGGATAGCCCGAGGAGCATTTGAACTACACCGAGCCTCACATACCGACCCCTGAGGACATCATCCCCAAGATGCTGACCATGGCCGCCGTGAAGCCGGGCGAGCTGGTCTATGACCTCGGCTCGGGGGACGGGAGACTGGTCATTGCCGCGGCCAGGGACTTCGGAGCAAGGGCCGTCGGGGTGGAACTCAGGATGCGTCTTGTGAAGGAGTGCCGCAGGAAGGTCAGAGAGATGGGTCTCAACGGAAGGGTGACGATTACCTCCCAGAATTTCAAGAAGGTTAGCCTCCGAAAGGCAGACGTGCTCGCCCTGTACCTCTCCAGCTACACCCTGAACCTGCTCACTCCCAAGTTCACGAGGGAGCTCAGGTCAGGTGTCAGGATCGTCAACTTCGATTATCCGGTGCCAGCCTGGAAACCCGTGAGTGAGGTCGAGGTCGTCCCGGCGGGCTGGAAGAAGCCTCATCCGATCTACCTGTACAGGGTCTGAGGGAGGGGGACCGCTCGTGCGAGCCATAGTCCACAGTATCCACTCGCAGGTCCCCGAGACCATCATACGTCTGAATCAGAGTCCTGACAGAATCCTCAGCCTGGACTCTCATCTTGACGTCTCCCTCGGAGGGGACTACAGCTTGTATCCACCCGAGCTTCGGATCTTCGCCCAGCGAACCAGCGTCCACGCCGCCCTGCGCGAGGTCTCCGGCGGCATCCTGGGGCTCAGGAGCTCGTCGTCCAGGCGCCGCCTCGGCGCGGAGGTGATCATTGCCATCCCTGAGAGGATGTTGGCTAGGCACGCCTCGGACATCGAGTCGAAGCTTCCCCCATCATTGAGGGTGCGCGACCCGCGGGAGTCGATCGCGTCTGTGGTGGCCTTCCTGAAGACGACTCTCGGCATAGAGGTCTATCCGAGCCCTCCGAAGAACCTCATAGATCTGGGCGCGCGAATGGACGGGTCAGGAGCTTGGCTCCTGGATGTAGACGTTGACTACATGCGTGAGATGCAGGACGAGTGTTACACTCAGATCAGGAACACGGCGCCGGGCGTCCTTCAGTCGATGTCGAAGGTCATCCGCTTCATCAAGAACTCCAGGCCCCCGGTAATCACGGTCTCGGAGGTCAAGGTCTCTGCGATCCGTGATGACGGAAGCAACTTCTCGCGTTTCATGGGGGCTCTGAGGGATTTTGGCTATCAGGTCGAGGAGAGTGGAGTCTACCGAACAGACGCAGAGGTCCTCAAAGGTATCTCGATCTGCAAAGAGTTCTACCGCACCGTCTCGAGGCGGCTCGCCTCCGACCACATGGGCTCGATGATGGGGGGCGACCTGGCCGGCTTTGAGGCGGAAGAGAGGAAGGTGGCCCGAGAGTTCTTCAGAAGGAAGGGATACGCGACCTGAGGAGGATCCTCGGACCTAGTCGACGCCCAGCGCGTCTCTCAGGTCTATCTCGTGGTCCTGCTCTTGGACGATTATGTCCCTCAGGGCCTCTGAGAGCGCAAACTCCCCCGCCCGCTCCGCCTGCCTTATCCGCTCCCGGTAGTTCTTGATGGTGTCGCGCTCTGCCTGGAGGTCGATCTCCAGCATCTTCCTGGAGTCGTCGGACGTCTGCGCTGGGACCATCCTGACCGTAGGCCTCCCACCGAGATAGTCGATCTGCCTTGCGAGCTCGAGGGCGTGTGAGAGCTCCTGAGAAGCGTGCCCCTTGAGCTGGTCTGCTATCTCTCCGTACTGAGCCCCCTTCAAAGCCGCACTGAAGACGACGTACTGGACGATCGCCTTGTACTCCCTGGCTAGGTCCTCATTGAGCGCTTCGACAATCTCCTTTCGTAGCGCGGTTGAGGCTCCTACGGCGTCCGCCGCGTCCGTGGACCTGGTCTTGGCCGTCTCTGGCGAGGACAATAGAATCGCTGTACCTTCGATCTCGTTCTTCTATAGACTAGTGAATCTATCTTCTATCGTACTACGCAGCAGGTCCGGTCGAGAACGGCCCAGTCACACTTATGACGGGGTGCCGGATTACGAATGAAGCCGGGTGAGCCATGCATGCCTGAAAAGAAGCGCATGAAGCCGAAGACGTTTCTCGGACTCATGCCAAAGAAGAGGAAGAGATCCACAAGAGGGATAGCGCCTTCGCACTAGCACGACCGGGAACCAGAGCAGGTCGGCCTTCGGGTTTACCCTTGCTTTCTGTGATTGGCGCCATCAACTGGGACATCAGCATCTTCGAGGATCGCTTCGCGAGATCGGGGGAAGAAGTCCCCGTCAGAAGAGTCGAGGAGTTCTCAGGAGGGAAGGCGGCCAACGTCGCGGTCGCAGCCGCAAGGATCCTGGGGAGCGGCAGGGTGGCCTGCATCGGGGCGCTGGGAGACGACCAGATAGCAAAGGCCCAGATCGCCGAACTGGTCTCGGAGGGCGTGACGGTGGAGGGGATCGTCGAAGTCAAGGGAAGACAGTCTGGGCGCGCCTACATCCTTGTCGACGCCGAGGGTCGGAAGACCATCCACACCCACTTCGGCGCCAACGCCGAGATCACATCGGGCGACATCCGTGAGAGGGGTTGCGCCAAGGTGATCTCCAAGACCGGCGCGATGGTGGTCATGGATCCACCCACGCCCGTGGCCCTGGCCGCAGCAGAGGCGGCGCGGTCGCACGGGGCGAAGGTGATCTATAGCCCGGGCGTGCGAACACAGGAGGGGGTGAAGACCCTGGACGCCATCCTAAGGATCTCTGACTTCCTGGTCGTGGACAGGATAGAGCTGATGAACCTCGACCGGGCCGCCGACGAGGAGAAGGTCCTGGGCATAGTCAACAAGAAGCACCCCAGGGTCACGGTCGTCGCGACCTTCAGGATCTGGAGGGTGCATCGTATCGGACGGCAGGTCCTTGACCAGAGTCTCCGGCGTCGACCTCTCGTCGCTGGACATGAAGGTGCTGAACACGACAGGCTGTGGCGACGCGTTCCTAGGTGTCTTCGCGAGCTACCTCATGATAGGCAAGAGCCCCCTGGACGCAGCAAGATGGGGGAACCTCGCAGGAGCACTGAAGGCGACGAGGCTCGAGACCCGAGGGAGCCCGAGGAAGAGGGAGCTCGAACGCGCGATGAGGACTTTCGAGACCGCGGGAAAGAGTTCCTAGGGGTCTGGACCCCCGGCTCGGGGCTGGACTAGGGGTTTCGTCCGACCAGCCACTCCAACACCGCTGCGGCGCCGTAGAGCTTGTTCTCGCCCTGACGCCAGACTATCGAGCGCGGACCCTCGATGACTTCATCGGTGATCTCCAGGCCACGGTGAGCGGGGAGGCAGTGCATCACGCTCACGTCTTTCTTCGCCACCTTGAGGAGGTTCGAGTCTATCTGATAGCCGCGGAAGGCCCTCAGCCTTCTCTCCTTCTCGGCCTCCTCCCCCATGCTGACCCAGACGTCGGTGTAGAGGACGTCGGCGCCGGAGGCGGCCTGTGCCGGGTCCGTGAGGACATGGACCTCGCTTCCCGACGACAGGCCGAGTTCGACTGCCCGCTTGAGAATCTTCTCGTTGGGACGGTAGTTCTCTGGACAGCCGACGGAGATGCTCATGCCCACCGTGGCCGCGCCTAGGAGGAGGGAGTTGCAGACATTGTCGCCGTCCCCGATGTAGGCCATCTTGAGACCCCTCAGCCTCTTCTTCACCTCGAGAACCGTGAAGAGGTCGGCCACGACCTGGGTGGGGTGCTCGATATCGCTCAGCGCGTTGATTGTCGGGACTCCGGAGAAGTCGGCGAGCTGGTTCACGACCTCCTGGGAATAGACCCTTGCGGCTATCGCGTCCAGGTAGTCGCCGAGTATCCTCGCGGTGTCCTTGACGGGCTCCCCGCGGCTCAGCTGCAATTCGTTCGCCGAGAGATAGAGCGAGTGGCCGCCCAGTCTGAGGGTCGCGACCTCGAAGCTGGTCCTCGTCCTGGTGGAAGGCTTCTCGAAGAGCAGGCCGACCACCTTCCCTCTGAGAGACACGATCTCCTTCCCGGCTTTGATCTCCCGCTTGAGTCGTCCCGCCCTCTTGAGCAGCGAGCCGAGCTCTTCGCCCGAGAGGTCTGCCATCGAAAGAAGGCTTCTCATTGATTGGGCCGTCTTCATCGCCGACACTCGTGGGCGTTTAAGGAGACCGGAAGGTCAGGTCGCCTCGCAGCTAGCTCACCGCGGGCAGCGATTCCAGCGCCTTGTGTATGGTCTCGTCGGTTGGAGAGTAGTCTATGAGGGCCCCGCTCATCTTGTCCTCGTAAGCCTTCAGGTCGAGCAGGCCGTGGCCGCTCAGGTTGAAGAGGATGGTCTTCGGCTCGTTCTTCTGCTTGCACTGGAGGGCGATGTCGATCGCGGCCCTTACCGCGTGGCTCGTCTCAGGGGCGACGACTATGCCCTCTGTTCGGGCGAAGGTGACGGCCGCGTCCATGGCTTCGTTCTGCGAGTAGGCAATGCTCCTCATGTAGCCCTTGTTTATCAGCATCGACATGGACGGCGCCTTGCCGTGATAGCGGAGCCCTCCGCCGTGGATGGGCGGCGTCTGGAAGGTGTGACCGACGGTGTACATCTTGAAGAGGGGGGTCATCTCCCCCGTGTCCCCGAAGTCGTAGCGGTACTCCCCCCTCGTGGTGGACGGGACGGCCTTCGGCTCTACGGCCACGAACTCGGCGTCGCTCTTTCCCCTTAGCTTCTCGCGCATGAAGGGATAGGCCAGACCGGCGTAGTTGCTGCCTCCGCCGATGCACCCGACCACATAGTCTGGCTCGGCGTCGAACATCTTCATCTGCTCCACCGCCTCCTGCCCTATGATCGACTGGTGCAGCAGGACGTGGTTCACGACGCTCCCTATCGCGTACTTCGTCGTGTCGTGGGTGACGCAGTCCTCGACTGCCTCGCTGATCGCGATGCCGAGGCTCCCGGGGTGGTCGGGGTCCTGAGCGAGGAACTTCTGCCCCACCTTCGTGTTGCTGCTGGGAGATGCGAATACGTTGGCTCCGTAGACCTCCATCAGGGTCTTGCGGTACGGCTTTTGGATGAACGCGCTTCTGGTCATGTAGACCGTGCACTCGATGTCGAAGAGCGCGCAAGACATCGCGAGCGCGCTCCCCCACTGTCCTGCGCCCGTCTCGGTCGTCAGGCGCTTCGTTCCCTCCTTCGAGTGGTAGTAGGCCTGGGCGAGCGCCGTGTTCGGCTTGTGGCTGCCTGCCGGGTTGAGGTCCTCCCTCTTGTAGAATATCTTGGCGGGAGTCTTGAGTGCGGCCTCGAGCCTCGTGGCTCGGTAGAGAGGCGAGGGACGACCGAGGCGCAGGTAGGCCTCCCTTACACCCTCGGGGATTGGGATGTACTCCTCCGTCGACACCTCCTGCATCACGCACTCCTTCGCGAAGAGGCGGAAGAGGGGCTCCGGTGACATGGGCTTCATGGTCCCAGGGTCGAGCGGCGGAGGCAGCGGTTCGGGCAGGTCGTGCTGGATATTGTACCAGTTCCTAGGAAGGTCGTCCTGGTCTAGGGTAACCTTGATCTGCATTGCCCTGGGAAAGCAGTCTGACCATATTTATGCGCTCCGAGGCGAGGCTGAAGGCTTACCGAGAAGCCCGGGGATCCCCCAGGCGCGAGAGTCGACGACGGACCACGGGCGAAACTTTAAGCCACCTCCGCCTCGCCGCTCTGATTCTTGCAGCACAAGCCCGACGCGCGGGAGGACGTCTACTTCGTGCTCACGTCGTTCGCCCACGTGATGATAACCGTCCTCTTCGGCGTGCTGCTCAACCCCGGTCAATTCCCCGCGCTCGCGATCCTTGGCTTCGCCGTCAGCTCAAAGGCCTTCGCCCTCTTCGCCGGCGAGAACGAGAGGTTCTTCACCCACCTTCGGTGGGCAGCCCTGCCTCTGGCGGCTCTGTCAGTCGCCATACTGCTCTTCCTGCCCCCGGTGGGTATCGTCCTCGGCGCTGCGGTGATGCTTCTCTACCTCAACTACCCACGGCTTATCAGGGCACGTGAGAAGTCCCCGTCCGACGTCGTCTTCCACGGCCTGAGATATGCGCTGCTCTTCTGGCTGGGGTACGGAGGGCCGGTGACGCTGGCGAGCGCGACCGCGCTCTCCGTTGTCTTCCTCTTCGGAGTTTCTGGGGAGCTGCTGGTGGGCCTGCGAAGCCAGGGGACCTGGAGGACGACCGCGTCGGTCCTCGGAACGGCGACCACGGTCAGGATAGTGAACGTCCTCACCTTCATCCTGATGGTCCTCGGGTCCCTTGTCTTCGCACAGGAGGTGAACTTCCCCCTGATCGTCGGTACTGTGGCCGTCCCCATACCTCTGATCGTAGGAGCGTTGGCTGGTCTCTTCATCATGCGCCCGGTCTCGCTCGGCCGTAGCCGCCTTGCCCCGCTCTCCGTGAGGAGGCGGGAGATCGATTGCGATACTGCTCGTCGCCCTGGTGGTCGTCTCCACTCCGGCGCTCACGAGGGTTGACCTCGAGAAGCAGCTCCCCGGGCCGAGCTACACGGTGACGGTGGGGATGCAGACCTTCGTAACGGGGCCGGACCCATGGGACGGGCAGTGGATCATATTCAACTACCAGAACACCAGGAACTTCTATTACGTACTCCTTCACACCGATGGGACGCTCGAGCTCGCCAGAGAGGTCAACGGGACACGGGAGACGAACCTGAGTGACGCGCAGACGGGCCTGTCGCCCTTTGTCTGGCACAGTTACCAGATAGCGGTGGTCGGGGGAGAGGCCACCGTCTCGGTCGATGGCCGCGTCTACGAGAGCTTCCCGGTGGCGAGTCCCGGAGGGGAGGTGCTGATATCTCAGTCATTCCCTCACACGAGCCTGTGGGTTGTGAGGGTCACCGAGCTGCAGGTCAGCGCGGCGGGCTAGCTGTCTGCTCGAGGTCGGGACCGCCCTGCTGATGCGTCCTGTCCGCCAGGACGTCAGCGAGGGGCCGCAGCTCGACCGCTCCGTCCCTGAACGTTGCCATCGAGCCCATCGAGATGCACTTCGTAGCCAGCTCGTCGAAGCCGAAACGTCGGGATGACTCGTCGACGTCCTCGATCTTCATCCTCGTCCTCGGGTGCCTGGAGACTATGGAACAGCAGTCCTTGTAGTAGAGAATCGATGTCTCGTAGGTCCCGACCTGCCTCGCCAGCTGGATTATCTCGTCTTTGTCATAGCCCAGAAGAGGGCGGAGCGTCGGGAGGGACCCACCGCTGTCGATGCAGGCGATGTTCTGGAGGGTCTGGGAGGCGACCTGGGCGAGGTTGTCTCCGGTCGAGATCGCCGGGAACTCGAGGCGCTTTGCGAGGCGTTCTGCCACGATCCGTCATGAACCTCCTGAAGACTGTCGGTTCGAATTCGGGCGGGAGGTCGGTCGTCGCGAGCTGGTAGGGGCTGAACGGCACGAGGATGAGGCGGGACTCCTCGCCCGTCTGGGACAGCCTTCGGACGAGTTCCGCTATCTTGCTCTGGAGAATCGGCTCGGGTCCGGGGGCAACGTAGAAGTGGAGATAGACCGGCCTGCACCCGCGCTTCATCATGAGCCATGCTGCGACCGGCGAATCGATCCCCCCCGAGAGGAGGTGCAGGACGCGCCCGCTCACCCCGACCGGCAGGCCGCCCGGACCCTTCAGGCGTTCCGTGTAGACCAGCGCCTCTTCCGATATTATGTCCACGGAGAGTGTGACGTCTGGGTTTGAGAGGTTCACCCCCAGACCTAGCCTCTCGATCACGTCCTCGCCCAGCTTCCTCGCCAGCTCTTGGGAGGTCATCCCAAAGGTCTTGTTCGGTCTCCTGACGCTGACCCTGAAGCTCGTCTCCTTTGGACGCCCGGCCAGGGCGCGGACCGCAGTCTCCCGTATGTCTGGGTAGGACAGGGGCGCCGTCTCGACCTGCGCAAACCAGACTATCCCGAAGACCTTCGAGAGCCGCAGCTTCGCCTCGGCGACCTTCTCATCGTCGAGGAGGACGAAGAAGCGGTTGTCGACCATCCTGACCCTCGCGCCTCCGAGGGGGCTCAGGCCGGCGAGGATGTTCCTCCGCAGGCTGCCCTCGAAGACCTGCCTGTTCCCGCCCTTGGTCCCTATCTCGCCATAGTGGACCACGATTCTGGAGGGCAAAACCGGGCGCGGGGGAGGGTGCAGGTATAAAAGCTCAAGATGTCAAACGCTTCCACAGAGCCCTCTTGGTCAAGGAAGGTCTTGGGAAGGTCGACCGTGATTTCCTGGGGCGGGTGCTCCTGAGGAACACGGGTTCCGAGAACCGTTCGGTCCTGGTCGGTCCCGGCATGGGGCTCGACAACGCTGTGATCTCCATCGGCGGGCAGAGGGTGATGATAGTCACCGCCGACCCCCTCTCGATCATCCCATCCATCGGCATGGTCGATTCTGCCTGGTTGACCGTCCACGAGCTGGCTTCCGACCTCACGACGAGCGCGGTCTCGCCACAGTTCGCGGTCCTGGACTACAACCTGCCACCCTCGCTGACACCGGGTGACTTCGAGAGCTACGCAATCGCCGTGAGCGACGAGTGCAGGCGCCTCGGCATCTCCATAATCGGCGGTCACACAGGGAGGTATCCCGGATCAGGCTTCTCGATCGTCGGCGGAGGCATGATGATGGCGATATCCGACGCGGAAGCGTACGTCACGCCCAAGATGGTCGAGACTGGCGATGATATCATCATGACGAAGGGGGCGGCGATCGAGGCGACCGCCGTCCTGGCTCTGGCGTTCCCAGAGACCACGGAGAGGAAGCTCGGGAGCAGGGTCGCAAGGAGGGCCGCGTCCTACCTGAGAAGGTGCTCCACGGTCGAGGATGCGCTCGTCGCAAGCTCCGTCGGGGTCAGATCCCGGGGCGTCACGGCGATGCACGACGCCACGGAGGGGGGCGTCATGGGGGGTCTCTACGAGCTCGCCCGGACGAGCGGCCGGACGTTGGACGTCGAACTCGGGAAGATCCACGTCTCCGAGGAGAGCAGGGCCGTCTGCAGCGCCTTCGGACTCGACCCGCTCATCACGGTGAGCGAGGGGACCCTCCTCGTCGCCTCCCGGCCGGAGCGCACCGGGGAGGTCCTTTCGCGGCTCGCCTCGAAGAAGATAGACGCCTACAAGGTCGGGAGGGTCGGGGCCCGGGGTGCGGGTCTCAGGGTGTCCGAGGGCGGGCCGGCGAGGGTGTACACCCCACCAAGGTTCGACCCCTACTGGGAGGCCTACGCCAGAGGCGTGAAAAAGGGATGGAAATAGGGCCCAAAAATTGTTTTTGAGGTGGATTGAAGCGGGTTCGGCCATGAAGGGGAGGAAGTCTTTCCACGTCCCGGGGGCCCGGAGGCACTACATGCCCGACCGCGAGTTCCAGACAGACCACATCAAGGTCGAGATCAAGGTCGACCCGGAGAAGAAGAGCATCGAGGGCAGCTGCTACCTCAAGATCACCCCTCTGAGGAATGATCTCGCGGCAATCCACCTCGACGCGGTGGAGATGAGGGTCTCCAGGGTTCAGCTCGACGGCGCGAAGGCCCGATTCGACCACGATGGCGAGAGGCTCACCATAAGGGCCGGAACGCCCCTGAGCACGACAGCGCATCTGGTGGCCGTCGACTACTCGGCCAATCCGACCCACGGCGCCTACTTCGTCCACCCGGACGACAAGTACCCCGACAAGCCCGTCCAGGTCTGGACCCAGTGCGAGGCCGAGGCGGCGAGATACTGGTATCCCTGCTACGACCATCCGAACGACAAGTCGGCCTCGGAGACGGTGATAACGGTGCCAGAAGGGTTCGAGGTCATCTCGAACGGAAGACTCGTCTCCCAGACCGCATCGGAGGGATGGACGACCTACCACTGGCACGAGAGTGCGCCGCACTCGGCCTACCTCAACTCGTTCGTGGTCGGGAAGTTCGTCCGGGTAGACGACAAGGCGGGGAGGGTGCCGCTGCAGTACTACGCCCCGGAGCAGAAGCAGGCCGACATCATGCGCTACTTCGGTCAGACGCCCGACATGATGAGGACCTTCGTAGAGATCACAGGAATCGAGTACCCCTACGAGAAGTACGCGCAGGTGGCGGTCCACGACTTCATCTACGGCGGGATGGAGAACATCAGCGCCACGACCCTCGTCGACACCCGGTTCCCCGACGAGCGGTCGGAGGAGGACTACTCGTCGAGGTATTCGCGTCCCGACAAGAACCACATCGAGCTGGTCGCCCACGAGCTGGCGCACATGTGGTTCGGTGACCTCGTGACCATGAGGCACTGGTCCCACTCCTGGCTCAACGAGGGCTTCGCCACCTACATGGAGGCGCTCTACCACGAGAGACGGTACGGCCTCGACGAGTTCGGGCAGAACATGGACTTCAAGGCCCGCTCGTACTTCGAAGAGGACGAGGGTCGGTACCGGAGGGCCATAGTGGAGAACGACTACGTCTACGCCGACGACGTCTTCGACGCGTGCACCTACGAGAAGGGCGCCTGGATGATCCACCAGCTCAGGGGGATACTCGGGGACGAGCGCTTCTTCACGGGGACGAGGGAGTACCTGAAGAGGTTCGCCTACGGGAACGCCGAGACCAACGACTATCAGGCGGGCGATGGAGGAAGCCAGCGGGGTCTCCCTCGAGCGCTACTTCGAGCAGTCGTTCTACAGGGCGGGGCACCCCGAGTTCGAGGTCGAGTACGCATGGGACCAGAGCAGAAGTACGGCGGAGGTCGCGGTTGCTCAGGTCCAGCAGACAGACGACCTCACCCCGCTCTTCGAGCTCCCCGTGGACCTGGTCTTCTACACTGCCAGAGGGAGGCAGGTCAGGAGGGTCATCGTGCGGGGGCAGAGCGAGCGCTATCACTTCGAGCTCGACTCGGAGCCGAAGATAGTGGAGTTCGACCCCGAAGGCTGGGTCCTGAAGAAGCTCAAGTTCAAGAAGAGCTACGCTCTCCTGAGCAACCAGCTCCTGTCGAGCGTGGACATGCTCAGCAGGAAGAGTGCCGCGGAGGAGCTGGCCTCCTTCAAGAACGCGGAGACCTTGGGGATGCTCAGGGAGGCCGCGACGAGAGACCAGTACTGGTCCGTGAGGGCCCAGGCGATTAGATCGATCGGTAAGATAGGAGGACGGGAGGCCCTCGACGCGGTCCTCGAACTCTCCCGCGCCGGAGCCCCGGAGGGTCAGGAGGGCCGCGATCGCCGCGCTATCGGAGTTCAAGGGCGAGGAGAGGGTCCACGAGGCGCTCAAGGGTGCGCTCTTCGGCGACGAAAGCCCCTTCAACCAGTGCGAGGCGGCTCTCTCCATCGGCAAGATCGGGGCCAAGGACGCCTTCCAGCTTCTGACCGAGGCGATGAAGATCGAGTCCCCGGAGCACGGCCTCGCCGAGGCCTCGCTCGAGGCCCTGGGATTCGTCAAGGGTCGGGAAGCAAGAGAGACCATAAGGGCGCACATCCTGTACGGGCAACCGCTCCGCGAGAGGATAGGATCGCTCAAGGGTTACGAAAAGCTGGGATCTCTGGAGGTCGAGGACCTGGAGGTGCTGAAAGAGATCGCCGTCAAGGACCCCGACTTCGCGGTGAGGGACCAACTCCTCGAGCTGGTTGCCAACCTCGGGGAGAGGAGGTTCATCGAGACCCTGAAGAAGGTCGCGGACGAGGATGGCGACAACCGCAACAGGAGGAGGGCTCTCGAGATTCTCGAAGACTTCGCATTCGGGGACTCCGGGAAGGACCTGGCGGGGCTCCGAGACGAGGTGGAGGGGTTGAAGAGGGAGGGAAGGGAGCTCAGAGACACGCTCTCCAGGGTCGAGCGGGTCTGAGGAGCTAGACCAGGTCAAGGAGGCCGGAAAGCGAGCTCAATATGTAGTCGCTCCCCTCGCTGAGGAGCCTCTCGTGGGTGTACCTCCCGGTCGTGACCGATGCGACCCTGACGCCAGCGCCCTTGGCGGCCTTCACGTCGATGATGCTGTCACCGACGTAGACCACTTCGCTCTTTGGGAGCTGCATCAGGTCGACGGCCTCGAGCAGGCCGTCCGGGCTCGGTTTCAAGGCGCTCACGTCGTCCCTGGTGAGCGTGAAGTCAAAGCGCCTCAGGAGGTCGTGCCTCTTCAGGAGCCACTCCGAGGGCGTCCTCCCGCTGTTGGTCAGAGTCGCCAGCTTCACGTTCGCGGACCTGAGGCGGTCGAGGACCTCGCCGGTTCCCTGTATGGGTTCAGCCCTGGCGTTCCAGTCCATCTCGACCTCATCCAGCGCCGCGAAGAGCGCTGCCCGGAAGGACTCGAAGTCTATTCTGACCGATCCGCTCTCCACCTGTTTCCTCGCCCAGTCGATTATCTCCTGGGTGTGTAGATTCGTTCCGTCCATGAAGGACACGTCGAATCCGACCTTGACGAGTTCCCGCGCCGTCGTCGATCGGAGCTTCTCCACGTCGACCTTGAGGCTGACCAAGGTTCCATCGACGTCGAAGATCAGGCCTCTCACCAAAGGGCACCTCCTCAGATCTTGTCTTTGGCGAACAGCAGCAGGATCGCTATGCCGGCGATGCCCAGAGCCACGGCCAGTATGGCGAGTGCCTGCAAGGTCCCCGAATCGAGGTCCAGCGGGATTGGAAGCATCGCTAGTACGCAGCGTTCCTGTGGCCGACTTAAGTATTTCTGATTCGTCCGCCCTCCGTGACAGTTTTTATCTTGGCACTTCGCGGCCGGAGCAATGGAGAACGCCGACCTCCCGTTGGGTACGGTCCCCGTCGAGAAGGACACGCTGCGGATCTACGGCTTCTCCTTCCAGTTCCCATCTACCTCGAAACTGGAGTTCAACCCCAAGTTCAAGAGGGAGGACGGCGACGTCGCTGTAAAGTCCCCTGACAAGGCGAACGTATTCGTGTCCTGGGGCGACCTTGACAAGGTCATCAAGAAGGCCCCGACTATCCAGGACCACGCCAAGTTCAGCCTGGATAGGGTGAAGAAGAGCGTCCAAGGTAAGATGACGACTCTCGAGTCGAAGGACATCAAGGTGGGAGGGCACGACGCCGTCTTCAACCACGTAAAGATCGAGGTCCCTCGCAGGGGGCTCTTCGGGAAGGGCCAGCTGCAGGACGTTAGGTCGGTCCACCTGCACTGCGACGAGACCAAGAGGTTCTACGTCATCTACGCCACGTCCACCGAGCAGAACAAGGAGGTCCAGGGCCGGACGATGCAGGAGATAGTGGACTCGCTGCAGTGCCATGGATTCTGAATCCCGGGCCGAAGCGGGGCGCCGAGGTGGGGCCTCGTCAACCGACGCGGAGCGGCAACCGTAGACAAACATAGAAATAACATCAACTCCCGGAAGAGGGTCTGAATGATCAGGGAGAACGTCAAGGAACTTGCCCAGCTTTCCATGCGCGAGGCCCGTCGGCTGGGCGCAGACTATGCCGAGGCGCGGGTGCAGAGCAGCATAGGATCGGGGTTCATGCTGAAGAACGGAGAGCCGCAGCCCTCCATGATGGGTGACAGTTTCGGAATAGGGATCAGGGTGCTGTGCGACGGCGCTCTCGCGTTCAGCGCGACCAACATCATGGAGAGGGCCGGGGTGAGGTCCCTGACGGCGAAGACAGTGAAGATGGCCAAGGCCTCCCAGCGACTTGTGAAGAAGAAGGTCAGGCTTGACGATTCCAGGTCGGTGCGCGGGAGCTTCAGCGCCGCCGAGAAGGAGAAGGTCGAGGGGGGAGACGCTTCCTGGCTCAAGTCGATCCTCCTCGAGATGGACAAGAGGATCCAGAAGGGGAAGGGAGCCAAGATACCCAACCGGATCCTCGCCGCGGCTTCGGGGGTCGACGAGAAGTACTACATCAACAGCGACGGGGCGGAGATCGAGAGCAGGGTCCCGAGAGTCAACTTCTTCGGAATCCTCACGGCGATCTCGGGAGGCGAGGTCGCCCAGAGGATGGTCCAGCAGGGGGAGACCGGGGGGCTGGAGGTGGTCAAGAGGCTGGACCTCATCTCCAGGGTCGAGGAGGAGGCGAGGGTCCTCCGCTCGGTGATCGAGGGCGCGACCAAGCTGGAGGCGGGAGTGATGGACGTCATACTCAGTCCCGAGCTCTCGGGGATCGCGGCCCACGAGTCGGTGGGGCACCCCCAGGAGGCGGACAGGATACTGGGGAGGGAGGGCGCCCAGGCAGGGGAGTCCTACCTGAAGAAGAGCAGCCTAGGGTATAGGATCGGGAGCAAGGAGGCGAACGTCAGCGACGACCCGAACCTCGTCCACTCGAACGGCTACTGTCCGGTGGACGACGAGGGGGTGAGGGCGACGAAGAGGCGCCTCATCGTTGACGGGGAGATCACCGAGTTCCTTCAGAACAGGAGCACGTCCGCCGAGCTCGGGGTCAGGAACAACGGTTCGGCCAGGTCGGTGGACTTCAACAGGGAGCCGATAATCAGGATGTCGAACACCTTCGTCGAGCCCGGAGACCGCACGACGGAGGAGCTGATCAAGGAGGTCAAGGACGGGATCTACCTGAAGTCCTTCACGGAGTGGAACATCGACGACAAGCGGCTGAACCAGAGGTACGTCGGGCTCGAGGCGTACAGGATCAAGAACGGGGAGCTCGGACCGCTCGTCAAGGCGCCCGTGCTCGAGATAACGACCCCCGCGCTCTGGGGCAGCGTCAGGGCGAGGGGCAAGGAGGTGGAGTTCGAGGCGGCAACGTGCGGGAAGGGGGACCCGATGCAGGGGATCCCCGTCTGGACCGGGGGACCCGACACCCTCCTCGGCGGAGTGAGGATAGGTACGAGGTGAGAGGATGATACCCACCGAGCTGAACGAGCGCGGGCTGAAGGCCGCCAAGAGGCTGGGCGTCGACGAGGCGATCTTCGTATCGACGGCGGGGAGCGAACAGATGATCCGGTTCGCCAACGACTCCCTCTCTGTCGCCAAGAAGACCGAGGAGAGCGTGGTCTCGGTCTACCTGGCGAAGGCGGGCAGGAGGATAGTGGGCGGGTCCTCGAACACCGACGAGGAGGGTCTGAGCGCCTTCGTCGAGCGGCTGTACAAGACCATGATCAACCTCTCCAAGGAGCCCGTTTACGCGGGTCTCCCGAGCAGCGCGACCAAGCTGAAGAAGGCAGGGACCTTCGACAGGCGGCTTGGCGACGCCGAGAAGGCGGTCTCGGAGTTTGCGAGCGAGGCGATCGAGTCGGCCCGCGGGGCGGGAGCGCGTCGGAGTGCGGGGGCCTCGAGGCCTCTCTGGTCTCGAGCTACCTCCTGTCGTCCAACGGGACCCAGGGGCAGGACACAACCTCGAGCATCCTCCTGAACATCAGGTCGTTCACCGAGAGGAACGCGAGCGGGCACGGCCTTTCGTGCTCCTCGAGTCTCAAGGGGTTCCGTCCTGCGGTCGCCGGGAGGAGGGCGGGAGAGGACTCGAAGAGGATGCTCAACTCCAAGAAGCCGGACGAGGGGACGTACCAGGTCCTGATGAGCCCCACGGTGGCGGCGAACCTGATCTCGCTGGTAGGCGGCTTCGCCTCCGCCTTCTCGGTCGACTCGGGGACGTCCTACCTCGTCGAGAAGATGGGAAAGAGGGTGGGCTCGGAGTCGTTCAGCCTCACGGACCACGGCCGGATCGAAGGGGGGCTAGGAGGAAGGGTCTTCGACGACGAGGGCAGCCCACCCAGTCGACCAAGATGATCGAGGACGGCGTGCTCGTGAACTACCTGCACAACCTGACCACCGCGAAGAGGTTCAAGGTCAAGAGCACGGGGAACGCGGGCTGGATCGAGCCGGACGCCTGGAACCTGGAGGTGGCACCAGGGGACTCGGGCTACGCCGAGATGGTGAAGGAGATGAAGCGCGGGATAATACTCACGAGCAACTGGTACACCCGCTTCACGAACTACAGGACGGGGGAGTTCTCGACGGTCCCGCGGGACGGGACGTACCTGGTCGAGAACGGCCGCATCACGAAGCCGCTCAGCGGGCTCAGGATGAGCGACTCGCTCGAGAGGATCTTCTCCTCGGTGAAGCTTCTCTCGAAGGAGAGGGAGTGGGTGCAGTGGTGGGAGGTCGACACCCCGACCCTCTGCCCGTGGGTCCTGGTCGACGGGGTCAAGGTCACGAGGGCCTACGGTTCAGCACCCTGACCCAGACACCCCAGGGAGAAGAAGAACGTGTGGTCGAAGGTCAGGGAACAGTTCGAGGGCCAGAAGGTGAGGCTGGACGTCGCCAGGAAGATGCTGGAGTACGGGATAAGGGTCTCGGACGATGCGGGCTCTTCGTCGGGGGGCTGGAGGTCGACTACTCGGCGCTCGCGAGGGACGTCGGCGCCGACAGGCGCGTCGTCAAGCAGACCGCGGAGCAGATCAGGAAGGACCCCTTCCTCTTCTCGGTCTTCTCCAAGATAACGCCCGTCGGCGCCAGCCTGGTGCCAGTGGTCTCGAGGCTCGGCTACTCGGCGATAGTGATAGACGGCGACCCGAGGGCCGCAGGCATCATCTCGGACGCGGCCGGGGCGCTCGCGAGGCACGGGATAGTCGTGAGGCAGGCGCTGGCGGACGACCCAGACATGGTCCCCGAGCGCGAAGCTCACACTGGTCGTAGAGGGCAGAATCCCCGGAGAGGTGCTAGCCGAGCTCAACTCTCTGGCGGCCGTGCGGAGCGTCACTGTGGTGAAGTAGGAGCCTTCTCGAGCATCCTCGAGAAAGTCCAGCTCACGGTGTTCAGAATCTCGGTGAGGCGCTCTCCTTCGCGGTAGTTCTCGATCGTCAGCCCGCTGATCTTCCCCCCTTTCTCAGCGACGCTGAACCTCAGCTCCTTCCCCTTCTCCAGAGTCCCTCCGGAGACGAGCGCGTCGTCCTTGGCCTTCATGCCCGTAAGGATCTTGCCGAGGAGGAAGGACTTGAAAGGCGGCGTCTCCGACCTGAAGCGCGACCTCGGCCACTGGTTCCACGACAACCTTCCCCCTCGTGACCTGGGCGACGGCTATCGTCTCTCCGCCCTTGTCCCGGCGGAGCTCGCGCATCTCCGGGATCTGCACCGAGTCCTCTTTCGGACGGGGGAGGACCTCGGAAGCGGGCCTGAAGCTCGACGCCCTCAGGACCGTATCGACCATCGTCTGCGCCTCCTTCAGCTTCTCGACCTCCTCCTGGAGCTCCGCGATCCTCGAGTCTATCCAGAGCTTGAGGTCGGCAGCCCTCTTCAGCTGTTCGTCGCTGGTCGCCATGGTAGCCGCGAAACTCAGCACAATCTAAAAACCTAGCGCGTCGTCACAGCTTCCCGCGGGGAGAGAGGTGCCGCCGAGGTTCAACCCCTTTAAGGCGACCGGGGGGGGAGAGACCCCGTTGGACAGCGGCACCCTGAAGTTTCGGGCGGAGGACGGGACTGCCGAGGCGGTCTTTGCCGACCCCGGGGGAAGCGCGCCTCCGGTCATCGTTCTCCACGAGGTCTGGGGCATGACGCCCTTCATCGAGTCGGTCTGTGAGGAGCTGGCCGACCAGGGTTTCGCCGCCTTCGCCCCGCTGCTCTTCTGGAGGGATGGGGACCTCTTCTCTCGCGAGAACATTCGCAAAGCCATGTCCGTCGTGTGGGATCTTCCCCTCGGGGAGAGATACGATCGGCGAAACCTGGAGGTGGCGTTCGAGCGGGCGAGGGCATCCCGGGGGGTGCGACGGCTGCTCGGGACCCTGTACGACCGCTCGTATCGGTCGCTGCTCGCCGGGGACGTGGCGGCGCTGGCGCGCTCAGTCTCAGGACACAGGCGGAAGCTCGGTGTCCTCGGGTACTCCATGGGAGGGGGGCTCGCCCTTGGTCTGGCGGCCGAGCGCAGCGGAGTCGGCGCCTGCGTGACGTTCTCCGCGGAGCCGCCCCGGTCGGCTGAACTCGCGAAGGTCCGTGCGCCGATTCTTTCGTTCTACGGGAGCGACGACTCGTTCATGGCGGCGCGAGTCCCGGAGTTTGTGGCCGATGCGCTCAGATTGGGAAAGGCGCTGACGCTGTCCGTCTATCCGTCGGCCGGCCACGAGTTCTTCGACAGCGGGAGCCCCTCGGGGTATGAGCCGGGCGCGGCTGCCGAGTCGTGGAGGTCACTGACCCGGTTCTTCACCGACCACCTCCGATGAGCAGGGCTGTGTCAAATATCGTCCGTTCGGTGCCTAAGCTTTAATTCCACTAGTTGAAACTCGGAGCGAGTGAGCCTCCGCGTCCAGACCAGGAGGATAGCTACGGTCGCTATCTTCGCGGCGATCTACGCCGTTCTGAACCAGATTCCTGTCTCGAAGCTCATCGGGGCGAACAGCACCCTCACCATGGCCGAGGTCTTCAGCCCGCTCGCCGGGATGATCCTGGGCCCTTCGCGGGTGGGGCGTCGGTCGTGCTCGGGACCTTCGTGGCCGCCCCGGGTCACCCTCTGGTCTTCGACGGGCTGGACTTCATGCCCCCGCTCATGGCCGCCATGACCGCGGGCTTCGCAATCAAGAAGAAGGCGTCGTGGGCGATCGGACTGTCCCTAGCGCTTCTCCTGATCTACTCCGCCGACCCGTACTCCCTGCCGCTGATCGACGTAGGTTCGGTCCCGGTCCCGTACTACTGGCTCCAGGTCGTGGCCCTCGCAGCCTACGCCGGCGTCTGGTACTCCCGAGTGAGGGGGTTCAGGTTCGCCACCGCGGACGCCCTCGTGGTCGCGATAGTCCTCCTCTCGACGATGAACGCAGAGGTAGGGGGAGGGATAATGTACGAGAACGTCTTCGTGCTGACGGGCGTCGAGAGCGCCAAGGCCATGGTCAGCTCGTGGCCGTACTTTTTCTACGCCTACCCCGTCGAGCGGGCGTTCTTCACGGCGGTCGGGTCCGTCCTGGCGATCCCGGTACTCAGGGGCATACCGGGTTCGACTCTGAAGATGCTGAGGGGTCCCGGCGCGGATGTCAGAGACGAGCCGCGATCGCCTGGGCCATCTCCCTAGTGCCCGCGGTGCCGCCCAGATCGTAGGTGACCTGTTTCCCCTCGGCGACGACCTGCGTGGTCGCATCGAAGATCGCCTTTCCGGCGCTCTTCTGGCCGATGTACTCGAGCATCCAGGCCGCCGAGAGGATCGTCGCGGCGGGGTTGACCTTGTCCATCCCCTTGTACTTCGGGCTGCTGCCGTGGGCCGGCTCGAACATCGCGCGGTCGTCTCCGATGTTCGCCGAGTAGATCATCGCGATGGATCCGACGAGGCCAGAGGCCTCCTCGGAGACGATGTCCATGAACAGGTTGGTCCCGACCACGACCGTCTGATCGAACCGCTGGGGGTTCTTCATCAGCTGCTGGGCGAAGTTGTCGATGTAGAGGTCCTCGATCGACACCTCCGGGTACGCCGCACCCACGGCGTGTACCGCTTCGAGGAAGAGCCCGTCAGAGATCTTGAGGATGTTCGCCTTGTTTATGGCGACCAGCCTCTTCCAGCCTCTTCGCCTAGCCTCCTCGAAAGAGAAGCGGGCGACCTTGGTGGACTTGTCCCGGGTTATCACCCTGACCGCTGAAGCGACGTCATCGCTGAGCTTGTACTCTATGCCCGAGTACAGGCCCTCGGTGCCCTCTCTGACGCAGACGAAGTCCACCGGGCCGAGCGGGCCCACGTGGTTGGGGAAGCTCCTTATCGGTCTGACGTTGGCGTAGAGACCGAACCTCTGCCTGATGCTTATCGCTACCGACCTCGGCGTCCCCGGTGCCGACAGCGTCGTCGTCGGCCCCTTGAAGCAGCAGTCGGCCTGCTCGAGGACCTTCCAGGTCTCCTCGGGGATGAAGCTGGGGCCCCCGTTCTTCTCCCACCACTCGGCGCCGGCCTCGCACCTGATGAACTCGGCTTCCGCGCCGCTCGCCCTGAGGACGATCATCATAGCTTCGATCAGCTCCGGGCCGGTACCGTCTCCCTCTATGAGGGCGACCTTCTTCATGTGTCGGGGACGTGCCTGGGTATCGGATTTATCCTTTCCAAACCTCAGTCGCTTATCCGGAAACCCTTCTGTGGCGGATAGACGTCCAGGACCTCCTCCTCGACCTCGGTGACACTTGCGAGCGGCGGCCCACGCCTTGCCCAATCCAGGACCCTCCTCACCTCCTCTTCGTCGCCCTGGAGCAGCGCCTCGACCGACCCGTCGCTCCGGTTGCGCACCCAGCCCTCCACGCCGTGGATGGTAGCCTTCTCGAGCGTTGCCGCCCTGAACGAGACACCCTGGACCCTCCCCCTGACAACTATCCTAACGCTGACTCGATTCGACTCCTTCCAGCCTCCGGCGTCTGGGCCATGGGGCGGTGGTGGGTATTTATTCGAACGGCCAGGGTGCGAGGGCTTGGACGCAGAATGGAGGGCTTGAAGAGGGCAATCGACTGGCTGGTCTATGCCTCGGTCGCACTGGGGCTCCTCTTCGCATTCGCGGCGAGCACCCTGGTCCCCACATGGCTCCTCGCTACCATCGCCGTGGGAGAGGTCGCGTACGCGGGGACCGCCGTGGCCTTGGCGCGCGGGTCCAGCCGAGCCTATTACGTTGTGGTCGCGCTCGCCCTCCTCGTCCTCGCCGTCTCCCTCCCGCAGCCGGGTCACTACGCGTTCGCGGGGGACGGTCAGGTCGGGGCGTTTCTGATATTCGCGACGGGATCCGCCCTGCAGATCTGCCTCCTCGTCATGATACCAGTCTACCTAAGGCGGAGGCGCGCGTCTCAATCTTCACGAGTCCGGCTAGGCCACTCTGATTCGGCCGCGGCCCGGGGCTCGGCGGAATGACAACAACGCTTATTTTTTCCGGCGACGGGACTTGACCATGGATCGCCTGAAAGGTAGGGTGGCGCTGATCACAGGTTCCGGTTCAGGAATGGGCAGGGCGACTGCAAAGCTCTTCTCGAAAGAGGGCGCGATCGTCGCTGTCAGCGACATCGACGTTGACGGAGGCGAGGAGACCGTCGCAGCAATCAAGAAGGATGGCGGAGAAGCCTCCTTCTTCAGGTGTGATGTGACGAAGGGCACGGACGTTAGGGCTACAGTCAACGCCATAGTCGCGAGATACGGTCGGATCGACGTAGTCCACAGCCACGTGGGCGGCGACATCGGGCCCAACGACACGGTCGTCGACGACAGCGAAGACGACTGGGACAGGCTGATGGACCTCAACATCAAGAGCCACTTCTTGGTCACCAAGGAGGTGATCCCCCAGATGATCAAACAAGGTGGCGGGGCAATAATCATCACGATCACGACGAACGCCTTCATGAACTACCGGCACGTGCAGGCCTACGGGACCACGAAGTCGGCCCTGATCCAACTGACCAAGTCCCTGGCTATGGACTACGCAGAGAACAACATCAGGGTGAACGCGCTGGCGCCCGGAGAGATCCTCACGCCTCTCTGGGAGAGACACTTCAACGCCCATTCCAATCCCGCAGAAGCCAAGGAGGCGGTCCGCAAGAAGATACCGATAGGCCGGATTGGGACCGCCGAGGAGGTCGCTTCGTGCGCCCTCTTCTTCGCCTCAGACGACGCGCGGTACGTCACCGGGAACATCCTGTTCGTTGACGGCGGCCTTATGGCAGGCTTCTACGACTCGTCGTAGAGAGACTCGACGTCGCGTCCGGTTCAGAGACCGCCTCGGCCGGATGGGGTACTCAGGCTCTCTGTCTAACCCTAAGGAGACGGGGAGCGGGCCCGGCCGGATTTGAACCGGCGGCATCTAGCTTCGCAGGCTAGCATTCTATCCATACTGAACTACGGGCCCGGCAAAACGGGCTCCTTATTGTTGGGCCTAATAACTTTCTTCGGCGAGCCGGCTGCCTCTGGCCCTTTGGACCCATGACCCTACCGAAACCCAGCCTAGCTCTCCCTTGAGTTATCGAGCGCGCCGGTAATCTTGTTCGCCGTCGCTTCCTGGCCCGCGTCCATTATGTACGGACCCAGCCTCGGTCCCCTCTCGGTCCCGAGGAGAATTTGGTAGATGGCGGAGAAGAACTTGCTGGGCTCCGTACCGCTGCTCCGGATGGATGCGAAGGCGGCGCCCTGGATCTCGTCGGAGGTCTTGGACCGACCGAGGGCCTCGGCGAACGACCTGAGGGCGGTGACAGTCTTGGCGTCCCAGTCCCGGGGCGCGAGCTTGGCCTTCGGGAGGTCCGACTCAGCCGTCTTCTCCACCCTAAGGTCCGCGTCCCTGGCCCACTTTGCGGCCCAGCCTATGCGGGTCGAGAGCTCCGGCGAGGGTCCCGCGACCGCCCCGTTCGAGATCAGGCGCTTCGTGACGAACTCCTCCACGGCGCCCTCGGGAGCCACAGCGGCAAGCTCGGCGACCTGGCGGTAGGGGACGTGAACTCCCGGGCGTTCGGGGACAGAGGTGAGAACCGTGTACTCGTAGAGCCCCCGCTGCCTCGCGTCCTTCATGGTGTTCGGGTCCCTCTTCTTCGAGAAGTAGTCGTCCTCGAGCTCGTCGAACTCGTCCATGTAGGTCGGGACGTCGTCGACGGAGATGTTCCTGGCACCCACGATTCGCTTGAACATGAGGAGCCTGAGGCTGGCGGGGGAGGCGTAGGTCGAGCCAGTCCTGTGGCGTCATGACGTTGCCCACCGACTTGCGCAATCTTCCGCCCCGCTCTTGTCCTGGAACATCTCGTACCGCGCGTGGTAGCGGCGGAGGGTGCGCGAGGACGTTCTCGCTGATCCAGTCGTTGACCTTCACCGAGTCCGCGATGTCCTTGCCGTAGGCCTCGAACCTGATGTCGAGCGCGGCCCACCTCGCGGCGAACTCGCTCTTCCAGATGAGCTTCCCCTCGCCCTCGGTGATGCTGCCGGTCCCCCTCGAAGCCGCACCCCTTGACGATGCTGTGTCACGGATCTCGGCGCTGTCGCACTTGTAGTGGACCGTCCGCCCGACGCGGCGTCGTAGGAGGAGACCACCGTGGTGTAGAGCCTGCCGCAGTTCTTGCAGATGGGCGTGTAGGGGAGGACGGTCTGGTACTTGTCCTGGCCGGTCAGCTCCTTGATCTTGTTCCCGACGAGCTCTGCGTTGTCGAGGATTGTCTTGATCTGGTCGTTGAGCAGCCCGCTTCTTGTAGACCTCGGCTCCGCTCATGAAGGTGTAGTCGATGTCCGAGCGTCGTCGAGGGACGCCTTGAGCAGGGAGCCGACGTGCTCGCCGAAGGACCTGTGGCAGCCGAACGGGTCGGGGATTCGCGTGACGGGGTGCGCGATGTAGTCGTTGAGCGAGTCGGGGAAACCGGCAGGGACCTTCCTGAGCCCGTCGAGGTCGTCAGAGTAGGCGATGAGCTCCGACTTGTAGCCGAGGCCCTCGAGCGCCATCTTGACGCCGTAGCGACCGGATGGCGTCCCCGACGCTCCCGATGTGCGGGAGTCCCGAGGCGCCCAGGCCAGCTCTCGACCCGGATGAGCGAGAGGTCCCTCCCGAGCGACTTGTCCCTCTCGACGACCTCGCTGGCCACCCTGTCGAGCCACGTGCCCCTCCCGATGATCTTGACCTGCTCGAGACAAGCGAGTACATGCGCGGGGTCCCGAGGCGCCGATTAAAGAGATTGCGGCGGCCCGTATCAGCGGTAGTAGGGGACCGCGACCTTCTCCATCGGCTTGCACTCTCTCGAGGAGCGGACCTTCTTCGCCGCGTCCTTGAAGTGGTCGTAGGTGACGATGGCCTCCTCGAGGTGCTTCTTCGCGTCCTCGGGCTTTGGGTACTTCGCGACGTACTCCTGGAGCACCATCGAGACCGCGGTGTTGACGAGCGCGGCGAGGTCGGCCCCGCTGAACCCTTCGGTCATGTCGACGAGCGCTGTCGGCGTCTGACGTCGCTGGTCCTTCTGCTTGCCCTCCATGTTGATGGTGAGTATCTGGTGCCTGGACTTCCTTGTCGGGCAGCGGTATCGGAGATGATCTTGTCGAACCTTCCCGGCCTCACGAGCGCCGGGTCGACCATGTCGATCCTGTTGGTCGCTGCGAGGACCACGACGCCCGTTGAGGTGCCTGGATGCCGTCGAGCTCCGTGAGGAGCTGGCTGACGACCCTCTCGGTGACCATGCTGTCTCCGCCCATGCCTCTCGTCGGAGCCAGGGCGTCGATCTCGTCGAAGAAGATCATGCAGGGCGCAGCCTGGCGCGCCCTGCGGAAGACCTCCCTCACTCCGCGCTCGGACTCGCCCACCCACTTGCTGAGGAGCTCCGGGCCCCGGATGCTGATGAAGTTCGCCTCGCTCTCGGTCGCGACCGCCTTTGCGAGCATGGTCTTGCCGGTGCCCGGACGGGCCCGTAGAGGAGGACTCCCTTTGGCATGTTGTAGCCGATGGCCTTGTAGAGGTCCGGGAACTTCAGCGGCCACTCCACCGCCTCCTGGAGCTCCTTCTTGACGTCCTCGAGGCCGCCTATCTCGGCCCACTTTACGTCTGGCGTCTCGAGGTAGACCTCGCGCATCGCCGAGGGCATGACGTCCTTCAGCGCGCTCCTCGAAGTCGTTCATGGTCACGATGAGCTTGTCGAGTATCTCCGGGCTGAGCCTCTCCTCCTCCAGCTTGAGCTCCGGGAGCATCCTGCGGAGGGTCTTCATCGCAGCCTCCTTGCAGAGGTACTCCGCGTCCGCGCCCACGAAGCCGTGGGTGACCGCGGCGAGCTTCTCGAGGTCGACGTCCGGCGTGAGCGGCATGTGCCTCGTGTGTATCTGGAGTATCTCGTATCGGCCCTTCTTGTCGGGGACCTTGATCTCGATCTCCCTGTCGAAGCGTCCAGGCCTCCTCAGGGCCGGGTCGATGGCGTTGGGGCGGTTGGTCGCCGCGATCACGATGACCTTGCCCCTGGCCTCGAGGCCGTCCATGAGGGAGAGCAGCTGGCTGACGACCCTGCGCTCCACCTCGCCGGTGACCTCCTCCCTCTTCGGCGCGATCGAGTCGATCTCGTCGATGAATATGATGGTCGGCGCCTTCTCCTTTGCCTCCTTGAAGATCTCCCGGAGCCTCGCCTCGGACTCGCCGTAGAACTTGCTCATGATCTCGGGACCCGATATCGGGATGAAGTGCGCGTTGCTCTCGGTCGCGACCGCCTTTGCCAGCAGGGTCTTGCCGGTCCCCGGAGGGCCGTACAGGAGCACTCCCTTCGGAGCCTCGACGCCGAGCTTCTCGAATATCTCCGGGTGGCGGAGCGGGAGCTCGATCATCTCCCTGACCTTCTGTATCTCGTCCTTCAGGCCGCCGATGTCCTCGTAGGTGACCTGGGGGACTCCTCGGAGCGCCTCTCCCTTCTCGGAGATCACGAAGACCGTCCTCTGGGTGATCAGGGCAGCCTCTGCGGCCGGGCTCACGCCCATGACCTGGAACGTGAGCCTCCCGCCGAAGTACGGAATCATGACGTTGTCGCCCTTGGTGACGGGCACGCTCTCGAGCGTGTCCGCGAGGTACCTCTCGTCGATCGGAGGGACCGCCTCGAGCGGCGCGACCACGACCTTCTCGGCCGGCGGCGCCTTGACCTTCTTGACGATGACCATGTCGCCGATGGCGACGCCGGCGTTGTTTCGGATGAGTCCGTCTATCCTGACGATGCCCCTGCCCTCGTCGGAGGGATAGAGCGGCAGGCACTTGGCGACGGTCCTCCTCTTCCCGCGGATCTCGATGACGTCGCCCGGTCGAGGCGTCGAGCGCGTCCATGGCGTCGTAGTCGATCCTGGCCACGCCTCGGCCCACGTCCCTCGTGTAGGCTTCCAGTACCTTTAGTTGGACTTGTTGCTGGCTCACGCCTCTATCACTTTCAGACAACTCTGACTCCCCTATATCCCTTATTAGTCTTGTCCCTAAGTTTGAAGACGACCTCGAGAAGGCCGTTGTTGAAGGAGGCCGCGCCCGAGTCGGGGTCGATGTCGCGCTGCAGGACGATCTCCGTCCTGTACTTCCTGTCTTCCTTGACCGCCTCCAGGGTGACCTTGTCCTCCAGCGCGGACAGCTGGACATCATCCTTGCTGACGCCGGGGAGCTCGACGAGCAGCCTGAGGCTGCCCTCCTTCTCGTCTACCACCTGCTCGTAGATGGGAGCTCTGAATCCGTCCGGACCTATCAGGTTGTCCCCGAAGAACTGTATCCTGGGCTTCCCTTCCGGCCCGAAACCCATCGCCATACCCGCGACGACGGGCTTTGAAAACGCCTTCTGTCCAGATTCACGCTCGACTTCACGGCATCCTCCACGCTCCTCTCGAACTCCTCGAAATACCGGTCAAGCTCGTCGAGCATGTCTCGCAGGTTACGTCGCCTCTCCTCCGACAAATTAACCACTGGTTAATTAGCCCATGGTTAAATCTTTTTAAGTCTTTCCTTCGCGGCACCCCTCACCTTGGCCACGATAGAGGATATCGCAAACTCGCGGGTGAGGCTCACTGTCGCCAGCCTCATCTCTTCGAGGCCGAGGACCCTTGGGGAGCTCGCCGAGATGACCGGAATCTCTGTGCAGGGGGTCCTTAAGCACCTGAAGCAGACTGTCGGAGTCAGGGATGGTGAAGACGAGAAACCTTCCTTCCGGGAGATACCTGAGGCCGAGGAAGCTGTACTACATCGCGGAGCGAAGGGTCGCTGACTACTCGGAGGGCGAGATGATTGTCGCCACTCTCGGTGACAGGGGCGTCGCGAGCGAGCTCGAGACCAGCGACCCCTACGATGAGCTGGACGGGCTCGCCCAGGACATCATCGTGATGCGGAGGAGAGTCCGCGAGCTCTCCGGGCGGATGAGGCGGATGATCGAGGAAGTGACGGAGAACGAGTCCAGGATAGCGGGGCTCATCGACACGATGAACCTGAGCTCCGAGGAGAAACAGATAGCATCTCTTATCTTCGGTGACGACGGGCCGGAACAGACGAGAAGGATATTGAGGGAGCACTACGGCTGCAAGAATCCTGAAGGTGCGATCGAGGAAGTTGTCGAGAAGATGAAGGAGGCAGGAGCCTGAAGAAGTCAGCTCTGATAATGGTGACCAATGACGACGGCGTCTTCAGCCCAGGGATAGTCGCTCTGACAGATGCGGTCGAGCACTACGCACACGTCTCCGTCATCGCGCCGGAGGGCCAGCAGAGCGCTGCCGGGATGAGCCTGACCTTCCACAGACCGCTGCGCGTCGAGAAGGTCCTGGTCCACGGCAGGGCTTGCTACGCGGTCTCCGGAAGCCCGGCGGACTCTGTGATGGTCGGGGTCAACAAGCTGCTCCCCCGCCGACCGGACATGGTCGTCTCTGGCATAAACATAGGGGAGAACCTCACCATCCAGGACATCCTCGCGTCGGGCACCGTCGCCGCCGCAATGGAGGCCGCACTGCTGGGGATCCCGTCGCTGGCCTTCTCGATGGAGGTGCCGGGCGGCATGCAGTTCAGCCACGGTCAGAAGAACAACCGCTTCGACCTTCCCGCCATGGTCGCGGCGGAGATAACGCACGAGGTGCTCCTGAACGGGCTTCCTCCGGGCGTCAGCCTCCTGAACGTGAACTTCCCTTGGAAGACCCACGTGGGGACGAAGGTCAGGCTGACCTCGATAGAGGTCAGGAAGTACAGAGACTACGTCCTCCAGAGGAAGGACCCGAGGGGCAGACCCTACTACTGGGTCTGGGGCGCGAGGCTTCCCACATACAAGAAGGACTCCGACGTCTACGCGGTCCACAAGTGATGAGACCATCTCCATATCGCCGCTCTCGCTCGACCTGACTCCCTCGGTCGCTAGGCGGGTCAGGTCACTCGGGGCTCGCCTCGAAGAGAGAATATCGGGAATGTACGGCAAACTGTCTAGATTAAATACAAAGAAGGATGATTGAGATTCCAAGTAGAGAACCGATGGGGGTCGAAGGTTAGTCTTGGCGAACACCACGAGGGCTTTGGGCTCTCCGGCCGGTTCCCTTTCACCACCTGCTGTGAGGTTCGTCATCCTCTCCAGCATGGTGAAGCTGGCCTTTCCTCCGCTCTTCTTCTCCTCGCTTCCGAAGAGGGCCATAGGTTTCTCCTATCCCAGCGGGAACGAGGGGAAGGTCCTCGGCGTCTGCCCTCCTCGCAGCGACGGTCTCGGTCGCGTTCCTCCTCACAAGGACCCTGGGACCCCTGGGCGTCTGTTCTGATGATCTGGCTGACGGGGGGACGGCCGCGCTGATGCTATACAACTCGACACAGTGCAGGGTGGCCTTCGTGAAGGAGTACTGCTCGGCGTGCAGGCTGAGGCCGATCATAGAGGAGCACGAGTCGATGCACCTGAACGGGGAGAGGAGCGAGGACGTGGTCTGGGGCGAGGCGAGGAAGAAGTACAGCTACGACGGCCTCTCGCTGGCGGGCGACCCGAGGATCTGTTCAGCTTCTGTCCGATCGCCAAAAAGCTAAGAGACAACTGAGGAGGGGTGGGCAGCCTTGGTTCACAGGGTAGCGGTACTGGACTGAGGACCTCTGCCACTCCGACAAGTGCGGCCTAGAGTGCATCAGGGACTGCCCGGTGAACATCAACGGCGAGCAGTGCATCGTCCTGGGCGAGGAGAAGCTCGCCGTCATCTCGGAGCCGCTCTGCATCGGCTGCGGCATCTGCGTCAAGGTCTGCCCGTTCGAGGCGATCACGATCCTCAACCTCAGCGAGGAGCTGAAGCAGGACAAGATCCACCAGTACGGGATCAACACCTTCCGGCTCTACCGCCTGCCCACGCCGAGGAAGGGGCAGGTCGTCGGGCTGGTGGGGAGGAACGGGTCGGCAAGTCCACGGCGCTCCAGATCCTCTCCGGACAGCTCATCCCGAACCTCGGGGACTACGAGAAGGAGCCCTCCTGGGACAGGTTCCTCGACTACCTCAGCGGGAGGGAGCTGAAGGAGCACTTCAAGAGGGTCGAGAGGGGCGAGGTGAGGGTCTCGCTCAAGCCCCAGGCGGTCTACAAGCTCCCGGAGGTCTGGAAGAAGGACGTGAGCTCCCTGCTCGAGAAGGTGGACGAGACGCAGGACGATGGAGGAGGTCGTCGAGACGCTCGGGCTCGGCGAGGCGCTCGGCAAGAACGTCCCCGACCTGAGCGGAGGGGAGCTCCAGAGGGTCGCGGTCGCCGTGGCGTCGCTGAAGGACGCCGACATCTACCTCTTCGACGAGCCCTCGTCCTACAACGACGTCTACCAGAGGCTCGCGGTCTCCAGGCTCATCAGGTCGATCGCGGCGAAGGGCAAGTACGTCCTCCTCGTCGAGCACGACATCACCTTCCTCGACTACGCCAGCGACTACGTCCAGATAATCTACGGCGAGCCCGGGGTCTACGGCGTCGTCTCCTCGCTCTATCCGTCGCGGACGCGGGATCAACGCCCTCCTCGAGGGGATGCTCCCGCAGGAGAACATCAGGTTCAGGGACACGGGCGTCACCTTCGAGAGCGTCACACCAGCGTGGAGAGCCAGCAGTCCGAGGAGGTGATAGCGAGCTACACGGACATCGCCAAGACGTTCCCCGGGTTCAGCCTCGAGGCCCGCGGCGGAGAGCTGACGAGGGGCATCGTGCTCGGGGTCATCGGGGCGAACGCCCTCGGGAAGACGACGTTCCTCCGCATGCTCGCCGGAGAGGAGAAGCCCGAGACTGCGGGAGCGTCAGCCTGGGCGCGAAGATAGCGCTACAAGCCCCAGTACCTCAAGGCCGACTTCTCCGGGACGGTGCAGGAGTTCTTCGGCGAGAAGGTGGGGAAGGGGTTCGACGACGCCGAACCTCCAGGCCAACCTCGCGGGCCCGCTCAGGATGGAGAAGCTCCTCGCCAGGAACGATGCCCGAGCTCAGCGGCGGGGAGCTGCAGAAGGTCGCGATCGTCACCACCTTCGCCCAGGAGGCCGACCTCTACGCGCTCGACGAGCCGTCCGCGTTCGTCGACGTCGAGGACAGGTTCGTCATAGCCAAGGCGATGGGCAGGCTGGTCAAGGCGGTGGGGAAGAGCGCGATGGTCATCGACCACGACATCCAGCTGCTCGACCTCATCTCCGACAGGATGCTCGTCTTCACCGGGGAGCCCGGGCGTCGAGGGAGAGGCGACGGCTCCGCTGGGGAAGGAGGAGGGGATGAACATCTTCCTCGCGCGAGGTGGGGCTGACCTACCGCAGGGACATCAACAGCGGGAGGCCGCGGGTCAACAAGCCCGACAGCAAGGTCGACAGGGAGCAGAAGGAGAAGGGGCAGTACTACTACGTCGCAAAGCTCGCGGCAGCCGGAGCGCCGAGGAAGAGGAGCGGGGTGCTCGGGAGTTGGCGAAGTTCCTCAGGGACTCGCTGGGCGGAGTGATTCCTCCCGGAGCAGATCCGGGCGCTCGAGACGGGATAGACGTCATCGGGGACATCGCGATAGTGAAGCTGAGCGAGGATGCCAGGCCGTACGGCGCCGCTGGTCGGCCAGGCCGATCATGGCGGCGATGAAGAACGTGAAGGGCGTCTTCGACCAGGAGGGAGGGATCGAGGGCGACTTCCGGCTCGGCAACCTCCGGCACCTCGCGGGGGAGGAGAGGACCATCACCATCCACAGGGAGAACGGGCTCAGGCTCAGGGTCGACGTCGAGACGTGCTACTTCTCTCCGCGGCTCTCCACCGAGAGGCTAGGATCGCGGACCTCGTCGAGGACGGGGAGGTCGTCCTGAACATGTTCGCCGGGGTCGGGCCCTACTCGATCACGATCGCCAAGCGAAGAAGGTCGGAGGTCTAGAGCAACGAGCTGAACGAGGCCGCCTTCAGGCTCCACCTGGAGAACAACAGGCTGAACAAGGTCGAGGCGCGGTCTGAAGATGCTCAACGTGGACGCGATGACGCTGCCCGAGGACCTCCGGGTCAGGTTCGACAGGATACTGATGCCCCATCCGTCCCAGTCCGACCGCTTTCTCGGCACCGCGCGGCGGCTTCTCAAGGAGGGCGGCTGGATACACTACTACAGGCACGTCTCCGGTGCAGACGTCGACGAGGCGCGCACGAACCTTGGGCAGGAGCTCCGGCAAATCCTCGGCGAGAGCGTGACGTTCTCATCCAGGAAGGTGAGGGAGATCGGCCCCCACTACATCGAGCTCGTCGCCGACATTCAGGCGACCGTCTGAAGCGCCGAACGTGCGGCGTGTGCCAGGAGCTTCGCAAGCCTCACCGGTTCTGGGACGCCGCCCTGGAGCGTGAACGACTCGATCACCCTTCTGGCGTCGGGCTCGGAGATCGAGGTCAGCCGTGCGTAGACGCTCTTTCCGGTCCCCAGCTGCATGCGGGTACGATCTCCGAGCATCCTGTATCGTCGGACCTTGCCCTCGGGGTCCTCGAACTGCGCTCGGATCGAATCCTCGATTCCGGCTGATTCCCTGTAGGTGAGACATATGACCGGCCGACCCGTCTTCTCCGACAAGGCGTCGAGGTCCACTATGTTGTAGTGGCTGATTATGCAGCCCGAGAGCATTACCACGTTCACGTCCTCTCTACCGAGGCTCCGGTGCATCCCGATGAGCGAGGAGGTCGCGTCGTCCCCTCCCACCCTCGCCCTCCCGAAACAGATGCCGTCCACGACGAGGTCGGACCTCATCACCACGCCGCCCAGCACGGAGAACGAGTCGCCCCTGCGGAAGCTCTCCGAGATGCCCAGGACCCTTATCGCCCGCTTGTTCGGGTGGACCCTCATGGGTGTCGTTTCCGGAGCCTCGCTTAATACTCTTGGCGATGCTCCTGCACGCCGACCGGACTAGGACCCGGGCAAACTAGTCGAAAGGAGGCTCAGACAAATGCCTTCTCTTCATACAGAAATTTTCGTAACTCTGATTCATCACTGCCCCCAAGTCCCACGGGCCGTCTTGGAGTATAAAGAGGTATTCGGGCCGTGCGCCAAGAAGCGGCTCGGTTTTGCGTCCCCGGACCGCGAAGGCCCCTCAGATGATGACCAGCCCCTCGTCGAATCGGCTGACGGCGAGGGCGAAGTCCCTGAGCGCGAAGACGGGAACGATCGGCACCCCCTGCACCTGCTTGACCGGAGAAGCTAGAAGCGTCAGGACGACGGGCAGGACCGGTGACCTGATTTTGGCCTTCCTCTTGTATCGCGCGGTCCGCTCGGTCTGGCTGGAGGCGACCCGCTCGAGGGTCGGACCAGAGAAGGTCTTTGCCCAGTGCTTGCAGTCGACGGAGAGGGCGAGCGTCTGCGATTCGGCGAAGATGTCTATCTGTCTCCGGGGTTTCGTGATGACTATGTTGGTCCTCACGAGGTAGCCGCAGGCCCTGAGCACTCCGGCACAGAAGCCTTCGAACTCCCGCCAGGTGAGGGAGGAGCTCACGGACTCGATGCTCATGCCGCCCCGGATGAGGACGATGGCGGCGAGGACCTGATCGTGCACAAAGCCCGTCAGCTCCTGCTGGAGGTCCAACCCCATCTGCGAGGACACGTCGGCGAGGACCGCTGACGCCCCCTCCTCCCCGTCCATCTTCCTTGCAAGGATGTCGAACGGTCTCTCTGGCACGGGCGGCGCTCTGTGGAGATCCATCTTCTTCGAGTCAAGATGATTCGTGGCCTATTTTAGGAGCACCCGAGAGTCGGGGAGAGCGCCGGGAGGGCCCTTCGACGAGCCGGCCTAAGGCGAGGCCCACAAGCAGCCTAGCCTACCTGTCTCACGGCGTCCTCGAGCGAAGAGGAGTTCCCGAGCACCACGGCCTTGACGTCCCCGTCGGGGTTGTAGATGATGAAGTCATGGGAGGCGAAGTAGTCGTGCTTCATAGTGGGCAGCTGGGCGCTGGCCGTGGCGGCGTCGGCGAAGCGGACGACGAACGAGGTCTGCACGTAGTTCTGGAGAGGGTCGACGGAGATCAGGGTGAGTTCACCCGTGCTTACCAGTCCGGCGTAGTTCTGTATCCCCAGGGCGAAGTGATTCGTCGCGCCCCCGACGGTGTACAGGAGCTGCGGGATGCTCGTGAAAGAGATCATCTGAGGGATCGTGCTGTTCACCGAGTCGAACGCGATGTCCAGGGTCTGCTCGCCGGTGACCTGTCCGGGGCTGAAGGCAAGGGCGTCCTGAACCGGGAAGAGCCCCGCCCAGCTCAGCTCTTCCGTCCCGCCCGAGGCGTCGGTTATGTTGTAGAGCGAGGCTGCCCCTCCGTCCTGCTTCTGCCCCGGTGCGATGAACGCCGAGGAGATCCGAGCGAACGACGAGGGCTTCAAGAAGAGGACGTCGTAGGTCGAGTTCGGGACGGCGACCTCGACGTCGAGGCTGTAGACGACGTCGGAGTTCCGCACCACCGAGGACGGGTCCGTCATGTTGAGAAGGACGGCCGAGTTGGGAAGTATGGTCTGGTTCGCGTCCCTGATCATCGTGAAGTTCTCGAACCCCATCTGAAGGGCGATGGCCGGGACGAAGGGCCCCCAGGGGGCAGAGTAGGGGCGAAGACTTCCGGGTATCGTCTGGGTCGTCACCTGAGAGGGTGGGGTCTCGTAGACTGCCAAGAAGAGCAGGACCAGAGCCAAAAGGGTGGCGACGAACGAGTAGAGGAAGGCTCTGGAACGTCGCCTCTTCTTCAACGGTTATCCTGCCGATGGCTTTCAGATGATTTTATAAGTCTTGGAGCAGGATTTGGGGCTCGATGAACTGGTTCACGCAGGCCGCGAAGGACTCACTCGCCGAAATGGCCATCATCAACCTCATCAACCTCCCCATATCGCTGGGCATAGGTTACTACCTCGCCGTGAGCGTCCTTGCCGTCTTCGGGCTCGTGGTCCTTCTCGAGGCGACCGCGCTGATGTTCATCGGCGGAGCGATGGACCTCAGCATGAGCGCAGGTTCGGCGGCTCTCGCCAAGCTATTGAATCAGAAGCCGGACAAGGGTCTGGAGGGCGACGTCGCGAGAAGGAAGAGGTTCCGGCGCGCGGTCGTCTTCGTGATGACGGGCGTCTTTCTCCTTGCAGAGTCTCTGGCTCTCGCGTTGCCTTTTGTCTGAAGCTAAAAAGTGGGGTGGTCTCTAGCTAACCTTAGGCCTTCTCATCGAAAGCACTATAGCTATGAGACCCAGAATTATTGCGACTGCTAGAGCTGCGTAGGCTACTGTGGTCAGTGTGTTGACCGTGGAGTTGAGGTTGTTGACGGTTGTCTGAAGATTGGAGACGCTTCCCGCGAGTGCGGTGACGTTCCCTTCATCAGCTGTCTGGGCCGCCTGGATTGCTGCCAGGGACTTGCCCGTCGTAGACGTGGAGTTCGCCAATGCTGCGTCGATGTTGTTCACCAGGGATTGGATGACGGTACCGAAGGACCCGACCGTCAGTGAGCTCGTAGGACCGAACTGTGGGTCGGTCGCGTTGAGAGCCGTTCCTAGGCTCGCCGCGAGTCCTCCCAAGGCAACTCCTCCGGACTTCGGAGAGGCTGTCTCGTTGTAGAGCTGTTGGTTGATCAGGGTTGCGTTGCTGAACGACCCCTGTTCGAGCGAGGTCCACGGGATGCCCGTGAAGAGCGTCCTGTAGTAGACCTGACCGGTCACAGTCGGGGTGTACCCGATGGTGTAGGCACCGGTGCCTGGTATGGTGTCGGTGAAAGCGACATCAGTCCAGACCTTGTTGTCGGTGCTCTGCTGCAGCAGGACGGCGAATCCGCCGCTGCTGTAGGAGATCGATGGGCTTGTCGAGAACGTGCCCGCGAGGGTGAACGTGTTGCCGAGGAGGAACGAGGGCACTGTGATGCCGCTGATGGTCGGAGGCGTTATCGTCGGGATTGTTCCGCCGGTTGTGGGTGGGGCGACTCCTGTCTTGTAGCCCGCTGCTGCAAGGAAGGAGAGAGCCTGTTGGACGTTGTAGGGGTCCGCCTGGATGCTTGGAGTGTATGCCCAAGTGAAGCTCGGGCTGACCTGGGTGATTCCCGGTGCAGCGAGACCCTGCAAGAGGTTCTGGATGATCTGGGACCTAGGCACGAGGTAGCTCATGGCTTCCCTCACATTCATGGCTGCGAACGCAGCCTTTGAGGGGTTGCTTGTACCTAGAGGTGTGCCGGTGCCCGTGCCGAAGTACGGGTTGTGCAGGTTCAATCCCATCTCCTGGAACCCTGAGCTCGGATCGACGCTGACTGTGCTGTATCCGCCGATGGACGAGATCTCAGCGATGTCGTCGTTGTTGAAGGTGTACTGCCCATCCATCATGTTGACCTGTCCGTTCTTGAACGCTGCGATCGCAGAGTCCTTCCCGGCGATGTAGTCAACGTGGATGGTCTGGATGCCGAACTCGCCGATCTTCTGGAGGCCCGTTGCGTTCCAGTAGCTGCCGAACCTCACCAAGGTTCCGACTCCGGCGGTGGTGTCGTAGCCTCTGTACATGTACGGACCATCACCGACCGGGCCATATGCCCAGGCATAGCTGCCGTTCCCGCCGTACCTGGTAGTGCTCCAGGTAACGGTAGTTGGCTTGTTCTGCAGTGTGCTGAAGTAGGCCGTTGCCCACCCGCTGAAGGGTACCTTCTCGTAGAGGTGCATTGGAAGGGCACCGATTCCCGTCAGTGTCGGGTCGGTGAACGAGTACGCTGCTGGCATGGTGAAGGTGAACGTGGTAGCGCTGGTAGAGGTGTAGGTCGAGGTGGCCACGAAGCCGCTTGGCTGGGTGTGGAAGTAGGTCCCATTGACCGTGTACCTGGTCGTGCCGTTGAGCAGGGTGAACTTGGTGTTCAGCCCCAGAAGGGTCTGGTAGGTACCCAGGTTGACCGAGCCCGTCGACGAGACGAGGTTCGCAATCATGTCGAAGAGGTAGTCGTCGGAGGTCACCGCTACGCCATCCCAGAAGGTGTGTGGCGCGAACGAGACCGTCCATGTAAGGTGGTCGGACGACGAGGTTATGCTTGTCGCAAGCCCGTCGAAGTACTCGGTGTTGGTTGGGTTCAGCTCTTCGAGACCCGCAGCGGCCATGCCGTACAGGTACCTGTTGTAGATGGAGTTCGAGGTGCTGGTTGGAAGCTCGTTGACTGAGTTGATGTCACCCGTCTCGGCGATGTTAAGGACCGCGTTCGTGGACGGCTGCCCGTTCGACCCCAGCACCTTGAAGTGCTGGACGTCTTGGCCCGTCACGGACTCGGTGTAGGTCTTCTGCTGGTTCCAGGGGTAGATGTTGGACGCGAAGCCTGTTACCAGGGCCGGGTATTCAATCACGAGCGTCGGCCTCTGCTGCGCGATGATGGCGTTCATCTCCTGCGCAAGAGTCTGCCGAGTCGCCTGCGAGAATGAAGCGGCGTACTGGTTGGCAAGCGCGTCGTAGGTCGCGTTGGAGAAGCCCATGTAGTTGTTGCCGTTCGGCGCGAAGTCGTCCGTCCTGTAGTTCAGCACGTTGTTGGTGCCGAAGTCAGGTAGTGGAGTCCCTCCACCGAAGCCGATGAACAGAGCGTCAAACCCGCCGTCATTGTAGTTGGGTCCCGGCGCCGTGCCGAACGCACGGTTGATCAGGGTCCCAAAGTCGGTGAAGATCAGGTTCACGCCGATGTTGGCTGACTCGAACGAGCTCGCGATGATGGATGCCCACTGACGTCTCACCGGGTTAGAGGTGGGGGCAATCAGTGTGAATGAGAAGTACGTTTGTCCCGCCGCTGTCGCCGCGGGGATTGGAACTGCCGAGAAGATGAGGATGAATGATATTGCTGCTAGAATAGCTCCTGTCGCACTGTCTTCCATTACGGAAGATTTCATTTTCAAGTTTACGCACGTTCTGCCGTATTTATAGCTGTTTACGATGGGCAAATGGGCAGTATTCTTATGTGAATTTCTCGGCCAGATGACAGGCCACGAAGTGGTCCTTCTCCACTTCCCGGAGGGGGGGTTCCTGCTCCTTGCAGACATCGATGGCGTACGGGCAGCGCGGGTGGAACCTGCACCCGGACGGCGGGTTCACGGGACTCGGGACGTCACCCGCGAGGATTATCCTGTTGATCTGCCTGTCCGGGTCGGGGACCGGGACGGCGGAGAGGAGGGCGATGGTGTAGGGGTTCAGTGGCTTCTGGAACAAGGCGTCGCTCGGGGCATACTCGAAGATCTTGCCAAGGTACATCACGGCCACCTTGTTGCTGATCTGCCTCACCGAGCTCAGGTCGTGCGAGATGTAGAGGAAGGAGACCCCTGTCTTAGATTGGAGGTCTTCGAGGAGGTTGAGGATCTGGGCCCTGATGGAGACGTCGAGCGACGACACCGGCTCGTCGGCGACGATGAACTTAGGTTCGGTCGCCAGCGCTCTGGCGATTGATATCCTCTGTCGCTGTCCACCCGAGAACTCGTGCGGATACCGCTCGGCGTGGTACTCTTCGAGCCCGACAAGATTGAGGAGTCCGTAGACCTTCTCCTTCCACAGCCTCCTCTTCACGTGCCCGTGGATGACGAACGGCTCGCTTATGATGTCGAAGACGGTCATCCGCGGGTCGAGCGACCCGTAGGGATTCTGGAAGACCATCTGGATGTTCCTCCTCAGGTACCGCGCCTCCTCGGTCTTCCCGCTCCTAAGCGTCTTGTAGAGGTCCTTGCCCTCGAAGAAGACGGTCCCCGAGTTCGGCTCTTCGAGGTTCATCATGGTCTTCCCGGCGGTGGTCTTCCCGCAGCCGCTCTCCCCCACCAACCCCAGGGTCTCACCCCGTTGTACCGTGAGCGAGATGTCGTCGACCGCGTGGACATCTCCGACCTTCTTCCTCAGGAGGATTCCGCGGTCGTAGACAGGGAAGTACTTCACCAGATGGTCGACCTTCAGGAGGGGCTCGTCCATCAGTGCGTCAGCTCCTTCTCTAGGGAGAGGCTCTTCCAGTTGTGGCACGAGACAAGGCTGTTACCGGCGGGCTCCACCTGGGGGACGACCTCCTTGCATATGTCGGTGGCGTACGGGCAGCGCGGGTGGAACCTGCACCCGGACGGCGGGTTTATCAGGTTGGGGATGTTCCCTCCTATCGGCGCCAGGGCCGACTTCCTGTCGATCCGCGGAACCGCCTTGAGCAGCGCAACGGTGTAGGGGTGCTTGGGCTCATAGAAGATCGACCTGGTATCGGCGATCTCGGCGACCCTTCCAGCGTAGAGGACGACGACCTTCTTGGTCGTCTCGGCTATCACGCCCATGTCGTGCGTGATCATGATGAGACTCATGTCGAGGTCCTTCTGGAGCACCTTCAGGAGTTCGAGCAGCTGGGCCTGTATCGTCACGTCGAGGTTGGTCGAAGGCTCGTCGGCGATCAGGATCTCTGGCTCACCCGCGAGGGCCCTGGCTATGGCCACCCTCTGTCTCATGCCACCCGAGAGCTCGTGGGGGTACGCCCTCATCCTAGCCTCTGGCTCAGAGATGCGTACGAGCCCCAGGATCTTCGTGGCCTTGTCGAAGGCGACGTCTTTGGATACGTCCGAATGGGTGCGGATGACCTCCGTGATCTGCGAACCCACAGAGAGGAGCGGGTTCAGGGAAGTGTTCGGGTCCTGGGTCACGTAGGCTATCTTCCTCCCCCTGATCTTCCGCAACTCCTTCTCTTTCATTCCGACCAGGTTCACGCCGTTGAAGACCACCTTGCCGCTCACTATCTTTCCGGGCCTCGGGATTATCCCGAGAATGGACAGGGCGGTGATCGTCTTCCCGGAGCCTGACTCTCCGACCAGACCAAGCGGCTCCTTGCGGTTGAGCTCGAAGGAGACTCCGTCCACGGCCTTAACCACTCCTGCCTCCGTGAAGAAGTACGTCCTCAGGTCCTCGACTGAGAGCAGTGTCTCGGGCATGGTCTTACTCCCTCAACCGCGGGTTGAGCGCGTCAGACAGGCCGTCGCCGAGGAGGTTGAAACCCAGCACGCAGAAGACGACCGCGAGCCCGGGGAAGACCGAGACCCACCACTGCGTCCGCAGCACGTCGAATCCCTCCTCGAGGAGGAGACCCCAGGTCGAAGTGCTCGGCGACCCGAACCCCAGGAAGCTGATCACTACCTCGGTGAGGATGTTCCCGGCTATGGCCAGGCTGGCGAAGACGACCAGGGGCGACATGATGTTCGGGATTATGTGCCTGAACAATATCCGGCTCGTGCTGGCGCCCAGGCCCTTCTCGGCTTGGATGAACTCGTACTCCTTCACCCTCAGAATCTCTCCTCTGACGATGTAGGCTATCCCCGGCCACCCAAACAGGCCTAGGATGAGCATGATCAGGGTGAGGCCGAAACCTTCTCCAACCAAGACCTGGCCCAGCTTAGCGAATACGAGGATGAGGATGAGCAGAGGGATGACCAGGACCGCCTGCGTCACTCCGTAGAGGACGGAGCTTATGATGCCACCCCGGTAGCCGGCAAGTCCCCCGACGACCAACCCGATGGCGAGGGAGATGGCGGTCGCCCCGAGGCCGACGTACATGTCGTTGAACGTGCTGTGCAGGATCTCGCTGAAGATGTCAATCCCCGAGTTCTCCGTGCCAAGCGGGTGCGCCCAGTTCACGAACGGAGGCAGGTTCGCGCAGCCGTTGAGGATGCAGGCATAGCTCCGCGCCGGGTAGGGGGCCGCAAAGGTACCCCACAGACCCATGAACACGAAGACTCCGATGATTACCGCTCCCGCTATGCCGGACTTGTTCCGTCTGAACCTTCTCCACGCGACCGCTACCCCGCTCGCAGACCTACGAGGGGGGGCACTCAATGTAGTCTGACCCTCGGATCAAGGTAGGCGTAGAAGAAGTCGGTGCCCAGGTTCGCGATCAGAGCGATGACGGTGATGAGCATCGTGATGCCTTGGACGGTCGTCAGGTCCAGCACGTTAGCAGCCTGGACGAACCTGAACCCCAGCCCAGGCCAGCTGAAGGTCGTCTCGAGCGCCGGTGCCCCTGCCAGCGCGAGAGCGAACGTCAGTCCGACTATGGTGACCACAGGTGTGATCGCGTTCCTCAGGGCGTGCCTGTACGTGATTGACCTGTCCGAGATTCCGCAGGCCTTCGCGGCGAGGATGTAGTCCTGCCTCAGGGTTTCCAGCATGTTCGCCCTTACAATCCTGGCTATCACCGCGACCGAGACTATCGTCAGGACCGCCACGGGGAGAATCGCATGCGCGATGACGTCGAGGGTCGAGGACCCCCACCAATACGGCGGGTAGATTGAGTATGCGCCGTAAGAGGGAAGCCACCCCAGGTAGAGGGAGAAGACAATTATGAAGAGCTCCCCCAGCCAGAACGTTGGAAGGGATACGCCGAATATGGCAGCGGTCGTGACGCCGTAATCGCTTTTCGAGTACTGGTGCTTGGCCGAGTAGACGCCCGCGGGAATCCCGATGGCGAGGCTCAGCCCCAGAGCAGAGAACTGCAGCTCGAGGGTCGTGGCGACCCAGGAGAAGACCGCCGTGTTTACGTTTCCGAACTGAGGCGAGTAACCGAGGTTCCCGGTCACGAAGTTCCCTAGCCAGAGGAAGTACCGGGCGTAGAGCGGCTTGTCGAGATTGTAGAACGCCCTGAGCGCGGCGAGCTGGGACGCTGAGAGGTTCTTGAACGAGAGCCTGATCAGGGAGAGGGGGTCACCGGCGGCGTTGGTAATCAGGAAGGTCACGATGGAGACCGCCAGGAATACTGGTATCATGAAAAGTATCCGGCGGATGACGTAGACCCAGAGACCTGCCATCTGGGAGGCGTCGCAACGTGTCAGCGATAATAAACATTTTTTCAGACGGTCACGCGACGGCCGGGGACGCCAGGGGCGTCGGTTCTGCCGAGGTCCGTCGCCTGAGGAGGGGCAGCAGGAGCGCGAGGTCGATTACGATGAGAGCCACGACCAGGACCTGAACCCAGTCGAGGGTCAGCTGGCCCGGGATGCGCGTGGACCCGTCGACCGCGGATGTGATGTAGAAGAACGGGTAGTAGGCCGTGGACGGCGTGAACCCGAGCTCCCTGAAGTACTGCAGCCGCCCGGCGTCGTCCTGGATGACGGCCCAGAGCATCGCCAGGATAACCAGGTTGGGGATGACTATCTTTGCGACGAGCTCAATCTTCATCGGAAGTGCGCACCCCTCCGAGACTTACTTAAGACTTAACAAGAGACCCTTCGAAGAGTCGAGAGTTTGAGCGCTCCCTCGAAGGTCAGCCACGCCGCGGCGTACGCGGTCATCGTCCTCCTCCTCGTCGGGGCGACGGCCTTCCTCCTCAACAGCAGGATTGGGGGCGTCCAGGTCTACGATGTCTACCCCACCCCGAGCATGAGGCCGACCCTCGAGGTCGGCGACCTGGTCGTGGTACATGCCGTCCCCTACTCCGACATCAAGCTCGGTGACGTCATAGTCTACTCCCCGCCCATTCCGGGAGGAGGGTGCGTATCCGAGGTGATAGTCCACAGGGTCGTGAACATCACGAGCGCTGGGCTGATAACGCAGGGCGACAACAGGTTCACCAACCCCCGTCCCGACGAGCCTCTCAGCTGGCCTCCGGTTACTCCCGAGTGCGTGAAGGGCGTGGTCGTCGTATCGGTCCCCTTCCTTGGGAAGATCTCGGAGGCTTTCCCCCCGCCTCTCAACTACATCCTAGTTGCGGCCATCGTAGTCGTGATATTCGCGATGGAGCTCTTCAGCGGGAGCAAGGAAGAGGACAAGGAAGCGCAAACATCGAAAGCCGAGAGTCCTGCAAACAGTACAGGTCAGTCTGCGTGAGGAGCTTCATTGAACTTCGGAACCAGCGGTTCTCGAATCTGCCGCGGCCCTAGAGTTCTCTCGAACTGTCTGTCATCGGGTCGCAGTTTCCGGACAATCTAGGGGGCGGCCGTCCGGAGTATTTATACTCCTTATATAGGTGACCGATTCTCACGGGCGACCAATGCCTCAAACAAAGGCCATTGTGAGCATCGAGAACGTCGTCGCTTCTGCCTCGATCAACCAGACCGTCGACCTGAACCAGATCACCAAGAATTTCGTCGATGTGGAGTATCACCCCGACCAGTTCCCCGGCCTCGTCTTCAGGCTGAAGACGCCGAAGACGGCCACCCTGATATTCAGCTCGGGGAAGATGGTCTGCACGGGCGCCAAGTCGGAGGAGCAGGCGAGGAAGGCGGTCCAGGAAGTGGTCCGACGCCTGAAGAAGGGGAGCATCCCGATAAAGAACGAGGCGGAGATTGAGATTCAGAACATCGTCGCGTCCGCCAACCTCGGAGGCAAGGTCCACCTGGAGGAGGCAGCGCGTCAGCTGCCAAAGTCGATGTACGAGCCGGAGCAGTTTCCGGGCCTGATCCACAGGATGGCAGACCCGAAGACGGTGATACTGCTCTTCGCGTCCGGGAAGCTGGTCTGCACCGGGGCGAAGCGCGAGAGCGAGGTCTACAGGGCCGTCAACAACCTGCACGTCCTCCTCGAAGAGAAAGAGCTGATGGTATATTAGCGGCCGCTGACCTGGCTCCTTATCGCCTTCAACGCATCGTCCGAGATCTCGTCTCTGTCATGCAGGGTCCGGGCGAGTTCCTTGATGTCCGTAAGGGAACGAAGCGCCACGCCCGACTTTTTGAGATTCGCCTTTCCCCCCTCCAGCCGGTCGATGAGTACGGCGACGTTCTTCACTTCGCCTCCCTCGCCCCTCACGGCGTCGATGCCCGACTGCAGCGAGTGGCCTGTGGTGATGAGGTCGTCCATCACGAGGACCCTCCACCCCGGAGTGATGCTCCCCTCTATCCGCTTCATCTGCCCGTAGTCCTTCTCTTCCCTGCGGACGTAGATCATCGGCTTGTGAAGCTCGAGTGCTACCGGCGAGGAGAAGGTGAGGCCCGCGGTCGGGATCCCGGCGATAGCGTCGAACTTGTCCAGCCCCACCTCGTTCCTAAGGAGGGAGAGATAGCAGTCTATGACGTACCGATATGCCCCGGGGTAGCTCGGGACAGTCCTCAGGTCGACGTAGTAGGAACTGAGCTTGCCGCTCGAGAGGGTGAAGGTCCCTATCTGGAGCGCCCCGACCTTGACGAGGACCATAGCCAACTCCTCGACCATCTGCTTCCGACCCTTCCAGCTCATGACCGCGCGACGCCACCGGGCGGTAGAAATGTGTATCGAGCGAAGCCGGAGGGTCCGCCACCCGAGAAAAGGTTCATAGAAGGTGATGTGGAGGGAGCGGCAGGCATCGCTCTTGGAAATCTGGCTCCCGTACGGAGACGTCGAGTCTCTCCTGACCCTCCAGGCGGAGAACCTGGGAGAGCTCTCTGACCCGGTCCCCGAGAGCCATGCGGACGAGCTCGTCCAGATCCTCGCCGAGAGGATGAAGGGCTGCGACCGGCTGGTCGTCTGCGACAGCAAGCCAGCCACCCTGAAGGTCCTCAAGGCCTGGGCTCCGCAGCTCCCACAGGACGCGGCGATGAAGGTCTACGCCCGCTCGCCCAAGGGGCTGGAAGACGGGGTCGCCGAACTCAAGGGGCGCGTGCTGAAACTATCTCCGCCGCCCGTCCCAGCGGCCGGCGAGCCTACCTACTCGCCCGAGCTAGTGGGGGGGAAGAGCTTCATCCTCGCGACGGGAGAGCCGGACCCGCTCTTCGGCTATCTGGACGCCAGGGCGTCGCTGGGGCTGACATCCCTGGGAGGCGCGAGGAGGGCTGCTTACAATGCGAGAGGAGGCGACGCCCCAGCTTTCCTCGATGAGACCCCCGCCTACACCTTGCTGGCCTCACTGGTAGAGAGGCTGGAAGGGACGTCGTTCGGGACGATCGTCACGAAGGGAGGAGAACCCCTCTCGCTCCTCGAGGGCGGCCCCAAGGAGGCCAGGTCCCACTTCAACCCGCAGCAGGTCAACCCCGCAAAGGGAGTGGTCATAGGAGCCGGTGGACGAGGGTTCGACGAGACCTTCTCTCACCTCCTGAGGCTCTCTCTGGCGGCGCTGAAGAGCGTCAGGCGAGGCGGTGACGTCCTCCTCGTCGGAGAGTGCCGGGACGGGCTGGGGTCGGACGCCCTCCAGATGCAGGCGATGGGCAGGATCAGCGAGTCGGCTGTCCGGAAGGGATTCTACGCCGACGGGATGGAGGAGATCGGATATCTGGATTCGTTGAAGGAGAACTACTCGGTCACGCTCCTCTCGTCGCTGCCTGAGTTGTACGCCAGCGGGAGGTTCAGGTTCAAGACAGCGAACAACTCAGCGGAGGCGCTTCAGAAGGTATTCAATTCGACGGGCCGGGGAGCAAAGCTCCACGTCTTCACCCGCGCATGTGAGACGCTGCTGGCCTAGAGCGGATAGGTGAGGAAGTTCTGGGGAACCGGCGCGCACAGGAGCATCAGCACCATCGCCCCTAGGAAGAGGAGCTTCCTCGAACTCGAGAGGCCCGACAGAGAGTCCAGCGTCTCGTTCGAGGGCTGGATCGCAGCCAGGAGGAAGATCATCAGGAAGACGACCCAGTAGTTCGGGACATCGATGGCGACGAGGACGAACCCGGTCGCCATCGTCGTGATGCGGGATCCCACGGACGCCAAGGGCGAGCGTCGCCATCCTCCCTCCGTCGAAGAGGGCAGCGGGGAGCATGCTGAAGAAGCAGAGCAGGAGCCCGATCCACCCGGCCACCTCGAGCGGTGAGTACAGTGAGACTCCGCCGGCAGGGACAGAGGGTGAGAGGTTCAGGTACCCCGAGAGTGAGACCGCCGCCGACTGGAGTACCGATGGGTTCGTGCTGAGGGTGCCCAGGCTGCCGCTGCCGCCGAAGATCGCGGCGTACTGAGCCTGCGTCAGGGAGATCGCCGTCGTCGCTCCGACCAGCGCCACGGCGAGCGCCACCGCCACTCCGGCTACCGGCGCGAAGAAGTAACAGTCGAAGAGCGCGTCCCTGTCGACCATGGGGGAGCGGACGAAGGTGATCGCCCCGAAGGTCGGGAGGAAGTAGAGGACGGGGAGGGCTATGAAGAAGGGGATGTTGGGAAGGTAGTAGGGTATCGTCGAGACCCCGCCGCGCCGCCTCACGATGAACCTCTGGACGAGGTCCTTCACGACGAGCACCACGACCACGCCGACGACGAAGCTTGCCCCGATCAGGAGCGCGTTCCCGCCCTCGACCTGGGAGTAGATGTCACCCAGCAGCCACCCCGCCGCGATTATCGCGACGATCGAGAGCAGGGAGAGGAAGACCGGAGTCCTCGGCGACGCCGTCGCAGCTATCTCGCCCTTGACCAGAGTCAGAGAGGCATCGTCCTTCGTCCCGAAGAGCCGGGGCGTGAACCCGAGAGGCTTCACCCGGGGGTAGAGCGACTTGAAGGCGGCCTTCGATCGGTCTTCGTAGACGATGCTGTACTCCTTCGAGCCCTCGCCCCTGTCGAAGACGTCCTTCACCGTGAAGAGGGAGCGGACGATCGCCTCGGCCTCAGAGTCCTCCGACAAGTCGTTCGGGCGGTCGGCCAGAGGCACTTTAAGTCTTGGGTGGGGACGCGGCGAGGGCGGCCAGGACGCCGCCCTTCCGGAGCTCAGCAGCGGGAGGCATCCAGCAATTTATTAGTCCCCTCCTGACGGCTAAAACTCAGGGAATGCAAGAGTCGGCCACGAGCAAAGCAAAGGACTACGCCGTCAGGCACTGCCGCCCAGAGGACGTTCCGAGCGTCATCAACGTTAACATGGCCACGCTCCCTGAGCACTACTCGGACTACTTCTACTACGACATACTGAAGGACTTCCCGAGCACATTCCTCCTGGCGGAGCAGGAGGGGAAGGTCGTCGGATACGTCATGTGCAGGTTAGAGTACGGCCTCTCGATGACCAAGAGGTTCGGGCTCGCAAAGAAGGGGCACATAATCTCGATAGCGGTCCTCGAGGAGAAGAGGGGCGCGGGGATCGGCACGACGCTCATCAAGGAGGCCCTCGAAGAGATCCGAAAGGCCTCGGGCAAGGAGTGCTACCTCGAGGTCCGCACGACGAACACGGGGGCGATCGCCCTCTACGACAAGCTCGGGTTCAAGATAAGCAGCACCCTCCACGGCTACTACAAGGACGGAGAGTCTGCTTACACGATGGCCACGCCGCTCTGATAGTGGCATGGGCAGATTCGCTGACCTCGCCTCGACCCTCGAGAGCATCAGGGCGACGGCGGGCAAGAACGAGAAAGTCAGGATCCTCTCGGACTACCTCCGCGGGCTGGACGCCGACGACGCCGAGCGGGCCGCCCGCTTCTCGACTGGCAGAGCCTCGCAGAAGGGGAGCGCAGACGAGACGCAGATCGGCTACTCCACCATAACCGACGTGATCGAGGAGGTGACCGGGCTGTCCGCAAGGGAGTTGAGCCGCGTCTACGTGAAGCACGGGGACCTGGGGGAGGTCGCCGAGGAGATCATGACGAGGAGGAGTGAGACGACACTCTTCCAGGAGGAGCTCAGCCTGGCCGACGTCGCGGACTCCTTCGAGGCGATGACCCAGGCCAAAGGGAAGGGCTCGAACGCCCTGAAGAAGGGCTATCTCAAGGCGCTGCTCCTGAGGGCGAACGAGACGGAGGCAAAGTACATCGTCAAGATACTCACGAAGGAGATGCGGATAGGGCTCGTAGACGGGCTCGTGGAGGAGGCCGTGGCCAGGGCGTTCGAGCTCGACCGCGCCTCGGTAAGGGAGGCGCACCTTCTGCTGGGTGACATCGGGATGCTCGCGCGCCAGGCGCGCGCCGGGACCATCGGGGATGTGAGGCTGGAGCTGATGCGCCCGACGAACTTCATGCTGGCGGAGCCGATGGACAGTCCGGACGAGATCTCGTCCTACTTCGGAAAGGAGGTCTACGCGGACTACAAGTACGACGGGGTGCGCGCCCAGCTCCACAAGAGGGGAGACGAGGTCAGGGTCTACTCGAGGAGGCTCGAAGAGATCACGGCGAGCTTCCCTGAGCTCGTGGAGGGCGCGAGGCGGATCGACCACGACCTGATGATCGACGGGGAGATCGTCCCGTTCAGGGATGGAAGACCGCTCTCCTTCCAGCTCCTCCAGCGCAGGCTCAGGAGGATAGAGGACTTCGAGGACGCCAGGAGCAGGGCGCCCGTGGTCTTCTTCTGCTTCGACATCCTCCTGCTCGACGGAGAGGAACTCTACAGGAGGCCCCTCCGGGAGAGGAGGGAGTCCCTGGCGCGGGTCATCGAAGGGTCGCGCCTTCATCATGGCGGAGATGAAGCCGGTCACGGACGCGGGGCAGATCCAGAGGCTCTTCAGGAAGGCCCGCACCCTCGGGTACGAGGGCCTCGTCCTCAAGGACCCCGCGAGCCCGTACACACCCGGCAGGCGAGGGAAGTACTGGGTGAAGCTGAAGGAGGAGCTGGACACCCTCGACGTGGTCATAGTGGGAGCAGAGCTCGGGCACGGCAAGCGGGCAGGGATAATCTCGGACTACACCTTCGCCATCAGGGACGGGCCGGACCTCAAGGTCATCGGGAAGGCGTACTCGGGACTTACGGACAAGGAGATAGCGGAGATGATGGTGAAGATCAAGAGACCTCACGACCGAGGACGACGGATACTTCAGGAGAGTGAGGCCCGAACTCGTGTTAGAGGTCGCTTTCGACAGCATCCAGAGGAGCGACAGGCACGACAGCGGATTCGCCCTCAGGTTCCCCAGGATCAAGAGGATACGAGACGACAAGGACGCAGGGCAGATCGACACCATCGAGAAGGTCAGGGAGATCTACGCCTCTCAAAAGGTAACGTCGGAGCTGTAGAAACGGCGCAGCTCCTCTGAGAGGGTCTGGTAGTCTGCGACGCCTCTCCCGACCATAGTCTCCAAGAACCGGGTCCTCCTCTCCATCTCGGCTGAGATCTTCTTCGCAGAATAGCCGTACCCCGAGGCCCGCTTCTCGAGCTTCACCGACTGCTCCGCTGACCCGTCCCAGCTCCCGCCTCTGTAGCCGAAGAGGGCGTTCCATCCCCGTCCGGGTTCGACGACCTCCTGGATGTGCCTCAGCCCCGACGGGTCCCTCACCATGAAGACCACCGCGTCGATGAGGTCCAGCGAAGAGGCCGTGACCGAGAGCGGGGGCTGGGTCAGCCTCGCGATGATCCCCTCGGAGTTCTGAGCGTGGAAGGTGGTCAGGCAGCCCGACCCCGTCGCTGCGGCCTGGAAGAGGACCTGCACCTCCTCTCCCCTCGACTCGCCGAGGATGACAAAGTCGGGCCGCTCCCTCAGGCTGAGCTTCACCAGGTCGAACAGGGTGACGCTGGAGCCCGCCGACTGGGTCTGTTTCGTGTGGAGCGGCTTCCACCCGGACTGCGGCAGGCTGATCTCCCTGGTGTCCTCGATCGAGAGCACCTTCCAGTTGGGATTGATCACGGTGCCCAGGGCGTTGAGCAGCGTGGTCTTGCCGGACGCCGTGACGCCGGCGACCACCACGAAGCCCTTCATCTCGATCAGCATCCACAGGTACGCCGCTAGCTTCGCGTCGAGCGTCCCAGCTCGAATCAGTTCTGAGATCGTGTAGGGAATCGTCCTGAGCTTGCGGATGCTGAAGCTGCTCCCGAGGCTGGTGACCTCCTTCCCCCATGTCGCGGCGAGCCTGTAACCCTCGGGTAGGACGCAGTCGACTATGGGAGACGAGATCGAGAGGGAGCGGTTCGACCTGTGGACCAGCCTCGAGACCACGGCGTCGAGCTCCTCCTGCTGGGGGAAGGCCACGTTCGTCTCAAGCCAGCCATGGGAGTTGAACTTGCGGTGCCAGATCTTCACCGGCCTGCCGGCGCCTTCGCACGAAATGTCCTCTATCTCGCCGTCGCGGATCAGCGGGTCGATCGTCGAGTAGCCGAGTATGTCTCTCATCAGGTAGTGCGTCGCCGCGCTTGAGGTCGTCGTCGGTGACACCAGAGTCCAGGTATCCTCCGCGCTTGAGCTCGGCGAAGAGGTAGCCTAGGGGGTCGACAGAGATGACGGGCGACGGGGCCAGCCAGGACGTGAGCGAATCGATTGCTCCCGCCACGGCCGCGCTCAGGTCGGGGGAGAGGTACGGCTCCTTAACCAGATAGAGGAACCTTCCGTCGAGCTCGTAGATGTACACGGTGTAGCTCGACCTGTAGGTGACGGCATCCCCTGCCCTCAGCTCGTAGCTGACGAGATAGTTCTCTGCCATGATACCTCCTCGAGGAGGCTCGAAGGGTATCGTCTCGAGCGCCACCGCAGTCGTCCGGGGTCGGGGCCTCCTGAGGCTACGCCCGATCATAGACCTATAGCGTGAGATCGACCGTTCTAGTTCCAAATGCGATGGTCACCGAGCCGTGGGTCCGGGGTTGCAACACTAGGTCGCAGATTCCCTTTGGCTGCAGCGCCGAGCAGGTGGATGTCCAGCCACCGGTCTGCCCGCCGTCCAGGTACACTGCAGAGAGGTGGGCGGTGGTCCACCCGTAGTTGAAGAGCCAGACGTAGGTCCCCGAGGAGTTGTCCTGAGTCGAGACCACGGACAGGAGGACCCCGTCAGCCGAGGCCGCGTTCTGGGACCCCGCGAGTAGGACGCCGTTGGCGCTCCTGAGCGACCCGAGGGAGATCACCCCCACCGCGCCCAGCACGGCGATCGTGATGGCCAGCATCGAGACCGAGGAGACGACCTCGCTGACGCCCCGAGACCTACGCAAGGCGGTCGAGCCCCCCGTCGAAGACAAGGACGAGCGAGTGCCTGGATCCGTCTGTGGGGATGCAGAGCTCGAAACTGCTTGACGGGCTCGAGCCAATGAACGGGACCGCGCTCACGTCCCCGCCCGGGAACGATAGACCCGAGCCGTCCGGAGCGATGACCTGGCATGAGGACGCATCCGAGAACATGACCTCGTGCCACCCGGGTGCGACACCGAGAGAAGCTGTCCATCGCCCGTCGATCCAGACCCTCCCATTCCCCGAAGCCCGCAGGATGCCAGACGAAGCCGTGAAGACGGAGAAGAACGTGGTCGCACCGGGGAGGCATAGCCGCTGCGTGGTCCCGTAGACCGTCCCGTTGAAGTAGAGGATCCCGGCTTGGGAGCTCGAGTCGTCGGCCTCGAGGGCCTGAAGGGACGTTGCCGTCGAGGCGTTGACCTGGACCTGCTCCATCTCAGGAGTACCGCCGAGAATCAGCGCTTGGTTGGAGAAGACCTCCTGCTTCGGAGGTGCGAGCCTGCTCACACCCTCGTAGACGACATAGGTGAGGGACAAGCTGATCGCGACCAAGATCAGGGATGCGACGAACCCGCTGACTCCTCTAGAGCGCCTCATGCCTGTACGTTGAACGCCCGCGCCAGCTGGTCCCCTACGACGGTCACCGTGAAGGTGTTGAAGGTCGGGATCACGAAGTTGGTCGTCATCTGGGCGGTCAGGATATCCCCGGGTTGGAGCATCGTCCCCCCGGACGGCGATGAGACCACCGTAACGTTCGACGCGCTGAACTTGAAACTGTTGTGGTCGGGACCGTAGCTTACCTCGAAGGCTGAGATGGCAAGCGGGGTGTTGCCGTCGTTCTTGATGCTCATGATTATGCTCTCGCCGTTGGGGGCCACGTTGATGTCGGTCAGGTCCATGGACGGGTTTTTCACCTGGGAAACGATGATGTTCCTGAACTGCGTGTAGAGAAGTCCTCCGATCATCAGAGTTATTACGACCAAGATGATCGTCGCCAGAAAAGGGCTTATGCCCTTGCGCATCTTCATGCACTTGTAGTTCGGGAGGATATTTAATCGCCAAGGAAATCAAAGGACCCCGAAGACCAGTAGGGAGATTAGCGTCGAGACCAGCAACAGCGGGACCGCCAGCGCGTGCCGCGAGGTCTGGGTGAACAGCTTCGAGAGGAGGAGACCGGTCAGGAGGGAGACCGCTGAGATCGAGACGAGTATGTAGCTCTCGGAGACCTTGGTGAAGGTGGGGAGAAACGGTATACCGCCCTGGTTGAAGCTGCTCAGGAACGACATGGAGGAGATCGATATCGCCGGGACGATCACCCCTATCATCACGAACGGGAGAAGGGAGCGCGAAGCATTTCTTCGTGCGTCCGATAAGCGCCTGAAGAAGGTGGACAGGCGCTCCAGCTGCTCGAACCCGGCTCCGGTCGCGAACGCTATGGCGAGCATCCCGAAAGAGAGCCGGACCAGCCAGGACGGGTGGGAGACAGTCTTCTGGGCCTCCTCGGGGCTCGCGCCGAGCATGATGGACCGTTGAAACGCCGTGAGGGGCTGCCCTATCGAGACGAAGTCAGACCCGGCAACCGAGACCTTCGTCAGCGCCTCCGGCAGGCTGACGCCCGCCTTGCTCTCCTCGGCGAGGTCGTGAAGGAGCAGACTCACCTCCTCCTCCCCCCGCCTTATCTTCGCGTAGACCCCCCTGGTCCGCATGAACCCCGCAACCGAGACCAGGAGTGGTATCAGCAGCGACACAGCGATGGGAATGACGCCGACCAGGAAGAGATAGGTGGCGACCGACCACGAAGCCACGATGAGACAGGACCGACCAGATTCCGGGAGTCGAGTTTCGCAGGACGGGCTGTGCAGCGTCCATTAGGGCCAGGAGGACGACTGAGAAGATGGTAAGGAGCCCTAGGGAGAGCAAGAGGATCTGGGAGGATGCGGCGCCCGGCACCGCGGCCGCGATCATGTCGAGGCCCACGGGGAAGAGCGCAAGGACCATCAGTGAGACCTCGGCGAGCGATCCGACCGACTCTGAGAACCCCTTCCACCTCGCTTCGAGGAGCCCCACCTGCCGCGAGGCCTCCTCTTCGACGTACTCCGTGATGCTCTTGCCTGTGGTCAGAGTCGTCATGAAACTGTGCGACGAACTCACGGAGCTTCCCGCTGGGGTTGATGCTGAGGGCGGCCTCGACTATCGAGTTGGGCGAACCAGGCGAGAAGGTAATGTCGCGCTCGAGTATCGCCTGCTCCTTGCGGAGTTCCGGGAAGACGCCGTCGCCGAGGGCCGCGAGTCTTCCTGAGTCCGTCATCTATGGTCGGGGAGTAGGCCCTCGAGAAGATCGAGAGGGCGATAAGGAAGAAGGGGAGCTCAGCCTCGACCGCCCTCCGCCGTCCGTAGGACAAGAATCTGGGGAGGAGGACCGGCACGATTTGGACGAGGGCGAGGCCCGAGATGACGAGGATGGCCTGCGGCTGCGGCAGGAGGAGTGCAAGCACCTCACCTATTGCAGGGTAGACCAGGAGCGAGAGCGAGAACCGGGAGTACAGCCTAGGAGAGAGATACAGGCGCGCCGAGGCGAGCGGCCCCGAGAACCTTCCCTGCAACGAATCCGCCACGTCGGTCAGAGGGCATAGCGAAGCGATCCTCCTGACGAGCGCCTCGAAGTTGGGGCTAGACACTCCCCTAGAATTGGTGTTTGCTTATAAGGAGCTCCAGAATGAACCTGCGAGTTTGTTCCTGCAGATACTGATGGCGATATCCTTCCTGATTGCAGGGTATCAGGACGTGCGGGAGAGGCTCGTCTCAGACCTGGTCTGGATACCGGCCATCGTCGGCGTCGCGCTCGCTCTCTACTTCGCCCCCTCGCAGGACCTCCTGCTGCTGGTCAGGATCGGCATCATAGGGGGTATTGCGCTTGTGGTGGCCAGGTATGGCCTCGTCGGGGAGGCCGACGGGATCGCGTTCGTGCTCGTGATAGCGGACCCGACGCCCCTTGCGCCGCTGCCAGTACTCTTCGCGGTCGCCGCGGTCGCACTCTCGCACATCGGCTACCTCTTCGCGACCGGGATGACGGGGAAGGAGAAGGTAATCAGCATCTCGCAGTTCAGGAGGGAGGCGAGGTGGATCCCGAAGGCGGTGATAGTCGGCGACGGAGAAGACCGCCGTAGACAGCAACGTGAACATCTCGCGCGAAGACGTCGACAAGGTCACCGACGACTCGGCGACAGTCGAGGTCCAGTACGGGGTGCCCACCGTAGCGTACATAGCGGCCGGGTACATGATCTATCTCGTCTATCTGGCCATCTTCCAGAGCGGAGTGCTCCTCAGCCTGCCGTAGAGGCAAAGCTGATTCGTCGCCGTGCCAGGGGAGGAGCGGTGATGACAGTTTGGTAGAATGGGAATCGGTCCTTCACGAGGCTGCGGAGAGGGTCCAGGACGTGAGGGACAGACTCGTCTCGTCCCAGCAGGGGACCGAGAGAATCGGTGAGGGCGCCGGAGGCGACATCACGATGAGGGTCGACCAGGAGGCCGAGGAGGAGATAATCGCGGTCCTCAGGCAGAAGGGCGACGTGAGGCTCATCGCAGAGGAGAAGGGCGAGTCCGGCCCCAAGGACGCCAGGTGGACGGTGATAATCGACCCCATCGACGGGTCGTCCAACTTCGAGAAGGGCATTCCGTTCTACTGCACCTCGATAGCGGTCCTAGAGGGCAAGACCCTCGACGACGCCAGCCACGGACTGGTCCGGAACCTCGTCAGCGGCGACATCTACTACGCCCAGTCGGGAAGCTACGCGACGAAGAACGGGAGCGAGATAAGGGCGAGCAACCTGCAGGAGCTGCGCGAGGCGACGGTCGGCATCGACATCTCGAGGACGACCCTGCCCGTCGTCAGGAGCCTGAACGTCCTCATAGCCTCGATAAAGAGGCAGATGCACTTCGGCGCGAACGCCCTGGAGACCTGCTTCCTCGCAGAGGGAAGGCTGGACGGGTTCCTCGACGTCCGGGGGAGGATACGCGTCATGGACATGGCGGCCGGTCAGCTCATCGCAAGGCAGGCGGGGGCGGTCTTCAGCGACGAGCGAGGCGGGCCTCTGCGTCCGGCCATAAGCGTGAAGGAGAGGTTCAGCGTCGTGGGAGGCGGAAATGCGGCGCTCCACGCCCGGATTCTCGCCAAGCTGAAGGCGGGCAGCTAGGGGAACGAAGCAGAGAACTCGGCTATGCGTGTGATAGACGGGGACGTCGTCTTCGGGGTCCTCGCCGTGCGTCCGAATCATCGTGAAGGGGACACCTATCCTCTTCGCGGCCGCCAGGTCGTTGAGCCTGTCGCCCACGAACATGCTCGAAGGCTTCTGCACTTTCATCGCGGAGAGGGCGAAGACTGATCTGCTCGCCCCGGTCGAGCGAGTCCTCCCGGGTGAAATACTTCAGGAAGTACTGCTTCAGGGCGAAGTGCTCCAGTATCTGGGAGCACGTGCTGCTCCCCTGCATCGTGACCAGCGCGACCTTGGCGGTCTCGGAGAGCCTGGAGAGGAGCTCGCGCGCTCCCCTCGTAGAGGCGGGCCGACGGGGCGGCCGCGGCCTCGAACTCGTCGATCACAGCGAAGGCCGGCCTGGCGAACTTCGGGTTCCTGGTGATGACATCGCCGAGCGTCGGGAAGACGGGCCTGAACTCTGAGGAGTTCCCCGTGACCCTCCGCAGACCCTCCCTGACCCCCTCCCAGTCGACGGGGATCTCGCCGAGAGTTCCGTCGAAGTCGAAGATGTAGGCCGAGCGTCTCGGCCGTGGTCAGAGCACCTTCTCCTTCCAGCCGTCCTCTCTCCAGAGGAAGGCGCCCACGTCCATGTCCCTGAGCAGATAGTAGCCCTCGGGGAGGAGGTCGGTCCGCGGGACTGAGGCGGGGACCTTCTCGCCCATGCCGAGCCGGACGTAGAGGTCGGCGAGGTTCGCGTACCAGGGCATGCTTCAGGTGCTTGACCGCGATGTACCCCCAGAGGGGCATGGTCGAATGGAACTTCCCCGAGTCGACCTCGGTCACGCACATCTCTCCGGTTGCGGACTCCTTGACGTCGATGGAGTACGCGCCGTTGGGCTTCGGGTCGATCGCCTTCACCGCGGCCTGGGCCACCTTGTTCAGACCTTCGTCGTGGACTATCCTCGCCACCGACGGCGTCCCGGTTATCCCCGAGGGGGAGATGTGCTTGAAGGGATACTCGAGCCTCTCCCGCGCGTAGGAGGTGACCAGCTCTCCTTCGTGCCAGATGCTGTCCCAGGCGATGTTCCTCCCGGGGAGGTACTCCTGGATGATGAACTCGTCGATCGGTGTAGCCCCGCAGGACCCAGAGCTCGATCCAGTGCTGGGCCTCACGGTAGCTGCCGCAGAGCAGGCTGAGCCTTCCGCCCGCGCCGTGCCTTGCCCTGACCCAGAGGGGCGAGCCCGGCACCGTGCTCAGGTCGAGGGCCAGTTCTGAGAAAGCCTCCCTGACGTCCTTGACCGAAGCTATCGCCTTGGTCTTCGCCACGGGGACCTTCCTCTTCGCGAGGACCTGCTGCGACAGGAGCTTGTCCTGCCCGAGCTCCATCACCTCGCTCCCTGGGGAGGAAGACGCGGCAGCCCACCTTCCTCCTGTTCGCGGTGATGACGTATGGCTTCGCTGGAGGGCTGCGGGTGCAGGAAGTCGATCCTCTCCTCCTTGACTAGCTGCGGATATCCGCGGGATGAACGACGTGTCGCTGTGCCTGGGGGTCAGGTACCGGGCGTCGACGTCGGGGTAGACGATGTGGTACCTGTTGAAGTCCGTCCCGACGATGTAGTAGTTCCTCTTCGAGGCCCTCAGCGCCCTGACGAAGTTCACCCCCGCCAGGCCTCCCGCGCCCGTCACCAGGACCCTCTCGCCCTGTGCCGTCTATTCCACCTCCAGGGTGAAGTCCGCGTTCTGCGGCCTGACCAGGTACTCCGCGCCGTTCCTCTCGAGCGAACCGGAGGAGACGCGAGGAGAGCGGCCCTCCGCCGTCGTAAGTCTCAGGACCAAGCCACGCGGCGCCTGACCATCCACCCTAATCAGCTTACCCTTTTTCACGAGCGGGACGGAACGCCCCCGCCACCAGCTGGATATCTCGGCCCCGCTCCCCACGAAGCAACCCCTCCGCGCGATGACTGTCGAGGAGCGGCCAGTACATGCCTGCCTCCCTTCATCCTCACCGCCTCCTGGTGCCAGAGCAGCGTGAACAGCCCTTCCACCTCCTCCACGGCGTTCATCATCCTGACGGCGTCTCCGAGCCCCTCCTCCTCGCTCCTCTTGAGGTAGCCCCAGAGCGTGGTGTCCATCAGGACGAGCGGGAGCTCGAGGAGGCTCATCGGGGACCACGACCCGTCTGGCGGGTGGAAGGGGGTCGCGAGCCCGACCTTGAACCCGAGGCGGTCGTTGGTGCCCACCGTCGTGTCGTAGTCGAAACCTGCCGCCTCCATGATACCCCAGGTCTTGGCGAAGTCGAACTTCAGGTAGTGCTCCCTGAGGCCGGACGGCCTGAACCCCATCGCCTTCGAGAAGCGCAGAGACGGCTTCGTCCATCTTCTCCTGAGAATCGTGCGTCCCGAAGTCGCCGTGAAGGCCGACCTCCCATCCGGATCGCGCGTATCCGGTCGCCGGTCGGCTTCACCCTGGAGAGCGGGTAGTTCGAGGAGAGGTAGTAGAAGCTGGAGTGGAAGCCCCGCGACCCCTCCCTCGATGCGATGAGGTCGACGTTGTCGTAGAGGGAGACCGCCCCCAGCAGTCCTCCGACGAGGTCACCCAGGCTGAAGCGGGCCCTGGTCTTCCAGATGTGTCCCCTCGCCCGCGAGATGTTGTCCACGTCGTGGGTGAGGCAGACCGCGAAGGGCGCGGCCCCGGGCCACCTCGCCTTTCTCACGAAGAAGCCGTCTCCTCGGAGAGCGAGGACTCCCTGACCGACGCGAGGAGCGAGAGCATCTGCTTCTCGAGGACCGGGACCTCCGAGTCCTGCGGCGCGCGGCCCTGGACCGCGGAGGCGACCGCGGTCGACGAGTCCGTCGGGGACGTCCTCCGGCCTGAGCGAGCCCTCCGCGAGCCCGAGGCTGGCCTCGGCCATGGACCTCACGTAGGCGCGGGGGTCGCTCACCGGCTCTTCACCCCGGAGACCTGCGGGAAGAGGCGCGCGAGGTGACCCTCGATCGTCGCCTGGACGTCCTCGAAGGAGCCCGTCGCGTCGATGACGGGGTAGCCGTTCCTCCTGGCGATGCGGAGGTAGCTCTCCCTCTCGTGCTCGAGGACCGCGCGCGGGTAGTGGATGTGCGCGACCCTCTCGTCTATCACCCTGAGGGACTTGTCCACCGGCACGTCCAGGACGACCGCGAAGAGCGGGCGGGGCAGGAGGTAGAGGAAGGCCAGCGGCCTGACCGGGTAGCCCAGCGCCTCGTACTTGATGTAGGTGCTCCAGATGAACCGGTCGTAGATCACCACCGTGCCCTCGATCCGGCAGCCTATCGAGGACGACAGCTGGAGGAGGAGGTTGTCGAGGAGGGACAGGACGGGCCGGAGCGGGTTCCCGCGCCTCCGCGCCTTCGACCCCCTCCGTCCGCCTGAAGAGATGGTCGAGAGCCTCTCGACGAAGAGGTACCTGTGGAAGGGCATCAGCTCCACGCGGTACCCTCTTGCCTTCCAGCCACCCGCTCGTGACCGCCGAGTGCGAGGATTTGCCGGAGCCGTCTATCCCGAGCAGGGCTATCGAACCGCCCTTGCGGCCCACCCTCAGCGAGTGCAGGGCGCGCCTCTGGTACTCGTCGTTGAGGTAGACCGACCCGAGGAAGAGCAGGAGGCCCGCTGAAGGGAAAACGAAGAGACGGTCCAGCGTCACAAGGTAGCCGCCCAGGGAGGCCAGAAAGACGCGGAAGGCGTTGGGGACGTCGTTCAGAGGGTCGAGGTGGCGCGAAGCGCTCCTGCCGATTCCGTACAACCCGAACACCACTGCGAAGGCGAATGGGAAGGCGAGGGCAGGCCCGGGCAGGAGGGCCGAGAGCGCTAGGGCGAGGAGGAAGAAGATCGCGACAACGGCCTTCATCTTCACCTGCGCATCACGGCACGGCCACTTGCTTCGAGGCTTGATAAAAGAATCCTCGGAGGCGCCGAGCCGATGTTTAAGAGCAGAGGCTGCCGAGGTCGGATACGGGCATGGTCACCAAGGCAGCGGTCCTCTGTGGCGGGGAAGGCACCAGGCTACGGCCGCTCAGCAACTACTTCCAGAAGACCATGATACCCATTGGGTCCAAGAGGAGGCCCCTCCTGGAGTACATCGTCCGGCTGATAGGGTACAACGGCATCTCCGAGGTGACGCTTCTCACGGGCTACCGCTCGGACGACATCGAGCACTACTTCAGCGACGGCAAGAAGTTCGGGGTCGAGATAACCTACTCCAGGGATCCCGAAGGGAGGAGAGGGACCGCGCTCTCGCTCGTTGGAGCCCTCGACGGGGGGATGCTGCACGGGTTCGACAATCTCGTCGTGTACTACGGGGACGTGCTCTCGGCGATGGACATAATGGGGCTCGTCTCGCAGCACGAGAGGCGGCGATCTGCCGTCACCCTGGTCCTCTCCAGGGACTACAAGGTACCTTTCGGGGTCGCCAAGGTAGAGGATGAGAGGGTGGCCTCCTTCTCGGAGAAGCCGACCCTCCCGCTGAACGTCACCATCGGGGCGCTCATGTTCTCGAAGGAGTGCATCCCGATCCTCCGCGAGGCGAGTTCCGGGAAGGACGCCCCGGACATCATGACGGACTTCGTGCCGAGGGTCGTAGACCGCGGCCTGCTGGTCTCGCCATTCTACATAGACGGGTTCTGGTACGACGTGGGGACGACGGAGGCCTACGAGAAGCTGGACAACGACCTCGTCGAGAAGAACCTGAAGTTCCTGGACTAGTCGGACATGGCGAAGCAGATCTCTGTGAGACGGACAGGGTTCGTAGTCTTCTCGTTCAGGATCGTGAGCATCTTCACGGGGCTGGCGTTCCTGCTTATGATGACCAGGACTCTGAGCACGTCCGAGTTCGGGCTCTGGGAGGTCGTCCTCGACCTCGTGACCTTCGCATCCTATCCGGCAGGGCTCCTCGTCTACTGGGCGACGCGGGAAATCGCCAGGGGGAAGCTGCTGGGTAAGACGGCGCTCGGGATGAACCTCGCCCTGAGCGCGGCCGGGATGGTCCTCTACGTCGGGCTCTCATTCCTGACCGGCTCACGGGTGGGCCAGACCGACCTCGCGACGATCCTGCTCGCAATCTTCCTGGTCCCGATAGCATACTGGAACCAGGCCGCGAACGCGATCGTCTCGGGGTACGACCCCATCGTCCAGGGCTACTCCACCATGGCCTCCGAGATCTGCAAGCTCGCCTTCGCATACCCCCTGCTGATAGTCTTCCACGTGGGCATAGACGGCGTCATCGTGGCGCTGATGGCCGCGAACTTCGCCCAGGCCGCGACCTCGACGGTCCTGGCCAGGGGCGCGCTCCAGATGCCCTTCGACCCCGAGGCGGGAAGGAGGTGGCTGAGGCGGTCGTGGCTGCCCTCGCTCTCGACGCTGCCCTACATCCTCGGAGTCGCCGACACCTTCATCGCGAGCCTCGTGGCCGGAGGGACGACCACGGTCGGGTTCTACCAGGCGGCGTTCTCCGTCGCCACTCTGGCTGGCTACTCGTACTTCCTTGGCGCGGCCCTCTACCCGCTGCTCCTCAGGGGCGGGGCGGGTTCCGAGGAACTCCCCACGATCACGCTGGACCTCTCGCTCCTCTTCGGCATCCCCATGGCCGTCGGGGCGGCCGTCCTCGCGAAGCCAATCCTCTTCGTGCTCAACCCGAAGTACGTAGTAAGCACCACGGCCCTCGAGATACTGGCCTTCGCCGCCCTTGTGAACGCCATGGCCGTGATCCTCGACCAGATCCTCTGGGGCAGGGAGAGGGTCGACGTGGACGAGTCTGCGGGGTTCAGCCACTTCCTGCACAGCGACCTGTTCTTCGTCTTCCTGGTGGAGACCGGGAGCGCGGTGACCTACCTCGTCGCGGTCTTCGTGATAGTCCTGACGGGGAACGCCAGCGGCACCTCTCAGACGACCATCATAGACCTATGGGCAGCGGCGCAGCTCGTCGTCTTCTCGGTCTTCGTCGCCGCGCGGGTCGTCAGAATCAGAAAGAGGGGGAAGCTCTCCCTGCGGCCGTCGTTCGCGTACTACGTCGCGGGCTCCGCAATCATGGGGATCTTCCTGGCCGTTGCGGGCGGGCTCCTGGACTACTCCTTGCACGCCCTGGCGTTCGGGGAGGAGGTTGCAGCCATAGCTCTCACGGGGTTCGCCATCTACTTCGCGTTCCTCCTCGCGACGGAGAAGGACTTCCGCAGGCTCGTCAGGGTCGTCCTGAAGCCCCTGCTGGGGTCAAGAGCGACCTGAGAGCCTCGACCTCCGCCTCATGGGATCCAGACAGCCCGTCGTACCAGCGTGCAATCCTCGTCCGGTAGTCTTCGCTGACGGCCGTCCCCAGCATCATCGTCACCTTTCGAGCGATCTCGTCGGCGTCCGAGGAGTCGGTGTACAGGAGCGCGTCTCCGAAGAAGTCCTCGAGCACGTCCTGCCTCGACGAGATTATCGGGAGAGAGCTTGCGGCGTACTCCAGGAGCACGTGTGACAGGGTGAACGGCTCGTCTGTCACGTTGATGGCCATGTCGGCCGAGGCCTTGAGGGACTCGTAGGTCTGTCTGGGGAGGAACCCGAGGTACTTGACGTTCTCCGGGAGATTGCGCTCGGAGAGCCTCCTCTCCAGCTTTTCCTTGGGCCCGGTTATCAGGAGCTCGACGCTTCCGACCTTGCCCACACCGGACGACTCGGCCTCTATGCGCTCCAGGGGATGTCCGCCGTGGGAGCAGATCGCGACCGTGGGTCTCTCTGTGAAACTGCGTCTCAGCGCTTCGTCGCGAGGGTTGGGGTTTCGCTCGACGAAGTCGTGGACGACCAGCACCTTGTTGGCGCCCATCGCGCTCAGCTTCTCGGCCCAGAACCTGTGCGGAGCCGTGTTCCCGGCGGCTGCCCGTGAGACCACCTCCTCGAGGAACCCGATCACCTTCGAGACGGGACCTCCCCCGAGGGTCTTCACCTTCCAGATCGAGTGGTGGTCGACGACCAGCCTCTTGCCGGTCAGACTGCAGTACAGCATGCATGTCAGGGGGCAGAAGACGGGAGGGTTCTGGGCGTAGACGACGTCGGGTTTCCGCTGGGAGAGGATCAGGAGGGTCTTGAAGAAGAGCGCGAGGTAGCGGACGGGAGCGAAGTACCTTGGGCCGTAGAGGAAGGTGATGCTGACCCTCTCTGCGCCCACGGCTTCGGCGAGCTCATCAGCGCGGAATCCGAACGGACCCCACACTAGGGAGAGGATCTTCACTCAATCACCGCCGGGTCCGAGCATTGATGTCCAGTCCATCTTCCCCCTGGCAGCGTCTTTATTGGTTAGCGAGACGATGGAATCAAAGCATGCCGCACCTATTATGGGGGAGTTTGCGGGAGAAGTCTTCGTGCTGCGCCTCCCGAGGGATGGACGATCCATCTCTGCCCAACACTTTTTAGTCCGAGGGCGGTCCTCCCCTGCCGAATGCAGGTAAAAGGGAAGGGGATTCTCGAGGACTACGCGAAGGTCGAGCGGGAGATTCTGCAATTCATCAGGAAGATCGTGGAAGACTCAGGTTCCAAAGGGGCGGTCATAGGGCTCAGCGGGGGCATAGACAGCTCCGTCGTCGGGGCGCTGCTCGTGCGTGCGTTGGGCAAGGAGAAGGTGATAGGGATACTGATGCCGGCATCTCACACTCCGAAGCAAGACAACGATGACGCGCGGATGACTCGCCAAGACATGGGGGGTCAGGACCTACGAGGTCGGCATAGATCCGATCTTCTCGGCATTCGAGAAGACTCTTCCCAAAGAAGGGGAGAACAGGATCGCCTATGCCAATGTCAAGGCGAGAATACGAATGATAATCAATTACTACGTTGCCAAATCCCACGGGATGCTCGTAGCGGGGACGGGTGACAAGTCCGAAGATGAGATTGGGTTTTTCTGCTATGATGAGAAGACCAGGGTTGTAACAATCGATGGCCTGAAGGGTTTGAACCAGTTGAAAACAGGTGATATCGTCTTCTCGCTTGATCTCGGGACGCAGATGATGGTCGAGTCGAAGGTCGATGGCGTCTTCAAGTTCCCTTATGACGGTCAGATGATTCACTTCGGGGGCCGCGGCGCCGACGTCATGGTTACGCCTAACCACCGCATGCTAATTCACACTAGCTCCTCAAAGTCCGACTCCAGACTGGTCTTTCGAGCAGCTGATGAGTGCCTGAAGTCGAGGGACATCAACACCCCAACACCATTGGGTTGGGCAGGAAACCACGAGGCCCCTTCGTCCATAAGGTTGGTCTTCAATCAGAGGCACATCGAGAGAACGGAGGACCTGTCAATCGAAGATGTCTTCTATCTTCTCGGGCTCTTCATCGGGGACGGATGTGTAACGGCCGGAAAGGCGATCCTACCCGTCAAATCGGCCATGAGCCGACGGGAGTATACGAGCGCGCATCACGGCAAGGACGGCCGCTTCGTACAGATCGAAACGAGCAAGACAGACGTCCGCATGAAGGAGTATGCGACATTTGAAACGATATTCTCCCTCCCGAGCTACACCAAGGATGCGGCTAGGAGCCGCCTTATCGAGGTGCTAACAAAGTATAAGATTGGATACTCGCTGACCAGAGATACTGTCCGCATCTCATCGAAAGGTATCTATGATTTCTTCATCCAGTGCGGAACCGGTGCTAGGAGCAAGCATATCCCACACTGGATCCTGAGTTACTCATCTGCGTATCTCGTGCATCTCCTCCGCGGGCTGAAGGACAGCGACGGGTCGCATCCTGAGACCAAGAGTTACTATTACACATCTTCTGAAGAGCTCAGGGACGACTTCGTCCATCTTTGCTTCAAGTTGGGGAGAAGGGCCAGCGTCACCTCGAGGGGCCCAACACGCCCCAGGATCAACGGCAAGACGATAATGACAGGTCCATCATTCACCATCAGCTACGCGAGTCACCAGCATTCGCAGCATACCCTCAAGAGTGGATTAGCGAAGATGGTCGACTACAAGGGGGAAGTTTGGTGCCCCTCTGTTCCGCCCTGCGAGAATCTTCTGGTCGAGAGGAATGGCAAGTACGTCTTTTCAGGGAACACCAAGTTCGGAGACGGCGGAGTGGACTTCTTGCCCATAGCCCACCTCTACAAGACGCAGGTCAGGGAGCTGGGCGCGCACCTTGGGCTGCCCGAGCACATAGTGCACAAGCCGGCCTCTCCACAGCTCTGGCCAGGCCACAGGGCAGTGGACGAAATCCCTATCGAGTATGAGCGGCTGGACCATGTGTTGGCGGGGCTCTTCGACGAGAAGCTGGAGCCGAGGGAGGTCGCCAAGAGGACGGGAGTCGACATCAAGATAGTCCAGGATGTGGTCAAGAGGCACAGGGCTTCGGCCCACAAGCGCTCATATCCGCCGATGCTAGGCAGCTGGTAAGCAGGACTCTCCGTCGTCTACCAGAGCGGTAGTCCGCCTGTGCCAGAACAGCGACCGTTCTGAATCAGCGAAGGATTGGTCGCTCTAGCGCAACAGAGTCTCGTAGAGAGAGTAGAGCTTCTTGACGACGACCTCAGGCCGGTTCTTCTCCGGAAGCTTGTCGTACACGCCCTCGGGTCTTATGACCTTGCATCCGACCGCGAGGGCCTCGAGGCCGGCCTTGCTAAGGCAGTCGAGCCTGATGTTCCTGTTGTACCAGTCCCGCTTCACGTCTATGTAGTACTCGAACCTCGCCAGGTACTCGGGGAACTTGACGTGGTCTATCGGGTTCGCCTGGCTGTCGTGGATGGTGAGGGTCACGTCGTGGTCCTTCGCGAGCCTCTCGGCCAGCTCGTCCTCGCCGAACTTGATGTAGAGGGCCGTCCCGCGGACCGGACTCGCCCCTGTGGGACGGAAGATGTCGGTGTCGACGGGCGTCTCGCTGACCTGGACGTTGGGAGGGGCGTTCTTCAGCTGGTCGGACCCGAAGATGAGGATGCTGTCGGCTCGCTTCCACCTGCTCTCTGACTTCGACCAGAGCTCCGTCTGGCCGACCCCGTGGTAGTGGAGGACGACCGGCTTTGAGCGGTAGAGATTCTTCAGGGGCGGGACGATCTTGTCGAGGCTGTGGACGTGGATGAGGTCGTACTTCCTGGCCTCGATGAGTGCCTTGAGGACGAACGTCCTGGCGCCGACGTCCCAGGATTCCCCGTAGGTCGCGGTGAAGTTGAACTTGTCGAAGGCCTTCCTCATCACCACCTGGGACCGAGTCCCGCAGTTCCTGTCCATGTGCTTGGCGATGACGCTCGAGACCCCGGAGACGTTCCAGACGTGCAGGATCTTCATTGCAGTCAACACCCTCGCTTCCTGTCTGCTATGAGAACGGAACGCCGGTCAAGGCGACGCTCTTGGAACTCCGCCCCATCGTTTCTCAGGCCGCTCCGACGCTCCAAGTTATTTAAGGAAAGTGAGTGCTCAGGCGACCCGCTTGGCGACGTCCGCCCACCTGAAGTGAAGCGCGGCGATGATTATCGCGCCGAGGGCGAAGGCCAGGATCAGCCCGACGGAGAAGGGGATGGATGTCTCGCTTGCGCCTGAGCCGATGAAAGTCAGCACCGAAAGAGCCTCCGCCGGCAGGCCGGGGTGGCTCACGAGGTACGGGAGGGAGCTCACGGGGGTCGTCGGGAGATAGGCGTTAATCTGCTGGTAGAACCCGTTACCGGTCAGCTCGAAGATCACCCTGAGGTATATCCCGGCTATCTCGCTGGTGAAGTAGACCGCCGAGGCCAGGACGTAGGAGAGCGAGGACCGTCTCACGAGCTCGCCGGACATGAAGGCGACCGAGTAGAAGACTATCGACGAGAAGATCTGGGATATGACCACTATAGGGAGGACGCCGAGCCCGAGCTGCGTCCCGAAGCTGAGCGTGGCGGAGGTGACGCTGAGCGTGGCGTTCAGCAGGATGACCACCGTCAGGAGGAGGAAGCCGCCCGAGAACTTGCCGAAGAAGAACTCCTCCCTGCTCACCGGCTTGGCGAGGAGCACCTCGGCCGTCCCCTGCTCGTACTCCTCGGACATCGAGCCCGCGGAGATGAGCAGGGCGGTGAAGGGGAGGAAGAACCCCTGCGGGACGAATATCCCGAGGACCCAGAGGTAGGGGTCGTCGACGACCGGGAAGAGCGTCGGTCCGCTCGACCTGAGCAGGTAGTAGGGGATGGTGTCGATGAGTATCGTGAGCACGACGAGGGCGAGGACCTTCTTCCGGGCGACGGCCCTGCGCACCTCGTAGAGGGCGAACGCCCAGACCTTGTAGAGGTTCAGGGTCCCGACCTCCGGATAGAGGCGAGGTAGGCCTCGTCGAGCTCGCTCCTGGAGTAGCCGATCGAGAGCAGGCTCGCCCCCGACCCCACAACCGCCTTGGAGATCTCGCCGCGGACGTCGCGCCCCTTCTCGACCTGGACCGTGAATCCGAGGGGTGTCGCCGTCACGGCGGTCACGCCCGGGATCCTTCGAACCTCACGCCATGAGGTCCTCGGACGGGCTGGGGACCTCGACCTGCGACCAGGCGGGTGTCGAGGGAGCTCGAGATGAACTCCTGGATCTGGCCACGGAAGATCAGCCTGCCGGAGTGGATGACCGCCAGGCTGTCGCAGAGCGACTCGACCTCCGACATGATGTGGGAGGACATGACTATCGTGCCTCCGCCCCGGGCGAACTCCCTGAAGAGCGACCTGAAGTGGAGGGCGCCGGCGGGGTCTATGCCGATCATGGGCTCGTCGAGTATGAGAAGGGAGGGCGAGCCGAGCATAGCCTGGGCGACGCTCAGCCTCTGCACCATCCCCTTGCTGAGCTTCCCTATCTTCTGGTCCTGGTACTCCGAGAGCCCGACGGACCCGAGGACCGAGGGTATCTGCTCCCTCAGCGCGGCGGAGCTCAGCCCGAGCTCCTTCCCGACGAGCTCGAGAAGCTCAGTAGGGGACATGAACGTCTGGAGGTTGGGAAGCTCCGGCGAGTAGCCGACGCTGGCGAGGGCCTTCACGTGGTCGCTGATCGGGTTCAGCCCCATGGTCCGCACGGTCCCCGAAGAGGGGCGGGAGAGCCCCAGGGCGAGGCGGATCGAGGTGGACTTGCCTGAGCCGTTCGGCCCGAGGAGCCCCACGACCTCGCCCTGCTTCACGGAGAAGGTGATGGGGCCGATCTTCTTCGAGCCGTAGTCCTTGACTGCCTCCTCGAATCGCAAGACGTCTTCCAATCAGAGTCCCAACTGGAGCTGCAGGTCAGGAGGCTACTAGTCGACCGAGTACTCTGGCTTGGCCTGCGCGCTGGGCTGGTGCTTGTGCCTGTACCGCACGCCCAGGGCAAGGGCCAGCACCGAGACAACCGCTCCGGCTCCTATCCCAATCGAGGCCGCCTGCTCCGTCGCCGAAGAGCTAGGGCCTGAGAGGGGGAGGGAGGTCGAGAGGAGCGTAAGAGCCAGAGTCACCGTTCCCGAGGGTGCGGCAGCCAGCTGCAGCGAGGGAATCCGCCTTCAAGGGACCCAAGGCCACCCGACATGTTGAGGCCGGGGATGACGAGACCCTGCCCGCTCAGCCCCTGGAGGGCTCCGAGACCCGACAGGCTCGGGATGGGGGCGCTGAACTTTACCGAGTAGATGAGCCCGGATGGGAACGTGGAGAGCGCGCCGCTTATCGTCTCGGTCGTCCCGTTGCCGTTGATCTTGGCTGTCAGGGCATAGCTTGTCAATTCGTAACCCTTGCCCTGGAACTGGATCGAGGTAGAACCGTTCTTGAGGATCGAGAGCGCAGACGCTATTCGAGCCCGACGTGTAGCTCAAGCTCTGGTTGGTGACCGACGGCAGCAGTGGTGACACTTCCGAGGACGAGTTTATCGACCGGGAGTAGCTGAAGCGTGGAGTTCCCAGAGACGACGCTCAGAACCAGCTGGTCGTACTTCGCGTTCGAGGTGGCCGAGACCGACTCGTTGACCGTGATGGCGTGCGTCGTCCCCATGTATGAGACCTGGACGCTGTAGGCCGCATAGCCCGGAGTCGCAGCACTCGCCGTGCCCACGGCCCCGAAGAGGAGCACCGCCAACGCAAGTGCGGGGAGGACAGCCTCTGTCCGTTTCATAGAAAACCCGGACATCGGCTTCGATAAAAGGCTTCCCGGAGTGGTTTTGGATGTAAGGAACTGCCTCAGCCGACTCATCCCAGTTTCCTACACGATTCCGACAGCCCGAGACTTTCGGAACTCGCACCGGAAGGAACTGAAGGGAGGCTGAAACGGGGTTCTTCACCCTGAACGAGGAATGGCCTCCATAGATCGGACCATACTCTGAGTGCCCATCGGCAAGGGCATTTGTTTTTAATCGATACGAGAGAAACATGCCTTGAAGAGCTTAGCTAAAAGAGGGAACAATCATGGTCAGCGAGTGGGAGATACTCAGGCGAAGGTCCTCAGCGAGAACCTCAAAGTTCACAAGATAGAGGCACCATACTACGAACAACTTCACCACGAGATATTCAATCGCATAGAGCAAGCGAGACTGAAACGAAGCTTAGCTAGGCACCTCGAAGAACCAAGAGGACTACGAGTCCTTGACTACGGCTGTGGAACGGGAAACTTAACGAGGGCGCTCGTACATATTGGGGCTATTGTGACTGCGGCAGACATTTCGCCCGAGATGATTGCCTTGACACAGGCAAACCTCAGCAAGGAAATACAAGCAGGGTTGGTACAGACCCTCATTCTAGGCGCGGACCATTGGCTATTGGCAAGTTTGATTGTGTTGCAATGTATTCCGTCCTTCACCATCTTTATGACCCCGTTGGGGCTGTCAGTGATCTCGCCACTCGCATTTCTCCCCAAGGGACAATTCTGATAGAGCACGAATTCAATCCGGGATTCTCTAATCTTGCCCACACACGCTTCTTCCACTTCTACGAACTTAGTTGCTATCTTCTCAATAAACTGTGGGAGTTGGGTGTCAAAATGGCGCGAGGGGTCTCGACCCCAGAATTGAGGTACTCTTATGTGTGGTCTGATTATGGAGCACAAGAAGAGACACGAATTCCATGGGCGAACCTCGTACTCGCAATGGAGCGTCTGGGCTTCCAGATGGAAACAGACAGATACATGGTGTCTAAGAACTCGAATTCCGAATCCAATCTACATGATCTGCAGATGGTTTCTTGCTGACACGATGACAGTCATTTTTAGGCGAACCAACTACACGCGAGGTTAAGAGATGAAGGGTGGCTTCTAGGGTGTCTTCTGATTGACCTTCTGACCAAGTTATTGAGTACATTCTTTGGAAGGTAGCCGGGCGAAAACAATCTTGCTGATGATGTTGAAGACTCGATCAAGAACTCCCTATTCCCGTTCTCGCGGAGCACTAGGTTTCACCTGGCAAGCCCGATCTTTAAGCCCGAGCGTTTGGAGAGCATTCACAACTGTCCCAATCAAGGCACACTTTTTGATTGATTTAGATAGGACCGTTTCTGTCGGAAAGTTTTGGCGAATGAAGCTAGCGTTCATCAGCAGTCAAGGTAGAGGAGGAGTCGCAGCAAGTGATTCCGCTCTGATTAGAGGCCTCACGAAGGAAAAAATTGATGTCCAGGTCCTCCCAGCTGGGAACGACCTGCTGACCAAGCTTCTGAGAGATGCCTCGTTTGTTCATTCCTTTCACGCGTTTGACAGGGTTCTGTATTCAGGTTCGACTCCGTGGATCAGTAACCTTGTCCCACGTGCCGTTAAGAGAGCGCTCTTCGTCCACGGCTTTGTACACGGCGAACTAGTGAATTCCTTCAAGCACGGGAAGGCATCGACTAGGGCCGGAAGCATTGTCGATTTGGCCAGATGGCAGTTCTTCAAGTTGACTGACAATATCGAGTTCGTGGCGACACACAGCAAGTCAACGTATGAGATCCTGGGGATGTCGACTCCCGTCTCCCAGTTCTCCAATTCGTCTTTGAGGAGGATTTGGTAGAAAGTGATGAGGGTGGCTGGGACGACAATCAACCAACGAGGGTTAGGATAGTGACATACACGTCCTTGGTGGAATCACCCCGCCTCCTGAAATCAAATCAGTTGGAGGAAATAGCCGCGGGCCTCTGCAAGACGCGTCAACAGAGAGTTTGAACTGGTGGTTGTGGGTCCTTCGAGATTGCGCGAATCCAGTCACATAAGGCGTTTGGATTTCATGAAGCGATTGGAGTTCTTGAGATTGCTTTCATCATCGGACGTCCTTCTTGAATGCTGTACTGATGAGGAACTAGGGATTGGCAGTCTTGAAGAGGGCATTCAAGAACGTCCCAGTGGCAAAGATTATGAGACGATCCTGTCTTAGGGAGAAAAGACTACACTGACGACGATGTCATCGTCAGCACATCCATGCCCGAGTTTGTTGAGAGCTTAGCAACGTATGTCGAAGACATCAATCGACAGAAAGAATATCGAGTGGATGGAGATTTCGTAACTTCCTTGCAACGAAGAGAACGTGGAATTCTGTCAAGGGGCAACTTCTTGAGGCCCTGTCGAGCAACTAGGGAGGGGTCTACCATTTGCCACTTGGGTGATCGTCACCCCCACGATGGTTAGAATCATCCCTGTCGTAACTCGAAGGTGACTCGACAAGATATTACGTCGGAAGCAACCCTGTCAGCGGCTTTTTCATATCCCCTAGTGCGCTCGATGTCGGCGCCTTCCCCTTCGGAAATAGCCTCACATCGCATCCGCGAGCTCCCGCGGGCCCTCTCCTTGAGCTCCCGAACGAAGAGTTTATGACCGTCCCGCACAACAAGGTTCTCGTTTCTGCTCCCCATATGGTTTAGCATGATCGATCAGTAAGTCCAAGATAATGAGACCTTATAGTGTGAAGCTATTGGTCCAATCAGCCAGACTCATTGACGTCACTGTGAAGGGGAAGAGCCCGGCAGTCTCATTCTGGGGTTGGACAAGCTGCTGAAAGTAGCCCGGGAAAGCCGAGAAAGGCGCAGAGCCGTTTCCCACGCGTACCTCCACGGTTGACCACATATCTGAGTAGAATTGACTCGCACTGATGTTGTCAACGGACTGAGATACTGGGAGCGGGGAGAGAAGACTCTTAGGTTCCTTAAATCTTGAACACCTGGGGTCAAAGTCGACCGATACGGGATTCCCAGCATATATGCAGGTGACCCATTCAGATTCGCCTGCATGAAGTTTCTCACTTCAACCGCATTCGTCCCGGTGGAGAGGTAGAAGGTGTCATCCGGAAGGAAATGGACCGGCGAGGTTGCGAACGCCCCCCAAGCGGGTACAGGGAAAATCATGAACACAACGAATAAGGCGAGACAAGACGAGACTCGTCTCCGACTCTTGGTTAGACGAGAGAAGACGAAGGGAGCCGCCAAGAAGAAGGCTGGTAGCGAGGTATTCGCTAGTTGGACTACCTCTCCCGAAACCAGATATGAGAATGAGTGGTACCCAGGTTGCAGCGCATAGTAGTAGGATGTTCCGAGATAGGATATGAGAGCGACCGCAGAAGAGGAGCAAAAGCAAGGCCAGCCTGTCCCTCCCAAATAGCGCGCGCCTCAAGAGAAGTACTAATCCGACCGCCCCAATCACACCAGCAATTGGGCCCCAGCCACCTGCGATGCCTACTAAAAAGAACGAGGCAGTCCATAGGATAGGGGATGAACCAAGTGCTCACAATCTTGGTTGTAGTACTGATAGTTGTAATGGTACTTGAGCTGACGTTACCAAGAGTCGTGGTGATGGTCTGGGTGATGGTCGTGGTGATGGTCGACGGCGTGCTCGAGGCAAGGGGACCGACGGTCAAGGAGAGTGCTGAGTGGGGAAGGCTAAGAAGCACTCCAGTAGGCAATACAAAAGCGACGATTGAGAGGGTCAAGAGCAGCTTGAGTCTTGACCGGTGCATTGCGGCGTTATCGTCCCGCTTGAAGTAGGCCGCTAGGGCTATGATGGCGATGCCTCCAAGCGAATAGGCGATGTACGGCTCTCTTGAACCGGTTGATGCGCCGAAAGCTACTGCAGAAACGAATGGGTAGATGAGGGTCCCTTTCCAGGTCTTCGATTGGTAGAACCTAATGAAGAAAGTAGATGCCCCACATTGCAGCAGCAAGGCCGACGGGTTCAGTCAAAAAGCGAGTTTGAATACGCAATGAAGGAAACAGCCATGAACGACGAAATCATCGCAAGGGCAGCGGTGACACCACCGAATCCCAGTCTGTGAAGAATGAGGTATATTGCGAAGAGTGTGAGGCTGGACCAGAAGAAACCATAGAAGGGAAGAAGTGTGGAGAATGAATCGACGCTGTTGATTCCAAAGGCCCTGAAGATGACGATGTTGAAGCCGCCGAAGAACCACCGGTCGGTGTAAATCGCCCCTCCGAGGGCCTCGTTGTAATAGCGGAACGCATCGGAATCAAACAGGCCAGTGGTCCAGTATTCGTAAAACCTGAACGTGTAGAGTACGGAAAGGAGTCCTTGGGCCAAGAAGAGCGTCTTGGTCTCCAGAGAAAACGCTCGCAGTTTCACGTTTGAAACCACGCAACGAATCGGGACCTGTGCACCACGGACATCCTAGCCTTCCTGTGAGGACCGGGTAGAGCGCATTCACCATATAGACATTCGAGGGAAATCGGCCTGTTCTTAATCATCCCTCGAGTGGAATTCCGACAAGTGAGGTGTGATTCAATCCATTAACTCTATTGACCTCCAGAGGACGAAATCCTCATTTCCGACCTTCGACTACTTTGACGGATATCTTCGATAAGCTTCACGAGAATAGGAGATATGCAGCCACCTCCTTGTGAGCACCGAGCGGCTGGAACACAAGCTTTCACGCCTTGCCGAGCAACAGGCTCCTCACACTCGATGAAGATGCTTATGATCTTGGCCCCCTCCCCAGCTATTCCCTCAGGAATGACCCGAGTTCGAATTAAGGAACGGAAGAAGAAACAAGGCAGCATAAAGATCGATTTCCACCCATAGAACCTAATCAGAAACAGCGAATGGTTACGCAACTCGTAGTAGCCGCTTCGGACCTTCGATTTTCTCGTGCCCCCCTCGGTAGCTCTATCGTGCACCGCAACGGCCCATAGATTGGTAGAATATCATGTATCCTGCTCTGCGAACTCTATAGTAGAAGTCGGTTTCCTCTCGGTAGCTTGTTCCACGATAATATCTCCAATCGTATCCGCCGACTCTTCGGAAGACTTCTGAGGGTATCTAGGGAACAAGAGTGCAAAGCGGGAACTTGGACCAACCCTGCCTTTTCGCTGCTGAAGTTCGAGTAAATAATCCCAGTGAATGGACTTGTTTCAACAATACGATCATCCGATTTGATTCGGACTCTTGCGGTAGGCCTCTATCAGTCTGGGCGCCACCGCCCCTACACGGTGTCCCTCCTTTGCAAGACAGTCGAAACCATCTATGAGATTCAATAGACAGTCTGGTTCAAGAATCAAATCATCTTCGATAAAGAAGACGAAGTCCCCCTTCGCGAGCGAAACAGCGATGTTTCTGGACATGGGAAGCCCAACATTCGAATTATTCCGGTGGTACCTAATTCTTGGAATCGTTTTCCTCAGTTCGTCGACTATAATCGGCGTCTCGTCTGTACTTCCGTCGTCGATGATTGAGTATTTCATAGTCGTCGTAGCTCTGCGAAATGACACTGTTGAGACACTTTCGTATATGGCTACTCCGATTGAACGTCGGCAAGGCGATTGTTACTCTAATGGGCCTAGTGGACATCGGCTTCGTCATGTTGCAATGCCCTGCAGCCTCTTGTAAGCCATGAGATGGGCCGCGGCTGAACGACTCCAAGAATAACTGTCCCAGAACGTCGAATCACCGACGACAGTGTCACACCTCACGGATCTCGACATTAATCTGCCGATTGTCTTGGATAGCTCTTCGGGCGTACGACTTCTGTCCATCACGACACCCTTGTCACGAAGCTTAGCGATATCTGCGACATCACTTGAAACGACGGGCAAGCCGCAAGAAAGCGCTTCCAAGACAACGAGAGAGAAGCCCTCCACCTTGGAAACCTGAACAAGCACATCCGAAGCATTGTACACCCTCACCAAATCTTCCCTTTCGAGGTACCCCATGAGGCGCAGGTCAACGTTCAATTCCTTCGCTAGCTTGCTGATTCTGGTTTCGCTCGGTCCGCGACCGACAATCAGGGAGCGTTACATCGCGCAGTCTGGACACGGCTGTGACAAGTAGTTCATGGTTCTTGTGGGGAACGAGTCTGCCTACACTCAGAATTGTGAACTTGTTCAGACCGAGCCTGTCCCGAGCTTCCTTACGAAAACTCGAATCCTCTTTGAACAAGGACCTATCGATACCATCGAGGAGATGACCAGACTCTCTGGTTCTGCATTCCCAAGCCATGCGATGACCTGTCAGATGGGAGAATGATGAGGCTCGCCTGCGAACACGCAATCTTCTCGATTGGGTAAAATAATGAATCTCTCGGCTTGGGCGGTGCTCGGATACGAAATGGTGGAACGTCTCTACCTTAAGTCGGTGAATTGCGAGCATGCCACTTGCCTCATTGGAATGAACGATGTCGTAGGCCGAATAGTTACGAAACAGATTCCGGAGTATGAATAAGACAGGTGCCGATGATCGGAATGTGCAAGTTCGTTGTGAAGACATCGACGACCGCACCTTCTTGTCGCAGACCTTCGACATAGGTCAAGAGAGTAGACCCCATATCCGTACGAAGAATCACCATACCCATAGGTAATGTAAGCCACTCTCAAGGGTTGACACCTGTGCTGAAGTGCATACTTGCCGTCAAGGCAATCTGAGATTTCGATGTGATGGGAGTTAAGGCTTCTGAGTCACGTCTGCTGTGCGTTCGTCTTTCATCAAATGAATAGCAACGACCTCGCAGTCTCACCCTGCTCCCAACACGGCTCCAGAACGTACTAGGAGCTCTTGGCCGCGCTTTCAACACGCCGGTCTTTTCCTGGACGACTTACACAACCCTCACCATGTTCTGTGCAGTGGTCCAATATTTCAGACCAATTAAATAACATCTTCATCGGGAACGAAATCCCCCCGCGCACCTAGCATCTAGTTCAATCAATAAGATAGTGAAAAATATCCCTCAACAGAGTTCTGGGGAGCTAATCATTCGATTTTGGTAGATTAGAGGAATCCAAGCACGCGCTAATCACTTCCTTGAGACAAGAATCCATCTTCTGCAAAGAGAACGCCCTCTCGAACAGTTTGAGAGCATCCAAACCCATGACATCTCTTGAGTTCATCTTCTTGCAAGAATAAAGTTGTGAGCGGTGTACATCAGCTCCTGGTGACAAAACTACGCCGGCGTCATTCTCTGCGAATGAAATCTCCAGAAAGAAACCCATTGGCTAGGCAAATAATCGGCTTGCCATTCCTCAAATACTCGATCAGCTTAATCGGTAACGAGGCGTCAGGATAAGGACAATTCTTCATTGGTAGCAGGAATAAATCTGCCTGTGAGAGGAATGTGTCGAGTGCCGAAGCACTAAGTCGTCTCGAATGACAAGGTCACATTCGGCAGATTCAGGTCTTGATATTAGCGTCATTATCTCCCCACGTAATTCACCGTCCCATGCAGGACAACATGATGTCCGGACTTTCCCGCAAGATGTCGGCTGCGCTCAATAGGGTTTCGAAGTCGTAATTCTTTCCTAGGTTGCCTGAATACAGGGCAACAACGCCGGACCGGCTTCCCTTCGGAGGGTTGTCAGTCAAGCGTTGGGTCTTTTTTACCAAGCATTAGGAACAATGAAAACCCTCTTTAGATTCAATCTGTGTGGTTCGACAGCATTCTTGTCATGGAAGATGTCAAGGTTGTAACATAATCACTTTGTCGATACGCCACGTTGCAAACGGCATCTCCTAGAGTGTATCTCGTCCCAGATTGTACATTCCCTGTGTTGACCAAGGCCTCCGGCCAAATGTCAGTGACGTCAGAGACGACCCCTCGCGCCAGTAAGACTCCTAACTAATACGGCTGGGAATGTCGAAAAGACCTTCATACTGAACGCCCAAACCACATCGAGATCTTAGTGCGAACAAGGACGCAAAGCAAGCACTAATCACGCGAACGAGGCGTAAAGCAGAATCCTGTTGATGCTGCCGTTGTGCGGCAAGGGGAGCACGATATTTTTCCGGATGACTTCTGTCGGTCCGTCGCTTTCCCTTGCGAAGAAGCGCAGTTTACGGCCTGATATCTTGTATCCTTTTGGATAGTGAGGGAACGAGGTTATCACGGTCACCCGGTGTGATAGACCGACTGTCAGCTCTTTGACCTGGTCTGAAGCCTCAGAACATCTCCATTCATGTCTGGGGGATAGTACTGGGAAATTATCAAGATTCTTGACAAGTTCTCGTTCTCGGGGGATGCTGGTCAGTCTTGTTCGAACCAAGACTCCAAAGGGGACAGATGGGCCGGCCCGAGTTTTGAGGAGAGTCTTGAGGCAACGCCATTACCTTTCTGGACCCGAACTTATCTCCTTGTGCCACGTTATTGATTTTCTAAGGCCCTCTTCTAGGTCCACCTTGGGTTGCCAACCGAGTAGCCGCTTGGCCCTGCGGATGTCCAATGCTCGGCTCGAATGGACCCTCGGGGTTGTTTCGAGATTGTAGTAGATATTTTTCAAGAAATACCCGGAAATTCTGAGGTATTGAGTCGACCACTTGCCTTATCGTATATCTCTTGTCCCAACCAGAGATTCACAGGTGTACCATCATCTATGATTTCACATGCGAGTATGGATTTCCTCGGCAATATCATCGACGTATGTGAATCCCCTCTCTTCATTGCCGCTTCCCCCAGACCTCGAATGGATCTTGTTTCTTGAGTGCTTTTTCGATTAACGCAGCTATCGCATGGCTCGAATCGAATTCGCCTGGCCCGTAGACGGTAAGATAGCGACACGCAGAGGTCTTGAACCCGTGTTCCTTATTGAACACTATCAACTGCATCTCACCCATCAGCTTAGCGAATCCGTAGAGGTTGTCACTGCTTGCCCATCCTTCGCCAGTGGCCAGAATGTCATCCTCCTTCAAGAGACGACCTGGAATGTTGAGTGAAGGAGCATACACACAAGCACTGGAAGCATAGTGAAATCGGTCAATACCGGCAACGTAGGAACCGCTTATCACATTGTGATCTATTGCGAGCATCTCGGAGCACTCCGCTTGATGGATGTCAACAAACTCCCTGCCTCCGAACACAGCACTAAGGTGGAAGACTGTGCGTTCTTCTTTGCAATCTTTTGGAACTTTGCCTTGTCAACCGCAAGATCGAGGGTAACTAGATTGGGATGATCGAAGCCGTGCTTTGCGTAAACCTCGTTCAGCGAATTCACTTTCCTCTTCGCCATTTCAATGTTTTTTTCGGTACCAAGAACCTTGTCTATCACAGTAACCTCAGCCCCCCTAGACAGGAGTTTGTCCACCACACATCTCCCAATGAATCCCGCGCCACCCGTAACAATGATTTTCCTATCCTTCCAGCGGGTCCGTTGAGATCTTGGCAGGGGCACTAGTCACCCTCCCGGCTTTCGCGTACGACACTTATCAGAACCCACAGGATTACGGCTATGGCGACTAGGATTAGACCGACGAGTGAGGTTGCCATCGCTATGAGTGCAACATTTGTGATTATGGTCTTCTCAGCGACAAAGATGCTTAAGGTCCAGTACCAGAAGACGACGGCGATGAGCAAAGATACAAAACCAGGAATTCCGTAGAACATCAGGGGATGGCGGATTGAAAGGTGTTTCACAAGAGAAAGAAGCACATCTAGCCCTTGGTACACCGGGTTACGCTTCGACGAGCCTTGTATATAGGATACAGTAATCGGAACTTCAATCGCCTTAAGCCCTAAATCGTGGGCCTTGGATAGTATCTCTGTATGGCCCATCCCCATTTCGCTGATTGCCAGAGATTTGATAGCTCTCTTATTGTACGCGGAAACCTGATTGGGCGTCAGTTAGACCGAAGTACGCCATAGCGCCGGACAGCTTGGTTATTGCTTGCGCACCAACCTTTCTATGGTTCGGCATGTTAGTAGTTCCCTCAAGGAATCTCGAACCGACGACTATGTCTGCTTCCCCGTTGAGAAGCGGTGTGACAACCTTTTCCACGTCGGCAGGGTCATGCTGCCCATCCCCGTCCAAAGTGACCATGATGTCGACATCCTCCAGTTTAGCACGCGAAAAAGCGTTGCCAATGCGGCACCGTAGCCCTTGTTCGTTGAATGAGAGATTACCTCAGCTCCTAGGCTCTTGGCGATATCTCTCGTCAGGTCTGTTGACCCGTCATCGCACACGATTACGCTGTCGACATATCTGTTAGCAAGAACAAGCACTTTTGCAATGTTCTTCTCTTCGTTGTAGGCAGGAATGGCCGCCACCACTCGTAATTTACTCTCCTGCATTTGCTACCCATCCCTGAAGTGTGAGTCGGACCGCATCCCAAGCAGAATGTTCGTTGGAACCCAAATTTCACATTCTCTTCCAGGAAGGCAACGCCTAGTCTGGATGTCTACCGAGGTCTGATACGGCCGATTGGCCTTGGTCCCCTCCTCAGCCAAAGCGTGAGGTAAAACGTTGACAATCTCAATGATGCAGGACATCAACGCACAATCGAAGTCCATCTGGAGAGTCCCCGCGACTTTGCTTTCATGCATAAAGTTCTTCTGATCGTCCAACGCGCATAGGTCAAGAGGGATAGCCTCAGCGAGTGTTGTGACGGATTTGGAATTGATTCTGTCAATGTCTTCTCTCACCTGCTTGGATCAATCCAAAGAGACGGCTCGGATGAACTCCCGCGGCCTGAGCGGGACAAAGAGAAGACTGCTTTGTGGCCTTCGTTTTGAGATTCACGCTCGAGAAACCGAAGGTTCGTCCGGGATTGATTTCACGCATCGCGAAGAGGTTTGTAATCAATGGTGAGATGTCTGAAATTTGGGCTACTTGAAGAACGGTCTGCATACTTAACGTTGGATTCTTGACAGTCTTATACCTAGTATGTTCCTCTGTCATGAATTGGATATTCTTCGGTTAAGGTTGTCTCCCGAAACTGCCAGGTTTCCGACCTGTAGATTACTGAGTACAATCACATCGAACCAGTCGCAACGAGTCTGCACTCTCGAGGATTAATTGTGAACCTTCCTATTCGTTGAGCAAGGCTTCATGTCAGTTAGGCAGACGAACTGCATCTCCACAGATTCACGAGGTCTCAAAGAGAAGACCTTGCGCGACTCGGGTAAGGAGGGAGCATCTAGGCGTAGTCGAAATGAAGGGAGTCGCAGCCACGCTTCCTAGGTCAGCTCATATACTCGAACGTCCGGATTAGAATAGACCAGTGTCAAATTGGAACTGGATAAAGACGGAAAGTTGTTCCAAGGGAAATCTTGCGGGATGTCTGGGACTGCCGCCGTTACTACATTAGTGACTATTATGTATGGTATCTTCTGCCGATTGGCGTAAGCTATCGCTTGGGCGGGGTCACTCAAGTAAGCATATGTCGTCTCGCGATTGAAGAATAGAGAGGTATATGTGAAACGAAAATCTGAGACCGCAAGGTACGTCGAGTTCTCGGGAGTGTGTGATTGAAGCCAAAACATGGAAGCGTTTACTGCGAGCTGAGCTTGAGAAGAGACTTGTGTGCTGGCAGTCGCGTCCGAAACCAGCTGCACACCCCATGAACCCGCAACCAGGGGCACCAGCACTAGCACCAATACGAATCCGGCTTTCCAATATGTGGTCGGTGAGGAGCTTCTCCCCTTCCTAGTTCGAATCTTGGGAGAAGCGAAAAGAGCCCAAAACCCGCCATTAGAGTGAAGGGCACGAGCGCTTCAAAGGAAAACCTCCATGCGCCCACGCCAAAAGGAGAAACGATCAGCAAGGAGACGAACCAAATCACGGGAACAAACATGAGAGACGACCCCATGGTGAATGCTCTCCATAGATAGACAAAGAAGAGGAGGAGCATTATGGCGAATCCTATGTCGTACGTCGTCTCAACAGCCATGTAACTGAGAATCGGAAAGGCCGACAAGAGACCCGAAATCCAGGTACTTCCAATCACATTGCCTCCGCCGGTGGAGGCAAGTTCGAGGGAGTTGACGATAGTCGGATATGCGAGCACGGCGATTCCGGCTGGGACAACTACCAGAAGAGAGGCCAGTAGGAGACGCTTCGGGAAGGCTTTGGCAACGAAGTATTCGATCAACGGAAGGGTCAATACGGCTGGCAGGATTGTAATCGTGGAATAGTGAGAGAAGTATGCCATGGCTGTAGCCAGGCAGAGAACAACCCACGCTCCCCGAGACCTGATGTTCAATCCAACTTCGATTAACGCTGTGAGAAGAAAAAGAGAGGCCAGAATACCGAAGAAATTGGCATAGAGCCCTGCATTGAAGACGCTGCCGAACCAGACAGTTCCGGATAGAGAGTAGATCAGCGCTGCAATGATAGCCGCGGCATTGCTCGAAAACAGTTTCCGTGCGATCAGGTAGAAGAGGAGAGGAGAGAGCGCCACCAGCAGAGCCATTGTCCAGCGGACGGTTACCAAGGGATTTCCACCGACGAGAAGCAGAGCCGCCGCGAGCTGAAAGTGGACCCCGTAGTATAGCACGCCGAGCGGGATTGATGTCGAAGTTCCGGAGACTAGACCTTGGGCATACTGCACGTGAGCGGCGTAGTCAGGGCTTTGATACGCAGGAAAGATCGGGTACTTCTGGAAGTACAGCGCAATAAGTAGGCTCTGTACGAGAATGATCGAAAGCATCGCCAGTTCAAGTCTTCTGGGCCTTGTCCACCAAGTCACTTTTCCATGAAGAAAAGAAGCGAGCAAGAGAGCAGCAAGCCCAAAGGCGACCGTGCCATAAATCGTCAGAAGGATCGAGACCCCGAAGAGCTGGAGAAAGTCCAGACGTGCGTATCATCACGACAATCGTGTCGACAGCGAGTCCGATGCCGAGAGAATATGCAATTCGAGTGGTGAGAGAATCTTGCTGCCCCCACACTTCCATTAGCTCTCCTAGGCCTATTCCAGGTGCAAAGATGAAGGCGAGATAGACCAAGAACCCCAGAGAGCTCAAGTGCAACATGAAGACGTGCGAACGAATATGAATGTTGGGTTTCAGTATTGTCACGCTGGACAACCTCCTAGACTGCACTGAATCTCCTTCGCCCTCATGACTCTGGCGAGCTCTTTGAGGCGGGAGTGAGCTGTTCAGTAAGAGGAGCCGGTTGTGCATCCGGTGCCGCGGAAGATTGCTAAGACATTCCCTAGGGTCGATCACGGCGTCGGGTGTCTCTGAAATCCGATTGGAGATGCCTATCCGCTACTCGTGGCAGCTTCAACGCGCGAGATCCTGGTGATTAACACCATATCAGTGGTGCGTCGATTCACCGCGCCCGGTATGCTGCATTATCGAAGCGTTCGTAGTCGAGAATTGGGATGACCAGGGACCTAAACCTCCCGAGTCCTACAAGCGCCGAACCCAGAATCTCAAGATCTTCTGGTACGATAGCCCTGAGTACCGGAGCTGCTGTGAGATACACAAGAGAGAAGACCACCGTCTCCAGGATCAGCAGAAGGACATCGTTGAAGTGCGACATTTCCAAAGGGAGAACAACGAGGAACGCCAGGATTGAAGAACTGAAGATAGACAGAGCGGCCTGGAGGTCTATTCTGGCCTGGAAAAACCTCGAAGACAGATAGAGGCCGATCGTAACCGCAATCAAGTTCGAAGCAAGAATCGAGTAGATGAGACCTGGAACACCAAGTCCAAGGCCTATCGCGAGAAGAGGCGCGAGCGTAAGCAGGACCCCCGCGCCTACCAGGCTGAAGACCATGTAGAACCTCGGGTGACCAACGCCATTGAAGAAAGAAGGCAAGACGCCATGACCCAAGAGAAAGGAGATGTTAGTAAAGGCGAGAAGAGCGAGATACCCCGAGGCGTCACCGTAGGAGGATCCGAGAGGGACCTTGATTATCTGAATTGACGCGCCCATCAGGAGGAAGATTATCGGAGTGAGGGCGAAAGCCATGTACTTGGTGGCGTACGCGAATGCACGGCTGAGGTCTCCTTTGGTTCCTTCGAGGTGGGCGAACGCAGGAAACAGAGCCTGCGTGATCGCCCCTGAGGTAATCGTGATTGCGGTCACAAAGTTTGCAGCAGACTGATAGAACCCGACGGAGCTGTTCGACCCGATCCCCGCCAGAACCACCACGACATACTGCGCGGAGATGCTCGTGACGAACAGCCCTATGAAGAGCGTCCATCCGTAGGAGAGCATCGTCTTCACGTCAGCGGCGAAGCTTTCCAGCGGGTTGACGCTTACGCCTGCGGTCTTTCGGAAAAGGAGCACGAGACCTAGAACACCCCCAAGGGCGACGGAGAGGACGTAGCCGACGAGCGCCCCAAAGACCGCGAATCCGAAGACGACGAGTGGGACCGCGATGACCAGCCGGAGAATCGACTGGAAGACGTTCGTGATGCTGATGTCGCCCATGTAGCTCCAGCCGAGCAGGGCGGAGATGCTGGCCTGAAAGACGGCCTGGGCGAAGATGATGAGGGAGGCGAGCTGCACGGACGAACTGATTTCGGGCCGGTGCAGGACGAGGGTTGAGAGGAACCCAGCGCTGACGTACGAGACTCCAGTAAGGGCCACGCCGAAGAGAACGAGAAAGATTACGCCGTTCATAGTCATCCTCTTGGCGAGGTCCGGCCGCTGCTGCGAGAGATGATAGGCGGCAAAACGCGTTATCCCCGAGTTGACGCCGAACCCGAGGAAGTTGAGGAGAATGCTGGGGATCAGGATTGAAAGTGTGTAGACGCCATACTGGCTCGGTCCGAGCAGCCTGGCTATGATGGTTATCGCGACGAATGAGACCACGGTTGTGAGGAGGTTCCCGGCGAAGAGGGCGAAAGACCCACGGGCGGACCTGCGGGCGATCTCTTCTTGTGACAAATTGCCGTGGCTTCTCCGGGTCTGCTCCTCGGCGCAACACCCGATTATTTAGGAATGACTTGGTCCGTGTCTCAGGCGTACTTCCCTACGACAAGGCGGCTGTAGCCCGTCGCGTTCTCGAGGAGGGCCGCGTAGGTCGTGCCGTTGAGGATGAGGAAGGATGGCGCGTGGAGGGCGGTCTCGAAGGGGAGGGAGTTGGAGTCGGAGGAGAAGGTCAGGGGCCCAAAGTCGATGGTCTTCTCAAGGTCCATGGAGCGATCGTACACCTTGACCGCGTCGTTCGAGATCGCGAAGAGGGCGCCGTCCTCCCAGAGGAGGTTCGAAGCGGCGATGCCTATCGGGTAGGTCGCGACCGCGTGCGACGATACGTTGAGGACCTGGACTTCCCGGGCCTGCGGAACCGCCAGGTACACGCTCGACCCGTCGGTCACGGCGGACGTGCACCCGGCCGATGGCGTCACTCCCTCGTACTCGACGGCGCCAGAGCCAGAGATGACCACGACGAAGGGGTCTAGTCCGGGGTATGATTCGTAGAACGACACACCGTAGTAGGGGTCGGCGAAGAGGGCCACGAAGGTCCCGCCGCCGTGCTCGCGCTGAGCAGCTGCTGGGGGTAGGCGTTGCAGAAGCCCGAGTAGACGTAGTCGACCCAGTTCGACGCGACCCCGTCGGGGTAGATCGAGCCGGCCGTGTATGAGTGCACGACCAGCGTGTTCCCCCCGAGCTGGCAGACGCCGTTGGAGAGGGGGCTGGCGGACGCAGTGTAGAAGTAGAAGCTGCGACGCGTTCGTCGCGGCCAGCTGGCTCGTGTCGCTGGATATCGCGCCTATCGGGCCGCTCGCCGAGTAGAACCATCCGTCGTAGTAGGCGTAGCCCGAGTCCACCCCCTTGGCCACCGGCTGCTCGTAGGACCCCTGCCGTCCGGTCGGGTTGGCAAGGAGGCGCACCGGGAAGGACGCCACGACCCTCCCGCTCGAGTCCAGCTCGTACAGCTGCGCCGCGTTGGAGGTCGTGGCGTACCCTACCGAGACGTAGACCTGTCCGGTCGAGATGGGCATCACGTCGGTGACAATGCCGACTCCGGCGTCGAAGGACCACTCCTCAGTCCCAGACGCCGAGAAGGCGACGACCTTGGAGCCCGAGCTCAGGTAGAAGAGGGACGGGTCGTAGACGTCCTCGAAGAGCTGCGCGTTCTCGGGGCCCCCCGCACCCGATGACCCTGACCAGACCGACCCCGGCGGGTCGGAGGACGACAGGGGCGGCGAAGACGTTCCCGAGCGAGGTCACCGCCTCCACGCTGTAGCCAGAGGGTACGGACTCTCTGACAGAGTCGCCGACGCCGAGCTGGCGAACCCAGTTCTATGATTCGCGAGGTGTTGGGACCCACCAGCCTGAGAAACTCGACGGTCGAAGGGACCTGGCCGTCGTTGGCTGATCGTCAGGTTGCCCGCGGCGAGAGAGAGCGAGAGGTGCTCGATGCCCTGGAGCTGGTGGAGCTGGCGCGCTCTGGTCCGAGGCGCCCTGGATGCTCTCCATCGCGCCGACCGCCGAGGACCAGGTCTGGATGGACGCCATGGAGAGCAGGAAGATCATGATGAAGCCGTAGACCGAGCTGATCCCCCTCTTCATGCTCGAAGGAGGTGGTCCGATTATTTAAGCCCCGATAAGGTGCGGAGTGTCCCCTAGGGTTCGGAGAAAAAAGAGGAAAAGAAAACTGTCTGTTTAGGACAGCTTTCTAATCAATATTGCGAGTTCGAGAACTAGGGTTATGACTGCCAGCGCTGCGACAACCAGAATGTAGGTCTGGTCGTTAGACACAGTCGAGTTCATGTTGTTCACGGAAGTCTGGAGACCAGGTATTCCGGAAACAGATGACTGAAGACTAGTCACGTCGCTTTGCAGGGTAGTCAAACTGCTTGTGATGGAACCGATACTAGCTGTAGTGTGGTTATGCTGTTCTGCAGACTGGCGACCGCCTGGCTTGCGCTAGTGGCCGCTGTTGCTGCAGCTTGTGCGTTGTTGGAGATGCCTGAGAGAGAGCTGGAGATGCCTGTGATTGCTGTGTTGAGAGTGTTGCCCCATGTCGTCACGTTCTTTCCGACCGCAGCGATGCTGCTCGAGAGGCCAGTCATGCTACTCTGGAGGGATGTTACTCCCGTCTGAATAGTGGTCAGACTGCTCGATAGGCCTGTCACTGCGGTCTGGAGAGTTGCGACGTTCGTCGTCAGAGTCGCCAGACTCGTCGGTAAGCGCCGCGAGCGCGCTTTGCGTTGCGACTGCGTTGACGGTGAAGGAGCCTATGTTGGATGCGGAGAACGCCCCTGTTGAGGAGGTGTTCGTGCCAGAGGCACCGACCAGATACACGCCGCTTGCCGCGGTTGCTGGAAGTGTAACGCTGAATGCGTACACATCAAGGCCCGCCACGTTGGCAGCAGGTACACGGGTCGCAGATCCAAGGGAGGTCGTTGTCGTCGCACCTGGTGCAAGGTACCAGCCGGTTACGGTTGCTGGACTCGAGGTCCAGACCCACACGTTCGTGCTGGTTGCGCCGGTTACGACTTCGCTGGGTGCCACGACGGTCAGGTAGCTACCTGAAGGGCTCGTCGTGCCGGATGAGGTGTACTTGAACGTCTGGGTCCCGGTTGCACCGTTTGAGTCGGTGGCCGTGATCACATACGTCCCTGATGTCCATGCAGAGTTCCCGCCAGCATACGTCGAGTACGTGAACGTTCCGCCAGCTGTGACGGCTACGTTCGTCGCATCGAACACGCCAGAGGCGCCCTGCTCGGTCACCTGGATGTTGACGTTATCTGGAAGGGTTGGGGTTGGGGTGATTGTTCCAGTGATCGTGTACGCTGTTGATCCAATCGGCGCAAAGGTGGTGGCCGGGCTCGAGAAAGTGATCGAGCCGGTCGCCGCGGATGCAGCGAGTGGGGACAGCAGCAGTGCCACGAGCAGTGGGATTGACAGGAGTTGGAGTTTCATGCTCTCACCTAAGTCGCTACCAGATTGACGCCTGGTACGGGTGCAGAGACCGCCGCGTTAGAGGTGGTCACTGCAGCGAAGGTGACGGAGTATGTGCCTGCTGGGACCGTCTGTAGGTCGAGGCAGACAACCGAGTTGGTTGTCCTGATGTGATTGTGGCTGTTCCTTCTGCTACGTAGATGCTGGTTCCGGACTTGAGGGTGGCGAAGATGACCACGGTCTGCGCGGTGTTCCAGCTGTTTGTGACACTGATTGTCACGCCCTTGTAGGCGCCGATGACACCGTATGTCGCTGCGCCTGTGTTGAAGGTGATGGAGTCTGCGAACGGCACTGTGACTGTAAGCGTCTCACTTGCGGATCCGCTCACAGGTGCAAAGGTGCTGCCGGTGACAGACAGTGTTCCTGTCCCAGCGACTAGGCCACAGACGTTGGCTGTCAGAGTGCTTGGCGAACCAAGCGTCTGAGTGCCAGACCATGCTATGTTAGCCGACGAGATTGGACTTCCATTGTATGTCGCAGTGAAGCTGGCTGTGTTGAAGTCGCCCGCTGCGCTGGTGACGGTCACCGCTTCGCAGCCGGTTGCTGTGGTTGTGCGGGCGAAGGTGAAGGTTGGAGCCACGGAGTCAACGAGGACCTGGTAGGAGGAGGACACGGCTGTGTTCCCCTTGTTGTCCGTTGCGTTGAACTGTATCGTGGACAGGCCCGTTGCAAGGGTCACTGGAACGCTCCAGAGAATCTTGCTGCCCGATGCGATGGACGAGGAGAGCCAGGGGTTGGTGTTGATCTTGTAGCCGAGGGTCTTGATGGATGCGGGATATGGGGAGCTGCGACGATGATGTGGAAGATGCGTACCCAAGCGAGGCGTTGGCCTTACCTGAGAATGTGACGAATGGAGAAGGAGAGTATATGACTCCGCTCACTGGTAGTGGAGAGTTGACGCTGATTGTTGGCAGTGGGCTGATTGTCGTCACCGTTATCGAACCGGTCACCGCGTTGCCTGCAACGACAGCAGTGGCCGACACTGTGGACGCCCCAAGCGTTGTTGGGAGAGTCCAAGCGACTGGTCCGAAGCTGCCGTGTCCGGTGTCGTTGGTCGAGAAGGTGAGCGCCGCGATGTAGATCTGCGTCGCAGAGAGCAGGCCGCCGCCTGAGACGCCTGACGGCGTCAGGTTGACCTGAATCTGCTGTGGGGAGGTGTTAGTGACTATGTTGCCGTAGGCATCCGTGAGGATGGCGTCAACATAGAGTGTGGCTCCGGACGTCGCGTAGATGGTTGAAGGACCGGAGTTACCCGTTCCCTGACCATTGAGGAACGTCGCGTAGAGCTGGAGCTTGGATGCGGTACCCGGGGCCGTCTTCACGGCTGGCGAGTTGGACGATACGAAGGACTGTGGGTTGCCTGAGCCATCAACCGGTCTGGTCACCGTCGCGTTCATCGTGGCGGTGGCGCCGAGGGTTGTGGAGACTTTGAGGCTTGAAGCGAATACTCCCGTGCTGTTGGTGAGTCCTGATACGGCTGGGCTGCCCGAGAAGGTTCCGCTGTAGGACTTGGTTGTGTTGCATCCCGTAGAGGGATGCAGATCTGTATCTTCACTGGTACGCCCTGCTGTGCGTAGCCGAGCAAGAGGTGGACGCTTGTGCTGCTTCCAGCGCCGATCTCATGTGCGCCTCCCGCCTGACTGAATGAGGCGGTGGTTGCGAACGTTGAGGTCTGGATGAACCCAGTGGTTCCGCTGACGCTGAACGATGGGCTGGTGCCTGACAGAGTCGCCGCTATCTGACCAATTGAACCGTATACGCCGGATTGGTCATACTGCGGGACGGTGCCATAAGCGCAGGTCCCTGGGATGACGCAAGTGGTTGTGGTGGAGGAGCCGGAGAAGAAGCCACTCGCTGCAGATGAGGGTGCCGGTGATTCCTGAGCTGGAGACCCCGTTGCCAAAGGCATCGGTTGCAGCGTAGGTGATGGACCCGGCAGCGATCTCAGCATCTGAGGTGAGCGTGGTCCCGTGAGTCGTCACGTAGTGCGTGGATGGGAAGACGGTTGTGACCCTAAGGTAGAAGGTGACCTTCGCAGGGCAATCCTGCTGCGGTCGTCGTTGCTGCAGGGGTTGAAGCGGCGCTGTTGCCAGAGTATGCGGAGCCCGCTATGGTGGCTGTTACTCCAGAGCTGTCGCCCAACTTGTTGCTTGGTTGCCATGAAGAGGACACTGCGCCGGAGGAGCTTGTCGTGCCCGTGCTTGGGCTGAACGATGTCGTGAATCCGCTGGATGGATAGGTGCCCACAGAAGGCGAGAAGGTGACAGGGACGCCAGGCTGGGATGGGGAAGTGAGTGTAGCGGTCACCGAGAAGGCCGCAGAACCCGCTGTGTACGAGGTCTGTAGGCCTGTCACGACGATCGTTGGAGGTGTTTCACCCGTGGTGTGAGAAGCGACACCGCCATTGGCTGCGATGGACGTCTCAGTCCATTGTGGACCTGGGTATGCACCTGAGCCGCTCGCATCTACCACCGAGGTCGTGAACGACCCGGTGACTGGTGCAGCAGACTTGGGTGACGAGGGTCCCTGGATGGAGACTCCTGAGCCCGTCAGCATGGCTGTGAATCCTGGAGGTAGGCCGGTGGCCCCTGACCCGATGGCTGAACACTGGATGGCGGTCAAAGAGACCGCGATCGTGTTGAAGAAGCTTCCAGCGGTACAGAAGTCGACCGCGCCCGTTGTGAGTGCGCCGTTGGAACCGTTAGTGAAGTTCCAACCGCTTGGCGCGATGAATGTGATGGCTGTAATCGTATAGGCGTTGGTCGATGGGTTGGTTACGGCCTCGGTTAAGGCCGTGGGTGTTTCTTGCAGGACGAGAGTCGGCGTCGTCTTTACCGTCGGCAGACTCGCGTTTCCTGCTGCGTGTGCCGGTACCGCGAAGGGTACCAGGAACAGCATTCCTGAGAGTGCTAGCAATGCTAGTATAGTTCCCGAACTGAATTTGTTGAAATACATCGATAGATGTATTCATTATTTTCAAGACCGGGCGCTCTAAATCAGTATATAAGGAGAGTGGACGAATTGTCCACAAATCAGACGATTTTAGGGGAAAAAGAGGTCTTTTAGCCCCAAAATATCCATGATGCCTCGATTATCCGTAATATTTCATTCCCCAAACTTCGCGTGTGCAGAAGCGGACAGCGAGGGGTAGCGAGACCTCAACCTTCCTACGGAGAACCGTGAATTTGTTCCTGCGTGTCCGCGGAGTTTGGAAGCTGCAGGAACCAACGGCTCGGGACGGGTCAGTTCACCTGGATTTCCAGGGTCGAATTGGTCGAGACCACAGTGAACTCGTAGTTCCCAGCCTTCGCAAAGATATAGGGGGTCAACGATTGCCCCGGGGGTTAGTGTCACCTGGGTGAACGGTGCACCCGTGAACGCCACCGTCGAGCACGTGGGGTTTTCCAGACTACAGGAGTGACCCCGTGCAGGACAGACACCTTAGTCACGTTGAATCCATTCTGGGTGACCTGGATGAACTCGGTCACTGGGCTGGTACAATCCGGTGGCGTAGTACGGTGTGGCCAGGTGTGACGGCGACGTCCCTGGAAGCGGGCGGGTAGTAGTACGGCAATGTGCTGAAATCTGCGACGTAGCTCCCCTGCCCGAGCGAGAGCTTAGCAGGCGTGGTGTAGGGGGTTCCGTTCACGGTGACGGTGACTTGGACGGGAGTCCGCGGCCGTTCGCGTCGACTGCATCGACTATCAGGGTTCCTGGCGAGTTGAGCTCCACGAAGGCGTAGACACCCAGCGCGATTATCACGAGCGCGGGCAGGATGAAGATTAGTTTGCCGACTGTTGGATTGTAGCGGCTCTTCCTCTTCATCGTTCTCCCGCCTCGAATCGAGGATTGATTAAGATTCTGGAAGGTCTCTGACACACTCTCTCGTCGCCCGGAGATCTTGCAGCGTCTGGGCATCGTTTGACCTCGGCCGCTAACGAGAGAGGCGCTCCAGGGCGTTCTAGTCGCAGACGTTCACGTTGACTGAGTCGAATCGCGTTGAAGCCGTACTGGTAGCGGTTCTCGATCGGCTTGGCCGGTTGGCGATTCCCGGCTTCGTCAGTAGCCCTCGCGGAGATCGTTGTCACTCCCCTTCTCGCTGGATGCCAGATGAAGGTCCACGTGGCCCACGCGCACTTTCCCATCGCTGCTCAACGTGGGCGTCGTCCCATTCGCCCTGCACCGCCACTTCGACCCGCTCGATCGACCCGCTCCCTGACCATGCCTTCCCAGAAATCGAGACGCGCTGCCCGACGCGGACCCGGTCTCCCTCCTGTGGAGACGTCACGAGCGACTTGACGCGCATCTCGGTGACGGGACCCTGACCAAGCTGCGAGTCGTAGACGTACTTCACGGAGTTGAAGAAGGTGTTGAGTGCCGCTCCAGGAAGAACGCGAATGGCCCTGACCCACTTTACGGAGGCCATCCCATACCAGCCCGGCACGATCAGGCGCGCCGGGAACCCGTGCTCGACCTGCAGCGGCTTCGAGTTCATCTTCAGCGCGAGGATCGTGTCCTCCTCCAGCGCCTTTTCAAAGGGGAGGGTGCGGACGAAGCGAATCGGACTTGGCTGACCGTGAACCAATCCTATGTCTTCTCCTTCGGCAACGACCTGAGTTCCCAGCTCTGTCATCCCACAATTTGCGAACAGCTCCCTGAGCGGGACACCCGACCACCTCGCCGTGCCGACGGCTCCGTTCCCCCAGGGCACCTCGCCCGAGGCGACTCTTGAGAACCCCGACCTTCCGTTCCCGGCGCATTCGAGCGTTGCCGTGACGGTCCGCTGGCGCATCTTCCCGAGGTCGCCGTAGGTAAAGAGGATTGAATTTCCGGTCTGGACGTCTACGACGGTCAGCCGCCATCCCCGAAGTCAATGGAAGGCACGGAGAAGTGACTCCGAACGAAGAACGAGTGGTTGCTGGTAATCCGCGAACTCAGGTCGCGCAGACTCGTCTCGACGTTTGGCTTCGGAACCTGGCTCGTAGCGCCTACACCCGTGGTGCCGGATCTTGGCCTGATATTTGTCCTTAGTGAAGCCGGAAGTCCTAGTCGTCGACGGTGTCGCCATAGTGGCGGACGTAAAGGCACCAAGAGTCTCAGTTTCAAGTCTTGGTGATGACATATGTGATGGACGGAGAATGCGTCGCCAGAGCCGACCTTGGAATAATGTTCGGATAAAGGCGAACTTTTCCATGCAAAAGCAAAAGACATATATGGAACTCATCAATTAATTGCAACATAAGTGGTGCCTAATGGGAAAACTTGACGACGTGGACATGAAAATACTCGGGTCTCTCTACCAGGACGCGTCGGTCTCCATACCGACGCTGAGCAAGAACCTTGGCCTGAATCTCTCGGTCACCTACAGCAGGATCAAGCGACTCACGAAGCGCCAGATAATCAAGCAGTTCACGATAATCGTCGACGAGGACAAGCTCGGCCTTCCAGCCTCCGCGGTCGTGGGGGTGAACCTCGACCCGAAGCAGCGGGACCAGGCACTCTCCGAGATCGCCAAGCTCGACCAGGTCAGGGGGATCCAGGAGGTGACGGGAAGGTTCGACGCGTTCGTGACCCTGAGGGCGAGGACCATAGAGGAGATCTACAAGATAGGCGCCGAGAACCTCGGGAAGGTCCCGGGCGTCAACCAGGCCGAGACGTTCATCCAGGTCGAGAAGATACGTCCGGTCGTGAAGTTCAGGATCGCCGAAGCACCGAGCAGCTGAAATTCACTTATAGTGCGGGAGGCCGCGGCGCGGAACAGTTGGACCCCTTCGTCTTAGTCGACCAGTCGGTCGCGCAGGGCGCCCTGAAGCCCGCGGTGGCGAAGAAGGTGAGGGAGAGGTCGCGCTACCTCTCTGGCCGCCATAGCGAGGGTCGAGACCGCCTCGGGGCTGACCTTCCCGCCCTACTACGTCGAGCCCTCCCTCCCGCTCGCGACGACCTCCGTCGAGTTCGGCAGCGTGGGCGCGCTCTACGCCAGGGTGATACCCGCGAAGTTCGAAGGGAGGCTGACGATCATCGTCCAGTTCACGGCGCCCCTGCTCATCTTCGCGCTCAAGAGCACGGTCGAGGCCGTCGCGGCCCACGAGTTCACCCACTACGTAGACCTGGTCAGGAGGTTCAGCCGGATGCAGGTCACCAGCGACGAGAGGGTCAGCACGCTCTTCGAGTCGGAGTTCGCGGACGAGGAGAGGGTCGTAGACCCCAGAAGGATATTCACCGGCGACAGGAAGCTGGCCCTGCTCGTGGAGAAGAAGTTCAGGGGCGGGCTCTCCGACGAGAAGCTCAACGAGAAGGTCGCGAAGAACTGGATAGAGAAGGGGCTGCCGACGAAGAGGGTCGCGCCGGAGGAGAACGTCGTGAGCGTGGGCGTCGACGTCATCGCGAAGACCGTCTTCGATCCGATGGTCCTCGCCAGGATCAGGGAACTCGAGGTGAAGGCCCCGGCTTGAGCAAGGTCTTCACTCCGGACGAGAAGGACCAGCTCGTCGGGCTCGCCAGCACGCTCGCCAACGACGAGGTGACCTCCGTGACGGCCTACGGGTCGAGGGTCGCGGGCTACGCGAGGCCGGACTCCGACTACGACATCATCGTCACGTCGAAGCGGTTCAGCGGAAGGGTGCGGTACAAGTACGTGGACGTCCCCGTGAAGGCCTCGGCGTCTGATCGTCAGGGACGAGCTCTTCCTCTCGGACGCCAAGAAGGCTTCGCTGGGGGAGTTCGTCTCAGGCAGGCTCCTCAACATCCACATCCCTCTCGTGAACGCGGAGTTCACCAGGGGGGCCGAGATCGAGAACAAGAAGAGGGTCATCGCGGAGGCGATCTACGAGCTATCATCCCAGAACGGGGAGTTCTCGCAGGACATCATCATCCCGCTCGACTACTTCCTCTTCGACAAGCTGCACAAGAGGGCGACCATCTATCCGCCCGTCCTCTACAGCTACGTCAAGACCTACACGTGTCCTTCGGCCCCGGAGAACAGGGCCAGCAGCCTCGACGGGTTCAGGGAGGCGGCGAAGCTGCTCGCGGCCCAGGGGTTCTTCGAGATGCGGGACGACCGCGTCAGGCTCGTCTCGGAGAAGCTGAAGGGCAGGGCCTTCGCCAGGCTCCTGGCGCTCTTCAACCTGACCACGCGGGGGGTCAGGCAGTACGCGGTGCACGGCTATGCCGGCAGGGTGGGGCTCTCGGTCGTGAAGGACGAGGCCCTCTCGAAGGTGAGGAGGTTGCAGCAGAAGGCCGAGCCTCCCGCGGAGCTCCTCCGGCCCAAGGAGCTTCTCGAGATCGAGGAGGGCATAGTCGTGGCCAAGACCGCAGACATGGTCCAGGCCCTCGCCGGTCGCGCCTCGTTCTCGACCTACACCCACCAGACCAAGACACTCGGTGAGGTCTACTCGACGGCAAAGCTCGTCACCATAAAGGGGGACAGGGAGGTCAGCTACGTCTTCAAGCACTACGCCGACATCCGCTCGATGAAGTGGGCCCTTCTCAACGTCTGGTCGGCCGGGATGAAGTTCAGGATGTCGCCGCAGGCGAGGATGCACAGGGAGTACGACGCGACCTGCAAGCTCAGGAACTCGGGCGTGGAGACCCCGAAGGTCCTCGGTGCGGCCATCGACGACAAGGTCCTCGTCAAGGAGTTCGTGGACGGGAAGGTCCTGTCGAAGTTCATAGCGCAGATACTCAAGGGGAGCTCTTCGGACCTCTCGTTCGTGAGGTCCTACGGCAGAGACCTGGGGAAGATGCACCGCGCAGGGTTCGCCCTGGGGGACGCCAAGGCCGAGAACATCATCGTGAAGGGCGACATCCTCTACTTCACGGACCTCGAGCAGGCCGAGGAGGACGGAGACCAGGCCTGGGACATCGCGGAGTTCCTGTACTATGCCGGCAAGCTCTCGCTGAAGGAAGACGCGCTCGGTCGCGTCGCCGACTCATTCCTGGACGGGTACGTCGAGTCGAACGGCAATGAGAACGTGGTCAAGGCGAAGGCATCCAAGTACGTCCTCCCGTTCAGGGCCCTGGTCACACCTCAGGTGATGAAGGCCATCAGGGGCTCGCTCGAGAGCCACGCCGTCCGGAGCTAGGTCTTCGTCTTGAAGGTTGTGTACCCGCAGTTCCCGCAGGACATCCTGTCCTTGTGCTCGGCCATGAAGTATCCCTTGCCGCACCTGGGGCACTCCTTCTTGAGCCTCGTGAGGGTGCTGTCTTCGACCTTGTAGAGTTTCCAGACCTGGACGTTGGCCTTCGGCTTCTTCTCCTTTCGCTCCTTCCTCACCTTCGCCGGGGCCTCGCCCTCGGGCAGGACTGCCGCGGCTGCCGCTGGAGCCGGCGCAGGTGCGGGAGCGGGAGCGCCCTTAGGCGCCGCCTTTGGGTCCTTGGGATCTTTCGACATTAATCATCACTTTTTCTTCTTGGGGGCTGGAGCCGCTGCCGCCGCGGCTGCCGCGTCGGCCTTCTTCTTCGCCGCCTTGGCCGCCTCCTTCTCTTCCTTTGTCAGGAGCCGGACCGAGAGGTACTGGTGCGCGACCTCCTTGCGACCCGCCTCCGTGTCATAGACGTGGAACCATCCGATGAGGTTCCTCGAGCCCGCCTGGGGCGAGAGCCTTACCAGGGCCACCCTTCCCTCGGTGGAGTTCAAAGCCTGGGCGACCTCCCTGATAGCCTCTTTCCTGTTGATCGCGCCCGCCTTCCCTCCAAACAAGACCTGGAGCTCGCTCCTCCCCATGAGCTTCGACTCCTTCCTGGTCACTATCTCCATGACTTCTGACCCTGCCGAGGGCAGGGGTAAATAAAGTGATTATGGCAACTCTCCGTCCGCACGATTCCGACATGGGAGGGATATTAGGGGGAACGGGACGAGGCAACGCCGCACATGGAACGCGCGAGGAGGGAGCTGCTCGTCATCATCATCCTGGTGGTCGCCGTGATCGCTGCCGGTTTCCTTCTGCTCTCCGACCAGCGTGCACCCTCCTCGACCAGCAAGTGCACCCCGGGCGAGTCGAGCCTCGCCACTGTGCTAGGTACGTTGACCGTGCCGTCGGGAGGCAGCACGGGCAACCTGACGATGACCGTCGAGAACAGCACGTGCTCGTCCATCACGGGGATAATGGTGACCGCTGCACAGCCGACGTTGGCTGGCGTGGTCAACAGCACGTTCGTCGAATACTATGGGACGCCAGTCAGCGTCTCGAACGCGTTGCCGGTCGGGCAGGGCGCGGCCGGACAGCTTCATGTGACGGGAATCGCGGCCGGACAGCAGTATAGGCTGACCGTGAAGGTGACCTTCTCATCCGGAGCCGCCGCGCAGATTCTGACTTTGGTCATAGAATCAAAGGCCTAGCCGCGGCCCTGGTCCGGCGCCAGTGCCAAACAGCCCCGGGAGAAGCGGGGGCCCGCCACCGGTTCGGGGCATGTCCCTTGGGTCGCATCCTTGGACCGGGCCGATGGTCTGCTCCACGGTTCAGTGCGCGGACCTCGCGGTCGGGATAGCGACAGACTCTTCAGATGCCTCCTTCGCCTCGGGCACATACCTCTCGCCACGGAGCACCGACGCGACCGCAGCGGCAAAGGAGAGCGCCGCACCGATGTAGAACGAGACGTCGAGCGCCGACATGAAGGGTTTAGCGATGGCGTTGGGGAAGAAGGTCGTGCCTTCGAGGTAGCTTATCGTGCTCTGAGGGATCAGCGCGACTACCCCGGCGAGCTGGGGGGAGCTAAGCATGGTGCCCACCGGGTTGTATCCCAGAAACGCGGCGAACAGCGCGCCGGTCGGCGGAATCTGGGCGAACGCTGTTGCCAGCTGGGCAGCGCCAGCGCTGGTAAGCGCGGTTGTAAAGGCGCCGGGGAGGCTCTTGGCCAGTGCAGAGATTATTATCGTGAAGAACACCGCTGTGCTGATCGTCTGTCCAGAGTTCTGCAGCGTGGCACGCATCCCCGAGGCGGCGCCGCGGTGCTCGGGCGGGACAGAGTTCATTATCGACGCGATGTTCGGAGAGGTGAACAGCCCGCTTCCCAGCCCCATGATGAAGAGGACTATGGCGAAGGGCAGGAAGAGGAAGTTGTAGGGCAGGAACGAGAGGGCCATGAACGCCACTCCCGTGATGACCATCCCGAGGGTCGAGAGGCCCTTCGCGCCGTACTTGTCGGAGAGAAAGCCGCTCAGAGGCCCCATCACCACGAACCCCGCGATCATGGGCGTCATGTAGACGCCCGACCAGAACGGCGTAGACGCGTAGGTGTATCCGTGCAGGGGCAGCCATATCCCCTGCAGCAAGATGATGAGCATGATCTGGACGCCACCGAATCCGACCGCCTGGAGCAATCCCGCGACGTTGGCGGCGCTGAACATCCTGATCTTGAAGAGGTCGAGCCGGAACATCGGGTCCTTAACGTGCGACTCGACGAAGGGGAATGCGACCAGCAGAGCCACGCCCGCCACGAGCCCCGCAATCACCCACGGGTCTCCCCAACCCATCAGAGAGCTCCCGTAGGGCACCAGCCCGTAGGTCACGGCCACCAGGAGAACGATGAGCCCGACTCCAAAGGTCACGTTCCCCAGGACGTCGAGCTGTTGGTTCTTCCTGATCGTCCCGAGCTCCCTGAGCTTGAGGTAGGACCACACGGTGCCGATCACCCCGACGGGGACGCTGACCAAGAAGACGTACCTCCAGTCCCATGAAGCAAGTACGCCGCCGGCGGTCAGCCCCACGAGGGACCCCGCGAGGGCGGCGACCTGATTGATGCCGAGGGCCTTCCCTCGCTCGTTCGATGGGAACGCGTCCGTGAGTATCGCCGCGCTGTTCGCGAACAGAAACGCGCCTCCAATCCCTTGGAGGATTCTGAAGAATATCAGCTCCAGCGCTCCGGCAGAACCGGAGCTGGGAGTTAGGAACAGGAGGATGGACCCCACCGTGAATATCGCGAAGCCCAGATTGTACAACCGTACTCGCCCGTACATGTCGGACAGTCGACCGAACGTAACAAGGAGAGTCGCGGTAACGATGCTGTAGCCAAAGAGGATCCAGAGGAGGTACTGGAACGACGTGAGCGGATCTATGTTGATTCCGCGGAAGATGGCCGGCAGCGAGATGAGCACTATCGTGCCGTTTATCGAAGCCATCAGGACGCCCAGCGTGGTGTTGGAGAGAGCAACCCACTTGTACTGGACCATTCAAATCACATCCGTCACGGTCTTCATCGCAAGGGCCGACCCTGCGAGCCCCAGACGTGAGTCGCGACTTCTTCTCTGGCTGCCACGGCGAGGTCCTCTGCCTCGTCGGTCGACCCCCGCGCTCCAGCCGGTGAACTGACCACCACCCCGGACGCATTCGAACCTGGCAGAGCGGGCGATGCGTCTGCGAGTCCAACCGGCCTCGTGCAGGAAGTCGTTCTAGAGCGTCCGCTCGTCGTGCTCAAGCTGCCCGCAAATTGCTTAATACATTAACTATTTATACATTGACTATACCAATCTCAAACGATGCCCGGGAAGTCAGAGCTGGCTGACCAACGCAACGGGACGTACAACGCCGTGATAGCGACGTACAAGATGATGCAGCGCGGTCTGACCGTGCTGCTCGCCAACGAAGGATTGACGCAGCCCCAGTTCCAAGCACTGAAGGTGATTGCGAGGCATGGTCCGATACCCATGAAGACGATAAGCGACGAATTGTCGGTTACCGCTGCAAACGTCACCGGGATCGTAGACCGGCTCGAGTCGAAGGGACTTATCGAGAGGACCGTTCGGAAGGAAGACAGGAGGGCAACCATCATAGGGCTCACCTCCAAAGGGAGGGCGATGCAGGAGGGAGTGGGCAAGAAGTACGCGAGCTTCGTGCAGAAGGCCCTTCAGAAGTTCACGCCGGAGGAACAAGAGACGCTCCGTAACCTCCTCGCGAAGCTCCAGGAGGAGATGTCCAGCCTGAGAGAGAGCACGGGGAACCTAGGGTGAAGCCGGCCACAGTAGGTTGGATCAATCACTGGCTCTCGAAAGACTTCACGACGTGAAGGCCGGGGCGGAGTCAGCGCCCAGCGTCCTAATTCGCCGGCGGGCTCCAAACCCGGGTCGAGGGAGCCTACTCCTTCTTCATGCCTGCGAGTATCCCACTCGCCGACAGTTTCGCTCTCTCATCGACGACGACCATGACGACCCCTTCCCCCGGCTGCCCGTAGTAGAGCAGTGAACCGAGGGGGGCGGCTTCGATCGCCGGGATGGCAAGCAGGTCCTCCTCGCCGTCGATCAGCACCCGCGCCGGCTTCTCGCCCAACAGGGCGTTCTCCAGCGCCACGATCGCTTCGGCCGTAATCGTCCCTGCAGGGTTCGAGGCCCTCAAGAGACGGACAAAGGGGACCTCGGGCGGCGTCCTCCTCACCCTCCTCTCGACCTCGTCGACCACCTGGACGTCGGGCGTCCTCCCGAGCGCCTGCAGCGTCTCGGTCACGCGGTCACCGACCGAGATGACCAGCGGGGAGGAACGGAGTGTGCGGAGGAAGGGTGGTCTCCTGAGCTGGTTGGCCCTGTAGAGCGCGCCGACCGGTCTCTTGAGCCTCCTTCTGAGGGAGGGGGTTACGACGTACTGGACCGCGGCGCCGGTCAGCTCACCTTGAGCGCGTACCTTCCGGGGGTCTTTATCGCCAGCGTCTCCGCGACCTTGGAGTTCTTCGGGTCGAGGACGATTATGAGGCCTGACCATTCGTCGCTCAGCTCGTTAGACCCGTCGTTCGGGCACTTCTTTTCCGTTGTCAGCATGTGGCACTTTCTGCAGGCGAGTTCCTTCAACCATGATCACTGTTAAGACGCCCGGGCCTCAGCCTTGGCCTGCTTCCCCGCCTTCGCCACCTCGTCGTCGATCCACTCGAGCGCGCCGAGGAAGGGCTGTCGGCAGGTCACGCCTATCTTTCCCATCGATATCCCGTGACCGAGCGATACGGCGGTGATCCGGACGCGCACCTTGGATCCCACCTTCAGCGTCCTCTTCGACTGCGAGGCGGTGATGACGCCAGACTTCACGTCGCTGGTGAGGTAGTCGTCCATTATCTGGCTGAGATGGAGCAGCGCGTCGGTCGGGCCTATCCTCACGAAGGCACCGAAGTCGGTGATCTCGACGACCTCCCCCTCGATTATCTCCTGCTTGAGCGGGAAGAAAGCGAAGACCTCGAACTTGACCTTGTGGTAGGTGGCTCCGTCCCCTGCGATTATCTTCCCGATCTTGTCCACCTTGACGTTTGTTACGAGCACCAGATACCCGTAGTCGGGGTTGATCGTGCTCTCGTACTTCAGCTTCAAGAGCTCGAGCGCGACGTTCTCCAGAGACGACCCGAACCGGTTCGGAGGAACGCGCACTACGTCATCTAGCTCAACAAGTTGAAACATATCTAAACCAGAGGAACCCTTGACCCCCCGGCATCCCTAATATAAAATTTTGCAGGGCGTCTAGTTCTGGCGCCTCTCGACCCTTCCCGACCTCAGCGAGAGCACCTCGACGTGGGAGGCCCTCAGTTGGCGGATAAGCTCGCCGTCTATCGTGGCAACCACAGCGCCTTCGCGCAGGGCGTAGGAGACCAGCTCCTCGTCGGCCCGTCTCCCCTCCGACGGCTCCAGGCGAAGCGTTCCCTCCTCCACCAGACCGATGGCCAGCTCGGCGAACCTCGACTGGCGACCCTTCCTGTCCGCGAGCCGCCTCAGCTCGGCGAGGACGGGCTGCAGGACCACCCCTTCGAAGCGCCCCATATCCTCTAGGATGTCTCCCTGCCAGGGCGTGGGGTGCTCCATGACCGCGATGAGGAAGCTGCTGTCGAAGAGGACCCGCCGGGGGCGCCTTACTTTACCAGGCCCGAGCCGATCAACCGCCAACGCTCCGCTATCCTCCTGCTAATTGCAACGCGCGCACCCGGTTCGGCGACGACGGGCTTGCGGATCTCGAGTTCGGCGACAGTGTCTCTCACCGAGGTCACGGAGCCCAGCGTGGCCGCCGTGCCGATGTTGAGCCTCAGGGACTCGCCCATCCTAACCTTCTCCACCTTGAGCAGCTCGACCGACCCGACCGCCTGGTCGAAGAGCTGTAGGTCGACAGAGAGACGCGTCCTGGGAGGGGGAAGCGTGCCCGGCCTTCCCACGAGCGAGCCGACCATGAGGTCGCCCTTGGTCAGCGAGGGGTCGAGGTAGGTCCCGAGCGAAATCAGTCCGCCGGGCCCGACCTTCTCTGCCATCCCCGCGCCCGTGCCGAGGCTCGCTATCTTCGTCATGAGGGGCGCGAACTTTCCCCTCTCGTCGGGGAGTCCCGGGGATATCTCAATCTCCTCACCGACGCTCAGCTCGCCCCTGACGAGACTGCCTCCCAGCACACCTCCCACGAGCGACGGAACCTCGGCGCCCGGCTTGTTGACGTCGAAGGACCTCAGGGCCAGCATCTGGGGTGTGGCCGCAGGGTCCCTCTGGGGCGTCGGGATGTGCAGCTCCAGCGCCTCGATGAGCGCGTCGATGTTGATGCCATGCTGGGCTGAGATGGGGATGATCGGGGCGTCCGCTGCTATCGTGTTCGAGAGGAAGCTCTTGATCGCCTCGTGGTTCTTCCTCGCCCCCTCGGAGTCGACCCTGTCGATCTTATTCTGGACGATGACCATCTTCTTCATCCCCAGCATCTGCAGGGCGAGCATGTGCTCCCTGGTCTGGGGCATCGGGACCGGCTCGTTGGCCGCGATGACGAGTATGGCGCCGTCCATCAGCGCCGCCCCGGCGAGCATGTTTGTCATGAGCGACTCGTGGCCCGGCGCGTCGACGAAACTCACCGTCCTCAGGAGCTGCGTCTCCTGCCCGCAGACTGGACAGATGGGGGAGGTCGAGTATGCCTCCGGCGGTGGTGTGTGGGCGCACTTGTAGAAGGCCGCGTCGGCGTAGCCGACCTTGATCGTGATTCCCCTCTTGAGCTCCTCGCTGTGGGCCGACGCCCACACCCCAGTAATCGAGGCGACGAGGCTCGTCTTACCGTGGTCTACGTGACCTGAAGTACCTATGTTGCACTCGGGCTGCTTGGGAATCCGCATCGTCGGGACCGTGGACATAGTCTGGGCCATGAGGGATTATGGGAAAGTTCGGACTTTCGGGGATAGATAAAGATGCTGAGTCTGAGCGCGGATTACTCTGTCTTGACCGCGTTCAGCTGGTAGACCTCCTCGGTCACCGTCCCCCCTCTGACCAGCTTCCTGCGCTTCTCGCCCTCGACGGAGTGCCTGAACCCTATGCCCTCGGTCATCAGGACGTGTCTCTTCCCGCTCCCCATGACGTCGCCCCTCATAGGGAACCCGGCCCTGTCGGAACCCCCGGTTAGTTTGACCTTGTAGCTCTGTCCGATGACGCTCAGGTCGATGACCTCGCCGATCTTGCGTCCCATGAATATCTGGGCCTGGGAGTCCTTGGTCTCCAAGACCTCGGACTTGCCCGACTTGGAATCGGAAATAATCACTTTGAACTGAGCCGTGAGCCATTCCTCCCTTTTAGCGATGGCCCCTCAAGGCTCGCACTATGGTAGTTATCGAAACGCCGTACTTCTTCGCCAGACTTGCGTAGGTCATCTTATTCGCCGTCCTGTCATTAACTATATGTCTCTTTTGCTCATCTGTCAGCAGTCTGGTCCGAGCAGCCATTCGATAGTAGCGTTGCTTCAGGCCCTCAGAGTACGTGTAGGGTATGTCGACCCTCCTTATCTTCCCCGTGCGGTTGCCCAATCTTACAGACTCGTTTAGACTCTCGATGAACTGCGTCCCCGTGATCCTATCCTCTAGGTAGTCCACAGCTCGAATCAGCTCCTTCCGTTTCTTGTACAGACAATCACTCCGAGAAAGCATGCCTTTGCATGTCGCCAAGATACTGGCGTTTGATGAAAGGTAAAGAGAGTAAGCATTCCCGACACTAAGGAAGATCTTCGCGGGCTTGATGCCCTGTGACCGCAAGAAGGTGTCAATTTGCTCCACCTGCGGCCGCCAATTGTCAGCAAACTCGAGCTTGATTCGAATCACGTCCTTCTTGGGGCTTCCGCAAATAGATCCATCTCCGTCAAAGAAAGCCGCGATTGCACACCAGTTTGTGTAGCCGCCGTTGGCCGTGGTTTCCGCTTCGGCGATGGAGTCTCCTTTGCCGGGAAAGAGGTCTTGGCGGCTAATGGGTGATCTGGACTCGGGCTGATCCACTTTGGAAATTGTGCCCGAAAGTGATCTTCCTGGTGGTCCTTCGGGGTCTTTACTTCTTGAGTTTTCGGGGCAGGCTTGACTTGCTGACTCCAACAAGCATCAAGACGACTCCTTCTAAAAAGCACCAACGTTTCGTTGAATCTTGACTTCAGTTCTTACATCGGCTAATCAATTCGGATTGGTGAGTGACTAGGCTAGAATCGGTGCGTCACATCATTCGCCGAACGGAAGACGAATTGGTGGATGCGCGTGGCTTGGGAACGTGGGGTTAAATATATGGACAAATGTACTTATGGTAGAATGACCGAGACCATTAAAGTGGAGATTGATGACGCCCTTGCGAGAAGATTCAGGAAGAAGGCAATGGAGACCTACGGCTACAAGAAGGGCGCCATGAAGAAGGCGATGGAGGCGGCGATCAGAAAATTCGTGTCGCCCGGGGAGCCGGACTGGTCGAAGCTCGACGGAGTGCTCTCCCCCAGCAGTCTGACGTCGGTTGAACTTCAACACCAAGCCTGGCGCAAGCAGGATTGATCCTTCTTGACACAAACGTCTTCCTCGAGTTCATGCTCGGCCAGAGACGCGGACCCGAGTGCAAGGCACTGCTGAATTCCATCTCGAGGGGTGACGAGGAGGCCATCGTCACACACTTCACCATACATGCGGTGGAGGCGATCCTTGGAGGAGGGGACAATCTGACCGACTTCCTGCGAAACATCGAGACGTCCGCTGGCCTTCATGTCTACGACACGACCACGACAGAAGAGGTGGCAGTCGGACTGCTGGCTGCAGACAAGCGGATGGACTTCGACGATTCGCTTCAGTACTACGTGGCGAAGAAGCTCGGGGCGCGGGCGATTGTCAGCTTCGACCAACACTTTGACGCTTTAGACATCCCAAGACTCGAGCCATCAAGAGCAATCACCGGAGAAGGGAAGGCTGAGTCTTAGAACCCGTACATCATGTCCTTGGCCGATCGGATCGAGACTATCTCATCGAGGACCGCCTCGGCGTCGGGCGTGAGCGACGAAGAGAGCTTCCCCCTGAGCAGCTTCACGTCCTGGGAGGTCGGGAAGGTGAAGATGTCGTCGTTCTCCTTGATCTGGCGGCCGAGTGTCGGCCCCCTGACGGAGATGGCGACCTGCATGCCCTTTGTCGCCTCCTGGACCGGTTTCCCGTTCTCCTGGATCTGCTCGACCATCCCCAGCTCTACCCCGCTCGCGTCCATGAGCCTGACCTTGGGCTTCAGCTTGCCCCCCATTACCTCCACCCCGAAGACGGCGGGGTCGTTCCTCCTGAAGAAAGAGCCCGGGAGAGCCTTGATCCTCGCGGGACCGGTGACCATCTGGAGGGCGTTCCTCTGGTCGTCCTCGCGCTTCTTCGCGGCCCACTGCACATAGCCCTCGACGGCGTCGTAGATCACGTCCGAGGTGATTATCTCGGCCGCCTTGGCGTTCTCCTTGGCGTCCTGCAGGACCTTGACGTCGAACCCGATGATCGCGCCCAGGTACGGGTCGTGCTCGGCGACCGCCTCCGCCTCGACGATGTCGTTCCTGGAGATGTCGCCGATGTCAGCCGACCTCACCGGTATCTCCCTCTGTGAGAGCATCCTCAGTAGAGCCTCGAGCCCGCCGATGTTCCCGGCCTTCACCACCACGCCGTCGACGTCCGTCTTGGTGACCAGGGTCGTCAGGTCCTTCTCCGCCTCGGTCTTTATCGCCTCGAACTCCTCCTGGGTCCTGAACGAGATGACGGACGTCCCCGGGATGACGCCCGCGAGGTCAGGCGAGACTAGCTTGACGCCCGCGGCCGAGTATACCACCTGTACCGGGGTGAACTTGTCGCGCGGGTCTCGCATCTCGTCGAGCGGCTTCGGCATGAAGAGCGCCTTGACCCTCGACTCCATGGCGCCTTCCTTCTTCACCAGGACGAGCCGGTCGCCCACGGAGAGCTTCCCCTCGGTGAGGATGATGTTCGCCGTCTCGCCGATCCCGACCTCCTCCTGGAGCTCGAGGATGATCCCCCTCGCCCTCCCGTTCTCGTCGATGGTGACCAGCTTCTCGCTCAGGAACTGCTGGGCCAGGCCGATCAGCACGGCCATGATTTCCGGCATCCCGACCTTGTACCTGGCCGAGATCGGGACGATCGAGACCTGCTTGCGGAAGTCCTTCACGCGGTAGAAGGCGTCGGAGTTGAAGCCCTGCCTGGACAGCCCGCCGACGACGTTGTAGAGCCTCTCCTCGAGCTCGTCGTTCCACTCCGGCGGCTGCTGCTTGAGCGCACTGGCGAGGGACCCTGTGGTGCCCTTCTTCCACCCCCGGATCATGTCTATCTTGTTGAGCGCGACGAGGAACGGGACCTTCCGCGCCTTCAGAATCTCGATGGACTCGATGGTCTGGTTCTCGAGGCCCTTGTTCACGTCGACGAGCAGGATGGCTATGTCAGCCGCCGAGCCGCCCCTCATCCTGAGGTTGGAGAATATCTCATGACCGGGGGTGTCTATGACCAGGAGCCCCGGTATCTTAAGCTGCGCTCCTGACTTGTCCAGCAGTGCGCCGCATATCGCGATGAGGGTCTCCATGGGGAAGAAGCTCGCGCCTATCTCCTGGGTGATTCCTCCAGCCTCGCGCGCCTGGACGGCGGTGCCCCTTATCCGGTCAAGGAAACTAGTTTTTCCAGAGTCTACATGACCCAGTACGACGACGACAGGCTGCCTTAGAGTCTGTGTGGGGAGGGTCATAAAGTAGCAACTTGGCTGGCGGCAGCCGCACTACCTAATATAACTTGCCGTGCGCTTTCCAATTCTTCTAGGAGAAATACGTCTTGGACTCCCAGTCGAAGGACTCCTTCGAGTCCGAGGCGTGGATCGCGTTGTCCAGGAGCCCCGTCGCATAGTCGCCCCTTATCGTCCCGGGCGCCGCCTCCCAGCTCTTGGTCGAGCCGATGACCCTCCGCACGAGTGCTATTGCGTCCCTTCCCTCCAGGACCACCCCGACGCTGGGGCCGCTGCTGATGAACGAGACGAGGTCCCCGAAGAACGGCTTGTCCTTGTGGACGATGTAGAACTGGGTCGCCTTCACCCTGCTGACCGTCTGCATCTTGACCTCCACGGGCCTCAGGCCGCGCCTCTCGAACCTGCCGATTATCTCCCCCACGAGGCCGCGGGCGACAGCGTCGGGCTTGACTACAATCAGGGTCCGCTCCACGACGGGGACGGACGACATCCTACTTGTTCTCCCTAGCCCACTTGAACTTGCGCGGGTCGCGCTTCAGCTTGCGGTCGTTGAGCTTGCACTTGTTGGAGCAGTAGCTCTTGGAGGAGCCGTCGTTGAGCACGAGCATTATGCCTGAGCCGAGATGGACGTCCTTGCCGCAGAAAAAGCATTTCTTAGGTGTATACAACTCAAGTTATCGCCTGGGAGGTGTTCTTTCCGCCCTTGTGACTTGGGCATATAAACGAAGCGCCACGAAAACCGCGCGGACAGACGCCCGGTGGAGCCGACCGAGGGTCTACCCGGTCACCGTGATGGTCGCGGTCATCGCTCCAAGGAGTTCGGCTGTCGCCCCCATTGCTGTCTGAAGCGTGACGTGGCTGAGCCCTATACCATCAACGGATGAGTCCTCTATAGCACTCTTCCTCGGGGCGGAACATCAGGAGGAGCAAAAAGGGGAGAGATGCACGGGCAGCTTGCGGAGCGAGCCTAGCTCGTCACCGTGATCGTGCCCTGCATCCACGTGTGGAAGTCGCACTTGAACGAGTAGGTACCCGGGGTGCTGAGGGTCACCGTATAGGTCTGGCCCTGCTTCAGGTCGGGGGATACCGGCGGGAGCGACGCTCCTGTCGGTCCGCTCGTGAAGTCCACGTTGTGGGTCGCGACGTTGTCGTTGTCCACGAACGTTATCGTGGTCCCGGCCGCCACCGTCAGGGTGGACGGCGAGAAGTTGGACCCGCTACCCGCTCCCTGTGGGATGGCGATCGTGGCCCCGGTCGAGCTCTGCGACGTCGAGCTGCCCGTGCCCGTGGAGTTGGCGGAAGTCGTCATGGTGTTGGAGACGGAGGTGGTGCTGGACTGTGTGTTCGTGTTCGACGAGGACGGCATCGTCGAGAGGTAGTAGGCTCCCCCGGCGATGAGGATGACCGCTATGATGATGACTGCTCCGGCCGTGGTCGAGATTGCGCTATGGCCTCTTGTCTTCATTTCCATCTGTCTTCAGCTTGAATAGAGGGGCGTCCGTATACACAAAGAATCCATCAATCTACGATGGGGACCAGATGTAGGGATGCTTCACAGCGCTTTTATGCGACGTAGGGTGGTTTCATGAGAATGTCCTAGGAGAATCTTCTAAATGACAGCGACCCGATCCCCCGAGAAGACGCGCCGTAGGCGCCGCATCTTCGCGTGCTTCATGGGAGGGTTCCTCATCGCGCCGTTCATGCCCGTGGAGTTCACCTCGATCCTGACGGCGACGGTCTGGAACTTCTCCGGCCGCTTCTACGCCCTGGTCTTCCTGGTCCTGGGGACCTTCCTCCGCGCCGACTCTATCACGATCTTCTCGGGCATCGAGAACATCATCGTCCTCTCGTTCCCGGGGTTCCTGGCCGTGGGCCCGGCCTATCTCGCGATCGGGGTGATGTTCTTCGGGAACCTCGCGGTGGCGTTCATCTTCAAGACGACGATCCGGCGGGCCGTCTTCCACTACATCCCGGCCGGGCTGTTCGCTGCGTAGGACGTTGCAAGGCACATTCCCCGGACAGGGCTCCAGAAGGAGCAGCAAAGCGATCGCTGTATCTGAGGCATCGGCACAGTACCCTGTGGACGCCGGCGGGTGAACTGGCCGTCCTGATTGATAAGGAGCCAGGCGGGTCAGGAGCGATCCGCAGTAAACAAGACAATCATCATGGTGGGGATTATATGACTCACGAAGATGAAAGGGGATGGAGGGACCCGTCGACGAATCCTGGAAGGATAGCCTTCGTTCGTATGTCCTCGAACACGGCGACGACATAAGCTTCACGAAGTACTTCTGGAAGGGGTGTGAACCGCTACCGCAGGACATCCGGCAATATGAGAGGTTCGTCAAAGCAAACTGCTTACTTCGTGATGGTGTCAAACCGCCCAAGGTGGCAGAGGTCATTGGAATCAATCACAACTCGATATATAGTTGGAAGAGACTGCGGCAGATGCCAAAACTCGGGCACTTTCTGAAAGCGTTTCTAAGTCTCGGTCCACCAGATGAAGGATATGTATGGTTAACACTCGAACAGTCGCACGGCCACGCGACGCCTCTGGGAGAGTTCGTTCAGGTTCGGACTTCTGTCGAATCATGGACCGATGTGGACCGCACCATCTCGAAGATCACGTCCATCAACGAAGAAACTGCTAGATTCAGCAATCCCTATGTGTTCGGTTTTCTCGTCGGTGTCATTCTCGGCGATGCTCACAAGCCAAAACAAGGTCACGGCCACCGACACATCGACCTGGTTCTAAGCAAGAAATATGAAACAAACCTTAGAATCGGGGACTTCACCTGTTATTGCGCCAATCGGCTCGGACTCAGGATGGATAGGTCGCCCGACAGGCCAAAGCCCGAGGACAAACCTCACGGTTTCTTCGAATGGGTTTCCCAATCCTCAGCCTTGATTGATTGGATATTCAATGCGATTCTCGGTCTCGAAGATGGTCAGACCACTACGTACGATCAGATTCATCTCGACTGGGCCCTAAGCGCCCCCCTTGATTTCCGAACAGGGTTGATTCAGGGGATTGCAGAGTCGGACGGGTCAGTCAGCATAGCCAGTCAAGTGGTGGAGTTTTGGGTGATTCCGGATTGGGATTTCATGATTAAGTTATTAGCTACTTTCGGCCTAAAGGGATTCCGCAACAGAGAAGCCGTATCCTTGGTGAAGAGTCAGGCAATCGCTTCCTTCAAGGTGCCTGTATTTGCTGAACATCTTCAAACCGTTAGGTATCAGCGATTGAAGTTGATGGCTACAGCAAGAACTCTGTCGAGACTTGAGAGGTTACCTTTGGATGTACGACTGCAAGTGGGCAGACTAGCATCACAAGGACTGTCCGTACCCAAGATAGTGGAGGAGGTCGCGAGGACATATGATCTGCTGATTTCGTTTGAAGCGGCTCAACGATGGGTTAGGAACAGTCGAAGGGAATCAAACCACACATAAGGGCAGACCACGACTAAATATGACAAACAAGAATGAATCTGAGGGCAGAAATATTCTCTACAGGAATCATTTGATTTTTCGAGCTTCTCTTTCTGTATCTCGCAACAATAGTATGTCGCTGAGCCTTATGGGCCCCTTCACGTTCCTCGTGAGGATCCTCCCCTTCTCCTTGCCCTCGAGTATCTTGACCCTGACCTGGGTTATCTCGCCCGCGACGCCGGTGCGCCCGACTATCTGGACGACCTCGGCCGGCGTGATAGACTCTGCGGCCTGCTTGCTCATGCCTTGCCTCTCACCCTCGCCAGCTCCTGGGTGACCTGGTCGAGGATCTGCTGTCCCTCGCCGGCCTCAATGACGGCCGCGGCGGCGGTGGAGACGTCTATGCCAATCGCAGGGCCTATCTGGTCCTTGGATGGTACGAAGACGTAGGGTATCTTCCTCTCGTCGCAGAGGAGGGGCAGGTGCGCGACGACCTCCGGGGGCTGGACGTCCTCGGCGATGACGACGAGCTTGGCCATGCCCCGCTCGATCGATTTTGTGGTCTCGTTGGTCCCCTTCCTGACCTTGCCGGACCTCGAAGCCTGCCTCAGGACCTCGTAGGCCGCCTCGGATACCTCCTTAGGGGTCTCGAACTTTACGAAATAGGGTTTCGGGGTCATCTTGCAATATATCGCCCACAGCCGCATTTTTGGGGAGGCATATAAGCTTGGTCGGTCTCAGAATGTCTCCGGAAGGCATCCTTGGTGTGGAGAGTCGGGTGAGTATCTTCTATCCGTGGGCCAGTACGCACCTTGAGGGCGCGTCGACCCTGACGAAGCCGTAGCGCGGGAACTGGACGATGTCGCCCTCCTTTAGGCGGTCGAAGGCGCTCTCGGCGACGCCGAGCCTGGTTTTCAGGCTGTCCTTGTTGAAGGTCCCGTCCTCGAGGAAGAGCTCGGAGGGCTCGAGCACCTCGACGCCGTGGGAGTCGTCCTGGACGACCCACTGCAGCTTCCTGCTGTCCTGGACCATCTCCTCGCCCTCGTAACGGCCCAGGGCCTCCCCTCCGGGCGCCTTTGAGAGCAGACGGACGTTGTAGAGCTCCATCAGGCGGAAGACCTGCCCCTCGGCCATCTTGCCGACGTCGCCCGAGGGGACGAAGAAGAGCCCCGCCGTGGTCACGGTGCGCTCGCCGAGCTTCTCGAGCGGATGGAAGGGGATCGTCACCCGCTTCTCGCGGCGCCCCCTCGACCCTCAGCTTCACCGGGTCTGGGACGAAGTAGACGCGCCTCGTCACCGGGTCGAGCATCTTCCTGTTGACAGCGAAGAGCAGGGACCAGTCGAAGGTGTGCTCGGACTTGGTGTAGCCGACCTCGGTGGTGAACTGACGTATGGCGCCCGGGAGGATGCCCCGCCGCACGACGCCCTCGATCGTCGGCATCCTCGGGTCGTCCCAGCCCGTGACCAGCTTTTCCTCGACGAGGGGCCTGAGGAGCCTCTTCTGCACGGGGGTCCCCTTGAAGTTGAAGCGGGAGAACTGGGTGACCCTTATCGGAGGGAACCCGAGGAGGGACCTGACGAGCTCCTGCAGCCCCACGTGGAACTCCGATGACCTCAGGACGTGGGTCACGGTGCATATCTGGTCCTCGACGACGACCTCGAAGTCGTAGGTCGGCCAGACGATGTACTTCTCCCCGGTGAGGGGGTGGGGGTAGTCGATTATCCTTGCGATGTTCGGGTCCCTGAGCGAGTAGTCGAGGTTGGCGAGGTCGCCCTTGAGCCGTATCACGTAGGTCCCCTCCCTGTGCTTCCTTGCGAGCATCTCGGACCAGACGGCGACGTTCTTCTCGACGGTCTGCGCCCTGTGCTCGCAGGCGGTCCCCTCGAACCTGAGCTTCTTCATCCGCTCGGGCGGGCAGGCGCAGGCGTAGGCCGATCCCGGCCTCGATCAGGTCCTGGATGTGCTCGTAGAGGAGGTCGATGTCGCTCGAGACGTTCTTCTCGTAGTCCCACTCTATCCCGAGCCAGGTGTACCCCTTCCTGAAGGACTCGTAGTAGCGCTTCTGGACCTTCCGGGGGTTGGTGTCCTCGAACCTCAGCCAGAGCTTCCCGTCGTACATCTGCTTGTAGACGTCGTTGATCGTCCCGGCCATGGCGTGGCCTATGTGCATGAAGCCCGAGGGCTCCGGGGGGAGCCTCACGACGAAGGCGCCCTTGACCGCGCCCTCGAGCGGCGCGAGCCCGACCCTCTGCTCCTGCCTGTGCTCCTGCACGGCCTCGGGATACTTCTCCTTCAGGGCCAGCTCCTGCTGCTGGACGGTGAGCGCGTTGACCGCCTTCACGACCTCGGCCGAGACCCGGGCGACCTCCCTGGCGAGCGCCCGGAGGGCCGGCGCATCCCCCAGGACCTTGCTGACGACCGCACCGACCTCGGCCCTCCCTCCGTGCCTGACCGCGTTCTGGAGGGCGTACTTCTCCATGGATGACCTGTCCTGCTCGCTTATGCTCAAGGCTCTCTACCAGTCCCGCTCGACGGAGTAGCGGGCGATCTCCTCCAGCCTCTGGACGGCCTCACGCTCCCCGGGCCACGGGATGGTCCTCAACGTCGCCAGCGCCTCGTCGAGGAGGTGCGCGGCCCTCTCGTTGGCGTAGGTCAGGACCCTGTACCTCTCTATCATCTCGAGGATCTCGTCGAGGTGCGCCTTCCTCTCCTCCCTTGGCATGGCGAAGAGCTCGATCATCCTCTGCTTCTCCTCGCGGGTCCCGACCTGGAGCAGCCTGATCAGGATGAGAGTGCGCTTCCCCTCGAGGAGGTCGTCGGCGTACTGCTTCCCGTACTTGGCGCCGGCCGAGAGGTTGAGGACGTCGTCGTGAATCTGGAAGGCGACCCCGAGCGTCGTCCCCGCGGCTATCAGGGCGCCGAGGGTCCGGGGGTCGGCGCCGGCGGCTATCCCGCCGAGGCGCATGGGGCTGATGACGGTGTACCAGGAGGTCTTCTTGGTGCACATCCTGTAGTAGTCCTCCTCCGAGATCCTCCAGTTCTTGGTCACGACCCAGCTCAGCTCCATCTGCTGCCCCTCGGTCGTCTCGTTGATCATCCGCGCGAACTCGTCCATGACGTCGAGCGTCCTCTCCCCGCCCAGACGCTCCCTGTTCCTGAGCAGGGCCTGCCACATCCGGCCGTGAAGCGCGTCGCCCGTGTTCAGGGCGAGCGTCCAGTCGTACTTCCTGTGCAGGGCCGGCGCGCCCCTTCTCAGCTCCGAGCCGTCCTCGATGTCGTCGTGTATCAGTATCCAGTTCTGAAAGAGCTCCAGGGACGCGGCCGTCATGAGGACGTCTCCCTCGCCGCCTCCGAAGGCCCTGCAGCTGGTCACGCAGATGAAGGGTCGCATCCCCTTCCCTCCCCTCTCGGGGTAGTCGCGCATCATCTTGTAGAGCAGCTCCACCTCGGCGATCGTGTGGGACTTGGGAAGGATGTCCTCGAGCAGCAGCCTGTCGACCCGGGACTTCACTCCCTTCATCTCCTCCAGCATCTGCGAGAACTCGACCATGGTCAATCGACCCAGTAGGTGAGGGGCGGCGTGACTATCTTCCTGACCGCCTTCAGCTCGGAGACCGTGCCGGCACCGGTGACGAACATCGTGGTCCTCAGCTCCAGGAGCGTGTGTTCGGCGAAGGCCTCGAGCGCCTTCCTTCCCCTGACCGCGCTCTCGAGCATGGGCCTCGCCATCCCGCAGACCTCCGCCCCCAGGGAGAGGCACTTGGCGACCTCGAGGCCGTTCCTCAGCCCGCCCGAGGCGATCAGTGGGACTCGGACGGCGTCCCGGGCCTCGATCACCGCGGCGGCCGTGGGGATGCCCCAGTCCCAGAAGAGCGAACCCAGCGCCGCCTTACCCGCATCCTTCTGCTCCGTCGCCCTGATCGCCTCGACCCCCGCCCAGCTCGTCCCCCCGGCCCCCGAGATGTTGATCGCCTTCACGCCGGCGCCCTCGAGCTCGCGGGCGACCTCCCGGCTTATCCCCGCCCCGACCTCCTTGACGATGACCGGTACGGAGAGCTTCTGGCAGAGGTTCCTTATCGCCGCGAGGACGCCCCGAAACGAGGCCTCTCCCTCCGGCTGGACCGCCTCCTGGAGCGGGTTGAGGTGGACGGCCAGGGCGTCGGCCCCTATCATCGAGACGAGCTTCTCCGCGTCCTCGACCGGGAAGCCCTTGGCGAGCTGGGCTCCTCCTATGTTCGCGAAGAGGAAGGCGGACGGCGCCCTCTTCCTCGCCACAGCGTAGGTCCGCGCCATCCCCTCTGAGAGCAACCCCGCGCGCTGGCTGCCGAGGCCCATGGCGAACCCCATCTCCTGGGCGACCTCGGCGAGGGTCCCGTTGATCTCCTCGGCCTTTGGCGCGCCTCCCGTCATCGAGTCGATCACGATCGGCGCGAGGAGCTTCTTCCCGAGGAAGTTCACCGAGAGGTCGATGTCTGCCACGTCCATCTCGGGGAGGGCGCAGTGGATCAGGTGGACGCACTCGAGGAGCGTCGTCACCTCCTTCGCCTGGACGTTCTTGCCGAGCACCACGTCGATACCTTCCTCCTTCCTCCGGATGATGTCCCGTATCCTCGCGTCTTCGCTCTTACTCACGAGAAGGATCCTTGACTGATGTACCGTGAAATCGCAGACCCTTTAAGGCTTTGGAGAATTCCGCGGGTCGAAAGCCGGACACGAACGCGACCTCGGTCCCCCCGGACGCGATCCTCAGGGCTTCCCTCACCTTCAGTGCGATCCCGCCTGTCGCGTCCTCCGAGCGGGCGAACTCGAGCGCCGCGGCCCCCTTGGCGTCGACCGTGCGGAGCAGTCCGTTCGGACCGACTATCCCATCCACGTCCATGACGAAGACGCACCTCTCCGCCTTCAGCTGCTTGGAGAGGAGCAGGGCGATCGTGTCACCCGAGAGGACCCTGAAGCCCGTCCTGTCCCGGACGACGTCGCCGAAGGTGATGGGGGTCAGGCCCTCCGAGACCGACTCGAGCAACCACGAAGAGCCTCTTCGGCCCGCAGCTGCGAGGAGCGGGAACGGAGAGAAGGTGTACGGGTGGAGCCCCTCGGAGATGAAGCAGTCGCAGATTCTCATGTTGAGGTCGAACATTGCGCGCCTCGTCTCGGCGACGCCATCGGGGGTCCGGCTGGAAGAGCGGGACGACAGGCCGTACCTCTTGGCAACGGGGTGCCCGAACGAACCTCCTCCGTGGACCACGACGGCCTGTACGCCCGAAGCCGAGATCGCACGTGCGAGGGAGGCGACCGCCGCGGGCCTGAACGAGGAATCCTTCTCCTTGTCGGTGACTATCGAGCCGCCGAGCTTGACCACCACTACTCGGCTGTCCACACCCTCACCCCTCCGGACGGGACCTCGCTGATGAAGGACCTGAACCCGCGTGGACGCGAGCCGGTCCGCTATCTCGGTCTCCGACTCCCTGGGGGCGACCCCCAGCACGCTCCCACCTCCGCCGGCCCCCGTCAGCTTCGCCCCGTAACAGCCGTACTCGAGGCAGAGGTCGACGAGCCGGTCCAGCCTCTCGTTCGAGGCTCCGACCATCGCGAGGACCGCGTGGTTGTAGGTCATCAGCGCGCCGAGCTCCTCGAGGCGGCCGTCCAGGAAGCGCTCGGTCGCCAGCGCCGTCATCACGGAGGCCGAGTCGCAGAGCTTGGAGAAGAGGTGCGGGTAGTCCTTCTTCATGGATGAGACCTTTGTGATGAGCCGCTTCGAGGACCTCCTGTCCCCCGAGTAGACCACGAGCAGCCTGATGGGCCGGGGCAGGACCAGCCTTCTCGGCTCCTCGCCGACCCTGAACTGCAGCACTCCGCCGATGGCCGAGACGGCCACGTCGATCCCTGAAGGGTTCCCGTGGACGAGTCTCTCGCCGAGCATCGCCGTCTCGACTATCGAGGTGGTGTCCATGTTCCATCCCTCGAGCCTGCTCACGGCCGCCACGGTCGCGACCATCGACGAGGCCGACGAGCCGAGGCCCGCTCCCGCGGGGAGCTCGGACGAGATCACTATCCTCGCTTTCGGCTCGGTCGACCTCTCCCTGTACATCTCGCGGACGAGCCTCTCCACCGGGAGAAGTTCCGAGCCCGCGCGTCGGTACCGCGAGAGCGGCGTCTCGACGACCAGGTCTGAGGACGGAGAGGCTTCGACCCTGGTCTTCTGGCCTATGGCGGCCGCGAGGGCGAGGGCGCCGTGGACGACGAAGTGCTCGCCGGTGATGATTACCTTTCCGGGAGCCTCCGCGACGACCTTCAGGACGGCTCACCTGAAGGTGACCGAGGGATAGCCCACGACCGCATCGTTTTCTCCGGTCGTGTCCCCGCTGCTTGCATATTTGTGCAATTCACCCCGCTTGAAACCGAGGAGCCGGCTGGCCTCCATCACGGTGGCGATCGCCCCGTACCCGCACGCGGTCACGCGCCTCTCTTCGAGCACGCCGTAGAACCCCTCGACGTCGAGCCGGAGCACGGGTTCGAGGAGCGCTGTGTCCTTCTCTCTGGCTATCGCCGCCGGCTCGTAGTGGGTCAGGTCCGAGGAGGCAATCAGGACTGCGTTCCTCCCCTTGAGCAGGACCGAGAGGCCCCGGCCGAGCTCCCTCGCCGTGTCCATGTCCTGGAAGGCGAGGCAGATGGGGAGGATCTTGATCTCGTGGTATATCTCCTGCAGGAAGGGGACCTGGACCTCCAGCGAGTGCTCCCTCCTCTGGGACTCGGGGTCGTAGTCGACGAGGCCGGTCAGCTCGACTATCCTGCGAGCCGCCTCCGAGTCTACCTGGACGTTCCCCAGAGGGGTCGCCCATTCTCCCTCCCGGAAGGTCGAGATCCCCGACCCGACGCCGTAGTGGTTCGGGCCGACGATGACCGCTAGCTCCGGGCGGCGGAGGGACGAGAGCCACAGGTAGCTGTGGGCCGCGACCGGGCCCGAGTAGACGTATCCGGCGTGGGGGCAGATGCAGGCCATCACGCCCTTCCGCTCCTCGGCCGACGGCGGAAGCGAGCCGGGCCCCAGCGGATGCATGTACGAGTCCCGTATGAGCGCCCTGAGGTCACGGGGGTCATCGGGATAGAAGCTCCCTGCGACGGCCGGTCTTCTTGGAATCATTCGGTGCCGGCAGGACGGTGGAGGCTTAAGAGATTTGGGTCGTGAAGCTCCGTGAGGAGCCGGGCTACTCTTCTTCCTCTTCGGCGAGGTCGGACTCGAGGAGCTTGGTCTCGAAGTCGTCGATCGTGTACTTCATCTGCTGGTCGCCGGTCAGTACGCCCGAGTGCTCCTGGACGGACCTGGCGAGGAGCCAGAATATCGCAGCGAGGGCCTTCCTGCCCCTGTTGTTCCCGGGTATGACCACGTCGACATCGTCGGTGATGTTGTCGGTGTCGCAGACCGCGATGACCGGGATTCCCATCGTTGCCGCCTCTATGAGGGCCTGGGTGTCGGATGCGGGGTCGGCGACGACGACCAGCTCGGCGTCCAGATGACCGGGAAAGAGCGGGTTGGTGAAGGTCCCGGGCATGAACCTGCCCTTGACGGCGATCGCCCCCGTGACCTCGCAGAACTTCTCGACGGGGACTCGCCCGTAGTCCTTGCTCGCGTAGACGACCGTGTTCGCCGCCCCGGCGAAAGCGATGAACTTGCCGGCGACGTCTATCCTGTGAAGCGTCTTCGAATAATCGATAAGGTGCAGCCCGTCGGGCCTCGGCCTCGTCGTGAACTGCTCCATCGTCTTCGTCCGTACCTGCGTCCCGATCCTAATCCCCGTAGCGAGAAGAGCTTTTTCGGAGAGCTGCGGGATTACCATCTTCTCCTCCGAGCCGCTCTCTTCATCTCCGTGTTCTGCCATGTTACTTATCCCAATTCACCAATGTTGCTGTGTCGAGCCTTTCGGCTTCTCGAGGTACGTCTTTTAAGCGTATTGAGGTCGAGGAAACGGGACCCCCCATCAGGAGCCCACCCACGACTGGTCGAGAGTCCCGCCCAGCTCCTCGGAGATCCGGATCAGCTCGTTCACCTTCGCCGTCCTCTCGCCCCCGAGCACCCCGCACTTCATCAGGCCGCAGCCGAACCCGACCGCAAAGTGCGCCAGATGGCCCCCCTCGTTGTCGCCCGAGCGGTGGGAAGCGGTCAGGACCTGGCCGTTCTCGCGCGCCAGCCTGGAGAAGCTCGAAGCCTCGCCGAGGGACCCGATCTGGTTGACCTTGACGATGACGCCGTTGGTGGACCCGTTCTTGATGCCAATCTTCAGCCGCTCAGGGTCCGTGGTGTAGAGGTCGTCCCCGACGACGAGCGTGTCCCTGAGCGAGGAGTGCAGCTTCGCGTATCCCTCGAAGTCGTCCTCGTAGAGCGGGTCTTCTATGTAGAAGAGCTTGAACCGGTCGCTCAGCTCACCCATGAAGGATATCTGTGCGTCCCTCGTGAGCGTCTTCCCCGTCGACCTGTAGAAGTAGCCGCCCTTCTTCTCGTCGTAGAGGCTGTCCGCCGCGACATCGAGCCCGACGCGGATCCTCCTCCCCTTCTCGTCCTGGACTCTCGCCGCCTCCTCCGATACCACAAGCAGTGCTTCTTCGTCAGTGATCCCTGGAGCCCAGCCTCCCTCGTCGCCCCTCCCCAGCGGGTATGCGAGAGACCTTGCGAGCCGCTTTCCCACGGCCCGGTGGACCGCGAAGTTGAGCTGCTCCGCCTCGGCGACGGAGCCTGCCCCGACCGCCGTGACCAGGATCTCTTGCATGCTTGGCGAGAGGTCGCTTGCGTGCTTCCCCCCGCCGAGGACGTTCCCGAGCGGGAACGGGAGGCTCGACGAGCGCGGGTCGATGACCCTGCAGAGGGGGACGTTCCTGGCGCGCCCCTCGGCCTCGGCCGCGGCGACGCTGACGGCGTAGGCGAGCGAGCCGCCTATCCGCGAGTAGTCCCTCGTCCCGTCGATCTCCCTGAGCAGGCGCGCCATCCCGTCGATGTCTGCGGCGTCGAACCCGATGATTCTCTTCTTGTAGGTCTCGAACTGGGCGATGGTCTTCTCGGAGCTGCCCTCGACGAAGGGGACCGCCTCACCGCCGCCCAGGCTCGCGCCTGAGGGCGAGAGCGCCCTGCCGAGCTTCCCGTCGACCCTGACGTCGGCCTCGATCCCGAGGTCTCCGCGGCCGTTGAAACAGACCCTAACACGGACGTCTTGAATCTGCATCGCTGAGATCAGGGCCCGGGGTTCTTCTGTTGGTAGTACGGGAGGACCTGGTCGATGAGGTCCACTGAAGTGATCATCATCCTCCTGCAGCAGTACCTGTTGATCTGGAGGTCATCCAGGACCTTGCCGGGGTCCTCGCCGGCCTTGACCCGGGTCTCCATCTCAGCGAACTTGTCGCCGATGAGCTTCCCGCAGGTGAAACAGCGGATGGGGACTAGCAATCGATTCTCACCGATAACTCTTCTGCCGCTTCCGCCTGGCGCCCGGGCCCCCGAACTTCTTCGGCTCGGTCTGCCTCGGGTCTCCGGAGAGCAGGTACTTGCTGTAGGCCGTGATCTTGTCCCTGAGGTCGGCCCCCTTTGTCTGGTCGACGTAGGCCCTTGCGAGAGACATGGCGACCGCGTCGGCCTGGCTCATGAACCCCCCGCCGGAGACGTTGACATCGATGTCGTACTTCTCCCTGAAGTCTCCGACCAGCATCACCGGCGAGAGCATGTGAAGCCTCGCGACCTCGGGCTCGCAGATCTCGAGCGGGACCCCGTTGACCCGGATGCGCCCCTGGCCCGCTCGTATCGCCGCTGTGGCCCTGGACGTCTTCCTTGAGCCTGCGTATAGCTTCGGCTTCGTTCGCTGCTTGGACTGCGACACCATTTTAACCAGACCACCCTATGTTCTTCGCGATCTCCGCTATCGTAGTGTAGCTCGGGAGCGGCCTCGTGGCGAGCGCGTCGTCGAACTTGCTCGTCTTCACTCCGGAGTACTTCTCCGGCACGCCCATGTAGACGCGGAGGCGCCCCATCGCGCTCGTGCCCTTCGCCTTGGTCTTCGGGACCATCCCGCGGACCATCCTGCGGAGGATGTTGTCGGGGCGTCGCGGGTGTATCGGCCCGTAGATCGGGTTGACGTGGCTGTATATCTCGAGCCTCGCCTGCCACTGTCGGAAGACGCTCTGGCTGTTTCCGGAGACGAGCGCGTTCTCTGCGTTCAGGACGACGACCTTCTTGCCCGAGAGAAGCTCGAGCGCCACCTTGGAGCACATGCGCCCGGCTATCTGGCCCGATGCGTCGACGTAGATCGTGTTCTGTTCACTTGACAAGTCTGACACCACTCCCCTTGGGGAACCTCTTCACGAACTCCTCTATCGTGAGCGCCTCTCCGCCGGCCGTCTCAATCTTCATCCTCGCCGCGGCCGAGAACGAGAACGCACCCACGACGAGTTTCTTCTCGAGCGGGCCGGAGCCGAGGACCTTGCCGGGGACGAAGAGCGGGCCGTCGCCAGCGTCGGCGCGGGCGAGATGGGCGACGTTGACGAACGTCTCGTTGAGCGCGCTGGCGCCAAGGTAGGCCGCCGCGTCCCTCCATATCCCTATCTTCTCCTTCCGCCCGAGCCTCTCAAGCATCACGGCCTGACTCCTCAGGATTTTATTCGACTTCATTCTGCTTTGGCAACCTCCACCTTGCTGCTGACCTCGTTGTGCAGGTCCTGGAACTTCTCCTCGAGCTTCTCTATCGCCCTCGTCACGATCTCCTTGGCGGGCATCGACCCCGAACTCTCGACCTTCAGTATGTAGGAGCCCTCTGGCTTGCCCTCGATGAGGACCGATACAGTCGCCGGCTGCCACTTGGCGTGCTCCTTCGCCCTTCCGAGGCGGGCGTAGGCCTCGAGCTTGACGGACTGGCCCGCGGCGAGCTTCACTATGGGGATGTTCGCGCTGACGGGCCTGATCTCCCTGTCCTCGGAGACCAAGTCGCCCGAGAGGACCGTCCGGGGCTTGTCGTGGGCGGCAGCGTCGAGGACTATCAGCACCCTGCACTTCTGGCACCCGAGAGGGTTGCCGCAGTCGCATTTCTCGGGGAGGACGTAGCGCTCGAGGTCCGTCCGGAGAGGGATCATGCCGAGCCTGTGCGCGAGTATCTCGTCGTAAAGGACGGAGGAGTTCTCCAGTATGACGATGTCGTCGATCGCCATCGCCGGGACCTCGGAGATGCAGAAGCGCCTGATGGCGTTGGCGTAGGACCTGTCCACACCCTCAAGCTGCAACTGAGACCTTCTCATCGCTCTCCTCGAGCACTTTTATCTTGGGAACAACCACTGCTAACAATCACTCCGGCGAACTAGAGTTTCACGAGGGTTGGAGTGGGGTTTAAAAGCATTCACGCCTGCTTCGGTTCTGAAGTCCGCCAGGACCGGGGAAGACTAGCAGTAGAACGTGATTATCCAGCCCTGCTGTCCACCATACGTCCCGTAGGAGCCTCCCCAGCCCTGTTGCATGGGCGCGGGAACCGCGCCCTGTGTCCCCGCGAAGAAGTAGCTGCTCCACGTCCCTCCGCCAAGGTTGCCGCTGGGAGCGAGCCAGGTGTTCCCATATGCGTCCGAAAAGGTAGCGCCCGCTGGCATGGGGACCCCTCCGAGCGTACTCGGACAGACGGGAGCCGAGGAGGGTTGGGGATAGTTGAGAGCCAGCCCTGACTCAGTCCAGAAGAGGGCGCCCGAACCGAGCGTTCCCGGGAACGTCGTCGGCGACGTGACTCCGCTCAAGGAGTATTCGGCGAATCCTAGCCCCGACCCGGAAGAGGGGGTAGAAGCGGTGAAGCCTGTGCCGGCCGTGAACGCTGGGTCCAGCAGTTCGATGCTGACGACACCGAGGAGGAAGGCCTGTTGCGTGAAGGAGGTAGGGGTCGTTGAGACCGGAGTGCCAAGGATGTCCGGAACGGGCGCTGCGTCAGAGGTGAACGTGGGAGCCAACAGCGGGAATCCTGCGCCTGTGCCCGTTGTGGCGCCCGCTGTAGTCACGCCGGAGAGCTCGTAGATGAATATGTCAAGGCCTGCCGGGTCCCCCCCGTTGTTGACGGTGACCGTAACTGTGTCCGCGCCGCTCGAGGATGCGGTCGCGTAGAAGATCCCCGAGCAGCTAGCCTGAGCGGGGGCGAGGCACCTGTCCACGGCGAAGATGTAGCTGGAATCCAAGGTATCGCTGACGCTGAAGGACTGAGGGTCCCCCGTTGGTTCGAAGGTACTCGCAGCGCCCACGACGATCAAGTCCCCGCTCGCCACATGCTCACCGAATGTAGCGGTCGACGACGTGCTTTCGCAGGAGCTGCATCCTCCGCTCGCCTGCTGGACCAGGGGTCCGCCCACGCCAGCGTGCACGGACAGGGGCGAGGCCAAGGCGAGGCAGCTTAACAGGGCTAGTACGGCGACTGAGACCGGCGCTTTACTTGGAATCAGCAAGATACGGAACTGACGTCCTGTCTGTATTTAACGAGTTCGCACTTTCACGCCTGCAGTCGAGCCGTCTGAGCACTCTTCGTGTCGCTTGACCGACGCGACCCTGGAGGACAGGTGTTGACTGCCCACCCAAAGAGAAACAGGGCAAACACGCCATCGACCTCAGCTAGTTCAGCAAGAGTCGATTCCTTACGCTCTTCTTCCCCTGCGTCCACCCTTCTTTCTGGTGGTGTCGTGAGGGATCGGTGTGGCGTCCTCTATGCGCCCGATCCTAAAGCCCGAGCGGGCGATGGCCCTGATGGCCGCCTGCGCGCCCGGACCGGGCGTCCTGGGACCCGTGCCGCCGACAGCTCTGACCTTGATGTGGACCGCCGTTATTCCCTTCCCCTTTGCGACTTCTGAAGCCGCCGACGCGGACCGCATCGCGGCATAGGGCGAGGCCTCGAACCTGTCTGCCTTTACGTGCCTGCCTCCCGAGGAGAACGATATCGTCTCGGCGCCGGTGAGGTCGGTGATGTGGACGATGGTGTTGTTATAGCTGCTGTAGATGTGCACAACGGCCCAACGATCTTTCAGAAACTCTTCTTCTGACAATCCCTATCACTTGCCCTCGGCCTGCGGCTCGGTCGCCGTCTCTGGGGCCGCAGGAGGTGCCTGCTCCGGCTTGGGCTCGGCGACCTTGGGGACCCCGATGCCACCCGTGAGCTGGATCCTCTGCTCGTCCTCCGCCGTGACGTGGTAGCCCGGTACCGACACGACCCGGTCGCCTATCTTCACGTGCCTGTGGACTATGAGCTGCCGGGCCTGTGCGGGCGATACTGCGCTGCCTCTCTTGTAGATGACCGTCTGGAGCCTCCTGCTCAGCATGTCCTCGACGCTGAGGCTGAGCACGTCGTCAAGTATCATGCCGGCCGAAAGGAGCCCCTTCTTCAGCAGGCTGTCGAGGAGCTTGCCTTCCTCGCGGGTGCGGACGACCTGAGGCGCGGCCAGAAGCCTCCTCGCCTGCTTGCGTATGGAGCTGAGCTGAGACTGGGCCTTCCAGAGCTCGCGCTTGTTCCTGAGACCGTAGCTGCCGAGGAGGTAGAGTTCTTGGGCGAGTTGGTCGGAACGCCAGGGGCTTCTTGGTGTGGACCACGTCCTGCGTGGCCTTCGAGGATCTCCCATCTAGGCTTGCACCTACTTCTTCTCCTTCTCTTCTGCCGCGCCCTTTGCTGCGTTGGCCGCTGCCTGGAGCGCGGACTTCCTCACACCCACGGTCCGTCCCTTCCTCCCCGTGGTGCGGGTCCTCTGTCCTCTGACCTTGAGACCGAGCCCGTGCCTCACCCCCCGCCAGCTCTGGACGTTCTTCTCCCTGTCGAGGTCCGTCTTGAGCGCAAAGTCGAGGTCCGGACCGACGAGCTGCTTCGTCTCACCCGTCTCCGGGTCCCTCCGCCTGTTCAGGGCCCACTGAGGCACCTTCAGAGATGAGCCGTCTATCAGGACCTTCTCGAGCTCCTTCAGCTGAGACTCGCTGAGTGTCCCGAGCCTGGCCCTGGGGTCCAGCCCTAGGCTGTTGACTATGGCCTGGGCAAAGTTGTCCCCGACGCCCTTCAGGTCGGCGATGGCGGGAATGAGCTTCTTCCGACCCTCTAGGTCCTTCCCCCTAATCCTAACTAGGTACCTGAACTCCGACGACAAATCAGTATCTGGTCAGCCCTTAACCCTCGGATTATAAGAATTGCCCTATCCCGGCGGCGCTATCGGTCGGAGGTGGCGTGGAGGACCTCAACGCTGTCAACCTTGCCGTCTCCGTCCAGGTCCATGCCCCGGAGGACGACGGCGTACTCCCCTCCCGTGTAGCCTGAGAAGACGTGGGAGGCGAAGTTGGTCATGCCGATGATCGCTGCCTTGGTCCCGGCACCGCTGAGACCTGCGGCCATGATACAGTACCTATCGTCGTTCCAGGGGTTCCTCACCTTGGCGATGAGCGCCTCCCTCTCCGAGTGGTACCTCGTGCCGGCCTCGTCGACTATCGACCCCCAGAAGTTCTCCTCGGAGAACTTTATCGGAAGGTGGGAGTTGATCTCGGCCGAGAGGACGTTGGTGCGGGGGCCCCCCACGATGATCAGGTTGGACCCTTCGAGCTTCTCGTTCTTGAGGTCGACGTCGAGCTTCACGGGGAACAATCTCGGGAGCCTGACGAACTGGCCCAGTGCGAAGCCAACTTGGATGGCGTAGTGTCCGTCCCGCCCCTGGGTCCTGTTGGGTCCGTGCGGCTCGGGTGAGCCGACCACTACCCACCCGTCGAGACTCCCCGAGACGATGAACTCGTGGAGGAACCGGCCCAGGATCGGGGACCTCGACGCCGAGGGGAGACCCGTGAACCGCTCGGCCTTCACCGGGAACTCGACAGCGAATCCGTCGACGGCGAGCGCGTAAAGGTCGGCTGTCCCGCCCCTGACAACCTTCTGCCCGACCTTCTTCACGAGGCCGGCACTCTCTAGTTTGCGGACGTGATAGTAGACGGTCTGGTGGTAGACCTTCAGCTCCCTGGCGATGGCGGACGGGTAGCTCGGGCCCCTGGAGAGGAGGCGGAGAATCTTGCTGCCCACGCCGGTGGCCGCGGGGAAGAAGCTGGTGGGGTCCTCGGAGACCGAGACCCTCTTTCCGGTGGATGCTTCCGTATCCAAGAGGAGACTCTCCCTGCGCACGAAACTGAGGCGATTTCAACAATTATTAAACGGTTATGCATGGTCCGGGCGCCTCGAACCCGTCCCCTTCAGCGGAGGGTCGGATGCATGCAAACGCCCGTTTGCATGGATGGGCCCGCAACGCGACGGGTGTTATAACGGCTGCGGGGCCGGGCTCAAGGAAAGACTTTGTGCGGGATAATCGCCGGTATCTCAGATGAAGAAATCGCCCCCATCTTGATCGAGGGCCTGAGGCGGGTCGAGTACAGGGGATATGACTCGGCCGGCATCGCTACGGTGAGCGACGGGAGGCTCGAGGTGAGGAAGGAGGTCGGGAGGATAGATGACCTCGAGAGGGGGTACCACGCCTCCGAGATGGCCGGGCACACGGGCGTGTCTCACACGCGGTGGGCGACCCACGGCGGGGTGACCCAGGCCAACGCCCATCCGCACGCGTCCTGCGGGAGCACTGTGGCGGTGGTCCACAACGGGATAATAGAGAACTACCTCGAGCTGAAGGAGAGGCTCATCAAGGACGGTCACGTCTTCAAGAGCGAGACGGACACCGAGGTGATCTCCCACCTCATCGAGGAGGCCTGCAGGGACGGGAAGGACCCACTGGGCGCCACCCTGAGCACGATCAGGATGCTCAAGGGTCAGTACGCGATCGTGGTCCTGTTCAGGGACCACCCCGAAGTGCTCATGGGAGCGAGGAACGACGCGCCCCTGGTCGTGGGGGTGGGCGAGAGAGAGATGTTCCTTGCGAGCGACGTGCTTGCGTTCATTTCAAGGACCGACAGGGCCGTCTTCCTCGACAACATGGAGGTCGTGGAAGTGACGGCGAGGGGGTACAAGGTCTACAACGCAGACGGGGTCGCAGTGGAGAAGAGCCCGACGCAGCTCGCGTGGGAGCTCTCGGACCTGTCGAAACTGGACTACGCCCACTACACCCTCAAGGAAATCCACGAACAGCCGGCGACGGTGCAGCGGGCGATCCTTCAGGACCCCAGAAGGCTCGATCCGTTCGTCCGCGTGATCAAGGGTGCAAAGTCGCTGCTTCTCACGGCCTCGGGATCCAGCTACCACGCGGCGATGCTCCTGAAGGACAGGCTGAACCGGGAGGCGATGGTCAGGTGTGACGCCGTCCTGGCGGGCGAGTTCGAGGACCAGGCTCACTTCGTTGGGGAGGGGACCGTTGTCATCGCGTTCAGCCAGAGCGGGGAGACCGCAGACCTCCTCAACGCGGTCAAGGTGGCGAGGGAGAGGGGCGCGAAGGTGATCTCGGTGGTCAACGCCGCGGGCTCGACCCTCGCCCGGGAGTCGGACGAGGCCCTGCTCCTGAACTGCGGACCCGAGGTCGGCGTCGCCGCCACGAAGAGCTTCACGGCCCAGGTGATGGTCGGCAACGTGATAGCGGACGCGGTCATTGGAAGGAACACCGTGGGAGACCACGAGGAGGTAGGCAGGCTCATAGAGGAGACGCTCCTGTGTGAAGGACAGGTCCGGGAGATAGCGAAGACCTTCAGCGACCGGCCCGACTTCTACTTCATCGCCCGCGGGCACCACTTCCCGCTGGCCCTCGAGGGGGCCCTCAAGCTGAAGGAGCTCTCGTACGTACACGCCGAGGGGATGCCCGCCAGCGAGCTGAAGCACGGTACGCTGGCCCTCATCGAGAAGGGGACGCCGGTCGTCGTCATAGCTCGGGGAGGGGAGGGTTTCGACAGCACCATCTCGAACGCCCTGGAGCTCTCGGCCAGAGGTGCGGAGGTCATCGGGATCTCTGACAAAGAGCACCCGGTCTTCAGGTACAGGGTTGCGATCCCGTCGTCCAACGAGAGCGTCGCTCCGATACTCGAGGTGATCCCGCTGCAGCTTCTCGCCTACTTCATGGCGACCGAGCGGAAGAACGACCCCGACTACCCCCGGAACCTGGCGAAATCCGTCACCGTCAGGTGAGTTCTCCGGAGCGGGCGGGCCGCGATCCGGCGCAAACAAAAATTAATATCGATGCGCGAGACGGTAGGTCGTGCAAGACCGGAAAAAGTACCTTACCGCGCCCGAGAAGTCCATCGAAGTTGGAAAGAAGAGCATATCGAGGCTCCTCGAGGAGATGGCCCAGACGGGATTCCAGGGAAAGCGGCTGGGCGAGGCGGCCAGGATCTGGGCCGAGATGACCCAACAGACGGGCTTGACCATCTTCATGGGTTACTCTGGCTCGATGAGCACCACGGGACAGTGGAAGCTCGTCAGGTGGTTGATCGAGAACCGGTACATCGACGTCCTGGTGAGCACGGGCGCCAACATCTCGGAGGACATCCTGGAGGCCATGGGCTACAAGTACTACCAGGGGACATGGCTCGCCAACGACGAGGAGCTCCTGGAAGCCAAGATCGACAGGTTCTACGACATCTACGCAGACGAGTACGAGTACAGGGAGCTCGAGGGGCTCATCAGGAAGTTCGCAAGCACCCTTGACACCGGGCGGGCGTACTCGACCAGGGAGTTCCTGAACAGGTTCGGGGAGTACCAGTGGAAGAAGGGCATCAAGAGCATCACGGCGACCGCCTGGAAGTACGGGGTGCCGATCTACTCGCCCGGTCTCATCGACAGCGGGTACGGGGTCGCGCTCAGCCTCCTCAAGAGAGAGGAAGGGAAGCTCGTTAGGCTGGACCAGACCCAGGACATGGAAGAGCTCGGCCAGATAGCGGACAGGAGCAAGAGGACCGCGGTGGTGTACATCGGAGGCGGCGTCCCGAAGGACACCATCCAGCTCGCATCGATCATAAAGTCGCTCTCGAAGGGCGGGGAGGAATCGACCCCCCACGACTATGCGATACAGATCACCACCGACAGCCCACAGTGGGGAGGACTCTCGGGATGCACCCTCGAGGAGGCCATCAGCTGGGGCAAGATCGCGGCCGACTCCACAAGGAGCGTCGTCTACTGCGACGCGACGATAGCGCTGCCTCTGATCGCCCATTCGATGAGCGAGAAGGTGGAGAAGAGGAAGGACATCCCTGACCTGGGCTGGGTCTTCAAGAACAAGTAGCTCCCGGACCTCGGTCGGGGCGTTGCCCCTCGCTCGGAAAAAGGATTAATTCGTCCCCCGCCCATGGGGCGTGAAGACCATGTCGGAGACTTCGCTACGCGTCGAGATAAAGGACACGGGCCCTCGGGTCTCCAAGCCCAACATTCTCGTTGGGGTTCCCGAGTCCGGGCTCGTTGGCACGATTGCCTGCTCATACCTCATCGAGCAGCTGAAGATGGCGGAGCGCGGGTTCATCGACTCCGACCTCCTCCCACAGGTCATGATAGTTCACGACTCGGCGGTGGCCTACCCCATGCACATCTTCGGGAAGGAAAACCTGCTGGTCGTCCTCTCCGAGGTCCCGCTGCCTCCCTTCGCCTCCCTCGAGGTCGCCAAGGCCCTGGCGTCCTGGGCGAAGTCCCTGAAGGCCAACCTGGTCATCGGAGTCAACGGGGCGCCCTCCAAGGCGCGGGACGAGTCTCAGGGAGAGGGCAAACCGACCGTGGTCGGGGTGGGGAACACCGAGGCTGCACTCGCACTCCTAAAGTCGAGCGGCGCCTCGGCCTTCGAGGACGGGATCGTCTCTGGGTTCTATGCGAGCCTCCTCAAGTACTGCAACGCGGAGGGGCAGAGCGGCATCACCCTCCTCGCAGAGTCGCTATCCCAGTTCCCGGACCCGGCGGCCGCGGCCTCCATCATCGAGGTGCTGGCCAAGCTCCTCTCCCTCAGTGTCGATACCAAATCACTTATGCAGGAGTCCGAGGAGATCAGGCTGAGGAGCAGGGAGCTGATGCGGGAGACCCAGCAGGCGTCGCAGCCCGGCGGACAGCCGCCGAGCGCGTACAGATAGGTGATGAGGGATGGAAAGAGACGACGAGCAACCCGAGTCCTTCGGAAGCGGGATCGAGAGCCTCTTCTCGGAGACGTTCGGGATGATCGAGGGGTCGCTCTTCGACCTGGAGACCAAGAGCCTGAGGCCGCTCTTCAACCTTGATATCACCGACGACGTGGTCACGGCGACCTTCGACCTCCCGGGGGCGAAGAGGGACGACATATCGGTCACCTGCACCGAGGACACGATCAGCGTCGACGCGGAGATGACGCGGCCGGTGAAGCTGAGGGTCTCGACGGGCCAGGTCGAACGAAGGGAGTTCGCGAGGTACTCGAAGAGGATCGTCCTGCCGGTCAGGGTCGACCCCGACAAAGGGACCGCCAAGTTCAGGAACGGGATAGTCGTGGTGAAGCTTCCGAGGCACCACGAAGGCAAGTCCGTCCAGATAGACGCAGGCTCCAGGGCAAAGAGACTGCGGTAGGGTGCCACGGGAACTCCACGCCCGGAGGACGCGCCCCATGCACGAGAGCAAGTGACTGCTGTCACGTGAGGCAGTGCTCGGTCGCGGGTCGGCTGACGGCGACGATCGGAAATCTGCCGCGGGTTAAATAGTGGAACCGCGAAAGCCCGCGAGAATTTCAAGGTGACTTACCGGGTATACGTCACGAGCAACGAGGTCCCAGAGGAGGCTCTGGAGATCATCAGGAAGGTCGCAGAGGTCAAGGTCAACGACATGTATGGGACGCCGCCGAGGGACGTCCTCCTGAGGGAGGTCGCGGACGTTGACGGGCTCTACTGCAACATAACCGAGAAGATAGACTCGGAGGTCCTGAGCGCAGGGAGGCGGCTCAAGGTCGTGGCGAGCATGTCGGTAGGGTTCGACCACATCGACCTCGATGCTGCCACGAAGAGGGGGATAATGGCGACGCACACCCCCGGGGTTCTCACCGAGGCCGTGGCCGACGAGACCTTCGGACTCATGCTGGCACTTGCGAGGAGGCTGGTCGAGGCGGACAGCTACGTCCGCGACGGGTCGTGGAAGCTCAAGTGGAGCCCGATGCTGCTCGTCGGCCGCGACGTCTATGCAAAGACCCTCGGGATATACGGGCTTGGGAGGATAGGGATAGCCGTTGCCAGGCGCGCCAAGGGGTTCGGGATGAAGGTGATCTACTACGACGCCATAAGGAACGAAGAGGCCGAGAGGATGCACGGGATTCAGTTCAAGACGAAGGACGAGGTCGTCGCCCAGAGCGACTACCTCTCGGTCCACGTCCCGTACACCCCGGAGACCAAGAACAGCATCGGCGCGAAGGAGTTCAAGACGATGAAGCACACCGCCTACGTCATCAACACGGCGAGGGGCGGGGTTGTCGACGAGAAGGCCCTCATCGAGGCTCTGAGAGAGGGGACGATCGCGGGGGCCGCGCTCGACGTCTTTGAGAAGGAGCCCGTCGAGGCCGACAATCCCCTCCTGAGGATGAAGAACGTCGTGCTGGCGCCGCACCTGGCGAGCGGCTCGATCGAGAGCAGGACCGCCATGGCGGTGCTGGCGGCCAACAACCTGGTGGCAGGTCTGACCGGCCAGACCCCGCCCAACCTCGTCAACAAGCAGGTCCTTCAGCGGAGGGGTTGACCACAGATGCACTATGAAGGTTCGTTCGACGTCAAGGCAGCCAGGGACAAGGTCTACGACTTCGTCACGGACCCCGAGAAGGTCACCTCCATCTTCCCCGACGTCCAGAGCCTGAAGATCGTTGACGCGAACAACTTCTCGCTAAAGGCCAAGGTCGGGATCTCCTTCATCAAGGGTACGATGGACGTGAAGCTCTCGCTCGTTGACAATAGGAGGCCGACCTACTCGAAGCTGAAGGCGAGGGGGACGGGCCTTAACAGCTCGGTCGACCTCGAGAGCAGCTTCACGCTAGAGGACGCGCCCGCCGGGGGGACTCACGTCAAGTGGGCCGCGGACGCGAAGATCAGCGGGATGATGGCGAGCGTCGGCTCGAGGCTCATAGACTCCGCTGCCAACAAGTACGTGAAGGAGATCATCGGGTCCCTTGAGAAGAAGCTCTCCTAGGTCTTCTTCGAGGCGGCGATCAGGGACAGTATGTAGTCAGGCCTGACCGGCATCCTCTCCACCACGACGCCGTACTCGGAGAGCGCGTCCTCGACCGCGTTGATGACTGCCGGGGTCGCGGCTATCGAGCCTGCCTCCCCGATGCCCTTGACGCCCAGGGGGTTCGCGTAGGTCGGGGTCTCCGTCCTCGCCCAGACCATCGTGGGCATCGTGTCCGAGGAGGGTATCTGGTAGTCGGCTAGGGTCGAGGTAAGTAGCTGGCCGTTCTCGTCGTACACTATCTCCTCGAGCAGCGCCTGGCCTGCGCCCTGCACGACGCCACCCTGGAACTGCCCCTCGACGAGCATCGGGTTGATCAGCTTGCCGCAGTCGTCGACCCCGAAGTACTTGTTGAGCTTCACAACGCCGGTCTCCCTGTCGACCTCGACGACTGCTATGTGAGTCCCGAACGGGAACGTGTAGTTGGGGGGAGCGTAGGCCGTGTAGGCGAAGAGCGTCGACTCCATCCCCTCGGGGAGGGCCTCCGGGTCGTAGGCCAGCTTTGCGACCTCCTCGAACTTGAGCGACTTGCTGGGGTTGTTCTCGGCGTAGATCTTTCCGTCCTGGAAGACCATCTTCCGTGCGTCCGAGAGCTGCATGTTGTGGGCCGCTATCCGCCCCATCTTTTCCTTGAGCTTCCGAGCGGAGAGGAGGACGGCCGTCCCGGTGAGGGCGCCCGACCGGCTCCCCGCGGTCATGGAGGACCACGGAAGCATGTCGGTGTCGCCGTGCTGGACGGTGAAGCTCTCGACGGGGACACCCAGCTCGTCTGCCGCGACCTGGATCATTGTGATGGCGTGGCCCTGGCCGTGGGGGTGTCCCCCAATCGTTATCACTATCCGGCCGTCCTTGTGGATCGTGACGGCCGCGGTCTGGGCCATCCCGGGCCCGAAGCCGCATATCTCGGTCCAGGTCACGATCCCGATCCCGAAGAGTCGTCCGGCCTGCCTTGCCTCCCTCTGCTCCTGAAGCAGCCCCTTGTAGTCGGAGACCTCGAGAGCCTTGGTCATGTTCGTCTCATAGTCGGCGCTGTCGTAGGTGTACCCTCCGGGCGTCTTGAAGGGGAACTTGTCCTTGCTGATGTAGTTGACCCTGCGGACCTTGACCGGATCAAGCTTGAGCTGGGCCGCCAGGACGTTCATGGTGCGCTCAAGCAGATAGGCGGCCTCGGGGCGGCCGGCACCCCTGTAGGCCCCGTGCGGGACCTTGTTGGTGAAGACGGAGAAGACGTCTGCCTCGTAGGCTGGGATGTCGTAGACTCCCGTCCCCATCTTCGCGGTCAGCTCCGGAAGCCCGGTCGTGGCGCCGTCGGAGTACGCGCCCCCGTCCGAGAGAATCTTGATCTTGTACCCAAGTATCTTGCCATCCTTGCGGACGGCGACCTCGGCCCACTGGTTCTGGCCCCGTCCGTGGGTCATCGTGAGCATGTGCTCGCGCCTGCTCTCCTCCCACTTTATCGGGCGCTTGAAGAACCTCGCCGCGTAGCAGACGACGACGTCCTCCTGGTAGGCTGCCGACTTGCCCCCGAACCCTCCCCCGACGTCGGGAGCGATGACGCGCACGCTCGAGGCGTGGACCCTCAGCAGGTCGGCCAGCGTGTCCCTCATGTTGTGGGGGTCCTGGGTCGAGAGCCAGACGGTCAGCATGTCGTTCCCCGAGTCATAGCTGGCCGCGAGCCCCCTCGGCTCCATCGAGACGGGGTGGACTCGCTGGCTGATGAGCTTGACCTTGACGACCTTGTCCGCGTTCCGGAAGGCCTCCTTTATGTCGCCGTGCCTGTGGACGAGACGGTAGCCGATGTTGTCCGGGATCTCTTCGTGGACCTTCGGGGAGCCCGGTCTGATTGCGGCCTCCACGTCGACGACCGCCTCGAGGGGCTCATAGTCGACCTCCACGAGCTCCGCCGCGTCCTCCGCCTGGTAGGCGCTCTCGGCGAAGACGACCGCGACCGCCTCACCCGCGAAGTTGACCTCACCGACGGCGAGCATCTTCCTCGTCGTCGCCTTCTTCACGCCCTCCGTCGTCGTGGCCCCCTCTGACCCGGCCCTGTCCACCGTGGGCATGGGGTCGACCTTGCCCTCGAGGTCCTTTCCCGTGAGGGCCCCGAAGACCCCGGGGGATGAGAGCGCGGGCTCGACGTTCACGCTGAGGACCTTGGCGTGCGCGTGCGGGCTCCTCACGAATACCGCGTAGAGCATGTTTGGAAACTTGAGGTCGTCAAGGTAGCCCCCGGCGCCCGTCATGAACTTCGGGTCCTCGGTCCGCCTTAGCGATTGTCCGACCAGGCGCTTCCCCTTCTGGACTGTCTGCTGTGCTAGAGCCATCGGGCACCGGTTCGAGACGACCTACGTTATCAAAGTTTTGTTATGAACTTCTCTGCATCGTCGCCGACCGCTCCTCGCCGGTGGAGACGAGAGTAACCTTCACCTTCAGCTCGTCCTCGAGGAATTCGACCAGCTGCTCGGCGGCCTGCGGCAGGTGGTTCTCCCTCAGCTCCAGGCCGAAGAACGAGGGCATGGTTTGGTACACGGGCTTCGCCTCGGCGAGCCTTGGGAGGGCCCTAGAGAAGTCGCTCGACTCCTCGCCGTCGAGCGAGTAGGCCACACAGACCTTCATCTCCTTGACCTTGGTGAGTATGTCTACCTTCATGAGCGCGAGCTCGGAGACCCCGTTCAGTCTCACCGCGTACTTCAGCCCCACCAGGTCCAGCCAACCGACCCGTCGCGGCCTCCCCGTCGTCGCGCCGTACTCCTTCCCCTCTTTCCTGATCTTCTCGCCGCTCTCACCCGGTATCTCCGTGGGGAACGGTCCGCCCCCGACCCGGGTCGTGTAGGCCTTGGCCACCCCCATCACGTCCCCGAGGGCACTGTTCGGTATCCCGAGCCCCGCGGGCACGTAGCTGGCGAGGGTGTGGGCCCCGGTCACATAGGGATAGGTTCCGAAGATTAGGTCGAGGAGCGTCCCCTGCGCGCCTTCGAACATCACCGAGTGCCCGGCATCGTTGAGCGCCATCACCTCTCCCCCTACGTCTCCCATCTTCCCGGCGAGGACCTTCCTGGACTTCTCGGTCCATGGGCCTAGGTCGGGGATCTCCTTCAGGAACGACCTGTAGAAGTCTACGGCCGAGCTCAGGTCGAACTCTCCGTTCACGAGGTCGCCTGCGCGGGGCGTCAGGCGGAGCGCTCGCATGGCGTACGATGGACCGATGCCTCGCCTGGTCGTCCCTATCGCCTTGCCCCCCCTAAGTCCCTCGATGAAAGAGTCCATCTCCTTCTCGAGCGGGGTGACCAGCGTGCAGCGCTCGTCGACCATGAGGTCCGCCTGGCCGCCCTCTCTCGCCAGCATGCTCAACTCCTCGTCCAGGGTGAGTGGGTCGAGCGCGACTCCCGGCCCGATAAGCAGCCTCTTCTTCTTGAGCGAGCCGGACGGGAGAAGATGGAAGACGAAGGACCTCCCGTTGATGACGATTGTATGACCGGCGTTGCTCCCGCCATTGTACCTTATGACCGCCCTGAACCTATCAGCGTAGTAGTCGACAATCTTCCCTTTGCCTTCGTCGCCCCATTGAAGGCCTACGATGCAGAGATTGCGCACATGCCACGAGTTGGCTCCGAGAGGATTTAACTGTATGCGGCACGGGGAAGACAGGCTCGACTAGTCGGAGGGACGGACGCCGCGTCTGCGCATTCCTAGAGCCCCAGCTTGCCTTCGCGGTCGGGCGGATCCTCACGTAGGAGTGGCCGTCCTCGCACAGGACCTCGGCGGTGCCTCTGACCTCGACCCCGCGGGCTCTCCACGGGCTCGTCGAGACCACGTCGTCGATCACGACCGCCACCTTCTCGTTCTGGAGGAGCTGGCGGAACTTGAGGCTCTTCGCCAGGCGCCTTCCGCTGAAGTAGATGTAACGTCCGTCGAACTCGAAGAGGACGGGGACGACGTGAGGCTGGCCGTCTCTGGAGGCGGTGGCTATCCTGGCCAGGCCTCCGTGACAGAGGAAGACCGCCTCCTTCTCGGTGAAGACGCAGGGTCCCGGTTGGAGCTCCATCAGATGCACGGTGGGGACCCCGGTAATATAGTAGGTAGTTATCCCCTACTAAGTAGGTAGACAGGAGCTTAGCTGGTCAAGTCCGGGTTACCCCCGCGCTCCCCTCGCGGGTCCCACCTCGGCGAGGACGCTGTCAGGCGGATGGAGGAGATCCGTGGTCCTCGTGGGAGACGGACGTGCAATAGACTTAATTTTTCCGACAGTCCCCGGGAGTTCGATGAAGGAGTACGACGTCATCGTCATAGGAACGGGGTCCGCGACGAACCTGCTCGATCCGATGATCCAGAGAAACCCCAAGATCAAGATAGCGGCCATCGACAAGGACGAGCCGGGTGGCATCTGCCTGACGCGCGGCTGCATCCCGTCGAAGCTGCTGCTCTATCCCGCAGAGCTCGTGAGGACGTTGGAGAAGGGAAACGACCTCGGGGTCTCAGCTGAGGTGAAGGTCGACTTTCCCAAGATCATGAGGCGGATGAGGACACTCGTCGACAGAGACATCAATTCCATCAGGGAGGGCCTCTCGACCAGCCCGAACATAGACTACTACCACGCCTCGGCCGAATTCGTCGCGCCTTACACCTTGCAGGTGGCGGACGAGACGATACGAGGGAAGCAGCTCTTCCTCTGCACCGGTTCCCGCACAGCCATTCCGCCGATAGAGAACCTTGAGAAGGTGGGTTACCTGACCAGCGACAGCGTACTGAGACTCACGAGGCTCCCCGCGAGCATCGCCATAATCGGAGGGGGGTACATCGCCGCCGAGTACGGCCACTTCTTCTCGAGCATGGGATCCACCGTCACGATACTGGGGAGGAACAGCCAGTTCCTGCCCGGTTACGAGCCGGAGGTCGCGCTCGTCGCGCGGCGGGAGCTCGAGAGGCACATGACGATAATCACCAACAGGGAGGTGGTAGAGGCTGGGGAGAAGGACGGTGTGAAGACCCTGAAGGCAAAGGACAATGAGAGCGGGGAGATCTCGGTGGTTGAAGCGGAGGAGGTGATGGTCGCCGCGGGGAGGGAATCGCTCGTCGACATTCTCCATCCCGAGAGGGCCGGAATCACGACGGGTCCCGGCGGCTGGATCGCCGTAGACGAGTACATGCAGACGAGTCAGCCGAACGTCTGGGCGCTGGGTGACGCCGACGGCAGGTACCTCTTCAAGCACGTAGCGAACTACGAGTCGCGGGTAGTCTACTACAACGCGGTCTTGGAGCAGAGGATGAAGGCGGACTATCACGCCGTTCCCTCACGCGGTCTTCACCTACCCGGAGGCCGCCGGGGTCGGACTGACTGAGAAGGAGGCGGTCGAGCTCAACGGGGAGGAAGACGTCGTGATCGGGTTCTATCAGTACGAGAACACCGCCAAGGGCGAGGCGATGGGCGCCAAGGACTACTTCGTCAAGGCCGTCGTGCAGCGCAGCTCGATGAGGATCCTGGGAGCTCAGATAGTCGGTCCCCACGCGTCTATCCTGATACAGGAGATCGTGAACGTGATGTACACCCCCGAGCAGAGCGCCTCGGTGGTGAACCAGGCCATGCACATCCACCCGGCATTGAGCGAGGTCGTACAGCGAGCATTCTCTCGCTCGTGCCCCCTGGCGACTACCATCACATGCTTGGTCACCTCGGACTCGAGGCCCACGAGGACGACCACCACGACGAGTAGCGCCCACAGCCGCGGAGCAGGACCACACCCTCGGCGGGCGTCACGCTCTTAAGCAGGAAGGAGTGTGTCCTGGCGACCGTGATCATACTGCCTGACGCCTTCAACTTCGGGGAGGCCGACACGGTCGTCACCTTCGTCAGCTCCCTGGCAATTATCCTGGGCGCCGTCTTCGTCGTCTTCGAGCTGAGAGACAACAAGAGGATGGTCGCCGCAGCGAACGAGCAGGCAAGGGCCGCCACGCTCCAGGCCAAGGCGAGCACCGAGCAGATGAAGCAGACCAACACCATCGCAGACATGGACATGATCATGCGACTCTACGAGTTCGCCAACACCAGGGAGTTCCAGACCTCGTGGCTGACCGTGCTGAACTCAAGGCTCAGTTCCTTCGAGGAATTCGAGAAGCTGCCGAGAGAGGAACAGGTCGCGTTCTACCAGGTGGCCTCGCTCTTCGAGTCGCTGGGAGTCCTGGCGAAGATGGAGATCGTCAAGCTCGAAACGGTGGAGGACATGTTCGTCCCAGAGACCGCATGGACGGCGATGAAGCCCTTCCTGGAGGGCGTCCCATCGAAGTACGGTGGGGAGGGGTTCACCTACTTCGAGAAGCTGAAGGACGACATCGCCAAGCTCCACGCGCAGCCCTGAGCCGGGCAAAGTCGTCAACGGCCGACCGGTACCTCTCGTCCACGCCTCGAGGACAGCGGGCCGGACGGAACCTGATCCTCCTGCGACCTCACGCTACTGGTTTTCGCCGAGTATTGTGAAGAAGGTCTCAGCTGTCATGTACGTTCCGTCCGAGGGGACGTGGAGACTGCACCTCATCGGCTTGATGTACTTCGTCGGTTCTGCCAGCTTGATGACCAGCATCTCATCGCTCTCGGTCTTGCCGGAGCTCGCCAGATACTCGTCGAGTTCCTGACCAGAGAGGCACAGGTCGCCCCCGTACCGCCGGACTCCGCTGACGGGCTCACGGGACACGCTCGAGACCCTTCCCTCTGCGTCGAGGAACCTCGCGCCTCCGGAGACATACAGGAACGCCCTGTCTCCCGGCTCGAGGTCAGACGGAAACTCGTCGACGAAGAGCGCGATGATTGGGCGATGGTGTAGCACCCTGTTTATGGTCTCCCCTTCGAGGGGCAGTATTATCCCGGTGACGCCGTTCTTGCCCACGCCGGGCACCTACGGCTGTGCGCTGATAGAGCCACCGGTCGGGGCCGAGACGGCCAAGATGTTGGAGTACTTCTGTTCGAACCCGTTCAGCCGCCAGTAGGCCATAGAGACGACCCAAGACACGACGAAGAGACCTACGATGCCGAAGCCGATGGTCTCAAAGTCCAGGCCCTGTACCCAGATCCAGAAACCGCCCGAAAGCCTGAGTTCTGTCGAGAGGACCTGGAGCACCTCTATCGAACCGACGACCCACGCCACCATCACCGAGATTATCGTCACCGTGAGGTTGTAGTAGACCTTCCTCAGCGGATGGAGGAAGGCCCACCCGTAGGCGACCCTCATCAGGACCCCGTCGGTCGTGTCGACGAGGACCATCCCGCAGGTGAACATCAGGGGCAGGACCAGGATGTAGTAGAGTGGTATGCTCGTGGACACCCCGACCCCCACGCTGATCGCGATCAGCGCGACCTCGGTCGCCGTGTCGAAGCCCAGGCCGAACAGGACCCCAATCGGGTAGATCTGCCACGGCTTCTTGACGATCTTGAACAAGGGATGGAAGTACCGGTTCAGGAAGCCGCGGTTCTCCATCAGTCTGTCGAGCTCGGCCTGGTCCGTCTTCCCTTCCTTCATTGCCCTGAAGATCCTGTAGACCCCTAGGACGATCAGGACGTTCACGAGGCCGATAATCCACAGGAACCCTCCGGAGATCAGGGTGCCGAAGACGTTGCCAGCAGCCTGCAATTCAGGTATGCTCGCGCTGACGGCTCGAGTGGCCACCACGAGCGCCACGATAAGCCCCACTACGATCGTGGAGTGACCCAGAGAGAACCAGGTCCCGACGGTCAGGGGACGCTTGTTCTCCTGAATGAGCTTCCGGGTCGTGTTGTCTATTGCCGCTATGTGATCCGCGTCGACCCCGTGGCGGAGGCCGAAGACGTATGAGACGAGGCCCAGCCCAGCGAGGACGATCGCCATGCGCCCAATGGCGAATGACGCAAGGAAACCAAACACCGTGACAGCTATTATGAGTCCATAGAGCAGGACCACCCTGACCTTCTCGGTGCCGGTGAGACCCATGACCGACTCAGCCTCTCGTGCCACTCCCATCGCCCCTTTAACCTCTCAGTTTGCAAAAACAGTGGTGACGGAGGAGCATCACGCTCCTCCGTCCGTCGTTCTCAGTTCTGCAGTGCCTCCGCCGTGTTCGCCAGGTAGCCCTGGTACGGGTGAGGCAGGTACGGGAAGTTGCTCAGGTAGGGCACGGGGTTGGTGGTTCCGTCGTTGAGCAGCGACGCGGCTGCGTCGGCGGTGAACTTGCTGTTCACGAGCGGGATGGTCGCCCCTGCGATCGCCTGGAGCTCGATTGCCGTCACGTTGTCGAAGACCCTCCGCCCGTTCGGGAAGCCGGAGGCGTCTCCTCCCAGGAGCCCCAGCCTGTTCGAGGCGTTCGCGGCAGGGTTCGTCGTGGTTATCGCTGGCGGGATGGCCAGGTTCAGTCGCAGCTCGTCCGCCTGGACGGTGCCCGTGTAGTTCTGGAAGCCTGCGATGATCCCGGTCGGGATGCCCGTGAGCAGGATCGCGACGAGGTCGGGCCGCGTGCTGTTCGAGGTGGAGTAGGCCGCGAGGTTCGGGAAGACGCCCGGGTAGAGGACCGGCAGCAGTCCCTGGAGCTGAGGGCTGTTGTACGATGCCAGGAACTGAGAGTCGGCCGCCGGCGCCTGCTGGTTCCAGTAGTCCTTCTGGAGGAGGGGGATCATGACCTCGTTGATCAAGGGGTTCCCGAGGCGGGAGACCTGCAACCATGGACCCGCGAGCTCTGCGATGGGTGCGTTGTACTGGTCGGTCTCGAGCACCCTGACCCTCTGGCGGCTCGCGGAGCTCCAGACGCCTATGGTCGCGTTGGGATCGCTCACGCCTGTCGGGAGCTTCCCCGTGCTCGTCAGTTCGGTGATCGGGACCTGGATCGCTATCGAGTGGACGTTGAAGCTGCTCGTCCCGTCGACGCCAGTGGTGGTCGGCGGTGTGGGTATCAGGTGGTCGCTTGCGAAGGGCCTCAGTGTGCCGAGGTCGAAGATTGACCCGAGGTCGACGTAGAACCCGTCTGCCCTGGGTCCCGCGAAGACGGTCTGGCCCGTCGCCAGCGTGTAGACTGTGTTGGGGAATATTGCGGTGTCGTAGTTGGCGGTCGACCTCGGTCCGATGTCGGGAGGTGGGACCAGCAGCCCGGTCGCTAGGGTGACGTTGTCCGACGAGAACTGGTCCCTTCTTGACCCGTTGACCTTTGTGACGCTGTACGTCTGCCAGACGTTCAGGTTGGTGAAGCTCTTGGTGCTCGAGTTGTACGATATCGGTCCGACGTTGTAGAGGAAGGTGGCGCTGTTGGCGACGTGCGTCTGGAACCGGAACTGGTACGTGATCTCCTCCGCCCCGTCCCCGTCGTTGTCTATCATTATCTCGTAGAGCACGTTCGGGTCGAACCGATAGAAGTTCGGCCCCGCGGCCGCGCCCTGAAGCGGGATGAAGTTCGAGATCAGGGTCACCGTTGAGGGCTTGTCGGGGCTTACGAAGGCATAGACGTCAGTGTTGTCCGCGGCCGGGTCCGAGGATATTCCAGGAGCTTCTCTGTGGGAGGTCATCCTAGTCGAACCTCGCGTGGATCGCGCTCCTCAGCTTCGAGGCGAGCGCGGCGTCCTGTATCTTGATCCCCTGAAGACCGCTGTAGCTGCTTACGATGTCCCCTTTGATGACGAGGACGGTCGTCCCTGTGGGGTCCTGCGAGGCCGTGCCGGTGCCCGCTGCGCTCGCGGGCAGGCTCGCTGGCTTTGCCGGGGCGTTCTGGACCGGGCTTGCCTGAACCCCCCCGGAGAGGTTCCCAAGGTATGGGGCCGCGGCCAGGGCCGCAGTTGCCGCCATCGCTCCCTTGATGGCATCTCTTCTTGAAAGATAGATTGACATGAACCTAAATTCTGGGGTTACCGTCTTTATACTTAGGCCGAGATTACACCCAATTCTCGCCCGAATCCTGTCTGTGATGAGATTCCTGCAATAATTGTGCAGAACTCTGGTCTGAAGCGCATAACCTACACCAAAAAGGGTACGGCCGGCGCGCCGAACGTTTATTGAGCGTCCGTGGAAGCGTGGGCCTATGGAGAATGGGGCGAATGTGTTAATCGACCGCGCCGCGGTCGCAGACACGGTCACGAGGCTCTTCGTCAACACAGATGAGAGAAACTGGAAGGGTGTGGCGGACTGCTTTGCCTCCAAAGTTCTCTTCGACATGTCCTCACTCTCGGGAAGCAAGCCTTCGAGAGTTGGCCCCAAGAAGATCGTCGATCAGTGGGAGTCCGGGCTAAGAGGGCTGACGGCGGTCCACCACCAGATAGGGAACATGCTGGTCAGCGTGGAAAGTGGTGAGGCGATGGCGTTCTGCTATGCGACCGCGACCCATTACTTCCCCAACCCGACCGGGAACGAGACACGGACCTTCGTGGGGACCTACGACATCCACCTAATGAGGTCCGAGGACGGCTGGAGGATAGACGCGTTCAGGTTCAATCTGAAGTTCAGTGAGGGCAACGCGCTCCTCTCCGACTTGGCAAGGAAGGCATCCCGGTAGGAGCGGAGCCATCACGCGGGGCCCGGATGCTCTACGGCGGCGGGCTCCAAAGTCTCCTTGACCAGGATCACCTCTCCCGGGACGACCCACATGCTCCTGTACATCGACAGCGCCTTGAACGCGCCGTACCTCTTCGAGACCTGGCCGAAGTCGGTCCTCCTGAAACCCTGGCCTTTGAAGAGGGCGTTCGACTCCACGTTGTGCTCCCCCACAGACGCATACACCTCGACTGCCCGAGCTCGGGCGAAGAACTCGATCGAGTCCTTCACGAGTCGGCCCCCGATCCCTCTCCCGCGGAAGGAGGGAACGACGGCGATGTAGTAGACGTAGCCCGCCTCTTCTCCTAGTAGTTTTAGCATCGCAAGACCGATCGTCTCGTCGCCGAGCCGGGCGACCCTGACCGATTCCACCTCCTCCAGAATCCGCTTCGCATGCCTAAGGTAGATACCCGTGAAGCTCTTCTCCAGCACCTGGACGAGCGAGTCTCTCTCCTCGGGCGCCGCGTCCCCGATCGCCACGTCGGCCGCCTCGGAAGTCAAAGTCGGAACACCCTGGTCGCGTTCTTCCAGAGGATCCTCTCAACATCTCCGGCATCGATCCGGAGTTTCGCAACCAGCTCGAGCGCCAGCGAAGGAGTCGATACAGGATAATCCGTCCCGAAGATGACCTTCTCGGCCCCTCCTGCGTAGTAGATGGCCCGCGTGACCTGCTCGGCCACAGAGTCGAGATAACCCGGCAGGTACTTGCTGCCTCCCACGATTAGGCCGGAGATATCCGCGCAGACGTTCGGATGCTTGTAGATCAGCTCGCCGACGTCCGAGATCCATGGGTTGCCGAAATGGCACGCGACCACGATCAACCCGGATCGTCCGTTCGCAAGACGGTCAAGCGTCAAGGGGCGGGAGTGCTCTAGGCTGCCGGTCGCGCTCGCCGTGTCACCGGTGTGGAACATCACGGGCAGGCTCTCCGACTCCGCGTAATCGTAGAGGCCGTCATAGACGGGGTCGTCAGCGTAGACCTCCAGGTATCCGAGCCGGATCTTGAACCCCTTCACTTCGGCGCGGTTCCGCTTGGCGAGGTCCACCGCGCTGGCCACGTCGGAGGAAGTAGGCTCGACGGTGAGGATGGGAGAGAGCAGGCCGTCGCTCCTCCTGCAGAGGTCCAGGACCCTCTCGTTGGGGAGCGGCGCCCCGCCCTCGATTGGGGGGCTCAGCAATAGTCCCCGTGTGATGCCGTGCTCGCGCATGAGAGAGAGCGCCTCGTCGAGGTTGTACTTCAGGCCGTTCAGCGAGGCGTACGGGATGAGCTCGTCGCGCGGATGCTCGGAGAGGTGCAGGTGAGCGTCGATAATCCGGGACAATCTAGACGGCTGCCGCTGGTTTTGGGATAAACCTTTGCCTGTCAACCCTGGACGGGGGTCGGACCCGCCCGAGTAGAGACGTGGTACCTGTTCCAGAGCATCCTGAAGAAGAGGGCCATCACTAGGTCGCCCAGCAGCGCGACTGGGACGGTTATCGTTGCGATGAGTCCGATCGCCGCTATTGGCATGATCAGGCCGAAGGAGAGGGCAATGACCTGGGGTTGGTTATCGGACGATCCGGCTACCCTGAGGACGTAGACCAGGAAGAGCCCCTGGGCGAAGATCACCAGAAGGAGGACGACGAGGGCGGGCGCGCCTACCCCCATCCCGAATGAATCGACGAGGAGGGCGACCGGATAGAAGAGAATCCCGAGGACGGCCATCCTCCTGGGGGAGACCTTCGGCGCGCGGGTCGCCGCCAGCGGCATATTCGGTGCTCTCCGGGCAAGCCAGACTAGGAAGGCGATGGCGACGAGGCTCATGAGGAATATGGGGTCGTCCATCCAGAAGTGCTCGCCGAAGAAGACGACCAGGGAGAGGGACGTGACGTCTGCGACGAGAATCGCGAAGACCAGCGTGATCCTCCTCCGGGAGAGCAGGCTCCTACCTCGGGTGGAAGGGAGAGCCAGGCCGAGGAGGAGAATCGGGATTGAGATGCTGAATATCATGTGCACGGGTATGATGGTGGCCGACCAAATCCAGCTGACGCCCTCCCAGTGGCCGAAGTATCCGAGCTGCCCGACAGGGCCCGCCTTCGAATAGAAGAGGGTGCTGAGCGCGACCCCCTCCTCGAGAATCCCATAGGCCGCCCCTAGGAGGAGCACCGAGGCCCATCCCTTGTTCCACCTTATCATGGCCTCGCGGATGAGGAGGACGCCCGGGCCGTAGAGTCCCAGGTTCGCCGCGAGCTGGAAGATGAACTGGGGAGGGTTCAGTGCTATCGCATAGAGAGGGCTGGAACTCGAGAGATACTCCGGGATTCCTGGTGTAAGAAGGAGCAGGCAGAGAATCGGATGACGCTTCAGGAAGGAGAGGGCCCTTCCCAGAAGCCCTGCGCGGGCGAGCGGTACCACGTCATCGGAAGAGGTGGATGGATGAGAGCTCGGATCACCGTCGCGCGATTCCGGGGCGAGGGCTGCACCCATGAAGAAACGGTCGGCCGCAGGTAGATGAGCATTTTCCCGGTCAGCACGGAACGAACACCTCGGGAGCGACCACGGGATATACCTGTCTGAGTGAGACATTGATCGCGGTTCAACCCCGCGAACCACTTCCCGAGTCGGAACGCCCGACTTAATAATCCGCGACGAAAGCGGACTCGGAAGAATCATGCCAGGGCAGATCTCGGATGAATTCCCGCTGACCAGGAAACTCTCCTACCTCAACACGGCGGGAGCCGGACTGATACCGAAGTCGACGATCGAATCCGCCCACGCCCTGTACCATCGCTACCTGACGGACATCCCGTTTCCCGACATGTTCGACGAATTTGGAGAATCCGTCGAGAGGGCGAGAGGCGTCTTTGCGGGGTGGATCGGGGCGACCGGGGAGGAGGTCTCGTTCCAGACCAACGCCTCGACGGCCCTCAACCTGGTCGTCTCTATGGTCGCTCCGAAAAAGGGGGAGAACGTCGTGGTCGACGACCTCGGGTTCCCGAGCGGGACTTTCCCATTGATGGCACTTCAGAAGAAGGGGGTGGAGGTCCGGTGGGTCAGGAACCGGAACGGCTTCATCGGGGCCGAGGATTACCTGAGAGTCACAGACCACAAGTCAAAGCTGGTCGTAGTGAGCCTCGTGTCCTGGGTCAACGGCCTCAGGGCCGAGGTCGAGGAGATAACGAAGATCGCTCACGAAAGGGGCGTGTACTCCATGGTCGACAGTACCCACGGCACGGGGTACCTGGGGATTGATGCCGATGAGTGGAAGCTGGATTTTCTCGCCACGAGCAACTACAAATGGCTCCTCTCCACTCACGGCGCTTCGGAGTTCTTCTGCGCAAGGAGGTTGCTTGAGGAGTTCGACCCGCCCATGCTCGGATGGCACTCGACCCCTGGAGGCGCGCGGGGGCTCAGCGCAGAGAATCTCGAGGTTGCGAAGACGGCGAAGAGGTTCGAGCCCGGGAACCCGGACTACATCAGCATCCTCACACTCATCAAGTCCCTCGGGTTCATGTCTCGCTTCGGGAGGCGACGGATCACTGCGCAGACGCTCAAGCTCTCGAGGAGGGTGAATGAGGGTCTGAGGAACCTGGGATTGAGGGTGCCGACCCCCGCAGACGACCGTCATCTCTCAGGTATCAGCTTCGCCTACGCCAAGAAGATGACAGGAGTGGAACTCGCCCTAAGGCTCAGGAAGGCGGGAATCATCGTCGCTCCTAGAGAGTACCAATCACACTCAGGAATCAGGGTCTCACCATACTTCTACAACGATGAAGACGACGTAGATGCACTCCTCGATGCCACAAGGAAGATAGTCAGATGACAGCCCGAAGCCGCCTGTAAATCTAGCTGAACGGCCGCGCAGGCGAAGGCCCGGTGCCCTAGGGCGCCACAATCAACCTTAAATCTCCTGGGCAACACCAAAGGGTGCGATTGGCGGACCAGCAGCTCCAGACGGAAGACTGGATTCTCTTCTCGAGCACCGTCCTGGGCACCCTGGGGATGGTGGCGACCAGCAACCCGATGTACTACTTCTATGGGCTGACGGTCGGCGCGTCGAGCAAGGCCCTCCTCTCGCTCGGTCCAAACTGGAGGAGTTGGGAGGACTGGCTCCTCTTCGCCGGAGCGTTCTCAGGTTCCATTGGGTCCTCCCTGAGCGGGAACAACGAGTACATGCTGTACGGGCTCATCCTGGGGGCCATAGGCAAGTCGCTGCCGTCGCTCGCACAGTACCACAACAGCCTCGAGGACTGGCTGCTGTTCCTGATACCTCTGCTGACCGGCATCGGATCTGCGCTGACCTCTCAGCAGGGCCTCGCGATGGTAGGTCTCTTCTTCGGGATGATCGGCAAGTCGCTGGCCAGCTTCAACCCGGCCGCCGACGGCGGGCCGCAGCCGCCCCCTGTCCCTTCAGCCGGTCCGACTCCCCAGCCTTCGGGCTTCGCCGGGAACCGTAACTATATCTTCTGGAACCAGTGCGTGCCGCTGGTCAACCCCTCGGTCACGTTCACGGCAGCGACCGACATGAGGGCGAGCGGAAACTGGGACCTGCAGGTGAACGCCTACGCTCCGTCCGGGGCCGACGCATACATGCAGTTCGTCATCGCCGTCACCTCATCCGGGGAGGTTCAGTGGTCCATCGAGAACTGGCCGCTATCAGGCAACAACCTGTTCAATACTTGCGACCAGCCTCTGTACAAGCTGCCCTCCGGTTTTCTGCCCAAGGGGTACTCGATCGGGGTGAAGATGAGCACAGACCCGAACACTGGCAACGTCACCTCTCTGGAATTCAGCGTCAGCGACGGGACCGGCGCCCAGGTCGCGCGCGTCACGGTCCCGCTCAACTCGAAGCTCCCCCTCTGCAGCGGCAGCTGGAACGACTCCTATCTCTCACAGGTGATAGGCTTCGAGCCCAACATAGTCGGCTACAACGGCGGGGTGGCGGTGGCCTTCTCCTCCGGGAGTCTCGGTAGCCTGGCTTGCGCAGCTGACTCGATCGCCCCCAGTTCCTCGATTCCAGCGTGCGCCGAGACGAATGCTGGTACAGTGGAGGACTCGAACCTCCAGTATTCGGTCGCCGTTCAGGTCTCTCGCTCTCTGGTCACAGTGAGCAGTTTCGTCCCGTGAATGGGGCACTCTGATAGTAGGAAGGCGCCGGGAGTGGGATTTTAGCGTCTAATTAGACGCCCGAACACAGGATTTCTTGACGTTTCCTGGCATCCTGCACATTCTTGCCCAAGGCGTATTCGGATGGAGTCCGTTCCACTCATTCTGACTTGCAATCTAACAAAGAGTGATTAGTAAGTAGCTCCCGTAACGGACGGCGGCACCCGCTCCGAAGACCACAAGAGATATCGAACGAAACTGGTCTGGCAACCCCAAGGAGACAGTCTGGTTTATTTCGAAGCCTATGCCCCCGTGTTGGTAGTTTGGGTTGTAGATGACAGGGACGAAAAAAGGGTGAACCCTATCGCCAGGACCAATGCCGACTTTCGCTTCCACCTCGCGGCGCCGACGGTGAGGACGTTCGAACTGGTCTATTCAGGAGGGAGGACCGACATATTGCTTTCAGCGGAGACGGTGGAGGACATGAGGAAGTATGCAGGGCTGCTCAGCTTGGTGTACGGAGGAATGAAGTTCGAGAGTGCTGAACCTCATCCTGATTTCTTGAGAGAGTTGCCTTCCACTGTGGGCCTGACTTCCCGGCGTTTTTCGAGGTTCGGACAAAAGTATTAATCAGGAAATTGCCGCCGCGAGCTACGAATTGGTCTGACATGGTCCCCCAGCTCCAAGATCGTTGTTTGGCGGGATTCATGGACCTAGCTGAGAAGGTAAGCGGGGGGCTGTTCGTGGCTGCTTGGGTCGTCTTTGCCTTCGATATCATCGGGTACTGGTATAATGGGATCACCTTTGTGCTGCTCTTTCTGCTGAGCGGTCTCATATTCGGTTTTGACTTCTTCACCAAGAGGACGAGGCCCCAGAGGAGAAGCAAGGCCATTGCCGCCTGCATAGTCATCGGGATCTTCCTGTTCTTCTTCGGCCCCGACCTGCAAACGGGAGTGCTCCCGAACGGTCAAGACAGCGGCTTGATCTGCAACGGCAATGACACCAACTGCTCCGGCATCACTCAGCTACAATCGGTCACGGAATACCTCTGGTGCTGGGGGCCGGAGTACAACATCGCGCTGCCTCCCACAGTCGAGTTCGTGGTGACGTTCGGATGCCTGCCCAACTTCCCTGTGACATGATCAACGATGAACTCGTATGCGCCGCTTTTCTCAGTGACGGTCACCGGTCGAGAGCCGGATTTGGTCTTTGTACCCTTAGAACATTGTGACGGACATCAAGATCCTTCGCAGCTCCAGACTCTTTCCGGGCGGGACGAACCCACGGACAGCGCCAGCGCCTGGCAGATGGCCTTGACCGCCATGGCAGATCTCACTGTCTCGTTGGTGACCTCGATCCAGCGGATTCCTGCCCTGTAATAGAAATCCACCTTGGAGTGGTCGTGAATTGAACTCTTTGCCCCTGATATTCCTATAACTATTCGCTTCTCTCTGCTGACCACGAGGTCAGGCAGGGATGCTTGCATCCCGAGTCTTAAGGACTCAGGGCGAATGCCGTAGAGTTGACCATGAAGCAGTATGCGTACGGAGACCCCGTGTCGCCAGGTACACTGAACATGCAGTTGTCCCCCGATGGTTCCCCAGACTTCCCGGAGTACGGGTACCAGACCGTTATGGTGTAGCTCTTGGCGCTCCAGGGTCCCGAGGATGGGACCTGGGCGGTGCATCCAGAGGTCGAAGCGGCCTGGGCGGCGCAGTTGAAGATGAACGCCTGCGAGAACCCCGAGGCGGTACATGGGACTGGATTGTTGTTCTCCGCGCAGCCTCCTCCGTTGGCTAGGAAGCTCCCCACCTCTGGTAGGTTGTGTGACGCCACGACAGAAAAGTGCAGAATGGTCAACTGGCCCCACTCGTCGCCGGCCACCAGAGTGTAGTTCGCGGGCAGGGACGACCCGAGTGAATTGTAGCCCAATCCAGCGGTGGAGTTAGCGGCGTAGATGCTCTCCTGTACGGCCATCCTCGTTGGGAATGTTCCCTTGGCTAAGGACTCGGTGTTGTTCGCAGTGTACGTGCACACCCCCGAGTTGCACACGGGCGGCGGTTGAGCGCCCGGGACGGCGTAATAGCCGGCGTAGGTCCCGTTGTCACGTCCAGCGAGCAGGGAGTAGCTGGTGATGCTGTGCAGGGGGTAGTACTGGTTGCCGACCGAGACGCCGTCGGAGACACATTCCACAAGGGCCCACACCGAAAGCGGCTTCCCTGCACTGGAGAGGTTGTTCAGCCCATACGTCCCCCTGAAGACGCCTATGCCGACCGGAAAGAATAGCTTGTTGGTACTGTTGCCAAGGTCGCACGGTCCAGCGCTCAAGCCACCGATCGCCCAGGCGTTGGACGCGGTCAAGTTGTTCGCAGTGGGTAGGGTGTTCAGGACCGAGGTGGTGATGTGGATGGCGTCCTGGCTGGGTATCATCGTCGAATTGACCGACAACGTGAGTTTCAGGCCCAAAGATGACGAATTGGTGGTTACGGTCGCTGATCCGGGTCCAGTGTAGCTTGTTGTCTCGGTGCCTTGTGAGGACGACGCGAGGGAAACAGCCGAAGAGGAGCTACTGCTCTTGGATGCGCTCGGCGAAGAAAACGTAACGAAGGCGAGCGTCCCTGTGGCGACGACGATTATCACTGCGACGACGATAACGGTCGTACCTATTGCTTCCCTTGCACGCCTCAAGCCGATTCTTTGGTTAGGACCCCAGCGTTTGATTAATAGTTATGTCCGAACGATACCGTCAAGCCTCTTCGCAGCTCCAGATTCTTTCCAGACGGGACGAACCGACAGACAATGCGAGCGCCTGGCAGATGGATTTGACCGCCTCGGCTGATTTCACTGTATCGTTAGTGACCTCAATCCAGCGGATGTCGTGCTTGTAATAGAAATCCACCTTGGAGCGGACGTGAATCGAGCTCTTCGTACCTGATACTTCTATTACGACACGCCTCTCGCGGCTCACCACAAGGTCAGGAAGATACACTCTCGGGAGAGCATCGCCGCCACAGCTTTCGCAAGCGACTGAAGGTAGAGTGTCGTGAGGACCTATGATTGGAGCATCGGTGCGTTCGACGGAGAACTCACGCCCGCATTTGGAGCACTTCATTGAAGACCAGTCCACTATCCTGCAGTCGCGCTCCGCCGCTATGCCGTACCAGTTGAGGGAGGCGAGGAACGAGGCTTCGGAGTCGGTCTGCGAGACCCTGAATTCTGAGCGATTCCTTGAGAATCTGTTGCTCGTCGGAGGAGATGTGGTCATTTGATTTGGACGATCTCCAACGCATTCTTTTTGTGGGGACAGCCGTGATAGTGAGACTTGGCAAAATTGCAGTTGTGGCACAACACTTGGAAGCCTTCGGGGTACCCGTGGAGCTTGAGCCATTGCTCTATTGTGCCCTTGAAGGTCTTACGATGCTTACAGCCATCATTGTAGATATGGTCAATGGCAAGAAACTCAATGGTTCCTTCCCCGCAACAGGAACAATGAGGTGGATCTCCACCATAGTGAAGCATGGCAGCGGTTCGAATTTTATGACGGCTCCTCTTAGCGAACTCGCGTCGCATTTCGGGACGTCGCGAGAAGTACTGCTCTCTCCCGTAGAGGTTCTTGTGAGCGTTAGAACAGTATTTTCTTGTTGGCCAAGTTGAAATGAATGCGACGCCGCAATACTTGCAAACACATGATCTGGTCCACGACTTCCTAGGACCTTGGATTACTCCGGCGACGCGCAAACTATGTAACTTGTTCTTGATTGAAAGTTGGTTTCGACCCACCAATCTGGCCGTTTCGTCTAGTGTTGCCGTCTTGTAGCAACCCAGCAGAATTTGGACTTGTTCGTCGGTCCAATAGTATGGGTAAGAGTGGATTTCGCTGAATCGCGCCGATGTCATGAGTCACTGTGCTCCCGTCTGCTGAATCTCTCCGGGTTGCTCGGACTTGTGGTCGTTCGACTCCTCCCCTGTTTCTATTACATCCGCCTTCTCGGGTAGCTGCACGATCCCGAGATACCTCGTAACTACACGCCCGTCGACCCTGTAGACCTCCTGAGCGAAGGCGTAGGGGCCGGTCCTAGCCGCCTTTGGATAGATCCTGCCGTTGATCCGCTTCCTGTAGAAGACTGTGGCGCACAAATCCACCGCTATGCTGCGAGGGCAATTAAGCCCCCATCAAGAGACGGTGAAGTACGCTATGGCCGAGGTGCCCCATTCGTCCTCCGCCAGGACCGTGTACGTCCCCTTTGGGAAGCTCGTGAAACCGCCGCCGTTCTGGCTCCAATACCCTCCAGCTGTCACTTCGACGGATACTTTCTCGGTCAGGCACGGGCCGGTCCCGCAGGACCCGTAGACCATGGCTGAGTCATTCATGGGCTGGAAGACGTACCTGGCAATATCGGAGAGCCCTGCGGGACAGCCGAAGGTGGCTCCCGGGTTGACGAGGTCCAGGAACTTGGCTAGGGTCATGTTGGAGGAAGCATAGTGCCCCTCGGCGATTGCCAGCCCGACGGGGTAGTTACCGGGCCAGCAGGGAGGTCCGTTCAAGCCGTTAAGCGTGAGCGGCCATTCGTTCGCTGCCGTCAGATTGTTCGTGGTGGCGAGGGTGCTGCGTTCGTCGACGGTGACGCTCACCATGATGCCGCTCGCCGAGGACGATGAGGCGTTCAGAGAGAGCTGGAGCTGCAGGTTGTTCGCAGAGTCGACGACAGCTTTCGCCGTGTGGGTCGGTTCAGCCGTTACCGAGTAGCTTACGCTCGAGCTACTGCTGACCGGCGTGGACGCAGTGGCGAAGGAGATGGAGTAGCCTGTGACGTCCCTCCATGTGCCTCCGACTCCGAAGCCCTCGTATGTCACTGACCCATATCGCAGAAAGTTGCAGCCGTTCGCGGGACAGGCGAATGCTCCCGGAGGGGGCGCATAATAGACAACAGGGACGAGGAACAGGAAGGCAAGGATGAATGCGATAGCAGCTCCAACAGCGACCTTTCGATTCACCTTCATACTACTGTCCTCATCCCAGAATAGAGGTCATGATAGGTCGATTCCTGATTAATAGTTTTGTCCGAACGCCCAATTCATCGATGAGTGACAATGCCGTCGGAGTTCCCGCGTTATAAGCCGCCATACTCCTACATCGCGTGTCCCGCACAATCGACGACGAGGAGATGATATTCCACGCGCTCTTCATCGGCTCAACCGGCGCTGGAAAGACGAACGCGATGCTGTTCTGGCTGCGCAGGCTCTTCTCCAACAGGAAGGACGTCGCTCTCGTCCTCATCGACCCCCACGGGGATGCCGCCGTCGATCTCGTGCGCCTCATCCCGAAGTCTGAGAGGGAGAGGATCACGATACTCGACCCGACCTACGTATCGTTCGGGCTGAACCCGCTCTCGCTCCCAGCCAGTATCGATGGTTTGAACAGAGTCCAGATACTCCAGACCCAAGTGGAGGAGCTCTCCGCCCTCCTCTCCGACGTCTTCAACACCGACGCGGCCACCGCCCCTAGGCTGATGTGGGTCTTCAAGGGCGCCCTCTACTACCTCTACACTCTCGACGACAACCCCACCTTCAGGGACCTCTACCGCATCCTCGTAGACTTCATCTCGATGCCTCGGTCGGAGATCGAGTGGATGCTCAGGAGCAGGGAGCTGGAGGACGAGATAATCAGGAGCACCATAGACGCCATCTCCAAGCTCCCCAAGGACGCATTCGCGCCGGTCGTCAACAGGATATCGAACTTCGTCCTCCCTCCTCAGTCGATAACCTCCAGGACGTTCTGCTCGAGGACGAGCAAGCTCGACTTCGACGAGATGATGGTCCCGGGAAGGCTCACGATATTCAGGATAACAAAGACGCTCCCCTACGATTTCCGGAGGCTGATCTCCGCTTCCATCGCGATGAGGTTCTACTTCACGGTGGAAAAGAGGGCGGCCAGGCTCGAGCGGGAGGGCGAGCCTCCTTCGGCGCGGACCCCGGTCGTGCTTGCGGTCGACGAGTTCCAGAACATCAGCGACCTGAAGCTGCTCGACACGATCCTCTCGGAGTCGAGGAAGTACGGCCTCTACCTGTGGATGGTTAACCAGAACATCCAGCAGATACGGCCGGAGCTCTTCAGCTCGGTGAGCGGCAACGTCGGCCCCGTCTACGCATTCAGGGTGGGGCCTGACGACGCATCGAAGATATCCGAGCTGATCTCGCCCGAAAGGAAGGATGAGGTCAGGAACGCCCTCATCTCGCTCCCGGACTACTCCTGCGTGGTGAGGAAGAGGCCCCACGGGGAGGACGTCGCTGGCAAGCCCTTGCTGCTGGAGCCGTTCCCGAGGGTGGGCGAGTGCCTGTGCGGCACGAAGGAGGTCATCGACTACATGAAGAAGGAGGTGGAGGATAGGTATGGCGGCGCCCACGAGGCGACGGACCTGGTCTACAAGAGCCCCGGGGAGGAGATCGCGGGAAAGTCAAGCTCGAGGGTCCCGTTCACGCCGGTAACCTGGAGGATACTGACGGCCGGCTACCTCAAGCTCATGTCCGACGCCTATCCGCTCGAGTTCTCCCGCATCCGGACCGAGTTCTTCGCGAAGCACTCGTGGCGGACCTCGGACGTACAGGAGGCCCTCAACGCCCTGGTCAACAGGGGGTTCCTCACCCAGACCTTCGCCCGTCAGGAGTACGTCATGAAGGGGAAGGACGTGAACGGCAACCCGGTCATGCTCCCGCCCGACCCCTCCGTGGCGGACCAGATGGAGAGGACGAAGACGGTAATCTACAACCTGACGCCGCTCGCACTGGAGTACCTCCAGATGAGGGTCGGGTCGTCGAAGGCGGGGGACCCGAAGCACCTGCGGGTGATAGAAAAGCTGCTGAAGCAGGAGTACTGGACGATGGGATACTTCACCGTAGTTGACTGGGGCGAGGGCAGCGGCGGCAAGCCCGACATAGCGGTGCTGAAGCCGTGCGTGAGGGAGGTCAGGGACAGGGACGGGAACGAGCTGCGGATGCCCGACCCATACTACTGGGACTATTCGTCAAAGATCGCGGTGGAGGTCGAGATGGCTCCTCAGAAGAACGGGGAGCAGGTCCAGAAGAACTACCGCAAGAACGCGGAGGTCTACGCCTCCATCAGGTTCGTCGTGACTTCCGACATCAACGCCAAGCAGCTACAGGAGATTCTCAGCGAGGACGTCAAGGCCGACCCCGAGAAGTACAGGATAGACAAGATCGAGTTCGAGAGCCTGAACGAAGTGGAACCGGCCAAGAGCGAGGAACCAGCAAGCCCGCAGGTGCAGGTTCTTGAGCCTCTGGGACCGGCTGAAGAGATAGTGCTCTCCCTAGTCCTATCAGGCGGGTACACCAGCAGGGAGGAGATCGCGAAGAAATGCAGTGATGCGGGGCTCGACGTGGGTGAGAGGTCGGTCTCCCGGTACCTCAGGAATCTGACCGAGAGAGGGCTCCTGAGGAGGGTCGGGAACGGTTACGAGCCGACGGAACTGTCGAGGAAGCTGTCTCGTCAGGATACTCTCTGAGCGCCTGCCATGACTGCTTTGGACAGCGATTCAAGACTCGGTACCGCGCGGGTGAGTTTGTAACAAATTGGTGATGTCCGGTCCAAAGTCAAAATCCTTCCCCGCGTTTTCTGGTATAAAGACACCCGTCTTCGAATCAGGAATCCGTCTTTTTTCAATAGAATCCCTATGGAATCAGCTCATAAGAACAAGGATGCATCAAGTAACCTTTCATGTGTTTCTCGAATTCGTGTGAGAGTCATCATACTGCTTTGAGGCGCGATTCCAGGTTAACAGTAAGCCACGAGGAGCCCGTCTTCGACCGTGATTCGAGGTTCTACTCCTGTCGCGGCTTTGATCATCCCCGCAATGTAGTACTTGAGAAACGCAGACCATTTTGGTCCGTGAACGTGCTCAAACATCAGCCTCCGACTCGGGCCACTCCGAGAAGAGCTAAAAATATACCAGCCTGAGAACGAGCCGAGTGGTTCGAAACAATGCTCAATCAAATTGTCTAGATTGTACTCGATGTTCAGGAAAGAGAATGTTTTCTTTATGATGTGCGGACCAAGTTCTTTGCCGACTCTTTCCATTCGTTCCTCGGTCGTGCTATCCAGCATTGCAGCAAACAATTGCTGATTCAGCGGTATTGCCCGGAGGTGTTCGGTAATTCTGTCAAAAGAATCATGCTTTTCGAGGGTTGCGTTAACCAGCGCATTGATGTTGGTCTTGTGATGCTTTGCTTCTTCCGCGAGTCGATCCTTCAGGCGCTGGCGTATGCGGATGCTGACATAAACAAACTTGTCATTCGAATTCTCCACGGACTCCTCATCGCCGGACTATGTATAGTCTAACTGGTTATTTGAGGATTGGTATGAATTTCATCCTTGGCAACGCCCTCTTCGTTTTCGTCTAGGGTAGGGGAAGGGCCTTCCCTTCGAAGATGCCGCCAAGCAACCGGCTACTAGTTCCGCCTACGGTTCCTCTCTGGCAGCCCTGACCGCCTCAAATACAGCAACACCCAGCGCAATAATCATGACAGTCTGAGCAAACCGTTCGGCATTGATCATGTCATTGCCAAATATCACGAATTCAACCAAGAGAGCGAGTCCAAAGAATACCACGTAGGCAACTTGGTATGGTATGGCCATCCTTCTCACTCTGATCATGTTCTCCAAGATAACCCTGTCAACAACGTACCCGCCGCCTTCTTCCTTGACGAGTCCGCCGTGGAGGAGTTTCTTGACGTGATAATCGGCGAGGGAAGGGGAGCTTTAGGCTCACGGCCCTCTGCATCTCCCGCGTGTTCTTTTGGCTCCCAGCCTTGAACAGAAAGCGGTAGACCTTCAGCGTCGTACCCTTGAGCACTCAAGCTTCGGCACCTAGACCCCGGAAGACATTAACTCAACCGGCTTCCAAATGCGTCCCGAGGCACGAGGTCCCTGCCTACTCCACCATCTGGGAGAGGACCAAACAGCTTGATTTGGCCCTGGATGGGGCGAGGACAGACCAGCCCATCTACATCGCCCTCGACTCGTCGGGGACCTTCGGCGAATAGGTATCGGCCAAGAAGTTCGTGAACATGGCCAAGGAGATGGGCCCCCAAGGTCTCGATCTACAACATGTTCATGCGGATGACCCCTCACGGCGGAGGTAATTGCCGAACACAACACAGGGGACGCAAGGCTTTTAATTGCTAAAGCCGTGATTACAAGATCGATGCCAGATCTCCGGTCGCCGAAAGTCCGCAATGGGCTCATTGCCGGAATCGTAATATTGGTGCTCGTATTCTCCGTCGCCTACTACGCTAGACTAGAGCCGTTTCGAAGTAATTCAACATCCTCAACATCAGAGACTTCGCTCAATACCAATATTACTAATCACCTCTACTATTCGGTCTCTATCAATTACAGCGGCTCTTGGAACCTTGTTTATTGGGGTGAAAATGGAACGGTACCACAAAACAGTAGCACAATACCTGGGCAGCCGCAATGGCAATACAACGTCAAGGGAGATTTGAACGGTTCAGGAAATTACGAGGCAAAGATAACGACCTACGGAGTCGGTTATGGGGCGAATGCGCTCTGCGCAAAGGCAACAAAACTGGATTCGCAGAATCTCACATTGACCCTGACCGTCTTGACTCCGCAGCTCACTAGCAGCACCACCCCTTCCAATCCATCGGTCGAGGTTTGCGCTACCTACGGAGGATGACTCTCAAGATGCGTTAGCCTTGAAGAGAAGGTAGAAGAAGACCAAATCTCACATTGTGCATACGGGGCCGGCAGGCGAGAGGATTGATCGAAACGCACTTCTCCGCAATTCGGATTCTCTATGGCAGCGAGTATGCCACAGCGAGCTCCGCCCAATCGTCACCGCTCGGTGCTGCCCACGGAGCCGTCGTGGAACCGTATGTCCAGCCTGGACCGAACTCGGCGGCAGCGTACCAACCGGTACTGCTGCCCATCATGTAATAGTACTGACCGGTCTGCCAACCACCGCCGGTCCTAGCCGCCTTAGGGTACAGCCTGCCCCTGATCCACTTTCTGTATAGGATTGTTGCGCACAAAGTGAACTCTGTTGCGGCAGTCCAGATAAGCGCCCCTCATGTTATAGAAATAGGGTTCTGATTGATGGTTTACGTTGGCGTTGTCGTGGCTAGGATGCCGAGTTTGGCGCATCGAGGCATGAAGTTCAGGGAATCGGGGCCAAACCATCCTACCTGAGGGAATTGCCTGAAATGGTAACGTAGCCCGGGCCTGTTTTCTACCCGTCAGTTGTGCTGACGACAACGATTCCGGAGCTAGCCGCAACGTAAAGGTCATGGTTTGAAGGGTCGTACACGAGCGATGAAGCACCCGGTACGTTGATGCTAAGCAGCTCTGCGTTGGTCGCCCCATTGACGGCAACGACAGTTCCGCAGGCTGACATGAACGAGATTCCCCTCACTGAATCGTAGGCGAAGCCGTCGAACTCGCTTCCCGTTCCGCCCGAGCAGGGGACGGTAAAGTTCCCGACCATCGTCGTACCGTTGATCTCGGTGTTGTACCCGTAGGTGATCCACCACGTCATGGAAACCGGCGTTCAAAGAAGCCACTACACGCCTGGTGCGCAGATCCACTCGTTTGCGGCTACGCTGCAGTCATGCGTCGATATCCAATACTGCGCAGGGGTATTAGTCATCCATACTAGCACGGCTCCCCTGCTGACCAAGAAGTAGGTCACAGACACATGAGCGACGGGGGTAAAAACGAGGCCTCCTGGGCAATCCGGACAATAATAGTAGTGAATCTTCTCCGGAACGACGGGGGCGAGAAACAGCAGCGCGCCCAATCCGACGATGAGTAGCGCCATCGCCCCAGCCTTCTTCAGCGAAATCATCATCGCGCAAGGAGAAGGGCGAGGAGTTTAGTCTTTCACATATCATTCTGGGAAATGTTGATATGTTGAGGAAGCGGGTTTCGCCATGACTTGTGAAACCCCGCACCATCTTCCTCTGCCTGCTGCTTGCCTTTGCCTCTCTCGAGACAGCAGTCGCCGTCATAGGCGCCTTCGCACCCGGCACGGCCGCCCTTGGCAGCACGATGGGACTGAACGGATTACATGCGCCGACCAACCCCGCGTTTCGCTACTCTGTTCCTCTCGCGGCGGGGGGATGGATCGCGGTCGGCGCCATCCTTTTTCAGGGCCGGATAGCCAGCGGCTTCAGGCGCTCGCGGGTCAAGAGTCTCTTCGCGAGCAGGGGGTTCGGACCTGATGTCTACGATCTCATCGATCACGATGCGCGGCGGAGGCTCCAGGATAACGCTCCTCGAGAACATGGAGACCCCGAAGAACAGGCTCGAGCTCTCCGAGCTGACCGGAATCGACTGGAGGGAGGTCGACAGGGAGGTCTCTATACTCGAGAAGTACGGGCTGGTGAAGATCTACGCGCAAACAGGGACCGTGAAGATGTACCAGGTGACGGAGCAGGGCAAGCTGCTGATGAATCTGGTTGGAGAATTGAACGGCAAGTGACGCGTCTTGGCTCGAGGAAGTTGCCCAGGCCCACCATCGGCATAATCGGGGCGACCCTGCTGGTCATAATAGGTTTCGCCGTCTACTTCGCTGGGCGGTACCTTGGATTATCTCATGCCAAACCTAAAATAGTTTTGCGGCGCAAATCTCCAGCGAAGCCTATTCAATTGCGTGGCTCTAAGATGACAGGAACAAGCTCGGGTAGGGCAGCCCTGGTTCTCATGTTAATCCTGGTCTTCGCCGTCGTTTCGTATGTACTTCTGGGCCCCGATTCCTCAGGAGGTGGTCCACCAGTAGGGGAATCTACTAGTGCCCCGACAACCAGCTCCACCACTACCTCCGCAACAACCCATACTAAGAGTTCTGCCACGCAAAGTCAGACAACTTCTCCCGGTTCAGCCATTAATGCAGGAGGGACCAGTGGTCCACTGGGTGGATCATTCCCAAAAGAGGGCTCTTTCGAAGTGACCCTAAACTCTAGTATGTACGCTGAATTAGTCTGGAATGCGACTGGTATCATCGATGTGCATCTCTATAATACGACTGGAGGACAGGCATTCTCGAATACTGGACAGCAGTCTGGAAATTACACTTTCTGTGTTCCCACGACAGGCAGCTATGACATCAAGTTTCAAGATCCCAATGTCTTGAACAACGCGCCTGTTATCCAATCGAGCGTGTATGTGTATGAAATCAAAGGCGGCGCATGCTCCCCTTCACCATGAGGCGATTGGTGCATTTCAGTGAAAGCGACAAAGCAAAGGCATGATTCAGTAGACCTAGCATGGAAGCGAGTCTTCCGTGAGGCGGGCTGGTCGCTCGTTATTGTGGTCGTCCTGACATCGGGCCTGGTGGCTTGGATACTGATACCTTCGGTGGCGACAAGCCTGGAGACCGGGGTTGACGCCTACTCGAACAGCGTGGGGACCTACATTGTGGTCAATACTGGTGGTGGTCGGTGCGTACCGGCTTTCGGAGGATGCGCCTCTCTGCTGCCTCAGAATGTCACGGATGCCATCGCCAGAATCCCGGGGGTAGAGAAGACGTACCCGATAATCCTCAATCTCACCACACTATACGTAAGGAATTCTACTGGTCAGGTCACGATGTACGAAGGCGAGACCAGCGCCCTGCTCGGCGGTCCGAAGGGCTTTCCACCAAGCCTCTTGGTTCTTGCCGCAGGAAGATATCCGAGTAACGCACCCGAGTTCGACATAAACAGGGCGCCGAACGTTCAGTTGAACGCCACAGAGGAGGTGGACATCGCATGCCAGTTCTGCCTCCACCCGGCCCAATCCCACGGAAACGTAACGGACCCCTTTGAAGCGACTGCTGTGGGGTCGCTCGCGCTCAATCCTCTGTTCGCCAATGTCTTCATTCTCTGGAACTCAACACTGATGCTTCACAAACTCGGCCCTACATTGTACAGGCAGACGTGGGATGGGAATGGAAGCAACTACATCATAGTGAAGGTCGATAGCGTCGCTGACGTCCCACGCGTTGTCAACGCGACCCAGCAGCTTATCCAGCCACCCCAGTACGGCCTCTTCACCGTAGTCTATAACCAGGCGTTGTCTCAGAGCCTGCAGTCGTTAACCTCTCAGACCGCGCCGCTGTACGAGCTCATCGGGGCCGTTTCGCTCATCGCAGTAGCAGGAGTCTCGTTTCTGGTGTCGCTCTTGATTGCCAGAAGAAGGGACTGGGAGGCGGGCGTCTACCTCACGCAGGGCTGGAGTTGGAGAGAAGTGTACACCCTGTACTCTGCCTACTTCCTCTTCCTCTCGCTGGCCTCTTTCGCCATCGCGGCCGTCTTGTCGACGTTCGCCAGTCGCTACTTCACCGCCACATACAACGTGTATGGCACCTTCACCACCTTCACTGCGGCGGTCGTTCCTCTCTACCTGATCAGCGGCCTCGCATTCGCCATCGTGCTGGCCTTCCTTTCATCATACATCATCGTCAGGAGGCAGAAGCGGATGGGACTTGACGATATCGTGAGGGAGTACTAGAATGAAGATCACACCGAGGGTGATGACCCAACGACCCGAAGGGCACTGAAACTCAGCACCAGTCGAGCGCTGCGCGAAGTAGGCTGGTCGGTCGTCATAGTCGGTGTCCTCACCTCCGGCCTCACCGCCTGGATCCTGATACCATCGATTGGCTCCACGCTCAGCTCTAATCTGACAACTTACGCCAACGGCGTGGGCACCTACATCTCTGTGGAGGGAAGCGGGGGCGCGGTCCCCCAGAGTACGATACGCAACATCTCGGCCATCCCAGGCGTCCAGGAGGTCTACCCATTCGTCGTCAATGGGACCTACTTCGTGGTCCACAACTTCAACACCACCCTTGGTACCGGGCAATGGCATGTAATCCCCCTGGCCAGCTTCGGGGTTTCAAGCGTGCTCGTTGGCGGACCTGGCGGTTTCCCTCCTGCTCTGCTCACCCTCTCCTCAGGCAAGGCTCCGGGAAACGAACCAGCTTTCGCCTTCGAACCCTACTTGGAGGATTCACAACCTCCCCAAACCGATGTCCAACTCGGAGTCGCCCAGGAGGTGGCAATCGGGTGCGGGGCCTGCGCCAATGTCAGCATAGTCGGTTCGCACTTTAACGCCACAGCAGTTGGCGAGGTAGCAGTAAATCCGCTATTCAGCGACATAGCCCTCTTCTGGAACTCCACGTTCATGATGAACCACCTCGGGCCGCAGCTGTACCAAGAGGAGTGGGGGAGCAACAGGAGCAACTACCTGATAGTCAAGGTGGACAGCGTGGCCGACGTCCCGAGGGTGGGGAGCGCCATCGGCCAGCTACTCCCTCCTCCCTTCCAAGCCAACTACGACCAGGTCTTCGCCCAGGACGCCCAGAGCTTCGTGACCCAGACGGCCCCCCTGTATGAAATCATCGGGCTCATCTCCCTGGTCGCGGTCATTGCGATAACGTTCCTGGTGTCCCATCTGGTCGCGGGCAAGAGGAGCTGGGAGGCGGGGATGCTGCTGACCCAGGGGTGGAAGTGGAGGGAGCTCTACTCTCTCTTCTCGTACTACTTCCTGATGCTCTCAATAGTATCGTTTGCCTTGGCCGCCGTCATCTCCGTGGCCGCCAGCCACTTCTTCACCTCCACCTACTACATCTTCGCCCAGCAGGTGACTGTCACGGCCGCAGCCGACCCGTTCTACGTGGTCACCGGCCTCCTACTGGCCATACTGATGTCCCCGTTCGCCTCCTGGACGGTCGTCCGAAGACTAAAGAGGATGGGGCTCGACGGAATCCTGAGGGCGTACTAGCATGATCAAGCTCGAAGGGGTCTACAAGAACTACGGCGCCATCAGGGTGCTTGAGGGGATTGACCTGCAGGTCGAGGAAGGAAAGCCGCTCTGCCTTCTGGGAAGGAGTGGCTGCGGAAAATCAACCCTCCTGAAGCTCGTCGCGCTGATAACGAGGCCGGACAAGGGAACCCTGACCATCGACGGCAACGACGTAACCAAGATCAGCGACCCGGAGATGGATGAGTTGAGGAGGGAGAAGGTGTCTTACACCTTCCAGGAGCCACTCCTGATCCCGTACATCACCGCGCTGGAGAACGTCACAGAGGTCACCGGGGCGCCGAAGGAGAAGGCGGTGGAAGTGCTGACCCAGCTCGGCCTCGGAGACAGGCTGAGCCACCACCCAGCGAAGCTGAGCGGAGGGGAGAAGAAGAGGGTGGACGTGGCTCGGGCCATACTGAGGAACACTCACATCCTCGTGGCGGACGAGCCTCTCTCCAATCTGGATCCGGAGACAGGTGAGAAGGTGATGGCGTTGCTGAAGGCGCACGCTGAGAGGGGCGGTATCCTCGTCTACTCGTCCGTGGAGCCCTCGGAGACGAGGTACGCAGCCCAAGTCATGAATATGGAGCGCAAGTAGCTTCTCTCGAGCAGAAGCTGCGAGAGAGGATGGCCAGAGACGACTAGCGAGAGCAACAATTGAGATAGATAGTGAACTAGAGAAGGGTGCGTCGCTGTGCAGAACGGGCAGTCCGTGCAGCGCTGTGCAGTCGTTAGATCCTTGTGCAATTCGGGAGAATCTCTCAAAGAAGCTGTAAGACGCTCGTCAGTGAATCACTGCACGCCTTCTCCGACTCCGGGTCGCCGTTCACGAGCATAAGAGGGGTGGTCACTCCCCTGAAGCCCTTCACTCCGTCTTGAGGTATCACGGTAGCCCAGATCCTGCCATTGGCGAGGTTCTCCACGAACAGTATCAGGGGCTTGCCCTCCTTCGTCGCCAGCCTCAGCTCTGCGACCAGCTTGGCCCGGGGTATCCACCTCTGCTTTGCCGAGCCCTGCTCCGACAGGGTCAGCGCCTTGAATGCGGCGATGGACCTCACACTCCCGTCGTCTTCCAAGAAGAGCAGGTCAGGCGCTCCGTGAAGGAGACTAACTTTGCAGTTCTTACCAAGATTTCTCAGCTTCTCATGGAAGCGCATCAGGGCCTGGTTGCCCTTCTCCCTGTTCGCAAGACCGTCCTCCCTCGTCAGCCTGTGAGGAGGGTCAATAGCGACGGTGGCACTCGGAAGCAAAGCCGGCTGGGACTTATCGGCTCCAAGTAGCGCTTGGTTCTCCTGTTCCGGATTCCAACTGATTTCGCCGAGTTCTTCTTCGACGATTTCTGCCCTTTCTACTAGGGATTCCAGGTTGCTGGATACCCGATTGATTATCGCCGCATCGTTCTTGTGCACGTCGGCCCATCTTTGATAGCTCCTCAGCACATGATCAATCACCGAGTTTTCGTGTCTCAGCTCAAAAAGAACAGAGTCGACCGTTGGGATATTGTCAACTATGGAATGCTTCAGATCCTGGAACGCCGCGGCGAGTTTCGAGCTCCTCTCGTCAGCGGAAGTCCTATCGACCTTTGCGGCCTCCTGCAGCTCGCTGATTTGCTTCTGCATGGGAGCGAGCACCTCATCGACCCTCTTCGCCACCAGCTCTATGATGTTCACCCTCTCCATCTGGACGCGCTGCGAATGGTCGAGCATCCTGTGGTACAGCCCCCAAGAGAAGACGAAGGAGAAGAGCAGCACCGGAATCCAAACGACTAACAGGATCGGACCCTGAAAGACGCTCGAACTCCGCGCGACCCCGCCGAAGATGACCTCCATGAGGTAAGCGGCTATGAGCGAGAGGGTAACAACGGCGATGAGCCTCCTCATGGTCTCAAGCAGGGTCTGCCGAGAGAAGTGCGTCGTCACGTCCAGAGTCACATAGGCGACCACGTACAGGACCGCCCAAGTCGACAGATCATCGACGATGGCCATCCCCGTTCCCCTCCTCGATCTCCAGGAGGCGCAACCAAAGGCAGACTTTTACGACGAAATCTTCAGCGTCTATCCAATCGTCTTCCATGGCGATGAGAAGCTTCAGGGCGGTGGGAAGGCGGCTTCTGGAGCTGAACTCCTTGAAGTGCCTCAAGCAGAGCATCTTTGTCGTTCTTGCTTCCAGTCCCACTCGCAAGCATCACCCCTATCACGATTATACCCGATATTCATGGTATATAACATTTATGACCGAAAATGCTGGCATAATCTTATATTCTGGAGCGGCAAGCGCATGCCATTAGAAACATGCCAGAAGAGACCCTCGTAGTCAACGGAAAGGAATACCTCTACTTCTCATTCTACGATTCTGCGACCAAACAGAAGAAGCGGCTATACTGCGGACCGAAGTCCGACCCCGAGGCCAAAAAGAGGGCGGAGCTGTTCGAGGAAAGGCACAAACTGGGCCAGCAACGAAGAAAAACGACGATCGGGCGTTATCTTAGAATCATGAGTCTGGGGGCCGAGGCCGCCATTTACAATACGGACGAAAGCAAGCAAGCTATCCAATGCCTGGTCGATGCTTTTCCTGATCTCCAGTGGGTCGGGGGTGACTACACGGCCCTGTTCGGATGGCTCAACGGGGATGAGCGGATGCTCGACAGGCTCGAAGGAGTTCGCCAGAAACTGCAGGATGACATGAAGAACATACAGGACGTCGAACCAAACTTCAGGGAATTCCTTCGAGAAGCATACCCCGATTGGTTCAACCACGTCAGATATCGGAAGAGCGAAGATGAGCAGGAGAGGCCTGAACGGGATCCCGCATGGAAGTACCACATTGACCAGAGCCCGGGCAACATCGTTCTCGAGATGCTCAAGGGCGGAATCGACGCACACGAACACGCTCTGATGCGAATCGACACCTCTCTGGGAATCGCGCGCAACAACCATCTGGACGCGATTGTCGAAGCAATCGAATTCCTAGGCCTCACGAAAGCAATTACAGACTCAAGAGCGGTCTTTCGGGAGGCGCTTGAACTTGCGGCCTAGCTCGTTATCAATCACTCAGTCGACGTTGACTCTGACTCATGTACTCTCGTACTCTTATTCAGCATTTCTGAAACGACCTTTCTTGTGCCAGCTTTGGCCCATTCCACTTCCTCGTTGATCTGCTTTCTGCTCTTTGTCTGCTTTTGCAGTTTAGACGTCGTCGCTTCGAGCCTGCCGAGCCTTTCCTCCCCGTAAAGCATCTGCTTGATGGCAAACCGGATGAACTCGCTCTTCGTAGCGTACTCTCCGGCTTCGACCAGCATCTCTATCCTCTGCGAGTCTTTGTCAGGAAGGTTCAGGAGCAACTTGCTTCCCATCATCTATCACGTATAGGTAATGCATATACTTTACATATATTTATGCCTTCAGAAGCTCCCTGGTCTTCCAGACCTTGAACCTTCCCTTCACAACGTCGAAGTCTTTGTCGCTCGACCAGATGCCATCATGGTCCTTTAGGGTCAAGGCCAGAGCGACCAGAGGGATATCCGACTTGTCCCTCTTGCCTATGAGCTCGTTGGCCTCGTTCAGTTTGCTCTCGATGATATCGTTGTTCGCGACCAGCACGGGCATCGACCTGATCAAGGCTTGAGCCTCAGAGCTGCCCAGCCGTCTCTTCGTGGTAACGATCCTGTAGATCTCCGCTAGAGTGAACTCGGTCGTGACGAATATGAGGTCGCCGGAGAAGAGAACCCTGTTCTCGAGGCCCCTGTATACCAGCGCGGAATAGAGCACCGTTGCATCCGCGAGCAGGACGCGAGGTCTGTAGGTCATGTGAACCCACTCACGTCGGAAGTTTGACCACGACTTCGGAGTCCGGCAGCTGAGCGATGTACTCCCATCCCTGGCTTATGTGCGACTTCAGCTCGCCGACCGGGATCACCTTCTGCCTGTTCCCGTTGTTCGCCATAGCCCCCAGCAGCCTCTCCCTGACCATCTTCTGGAACTCCTCGTCCGACGTGTCAGCGAAGTTGATCTTCTCGATCTCCTCGGGCTTGAAGCCGGCGACGAGCAGGAGCTGCTCCTTCAGCTCGCTCTTGACGTTCGCCTTCTCCTGGTGCAGGATGGTGAGCGTGGGTATGCCCTTCGCATACTCCGCCATCAGTTCGTCGTTGGACGGCTTCATGTAGCTGTTTGAGACCCCTATGGAGTGTCCCATCAGTAGCTCGGTTATGATCGGCCTGACCCCGGCGACCTCCATCCTCGTCTTGAAGAACTTCCTGAAGCCGTGCACCTGCTGGAACTCGTGACGCAACCCCTCCTTGTCCGACCTCAGCCCTATGCGCGCGTAGAGCCGCCCCAGCTGGTCTCTCAGCGTCTTCGAGGTGACGGGCGCAGCCTTCGACGGGTCTTTGGCGCCCTTGTAGGTCCCCCAGTCGTCTCTTATCAGGGGGCTCTCGGGACCCACCTGCTCGCCGGCCTTCTCTCTCATGGCCCGGTACTCCTGCAGGTACTTGTAGCACTCCGGCGTCATGAAGGAATGGTACTGTTCGTTCTCCCCGTGGTACACGGTAAGCTTGGCGAACTCGTAGTCCCCCAGCCTGACGGGCTCGAGGTCGCGCCACTTGAGCCAGTCGAAGGCCCCCATGCGCACGCCGCTCGAGGTCAGAACGAGGACGACGCACTTCATGCGCAGGTCGCAGCTGTCGAGGATCTTCCTCAGCTCGTCGGGAGTAGGCGCCCGGTCTGAGCCGTACCTCCTCGTGGGAGGAAGGATCTTGCCGATGCGGACCCAGTTGAGCGTGTCGGAGTCGTTCATCGACAGGAAGAGCCTAAGCGCGACCCTGAAGATGCGGATCGTGTGCCCCGAGACCTGCTCCTTCCGTGCCTGGATGTAGGAGGAGACGAGCCGTTCGGCCTTGGCGGGACTCTTCTTCGCTATGGCGACAAAGTCATCCGGTTTGACGCCGCAGGAATCGAAGAACATCCTGAGCTTTATGAGGTAGTTCTCCTCCGTCTGGTCGTTCCTGAAGGCCCGCTTCAGATTCTCGATAGACCGTCCTTCTAGCCCGTGCGACATGGTTCCCGGCGGGATTGGGGCTGGAAACGTATAAAAATGTGGTGTTTGAGCGTATAGATAAGCGCCGGGAGTGGGATTTGAACCCACGACCCCACTAAAGGAGACAGGCTCACTAGCGTGAAAGCTTCCAGGCTTACGCAAACGCTGATCTGCGCCCTTCCAGGCTAGGCGACCCCGGCAGGAGGCCCCCTACGAACCTCGGCTTAAATGTCTGGGGGGTGCAACATGGGGTGCGATGGTTTGATGGGGCCCGAACCCGGAGGGATGGACGTCCGTCTGCAGGTCCGTGCAGAGGATCCTCGACCCCCGGGCCAGCAAGGGCAAGTTGGAATCGAACCGCCCGCCGCGCTCCCCCCGAAGAAAGGTTAGGGGTTCAATCGTCAGCGACTTCCAACACCATCTCGGTTCTATCTTCAGTCTCGGTGAGTCTCCCACAGTTGAACTGCCTGCACTGGGTAGGCCTCCTGTCTCGTTCGATCACGCAGCCGGATTGAGGATTGTGGTACTGACACCACTCAGGGTCGATACCCTTGGCAAGAAGAGCATCCCACTGCGCTTCGTGGCCTTTCATGTGGACTTCCAACGGGTCGAACAGTGGTTCAACACCGTACTCCTCAGGGTGATCATGAAAACCTCGCGCCCATTCTTCGAACGAAGAAGGTCTGTCACGGGTGATGTCTTCGTCTCTGGCGTAGATCCTGCAGCAGGAGTGCGTCGGACACTCTCTGCATGTCTTCGCGTTTTCGTACTCCACGAGCGTTATGGTCGACGCGTCCCGTTGCTGTGAAGCGCTCATGCCGATCCACCCGCAGCCCTAGTGCGTTGAGACGGTGCCACATCAGAAGCCTTCAGGTATGTCGGACTCGTCAGATTCCTTGTGCTCTGACGCCTTCTTCCACATCTTCGGATAGGTCCCCTGGTCCATCATGACCCGCTTCACCGGGAAGGCAATCCCCTTCTTGGCTGCCCTGAGCACCTCCTCCGTGCTCATCGAGGCCTCGGCTATGGCCACGAGCTCGCCCTTGGCAGACAGGAGGACGACCGTCTCGCCCTTCTCGATCCCCGTGGAGAGCGAGAGGATGCCCGGTACCGCGAGCATCGCCCCGTGGCAGACCGCGTCCACCGCCGCGTCCTTCACCACGACCCTCTTGATCCCTCCGAGGCTGCTCTCGATGGGCCAGACGACGGACCTGCGTATCCGGGACTCGTCGCCCGTTCCTTCATCCTGCAGACGGCGTGTAGAGGTCGTGCAGCGTGACGAAGCCCCTCTCCTCGGTCAAGGGTCCCACCTTCGTCCGCCGAAGCTCGACCATCGTCGCGCCGACGGCGAGCACCTCCCCCATGTCGTAGATCAGCTTCCTGATGTAGGTCCCCGCCTGGCAGAGGCACCTGATCAGGAAGAGGTTCCCCTTCTGCTCGAGGATCTCCATCTCGTAGATCCTCCGGCTCCTGACCTGCCGCTTCACCGAGGAGCGCTGCGGCGGCCTCTGGAATATCTCGTCCGTGAACTCCTGCGACGACGCGGTCCACCTCCTCCCGCGGGACGGAGGAGTGGATCCTCATCACGCCGACGTACTCCTTCGGGAAGAGGAGGAGGAGGCCGAGGGCCTTGGTCGCCCTGGCCCAGCCCGATCGGCAGGAGCCCAGAGACCCCGGGGTCGAGGGTGCCGCTGTGCCCCGCCTTGTCGATCCCCGTCAGCCGCCTCACCCACGACGACCTCCTCGTGGCTCGTGGGACCGCGGGTCTTGTCGAGAGGGATGAGGCCGTAGTTGAGGTAGAGCGTTGATCGGTCTCTTCGCCGGCTCCGAGCCGTGGCTGCGGTCGGTCGGCTCCTCGGCTACGGTACCATCTCCCGATTCTCCGGCTGGGGTCAAGAGCGTCTTATCGCTGCTGATGTAGTCCATTGATCTCCTTGGCAACCTTCTCGGCGGCGACTCCGTCCGTCCCGACGACCAGCTGGAACGGCGAGAGGTCCCTTCCGAACTCGATTCCGTAGAGGCTTCTTGTAGAGCACGTAGTTCTCCCTGTCCCTCTTCTCGATCATCTTGAGCGCACTCCTCTGGGGAGGAGGAGTCGCGCTTGGCCATCCTCTCGGCCCTGCTCTTCGGATTGCCCGAGAGCCAGACCTTGACGCCCTCCTTGGTGAGCCACGGGAGGGTGTAGCTGGTGATGACCACGTTCCCCTTCTCGCCCTTCTTGAGGAGGCGCCTGTCGACCTCCTTGTCGAACTTCGGGGAACCCGCTCCTCCTCCATGAACTTCATCCCCTCCGTCGGTGTCCCACCAGTCGTCGCCCGCCGCGTTGTACCCCTCCTCGAGGGCTATCTCCTTGAGGATGTCCCCGCCGCCGACGAGCGTGAAGCTTGAGCTTCGAGGCGATCGATCTTCGCGACGGTGGTCTTACCCACGGCGGGCATTCCGCAGAGCATTATGATCTGCATCCAAGGCTCCATCACGTTGGGAGGTGCCCAGGAGCTTGCTCAGCAGGGTACAGAACGAGAGGGACGAGAGGAAGTACCACCAGATCAGGACCATGGTCCCGCTGGAGACGATGAACGGGATGGGAAGCGGCGAGTGGCGCCACGGCGACGCAGATGCTGAGGACCTCCGAGCTGCTCCAGCCATGAAGTAGTAGACGAGCGATGAACGGGAGCCAGGTGACTATGAGAACCTTGAACCGCCCCGTCGAGGCCTTGAGCTTCATCTGGTCCATCTGGGGCTTCTTCTTCTTGAGCTTCTCCTCCTTCTCCTTGTCCTTCTTCTGTATCGCTTGCCTGAGCTCCTTGTCGAAGGCCGCCGTCTCGGCCCTCAGCCTCCTCTCCTTCTTCAGGTCGACCAGGAGCCTCGTGGCGACGTTGGACATGAAGCCGAGCCCGATCGCGGTGAGAGTGACTAGGATGGTCGACTCGGGGATACCGAGGGGCAGGCTCACTTGGTCGCACTCCTCACAATCGCCGCGTATCTGTTCCGCGGCTTCATCAGACTTTCCCTCCTCGTTCTGGATGAATGACATCGGGGCGCCGCTGACCAGCGAGGCCGCTGAGAGGAAGCGTCCTAGCGAGCGTCAGCTCCGCAGCAGACCTCGTCCTCGGTTATCTTGTCCCTGTACCTGGTCTTGTCGTTCTCTCGCCTGCGAGACGTATCTCCGCAGGGGCGGCCTCGATGAGCATGAGGTGCGTCGGCTTCAGGGCTGGATGACGGCCGAGGGGAAGCCCGGGCCAGAAGCCCTCGGGGGTCCTGATGAATAGGTGCGTGTCGATGAAGACGACCTTGCCCCTCCCGCGGCTTATCTTCGCGCGGCGGCGCGTCCTGGAGGCTGCTTCTGCTTCTCGACGGGGAGCTTCCGCATCTCGTCCCTGTGCTTCACCCACTTCAGCCTCCTTCGCCGCGTCGAACATGCAGTCCCGAAGACTGGACGGCGGCGCCCTCGATGGCCTCGACTGACTTCTGGCCACGACGGTGCTCTTCCCCACCCCGGCGATCCCGACGATGACTATGCGGAGACCCATGGGCATCACCCGACGTCTGCCCCAGGACTCCCGCGAGCCTCGGCGAGAACTCCTCCAGCTGCTCCTTCACGAGCATCTGGTAGTACTGGAGTACGATGTCTACCATGAGCAGGAGGCCTATGCCCGTGCCGAAGACGCCGAAGACGTCCGAGATCGACGCGACCAGACCCGATGATGAGGCCTCCGATTATCGTGATTGGCGGGATGTACCGGTTGAGCACCTGCTCGAGGGAGAGGCCCGACCTCCTGAACCCCGGCACCTGGACGTCGGCGTTCATGAGGTTCTTCGCGACGGCCCTGGACGAGAGCCCACCTATTTCCACCCAGATCCTGGCGAACAGGACCGCGAACGTCACCAGGAAGCCGACGAAGATGAGAGCCCTGGACCGGGTCTGCCGCGGTGGCGGCTAGGCCCGTTGGGCGGCGAGATGTAGTAGACTAGGCCTCCGGTCGGGTTGCCGTTCGTGTCGTATCCTGAGACGATGCAGTGGACCCAAGAGGCGGCCTCCAGCGTAGTTGGAGAGGAGCGCGTGAAGAACGGAGATGTTCGCGGTGAGCGCGGAGACCAGGATGACCGGGATGTTAGAGACGTAGAGGAGCTTGATGGGATACACGCCCTGGAACCCCTTGAACTTGACAGAGGTGATCGGCACCTCCACCCTCATCCCCTCGATGTAGATGATGAAGAGAATGACGGCGATGCTCATGACGAAGGTGAACAGGTCCGGGAACTGGTTCGGCCGGATGAAGACGATGCTCCCGCGGCCTGCTGGCTGAAGAGCGCTGATGAGCGCTGGGACGAAGCCGAAGATGACCGGTCGGGCCGCCTGTCTGGTTTGTCGTGCTGACGAGTTGGGGCGAGAAGGTGTACCACCATGAAGGTCTGCGCGACGCCGCCGAGGATGAAGAGGCTGATCCCGCTGCCGATGCCCCAGCCCTTCTGTATCATCTCGTCGAGGAGGAGGACCACCATGCTGGCGCAGAAGAGCTGGAAGAAGATGACTATGGCCTGGGTGCTCTGCGAGGGTGCCGAGCGCGCCGCCCAGGATGTACGCCCCGCACTCCACCGCGATGACGACGAAGGTGAGTATCTTGGTGGCCGTGCCGAAGAGCGCCCTGTCGTCCGGGTTCCCGAGGTCGAGCTTCAGGAGGTCGCTCCCCTGCAGCAGCTGGAGGATGAGCCCCGCCGTGACGATGGGGCCGATGCCGAGCTCCATCAGGGTTCCCTGGCTCGAGGCGAAGATTATCCTGAGGAACGCGAACTGGTCGGTCTGGTTGCCGAAGTGGAAGAGCGGGGTGATCGCCATCACCATGTAGAGGACCAGCGCGCCGCCGGTCCAGATGAACTTCTCAGAGAGGCTCGGGCTTCTTGCATTGGCTTCGGAATCTCTGGGAGGACGGTCGCAACGCTCTTGACAAAGTCTGCGTAATGAGAACCAAGGCTAGTTGCGAACTCCGGTCTCACTCTGTACGTATCTTGCCACCTGCTTCCTCAAGCTTCTGTCTTTGCCCTCTCGGTATATAAGAGACCTTCACGTTGAAGGCGCGCTTCACGTTCCCGGAGCCCAGCAGCTTCTCCACGCCCATTGGCGGCAAGGTCCAGCGATGATGGGACCCTCCGTAGCTCCTGTCTCGGCGAATCGCCCGAGGTCGCCCACGTTGGCCCACTTCGAGACCTTGTGGCGCCGGGGCTATGAACGGGTCCCGCCCGAAGTGGTCCGGGTCGTTGATGTTGAGCCAAGACCACTTGTGCTTGTGCAGGCCGGCGTTGCCGTGCCCGCCCTGCTTTCCCGAGTGCCTGTGCTGTCCTATCTGGCCGTAGCCGTGCGTCCTCGAGCCGCGCATGCCTCCTCATCTTCCGAAGTCTGGTCGGCATCCTTACATCATCCTCCGGACCATATCTGGCAGCGTGGGGTTCTCGCCGAGGATTCCTCCCTCCCTGAACTGCCTCCGCGAGGAGCGCTTGAACCCTCCCTCGGGGCGGCGAGAGTCCGAAGAAGGGCTTCAGCCCCTGGGACCGACGAGAGGATGTGAACCTCTCCTTGATCATCTTCGAGGCCAGGTCTGAGTGGTCCTTGTATCCCAACGGCTTCAACGCTTCCTCGTCCAGGGTCTTCGAGTTGCTTACCCGCCCCCTGGTCTTCAGGAGCGACCTGAGCAGCTCGGCGTCGACCTGGCTCCAGGCGACGTAGTCCTTGCAGAGGTGGAGCGCGCCCACCGTCGACGGGGTCGTCGCCGACGACCGTCGCGGCGAAGCGCTTCCCGATCCCCAGCTCGATGAGCGTGGTGCGCACCTCGGACCTCGGGTGTTTATCAGGCCGTGGAGGTTCACGACGAGAAGGCTAGTCATTCTTCCAATCACTCACACATTCAATCCTCTGGACTTTGAGAAGGCGTCGTAGACTGCGTTGGCGAGCGATGAGAGCGTGTCGGTGGAGCCGAACGTCCTTGACCCAGACGTCCTTGACCCCGGCGAGCGCGAGCAGGTTCGTCAAGTGCGGGGCCTGCGACCGTCCCGAGCGACCGTGGCGCCGGGCAGGAGCTCAACCCGGACGCTTCCCGCCTTGCCCCACGATCCTGTACGGGACAGAGTGCTTCGTGCCGCACCTGCACTCCCAGCTCCCGCATCCAAGCTGGACCGGAATGACGTTGAGAAGGGCGTCGTTGGTCGCCTTGTCGATTGCGGACTTCATCTGTGCGGCCTTGCCCTTGCCCGACTCCGAAGAAGCCGTTCCCGTTCCCGACCGCCACCACAGCCCCGAACCGCGTGAGCTCTCCGGCGTCGGTCTGCTTCTGGACGATGCCGACGCAGACGACCTCCGATTTCAGGTCGGGGACCAGCTTCTTGACGATCTCGGGCTCCCTCAGCTTGAGGCCGAGCTGGAATATCTCGTCCAGCGAGGTCATCTTGCCCTCCTGGACCATGTTGCCGAGCTTGGTGCGCGGGACCCAGGGCGCCTCTTCCTCTGCTCGTCTCTCCTTCGACGGTCCGACATCACTTGGCCCCCACTATCGCATCCTTGATGCGAGCATAGTTCTCGGCGTAATCCTCGGGCTTGAATCCCTTCTTGAGGAGCCCGGAGAAGCGCTTGTCGTAGACGCTCCTTGTCCTTGGCAAGCTCCTTGGCGTACTTCGCGATGTTCTCGCCCTTCAGCCTCTCCTCGGAGGGCATCGCCTCGTCCGCGAACGGGATCTGCACGCCAGCGTCGATGACGCCTTTGACGAACGCCGAGATCCTGGAGCCCTTGACGAAGGGCGCGACGCCGTTGTACAGGAACGCGCTTCTCCACTCCCTTCTCCTTGGCCTTCTTTCCCGCCCACAGCCCGAGCAGGTAGCAGGCGGGGACGTGACTTTAGCGAGCCCTTCCAGCCGAGCTTCGTGAGGCGTGGAGTGTGCGGATGCGAGGACCAGGTCGCCCTGTCACCGTTGGCTTCAGGAACTGGGCGCTGACGTTCTTGTTCGAGATCCTGACTGCTAGCAGGGTTCCTCTGGAAGAGATAGCCTTCCTGCGCGCGCCGTAGTTCGTCGCGCCGCTCCTCCTCCTCCGGTACATCGGAACATAATCTGCCATTTCTATCGCCGCGACTCCTTCATCATCTCGATCAGGTGCTTCACTCCCCTGACCTGGCCGCCCTTTGACCTGCCTGTAGAGCTTCCGGTACTGGTCCTTCGATATCTCGTTGCGCTCCCGGGCGACCTTGAGCCTCCACCTGAGCGCCCTGACCTTCATGACCCACGCCTGTCTTCCTCGGGGTCCTTGCAGTCTTGGCGCCCCTGAGCGAGCCCGTGGCCCCGAGACTTGCCCTTCTTGTGCTTGGTCCTGGCCCTCCCTCTCGAGATGCCCTGCACCGGGGCCACCTTGATCGCCTCCCAGCCCGGCGAGCCCGCGGATAGTGCTCCTCGTGATCGCGTCCTGGATGAGGTCCTGCGCCTCTGGGTCGAAGATTATCCTGTCCTTGCCGACGCCTAGGACGTCGGCCGCGAGCCTTCTCTTACTTCTTAGGTTCAATCACTCTCAACCTCTGTGGGTTCAGGACCCTGAGTCCCAGCTCTGAGGCCCTCTTCAGGATCTCCACCCGCTTCCTTCCGCCTACGGTACGGCCTATCCTGACGACGTCCTTCTCCGGGACGACCTTCGTCAGGTCGTGCGTGTTGTATACCAGAACCTCGATGTGCCCGCTCGAGTGATACCCCCGCACCTCGTGCGGTCCCCTGTAGCCCACCTTGACCCGCTTCGGGTAACCCTTGAACGACTTTCTGATCTTGTTGTCCAGCCCCTTCGGCTTCCTCCACTCCGGGTGGAGGCGGACGTACCTCCAGCTCTCTGGCCTGAAGAACTCCGGCCTATGCTCCGCTATGCTCTTCCTGACCTCGAGGAGTTTCTCGAGTTTGGGGGCCTCTGTGTCCATCTTTTTTGCGGATTTCTTGGGCATTGTTTACCAGCCTTTCTTCTTCTCGTAGACGTAGACGCCATCCAAGAAGATTCGCTGGTCCTTGCGCTTTATCTTGGTGGCCTGCTCTACGATTAGCAGAAGTCTGTCCAACGTCCTCGAGCGAGACACCCTTAATAATAATATCGTCGCCGTCTACAGTCACCTTGCAGTCACCGACTATCTTGGTTACCCTCGCGGAACGCTCGCCCATGAAGTTCTCGACCACCACCGTGTCGCCCTTTACCTTGACCGTGACAGGGAAGTGGGCGAAGACGACCTTCATCTTGTACACGTAGCCCTGGGTCACGCCCGTGACCATGTTCCTCACGAGCGAGGAGACCGTGTTGGAGGAGACGACGTCCTTCTTCTTGCCCGATGAACGATGTTATCTTGACCTTGCCCGAATCGACGTCGACGTTGACGTGAATCTTGTTGAAGTTCTTCTTCACGGTCCCGAGGGGGCCCTTGACCGAGAGTATCCTCCCGTCGACCGATGCGCTGACGCCGTCGAGGAGGTCCACGGCGTGGACCGCAGGCCCCTTAGTAGACATAGCCAAGTAATCTCCCTCCAACGTTCTTCTCCTGCGCTTCTGTGTGCGACAGCACCCCTTCGGCGTCGAGACGATGAGCATCCCCACTCCGACCGCAGGAAGGTACCTGCTCTCCCACTTGTGTAGTCCTTCGCTTTATCGGGAACCGCGGGAGACCGCCCCGCACTTGTTGATCCTACCCAGAAGCTGGACCCTGAGCTTGCCCGAGACGCCGTCGTCGATGAACTCGAACTCGCCGATGTACCTCTTCTTCTGGAGGACGCGCATCACCTCGCTCGCCAGGTTCGAGGCGGGGATGACGACGCTTCCTTCTTCTCCTCATCTCCGAGTTCTGCAGGGAGGTGAAGAGGTTTGCGAGGATGTTGGTCACTGTCATCTAAGCATCTCTCCTAGTCGTACTTCCTGAAGCCAAGCTTCTCGGCAACCTCTCTGAAACACTGTCTGCAGAGGAACAGGTCGTAGCTCCTAATGACCGCTCCGTACTGTCCGCAGCGCCTGCAGTAGCGCGTCGACTTGCCATACTTTCTGACCTTAGGATGTCTCTCCTTCACTCTATGGTTACCCCGAATTCGCGCTTGAAGTACTCAATCGCTTCCGTCCTTGCTGACTACGTGGCTCCTTCCCGATGCCGTCCCGGCTTGTGCAGCCGTCCTCGAGACCCTGCCTCCCGGTCTCTCGAGGAGCACGGAGACGTTCATCCCCCAGATGCCTATCTCTGGGTCGTACCTTATGCCCGGAATCTCGATGTGCTCCTTCAGCCCGAAGGAGACGCTGCCTCTGTCGTCGAAGGTCGACTCGTTCATCTTCTTCTCCCTGGCTGCCAGGAGGCGGGCTATCAGTTCCTTGGTCCCCTCGCCCCTTATCGTGACGACGAGCCCGATGGGCTCGCCCTTGTGGGTCCCGAAGTCCCTGATGGACTTCTTCGACTTCCTCGCGTTGGGCTTCTGTCCTGTTATCTGCTCGAGGACCTTCCTCGCCCTCTCGACCGCCTCGCCCGACTTGCCGACTCCGATGTTTACCACTACCTTGCCTACGGTGATTCGCCGCATGGGGGCCTCGACGGTCTGCGTCTGGCTCATTCTACTCTTGCACCTCTATCGCCGGGTTCTCGGTCCCGACCGGGAAGACCAGCCTCGCCGGGAGCTCCGTCTCTCCGCTCGGGAGGGAGATCGTGACCATCTTCTCCCTGGAGACTCGTGCCCTTCTTCACGTCCGATTATCTTGCCCACCTGACCCGCCCTCTCTCCCGAGAGGACGAGGCCGAGCGAGCCCTTCGCCAGCTTGACGCTCGAGACGACGCTCTGCTCCGGGACCTTCATGACCACGGCGTCGCCGGGTGACAGGCGCCAGCTTGTCGTCGAGCATCGACCGGCCGTCGTGGAACCCGTACTGGATGTGCCCTCCGGTGACCTTGACTTCGAGCTTACCCGGCAGAGCTTCAGGTTGGCCTGCTCCTTCGCGACCTTGCCGCGGCCTGAGCCCGTCGGACGATGGTACAAGCCGGAAGGCCATCCCCTCCTTGGGCACGGCTATCACGTTGAACAGCCCCACCGGGAAGGAGGCGTCGTGCCGCGCGACGCCGTCGACGAGGACCTGAGAGTGCGAGAGGACGTTGTCGATCTCCCTCTTGTTCTGCGACCAGATGGAGGAGGTCGCGCTGATGGCCACTCCCAGCGAGTAGGAGTTCTGGATCGAGTAGGGGCCGGGGAGGGCTTGATGATGAACCGGCTGGACTTCCTCTCATGTCCCATGAGCGCGGGGCGCTCAGCCGCTTGAGACTCTTGCTACCGCTCTTCTTTGCCATTCTAGCTCTACTCTCCCTGCACCCTTCTCTTCCTGAGCTTGTCGTCGAGGTTGAGGCTGGTGACGACTACCTTCGAGGCGTCTATCTGCGCCAGCGCGGTCCCTCCGGCGATCTTCTCCCTGTTCACCCCTTCGACGAAGAGCTTCCCTCGCTGCGCCGTCGACCCGCGAGACCTTCCCTTCGATTCCCTTGAACCCGCCCCTGACTATCTTGACCGCGTCGCCCTTCCGGGGCCTGATCGTCTTCTTCTTGTACTTCTCGCGCAATTCGTCAGACAGCGGAGAACCAAATTTCATTTCATCATCACCTATACAACTATCGAGGCGATGTTAGCAAGCCTTGGCCACTTCTCAGCTGCCTCGCTCGCCACGGGTCCCTTTATATCGGTACCCTTCATCTCGCCCTCTGGGGTCACCAGGACCGCGGCGTTGTCCTCGAAGCAGACCCTCAGCCCGCTCACCCTTCTGACGGCGTACTTCTGCCTCACGATCACTGCTCCGAAGATCTGTTTCCTCAGATCTGGAGGGCCCCTCTTCACGACGCAAGGATGTGGTCGCCCACGGAGGCGGCGGGATACCTGGCTGAGCCTGGTCTTGGCCTTGGATACCATGATGACCTTCAGCGTCTTGGCGCCGGTGTTGTCTGCGCAGGTGATGACCGCGTTGAGCGGGAGAGCCGCGTGATGTAGGTCTTGAACTCCTCGACTCCCTTGGCGGATACGGCTCTGGACTTGGTGGACATCTCTACTTGCCGCTCCTAGTCTGGACCACGACGAACGAGATGGTCTTCGAAAGCGGCCTGCACTCGGCTATCGTGACCACGTCCCCCTCCTTGACCTCGATGCAGGGAGACAGGTGGGCGTGGACCTTGCCCCTCCGCCTCTCGTACCTGTTGTACTTTGGAATCTTGTAAAGGAGCTCCCTCTGGATTACGACCGTCTGCTTGTCCGAGATGGAGACGACTCTTCCGGTGAGTATCTTCCCCCTGACCTTGACGTGGCCGTGGAACGGGCAGCGGGAGTCGCCGCAGGTCTTCTTCGGTGGAGGCACCATCAGGCCGGCGGAGCTCATACCTTGGACCCCCTTGCGAGCCTGTCCTCTATCCTTCCGTTCATCTCGTCGCCATCACAACCTTACCGCTGTCCTTGATCTGGAGCACCGTCCCCGTCTTGGTCAGGACGACCTTCCGCTTCCCGGAGACAATCGTGATCATCCGCATACTCTCGAGCACGAGGGTGCCATTGACGCCAACCATGAGACGGGTTGGAGCACTGGACGACAACCACATCCTTTCCAAGGACTTGCATCATTCTGTGACACCCTTCTCCTTCATGACCGTCAGGACCCGGGCGATGTCCTTCCTTATCCGGGGTATCTTCCCGGACTGCTTCTGGATCATCCCGCTGGCCGACAGGCCATTTAGCTTCATGAGTTCGCCCCTGAGCTCGAAGAGCCTGTCCCGGAGCTGATCCGGGTCCTGCTCTCTAAGGTTCTTAGCTTTCACTCTTGGCAACTTGTTCCACCGTTTGTACCGCGGCCGGCTCTACCGTCTCGTTCACCCCGGCTTCGACCCCGGGCACCTCGGCCACTTTCTCGTCCGTCACGGCCTCGCTGGGTTCGACCTTCTCTTCGGCCTGAGTCTGCGTCGTCTCCTCGGACTTTGGTTCGGCTGCCGGTTCAACCGCCGGTTCGGTCTTCGTCTCGGCGACCGGCTCTGGTGCCGTTTCCGCGGCTGGCTCCGCCTTGGGCTGCTTCCGACGAGTCCTTGTGTGGATGGCTGGTTTCACTTCGGCCTGGGGCGTCTCGACCTTCTCCCGGGGACCTGCGGAGTCACCGGCGCGCCCTCCGCTGCGGCCGGGGCCTCAGGGGCCGGGACGGCCTGCGGGGCCTGCGGCGCTTCGGCAGGTTGTTCCACATACTCCACCATCGGAGGTACCAGCGTCCTTGAGCGCTATCTTCACCTGTATGCCGATAGAGCCCGAGCTTGAGCAGAACATCCGTGGTCGCTTCCGACGACCCGCTTGGAGGCCTCGCCGCTCTTGGGGACGACGCCCATCCTGTACTTCTCGCTGTGCGACCTGTCACTCCTGAGCTTCCCCGCGACGCCGATCTCGACCCCTGCGCTCCTGCGGCCATGATCGAGTTCATGGTCCAGGTCGCGGCCCTCCTGAACGCCGTCCCTCGGGCGACTATCTGCGCCGTCCGTGCCGCCATGATCCGCGGGTTGAGCTCGGGTTGCTCAACCTCGGAGACCGCAATCTGTGGGTTCGGGAGAGGGAACTTCGCTGCGACCCGCTCCGTGAGATCCTTGATCCCCGTGCCCCGCCTGCCTATGGCGAGACCGGGACGAGTGACGAAGACCGTTATTCTGGAACCGACGGGGTTCTTCTGTATGTCGACGCCTGCGTAACCGGCTTCTCTGAGCTCTTTCTCTAGGTACTCGTCAATCTCCGCATAGGTCCGGTGCATCGCGAGGAGACTCTTCACTGCGCTCTTCTCAGAGGCAGACATCAGAGTTCTCTCCCGACGAATTCGACATGGACCAACACGTGAAAGTTCGGGCTGCTGCTCCCGTGCGCTCTGGGGACGAAGTCCTTCAGGACCCTCCCGGCCAGGGCGGAGGAATGGATAAGGCGAACTCGGTCGGGGTCCAATCCCTTGAACTCGCAGTTCGCCTGCAGGTTGCGTAATACTGCGAGGATGGCCTTGGCCGGCTTGACAGGATAGGAGCCAGACGGGAACCCGACCAGCTCGCTCCTGTGTCCGACCTTAAGCTTGTGACGCCTGAACGGGATCGGGCTCTTCATCTCCTCGACGTTCTCGAGGAGCGCTATCGCCTTTGTGAGTGTCATCAGCCGTGATGGTATTGCAGATCTCACGGGCGGCCTTGGGCGAGATGTCAACCTCCCTCCCGCTAGCCCTGACATGAATCGCTGGGTCAAATGCCTTGAAACTGTATGCGAATTGAGGCAACTACCGGCTTCCGTAAACCACGCTCGATTTCTGAAGAGCATAAATACTTTGCGAGGTCACAACGTGCTCCACCACCCGCCGGGTAGGAGAATCCGGTCGAGAGCGCAAGGGAATTGCACTCATCACGCTTATACGGGTGGCCCTTGAGTTCGCCCAAGGCTGAGCCATCCGCAATTGTGGTCCAAGGATTCTCACGTCAGTGAAATCGCGGTCGACGACTCCTCCTACGAGACGGTTTCGTGCGATGTGCTGATTGTCGGCTCGGGCGGCGCCGGTCTCCGGGCCGCGATCGAGTCCTTCGACCGTGGCGCGAGCACGCTCATAGTATCGAAGGTCCTGATGGGGAAGGCTCACACGGTGATGGCCGAGGGAGGAATCGCGGCGGCCCTCGGGAACGTCGACCCGGGCGACAGCTGGAAGGTGCACTTTTCGGATACCATCGTCGAGGGCCAGAGCCTTAGCAACTGGCGGATGGTCGAGGTCTACTCGAAGGAGGTTATCGAACGGGTGCACGAGCTCGAGCAGTACGGGGCGCTCTTCGACAGGACTCCCGACGGGAAGATAATGCAACGACCCTTCGGCGCCCACACGTATCGCCGGCTCTGCTACATAGGAGATCGGACGGGCTTGGAACTGATAAGGACGCTCGAGGATCAGGTCCTGAAGCGGAACATACCCTTCATGGATGAGGTCGAGATAACTGGGATCTTCAAGGATCCAACGCGACGGTCGCGTCGCCGGCGCTCTCGGCATCAGGATCTCGACGGGGGGGCTTCTGCTCTTCAAGTGCAGAGCAATCATCCTGGCGACCGGCGGCTGCGGGAGGGTCTACGAGGTTACCTCCAACTCCTACGACTGCACAGGGGACGGTCTCTCTCTTGCCTATCGGGCGGGCGCGGAGCTGCTCGATATGGAGATGCTCCAGTTCCACCCGACGGGTATGATCTATCCGGAAGGAGTCAGAGGCTTGTTGGTCACCGAGGCCGTCAGAGGGGAGGGCGGCATCCTAACAAACGCAAAGGGCGAGCGGTTCATGGAGAGGTACGATCCGAAGCGCAAGGAGCTCTCGGCGAGGGACGTCGTGGCCAGGGCGATCTTCACAGAGATATCCCAGGGAAGAGGGACTGCCAACGGAGCCGTCTACCTCGACGTCACTCACAGGGGGGGCGAGTACATCAGGAAGAAGCTCCCAAGTATGTACTCCCAGTTCAGGGAGTTCGCCGGGGTGGACATCACGAAGGAGAAGATGGAGGTGGCGCCCACGTTCCACTACCAGATGGGCGGAATCAGGGTGGAGCCAGAGAGCGGGAGGACCAAGGTAGTGGGGCTGTACGCCGCCGGCGAGGTAGCGTGTGGCCTCCACGGTGCGAACAGGCTAGGGGGAAACTCGCTCGGCGACATCCTCGTCTTCGGAAGGAGGGCCGGTCTTGCGGCCGCGGAGTTCGCCAAGGTCTCTGACCCGGGGGAGGTGTCGGAGAAGGACGTCCAGCTTGAGGCGACGCGGATCCTGGGGCCGTTCGGGGTGAAGCTCGGCAAGAACGCTTTCGCGCTCAAGGAGCGAATCGCGGCGGTGATGTGGAAGTACGTCGGGATCGTCCGAACCCAGGCCCAGCTCGAGCAGGGCCTGGCCGAGATACTCGCCATAGGGGAGGAGGCGCGGGATGTCCAGGCCGTGGGCAAGAGGGCCTACAACCAGTCGTGGCTCAGCTCCCTCCAGGTCTGGAACATGGTCCTCGACTGTGAGGCGATCATTAGGTCGGCGATGGAGCGGAAGGAGAGCAGGGGGGCGCACACCAGGTCGGACTTTCCAGAGAAGGACGACGGGAAGTGGCTCGTAAACATTATCACCAGGGAGGAGGATGGAAGGATGTCCCACGAACTTGTCCCCGTCCAGAAGCCTCCGGCGGAGCTACAGGAACTCATCAAGGAGTAGCTAGGGGATGGCTACATCTGCTGTGGGAGCGAAGAAGGAAGTGAGGCTCAGGGTGTTTAGGGGAGTCGGCGACGACGCCTCTACATACAGGTACGACGTCTTCACGGTCCCCCACGTGGAGGGCATGGTCGTCCTGAACGCGATGCACTACATCCAGAGCCACCTGGACCCCTCCCTGGCCGCCCGTTGGAACTGCAAGGCGGGCAAGTGCGGCTCGTGCTCGGCCGAGATCAACGACGTGCCGAGGTTGATGTGCAAGACTCCGGTCGATAGGTTCGAGGGAGAGATCACGGTCGAGCCGATGAAAGCGTTCCCGCTCATTCGCGATCTTGCGACCGACGTCTCTGAGAACTGGGCGGTCGCCAGGACCATCCCTCCCTTCACCCCCAGGGACAACGGGGGGAAGCCTTGGACGTTCTACGAACAGGATGTGGAGCGCTCGAGGGAGCTGCGGAAGTGCATAGAGTGCTTCCTCTGCCAGGACGTCTGCCATGTGGTGAGAGAGCACAAGGCGGACTACGTCGGGCCGAGGTGGGTGGTGAAGGCCGCGTCTCTCGACATGCACCCGATGGATGCCCTTGACCGCTCCGGGTACCTGAAGGACCAGGCAGGACTAGGCTACTGCAACATCACGAAGTGCTGCCAGGAGATCTGCCCTGAGCACATAGTCATCACGGACGACGCCATAATCCCCGAGAAGGAACGGGTCGTCGACAGGAGCTACGACCCGATCCTCTGGGTCTACAGGAAGTTGCGCGGGAAGTAGCCGCTGGGACTCAGCCGAGCGCGATCGCGGAGACGAGGACCGCTAGCCCCAGAGCCCCGATCGCCGCCTCGTCGTTAGCCGTGGCCCCCATCGAGCTCGCGCCCACCTCTCCGAGCACGAGTATCACCAGGCCCAGCAGGAAGAGCGGGTACTTCCACGCCTTTCGGAACCTGGGTTTGGTCTCTCGCTCCAACTGCAACCACCTAGGATATCCTGAAGTCGACCGGGAGGCCCGCCTGGACCGCCCTCAGATAGAGGTCCGCGAAGATTATCGTGAGGAGGCTTATCCATGCGAGCTGCTCGTGGTGCCCGTTCCACCAGCTCTGCACACCGAAGACGGACCTGCGGGCGCTCCCGGCATAGGCGCAGGAGTAGCAGTCGATGTTTCCGCCCGCTAGGTGCCTGAAGGCGTGGCATGACAGCGTCCAAGCGGTCAGCATGAGCGCGTTGGCGAGCAGGACCAGGCTCCCGAGCCTCAGGGAGAGGACTCCGGCGTAGACCAACGAATGATAGAAGTCGTAGTAGAAGAAGGGGAGGATTGCGATCCCTGCGTAGAGGAAATACCTGTGTAGGTTCTCGATCTGGAAGATGGCGCTCCTCTCCCCGGTGTACGGCTGCTCGTGGGTCTCAGACCGGTTCGGGTTGCTGCAACCGAGCGGGTGACGGAAGAGGTGCCTGTGATAGTCCTTGCGGTAGGCGTAGCAGGTCAGCCTGAACGCGCCGGGAAGCGGGACTATGAGCACCGTGGGGCTGTAGAACGGGTCGATGTACCCGTTCACCTGGAGGAGCGGGAACATGATGAGAGCACCGAAGCCCACGGAGAGTATGGCAAGCAGGCTCCAGAATCTCCAGTTGACCTCGATGAGTTCGTACGGGAGAAGGTACTTCTTGCTCATTGTGATGAGGGTCCTTCCGTTGTCTGGCCTTTTGCGCCGATAATTAAGCTTGGCACGAAGAGGTGGGCAACTAGTGGTCGGCGGGCTCTTCGAGGGCCGTCCCCAGATAGCCATAGACGCCCGTCTTCAGGACCTTCATCGAGAGCAGGGCGCACTTTATCCTCGCTGGGCCAAGGTCGGAGGTGCCAAGCATCTTCAGTATGTCCTCCTTTGAGAGGACCTTCACCCATTCGAGCGGGCGTCCCTTTGCCAGCTCCGTCAGCATCGAGGCCGAGGCCTGGCTTATGGCGCATCCCTTGCCGAGGAACCTGATGTCCTCTATCTTCTTGTCGGCCGAGACCTTGACCTGAATCTCTATCTCATCTCCGCAGAGAGGGTTCGAGTCTCTCGAGTCGATGTCGTGAGGGTCTAGCTTCCCGAAGTTCCGGGGGTTACGGTAGTAGTCGAGTATCAGCTCCCGGTAGATGTCGCTGCTGCTCATAGACAGAATATCCTCCGGGCCTTGGAGAGCGCGCCCATTAGCGCGTCGACGTCGTCGCGGGAGTTGTAGACGTAGAAGCTCGCCCTGCTGGTCGCCGATAGGCCGAGCGTCTCATGGAGCGGCTGCGCGCAGTGCATGCCCCGACCTAATCGCGACGCCCTCCTCGTCGAGGATCGACGCCAGATCGTGTGGATGGATGTCTCCGAGGTTGAACGAGACGACCCCGCCCCTCCTGGACGCGTCCTTGGGCCCGTATACCGTTATGCCGGGGACGGACCCCATCTGCTCGAGCGCGTAGGCGGTGAGTTCCTGCTCGTGGCTCCTGACCTTCTCCATCCCGAGCGACTCAAGGTAGTCGATCGCCGCCCCGAGGCCCACGGCGCCCTCGACGTTCTGGGTTCCGGCCTCGAACTTGTAGGGCAGGTCGTTCCAACGGGCGCCCGAGACGTGCACCTCCTTGATCATGTCACCGCCACTCTCGAAGGGCTCCATGTCCTCGAGCACCTCCCTCCTCCCGTAGAGCACGCCTATCCCGGTGGGTCCGAGCATCTTGTGTCCCGAGAAGGCCAAGAAGTCGCAGCCCATCTTCTGGACATCGACCGGCATGTGGGGCACAGACTGCGCCGCGTCGACGACCGTCGTCGCGCCTGCGCGGCGGGCCAGAGAACAGAGCTTCTCGGCGTCGTTTATCGTCCCGAGAACGTTCGAGGCCTGGGTGAAGGCGACGAGCGCGGGCGACCGATCCATGAGGCGACTCGAACTCGTCGTCCCTCAAGGTGCCGTCCGGGTTTATCCCGACGTATTCTATGCGGGCACCGACCTCCTTCGCTAGGAGCTGCCACGGGACGATGTTGCTGTGGTGCTCCATTATCGTGAGGACGATGAGGTCGCCCTACTTGATGTGGCTGCGCCCCCATGCGTATCTGACGAGGTTTATCGATTCGGTGGCACCCCTCGTGTAGAGTATCTCTTCGAAAGCCCGTGCGTGGATGAAAGAAACGGCCTTCTTCCTGCCCTCATCGAATGCCTCAGTGGCCTCGATACTGAGCTGGTGGACTCCCCTGTGCGGGTTGGCGTTGTGCTTGCTGTAGAGGTCGACTATTGACCTGATGACTGACCTAGGCTTCTGCGTCGTGGCCGCGTTGTCAAGGTAGACCAGGCGGTTGCCGTGTATCTTCCTCTTCAATATGGGGAAGTCCGCCCTCACCTTCTCGACCTTGAGAGACTCCGACATCAACAAAAGCGACCACCCAACACGCTAGACCTCGACGAAAATCGCATCTTCCTCTATTTTAACGTTCAGGACGCGGAGTGGCAGCGTCGCCGGAGGGTTGTAGACCTCGCCTGTCTTGAGGTCGAACTGAGAGAGATGGAGCGTGCAGACCACGGCCCCGTCGAGGATGAACCCCTGGGAGAGGTCGTACTCCTCGTGGGTGCAGACGCCTGAGACTGCGTGGACCTCGCCATCGAGATTGGATAGCAGGACCTTCGTGCCCTCGAGCTCGACGCCGGCCATCGTGCCCGGCTGCAGGTCGGAGAGGGACATGGCCCGCACAAAGTGGACCAGGACCTTCACGCCCTGTACTTGTAGTGCCTCTCGAAGACGTCTCCCGATTGCCTGACCTCGACCGGTCCCTCTCCGGTGATCGCCATCAGCGCCTCCGTGTCGATGAGCCTCCTCCTCTCGCCGTACCACTTGCCCTCGATTATGAACTTCGCACCTTCACGGGCCATCTCGACCGGAATCCTGGACACGACGGGCTCGAAGAATCCGAGCACAATCATCTTCTTCGCCTCGTCTTCAGGTAGCCCCCTCGCTCTCAGGTAGAAGACCTGGTCTTCGTCGACCTGCGCTACCGAGGCCGAGTGCGTCGCCTTGACCTCGTTCGTCTCGATGTCGAGGCCAGGGATGCCGTCGGAACGGGCGCCCTTGTCCAGTAGCATCGCGTGGTGCGCAAGATAGGAGCTGGCGTTCTTCGCAATGTGGTTAATCTTGATCATGCCCTTGAATATCGACTGTGACTCGATCCTTGAGCACGCCCCTCGCGTGAAGAGCGGCGGTGGTGTCCGGGGAGTTGTGGATGAGGTTCGACTCGAGGTCGAACCGCTGCTTCCCGTTGCAGAAGAAGACCTCAAATCCCTCGACTGTCGAGCCCCTGCCGTTGAGGTCACCATGTCCATTCGGGACCGGGAGATCGGTCGACCGCCGAGGAGGATCGACGTGATGTTTACGCGTGAGTCGCTTGAGGCGTCGACCCGCTTGTTAGTGAGATAGGTCGCCTTCTCGTCCAGGAGCTGCAGCGAGCTGGCGTCGACGTGGGAGGAGCTCCCGGCCCTGACCTCGAGCAGAGAGCTGACGAGGTAGTCATGCTCGGCCGCGCCCGTGTAGAGCTCCTCGAGGAAGTTCAACCTCGAGGTATCCTCGGCGTAGATCATCGTCTGGTCGACACGCTCGTACGCAGGGTTCTTCACTACGAGCATCTTCCGAAGGGGAGACGAGACCTCGACCCCTCGGGGACATGGATGAAAGTTCCGGAGTTGAAGAAGGCGTTGTTGAACGCCGCGTACTTCTCCCCGTTCGACTTCGCCAGCTTGTCTCGAACAGGCCTCGCATCAGGCCCTCCTTCTTGGCGATGGCGTCGTGGATGCTCATGACCTCGAGCCCGCTCTTCGCGTAGCGACTCGTCGAGGTCGACGTGGATCGTGGTCGAGTTACCCTGGAGGATGATGTTGGTCTCCTTCCCCGTGAGGTAGCCCTCGAAGTGAGTCCGGAGGTCGAGGACCTCGTTCGGGGGCGCGACCGAGAACTGCGCCGGGTCGAACGGCGGAGACCCCTGCGTACTTCGTGTAGAGCGGGGAGAGCTCGAGAGGGAGCTTGAGGAACTCGCTGAGCGCGTCGACCCGGAAGTCCCTGAGCCAGCTCGGGCTCCTGCAGGCTCCTGGACAGAGCGATCGACCTTCTCCTCGGTGAACGCGCCCATCGTTTGCTGGGCCATGGGAACACCTCGACTTGGCGGTGTTGTTTAGCCTACCGCGCCGGTCATCTCGAGCGCCATCAGCCGGTTGAGCTCGATCGCGTAGATCATCGGGAGCTCCTTGGTGAAGGGCTCGACGAAGCCGTTGACTATCATGCTCAGGGCGTCCCTCTCGCTGATGCCCCTGGCCATGAGGTAGAAGAGCTGGTCCTCGCCGACCTTGCCGACGCTCGCCTCGTGGGTGACCGTGGCGTCGTCCGCCATGACCTCCATGTACGGGAATGGTCGAGGTCTTCGACTGCTCGTCGAGGAGGAGCGCGTCGCACCTCACGGTGGACTTCACGTTGTGCGCGCCCCTCGCGATGTGCAGGAGGCCGCGGTAGATGGCCATCGCCTCCGTCCTTGGAGACCGACTTTGAGATTATCTTGGAGGAGGTGTCGGAGGCGAGGTGGATGACCTTCCCTCCGGTGTCCTGTATCTGGTTGGCGCCGGCGTAGGCCATCGAGAGTATCTCCGCCTTTGCGCCTTGCGCCGAGGAGGTAGATCGACGGATACTTCATGTTCCTGCCCGGAGCCGACCTCCCCGTTCAGCCAGGTGACGCTCGCGTCCTCGTAGGCGTGCGCCCTCTTCGTAACGAGGTTGTAGACGTTCTTGCTCCAGTTCTGGATCGTGATGTACCTTATCTTCGCACCCTTCTTCGCGATCAGCTCGACGACGGCGGCGTGGAGCATCGACTTTTGGTACATCGCGGCGGTGCAGCCCTCGATGTACTGGACCTCGCTGTTCGGCTCCGCGACGATGAGCGTCCTCTCGAACTGCCCCATCCCCTGGGCGTTGATCCTGAAGTAGGACTGGAGGGGCATAGCTGATCTTGACGCCCTCCGGGATGTAGATGAAGGGACCGTCGCTCCAGACCGCGCTGTTGAGCGCGGCGAACTTGTTGTCGCTGGCCGGGACTATCGTCCCCATGTACTTCTTGATGAGGTCGGGATACTCCTTCACCGCGTTGCCGACGCTCGTGAATATGACTCCCTGCGCCTGTCAGGTCCTTCTGGAGGCTGTTGTAGACCTCCTGGCTCTCGTAGATGGCGCCGACGCCGGCGAGGAACTTCCTCTCGGCCTCAGGGATGCCCAGCTTCTCGAAGGTGTTCCTGATCTCCGGGGGGACGTCCTCCCACTTCTTCGCGGTCTCCTTCGCAGGTTGGGCGTAGTAGTAGAAGTCCTGGAAGTGTATCGGAGAGAGGTCGACCCCCCACGTGGGTACGGGGCGGGCCAGGAAGTTCTTCAGGGCCCTGAGCCTGAACTCCTCCATCCAGATCGGCTCGTCACGGATGCCGGGAGATCTCCTTGACGACGTCCTCGTTTATCCCCTTGTGGCTGTGGTCGAGGTAGTCCGTCGAGTCGGCGAATCCGTACTTTGTCTGATAATCGTCAGAGACAATCTCGGAAGCAGATGTCATAGATAACTCACATTATTACTATTGTTATAAGTATATAACACTTGCCTCTACCGACCCTAGGCCACCACGCCGGCTTGTTCCTTGAGCCAGCTGTACCCCTTCTCTTCGAGCTTGAGCGAGAGCTCCTCTCCTCCCGAGGCCGTTATCTTGCCATCGTAGAGGACGTGGACGAAGTTCGGCTTGATGTACTTCAGAATCCTCTGGTAGTGCGTGATTATGAGGACTCCCAACTCGCTCCCCGCAAGCTTGCTCACTCCCTCGGCCACGACGCGCAGGGCGTCGATGTCCAGGCCGGAGTCGGTCTCGTCGAGGATTGCGAACTTCGGTTTCATCAGGGCCATCTGCAGGATCTCGGCCCTCTTCTTCTCACCGCCGGAGAAGCCCTCGTTGAGGTACCTGTTCATGAAGGACTCGTCGACCCCCAGGAGCTTCATCTTCTCGTTCATCGCCTCTCTGAACTCAAAGAGGGTCGGGGCCTGGTTCTTCTCGTCGGTGTGGACAGAGTTGTAGGCCGCGCGCAGAAAGGAGAACATGGTGACGCCAGGAACTGTGACCGGGTACTGGAAGGCCAGGAAGAGTCCGCTCTTCGCCCTCTTGTCGGGGGTGTAGCCGAGGATGCTCTGGCCGTCGATCAGGATGTCTCCCTTGGTCACCTTGTACTTCGAATGCCCGAGCAGAGTGTAGGCTAGTGTACTCTTCCCTGACCCGTTCGGGCCCATAAGGGCGTGGACCTCCCCCTGATTGATCGTCAGGTTGACTCCTTTGAGAATTTCGTTGCCCTCTATGGAGACGTAGAGGTCGCGTATTTCCAACTTGGCCATGGCCGAACGGCTTAAAGTGCCGCGTCTTTGAATATTTAAGGCTTATAACATGAGTTATATTGCCCTGATGACCCTCAGGAATAATTCCCGACGAACTAGAGTGCCCCGATGAATCGTGTGGCCCCTGACGTGCGTCTGGACACGTCGGAGCAAGGCCGGGATACTGATCGCCTTGTGGTAGTGCAAGGCAAACCCTGGAGCGCTGGTAGGGCCTCGCTGGCTCTCGCATGACTGTCCAGCACTACGCTGAGATGATAAAGCAGGTCCGTAGGCTGCCGAACGTTGGCTAGCCGACGCAGTGTCGCGCTATCTTGGAGGCCACAGCTTCCAGGAACTCCCGGTCAACGGATGAGTGCGCGTTCAGTTCGTCGCTGTCGATGTCTATCTCTCCTACGACCCTGCCCCCGTAGTGTACGGGGACGACTATCTCCGACTTCGTGTTGGCGAAGCACTCCAGATAGCGGCTGTCCTTGCTCACGTCGGAGACTATCTCCGTCCTGCCGGATTTGGCGGCCCAGCCGCAGACGCCCTTGCCGATGGGGATGGTCGTGTGGACCGTGGCTGCGGGTCCGGCCCAGGCAGCGAGGGCCAGGTTCCCACCCTTGACGAGGTATATGCCCACCCAGTTGTAGGTCGGGACCTGGTTCAGGATCTTAACCACCTTCTGCCTCACTTCGGCGCTGCTGTCCGAGGCCGACGCCCCCTCGACCTGCCCGATCAGCTCCTTGGCCCTCTCTCTGTCCATCCGGGTTCCGTTCTTCATCGCGCCTTGCTCTGGAATATGCCACTTGAAGAGCATAGCGGCCACCAGCGCTCCGAGTATAGGTCCAACCACGTACAGCCAGTACCGCGAGAGAGGTGTGCTGAAAAGGAGCGAGACCAAGCGGGGTCGAAGCTCCTCGCGGGATTGGGAAAACGGCACGGGAAGATGATTCAAAACCTCAGCCTAGCAGGAATCAAGAGAGTAAATCGCGGCTCAACGGCACGAAGCTTTGCGCAGCGCTTTGTTCATGAACGGAACATTGGATTTCAATTGTGCAAACCTAAATATCACCGGACAACGGCGCGGTTTAATCAAGTGGGTTTGATATTTGGATAAGAAAGGCGGAATGACGAACCGAGACTGGTGGCCGAACCAGCTGAGGCTTGATGTCTTGCACCAGCGTTGCCCCAAGTCCAATCCGATGGGCGAGGGTTTCAGTTACCCCAAGGAGTTCAAGAGCCTCGACATGGCGGCTTTGAAGAAGGACCTTCGTGAACTGATGACGAAGTCGCAGGACTGGTGGCCAGCGGACTTCGGCCACTACGGACCCCTCCTAATCCGAATGGCGTGGCACAGCGCGGGCACTTATCGCATAGGTGATGGTCGCGGGGGCGCAGGGTCCGGCAGCCAGCGCTTTGCGCCCCTCAACAGCTGGCCAGATAATGCGAACCTCGACAAGGCGCGCCGGCTGCTCTGGCCGATCAAGCAGAAATACGGTCGGAAGATTTCTTGGGCCGACCTGATGATCCTCGCCGGCAATGTCGCGCTGGAATCGATGGGGTTCAAGACCTTCGGATTCGGCGGAGGGCGCGAAGACGTCTGGGAACTCGAAGAGGACATTTACTGGGGGAGCGAGAGCGAGTGGCTTGGCGACAAGCGGTACTCCGCTGACAGGGAACTGGAAAATCCTCTCGCTGCTGTGCAGATGGGCTTGATTTATGTCAACCCGGAAGGGCCAAACCGTAATCCGGATCCGCTTGCTGCTGCCAAGGACATTCGCGAGACATTTGCGCGTATGGCGATGAACGACGAGGAAACCGTCGCGCTCATTGGTGGTGGTCACACCTTCGGCAAAACCCACGGCGCCGGCGATGCGTCGCTCGTGGGTCCCGCGCCTGAAGCCGCCCCCATCGAGGTACAAGGTCTCGGCTGGAAGAGCAAGTTTGGTACCGGCAAGGGCGATGATACGATTACCAGCGGCCTGGAAGTCATCTGGAGTCGGACACCGACGAAGTGGAGCGACAACTTCTTCCGGAACCTTTTCGACTACGAATGGGAGCTAACGAAGAGCCCGGCCGGTGCGCATCAGTGGAAGCCGAAGGCTGGGGCAGGTGCCGGTACGGTGCCGGACGCGCACAACCCGTCAAAGCGTCACGCGCCGTCCATGCTGACCACGGACCTCGCCTTGAGGTTCGATCCGGTCTACGAAAAGATTTCGCGCCGCTTCATGGAAAACCCGGACCAGTTTGCGGACGCGTTCGCCCGAGCATGGTTCAAGCTGACGCACCGTGACATGGGCCCGCGGACGCGCTATCTCGGACCCGAAGTCCCATCAGAGGAGCTAATCTGGCAAGACCCCATCCCCGCCGTCAATCACAAACTGATTGATGCGTCGGACATCGCCTCCCTCAAGGGCAGGATCCTGACCTCTGGCCTATCAATATCAGAGCTAATTTCGACCGCCTGGGCGTCGGCATCCACCTTCCGCGGCTCCGACAAGCGCGGTGGTGCCAATGGTGCCCGCATCCGTCTGGCGCCGCAGAAGGATTGGGAAGTCAACCAGCCTGCCCAGCTAGCGAGGGTGCTCAAAGTTTTGGAGGGTATCCAGAGCGCGTTCAACAGCGCGCAGTCCGGAGGCAAGAAGGTATCACTGGCCGACCTGATTGTTCTGGCCGGTTGTGCCGGCGTAGAACAGGCTGCGAAGAGTGCTGGTCACGAGGTGGCGGTTCCCTTCACGCCCGGACGCATGGACGCCTCGCAGGAGCAAACCGATGCGGCTTCTTTCGCCGTGCTCGAACCGATAGCGGATGGGTTCCGCAACTACATCAGGACCAGATTGGCTGTATCGGCCGAAGAACTGCTGGTCGATAGGGCGGAGTTGCTGACGCTGACGGCACCTGAGATGACGGTTCTCATCGGCGGCATGCGAGTTCTGAGTACCAATTTCGGACAGTCCCAGCACGGCGTATTCACAGAGCGGTCTGGGACGCTGACGAATGACTTCTTCGTGAATCTACTCGACATGAGAACGACTTGGAATGCGAGTTTGGGAAACAAGGATGTGTTCGAGGGTCGTGATCGTGCAACGGACAAACTCAGGTGGACTGGCACCCGCGTCGACCTCATCTTCGGTTCGAACTCCCAACTCCGGGCGTTGGCCGAGGTCTACGCGTGTGGGGACTCCATGGAGAAGTTCGTACACGACTTTGTAGCCGCGTGGAATAAGGTAATGAACCTGGACCGGTTCGACCTCGCCACCGAGACAAACTCATAAAGAGAATTCGCATGGCAGGCCCGGCAGGGCCCGTCCTGTTCAGAGAGAGCTCGCCTATGGCGCAGAGGCCATAGTGACCGCCGGGTTGAAGCGCGCGCGGGAGACCTGGGCGACCGTCGCCACCCCATGGGGGTCGCGACGCCATGTGCGAGGCCGATGAACCCCGAGGCCCAGACCCGCTCCGGCTGGGAAGGTGTGGCAGTCGGCGACTACGGTAATCGCGCCGAGGCCCAGGAGGGTGAGCACGAACGTGCCGTAGATCTGGGTGATGAGGGCGCTCGGGAGGGGACGCCGCAAATCTTTACACTGGCGTCCGTCCGCTAATCCGTATCTAAATGCTGGTAGAACGCGGCGGGTGAGAGCGCGCCCTGGGCCCTGGCACCGCGGTCAGGTCGCCTTTTCGCCCGCGCTCGGGTGTCCAGCTGGCTCCTCGACGGGCTCTGGCTTGCCCCAGCGGCCTACCTTTGGCACGGACTCTGTCCTGAACAGCGCGAGCCCCTTCTGGTAACGTTCGAGCTCGACCTCGATGAAACGGATCTCGGACCTGAGGCCCTCCGCAGCCTTGTTCTTCCCTCCTGACTTGTTCAGCGCGTCCAGTCTCGACCTCCTATCGGCGATCATCTGACTCAGGAGGTCCTCGTACTCGGTGGCCAAGGCAAATAACGGGATGCGTCGGGCCGTGTATAAACGCATTAGGCCATGTGCCACGTGGCAGAGCCCATCCAAGAATATTAACCGTAGGCTCTGGATGGATGGCAGTGAAGATCTACAGAGACGAGGTCGAGTTCTTCGGCCACCCGATGGTACGGTCGCGGCACCCTACGACCATAGAAGTGACGCGTGACTCGCACCTGACGCTCAGAGGCGACTGCATCATAGGGGTGCGCGCCGACAAGGGTGTCTCTGACCTGTCGAAGGAGGTGAGAGAGTCGATCATGGTCGACGGCAGCGAGGTGCTCATCACGATAGAGGTCCCCCAGGAAGGCTTCCTGGTTCGAGCGGCTGGAAGCAGCAGGCTCTCCCTCGAGGACGCCCACGAGATCGTGATGCGGAAGAGCGAGTTCATCTCCGCGAGGACGCTCGCCATAAGAGCCGACGCCGCCGCAAAGGACATACCCAAGAAGATCGTCGAAAGCCTAAGGAGCCCCGACTGCCGAGGCGTACTCAGGATAGAGGTGCGAGTCTGATGCCGTACACCGTGGTTGCGAATACGATGCAGGCCCTGGTCAAGTACCACGGGCTCAAGAACTGGGACCTGAGAATCCCATACCACGACAGCATATCGGTGAACACGACCTCGCTCTACTCGGAGGTGAGGGTGACAGAGGGAAGGGAGGGCAGACTCCTCGTGGAAGGGAAGAGGAATGAGGACGCGCTCCGGAGGATAGAGCAGGTCTCGAAGAGGCTGACCGGGAAGGGGTTCGTGGAGCTCGGGCTCGACATGGACTCCAAGAACACGCCCGGGGTCGAGGGGAAGGGGCTGGGCTTCTCATCCTCGGCTGGGTCCGCTCTTACGTTCGCGATAAACCGTGCAGTGAAGAAAGGCCCGCCCGACCTGCGGGACCTCTCGAGGGTCTCGAGGCTATTCGCTGCCTCAGCATCACGGACGATGGTAGGGGGGTTCTCCCGGCTGTACGCCGGTCGGGGCGACGAAGACACGTATTCGGAGAAGATCGCCGACGAGAAGGACCTTCCGCTCAGGATGGTAATCGTTCCTCTTCCCTCGACCGTCAAGACCGAGACGGCGCACGAAGAGGTTGAGACCTCGCCGTTCTTCAAGGCGAGGATAGAGTCGGCGGCCAAGAGGTGCGACCTAGTGGAGAAGGCGATAAGGGGAGGGGACCTTGCGAGGCTCGGCGAACTCGTCGAGCAGGACACCATGGAGCTGCACGGCGTGACGATGACCGGCGAGAACAGGATGATCGTAATGAGCGGCGATACCATCAACGTCATCACGAAGGTAAGAGAGCTCCGCTCTAACAGCGTGCGGGCCTACTTCTCGATGCAGACTGGCCCCTCCGTCTTCATCAACACAAGCGAGGAGGACGAGCAGAAGGTCAGGAGGGCTATGGCGAGGATGGGCTACCGGACCATCTCGTCCGGGGTCGGAAGAGAAGCCAGGGTCAAGCGCGGCTAGTACTGGTCTATCCTTAATACTGGAGCGGACGTGTTGGGTTGAGTCACTTGCCCGAGAAGTCAAGGCTGGTAAGCGGGTACCTCAAGGAGCTCAGACTGACGCGAAAAGAGAAGCCGACGCAGATCAGGGAGGCCCTGGAGATCTACATCCAACTCTGGGAGAGCGTGGTGAGGAAGGGCTTGGTCAGCCCCGACGACGAGATTGGAGAGGCGCTGAAGAAGATAGACGCCAGCGGAGGACTCTACCAGGCTGCCCAGGACTGAAACGTCAATCCATCACCTCTCCGCCGTCGACGACGAGGCTCTGGCCGGTGACGAAGCTCGAGGCGTCGCTTGCGAAGAAGGCGGCCACCTTCGCTACCTCCTCAGGATGGCCGAAGCGTTTGAGGGGGATGACCTCCTTGTATGACTTGGCCTGCGCCTCGGTCAGCCACTCGACCCAACCAGTCTCTATGGAACCCAGGATCATGCAGTTCACCGCCACTTCAGGCGCGAGCGTCCTCGCGAGCATCTTCGTCAGCGTGAGTACCGACGCCTTTACCGGAGCATAAACCAACCCGTCGAGGTCACCGGTAAGCACCGGCGTGGAGGCGATGTTCACGACCCTCCCGCCGCGCGCTTTCATCAGGGGGACCGACTTCTGGGTGCAGAGGAACGTGCCTATGAGGTCGACGCCGAAGACCTTCCTCCACATGTCGACCGTGATATCCTCGAGCTTGGAGTTCCAAATCTCAGCATTGGCAAGCCCGGCGTTGTTCACGAGGACGTCGAGGCCCCCGAAATTCCCTCGTATGGTGGCGAGCATCGCATCCACGCTGGCTGGGTCGGAGACGTCCGCCTGGACGACGATCGCCTTCCCTCCGTCCGAGATGATGGATCCTGCCACGGACTGGGCCTCGGCCTCGCTGTTCCGATGGTTCACCACGACCGTCGCTCCCTCCGCCGCGAACTTCCGTGCGATTGCGGCCCCGATCCCCCGGCTCGAACCGGTGACCAGCGCGCGCTTGCCCTGAAGGCTCATCGAACCCTTAGCGGGCGACTTTCACTTAAGTTTTGTATCGGCGCCTAGGGTCTCGGCATCCTGTCCTTCGCCGTGCCGCCGACGGAGTACTCCTTCAGGAACTTCAGGTTGAAGAGCGATGCGGCGGCCGAGTTCCTCACCAGCTCGTCCTCGTCCTTCAGCGCGGCCTCGAGGGTCGGCCTCGCGGACTGGCTGCCGATCGACCCGAGCGCCGCGGCCGACTCGTGCCTGACTATGGGCTCCTTGTCGTGCCTGACCGCCTCCTCGAGCGCTGGGACCCCGGAGGCGAGCCCCATCTGGCCTAGGGTGAACGCGGCCTCGTGCTTCACGAGCGGGTCGGGATCGTGGAGTACGACGTCAGAGAGTACAGGGACGGCCGTCTCCCCACCGAGCTCGGCTAGGATCGTCACAGCGTGGACGCGCAGGACCAGGCTTGGTTCGTTGACGAGGACGTCAACAAAGAACTGCTCGTTCTTCTTCTCATACTCGTCCTCCATCTGCTTCATCATGGCGAGGCAGTGCTTCTCGTCATCGACGACGGAGCTTGTGTACACGCCTCACGGCTCGAATCTCAGAATCTTATAACCTAAACGACGGGCTTTAGAGAAGCGTAAGCACAGCGGCGAGCGCGCCGTTCTCCGAGTCAGGTTCGCTGGACGATCCCGTCACGACCACGGCGTCCCCTTCACCGAGGCCTGACTTGCGAACCGTCGTCCACGGTTCGCTTGGTCCGTCCTTCTCGCAGTCCGTGCCCTCCCCTGGGACGGCGAAGCGGCCCGCCCTGAAGATTGCGGTGAATGCTCCGTCGGCGCCGGCCTTGATAGCGGCATCCCGCTGCTCTATCCCGTAGCGGACCTTCTTGGAGGCGCCGGCGACCACGACGGCCCAGCACCGTCCGCCAATCTCGAGTGATTCCCCATCCACAGGAGAGGACCAAAGCAGCAGCGATGATATCTTCGCGTACTCTCGCTCGCCCTTCTTGCTGAGCGCGCACCCGTTGGCTTCTATGATGATTAGGTCGTTGTCCTTCAGCCTCTTGATCAGAGTCCTCACCTCTCCCTGCCCCAGCCCCGTAAGGGCCCCCAGCCGGCCGCGGCCGACGGACCCTGTCCTCCCTATGGCGATCAGAGCCTTGAGGACGTGGATCTGCGTGAAGACGGCCCGTGGACCCCGGTATTCGGACTCCAGCACCTCGCGGAGAGTCTCCAGAACCATCTGGCGGGCGTGCAACTCGGAGTTATTTCTCCTTTTGTGAAAGGGTCCGAGGGGTCGTCATGCCTATGGGGAAGTGCATGTCGGAGCATAGCTCGCGGTAATGCCGCAGTAGCTCCAGGCGAAGACTGACCCGTTCGTGGCGGGGAGCTGGTCGGCGCCGGACTGCGCCACCTCCCATCGCGATGCGCTTCCGTAGGTCCAGAGGAACCACGAGCCCGACCGGGAGTTCTGCAGTCCGTCTATGCCGTTGACAAGATGCTCTCCGTATTGCGGGTACCACGTATCATTCAGGTTCCCTCCTGTGACCACGACCGTGGCAAGATACGCGTTCCAGCCTGCCTGCACCGCGGTGTCGTTGTACCACCTCTGCGTCCCGTTGCCGAAGTCGAGTAGAATGTTGATCGTAGCCACGAACCCCCGCGTCCCGGTCGCAGTCGAAGTCACGGTGTTGGTCACTCCACCGCTGACCACGGTGGTGGTTGCCGTCTGGACCGTCGCGCTGGAAGCCTGTTTGAGCTCGCCGAGATACAAGTTGGCGTTGTTCTGGGCCTCGTTGTACTGGTACAGATAGTAGGCTGCGATCGTCGAGGAAATCAGGATTCCGGCCAGAAGCGCCACGATGATGACGGTGAACGTTCTTGAATCTGTCAAGCAGGCTGGATAATCCAGACAGGTCTTTAAACGTTACATAGGACTGCCGCAGGAGACAGGTCCGAAGTTGGCCAAGGAAAGACTTCGGATCGCGGATGCCGGCCACAAGGGAAAAGGGGTATTCGCGACCGCAAGGATTGAACCGGGCGAGCTCGTCTGGGATTACGACGGTAAGGAACAGTGGATCTCCGAGATTCCTGAAGCGCTCTGGCAGTTTGCATTTCAAGTCGACTACGACCGGTACATCGTCCCTGAGAGGGAATCTATCGGCTGGTACCTCAACCACTCGTGCGAGCCGAACTGCGTCATTCTCGGAAGGACCAGGATAGTCGCGCTGAGCACGATAGAACCCGGAGACGAGGTCACATTCGATTACTCGACGAACGTCGGGTGGGACGGATTCACGATGGAGTGCAGGTGCGGGGCACCCGGGTGCAGAAAGGTGGTCCGGAGCTACAGATACCTCAGCCCCGAACTGAGAGGGAGGTACGGAGCGTGCGTCTCGAGATTCCTCCTCCAGAAAGGGAGCTAGCGAATCATGCAGAAGAGAGCACTCTACTCCCAGTTGGCGCCGTACTACGACAGGATATACTGGGGCAAGGACTATGGCAGGGAGGTAGAGTTCCTCGTCGAGCTCTTCCGCAGGAACGGGGTGTCTGGAAGACGCCTGTTGGAGGTCGGCTGCGGGACCGGCAACCACACGAAGCTCTTCGTTCGCCTAGGATATCAGGTGACCGGGGTCGACCTCAGCGAAGACGTCCTGAAGGTCGCGGCGGGGAAGGTGAGGCACGGCGCGAAGTTCATCCGCGGCGACATGAGGGACCTCGGCTCCGCGGTCGAGGGGCAGTTTGACGAGGTCGTCTGTCTCTTCAGCACAATCTCCTACAACCTCACGAGGTCAGACCTGAAGAAGACTTTGCGCGGCTTCTTTGACCACGTGACCGACGACGGGATCGTCGCTTTCGACACACACTTCACCAAGAAAGGGTTCCTTGACGGATATCGTGGCGAGGACATCTTCGATGACGGGAAGGTAATCGGCGCCAGGCTCAGCACCTCGAAGCGCCGCGGGGACATCGGAGAAATCTCCTTCACGTACCTGATCAAGGACGGCCGAAAAGTGATTACGCTCAGGGATGACGTGCACAAGCTCGGGCTCTTCGTCCCCGAGGACTTCATTGAGGTTCTCAGAGATGTCGGATTCAAGACGACGGAGGCGTTCTCGGACTGGAAGTTCAGGAGAGGTAGCAACACCGCCCCATTCAAGGATACGATATTCGTGGGTCGCAAGGGCGATTAGGCGCTTCCGGGCGGACGACGACCGACTTGCACCGCAATCTGAAACATACCCTTTTTAGCACGAGTCAGGGATTCGAATTCATGATTTGTCAAACTTGCGGGGCGCAACTGCCCGATGACGCCTCATTCTGCTACAAATGTGGAACCAAGGTCAACGCGCCCGCGAGCGGAGCCCAACCGGCCCAGGTCGGTTCCCCGGCCCCACGGCCGTCGGGGGCACCCTCCTCTCAGAAGCAGGGACAGATAATCGCCCCGTCTGGTGTGACTTCGATCAAGTGCCCCAACTGCGGCGCACCGATCTCCCCCAAGTTCGGCGAGATGGTGATAACCTGCGAGTACTGCGGGAGCGGTATCACCCTTGGGACCCAAGGCTGGAGCAACATACAGAAGCAGACGATGCTCCCTCTAAAGATCGCAGACGCGGCTGGGGTGGATGCGATCATCAGGCCCCTCATGGACAAAGGGCTCCTGCACAGGCACCTCGAGGAGAACTCCACCCAAGAGGAGATGAGCCTCTCCTATGTGCCCTACTGGATAGTCAGCGTCTCGGCGCGCACGACGGTCGTCGCGACCAACGAGGCTGCACAGATCGGCCAGACGGCGACCACCGCAGCGCTGATGGGCGTCATACTCGGCGGGATGGGCGGCGGTTTCGGCGGAGGCGGCGCGAGGGGCGGAGGGCGCAGGCGCGCCTTCGACCTGGCGGGGACGGGGATGTCGAGGTTGCTAGGCGGGGGCGTGGCGCTGGGCAGGTTCTCGGCCTTCGGCATGGGGATGGGATACGGCGGAGGTGGGATGAGAAGGACGGAGCAGATGGACGCGAACTACAACTTTCCGGTGATTGCACTGAAGGCTCTCACGGAATACCAGCCGCGGGACTATCTGTTCGATCTCGCAGACAGGACCCTCTTTGACATCGCGAAGCTTCCGAAGAGCATCAAGATCCTCAACGGGGACATCAGCGAGGATGTCGCAAGGTCACAGGCGAAGACCCTCGTCGACCAGCTTCAGTCGGCGAAGGCGCACGCGAAGTATCACATGATCCAGCAGATAAACACGCAATCAGACGTCGGGGATGTCGAGCTTCTCCACGCGCCCATCTGGTTCGCGAGGTTCGATCACAAGGGAAACAAGATCATCCTCGTGGTCGACGCAAATTCAGGCCGGGTAATCAACAGCCTTGGGTTGTAGGGAAGTGTCATGAACAGCCCGCGATCGCCCTCTCGCAGGTTCTCGCCGGGCGTGATGGTGGTGTTCACTGTCCGCGACGGCCAGGAGGACCAGCTTCCGACGAAGAGTGGCACTCGATGAAGGCCTCGAGAATCGCGCTCGTGGTCGCCGTGATCGCTATAGCCACCCTGGTGGGCATCTACGCGTTCGACGCTCTACTCGCGCCCTCGACGAAGTCGACCAGTTCTCTGTGGAGCGGAGCAGCGGGATATCCCATCCAGGTCAGTGGCACCCCAGGAATTGCAGGAGAGCAGTGCTTCAACAGCACCTCGTACATAGTCTGCATCGGAGGCGGAGACGCCAACGGAGGGCCGCGCAGCGAGGTCTACACCTCCTCGGCCATCTCTCCGTCGTCCACCAACGTCACCTTCTGGACGAGGGACACGAATGAGTATCCCCAGAGCATAAACGGGCAGTCGTGCGTGGCTTACTCAGGCTACGTCTATTGCGTCGGGGGAACCTACGATGACGGAGGAGACGACGTCGCCTCAGGCTACTATGCCCAACTGCGCGGCGACGGTGCCGTCGGTGCGTGGGGCCAAACCACGCCCTTCCCCATCCCCATAGACAGCCAGTCCTGCGTCGCGTCCTCCGGATACATCTACTGTGTGGGCGGGAACAACGAGACCGATGGCAGCAACGTCGACGCCGCCGAGAGCAGTTCGGTCTGGTACGCCCAGCTCTCCTCTTCGGGCATAGGCCCATGGAGTGCCTCGACGGCCTACCCAGGGGGCATCTACTTCCCTACGTGCTACACCTCGGACGGATTCATCTACTGCGTTGGGGGAGCGGACAGCAACGACAACCCCGTGAACACAGACTTCTTCGCGCCACTCTCCTCCGCGGGCGTGGGAGCATGGACACAGACCACGGCGTACCCAGTCCAGGCGAGCGGTCAGGCCTGTGTCACCTCCTCAGGCGAAATCTACTGCGTGGGTGGCGAAGGGAGCTTGAACACCTACACTGGCGGAGTCTACTATGCTTCGGTATCGTCCGGAGGGATAGGAGCCTGGAAGCAAGCCACAGGGTACCCGATCGAAGTCCAGACTGCCTGCGCAATCTCGTCCGGGCAGATCTACTGCGTGGGAGGCTTTGATGCCAGCTCCTCAGGGGAGGACAACTCTGTATACTACGCCTCACTCGCTTCGCTCACGCGCTAGCACCGGGTTCACCCGGGGCGAGTAAGATGGCGACGATCGAGTCTCGAGGACGGCTCTGGGATGGATGGGAGCGGGCCCGGTGGGATTTGAACTCGTGGGCGCTGTAGCGCCTCCCACGACATGCTGGTTACTCCCACAAGCTCGCTAAGAGCCAGCCGCTTTGGTCGATGTACTCTCTAACCTGGCTGAGCCACGGGCCCGCGGACACGCGGCCGCACGACTGGCAATTAAAGCGTTGCTGACGGCGGGGGTTCCCGGTTTGAGCCCCTACGGTGAGGCTGAGCACGACGGATTATTAACGACCCGGTCGCAGCGACGCCGGAAGAAATCTTGGCAAAGCTGACCTTCGTCGGGCTGGGGCTCGGAGATCAGGGGGCGAGCATCGCCGCCGTCAATGCGATCACGGAGTCTGACGTCGCGTACCTCGAGTACTACACCACACCACACGCGCCTCGCCTCCTCCAGGAATTGGAGCGTGCATCAGGGCACCCCCTCACGGTGGTCGACAGGTCATTCGTGGAGGACGGGAAACGAATCCTGCGGGAGGCAGCGGAGGGGAAGGTCGTGCTCGCGGTCCAGGGAGACCCCATGATTGCGACGACCCATGGCGATCTGAGGGTCAGGGCCATCACGAACGGAATTGAGACCTCGGTGATCCACGGGACCACCATCGCTGCGGCGGCTGCGAGCGCCAGCGGCCTGCACTACTACAAGTTCGGCGCGACCGTGACGTTTACCAAAGACAGCGTAAACTATCACCAGCAGGTCTACTCGAGGGTTCACAAGAACCTGCTCGAGGGATCGCATACGCTGCTCCTTCTGGAGTTCGACACCGAGAGGGGCGAAGGCGCGAGCCCTGCATCGCTGATGGAAGGCCTCCTCGCCGCGGAGAGGAATTTCAAGAGAGAGGTCATGAGCGAGCGGACCTTCATGCTCGTGCTGAGCAGGGTGGGCACCGAGGGCGAGAGGGTCCACGCTGGGACGATCGGGGAGCTCCAGACGGTCGAGTATGGTGAGCCCCCCCACGTCGCGATCGTCCCCGGAAGGCTGCACTTCAGCGAGGCCGAGTCGCTCGCCGCGGTCTGCGGGCGGGCACAGGCGGACATCCCAGACAATTCAGCGTCGGTGATGAGGACCGCCCAGGTGCTCGTCCCAAGGTACGCTGAAAAGGCTAAGAAGGCCCTCGGGACTGCGAGGGCCACCTTGAAGGAGGACCACGACGAACTCTTCGAGAACAGCGAGCTCTACATCAAGGACGCCGAGAGCTTCCTTGCGAACGGGCAGGACGAGCTAGCGATGCTCAGCGTCGGATATGCCGAGGGGCTGATTGACGCTCTCACTTTCACCGGGAAGATAAAGCTGGACTGGTAGAATCATGAACGGGAAAGATCTCCTGAGGGCGGTGTACGCGACCAGGCTGCGCGACGGCGCTGCCACCGTGAACGCGCTCTCGATCGTTCTAAGATCGACGCCTGTGGAGGTTCGCGAGCTGCTCGCGAGGGCGTCGGCCGATGGCACGGTGGAGGTCAGCGACCAGGGGGTGAACCTCACCGCGAAAGGGAGAGGCGAGCTGAAAGTGGTCATGATAGGCGGCGCCTTCGAGATAATACACCCTGGCCACGTCCACACCATAGAGGAGGCAAAGAGGCTCGGCGACACCCTAGTGGTCGTCGTGGCAGCCGACGGGACAGTTCTGAAGAACAAGGGGCGTGACCCTGTGACGCCCCAAGAATGGAGGGTCAAGCTCGTTTCTTCGCTGAGGGAGGTCGACGCCGCGCTCCCCGGCGGTCACGGAAGTATCTACGACACTCTGGAGAAGGTGAGGCCGGACTTCGTGGCCCTGGGATACGACCAGAAGCACAATCCGCAGGACATAGAGAACGAGGCCAGAAGGAGGGGCATGGAGCTGAGCGTCGTCAGGCTGAACTCGCCCATACCCGGCGTCAAGACCTCGAAGATAGTAAGCACTCTGTGAGCTAGGCGGAGACCGTCACCGTCACCTCGTCGCCCTCCCTTACCCCTAGGTCCTTCCTGAAGTTGACCGGCGAGATGATCTCCAGGACGCTGTCGTCGTAGTGGGTCCTGTCGATCACGAGCACGGCAGCGGGGATACCTCCCGTTCACGAGGGCCCTGTAGCACCTCGCTCCGCCGTAGGTGCGCGTCCCGTTCTCGAAGCCCTGTATCCTGAGCCCCTCGCGTGAGCGGAGCTCGCGCTTCTGCTCCATCTGGATCGGCGACTCGAGCTTCACGTTGAATGTCCCTGGAAACGGGTCGAACCCTAGGACCTTTACGAACTGGCTCTTGTAACCCTCTAGACCGATGTAGTAAGCTCCCTCGCCGAGACCCTGGAAGACGCGACCCTTGAAGACGACGTCCTTGCCCTTCTCCTCCACAGCGGCCTTCAGCTGTGAGTAGTGCGAGCGCACAAGATCATAACCCTTCGGGGTGAGCTTGATCGCGAAGCGGAGACCCGCCCTCTTCCTTTCAATCAGGCCCAGCTTCTCGAGCTTCTGGAGGTGCTGCGAGGCGGCCTGCTGGCTCTGGCCCATCTTGGACGCGAGGTCTTCGGAGGACACATTCACGAACCTTGTGTGTGCCTTCAGCTTCACTAGCTCAAAGAGCTCCGACATTAGGATTGGGCTAAGCTTCTCCATATCAAATCATCTCCGGGGTCTGTCAGAGCAAGCCTTCAGCCCGACGTATAAGACCGTATTTACACATCTTTGGCCCGGCCTCCGCACCCCAGGAGACGGTCCATGTCGCTCACTCTGGGGCATCTTTGTGTCTCCGGATGTCCTTCTGAAGGCTCCGGATCGAGGAGAGGAGCGCCTCCCTTCTGGTCTCTTCGGCGATGACGCCACGGGTGTCCTCGGTGATCATCCTCGCCACGTCTATCTTCCTCCGGACCCCATTTACCACGTTGTCGAAGACGGCGAAAGGCGAGAGGTGGGCGTAGAGCTCCTCGATGGCGGCGAAGTACTCTTTGGTCTTCTTCGTCCTGCCCTCGGTTATCGTCACGAGCAGGAGCCTTTTCAGTTCCCCGACAGTGTCCAAGAGACCCAGGAGATAGGCCTCGTCGGAGACTCCGAGTGCGTGAGGATCCTTGAATGGCCTCCCCAGAACTATCGACTCGACGGTCGAGGCCTCCACGAACTCGGTCTCCGGGGAGATCAGGTACCGCGAGAGGTTGCCCAGCCCGTCCTTCCTGAGGCCCTTGAGCACCTTCTCGGCGTCGGCTATCTCGCCGTGCGCCTCCTTGGTCTTCCCAGAATGAAGGTGGACGATCGCCCTTGAGCAGGAGAGGATCACGTCCCTGCTCTCCTTGAGGATTCGTTCTCTGCGGTCGAGTGTCAGCTGCAGGTTTCCCTGTATCCTGTCGAGGGAGCCTTCAACGCTCTTGAGGTCCATGGACGTTCACCCCGGTCCGCAGGTGCCACGACATAAGCTTACTCAGTGGGAAAGAACCTATCTATCAACAGAAAGACCACCGGGCGGGGCAAGCGTGGTAAGCCGCTATCAACTCGTGAGGACAGCGCACCCTCCTCTCTCCTCTGCCTCGCGGACCATAACGGTGAAGAGGGAAGAGCCGCGTCTCCCACCCGGAAGGCCCGTCAAGATTGGTTAACCGACTCTACAACAGAGGTCGCGCGAAGGAGTACAGGTGCATGGAGATTCTTAGGGCCGAGGGATGGGTGGTCGGCAGGAGCGCGGCCTCCCACAGCCCGGTCGACCTTTTCGCCGCGAAGGAGGGCAAGGTGCTGCTCGTCCAGGTCAAGAGCGGGAAGGCCCGCATAAAGAGCGAAGAGCTGAGGGAATTAGTTAAATGGGCTGAGGCGTTCGACGCAGACGCTGAAGTTTGGCATTTCAAGGAGAAAGGGAATCTCCAGAAGAGGCGCGTTTCGAGGGCCCGAGGGTGAGACTTTGGAAGTGAGGTGCTATCTCTGCGACGAAGAACTCGACAAGGACGCCAAACCGTTCAGGGTGGGGATTAAGGAGGAGTTGGTCTGCAACGAGTGCTACCAGAAGACGATGAACCGGCGAAGAGCTCTCGACAAGTCAAAGTAGCCCGGCCCACCTATTGCGGCGACCTCCTAGGAACGGTTCAGGAGGCTGCGTAGCTGTGCTTCAGTTCGTCGATAATCTGGAGGCATTTCAGTATCGATTCTTCGTCCTCTCCCTGCTCGTGACAGGAAAGGGCCTTTTCGTACTGCTCGAGCGCCATCAGGGCGTTGATCGAGCTCGGATCCCGTCTCGGAGAGGGAAAGAAGCCCGGCCATCTCGTACCACTCTGCCGCCTGCTCGTAGTCGTTCAGGTTCTCGAAGCAGCTCGCTATCCATTCGCAGAGCTGGACCTTGTGTTCGGACGACTGCAGCCTCTGGAACTCCTGCTTCAGAACGGAGACAGCGGTGGCGCGTTCGCCGCTCCTCGCCAGGTCGAAGACCTCGGATACGCTCACCATCGCTCCATCAACCATCCCCCCGGTTAATAGAGGAATGCTCTACATTTGTTGAGCCGATAATCAAACTCCCAATCTCCGAATCTCGGCCCTTTCAACCTCTCTCAGCTTCCGACGGGTCTCCGCCTCTCGGTACCGTCTCTTCTCGTCGGCGGTCACGGGCACCACTGGTTCCACGGGCGTCGGCTTCCCGTGGTCATCGATGGCCACATAGGTCAGGAAGCATGACCCCACGTGTGTGGACTTTCCCGACAGCAGATTCTCCGCCTCCATCCTGACCCCGACCTCCATCGACGTCCTCCCGACGTAGTTTATCGAGGCCTTCATCACGAGAAGGTCGCCGAGGTAGACGGGCGCGATGAAGTTCATGCGGTCTATCGAGGCCGTGACTACCGGCTTCTTGGCGTGTCGGAACGCGGTCACGGCTGCGATCTCGTCCATGTACTTCATAATGGCGCCGCCGAAGACGTTCCCCCGGATGTTCGCGTCGGCGGGCATCATTATCCGGACCGAGGTCGTGGTGGACTCGGAGACGGGTCTACCCGCCTGCTTGCTCTCTGGCATAGTTCGTCTGAAGCGACACGGAGAGATTGATAAAGGTAGTTTCCTCGGATTACCTCGGTTGGACTACGTCACGCCAGAGGAGATGCGGGAGGCGGAGGGGAGGGCTGCCTCCTACGGTCTCGATGCTGCGGCGCTGATGGAGAACGCAGGCGCGGCCGTCGTCAGGGTCGTCGAGGAGAGATTCGCCCAGCTCAAGGGAGGGAGGATCCTCGTTGTCTGCGGGCTCGGCAACAACGGGGGTGACGGCTTTGTCGCAGCGAGGCTCTTTAGCAGAGCTTGGAAAGTGCGCGTCCTGCTCCTGGGACCGGCGAGCGAGATAAAGACGGACGAGGCGGCGAAGAACTGGAGAAGACTCGGAGCCCACATCGAGAAGGCGGAGGCGCGAGACGAGGCCTCGGTCATCGGCCACCACGAGTGGTTCGAGCGCGCTGGGATAGTGCTCGACGCCGTTCTGGGGACCGGGGTGAAGGGTGATGTGAGGCAGCCCATGGCCGCCGCGATTCATATGATCAACAGCTCGCGTGCGGTCAAGGTTGCCGTCGACATACCCTCAGGCCTCGACCCCCTGAGCGGAGAGGCAGGTCCCGCCACCGTACGGGCCGACCTAACCGTCACGCTTCACAGGGCGAAGACGGGGCTCCGTGGCAAAGATGAATATACCGGGGAGGTCCTCGCCGTCCCGATAGGGATCAGAGAGTAGGATGAACGTCAGACAGATTCCAGTCGGACCGATGAAGAACTTCGACTACCTGCTGATGGACGAGGCCTCAGGGGAGGCAATCGCCATCGACTCGGGGTGGGAGACCGCCCCCGTCATCACGGCTGCCCGAGAAGGCGGCATGAAGGTCAGGTACGTCGTTGCCACGCACGGGCACTTCGACCACGTCGAAACCATGGCCGAGCTCGCCAAGAAGCTCGGCGCACAGACCGTCTCACACGAGGCCTCGGAGTTGAAGACCGATCTTCGGGTCAGAGACGGCGACACGCTCAGCCTAGGGCGGGAGAGCGTGAGGGTTATCCACACCCCCGGACACACCCCCGACAGCATATGCCTCTTTGACGGGAAGAACGTCTTCACGGGCGACACGCTCTTCATAGGCAACTGCGGGCGGACCGACCTGCCCGGAGGGTCGACCAGCGAGCTCTTCCACAGCCTTCATGCCGTGCTCCTGGCTTTGCCTGGTGAGACCATTATCTACCCGGGGCACGACTACGGCGAGGTCCGGAGCAGGAGACTGGCCGAGGAGGCGAGACTCAACCCCACCCTCCTCGCGAGGAACCTCGTGGAGTTCGGCGGGATAAAGTAGGGGACTAGCCGAACCACTTCTCGAGGGACTCGTTCCGCGTGCTCTCCAGGCCGGCCAGGCGCTTGGCAGCGGCGTCGACCCTCTCCGGCGAGAAGGAGTGCTCGTCGACCAGGAAGGCCCTCACGGCGTCAGGCTTGAACTCCTTCCAGACGGGTTTGACGCCGCGGTCGGCCGGAGGAGAAAGGAACAGCTTCCTGATTTCAGGATAATTGACCTTGGCCAGCTCGTCCTTTATCGGCTCGATCTTCTCAAGCGACCCGTAGGTCCTGAGGAACTTAAGTGCGCGCGCGGGGCCGATGCCCTTGAAGCCGTCCGGATTGAAGTCAGTGCCGACGAGGATGCCGAGATCGATGAGCTGCTCGCGGGTGAGCTGGAGCTCGCGGAGCGTCTCGGTCTCGCTGATGGTCTCGGGTTCGACGTCGATGAAGATGTTCTTGCTTGGGAGGCGCCTCCTTCCCGATATCGTGACGTTCCTTACAAGGAGAGGGGCGCCGAAGAGCAGCGAATCGTGGTCCTGGGACGCGACCCCGTCGACAGTTCCTTCGGCCGCCATTACCGAGGCCTGCGCCTCGCCCTCGGAGGGCGCGTCCATCCACGGTATGCCCATGGCGTCGAGGAGCCGCTTCGAGTCGGAGACCATGTCGTACCTCAGGGAGGTCGATGCCTCGGCGTACTTCCTGGCGTTCGCCATGTCCCCCGCCGCCACCGCTTCGACGTAGTGTCTTCCTGCCTCCTCGCGGACCTTGCGCCTGCGCTGGATCTCCTCCGTCTTAAGCTCCGGAGGGGCGCCGTCGAAGACGTAGACCAACTTGATGTTGAGCTCCATCAGGTTGATGTTCCTGTAGAAGAGCCCACTAAGATGGCTCGTGACCCGTCCGCTGGAATCCTTGAGGTGCTCCCCTCCGACGCCCCTGATTATCGCGAGGAACTGGTACAGCGTGTTGTAGGCGTCGACGGCGAGCTTCTTGTTCGAGAGGCTGGCCAGCTCGACTCTGCGTCGAGGGATGATATCTCCGAAATCTACGCCCATGTAACGACAGCCGTCCCTGCGCTGAGAATGACTAACCCTCGCCGTATCGGGTTGTCTCTAGCGGCGTCTCGACGAACTCGACCCTCCGCTTCTCCTTCGCCACCCACCTGATGCTGACCGCGCCGAGGATCTCGAGATCCATGAGGCACTTGTTGAGGTCGTGGATCGAGTAGGTATCCGACTTTTTCAGGAAGTCCATTATCTCGTCGTCCGTCACGGCCTTCTTCTCCTTGACGAACTCGAACACCTGATACTTGAGAGGAGGTTTCATTAGTCATTCAGTCCCGAGGAGATGGCCAACGGCACGGGCAGCTCGTATTAAGTCTTCGGCTACACGTTCTTCAGCTGACTGGAGAGCCTGCTCGCGCCCACGAGCTCGGATTGGGCCGCAAGAGGCGCGCTGGCCACGGCGGCCTCGACCTTGTCGATCATGCCCTCCTCCTCGGGGACGACTATGTCGATCGTCAGCGAGTAGAGTCCGAATGCAATAGGCTCCTCTCTGCTGTTCTTGAAGACCATCTCATCCCCAAGACGGCTCTTCACGGAGTCGAGGAGCTGCTGCGAGGGCACCTCGGGGCCCGTCGGGAGCACCTTAAGCCGCACTAGATAGGAACCCATCTCGCGGACTCACTAGGGCCCTTCAAACCCGCAACTAATGCACTTGTACCTTCTGGAGAACTTCCTGCACCTCTCGCAGCGCCAGATGAAGACTTGGTGGCAGTTTGGGCAGTAGAATCTGGACGCCTTCTCGCGAGGCATTATCGGCCTGTTGCATGAAGTACAGGTCGGGAGGGTGATGCTCTTCTGCGACAAACTGCCGAGGCCTCTCCGGCACTACCACATATACCTTGCTGAGAACGAGGCGAACCAGAGGCCTAGGCCAGGGACGAGAGGACCTGCCGGGCCTCTGCCGAGAGCAGGATGCTGGCCAGCTGGAGGGTCCCTTTGGCGCCCAACGCCGAGAGAAACGCCGTGGCGTGGAAGTCGAAGTCTGCGGTGGCGAGCCTCTCGGCGACCCTCTTCGACCCGAGGGCCGCGACCATCTTGTCGACGTCGCCGTTGGAGAGACCCTCGTAGAGGTGTCTGAGCCGTCTCATCACTTTGAACTCGTTCCCGAACTCCTCCGACCACTCCCTCTGGTAGTTCTGGAGGAGCGAGGCATCGCCGATATCCATGGACTCGGCGACCCATCTGGCGGCAATCGATCCCCCGGCCACTGAGCTGAGTATCCCGCCGGCGGTCGTCGGCTTGACCTGGCCCGCAGATTCGCCGACCAGTATGGTCCGACCTGCAACGAACTCATCCACCGGTCCTCCTAGGTAGATCGGCGCGGCCACCTTCGTGAGGGTCCTGAAGGTCCGGCCCTCCAGGAAGGAGTCCAGCGTCTTGAAACTGTTTATCCCGAAACCGGCGGCCCCCACCTTCGCCATCCCGTTCCCCCGCGGTATCACCCAGGCGAAGAACCCGGGATACTTCTTCTGGTCGATGAAGACCTGTACCTCACCGTCCTCGAACCAGTCCCCCTGGATCTCGTACTTGGCGGCAGGCACGAGCCTAAGCCTGTTGCGCCTCAGAATACCCGCAGGCCCGGTCGCATCCACGTAGTAGGAGCAGGTATAGGTCGAACCGGCTCTGACCTTCATGACGCCACCGTCCTCCACTGTCGCCTCCACTCTCTCTCCCGTCCTGATGCTGGCCCCGGCCGAGACGGCCATCGACGCCAGCTGCTTCTCATAGGCGCTCCTGTCGAGGACCACGACCTCGAACCTTGAAGCGTCGAGTGAGGCCACCAGCCCCGAGGGTGAGTGGACAACGCCGGAGGTCACCCGACTCTGTATGCAGCCCTCCTCGGGCGGTAGGTAGCGCCTCATCGCCCTCAGCGAGACCAGCCCGTCGCACTTCTCGGGCTCTCCTACCTCTCCGTCCTCCTCGAGGATGAGGACCCTGAGGCCCTTCGAGGCAGCGCCGATGGCGAAGCTCAGTCCGCCGACGCTCCCGCCCCCCACAACGATATCGTAGTCGGAGGTCAACCTTGGAGCCAAACCCTTAACCGGTTCCGCTATAACCCTTGCACCGAACCGAGAAGAAGAAAGTGGTCGAGATCAAGCAGGTGATCGTTGTAAGGACGGACCTGAAGATGGGCAAGGGCAAGCTGGCGGCCCAGGTCGCCCACGCGGCACTTGCCTCGGCGGAGGAAGGCATGGAGAGGCACGCTTCGTGGTACCGGGAGTGGAAGGTCCAGGGCCAGGCGAAGGTGGTGGTGAAGGGGGCTGACGAATCTGTACTGCAGGAGCTCTTCAAGAAGGCGAAGTCTATCGGACTGCCGTCCTCGCTCATACAGGACGCGGGGCGGACACAGCTCGAACCAGGGACGGTCACCTGCCTGGGGGTCGGGCCCGCGCCCGCCGAACTAATCGACAGGGTGACGGGGCAGCTTAAGCTACTATGACGGTTGCGCCGCCATCCTTGGACGTCGCGTCCGGGATGACCGTATACGCGACGACCGCCGCGGGGAGCTCGGGCGTTCTGAGGTCAAGCAGAGAGGACTTCCAGGTCAACGAGATTCTCGATCTTGGAGTGGTTGAGCAGGAGCGGAAGGCCGGTTACGTCCCCGTGTACAGCGTCAGGAAGCACGGGGTCGACACACCGCACGCGGCGGACGAGCTGGCGGAGAGCCTCAAGAGCAAGGTGAACTTCGCGGGTCTCAAGGACAGCAACGCGGTCACTGTGCAGTACGCGAGCGCACGCAGCAGCCGGGCCCACGACCCGCAGGTCGTCCATGGGAAGATGTTCGAGGCCGAGAGGGTCGGCTACCTCCCTCGCCCCATAAGCAGGGGCATGATGACGGGGAACCGTTTCCGGATAGTCATACGGACCGAGGAGGACATCACCCCTTCGGTCGATGCAACCTACGCTGCCTGCGCCGGGGGTAGGATTCCCAATTTCTTCGGGTACCAACGGTTCGGGCTTCGGGGGATGGTCAACCACAGGGTGGGCCGGGCGCTACTGGGTCGGGACTTTCGGGCCGCAGTCCGGATCTTCCTGGGTGAGCCTAGGGAAGGCGAGGGCCCACAGGCGGGCGAAGCCCGGAGGCTCGCCGGCGAAGAGCGGTACCGAGAGGCCCTGGCGCTGATGTCCCCGAGACAGGACATCGAGAGGAAGGTCGCGGCGCGCCTTGCGGAGAAGCCCGGCGATTACCTGGGCGCGATTAGGAGAATCCCGATAGTCCCCAGGAGGCTCTTCGTCCAGGCGTACCAGGCGTACATCTTCAACCGCACTGCCAGCGACGCCGTCGCGTCGGGGCTCGACCTCTCCAGCGCTGAACGCGGCGATAACTGGGCGACGCTAGCCCCCGATCGGCTCCGACCGACCAGGACCCACGGCGTCAGAGAACCGATAGTCGGTGAGACGGTCCCTCTCATCCAGATAGTGGGGTACGGTTTCAGGGATTACGGGTCGCGGTTCGACACGCTCATGATGTCTGTGCTCAAGGAGGAGTCGGCTGAGCCCAGGAGGTTCTACATCAAAGAGGCAGAGGAGCTGAGCAACGAGGGTGGGTTCAGGCACGCCCCCCTCCTCGCCAAGGACATGGCCCGGGAGTCGAGTCCCGGGAGCACCACGCTCTCGTTCAGCCTCGGGAAGGGGGAGTACGCGACGACGCTTCTCAGGGAGGTGCTGAAGCCCGAGGATCCCCTCCGCGCGGGATTCTGAAAAACCCAATCCGTTTATATCGCATCGAAAGAGGCCTGAATTAGAGGACGATGTCCGAGAGGGACGTTTACGACATCACTATCGTCGGCGGCGGTCCAACGGGCCTCTTCGCCTCCTTCTACGCCGGCCTCCGACAAATGCGGACCAAGCTCGTGGACGCTCTCGAGGAACTCGGGGGGCAGGTCGAGGTGCTCTATCCCGAGAAGTACATCTACGACGTTGGGGGATTCGCCAAGGTGACAGGGAAGGAGTTGGTCAAGGGGATGATCGAGCAGGCTCTGAAGTTCAATCCGACCGTCATCCTAGGAGAGAGAATTGTCTCCATCAAGCCAATCGACGGGGGGCTCATTCAGCTCGAGTCAGCCAACGGACGCCAGCACTTCTCAAGGACGGTGCTCGTGGCAGCGGGTGTCGGGGCCTTCTCGCCCAACCGGACGGAGGCCTTGGGCGCCATCGAGTACGAGGGTCGCGGGGTCTACTACTTCCTCAAGGATAAGAACATCATGAAGAGCAGGCGAGTCCTCATAGTCGGCGGAGGGGATTCGGCCGTCGACTGGGCGCTGAACCTGAACCAATGGTCGGAGAAGATCACCCTTGTCCACAGGCGCGACGTCTTCAGGGCCCACGAGGAGAGCGTCGCAGAGCTCATGAGGTGCGGAGTTGAGGTGAAGCTCTTCTACGAACTCAAGGAGGTTATCAGTGACGGAAAGAAGGTCACCGGGGCGATCCTCTATGACAGCAGGAACAAGACCCAGAGCAGGATAGAGGTGGACGCCATCCTGGTGAACATCGGCTTCAGGGCCGACCTAGGGCCAATCAAGGACTGGGGGCTCCGGATCGAGGGGCGGGAGATAGGCGCCACCGGGAGGATGGAGACGAACATCCCCGGCGTCTTCGTGGCCGGCGACATCGCGGCACCTCAGGGGACCGTCAAGCTCAACCTGATTGCGGTGGGCTACGCCCAGGCCGCTGTAGCGGTGAACGTGGCGAAGAACTACATCGACCCCAAGGCGAGAATCTTCCCGGGGCACAGCAGCGAGATGAAGGTCTAGTTCAGACCGAGGACTCGCCTGTAGTTATAGTCGCTCGAGATCGAAGGGTTGAGCGGGTCTATCAGGATGCACTCGAACCACTTGTGCTTTCCGTCCTTGTAGTAGATATATGAGCCGAGGAGCTTCAGGTTGGGAAACTTCTCTCGGACGCGCCTCTCCGCGACGCCCTGGACCGGTTCGTCGGACCTCATCTTCAGGACACCGAGGTGCTTCGGCCGACGGCCCGAGGTCGGCCTCTTCCTCCTCATCCCTCCGCTGGAGACCTTGATCCTGACTACCACTACGCCCTCTTTGGCCTTGTACCCGAGCATTCTTGCGCGGTCAAGCCTCGACGGCCTCTCCAGTCTCTCGATCGTGGGGCCCTTGCGGAGCAGCACCGCCCGGGCGGAGATGTCCCCCGCCTTCTCGTGGAAGACCTTATGCCAGGACTTCCCAATCTCGACGTACAAGATAAACGGAGGCCCGTTTCGGCAGGAGCAGATAAATCTTCTCTATACCCGTCTCTGAAAGAACTGGGCTATCTTGGCTCCGGTCACAGAAATCGCCATCCTCTGCGCCTCAGTAGTCTGGCCACCGATGTGCGGCGTCGCGATGAGATTGGGGGCGGCAAGTATCTCCGGGCCCGGCGGCTCCGTCTCGAAGACGTCGAGGGCGGCGCCTCCTATGGACCCGGCCGTGAGCGCCTGCGCGAGGGCGGGCTCCTCGATGACCTCTCCCCGGGACGTATTAATGAGAAAAGCCCCCTTCTTCATTAGAGAGAGGCGCCTCGAGTCCACGAGGTGGCGAGTCTCTGGTGAGAGCGGGACGTGCAGCGTCACAAAGTCGGATGAGGAGAAGAGCGTGTCGAGGTCGACCATAGTGCAGCCGATCGAAGACAGGACCTCTCTGCTGATCTCGATGATATCGTAACCGAGCACGGACATGCCGAGCACCTTGGCCACCTCTCCGACCCGCCTCCCGATCCGGCCCATCCCGGCTATGCCGATCGTCCTCCCCCTGAGCTCGACCCCGACGAACTTCTCCTTCTCCCATCTCCCGGAGCGCGTGGAGGCGTCGGCCGCAGGAGTCTTCCGAGCGAGGGCGAGCATGAGGCCGACCACCTGCTCAGCCACGGCCTCGACGAGTGCCTCCGGGCTGTTGACGACCTCGATCCCCCTGGCGTTGGCCGCGCGCAGGTCGATGTTGTCGAGACCCGTTCCGGGGCGCGCTATGATCTTCAGCTTCGTGGCCCTGTCGATCACACCAGGGTCTATCTTGGTCCTGCTCCTGACGACGACGACGTCGTAGTTTGCTACCAGGTCCAGCAGCTCCTCGTGGGTAATCTTGGGCACGTAGTCGACCTCGAAATCCTCCGAAAGAGCGAGTGCGGCCACATCGACCGTGTCGCAGACAAGGACTTTGCGGTTCGCCAACAACCTACCCTCTTGTTCGGGCGAGCGCCCGGCCTGCTGTTAAGGATATTGGAGACTTCTCCCTGTTAAAACTCGGCAGATATGGAGATTCGTGGTAGGCGAGGTCGTCGAGGGTCGCTCGAGAGGATACCGCGAGGGAGATGTACTCGGAGAGAGCGAGGGCTCCCTGACCCGCCATCTGGACGCCGTAGAGCCTCCTTGTGACCCGGTCATAGACGATGGACGTGTCGGGCCCGCCACCCTCGCCGTCTGTCTCGAACTCGACCGCGTCGAAGCCTACCTTCTTCGCTCCTTCTGCGTCGAGCCCGGCCGAGCAGAGTTCAACCCCGAAGAAGTCCAGAGTGAGACACCTGGACATCGAGACTCTCGCCATCCCGCCGGCCGCGTTTACCCCGGCGGTCTCTCCCATGGCGAGCGAAGAGGAATGGAGCCTCGAGGGGAGGGAACCCGAGCCGCATCTTAACTCCGCGCAGTCGCCGGCGGCGTAGACGGCCTCGCACGAAGTTCTCATCGACTCGTCGACCAACACTCCGCCGTGGTCCCCCTTGGCGCAATCCAGGGCGGGGACGCAGGGGAAGCTCCGCGGGAGTATCACGACCCCGTCGCACGGGTGCACCACTCCGCCCGACATCACGGCCTCCGCCCTATCCACCCCGACTATCGTGTCCACCCTTTCGTAGAGCAGGCTGACCCCGCGGGAGGCCGCGGGGTCGGACATCGCGTCGAGAGCGCGTCTCGCGAACCTCGAAAGGTTCCCATCACCTATGAAGACGGACACGCGTGAGGTGCGAGACATGGCCTGTGCGAAGGTCAGCGAGACTGTGAGTGGACCGACCAAGGCGACGCGCGAGAGCCCGCCCAGAGCTCTGGAGAGGGCTAGGTAGTCCTCGAGAGACCTCATGGCAAAGACGCCCTGCTTTGAAGCCCCGCGCAGGTCGTCGAACACCTGCAGGGAGCCCGAGCAGAGCACCGCGCTGTCGAATTCGATGCGGCCTCTCGGGGTGCGGGCGGTTCCGGCCGCGGCATCGACCGACAACACCGGTTCGCTCAGCCGGACCTCGATCCCGAATCGAGAGTTGAGCTCGCGGGGGTCAGCCAGGCTCAGCTCGGCGGCGGGAACCTCGCCAGAAATGAGGAGAGGGAGGAGGCTCTTGTTGGTGGCAAGGTGCTCGGAGCCCTCCGCGACGAGAACTTCGGCGCCCATCAGGCTCGCCGAGATGGCCGCGGTGACGCCTGCGACCCCGCCACCTGCGACGAGTACCCTGTTCATTGTGGGGAGGGCGGGCCCCGAGGGCTATAGAGATGCACGCGTCCCCATCGGAGCGTGGAGGAGAGAGCTGAACGAAACTGCGGCGGGCGCTCCACGAGACCCCACCCATCCGAAGACTTCTTTACGGTCCGCCAGACGGACCGCCCCGTATTGCTAGTTGGAATCGTAGGGAAACCAAACGTGGGCAAGTCGACCTTTTTCTCGGCTGCGACGCTGAAGAACGTCCCGATCGCCGACTATCCGTTCACGACGATAAACCCGAATCTCGGGATGGGTTACCTAAGGACGAAGTGCGTCTGCAAGGAGATGGGGGTCACCGACACCCCCAAGAACTCGGTCTGCAGCGACGGCGTCAGGCTGATCCCGGTCAAGCTGGTCGACGTCGCCGGCCTCGTCTCTGGCGCCGCCGCGGGGAGGGGCAGGGGGAACCAGTTCCTGGACGAACTGAGGCAGGCCGACGCCCTCATCCACGTGGTTGACGCTTCCGGGGGGACGGACGAGGAGGGGAGGAAGGTCGAGGTGGGGAGCAACGATCCCGTCGAGGACGTCCGGATGGTCGAGAACGAGCTCGACCTCTGGGTCCTCGGAATCATCGGCAAGGACTGGGAGAAGTCGGCCAGGCTGGCCGAACAGACCGGCTCGAGCATAGTCGCGCACCTGGCCCAGAGGTTGTCTGGGCTGGGCATCGACGAGGAGGGGATCGAAGGAGCCATCCTGCATCTCAAACTGAAGCCGGAGAAGCCGGCCGGATGGACAGAGGGAGATCTGATGAACCTCGTGAAGGCCTTTCGGGAGACGAACAAGCCCAGCCTGATCGCGGCCAACAAGTCGGACCTCCAGGGGGCCCAGGAAAGGATCGAAGGACTGCGGGGGACCGGGAAGACCGTCGTCCCGTGCGCGGCCGAGGCCGAGCTCCTGCTAAGGAGGGCCTCAGAACACGGCCTGATTAGGTACACCCCCGGGGACAGCTCCTTCGAGGTCGTCAAGCCGGACCTCACCCCTCAGCAGATGAGGGCATTACAGCTAGTCAAGGAGAGGATCTTGGACATCTACGGATCGACCGGCGTGCAGCAGACGATCGACCAGGCTTACTTCGGCCTCCTGAAGGCCATCGTCGCCTATCCCGTCGAGGACGAGACCAGGCTCGCAGACAAGAACGGAAACGTGCTCCCCGACGCGCACGTGATGAGAGGGGGTTCCACGGCACTCGACCTCGCAAGGAGGATCCACACCGACCTCGCAAAGGGGTTCCTCTACGCCGTGGACGCGAGGACGGGGATGAGGGTCTCGGCAGACTATGTGCTGAAGAACGGGGACATTCTGAAGATAGTCTCAGGCAGCAGGCGCGGCTAGGACCTCGGGCGCCGGAGCCGCGGGGACCGCCGCAGGCTTGCTCACGAGCTTCGTCTTTCGGACTCCCACGTGCCTGAGCCTTGTGACCTTCTTGGCTTCGTTGTAGACGTCGGACGCGACCTTCTGGAGGACAGTCTCCTGGACGAACTGGTCGTAGGTCAGGGAAGCCGCCCTCTCCGCGATGGTCCTGTCCATGACCGCCCTGATCCCGTGCTTCTTGGACGAGTTCATCCTTCCCTGGGACAGGGCGATGCAGTAGACCCGGACGACGTACCCGTCCTTGGTCGTGTAGTCCTTGATGAAGTCAGACATGGAAGAGCCCCGCCTCATGAGGCTCCTGAGATACTCCCTGGAGTACTCGTGGCCCTTGAGGACCGTGTAGGCGGTGTCGCCCTCCACCCTGTCAATCTGGAAGTAGAGCTTGAAGCTGTAGTGCTGGGGGTCCTGCTTCAGGATGTCGTAGAGCGTCGTCTCCACGACCCGTCCTCCCGGGTTCTCGACGTCGCTCAGCGGGACCCGCCCGATGGGAGCGTTGCCGAAGGACGGCGAAGCGAGCACCGTGACCCATTGCTTCGCCTTCCACTTGTCCTTTACCTTACCCGCTCCTTTCTTTACCAAGCTAGGAAGCGCCCCCCGATTCTCCCGCCTTAAAAACTCAGCCTTTACCCGATCCTCTCCTTGCCCCCCATGTAGGGGACGAGAGGTTCTGGTATGACGATCGAACCGTCGGCCTGCTGGAAATTCTCGACGACCGCCACGAGCGCCCTCGTGGTCACCGCGGTGGAGTTGAGGATGTGGACCAGGCGTGGGTCGGCCCCCGGCTTCTCCCTGTAGCGTATCATGAGCCGGCGGGCCTGATAGTCGGTCGTGTTGCTGCAGGAGACCATCTCCCTGAACTTCTGCTGGGCCGGCATCCAAGCCTCCAGGTCGTACTTCTTCGCGGCCACGGTCCCCATGTCGCCGGTGCAGACGTTCACGACGCGGTAGTGCAGACCCAGGCTTTGGTATATCGCCTCGGCGTTCGAGATCAGCTGCTCGTGGATAGTCCAGCTCTCCTCGGGCCTCGAGAAGACGATCTGCTCGACCTTGTAGAACTGGTGCGTCCTGAAGATCCCCTTCGTGTCCTTTCCGTGCGCTCCGGCCTCCACCCTGAAGTTCGGGCTGAAGCCGCAGTACCTCAGGGGGAGTGAGCCTCCGTCGAGAATCTCGTCCATATGCATCGAGACGAGGGGGTGCTCGGACGTCGCGATCAGGTAGAGGTCCTCGCCTTCGACCTTGTAGATCACCGGCCCGAAGTCGTTCAGATCGACCACGCCCTGGTAGGCCTCCCTCTTCATCATCAACGGGGGCTCGACGGGAGTGAACCCCTTCCGCACCAGCGTGTCGACCGCGAAACGCATAATCGATTGCTCCAGGAGCACCGCGTCCCCCTTCAGGAAGAAGAAACGGGCGCCGGCCACCTTGGCGGCCCGCTCCATGTCTACCAGCCCCAGGGCCGTGAGGATATCGATGTGGTCGCGCAGCGGGAAATCTGCCGACCTCGGTGCGCCGAACGTGCGCACGGTTACGTTCCCGCTGTCGTCTGGACCGACGGGGACGGACTCATCGAGGATATTCGGCAGCCCCATGAGGATCTCCCGGACCCTCCCCTGGGCCCCATCCGCCTTCGTGTCAAGCTCCTTGATCCGCTGGGGGATCCCCTTGACCTCGCTTAGCTTCTCTGCGGTGTCAGCCCCGGACCGCTTCAGGGCGGCTATCTCGGCCGTGAGCTGGTTCTGCCTGTGCCTCGCGTCGTCGACCTCCTTCTTGAGGAGCCGCCATTCGCGGTCGAGGGCGACGGCCTCGTCCACCAGGGGAAGCTTGTCGTCCCATCCCCTTCTGCGCAGGTCGTGCCGTATGACGTCCGGGGCATCCCGGACCAGTTTCACGTCGAGCATTGTACAGCACACCCCGGAGAAGCCCTGGAGATAATCATGACGCCACCGACCAGACCTCTTCGAAGAGTTGGGCATCCGAGAGCAGGCTCTGGGCAGAAGCGATGCAGCTGGAAGGGCGCCCCGAGTCTATCCTGAAGACAAGGACTCTGCCTACCCTGCTTGACGAGAGCCGCTGGTCCCTGGGTAGCCGGTGGTTATCCGGGTCCAACGCCGCTTCCAGCGAGGCAGCCTCGTTCTCCCCGAGGCATTCGATCGTGATCTCGACCGTGAGGGTCAACCCGAGACGCCTCTTGAGGACGGCCCTCGTGAACTCGTCCCTCTTTGCCATCGGAATCTTCGCGCCCGCCGCCATGCTATGGCCACCGCCCACGCCTCCGACGAGCTCCGCCGCCTGCTGCATTATGAGGCCCAGGTTGACCTCCTTGGGGAAGGAGTCTCCGAGCCTTGAGGAGAACTTCAGCTCTGTCTCTCCCGAGCGGGCTCGGACGAGGACCATCTTGTCCTTGTACCTCTCGGAGGACGCCAGGAGAGACGATATCGAGCCGGTCATCCTCTCCTCGATGAACTCATCGCCCACTACGACTGCGACGTCCCCCTGGGTCGAGACCCTCTCACCCGGGGTCTGAAGGATCTGGAGCGCCTTGCCGATCTTGACCCGGTACTCACCTGTCAGCCTGAGGGACTCTGAGAGCGCCCCATCCCTGTCTCCCAGGGCGATGGCGATGCCGACATCCGTCGCGTCCATCCTGCCACAGGCGTTGATGAGCGTCGCGAACTCTCTGGCGTCGTGAAGTGGGGTCAGCGAGTCCTCGTCGCGCAGCGAGTACACCTCGCCTATCATCTCCGCGATGAGCGCCGAGCCGCCCCCGTCCACGCTGACGAAGCTCGTAAGGACCTCAAGCAGCTTCTGCTTCTCCTCTTCTGAGAGCTCGGCGAGGTTGCGCCACCTCCCGTGCTCCTTCAGGATGAAGCCGGAGTTCGAGAGGGCCGAGAGGCACGCGTCCTTGGCCCCGGAGAGGCCGGGGATGTACGGGGTATATGTCATGGCGATCGCCTCGTGAATAGGGCGCGTCTCCCGCCCGTGGAACAGGAAGTCCTTCGAGACCGTGATGAGGCCCTTCTCCTGTGCGTCCTGCAGAACCGCCCTGTTGAGACCCGCCAGCGACCGGCCCGGACCGTTGTCCTGACGGTCCCCGAGCGCGCCGATGATCGCGATAGGCGACAGATCCTTGTTCTCTTCGTCCAGGGAGAGAGCCAGGAAATAGGCCATGGTCGAGGAGCTGGCATCGATTCCGCCGTCGTAGCCGAACCCCCAGGCGTTCATCACGTTCGGATGGCCGTAGCTCTCGGGGGGCAGCTGATGATGGTCGACGACGAGGAAGTTGGCCCCGAAGGCGGTCGTCAACTGACCGATGAGCCCGGATCCGAGGTCGGTGAAGAGGTAGAAGTCGAACCTGTCGTTCTTTAGGGCGTCTATCGCCCTCCCATCCAGGTCTGGCAGGGCCCTCACCGAGGCGATAGCTCCGATCCTCTCGAGAGCCTGAAAGGCAATCGATCCGCTGGAGAGGCCGTCCGCGTCAATGTGGGTGACGACGAGTATCCGCTTCCTCTCCTTGGACAGGCGCGACAGGAGCTTCGAGGCCTCCGATGCCCTCGCCGTGAGCGCCTCGAGGTCGGGCATACCTGATGCCAGGCCTCCCCTAGGTCAGTTGAGCTACAACCGCTGCGTACTTGAAGTCGGCGGGGATGGCTCCCACTTTCTTGTAGTGCTTGGAGAGCCGATAGATCTTGGCCTCTATTAGCTCCAGGGAGCGGACGTTCCTTCTGTCCGATTTGAAGGTGGCAAGATGAAGCTGGACGCGCTTCGCCCTCTCCAGAAGGTTCTGAAGGTCCTCGGGGATCGCTGGCGCGAGCTTGTTCTCCTTCAAGAGAGTCGAGATCGACTTGCCGATGATAGGTTTGACCAGCGGGATGCCGTATTCGTCCCTCAGCCTGACACCAATCTGACTCGGTGTGAGGCCTTCCTTTCCCATCTTTATCGTCATCGAGCTTACCTCGTCGGCACTATAGGTGAGCCAGCTCGGAGGCCTCTTGCTCGTGGGCCTGGTCTGGTGGCTCTTGCCGTGCCGATGGGAATGAATTCTTGCCAATCCTAAACAGCCGCGACTCCGAAGCCGGCCTGTTTAAAACAGTTGCCCAGTCTCTGAGCCGGCGTACCACCCGGCGAACTTCCTGAGAGCCTCTCCCCTGTGGGATACAGCACACTTCTCCTCCAGGGTCAGCTCTCCCATCGACTTCCTCCCCCTGAGGGCACGAAGACTGGGTCGAAACCGAAGCCGTTCTCGCCCGAGGGCGACCTCGAGATCCGCCCGGTCACGGTGCCTTCGAAGACGCGGGGTTCTCCCTTCGGTTCGCAGAAGGCGACCGCGCTCCTGAAGCAGGCACGCCTCGATCTCGCTCGCTGCAGGAGCGATAGGAGCCCGGCGATCCCCACGGTCTTGAACACGTAGGAAGAGGACGGGCCTGGGAAACCGTGCAGCGCGTCGACGAACAGCCCCGCGTCCTCAACGATCAGGGGCCTCTGGTACCTTCGGGAGGCGGCCCTGGCCGAAAAGGCGGCGACCTCGGAGACCGTTTCAGCCTGTATCTCCACGCCCTTCCCGTCAAACGGCCTCACCTCTATCCTAGAGGGAGAGAGTATGATGCGGGCCTCCGCGATCTTCCCCCGGTTGGATGTGGCGAAGGATATCTGTCTACTCGAGTCTGGCATAACGTCCCCTCCTCTCGATCTCGACGAGCTTCTTGGCGACGGCTCGGGCCCTGGCCTCGCCGACCTCGCTGGCGTAGCCCCCCATGAAGGAAGACATCACCATAGCGGCTATCCCGGAGTGGGCGCCGGCCAGAGTCTCCTTGATTAGCCTGAGGTCAACCGCATGATCCTCCAACTTGACGGAGTGTGAGGAGAGCCCGAAGTCTATCAGCCGGATGCCGCCCAGGTCTATGAGAACATTGGAAGTGGTCAGGTCGCCGTGCATGATCCCGCCGCGATGGAGCATCCCGACGGCGGCCCCGAAATCGGACGAGACTCTCGCGGCGTCGGTCTCGGGCGACTCCAAGAGCGACTTGAGCCTAGGTCCCTCGACCTCTTCCATCACGATCAGCGACTCGGGTTGAGAGACATAGTAGAGGTAGGGGGCGTTCACGCCTACGGCCTTGGCGTCGTGGAGGATTTCGGCCTCGTGCACGGTGCGCTGGGCCCTTATCTCAGCGTCGAGCTCCGGGTGCCTGTACGGGAGTGGCTTCCTGAACTTGAAGATTGCCCTCTCTCCCGCCCATTCGTCCGAGAAGATGTCCGCTTCCGCGCCGCGGTAGACCAGTTTCAAGCGCCCGCCCTCCAGGGGAGCGGTACTGTGTCCAATCTCCACGACTGTCTTGTCACGCTGTTCTCGACAGGCACGGTGACGCCCGCCCTGAAGGCGAGGAGACCTGTCCACGCGATCTGCGCGCCGCAGTCGCCGCTGTAGCGAAGGGGCACGACGGAGAGCCTTGCGGAATGCCTCTCGACCATCACGTTTAGCATCTCCGAGAGCCTTTTGTTGGCGGCGACCCCTCCCACCACCATGACCTCCTTGCTCCCGGTGAAGGCGAGCGCCCTCTCCGTGACCTCCACAGTGGTCGCGAAGGCACTCTCCTGCACAGAGAAGCAGACGTCCTCGAAGGGCTCGCCAAGGTCGACCAGTCGCTTCGCCGCCGTGACCAGTCCCGAAAAGGAGACGTCGTTGCCCTTCACGGTGTAGGGGAGCCTGATGTACCTGTGCGAACGGGAGGCGGCCTCCTCTATCCGTCTTCCGCACGGCGAGGAGTAGCCGTGGTGTCGACCGAGCTGGTCGAGCAACTGTCCGAGCGTGAGGTCGAGCGTCTCGCCGAGCACGCGCCACATCCCCGCTGAGCACGATATCACCATCGTGTGCCCCCCTGAGATTAGGAGGACCAGGGGCGAGACGGCGCCAGTCAGCATACAGCCGAGTTCGATGTGACCGATGGCGTGGTTCACTGGGACGAGTGGTTTGTTGATGGCGAGGGCCATCGTGCGCGCCGAGACCGCTCCCACCCTTAGGCAAGGACCCAGGCCGGGGCCCATCGCGTAGGCAACGGCGTCCAGGTCCCCCGCCTCAAGACCGGACTCGGCCAGGGCAGACCCGACTATCCCAGCGGCCACAGCCTTGTGGTGGTTGGCGGCCTCGGTCGGATGGATGCCGGAGCCTTCAGGCGGCACGTAGACGTCCTTGACGTCGCTGAGGAGCCTCTCCTTCTCGGTGACGACCGACGCAGAGAAAGTGTGGGCCGTGCTCTCGATCCCGAGGACGCAGAGGTTTCCCCTCACGGTTGAATCCTCTCGGCCAGCTCACCGGAGTGCTGATAAAGTTATCAACGGAGCCGTCGGCTCCGCTGGGAGAATTGCTTCATGCAGAGAGAAATCCAGGCCCTCGAGATCTCTTGTTTCGTCCAGGCCACCGAGGACGAAGGGAAGGTACGCGACGCGATCCTAGGAGCCCTGGGCATCCAGCAGGAACCCGAGATAGCGGACCTGGAGGGGCACTTTGGAAACCGCATCATCGATCTCCAGTGGCACCTCACCGGGGAACAGGCCTGGGCGTCGTTTCGGGCGCTGACTTCGCTCCTTGGAGAGACGGGGAGGAGGGAGATCCTCAGAGAACTCGACACATACCTTGACAAACACGGAGCTCTCTACATCCGGTTGAACAAGCAGATCCTCATCAGCGGGATGGCCTTCCTTTCGCCGAGCGACCCGGTCAGGGTCAGGGTCAAGCCCAGGCACTTCATGATGAAGGGATCGACCCGGACAGTTCTACGAGAGTCTCATGGGGGCCTCTGACCGCTGACAGCGCCGCACGGGAGGAAGAGATACCTCCTGCTCTCGAGCGATCGTCCCATAGACCCGGAGGCACAGAAGGAGTTCACGCGGATGATATTCGAGAGGTATCCCGACATGGGTAAGAACAGGGTGGTCTGGGTGAACGGGAGCCTGATTGTGAGGACCGACCATCTTCATCTTGCGGAGATGGAACAGACTCTCGCAATGAAGGTGGGCGAGTCGGAGCTGGCCGCCAGGCGCGTCTCGGGATCAATCAGCAAGCTCAAAAGACTGGTGGAACGGTAGCCGGCGCTGGATGGCCAAGTACTTCACCGAAGAATACTTCAAAGAGGTCGAGCAGAAGCTCGCAACCGACCCGAAGTGGCAGCAGGACACCAAGGGGATCAAGACAACGATCCTCCTGAGTGCCCCTGACCGGAGTGCACTCTTCCTCATCAAGGTCGAGGAGGGGACGACGACCATCTCCGAGACCGAGCCGGGCGTCAGCGTCGAGTTCTCGTTCGAGGGCAGCTACGATGTCTGGACGAAGGTCGCTAAGGGCGAGGTCGACCTTCAGTCCGCGGTCCTGAAGGGACAGCTGAAGTTCAGAGGTTCGATAACGAAGATCCTCTTCTACAAAGACCGTTTCACAAGGATAGCCGAGGTAATCCGCTCGGTCCCCGTGGAGTTCGAGGTCGCGGGGACGAACACGTAGTAGGGCGACCCGTCGTCGCTCCTCCGGGACTCGAGCCTCAGCTTCATTCCCGCGTCCAGCTTCTCGAGGGTGGTCCCCTCGATCCATGCGAGGACCTTCAGGCCCTGGCCCAGACGACCGATGCCCACCAGGTAAGGGTCGTTCTCCACGAAGCTAGTCGGAGTGACTTGCACTAGGGTGAAAGTTACCAGTTCGGCATCCGTACCCAGGTCGACCCACTCGACGGCACCACCCATACACCTCGGGCAGTCAGACTGAGGCGGGAAGCTGACCGTTCCGCAGTCCCCGCACTTCGTGGTTACGAATCTGCCGTCCTTCAGTGAGTCCCAGAACTGGTGGGTCTTGGAGATCGGGAGGTTGAATCGGAGGCTGAGGGTCCTCCTCGAATGCATCGTAGGCGGTTCTGAGTCCATCATCGTTGGTCCCTCGACAAGACGGTCACGTAGCAGTAGTGCCCCGTGCCACCCACGTTGTGGACGAGCCCGTTTCCTTTCTTGATGGGGACCTGATGTCGCCCCGCCTCGCCCCTGAGCTGCTTCGATATCTCGACCATCATCGAGACCCCGGTCGCGCCCACGGGGTGCCCCTTCGCCTTGAGGCCGCCGTCGACGTTGACCGGTATCGTTCCCCCGATCTCGGTCTGACCATCCCTCAAAAGCTTCGGGCCCTCGCCCTTGGCGCAAAATCCGAGGTCCTCGTAGGCCATCAGCTCGGCTATCGTGAAGCAGTCATGACAGGTCGCGACGTCCAGGTCGGTAGGTGCGATCTTCGCCCGCGAGTAGGCCTTGCGCGACGCGTCCACGGTGGCAGCGAGTCCGACGTAGTCGTCCCTCTTGCTGAGGTTCGCCGAGTCCGACGAGACCCCCATCCCCTTGATCCAGACAGGGGTGTCGGAGAGCTTGCGCGCAACGTCCTCGCTAGCGAGGACGACAGCAGCCGACCCGTCGGTTATGGGGCAGGCGTCGTAGAGCTTGAGGGGCCAGGAGACGACCTGGGAAGAGAGCGCCTTCTCGAGGGTTATCTCCTTCTGGAACTGGGCGAGGGGGTTCATCGACGCGTAGTGGTGCGCTTTCACGGCGACCCTCGCCATGTCTTCCTCGGTCGTCCCGAACCTCTTCATGTGGGCGACCGCGAAGAGGGCGTAGTACGCCGGGAACGTCATCCCGAAGTTCTCAAATTCCCAGAGATAGGAGCCCGCCCGTCCCATCAGCTCGACGGAGGTCAGGGTGTCCACCTCGGTCATCTTCTCGAGCCCCACCGCGAGCGCGATCTCTGCTTCGCCGCTCGCTATGCTCAGGTAGGCGGACCGGACGGCGGCGCTCCCGCTGGCGCACGCGGCCTCAACCCTCATAGTTCCAACCTTCTCGAAGCCCGCGTACTCGTTGACTATCACGGCAGGGAGCGACTCCTCATACCAGCCGCCCGCGCTCCCCACCGTCACGTTCTCAATCTGCTTCTTCTCAACACCTGCGTCCTGCACGGCCTGCTTGATCGACTCGAAGGCGAGCTCTCCAAGGTTGACGTCGGTCCTCCTCCCGAACTTCGAGTGGCCTATCCCGACGACGGCTACCTGCCTCAACCCTGACCCCTAATCCTCGATCAGCTCCCTCGCGATTATCCATTTCTGCACCTCCGAGGCGCCCTCGATGATGTCCAAGACCTTGGCGTCCCTCAGGTACCTCTCTATGGGCAACTGCTTGCTCAGGCCGATTCCCCCGTGAATTTGGATGGCGCGCTCGCTCGCCCAGACCGCCGTCTCCGTAGCGAAGAGCTTCGCCATCGACGCCTCCTTGATGAAGTCGCCCCCCTTATCGCTGACGTAGGCGGCGTGGTAGGTCAGGAGCTTCGCGGCCTCTATCCTGGTCGCCATTTCCGCGATGAGGAATCGAATCGCCTCCAGCTTGCTTAGTGGCCTGTTGAAGAGCGCCCTCTTCTTGGAGTACGAGACGCTCGCCTCCAAGGCAGCCTCGGCGACCCCGAGAGCACCCGCCGCGGCTCCGACTCTGCCCTGGTTCAGGACAGCCATGGCGATCAGGAACCCGTCGCCCGGGGAGCCGAGCATGTTCGTCGCGGGCACCACGCAGTCGCTGAAGACAAGCTCCGCCGTTCCTGTGCCTCGCGCGCCGACCACCTCGAGCTTGCCTCCGACATCGAAGCCCTCGGTCCCCTTCTCGACTATGAAGGCGCTCATCCCGGCGGCCTTGTCTTCGACCGTACCGGTCCTCGTGAAGATGACGCCGACATCTGCGTAGAACGCCTGTGAAATCCAGATCTTCGACCCGTTGATCCGGTAGGAATCGCCCACCTTCTCGGCCCTCGTCTGAATGTTGGCAGCGTCCGAGCCTGCGCCCGGCTCGGTCAGGCCGTAGCACCCGACGGTCTCACCTCGGACCAGCCTGGGAAGGAACTTTTCCTTCTGTTCCGGGGTTCCGAAGTGAGCGATGGGGTACCCTACAAGTCCGTTCTGGACACCGATCAGGAGACCCGCGGAGAGGCTGACCTTCGCTATCTCCTCTCCAACGACTACGGAGCTAATCAGGTCGAGGCCCAGCCCCCCGTACTCCACAGGTGCGTTTATCCCTAGCAGCCCGTACTCGCCCATCTTCCTAAGGAGCTCCCTGGGATACTGGTCGTTCCTGTCCATCCCTTCAGCGAGCGGCGCAATCTCTCGGGCAGCGAAATCCCTGGCCCACTTCCTCAGCTCCTCATGCTCCGGCTTGAGGAGAATCTCCAGAGAAGTCATGTTTCGAAAAAACCCGCGAATGAGTCTATTTATCAGTTAGGTTCTCGACGAGGGAGTTCGACAGCCCGGTCGAGGGCAGGAAACCCCTTCACTCGCCCTTGAACTCGGGCTCTTTCTTGGACAGGAAGGAGGCGATCCCCTCGGAGGCGTCCTCCGTGGAGAGCAGCATCGCGAACCCTCCGGCCTCGAAGGACTGGCCGACGTCAGGGGGAGACTGCGTCGCGACGTTCAACGCGTGCTTGGAGAACTTGAGCGAAAGCGGCGCCCGCTTCGCAAGACGGCTCGCAAACTCCTCGACGCCTGAGCGAAACTCTGCGTTTGCGAAGACTCTGTCCACAAGCCCGGCCCCGAGCGCCTCGCCCGAAGAGAGCCTGCTCCCGAAGTAGATCATCTCTCTCGCCTTGGCCAACCCGACGAGCTTCAGGAGCCTCTGCGTCCCCCCGGCGCCGGGGATTATGCCGAGGTCCGTCTCGGTCAGGCCAATCTGACTCGAGTCGGACGCGAGCCTGAAGTCACAGGCGAGGGCAAGCTCGCACCCCCCGCCGAAGGCGAACCCGTTTATCGCCGCGATCACCGGCTTGGGCATCCTCTCGAACGTGGTGAACACCTCGTACATCCTCCTCGAAGCATCGAACGCCTTCACAGGTGAGCTGAACCCGAAACTGGTAAGGTCTGCCCCGGCGCTGAAGGCCCTCCCTCCCTCACCCGTCAGGATGACGACCCTTATCGACCTATCCGAGGCGACCTCCTTTGCAGCCGCTTCCAGCTCCTCTGTCATCTTTGGGGTTATGGTGTTGAGCCTGTGCGGCCTGTTCAGCGAAATCCAGGCAAGAGGGGGAACCTTCCTGAGGATGAGCTCCTCCAGCGTCCTCGTGCTGGAGGAGTACTCGTAGAACCCCTTGCCTGAAGCCACGCCCAGGGACCCATTCTTGACCATCTCTTCCAGGAGGGGATCAGGCGTATACTCGGACCCGTAGCGGGTCTGCTTCTCCTTCAGGACCGCCACAATCCTGTCGAGTCCCCACCTGTCCGCCATCTGGAGCAATCCGTCGGGGAAGCCCAGCCCGAGCTTGACCGAGACGTCAAGGTCCTCCTTTGAGCAGACCTGGTTCCTGAGCAGCCAGGCCGCAGCGTTCACGGCCGCACTGAAGAATAGGAGCGGGTCAGTGCTCTCCCCCGTCTCCTTGCTTAACCGAGGCCTGTCGCCCGCGGCCCCATAGACGTAGAAGCCCTCGCCTGACTTCTTCCCAAGCTTCCCTTGCTTGAACTTCTCGCTGAAGAGGGGAGCTGTGTCAAGTGCCGAAGGCTCCCGAGACTTCACTGCCACTGCAGCTTTGCAGATCACATCGATGCCTGTGTAGTCGGCCAGCTCGAAGAGGCCCATTGGAAGGCCGACCTTATGGACGGTTGCCGAGTCCACCTGCTCGATCGAGGCCTGACCCCGGTCAACCATCCATGCAGCTTCATTCAGCAGGGGCCCCAGAATCCTATTGACGATAAAACCCGGGACGTCCTTCTTGCACAGGACGACCTGTTTCCCCAGAGCCTTCGAGAACGAGATTGCGGCATCGACTGTCTTCTCGTCGGTCAGGTCCCCCCGGATCACCTCGACCAGGGGCATCAAGACGGGCGGATTGAAGAAGTGCATCCCTACGACACTCTCCGGCCTCGAGGTCGCCGCGGCTATTTCGGTGATCGGTATCGTGCTCGTGTTCGACGCGAATATGGCGCGCTTGTTCTCTCGGTCGATTTCCTGGAAGACCTTGGTCTTGACCGAGAGCTCCTCGGGGACGGCCTCAATGATCAGGTCGAGGGGAGCCATGGAGCGCAGGTCGAGCGTTGTGTGGATCCGACCGAGCACCTCTTGGCTCTTTCCCGGGGCGAGCACGCCCTTCTCCTCCAGCTTCGAGACGCTCCAACGGATCTTGTCGAGCCCTGCGTCCAAGAAGTCCTGCTGGACGTCAAAGATGGTGACCTCGAAACCTGCGAGAGCCGCGGCCTCGGATATCCCGTGGCCCATGGTGCCAGCGCCCAGCACTCCGACACTCCGAATCTGAGTTACCAATGTCCTTTCCAACGGGTTCCCTGTCCGCGGGGTTTGTAAACATGATGCGCCCTCACTGACTGGTGACCGGTCCCCGGCGATGAGCAGGTGATCAGAGCTTCAATGCCGACCGGGTGCCCCCGTCACGCCACGGCGCCGGCCCTGCGTAGACGCTCTATCTGTTGAGGTCCGTAGCCGAGCCGGCGCAGGACAGGATTCGTGTGCTCCCCTAGCGAAGGCGAGCCTCTCTCGGTCCCTGCGGAGGCGAAGCGGAGAGGCTGGTTCACCACCGGCGTGCCGCCCAGCTTCGTCACGGCCCCGGTCTCCCTAGCCCACTCCGAGTCCAGCGCCTCGCCGATGTTCAGAACGGGCGTGACGCAGGTCTCCACCCCCATCAGGAGTTCCGACCAGACCTCCTGGGTCCTGGAAGCAAAGACCCTCCTCATCTCCCTTGCCAGCCTAGACCGGTCGCGCTCTGTCCCGTCTCGCAGGTGTGCGAGGCGAGAGAGACCGAGAGCGCGCATCAGGTTCTCCCAGAAGCGGGGCTCGACGGCAGCGACCGCCAGATACTTCCGGTCGGCCGTCTGATAGATTCTGTAGTAGGGCTCGGAGCCGAAGACCATTCCCTTCCCGCGCAGAGCGGACTCCCCCGTCGCGAAGTACGACGAGGCAGGGAGGATGAGCAGCGACATCAGCGACTGGACCATGGGCACGTCGATGTACTCCGCCCTCCTGTCCCTACCCTTCTGGAGGACCGCCAGAATCCCCAGCGCCGCGTACATCCCCGAAACATAGTCCCCAAGTTGAACGAACGGGACCTCGGGCCTTCTCGCCGAGCCCAGCAGTCCGCTCATGGCCTCGATGTTCAGGTCGTGGGCGGGCATGGAGCTCAGAGGGGACGTGTGGCCGAAGGACGAGATGGAACAGTAGACGATCCTCCTATTGAGCTTCCTCACCTCTTCAAAGGAGAAGCCCAGCCTCTCCGCGGCCCCGGGCCGAAAGCCCTCCAAGAAGACGTCGGAGCGCCTGATGAGCCTCCGGAGGACCTCCTTGCCTTCCTTCTTCTTCAGGTCGATCCCGACGCTCAGTTTACCACTGTTCACCACGGTGTTGGCGAGACTGGAGCCGTCGACGAGGGGTGGTAGGTCGCGCATGTAGTCACCGAGTCCGGGCTCTTCGACTTTCACGACCTCGGCTCCGTAGGAAGAGAGCAGATGAGTGCAGAATCCGCCCGGAAGGAGCCGGGTTATGTCGAGGACTTTGATTCCCTTCAGGGGAAGCATGGCGGGGGGGCCGCTGCGCCGCGCATAAAACCTAAAAGAAGCGAATAAGCGGTCTCAGAAGACGATGAGGTTTACGCCGTCCCAGTCTGATCCCGGGATAGCTCCATGGGAAAATGATGAACTCGCGACGATACTGAGTCGTTCTGATAACTCCGGAGGGAGGCTCGTGTCTCCCTCCGAGTTAGCTTCGAGGCATCGACTCTAAGGATTAGGGGCTCTCCCACACTAGCCACATTCCCCTTCATTGCTTCAACTGCCCCGCCTTTCGCCTCCTCAGGCAGGGAACGGTCGAACGTCAACCGCCCCCTCCGAGCTTGATTCACTGCCGCCACCACATCTCGGTCCCTCCATCTCTTGCATCCAGGACACCACAGCCGTCTGTGTCTCTCTCTGCTATCTTGGAGTCTCTCCCCGCATCGATAGCAAGTTGTTGACGTACCCCTTGTCTCCCCCTTGGTCAGGTGGATAATGGGCACTCCATCCCATGCAGCCTTGTATTCTATCTGCCTCTGCGCTTCGCGAAAGGTCCATGAATTCATTCTGCGCCTGTGTGTCACCCCTTGCCGATTGCCACGTCTGTACAGCGCCCGAATACCGGTGATATTTTCCAGAACGATGGCCTCTCCATTGGCATGTGCCTCATTGACTATGAATCTGGTCGCACAATGGAGGAGGTGGTTGATTCTGTTCCTTCTGCGAGTACCGTACTTGGAGGCAATTGCCTTCAACACTCGCGGTCGTTCCGCTTGAACGATCCGACTACTTCCCCAGTTGTTTCTGCTATCTCCACCGCCTTTCCAAGATCAAGATGGACAACCCTCTCTCCATTGCCGTAGGTTAGGTTGCGCAGATTTCTATCCAGGCCTGATGTGGTCTTGAAGTCCATCGGTTCCACAACTTTCGAGAAAGTTATGCTTACTGCGTGCTCCGTAAGCGTGAAAGATCGAATCCTCGAATCTAGGCTTGACAGCATTTCTTGAGTGTGAGCATCGAGTTCGATGACATATCGTTCCCTTTTTCGAATCGGTATCTTCAGCATTCCATTCTCTACGGAGAAACCGTAACAAGACGTGACCATCAGCCTAAGAGCGTAAGGGTCTCTTGTCCTAATGCCTCTCCTAATCGACTTCTTCCTCGATGACAGTATTCCAGCAGCTCTTGATATCGCACAGAGCTTGTAATAGGATAGGCAGTCATATCGCCCAAGGGCTTTGTAGCTCAGCCTAGAGAGTCTCCTAAGGGTAGAAGCATCGTTAGCAAGTCCAATTCTGATGCAGTCGTTGGTCATGCACCTGAACGTCTCGAGCAAAGGAAGGAGTTCTTTCGGTAGATCGCATCGTTGTTTGACCGATTTCATTGCCACCAAAGGCAGAGAACACTTGACTTTCGAATCGGCGGGTGCAGATGAGGACCTGTGCTCTCCTCTAATCGGTGGGTCGCACGAGCCGCCTGCAAGAGTTGGAAAGGAGGTAGGCTCTGGGAGTCGCTTGCCCGTTTCGGAGCACCGAGTCCTTGGCTCGCGGGCGTCGTTCATGGATAGTGATAATTGCAATCAATAAAAGGACAGCGGAGTCGATTTTGATCTGCGACTCGCTTTTCGATACTGAGTCAATAAAGTATTCAAGAGGCCCCTGGGAAACACCAGGGATGCTCGTAATCAAAAGTGTGAAGGTCCACGGCGATACCCACAAGGTCCTCAAGCTGATCAAGGAACAGAGGCGGGCCAAGAGCATGGACGAGGTCGTCAGGGACCTGGTCAGGGGTGCCACGGGCAAGAGCGTCGAGCAGTTCGCGTCGCAGAAGAAGAACTCGAAGCTCACGTCCTTCATAGAGTAGCGACGCAAGACAGAAATATCAAGTTGGGAGAGTGTCCAACTCGATGGCCAAGTTCGACGGCATAGTCGAGAAGAGGCTCCTCACGGTGACGGAGAAGGAGAACGAGTTGACGCTGGTCTTTGAGGACAACAGGTACCTCTTCCTCTCACTGAAGGACGGAAAGCTTCACTCCGAGAGTGTCCCGGAGTAAGCCTCGCTGTCCGCGCGGCAGGGCTCCGCGAGATGACTCTTAGGCACTGAGGTTCCTCTTGCAGGCGGGCGAGTCGGACCTAGACTTCCGCTTCGTCTTCCTTGATCCCGGACTTGTCGATGGTGAGTATGTCGATGCCGTTCCCGCTCATCGAGTCCCTTGCGATCGCCGCCCTAATCGAGGTGATCAGAAGCTCCTTTGCATCTTTGTAGGAGAGTGACGGAGCGAAGCCGCCCTCGATGACACCCACGGCCATCTCTGCGCCCGTCCCGACCGCTGCATAGTCGTCGGCGATTACGCTCCCGAGCGGGTCCAGGACCCAGACCTTGGGCTTTACGTCGATCCCGCCCAGGATGACCTGGGTGATGAACGGGGCGTACCGCTGCTCGAACATTATGACTGACATCAGCTTCGCCACCGCCCCCGGCCTCAGAGTCCTCTTGACCTCGAGCTCCTTCAGCTTTGTGTAGACTCCTACCTGACGTACGAGGTTCTGCATGTCGCCCACCATCCCGGCGCAGACGGCTCCCGTGCTGTCGGTGACCTTGAAGACCTTCCGTCCAGACTTGCTGAGCACGTAGTTGGCGAGCGTTATCCTCCTCTCCGCACCGAGCACTACCCCGTCCTTGTAGGTGATTCCAACCGCGGTGGCGCCGGGGATGTAAGCATCGAATGACAATTAAACGACCGAGATAAGCCGCCGTCGGCACCTTATTAGCTATTTTGCTCGTTCGGCCTGATCGACAGAATCCAGGCGGGTCCTGAGGGCTCGACCGAGTAATCCACCTTCATGAACTGTTGCGCTACGTGGAGGCTCGTCCTGAGGTGTTCGGTGACCTCCGGCGTCACCAGCGAGGACGGGCCCTTGGCGAGGCAGAGGAGCGGGGCCAGCATGTCGGCTAGGTGTGGGTCGACGCAGGCACCGGTGGTGAAGAACTTTCCGAATCTCCACGCCGCCTCAGACCCCACTCTCAGAGCTGGTTTCCCCCGGGCCCCGATCGAGTCCGCTCCGACGAAGCACGAGTCGTCGACCGCGCTGACGAGAATCGAACTCCCCGGCGAGAGTGATTCCTCCAGACGGACGTCGACCGTATCCGCCGACAGGCCGAAGCGACCCAGCTCCGAGACCGCCGCAGACACCTGCTGCTCGGGCACCCGCTTCGGCAGCATGCCGGCTCTGCTGACCAGGGAGATGGGAGGGTCTTTCGTCCTTGTCGGCAGGTCCAGGGGCACGACCCCGCGGCACGGTTCTATGCGAATCACCGCCCTGCCGCCTCCGCTCGGGTAGTACCCCCTCTTTGAGACCTCCAGCGAGAAGGTGATTCCGATCTGTCTCAGGCTCGGCGACAGCACGGTGCTGACGTAGTCCGAGGTCGGGCTCCAGGGAACATCCGTACCTCCGATGAGCTCGAGCTCGAGTCCGACCCCGGAGAGCGAGATGGCTGGGATCAGCGCCTGGAGTACGAGCGTGACGCTTGCCGCCGTCCCCATGTCGAGGGTGAGGGACCTGTTCTCGGGTCGGCCGGGTGTGAAGGTGAACTCGGTGGACCCTATCCCCCCGCCCTGGAGTGTCCCTCCGCAGACCTTGCGGAGTATCTCGAGTGTCGCGGCGTGCTGCGGCCTCAGGCCCGGCACTCTTCGCCCGGCCCTGACCTTGGTCACCCGGATTGGTCTATCGAGGATTATCGAGAAGAACGTCGCCGTTCGAACAGTCTGTCCGCCGCCCTCGCCGAACGAACCATCGATCTCAAGGACCGTCAACCCGCGCCTCCAAGAAAGACTGCCGGGTCCGGCCACCCCGAAAACCGCTTAAATAGTCAACGAAACTCGGTTTGAAGAGATGCCCAAGACAGGGGTGGGGCTCTTCGTGGGGAGGTTTCAGCCCTTTCACAACGGACACCTCGCCGCGGTGAAGTACGCCCTCAAGCACGTCGACTACTTGTACATAGTCGTGGGGAGCGCGCAGAGGAGTCACGAGCGCGACAACCCGTTCACCGCAGGCGAGAGGATAATGATGATCAAGGCGGCCCTAGACGAGGCGGGGGTAGACGCTAGGAGGTGGATGCTGATACCAATCAACGACGCGCAGTCGCACTCGGTCTGGACGGCGACGCTGAAGTCCACGGTCCCGAAGTTCGACACCGTCTATTCCAACGACACACTCACCATACGCCTCCTGAAGGAGGAAGGCATCACGGTCACACCCATACCTTACCTCAACAGGAGCGAGTACTCAGCGACGAACATCAGGACCAGGATCCTGGAGAGGAAGGACTGGAAGACCCTCGTGCCTCCCGCGGTGGAGCGGATGGTGAAGGACCTTGACGGGGTCGGCAGGGTCCGGAGCATGATCACGAAGGACACGGAGGCGTCATAGCATGGAATTCCCGAAGAGGAAGCTGATAATGCTCCCCGGCCCCACGAACGTCCCCGACAGGGTGATGGACGCTATGATCAAGCCTATGATCAACCACAGGGGCGAGACGTTCACGAATCTCCTGAAGGATGTGACCGAGAAATCGAAGCATCTCTTCCAGACGGCCGAGAGCCCCCTGATCCTGAGCGCCTCGGGTACGGGAGGTGTCGAGGCCGCGGTCTGGAACTTCGTCCGACCTGGCGACAAGGTCGTGGTCCCGGTCTACGGAGAGTTCGGCTCACGCCTCTCGGAGGCGGTAGAGCTGGCGGGCGGCGAGGCTATCAGGGTCACATCGGAGTTCGGGACGGTCCCGAGCCTGGACGCAGTCGAGGACGCCATCAGGAGGACGAGCAACCTCAAGGCGGTCTATCTGGTCCACAACGAGACGAGCACCGGATGCACCGCCCCCTACGTCCAGGAGCTGGGGGAGATCACGGCCGAGAAGGACGCCTTCTACGTCGTCGACGCGATCTCGAGCCTCGGTGGCTACGCGATTCCGGTTGACAGGTGGGGTGTCGACGTCTGCGTGACGGGAAGCCAGAAGTGCCTTGCGGCGCCGCCCGGGCTCTCCCTTCTGTCACTGAGCAAGAAGGCCTCCGAGTACGTAAGGAAGGACCCTCCGAAGGTGAGGTACTTCGACCTTGCGCGCCAGCTAGACTTCCTGGCCCATGGCGAGACGCCTTTCACGCCGGCAATCCCGCTCTACTATGCGCTCGACGTGGCGCTCGACATGCTTCTGGAGGAGGGGCTCGAGAAGAGGGTCGAGAGGCACGCTCGGCTCGCCGGCAGGTTCTATTCGGTCCTCGAGGCCCTGGGCCTGAAAGCGTTCGCCGACCCGAGGTACAGGTCGAACACCGTGATAGCGGGGCTCTACCCCGACGGCACCGACGATAAGCTGTTCAGGAAGAGGATGAACGAGGAGCACGACATCGTAATGGGCGCGGGGTTCGGGGCCATGAAGACCAAGATGTTCAGGATAGGCAACATGGGCGAGGTGAGCACGGCTCACATGAATAGGACGTCCGCGGCGATGGCCCTGACGTTGACCAAGATGGGTCATCCGGTGGACATGCAGCGGCTCGCCGGAGTCCTCGAGGCTGGCAGTTAAAGGATTTAAAGCGAGCCAAAAGCACGGTGGTGCTTCAAACGAAAATGTCATTTGAGAAAGGCACCCTAATCTATGTGAATTACACGGCCAAGGTGAAGGACACCGGCGAGGCCATTGAGAGCACCGTAGAGGAGGAGGCCAAGAAGCTCAACATCTACGATTCTGAGAGGAGGTACGAGCCCAGATTGGTATCCATAGGCGAGGACTGGGTGCTCAAGGGGCTCGACGAGCAGATAAGCAAGATGGGTGTCGGGGAGCGCAAGACGGTCGAGCTCTCCCCCGAGAAGGCCTGGGGTGACAGGGACCCCTCGCTGCTCCGCATGATACCGATCAGGAAGTTCGGCGAGAAGGCGGGCGAGCTGACGGTGGGCGATGCCGTGGAGGTCGACAACAGGATGGGGGTCGTGAGGTTCATCGGGTCGGGCAGGGCGCAAGTGGACTTCAACCATCGCCTCGCAGGAAAGACCCTGATCTATGACGTTGAGGTAGTCAGGAAGGTAGAGACCGACGACGAGAAGGTCCGCTCGCTCATCAAGCGGAGGTTCCCGGGCGAGCTCGGCGAGAAGATGGAGTTCACCCTGCAGCCGGACGACCTGACCATCGAGGTCCCGGAGCCGGCTTTCATGGCTGAGGGGCTCCAGATTACGAAGCGGGGGATAGCCAACGACGCCGTGCACTTCCTCCCCTCGGTCAAGAAGGTGACCTTCAAGGAGGTATACGCCAAGAAGGGGGAGCCCAAGTCAGAGAAGGCGGCGGAAGTGAACGAGACAGCGGCCCAGCCCGAAGAGAAGACGGAAGAAACCGCTGTGGAATCGAAGGCTTAGATAACGCCGGTGTCTTCCGCCAGGGCGCGCGCAGTACGACTCGTAAGCCCGACCCTTGAGAGTATGGTGTACCGGTCCGGGCGTATCTCGGATGCCCTGACCAACGCCTCCACGACCTGATCGTCCGATACTGCTATCTCTTCGGCCGTCGTGGGAGCCTTGACGTCCTTCAGGGCGGAACGTATTGCGCGCCAGTCGAGACCCTGAAGCTTCGCGACCAGTATGGTCCCGATACCACACTTCTCGCCGTGCAATCCCTTCCCGGGGGAGATCACGTCCAGCGCGTGGCTGAAGAGGTGCTCTGAGCCGCTGCAGGGCCTGCTGCTCCCAGCGATGCCGGCGGCCACGCCCGTGCTGATGAGGGCCTCGACCAGCTCGCGGACGGCGGATCTGTCCCCTCTTCCCATCTTCTCCGAGTTGTCGATTATCAGACGTCCGCTCATCAGGGCCAGGTTCGCCGCGTACTCCCCGTAGTACTCCCCGGTCGCTTCGTGACCTAGCTGCCAGTCCTTGACCGCCGTCAGCTTCGCGACCAAATCCCCGCAACCCGCCGAGAAGAGCCTCGGGGGCGCGTCCGCAATGACTTCGACGTCGGCGAGTATCCCGAGTGGGGGTTTGGACTTTATCGAGTAGTGCTTCTCTGTCCCTCTAATCGAGGCGAAGGGGCTCGCGATGCCGTCGTGGGAGGCGCTCGTCGGGACAGAGAAGAACGGGAGCTTCAGCTTCGACGCCGCGAGTTTCCCGACGTCTACCGACTTGCCTCCTCCCAGGCCGATTATACATCTCGCCTCTCTCGAGGCCCTCATGACGGCGCGGACGTTCTTCATGTCCGAGAGCTGCACGTCGACCCAGTTCACCCTCCCCTCAAGGGAAGAGGCAACGACCTCCCGGACCTTCTGCTGGACGTTGAGCCCGGAGGCGACCACGATCCTTGCGCTCCGCGGCATCTCTATGAAGGTCCCCAGGAGCCTGAGGACGTCCTCCCCAATCAGAATCCTGTGTGGGAGCTCCATCAGGTGCAGGTGGGAACGCACGAGGCCGCGCGGGGAAGACGAGATATAAGCTTCGTCAGAACGTTCCTTCAGAGATCTGGGCATCCTGGCGGACGAGTTCGGGTCGAGACGATCTATCGGATTGTTTGCCGGTGCTGAGAACGCCCGGGGTGGCCTGCGTCGATCAGGAGCCGCGAAGGTGAATCCCCGGTCGGGATCCATCACAGGCGTCCCGAAACCGATCCAAGGACGGCGTGGATTGGGACCGACGAAAATGGCCGCGAATCAGAAGCCCTGCCTCGAGCATTCTCGCGGCGTGCCCTTCTCGGGACCGCGCTCAACCCAAGGGGGTCATATTCTCGTCAGCCGAGACGGTCTCGGGCTCAGGGGCGAGGTACGGCTCTCTTCTGAGAACAAAGTAGAGGTTCACCAGGAGGGTGAGTGCCGCCCCAGCCCAGACGAGCCAGATGCCCGGTATGGTTTGGACCGTGATTCCGACGAGGATGGGGTTTGCCGAACCTCCGTTCTCGAAGACCTGGCTGGTCGCTTGGTCGACACTCGCCGAAGGGCTGGCCACCACATATACGTCCTGAGTCAAGGAGGAGTAGATGGACGGAATGGAGAAGAACACGTCTTGAACGGGGAAGAACTTGAGAAGGGTGCGGGATGCCCCCGTCTGCCCGTTTATGGAGTAGGTCACCAGCGTGTCTGTCGTCGCGCGGACAATCCCGTGTCCGGGCATGTCAACCGTGCCAGCCCCAGGCGTCGTCGTGATGCTGATAACCGTGAGCGTGGTCCCGCCGACGGTCACGCTGTCCCCGACCCCCATCTCGCCCGAGAAGGTGGTCCTCGTCGAAGCGCTGACGAACACGCCTATCAACATGATGCCGAGGCCTAGCACGGTCAGGTACCTGACCGTTGACGCGGTTGGCGCTCTCTTCGGAAGAGAAGAGAGAGTGCCTGCGACACCAATCCCGGCGCCGGCAGAGAGGGCAAGCAAGAATGGAAGTCCGACCGCGAGGTAGGGGCTCGCGGTCAGAACATTCGCGAACCAGAGCCCCGCGCCGACCGCCAGGAGGATTGGGCCCAGGATCACGACGTACTTCATCGAGGGTCTCTCCATGCCGCCCTCCACGGAGAGCAGTGTCGAGAGGGCCAAAACGAACAGAAAGCTGACGTAGTTGTGCAGCGCCGGGCTGGTCGCGAACATTACTCCAAAGTCACTGGCGAAGACTTCGAGGAGCAACAGCACCAGGTTTGCGACTGAGAGGAGCACGAGACACCAGAACTCGAGGAGGTAGAACTCGCCTTTGACCGGTGCCGTCCTGAGGACAGGGGACGACCGGGACTTGAAGGCTGCCCCCAACGAGAAGATGACCGGGAAGAGGGCCAGGACGATGAAGGGGAGCCCCGTCGCCAGGTCTCCGTAGGAGTGAAGCGATTCGACCGAGGAGCCCCTCGCGACGTACGAGATGAGGAGCAGCGTGGAGGTAGCCAGTGTCATCCCGAAGAGTTCGAGGTTCCCGCTGCCCAGCCGTCTCGCGAAGAGGACGGCGGACAGAGCGAGCCACGGAATGAGCGCGGAGGTCTCTATCGGGTCCCACGACCAGTAACCGCCCCACCCGAGTGTCTGATAGGCCCAGACTCCCCCCAGAGCTATTCCTGCTCCCAGAAGGACCCAGGCCCCCGTGAGCAGTCTGCCATCCCCAAGGCGGGAGCCCTTGTTGGAGGAACGGTTGCTCAGGACGCTGCAGTATGCGAACAACACCACCACGTACGCGCCAAGAACCGTAGGAGGGTGGATGGCCGCCCAGTAGCTCTGAAGCGAGGGGGTCAGACCCAACCCGTTGGACGGAGAGGAACCGAGCTGCGTGAAAGGGCCGACCATGACAACAGCGACTAGGAAGTAGAAGATGAGGAAGGAGACGACCATGCTCGTCACGCGGCCCTCGTCGCGGGTAGACAGCGCTTTCAGCTCGTGGATTAGCAGTCCGACCCCCATCATCACGACGAGAAGGAGAATCGACCCACCCGCGGTCGTCCACGATGCCGTCAGCTTGTAGAGCTGCGGAAGACCCGACGAACTGCTCTTGTAGACATCCTCCAGGGAGAAGTTGTTGGTCAGAAACGCGTAGACATAATCGAGGAGAAGGGCAAGACTGGGGATCAAACCAATCGAGAGGAGGTAGCGTGCTGGCTTGACCCTCTTGGCGATGAGGAGGGCCAGCCCAGCCAGATAAATCGCCATTGCAGCGTAGACGACCGCGACTTCCCACAAGGTGAACTTTCCCACTTCCTCTCTCGTTGTGAAGGTATTAATCCACAGAGACGATTCCTGCATTTGAGAATCAGGAGGGCGGAACCCTGGCTGGCGGAAGGTACACGCAGCCCACTGGCGTGCTAAGACTTAACAACCGAGCACGGGCGCGGATACAGCGCTTTGAGGGCCAACGTCAGGGGAGCGATCTTCTACGTCTTCCTTGTGGCGTTGATAGTTCTAGGTGCCGAACTCATACTCGACGACTCCTCAGCCGGCTCGCCGGTGTACGTCGTCGTTTCCGCGAGCATGACGCCGACGCTCCAAGTCGGGGACCTAGTGCTGGTCAGGCCCGTGCCCTTCAGCAGCATCCATGTTGGTGACGTGATTGTCTTCTCCAGACCCACAGCTGGCGGGACTTGCGCGGGGGAGATAATTGTCCATAGAGTGGTGGGAATCGCGAGCGACGGCGGCCTCATCACACAGGGCGACAACAGGGGGTCGAACCCGATGCCCGATGAGCCTACGGAGTGGCCCTACGTTACGCCAGAGTGTGTGAAGGGGGAGGTCATATTGTCGCTCCCATACCTTGGGTCGGTTTCCACATCCTTCCCACCTCCCTACGACTATGCCCTGCTGGCTGCGATCCTAATCCTGATCTTCTTGGTGGAGCTTCTCGGCGGCAGGGATGACTCGAGTGAATCTGCTCCTCCACAGCGACCGGCGCGGTCTATCCGGTCATGACGCCAGGCGCTTGGGCCACTTCCAGCGTCGTCGACTCCGAATCTCGGCGGTGCGCGCCCGGAGAGGAACCAGCTACCTCGCGAAGAGTCTTGCGAGATCGGTCGTGGTCAGGATGCCCACGGGCTGTCCGCCGGCCATTACGACCAGCCTACCTATCCCGTTCTTCACCATGATCCTGGCGGCCTCGGAGACCGACTCTTCAGGCCCGATGGTGATCAACTCCTTCGTCATGACTCGCGAGACCTCGAGCGCATCGGGTGGGAGATTAGGTGCCAGAACCTTGTGAACTAGGTCCCATTGCGTGAGGATGCCGACGGGTCGCGCTCCCTCTACCACCAGGAGGCATCCCTTTTGGACTTCGCTCATCTTCGTGGCGGCCTCCGCGACAGTGGCATGTGGTCCGATTGCTCGTATCACGCGCTTCGTCATCAAGTCCGAGACACGCGTCGACGACGCCTTTGTCGATGGAGGCCCGTAGTCATGGTCAAACTGAACATGGGGCCGCAAATCTCTTTTCCTTCAACGGATTGGAGAAGAGCAGGTACTTAACGAAGATGTAACGGACGCACCTAAGATGCTTGCACTTGACACCACAGCGGATGGCGATACGGCCGTGCCCCTACCTGGTCCCACCTGCTCCCATCTGGCCCCGTTTTGCGATCGTGGTGATCCTACGGCTTGGACCGATGCCGCCCTATGATTCCCAAGATTGAGAAAGGTATTCCACGTTTATTACTCTGATTGAGGGGTCATTCAAACTACAGTGATAACCCTTGCAAAATAGGTGTTCACCAGAGGAGGACAAAGCTCGTGTTCGAGATAGAACATGACCAACCGAAGAGGACCGCCTCTGCAACCTTCAGGATCAGCGAGAAGGCGTATCACGCTCTCCAGAACGAGGCCAAGAAGCAGGACACCAGCCTCAACACGCTGGTGAATCAGGTCTTCGACACCCACATCAACGACCGAGTCTTCAGCGAGAAGCTGGACTTCATGAGGGTCAACAAGCTCAGTTTCCGAAGAATACTAGAAGGGACGAGCGACGAGGCGCTCAGTGAGGCCGGCCGATCTTCAGGGACGGAGACCGTCAGGACCGTAACGCTCGGAAGAAGCGGGGTGATAACTCTGGAGAGCGTATTGGAAACGATCTCTGAGCTCTCGGAGTTCAGTGACTTTGCACGGTACAGCGAGATCGAGTCCACGGGCAGACGGGTCATCGTCCTGACGCACGAACTCGGTCCCAAGTGGTCGGTGTTCATCCGAAGCTTCGTGAACGCCGCCTTGAGGCTTGTCAATCGCGAAGCGAAAACGACCGTGGGCGATCGGTCTGTAGTCGTCGAGATCTAGTCTCGCCCACGACCATAGAAATGGAGCCCCCCGAGGACCGCCAGAGTCATCTGGAAAGGCCTACCGTCACCTTCTGAATCTCGACAGGTTGATGGCACTCGTGCGCTCCAGAAGAGAGCGACCGCCGCCGAGTTTCTGTTGCAAGAGAACTCTCATTAATATACACTTTTCGGATTCTTACTTCATCTCGTGATTGACGGCGCGTTCTGGACACCAGAAAGTTAATTAAGCGACCTCGTTTCACGGTCTTCGTCCCTCCGGGGCGACCTGTCGGGTTATCGTGAAACAAGTTGAATAGATTGAGCCAGGAACAGCCAAACAACGCGACGTACCACGGGACGACGACCGTGGGTCTCGTCTGCTCAGACGGAGTCATACTGGCCACCGATACGAGGGTCACCGCTGGCGGATTCATAGCGCACAAGAGGGGCAAGAAGCTCCTTCAGGTCTCCGACAACCTCGCAGTCACGATTTCTGGGGGGGTTGCGGACGCGCAGAACGTCATCGACACGCTGAAGTACTATTCGCGGAGCTACCAGATCGAGAAGGGAGTGCCACTCCCGGTCAAGTCGGCGGCGAGGATCGTCTCGAACATCCTCTTCTCCTCACGCTACTACCCCTACATCGCGTCGGTGATCGTCGGCGGGTACGACAAGGTCGGAGGGTCGATCTACAACCTGGACTTCTTCGGCTCTATTCTAAAGGAGAACGTGACCTCCACCGGGTCCGGCTCCCCCGTAGCGCTCGGGGTCCTTGAGGAGGGGTACCAACAGGGGATGACGGTTGCAAAGGCGTTGCCTGTGGCGGCGAACGCGATCATCGCAGCCATGCGGAGGAACGTCTTCACGGGAGACCACTTCGACATCGCCATAATTGACAAGTCGGGTTTCAGGGAGGTCTCAGAGCAGGACAAGGACAAGCTCCTGGCTCAGTTCTCGGATCGCAGTTAGTCTTTGGCACAGAAGGCAAGTCAGGTCAGTCTCATGAGTACGATACTCAACAGTATCCCAGCGGAGGCTCAGATCACAAGGATCGAGTACGAGGGCCCGCGAATAGCACTCTACACGAAGAACCCCAGGTACCTCCACCAGAACAACTACATCATCTCAGAGATAGTGAACTCGGTCAAGAAGAGGGTAGTGACAAGGACCGAGAAGTCGATCAGGAAGCCGGAGCAGGACGTAAGGTCGATCCTCGACAAGGCCCTCCCAGTCGAGGCCGGCGCGACGAACTACTTCTTCGACGACGCCACGGGCGAGATCACCGTGGAGGCCAACGCGCCGAGGCTGCTGGCCTCAGAGAACGGATACGACGTCGCTGGGCTGATGGAGCAGACGGGATGGAAGGTGAAGGTGAGGAAGTCGCCCCACGTGGCTTCCAGCGCGATCCAGACAATCTACTACGCCCTGAAGACCGGCGCCGACGAGAGGGAGAGGTTCTACAGGGACCTGGGAGAGACGATCTTCAGGCCGCGGTTCACGACTTCCGAACAGATCACGATAAAGTGCCTGGGGGCGGGCCAGGAGGTGGGCCGATCCTGCTTCCTGGTGGAGACCTCCGAGTCCAAGATACTCCTGGACGCGGGCATCCACCCCGGCTCGAGGAACGCCTGGGACGCGTACCCGAGGCTCGACTGGGCCGATGTGCAGCTCAACGAGCTCGACGCAGTGATCATCAGCCACGCTCACCTCGACCACATGGGGTTCCTGCCCGCGCTCTTCAAGTTCGGGTACGCGGGGCCTGTCTACTGCACGGAACCGACGCTCCCCCTGATGACGCTCCTCCAGACCGATTACATCAAAATCGCACAGATCGAGGGCGGAAGGATACTCTACGACCAGAAGGACATCCGTGACATGATTCAGCACACGGTCACGCTGCAGTACGGGACGGTGACGGACGTCTCGCCCGACATCAAGCTGGTCTTCAACAACGCCGGGCACATCCTCGGCTCCGCGACGGTCCATCTCCACATCGGAGAGGGGGTCCACAACATAGTCTACACGGGAGACTACAAGTACGGCCGCACCCAGCTCTTCGATTCGGCCAGCTGGAACTACCCGAGGGTCGAGACGCTCATCACCGAAGGAACCTACGGGAACAAGGAGGACATCATGCCACCTCGGGAGGAGGTGGAGATGAACTTCGTGAACGCGATCAACCGCACACTCTCGGAGGGAGGCAAGGTCATTATCCCGATCCCTGCGGTCGGCAGGGCTCAGGAGATAATCCTCGTCCTCGACCACTACATGAGGAACAAGGTACTGACCGAGGCGCCGGTCTTCCTCGAAGGAATGATCTCGGAGGCCACCGCGATCCACGTCTCGTACGCGGACTACCTCTCAAGGGAGCTCAGGACGAAGATGCTCGACCAGGGAATCAACCCCTTCGTCTCGGAGTACTTCACGTCGATAGAGCATCCGTCGGGAAGGGAGGAGGCGCTCAGGGAGGGACCGGCCGTCATAATGGCCACCTCCGGGATGCTCGAGGGCGGCCCCGTGCTCCAGTACTTCGAGCAGGTAGCGCCCTCGGAGAGGAACAAGATCCTCTTCGTGTCCTACCAGGTCCAGGGGACCCTGGGTAGGAGGGTGCTCGACGGCGCCCACCAGGCGAGCATGCTCGGAGACAACGGCAAAATCAAGATCGTCGACGTCAGGTGCCAGGTCCAGAAGGTCGAGGGCTTCAGCGGTCACAGCGACTACAACCAGATAATACGGTTCATCGGGAAGATGAGACCGAAGCTGCAGCAGGTCATCGTGAACCACGGGGAGAAGAGGAAGCTCGAGAATCTAGCCTACGTGATACAGAGGATCTACAGGGTCCCGACCCTGAGACCCGCCGTCCAAGAAGCGATCAGACTCTACTAGGAGAGAGAGCCTCTCCAGATGCGGACCCCGGGAGGGGTGATTACAATCCTCTCCTCGCCGAGCCTCGCCATGTCCCCGCCTATCGAGGTCGAGAACTCGTAGAGCTGCTCGACGGCGCCCTTTAGCTCCTCGATGTTCTTCTGGGCCAGCGGGGTCACCCTCAGGATCACGATGACCTTCTTCGCGACGTCCTCCTGGATCTTCGGAATATCGTCAAGGCTCTTGAGCTGTAGCGCCTTCAGTAGGATGTCGCCGCTCTTCTCCCGCGAGTCCGTCTCTTCACTCAAACCTGATTCCAACTACTGTTGTCACCGCTAAAGAACCCCGCCCCCTTTTTAAACCTAGACGAACCCGTTCATATCAGCTTGTAGGACTCCCAGAACCCGTCCCCCGCGTGGTGGAGGTTCTTTATGGAGACCCCCTTGCTAAGGCCGGCCATCTCTTCGCTCGGGACGCTCGTCCTGCCGACCGCCAGACCGCGGCCCTTCTTGTCGTCCCGTACGACGACGAGCGCGTCCTTCTCGCCCCACTGGTCGTATCTGACGATCCCCGGTCGCATCACGTCGGCCCCCTTCAGGATGTACTTGATCGCCCCTTCATCGATGTAGGCCGACGGGAGGAGCGCGAGCGTCGGCTGGGACCCGACGAACGGGATGATCGAGCCGTCCTTCTCCACGAAGGTGTGCCTGCCGTCTATCACCAGGAACCTGAAGCCGGGCTGAGGCTCTACGATCTCGACCTGTGATGAGCGCGATACGTCGAGCTTCATCCCAGAGGAACTCTGCACCCGTTCGATGTAATCGCGGGAGTCGTGCTTGGATGCGACCTGTCTCTTCAAGCTCGGCGCGCGTTACCCATCAGTTTAATAAAGCCACTCTCGAAAGCCACGAAGCAATCAGTGATACCCTAGTGTCCGTCGATATGGCAATCAAGGTGCTCGACCAGAGCCTCGGGAAGGTCGTACTGATCAAGCTGAAGGGCAGCAAGATCATCCGGGGTTCCCTCCAGGGATTCGATCAGCACATGAACCTCTCCCTCGAGAACGCGGAGGAGGTCTCGGAGGACGGCACCTCGACGACCCTCGGCACGCTCATCGTCCGGGGGGACAACATAATCATGATCTCCCCTCCTCCCGGTTAGCTCAAACTTAATATTCTCAGCAATGGCTCGTCGCGAGCGCATGATGCCATACCCATCTTTACTCATCGGAGCGGGGTTGGACTCTTGTCGCTAGACCCAGCCACGCTTGCGGTCGGCATCGCCGGCGGCGCGGCCGCCGGCCTCGTCGTCTCGTACTTCGTCTTCTACCGCAGGGGAGGCAGGACCAAGGTTCAGGTAATCCAGCGCGACGAGGCGGGCCAGATGAGGAGGAAGACCGTCACCGTCGACGAGCTCGATGGCTCGAAGAGGGAGATGCGGACGCTCATGCTCGAGAGGGACCTGCTCTCATCGGCCTTGACCAAGGTCTACGAGGCAGAGAGCGACGGTCAGATAACGAGAGAGGAGAGGGAGCTGATCGCGAGGAAGTACAGTTCCCAGATAAGGGATTTCGAGGCTAAGCTGAGAGACAAGGAGCTGATCGTGGAGGTGGGAGAGCTCGAGAGGCTGAGGGACGAGCTCGTCTCCCTCTTCAGGGAGAAGATCCAGAACATCGAGTCGCGCCTGGACCAGGCCAAGGAGAGGCTGCAGCCGATGAGGCAGGAGCTCCGGGCAGAACTCAGGCCTGAACTCAGGCAGGAGCAGCCCAGGTCCGCGCGGGTCACCTCGTCGATCGCCCAGACCGAGGACCTGGAGAGGGTCGTCGAGAGGAAGGCGCCGGTCAAGAAGGACGACACCGAGGGTGAGAAGAGGGTCAAGGCCCTCCGCGATGAAGTGATGGATGCGCTCGCTGAACTAGAGCAGATCGACACGAGGAAAGAGAACGAGACCGCTTGAAGGACCGCAGGGCGGAGAGCCTGGAGAAGATAGGGAAGGCGATATCCTCTGAGATTGCCCGTGGCGCGCTGGTGGGTCTGGGCAGCGGGTCCACGATGGCGAGCCTCGTCCCGGTCATAGTCACCGGGCTCAGGGAGAGAAGGGTGAGACCGCGCTGGGTTCCAACTTCACTGCAGATTCAACTGGTCGCCCAGGGGCTGGGCCAGGAGATAGCTGCGATCGATAGGCCTGTCCTGGACCTCGTCGTGGACGGCGCCGACCAGATAGACGCTGACCTTAACCTGGTCAAGGGGGGCGGAGGCGCGCTCTTCAGGGAGAAGGTCGTCATCGGGAGCTCTCGGAGGACGATGATCGTCGCCGACGAGAGGAAGCTCGCTGAGAGGCTCTGCAGCGGAGGGGTGAAGATTCCGGTCGAGGCACACCCGTTCGCGAGGGTCCCCGTCGCCGAGAGGCTCCGCCTGCTCGGAGGCGATCCGAAGATTAGACTCGGGGAGAGGGGCTTCCCATTCTACACAGAGAACGGGAACATCTTGTTCGATGTGGGCTTCGAGCCCATCGAGAGGCCCTCGGTACTCGAGCGCGAGCTAAAGTCGATAGCGGGAGTCGTCGAGTCAGGGATCTTCACGCCGAACCCGGTCGAGGTCTACGTCATACAGCAGGACGGCGGGTACAGGGTCCTGAAGAAGGACTAGTCCCAGGACAGCCCGTCTTCCGCGTGAGACGCGCTGGGACAAATTTATAACTGGGCGGAGGCGACCGGCGCCAGACAACCGCAATGGTTCATGAAGTCGATTATAAGACCAAGGCCATAGACCCGAACTTCCTCCAGAAGCCCGACGAGTTCCCCGTGACTGGTACGCACGCGGGCCACACGGTCAGGGCCGCGGGCAAGGCGCGGCCCGATGCCGACGGCAAGCCATACCCTACCACCAACGGCATCCACGGGACGGCCGTTGCGGTGGACTTCGAGGCCTGCATAGCCGACGGGGTGTGCATGGACGTCTGTCCCGTCTTCGTGTTCGAGTGGCTCCTCAACCCAGGCCAGTCAGGGACGGGCAAGGAGAAGATAGTCGACAAGGGGACTCCGGAGTGGGACACCCTCAGGACCGACAAGTCCGACCCTGCAAGAGAAGCAGACTGCATATTTTGCATGGCCTGTGAGACTAGCTGCCCAACGCTCTCAATAAAAATCTCGCAACCTTAAGATATTTTCATCTTTGCAGGGGCTATCGCAGGGTAGGGTCGACGCGCTCTCACTCTCGCCCAGACCAGAGCAATGTCGAACTAGGGAACTAGTTGGTCTGTGAAGTACGCTAGGTCGCCGCAGGTCCTGGCGGGGCCGGCGCCATCCGCCCGTTCTTCGGTCCTCTGAAGGTGTAGTTCTTGCTGACGGCAGCCAGCACGATCACTATCACAGTCAATGCGAGTCCCACCTCGAAGATCAGGTTGAACGCAGTAGCGGAAGGGAACACCACCCCTGGGACGGCGCGCCCGTTCACGAGCAGGGGAGTCGTGTAGGTCGTCATTATCACGGTCGCGACCACAGGCCCGATGGCGCCTCCGAGGTTCCTGAGCATCGTGTTGATGCCGAGCCCAACCGCTATGGTATCGCGGGGCAGCGACACGGAGATCATGTTGACGATGGGGATTATTGTGCAGACGACGCCTATGAGCGAGAAGACGATGTCGACCGTGAGGTCCATGGTGGTCCCCCTGTGCAAGATGAACAGCACCAGGCCCACTATCATCGCGCCGGCGCTCACGAAGAGTATGGGCTTGGGCCCCTGCCTGGCCACCATCCTTCCCGCGAACGGGCCCACGACGAGCATCGCCAGCGTCGCAGGGGCCATCGTCAGCCCTGTCGCGATTATCCCGAGGCCGAACCCGAACGGCTTCGGAAGCTCGGCGTAGTAGACGACGGCGAAGAAGACGAGGAACATGACGAACCCCCGAGACGATGCCGATTAGGTTCGCCACCAGGACGTTCCTTATCCGGAGGAGGTCCAGGCGGATGAGCGGTTCTGGTCTGCTCCTCTCGAAGACGAAGAAGAGGGCAGTCAGGGCGGCACCGGGAAGCAGGAAGGCGAGTTCCTCAGCGGCCAGCCAGCCCAGCGTGGGTCCCTCGGTCGCGTAGATGAGGAGGAGCGTGACTCCGGACATGAGGATCAGGGCCCCGAGATAGTCGATCTTCCCTTTCGGTCCGGGCGTATCGCGCTTTATGACCCTCCAGACGAGAACGAAGAGGACGATGCTCAGGACGAACGCGCTGTGGAATGCGTACTGCCAGCCCAGGTCCTGGACGACGTAGGAGCCAATTATCAGTCCGGCGGCCGCGCCTATCGCAAACGTCCCGCTTATGACTCCCTGCGCGCGGTGCGATCTTCTCGCGCGGGAAGGTGTCGGTGATGATGGCGATGGATAGCGGGACTATGGCGAACCCTACCCCCTGGACCGCCCTCGAGAATAGCAGGAAGTATATCGAGGGCGAGAAGCCCGCGATTCCGACCCCGAACGTGTAGAACGTGAGGGAGACCAGGACCATCCTCTTCTTCCCGTAGGCATCCCCCAGCTTCCCGAAGAGAGGCGCGACTGCGCTCCCGACGATTAGGAAGGCCGAGGTTATCCAGGAGGCTATGGTGGATGTGGTCGCGAAGTCCTTCTGGATGACTGGCACGCCTGGGATGACCATCGTCTCGACGTAGTTGACGAGCAGAGCGACCGCAGTGACCGTGACGAGGACCTTCGTGGCGTATCGTGAGTCCCGGACGGGCGCATCACCGGTCCTCTCTGCCCCGGATTCCGTCAGCGGAGATACGGAGCCCGAGGGACTCGACATGCCCGACGGTCTGGCGCTGGCGCTTGCCATTTAACTCAGGCGGTGCCTTCTCCTCGTAGGGTGGGCATCGTCACTCCCGCCAGCTTGATTAACGGTGCGACACCGCTTGCCGGGCGGCCGTGGCCGCGAGAGGAACCAGGAAGGGGTCGGAGACCGTGGAGGGCAACTGCGTGGTGTGCAACACGAGGACACGCCACGTCATCCGGTCCGCGGGCGAGCGGAACGAATACTTCGAGTGCATGGAATGCGGGAACAGGGTGGACGTCAAGGCCTTCGTGTATGACAATCTGGACGCCCTATCTTCGCCTGACCGGGATAGTCCCATCACTGCCCCCACGACGACTCCCCACTCGAGGAGTACCCGCCCGGGAACCTCGACCCACCCTCCGCGGGCTCGATCCCGCACTCGGGGCAGACGGACTTTTTGAATATCCAGCCCACCCTCTTCTGGCAGCAGCTGTCACAGTAGAGGTTCCTGCACCTGTGGCACTGCCACGGCGTGGGGTGTCTGAAACCCCGACCCCCTTCTTGCACCTGACGCAGTAACCGCGAAGAATCGCACCAAGAGCAATGGATGGCGTGTAAGCCCCAATGACCGGAGGAGAGCGACGGCGATTCTGCGAGCAGGAACTGCGGACCTGCGGCCGCGAGAAAGGGATTTAACTGAAGCTTGGTCGGTCCTACGACTGCCTTGGAAGAAGACGCCGAGCTCCGGAGGATCAACGCGAAGAAGATGGCCCAGCTGAAGAGGAGGGTCGAGATAGCTACCGCTCCGAAGCCGCAGGAGAAGTCGAACAGGGAGGCAGTGATGGAGAGCCTCTACGACAGGGGAGACGAGGTGCTCCAGACGGCTTACTCTTACTACCCAAAGGAGACCCCCATCGTCGTTGACTACCTGGCGAAGTACATCAAGGAGCACAAAGAGACCGAGAAAATAAGCGGAGGCGAACTGCTGGCAATCTTCAGGTCCCTCGGCCTCAGGTTCAGCCTGAAGACGTCGATAAAGGTCCAGGAGAAGGGCAAGTTCGTCGACCTCAAGGACAAATTCAAATTCAACAGGGAAGCTGAGCAAGTTGGAGAATGAGCAGGGAGAGGTAGCCCTGCGTACCCTCTACGAGCCCAAGGTGAAGAGCCCCATCCTGGTCTGCGGGCTACCCGGGAGCGGCTACGTCGGGAAGCTTGCTGTCGACCAGCTGATAGAGTCCTTCAAGGGCGAGCTCTTCGAGGAGTTCTACTCCGGAAGCTTCCCGCCTCACGCGAACGTGGACGACCAAGGCGTGGGCCGGTCGATTAGGGGCGAGCTCTACCACTGCGAGACAGGGCAGCGCAACGACCTACTGATCTTCACCGCCGATGCCCAGCCGACCACGTCCGAGGGAGAGTACGAACTCTCAGAGGTCGTCCTCAGGGCCGCGATGAGGCGGGGAGCGACGGCGGTCTTCTCGTTGGCGGCGTACATCACGGGGGCGTTTACCGCGGAGCAGCGCGTCTTCGGCGCGGCGACCTCGCAGGAGCTGCTATCGGAACTTACGGAGAACGGGGTGAGGGCGATGAGGGAGGGAGGGATAAGCGGGATGAACGGGATAATCATAGCGACGGCCGGACTGCTGGGACTGGACGGCGCTTGCCTGCTTGGGGAGACCTCAGGGTACCTTGTCGACCCCGTCGCATCGCAGGTGGTTCTGGAGGCGCTCTCACGGGTTCTGAAGCTCAACATCGACCTCCGCGCCCTCAAGGACAGGGCCGTAGAAGCCAAGGAGCTGATGGGCCAGATACAGAGCATGACCGAGAAAGGCGGTGACCCGCGCGGCGCCATCCGCTCGGGACAGCCTGGCTACATCGGCTAGTCTCAAGAAGACCCGCTCTTTGACAAGAGAAAGGCTCGGCCGGGCGGCGGGGTCCGGTTCCAAAGGCGAACATGAGACCCAAGCCACCATATCGCCGAGACGATGTGAAGCCAGGCGAGGACACCTGTTACCAGCAAACTCTAACGCAACAAGGTTCAGATCAGATAGAAATTGGCGGGGGTGTAGCCGTCGGACAGAGCTTCCGCCTCGGGGAACAGGTTCCACGCGCCCTGCGGTAGCCGTCAATCCTGGATGGCCTGCACACCTTCGCGGCTCGCCCTAACCCTTGATGTTCCCGATCGGCCTCAGGGCAGCGACCTTCAGCGAGATACCTGCCGAGTCCATGGTCTCGACGACTTCCGAGATGTCCTTGTAGGCCAGGCCCGCCTCCTCGGCGAGCCCGTCGTAGGTAGCTGCCTTCACGTAGATGCCCTTCTTCTCCATGCTCTTCTGGAGGGCCTCGCCGTTGACCTCCCTCCTCGCCGCGGTCCTGGACATCGTCCTCCCCGAGCCGTGCGCCGTAGACCCGAAGGTGTCGGTCATCGCCTTTGCCGTGCCGAGCAGCAGGTACGAGCCAGTCTCCATCGAGCCGCCTATGATGACGGGCTGGCCGATCTGACGGTAGGGAGCGGGGATGTCCTGGTGGCCGGGGCCGAAGCTCCTCGTCGCCCCCTTCCTGTGGACCACGAGCTCCCTGGTTGCCCCGTCGAGTGCGTGCTTCTCCACCTTGGCGATGTTGTGACAGACGTCGTAGATGATGTGCATGTCGAGCGCCTCGGGGTCTCGATGGAAGACCTTCTGGAACGCCTCCCTGACACGGTGGACTATGACCTGGCGGTTCGCGAAGGCCATGTTCGCCGCGCAGGCCATCGCGCCGTAGTAGTCCTGCCCCTCGTTCGATGAGAACGGCGCGCACGCCAGCTCCCTGTCCCTCACCTCAATGCCGTATCGCTTCATCGCGCCGTCGAAGACCCTGAGATAATCAGACCCAATCTGGTGTCCGAATCCTCTGGACCCGCAGTGGATCATGACGACGACCTGATCGTCGTGGACCAGCCCGAAGTTCTTCCCCATCTTTGCGTCGAAGAACCGGACCGGGTCGACGACCTGTATCTCCAGGTAGTGGTTGCCTGAGCCGAGCGTCCCGAGCTGCTGGATCCCACGGCTCGATGCCTGCCTGCTGACCTTCGCGGGGTTCGAGCCCTTGATGAAGCCGCCCTCCTCCACCATCTTCGCGTCCTCTTCCCAGCCGTATCCGTTCTCGCCGCACCACTTGACCCCCCAGCGCATGACGTCCTCGAAGCTGGACTGGTTGACCTTCACGAAGCCCTTGACACCCACTCCGGTCGGGACGAGCTGGAAAAGGAGGTCTACAAGCTCCTTGACCTTAGGCTTGACCTCCTTTAGCCGTAGATTCGTCCTAATGAGCCGCATACCGCAATTTATGTCAAATCCGATTCCGCCAGGCGAAATAACTCCCATTTCGGGGTCGAAAGCCGCAACGCCGCCTATCGGGAACCCGTATCCCCAGTGGGCGTCAGCCATGGCGTAGGAGTACCGCTGGATCCCCGGAAGCGACGCTACGTTCGTGACCTGCTCGATTACTCCCTGGTCCATCCCCTCGAGCAGCTTCTTGGTCGCATAGATGCGCGCGGGCACCCTCATCCCTTCCTTGAAGCTCGTCGGGATCTCCCAGACGACCTCTGAGACCTGCTTGGTTTGTGGGGGCACTGGCATCTGGATCGACTGGACTTGGTCTCGACGCCTCCGGAGGGACTTTAAGTCTTTGTCGGGCGATCAGATGTCCAGCACGACGGTGGCCTTCCACCAGTCATCCTGATGCTTCACTCCGAACATGTACATCGTCACGGCCTTGACGTCGTTCCTTAGCCGATGGCGCTCTCTGTCGATGGTCTCTCCTCTCATCTTGCAGACCAGGCTGCGCCCGTTCTGCGAGAGATGCAGCTCGAAGGTCTTGAAGAGGAGCGAGTCCACGTCCTTGAGGACGATCAGTTCGGTAAGAAAGTCATAGAGGAGCCCGTCGATGTCACCGGTCTCAATCTTCACCTCTCTCTGAATCGCAGGTCGCAGACTCCTCCGGTCCACCATCACGTCGGTGAGGGCCCTGGCGCAGGACTCGAAGAGCTCCTCCCTAGAGTCACCCCTAGCGGCGAAGGCGACGTCTGCGAGTGCGACGTTCGGGAGGAAGCGGTAGGAGGGTCTCTTCAAGAACGGAAGAGGGCGCGTCCACTCCCTTTAAAGATGCGGCGGGTGAGAAATTCTTTTGAGGATGTTTACCTCGGAGACGAGCCCCTTGGTGTCGAGGCTCATCATTGACGGAGCCGAAGGAGCCCCCGCGAACCTTGCGCTCGAGGAGGCGTTGCTGCGGGAGAACAGTGGGCTGGTGCTCCGGCTCTGGAACAACGAGAGGTCGGTCATAATCGGGAGGGCGCAGCTCGCGCGCTTCGAGACCGACGTCGACAGGTGCACGGCAGGTGGGATTCCCGTAGTTAGGAGGGTGACTGCGGGCGGGGCGATATACAACGGCCCCGGGAACATCAACTGGTCACTCTTCGTGGGCAGGGAGTTCGGCGAAGGGAGCATCAGATACCTCTGGGGCGTCCGCGAGGTATTCAGGATGGCGGCCGACCTGGTCGTGAGGGCCGCTGGCTCCTGCGGGGTCAGAGTCTGGCTGGACGAGCCCAACAGGATCCTCTCAGCCGAGGGGAAGGTCAGCGGCATGGCAGCTTACCTCTCCAGGGGAGGGTTGCTCTGCCACGGCACGCTGCTCCTCGGGGCGGACCTTGACGAGGCTGATTCGCTGACCAGGCCGTCAGAGGCGCTGCTCGAAAGGAGATACACGAGGTCCAAGGCGATGAAGGTGGCGAACACCGGGATCACGTCAGATGCATTTATCGCCTCGATGCAGAGTGTGGTTGAGGAGGAGATTAAGGGGGGGATTGAGCCCGAGCAGCCCAGCGAATCGGAACGCCGGACGGCGGAGTCACTGCTACCGAAGTACAAGGACCCGGCCTGGAACCTCGGTGATCCGTTCGAGTGGAGATCAGGTTGAGTGAGCAGGACGTCACGCTGAAGGACGTCGAGGAGGCCGCGAAGGTCCTCGAAGGCGTGACGAGGAGGACCCCTCTGGACACATCGCGGACGCTGAGCGAACTGTCTGGGATGGACCTCTACCTGAAGATGGAGAACCTGCAGAGGACCGGGTCTTTCAAGCTCAGGGGGGCGTACAACAAGATCTACTCGCTCTCGGACTCTGAGCGGAGGAAGGGCGTCGTCGCCTCATCGGCGGGAAACCACGCCCAGGGGGTGGCCCACGCCGCGACGCTCCTCGACACGAGGTCCACGATCGTCATGCCCGAGAGCGCGTCACCGGCGAAGATCGACGCGACCAAGGGATACGGGGCGAAGGTGGTTCTGTACGGGTCCTCCTTCGACGAGACTCTCGAGATGGCCAGGCGGATATCCTCGAAGGAGGGGAGCACCTTCGTACACCCCTTCGACGACCCGAAGGTGATAGCGGGACAGGGTACCGTCGGACTGGAGATGCTGGACACCCAGCCGGATCTGGGCACGCTGATCGTCCCGGTCGGGGGCGGGGGCCTGGTGGCAGGCGTCTCGGTCGCCGCCAAGGCGGTCAACCCGAAGGTGAGGGTCGTCGGTGTCCAGTCTCAGGCGTTCCCAGGGATGTACATGGCGTTCAAGACGGCCCGCCTGGTCCCTTTCAGGGGACAGGAGACCATCGCGGACGGGATAGCCGTGAAGCACCCGGGGAAGCTGGACTACAAGCTCATAAGACGGCTGGTCGACGATGTCGTCCTCGTCAGCGACAGCGAGATTGCAGAAGCCGAGTTTCTGATGCTCGAGAGGATGAAGACCGTCGCGGAGCCGGCGGGGGCGGTCGGGGTCGCGGCTTGTCTCGCGGGTCTGGTGAAGGCCAAGGGAGAGAGGTGCGGGGTGGTGGTCAGCGGTGGTAACATCGACATGTACATCCTCGACCAGATAGTCGCGAAGGGGCTCGAGAGGGCCCACAGGCTCCTCAAGGTCAGGATCACACTGTCTGACAAGCCTGGTGCGCTGAGCGACCTGCTGGCGGTCGTCGCCCAGGCGAGGGCGAACGTCGTCAGCGTCGTGCACGAGAGGGTGGGGCGCGACGTCCCCATAGGCAGGGCCGAGGTCACGCTTAACCTCGAGACCCAGAACATCGAGCACACCCGGTCCCTGGTCTCGGCGCTGGCGAAGGCGCGCCTGAAGTACAAGCTCATCAACTGATTCAAGCTAGAGAGGTCGGCTCGGGGTCCTTCGAGTGGCGTTTAGTGTACCCGAAGCTCTTGAGAGACGCCTCCAGCACGAAGAAGGAGACCAACATCACAGCAGCCGCGGTCGTGAACGTGGTCGAGTATCCCTGATAGTACGAGATGTAGCCCGTGAAGAGGGAGCCCACGACAGTGCCGAGGGCGCCTAGAGCGGCGTAGCCGCCCAGCACGTTGCCCTGCCTCGCCTGGCCGAGGTTCGACATGAGGGTGACCGACGTGGCCGAGTTCCAGAACGCGTATACAATCCCGATCATCCCGTAGAATATGGCGGCCACCAAGAAGAGCGGGGTCCCCCGGAACACGAGCGCCGAAGCCGCGAACACCATGTAGAGCGCGGCGCGGACGAGCACGGCGTAGGAGCCGAGCCTTACACCGCCGAACCTGTTGATGATGTCGCCTACCCACCTGTATATCCCGGTCTGGATCACGATGTTGATCAGCGAGACTGCGAAGATCTCGTTGTCCACGACCCCAGATTCCGAAAGGAAGGGCGTGAACGAGGTGTTCAGCAGAGCGCTAGAGGTGGTGAAGAGGAACATCGAGAGGAAGAGAAGGGCCCGGCCGGTCATGGCTCCGGCTCGCGTGGCACGGATAGCCCGAAGGATGCCCTTTGTCGAGGGCGGGGAGAGGACGAGGTGCCCCAGGACGAAGGTCATGCTCTGGTAGACTCTGGAGAAATATCCTGACGGGTGGAAGGAGAGCTGGGTCGTCTCGAGGGGGATCGCCGGCTCTGGGATGCGGTAGTATGACAGCAGGATCCCGACCGCCGTCGCGCCGGCGCAGAAGAGCAGGAACGCCTCGAGCGGGAGCGCGCTCGTCCAGACGAAGCCTACTGCGAGGCCGATTATCGATCCGGCGCTCGCCACCAGGTTCACCCTCGAGAATGACGAGATCCATTTCTTCTTCTCCGAAGTCTCCATCACGAGGAGGTTCGTCGAAGCAGAGTTCGCGCTTATCACGAACCCCAGCGCAGCGTAGAGTACGGTCAGGGCCCTCAGGTCCGGGACCAGGAACATCAGGATGAAGATGGCCGTGCACCCCGAGCAGGTCACTACGAAGAAGAATCGTCTCCTGGCCAGACGGTCGGTCATCCGTCCCCAGAAGATTGAGGATGGAATCAGCACGAAGTTGTAAAGTGTGGTCATCAGCGCGACATCGACGACGGTTCCGCCGAGGCTCAGGATGTAGAGGGGGACCATGGTGCTGAAGCCCTGGACGCCCGCGTTCAGCGGCAGGAGCGTCAGGGTCCAACCGCCTCTGCTCGGTCTATTCTCGGGGATCACGGGTTCGGGGCTGCTCATCTGGGTGGGGCTCGGGGGGTGATTGTGGGCACGGCCGGGACGTCTATCTCCTTTTCTGTGTTCGATGAGGCCGCCGTCTATCCCAAAGAGCCGAACTCGTGAATCACGCCTTTCAGTACCTTGATGGAGCTGAGGTAGTCGGACGCTTCGACGTACTCCCCTTCCGTGTGCTCGAGCTTCGAGTCTCCCGGACCGTACGTGACGCAGGGAATCCCCATGAGCTGAGCTAGGGTGTTCATGTCCCCGGTGCCAGTCTTGTGGGTCAGCACGGGCCTGGCAGCAAGGTTCTTGATTATCGAACGCTGGAACGCCCTGACTATCAGCGAGTCCTTGGGCGCCTCGTACGCCTCCGTGGCTTCGTCGAAGCGGAGCTGAAATCGTGCGCCGGATCTGGTCAGGGCGTGGTCCTCGAGCAGCCTTGCGAGTTCCGCCTCGACGGCGGACGAGGTCGATCCGGGAGGTATCCTCACGTCGAGCGTGACGGTGCAGGACTTCGGGATGACGTTTGAGTACGAGCCTCCGCGGATCATCGTTACCGAGACGTTCACAGAGCGGTAGTGGTCGTCCCCTGCTGCGCGCGCTTTCTCGTAGTCTCTCATCTTGAGGACAGCCCCCATCGCCTCGTCAACTGCGCTGACGTGGGCCCAGGAGGAGGACGCATGCCCTCCGCTGGTCCTGGCGGTCAGCACACCCTCCACCCTGCCACGGTAACCGACCGCGACGCGATGCGCCCCTCCGGGCTCTCCGAAGACCGCAGCCTCATAGTCACCGCCGTCTTCTATGATCGTCTTGACGCCGAGGCTGTCCCCCTCCTCCCTGGTCACGCAGGCCATAGTCACGCGGATCGAGGGGTCCGCCGAGGCCGCGGCCGCAGTTATCATCGCACACATGGGGGCCTTGGCGTCCGCGGCGCCTCGGCCGTAGATCCTGTCCCCATCCCTCCGGACCCTTATCACACCGGGGACGGTGTCCATGTGGCCACAGAGGAGCAGGTGCCTCTTCCCCGTCCCTCTCTCGCCTATGGCGTTCCCGGCCCTGTCGGTGCGGACGTTCTTGAATCCCAGGTCCCGCATCCTGGACTGAATCAGCCGCGACAGCCGGGACTCCTTGTTGGAGGGGGAGTAGACCCGGAGCGCGTCTAGGAGGAGCCGGACCTCATCTTCCACTGGCTCATCTCTTCTCCAGCGAGGCGAGGTACTCGACGATGAGCCCCGGGATGTCCACCCCGGTCGCGGGGACGGTGTTCTTGAACTCGGTCGTGTTGTTGACCTCGTGGACCACGAGGCCGTCGGGGGACTCCATGAGATCGACGCCGACTATCTCTCCATCCACCGCCCTGCGCGGACCTGAGCGAGAGCTCGTTGAGCTCCGGAGTTATCGGGCAGGCCTCGGCCTTGCCACCTCTCGCTGTGTTCGTCCTCCAGTCGGATGCCGATGACCGGTAGATTGCGGCCACGGTCTGGTCTCCCACGACGAAGGACCTGATGTCCCTCGGGGGGCGCTTGACGAACTCCTGGAGATAGTACACCTGGTACATCGGGTACATGTACTCCCTGTCCTCCAAGATGGCCGTGGCAAAGTCGCTGTCTTTCAGGAGAGCGGAGAGCCGACCCCAGCTCCCGACCACCGGCTTGATGACCGCCGGGTAGCCCAGCGCTTCGAGGGACCTGAGTGCCGCCTCCTCGGTGAACGCGACGAACGTCCTGGGCGTCGGGATGCCTGCGCGGGCGAGCGCGAGGCTGCCGAAGAGTTTGTCGCTGGAGATGTTGGCTGACTGGAAGCTGTTCACGACGCGGTGTCCCAAGGACTCTAGGGTCGCCGTGGCGTGGATGTTCCTGTAGTGGCTGACGCACCTCTCGAGGACCAGGTGGTCGGCGATTCCGCTTTTCCTCCCGGTCGCCTCGAGCGCGAGCTCCCTGGCGTCAATCAGGTTGACTTGGACGCCCTTCTTCTTGGCCGCGTCCACGATGGCCTTCTCCTCCCAGCGTATCAGGTCGTAGAGGAGGGTGAACGAAGCCATCGCTACTCTCCCCAGTCCTCTTCCTCGAGCTCGGCAGGACGGACGGAGAGCTGCCCGGACTCCTTGTCCTTGACCACTTCGTAGGAGGCTCCGCAGTCCTTGCAGGAGACGACCTCTCCCTGGATTGCGTCCGGCGGAATCGGCAGCGCGGCGTCACACTCTGGACAGTTCATGGGTTCACCTTCAAACTTCGGCCTGTCGACGTTCCACGTTATTTAATGGTATTCGTCCGAAAATCAGCGCAGCGTTCGCAGGATTATCGTCGTGTTTGTGTTGAGGACGCCGCTTATCCTGCGAATCTCCTCCACCGACTTGTTCACCTCTGCGATATCGGAACCGCTGATGATCGCCGCGATGTCGAAGGCACCGGTCGTCTCGTAGATCGTCTCGACGCCCTTGACCGTCCCGATCCTCCTGCTGACCTCGGAGGTCGGGTTGGCGGGGCTGACCGAGACGTAGGTTATGGCGCTCGTCAGCTGGGGCTCGCTGACCTCGATTGTGAACCTCTTGATCGTCCCCCCCTTCACGAGGTTGGAGACCCTTCGTCTGACGGCGGCTTCCGAGAGCCCGACCTTGCCGGCTATCTCGACGAACGAGACCCGCGAGTCCCTCCGCAGGTGCTCCAGTATCCTCTCGTCGATCTTATCCAGGCGCCTTCATCTCCTCGGAGGAGAGGACGCTGTCGAGGACCTCCACAGACCGCCGGATCTGGTGCTCTGAGATGACGAGCGGCGGCAGCAGCCTCACGACCGTCCGTCCGGAGTAGGTGAACAGGACGCGTTCCTTGAGCGCGTTCAGGAGGATGTTCTGGATGTCGACCCTCATCTCGAGGGCGAGCATCAGCCCCAGGCCCCTCGCCTCCCTCGCCATCTTGTGCTTTGCGACCAGCGCGTTCAGCTGTTCGAGGAAGAGCGTCCCCCGGGAGACCGCCTGTCCAGGCAGGTCGTTCTTGATGATGTAGTCCAGTGTGGCCGTGCCCGCGGCGCAGGAGAGGGGGTTCCCTCCAAAGGTCGAGGTCTGCTCACCCTTCTTCAGAGAGTGAAGGACTTCCTTCCTCGCAATGGTCGCTCCGATCGGCACCCCACCCGCGAGCCCCTTTGCTGAGACTAGGACGTCGGGCACGACTCCCCAGTTCTCGACGGCCCAGAGCTTTCCGGTGCGTCCCAGCCCCGTCTGGACCTCGTCGGCGATCATGAGGATACCTCGTCTGTCGCAGAGCTCCCTGACACTCTTCAGGTAGTCCGGGGGCGGGAGTATGATTCCGCCTTCCCCCTGGATTGGCTCCAGCATCACCCCCGCCGTGTCGGAGTCAATCGCAGCCCTCTAGCTCGGCGAGGTTCCCGAACTCGACGTGCTTGAAGGAGGGGAGGAGCGGCTCGAAGGGGTCCTTGTACTTCTTGCTCCAAGTGGCCGAGAGCGCGCCCGCTGTCTTCCCGTGGAAGGCCCCCTTCATCGCTATCAGTCCCTTCTTTCCTGTGAACTTCTTGGCGAGCTTGATCGCGACCTCGTTGGCCTCGGCTCCGCTGTTGGAGAGGAATGCGGCGTCGAGACCCTTCGGGGTGCACGAGGTGAGCTTCTCGAGGAAGGTCGCGCGGACGTCGTTGTAGAGAGAGCTGTGGCAGGTTATCAGCCTCTCCGCCTGGCTCTTGACCGCCGCCACTACCTCAGGGTTGCAATGGCCGACGATCGCGACGCCGTACCCTCCCATGCAGTCGATGTACAGGTTGCCGTGGTCGTCCCAGACCTCCGCCCCCGAGCCCCGCACTATCACGACCGGGAACTTCTGGTAGGTCTGAGGCCCGTGGAGTTCCTCCGCTTCCATTGTGTTCATCATGAGCGGATCACAGTGCAACCTTCGTGAGCCATCGCGGCGGAGAGCGGTGACGGCCCGAAACCCGAGGCGATTATCACCTCCCTGACCCCGCCCTCCATCGCCTCGATCCCCGCGAGGACCTTCTTCTGCATCCCGAACCCTATCTTTGGCAGGGAGGACCTCGCCTGCTCGACGGTCAGGCTCTCCACCACCTTCCCGTCCAGCTTTAGACCCTTCACGTCGGTGAGGAAGAGGACGGCGTCCGCCCGCGCCCCGACGGCGAGGTACGCCGCCGCCCTGTCGGAGTCGACGTTGAGGGGCTCTGCCTCGTCGCCCATGGCGACGGGGGAGACCACGGGGATGAATCCCCCGATCCAGGAGCGCGTCGATGACTGTCCCGTCGGCTGACTGCATCTTCCCCGTGTAGCCGCCGTCTATCACGACCTTCCTGCTGCGCTCGTCGACTATCAGGAGCTTCTTCTTCCGGGAGGCCCTGAGGACGCCTCCGTCCAGCCCGGAGAGCGAGACGGCCCTGATCCCGCTTCTGGCGAGCGTCTCCAGGAGCTTCTTGGCTATCATCCCGCACATGACCATCGTGTAGATGTCCATCGTCTCCCTGTCGGTGTATCGGCTCTTGATCCCGTCCGGGGAGACCACGAACCGCTGTTCTTTGCCGAGTTTCGTGGCGATCTGCGTCACGGTGTCGCCCCCTCCGTGCACGAGGATGAGCTGGTTTGAGGAGCTCGTCTCCTTGATGTCGGCCAAGAGCGCGGCGGGGAACTCAGCCCCAACTATGTCGCCGCCCAGCTTGATGACGATCCTCAATTCGCTCACACCGGATGCAGCGGGGCGTCGTAGATTCCCTGCTTCTCGTCCAGGCCCAGCATGATGTTCATTACCTGGACCGCGTTGCCGGCCGCCCCCTTCAGGAGGTTGTCGATCGCGCCGATGGCCACTATCCTGTGGCCCCGCTCGTCGAGCTCGAATCCGACGTCGCAGAAGTTGGAGCCTATCACGACCTTCGGGTCCGGGAGCCTGAACGGGCCCTTCCTGTCCTTGACCATCCGGACGAACGGCTTGTCGCCGTACTGCGCCCTGTAGAGCTTCCAGAGTGTCGAGTTCTGTAGATCTCCTTCGTAGAAGACGTGGCACGTCGAGAGTATCCCCCTCACCATGTTCACCGCGTGGGCCGACATCGATACGGTCACCCTGCTCTCGCCCAGCCAGGAGAGCTGCTGCTCTATCTCGCCCGTGTGCCTGTGTCCCGCTGGCTTGTACGGTCGGATGACGCCGTACCTCTCCGAAAAGTGGGTCGATAGAGAGGGCTTGCCGCCCGCGCCAGAGGAAGCGATCTTGGCGTCTACGACTACGTGGTCCCCGTCCACTCGGAAGTCCCTCTGCTTGAAGAGTGGGGCCATCGCCAGGATCGAGGTTATCGCCATGCACCCGGGCGAGGCAGCGAGGCTCGTCTTCGAGATCTCGTCCCTGTTGAGTTCGGGGATCGCGTAGACGAACTTGGCGAGCAGCTCGGGGTTGGGGTGCTTGAATCCGTACCACACCTCGTAGTCGGCCGCGTTCTTGAGTCTGAAGTCGGCACTGAGGTCGACAATCTTCAGGCCCGATGCAGCTAGCTGCGAGATCAGGGAGAGAGACTGGCCGTGGGGCAACGCCGTCAGCACCACGTCGGCCATTCCCGTGATCTTCGAGACGTCGTTGTCGATGAACTGCATCTCAGTCATCCCCCTCAGGTTCGGGTGGACCCTGAACAGGTACTCGCCTGCGTTCTTCCTGGAGGTCGCGAAGGCGAGGTCGACCTTCCCGTGCTTCAGGAGTAGTCTGACGAGCTCGCCCCCGGCGTATCCGGAGGCGCCCACAACTCCAACGCGCACCATCTATCGCTTCGCGCTCCGGATCACAAAGTCTATCATCTTCTTGGCGATCTTAGTCTTGGAAGCCGCCTGCGCCCCCTTGAACTCGACGGTGTTATTCACCTCGTGGACCACGTACCCGTTCTTCGACTCCATGACGTCGACGCCGAGTATGCCTCCCCCGACTGCGTGCGCCGCCTTGTGGATGATCTCTGTGAGCTCCTTGTCGGCCTTGAAGGAGGTGGTGGTCGCGCCCCGAGCTACGTTTGTCCTCCACTCGTTATCCGAGGCGTTCCTGTAGACCGTCGCGATTATCTCTTCCCCGGCGACTATGGCGCGTATGTCGCGCGGAGGTCGTTCCACGTACTCCTGGAGGTAGTACATGTGCTCTATGGGGTTCGGTATCGACTCCCTCAGCTCGACTATGGTGTCGAGGATCTGGGGGTCCCTGGCGATACTGATCATCCTCCCCCAGCTCCCGACGAAAGGCTTCATCACGACCGGATAGCCGACGAGGTTCGCGGTCTGGTCGACCGACTCGGACGAGAGCGCGACGAAGGTCCTCGGAGTCGGGACCCCTGCCTTGGCCAGCACCATCGAGCTGATCAGTTTGTTCCCGCAGACGTCCGAGACGTTGGAGTTGTTTATCACGTAGGCGCCGAAGTTCTCCATGATTCTGGTCAGGAAGAGCGACCGGTAGTAGCTTATGCACCGCTGGAGCACGACGTCCCCGAACCGGTTCTTTGCGTCCCGGTCGGTCAGCTCGAATGAGAGCAGTCTGCCGTCGACCAGCTCGGTGGTGTGGCCCGACTTCTTGGCTTCATGCGCCAGCCACTTCTCCTCGCCTCGTATCCTGTCGAAGACTATTGTGATCTTCAAGCTACTCGCCCCAGTCCTCTTCGGCGACCTCGGCAGGCTTTAGCGTGACCTTGCCGCTCCCGAGCGAGGCGACCTCGTACTCGGCGCTGCACTCCTTGCACTGGACTATCTCGCCGACGATGGCGTCCTCTGGTATGGTTATGTCCGCGTCGCATTCTTCGCACTTTGCTATCATCTTATCACCTCACCTTCGATCTTGCCTACCTGGGCTCTGAGTCGGCCGTCGGCCTCCTTCAGCGAACTCCGCGCGCGGGATATCCACGAAAGATTCTGCCTGAGGAAGCGGGAGTCCTTGAGGAGGAGACGTGGCACTGAGTGTGGGTTGGCCCCACCCGCTGTGCGCGTCAATTCAAGGGTTTTGAGTGCATCGAGCACGTTTCGAAGCTGGTCTTTATCAATCTTTAGCGGCCTCCCGGTCACGCGGGAGGAGATAGGGGACATCTCCTTCAGCGCAGCCTCCGCGAGGGTCGAGCCGCGCTCCAGGGCGGTCCTGACAAGCTCCCCGACGATCGCGTGGGCTTGGCGGAACGGGACGCCGTGCATCCTGACGAGGTGGTTTGCGAGCTCTGTCGCGGTCGACATGTCCCCGCTGACCGCGCTACGCAGCCTTTCGGGGTCGAATTTCAACGAAGAGAGCATCTCGGCCGTGAGCCGGGCCGAGGAGATCGTATCGTCTGTGGCCCTCCAGAGGTGGGGCGTGACCTCCTGCAGGTCCAGGTTGTAGGAGTTCGGCAGAGCCTTTGTGATGGCGAAGGAGGCAGTCAGTTCACCCAGGACTGACCCGCACTTGGCCCTGACCGTCTCCGCGACTACTGGATTCTTCTTCTGAGGCATGATGCTGCTGGTCGCGCTGAACTCGTCGGCGACCTCCGCGAAGCCGAACTCCGAGGTGCTCCAGAGGATAACCTCCTCGGCCATCCGGCTCAGGTTCACCATCGCCATGGCTGCGACGGAGACGCTCTCAAGCGCGAAATCCCGGGAAGAGACCGCGTCCATGGCGTTCTCCGCCAGTCCCCCGAACCCCAGGAGCGAGGAGACGTATGCTCTGTCAATCCGGATCGACGTGCCCGCTAGGGCCGCGGCGCCCATGGGCGAGAGGTTCACCCGACCGTACGCCTCCTCGACCCGCTCAACGTCGCGCTGGACCGCTTCGAAGTACCCTTGGAGGTGATGAGCGACCGTTACGGGCTGGGCGTGCTGGAGGTGAGTGTATCCCGGCATAAGAAGCCTGCCGTATATGCGGATGAGGTGGATGAGCGACCCCTGGACTCTGCAGAGGGCGGACAGAAGATCGAGGAGGCGATCCCGCGTCTCCATCCTGAGCGCCGTGGCCACCTGGTCGTTCCTGCTCTTGCCGAGGTTTAGGTAGCCCGCCTTATCCATCCCTATCGTCTTGATAGCTTCCTGTTCTATCATGTGATGTACATCCTCAGTGGTCTTGTCAAGTTCGAGATGGGATGGGAGTCCGCTGAGGAACCTCAATGACGCCGAGGCGACCACTGGGCTGACTTCCTTCGACCTGTACAGAGCGAGCATATGAGCCATGTTTATCGACGCGACGTGCTTCGTGAGGGGGGTGTCGAAGCCTATCGAGGAGATGAAGTCATTCGCTCTCTTGCTCGATCGCCTAACTCGACTTCCTCTCAGTATGTTTGGCATTTCTTCCTCTTTTGACTCCGGAAGACATCTTCGCGGCAATCCTAGATTGCAGACCCCAGAGCTCGATGAATCCGACAGCGGACGATTGGTCGAACGTGGACCCCTTCTGGTACGTTGCTTGACGGACCTTGTAGAGCGAGTAGGGTGAGGTCCGGCCTACTACGCGCAGTCCTCCCTTGTAGAGCTTCAGACGCACGCTCCCGGTGACTCTCCTCTGCGTTGTGTCTACGAAGCTGTCCAGCGCGGAACGAAGGGGGTCCATCCACAGGCCGGAGTAGACCAGCCAGGACCACTCCCTCTCGACGCCGACCTTGAACGCCAGCTCGTGCCTAGTGAGAACCAACTGCTCGAGGTCCCGGTGCGCCTCTATTATCGATACGGCGGCGGGCGCCTCGTAGACCTCGCGAGACTTTATCCCTACGAGCCGGTCCTCGATGTGGTCAATGATGCCGACTCCGTGCTTCCCCGCGAATGCGTTCACTTGACGAATCAGCGATAGACCGTCCTTTTCCACGCCGTTCAGCGAACGCGGTACGCCCTCGGCGAAGCCTATCTCTAGGTAGCCCGGAGTGTCCGGAGCGTCCTTCGGTAGCGTGACCCATTCGAACGCGCTTGCCGGAGGCTCGGCGTCCGGATCCTCCAGCGGCCCGCTCTCTATCGCCCGCCCCCAGAGGTTCTGGTCAATGCTGAAGATGGAGTTGGAGGGCTTCACCAATATGTTGTGCTTCTTCGCGTAGACCAGCTCTTGGTCCCTGCTCATGTTCCACTCCCTCACTGGCGCGATGACACGCAGAGATGGGTTGAGAGCCCGCACCGTGACGTCGAGCCTCACCTGGTCGTTGCCCTTCCCGGTGCATCCGTGCGACACGGCCGTGGCGCCCTCCTTCTCCGCGACCTCGACGAGCTTTGTCGCGATTAGCGGCCGTCCAAGGGCGGTAGCCAGGGGGTACTTCCCCTCGTACATCCCATTGGCACGGACCGAAGGCAGGACGTAGTTCTTGATGAACTCCTCCTTGACATCGATTTCGTAGTGCTTTACCGCGCCGACCGCCCTGGACCTCGCAGCGATTTCCTTGAAGTCCTCCTTCTGACCCAAGTCGAGCGTTAGCGTGATGACCTCGGCTCCGTACTTCTCTTGGAGCCAGCTGATGATTACGGAGGTGTCCAGGCCACCCGAGTAGGCGAGCACTATCTTTTCTTTCAAGCTTTTTTTGACCCTCGGTGAAATGTTTTTATAGATTTTGGCCATAAAGGACCCAAAATAGGGTGCTCTTGTTACGAAATCGGTCACGCCGGGCGGGATAATCGCGGCTGTTAGAGACGAGATTGACTACGACCTCTCGCTGCAGGACGCTCTGGCAAGGGACTATGCAAACATCAGTGCGGTCTCCAGGATGATGCAGCCCCGGATTTCGGAGAAGCTGGGAAGAGAAGTGAACATCGAGAGCATCATCACCTCGATGAAACGCCTTCGGGGCGTCTACACGTTCGCGTCGGAGGAGATCAGGGAGGTGATAGGAGAGAGCGTGGTCAACGTGAGAACGAACGTCTCCAAGATCTCGGTCGAGAAGACGCGGAAGACCCTCGAGGCCGTGAGCGGCATGCTGGCCAGCCATCAGCACGATTTCCTGCATGTCTCCGAGAGCATCTCGTCGATTACGCTGATCTTCGACCAGAAGCTCCACAAGCGGATTAGGGACAGGCTCCCCGAATCGGTCATCCTGGAGGAGGGGGACGACTACGCGGCCATCATCGTCCAGAGCCCCATCAAGATCAGGACGACGCCCGGATGCCTGATCAACTTCTACAACCAGATAGCACGGAGGCACGTCAATATCGAGGACACGGTCAGCTGCCACACCGACACCATCATAGTCGTGAAGATGAAGGAGGTCGGAAAGGCCTTCACCGCGCTGACAGACCTGATATCGGAGGAGAGGAAGTGGCTCGAGTCGGGCGAGGCGGCGCGCCGCCAAGAGGCGCGAATTCGTCAAAGTGTTTAAAAACACACCGCCCTGAGCATATCTTCTTTAAGAGACCTAATGGAAAAAACTGAGGGGAGCAACCCGGCCGTCCTTCTTCTGGAGGATGGTTCGCTCTTCCTCGGAAAGGGCTTTGGTGCGGAGACGACGGCAGTCGCCGAGGTCGTGTTCACGACGGGTATGGTGGGTTATCCCGAATCAATGACGGACCCGTCCTATGCTGGCCAGGTTCTGACGTTCACGTTCCCCCTCATAGGGAACTATGGGGTCGCGAGCATGCAGGACCTTGATGTGATGGGGCTGCCGAGGCAGTTTGAATCGGAGTCCATCAAGGTTAGCGGAATCGTGGTGCAGGAGAACTGCGAGCGCCCGAGCCACTGGGACTCCAGGAGCACGCTGTCGGACTGGATGCGCCGCGAAGGCGTGCCTGGCATCAGCGGGGTGGACACGAGGGCGCTGGTCACGAAGCTCAGGGAGAGGGGAGTTATGATGGGCATCCTGGCCAACGGGGTGGAACTCTCGTCCAAGAGCGAGCTGCTGAAGCTTCTCAAGCGGTCCACTAAGTACGGTTCTATCGACTTCGTGAGGAGGGTCTCCCCGAAGAAGGCGAAGGTCTACGGAGACTCCGAGAAGTCCGTGGTGCTACTCGACTGCGGGACGAAGCTCAGCATAATACGCAACCTTCTCACCAGGGGCTACAGCGTCGTGAGGGCGCCTTTCGACTACTCCTACTCTGACGTCATGAGCCACGATCCGGTCGGGGTCGTCGTTAGCAACGGTCCCGGAGATCCCGTGCTCTGCGGGGCGACGGTCGCGACGACGGCGAGACTCATCGAGTCCGACGTGCCCACCCTTGGTATCTGTCTCGGGCAGCAGCTCGTCGCCATCTCGCAGGGAGCGACCACCTTCAAGCTGAAGTATGGTCACAGAGGGCAGAACAAGCCTATCGTCGACCTGACGTCGGGCAGAGGATTCGTCGCGAGCGAGAACCACGGGTACTCGGTCGACGGCGCGAGTCTCGGGGGAACCGACCTGAAGCCGTGGTTCGTCAACGCGGACGATAAGAGCATCGAGGGGCTCATCCACTCGAAGAGGTCCTGCATCTCGGTCCAGTTCCATCCCGAGGCATCACCGGGGCCCTACGACGCCCAGTTCGTCTTCGACAGGTTTGCCTCGCTCATAGAGGGCAGGAAGATGGTAGGTGAGAAAGTTCGAACCATGAGAACGTGAAGAAAGCGATAGTCCTGGGAAGCGGGGCAATAAAGATCGGAGAAGCCGGCGAGAGCCGCTAAAGCGGCCGCCAATTCGACTACTCCGGAAGTCAGTGCCTCAAGGCCCTGCGGGAAGAAGGCGTCAGTTCCCTTCTGGTCAACCCGAACATCGCTACCATCCAGACCGACTCGAGGATGGCCGACAAGATCTACTTCCTCCCTGTGAACCCGGACTTCGTCTCGGCGGTGATCGAGAAGGAGCGGCCCGACGCTATCATGCTCGGGTTCGGAGGTCAGACCGCCCTGAACTGCGGGGTGGGCCTGGCGAGGAGGGGGACGCTCGAGAAGTATGGTCTGAAGGTCCTCGGTACTCCGATCATCGGAATCGAGATAACCGAAGACAGGGAGCTATTCAAGGAGGCAATGCAGGACGTCGGAATCTCCGTCCCCAGAAGCAAGCCGGCGTACTCTCTCGAGGACGCTCGGCGGATAGTCAAGGAGATAGGATACCCCGTCATCCTTAGGGTCGCGTACACCCTGGGAGGAAGAGGCGGTGGCGTCGCGCGGAACGACAGGGAGCTCTCGGAGATCGTCCAGAGGGGGCTCAACCTCAGCATCGCGCACCAGGTCCTGATCGAGGAGTACATCGGGCACTGGAAGCAGATCGAGTACGAGGTAATGCGTGACAGGAAGGAGAACAGCATGGTCGTCTGCAACATGGAGAACGTCCTGAGCATGAGGGTCCACACCGGCGACAACATCGTGGTCGCGCCCTCGCAGACGATAACCAACAGGGAGTACCACATGCTTCGCTCCCTCTCGCTCAAGGCCGCGGCGAGGTGCGGCATCCTGGGCGAGTGCAACATGCAGTTCGCTCTCGAGCCCGGCTCGGAGCGGTACAACGCGATCGAGATCAACGCCCGGCTCTCGAGGTCCTCGGCGCTCGCGTCAAAGGCCACAGGTTATCCCATTGCGTACATAGCAGCGAAGCTCTGTCTCGGATACTCACTGGAGGAGCTGAAGAACAAGGTCACCGGAGTGACCACCGCGCTCTTCGAGCCCTCGCTCGACTACGTCGTCGTGAAGATGCCGCGGTGGGACACCAAGAAGTTCGAGGGAGCCTCGAGGAACATCGGGACGGCGATGAAGTCCATCGGGGAGGTGATGGCGATAGGGAGGAACTTCGAGGAGGCCCTCCAGAAGGCCGCCAGGATGCTCAACATCAGGTACGACGGCGCCATAAGGAGGTTCGTGGAGACGGACGACCTCGCGGTCCTCAGGGAGAGGCTGAAGAATCCCACCGACCAGATAATCTTCGACGTCGTGGAGGCGCTGATGGTGGGCCTCCCCGAAGACGAGGTGAGCAGGCTCAGCGTGATCGACCCCTGGTTCGTGAGCAAGCTCAAGAACATCGTCGAGATGTACGGTCGCATCACCAAGAGCGGGAAGGAGGGGATTGAGAGGGACCCGACGCTCGTCCGGGAGGCGAAGACCCTCGGCTTCTCCGACAAACAGATAGCCGCCGCCGTCGGGATGGACGAGGACCACGCGAGGTCGCTGAGGGAGAGGATGGAGATTAGGCCCTGCACGAAGGTGATAGACACGCTCGCCGCAGAGTGGCCGGCCCGCACCAACTACCTATACATGACGTTCAACGGGACCGAGGACGAGGCCAAGCCGACCAGCGCCAGGAAGGTCGTGGTCCTGGGGGCAGGCCCCTACAGGATCGGGAGCTCCGTCGAGTTCGACTGGGGTACCATGAACATGGCGTGGGCGCTGAAGGCCAACGGGGTCGAGGAGGTCGTGGTCGTCAACTGCAACCCCGAGACCGTCTCGACCGACTTCGACATGAGCGACAGGCTCTACTTCGAGGAACTGACCGTCGAGAGGCTGCTCACGATATACGCCAGGGAGAAGCCGATGGGCCTCGTCCTCTGCGTCGGGGGGCAGATACCGAACGACCTGGCCCTGGAGCTCGACCAGAACGGGGTCAGCATCCTGGGGACTACCGCGGAGTCCATCGAGCGGGCGGAGGACAGGGAGAGATTCAGCTTCCTGCTCGACAAGCTCGAGATCCCCCAGCCCAAGTGGGGGAGCTTCAGGTCGACCAAGCAGGCCAGAGACTTCTGCGACGAGGTCGGATACCCCGTGATAGTCCGGCCCTCGCACGTCCTGAGCGGGTCGGCAATGAGGGTGATCTGGGACAGCAGCGAGCTCGACACGTTCCTCGCGAAGGCCGTCGAGGTCAACCCCAACTATCCGGTCACGATAAGCAAGTTCATCGAGGATGCCAAGGAGGTCGAGGTGGACGGGATCTCGGACGGGGAGACGACCGTAATAGGCGCCATAATGGAACACGTGGAGAAGGCAGGGGTCCATTCCGGGGACGCCATAATGACTATCCCGACCATAACCGTGAGCCCGGTCGCCAAGCAGAAGATGCGTGACTACAGCCGCTCCATCGCTCGAGAGCTCGGGGCGAAGGGGCCGTTCAACATCCAGTACCTCGTCATAGGGGACGACGTGCAGGTCATCGAGTGCAACCTGAGGGCCTCCCGCTCGATGCCCTTCGTCTCGAAGGCCACCGGGATGAACCTGATCGAGCTCGTCGCCCCGGTCCTCCTTGGAGGCAAGCTCACAGGCATTCAGGACGCGCCGGAGCCGAAGGGGTTCGCCGTGAAGGCGCCCCAGTTCTCTTTCATGCAGATGGAGGGTGCCGAGCCTACGGTCGGTGTCGAGATGCGGTCGACGGGCGAGGTCGCGTGCTTCGGTGACACTCTGCCCGAGGCCATGAGCAGGGCCTTGATCGCGTCGGGCCTCAGGATACCACAGAAGGGGGAGATCGGTATCGTGCTCGCGGACGAGAAGTCGGACATGAAGAGGATGAGGTCGCTCGTGGCGGGGTTCAGGGCGGCGGGCATAGACCTCGTGGCGACTCAGTCGCTCGCCAACGCCCTCGGACAGAGCCTCGCCAGGGCATCGACTACCGACGAGATGGCAGAGATGCTGACGAGCGGCAAGGCGTCGTTCGTCATCTCGCTGAGCACAAATCTCAACAGGATGAGGAAGGACCTGTTCAAGGTCAGGAGGAAGGCCGTCGAGCTCCAGGTCCCGTTCCTGACGACGCTGGAGGAGGGCGAGGCGATCCTCATGTGCGTACGGTCCCCCCTGAAGAGCCTCATCTAGGACGGACGTGCGATAGGAAGTCCTTCTTCGGGACGAGCGTCTCAGTCCCGTCCTCGAGGTCCTTGAGCAGGAAGTTCCCCGAGTCGAGTTCCTTCCGTCCGACGAGGAGCACCCACCTGAAGCCAGTGGAGCTTGCGTCCTCCATCTGCTTCCTCAGGCTCTTGCCGCGGGGACCAACCTCGCTCCTCATTCCCTCTGCCCTAAGTCTGGCCAGGGCCTCGAGCGCGGTCTCCATCAGCGCAGGCTCAGTGTAGGCCACGTACACAGACACCGTCGGCCTGGCCTGCGGGGCCAGCGAGAGGGCTATCCTCTCGACACCCCCGGCCGCGCCGGTGGCCGAGAGCTCAGGTCTTCCGAAGAGCTTCGGCAGGACGTCGTAGCGCCCTCCTCCGCACAGGGACCCGAGGTCCGGGCGTGCCCCGTCCTTGACCTCGAACACTATCGCTGTGTAGTAGTCCAGGCCTCGGACGATGCTCAGGTTGTACTGGACGTTCGAGACTCCCCTCTGCCTGAGCGCGTCCCTGAGCTCGCCGAGACCCGTCGCGGACTCCAGTCCAGCCTCTTCCAGCCTGGTGAGGACCTTGATCGGGATGGCCCACGGTCCTCCCGAACTCGAGGAGGTCTTTCATCTCTCCCCGCCCGACCCCTTTGGCCTCGTACTCCCTGACGAGCTCCTCCTCGGTCTTCTTTCCGACCTTGTCGAGGGCCCTCATCATCTCGCTGGCCTTCTCCTCCGAGGTCACCTTGAGCGTCTTCCTGATGTACTCTTCGACGACCCTCCGGTCGCCCACGTGGAGGATGACCTCGCTCAGGCCCAACCTCTTGAAGAGGTTGTAGGAGAGGTCCATCACCTCGGCGTCGGAGTCTATCCTGGGATCTCCGAATATCTCGACGTCCCACTGGTAGAACCAGCGGTATCTTGCGTGCTGCGGCTCGTCGTACCTCCAGACCCCGCCGTAGGAGGCGAGCTTGATCGGGGGCCTGAGCTCCTTCTTCCCAGCCACATACCGGGTCATCCCGACTGTCAGGTCGAACCTGAGCCCGATGTCCCTCTCGCCCTTGTCCTTGAAGTGGTAGATCTGCTCATCGACCTGGGACCCGCTCTTGGCCCTCAGGACAGAGAGCGTCTCGAGGGGGGCCGGCTCCATCGACCTGAAGTTGTAGGCCCTGACGAGCTCGTCGAAGGCCGTCCTTATCCGGGTGTGGAGATCGTACTCGTCCGGATCGATGTCCCGGATGCCCCGCGGCAGGGAGAGGTCCATGTCGTCACTTGCCCTTCAGGGCCGAGAGCTCCGCCAGCATCGCGGTGAGCTGTATCTCCGGGTTCGCGCCCAGGACCAGCCGGTAGTCGTACTCGGCGAGAATCTTGATCGCCTCGGCCATGTGCGGTGTCCCCGCGGTGATGGTCTCGTTGGAGTAGCGAAGGAAGTCCGACTCCGGGATCCCGTAGACCTTCGTGAGCTCGATGAGCTTCTGGCGTGCCCCGACGAAGTCGCCGTCGAGGGCGAGGCTTACTATCTCAGCGGCCCTCCCGCGCACGAGTGCCCCCGTCACCGCGTCCACCCTCTCCATGGTCACTTCCCCGTCCGTCGCTGCGGCCTGGAGGAGGTTGATCGCCTGCCTCAGGTCGCCGTTGGTTGCCTCGTAGACTGACTCCAGGACCTTCTCGGTCGTCTTCAGCTTCTCGTTCTTGGCTATCTTCTTCAGGTAGCCCACGACCTCGTCCGAGCCGACCCGCTGGAACCTGAAGATCGCGCACCTGCTCTGAATCGGTTCGATGATGTTGGATGAGTAGTTGCAGACGAGGATGAACCTGGTGAACCTCGAGCTCTCCTCCATTATGCGCCTCAGCGCTGTCTGCGCATCCCGCGTCATCTCGTCCGCTTCGTCGAGTATCACCAACCGGAACGGGACTCCCTCCCTCCGGTCGGAGTAGCTCGCGAAGACCTTCACGCGCTCCCTCACGGTGTTGATCCCCCTCTCGTCGCTGGCGTTGAGCGAGAGCGTGTAGTCGGACTTTAGTTCCCCGAGTATCTTCTCGGCCACTATCTGAGCCACCGTAGTCTTGCCGGTGCCCGGAGGACCTGCGAAGAGGAGGTGGGGCATCTGCTGCTGCTTCTCCAGGAGAGGCCTCAGCCTCTCCTTCACCTCTGTCTGGTTGATGACGTCGTCTAGGTTGTGGGGCCTGTACTTCTCGACCCACATCAGGTCCTCTATCGGCATGCGGACAAACACCCCGCCCGGAGCATTATATCACCACGCCCCAAGTCCGGATATAATAATGTCAGCCTCGGGCCGACCCTAGGCGCGCTGGAGTCCGAGGTAGAGCCGCCCGAGCTCCTTGTGGTCGAGGAGCTCCCTGCAGGTTCCGCTGAAGACCGTCTTGCCGCTGACCAACAGAAACGCAGCGTCCCCCATCTCCAGGGCTCGCTTTGCGTTCTGCTCCACCAAGACGGTCGTGAGGTTCATGTCCCTCGTGATTGACGAGATGGTGTCCAGGACCTGGGTGGCAACCTTCGGCGCCAGGTTGGCGGTCGGCTCGTCGAAGAGCACGACCGTTGGCTTGCGCATCAGCGCCATCGCCATCGCGACCATCTGCCTCTCGCCGCCGCTCAGATTCGCCGACTTGGTCGCGAGATACTTTGAGAGCTGCGGGAAGAGGTCCATTGCCACCTTGGCTCTTTGAGGGTAGTCCCGCTCGTGGACAGTGTATCCAGCGAGACGAAGGTTCTCCCTGACCGTAAGATTGGTGAAGACGTTCTCGGTCTGCGGCAGGTAGGCCACACCGGACCTGGCGACCTCTGTCGGGGACTTGTGCGTGATGACCAGATCGTCGACCGCAATGGCGCCCCTGAAGACGGTGGCTATGCCCGAGATAGACTTCAGGAGAGTGCTCTTTCCGGATCCGTTTGGGCCCACGACGACCGTAATCTTCCCAGGAACGGCCTGCAAGGAGACACCGTCGAGTATCTGCAGGTTCCCGTAGCCTGCGGCCACGTCGGTGACTTTCAGCAAGCTAGGCACCCAGGTAGGCTTCTATCACGTGCGGGTCGCTGATTACCTTGTCTGGCGGACCGGTAGAGATGATTTTCCCGTAGGCCATCGCGATCACGTGATCGACGTAGCCTAGCGCAATGTCGAGCCTGTGCTCGATTATCAGGAAGGTCACGCCGAACTCGGCGCTCAGCTTCTCAATCGTGCCAAAGATCTCGTGGGCGAGGGTTGGGTTAACGCCGGATATGGGCTCGTCGAGCAGGAGTAGATCTGCGCCGCTCATCAGGGCCCTCCCGATCTCGAGGAGCTTCATCTGGCCGCCACTAAGCTTGCTCGCCTGCTTGTCCCAGATGTTGGCGAGACCGAGAAACTCGAGCAGCTTCGCGGCACGCTCGGTGGACCTCTCCTCCGGTTTCTCCCAGAGCGTGTGTATCGGCGCCCTCAAGAACCCCTCTCCCGGGTTCTTCTTCTCGGCCACGAGCATGTTCTCCAGAACGTTCAGCCGGGTGAAGAGAGCCGGGACCTGGAAGGTCCTCGCTATCCCAGCGCGAAATATCCTATGCGGTGCCCAGCCCGTTATCCGCTGCGACCTGTAGAACACGTCCCCGCTGTCGGGCTTGTAGAAGCCGGAAATCACGTTGACGAGGGTGGTCTTGCCAGAACCGTTCGGGCCGATGAGAATTGTGATCTTGTTGGCTTCAAGGTCGAGCGAAATCCCATCGATGGCCTGAAGCTTGCCGAAGGATTTCTGAAGTTGCTTTACCTGCAAAATATTCGCAGGAGCGGACATATCGCAAAAAGATTGAGGAAACCAGGACCCTTTAAGGGTATCCTGGTTGCCAGGTTACTGTGTCCGATCCCGAGGAATAGGTACCCGCTAGGACCCACTGCGTGGTGGTTCCCTTGGTTTGCACTTCGTAGATGTCGTAGCCGACCGGGGCTTCGTCTCCTGATGCCTGGAGGGAGGTCCACCCTGATGCACCGAAGTAGTGGTCGGCGATGTTCGCGAAGACCTTCTGGATCGCCTGCCCGTTGTTCTGGCCAGCCGCCAGAACTGAGAGCGCGATCACCCACGCCGCGTCGTATGCATTGATTGCGTATGAGACGGGTGATTCGTGTGCGGTGGCGTTGAACTCTTGGGTGAAGGCGTTGGTCGCTGCCGTCGCTGCCGGAGATTCGCCGATGGTGCTCACCAGCTTCACCTGGGCGGCGATTGGCGCGGCCGCGCTTGTGGAGTTGGAGAAGTCGGTGTTCTGTGACTCACCGTCCGACCCGTACCAGGTAGCAGACAGCAGGCCCGGGAAGCAGGCTCTTCGCCTGAACGAGCATGTTGCCGACCTCCTGGAAGCCGATCGCGACGATGGCTACGCTGCTTGCGCCGTACTTGCCCACCGCAGACTGATACTCGCTCTGCATGGTGGTCAAGGTAGGTGTGAAGTCAGTAGCGATGGTGCTGTACTGGACCTCTGCTTCCGCGTGCCCGCCAAGTGCAGCGAACCTGACGATCGTTGCGTTCGCCAGGCCGGTGCCGTACACGCTCTGCTGGTTGACGACGACTATGTCCTTGATGTTCTGGCTCACGAGTGCGCGGGCGATTGCGAAGCTCTGTGCGGCGTCGTTGGGCACGAACCTGAAGAGGTAGTCGTTGGGGATGGCGAGGCTGATCGCCGTCGAAGACGGGCTAATCAGCACGATGTGGTCGGTGTCAGCAGTACTGAAGGACGTTGCTTGCTTCGGAGCTGGATAGAGGCCCGACCACGGCCTGTACCCCGTCCGAGGACAGGGTCTGGAGGTCGGTGAGGGCGGTCGCAGGGCTGCTGCCGGTGTCCTCATAGATTGCCGCGAACTTCAGGTTCGTGTAACCGGTGTTCTGCAGGTAGGTGTTGACGTCGTTCACGGCCAAGCCCACCGCTATCTTGATCGGGAGACCGATTCCGGAGAGCGGGCCCGAGAGGTCCGTTAGGACCCCTATGTTGACAGTTCCGGAGAGGGCCGAACCTCCGCTTCCCGTGACCGTGTTCGTCACGGTGTTGGTTACGGTCGCTCCCGCCCCGACTGTGGTGGTCGAGTAGGAGGTGGTTGTGAACGTGCTGGTGGTACCTGATGGGGTGATTGCGTAGGTGACTCCTGCGCCTACGATTAGTCCTACAACGAGGAGTGCGATTGCTATTCCTGTAGATACAGCTTTCCGTCTATTGGTTTTCGTGAGCTTTCGACAAGACTCGCAAACTATTTAAATCTTGGCTCTAAATTATGCATGTTAGGTGCAACCGGATTCCTGCTCTGCCTCCATTTGCTATCAGCGCAGTAGTCTACGGCTCCATATTTGCGCTGATGAGCGTAAGCCTGACCCTGACGTACATCACAACAAAAGTTCCGAACTTCGCGCAGGGCGCGCTGGTCACCGCCGGGCTCTACACGGGCTTCGCGCTCTTGCGGGTCAACAAAATCAACCCCTACGATTCGCTCCCCCTCTCGTTCCTGGTCGGAGGGGCCATCGCAGTCGGAATATACCTGCTCGTTCTCAACCCGTTGGCGAAGCGGGGCGCTTCTGTCATCTCACTGATGATCGCCACGCTCGCGGTCGACATCGTATTCATAGGGATCTTCGGGATCTATTCAGACTATCTCTTCGAGGTGAAGGAAGTCTATGACGCGAAGCTCTTCTACGCCCTGACATCGGTGGACTTCAGCCTCCGGGGCGTCGACGGGGTGGTCTTCGTCGCCCCCATTGCGCTCGCGGTGATCACTGTTGGACTATACCTGATGCTCACGAGGACGCGGTTCGGGCTCGCCATGAGGGCGACCGTCGAAAATCCCGACCTCGCCAGAGTCGTCGGTATCAACACGCGGACGGTCTACCTCGTGTCATGGTTCCTTGCCGGAGGACTTGCGGGCATATCGGGTGTCTTCTACTCCCTCTGGCAAGGCGGTGAGCCAGACATAGGGTCCATCCTGCTCATTTCGATGTTCGCGGGGAGCATCCTCGGAGGGCTGAAGAGCATCTACGGAGCGGTCGTGGGAGGTCTTATCGTGGGCGGAAGCGAGATCGTCGTGACGACTCTTGGCTCCCAGTACATAGGATCATGGGTCACGTCATACGAGCCGGGAATACCCCTCCTCATCATGGTCGGCACTCTCCTCATAATCCCCGGAGGGATTACCTCCTTGGATTGGAAGAGGCTCATCTCTTGGAGGAGAAAGTAGCTGCTCCCGCCCCTTATGTTGCTCGGGGTAACGAACTGGCCCAACTTCCTAACCTCTCTGCTCGCCTTCTTCTCGCTCTACCTGATAATCACCATTAGCCTGAACCTCGAGATGGGCTACGCCGGTATTCCAAACTTCGGGAAGGTGCTGTACTTCATGGGAGGGGCGGCATTCTCAGGTACCTTCGCGATACGTGCGGCTGCGTGGCTCCTGAACGTGAAGGGCGACCCTGTCGGGTTCGACAATTTCCTCATTGCGGGCAAGCTGACCACCCTGCTCCAGACCAACATTCCGGCCTCTGCCCTCCTCATAGCGATGACGGTGGCGATAGGAGCACTGGTCGGCGGTGTACTCGGCTATATCTCCATCTTTCCTGCGATAAGGCTCCGCGAGGACTATCTCGCAATGCTCCTGCTGGGGGCTGCCGCCTTCTTCCAGATCTTTCTGGCCAACTACACGCCATTGATAGACGGGCCATTCGGCATCGGGATACCGAATTTCTTCGCCTGGGCGGGACAGTACAGTGCGCTCGCTGCGACGTTGCTGATCGCCGCGGTTGCGCTGGCCGTCTACATCTACGCCGAGAGGATGGTGCGCTCGCCTCTTGGCAGGACTCTCAGAGCGATGCGGGACAACGAAGCCGCGTCGGAGGCGCTGGGGAAGGATACTGTAGTGATCAGAAGGAACGTCCTCATCATCGCCTCGGTCATCACCGGGATAGCCGGCGCGCTCTACACGATCTACACAGGCGACACAAACCCCGCCATCTACGACAGGGTCACCTGGACGTTCTGGCCGTGGCTCATGGTCATACTCGGCGGCGTCGCAAGCAACTCAGGGACGGCGCTCGGGACATTTGTGTTCGTCTTCCTTCTTCAGTACATCAACACGACCAAGTATCTGCTGCAGAACGTGATTCCTTTCGATGTGACCTGGCTCGAGTATCTCCTGTTCGGTTCGCTGCTGATAGTGATACTGATGGTGAGGCCCCAAGGGATACTCAAAGAGAGGCCCAGCGCGACCCTGAAGCCCTCGGTGATCTCTGGCATAATAGAGCGGCTCGAAGGTAAGCCGACTCCCAAGCCGCCCGAGGAGAGCCCGGCCGGGGGCTAGGCGTTGCCTGTGGGCCGCATAAATAGGCAGCCGGACCGATAACGGGGCCCACGGGCCAACCTTGAGAATCCTCACACTCACAGACGAGCAGGTGCTTTCCCTGGCAGATATCCGCGGAGCGGTCGACGAGCTGGAGAAGGTCTTCCTGCTCGTGCCCGGTGGCGGCGTCGAATCACCGATCCGGACGAGGTTCAGGATGACAGATGTGAGAAATGTGCTCCTAATGCCGTCCCTGATCAGGGAGAAGCGGGACACCCTAAGCCTCAAGCTGGTCAGCGTCTATCCGGACCTCGGCGGTGGCCTGCCCTCGACGCGGGCGGTGGTGCTGCTGGTGGACGGCAAGAACGGTGAACTCAAGTGCGTGATGGGAGGGACGAGCCTGACAGGCCTCAGGACGGGGGCGGTCTCAGGTCTCTCCTGCAGGTACCTCGCGAGGAAGGACTCCGAGAGCCTTGCGATGCTCGGCGCAGGCGGGCAGGGGTTCTACCAGATCAGCGGGGTCGCGTCCCAGCTCGGCATCCGGAGAGTATCGGTCTTCGACATCGACAGGGGAAGGCAGAAGAGGCTGATCGAGAGGTGCCGGAACGAGCTGCATCTCGAGACCGAAGCCAGCGAGACAGTCAGGGCCGCGACGAGCGGGGCGGACGTCATCGTCACAGCGACGACGGCCAAGGTTCCATTCCTTGATGCGGACGACGTTCGCCCAGGGACTCACGTCGTAGCCATAGGGGCGTACACTCCGGAGTCGAGGGAGCTGGCTACGGGCCTCGTCTCGAGAGCCTCGCTCTACGTCGACTCGGTCGATGCCGCGATGGAGGAGGCGGGGGACGTCTTGATACCTATGAGGGAGGGGGCGATCACGCAGGCTAGCATAAGGGGGGACCTTGCGGGGCTCGTCTCCGGCAGGGTGAAGGGGAGGTCGAGCGACTCCGAGATCACGGTATTCAAGGCGGTCGGGCTGGCCTTCGAGGACAACGCAGTCGGGTGGATGGTCTTCTCGCGGGCGATAAAGTCGGGAACTGGCGGATGGATCGAGATCTAGGTTGCCCGAATCACGGATCCGCTGAAGCCCCCCCCGCCCACCCATTCGCTCTGTCCGTGAGAGAGGAGCGACCCTTCGACCGGACGCCGGGGCGCGACGCCGGAATAGACTTAATTAATCCCGTGGAACGTTTAACCAGTCCCCTCCTAGGAGATTGAGTGGATCGTAGTTGGAGACAGCGGGAAAGGTCATCACCGAGCTCTTCATGCAGCGTGAGCGAGAGTTCCTGCTCTCTCCGGTCAGGGTACTGGCCAAGTCCTCGTTCGATGCGATGGACGTGGGTGACGTGGAGATTCCAAAGATGAAGTTGGGAGAAGCGGCCGAGATCCCCAGGTGGGTCGCCGAGGAGCTGGCCGAGCTGAGCATCGCGGAGATCCAGGAGGAACCTTTCGAGGGAGAGATCTTCAAGGCCCTGACGCGGGAGAAGATGCTCGGCTCTCCCCAGCTCTCGCCCCTCCACGCAAACTTCTACCTTAGGATGCGGAGAAGGCTCGCGACGATAAAGGCCGGGTCCGAGACCGGGAGGTACAGGAGGGAGGACTACGAGAAGCTGAAGGGCACCTGCTACGATCTCATCGGGCGAAGGCTAAGCAAGCTGCTCTCGATGAGCTCATCCTCGAGCCTGCAGACCATCGGGGACAAGATCACCCCGGAGGAGAGGGTCTTCTTCACAAAGTCCCGGTCCTTCTCAGACGAGTGGAAGGGCGCCCTTCTGGGGGAATCCTAGTTGGCCGTAATCACCCGCAAGCTCTCGGAGCTCTTTGAGGAGTTCCTCAGGACGTGGCAGGACAAGAGCGGGTCCTACAAGTACAGGGAGAGGATCGCCCAGCTAGCGGCTACCGGAGACAAGTCGGTCGTGGTCGACTACGAGGACATCATCCAGTTCAACACTGACCTTGGGGAGAGGCTGCTGTCGCAGCCCGACGAATCGCTCAAGGAGTTCAAGATGGCGGCGTTCGAGGTCCTCAGCACCGAGAACTCCTCGTACGCCGGTCAGGTGAAGAACGCGCTCACGGTCAGGATAAGGGGTATAACCGACAAGGTCTCCCTGCGCAAGGTGAACACCTCCCACCTCGACAAGATGATCGCGGTCGCAGGGATGGTCGTCAGGTCCTCCGAGCTCAGGCCTCTGCTGACGGACGGGGCCTTCGTCTGTCCCAACGGGCACGTCACGAAGGTGATTCAGGAGGGCGTCGTCATCAAGAGGCCGCTGAAGTGCGAGGGGTGCGAGGAGGTGAGGAACCTGGAGCTCGACGAGAAGAGGAGCACCTTCATCGACAGCCAGATCCTGAGGGTCCAGGAGCTCCCCGAGGAGCTGCCTCCGGGCCAGCTGCCGCGGTTCTTCGACGTGGACGTCGTGGGAGACATCGTAAACACCGCGAGGCCGGGCGACAGGATCGTCCTCAGCGGGGTCGTCAGGGCGGAGATCGACATCACACCGGGGCAGGCCAGGACGAGGGTCTTCCACTCGAAGATCGACAGCAACCTGATAGAGGTCGCGGGCAAGGACCCGGGCCAGATACAGATCACGAAGGAGGACGAGTTCCTGATCAGGTCCGTCGCCGCGAACCCGGACGCCTACCAGAAGCTCATCAAGTCGGTCGCGCCGGCAATCCTCGGCCATGAGGCGGTTAAGGAGGCGATCCTCCTGCTCCTCGTAGGCGGCCCGCAGACAATACTCCCGGACGGGACGAAGCTGAGGGGGGACATCAACGTCTTCGTGGTCGGGGACCCGGGCGTCGCCAAGTCGGAGATGCTGAAGTTCGCAGCCCAGGTCGCCCCGAGAGGCATGTTCGCCTCGGGGAAGGGATCAACAGCCGCGGGGCTCTCGGCCGCAGTCATCCGGGAGAAGAACACGTTCATGCTGGAAGCAGGGGTGGTGGTTTTAGCTGATCAGGGGATAGCGTGTGTGACGGAGGATATGGAATTCTACACGGGACAGGAGCTCCTGTCTGCGGGAGAGCTATGGAAGCGTTGCGGAGGCAAGACATATCTCACAAAGTCCGGGCGTGAAGGCAAGGGGGGATACATCCCCGTGACCGCCTATGATAGCGCGAACCGGATTGACACGCCTTCGCTGGCCTTCTCAATGCTCCGGAAGAGACACCGCGGCCAGATCGTCAAGCTGACCCTCGCCTCTGGCCTCACTCTCGAGGTCACACCAGAGCACCTTCTGAGAAGGACCACGGCGTACAAGAACAAGTGGGTGCAAGCCGAATCGGTCAGGCCTGGGGACGAACTAAGGGCGCCCGTCAAGCTCTTCAGACCGGCGGCGACCCTGAACATATCTGCTGCAGAGAGCTACTCGATAGGGTGTGTCTACGGAGACGGCTGGTTGTCGAGAAATGCGATAACCATCTCGCAGTCCAAAGTCGATGGAGACGTTATTCAGGCTGTGCAGCGAAACCTTCCCGACACATTTGCCTTTTATGACAAGGGCGAGAGACCCAGGGAAATCGGACGATACAAACTGATAGAGAGGTCAGTCCAACTGTACACTGCAAACCGCGATTTCGTCAGGCGTACGCATCTGCTCCTTCGTAGCCCATCCACCGACAACACCCTGATGCTCGACGACTCGGCACTGTGGGCCTTTCTCGCCGGCGTCTTCGACACCGATGGAGATTTCAACAAGTCAAAGGGTAAGATTACAGCCGCCAGAATCTACCCGACCAAATCCGAGCACGAACTAGCCGTCCTTCTCTACTGCCTGAGGCGACTGGGAGTATACGGGAGAATACATGGGATGCGCGATTCCATCCCTGTCATTCAGATTTCAGGTGGCGACATCACAAGGTTTATCGCCGGAATCAAGAGTTTCAGCGTCAAGGTGGCAAGGGAGGGGCCAGACTCGCTCCTGCTCGACCACAAGGGAATCAGGAGCCTTCGGAGGGGAGCCGAAAAAGTCGTGCACATCGAAAGAGAATCATATGACGGCTACGTCTACGACCTCAGTGTCGGCCGCTACCACAACTATGAATCCAGTCTGGTTTACATTCACAACTGCATAGACGAGTTCGATAAAATGAAGGAAGACGACCGCAGCGCCCTGCACGAGCAGATGGAACAGCAATCCTATCATCCCTCAACCGAAATTCTGCTGGCGGACGGAAGGAAAGTCAAGATCGGAGAGTTCGTCGAGGGCGCGTTCAGGGCGACCGGTGCAAGGACGGTCCAGGGCAGGGATTGTGAGGTCGCCGTTCTCGGGCGACCCGCCGACGTCTACTCAGCAGACCTGAACAACGGGAAGATCTCAAGAGTGTCTATCGGCCGGGTCAGTCGCCATCGAGCTCCCTCCTCCTTCGTTAGGATAAGCTACTCCAACGGGAGGTCGGTTCTGGTGACCCCCGAGCACCCAGTCTTCGTCTACCGCGGAGACGGTCTAGCTACTTCGAGGGCGGATGCGCTGGAAGTCGGAGACTTCGCTCCAGCGCCTAGGCTCATTCCGAACTCTTCGGTCCCCGTGGTGCTTTCGAATCACGTAGGAACCAGGCTAAGCAAGGAGATAACGCAGCCTGCGACGCTCTCGCTCAAGACGGCTAGGATCCTCGGGTACCTGATTACCGAGGGGAATTTCTACGAAGGCTCCTCGGTCGAGGTTGACTTCACCAATCTGGACCCAAGGCTAATCGACGAGATGCGCGGCCTGATGCGCGACGAGTTCCAGATTTCTCCGACCCTCAGAAGATCAGAGGGCAGGGATCCGGGCCTCCGGTACGTCTCGAAGACCCTCCACGCTTGGCTCCGGTTGAACTTCCCCGAGATGGTCCAGAAGGCCCGGCAGAAGAGGGCCCCGGCGAAGATCCTCGGAGCTTCGGTCGAGCACATCAACGCGTTCCTTGGCTCGGCTTTCCTCGGAGATGGTAGTGTCGAGTCTGAGGCCGTCTGCTATCGCACCGCCTCGGCTGGGCTGGCGGAAGACTACCAGGACCTCCTCCTAAAGCTCAGGGTGGCTTCGAGGATAAACTTCGATAGTTTCAACGACTCCTTCAAAGTCTACATTACGGGGGATTCGCTCGAGAGGTTCTTCACGATCATCGTGCACCCTCTCGACCCGAGATTCACCACAATCAGGAAACTAGTCGAGAGGAGCAAGAGGAACAACAGGAAGCACGACGTGTTACCCACTGGCGTTGCAAGACTCTACATCTCTCTCCTCAAGCGGTTCGGCCTGAGATACAGCGGCGGGTTCCAGAGGCATCTCTCACTTGGGCACGGGATTACCGTCTCCGTGATGAGCAAGAACCTTGAATCGATTGAAGAGCAGCGCGAGAACGTTCTTCGCGCGCTCGACGACAGCGCCTGTACCCTCCGCGAATTCCGCACCCGATCAGGATGGTCTCAGCAGCGGATTGCAGACCTTGCAGGCATTCCACGTGGCGTCATCGACTATGCGGAGAGAGGCGGCTATCCTGAAGAGGAAAGGAGGAAGATTGTGGAGAATGCTCGAATAGCACTCCGGCGCGAGTTTGCATCTGATGAGGCGATCTCCTACCTCAAGAACCTCATGGGACTGAGATTCCTCAGGGTCACAGGTGCCGAGCGCGTCGACAACACAGGGCCTGACAAGGTCAATTGGGTATACGACGTCACCGTCGAGCCAAGCCACAACTTCGTCTCGGCAGCAACAATTCTCCACAACACGATAACGATTGCCAAGGGGGGAATCTACGCGACGCTCAACGCCCGGACCTCCATCCTTGCGGCTGCCAACCCGATATTCGGCAAGTACGACCCGTACAAGAACCTGACCGATAACATCACGCTCCCCATCCCCCTCCTAACTAGGTTCGATCTGATATTCGTGGTCAAGGACACCCCGACGCCCGCTCAGGACGAGAAGCTCGCCACCCACATCCTTGACGTGCACAGGAAGAGGGGGTACACGGACCCGCCTCCCGTCCAGTTCGACCTGCTGAAGAAGTACCTCACCTACGCCAAGAAAATCTCCCCGACCCTCACCATGGAGGCCCAGAACCGCCTGAAGGAGTACTACCTCCAGCTCAGGAGGTCCGTGGCCGAGGGGCAGATAGGGGCGACCCCGAGGACGCTCGAGTCGCTGATCCGGCTCGCCAGCGCCAAGGCCAGGCTCATGCTCAGGGACATCGTCCTCGAGGAGGACGCGCTCGACGGCCATCTCGCTCATGAACAGGATGGTCGAGGACGTCCTCACAGACACGGAGACCAAGACCAAGGCGGACTTCGGCATACTCCTCGGGCAGCCCGCCGGCGAGAGGGGGAAGCTCTCGACCTCGATGGAGATCTTCAGGACCATGGAAGGTCAGGACAAAAAGCCCGTCGAGCTCAAGCTCTTCAGGGACGAGCTCGTCAAGAGCGGAAGGTTCAAGGGAGACGACGAGATCGACAAGATGATCCAGAAGCTCATCAAGGAGGGGATAATCTGGGAGAACAAGCCCGGGTTCTACAGGCGCGTCCAGGCCTAGAGTAGGCGAGCCCCATGAAGTTCGAAGAACTGGCCCTCCCCAGCGAGTTCTCGGTCTTTCTAGCCGAAGAGGGGTTCGTCGAGCTCTATCCGCCCCAGGAGGCCGCGGTCAAGGCTGGACTGCTGGAGGGGAAGAGCCTCGTCATATCCTCTCCGACCGCGAGCGGGAAGACGCTCATCGCGATGATGGCCGCCTACAAGAAGCTCAAGGAGGGGAGGAAGGTGGTCTACCTCAGTCCTCTGCGAGCCCTGGCCTCGGAGAAGTACGCCGAATTCAGGAAGCTCGAGCGGTTCGGGATTCGCTGCGCCATAGCGACGGGAGACTTCGACGGGAGCGGCGAGGTCCTCGGGAAGTTCGACTTCCTCATCCTCACGAACGAGAAGTTCGACTCGATACTCCGGCACGGAGTGAGCTGGCTCCGCTCCGTCGGGCTCTTCATCTCCGACGAGGTCCACCTCGCGGGCAGCGGGGACCGGGGCCCGACCCTCGAGATGATCCTGACCAAGGTAATCCACCTCGGCCTGGACGCGCAGCTCATCTCGCTCTCCGCCACGATAAGCAACGCCGACGAGATCGCCGCGTGGCTCAGGTCGGACCTGGTCGCCGTCGACTGGAGGCCGGTGCCGCTGAGAGAGGGCGTCTACGACTACGGGAGGATCGTCTTCCATCCAGAGGGCGAGGTCGCGCTGTTGAGGTCGAACCAAGGGGCGCCAGTAGATGTGGCCATCGACTCGGTCAAGGGCGGAGGCCAATCCCTAATCTTCGCCGGGACGAGGCGGCGCGCGGTCAGCCTAGCCACAAAGGGGTCTGAGCTGACGCTGAGGTTTCTCAGCGAGGCGGAGAAGAGCCTCTGCCGAGAGGCCGCTTCAAGGATCCGCGAGAGCGGGGAGGAGACCGGGCTAAGCAGGCTGCTCGCGGAGATAGTCGAGAGGGGCTCTGCCTTCCATCATGCGGGCCTGTCCTACGAACACAGGAAGATAATCGAGGATTACTACCGCATGAGGGCCATAAAGATTCTCTCGAGCACGCCCACGCTGGCGGCAGGGGTCAATCTACCCGCGAGGAGGGTGGTCGTCGCGGACCTGAGCAGGTACGACGGCGAGACCGGCATGAACGCCATGATCTCGGTCCTGGACTACAGGCAGATGGCGGGTCGGGCAGGGAGGCCGCAGTATGACGACCACGGCGAGACCGTCATCGTCCCTCCGTCCACCTACGTCCCGGAGGACGTCCTCAAGCACTTCACGGAGACCGAGCCGGAGCCGATCGAGTCGAGGCTGGGAGGCGAGAGGGGGATGCGGGTCCACCTGCTCGCGGCGATAGCCAGCAGCTTCGGGTCGTCGAGGGTGGACATCGAGGCGCTCTTCTCCAAGACCCTGCTCGCAGCCCAGATCGGGAGCGAGAGGGTGAGCAGGCACATCGACACCGCGCTCGGGTACCTCCTGAGCGAGCAGCTCGTCGTCGAGAAGGGAGGCCTCTTCCAGGCCACTGGCTTCGGGAAGAGGGTCTCGACGCTCTACATCGACCCGATGACAGGGGTCCTCTTCAAGAAGAACATGGCCGCCGTGGGGAGGTCGGAGGACCACACCCTGGCTCTCCTACATCTGGTCACGAGGAGCCCGGACTTTGAGCCGAAGTTCCCCCTCCGCGAGAAGCAGTACGACCAGGCCTACGAGTTCCTCGACTCCCATCGCGGGGCATTCGTGACCGGAGGCGAGCCAGGATCGAGGCTCGACCTAGACGACCTCCTCCAGGAGATGCGGACGATAATGGTCATCGACTCCTGGATTCAAGAGTGGAGGGACGACGCGATACTCGAGAAGCTCGGAGTCGAGCCGGGAGACCTTCACAGGGCGGTCGAGAACGCGGACTGGCTCCTGTACTGCCTGTCGGAACTGGCCCGCCTCTACAGCAAGTTCGAGCTCATCAAGGAGGCGGAATTCCTACGCAGGAGGGTCCAGAGCGGGATAAGGGCCGAGCTCGTCGAGCTCACGAGGCTCGACGGGATCGGGAGGGCGCGGGCCCGCTCTCTCTACTCCGCCGGCTTCACGACACTGAAGTCCATCCGGGATGCGAGCGAGGAGAAGCTCGCCAGGGTCGAGAAGATCGGACCGACGGTGGCCAGGAAGATAAAGGAACAGGCCGTGAGATGAGGACCAACGGGTTCGCGCTCTTCAGGGGACCCGGCGCAGGGGCGAGGGCCGAGCGCGCCGCGGCCCGGGTCGACAGGTACAACAGAGCCATCGTGACGAGTCCGGACCACACCTTCGGGACGACCGACGCACGCGGAAGGGAGGTGGAGGCCTGCTTTGTGGCGTACTCCCTCGAGGAGGGGGAAGGCCTCCCGCTCGTTCATGGCTTCGCCGAGAACCCGGGGGCCCTCTGGCGGGGAGAAGCGGTGGGCGAGTTCGCCTACGTGACAGAGGAGGAGGGGCGCGTCCTCGCAGGCAGGGACTCGATGGGAACGAGGGCGCTCTACTCCGACGCGGGCTTCACCTGCGTGGCGAGCGACCATCGCTTCTTCCCCCTGACACCGGTCCTGTTCCCTCGCGGCGCCAGGATAGACGTTGGTTCGGGGGAACAGGCCCTGCCGCCCCGCGCCCTGCAGGCACCGGCTGTACAAGAGATGGAGGAGGCCGTGAAGACCCTCTGCGGCCTGCTGGAGCGGTCGGTCGCACGCAGAGTGAAGGGCTGGAGGAAGGTCGCCGTCTCCTTCTCGGGAGGGCTGGACAGCTCTCTCATCGCTCTGCTCGCCGCGAAGAGCGCCGAGGTCGTCCTCTGCAGCGCATACACAGAGAGGTCGAGCGACCAGGTGTACACCGTCAAGGCGGCCGAGAGGCTCGGGCTGGAGCACCTCGGAACCGTGATCGGGCCAGACGACGCGGCGCGGGAGGTCCGTGCAATGGATCTCCCCTTTGAGCCGGGACCGATGGACAAGGCTCTCTGGTGCCTCTATTCCACCACCAGCCGGATGGGGGCCGAGAACGGGGCCCCTGTCATCCTTCTCGGGCAGCTGGCCGACGAACTCTTCGGCGGCTACATGAAGTACGCCCTGCGGGCCCGTGAGAGCGAGGCGTCCGCGGTTCGGATGATGGAAAGTGACGTCGCCGCGTCGGCAGAGAGAGCGTTCGTCAGGGACGAGCTGGCGTGCGCCAGGTTCGCCGAAGTCAGGCTCCCCTTCGCCGACCAGGACGTCGCGGACTTCGCTCTGGCGGCCCCTCTCTCCTACAAAATCAAAGGGACGGAGAGGAAGGCTGTGCTCAGGGCGGCCGCGTCGATGCTCGGACTCCCTGAGGAGCTCGTCAGGGCTCCGAAGAAGGCGGCCCAGTACAGCACCGGCCTCACCAAGCTCTTCAGCTGAGGCGGTCGCAAGAGTTTTACTCGGGAACGACCGACTGTCGCCAGCTGCCCTTGGACCCTGGATCTTCCGGGACGTACATCCCCTCCGACGACACCACGCTACTGATTCGGGCCCTTTCAGCGATCAGGGGTGCGAAGTTCCTCGAGATAGGCTTCGGGAGCGGCGCCGTGCTCCAGACCCTGCCTCCCAGGTTCTCCATGGTGGTCGGGACGGATGTCACCACCCTGGACCAGGCCCGGGCCGCCAGGGGCTCGGCCGAGGTCGTTCTGGCCGACAGGGCGAGCTGCTTCAGGGACGGGACCTTCGATGTGGTGGCGTTCAATCCTCCCTACCTGCCCTCCGGACCTGTCTGGGACCCGACGGTGGACGGTGGACGGGGAGGGGTGGAGGTCCCGATTCGGTTCCTCGACGACGCGCTCAGGGTCGTGACGGCCGAAGGCAAAATCCTCGTCCTCCTCTCCGACCACGGAGACCTTGAGGGGTTCGTCTCCCACTGCCACGGCATGGGCCTCTCGGTCCGCGAAGCAGAGAGAACAAGGCTGTTCTACGAGTCGCTGGTCGTCTACGAGATCAGGAGAAGAGTGGAGGGCTAGCCGAGACCCATCACATTGACAGGCGCGCCCGTGTTCGCATCGAGGATCAAGACGATGTCCTGTCCCTTGTGGGTGTACTTGGCGAACCAGATCGGTGCGTGCAGAAGCTCTGCGTCCCCAATATCCAGGTCTGTGTTCAGCTGTTGAATCATGTGGTACTGGGAGTGAGCCTTCTCAGACTGCACCTGAGAGACGAAGGTCCTCGCCTGGTTCTTGGCGTCGTCCTCTCCGATGTCGCCGTTGAGGACGGGTATCCCCTTGGGGACCTTGGTCAGGTCGAACAGCGTCCTCTCGGCGAGGTTGAACGAGTAGTTCCTAGGCTGGTATTCGCTGAGGGCCTTTAGGGCGACGACAGGGAATTCATAGTTGTTGTCAAGCTCTGCGGTCTTACGGTCGCCACCTCCGCCGCCCATCATGCCGAACCCGCCAAACATCATCCCCAGGCGGCCCGCGCCGCCCAATCCAAGGTTGAACACCAACCCGGACCACAGGGACGGTGCCAAGGGGAACGACCTCCGGAAACCGCCGGTCATGACTGCGAAGAGTGCCGCGGTCGTCGCGACGTTGGCTGCCTCCATCCCCATGCTTGTGGCCACAATCGAGGTCCGGGCCGAGACCGGGACGATCCAGTAAGGGACGAGGGAGAGGTTCATGTCGACCAGGGTCGAGCTCTCCTGCAGGTGCCGGTGCATCAGCCCCTGGTCCATGAGCTGATGTATTCGCGCGGTCATCTGGTCCTTGTCTGTGTACTTCGCGGGGAGCATGGTCTGCTTTTGAATGCTCGACCATCCGTCGTTGCCGAGGGTAATCCCGCTACCGCAGTATTCGCACGTTATGACCATCTCACCGAACTTCGGGGAGATCGGGGCTCCGCAGTTTGGGCACTTCATCGAAGTAGCACCCATGGGCGCGATAACGGGGGCCTTGGGAGCAGCCTGAGCCTGCGTCTGGCCTGCCGACCCGGCGGGGTTGACGGTCGCGCCGCACTTGATGCAGTACACCGCGTCATCGGGGAGTTGGGTCCCGCACCTAGGACAGTATACCATCTCTCAGCAACGACCCTACATGGGTTTTCCGCACTGCGGGCAGAACTTGGGGCTGCCGGAGACGCTGGCACCGCAACTCGGACAGGTCTTCGTCTGCGCAGGCGCGGCGGCCTGCGCTGGTTGTGCCACCGCCGCACCGCAGTTCGGACAGAACTTGGCGCCGGCCTGCAGTGGCGAGCCGCACTGCGCGCACGTCTGCGCTTTCGCCTGCGCGGGTTGCTGCAGCGAGGCTCCGCAGTTAGGACAGAAGGTGCTGGACGCCGCTATCAGAGATCCGCAGTTGGGACAGGACCTGTTGGGTTGCATCCCTCCCGCCATGCCCTGCGCCATCTGGCCGCCGAAAGCGTAGCCCATCCCGGCGCCGGCTCCTATGCCGACACCGAGGCCCGCTCCGACTCCAGCGGTCCCGCTCTGGTTCTGGGCCGCATCGACCATGGCCTGCCCCGCCTGGTACTGCATGTAGTTGACACCCAGGACCTGGATCTGGGACCTGGTGTCGATGGCCTTCTGCACCTCATCGGGGAGGCTGATGGTGAGGCCGGAAATCTTGTTGATCTCCACGCCGTACTGCCCGAAGTTGTCCGGTGCCAGCGCCAGCACCGCCTGTTCGATCGTTGTGAGGTTCGCGGCAAGGTCCGTGACCTTCAGCCCCTGGGCCTTCATCTTGCCCATAGCGTTGTAGACTAGGATGACCATCTGTTCCTTAAGGCGCGACTCGACATCGTCGGAGGTCTCCGCTGCGAACGTTCCCACGAACTGATTGATGAAATTCTCAGGGGAGGATACCTTCCATCTGTACTCACCGAAGACCCTTAGGTTGACGAGCCCGAAGGTGGGGTCGGTGAACTGGTAGGGCTGTGTGCTCCCGAACTTCCCGTCCAGATACCTCTTCTGGAGGTAGTAGACCTCGGCCTGCTGTTGGACGCCCGTGAAGAACTTTAGGAGGTTCCCCACGATGGGAGCGTTGAAGTCGGTGAGGGCGTACCTGTTCGGCTGGTCGAAGTAGGTGAGGACCTTCCCGTCCCTGTAGAAGACGGCTATCTCGTCCTCCCTCACCACGATGTTGTCGTTGAGCCTGATGTTGCGGGGGACCTTCCACATGACATTGTTCTGCTTGTTCTGATCCTCCCAGTTGATCGTTATCGAGCCGAGCACGCTGCCGCCTGTGGGCGGGATATCGGTCGACTTCTTAGAGAATAAGCCTGTCATGCTTTCACTTCACCGCTGGGCTGGACGGCTATATTCTCTATGGTCTCCATTCGGACCGACCACTTCTGCTTGAAGTCGACGATGCCACTGCTCACGCGGGACAGGGCCGACTGGACGGAACTGGGGGCGGTCGTGTCGTAGGCCAGACTGGACGGCGACGTGAGGGATTGAAGCTGGAAGGCAGAGTTCGTGAAGCCGTAGTCGTACTCGTAGAGCTTGTTCAGCTTGTCCTGGTTGATCGATATCGTGGCGACCCAACCCGAGTATCCCTGCTGGGCGTGCCTGACCTCGCCGCTCAGCTGCTGGACCTGAGAGATGAGCGACCCCACCGAAGTGAGGTTCGTGTAATCGCCGGCAGTAGCCATCTGCTTGCGGAGAACCTCCAGGTTGCCCTTCGTCTGGTCGAGCTTGTCGGCGACCTGGTTGCGGAGGAGGTCGTCTGAGACCCGTAGGTCCTCGAGGGTCCTGTAGCCCCTGAGACCCGGGACGAGCAGCTCAAGCTTCTTCTGAAAACCTCTGTTTTCATCGACCTGCTGTCGGATATCTGGATTGTCTTGTGACACGTTTTTTCAACTACCCTAGATGGGAATTAATCCGTTATTCTCATATAAATACTGTTTGAAGCAGGAACACATGAGGACGGTCCGGATTGGCAAGGAAGACCCCTAGGCAAGTTTCCTGATGGATGCAGCCGAGCCGTCACCTTTGAGCCAGGCCTTGGCCTCGGCCTGGGCGATGTCGTCGTTCATCGGCGCGGGTGGGTGCTTCATGAGCCATGCACTCGGGGCTAGAAGGGGCCCGCCTATCTTCCGATCCAGCGCGACCTTGCAGTATCTGATAGCATCGACCACAACTCCTGCGGAGTTAGCCTTGTCGTCGACTTCGAGTCGGACCTCCATGTTGAAGGGGACGCCCGGGAACATCTTACCCTCGACCCTGATGAACGCGAGCTTGGTGTTCCCGAGGAATGGTATGAAGTCGCTCGGGCCGACGTATATCTTGTCGTCGGGCAGGCGTTCCGAGAGCACGTCCTGTACGGCCTCGGTCTTCGATATCTTCTTTGATTCCAGCCTAGACGCCTCTTTCATGTTGAGAAAGTCTGTGTTGCCTCCTACGTTGATCTGGTAGGTCTTTGTTATCTCCACCCCTCTGTCGGAGCAGAGCTGAGCCAGCGTCCGGTGGACGATTGTGGCACCTACGACGCCCTTGACGTCGTCGCCGACTATCGGAAGGTTCCTTTCCACAAACCTGTCCGACCATTCTCTGCGGGAGGCGATAAAGACGGGCATGCAGTTCACCATTCCGACCCCCGCTTCGAGGGCTATGTCCGCCCAGAACTCCGTGGCCTTCTGGCTGCCCACAGGCAGATAGTTCACCAGTATCTCGGTCTTGGTCCTCTTCAGCTGATCGAGGATCGGGCCGCGCAGCTTCGAGGCGGGCCTGCCGCCCTTCAAGGGTTTGATCTTGTTATCGACGAAGATTCCGACACCATCGAGCACCGGCGACTCCATGACCACCGCGTCACTGCCCGGGACCGCACCGACCCAGTCCACCACGTTAGGAGCCTGGAAGATCGCCTTGGAGAGGGGCTTGCCAATCTTGTTTGCCCCCACGTCGAAGGCACTTACGAACTCGATATCCTCGATTCCGTACTTCCCGATCTTGTCGTTACCGTACATCTGTGCTTCCTTGTTTCCAGACTTGCGCAGATAGACGCCCTGGATAATTCCCGAGGCGCAGTTTCCAATGCCTATGACACCGACCTTTACACCGGACATATTTTATAGTCGTAAAATAGACCGGGATAAAGGTTTCTCTTGACTAAGGGCGAGCCGCACATGAATGCGAGGGACGATTCTTAGGATGGGCTTCGTGGAGAGGCTCAAGGACAAGGTTCAGAAGGAGAACCTCTGGTTCTTCCTCCTTCTCCTGCTATCGAGCGAGTCTCGGTACGGCTACGAGCTTAGAGGCCTGGTGAAGGAGGAGTTCGGGTTCTGGAGCGGGACTGTGACCGCCTATCGTGTCCTGTACAGCTTGGAAGCCGCGGGCTTGGTGAAGAGCCGTACGGTCGAGAGACGGAGGTACTACGAAATCACCGACAGCGGCAGGAAGGAGCTGGAGGATGCGAGGCTCTTTCTCAAGGGCCTGATCGAGCTAGGCCGCTTTCCCGTCTGCATGAGCTCCTCGATGTCCAGCCTCTCGATCCCCTCCGGGCCGACCAGTTCCGTGACGCTCTGGCTCCTCCTTACTATCACCTTGCCCTTTCTCAGGACGTAGAGAGGCGGACCGAGCCGCGCCAGGGCCTGAATCTCAGACTTCGCCTCCAGGACCACCATGTTGGCGGGCCTCCCCGCTTCCAGGCCGTACCGGCGGTCCATCCGGAGTGCCTTCGCAGGGTTCGTCGTTATCAGGTCAAAGGAATTCGCCAGCTCGCGATAGCCTGTGAGCTGGCCGACGTGGACCGCCATGAACAGGGCCTGCATCATGTCGCCCTTCCCGAGCGGGTACCAAGGGTCCATGACGCAGTCGTGCCCCAGAGAGACGTTCACGCCCCAATTGAGCAGCTCCTTGACCCTGGCCATCCCCCTCCTCTTGGGGTACGAGTCGAACCTCCCCTGGATGGTTATGTTGATCAGTGGGTTGACGATGACCGTCACTCCGGCCCTACGCAGGATCCGATAGAGCTTTGCGGCGTAGGCGTCATTGTAGGACCCCATGGCAGTCGCGTGCCCCGCCGTGACCCGGCCCTCGTAGCGCCTCTTGATAGCCTGGGCAGCTACCACCTCGAGGAATCTCGACTGGTCGTCGTCGGTCTCGTCGACGTGTCCGTCGACGTCCTTTCCGTACTTCTGAGCTAGGTCGAACGCGAAGTCAATGGACTTTACTCCATCCTCCCTGGTGAACTCGTGGTGAGGTATCATCCCCACGTTGTCAGCTCCGAGCTCGACGGACTTCTCTAGGAGCTCCTGGTTCCGAGGGTCGGTCATTATCCCGTCCTGTGGGAAGGCCGTCACCTGGATGTCCATGAGCCCCTTGAACTCGTCCTTTACGCCGAGCAGGGCCTTCAGCGGTTTCTGCCTCGGCTCCGTGGTGTCCGCATTGGTTCTCAGAACCTGTGTGCCGTTGGCGAGCATCAGTTTCAGCATCTTCCGCGCCCTTCCGCGTATCTCATCCTCGCTGACCTTCCTCTTCTTGTCGGCCCAGATCTCTATGCCCTCAAGGAGGGTTCCGGACTCATTGAATCTTGGGTCTCCGTATGCAAGGGCTGAGTCGAGATGGAAGTGCATGTCCATGAAAGGCGGGACGACGAGGTTCCCGTGAGCGTCAACCTCCTCCTCCCCCTTCTGGGCAACGCTCTTTGAGATCTCTCTGATGACCCCTCCGTCGACCGCCAGGTCGAAGATCCCGTCTCTTCTCCGGAGCCTGGCGTTGCGCACGACTAGCTGCATCGAGGCGCGGCCGAAGATTTCCTATTTAAGACCGATTGGCTGGTCGGTCTTCCCGCACGGCCTCCGCCCCACCGGGACTGCCCCATCTAACTTACGTTCGACCAGACCTGCTCGGCGGCCTGCTGGGCCGCGTCGACTGCTTTGTCTTCGTCCACCGTCTTCATGGCTCCGTCTTCCACGACAACTCTCCCATCGATTATCACGGTCCTCACGTCCCCGCCATTGGCGTAGTAGACAGCGTTCTGGAGCGGGTTGCGCAGAGGAGCCATGTGAGCGTTGTGGCTGTCCACTATCGTGATGTCCGCCTTCTTCCCAGGAGTGATCGAACCAATGCTCTGGGCCATCCCGAGCGCCCTCGCGCTGCCCATCGTCGCCATGTTGAAGACCGTGCTCGCGTTCATCGTCCTCTCTCCGTGGGACAGGATCCTGTTTATCGCGATCGCCTGGCGCATGTTCTCCCATATGTCCATCGAGAGCCAGTCCACGCCCAGTCCCACGGGGATTCCCTTGGCGAGCATCATCCCCAGATTCGGGTATGCGCCCACTTTTCCGTAGATGACCGGACAGTGGCCGATAGCGGTCCCCCTCTGGCGGATGATCTCGAGGTCCTCCTCGTTCGCGAGGAGGAGATGCGCAGCGAGGACGTCCTTGTCGAAGAATCCCAGGCCGTCCAGGAACCCGACCGAGGTCTTTCCGTAGGCGTGGCGGACGTAAGCAGCCTCTCTGTCAGACTGGGCGACGTGGATGTGCATGCCGACCCCCAATCGCGCGGCTTCCGTTTTTGCGGCCTTCAGCAGCTCGGGGCTGCAGGTGTCGGTCGCGTGCGTTCCTATCCTGCAAGTTATCTTGCCCTCGGACTTGCCGTGCCAGTCCTCAATCAGCTTGACGTTCGTCTTTAGCTTCTGATAGCCCTGGTCCTCGTCGCGGCTGTAGTCGTCGTGCTCGAGGTTCCTCAGGTTGACGTCGAACACCTTGTGGGCGATGACTCCTCTCAGGCCGACCTCGGAGACGCCGCGCGCCATTGCGTCGGCGTAGTGGTAGATGTCGTTTATGCAGGTTATCCCGTATCTCGCGCACTCGATAGCACCGAGGACGTCTATTCGGTAGGCGATCTCGTCGGTGAGGTAGTCCTCGAGCGGCAGGGCGAAGCCGTAGAAGTGATTGTCTATGTCCTCGGTGAGCCCTCTGAGGAAGTCGCCGGTGATGTGGGTGTGCGCGCTGACGAGCCCCGGCATGACGATAGAACGCGAGCCGTCGATCACGACGTCGCTCTGCGGGTAGCTCTTCAGGACGTCGTCGCTCTTCCCGACGGCGACGATCCTTCCTTCAGCGACGACGACGGTCCCGTCCGAGATGAACGAGTCCGGCCGGGGGTCGGACGGCATCAAGGTCGCGTGTTTGACGACTATCGTCGGACGGCTCATCGGTCCTTCCTACTCCGGCGGCAGTTCCTTGAAGGTCATCGAGATGTCAATGCCACGCTTGAGGTGGTACCACCTCGACGCGAAGAAGATCAGTATTCCCACCGTAACCGCGCCGACGTTGTACCCGTAGGCGAGAGAGTTGCCTCCCCATACTCCTGGGTATGCAAGGAAGAGGTAGTCGAAAATCAGGAAGACCACCGTCGTCAACGCCCCCGCGGCGGCCATTATCGCCTTGGAGCTCCCCTTTTCGTGCCGACGGGCGTAGAATATCGCCGCCAGACCCACCGTGGCGAAGTACAGCATCGTCAGAGCCGCAGTGCCATAGAGCGCGACGAGCGACCCGTAGTAGGCTATGACGGCGGCCACGAGGCCGACTCCGATCCCGAGCTCAATCATGTAGGCCGTCACCGGCGACCCCCATCTCGTATTGAGAGAGGCGATCCTGGTCGGGAGGTACCTGTCGAAGGCCTGGGCGAAGAGGTATCGGGACATCACTATGACGAGGTAGGCCAGAATCTGGACGTTCCAGAGGATCCAGCCGAGGCCTAGGAGGAACCTGATCACCGAGTTGCCTGACACCCCCATCGCGAGCGTCCAGAAGTTGAACGAGTAGTTGTAGACCAGGGTGGAGTTGCTCAGGGCGCTGTTGATGAACGCTATCCCGCCGGCGTAGTACATTGCAGCGAAGGCCCCGGTCACCAGCAGGAAGACCGCGACCGCTCCTATAGGGACGTTCCACTTCTTCGTGCGTCCTCCACCCTTCAGCTCTGAGGATACCGCCGGACCGGCGCTCAGGTAAGGGTAGATGAAGAGGGCGAAGAACGGGAGGACGAGGAAGGTGTTCCCAAAGTTGAAGTCCCCTCCCGTGTACCCGCTCGCGACCGACGAATAGGTGAGGCCTGACCCCTGGGCGTTTAGCGAGTTCATGTAGCTCACCACACCGGTCTGCCCGCCCACTACGAGCGAGAGAATCCCGGCCACCACGGAGATGACTCCGATTACCGTCAGGACAGAGACAAGCTTGAATCCCGCGCTCGGCTTGAAGATGTTGATCAGGATCAGGGCCAGGATCATGGCTGTCGCGACCACGAATTGGGCCACCGGGGCAGAGCCGGCCGTGGTCGAAGGAAGCGAGAGCTGGAGGAAGCTGCTGTTCCCGAGGATGACCCCCACCGAGCCCAGGGCGAACACCGCGGAGAGCGCGGTCAGCGAAAAGTATGGCATGTTCCCCATCGTCCAGCCGGCGAACGTCATCACGCTTCCGACGGCGCCGTTCACGTTCCTTGAGACCCAGACATAGTCTCCGCCCGTGCGCGCGAGGCGGGTTGACAGCATCGAGTAGACGACAATCTGCGGTATCGAGAGCGCGAACGCGATAATGGAGGCATAGACCATGTTCACGCCGCTGACCGAAGGGAGCAAGATCAGAGTAAAGCCGACCGTGCCGAGCGCGACCCCGGCAGACATGTTGCTGATGTTGAGGGCGATAGCATCCAGGAGACTTGCGTTCTTTACGAGGCCCGTGCTCTCCCTCACGTAGACGGGAACCTTGGACCCCAAACCGGAACACGAAATTTTCTCGAAGCTTATTTAACTGTTAGCATTACGTTTGTTATCACAGAAGACTGGAAGCCGCTTTCGGTCCGCCTCCTCATCGAACTGGGACGCACGATTTTATAGACCGACGCGGCGCGGCGCCCGGTTGACCCGAATCTTCTTTATCACCGATGTCCACGGTTCGGACAGGTGCTTCCGCAAGTTCCTCAACGCCGCGAAGGCGTACAAGGTCGACACGCTCATTCTTGGAGGGGACGTGACAGGCAAGGTGCTCGTCCCCATCGTAGAACAGGGGAACGGGAAGTATGCGCTGACACTGTTCGGAGAGTCTGTCACGGTCGGGAAGTCTGACCTTGGGGAAACCCAGAAGAAGATCAGGGACGCCGGAGAGTACTACTACATGACCGACCCCAAGGGAATCGAAGAGATGGATGCGTCGGACGGGAAGAGGGAGAGGGTCTTCACGGACTGCATGATGGAGACGCTGAAATCCTGGCTCGCCCTCGCCGAGGAACGGTTGGGCGGCACCAACATCAAGTGCTACATCTCCCCCGGGAACGACGACAAGCCGGAGATAGACGAGCTCCTCGTCGATTCGGGCCACATTGTCAACCCGGAGAACAGAGTGGTGCAGCTCGAAGGAGGTTACGAGATGATAACGCTGGGCTATGCCAACCCGACGCCGTGGAAGAGTCCTCGCGAGGTGACCGAGGAGAAACTGGGGGAGATGGTCGAGCGGCTGGCCTCGGGGCTCTCCGGACCTGAGAATTCGATCTTCAACCTCCACGTGCCACCCTTCGGGACTGAGCTTGACAAGGCGCCTGCCGTCGACTCGGAGTTCAGGTACGTCAAGGACGGCCTGAGGGTCAAGATGATCCACGCGGGGAGCACCGCGGTGAGGGCCTCAATCGAAAGGCACCAGCCCCTCGTCGGGCTGCACGGCCACATCCACGAGTCGAAGGGGTTCGTGAGGATTGGGAGGACCCTCTGCCTCAACCCCGGGAGCGAGTATGGGGACGGGATTCTACGCGGCGCCATCGTGAGCTTGGAGGGGAACAAGGTCAAGGAGTTCCTCCTGACGAGCGGCTGACCCTTGTGACCCGATGGGACGTCGCGACAGTCCCGGCGCGAGGGTGACTGGGGATTTTCGCGCCCTTCCACCCCTTATATAGCGACGGAATTCACGCGACGAACGCGAGCCATGACCGGGCCGAGAGTGACAGTGGTACGGCATCCGATGGTTCTTGAGCAGCTCACCCTCGCCAGGGACAAGCGGACGAACCAGATCGCTTTTCGCAAGGCAATCTTCAGATTAGGTAGACTGATGGCCCACGAGTTTCTCCGGACGCTCGAGACCCAGGAGTTTCCCGTCGAGACGCCTTTCGGGAAGACGACCGGCTACAAGGTGAAGGGGAACGACAAGATTGAGATCATATTGATACTCGCGCGCGTCGATCCCGTTCGTCGACGGGATGTACAAGGAGCTGCCGATGGCGCGGACCGGGATCATCAGCGCCTGGAGGGGGAACGCGCCAACGTTTCCCATCGAGGTCAACTACTCCAAGATTCCCGACATACATCCAGATGACATCGTGATCATCGCAGACCCAATGCTCGCGACAGGCCATACGCTGCTTAAAGTCGCGAAGAAGACCATGGAGAGGGGGAAGCCGAGACGGCTCGTGTTCTTCTCCGTCATATCGACGAAGAAGGGCATTGACTATGTGGGAAAGGAGTTCCCGGAGGCCGAGTTCTATACCTGCGCGATCGACCCGAAGGTCGACGAGCGCGGCTACATCGTGCCCGGCCTAGGTGACGCGGGGGACCGAGCGTTCGGGTCACCGCACTGAGCCCCCAGAAAGCGCGCGGAAGGTTCGAAAGGTGAACTCGTCACCTTCCAAATCTTATCATCGCTCACCCAGAGGTGCGCCCCGTCGAGCGACAAGAGACAGCTGAAGAGAACCCGGAAAAGCATCAGAGTTAAATAAGCAGACCCCAGATTCCTACTCTACAGGCAAGCCTCGGTTCGACGATTCGGGAGCGTATCTACGCTTCTGATTCTTTGACAAGGATTATCCTGTAGAAGCAAAAACAAAATTGAGTAATTTCGAAGATATGGAAGCTCGACCCGCCCTGTAATAGGGGAGTCGAGGGAATGGGGTTCAAGAAGCCGACGCCCATCCAGGAGAGGGCCATCGGTCCGCTGATGAAAGGCAGGGACGTCATAGGGCAGGCAAAGACGGGCTCCGGAAAGACCGTGGCATTCTCGTTGCCGCTCTTGCAATCCATCGATGTGAGAGACCGCCAGAGTCCAGGCCCTGGTCCTGGCTCCGACGCGGGAGCTCGCGGTCCAGATTACGCAGGAGATGAGGAAGGTCGGCACACATACCGGTGTCAGGGTCGTGACCATCTACGGGGGCCAGTCGATAGGCGCCCAGCGGGACGAGCTGAGGCGAGGAGCCCAAGTCGTCGTCGGCACCACCGGCCGGGTCATCGACCACATAAGCGAAGGTGGCTAGACTTGGGCTCGGTCAGGTTCGTGGTCCTTGACGAGGCGGACACGATGCTCGACATGGGTTTCATCGACGACGTCGACTTCATCCTCGGCTGCATCCAGGGGAAGAAGCAGGTGTGCATCTTCTCTGCCACCATGCCGCAGAAGATAACGGAGCTCTCCAGGAAGTACATGAACGAACCCCGAGAAGATCCTCGATGGACTCGGACGAGCCCTCAGTCGAGACGCTCGACCAGTACTACGCCGTGCTCAAGCACGACGAGAAGCTCGGGTTCCTCACGGACCTGCTCCAGAAGGAGCGCCCTGCAAGCGCGATCATCTTCCGCAGGACCAAGCACGGGGCCGACAAGCTCGCGATGGACCTCCACAGGAAGGGGTACGAGGTCGTGCCACTGCACGGGAACCTCTCGCAGAACGACAGAGACCACTACATGAACGCATTCAGGGACGGCCGCGCAGACGTCCTCGTCGCCACGGACATCGCGAGCAGGGGCATAGACGTGTCTCAAGTGGCCTGCGTGGTGAACTACGACGTACCCGTCGACCCGCTGATCTACTTCCACAGGGTGGGAAGGACGGCCAGGGCCGGGAGGCAGGGGAAGGCATACTCCTTCGTCTCGAAGGAGGAGTCGGGTGATTTCGGCCGGATCCTAAGGATGACCAAGGCACCGATAGTGCCCATGAGGCCAGAGGACAAGCTGCACACGTTCAGTCCAAACCAGCCCAGCGGGCCCAGCGGGCACAGCGGCGGAGGTCGGAGGACCAACAACTACCGCCAACGCAGAGAAAGGACGAACAACCAGCCGCGCTGGACCCACCGCTGAGGACAGCGGCAGATGGCAACGTCTATGCCCTGAACGCTACTACCGGCGCGAGGGTGTGGGTATTCATGACTGGTTACGCGGTCGTTTCTTCACCGACCGTCGTTAACGGCGTGGTCTACTTTGGGTCGAACAACGGCAACGGCTACGCTTTGGACGCCAATACCGGGGCGAAGGACTGGAGTTACCTGACCAGCAAGGCCGTCGCGGCAATCCCCGCGGTCGTCGGGGGAGCGAGCCTGGTAATGTGCGTGATTGGCGCCTTCTCTAGCACCTTCCCTGTGCCTCCAACGGGAGGGAGAGACATCTTCAACCACAGCAGGCTCCTGTGGATCGTATTCTTCGTCGCCACTCTGGCCGTCTTCGGCGCCTGGCTTCTTCTAATGTGATGAACCAGTCAGGGTTCGGAAGACTTGTAGTCTCTGAACGCGCCGGCAATACGGGAGCCTGGTCGTGTTGCCCATCCGAATCGAGGCGGATCTTCAGCAAGGGCAACCCATCACCTTTCTCAAGCTTACCGCATAAAAGAATTGGCGGGCCCGGCCGGATTTGAACCAGCGACCCCCGGCTTACTTCACGGAGGGTACCGAAGGCATGCACGAACCTGAGTCAGTTCTCGATGCCCTATCCATACTAGGCGACGGGCCCGAAGACGCACCCAAGACGGGGGCTATTAACCAATTACTGACAGCAGGTTCTCCTCGACGGGGCTTCCAATCAGACCGCGGTCTGTTATGATACCCGTGACAAGCTCAGGAGGGGTCTTGTCGAACGCCGGGTTCACCACCGGCACGCCCTTCGGGGCAATCCTCCTCCCCTTGACCCGAACGACCTCGTCGTAGGACCTCTCCTCGATCACTATCTGGTCGTGGGTCCGCTCCATGTCAAAGGTCGATCTGGGCGCTGCGGCGTAAAACGGGACCCGGTGCCTGCTGGCGAGGACGGCGACCTGGTACGTTCCTATCTTGTTGAAGACGTAGCCGTCCCTCGTGATCCTGTCCGCGCCGACGATCACCTTGTCCACCCTGCCGCTGCCCATCATGAACCCCACCGCCGTGTCCGAGATCAGCGTGCAGTGGAAGCCGTCGCGCACCAGTTCGAACGCCGTCAGCCGGGACCCCTGGAGCGCAGGTCTGGTCTCGTTGACGATGACCTTCACGCACCTTCCCGCCTCTCTGGCGGCCCTGATGACGCCCAGAGCCGTGCCGTACCCGACGGTGGCGAGCGCCCCAGCGTTGCACTGCGTCATCACGACGTCGCCGTCCTCGAGGAGACCGGCCCCGAACGTCCCCAGCCTCCTGTTGGCCTCGACGTCCTCCTCCGCCATCCTCTTCGCCTCCTCGACCGTCGCCTCCCGGATGGCCCCGACACTTCGCTCGGCCTCCCTCGCCGTCGCGACTACCCTGTCGATCCCCCAGAACAGGTTCACGGCGGTGGGGCGGGTCCTCCTGAGACCGTCGGCCGCCTTCTCGATCTCCTTGAGGAGCTGTTCTCGGCTCCCGGCGGTGGAATGGGTCGCCGCGAGGGCCACCCCCATCGCCGCTGCCACGCCTATCGCCGGGGCTCCCCTGATGACCATGCGCCTTATGGCATCGGCGACGCCCTCCCACGAGTCGAAGCTCTTGTAGACCAGACGCTGAGGCAGCGCCGTCTGGTCAATCATCTTTACGGTGCCCTCCTCCCACATCACCGTCCGGAGGGAGAAGAAGTTCTCTCTCAATTCGTCGATGTGAGTCCCTGCTGCGTCTAATAGACTTTCCAGCGTCTGAAACGCTTATTATCGCACCGGAGGCGCGACCTGATGAAAATTGGAGAGCCAGGAAAAGGCACCAGAGGCCTTGGACGCGCTGCTCAGGGGCGAGAAGGTCGTCGTCGAGGACAGCGGCAGGTTCGGCGAGCTTGAGCAGGTCGGCTACGGCGAGAGGGAAGGAAAGAGGCTGGTTCTCAAGGACTACGAAGCTCTCTATTTACTATTCAGCGGCAGGCTGAACCTGAAGGACGACCGAGGCAGACGGGTCACGTTCAACCAACTGGCTGAGGTCAGCCAGGCGCGGGCGGGAGACGCCTGGACCAAGTTCATGATCTACAGAGACCTGAGGTCGAGGGGGTACATAGTGAAGGATGGGTTCGGGTTCGGGACCGACTTGAGAGTCTACGAGAGAGGCGATTTTCCCGAGAAGGCCGCGAAGTTCGTCGTCTTCGCGCTCGATGAGGGCACCGAGAGGGAGGTCGAGGAGCTGAGCGATTCGGTACGCCAGATAGTGAAGATGGGCAAGGAGGCGATAGTCGCGGTCATAGAGAGGAGGGGAGAGGTCATCTACTACAAGGTCGGAAGGGCGAACTTCCACAAGTAGTGTGACACTTGAGCCTCCGGGCCTTCGTCTCTATCCTGAGGCCGATCAACTGCGCGATGATTGGCTTCGCTGTGATAGTCGGCGCGTTCGTGTCAAAGCCCCCGACCGTCGATGTGGCTGACCTCCTCCTCGGCTTCTTCACGGGCTTCGCGATCTGCGGCTACTCCATGGTGATCAACGACTACTACGACATCGAGGTCGACAGGGTCAACCAGCCCGACCGGCCCCTGCCGAGCGGCGCGGTCTCGCCGCGCGGGGCCATCTTCCTCGCGTTGGCAATGCTCGCCGTCGGGGTGGCGGCTTCAGTCGTCCTGCTGAGCGGGGCGGCGCTCGCCGTCGCTCTGCTCTACGCGTTCCTGTCGTGGCTCTACAATTACAGGGCGAAGAGCTACGGGCTCTCGGGCAACCTCATCGTGGCTTCTTCGCTCGCGATCCCCTTCATCTACGGCGGCCTGGTGGCCGGCGGGAGCGTAACGAGCTCACTCCTCCTCTTCATGGCGGGGACGGCCTTCCTCTCTGGGGTCGGGAGGGAAGTGGTCAAGGCGATGGCCGACACCGTCGGGGACGAGAAGAGGGGCATAAGGTCGTTCGCGAGGGTCCACGGGATGAGGCAGGCCTCGGCCGCGGGGGCTGCGTTCTTCCTGGCCTCAGTCGTCTCGAGCCTCATCCCGCTGCTCGTGCTCTCGGTCAGCCTCTTCTACAAGTTCGGGGTGGCCGTTCCGGACGTCGTCTTCGTCTACTTGGCCTACGCGATCCTGAGCAAGCCTGGCGCAGAGCAGGCGCTGAAGGTCAAGAAGCAGGCGCTCTTGGGGATGCTAATAGGCCTCATCGTCTTCATAGGAGGAGCATTCTAGAGTGTGGGTCGAGAAGTACAGGCCTAGGAGAATGTCGGAGATGGTCGGAAACGAGGAGGCCAGGATGGCGGTCGGTCTCTGGCTGAAGGAGTGGAAGCCGGGGAAGAAGGCGATGCTGCTCGTTGGCCCACCCGGGACCGGCAAGACGACGATGGTCACACTCCTGGCGAAGGAGTCAGGGATGAACATGGTCGACCTCAACGCGAGCGACGTGAGGACCAAGGAGAAGCTCGAGAAGAAGATAGGAGAGGCGATACAGACCCTGGGCCTCTTCGGGGAGAGGTCGCTCATCTTCCTGGACGAGGTCGACGGGCTGCTCGGGAGGTCCGACTACGGGGGAGTCGAGTTCATCAAGGACGCTGTCAAGGCGACACAGAACCCCATCATTATGGCCGCGAACGACCAGGACGCCGACGAGATAAGGAAGCTAGGCTCCTCCTGCATCACTGTCCGGTTCAAGCCCCCGCCTCCCAGAGAAGTGGAGATGTATCTCAGGAGGATAGCAGAAGGCGAGGGAGCAACTGTATCCACCGATGCATTCCAGAGCTATGTGACGCGCTCCGGGGGTGACCTGAGGACCGCGGTCAACCTCATGCAGAGCAAGGGGGAGTCGGACTCCGCCGCCTTCAAGGACGTCTCGCAGTCCGTGAGCCAGGGCCTGAACGCGTTCTTCGAGGCGCATGACGCCGCCTCCGCGCTGGCCGGCCTCAGGGCCGTCTCGCTCCCGCCCGTGGAGAAGGTGAGGGAGATCCACACCTGTGTCGTGAAGGCGAGGCTCTCGCCGGGCAAGCTGGCCTCGGCGCTGGAGGTCATCTCCAGGGCAGACATGATAATGGGTGAGATAGGCGCCACCCGAGAGTGGAGGCTTCTGCGCTACCTCGACTCGATGCTCTCGCAGGAGCTCTTCCCGATTTTGAAGGGTGAGAACGTGAGATACGTCTCCGAGGACTCTCCCATTCCCCGTACTGCTGAGGATATGGAACGACTCGAAGAAGATAAGGGAGCTCTCGGCGAGGTACGCGAGCCGCGCCTCGACGAGCGGCGCCAGCGCGCGGACGCAGGACCTCCCCTTCATCTTTATGCTGTGTGCATCCAAGGACTTCAGAACCCGGCTCGAGAGGATCCTCGACCTCGACGAGACCTATGACAAGTTCCTTGTCAAGGAGGCGGGACGCTGAAGATCCTCATCGGAGGCTGGTTCACCCTCCCCAGGCTCGGGAGGGAGGATTTCTCGCTCCTGATGAGGCAGGGTGTGAGGTACGACAAGGCGATGGGATTCAAGATGGACGCCGAGACAGACCTGGAGTCAGCGGTCAGGACCATCAGGTCTGCCGTCGGGGAGGATGTCGAGCTGACCGTGCGGTGCTTTGTGTGTGGAAGGGAATCCTGCGAGGGGTGCGCTTACGCGAAGGTCTGCGACAGGAGGAAGGTCTCCTCGATGTGCCTCTGCGCGGAGCACGGCCCGGAGACGGGGGTCTATCGATCTGTACGTGAAGGCCCTCACTGAGACAACCGTCAGTTGAAGGTCATCTCGGCGGACTGGGCGGAGGCGAGCGACCTCCAGTCGGCCAGGAACTGCTGCAGCAGGGACGCCTGAGGGCTCGAGTGGTTGACCCTGAATATCCGTATCCTGTTGAACCTCTTCTCAGTGACGAGCCCCGCCTTGACCAGGAACGCCAGGTGGAGCTCGACCGACGAATGGGATATCCCCGACCTCCGGGTTATCTCGGAGATGTTCAGTTCGTTGCTCGCCATCATGACAGACATCACCTTCACGCGTCCGTAGGAGGAGAAGACGTCTTCAACCTCTAACATCGGCGACCATGCCTCTCAGTTCGTCTATGAGCTGCTCTGCCGAGACGAGCGAGAGTCCAATCATGGTGGTCCTTCCCCGCACGCCCTTTCCGGATATCTGGGTCTCTATAATCCCCTTGCGTGACAGCTCGTTGATGTCGCTCCAGACCTGCGTGTGGTGGTTCGCGGCTACGCCCATGCTCTCGCAGAGCGCGTCGTAGCTCTTCTCCGCCTCGCCTATCGTGATGTAGGCCGAGTCGCTCTTCTTGAGGAGGTTGGAGATGGAAATCAGGATCAGTCTCTGGTGTCTGCCGAGGTAGGCCAGCTCCTCCTTCTTGAACTGCGGAGGCAGCGAGGCCTTTGCGCGTCGCACGTGCTCGGGCGTGATCCTTGGAGAGCCGGCGAGGTCGGCCATCCTCCCGGCCCTGTAAATCAGGTCGAGTGCGTACCGCGCGTCCCCGTAGGTGCTGGCTATCTCTGCGGCCAGCTCGAGCGAGTCATCCTCAACGCAGCCGTCGTTGAACGCATCCTGGCTCCTGGAGGCCAGGATGTCATAGAGCTGCTGCGACGAGTAGGGGTCGAGCGATATCGAGTTCCACTGGAGGGAACTGAGGGTGCTGAGGTCCGCAGCCTTCAGGTAGTCCAGCGTCTTCGATATCAGGAGCGATGAGAAGACCTGCGCGCCCTGCGAAATCTCGCGGAGCCTGGTTATGGTGTAGAGCGAAGAAGAGTCGGAGGTGACGAGCGAGTCGACCTCGTCGAAGGCCACGATAAGGTGTATCTTGTCGCCGGCCAGCGCCTCAAAGAACGATTGGAGCAGCTCTTCGAACCCGAACCCCCTTGACGGGTAGCCGTGCCCGAGGAAGTGCATGCACTTTGTCAGGACGGCCTGCAACGACCGATCAATCCTGCAGTTTACGTGAAAGAACTTCACGCGGTTGCCGTAGAGCAGGGCGTTCTTCTCGAGCGTTGCGCCCACCTTCTTGGCGAGCATGGTCTTGCCCGATCCGACGGGGCCGGAGAGCATGACGTTCTGGCTCATCTGCCCGGAGCGCTCGACGACGCCCTGAAAGTACATCTCCAGGGCCTTCATCTGGTCGTCCCTGTGCGGCGTGGACAGCGGGACGAACTCTGGAACGAGCACACTCTCATTCCGGAGGACGGACTGATGTTGGCTCATTCCAAATGAGAATTAGGTCGATTTTCCATATATAACCATGATACTCCTGCAGGATCGGAGCGTCATGGGTGGGTAGACTGAAACTGTTCCAACGCTCTCTTAAATAATCAAGGGGCGGCGAAGCCGAAAGATGGGCTACTTTCCGAGGGGGCAGAACCTGTCCTCGTCCATCACCTTTATCCTGCTCATCACGAATGTCGCCGTCTTCATCGTCACGCTCGCAGGGGGCGAGGAGGTCGTTCTCCTGCTGGCGCAGACCGGCGAGCTGTTCTACGCAGGGTTCTACTGGCAGCCCTTTACGGCGATGTTCGTCCACTTCGACATCCTCCACATCCTCTTCAACATGTTCGCGCTCGTCTACTTCGGGACGGTGGTCGAAGGCAGCTATTCGAGATCCCAGTACCTCGCGGTGTACTTCGGTGCCGGGCTCCTCGGTAACGCGGCGTCTCTCTTCCTCATCCCTTCGAATGACCCGACTGGCGGCGCGTCAGGGGCGATATTCGGGCTCGTGGGGGCGTACGTGGCCATGGAGAGGAAGGGGCCGGGGTTGGTGATTGCCGTCCTCTATGCGACGCTGATCTTCGTAGACAGCTCGGGACCCGGGGTGAACATCTTCGCGCACCTATTCGGGGTCCTGACCGGTTTCGGGCTCGGGCTAATCTTCGTCGCTCAGGAACCGAGGGCACGAGCTCTAGGGCCTTCCTCCCTCTACAGTCTATAAAGGGCCGCGACGGTCCGGAGAGCATGAAGGCTGTCCGGTTCCATGAGTACGGCGGTCCAGAGGTCTTGAAGTACGAGGACGCGCCCGATCCCGTGCGCGGGCCAGAGCAGGTGCTGGTGAGGGTGAAGGCCTGTGCCCTCAACCGCCTTGACGTCTGGCAGAGGATCGGGCCTCCGAGGGTCAAGGTCATCCTTCCACACATCTCAGGCTCTGACATCTCGGGAGTGGTGGAGGAGGTGCCGCACGACGAGAAGGAGCTCCAGAGGGGCGCCGAAGTCATAGTCAACCCCGGTGTAGGCTGCGGCAGATGCGAGAAGTGCTTGTCTGGAAAGGACAACCAGTGCAGATACTACGGAATCATCGGGAGCGAGTTCGATGGAGGCTACGCGGAGCTTGTCTCGGTGCCTGAGGAGGAACGTGGTCCCGAAGCCGGAGCGGATGGACTTCGTCCAGGCGGCCTCCGTCCCCTTGGTCTTTCTAACGGCCTACCACATGCTCGTCAGGAAGGCCGCGGTCGAGCCCGGAGAGACCGTGCTCGTCCTCGGGGCTGGGTCGGGGGTCGGGATCGCTGCGATTCAGATCGCCAAGGCGTGCGGAGCGAACGTGGTGGCTACAGCGGGCTCGGACGCGAAGCTGCGGAGGGCGGTCGAACTGGGCGCCGACGCCGTCGTGAACCACAACTCCCAGGACATCGTCCAGGAGACGAGGAGGTACACAGGGGGGAGAGGGGTGGACGTGGTCGTCGAGCACGTCGGAAAGGCCACCTGGGACAGGAGCATAAAATCGGTGGCAAAGGGCGGTCGGGTAGTCACCTGCGGCGCCACAACAGGCTACGACGCCGAGACAGACCTCCGCTACATCTACAGCAAGGAAATCTCGATCTATGGCAGCTTCATGGGTGGGGCCGGGGAACTTCTCAGCGTTCTAGAGCTCTTCAAGCAGCGGAGGATGAGACCCGTCGTCGACAGGGAGTTTCCTCTGAGCGGCGCGGCGGACGCGCAGACCAGGATGGAGAAGGGGGAGCACTTCGGCAAGATAGTCTTGACGGTCTAGGTCTCGACGATTTCGTAGCTGTAGTCGATCTTCGCGCGGGCGTTCACCGTCGCGGCGACGCTGCAGTACTTCTCCATGCTGCCCCTCACAGCCTCGTCGACGTACTTCTTCTCGAGGCCCCTGCCCGCCAGGACATACTTCACCGAGATTGAGGTGAATGGCTTGGGGTGGCCATATTCAGGCCTGACACCGCTTATCGTGACCCTAATCGAGGTAACATCCTGTTTCCTCTTGCCGAGCACAGCGACGATGTCCATCCCGGAGCAGGCCCCGAGAGAGGCCAGCAGGGCGTTCATCGGGGTCATTCCCTTCGGGACGCCCTTCTCGGGCGCGTCGAAGACCAAGGAATGGCCTGACTCGTCACTTCCGAGGAAGGTGTAGCCCTCAAGCCAATCCACGACTACCTCCGGCGCTGGCTTATCCAATTCTCAGCTCAACCGGACCGGTCTTTCCAGATATCGTGCCCTTCTCAAGGTAGCTCCTCCGTCCCCAGCCGATGTCCACTGAACCGACTATCTTGTGCGAGCCCCTCCCGAGGCTGGAGGCTGGAATCTCGAAGAGCTTGACGACGTCCAGGAACTTCGACTTCGCGTCCTCGACGCTCTCTGGGATGATGGGAGCGCTCCCGTCTTCGTGGATGATCGCAGTCCAAATCCGGTATGGAAGGTCCGGGTCGCGGCTCCAGTAGAACTTTGCCCTCCTGACTTCCTTCCCCGTGGTGGCCAGCCTTGCCGCTTCCCTTGCGCAGCGACGCCTCCATCTTCATCCGCACCATCTTGTCGTTGTCCTCCCACGCGACCGTCCAGACGTCCGGGATGAACGACTCCCTCAGACCCCCGATTACCCTGAACCCAAGGTTGATCCTGATTGCCTCGTCGAGCTTGTACTCTCTTGATTCTGGGATCAGGCTCAGGTCGGCGAGCATGGTCTTGCCCCAAGAGTATTCGCTTCGCCTGTTCATCAGGGACATGATTTCGGCGTCTCGAAGAAATCAGGGTTATAAATCTGAGACGCCTACCTCCGGTAACCGCCCCGTCATCGCGCAAACGCCTATAAGCCGTTTGAGCACGCTCGCTGTCTTCTCATGGGTGCAGGACCAAATCCACCGGACCCCTCGTTTTCAGGACCAGAGGGTGAAAGGGGTCCCAAGCCCAAGGAGCCGCTAAAGGGACGGGCTGGCGAGAGGTACCAGGAGAAGCACCATCACATCCGCGGGAGGGACCTGATCTCCTCCTCCGCGCTGGGCCTTGCAGACGGGCTCGTGACGAACCTCGCGTTCCTGGCCGGCCTCGGCGGGGCGGCGGAGAGCCTGAGCCTTATCAGGTTCGCGGGCCTCGCGGCCGTGGTGGCGGGGTCGGTCTCGATGTTCTTCGGGGGGGTCCTCGGGGCCCGTTCGGAGCTGGACCTTTTCCACGCCGACTCGAAGCGAGAGGCCTTCGAGATCGAGAACGAACGAGACGAGGAGGTGCAGGAGCTCAAGAACCTGTACATGGACAAGGGGCTAACCGAAAGCGAGGCCGATATGGTCGTCGCCAGGGTCTCGGAGAACAAGGAGAGGTTCCTTGAGGACATGCTGGCCAACGAACTTCACATCCACAGGTCTCACCTCGAGAAGCCGTACAAGGTCGGACTCGTAATCGGGCTCTCCTTCCTCCTCGGTGCACTCGTCCCCCTCATTCCCTACTACCTAACGACGCAGAACGCAATCTCGGTGACCGCTTCGGTGATTTTCTCTCTCTCCTTCCTCTTCGTCGCAGGCGCCTGGAAGGGGCGGATCGTGGGCAGGGAGATCTGGAGGAGCGGACTCGAGACGCTGCTTGTGGGTGCGGCAGCCGCTGTGATCCTGTTTGTAATCGGCACGTCGTCCACGTTCCTCTGAGGGACCACCCCCGAGCCTTGGACCATCGCCCTCCGTCTCGGCCCACGGCGGCTCAGAGGCAGACCGTCTCGATCATGCGTCTGTAGACAGACCCCGCTCTCTTGATCTGCCGGACCGGAGCGTATTCATCGACCGTGTGGGCCTGTCTGACGCTGCCGGGACCCAGGACGATCGTTGGCGTCCCGAGCTCGGAGTAGACGGGCGCCTCGGTGCCGTAGGGCGCGACCCCTGATCCCGCGGCGGTCAGCGACTCGGTCAACCTCACGACCTCGGCAGCCCGGGGGACGGAGAGCGCGGGCGTCTCGTAGAGGACCTCCACCCTCGCCTTGAATTCTTTGTCCTTTCTGTGGAGTTCCCCGATGACGGAGTTCAGCTCATGGAGGACTTCCCTGGTCCCGACCGCCGGTATCAGCCTCGAATCGATGGTGAGCTCACAGGAACCGGGAGTTACGTTGCTCTTCGTCCCTCCGTTTATGACGGTGGGGGTCAGAATGGTGTGCCCGAGGTCTGGGTCTCTGGCTGACGCAAGCCTCGCTCGGACGGTTCTGAGGGACTCTCAGGAAGAGCGCGCACTTCTCGATGGAGTTTATTCCAAGCGACGGGTCTCCGGCGTGGGCGCTGTGGCCATCGAAGATGACCCGGCACGTCAGACCCCCCCTGTGCGCTCTCACGACCTTCATCTCGGTCGGCTCCCCGACGACGCCGCAGCGGGCCCTGACCTGTCTCAGGCTCCCGTCGTGGACGAGGGCCTCGAGCCCGTCGAACCCGACCTCCTCTCCGGCCGTCGCGACGAAATTGAGGGAGCGCTTCAGCCGTCTCCCCTTCGTGGAAGCGATAGCGGCGAGCATAGCGGCGAGACCGGACTTCATGTCTGCTGACCCTCTCCCGTAGAGCCTCCCGTTGCTGACTCTCGCCTCGAAGGGCGGGGACGACCAGGCTCCCGGGTCTTCGACCGGCACCACGTCCATGTGACCGGCAAGAAGGAGGCCCGGAGGACTCTCGCCGAACGTAGCCATGAGGTTGGAACGGCCCTCGGCGAACCTCCGAAGCTCGACCTCGGCACCCTCGATGTGAAGGTCATGGAGGAAGTCTCCGATGAATCGCGCGCACTCCTCTTCGTTTCCAGGGGGGGCCCCCGTATTGAAGGATATCAGCGAAGACGCGAGCTCCAGAAGCTCCATGCTCATCGAGATGGGGCCATCCTAAATGAAGTTCGCGGAAGCAAGCTTATTGCACAGGTCCGGCGCCGGGACCCGGATGGAGCGCGCCGTCCGCCTGAAAGGGGTAGTCTTGGAGTATTCGGGGACGACGGCTCTCCGAGGCATCGACTGGGTCGTCGGGGGAGGCGAGAGCTGGGCCGTGATAGGTCCGAACGGTGCGGGGAAGACGAGCCTGATGAGCATAATCGACGGCTATCAGTGGCCGTCAAAGGGCGAGGTCGAGATCCTCGGGAACAGGTTCGGGGAGACCGACCTAAGAGACCTCCGCGCCCGTATCGGCATGGTCAGCGCTTACCTCGAGGGCTGGATACCCGGGAGACGAGAAGGTCCTAGACCTGGTCATGAGCGGGAAGTACGGCTCGACTAGGATATGGAGGAAGGCGGAGCCGGCGGAGGCCCGAAGGGCCGCCTCTCTCTTGGAGGGCCTCGGGTGCGGCGCTCACGTCGGGAAGATGGTCAAGGAGCTCTCCCAGGGTGAGAGACAGAAGGTGATGATCGCGAGGGCTCTGATGGCGAACGCCGGCCTGCTCCTCCTTGACGAGCCCTGCGAGGGCCTGGACCTGGGGGCGCGCGAGCAGTTCCTCGACGGCCTCTCGAGGCTCGCAAGGCGGGGCCGCACGGCCATGGTCTATGTGACCCACCGCACCGACGAGATTCCCTCGGGCTTCACCCACGCGCTCCTCCTCAAGGCTGGGAGGGTCCTCGCGTCTGGGCCCATCGAGGACACCCTGACGGGGAGGAACCTCAGCCTCTGCTTCGACGTGAAAGTGAAGGTCGATACCGTGAACGGCAGGTACTACACCATAGTCTCCGGCTAGGCGAGAGAAGACCAATGCCCTTTTATCGCAAGCGGCCCTCGTCGAGTGCGAACTAGCTTTGTGGGAGAGAATTGAGGTCGATGGGAAGCCGGCGCTGAAGGACCCCGTCCTAATCGTGTCACTCTCCACGAATCTCTCCGAGTACAAGCCCATGTACTCACAGGCAAGGGAACTCGGGAACTTCATGCTGAAGGAGATGGAGTTCACGAAGATCGCGACCATCTACTCCTCCGCCTTTCCTCCGGTCGCCGTGATAGCCGACGATGGGACGGTCCGGTTGAGCTCGGCCGAGTTTTACAGCCACAGCGCCGGGCGCGACATCGTGCTTCTCGCTGGTGACTCCTCGCCCCACGACAACCAGTACGAGTTCGCCGAGGCGGTGCTGCGGTACGCGCTGGGCCTCGGCGTGAAGGAGATGATATCGATTGGGACCCGGTGGACCGAGCAGGCTGCGCCTCCCTCGTCAATCCCCAAGCTTACCGGGTTCGCGAGCGACGGGGCCGGCGTCGAGGTTCTCAGAGGCCACGGAATCGAGATGGTCAAGGACGAGCCGGCGCCGTTCTTCTCCTCGCTCATAGTGGGCATGGCCGAGAAGTTCGGCATGAGAGGCTACAAGATATCCGTCGACCACGGAGAGCCGATCCCGCACCCCCTCTCGGTTATCCAGCTGGCAGGTGTGCTCGAGAAGATGCTCGGTATACACCTGCGCACCGCAGAACTCGAGGCCAAGGCGCAAGAGATGGCGAGGGAGGTCCAGTCCGTCAGCACCCCTGGAGACGCCGCGTGAGCGATCCGGTGTCTACGGCTAAACTCATAAATAGAGCGGAGGGGATGAAAATATCATGTCCTCTGAAGAGGTAGATATGAAGGAGATTCAGCGCGAGCTCTCCAAGGTGATCGACCCCGAGATTGGCGTGCCGATCATGGAGATGAACCTGATCGACAAGCTGGACGTCAAGGACGGAAGCGTAGACATCCAGTATCACGCCACCACCCCATACTGCCCACCCATATTCGCCCTGAAGATCTCGCAGGACATGAAGTCCAATGTCGAGCACGTCAAGGGCGTCAAGAGCGTGCGCGTCACTGTGAGCGGCCACTACCTCTCCGACGCGGTCAACAGGCAGGTCAACAAGACCGCGGCGCCTGCAGCGGCGGCCGCCCAACCCCCAAGCCCATAGCCACGACGCCGGTGGGTCGCCATGGGCGGGGAACCTGACCTCAGCCGCCTCGAGGATGCGGTCCAGAGGGCCGGCGAGTCCCTCGCCGCCGCTGGTGCGAGCAAGTCGGCGAAGCAGGAGACGCTCAGGGGCATCTTCAGGATGAATCACGAGATTGGAAGAATCGCAAGGGAGTTCCCTTCGATCACACCGGCCCTGAGGGAGATGCAGCTCGATGTCAACTTCGTGACCATCAGGGTCAAGAGGGACGAACCAGAAGAAGCGAGAGCGGGGTTTGAGAGAGTAGTATCCCAGCTCAAGAAGGTCAGGGACATCCGGGCAGCTATCCCACAGGACTAGAGGTCGGGTTCAGAAGGGATTAATAGCGAGAGGGAGGATTATTCCGCGTTGACCAAGGGCGCCGACAGCGACTTCACGAGGGTCAAGGTCGCAGAGGTGGGGTTCACCGACGAGAGCGGAGCGGAGGGCCTCGTCCTGCTCAAGTCCGACGCAGGCAGAGCTTTCGCCATGCGCGCCTTCTCCGGGGAGAGCGCTATGCACATGCAGAGGTTCAGCCGAGGCGACCGATCCTCGATTCCCTCGGTCTTCAACATGATCGAGGAACTTGCGGACAACGAGGGCCTGCACCTCAGCGGCGTCGAGGTCTACCCGGCCGGCGATGTGCTCCGGGCCGACATGCAGTTCCTTGGAAAAGGCAAAGACCGGCTTCTCGGAGGGTACGGGCCTCCGACGCAATCGCACTCGCGCTTCTCTACGAGGCGCCCATAATGCTGCACAGATCGCTCCTCGAGTCTGAAAGGGAAGAAGGTTCCCAGGCCTGAACGAACGCCTCAAAAAGAGATAAATCGCCAAAGACGGGGCGACGTGCAGCCTTGGTCACGCTAACCCGAGAACGCGGTCTTCAGCTGCGGGGCGGAGTGGCTGAGTTGGGAGGAGTGAGGAGTCAGGATGGTCCTCTCCCTGGGCAAGCTCCCGCCCGAGGTGCTGAACAGGTACCTGCTCGGGATGACCGGCGCGCCTTCGTCGGACCTCGTGGTGCCCCCCTCGATAGGCGTCGACTTCGGCGTGATAAGGCAGGGGAGGAACTACCTTATCGTTTCGTCCGACCCCGTGACAGGAGTCAAGGAGAGGGTCGGGTGGTACGCGGTGAACGTCAGCGCCAACGACGTCGCGACGAGCGGGAACAGACCGACGTTCATCCAGTCGATCATCCTCCTCCCCGAGGACGCCACCGTCGGGATGGTCGCGAGGATCTCCAGAGAGATGCACCGGACCGCCTCCGAGCTCGGCATCACCATCGTGGGCGGACACACAGAGCTGACCCCCGGGCTCAAGCGGCCGATAGTGGTCACGACCGCCTTCGCGGTAGCCGGGTCGTTCGTCACGGCGGCGGACGCGAGGAACGGGGACACGATCATGCTCACCAAGACCGCGGCGGTGGAGGGGACAGCCATCTGCGCCTCCGACTCATCCAGGTTCGGAGAAGAGGTCGACCCTGCGATGATAAGGAGCGGCGAGGGGCTTCTACAGGAAGCTGAGCGTGGTGGACGAGGCGACCGCGGCCTTCGCCGCGGGCGGGGTGCACGCAATGCACGACTGCACCGAGGGGGGCGTGCTCGGGGCCGTCTACGAGATGTCTTATGCCTCGAGTCTCGGGTTCGAACTGGATGAGCGGAGCATCCCTCTCGCAAAGGAGACGGCGTACGTCTGCTCGAAGCTCGGCCTCGACCCGCTGCGGCTCATCAGCTCGGGGACGCTCCTCCTCGCGGTGAAGGCAGGTGCCGAGGAGAAGGTCGCAAGGGCGGTCCGGGCCGTCGGGGTCGACCGCGACGGCCGTGGGGAGGTTCGCCAAGGGCGAAAGGGTGCTCGTGAGAAAGGACGGGAGACGGGAGACCGTCCTGGAGCCGCCCGACCGACGAGCTCTGGAAGCTCGTCGACGCGAAAGGGCATCTGAAGGAGGTTCAGCCGTGATACCGCAGGAAGAACGTGAGGGCTATCAGGACAGCCAGAGCGCCCACCATGAGGAGGAGCGTCAGCCTCCTGTAGTTCTTCATCTTCCTCTGGGCCTCCTCGTCCATGTCCCTGCACGTGTCGGAGCAGTAGTCCTTTGCGGGCGCTATCGAGATCCCGCACACGGGACAGTGTTTGTGGGCAGGGACGCTCCCGCTGGCCTTCAGGGACAACGCGCGGGACCGCCGGGCCAGCCGGTTAATAGTCTTGCAGGCGTCAGTAGGGTGGAGCCTGCAGCCTCGCGATGGTCGTCGAGACGCGGTTGATGTACTCCTCGAGGCTGGGCCAGGATCGTCCGCGACGTGATGACGCCGAGGACCTTGTCGTCCTGAATCACCAGCACCCTCCTCACCCCGCGCTCAGTCATCGTCTTGGCGACGGACTCGAGGCCGTCGCTCCCCTTGACCGTGATCAGCCCGGGCGTCATGATGTCCGCGATGGTCACCTCGCCAGGGTCCTTGCCCTCGGCGACTATCTTGGACAGGTAGTCCCACTCGGTCACGATCCCCTCCGCGGAGACCCCGTCGGAGACGATGACGAAACCCTGGTGCTTCTCCTTCATCATCTTGGCGGCCTCGAGCGCGTTGGTCTGTCTGGGAAGGGAGAGGAATACCGGCTCGGCGACGTCCTTGGCGAAGAGGACCATCCCTAGGCAGAATCAGTGGCGGTATAGATAATGGTTTCCTTGGCGTCGGGGACCGGTCTGGGACGCCGGGATCGCGGCTATCAGGCTGATGGCCCCGAAGATGAGGAACGCCTTGTGCATGGCATCGATGAAGACCCCTATGCTCAGGCTTCCAGCTGGAGGAGGAAGCCCCGCGAAGATCGCCTGGAGGGAGGTCAGAGGGACCGAAGCGCTGAAAATCGCGAAGACGAGCCCAAGGCTGACGAGGGAACCGACGCTGAAGAGCGTGGAGGAGACCCCCGAGGCCACTCCCCGCCTTGCGGGAGGGACGGCGTTCATGATGGCGGCGACGTTCGGGGCGAAGAACATGCCCCCGCCGGCCCCTGCGAGGACCATCGGGAGGGTCAGGGTGAGGTACGGGACCCCAAAAGGAAGCGTCGAGAACCAGAGGAGCGCTATCCCGGAGAGGACCAGCCCGGTGGGCGCGAAGAGCCTCGGACCGAACCTGTCCGAGAGCGCGCCGCTCAGAGGACCCACTATCACGAAGGCGACCGAGAACGGCAGGAGGAGGAGGCCCGCCTTGAAGGCGTCGTAGAGCAGGGCTCCCTGGAAGTAGAAGATCAGAATCAGGAATATCGAACTGCGCGATATCGACGTCAGGAGGTTGGCGAGCGCGCCAGCCGAGAACGCGCGAATCCTGAACAGGCGGACGTCCATCATGGGGTTCTGTACCCGCGTCTCGACGAACGCGAAGACCGAGATCATCGCGCCCCCCACCGCCATCAGGAGGTAGTCCGTCGTCGCCCACCCCTGTATCGCCCCCAGCGTCAGCCCCACGAGGAAGCTGGTGAGCCCCACCCCGAACAGGACGTTCCCGAGCGGGTCGAGCTTCTCGCCCTTGAGGCGAGGGTTGAGGTCCTTGAGCTTGACGTAGGCCCAGACGGTGGCGAACGCGCCCGGAGCGAGGTTGATCCAGAATATCGACCTCCATCCGAGGAAGGTCGTGAGGACGCCGCCCGCCACCAGGCCCAGTATGGACCCGGAGACCCCGGCGACCTGGTTGATCCCCAGCGCCCTACCCCTCTCCGTCGCCGGGAAGACGTCGGTCAGTATCGCTGCGTTGTTGGCCCAGATCAGAGCCGCGCCCAGACCTTGGACCAGGCGCATGAGCACCAGCAGGAGACCGTCCGGCGCGACGCTGCAGAGCCCCGAACCTATCGTGAAGATAGCGAACCCCAGGTTGTAGAGCCTCACCCGGCCGAAGACGTCTCCCAGCCTCCCTATCGTCAGGAGCACGGTCGCCGTGACAAGCGTGTATCCCATTATGATCCAGATCCCGTAGAACGTCGGCGTACCCGGGGAGCTGCCTGAGGATGGTAGGGAGCGAGATTAGAACGATGTTGGCGTCGAGCTGGGACATGAACGCGCCGATGGTGGTGTTAGTGAGAACGACGTACCTGTATTGCAATCACTCGCCTTCTTCTCCCCGCTCTCAAGCCCGAATTCGAACCGGTATTTTACCGATTGGCCCGCTCTGGCCAGAGCGGGCGCCGGACCGTCGCCAGGAGGCCATCGGTCGCACTAGCCGGGATGGACAGCCGCCCAGATCTTCTCCGCAATGGAGAGGACCAGCCCGTCCTGGCCGTGCCTCGCAACCACCTGGAGAGCGGTCGGCATCGACTGTCCCGCCTTGTTGATGGGTATGCTGAGGGCGGGGAGGCCGGTCATGTTGAAGAACTCGGTGTTCCGCAGAAGGAGGAACCGGATGCGCCCCGTCTCGCTTCCGAGGACCTCGTCGATCCTCGGGGCTGCAATCAGGCAGGTCGGCATGATCAGCGCGTCAATCCCTTCGAGTAGTCTGGGCACCTCGCGGAGCGACTCAGCCCTGAGGCCCGTGGATCGCATGTACTCTATCATCCCGGTCCTTAGGCCACCGTCCATGAGTTTCAGGACATCCTGGTGCATTCTCCGCCTCAGCTTTGGGGTGCGGAGGATCGCCTCATAGAACCAGGAGGACTCCCTGACCGTTATGACGGCGCGGGCCCTGGAGTAGCGGGCATAGTTCCCTTCGGCCTTGGAGTCCTTCACGTCGAACCTTCCGTCGCCCCTGAGCCTCTCGACGACGCCTTCGAAGCTCTTGGATACGGTCTCGTCCATATCCTCGGTGAAATACCTCGTCGGTACTCCCAGGCGTGGACGCGACTTTCTGCGGCATCGCCACCCCGGTGAGGGCCTGGAACGCGTACGACATGTCGGGTACCGTCTTGGTCAGGAGCCCCAGGTGGTCGAGGGAAGGGCTCAAGGGGAAGACGCCGTCGGTGCTGAGGAGGCCCTGTGACGGCTTGAAGCCGCACACGCCGCAGAGCGCGGCGGGAATCCGCACCGAGCCACCGGTGTCGCTCCCGATGCTCAGGATAGGCCCCTTCGAGAGCGCGACCGAGACCGCTGAGCCACCGCTCGACCCGCCTGAGACTCGGGAGGGGTCGGAGGCGTTGTGGATCGGCCCGCCATATCCGCTGGTCCCCGTAACCCCGAGGGCGAGTTCGTGGAGGTTGGTTTTGCCGAGCGGGACACATCCGGCACCGAGCAGGCTGTCGACGATCTCAGCGTTTGCCGGGGGAAGGAAATCACCGAAAGACGGCCGACCCATCGGTCGTCGGAAACCCGGCCAGGAAGACGTTGTCTTTGATCGTAACAGGGACGCCCTGGAGGGACGGTGTCGGTCCCCTGCGGCCCTTTGCGAGCCGTCCGTCGAGCTCTCGCGCCCGTGAGAGTGCGAGTCCGTGGTCGCCTGAGAAGACCGTGATGAACGTGTTGAACTTCCGATCGTAGGTCCCGATGTTCGAGAGTTCCTCTCCGACGCGCTCCTCGCAGGTGAGCTCACCGGCGAGCAGACCGTCCCGATATCGTTCCAGCCCCGACACCACTTGTTTCGTGACAGACGTCCCGTTTCACTTCGATATTAACTGGGTGGAATGTGGATTATTCATGCAGAGCGAGGAGCCCTAGTATCTCCCTTGAAAGCTGCTCTGCGCTGGCATGGTCGGTGCCCAGGACCAGACGGGGTTTACCACGAAGGGGATGTTGTTGGCGGGTTGCGACGTTACCGAGAGACTCAGGACGACGTAGAAGCCCGATGGAATTCCGGGAAAGTCAGCGGGACTGATCGAACCTCTAACCTGACTTGCGGGGGCACTTATGCCCCACGCTCCGACGTAGGTCTCGTTCAGCGACTTCCAGACGGTGCTGTTGTTGATCCAGCCCAGGTTCACGTGGCCGCCGGAGAAGGTCATTGTGAGGTTGTTAGGGGAGAGGACGAAGCTGCTCACGGAGAAGTCGTGCTGCTGGAGCGTATCGGTGCCGTTGCCCAGGATCGTGAGGTTCATCGTCCCGGCGCCGGAGACAGCGGTTAGCGTCACGTTGTACGTTGCGGCGACATACGTCTGCAGATCCCCCGGGGCTCAACGACCCAGCGCTACTCACGAACAGTGTGCCCGCCAGGGAAGCCGTTCCTGTCGGGGCGCCGTTGAGATAGATTGACCCAGCCACCAGGGCCACTCCCACAATCACTCCGATGACCAGGATGATGAGAAAGGTCCTCCCGGTTATCCTCCTCTCAGGCTTGCTCTGCGCCAGAGTCAAATTCCCGCAGGGCTACCCCGGATACACTATTTCAGGAGTTCCACGGGGGGCGGGCCTCGGTAGGTGGTGGTTGGCGGGCGTCCTGCAGATTTGCGCTTTTGTTCACTAATCATGACATGGGCCCTTTTGCAGGTTTGGAGTGAACGTGTGGGCGATGTCAGCACCGAAAACCTCCACGATACAAGGCCAGGCCCAGCCCGCACCAGGCATGTCGAAGCTCAAGAAGGTCGAGTGGTATGCGGGCCAGCTCATCGCCGACGCCGCGGCCAAGGAGAAGTCGGGCAGCATCGAAGAGGCAATAGTGCTCTATCTCAACGCGGCTGACGTCCTGCTCCTCCTCGCCAAGGGACAGGACAACTACACCGTATGGAAGGGGTACTCAGACAGGGCGATACAGTGCCAGCAAAGGTCCCGCGTTCTCATGGCCTCGAGAAAGTAGCTTATCCCTAGCCCGCAGGCGCGCGGTCGTCTCTGCCGACTAGGTGCCGCTCGAAGAGAAACATGGCCACCCCGAGAGCGACGATGACCACCGCCAAGACGGTGTTCACCAGTATGGTCGCGAGCCCCAGGACGATCATCAGCACGGTAGCATACCGAGCGAAGCGGCTGCTCCTTACCCTCGGCTTGCTCATGTCAGATGTGTGGACCTCTGCCCAGCCCTAGCGCTCGTACACCCCAACGACGCGGGCCTGCTCGAGGACGTGTCCATCGATCGAGCCCAGTAGCTTTTCGAGGGTCAGGCCCGGCTTGAGACCGAGAGCCTTGTCGAGGGCGAAGATCCAGAAGTAGTAGTGGTGCGGACCGTGCCCGTTCGGCGGGTAAGGACCCGTGTAGCCGATCTTTCCAGTCCCGTTCACTCCACCCGTGAAGGCATCTGGCTTCTGTCCTTCCGCGAGTCTGGTGGTCTCCACTGGAATCCCATAGAGCACCCAGTGGGTAAAGCCGTGGACGAGTGGCGCATCGGGGTCGTGGCAGACAAGTGCGAACTCTCGGGTCCCCTTTGGTGCGCCGCTCCACTCCAGGGGCGGTGAGAGGTTCTCCCCATCCCCGGCGTTCCGCTTGGGCATGTGGCCCAGCGCCGAGAACGCCGAGCTCTTGAGCTTCAAGTCTCCGAGTTTCAGCGACATGGTTCTCTGGTTTCTTTCAGACCGCGGCTCGGGTAATTAAGATTGCGAATACGCGCGTGCCCGAAGAGGCGGGGCACCCCATATCTCTCACACGTTGTCGGAGACAACGCTCTCCGGAACGACCTCCACGGAAAGGTGTTCCCTCTTCACTATCTCGGCGGCCATCCTCTTACCCTCCTTCGAGCCCATGTACAGAACGGCAAGCCTCTCGGTATCCAACCTTACGTTCCTGGCGACGGCGACCGTCGCTCGCCCCTTCACTGCTACCCACGAGTATCCGTCATCGAAGAGGAGCGTGACCCTCCCGTCCCTCTCTATGTTCCGTATCTTCACGGCGGTCGCCGGCATGGTGAAAATGAAGAGCCCTGCCTGGTACATCGACCAGGTCGGGGTCACGTGAGGAGAACCGTCGGCGTTGATGGACGCGAACTTGCAGAAGAGGGGCCTGCTCACGAACCTGAGCTCCCGCAGCGTCATTCGCCGGTGCATGCCTGTCAACTGCGGCGCGCGTCGGTCTCCGGGAGAAAAGGCTTCTAGGGGTGGGGCTCACGGCCGATGAAGGGGGAGGCGACTCGCTTCCGTTGATACGGCTTCATCCCTGGCTCGGCCGGAGGTGTCGCTTAGACGTCCTAGGATCAGGCCGCCCTGCGGACCCACGCTCGAGCGTCGTCGCGCCTGGTCTGAAGGTAGCAGAGAGCCAGCACCAGCAGGACCAGGGCTGGCTGTCCGATCGTGAAGGACCATCCTTCGAACGTTGAGAAGATTGCGTGTGCGTCGCGACCGGACATGGACCCGTGCGCCGATTCGCAGTATGTAGTGCGCCAGAACCCCAAGTCTGGACCCAGCGTCCACAGGGTCGTTATGCTCACCGGATGGCGACGCGTCCCGGTCCACGTCGGCCGGCTATCTCTGACTAATGTACGCGAGTCGGGTCCGTCATCAGCTGCCTCAGGCCGAACAGCGCGAGGGCTATTATCAGGATGCTCACTACGAAGAAGCTGTCAATGAAGATGACGTTCGAAAAGATGGAGTTCAAGGCGACGGCGACAATCAGGCCGAGTATTCCGAAGACGATGGCGACGAGAGCACCGGAGATGGCCGGCCTCCAGAGATAGAATCCGGCGGCTATGCCGATTGCGCCGAAGACCATCACGCCAAGCCCGATGAAGACTATCGTGCTCTGGGAGTAGGTGAGAATCGGACCCAAGAACGCGAAGTCCGGCGAAAAGAGGTTGCCGAAGAGGTTGTTCCCCCCGAAGTCGCCTGCCAGGATGCCCGCGAAGAGCACGAAGCAGCTCACTATCACAGCCACCCCTCCGACTAGGTACGCGAAGATAGATCCGGCCATGACGGCAGTGCCCCTGTTCTTCTCACCAGACACAACCCTGGCCGTCAGCTTCCGTCCGAAGACCTTGTCAGCATCGTCCTTGCAGTAGAACTTCCCGCCAATCTTCACTACGCAGGCGGTGCACAGACCCCTCCCGCACGCCGAGCAGACACCTATGGCATCGGTGTTCTGGTGGACGTAGCATTTCATGGTCTCGGGGACCTCGGCATCAGCGTAGCCTAAAAAGTGTTTACGGACGCTTCCCCGCTGCGAGGGAAACCCATATGACCGGCGGTCGGCGATGCTCCTGACCCTGATTGGAATTGGCGAACGAGAGGCGTGGTCCACCTATCCGATGCCAGAGGTGCGGCAGCGCCAACCTGGAATCGGTCGGTTCTGACTCGAATCACTGGCACGCAAGGTGCGTGGACTGTGGGTTCGCGTTCATTGTCGAGGGAATCGACCCCGGCTCTCCGCCGAGCTGAGCGGTAGCGTCCGGGAGCGTATCCTCCCCTCGTTGAATCCTGCGATACCTCTTCAGTACCTTGAGGTTCCTGCCAAAGAGGAGCCCGACCCCGAAGATCAGGAGGAGGTCGGTGGCTACCGTCCCGTAGAGAGCTGTCCCGGAAAGGGTCAGGCCGGGAGTGAAGCTAAAGGCCGACGGTCCTATGACGACGTAGTCTATGGCGAGCCTTGCAACCAAGCCGGCGAGATAGATTGCGTAAATGACGACTCCCCCCCTGAAGTATATCGAGCCGTCGGATCCCCTCCAGAACGTTATCCTCCTGTCGGCGAAGATGTACGAGCCGACAGCTGCGGCAGCGGCGAGGAGGGCGTAGACGGGTGCCAGAAATACTGAGACCCCCTCGTAGAAGGAGGTGCCACAGAAGACCACGCCCAGGGCGATGTAGACCATCGCGAACGTCACGGTCCGGGCCATGCTCAGGCGCGTCCCCCGGTACATCCTGTAGGTCCTCCGGATCGCCACGAAGACTATCAAGGCGAAGACGATCAGAATCGTCTCTGAGCCGGAGGACTGGGACGCAGACAAGATTCCGTCATGGGGTCCCTCGCGAGATTATATCTCTTCGGGCGCTGCGAGGTGTGTCGAATAACTAACTCCTCTGTCAACCTTCTTTCATTCGTTCCCTGATGGGATTGAGAAGATCTCGCTCTCTCGTGCCCGAGAAGAAGAAGCGGAACTGGAAGGAGTACAACGAGTCGCTGGTGAGGAGGGGAGAACTCCTCTTCGATACCGATTTTTTATCTGGTTGGAGCAGAGAACTAGAGAGTCTCAACGAGGAGAAGGAAGGAGCGAGGTATCGCTATCCAGACTCGTTAATGAGTATGCTCGCAGCCATCCACGTGTACCTGCTCCCGTACAGGGAGCTGGAAGGGTTCCTCAGGATGTTCTCGGGGCACGTAGAAGGGTTGAGAGTCCCAGACTACACCACGATGTGGTGGAGGATATCAAGGGTGAAGGTGGAGCTCGACCCAAGTGTGGATCCAAAGGAAGACGTGACCATAGCGGTTGACTCGACTGGCATCAAGGTCTCCAACCACGGGGACTGGATGAGGCACGTCTGGAAGGTGAAGCGGCCCTTCATCAAGGTACATCTCGCAGTGGACGTCAGGACCGGGAAGATACTGTCGATGGAGGTGACGAAGGAAGAGGTAAGAGACGCAGAGATGCTCGTCCCGCTGGTCGAGCGAGCGTCCTCGAGCGCGAAGGTGGCGAGGCTGATGGGCGACGGGGGATACGATTCGAGAGCCAACTTCAGGTACCTCCACGATAACGGGATTGAGCCCGTCATCAAGGTAAGGAAAAATGCCTCGTCGCACGCACACGGGTGCATGCCGAGGAAGCTCGTCGCGATGGAGCAGCTGAGAGACTACGAGAGATGGAAGACGAGGCACGGGTACGGCCAGAGAGCGAGGGTCGAGTCGGCGATATCGTCGTTCAAGAGGACGTTCGGGGAGCACGTAACCTCGGTGAGGTGGAGGAGCGTGGTCAACGAGCTGCTCGTCAAGGCGTCGGTCTACAACCTGTTCGTCGGGAAGAACCTGTAGCAATGGCTAGGAGTCGGCGAAACCACGAGCAAGAAGTGACGCACCGTCAAGTTATTCGACACACCTGGCGCTGCGACAACGGTTAATATCTAGTTCGCCCATTTAAGTACGGCGCAGCCTGTTGGACCCATACTCCTCGGCTTCCGTCTGGCATGAGAGAGAAGAAGCCTGGCACGAGATACTACCGGGTGTTCGCAGACGCATCGCAAATCACTCGTCCACCGGGATGATGGTCATGTACAAGATCGATCCAGGAAAGGTCTTCGCGTGGCACAACCACCCCCACGCGCAATTCGGAGTACTCCTGGAGGGAGGAGGGACCTTCAAGGTCGGCGAAGTGGAATGGAGGGCCGGGCCCGGAGACGGTTACTACATCCCACCGGGAGTGTTCCACGAACTCAGGACGGACGGAGAGAAGCCCAGCGTAATCATCGACTTCTTCACCCCGGAGAGGGACGACTACCTGGGCGAGGCGCTAGCCCCTGACGACGCGTGACGGGATAGAACGCCCCCGTTCTCCTGATTCAACGAGATCAGGGAGCAGATAATAGTCTGCGGCTTGGTGACCGGCCGTGCCAGGACGAGCAGGGACTGCCAAGGAGTACCTCGGGTTCTTCAAAACCGCTGGTCGCCTGAAGGACGAACCCCGGAGAGGATGGATTCTCAAGCTCGGCGTGGGAAATCCTGAGTCGGTGGCGGACCACACGTGCCGGACCGCCCTGATGGCGATGGTCTACAGTGACCTCCGGGGATTGGACACGGAGAGGGTCCTCAAGATGGCCCTGATCCATGATCTTCCGGAGGCGCTCGTCGGGGACTCAATCCCGGGTGAGCGCACGAGGAGGCAGAAGCTGACCCTAGAGTCCGCAGCCATGAAGAAGATCCTGGTCGTTCTGCCGCCCGAACGGAGAAAGGAGTATTGGGCCATCTGGCTCGAATTCACTCACGGAGAGTCGGAAGAGGCCCGACTGGTCAGGCAGGTCGACAAACTCGAGATGGCCGTCCAGGCCTCGGAGTACAGCCCATCTCGCGCCGATCCGACGACCGAGGAGTTCATGAAGACAGCTCGCGCCAGCTTAACCGACGACGATCTCCTCGAGCTCCTGGATCTGGTCTCCCCGACGGGATAAACGGCCCCCCTTCTCTCAGAGCGGGCAGTTGACCTCCTCTGCACTGATGATCCTGCCATCCTCGATGGTCTGGAACGCGATTACCTTGAACCTCAGACGCGTGCCATCGTTCCTTGTTGCGTCGACCGCGTGAATCTCCGCTATCGTATTGCCGTTGGTCACCAACCTCGTAATTTCGACGGTGCTGGATCTGAGGGTCGCCTTGATGGCAGAGACGCCCTCCATGAACTGGCTGAAGCTGTACTTCTTGCCGTTCAGGTCCTGGGTGTAGTTGGCGCTGTAGAATTCGAGCATGTCACGGTCGGTCGCGGCAGGGTCGAACAGTCTGGCGAACGTCCGCTCAAGGAACAGCCGCGCCTCTTCGGAATTCAAGGGCATCTCTCTGGAGCACGGTCTAGGTGCCCCTCAAAAACGTGGCGGGGGAGAGGCTCCCTGCGACCTCCAAAAAAAGCAAATATTGGACGGCTCGCCAGCAGGGGAGGGTAAAGATGGACGACACTCCAGACGACATAACCAAGATATTGGGTCCAAACGAACAGGTCGAGCTCTACATCAAGCAGAAGATCTATCATCCTGCAATAAACATAGACTCGGTTCTCATAACCAACGAGCGGATAATCCTCCGACATCCGCACGCGCTACGCCTGAAGAAGGACTACACAGATTTCAACTATCAGGACATCGCGAACGTCGTCCTTGACAAGGGCCTGATCAGGTCCACGGTCAGGTGCACCCTGCGCCTGGGGGGCGAGCCTCTTTCATTGAACGACCTGCCCAACTCGGATGCGGAAAAAGCGTACGGGCTGATCAGGGAGAATCTCGTCAGATACCAGGCGCCCTTCACCGCCGGCTACGCGGGCATCCCCATGGGACAGCAGCCCTCCGCTGCGCAGGCCGTGAGGACCTGCCCCAAGTGCGGGGCGATGGTCCCCGCAGGCCAGAAGTTCTGCGGGAGCTGTGGCACGCCGATGTGAGAACCTATCGAGTGTAGTAGAGCTCGATGAAATAGAAGGCATAGGCGCCGATGAAGCTCCCGCCCATCTGGGCGGACGCACCGTTGTCCTGAAACCCCGATAGGACGAAGAGCAGGCCGCCGACGCCAGCGGAGAGGATCGCCAGGAACCCAAGAATCGATACGATGCGGACGCTCGTTGGTTTCGACCGCTGCGACATGGCGAGCACGACCACCGAGAGCGCAAAGAGGAGCACGCCCTCTGCCGCGTGCCAGACCAGGATCGCCCCGCCTGCGGATATCGCACCGCCTACGTCACCTATCGACGGGCCAACGGTACCTGACGGGAATGTGGTGAAGAGGTTCACCGTGTCCCCCGTCCAGCCTTGGACCGTGAGTACCAAGAGGACCAGGACGATGGAGACCCTCAGGACTCGTCGGTCCCCGATAGAGGTCCTGGTCAATGCCTATCAAGCGTGACGTCGCGCCGCTCTCGACCTTTGAACTGCACAGGAGGATGGCGGTTAGAGATCATGATTGCGGGGCCCTCTCCCGGCGACCCTCGACCGCCCTTCGCCAGGCCTCCGCGAGCTTGACCTTCTTGCTCCCCGAATCTGACTCCGCCTCGACCAGGACCCCCATGCGCAGCAACCTGTCGGTCGTCGTCCGCTCAGAGGCCGACAGGTCGGCGTACTCTACCGAAGATCCGAAGACTACGAGGTAGCTGATGAACTGCATGTCCCGAACGATCCCATCTCCCGAATCCTCCTTCTGCACCCTCTCCCCGCGATAGCCCACGCGGGTATCGTGCTCTTTCTCATGGGTCGACCGCCCCTGTGAGAGTACCTGGGTCCTCCCCCGCCATCCCCACGGGGCCGCGGATCCTGAGCGACGTCCTAGGTCCACCCTCCCAGTATGCCTCCGTCCACGGGCAGCGCAGCCCCCGTGACGAATGAGGATTCGTCCGAGGCGAGAAAGAGCGCCATGTTCGCGACCTCCGCGGGCGACCCTATTCGCCCCAGGGGGTGCTTCTTGATGAGATCCGCTTCGGCAGCTTCAGGGTCTGTGGCCTGGGCGAGGATGTCCCTGAGCATGGGTGTATCGATCGCGCCAGGGCAGATGCAGTTGACGCGGATATTGAACTCTGCGACGTCCATCGCGACGGCCCTCGTGAGCATGAGCACACCCCCCTTCGATGCATCGTACGCAGCCTCCTTCTTCATCGCCATCAGGGAGTTTATCGACCCCGTGTTGATAATCACCCCCCTCTTCCTCTTTATCATGTGAGGCAGGACGTACCTCGTGCAGAGAAAGGTGCCGGTGAGGTTCGTCCCTATGACATCTGCCCATTCGGCCTCGGAGGTCTCGAGCACGGTGCCCACAGGGGAGAGAGCGGCGTTGTTGAAGAGCACGTCCACCGTCCCGAACTGTTTCACCGTCGACTCGACGAGTTTCTGCACGTCGGAGCTCTTCGATACGTCGGTCCTCACAAAGATAGCTTCGCCGTTCTCTCTCTTGATTGCGGCGACGACCTCCCTCCCTTTCGAGGCATTGCGCCCCGCTATCACGACCCTTGAGCCTTCCCTTGCAAAGAGCATAGCCGTCGCCCTTCCTATCCCGGAGTTCCCGCCAGTAATAATTGAGACCCGGCCTTTCAGCTTCATCGCTTCAGTTGCCACGGCGAGGCTAAAGAAGCCTTCTGGCTGGATCGGAGGAGGCGGAGGGCCAAGAAAGCCGTCTCCAGGGCAGTCGACCGCCCTCGGGCACTTTCGCGATAGGTCGTTATCCGCCTGCGAACATAACCCGCCATGCGCACGAGGCCGTAGAGTTCTAGGATTGACCCTAGGTAGAGAATTGTGAGGACGAGCAGCGGGACGTGGACGAAGGGGTACGCGGAGACGTCGAAGACATAGACTGCGGAAATCACGCCCTGGGCAAGCAGCAGTTTCATCGGTCAGTGAGATTCGATGGGCAGCTATACCCCTAGCGGAGGAATCCTCTATCTTCGCTCCTTCAGTCTAGAGTCCACCGTGAGATTGACGTAGCTCCTCTCGAGGTTCTTCTGCGGGAAGACCTCCTTGACCTCCCTGGGTCTGCGGTCAGCGAAGACGCTGTCCGCGTGCCACTTCGACCCGAAGGCGAAGAAGCTCATAAGAATCGGAAGCGCATCCCACCCCTTCTCGGTGAGGCTCCATCTGACGACGTTGGCGAGATCAGTATCCACCGTCTTCTGGATGATGCCTTCCCTCTCGAGCTCCTTCAGGCGGGCCGAGAGCATCCGTGGCGTCAGACCGGGTATGCCTCTGAGAAAGTCCGAGAAGCGCTGGGCGTTCTGCATCGACATCTCCCTCAGCATCAGCAGAGTCCACTTCCTCCCGAACACCCCTAGGCTGGCAGCGATGGGGCACCCCACGATCGGGGCTTCTGTGGCTATTGGTGTCCCTTTGGTCCAGTATTCGAACGGCGAGCTTGCCAAATGCGGTCTCCCAAATCACAGGGCGCGCCGCTATTTATCTTGTATACTTTGTATAGCGTGCCCGTCTCAGAGGATTGTGGTCCCATCTGGCCGAAACAATCACGAAGGAGACGCGATTGACAATCCTGCGCCTCGGCGGAGTGCAACTCTTCGATCTACTTGTGGAATCTTCCGAATATCCTCTTGAGGAAGCCGCCTTCCTGAGGCGAGGACTCAGCGACCGGGACCTCCACAGTGAAGGTCTGCCGACTCGTCGACGCCTCCATAGCTGGAGCGGAAGACTGAACCTTGTCTGCGGCCTCCTGAGGAAAAGGTTGATCCTGAACTGGAGTGGCGACGAACCCTTCAGGCTCTGCGAGGGCCGGAACTTCCAGGGCGGGGGTCACTTCCACGGGTTCAGGCAGAACCGGGTCGGCCACGACGGGCTGGGCTACAATTGTCTCGGCGAGGACTGGCGGGCTGGCGGCGTATGCCGATTCGACCTGCTCCACAGGCTCGACACTTGAGATAGCGTACCCCGGGCTTGCGGCGGTCTCTGACCTCTTTCGGAAGAAGACGTCGTTGTGAGAGTCCCGCCCCGATGTCGATACCTCGACCGATGCCCCTGTCTCGGCGATGGAGGACGAAGGAGACGCGAACCCAGAGGACTCCGGCACGGGTCCACCGGTGGTGAACGACGATGCTGCTAGCCTGCTAGACTTCCTCCGGCGCGTGAGGGGGTCGTCGCCTAAGCCTCGAGGCAACCCAGAATCTCCTCGGTGAGCTTCCCGTAGGCCTTCGCTCCGTTGCAATCGGAATCGTACTCGAAGATAGACTTGTGATAGCTCGGCGCCTCGGCAAGCCTGATGTTGACAGGGATGACCGTGGTGAAGACAGGTCCGTCCGTGAAGCCCTTCCTCACCTTTGCCTCGACCTCTCTCGCCAGGAGCGTCCGTCGGTCGTACAGCGTGAGGACGGCGCCGAGTATCTCCAGGCTGGGGTTTATGTCCTCCTTCACCTTGTGGACGGTGTCCAGGAGCTGGACCACCCCCTCCATCGCGAAGTACTGCGTCTGGACCGGAATCAAGACCTGATTCGCGGCTGTGAGGGTGTTGACCGTGAGAATGCCGAGAGAAGGGGGTGTGTCGATCACGACGTAGTCGTACTCGTCTTCCTTGAGCTCCTTCAGCTTCTTCTTCAGCTTGAACTGCATGTTGATGTCGTTCGCCAGGCGAATCTGGCACGCGCTGAGGTCGCCGCTCGCAGGAGCGACGTCGAGGTTCTCCCTACAGTTCCGGATCAGCACGTCCGAGAGCGAGACCTCCTCGTCGAGGAGCAAATCGGCTGTGGTCTTCACGATCGGGGTGTCGGGGCCGACGAGATAGTTCGTGGCATTGGCCTGCGGGTCCATGTCGATGAGCAGGACCCTCTTGCCCGCCGCGGCAAGCTGGCATGAGAAGTTTACCGTTAGGTCGGTTTTTCCGACACCGCCCTTCTGGTTGGCAACCGCGATTATCCTCGTGAACGCTCCCGTCGTGGCCGCGCCCGATGGTCCCCTACCGTGGGGCACCTTCTCCAGGGTGGTCATTGTCAACGATTATCACGCGTATCGCGAGGTGTCCTTCATATTAGGAGAGGGGTAATTTCCTTTTCTAGCAAGAAGCCAATTCCTTTCCACCACTGACCGAGGCGCGGTCGAGTGGGCACCTGGCACTCCGCCCACCCAGGTGGCGTCATCGTGGGCCGACCGCTTCGCACGCGGGCGGGATGCGACCGAAGCTGCACGACCCTGCATCGGTCCGGGGGGCGGTCCGAATTCGCCGGAGAGGCTGGCGCTATCCCTTGAGCCAGCCCAGCTTCACGAAGACGTACGTCACGAAGGACATGCTGATCACGAGCACAAGGACGACCTCCCACAGGTAACCCGAGTACGGCACGTCGAGCAGGTTCATCCCGAGCAGTCCCCCCACTGCCGAAGGGATGACCGACATGCTCGTAATTACCGCTAGGATCTTGAGTATCTTGTTGGTCTCGAAGGAGGTCTGGTTGATGTAGAGGTCGATCGTGGAGTGGATGTTGTTGACCAGGTCTTCCGCTATCTCGTTCAGGTAGGAGACCCCGTCCTGGAGCACGTGGAAGTCCTCCTCGGCCTCGCTGTCGAACCCTTCGAGGGGGACCTTCTGAGACTCTATGATGCTGAGGAGCTCCTTGAAGTGAACCAGGTTCGATACCAGCCTGGAGACCTCCTTGTTGAGGCCGTAGACTCGCTCAAGGAAGTCTCGGGGGAGCTTGGACCGGGGGGTCCCCCCGATCCTGATCACCTCAATCTCGATGTCGGACAGCACCGACCTGTACTCCCCGAGGGTCTGATCGAGCAGCGCGTAGAGGACAGATACAACGAAGCTTGTCTCTTCCCGGCGACGCACCGACTCCATGACTCCGGAGAAGACGTCGAGCCCGTGACGGGAGACGGAGATTATCTTCCGTCCCGTGCAGATTATGATCATGCCCGAGCGAGAGATCGTCAGGAAAGCCTCGGGCCTGTCGGGGTACCTTACCTTGCCTGACTGCAAGAAGATCAGGGACACCTGCTGGACGTAGTCGACGTGCGGGAAAATCTCGTCGACCAAGTCGATTTTGAAGTGCGGCTCGGGGACCTGGACGAGCGCGCTCAGCCTCCTGACCCCCTCTTGCGTGAGGTTGCGGACGTCGAGCCACTCCTGGCTTTCGTCGACCAGATGCGACTTCAGGTCGTCCCAGGTCAGGTGGTCCGTCGCCGTGAGCGTCTGTGAATCCACGACTCGTATGACGGTCTCCACTTCCTGCCTCGATTCCAGCGCGACGCCCTGGCTCGTCTGCATCCTGCTCCCTAGGGCCCTCCCACCCACTGCCAGCGCCCTTGGGAGCCTGAGCAACCTAAGCAACAACGAGGGTGAGCCGCGGGTACTGAGACCGAGGGCTGGAAGGTACTGAATGAACGGCAGGACGACGATCACAAGGTCGACGAGGTGCCAAGGCTCCTTGAAGTGGGCCAACCTGTCCTTTGCGAGATACAACTTCGAGGTGTACTCGGCTACGAAGAGCACAATTATCGCCCAGTCGCAGATGTCGAGGAACTCGATGGCTGACGAGGAAAGATCGACCGCGAACGGGATGAGGATGATGGGGAGGATTGCGAAGGAGAGAAAGACCATGAACCTGTCCGAGAGGATCGAGTTGACGGTGTCCCTCAGGTTCTTCCGGGGGTCGCCTTCTGCGACGAAGAGCGACCGAGCAAGGAGACCGTTGTCCTTTGGACCACCGTCGACGTTTCCCGCATTGGACATTATCTTGGCTGACGACCGGTGTCTAGATTGCGCTGGATAAAAACAGAGACCGTCCGATCCGCGGTCCACGGCCGGGGCGTCGGAATCCTGACCGCAGCCGACTTTCAACACCATTAATAGACCTCCGCCAAGGGGGCGCTCCCGACCCGAGATGGGGCTGAGGAGCTGGCTAGTTCCGGAGGACAAGGTGTTCTTCGACCTGCTCGAGCAGGAGTCGAACAACGTCGCGAACGGGGCGAAGGTGCTCGAGGAGATGATAACTCAGTTCGACAGGCTGGAGCAGAGAAGAGCCGAGCTGAAGGAGATTGAACACAGGGGAGACGAGATAGTCCACGAGATCTACGAGAAGGTCAACTCGTCATTCGTGACGCCAATCGACCAGGACGACATAACGAAGCTCGCATCGCTCTACGACGACGTCCTAGACTTCATGGATGCGGCCGCAAACCGCATCGTGCTCTACGAGGTGAAAGAATCGACCGAGGCCATGAAGCAGTTCGCAAGGATAGTGGCACGCTCGGTGGCGGAGATCCACACCGCGTTCGTCGCCATGAGGCACCGTGGGGGGGACGAAATCGACCAGAAGTGCATCGAGGTTGACACCCTGGAGAACGAGGCAGATGTCATTCTGAACGACAGTGTCGCGAAACTGTTCAAGGGCAGCGACGTGATACAGATCATGAAGCTGAAGGAGATCTACGAAGAGCTGGAGATCGTGACGGACAAGTGCGAGGACGTCAGCCAGGAACTCCGGGACATCGTAAGGCGCTACACCTAGGGGCCCTCGAGTTGTTCACGGTCTTCGTCATAGGAATAATAGCTGTCGCCTTCTCGTTCGACTTCGTGAACGGCTTCCATGACGCAGCCAACTCTATCTCGACCGTAATCTCCACCAGGGCGCTATCCCCCCCGGCGGCCGTCGGCCTCGCGGCGACCTTCAATTTCGTCGCTTTCCTTGTCTTCGGCTTCGCCGTTGCAAGCACGATAGGCTCCGGGATCATCGCTTCTAGCGCGATCAACGAGTACGTCATCCTGGGGGCCCTCTTGGGTGCCATATCATGGGACCTGATCACCTGGTTCTTCGGCCTGCCCACGAGCTCCTCGCACGCGCTCATCGGAGGGCTCATCGGAGCCGGGGTGACGGAGGCGGGCACCGGGGTCCTCGTGGTCGCGAGCCTGAGCAAGACGCTCACCTTCCTGGTCGCGTCGCCGCTGATAGGGCTTGCAGTTGCCTTTCTCTTCATGACCCTGTTGCTCAGGGCTTTCCGACGATTCTCCGCCCGGCTCGTCAACGGATACTTTAGGAGGCTCCAGCTTCTTTCCTCGAGCCTGGTCAGCCTCGCCCACGGCAGCAACGATGCGCAGAAGACGATGGGCGTCGTGACAGCGCTGCTCGTCTCGACCGGCAACCTGTCGAAGTTTAGCGTGCCCCTCTGGGTCGCGATAATGGCCAATTCCGCCATAGCCCTTGGGACCCTGTTCGGAGGATGGAGAATCGTGAACACGATGGGCTTCAGGATCACAAAACTCGACCCGGTCCACGGATTCGCCGCTGAGACGACCGCGGCGGGGGTGATTATGACATCTTCGCTGCTCGGCATCCCGGTGAGCACGACCCATTGCGTGAGCGGATCCATCATGGGAGTTGGCGCCACGAGGCGGCTCACAGCGGTTAGGTGGGGGGTGGCGAGGAGGATCGTGTGGGCGTGGATAATCACGATCCCAGCATCGGCGGCGATCTCGTGCGTAGCCTACCTGGCGATAGTCCGCGTCGCCTGAGTCCCTCCCGGACATTCCGACCGAGCGGCTTGCGAGGCCGCGAGGGGCTGCGTCGAGCCTGTCTTTCCTCCCAGCGAACGGGCCTCATTGCCATCGAGAGTCGGCCCAGCGGGCTCCTGGAGCTGCTCACCTGAGGCAGAACCCGGACGTCCTGGCTCGAGCGTTCGGACCGCATCTACTGCTTCACCAGCTGGATATGCACCTCTCCCACGTGCGCGTCCAACTCAGTCTCCGTGGGAAAGGTCGCCCCGCATGTGGCGCACCTGAACATGGCCTCGGTCGTCGGGTCCGCGAACATCCTGAGCTCTCTCACGAGCTTGTCCCGCTCCTCGTACATTACCATGTGTCCGCTCCCCTCGAACCTCACGAGCCTGGAGCCCCTGATGACCTCAAGCTGGGTCCTAGTCGACTCGAATGGGACCGCCCGGTCGAAGACTCCGTGGCAGATCAACGTCGGCATCGCGATGCTCTCCATCTCGGCTGTCAGGTCCCTGTCCCTGAGCTCCTCCAGGCCCTTCACGCTCGCGCGCAAGGAGGCAGACGTACCAATCCCGACCAGAAAATTCAGAAGCTCCGGACTGGGAGGCGTGTGGAACGCGTTCGTGATGAAGCCTCGGTCGAATGCCGCCTGGTCTGCGAGGACGGCCCTTATCGCCTCTTCCTTGGCCTGTCTGCGCTCGGGCGTTGGAGCGGATGAGGGCACTGGCGCGCCGACCAGCACCAGTCTGGACACCCTCTGGTCCGTGTCGTGGTGGGCTGCGAGGTAGGTGGCAATCGCCCCTCCCATGGAGAAACCGACCAGCGTCACACCCCGGAGGCTCAGGCCGTGGATCACAGCTTTGACGTCTGAGGACCAGGTATCGTAGTCGTTGCCCTGCCAGGGTTTGTCCGAGGCCCCAAAGCCCCTCAGGTCGATGCCCACGGTCAGGAAGCCTTCTTCTGCGAGCGCGCTCATCTGGTACTCGAAGATTCGGTGGCCAAACGGCCACCCGTGGATGAACACCACCGGTTTTGCGTTGGCGTCTCCCCACTCCTGGACGAAGATCTGGACTCCGCCGACATCAATAGAGGGCATTGGTTATCTACATATCCAGGTCGATGGTCGCGGCGTCCTCGTCGTCCCGGGGTGCCTCTTGGTCCGCGTCGTCTCCCCGGCCAGCCGAGCCTCTCTGGTGTTTCTCGGTCCTCATGCCCAACGGGCTAGGATTGGCACGTACGGCCTTGTGCCTGATGGAACATTCGACTGGGAGCGGCATACTCGCCGATCTGGCCTCGGGAACCCGTCCCGAGAGATTCACAACCCTTATCCTCAGAACGGCTCAAGGCGAGCTGTGCGTGTCGCTCTGTTCGGAGCCACTGGCGCCATCGGCCGGCACGTCCTGGACCAGCTGCTTGAGCAGGACTATGAAGTGAATGTACTCGTCGCTGACCCCGCCAGGCTTCCGGGAAAGGGCGGGAAAGCGACCGTGGTCAGGGGCGAGATAGTTGATCCCGAGGCGATTGGTCAGACTATCCATGGATGCGAGGCCGTGATAGACACTCTAGGGGTGCGGGCCAACACGCAGGCGGAGGTGAATCGGCTTCTTGAGGTCATGAAACTCATACTCAAGACGATGACGAATGACGGCGTCAGGAGGTTCATCGGTGTCGCAGGAGCAGGGCTAAGCATCCCGGGTGACGAGACGGGAATCGGCTACCGGGTGGCCGCGTTGTCCTCCAAGATAACCTTCCGCCACGGCGTGGAAGAGAAGCAGAAAGAGTTCGAGCTCGTGAGCAAGAGCGGGCTCGACTGGACCATCCTCAGGCTCCCTGTCACCACCGACGGTCCTTTGACCAAGAGGTATGAGGCGGACCCCAGAAGGCCGCCCTCCAGCAGGATATCCCGGGAAGACGTCGCGTTCGCCCTCGCCTGCCAGCTGCGGGACCGCAGGTTCGTCGGCGCGGCTCCCTTCGTCGGAAACTGACTCAGGTCATGCCGACGGCCACTGCGCCTCGGCGGGACCTAGGAAGAGGGACCACGATTGCTGGAGGACGGGACAGGTCATCTGGCAGAGCATCGACACGGCCGGCTCAGGCCTGAAGAAGGACCACGTTGGTCGAAGAGGACACCAAGAGAGCTGACCTGCGGCCTGAGATGGTCGCTGCGCCAGCAACAACTAGGGACACTGGCACGAAAGCCCTCCAGAGGATGTCGGCCGCAGGCCCTCGACGTCGAGGTATGGGCTAGCGCCTGATTCCGCCATCGGCGAGGTGATGCTGGCCACTGGCTAGCGCGGCGGCGATGAGCTCGAGCCGGTCAATCCACCCAAGGCCCAGGTCGAGCTCCTCCTTGAACCGCAGGGGAACGATTGGGACCTTCTTGTCCACGATGTAGGAGTAGTCTGGCTTGAAGTCAAGTGGGTCTCCCCAATCCCACTCCGCTACCTTGATCTGCTCGTCGCCGTAGACTTGAACCACGACGGTGTTAATCGTCAACTCCGCATAGTGGCTCCTTACGTAGACCGGGAGCATCTTCCCGTCCACGTCCGCCTCTCTCGGGAGCTTCTTCTCTACCTCGGCCGGCGGCAACGTCACGTACGGCGTCAGTAGTTTGCAAATCTCCTCACAGCCGTCCTTCGTAGTTAGAATCTCCAGATGGTCGGTCTTCACGTGGACCCCCTTGATTATCTCTCCCGCGTCACCCGAGATGGCCCATTTAGCGCCCAGGTCCTTCAGCTCCCCGCCGAGCATGATGACGACCTTGAGGAGGTGCGCCGGCAGATACGCGACCTCTTCGGGTTTTGGGACTCTGCTCTCAAAGACCGGGATATCAGCCGACGGCCTGCCGGGAATGTTCACCAGTGTCTTCGGAGAAGGCATCCCCCCTCCTTTCGGAGGGGGAGATAATACCTCTTCCGTCATACGAGCGGTCCCGGGCTCTTGAGGTACTTCTCGATTCCGTCGACCGAGACGTAGGCCATCGGGCCTATCGCGTGAGTGCCCGGTGTGACAGTCGAGCCGGTCGTGTTCTGAAGCTCGCCGGCGGCGAACACGTTCGGGACGTCCCATGACTGGTGCCACATGTTGTAGCACGAGTAGGAGGGGTCTGCCCCGAGCCTTCCTCCGCCCCTGATGTGGATGCTGTAGCTGCTCGGCTGGTTGTTGCCGTTTGCCGCTGGCGCCCCGAGCGTGATGTTGGCGCACCCCATCTTCGTCAGGATGGGCTGAAGCAGCGGGGTGATAAGGTTGGCCACGCCCACCGAATTGTTGTTGTAGGTCTCGGTGAACCTCGTGAGCGGGTCACCGTAGTAGTCGCTGTAGAACGGGTCCAAGTCGAAGAGCAGGTCGGTTGTGGGGATTGTCACGCCGCTCCCGGACAGGCTGACCGTGGTGGACGAGTGGATGTACTTGTTCTTCTGCGTCGCTTTCCAGGCGCTACCAATGGTGTTGGCGGTGCCTCCGACTGCGGTCGAGACGTCGCTGGGGGCGTTGCCCGTGTACGAGCCGACCGAGATTGATGGCCCTCCTATTCCCGGCTGCGCCATCCCGGTGTGGTCGATGTTGTCGTCGGCGAAGTCGTAGATCTGGTAGCCTCCGCCCGCTCCGTTCCCGGCCTGATAGCTGGCGTAGCCGATGGGGAGGGTTCCCGAGACGCTCCGTCCTGAGCCTGAGCTCCCATTGTTGCATCCGCCCCTGCCGAGCGCGCCGGTCACAGTCGTGGGGTTGTACTGCTTCCCGATTCCAGACTTGGCCAAGATGTTGTACGCGTTGAAAGGCCAGAGCCCATTGAAGATGACCGTTCCAGGCTGGACGTGGACGTTCCCGGCGGCATCGTAGTAGCTGACCGAGGTCGCCTGACCCGACGTCTGGTTGACGTTGATTCTGAAGATGTAGCTGTTGAGCGCAAGGCTCAGCTTTCCGGTTGCCACACCTGCCGTCACAGCGCGGGCTGCCGTGTTCGCCTTGGCGCCGGTCTCGCACGGGTAGCAGGGTAGGCACGAGCACCACCCATCGTAGACGCAGGCGTTCACGGCGATTCCGTAAGAGTTCATGTACGGCTGCGAGGCGAGAGCCGAGACCACAGGAAATGGAGTGTAGCCGAGCGATTCTGCGGCCGCCTGGAACGCGCTTCCGAGCGGCGTGGTCGGGTGCGGCGGGAGTGGGAAGTTCTTGTCCATCGGGACCAGGGGGCCCATGTTTGTGCCCGACACGCCCCAAGCCGCTTCGAACGCGTCGTAGTAAGGCTCCATCTGGGCATAGGTGTAGGGCCAGTCGAAGAGGTCTGCGTTGGGTACGGTCGTCGACAAGAAGTTAGGTCCGTACCTGCTAGCGGTCGAGGAGGCCTCGGTGTAGTTCCAGGGCCCGGTGCGGTTGAAACCACCACTGTAGTGGTGCGCCGCTCCTCCCACCCCGTGCCCGTTGGCGGGGAATTGGCTGACCGTGTACCTTCGGATCGGGAGTGCGAACTGGGTGCTGTAGTTGCGCATCGTGGTGGTGAAGAGAGGCAGGGGATGGTCGAACTTCTTCATGATGGTGGTCCCCCACTCGTCGTACTTCGTCTGGGCGAAGTCGGTCGAGTAGTCCCAGAACGGACCCTTGTCTATTCCGGCCACTGTGTGGCCGTCCACCGCCAGCTGGGTTGCGACCAGCCCTCCCATCGTTCCGAGGCCCATCACGACGACGTCCACGGCGGGTTCAGTGATTACGGTTGACATCTCCATCAGCTCCTATGGGGACCCCTTCTGGAACTGCCCCAAGCTCACTGGCTTCAGTATGGGAGGCTTTGTCATGAGCATTATCTGCTTAGTCGTGTAGCCCTCCCCGTAGAAGTTGCCCATGTTTACGCCGTTGTTGCCCGTGAGGATCCAGCCGACCATCCCCTTGTTGCCGCCATACATTGGGTCCATCGTGAACCCGCTGTAGACCATGAAGAAGAGCTCGTAGAAGAAGTCAGAAGGCAGTATGTCGTTGAACGCTGCCTGCTTGGGCACGTTGTTGTACAGGTCCTGCAGACACTTGACCTGGTTGGCCGATGACAGGGCCTCGAAGTTGCCGCCGTACGCGCTGTTCGCGTATGACTCGAGCGCCTGGAGACCAAGGTGCCAGAAGTATCTCAGGTTGAAGTTGTATTGATACCGCATCCCGTTGTCGGGGACCGTCTTCATCGTTCCGGCGGAGAAGGTGGTGTTCGTCCCTACGGTGTAGGCCTGGCCGTTCGCTGCCGTGAAGATTCGGGGTGTCTCGCCCGGCGTGACCGGAGTCGTCAGGTCGTGCTGGATGAACGGGCCCTGCATGTACATGTGACCGCTCGTCCCGTATTTCCCCGCCAGCTGGCCATCGATGAAATAGGCGCAACCTGCGTCTGCCCCTCCGGGACCATTGCTGTCCGTCGGTATGAAAGTCTCGGCAATCGCGTTAACGAGTGGCACTTCGTTAACCCCGAGAATCTGAAATGCGGCATAACTGTCGACCGCCGCCTGCAGCGTACTGGCCGTCGCGTTCGCGCTCGACACTGAAGAATTCAGGGATGTGACCTGGCCGCTGAGGCTCGTAATCTGCCCGTTGGCGCTCGTGAGGGCCTGCTGGGTCGCCGTGAGCTGAGCATTTGCGGTGCTCAACTGCGCACTCACCCCACTCAGCTGCGAGTTGGCGCTGCTGAGCTGAGCCTGGGTCGAGGTCAGCTGGTTGTTCAGCGAGGAGACCTGCCCCTGCGCCGAGGAGAGCTGGGACGCCGTCGAGTTGAGCTGGGCCTGCGTAGACGAGAGCTGCTCCTGGGTCGAAGAGAGCTGACCCTGCGTCGAGGAGAGCTGGTTCTGCAGAGCCGCGACCGAGCTGCTCGAGCTGCTGTTGTTTCCACCTATCACGCTGCCGTAGTAGGGTACCTCCACCACGGTTGCAATCGCGGCACCCGCGACAACGCCGGCGCCGATCTTTAGGAACGTCCTGCGGTCAGCAGGTTTTGGCTGCCCGCCAGACTGGCTGCTGTCTGCCATGCGCAATACATATGTTATATTCCTATATACAGAATATGCCAACCATACGTTGTATACAACTAAAGTTTGTAGACCGACTGGGAGCACTTATCGAGGAAGCCAGAAGTTGAACTCGTCGGAAGAGACGAGAAAATTGTGGGTTATGTCCCCGTAACATGGAGGAATACTATCGTTCAGCAAACCTATCTGAATGACTCTATCCTCGACTCTTTTTCCGCCGCTATCTCGGCGATGGAGCGCTTGCTCACCGCCGAGTAGTCGTAGTCCTTGGCGTCATGTCCCGGCTTCGAATGCGGATCCTTGTGCTTAATCAAAAGCCAGGATTCCCTGCCGCCAAACCCCTTCGTCCGGACAAGGGCGAACGAACCACGAAGTTTCTTCCCGTACAGGGTGAACTTGACATTTCCCTTCTTCAGGCTCTCGGCCGCGACCTTCTCAGCCTCCCCGGCGTCTGTGACCTCTCTCCTGACGCCCTTGGTCACCTCGATTTCAGGGTTGTAGGTCCCTTCGTCCCATATCATCACTGGTCCTGCGCCGTAGCCCGGGGGGAGCACCCCCTCGAAGTGCCGATACTCCAGGTCGTGGTCGCCCGTAGGCATCGCAAGGCGCTTGACGCCGCTGTCCAAGGACGGTCCCTTGGGGACGGACCAGGAAGGCATGACACCCCCTATCTCCAATCGGAAGTCATAGTGAAGCGAGGTAGCTTTGTGCTTCTGCACTACGAAAGCGAGTCTTCCCTTCTTCGTCTCCTTCAAGTGACAAGCCACCTCACGAACCGAAAGATAAGCTTCGTCCACCTGGAGCACCAGCTGCCCGTCACAACCGTCCGTCTGTTCGGCCGATGAATACATTTTAGAAGAGCGACCCAGCGGATAGGATCAAGTTGAACCAGCCGAAGGTAGCAGACTTCCGGAGGATCGGCAACACGGTCTACACCGGAGGCGTGACAGGAAAACCCGGGGACGTTCCCATGCAGATCAGAGACATAATGAAGAAGCTGCAGGCGACTTTGGAGCAAGCTGGAGCAAGTCTGGATACAGTCGTGAAGGCGACCGTCTATCTCGCGTACATGCCGGACTGCGAGCAGTACCTGAATCCGATGTGGAACGAGTACTTCGGCGATAACCCACCCGCTAGGACGGTCCTCCAGACGGGCCTTGAGAATGGGATCTTCGTCAAGATCGAGTTGGTCGCGGAAGCTCACGGCTAAAACCGTCGAACCACGCTCCCTCCGCACCTCGACTGTTGTCGCTCTCAGGGCCGAGTTTCCTGGGCCTCGTCCCGGCGGCGGGGCAATCGCATAAAAAGAACGCAGAGGTAGTCTGCCCGATGGCAGAGCCCTGGCGAGATGTGACCCGCTGGAGGAGAGAGCTTCTTCACGACATCGCCCGACTCGACTGGTCGCGCCTTGACACGACGACAGGTGTGAGGGCCGCGCTCTTCGTGGTCACCCCGATGATGGTCGGAGCTGCGACCGGCAATCTGCTCCAAGGGCTATACGCGACCGTGGGCGCGAACTTCCTGGTGAACACAGAGGGAAGCGGCCCAAACGCGACCAAGTTGAAGATCCTTGCGGCGGCATGCCTGATAGAACCTGTTGCGATGGCGCTCGGGACACTCACGGGGTCTACGGGACTCCTCGCGGTCCCTCTCGTGAGCCTCGGAGTCTTCCTGTTCCTGCTGGCGAAGACATCGACCTCCTGGGCGCAGGTCGCCCTGGTGGCTGCTGTCGTCTTTGTCGTGGGGGTCGGACTCCCGGGAGCCACCGTCTCTGACTCGGTCGAGAGGCTCTGGACTCTGATGGCGGGCGATGTGTGGGTCTTGCTCGGGATAGCCTTCCAGCGATCGCGCCAACCCCCGGTCGGCACTCCCGGAGGTCCCAGGGTGGCGCCGCAGGATTCACGCCACCTGCACCCGTTCCTTGGCGACCTGTCCCAGCATCCGGAGGTCTTGGGCCAGGCATTCGTGACCGCCATAGCAGCGGCGATCGGGCTGGCCATAGGGATCGCGCTCCACCTTCCAAGGGACATCTGGATCATGGTCACGATCATAATCGCCATACGCCCAGGGATCGGGCCCACAATCAACTCCACGATCGTGCTCGCCGTCGGCACGGTCTTCGGAGCCATGATCGCAGCCGCGGTAACCCTGGAGGTAACCAGCCTCTTCATCCTCGCGGCTCTGCTCTTCCTCTTCGCCTTCGGGATGTTCGCATCCCGATTCGTCAATCAAGCGCTCTTCCAGGCCCTCGTAACCCCCTTCCTGATCGTGCTACTGAACATCATCTACCCCGGGGACTGGTGGTTCGCTTTCGCCCGGATAGCCGACGTCGCGGTCGGAGGGGTCGTGGCGGTGCTCGTCGTGTACCTCCACTACCTGGAACTCAGTCTAGTAGGTTCGCGAGGACAGGCGCACGTCACCTCCCGATGAGATAGGAGGACGACACATCGCCCTCCCTCGGTCATACTCCTTGTTATATCCCGGGTGCTGGCGTCGAGACAGGCTTGGCCGGAGCCACCGATGGGAAGGAACCGAAACACCAGCGACCGCCGAGGTCTGATGCCAACCTGTACCTGACGGTCGCGGCGCCGATCTTCTTCGGCTTATTCTTCGTTGAGTACCTGCCTCTCTTCGCGGTCGGTTACTGGTCTTGGAGCGGAGCGGTCCACAAGATACTTTCCGGGGCCATCCTCATCCTGAACCTTCTCATCGCCGAGTACTCGGTCAGGAGGTCGCGCGCCCGTGACAGAATCCGGAGCGCGGCGACGACCGGATCTCGGGGTGAGCATTCATGAGAAGGGCTGCCTGAGTGTGGACGCGGCGGCCTTCAAGACCTGGATGTCTTTCAAATCCTAGGAGGGGAAGACCGGACATCCTCGAGCAAGATCGCATCCCAGCTTAAGTACAGGTCGACTCTAACAAGGGAACGGCATTGAGCAAGAAAACGAGCCTTGGTCTTGCGTCCTCTGCTTTCACCGCCGTATCCCCTCCTGAGATCGGTCCTCGCTTCATATCCGGCAGAGGGAGGTTCATCGAAGACCTTCGCCTCGACGGGATGCTCCATCTGAAACTCGTGCGGAGCCCCCATGCGAGGGCGAGGGTCACGAAGGTCAAGGGCGGGATAAACGGCTCTGAGTTCAAGGCGAACCTGACCGCCGTCGGCGAGGGCGCCTGGGGAGGCGGTCCCCCCACCGCGCCGTTCCCCGCGCTGGCCTCGGACTACGTCAGCTACGTCGGTCAGCCCGTGGCGGCGGTCTTCGACGCCGATCCGTATCGGGCAGAGGACCTTACAGAGGCGGTGGAGGTCGACTATGAACCTCTGAAGCCTCTGGTCGACCCAGAGAGGGCGTCGACCTTTGAGCCGATACACCCTGGGACAAGATCGAACATCGTGAACAGCGTCCAGTCCGGACAGGATTTCGAGGTCTCGGCCCCGGTCGTCCTCGAGGACGAGTTCGTCAATGAGAGGATTTGTCCGAACCCGATGGAGACAAGGGGGCTGGTGGCCTACTATGACGGCTCCAGGCTCACCGTCTGGGCGTCGACCCAGTCCGTCCACTCCTGGAAGGGCGGGATATGCAGCGCCATGCAGCTCCCGCGGGAGGCCGTGAGGGTCATCCAGGTGGACACCGGAGGCGCCTTCGGGTGCAAGAGCGGATTCTATCCGGAGTACGCGGCCGCGTGCTACGTCTCGATGAAGACGCGCCACCCGGTCAAGTGGATAGAGACGAGGTCAGAGCACCTTCAGGTCACGGGCCAAGGCAGGGGCGCGAGGGGAAGGATGAAGCTCTTCGCGGAACGCAGCGGCCGAGTCCTCGGGCTCAAGGGGGACATCCTCATCGACAGCGGAGCGTTCGCCCTGGGGGTCGCCGTCTTCGCCCCCAGGTTCATGAGCTCCCAGCTCACAGGTCCCTACGCGATCGAGAGAGGCTTCGTGACCGCCAGGTCTGTCTACACGAACAAGGCTCCCTACGGGCCCTACAGGGGGCAGGGAAGGCCCGAGGTCGCGTTCTTCCATGAGAGGATGATGGACATGCTCGCGGACGAACTGAAGATGGATCCCGTCGAAGTGAGGCTTAGGAACGTGAGCCCGAACCCATTCGTCTCACCACTGGGAGTTAAGATCGACGCCTACGAACCATTCCTCAAGGCTGCCGTGAGTGAGCTCGGATACTCGACGAGGGCGAAGGGAGAGGTCGGATTCTCAAGCTTCATCCTTTCGTCGGCGGTACAGCCGGGCGAGTCATGTAGGATTGCGATCAGGGGAGGCAAGCTGAGGGTCTGGCTGGGAGGCAGCGAGGGCGGGCAGGACTTCGAAGTCATCCCCAAGGTCATACTCTCAGAGGAGCTTGGCGTCCCCCAGGAGACAGTTGAGCTGCAACAGGGGGACACCGACCAGCTGGACCAGGGGATAGGTACATGGGGAAGCAGGACGGCCATCGTCGCGACCGGCGCGCTGGTCGAGGCGGCCGCCAAGATAAGAGACCAGGCACACGTCAAACTGGGCGACTACGTGCCCGATGAGCTCCTGAAGCATGAGTTCGACGTCACGGTCTTCCATCGCGAGACCGAGCAGGCCAACTCCTTCGGAGCGAACCTGGTGAGGGCGTCTCTCGATGGGGATACCGGCGAGGCGAAGGTCGAGGAGTGCATCGCATACTACGACACCGGGAGGGTCCTGAGTCCCTACATGGTCCAGAGCCAGATAGTCGGCGGCTCGGCGCAGGGGATCGGTCAGGTCCTCTACGAGACCTCCGCGTACAGCGAGGACGGCAAGCCCCTCGTCGCCGCACTGGCAGACGCAGGTCCGATTCACACGACCCTGATGCCCACCATCATGGTGAGACTGGCGAGACAACCCCCGTCCCTTCCGCAGAGAGTGAAAGGGGTGGGCGAGGCTCCGACCGTGGGCGTGCCTCCCGCCCTAGTGAGGTCGATAGAGTCACTCCTCGGCAAGCGGCTGCGCAGGACGCCTCTGGAGCCGGAAGACCTTCGGGCCAAGCACTGACGTCGGCAGGACGACTCGCTCCACGAGATACGTCGTGGTTTATCCGCGTCTACCATGGCTAGAGCGTCATCTGCGATCACGCGAAACGCTCGCTGCCATGGTATTAATAGAGCAGAGACCCGATTGTAGCCGATGGCTCCTGTGGGAAGGCTCTTCAGATTCTCCGCGCGCGTCAGCAGCGACAACCCTCCCGCCGTCAAGCCTGTCCTCGAGCGAATCGTCGGCAGACGGGGCGAGATAAGGCCCATCGAGGGTGGATTCGAGATCCGGGGGAGCTAGAGGGAGAAAGCGCCAGAGAACTGAACCGCGTCCTGCTCTCGGAGATGCGCAGGGCCGAGAAGAGGACCAGAATGCGCGCAGAATGGACATCAGGAAAGACGGCCGAGAGGTTCTTCGACTACGTCCCGAAGGGCACCGGGAAACCGCAGACCTAGGGACAGGAGTGCTCGACTTGGACAAGCCGGTCTCGGAGGGAAGATATCGGGCCGCGGCGCTGGCGATCGTGATGACGGGAGTGATGATGAGCGCCATCGACACCACCGCTGTCGTGCTCGGCCTGCCCGTCATGATGCAGGACCTTCACTCTGACATAGTCAGCATGATCTGGGTGATCATGTCCTATCTCCTGGTAATCACGATCTTCGGCACCCAGGTCGGGAGGCTCGGTGACATGTACGGGAGGGCGAAGATGTACAACCTCGGATTCGCCGTCTTCACGTTCGGGTCCCTCCTCTCCGGAATATCCTTGACGGGCCCCGAGCTGATTGCGTGCCGCGTGGTGCAGGGCGCGGGTGGCGCGTTGATATCCTCGAACAGCGGCGCGGTGATAGCCGACACATTCCCTGCGAACGAGAGAGGAAAGGCCTACGGCTTCACTGGTGTCGGCTGGTCCGTCGGCGCGATCCTCGGAATCCTCGTCGGGGGTGCATTTGTGACGTTTCTGAACTGGCGCTACATCTTCTTCATCAACCTCCCGATCGGGATCGTCGCGACCGTGGCGGGGTACTCCGTCCTGAAGGAACGGTCTCCGAGGATAAAGGCGAAGATCGACCTCGTCGGGATGGGGCTGCTCGGCGCGGGTCTCTTTCTGGTGCTGCTCGGGCTGACGGACCTCACAGGCTCGGGGTGGTCGGCGACCTACGCCGCCGAGCTCGTCGCTGGCTTCGCCACCGTGGCGGCATTTATCCTCTACGAGAGACGGGTGGCGTCCCCGCTGGTTGACTTCGGCCTGCTTCGGCAGCGAATCCTCACAGCGTCGGTCTTCGCCGCGTTTTTTCAGGCCCTCGCGAGCTTCGCGGTGCTCTTCCTGGTCATAATGTACCTCCAGGGCCCTGGGGGCTCTCCCCGTTCAACGCGTCCCTCCTTCTCGTCCCCGGGTACGTCCTCGGCGCCATCGTCGCGCCTTTCGCGGGACGGTTCGCGGATAGGTTCGGGGCGAGGGTAATAGCGTCTCTGGGGCTGATCCTTCAGATCACCGGCATCCTCGTCTACTCGACGCTCTCCCTAGGGTCCTCGCTGGATGTGGTGGTCCTGGGCTCGATCGTGACCGGGGCAGGTTCGAGTTCCTTCTTCCCGGCCAACAACAGCGCGGTCATGGCCAGCGCCCCACGCAACGCGTACGGGGTCGCTTCCGGGTTGCTCCGGACGTTCTCCAACATAGGGATGGTCAGCAGCTTCGCGATGGCGCTCCTGATCGCCTCCCTGTCCATCTCACGCCAGATGGCGTTCTCGATCTTCCTCGGCGTCGGCAAGATATCCGGGACGCTCTCGGCGGCCTTTGTGCAGGGCATGCACTCGGCTCTGGAGGCCTCCATCGCCCTGCTCGCAGTCGCGCTGTTGCTCTCCATTACGCGAGGGAAGGAGGTACGGACGGACAGGCGGACTGGCGAGGGAACGTCGAGAGAGTCGGTCCCTCAGACTCCTACCGCGCCAGCTCGCGAGAAGACCTGAGAGACGCCTTCGGCCCCATGGGAGTTCTTGGAGGTTGGAGACCTTAGCTACTCGCGGCCCGTCTTTCGCACACGATTCCCGGCGTAAGCGTAGTCACGCTGGGCGTGAAGGACCTACTCGTTCGATTGGCTTCTACAAGGGGGACTTGGGTGGCCCGCTGACCCAAATGAAGCAGATGGGATAGTGTCCTTCCAGCTGAACGAGATGGTGCTGGCGCTCTATCCCAGGGAGAGTCTGGCAGAGGACGCCGCGGTGAGCGAGAAGGGGCGGGTTCTCCTGCGTGACGCTGGCGCACAACACAAGGAACGAGAAGGAAGTCGATGCCATCTTCAGGGGCCTGAGGGCATGGGAGCGAGCATAACCAAGAGACCGCGGAAGGCCGAGTGGGGAAGCTACAGCGGACACCTTGTCGATCCTGACGGATACCTGCGGGAGGTCGTTTACAACCCCCAATGGAAGGTCGACAGCAAGACCAGGGTCACGCTTCCCTAGGGAAGGGTCCAGGAACCTATTCTCGAATTCCCGGCTCCCAGCCAAAGGGCTTTATCCCGAACCCAACTGTCTCGGCGACCATGGCGGACAGGGATACTCCGAAGGGCAGGAGGCTCGACTTCTCCCGCAGGCTCAAAAGGAAGGGGATAGGCATGGCCGTGGTCTCGAATCCCCGGCACATCCTCTACCTGACAGGTCTCGCGTCCAACATGGACATGTACCTCACTCTGCAGAAGGGCCAGCGCTCCACCTCCTTCCTGGCGGTCTCCAGCGAAGGGGACAGTTCGCTCTTCCTCGGCGAGTCCGAGACCAAAAGTCCGTTCACGGGTGCACGGGCCCTCCTCGCAGAGGGCTTCGACGGCTCGGTCTTCACCTATCCCGACTACGACCTCGACATCCGTATGGTCGCCTATGCCCCCGACCTCTGGAGAGAGATGGGCAGGTGGCTCCGGAGCACTGCCGCGGGCATGCCGAAGAGGATCGGCATCGAGGAGTGGAACTTGGCCGCGGGATACCGCGCAGCCATCGAGAAGGCCTGTCCCCCCTCGTCGATCGTCGGCGTCTCCGAGACCCTCATGGATATGCGCCGGACAAAGGGCAGCGACGAGCTCTCGAGCCTGAGGGAGGCGACCATGATGCTTGACCTCGCGTTCGGGGTCGCGAAGGAGAATGTCCGGGAGGGAAAGACCGAGCTCGACCTGTACCGTGAGATGAACCACGCCACGTTCGAGAAGTACGGCCCCTTCGGGTGGGTGACCGGCGACGTGGTCTCGGGCGAGAGGTCGCTCGAGGTCGGGGGCCCCGCGACCTCGCGAAGGCTCACCGACGGGGACACCGTGATCCTCGACCTCCAGGCATCGGCGGGCGGCTACTGGTCTGACCTCGCGAGGACCTTCGTCGTGGGGAGACCCAGCGCGAAGCAGAGGAAGACCCATGAGACACTGATCAAGGCCAAGGAGAGAGCGGCGGAGATGCTCACACCGGGGACCCGCGCCAGGAGCATCCACGAAGCCGTGGACAGGGTGCTGACCGAGGGGGGGTACGACCGAATGAAGCACCATACGGGCCACGGGATCGGCCTGGACTCCCAGGAGGCACCGTGGATAATCCGCGGCTCGAACGACACCATCAAGGAGAGCGACGTCTGCGTGATAGAGCCCGGAACCTACGTAAAGGACGTCGGCGGGATCCGCGTCGAGGACTGTTATCTCGTCACCAAGCACGGGAGCGAGAGGGTCTCCCAGTCCCCCGTCGACCTTTGACGGTCGTCTGCAGGACGCCGACCGACGCTAGCTTAAGACCTCTGCCGGTGCCCCCTCGCGACAGGCCGATAGCATGGCTTCAGTGAGACGCTGACTTCGATGAGGCTCTCCGGGCTCGACGTACCGTTCCTCTGCCTCGTGGTGAGCGAACCCACCGTCAAGGGCTGTCTCAAGGTGGTCGACAGGTTCGAACCCGTGGCGGACTCATTCGAGATCAACCTCCCCCCTCTCGAGCCTTCCCAGATGGGCGACGTCTTTCACTCCACCCTGAGGCCCTGTATCGCCACCAGCCGGAGGTCGGACTTCATGAAGGTCTACGGCTATTCCAACCTTCCCAGGGTCAGCGACAGGTCCAGGGCCGAGGCGCTCAAGCGGGCGGTCGGACTCGGTGCAGCTGCCGTCGACTTCGAGCTCGACCTCTTCCAACCGCCGGCGTCGGATCAGGCCGGACCAGAAGGAGCGGATAACAGGGTCAGCGGGTCAAGCCGCCCGAGACTCGTCGAGTTCTCGACCGATCCCGAGGTAGTGAAGAGTCAGACAACCCTCGCGTCGGAGATAAGGGCCGCGGGGGCCGAGGTCGTCATGTCCTGCCATACGAAGAGCGTCCTGCACGAGGAGCAGGCCCTTGAGATCGTCCATGGCGTCGCCGGGAGAGGAGGACAGTTTGCCAAGGTCGTCTCCGTGACGCCTCGGAGGGAAGATGTCTTCGAGATGCTTGCGTGCGCGTTCTCCCTTAACAGGAAGGCCCTGATGCCGTTCACTCTGATGAACATCGGCGCGGACTCGCCGTCCGACCGGCTCCTCTCGGTCTTGGCGGGCTCGACCTGGCTCTACTGCCGCCCCCCGAGCAAGCACAGCTACGCGGGTCAGCCTACCTTCGAGGACGCCAGGGCGTTCGTGGAGTCTCTGGGTCTGCGGGAACTCTAGGCCATCGCGAACTTCCTCATGACGTCCTCGTTCAGCTCGATTCCGAGCCCAGGGGATTCGGACGGGCTGACGTAGCCCTCGGGGTCGACATGAAGGCTCTCCTTGGTCAGGCTCCTCCTGAGGACGGATTGGTTGACGGAGAACTCGAGGTACCGGGCGGTCGGTGCCGCGAGGTCCACGTGGAGCGTAGCTGCGAGCCCGATTCCGGTCTTGTAGGCGTGTCCGGCGAACTCTATCCTGTTCTCCTCCGCCATCCTGGCGATTCGCATCAGCTCTGTTATCCCTCCAGAGTGCGTGACATCGGGTTGGACGATGTCCACGTGACCTCTCCTGATAAGGTCCTCGAACTCGAACCTCGTCGTGAGGTTGAGGTCGCCCCCGGCAATCTTCACGTCCACGGCGTCCGCGAGCTTGGCGTACTTCTCCACGTCGTCGGGGGGGAAGGGCGCTTCTATCCAGTAGACCCTGAATTTCTCGATCGAGCGCGCGACCGCGATCGCCTTCGACGTGTCTGTCCAGCACATGCACGCGTCGACCATTAGGTCGTTCTCGTCCCCGAGCCCCTCCCTCGCCGCGGCCACCATCTTCACGTCGTAGCGCGGGTCCCTCCCGAAAGGTGCGCACTGGAACTTGGCGGCCCTGAAGCCCTCTCGGGTCCACTTCCGCGCCGTCTTCGTAATCTCGTGCGGTGTGTTCCCGAACGGGTAGATGCTGGCGTAGGGCCTGATCTTGTCGCGCTTGGAGCCCAGGAGCTTGTGGACGGGCTTGCCCTTCGCCTTCCCGAGTATGTCCCAGAGTGCGATGTCAACCCCGCTCATGGCCGAGATGACGACGCCTCGTCTTCCATGATAGATCGTCGCTTGATACATCAGGTCCCAGACCTTCTCCGGGTCGAGGGGGTTCGCCCCGATCAGGACCTCGCCAAGTCCGCGCGACCATCCGTGGGAGGTTGGAGCCTCGATGACCGCCTTGACGATCGTCGGGGGCGCGTCCACCTCACCGATCCCGACTATCCCCTCATCCGTGTGGACCTTGACTACGAGGTCGTCCTGGGACCCGTCGATGGCCTCGGAGACCTTTGGCAGCCGGAGCGGGATTGCCTCTACCTTTGTGATTTCCACAGCGAAGTCTCCCGGGGGGGCTACTCGGGAGGAATCTCCCTGAACACGTAGTCCAGGTTGAGTCCCTGGCGCTTCCTGATCGCCGCGATGATGTAGTAGGCGACAAGGCCGCCGATCATCAGAATCACGATCGAGCCCTCGGCCCAGACCGGCTCGGCGGAGGTCGAGATGTACTCGTACGTACCGAGCGCCTGGGTGACCGCCACGAAAGCTCCCAGCCAGGTGATTATTGGGAGGCCCACTTTCTTCTTGAATGCCTCAGGCATCACCCTGTTGTAGAGGTCCTTGTTTATGAATGGGAACAGGGCGAAAATCACGGCTGCGATCGTCCAGGCCGCCGGCGCCACAGCGGTCACGCTGAAGAAGACCGTCGCGAACGAGATGTTGCTTGGGTTCCAGAAGAGGCCATAGACGTACTGCGAGAACCAGACCACGACGAGTATCACGGTCAGGACCAGGGCCGCGATTGGAACCCTTACCCTCGAGTTGATGCTTGCGAAGGCCTTGGGGAGCACCCTGTCGAACGACATCGAGAAGATGAGCCTGCTGAACGCGATGTACGGTACGACGAACCAGGTGAACGTCCCCGCGATGAGGCCTGCATTGATGAGGAAGACGAGGATGGGGTTGCTCTTGAACATGACCGTAAGGAGGAACGGGAAGGTCGGGGGTACCGAGAAGGGCAGGCTGCCTGCACCGGCCGCGGCCCCTATGGAACCCAACCAGTCGCTCCCCATCAGGTTGAACAGGCCTCCAATCAAGAGGAAGTAGAGAACGCCCGTTACCACGATCGCCAGGACGAACGGCACCCAGACCCTGCCTGCCTTCTTGATCTCGCCGGACGACCAGACCGGGTACTGGAAGTTGGAATAGAGGCTGAAGTAGCCCAACGAGAAACCGATGAAGATCGTGGTCCTGAGGTTGGTCGTGTAGCCGGAGAACCCCGCCGCCGAACCAAGCTGGAGCACCTTGGCATACTCTCCCGATCCGAACTGGTTGTTGAAGGCAGTGACGAAGTCCGAGTTGTTGAAGGCGAAGGCCAAAATTATCCAAAGGAAGGTGACGGCGAGGCTGAAGAAGAAGAGGACGTTGATTATCTTCGAACCCATCCGCGCACCCAGAGCGACTGTGAGGAGTGCGAGGAAGACGAGGAAGAGTCCCGTTATGAAAAGACCGTTGCCGGAGACCATCCATGTCCCGAGGTTCACGAGCGAGGTGTTTCCATAGATCAGGCCCAGCGATCCGAAGGTCGGCGAGAGGATCCCGTTGGTGAAGAGCCAGACCTGGAAGCCCATGTTGAATGCGATCGCGAAGCCGAGCCCGTAGGTGACCGCGTACATGAATCCGACCGAGGGCGCCCTTGGTATGATCCTGGATATCCAGACGTAATCTCCACCACTCCTCGGCATCGCCGCCGACATCATCGACCAGACCGCCGCGAAGCCCAGGCCGACGATGCCCGCGATGAGGATGACCCAGAACAGGTTTGCTCCGGGGTAGAACGATCCCACCGACTCCAGAAGGAAGACGATGCCGATTCCAATCTGCATGATGGAGATCGCCTGGACAAACAGGTCCAGATGTGAGAACTCCCTGACGAGGCCCGTGGCCTCACGGACAAAGCCCTTGGATCCGGCTCCCAAGTTAGGGTCCCTCGTATCTCAGTCCTTTATTTAAGCCTGAGTCAGGAATCTGGGTTCATTCGTCGCTAGACGGAATCTCGGCGTCACTGCGGAGGCTCAGAATGCTCGGAGAGGGCGAAGTAGCTCCGGCAGGCCGTCAGAAAGGGACCCTGACCCCACGGGACCATCGCCCCGGTCGGCATGGTCCGGTAGTGCTCGGCTCTGGTCCCTGGATGCGTCTCGAATGATACCCCCCGGAGGAGGCCTTCCGGGCTGAGTTGTCTCCACGTCGCAGCCCAGGCGCGCTCGACGACCTCGAGGTGAGACCGAGGGATCCAGCCCCTCCTGATCGCGAGGCTGAAGCCGTCGACCACGAACGCGGCGATAGAAGACTCCAGGTAGGAGTCCCGATCGTCCAGGACCGTGTGCCAGCCTCCGGACTCCTCCTGGAGCTCGGAGAGCCTGGAAGCCAGGTCTCCGACTCTCCCTCTCAGGCGCTTCGAGAGGGCGCTGCTCCTGGGCAGGAATTCCAACGTGTGAAGCATCCCGAGGAGCGCCCAGCAGTTCCCGCGCCCCCAGAAGACCCCGTTCCGCCTCGCGGCCTTCTCCATCCAGAAGTGGTGGAAGAGCCGACTGTCTTCATCCCAGAGGAGGTCCACCTGCGGTCCGATGGTCGACTCGGCCTGGGCCAGATACCTCTCGTCCCCGGTCGCATTGTAGAGCATGGCAAGGAAAGGCCCCTGGAAGTGAATGGAGTCTACGAAGACACAGGGGCCCGATTCCTTGGGGGCGGACCCGGTCCTCGCTCCGAACATCGGATGTCCGCGAGGAACCTCTGGCGGAAGGTCGAAGACAACGTCCTCGTAGTGTACGGGGCACCCCGTGCTGGTCCGGCGGAAGCTGCTGAGGTAGTCGGCGTGGCTTCGCGCTGCCTCGAGCAGCTCCGGGTCCCTCGTGATTGCGTAGGAACGGAGCAGCGCCACGCCGGGTGCCGTGTGGTCGAACCGGCTCCTGGACTTCATGCGGGGGATCCAGGCCTTGAAGACGCCGTAGACGAAGCTCGAGTACTTCTCGGTGCCGATGAGGTCAGAGGCGTCTAGCAGGCCTTCCATCCCGATGCTGTCACCCCAGAACCAGACCTTCCATGGATAGCCCAAAAGCAGATTCGCCGCCTTCCTGCACTCCTCGATCACCGAGTCACGGGTGGGCCCTCGGGACATCATCTCACCCTGAGCTCAGCCTGGCGTCACCGATACCCATCGTTCCTATCAGGCTCCTGAGTTCAGCGATGGCCTGCCGACCCAGGGGCACGACGGGCTCCCTTACCGAGGATGTCTGAGTGACACCACGCATCCTGAGGACCTCCTTCTCCACGGCCACGAATGAGTCGAAGTGCCCAATCAGGAAGTCGAGGTAGGGAAGGAGGGTCATGAAGACTGTCCTCGCGCGCTTCACGTCTCCCGCAATCGCAGCGCCGTAGACGGTCGCCAGGAGGTCGGCCATCTCGGCCCCCGGTATGGAGCCTCTCGTCCCGAGGGCGAGCTCTTCGAGCAGGTATCGTCCGGCCATCCCCCCGAAGACGGTCATCCGGGTCCCCATCAAGTCGGTTATCGCCTTGACTCTCTTCAGGTGTTCACCCCCCTCGACCTTCACATAGCGGACGTTCGCGGATGTCTTCGCCATACCCTCGAGGTCGGTGGCAGAGAGGTGGACACCCCCGGCCGTCTCGAAGTCCTGGATCATTACGGGCGCGTCGAGCCTGTCTGCCACCTCCTCGTAGTGCCTGCGAATAGACAGCGAAGCTTCCCTCACGAAGTTCGCGTGGTAGGGGGGCGTGACTATGACCCCGTCCGCACCCGCATCAAGGGCTTGGAGGCCCAGCTGGATGCTCGGGAGCGTGCCACTGTGCGAAATGCCGACCAGCACTGGGACCTCGCCGTTCGCCTCGTCCACGACAATCCTGGCTACCCTCGACCGCTCAGCGTCGGAGAACTTGTAGAACTCCCCGGCGAAGAGGAGGCAGGCAAGCCCGTCGGCCCCGCTCTCTACGCAGAACCTGACGACGGACCTCTGCCCAGCCTCGTCGATCTCGCCGCTCTTGGCGCAGATCGTCGGAAGCGACGGGAAGATTCCTTGAAAGTCTCCGCGGCGGCTCGTCACCATCGATCACGCGCAGAGAGGGGCGTTGGTCTGCCCCGATGTTTCATCGGCGCGCATCAGACCCTCGACCGGAGGATTACCTTCGAGTATGGCGCCGTGCCGAGCGACTGCTCGGTGAACGAGGCCTGTCCCGCATCGAGGCCCCTGACGTCGAGCCACCCGCTCGAAGTCTCGAGGAAGCCGCCATCGGCCAACACCACCGCTCTCCTGAAGTCCTCGTCAGAGTAGGAGAACGATCCGACCAGCTGCTTCTCGAACCTGACGATCTCGTTGCCGGGGAAGCTCGTCGCGTTCTCGTGCAGCCCCACCAAGACGACCCTGCCCCCCCTGCGCACCGCAGCCAGACCTTGGGCCCTAGTCTGTGAGGACCCCACCGCGTCGATGACGCTGTCGACCCCCTCTCCAGACGTCGCGCCCTTGACCAGGGCGAGTACGTCGTCGGTCTTCGGGTTCATCACCGTGGTTGCGCCCCAGTTGGAGGCCCAGCGGAGCCGGGCGGAGTTTGTGTCGACGACCGTGCAGCTGCTCGCCCCCCTCGACTTGGCGAGCCTCGCCGCCATGAGCCCGATGGTTCCGGCACCTATGACCATCACGGAGTCCCCGGCTTCTATCTGGGCCAGGCTCGTCGCTCTTACGCCGCAGGCGAGCGGCTCGACGAGGGACCCCACCAACGGGTCCCCGACCTTGAAGCAGGCCCCGACCGGGACCGCTACGTACTCGGCGTACGACCCAGGGTAGTCCACCCCGATGATCTTCCTGAAGGCGCAGAGCTGGCGCAACCCTCTCCGGCACGTCCTGCACTGGCCGCACGAAAGGATAGGATTCACCGCCACGAGCTCCCCCTCCCACTCCTTCGGTACCTCCGAGCCTTCCTCGACCACCACCCCCGAGAACTCGTGACCCATGATCAGCGGGGGTCTCCTCAGCTCGTTGTGGCCCAGAAACGCACCTATCTCAGACCCGCAGATGCCGGAGTCCTCAACGGCAAGGAGAACCTGGCCCGGACCCGGGCGCGGCCTCGGGCTCTCCTCGATCTCCATCAGCGAAGGGCCCTTCCAGACGAGAGCTTTCATGACCTTCCTGAGGTCGGGGATGGGCATTTAAGCTGCATCGGCATGCGGTCCGACCATGAAGATCACTGACGTCCGAGCGATTCCGCTTCATTCCACGGAAAGGTCGCTCTCAGCCGGCCCCGGAGCGTGTCTGGTGGAGATAGAGACGGACAAGGGCATCGTCGGCGTCGGGGAGGCCTGCACCCAGAGCGAGCACGACGAGGCCAGCCTCGCGGCCCAGGTGTTGATCGAGCGGGGGATGAAACCGCTCCTTGTGGGAAGGGACCCCCTCAACGTCAGGCGAATCTGGGAGGACATCTACCTCCGGACAGAGTGGTTCGGCCGGGCCGGCATCTCCCAGTACGCGCTGAGCGGCGTCGACACCGCTCTTTGGGACCTCGCCGGGAAGAGCATGGGCGTCTCGGTATCTAGGCTTCTCGGGGGACGGTTCAGAGAGGACGTCAAGGTCTACGCCAGCATAATCTTCGACATGGAGGACTTCGGGGCAATGGCGGCCGAGGCGAAGAAGTGGACGAAGGAGGGCTACACGGCAGTCAAGTTCGGCTGGGGGCAGACAAGAGAGGCTTCCTACGGGCTGGACGCCGAGAGGGATGAGTCGGCCGTGAAGTACCTGCGGGAGGCCCTGGGGCCCAAGGTGGACATCATGGTAGACGTCGGGAGGTACGTCAACTGGAGCGTCTCCCACGCCATCCGGATGGCCAGGAGGCTGGCCAAGTACGACATCTACTGGCTGGAGGAGGCGCTGCCCCAGGACGACGTCGAGGGCTACATACGCTTGACCAAGAACAGCCCGGTCAGGATAGCCGGCGGGGAGGGAGAGTACAACCGGTTCGCGTTCGAGAGATGGATAAGGGGACACGCCGTCGACATCATCCAGCCCGACATCTGCAGGTCGGGAGGCTTCACCGAAGGGATGCGCATCGCCGACCTCGTCCAGTTCCACAACATCACTCTCGTACCCCACGGGTTCAGCACGGCCGTCAGCGTGGCCGCGAACCTTCAGTTCATCTCGTCGATCCCGGGTGGCGAGCTCCTGGAGTTCAGGCGGACCAGGTCCCCGCTGATGGCTAAGCTGGTGAAGAAGCCTTTCGAGGCCAAGAACGGGCGCCTCGCAATCCCTGACAGGCCGGGCCTCGGCATAGAGCTGGATGACGAGACCGTAGAAGAGTGCAGGGTCAGGGCGAGCCGCTAGTCCCCCGGTCCGTCTCTGGGCAGAGGACCCGCAGCAATCCCACGGGTCGGCGAGACCTCTCTCTCGGGCTCCCTCCGCTGAGAAATCAGGAAGACTCCAAGGTCGGCCCTCAGGTTCGGGAGGACGCCCACCCGCTTGTCCTTCCTCACGAAGGCCGAATCCTCGATTGTAAAGTCACGCCTCCTGCAGTAATCGATGAAGTCCGAGATGCTCAGAAAGTGAAGGTTGGGTGTGTCATACCATTCGTGAGGTAGAGAAGACGTCACAGGCACCTTGCCTCCGAGGAGTATCTGGAACCGGACGGTGTAAGAGGCGAAGTTCGGAAAGTCCACGATGATTCGTCTTCCCACCCTCATCGCCTCGCTGAGGATAACGTCAGGCTTCCTCACCTGCTGCAGGCTCTGGTCGAATATCAGATAATCGAAAGAAGCGTCCGGATATCCAGAGAGCCCCCCCTCGAAGTCCTCCTGGAAGACACTGAGGCCCTTCTCCACGCACTCGTGGACCGCCTTGGCGTCGATCTCTATGCCCTGAGCGCGAACCCGCTTCTCGGCGACGAGCAGCGCCAGGAGGGTCCCGCCCCCACAACCGAGCTCCAGGACGGTCGAGTCGGGATCGACCCAGTCAAGGATGATTCTGTGCTCTAATCTCATGGGACGATCGCCCTGCCTCAGGCCCTGCGTGGCCGTTCTCCGAGACCGTCCTTAGGAAATGCTGGATCAGGTGGGTCTCCTCCTCCACCTCGAGAAGGAACGCGTCGTGGCCGTAGGTCGAGTTGATCTCACAGTAGCTCGCGTCGACGCCGGCCAGTTTGCAGGCCTTCACGGTCTCCTTGGACTGGTAGGCGGGGTACAGCCAGTCGGACCGGAAGGCTATGACGAGCACCCTCGCTTTCAGGCCCATGAAGACCTCCTGGAGCCTCTTCTCGGCCAGCAGGTCAAAGTTGTCCATCGCCTTGGTTATGTAGAGATAGGAGTTCGCGTCGAACCTCTTCACGAAGCTGTCCCCCCTGTATCGCAGATACCCCTCCACCTCGAAGTCGGCCCCGAACTTGCCCTGCTCTCCCTCGGTCTTGAGGCGCCGGCCGAACTTCTCGGCCATCGACGCGTCGCTCATGTAGGTGATGTGTCCGACCATCCGGGCCACCGACAGACCCTTCGACGGCAGGGGTCCTCCGTAGTAGTCGCCCTCCTTCCAGTTGTTGTCGGCCATGATGGCTTGCCTCCCGACCTCGTCGAAGGCGATCTGCTGGGGCGCGTGCTTCATCGTCGTCGCGATGGGGATCGCGGCGCGAATCCTCGCTGGGTACGAGACCATCCACTGGAGGACCTGCATCCCTCCCATCGAGCCCCCGATCACGGCGAGGAGCCTTCTGATGCCGAGGGTCTCGACCAGTCGGCTCTGCGCGTCGACCATGTCCTTGATCGTCAGGACCGGAAACTCCAGGCCATAGGGTCTGCCCGTCTTGGGATTAGTCGACGCGGGCCCCGTCGACCCCTTGCACCCGCCGAGCACGTTCGAGCAGATCACGAAGTACTTCTCCGTGTCCAGTCCCTTGCCCGGACCTATCATCTCGTCCCACCATCCCGGGCTCTTCTCGCCCTCGTGGAATCCGGCAGCGTGCGCGTCGCCGGAGAGGGCATGGAGCACCAGGACCGCGTTCGACTTGTCGGCGTTGAGGCTCCCGTAGGTCTCATAGGCGAGCGTGACCGGTGCGAGACTCCTCCCGCAGTCCAGCGGCAGCCCCGTGGGTGGGTCTGCGAAGGTGAAGAACCTCGTCTCTACGAGGCCCACGCTGCCGCCGCCGGATGTTAACTCACATCGTCTCCACGCGTATGTGCACCGAATCTCTGAGTCGCTGTCTTGCCCCCCGGCTCACTTGACCGCGGCCCGCAGCGCCTGGTCGATGTCCTCCCTGATGTCCTCGAAGTCCTCGATCCCCACCGAAAGTCGGATGTAGTCGGGTGTGACGCCGGTCTCCTTCTGCTCTGCGGCCGTAAGCTGCTGGTGGGTCGTGGAAGCCGGGTGGATGACCAGGCTCTTGGAGTCTCCGATGTTCGCCAGGTGGGAGAAGAGCTTCACCGAGTTGATGAACTTCTTTCCCGACTCCAGCCCCCCCTTGATCCCGAAGCCGACGAGGCTCCCGTAGCTGCTCCCGAGGTACTTCGTGGCGAGCTTGTGGCTGGGGTGGTCCTCCAGCCCGGGGTAGTTCACCCAGCTCACCGAGGGGTGTGTCTTCAGGAACTTGGCTACCTTCAAGGCGTTCTCGGAGTGCTTCCGCTGCCTCAGCGGAAGGGTCTCGAGGCCCTGCAGGAAGAGGAACGAGTTGAACGGGCTCATGGACGGGCCGAGGTCCCTCAGGAGCTGGACCCTTGTCTTGATTATGAACGCTACGTTCCCGAGACCGGGGAAGTTCCCGAATACGTCCCAGAACTTCAGCCCGTGATAGCTGGGGTCCGGCTCGGTGAACTCCGGGAACTTGCCTCTCCCGTAGTCGAACTTCCCTCCGTCGACTATGACCCCTCCTATGGAGGTGCCGTGCCCGCCGATGTACTTGGTCGCAGAGGTCACGAGGATGTCCGCCCCGTAGTCTATCGGCCTCACGATGCCCACCCCGACTGTGTTGTCGACCACGAACGGGATGCCGGCGTCGTGCGCGATCTTGGCTATGGTCTCGAAGTCAGGGACGTCCAGCTTCGGGTTGCCGACGGTCTCGGCGTAGACTGCCCTGGTCTTCGGGGTGATGGCCTTCTTGAACTCCTCGGGCCTGGTCGAGTCGACGAACTTCACCTTTCGTCCGAGCTTCGGGAAGGTGTAGTGGAAGAGCTGGTAGGTCCCTCCGTACAGGTTGTTCGCGGATACGATCTCGTCGCCCAACTGCGTGATGGCGAGGAGACCGAGGGTCGTCGCGGCCTGCCCCGAAGAGACCGCAAGCGCGCCCGATCCCCCCTCGAGGGCCGCGATCCTCCTTTCGAAGACGTCGGTCGTCGGGTTCATGATCCGGGTGTAGATGTTCCCGAACTCCTTCAGCGCGAAGAGGTTCGCCGCGTGGTCGGTGCTCTTGAAGACGAACGATGTTGTCTGGTATATTGGGACCGCCCTCGCTCCGGTCGTTGGGTCAGGGGCTTCCTGGCCTGCGTGTACTGCTAGGGTGTCCACTCTCTTGGTAGGCATGGATTCGGCTCAGCATCCCGTCCATTTAACGAGTCGTGTCAAGAATATGAATATCAGAATATCATTCTTAAATGAATATCTGGCAGGCGCCTGAAGTGTAGGACTCTTTCAGAGGATTACCTTCGGAGTTTGTTACCGGTTCCCTAAGGCTGCCCCGGAGGAGGTACTCCGCCATGAGAGAGAGGATTTCTCGGACGCAGTCGGTCATGCAGAGCCGAGCCTTCAGGAAGGTCATGGTAGCTGTGGATGGTCCGGAGAACTCAGCCAAGGAGCTGGAGGTCGCCACCACCATCGCGGCGCAGAACCGCGCAGAGCTCGTCATACTTCACGTCGTGACACCGCCTCCGACTCTTTTCGTAGCCCCGGACTTCGGCGTGCAGCCGGCCTTGTTCTCCAGGTACTACGAGAGCTTCTATGAGGAGCCGAGGAAGAGAGACTGGAGGTGGCTGTCTGGACTCGCGCGGGCCGCCGAGGAGAACGGCGTGAGGGCGACGGCCAAGGTGGCAATGCCAACGGCCTCGGTCGCCGAGGAGGTCGTCAGGGTCGCCGAGGGCGAGGAGGTCGACCTGATCGTCACAGGTACAACGAGTGGAGGGATCTTCGAGAGACTCCTCCGCGGGAGCGTCTCGAAAGGGGTCGTGGACCGCGCCAAATGCCCTGTCCTGACCGTCCGCTAACGTCCGAGGACGACTGACCCCTGACCCAGGAGCGCGAGCGGCGCCCGGATAGAAGCATTCGGCTACTTGGTTCTAGTACGGCGCGTCTTTTCCCCGGCGCGGGTCCCCGGCGGGTTTCCACCCCCTCCGAACCGGTAGCTCGCCACGACCCTGGATCCTAGCTCGGGCCTCACACCGTTCGTCCCATCCCCGAAGAGGATCTCGGAGAGGTCCCCGTCTTCCCGGATGACATAGACCCTGTCCTGGGACCCGCTCTCCGAGAGCGACCCGACCCGCTTCCAGAGAACCCCATCTACGCTGACCTCGAGTTCCGGGAGAGCGAAGGACGCCTTCGAGTGATCGTTCGGGCTCCCAAGCCCCACGTGGAGCGTGGTGGAGACCTCACCGCCCTCGGTCACCTCTCGGACCATCCGCAGGCCCGGGCTGCCTTGGGCCGGCGGTGTCAGCGGCGGAGCCGGCCCGGCCACCTGGAGGTTCCTCTCCCATACGTCCAGGTAGACCAGTCCGGGCTGGAGCTGGAACTCGGACTTTTCGTTCCAGTCCGTGTCAAGTTGCACCCGTCCCTGCTGCATCGTGACGCTGCCATAGCGCATCCTCGCGCTGAACGTCGACCTGCTGAACTCGCCCCTCATGGCTCCGCGCCCTCCACGGGGGCTTAAATTATCTGCTGGAGGCCGCCTCCGAGCTGGCGTCGACCAACCGTTAAATCGAGAGAGGGCGCTCGCGAAGAGGCGATGAAAATCGCCGTCATAGGCGCGGGGATGATGGGTTCGGCCGTCGCATGGGACCTGGCACGGTCCAAGGACGTCGACGAGATGATAGTGGCAGACATCAGCCAGGCCAAGCTCTCGGCCGTGAAGGAGAGGCTCGGCGAAAGGGCTTCGATCAGGAGGATGGACGTAACCGACGCGGCTGGGCTAGGACGGTTCCTGAAGTCGTGTGACGTCGCCGTGAGCGCCCTCCCCCACGGAGCAGTCCATCCGGTCGACCTTGCCGCCGTCGAGTGCGGTGCAAGGATGGTCAACACCGCATTCGAGGATCAGCAGATGGACCTTGACCGGAGGGCGAAGGAGAAGGGGTCGGTCCTCATCCCGGGATGCGGCCTCGCCCCAGGGCTCTCCAATATCCTGGTCGCGGAGGGCGCCAGATCGATGGACCTGGCGGAGGAAGGTCACGTCTACGTCGGCGGGCTGCCCCAGAACCCCGAGCCCCCGCTCTCCTACAGGCTTGTCTTCTCGGTCAGAGGGCTAATCCGGGAGTACCTGAGCGCCAGGATCATCAGGGAACGAGAGGTGAAATCTGTCGATCCATTCGGGGAAGTGACGAGGGTGAGATTCGGCAAGCCGATCGGAGCGCTGGAAGCGTTCTTTACGGACGGGCTCGGCTCCTCTATCTTCACGCTCAAGAACCTCAGGCAGCTGGACGAGAGGACACTCAGGTATCCCGGCCACGCCGAGAGGATAAAGTTCCTGATCGAGGCCGGCTTCTTCAGCAGCGACAAGGTCTTGGTCGGGGGCACGGCGGTCGCTCCGGTGGCCGTCTCGGAGGCCATCCTCCAGAAGGTCCTGACGCGGGGGGACCCGGCGGACGTCACAGTCATGAGAGTCAGGGTAGTCGGGAAGAGGGACGGGAAGAGGCTCAAGACAACGTTCGAGCTGATAGACTACTACGACAAGGCTAGTGGGGTGACGTCGATGGGACGCACCACAGGTTTCACCGCCGCCATCGTCGCGAGGATGCTGGGCAGGGGCGAGATAGAGGGTCCCGGTGTGCTCCCTCCCGAGACCGCGCTGGGAGGGCGCGAAGTGAAACGGCTGCTCGCAGAGCTCGCGTCAAAGGGCGTCTTTGTGAAGAGGAGAACCCGGCGAGGCCCGACGCAGGAGTCCGAGCGCCGAACGACCGGACATCCTTGAGCAAGGCTTACGAAGGTGCTCCGCACCACCACCGGAGCCAAGGCACCATCCATTGAGATCAGTCTTCGTCCCGTGGTCGGTCGCGCTCGGTGAGTCGGAGAGGCTGCTCGACGACCTCTCCAGATACACCAAGGTCGACGGCATCGAGCTGCTCGATTTCTCCTCACAGATAGAGAAGGCCTCCTACGGCTCCGCCCAGAGGCCAGCCTGCAGGGTCCTACCATCGAGCAAGAGGCTCGGCCTCGAGCTCCCAGTGGTGAAGCGGGAGGAGCTCAAGGCGGCCCTGAAGTTCATGAGCGACGCAAAGTCGAGGGGGTTCAAGATAACGTGTAACTTCGTGCCCCTCTGGCTGGGGACCGACAAGCTCAGGGAATCTTCGCTGGTCGACGTGACTGGGAGGCACCTGGGAGGGCCCGGTGACTTCCCGGTCTATGGTTGCCCGAATGACCCTGACATGATCAGGTACGGGGAGTTCATGATGCGCGAGTTTGTCCAGGCTTGGCCGGACATGGAGATAATGGCCCTCAACCATCTGGAGTATCCCCACATCCTCCTCTGGGCCTACCCCAGGGTTGACCTCGAGAGCATATTCGCGTGCTTCTGCAAGTCCTGCGAGGACTCGGCGCTCGAGCACGGCCTCGACCTCGAGAGGATGAAGAACGAGGCGAAGGTGCTCCTCGCCACCCTCGGGCGCGGTCCCCCGTCCGGGAACGGAGGCACCCCGCCCGTCGTCAACGCCGACGATGTCGTGAACTTCTTCCTGAGGAGACCCCACCTCGCCGAATGGCTCAACTTCAGGATGCGTTCGATGACCGACTACGCCCGCTCGCTCATCGCAGCCGGGAGGGAGGCCGCGAAGGAGCACAACCCTGACCTTCGGTTCGGGATGGAGTTCCAGCTCCCTTCGCTCAGCCCGTTGCTGGGGACAGACTTCCTGAGTCTCTCGTTCGACCTCGACCTGATGATACCGAAGTTCCCCGACTACCTGCCTGGGTCCGTACTGCCCCTGTTCGCCCAGGAGGTCGGCGCGAGGAGCGGTATCGACAAGGATGCCCTGCTGAGCATGATCCGCGAAGCGTTCGACCTCGGTCCGGGTCCGAAGCGGTACTCGCCGTACCAGCCCTACGGGGAGCTTAGGCATATCCTCCTCTACTCGAACGCGTTCGACCACTCCATCGTGGCCCGCCAAATGAAGTACCTGAGGACCCTAGTCGGCAAGGTACCAATCCAGCCCTACATCTGGGAGAGCAACAACGACGAGGAGAGCTTAAGGAAGAAGATCGAGGCCCTCTCGAGCGCCGGTTTCGATGACTTCTTCCTTTGGTCCTGGGAGGAAGGGATCAAGACGGAGCACCTCAGGGCCCTGAAGGACATACTCTGAGCGTCCAGGGCACGAGCCAGAGTCGACTTCCGCCAATCGGTAGAGCTCCTCGAACCGACCCGTCGGGTCGCCTCGATCAATCGAGGTCAGGGCCAGCTTCCTCGCGACGGACGTCTCCTCCACCCCTTCGGTCGGCGCGACTCCGAAGATATAAGCCGAACCGTACCCCTACACGTCGACGCGATGGAGCCGGTGCAACCCTGAGGTCCGGGCGGGGCGTAGGGCGAGGAAAGGAGGCCGAATAGGTCCGATGGGCTCGGTGGTCGACCCGGCCAACCGCGAGCGCAGCCTTCACTCTTCAGCGGGAGATGTGCTCCAGCTTACGCTCGTCGGTCTGCCCGTCGCCGCGTTCGTTCTGGTCATGGTGTGGCTCTCCGAGGACCGCATCGCCCCCTCTGCCGCCGTCGAGGGCTCGTCGTCGAATCCCCTGGGCATCCTCACCTCGAACTTCGTCTACGACGGTTCGGTCAACGTCCTGAACATCGTGGCGTCTTCGGTCTTCCTTCTGCTGGTCCTGTTGTACTACCCGAAGGCCCTGCGCACCTTCTTGGCATACCTCCTGCCCTTTGTGGCGGTCGCCTGCGGCGGCTTCGCGGAGCTCACCGCCATCTCGACGGTCTACGCCACGCCGGCTATCTGCGGGACCTCCTGCTCCTTCTACGGGATGTCAGGGGTCTCCAACGGTGTCGTCGGATTCACCATCGCGAGTTTCCTCGTCTGCTTCGGGATCATGATACTGCAGAAGAGGGGACGCCTTGCGACTATGGAGCGCACTCCGTTGCGCTCAAGCCGGCCGAGGAACCAGATAGGTCTGGTCCTGGCGTTCTGTGGGTACCTAGTGCTTCTGCTGATCTTCGCAGGGCTGATAGTCTTTCCCACCACCGGCCAGGGTGCGCCGGGGACGGGTACGGCAGGTCCCCCTCCTCCCCCCGCCATCTTCGCCCAGACACCTCCCGTCGCCTTCGTGCACTCCGCGAGCCTCGCCTACGGCTTTCTGCTCTCGATTGGGGTCTTCTTGCTCGTGAACCGGCGCTACCGGATCTTCGTCCCATCGGCTAGTCAGGACCCGGCGCCAAATGCGTAAATACCCGTGGCCCCGGTTTTTTGCACATGTCTGAAACTCAAGAACGAGCCGGAGGCTTGGATAGGGGGATGCTAGCGGGGCTGCTAGAGGCTCTTGCCAACAAACACTCGGAGCTGGACCTCAATTTCCAGAGGGTGAGCGTAACGCTCCCGAACGTGCGGATGAGCGTCGAACTGAACGGCATGATCACAGTCTCGGTACACATGCGGGACATGACCGAGGAAGAGAGGAAGGCGTTGTCTGCCAAGAGAGTCGAGATGCTCTCTACGGCCTGATGCCCAGCCCGTCGCCCCCTGGCTATTTCAGGGCGTCGAGCAGGCCCTTCAGCTTCAACGGGTTGACGCTCATGTGCCCCGTCAGCCTCGAGACCCCGCTTCCAATCACCGCCGCTCGGCTCCCCTCGTTGTAGAGCGTGAGCCTCCATCCGAGGCGCGATAGCTCTCTGGCGATCGACTCGGCGCCCCTGAGGGGGTGGGATTCCCGCCCCTCCTGCTTCTCCATGAGGTCCGAGAGCTTGAGTCCCGCCTCCTTCGCTCCCTGGATTTCCACGTCCAGCGTCCGCTGCTGGGAGTCTATGGAGAGCAGGGGGAATCCACCCACGGTTACGGTGATCGCTCCAGAGGAAAGAAGGGAGAGGAGGTTGAGCGGGCCCGAGCCCGCGCCGTCCTTGTCTGAAGGCATGTCTGTTCTTCTCTGCCTCTGTCACTGATAAAGGTGCGCGACGGGGTGTTGTGAGCCTCCGACGCGCGCCCGCGGGTGACACAGTCACATCATACGGTGACTTTATTCTGGGGCCACTTGTTGGCCGTCGAGGCTTCTAGAGTATGAAAGGGAAGAAACGGATCATATTCGACTGCGACCCTGGAGTAGACGACGCTCTCGCTCTTGTCCTGGCTCTGAACTCAGGACAGGTGGAGCTTGCAGGGATAACCACGGTCTCTGGGAACGTGTCGGTGAACCAGACCACGCTGAACGCGTGCAGGCTCCTGGACTACCTGGGACAGGACATCCCAGTCTCCAGGGGGGCGAGCCGGCCCCTGAAGACACGGCCCTCGCACGCCGCAAGAGTGCACGGGAGCGATGGTCTGGGGGACAGCTCACTGCTCCCTCGGGGCTCGACTAGGAGGCCCGAACGCGAGGGGGCGGCGGGATTCATCGCACGGTCGGTCGAGTCCGGAACGAAGACAATCGTAGCCACCGGTCCGCTGACCAACATCGCGCTGGCGTTCCGGGGAAGTCCGAAGGCCATGAGGGGTGTGGAAGAGCTGATAATCATGGGCGGCGCGATCCGAGTTCCCGGCAACGTGGACAGCGTGTCCGAGTTCAACTTCTACGCCGACCCCGATGCTGCGGATTACGTGGTGCAGAAGACCACGGTCCCCAAAGTTCTCGTACCGCTCGACGCCACTCACAGGGTCATCCTCGCCCCCGCGGATCTCGACCAGATTCGCGATTCCCAGTCCGGGAAGCTCGTCAAATCGGTGGTTGCCAAGTACCAGGGTGAGTACATCAGTTCTGGTCTCCCGGGGAGTCCGTTGCACGACCCTCTGGCGATGGGCTACTGCATTGACAGGTCCTTCCTCGAGCTCCAACCGATGCAACTCCGTGTCGAGACCTCAGGAATCTACACCAGGGGAATGTGCGTCCCCGAGGAGAGGACCAAGATTCATAGGAGGCCCAACATCAAAGTCGCTCTCGGGGTTGACTCGGAGAGGTTCCTGGACTACTTCAAGGGGACCGTCTCGAGGTAGCCGTCGAGCACCTCGCCGGGGCCCCGGTGTGGAGACTCAAGGCATAAAACATGGGAAGGATTCGTTCGCCCATGCGATTCACCGAGAGGCGCGAGTTCAGCGGCGACCCGGCGGTAGTCTGGGCGAGGGTCTCGAACCTTCGGGCCATTCCAACGTACTGGCACGGAACCAGGGTTTTCAGCGTAACCCAGGTCGGCGGCAAGACCGAGGCAGAAGTGGTCTTCGCATTCGGTGGAAAGGGCAGAGCCGAGGTGTCCGTCGACGAGAAGCATAGGACACTCGCCATAGAGTACCTGGAGGGACCCTTCAGGGGCACCCAGACCGTGGCCGTCACCGACCGCGCCGTTCAGGCTGACTGGGACGTGGCCTTCAAGGGGACATTCAAGGTGCTCGGTCCCTGGAACGCGTCACACTTCAGGTCCGGGACGCGTCACACGCTCGAGAGGATCTGCGCGACCCCGACGGTCTGAGCATCCATCAGGACGAATCTGGGGAAGAGCGTGGGATCTGTATCCTTCCACTTCAGACGGTTATCCCCGTCTCGGCCCTGATCACATATCCGAAGACGTAGAGGGCCACGGTCACGCCTAGAAGTATTCCGAGCAGTTCGAGATAGTCGCGCGTGAACGGCTTGGTCGATATGATCGCACTGTAGTAGGAGGCGAACGTGACTATCACAACGGCAAGCACCATGGAGACGCCGATGGCGTAAATCTGGCTCCCTGTGAGGAAGTAGGGTGTCGCTAGGACGAGCGCCGTGACGAAGTACGAGATACCGGTGTATGCAGCGGAGAGCTTCGCGGACCCTTTGAAGCCCTGCTTAGCCTGGGCGTAGGCCGCGGAGGCCATCGCAAGTGAAGCGGCGCCCCCCGCGATTATGCCTGCGAGCCCCGCTATCTCGGTCTTGTTGTAGATTCCGAGCGACCCCGCGTGGATCCCGGTTATCTCGACGAGCGCATCGGCCAGACCCAGAACCACGAAGGAGATGTACCGGATGGTGGAACTCTCGATTCCGCCGCTCAGATCGTTCTCGTGCTGCTCCTCGTCGGCGAGGACCTCTTCGAACGCCGCCTTGTCCTCGGGAGGCACGAGGTGGGCGACCGCCCTGTACCTCTTGAGGGAGTCCGCCTCATGCCTCTCGAGGTAGCGTATGGAGAAGGTGAGTCCGAATATCCTCTTGAAGATGAGCGCTCTGCGGATAAGTCCGGTGTTCAGTCGCGGTTGGACATCGGGCACGAACTTTTGCCAGAACTCGAGGTGCCGGTGCTCCATAAGGGCCAGCTTCCTGAAGACCTCCACGAACGCCCCGTTGTGATGGGTCGCGGAGAGCCTGGTGTAGAGCGTATAGTCGGTGAGCTCGTCGTCGATGCCCTCTCTCGCGACCTCGACTAGAGCAGGGTCTACCGCAACCATGCGAAGGCGCGATTTGGCCCCTCCTTTGAATCTTTTCAAGGCTGCATGATGAAAGGACGACCCGCTCCAAGCTACGGCCCGCCTGAGCCTGGGATCGCGGCCCCGACGACGCGGCGAACCCGTCGAATGATTATAAGCGACCGGGAAGCTAGAAGGGCTGGCATGAAAGCTTACGTGTTCTTGGTTACGAAGGCTGGTACATCTGAGGAAGTGCTTCGGTATCTGAACAAGGTCGCGAAGGTCAAGGGTGTGACGCAGGTCGATTCGGTCTACGGCAGGTTTGACGCCATAGTAACCGTCGAGGCCCCCGACATGGAGAGCCTGGGCGACCTGATCTACAGGGTCATCGAGAAGGTCCCGAACGTGATCCACACCGAGACCGCGCTCGCCCTGTCCCACGCCAAGGCGTGATCTGGCGTTGGCCGTCATAGCCTACGTGCTGCTGAGGACGAAGCCGGGCACCTCCCACCAGATAATAGCGTCCAGGAAGATTCCGGGCGTGCAGATGGCGAGCAGCGTCTTCGGGAGGTACGACGCGGTCCTGGTGATATCTGCGAAGGACATGGACGAGCTCTCCAGCACGCTCTACGACGTGATCGAGAAGCACCCCAACGTCGAGCACACCGAGTGCCTCATCTCGATCCCCTATCCTCCGGAAGAGAAGCCCAAGGCTCCGCCGGAGACGTACTCGGTGATATCGTTCCCGTGCCCGAGCTGCAACGGGCTGAACAGGCAGGGCTCAGCCTACTGTCACCTCTGCGGGTACGCCTTCGAGACGGCCGAGGACTTCCTAGAGGGCAAGCACGAGCGTTAGGAACGTCTGCACAATCCAAGACGGCGCAGAGAGGAACGAGAGTGTGACGAGGAGACACGGGACCGAGGTCTGGGCTACTCCCGGCCGCTGGAGTTGGGCTCCCCGCGTGGGCCTTAAAGCCGCCGTCCACGTGGTCGTTGCAGCTAGGTTGGACACCTCTTGACCGTCTACTACACCTCGAACGAGATGAGGAGCCGGGTCCCCGGCCTCCTCGGCGTGAACGGCGTGCCGAACGAGCGCAGGGAGCTCAAGGTCGGCGATTACTTCTGTGGGGAGATATCGGTCGAGGGCACGTACGTCGGGACCCCCGTCGAGAGGAAAGAAATCGGAGACTATCTCCGCTCTATGAACGACGGAAGGCGCGACGAACAGCTCTACAACATGTCCTACGGCTTTCCACTGTCGTACATAGTGACGATCGGCACGGCCTCGAGGGCGCTGCGGGGGACGAACGTGACGCTGAACGCCTACATCTCCTCCCTGGTGGGGTCGTCGCTGAAGCGCGCGCCAGACGGGGTGGGCGGTCAGGTGGTGACGGTCAACCTCGAGAGCGACGGCGAGTTCGTCCTCTTCCTGAAGTACCTCGACGAGAAGGTGAAGGAGGGGAGCTTCGCTCGGGTTCCGGTGATGCAGAAGCGCGCCTGGAAGCCAGAGGAACTCCTAGTCTACGTGGTCTCGAGCCTACCCGGGATAGGGGCCAAGACCGCGGACAACCTCCTGGCGCACTTCGGCTCGGTCCGCGGGGTGATGAACGCCTCGAGGGAGGAGCTGATGGAGGTCGACGGTGTCGGGCCGAAAAGGGCAGAGGAGATCCACAGCGTGCTCACTACGTCCTACGCGATCAAGGAACTGACCCCGTAGGCGGCTCAGAGCTACTCTGTATCGGTCCTTGAGTCCGCCGGAAAGGCCCAGCAACCGCCGCAGGACCGACCAACCGTTATTACCGTAGGCGAACTCGGCAGCGGGAGAGCCGTTTGTTCAGGGACATGGAGAACCGGAACGCTGTCGCGACTCTCATCACCGTCCAGTTCGTGTGCGCGATAAATTGGTACAGTGTCTCTTCCGTCTTCTCACTCATCGCCTCGGACTTTCACCAGAATGTCTCCGGCCTCGGCTTGGTCACGGCCACGTTCGTGCTGGGGGTGGCGGTCTTCCAGCTCCCGGCAGGGTTGGTCGCAGCGAAGTACGGCCCCAGGAGGGCCCTGCTGCTCGGCACACTCCTCATTGCCTCCTCGTCCATCCTCATCGGCCTGGCGGACGCGGTCGTCTTCCTGACCGTACTGAGGTTCGTCGAGGGCGTCGGAGAGGCGTTCATCTTCGGACCCGGGGTCATCCTGATCATGAGGTACTTCAAGAAGGGGTCGGAGGGGCTCGGAATAGGCCTCTTCGGCGGAGCATTCGACGTCGGGGGAATCCTAGGTATCTCGGGATGGGCCGTGCTTGGTGACGTGGCAGGATGGAGGCTGAGCGTGGTCGCGGGAGGAGTCCTGGCACTCGGGGCATTCTCGCTCCTCGTCGTGATGGTTCCCAAAGACCCCGTCGTCGGCAGCCTCTCGATACGGTTCTCCGAGTTGAAGGGGATCATCCTGAACAGATGGCTGCTCATCGTGAGCGCCGGCCTCGTCGTCTCTCAGGTCGCGTTCGGCATCAACAGCTACTTCATGGTGTACTATCTCGAAGAGAGCCTGAGGACGGGCGTGTACATCGCTGGAGCGATCGGAGGGCTCACCCTGGTTGCCTCGGTCATCGTCGCGCCGATCGTGGGGAGGGCCTTCGACAGGAGCCCGAGCCCGAAGACGATGCTGATCCTTCTCTGTCTTGCGGCGGCGGGCGGACTTGCGATAGCCGCCGTGAACTCGGTCTATGCCGCCCTGATCTCGGGCCTGGTCGTGGGAGTCGCGACCGCCGGGGCGTACGTCTTCGGGGTGGGCATCGGGAGGGCGATCGGCGGTTCGAGGAAGGAGTATGAGGCGCTCGGCATCTCCTGGATCAACGGGATAGCCCTCTTCGGCGGCGTCGTGATGCCGCTGGTCTTCTCGGTGACCGCGGCGGGGTTCGGATACCCTCTCGCCTGGGCGCTCTCGGGGGTCTTCCTGGTTCTGGTCACGGTGCCCCTGTTCGCGCTCAGAGGCGAAGCGGGGACCTAGCGGCAGGCCGGATTGACAAGTCTGGGATGGTCCTCCGAATCATCGTGCGGCGATTCGCATAGTCTTTGGGACACGTCGCACGACCCAGGTCTGGCGCAATGCGAACGCCGGCCGAAGTCTGGGCGGAGAGAAGTCACTTCTTCGGCGTCTTGGCTTTCTCAGAAGGCCTCGCCGCAAGCTCCAGTCTCTCAGCGATTTCCGCTTCGCTCAAATCACTTATCGGAATGCTCTGGAGGTACCTGTATCGTTCCTCGGCTTTGTCAGGGGTGAGACTCTCCACCTTCTTGGTCGCTTCAACCTTCAGCTCCCTCGGGCTCGCTTTCTCCTGCTTCGCGTCTTGCCTGGAGTACTGGAGCTTCAGCGATTCGACCACCTCGAGATTCCTTCCGCTCGTCCACTTCTCAACGGTGCTCCTGAGGCTCGACCACTGCGACGGATTCATGTTGTCCGGAAACTGTAGAGTCCGATGCGCCTTGTCGTAGTTCGCGACCGTGAACCTCTTGTCCTGTAGGTGCTCTCGTAGTTCCTCGGCCAGCGCCTCTGACGGTAGCTCGATTTTCCTCAATGCCTGCCCCGACTGACAATCTTGATGGTCCGTCCTGATATGCTTTCCTTTCTCCTAGGCTGGCGGGAGATTCGTCTGGGTGAAACATCCTTTCATAACTTTCATCTATGGGAAGGCCGGCTGTGAATCCATGGTCCCTGGCGTCGCTGAGTTCCAAGACCCTGCCCGGAGCGCTTAGAGGATGGTCGATCACAGTGGATGTCAGCTCTCTGTACCTTAGGGTCTTCCTGGGAGCCAAGTCCTTCGAGTCTCCCGAGCTCGACCAGCTCGCCGGACGGATGGACGCGCTGCGCCTGCTGGACGGAGACAACCAGGAGAGGTACTTTAGGACGAAGGCGAGCGTGGCGGCTATGAGCCTCGGCAACAAGATGCTCTTCGGGGCAAGGTATTACGATCGACTTGACGAGAGTCAGAGGCTCGCCGTCGGCGCGCACGAGTTTGCCCACATGCTGACGGGAGACCACTATCACGTAGGAAGGCGGGTGTCCATCCCGTCGCTGGCGGCAACGCTCCTGCTCACCCTGGGTGCCCTGCTGGCCACGGGTTCGATGCTGCTCGCGGAATTCGTGCTCGTCGCTGGCTTTCTATCCATATTTTACATCCTATCGAGGCGCGATGCGCAACTATCACAAGAGGAAGAGCGGAGATGCGACCGGATGGCCCTCTCATTCGTCGACGGACTGGACCTGATAGCAGCCATCGAGATGGGTGGCCGCCTGGGCGGCCGGAGGTCCGAGAGAAGTCCCCCTCAAGCCGCCGGCGTCAGGAGCAGTCCCAACCTGGAAGAGAGGATCGAAATGATCGGGAAGGCGCTCGCCGGGCGCGCATCTCAGCCTCCCTAGGCCTCGACAGATCCTAGAGGGCTATCACCGTCCCGAATAGGAGAGCCAAGAGGAACAGCGCAAGGAAGACGACGAGGATGACCTTGGCTATCTCTAGTGTGAAGCCAGCTATCCCTCTGGCCCCGAGAGCGTACGCGATCAGAGCTATCACCAGGAAGACCACCGCCAGACCGAGCAGTGTTACCAATTCGACTCTCTCCGAAGAGAGCTGTGTCCCATCTGGCTTAGTCGGTTTCTCTAGACCGCTCGCGAAAATTGTTCGGGGAGACCCCGATCGCCGTCATCTCATGAAGAAGTTGCTGACGTATTCTGAAGTCAGCGTGGCGGCCGATTGAAAGCTCGCGACACTTAGCGTTGGTGGCCGTTTCCGGTCAAGGGCAGGAGCACAAGAACTGGTTTAAGAGAGGTGAGAAACGTGACCTCTCGGGTCGACCCGATGATTGCGCTCGAAGCCACGGACTTGACCAAGAAGTACAGAGGGTCGCAGAAGCCCGCCCTCGACAGGCTGAGCCTGAAGATCGAGGGAGGCCAGATATTCACGATCCTAGGTCGAAACGGGGCGGGAAAGACCACATTCCTGAGGATCGCCGGCACTCTGCTGATGCCCACGTCGGGCACGATCTCGGTGCTCGGTTTGGACGCGGTCAAGCAGGCGAAGGAGCTCAGGGAGCGCATAGCGGTCACTCCGCAAGAGGCGGATACGATATACCCGCTGACCGCCAGCGACCACGTGATGCTCGCCCTCCGCATGCGGGGGATGGACAAGTCCGTCGCCGTGGAGAAGACGCGGGCGGTCTTCGAAGAACTCGAGCTGACTGCGGTCGCCGACCAGAACTCCAGCTGGCTCTCGGGGGGCTTGAAGCAGCGGGTGATAGTGGCGATGGCGATCGCGACCGACGCGGAGCTGATCTTTCTCGACGAACCTTCGGTCGGCCTGGATCCCGTGAACCGGAGAAGGGTCTGGGACCAGCTGACCCGCATGAAGCAGGAAGGAAAGACCATCATCCTGACGACGCACTACATGGACGAGGCGGACGCGCTATCTGACAACCTCGTGATAATCAACAAGGGCAGGCTCGTCGTCCAGGGGACCCCGCAGGGCGTCAAAGCGTCCTTCACGAACCGGAGCTCCCGCGTGGACGTCTACGACAAGTTCACGGAGCAGGACCTCAAGGCCTTCGGGCGGGTCGTCAAGGTCGCGAGCAGCTACCGGGTCATGACCGACGCCGCTGGCGCGAGGAGCCTCAGCGAAGAGGCCGTGGCGAGGGGTGCGAGCATAGCGATGAGCCCGGTGTCGCTCGACGACGTGTTCGTCGACATAGTCGGCGAGGCGGAGAAAGGGGAAAATGGATACGACGGCTAGGAGGAGGCTGAAGTCGCTCTGGGCGATAATGTACTACCTCGGGTTCACTCCGATCATGAGGAACCCTCTCTTCATCCCGTTCGTCTTCTCGTCCCCGTTCACGCTGCTCTTCATACTCTTCGTGGCGAGCAACGGGGCCGCGCTCCCCTACGGGCTGGCCGGGGCGCTGACCATGGTCACCACCCAGCTCGGGCTCTTCGTCGGGACGGACCTGGCTTCTTACAAGATCCAGAACAAATTTCAGGATGTCGTCGTGGCTTCTCCGGTCTCTCCCCTCACCTACCTGTTCGGGGTGGCCATCTCGGAGCTGATCTTCGGTTCCCCCGCCCTCGTCGTGCTATTCGGCCTGATGGCGTGGCACGGAGCTTCGGCGGCCGCGCTGGCCACTTCGCTGGGGGTCGTCGCCCTCCTCTGGGTGACCGTGACAACCCTGGGTTTCTTTTTCTCGGCATATGCTCCGAACACCCAGAACGCGTTCATCATAAACGGGTTCATAGCGACGATACTCTCCGTGCTGCCGCCCGTCTACTACTCGATCTCGGTCCTTCCGCACTTCCTCGTCCCGATTGCTGAGATCATCCCAACTACGGAGGCAGCCTCGCTCTTCCAGGGCGCGATAGGGCTCGGCTACTCGATCAACCCCGTCTACAGCTTCATCATCCTCCTCGCTGCAACGGTGCTGCTCGTGCTTCTGGTCTCGTTCAAGATGAAGTGGCGCGAGACATAAGGTAGGTCACCGGCCTCGGCAACAAAAGTGTGCTAGCGATGAGGATCACAGAACCTTCGGACGTATTCCTGTGTCAAGCCTGCGGCAGCCTCCAGAGCTGGGTCGTCTATGCCGGGGACCCCGCACATCATGAAGAGGACTTTGGTCGTGTTCTCAGTCACCTTGCTGGCGTCCGAGTCCCTGTACGGGTACACCGCGATGAGATTGTGCAGACTCTGGTCTTCGACGACGACCTCGACTCCCGATAGTGAGTCAGGCGACGCCATCCCTATTCCGTGGAAAGGCTCGCCCTTCACCGCCTTTCTCATTATCAAGGCGTCCTCCCTCACCCTAGACAGGTCGAAGGCAGCTATCGCTATGGAGGTCTCCACCGAGACGAGATTGTAGGCGTCGACGAGGGTGTTGATTCGAGGAAGGTCCCTTCCCCCCAGGACCCTCCTCGTCAGAGCCTCTCCGGCTGGCCGAAGCTTCGTCGGATCGATGCCCACCCTCCAGAAGAAATCCCGATAGGCCCTGAAGACGGGCTGGTTCTTGACCTCCTCGAGGGAGGCCGTCCGACGACGGACTCGATCCTGCACCTCGAGCTTGAACGACTCCAGGTTCGGGTCGGAGCTCCTCACGGTCAGATCCTGCATCTTCAGCTCGACCACCCTCAGCCCGGGGAAAGCCGACCGAAGCTCTGGGGAAAGTTCCATCCTTCATTGGATGACACTCCGCTCATAAATAGAATCGCGCGTCGTAAATATCAATATTGTTATATAGCGTATCTGTTATACTATGACCCATGGATGGGAAAGTGGCTCAGATAACGGTCGTTGTGAGGAATCAAGAGGCGGCACTAGACTTCTACACAGAGAAGGTCGGTTTCGAGAAGAAGACCGACTTCACCCCGCCTGGAAGCTACAGATGGGTCACCGTTGGCCCCAAAGGGCAGGACCTCGAGCTGGCGCTCTTCCAGGCCGGGATCGCAGACGCCAACAGCTGGTCGAGCCATTGGCGGCCAGGCAGCGCTCCCCCGATCGTCCTCCGCGTCGACGACTGCAGCAAGGTCTTTGTGGAGCTGAGGTCCCGCGGAGTGGAGTTCAAGCAAGCCCAGCCTGAGGAGTATGCCTGGGGTATCTCCGCGACGTTCGCCGACCCCGATGGGAACCTCTTCTCAATCAACCAACGACGGTCATCCGCTTCCCGGTCCTAGAGACCATGTCACAAGAGGCTGAGGTCGAAAGTAACGCGGTCTTCGCGGCCGTGTCGAACCCGAGCCGCCGGAGAATCCTGGACCTCCTCAAGGCCGGTGGACGACCTGCAGGAGACCTGGTCGCGGCCTTTCCTGACCTCCCGCAGCCGGCCATCTCCAGGCACCTAAGGATCCTCCGCGAGGCCGGCCTCGTAACCGTGCTACCGAAGGCCCAGCAGCGCATCTACTCGCTTCGGCCCATGAAGCTCCGCGGCGTGGATGCCTGGGTTTCGCTCTACCGCGAGTTCTGGTCGAGCCGCCTCGATTCGCTAGCAACGCACCTGGATGGATCTGACGATGGAGATGCCAGTAGACGAAGGGAGGAGAAGTGATGCCGCGAGATGAATTCGGTCCGATGGGAGCGGTCGTCGGAGAGGGGGCGTGGGCTACTCTCGTGTTCCGACGCCGACTCACGCACCCTCCCGAGAGGGTCTGGAGGGCCCTCACAGACCCGGCCGAACTGTCGGGCTGGTACATGACCAAGGCGACCATCGACGGACGCGAAGGAGGCAGCGTTGACCTCCTTGCAGGACCCTCGCGGTTGCACGTCACCGGCCGGATTCTGACCTGGGACCCGCCTTGGACTTTCGAGCACGAATGGAAGGTCTCACCTCGGCCCGAGCTCCCGTCGGGCGAAGACGGTGTCATCAGGTGGGAGCTGAGCAGGGACGGAGGCGGGACCATACTGCACCTGGAACACAGGAAGCTCAACCGTCAGACCGCGCTCGGCTTCGCCCCGGGGACGCACGCGTTTCTGGACCGGCTCTCGGCCCACCTGGGTCAAGAGTCATTGCCGAACTGGCAGGAACGGTACCAGCAGGTGGCCCCCCAGTATCCCCCTTCGTGGCTGACGCGCTCAGGACCGGGACCCGGGCGCATCGCCCCTGTGAGACAGGTTGAAGACCCGGCGGCGTCTGCCCTGACTCCGAGACACAACCAGGGGCGGAGGGCCGTGCCCCTCAGTTCCCGTAGACATCCTGGTTCTGTTGGATGTGAAGGGCCGTGAAGGTGGGAATAGCCGCGGTGATGAATGCCGCATCCAGGATTCCTTCGTAGATGGGAAGCTGGAGCGCCTGGGTCACGTCCCACGAGAGATCGAAGACCGTGAGGGCGAGGATGAAGGCGTAGAGGGTCAGCCTGAACCCCTTGTTCCGCACGAACAGAGCGACTACGACTATCGCGGCGCTAATCGCCAGGAACGACCCGAGGCAGTATGGAAGGGATATCTGAGACAGAGGGTTGAGCTCCCTTCCTCCGTTCGAGAGTACGAAGAGGGTGACCCCGGCGACCGAGACCTTCAGGACAAGCGCGGCGAGGACCATCTCCCCTGCCAGCCTCTCGACGTGCATGGCGCGGCGCGGATGCAATCTGCTCCGATCCGCAACTGCGCCATCGATCAACCGCATCCACGAAAAAATGCCGAAGAAACAGCGCTTTTAACCACGTCATACGATTGCCACAACTGAGAACCACACCCCGAGCGTGGGCGTGGTTCTTGACTCGTTCAGCCGAGGCGTCTCGTGAGTCTAGGCGAAACTGCCCCTGGCGCATCCTCTTCTCGCTGACGCCAGCCCTCCCAGCGTGGGCAGAAGCGCCGCGGCGATGGCTCCAGGCCCGAGGTATGTCCAAGAGATCGAGGAAGAGGAACTGGTGGAGGTAGTCGTGGTGTTTGGCGAAGAGGAGGCGAGGAGGTCGTCATGTGAGAGGATGTGGTCGAAGCGGGGAACACCACTTTGGACGCACCCCGAACTTGAGATGTTGGTCGTCGGAATATCCTCCGAGGCGGAGCACCTCAGGGGTGGAGGCGCGGGCCTGCCTCGTTGCGGTAGCCCGCGATTCCCCCGGCCCTGCTAGCGGTCCGCGCTCAGGTGGCGGCCAGGCCCGTCGCCGAACCTGGCAGTCCCGTCGCCGAAGATGTCTGTGCGATGCTTCCATCCTGGTAGACCTGGAAGGTCGTTATCGACCCACCGTTCAGGACATACAGGAGGGGGATGTGGTTGTTGCCGCCGAAGGCAAGGTCGAGGGTTGGGATGGACGTCTTGGCTGCGACGGAGCTGAAGAGACCCATCATTCCGTTCTCGGAGACCGCGTAGCCGGAGATCGTCCCTCCGTGGGCGTTGCTCGCATACACGTAATCCCCGTTAGGTGAGACGGCGACCCAGCACGGGGCAAGCCCGAAGTCAGGTATCGAGCCGCTCAGCGTCCGCAGGCTGCCACCGTCGGAGACAGCGTAGGAAGAGAGCGTCCCTGCCGCAGCCTCGCTCACGATCAGGTAGCCCTGCGGAGTGAAGGCGAAGCCGTAAGGGCCTGCCGAGTTCGAGGGCGTGATGGTCGGAGCGGACGGAACCGCCGACTTCCCGACAGAGTAGGTGTCGATCACTCCTGCTGCCTTCTCGGTGACGACGAGGACGTTCCCGTTGTTGCTGAACCCTATCTGCTCGGGAGAGGTGTTCGCAGCACCGCTCAGGGGTTGAACCGAGCCCGGGATGAAGGTCAGCGCTCCGCTGCCACTGAGGGCGAAGCCCGCGATGTTCCCGGGGACCGTCGACGTGCCGTTGTCCAGGACATAGACCAGGTTCCCGTGCGTTGTGACACTTATCGGAACGTTGCCTTGGGAGCCGGTCACGCTCGCGAAGGTGAGGCTGCCGTCGGTGTTCACCCTGAAGACCGTTATCTGGTTGCTCCCTGCGTCGACGACGAGGAGCCACTGTCCGTTCTCAGTCAGCGTGACCGCACCCTGGCTTGCGAGCTTCGATCCGGTGCCGCTGCCGTGGGTGGAGTATGTCCCTGCCAGACTCAGGACACCGTTGGGCCCCGCTTGGAACTGCAGGACGGAATTTGCCGCGGAGTTGTCTATTGTATAGACAGCCCCTACCTTTGCTGCGTTGGCCGTCGCCAGCAGCGGAGAAGCCGCCAGGATGGCCAGAACTAGAGTCAGACCCGCTAGAATCAGTTTCATGGTCCCTCGAAAGGTGAGCCAAATCTATTATAGCGTTTTTCAAGATTGGTTACAAATTAGTTCCAAAAGTATCCGTGGACGCATCCCTATTCCAGCGAGGGCGGGGTTCGAACGGCGCGTCCTTCCCGGGCGATGACGAGCTACAAGGTTATCTTCAGGAGCGCCGCCAGGCCGAAGAACTCGAGGACGGAAATCACCGAGAGGTATGGAAGGGCCTCGCTCCCGAAGAAAGGGGCCATCGCGGAGTACGAATACACGGTCAGGAGGCTGTTCGAGAGCAGGAGAAGAGCGAAGAACATCATGCCCACCGAATGAGCAGCCCTGCTCTTGACTGCGATCCGCGTGTAGAAGTACAGCAGGGCGACGAGTACGCCGGCATTGAGGCCTGAGAAGAGGATTGCCACCTCCATTAGAGTTTCCAAAATCGTTGTCCTTGAGTCTGTGAGCCCGCTTTTGGCTTCGAACGTATAAGTCTATTTCAAGATTGGGGAGGAAGATTTGCTCCAACGATTAAATATAATGAATCGTTCGCGGACCTCGTGCAGGACAACCCGGACCTGCGTCGCCTCCTGTGGTACTTTCTTGGCGCGACCAGGGGTGGAGAGACCAGGGCGCGGCTCATCCACCAGCTCAGGACCAAGCCCGGGAACATGAACCAGCTCTCGAAGCGGATAGGAGTGGAGTACAGGACGGTACAGCACCACATGGAGATCCTGAAGAAGAACGCCCTCGTGGATTCGACCGGGGAGTCCTACGGGGTGACCTACTTCCTCACTCCGTGGCTTGAATCCCACATCGAGATCTTCGACGACCTCTGCGTCAAGCTCAACTTCAAGCTTGACGAGCAGAGATGAAGGGGCCTTCACGAACCCGACCCAGGTGCGGGTCGTTCTTGGTCTTAAACGGTTAAATCACATATGTTGTCTAGCCTCTTGCGTGGAGATGGCCGCTGGGATCGGAGAGGTAAGGAAGCACCTCGCCTGGTCCAACACCACCGTAGCCATATTCTCGTTCTCCGCCGCGGTCATTGTTCTAGTTGGGTCCTATGCTGCCTACGGCTCGGGGGGCTAGGTAGCGCCATCTTCTCAGAAGCACAGACTGTGGTGGAGATACTCTTCTTCCTCATGGTCTTCCAAGGTGCGTACTATCTCCTCGTCACCAGGGGCATGTTCCAGCTCTCGGCCGAGGTGAGTGTTTACTCGGTCATCGATGCTGAGAGCACGTATTTCATCGCGTTTTCTGCCGCAGCGTCATCCTGCGTGTACATTGTTTCCGTGGTCGGGCACTTCTCCAACAGCGTATCTGCTCTGACCGCAGCCACAATTCTGGGATTGTTGTTCGTCATTCAGCTGGCCTACGTGACCATAAGTGGGAGACGTGAAGGTCGGAAGTAGAAGGTCAGCCGGCATCGCGGCGGTGCCCGTATTAGCCGTTCTCGTGATAGTGACCGCTACGCTGGGGGTCGGCATATCGACCACTATCTATGCCAACGGACCGACAACCACCAGCTACGTCACCCTCACCACGACGGCCAGCCCGATCACGTCCACTGTGACGACTCCACAAATCCTGACCGTAACGAGCACGCAGATCAACAATGAAACCCAGACCCTGACTTCGACGACGATCTCCACTACAACCACCACTACGACCACGACCTCGGTCGCGACCACGACGGCCATCCCGAGCACAACCACGGTGACGACCATACAATCCACGACCCTCACGAGCACCCAGACCCAGACCCAGACCTCGACCCAAACCGTTACTCAGACAGTCACTCAGACCGTTACCCAGACCAACACTGTCACCGAGACGGTAACGGTCACAGAGACCGTGACGACGACGAGTTCAGGGAGCGGCGCAATCGGCTAGGAGCGGCCAGTCTCCTCTCTTGGGAGGTCCCTGGCCGCGGCGCACGGGTGGGCAAAACGTCTTATTACCGGCCCAAGGGTCTTATCCGTCATGTCCGCTCCGATCGCATATGTCTTTTGGCACTGGCCCCGTCCCGGGATACCGGCAGAGGAGTACGAGTCGAAGTTGGGTTCGTTTCTGCGCGTCCTGAGTGAGGAGAAACCCGTTGGCCTCATCGAGGCGCTGAGCTTCCGGGTGGACGCCCTGCCTTGGAGTCCCCAGCGCGGCAGCCTGTACGAGGACTGGTATGTCGTCGAGGGCTTCTCATCGCTCGGCGCTCTAAACGAGGCCGCTGTCGGCGGAGAGACCAGGGGGCCGCACGACTCGATCGCGAAGGACTATCTGAAAGGGGCCGGGGGGATACTCAAGGCGATAGGGGGAGAGCTTAGCCTGCGAGAAGCGCGCTACGCCACCTGGATCGAGAAGCCAATCGGGCCATCCTATCAGTCGTACTATCAGGAGGTTGCAGGGGTCGTGGGGAACAGGAGGTCGGACCTGTGGCGACGACAGATGGTCCTCGGCCCGTCCCCCCAGTTCTGCGTGCACAGCGAAGAAGCTCTGCAGATTCCGGAGAATCTTCGTCCCATCAGATCGAAGCTCGACCTGGTCAAGTCTGAGTGAGTGGAAGGCAGGAACGAAGAAGAGGGGAGAGCCTCCTTGGATAGGGGAGCGTCTCCCGACCTGCGCGGGTATCTACGGGCCTACGAAGTTGACCGAGCTTCCCCAGTTCGCGAACGGGGTCCTGGTTCCGCCACACGTCGGGTCGCTGAGGAAGACCTTGTCGCTGCAGTTCGGGTACTGGATGTACTCCGTGGCGAAGTAGGTCAGGCCCGGCCCCTTGGTCTGTGGGACGAAGATTGCTTGGCCATAGTCTCCCCATCGCGGTCTGGTCCCGAGGGTTCCGGGCGCATAGCCCAGGTACTCGCTGAAGCCGTCCTGAGGCGCCTTGCCGAGGTCGGCTACGTATATCTTGTTGCCCTGGACCGCGGAATCTCCTCCCAGGCGGGCGTACGCCGTGCTCGGGTAGAACCCGCCGCTGTTGGCTGCAGTGGGGCCGCCATTGCCGGACAGCGTGAACGCTATCACGGCGCCGTCGCTGCCGCCCGCCGCTATGGCCGGGAACTCGATGTCCTCGTGGATCGCAGAGACGTAGCCCTGGTTCGCTATTGAGAACGAACTCGAGAAGAAGTTGGAGCTTGTGGCGGCGTCTGGATTCCCGAAGCCGCCGGTGTTGATCATCCAGAAGGCGGCGCCCAAGTGGAGCTCGCTCGAGACTGCTTGACCTGGGCCGTGCTGGCTGAAGGTCTGGTCCACAACCGTGCTGATTGCCGTCCAGAGCTGGCCGTCCGCATAGGAGACCTGGGTGACTCCATCACCGTTGGTCGCTATCCCAGACTCGGGGCATGGGGAAGCGGTCTGCCCAGGGATGAGGTTGCAGTTGTCTCCCAGGGGAATCGGGCCTGCCTTTTGTGGACCGAGGCCGCAGAAACTGGATATGCCCGAGTTGACGAGACAGGGTGCTCCCTCATCCATGTAGGTCGTCTGGCTGGTCAGGAGCTGACCGCCGAACGTTATGATCTTGCATGAGGCGCAGGAGTACGTGTTCAGGCTCGACAGGCCCGACCAATCGAAGACCGCGATGCGGTTGTCGCCCGCGCCCAAAAAGTCGAGGGAGGCGAGCATGTACCCATTGCCTCCATCGCTGAAGATGGAGGATGATGACGCGCCGAGGGATGCGGACGTTGACGCGACCGGAGATTGCGCTGGGATGACCTGATACCAGCATACGGATCCGGCATAGGTTCCGCTGAAGCAGCTGGCCGCATCCGGCTGGAACTGACCGTTGGCTGGGATTGGGTAGAGGTTCGGGGAGTCGCCCATGTTTTCGTAGGCGGCGTTGAACTTCGGGTTGGAGGGTGAGAGGCCCTGCTCAAAGGCCGCCTTGCTGAAGGCCAACTCCTGCGCCCCGTTGAAGGTGTTGCAGCCGAAGGCTGGGCACGCCGGATATGTCGAAGGGTTCTGGTTGAACTCATCGTAGAAGAGCAGGAACGCGTCGTTCGTGGTTCCTATCTTAGCGAAGTCGTTGAGGAGATACCCCTTGCCTGGGTCGTTGTTGACAGCGTTCGGGTTGAAGAAGTAGACGTTGTACGAGCCCATGGGATTGCTGGTCGCGCTCACGGCGATTCCCTCAAGGCAGGAGTTCAGGACGCCTGCGAAGCACCCGGTGAACGGCCCTCCTGAGGCTTCCGTGTTGGTGGAGACGAACTCTGTAATGAACCAGTGGCCACCGCTACCCGAGTCGTATAGGCAGGATATGTCGCCGCCGCTGCTCCAGCCCGCCGCGGTGAGGCCCATCAGGGTGTCGAGTGACACGACCCCCGAGACGGGAGAGAGGCCGGAGTTGTAGACCTGCAGCTCACCCTGGTTTAGTATCTCCATGACGTAACCATTACCGCCGCACAGCCCCTGGTCTGGGGGCTCTATGACGCCGCCAAACTGGGAAGCGTCGCTGACCGCGCTCAGTGCGTAGGGGTTGGACGTCGCGCCGCCCGACCCGAGGCTTATGCTATCGCAGCCATCGGAGAGAGGCTGGCAGCTGACCGTGGGAGGGACGGTCTGGGGGTGTGATGGGGGATCGCTGACAGCAATGTCCTTGGCGACGATGGGTTTGGGGTTCTGCGCGGGGATTACATTCGATCCCGCGGCTCCGGCAGCCAGAACCAGCGAGTGCGGTGTTGGAGTGCTGAAGGGAGACGTCTGGGTCGGGCCGGTGAGGAACGCTCCTGCGGAGCCGACGTAGCTCGGCGCACCCGGCTTGAACGAGGTGACCGCCGTCGTGCTCGGCTGCGCGGTCGCAAGCGGCAGAGCGGCGCTGCTCGACAAGAGGAGCGCCAGGAGGAAGAAGCTAGCAAGAGATGAGATGGAGAGCCTCATGCTTTCGTACTGACCCGAGTCTAGGAAATTATTTAAGCGCCCAAGAAAATCTTCTAGTACTTTTCTCTAGAACAATAACTCACCGTCTCCTCGGATCCTTCGCGCTCTCCACCTTGTCGCCTTTAAGGCGGTTCTGCGGGACTCCGGAGTCAATGGCAAAGAGGAAGATGAGGCGGGACGATTCGACTGAAGGCTGTGATCCTCCCGGCTCTGGTCCCAAGGTGGACGCCGAGAAAGAGGTGAATCGCCCGTGCACCCTCTGCGGCAGCAAGATGTATTTCGCGGCGGACTTCCAGGTGCACGTCTGCCTGAACAAGGAGCACGGAGCGCTGGCGTATTACGGCCTCGATGACTGTTACTTCACCTCTCAAGACGCTGTGGCCTCGAGGTTCGAGAAGGAGGGTAAGAAGTTCCACATGATCGAGCCTGAGGTTCTGCAAATGATAGGGGTCGAATCCTGATCCCGGAATCCTCCGCTTGACAAAAGTTGGAGAGAGGGCACGGCATCACCCGCGCCCTCCGTCTGTTCTTGTCTTCGTCTTCTACTCGTTGAGGAGGTAGGCCTGGTAGGAGGCTGTGCCGGTCTGGCTACGGTCTCCTGTGTAGTCGCTTCCGCCCTCGCCTGTGGCCCCTGCAACCAGGTTCGTCTTGTAGTTCTCTGGGGTTCCTGCTAGGTCACCGGTCGAGTGGGCGCTGATCCCGCTTGGACTGGTCGGTTCGACGCCGAGACCGTTGTAGAGGGCACTTGCACTGGATAGGCTCAGGGTGCCGAAGCTGCTGTAGAAAGCAGCGCCCCACTGCCAGTCGAGCTTGAATGAGTTCGTCGTTCCACTGAAGGCGCCGAGCCAGGTCACTTTGGCTCCCTGGAGCGAGACGCCGCTGGGTACCTGGTAGGCGAGGCCTGAGAGGAAGACGCTCCCCGCGTAGCTCGTGGGGACCGTGGTCACCCACTGTCCGCCGGTGAACGTGGTCGTAGGTGTCGTTGCTGTTGGGCTGTAGACCACTTCGGCGTTCGGCGCCGGCAGCTGGAGCGTAGTGCCGCTCTTGAGCTGGACGTCTATCCACTGCCCGCTGAAGTGGGCCGTAAGGCCTGTCGAAGGGACGCTTGAGGTCAGGGCCATCGAGGTGCTGAACCAGACGTAGCTTCCCGCGGTCACTGGCGTGTTGTTGAAGATCGATTGGATGGCGCAGACGCCGGGGTCGGTGTCCTGGTCGGTGCAGGTGTGCAGGGAGGAGAGAGAGGATGGGTCCGATTGGAGGCCGAACAGTCCTTCACTGGTCCGGACCGGCTCACCGGTCTGGGGGTTGAGGAAGAGCCTGTCCGCGGATGGGCGCTGGTTGAAGTTGAACATGTTGTCCAGTGTGCCGGCGAGGTTGTCGAAGGACGTCGGGCCGACGCTGCCGAGATGCCAGTTGTCCTCGATGAACTTGAGTATCGAGGTCTGGTCGGTGAGGGTGTTGTCGACGAAGTTCTGCTTGGCGTAGGGCGAGATTACGAGGAGCGGGATGCGAGGTCCGTATCCGCACCTGTCCTCGACGCCGAGCGGTGAGGCCCCGGCCCCGCAGGCGTTCCCGTTGAGCACGTCATTGGTCGGGTCGCTCGATGGGTTGACGATCGGACCCATGACCTGGTCGTACCAGCCGTCTGAGTCGTCCCAGTTGATGATGACCGCTGTGCTGGACCAGGTCGGGAGGCTCTCGAGCTGGTTGATGGTGTTGGCCAGGAAGGTCTGCTCGTCCAGAGGGTCAGAGTTCCCAGGGTGGCCGTCCTGATACCTGTCCGGCTTGAGGAAGCTGACGGCAGGAAGGTTGCCCGAGTCCGCCGCGATCCAGAACGAGGAGAGGTCGTACTGGTGGTTAGCCTGGTCGGTGTATCCGATCATGGAGGGGGAGCTCGGAGGGAGGTGGTGGGGGTTGGCGGTAGAGAGGAAGTACTGGAACGGCTCGTGGTGGGCGCTGTAGTCCGCCTCGGTCGTCCCTCCGACCTGCACGTTGGATGCGCCGCAGACCGCCGGCGAGCCCGTCACTGGGTTGTATGGCACGGTCGGCGTGAAGCCGCCCTGGAACCATCCCCAGGTGATGTCGGCCGCGTTGAGCAGGTCTCCGATGTTCTGGGGTGAGCTGGGTCCGCTCGTGGGGACCATTGCGAGGGTGGTGCTCGCCGAGCAGTCGTCGTATGTCGGGTCTGCGTCTCCTATCACCTGGCCGTTGGCCAGAAGACCTGCGACGTTTGTGATGCCGCCGACGCCTGCGACAGTGGCGACCATCGGACCGCCGATGCCTGAGATCAGGTTGAGAGCTCCGGGCGTGGATGGGCCGAAGGTCGTCCCGAAGGAGTTGTCATTTAGGGCGAAGTTCTGGGCGTAGTTCCAGAGGGCGGTCACGGTGTTCCCGTCGTAGTAGTTCATGACGAGGCCGTCGCTGCAGCTCGTCTGCTCCGGGAACATGTTCATCAGCCCTCCGTTGAACGCGGCCTGCTCGGCGGTGTAGTCGTGGTCGTTGTCGCAGGTCACCGGCTGGGTGCGGTCGAGCCTCGAGGGGTTGTCTAACGGGTTGCCCGTCACGAGCTCGTTGGGGTTGCTCGTCAGCAGAGAACCCGTGAGGCCAACGACCGTGGGTGTCCCCGGAGCCGCCGTGAACTGGGGCTCGTTGGGGAGGTTGGCCGCGACCGGATACGTCCCGAAGTAGTGATCGAACGAGACGTTCTCGTTGAAGATGACGACCACGTGCTGGATAGGGGTTGCCGTGCTCGAGTTGTCGCGCGGGATTGCGGCCACGTTGGCCGTCAGCATGATTGCGAACAGTACTACCGGAATTGCGAGAGTAGACTTTGCGTAGGTTTTCATCGGCTCAGAATGTCTGCCGGAACGATTTCTGCATTACATATGTAATCTAGTTATTTTCCGATAAAACATATATCAGCAATATTGAATATGGTGTAATGACTAACCATAACAAACTTGACGAGGCTTCTACGAGGGCCGAGCATCGGCAGGACGGACAATTGGGGGCGAGGGCTTCGTCGCGCCCGACGAATCTCGCGGTACAGGTCAATCTCGTTGACGATGGCGTGGACGGAGGACCGGCCAAGGCATAAATATCATTCGAGGTCCGAACCGGACGAATGCGGGAGAATCCATCGGAAAAGGTCATGTTTGACCGAATGGAGAGAAAGCTCTACTCCGCCGTGGTCTCGGACATCCTCGACGACCTGGGAATCCGAGACCACACCCTGAACAATCTGATTCGCCCGATACGCGGTGACATGGTCCTAGCGGGACGGTCGAAGCCAATGCTCGCCTCCAGGGTCTTCGAGGTCCCGGACGAGCCCTACAAGGTCACGATCGAGGCGCTGGACAGCCTGAAGCCGGACGAGGTCCCCGTCATAGTCACCAACAACGACTCGACCTCTGCGACGTGGGGGGAACTGCTCTCGACGGCCAGCAAGGCCAGGGGCGCGCGAGGGACGATAATCGAGGGGCTCGCCAGGGACACCCGCCAGATCATGGCGATGGGCTATCCGCTCTTCTGCACGGGAACCACGCCGACCGATTCGAAGGGCAGATCCGAGGTCACCGAGTACGGCCGCCAGGTGAGGTGCGGGGACGCCACCGTCAGGCCCGGAGACATCGTCTTCGCCGACCTGGACGGGATAGTTGCGATCCCGAGGGAGGTCGAGGCCGAGGTTCTCGACCGAGCCTACAAGAAGGCGGGCAGAGAGAATGTGGTACGCAGAGACCTCCTCAGGGGCGAACTCCTTGGCGACACGTGGCGGAAACACGGAGTGCTCTAGCGACAGGTGAGGGCCAGGACGTGCCGGCTCGCTGTGCTACAGGACGGCGAAGATCGTCAGGAGAGCGAATGCCACACCACTCACGAGCAGCGCCGCGATGACCAGCCAGAAGACCGACCTCACGCATGCGCGCACGGATTCGTCAGAGGTCACGTCGAGGCCGAGCACCCGGAACCCCTCAGACTCTGCGGTCTCCGGCTTTCGGGACGTGCCGAAGACCCGGAACCCGTTCTTTGATAACAGGGAGGCGATGGCTCTCCCGAAACCAGAGGATGCGCCGGTGACCAGGGCGACGCGTGACGATTCCATGCGCGCTTCCTTGCGGAGGGACTGATATCTCTTCCCGGGCACCGGTCAGGGAGGAGGAGGTCTCACGTGGTCAACGTCTAGCTCAAATCGAACCCCTGACCCGGCAGTGTGTTGGCCCGCTTTTTGCCGCAGGATAGAGGAGGACAGAGTCCGGGAGTGCACAAGGTGAACCTTACCGGTGAGAAGGAGACGCTCCTCATCACCCTCTACGCCAAGGCGCTGGACAGCCGCTCGAAGCACCCCATACTCGGCGACAAGAAGGCGGACGAGATGGTGAGCATGATCGACTACGACTTCCAGAGGCTCACGGGCTTTGGAAACGGGAACGTCATGGTCGTCAGGGCAAAGCAGTTGGATGAATGGGTCAGGGAGTTCCTCCGGTCGAACCCCGACGCGGTGGTGCTGAACCTCGGCTGTGGCCTGGACACGAGGATCTCTAGGATAGACCCATCTTCCCGCGTGAGCTGGTTTGACGTCGACTACCCCGAGGTCATCGAGGAGCGCCGCAAGTTCTACTCGGACCGGGAGGGATACCAGATGCTGGAGTCGTCCGTTACGGGGGAGGGATGGCTCGAGAGTGTGCCGGGTGGCCGGCCGGCGATGGCGATCGCAGAAGGACTAGTGGAGTACCTCACGGAAGAAGAGGTGAAGACGCTTCTCAAGAGGGTGGCGGACCACTTCCCTCGTGGCCAGGTCGTCTTCGACGTGATGAACTCGTTCGCCATCCAGTCAGGAAGGTCGAGGCTCAAGGAGAGGACCGGAGCCGAGCACAAGTGGGCGGTCGACGACGTCAGCGAAGTCGACAGACTTGATCCAAGGCTGAGGAGGATCTCCAACACGTCGCTCTTCGGGTCCAAGTATCTCCCGTCGGTGTATCGCGTCGCCTTCGGGACGGCGTCCATCGCCCCGCGTTTCAGGAACATGATACGCCTGCTCCGCTACGAGTTCGGATCAACACGGCGCTAGTCCGAGCTACCTCGTCATCTGTCGCCTGAACACCGGGACGGCTATCGCCGTCAGCACGGCCCCGAAGACTATCAGGATGGCCAAGTCGGTTGTGATGTCGGGTATCCCCGCGCCGAGGACCATGACCTTCCTCAGAGCGTCCGACGCGTAGGTGAGCGGGAGCACCTTCGAGATGTCCTGCATAAACCATGGCATCTGCTGTATCGGGAAGAAGACACCGCTCAGGAACATCATGGGGAACATCAGAGTGGTCATCAGCATCGTTGCCGTTTGCTGGTCCTTGGCGAACGAGGTCAACACTATGCCGAGGCCGACGAAGCTGAACACCCCGAGCAGCAGCAGGCCGAAGACGAGCAGGATGCTCCCATGTATGGTCACGCCGAACAGCAGGACGGCCAGGACCAGGATTATTGACCCCCTGGAGGATGCCTCTGACAGTTTGGCTCAGGGTCTTGCCGAGGATGACCGAGAGCCTGTTGATGGGAGCCACCATCATCCCGTCCATCGTGCCGATTTCTTTCTCCTGTGAGATCGCGCCGGGGAGGCCGGTCATGACGCTCATCATGACGACCATGGCCATTATTCCCGGGGCGAGGAAGTCGAAGTAGTTGGAGGTGCCGGCGACCACGCCCTGCATCTGGACCCTGTATGGCTGCACTATCGCAAGGGAATCGGACGCGTTGACCGCCGGACTGAGATCCTGGACGTTCTGCTGGGCCAGCGAGGTGCCCATCTTGCTGAAGACGCCGGAGAGGAGAGTCTGAATTGTGGCCGAGACCTGAGGGTTAGACTGGTCGGTCATGATCATGAGCATCCCCTGCTTCCCGCTGAGGAGGCTTGCCGAGAAGTTGCTCGGGATGATTATCGCGCCCTCGAGGTTGCCGCCCTGAATCGAGCTCCTGACAGCGGAGACGCTCGGCTCCGCAGAGAGCTTCATCATGCTCGTCTTGCTGTTGATCTGGTCCAGGACGGAGATGAACGTCTGGCTCCCGATGGTCGAGTTGTTGTATCCCGAGTCCATGTTGACTATCGCGACGGGCAGCGTTGCTGACCGAGTTGCCGCTCGTTGGGTAGATGAAGCCAACCATTCCCAGCATGAAGAGGGGCATCACGATGAGCAGGACCAGGCCGAACTTGTTCCTTTCGAGCTCAAGCAGGTCCTTCCAGGCGATTCTGAAGCTGTGCGAAAGCAGAGTCTTGGCTCCCATCAGCTTCACCTTATCCTCCCGGGCCCGCCACCAAATCCGTGCCGCGACTCGAGCGGGATCTTCCGGTCCGCGCTGTCTCTTACCTCGTGGCCCGTCAGGTGCAGGAAGACGTCCTCGAGCGTCGGCTGGACGCTCTCTATCGATGTTATCTTCCCGCCCTTCCGCCTCACCGCGTCGATCACACCGTCGAAGGCGTCGTCTGCCGCGCGCAATCAGGCGGATCTGCGTGGGGCCCTCCTGGGAGGCGGACTTCACGCAGTCGAGGGTCCGGAGAGACTCGAGGAGATCGGTCGTGAGATTCGCTATGCCCAGCTTCAGGACCGTGGAGTCTTCACCGGAGATCAGCTTCTTGAGGCCGCTCGAGGTGTCCAGGGCGACCACCTTCCCGTGATCGATGATCGCGATGCGGTTGCAGAGCATGTCGGCGTCGACCATCGTGTGGGTCGTCACGATTATCGTCGTCCCGTTCTCCCTGTTGAGCTTCTTGACGAACTCCCGGATCTCGACCGAGGACTGGGGGTCTAGCCCCAGTGTGGGCTCGTCCAAGAACAGCACGCGGGGCATGTTTAGCAGTGACCGCACCACGTTCATCCTCTGGCGCATCCCAGTCGAGAACGTGCCCACCTGGGCGTCCTTCCACTTGGTCAGCTGGACCAGGTCCAGCAGCTCGTCGATCCTCTTCGTAAGCACATCCCTTGGAATGTCGAAGAGGCTGCCGAAGAACCAGAGGTTTTCCCTCGCCGTCAGGCGGTCGTACATAATCATCTTCTCAGAGACGATGCCGATCAGCTTGCGGACCTCTGTGTCATCGTTCACGATGTCGTAGCCCCCGATCGTCGCTGTCCCCTTGGTCGGCCTCGCAAGTGTGGAGAGTATCCTCAGGGTCGTGCTCTTCCCAGCCCCGTTGGGGCCGAGAAGGCCGAATATCTCGCCCTTCTTGACGTCGAACGAGACGTCATCGACGGCCACGAAGTCTCCGAACTTCTTGGTCAGTCCTTCGACCCTGATCATCGAGTCGCCCTCGGCGACGCGGCCCTCTGAGACCAGCGCGGTCGTACTCAAGCCTCTTTCCCCTCCGATGCCGATCCCTCGGGGACGGAGCTCCCGGAGCGGGAGCGGCCGTCCAGCTTCTTGATCATGGAGTTGGTTCGGGTCAGCTCCCTCTCCAGATTGAGCCTGTGCTGGCGGAGGATGAACAGTCTGTCCTGGTCGCCCAGGCCGCTTCTGTCCGATTCGACGATCATGTGGACGAGCTCGATCTGCAGTTCAGAGGAGTTGAGGGCGAACCTCACCAAGTCATCGGGTTCCATCAGCTCGATGAAGAGCCGGCCCATGAGGTTAAGGCGTTCCGTGGACGACTTCATCATCTTCTTGGCGTTGGCGATGTTCTCCAGTCCTGCGGGAGTTATCTGGTAGAGGACCTGGGCGGACCCACCGCGCTCCTTCTTCTGGGCCTTGATGTAGCCCTGTTTCGCGAGCTTCTGGAGCACCGGATAGACAGCTCCGGGTCCGGGCCGCCAGGCGCCCTCGGTCCTGGCCTCAATCTCCTTCATGATGTCGTAGCCTCTCATCGGCCTGCGGCCTATGCTCAGAATAGAGTAGAAGTGAAGGAGACCCCTCGGGGCGCCCTGCGGATGCGGACTCCCGTCCTCAAAGAGCCCCGGGCCCTCCCGGTGAGGTGGGGACCTTCTCGCCTTTTCCATGAGCAGCCGCCCTGAGAATAGATTATATAACTATATCTTAAAGAGTATCGATTTCGATAGTGACGCGACCACTGGCGTTATCTAGGCGTCGAACTGCGATTACTGACCGAGCGCTATTTGGCGAGTTCGAGAAGCCTCTGCCTGAGCTTCGCTGCCTCAAGGACATCGACGGTATCGCCGCCAAGCTTGTAGCTCTCCAGCGCCTTCTCGCTCAACGGCAGGGCCTGTCTCGCCTTCAGCTTCACGTCAATCTGCTGCGAGAAGACCCTCTTGATGGCGTCGAGGTAGGAATCGCCGCAGGACTTGTAGTCTTCGAGCTTGCGGTGGCACTCGGCCAGCCATTCATAGAGCTCTGCCCTTTCTGACGGGGACTTGCTCTCGCTGGATGCTTCATCCTCAAGGATGGATATGGCTCTCCCGTACTCGCGACCGTTCATCAGGACCACGACTTCCTTTAGGCTCATTTCGTTGACCAGAGCACTGTGGGACTCCTTTTTGATAAATGGCGTAGTGTGAGAATTCCTCCACCCCGGACTCAAAACCCACCGGATCGCCACGGGCGAGAGTGGAACCTGTTCCACCTTGCTGCTCTCTCGTAGGCCAGGGCGGCAGAGAGTACTTCCCCCCTCGAGATGGTTGGCGACGAGCTGGAGCCCCACGGGGAGGCCGTTCGAGAGACCGCAGTTGACCGAGAGAGCTGTGTGCCGGGTGAAGTTGAATGGGATGAGGAACCCCTTATCGAGGAGGGCTTTCGCGTCGGGCTGATAGTCCCCAGCCCTCGTGCGGAACGCCTCTTCATGGTAGGCCGACGACTGGTCATCCGGGCTGGCTCATAGACCGGAGGAAGAAGGCGATGAAAGCGGCGCCCGGGTCCGCGCGCCCTCTGCTCCTCTCTCCCAGATAGCTGCCCCTCCCCACCCGGGCCACCATGTCGACGGTCGAGTCGGAACCGGCCTCTGCTGCCGACGCCGCCCTGGCCAGCGCAGGCCCGAGACCTGCACCCTCACTGGTCGCTGCCTCCGCCGCGAGCGCCGCAGGCTCGAGGGCGTCCAGGAGCGTCTTGTCGCCCGGCGCCGCGCCGCCCGTGGCCATGACAGCGACGAACATCGCCCTGAGGATCGTCGAGAGCCCCGCCGTGTCCAGGGTCTTCCTGCCTTCCATCGCCTTCCCGGCCTCGGTCAGCGCGCAGCCGAACAAGACGCCGATGGTGGAGCCTACTTCCATCGAGAAGGTGTCTCCGGCGACGGTAAGAATCCTGCAGACGTCGGGGTCGTCTTCCTGGGACAGCCTCGTGAGAATCAATCCGAAGCCCTTCGAGACGCTGACTCCGAAATCGGCGTCTCCGAGCATGTCGAGCTCCGAGAAGTAGCTCGCCTGCTGGATCACGGCCTCGGCCGCCCGGGCGAACATCCTTCGGAAATCGGCCGAGGAGACCGTGGGCTCGTCCTGGATGGACATTCAGCTCCACGTGTGCCACGCGGGCGCCTCCGTCGGCTCTTCTAGGAGGCTCTTCAGCTCGTCGCTCAGCCTGAGCAGGGTGAGGTGGACGCCGGCCATCTCCATGGATGCCGTGTACTCACCCACGAACGAGGCGGCTGGGGCGATCCCTCTGGACGCGAGGTGCCTGCAGACATCCCTGTAGAAGATGAACTTCTCCATGTTCGAGGTACCGCCCATGCCCTGGGCCATGACGGCCACCCTGTCCCCGCTCGAGAGGTGCAGGTCCTCGGCGATGTGGCTCACGAGGTACTCTGAGATCGCGTCTGCGGTCATCATCCTCACTCGCTCGACGCCGGGCTCGCCGTGGATGCCTATGCCCAGCTCGAGCTCGTCGTCTGCTATCGTGAAGGTGGGCCGCCCGACCGCAGGTATGGTGCAGGGAGCGAGGGCGACCCCCATCGACCCGGAGTTCGAGACGACCGTCTCCGCCGCCCTCTTGACATCGGCGAGCGTTGTCGCGCCTCCCCGTCCTCCCTCGGCCATGGCTCCGGCGATCTTCTCGACGAAGATGGCGGCCCCGACTCCTCGCCGCTTGTTCTTGTCCTTGATGGCGACGTCGTCGTTAACCAGGACGTGCTCCGTGGGGATCCCGGCTTCCCTCGCCTTCCGCTCGGCAAGGCCGAAGTTCAGGACGTCTCCCCCGTAATTCGGGAGGACGATGAGCACTCCGAGGCCTCCGTTGGCGCCCTGGATCGCGGTCAGGATGTCCCCGGTCCCGGGGGCCGAGAAGACGTCACCCATGGCGACCGCGTCGAGCATCCCCCGACCCACATAGCCCACGTGGCCAGGCTCGTGCCCAGATCCGGCTCCGGAGACCAGGGCCACCTTGCCCTTGACGGGAGCGTCCTTTCTGAAGACGATCCTCTTGCCGGGTATCCTGCGCAGCACGTCAGGCATGGAGAGGACCATCCCCTCCAGGGCATCGTCAGCGACCGATGTAGGATCGTCCAGGATCTTCTTCAATGTGGCCGGGTCGTGCTAAGCTGCTCGGCTGATATATACGCGACGACTGATCCCTGCCGGAGAATAGGAGCCAGCCGAGATCAACCTTGAGATCCGTCTTCGTCCCGTGGGGAGTTGCACTCGGCGAGTCCGAGAGGCTGTTAGGCGACCTGTCTCGCTACACCAGGGTCGACGGCATAGAGCTGCTCGATTTCCAATCGCAGATCGAGAAGGCGAATTATGGGGCTGGGATTAGCCCAGCCCTGCGGGTCCTTTCCTCGAGCCAAGGACTGGGTCTAGAGCTTCCCGTGGTGGGGAGAGAGGAGTTCAAGTCGGCGCAGAGGTTCATGGGCGAAGCAAGGTCGAGGGGATTCAGGGTAACTTGCAACTTTGTGCCGATGTGGTCCGCTTCCGACAGCTTCGCGGGCGCTGCCCTGCTGGACGTCGCGGACAGGCGCCTGACCGGACCGGGCGACTTCCCCGTACACGGGTGTCCGAACAACCCGCACATACAAAGGTTCGGCGAGCATATGATGCGAGAGTTCGTTCGCGCGTGGCCCGACATGGAGATAATGGCCCTCAATCACCTCGAATATCCCTGGAGAATCAGGTGGACCAACCCGAAGATCGACGTTGGGAGCCTCTTCTCCTGCTTCTGCGAGGCGTGCGAACGGTCCGCCGAGGAGCAGGGCCTCGACTTCTCTCGGATGAAAGGCGAAGCGAAGTCTCTTCTCGCTACCCTGACGAGGCGGTGGTCAGGGGGTGGAGGGGGCGCGCCGCTCACGGCAAACGCTGACGACGTTACCCACTTCTTCCTCGGGAGGCCTTACCTGGCCGAATGGCTGCGTTTCAGGATGGATTCCATGACCAGGTACAGCCGCGCGCTGATAGCGGCGGGCCGGGAGGCTGCCGGCGAGCACAATCCGAAGTTGAGGTTCGGGATGGAGTTCCAGCTCCCGTCACTCAGCCCCATCCTGGGGACAGATTACCTCGCCCTCTCCTCCGACCTGGACCTGATAATCCCGAAGTTCCCCGATTACCTTCCCGGATCCGTCATCCCTTTGTTTGCGAAGGAGGTCGCCGCCCGGGTCGGTCTTGATGAGGGCGCGCTTCTCAGGTTCATCAGAGAAGCGTTCGACCTCGGGCCGGGCCCCAGAAGATACACGGCCTACGGCGAGCCGAAGCACATCCTTCTCTACTCGAACGCCTACGACTACTCGATATTCGCCCGCCAGATGAAGTACCTGCAGCCCCTAATCGGCAAAGTACCGATCCAGCCCTACATCTGGGAGAACAACAACGACTCGAAGGGCCTCAGGAGGAAGATAGAGGCACTCGCTAGCTCGGGCTTCGACGACTTCTTCCTCTGGAGCTGGGGGACGGCATCTCCAGCGAACACCTCAGGGCGCTGCAAGGCATACTTTGACCGCCCAGAGAGCCCCCTTCCTCCACGAGCCGAAATTCCCTGCCCCGCCGTCAAAACTTCCATGGACGAGGGCCAAGACCTTTAAGCCGAATAGGCCCTCGGTGAGATCGAATATCGGGGAAGGTGACTTGGCAGGAGACAGTGAGAGCAAGGGTGGCAGGGAGCTCAAGGGGAACACTCTGCGAGTCTACCTACACCTGCTCAGGCATGGGCCGTCCGAGCTCCGCGACGTCCAGAGGACCTTGGGCTTCTCGACTCCGTCCCTCGCCTCGTACCACCTAAACAGGCTCATTGAAGCCGGCTACGCGGCCCAGAACCCGGCAGGGCAGTACTACTCGGTCAAGGACCTTTCTGGACAGATCCTTGAGGGATACACGAAGATAGGTCCAACCCTCGTGCCCCAGCTTACCTTCTTCGCGGTCCTCTTCACCGTGTTGATCTCGTACTTCGGCTTCAAATCCCTCGGCGATTCCAGATATGTCGCACCCCTGGTCCTGACATCACTTGGCCTCGTGGCGGTGGTCTGGTACGAGACTGCGAGAGTGTGGCGAAGGCTGACCGCTTGGAGGTAGAGGACGGGTCCGCACAACTTCCACTGGGCTAAGGTCAGAGGCGTCCTGCTTTCAAGACTCTTGAAAGGATCTTCAAGAATGAAGGATTATCTCCCCTGCCTCCCGAATGGGAAACCGAGGAACAATGTCCGCAGGAAGAAAGACCCTAGGCTACTCGGTCCTGGCCGTCGTAGTAGCAGCGGTCATCATCGTCGGAACGATGACGTACTTTACAAGCCCCCACACCAACAGCTCTTCCCAGAACGCGGGCCAGTCGGTCCTAGCGATCCAGCTGACCGACCCTCCTCAGTTCCCCCAGGCACGAGTTCGCTCAACCTGACGTACACGTCGGTGAACGTCCTCGTCGGTGAACCGGCCTCGGGCGGCCAGCTGACGACCACCTCGGTATCCTTGAGCCCCTCCGGAGGCTCCGCCACGGTCGACCTGCTGAAGCTCCAGAATGTGTCACAGACCATTGCGTCGACGAGCGTGCCGACCGGCTCGACCGTCTACTCGGTCGGTTTCACGGTCCAGAGCGTCTCCATCAGTATCAACGGCACGGTCTATCCCGTGACGCTCGCCGTTGGCGGAGCCGACCTGGGCGTGACCCTGGCGAACCCGACGGCGCTGGTCGCAAACAGCTCAGTCCTCCTGGAGCTCAACCCCGTGGTCGCAGATACTCCGACCGGCTATCAGATGATACCCTCGATGGTCGGGATCCTCAGGCTGCCCTCAGAATACCAGCAGGGGGACAATGGCGTGGGCACACAACAGCAGGTGGGCCAGGGTGACAACCAGGAGCTTGACCTCGCAGCGGCCCAGATATCCGCGCGACTCGTATCGCTATCCGTCTCCGGAAACACGACGAACTTGATGGTCCAAGTCAACAACACCGGAGACCTTCCGGTCACCCTGGTCGCGATAGGGGTTCACGGCAATTTCACGTCTCAGGGTGGGTGTCCCGGCAAGATGGGGCAGGACGGGAATGGCAACGGCAACGGTAATGATAACGGCAAAGGGAGCCGGGGCAAAGGCAATGGCGACTCGGCGCACTCGTGCGGCGCCAGCCATAACGAGGTTGTGTTTAGCCCGATAGTTCCTGCGGCAGCGAAGTCAAGCACGTCGTCGACCACGACCGCCGCCGGATCGGCCGTGTCCAGCAGCTCCGGAGCAACGACCTGCTCCTCCGGGAACCTGGCGCTCGCGAGCGGCAACGGAGACGATGAGGAAAGTCAGGGTAGCCTCGTCCTTTCTCCTGGGAAGTGCATCGACCTGACCTTCTCAGGTCAGATAACGTTCGGGCAGTCGGCCCCAATCGTCCCCTCAACGCAGGCAGGACAGAGCTACACGGTCCACGTCATCGCCTCCAATGACGGCGAGATCATGCTGGGCTGCACCCTTCCACTCACGGCGGCCGCGTGTACGGTCGTAACGGGGCAAGGTCACTCCAAGTAGACTTTCTAGCGCAGCCCTGTGATGCACGGTTGATGGAAGCATCCTCTGTCTTCCGTCGGTAGGCCGACCCTGTCAACCATGCTCCTTGATCGAGGACGATCTGCTCGGCTGCCCCATTGGAGCGCCGCGGTTGCCTGAGCGCGCTATCTCTTCAAGGTGTGGGAGACAGTCTAGCTGTACTTGTTCTGCCGGAGCCAAGAGTGTATTGCGAGAGATGCTATCGCTTCCATCGTCGTGCTCCTCTCCTCTGCCGCCCTCTTCAGGCCATCGGCGACGCGGGGATCCAGCACAAGCTCGAGCTTGGTCGCGCGAAGCGTCTCGGCCTCTTTCTTGATCTCCTCCATCGGCTTCTGCGGGGCCGTGACGAAGCGTTCAACGACCCTCTGGGCCTCGGGCCGAGGGAGCTCTGCGATCGCATCAGCCAGGGCTGAAAGCCTCTTTGCGCGCTTCTCTTCAGGGAGCCGCTGGACCATGGGCGCCTCCTCGGCTTTGTGCAGGAACGCGGCATGCTTGATCGGCAGGACGCCTTCCTTCCTCTCCTCCTTTGTGGGCGATTGCTTGACGGCGATGGACGACCCCTTCGTCGCCCTCCGAATCATCTTGACCGTCTGAACCCCGGCGATCCGGTCCTCGACGTACTGCCGCGACTTGCCGAGCACTCTGGCGAGCTGGTCGGTCGTGGAATAGAGGGCGGGATTGAGCCTCTTGAGCTTCATCAGGGCTTCGTACTCCTCCTCGGGCTCCACATCCCTGCGCTGGATGTTCTCCACCAGCGAGATGATCAGGGCGTCCTCGTCCGCCAACGGCTTCACGACTGCGGGGACCTTGTCCATGCCCAGCCGCTTGGCCGCCTCGAACCTCCTGGACCCCACGATCAGCTCGTAGCGACCGTCGACGGGCCTGACCAACAGGGGCTCGAGTATGCCCTGCTCACCGATCGACTGCATGAGCTCTCCCACCTCACCGGGGCTCCTTCTCACGTTCACCCCGCTGACGAACACCTTCGACGTCTGTATCTGCAGGAGGACCGGCACCCGCCCCGGGTCCCTGTTCCCGCCGCCTGGAAGGGGCTTTTCGCTCAAGGTTTCATCGACCGTTCGATTCTCGGGGGGTTAAAAATCATCCTCAGGAGCGAGAGCGGCGTTCAAACAGGGTATCATCGGTGTTACCCACATGGCGAAGGGGAAGGGCAGGATGGTGAGGACAACGATAACCCTCCCCTCTCACTGAAGCAGAGGATGTCAAGCGTCGACGCCAACTGGAGCGAGGCGCTCAGGGAGATGATCACTCAGAGGCTCGAGGAGCAGGAGGGGCGCCAGCCTGACATGGCGGAGGCGGTGATACTCAACGAGAAGGTCGAGCGCCAGGGTCCGAAGGGATGGAACAGTATCGAGGAGATCAAACTGTGGAGAGGACAGAGGAAGGGCTTGTAGTCGACTCCTCGGTCGTCACGAAGTGGGTCATGACCGAGGACGGCTCGAAAGAGCGGTCGACGCGAGGAATGGCTTCACAACACGGCTGATAGAACTGGCTGTCCGATGCTGCTCTCCTACGAAGTGCTTGACGGATTCGAGAGGCGACCGCATGATTCAATTGATGCGATTCTCGCCCAATCAAACATGTGGGGGACGCGTCCACGGTCAACGAATCATGAGAACAGGGCCGGGGCCTAGGTGCTCCTAGAGGATTATATTCCCGAGACGAGGTGACGTGGGTATGCCGAAGAAGAAGACCTTCGTCCTAGTGCCGGGCGCCTGGCTAGGGTCGTGGGCTTGGCGGCGGGTCGCTCCGCTGCTCGAGCGCGGCGGGAGCGCGGTCTATCCCCTGACGCTCACTGGGATGGGTGACAGGGTCCATCTAGCGACGCCCCAGGTCGGGCTCGAGACGGCGGTACAGGACGTCATCAACGCCATCGTCTACGAGGATCTCGAGGATGTGGTGCTGGCCGGACACAGCTTCGCGGGTAAGGTCGTCGCCGCCGTGGCGGACAGGATGCCGGAGCGCATAGGAACCCTGCTCTTCGTGGACGCCTACAGGCCTGCCAACGTGCGGACGCCACAGGGAGACTTCAGCGCAGAGGGTTGGCCGACGCTCGGGGAGCCCTGGAGAATCCCGCTCACCGAGGAAATCCTTGGAAGCATCGGAAAGGATCTTCAGGGCGCAGACCGGGAATGGATGATGTCCAAGGTCACCCCCTGGCTCATGCGATACGCGGCCGACCCGGTTACGTTGTCGGGGAAATGTGATTCGGTGAAGAAGGCGTACATCCTTTGCACAGGCGGCGGTGACAACGTGGAGGCAATCCTGAAGGAGGGGCTGGATGGAGAGCACCGGGTCCTCGAGTCGGGCCACTGGCCGATGATCACGAAGCCAGCTGAGCTGGCGCGGGCGATGCTGGAGCTAGTCTGAGCTGGGGCGCGGATCGTCGGCACCTCGCTGGCGTCGCAAGGAAATCCTGCCCGAGTAGCATCGATCCATTCCTGAATACTGGAGACTCCGGAGCATCGATGACGACCAAGACCGCAAAGGACGCCACCGCCACACGCTCGAGGCTAGTGGCGTACGGCCTGCTCGTTTCACTGAGTCTCATCTGGGGGTTTGGATTCGTCGCAATCCGGGTGGCGGACTTCGGACTCTCGCCCATTTCCCTCGCCCTGCTCAGGTGGCTCATCGCGAGCGCCGGGTTCCTAGTGGTGCTACCATTCACAAAGCCCAAGGCAAGGTTCGAGAAGCGGGACCTGCCGAGTTTGCTTGTGGTAGCCCTCGCAAACATCGCGGGCTACAACATCTCCCTGAACTACGCCGAGAAATCTATCTCGTCCGGGCTCGCCGGGATCCTCGTCTCACTTGGTCCGGTGTTCATGGTCCTGCTGTCATCGTTCACGCTGAGGGAGAAGATAGGAAAGAGGCTCATCCTAGCTTTGGTCCTGGCGCTGGTCGGCTCCGTCCTTCTTTCCCTGAGCGACATCGGCGTGAACGGCTCGGTAATCTCTGGTTCGGCTGAAGCCGTTCTCGCCGCGCTCTTCTACGCCGTGTTCACGGTCGCCTCCAAACCGCTCGTGGAAAAATACGGGGCGCTTCGGGTGGTCATCTGGGGGTCGGTTCTCGGGACGGCGTTCCTCGTTCCATTCGCGTCGGGCGACTTCGTCGGCCAAGTCTCCAGGCTCTCCTCCGAAGGTTGGTTCGCGCTCCTGTACCTCTCGATCATGAGCTCCGTCGTCGGGTACTCGGTGTACTACACGATGGTGGGCAGGGGCACCGTCTCATCGCTCTCTGTGCAGCTCTACCTGATTCCAGTAGTCAGCGTAGTCGGCGGCGTTCTCATACTTCAGGAGCAAGTGACAGCCCTCATCGTGCTGGGCGCCGCCGTGACCCTCCTCGCCATCGCCCTCTCCAGGAAGAATGACCGCGACATGCGGAGGTACTGAAGCTTCCGCTCGACCAGAACTGATCATTTTGGCCGGCTCATCGATTGCAGAAGGAAGGCGATGAAGGCGGCATCGGCTCTCCGCGCCCCCCTGCTCCTCCCAGGGAAGCCAGGAGCTATTATGACCACGTGCCGGTTGGTGAATACATGGCTGAAATTCTGGAATTGCCGAGACCTTCTGGTCGAGGGTGACGATTCGCGTCGAATGCCGGATTGGCGTCACCGGCTAGCACGGTCCAAGGAAGGTTCAGTAGATCATGAGCTTCTTTTCCTCGAGCATCACGTGTAGGTTGTTGACGGCCCTGTAGACCTCGCTCTCCCTCTTTGCACCGGTGCAGACTAGCTTCCCGGATGCGAAGAGGAGTATCACGGTCTTTGGGTCAGGCATCCTGTGGATCAGCCCGGGGAACTGCTCAGGCTCGTACATCGATTTTGGCAGCTGCCTTGCCGCTTCTTCAAGGTGAATCTTCCCTCCGAGGTTTGCCGATGCCACGATGTTCTGTATCACTATCTCCGCCTCATTCTTGATGGGGATGCCGCCCTTCTTCAACCTCCTGACGACCTCCTGCACGGCCTTTCTCGACTGTTCCTCCGATTTTGCACCCGTACAGACCATCTTCCCTGAACTGAAGATCAGCGTTGCCGTTTTTGGAGTCTTCAGCCTGAAGACGAGTCCAGGGAACTGGTCGGGATGGTACTCTACATCGACAAAGTTCTTGGTTATCAGGTTCAAATCCACCCTCTGGTTTATCGAGGCCGAAGCTACGACATTTTCGATGCTTACAATCGCTTTTGTTTGGGGCATTGAGAAGGATGAAGGTTCCGCTTTATATAGTATATAAAGGAACCCGGCAAGCGCCAGGCCTGCGGCAAATCACCGAATCTGGCTCTTCTGTGATCCGGAGAGTCTGCTTGGCCTGCCTTCCTGTCTCAGTAGAGCCTCATGCTTCTCACACGGTGAAACACTCTCTGAGGCTGTGAGCCCGACGCTGAGAGCATAAGACCTGATACAGCCACAGTCGAAATGGTACAGGTGTGACCTTCCCCTGATCTCATCACTGAGTACGCTCTGACCAGCGAGAAGAAGCTGGGCGTGGATGTAATTGGTGTCTCCTTTCCTGGCTCTCCTCGCCAGCGATAGCTTCCTATCCTGTTGCCATGTCATCTTTCGTCTCCCTCCCCAACCAGCCTAATTCCTCGTGAGCTCCACAACGTTCGCATGCTTTGTGCGTCGCGTCTCGCTCTCTTAAATAGGAGGGGGTCCGTGGAACAGCAAGAGTTCCGGGTCTTGTCATCTTCATCGCCAGAGCCATAACGGGAAGACACTTGAAAATCAACTTCACCGAGGATGGAGACAGAACCCTAAACGACGAGTTGGTCTCAACCCGAGAAGGGAGCCCGAATTAGCTTGCGGGATCCTGAGGCTGTTAGGATTCATCGCACAGGCGCGATAAGGCAACATCTTGGTTCAAGAGGGTACCTGGAATTTCTCGATGAAAGATTGGGATTCTCGAATGGAACCCTCTTCAATCTCTGTCTGGCGGCGGCAAAGTCGAAGGGGAGGACCGGGACCAAGAACGGGGTCAAGGTGACATACCGGGGAGAGAGCGAACGTGAGATGCGAACGACTTCTCATCACACCGCTCCGGTGCACAAGACGATATTCCTGATCGAGTACAGGATCATGAAGTCAGGGGAGCCGATGGACCGCGTGATTCAGGTCCATCTGGAAAAGTAGCGGACTCCGCTGACTCTGACCGTGCCCTGTCCTCCTCTTCGGCCGCACTAGGGAGTAAGCCCCGGGAGCCCTAGCTCTTCGATCTGTTGTTCTCTCGCTGTTCGGACTTGTGAAGCCGGTTCAGCTCGGCAATCTTCTCTTTGTACTCTTTTTTCTTCTTCTTATTTCCCTGCGCTCGCGCTTGGTCGTAGAGCTTCCTCAGGCGCTCTTCTTCTGACGCATGATCGGACAACTACGCCTGCGAGGGCATAGCGCCCTAATTATTGCTTTCAACAACGGTTCGCGAGGCCACCCTCTTCCGGAAGTCGACCCCGCCTGTCGCCTTGCATCGTCGTCCTCACATTCCTCGACGGGTGGGGGACAGACAGGCATCCTAAGCTTGGCCGCGACCTCCTCCGTCTGGTGCTCGTCCCAAGTATGGTCCTCTTGCGATGCGCCCAAGGTTCCCGATACGCAGTTCGGGGGCCAAACCGCAGCCGGAATGACGCCTCGAAAGGCTATCTTCGCGAACGCGAACCTTTCTCTTTCAGTCTGTTGTATGCCTGGTTGACACGGCGAAGCGTTGAGGCGTCTGTCGTCCCGTTCGCGACTTCCACATAGACCTTCGCGACCTTGTCAGGATTCTGAGGGTCTCTCCGGAGGACCCTGCCGAGGCGCTGTTCCGTCCTCGTCAGGCTTCCCGTGTTCGCCATGATGATCTCCCTGCTCGCGTTGGGGACGTTGAACCCGACCTCGAGAGTCCCGACCGACAGGAGGACGTTGTAGTCCCTGCCAAACCCGTCGACGATCTTCTGCCTCTTCGCCCTGTCGTTTAGCTCGTGGGTGATCATCCTGGCGTGTATCCCCTTCTCCTCCAGCCTGGCCCTGAGAGTCTCGATGCTCTGGATGGAGAGCGAGAAGACGAGGGTCGGGGCGGAGGGGTCGTTCTCGATTATCTCCAGGGTCCTCTCCAACTTGGGCGCGGTGTTCGACAGCAGCTGGTTGATCTTCTGCTTCACTATGTGCGCGGCGGTCTGGCCGTAGCGGCCCCTCGCCCTGAACGCCATCCTGCGGGCGTTGTTGTAGGCCGCCATCATCCTGAGATACTCGAGCATCTCGTCCCGGGGCAGGTCGACGTAGACGGGGATTATCTCCGCCTGAGCCAGCATGTGTTTGTCCCTCGCCTGGGCTATGGTCGATTCGAAGACCACGGGGAGTGCCTGCGCCAGCTCGGGGTTCTTCCTCGCCGCCTCGGCGAGCGTCCCGGTCATCCCGAGCACGTAGCGCGTGGCCGCAGTCTTGCCGAGCAGGTCCGCATACCCCTGCACCAGGAATTGCTCTTCGTCGAACACGACCAGGTCGAAGTCCCTGATGAGCTGCGGATTGGCGCCGAGCGACTGGTACAAGGTGAGGGTTATCGGGTGCTTGGGTGTCTTCAGCTCCGAGTAGTACTGCCCGACGGTCTCAGAGGGGATTCCTATCTTCTCCATCTCCTTGAGCCAGGGGTTCTGTATCAGGACTATGCGCGGGACCACGATGAGGGTGTTCGGTCTTCCGAGGCGTTCCCAGATGGCAAGGGCCAGCAGGGTCTTGCCGATGCCCACGGGTGCCACGATGCTCGCGTGCCGGGTCGGAGAAGCGAGAAAATTCTCGATGGCCGTGTTCTGGATCTCGTTCATGACCGGGAAGTTCAAGACGCGCTCGGAAGGAGAGGTCAATTCGCCCGACACTTCCCAGCCCAGGAACTCGTTCCCTTTAACTCGTCGAACCGGCTCACGCCGGCCCTCTTCATTGGTTACCGTGGTCAGGGAGGGGGGCAAGCAAGGAGCTGCAGCACTCGTTAAATAGACATGACGCAACTTCAATCCCATGAGCACGGCGGACAAGGTAAACAAGAGCGTGAGAGACACGATCAAGAGCGCGGAGGAGTTCATCGAAAGCACTAAGAAGTCTTTGCAGGTGGAACTCTCCAAGACGACGCCCAAGATAGAGCATTCGTTGGATCAATCGCTGGACCAAGCAGGGCAGGCGCTTACGAAGGCTCTAAAGTCCGTCGAGAAGAAGACGAGTCGCGAGCAGCTTCAGGTGCTGAACGGATACAGAACATTCCTGCAGGGACAGATCGCGTTCGTCGACGACAGAATCAAGGCGATAAAGAAGAGCTGACGCGGTCCGAGCTCTCGCCCACATCCCGGCACTCTAGGCTGCATAGCCTCGATGAGGCCGGTCGGGAGGACCTGGACGAGTTGAAAGCTGCTCCCGCCAGCAAGTTCCTCCATTCGCCCTCGGTTAGCTCCCGGCCACCTAGTACGACCAAACATGTGAAGGTCGAGGAGCTTCAGCGGGCTAGCCTCTTGGCTCTCGGCGACGACGCCTTCGACTGGGAGCGGCAGTTCGATTTCAACCACGGATGCGCTGTTGGCCCTATTGCTGTCGCGCGGGTCATTCTAGTGGCAGATGCCTCGTCCGGGTGGTTCCGATATCGCTCTGCCAGATGCCGGAGAGGTCCTTCGCGTCCACCGCGCGCAGGCCGGGTCTGACCAATCAGCTCGATGCGACCGAGATGATGCACACTGGCACCCCACTGTATTCGACCTAGTCCTCTGAAATAGCAACCAGCCAAACTACGGCAACTGCAAGAAACGCGATTCCCGCGAAGAAAAAACTTCCCGTGAGGAACCAGACGAGAGCCGCGACAACAATCGCAGGTAACAGAACGACCGCAGCGGCGATGAGTACCGCGATGACCAGGATACCTATCACTAGAAATACTATGCCGCCAAAGATGTCGGGCAGACCGCTCAGGATTCCCAAAGAGAGGGATGCATTTGAAAACGAATGAGCCAAACTGAGCGGCAAGACATCCAAAGGGATCAGCATGGAACGTCGACCTCGTGACGAGCCCCGATTAAAGAGCGAGACTCTCAACTGTTACCTAGAATTGCAATAGGACATTTCCATCAGATCGGCGGACCCACTCCCAAATGTCGCCGGGCGGCTTTGGATAACTTCTGCCTCTTCTGTCTCGACATCGAGAAATTCCTTCTCGAACCCTTCTGATATGTTAACAGCTCGAGGAGCCCCGAATGCGTTGGCTCATGCGTCTTAGTTGCAGTTTCCTCTTTCGCATCAGTTGCCCTTTTTCTTCTTATGGACAGCGCCAGCGACGGTCCTGCCACCCCACGGTCCCTCCTTTCTTGTCACGGCAATATGGATGTATTTTCCACCAGGCATTTTCTTCGTTCTGTAACGAATCACGCCCCTCGCCTTCTCTTTGCTTGTAGGCATACCCCCTCCGAAGCCCGCTACGCTTCTTAAGGACGATAGAACTTTCTTACGAATGATGGGAAGAGCTTGAGGCTTGTTGGAGATTCGCTACTTGGCCTGAGCAGGTTCGGGCACGGGACTCGTATAGAGGAAGATCTTCCCCACCACGCTCTCTCCTTCCCTGGCGGCGAGCCTGGACGAGGCCACGTTGGATTCGGCTATCTCGTTGATCAGGGTGTGGACCTTCCTCGACTTGAGGTAGATGAGCCGGGCCTGGAAGTTGTCCCTCATTATCCCCATTCTCCTGAACCTACGGCTCGACGTAGAGGCCGTGCGACCTCGCCACTCCGCCGACGATGCTCATCCAAGCGATGGCTACGATCCTGTTCTCTAGCTTGACGACGAAGCACTTGTCGCCGTTCCTGAGGGCGACCCCGACCCACCCCAGGTTGGTCTCGGGCTGCGTGGCGGCCATGAAGTGCTCTATCTCCCCGGCGTTGTCGTCTATGCTCACCTGATACCTGAACCTGTGCTCCACCTTGGCCTTGTCGACGTCGAGCTTCCAGATGTTCCAGACTTCTTTGGGGAGCTCTGGCATCTCGAGCTCTGAGAAGATGTAGCTGGAGGGCTTGAGCCGGTAGAAGTGGTCGAAGACCTCCCTCGATTTCGTGAAGATTGTTCCGGTGGCCTCGTACTCGTCGTAGATGAATAGGCCGTTCACACCTCCAGTGGCGTCTCTGGAGACGAAGACCTCCCCGCCCACTTCCAGCTCCTCCTTGGCCTCATGATGGAGGATCGGGTCGAAGAAGGAGAGGCCCTTTGGCAGGTCCAGCTCGCCGACCGTTTTCACGCTGGATGCGTCGGGCGTTGTCGCTCATCGGCCCCGGTACCTCTCTATCTGTTCGCTTGCGCACGACATTCCCATGGTCACCAATCGAGAATCGTGAACTCCTTGGTCAGTCTCTCCTCTCCGAGTATGTTGCCTATGACCAGCTCGAGGCTCTCGGGCCGACGCCGGAGACCGACGACCTGGTCGTCCCTGAGGGCGTCCCTCAGGAGGTACTCGAACTGCGTCTTGCGGTCGGTCGGACGTCCGAACCTCTTGACCCGCTCCCTCTCTATCTGTTCGTAGGCGTACATGAACTCGTAGAGCGACCGGTAGATCTGGTGCTCCATGTTCTCCTCGAGGTTGAACTCCAGCTCCGAGCGGTCCCTCCCGCCGATGGTTATCTCCTGGAGCCCCTCCAAGTCAGCCCAGAATATGGTGCCGTCCGGGGCGAGACACTGCGTCCTTGTCGAGCCAGACGTCGTAAAAGTCGAGCCCGCTGTAGGTGCCGTTGCCGTTGTCTCTCATCGACCTGACGAAGAGAGTGAGGATGGCGATTCCGCTCTTGACGAAGTTCCGAAGGAAGGACATCGCCTTCTCGTCGCTGTCCAGGCGGAAGAAGTCGAAGAGCTCCCCGGTGTCGTCCCCGATGGTCCAGTCCGAGTGGAAGTATATCCTGACGTTGGACGGGATCAGCCTCGCCTCCTGGACCATCTCCTGCTTGAACTTCCTGTACCAGTAGACCTGGACCACCTCGTCCTGTAGCGTCTTGGGCAGCTTGACTATCTTCACCAGGGGAGCGATCCTGAAGCCGTGGATGGAGGTGGTGCTCGCGTCAGACATCTCGGCCGCCTTCATTGCGATGGTCGCGAACTCGAGCCCCTGGGATCCGTAGGGGCAGCCCCTCGACCACAGCTCGCCGGTGAGGTACCGTGGGAACCTGCATCTCCTTCTCCCTAGAGTTGAGTATCCTGTCCCTGACTTCGCCGTTCTTGAGGAGGCCGCAGACCTCCTCCCTCTTGAAGAGCTGGCGGCTGAACGGGCTGGTAGTCGAGCCTATCCCCTTCACAGAGAAGTAGAAGTCGGTCCCGTCTATGGTCACGCTACGGACGCCTGTCGACCGCGCTCCTGTTGTCGTCGATGAGGAGCTCCCTGCTGCCCACCGGGCCTGCATTTGGTGAAGGGCTTGACACTCTCGGGGAGGTAGACCTTGTCGAACCCAGGCATCTCGAGAGATCGAAGTGTCTGTTCGTGATCGTGCCGGCGCCTTCGTATACATCGAGAGTGATGGGCACCCCCCTCAGCTCGATGTCTGCGGCCTTGGTCATTCGCACTGTCAGGTCTTTCCACTCTACCCAGCTGCTACTGCCTCGGAGCCCCGCAGTAGGGGCATCTGTCTGCGGTCGTTGGAATCAGGGTGCCGCAGTACCTGCAATTCGTCTTCGCGACTTCCCTTATCACGACCTGCTCAGGTGGGTTCGAGCCGAGGTTTACTCCCGATTGCCATGATTGTGGTGGGGGGACCGAGGGAGGCGGAACGGATGGAGGGGCTGGAGGGATCGAGGATGGAGTGGGGGAGTGCTCTGGAAGCCTCTCCTTCCTGCGCCTGGACCGTGCACCCGCGTAGGCCAGCGCGAGGACCACCACGACCGCAGCCAGCGCGATATACCCAAGGTCGGTGTAAGAGAGGCCGAGCGGCAGGCCAGTGCCCGAGGTCGTGGGTGGCGGCGTGCTGGCGGTCGCCAGCGGGTAGCTCGCGGTGGTCACGTAGAGGTCGTCGGTGTAGGTGAAGCTCCCCGACCTGACCCTGGTACTGCCCGTTGTCCTGCTCCACGTAGTTGTAGCCTACGATGAACCCGGTCGCCGGGTCGAAGTATTCGTCCCAGGTGTAGGACGCAGAGAAGACACCATAGGAGTCGTTCCGCTGGTACAGGCCCGTGCCCCTCACGTGGATGGTCTGGACGTACTGGTTCTCCGTAGGGAGCTGGAAGCTGTAGTTCTTCGAGAGCACGGTCATCTGCGTGTTCAGGGAGAAGAAGGGATTCCCGGCGGGAACGGCGGGGTCCATCGCGAACCAGACGAAGATAGGTGCAGAGTACCCGACCTGGTTGTCGGTCCCGTTGACGTAGGTGAAGTTCTCGGACGACCACGTGAACGGGCCGGAGTACGAGTTTGACGAGGACGCCCCCTGGTTGCTGCTGTAGGTGAAGGAGAGGCCGTACTGGGCGGAGACTACCCCGCCGCTCGCCCCGGTCTCCTGCTCGTTCCCGCTCACCTGGGTCTCGTCGGTGTACCCTGAGTACGAGCCCTTGCCGTTGTTGACGGTGATGGTCTCTGAATAGCTGAAGGAGTAGCCGTTCTGCGGAACCAGCGTGAGCGCTCATGGCCATCGTGCCAAGCAGCAGGATCGCGAGCAGCGGCAGCGACCGCCGCCCTTTTGTTCAACCGGCGAACCCTCCGATTCCGTGGCTGTGAGCCGGATGGAAGCCGCCCATCCCGCTGAAGGTCGCGTTGTAGGACGAGTGAGCCACTATCACAGGGAAGTTCCACCAGAAGAAGCCAGGATAGGGGCCGTATGTGAACTGTACGGGGGTGTCCGTCAGGCTCGCCGTCGAGTCTAACTCCTTCACGATCTCGTTTCTCACTCCGTGGATCATCCTGACCGCGAGGGCGACGACCTGTGAACGTTCCAGCCCTCCCACGTAACTCGAGAGCAGCGTGACCGCCTTCTCCATCAGGTCGAGGACCTCGTGGGACTCGAAGACGGGTATCGACGACAGCACGGCCGCAGCCACAAGAGGATACTCCAGGTATGTCCTCAGCTGTTCCAGCACGCTCTTCAGCTTCTCCTGGACCTCGTCGGCATCGAGCTCGCCTATAGCCAGGAAGGCCGACGATATCTCGGTGTCCTCGGACTTCATGAACCCCCAGGAGCTGAAGAGGGCCCTGAACGACTCGAACTTGATGACGAGGTCGTCGTAGGGGAGGTTCATCACGCCGAGTATCGCCGCCGCGTCGTACGACGAAGTGATCTGGGTGAACTTGATGAGGTTGTCCACCGGATAGGTCCCATCGTACCTCCTGCCCGCCATCACCGTCGCTGCGACGCCGGCTGACAGCTCCTTTGGGACCCCGTGCTTCCTTATCTCCTCGTCGAGGCTCTTCAGGACCTTCTCGAGGCTCGCGACCTCCGGGCTGGCGAGCGCCGTGAGTATCTCGGCAGCCATCAGGCTGTTCGTAGTCGTGGAGTGGAGGCCGTGGATGAGGTCGATCGCCTGGACGACCCTCTGTCCGATCTGCTGGGGGTCTCCCTGGAGCTTGCCCAGGCCCAGCGCCGTTCCCCAGAGCAACGGAGTGCCCCACTCCGGTTCGAGCTCCAGTGGGTGCTCCTTGTCCGCAATCTCCGGGAGCTTGGCCCTGATGAGGGGCACGTAGAAGCTGGCCCGGTTCGCTATCGAACGGAGCTCGGCGTACATCGCCTTGTTCTCGTTCACAAAGTCCGGGAACTCTTCGTCGGCGACCCGGTAGTTCCTCACGTCGAGGTCGTTCAGAATCACGGTCCCGAGCGTCGTGAGCGAGATGTATCCGCCGCCGTACGCCGCCATGCGGTCGATCAGAGACTTCTCCTGGAGTAGCGCGTTCAGGTTGCCCTCCATCTGCGTCAGCTTGGCGCTCTCCTCGGCTGCGGTTGCGGTCTCTGCCTGGATCTTCTCCTGCATTGCCTCCTTCTCGTCCTTCGGCGCAAAGTGGAACTTGAACGAGTGCTGCCTGTCCTGGTCCTGGCCGACGGCACTCTCCGCAATCTCCGCCTGCGGCTTCTCGGCGGCGACATCCATGGCGAGTTGCGAGAGTCTCGATACCTCGGCGACCCCCTTGTCGTAGTCCTCCTTGCTCGTGCTCATGACATAGCCGTTGGCCGAGAGATACCCTAGGTCGGCGGGAGGGATTGGCGAGATTGGCTGCTTGAGGTAGTTGACCTCGGAAAGGAACTCCCTGACTTCGCTACACTTCAATTCCTGACGTCGGTCGCGGGGTCGTTGCTCTTAAGGCGATAGCCGTACCAGTAGGGGGTGCCCTCGCTAGAGACCAGAAACCCTCGTTCCCCGAGGAGGGAGTCAGAGCCCAATACGAGAGGGTCGAATTTGTCATCTGAAGTGAGGGCTCGACACGTCATCCGCTGAGGGACCCTGAACCGAGGCGTTCAGTCCTCTTGTGGCTGGTTTCAGTCTGCATGATCCTGTCGGAAGCGCAAACCGAGTCCCGCATAGATAATGGTTACCTTCAGTCCAAGTTTGGTAAGAGTGAGGGCGTTCCCTGATTGCTCGGCGAGAGCGAACTTTCCATGGACCATTTGTCTCAGTTACTTGTTCGAGTAGCCATTCTGGGAGAATCGTCTCTTTGCCGCCTTCCCCTCCGGAATCACGACTTGTCGGAGCGAAGATGTTTCCTGAAACCTTTAAATAAAGAATATGGGTCAATAATCATCGTTGGCAACTGCTCGGAAGCCGAAGCAGAAACCTAAGGTCAAGAGCAAAATCTCAAGGTCCGACGTCCTTGCACCTGTTCCCACGAAGATCAATAGGAGACAGGCCATTAGCACGGTTGGAAAGGTCGCCATAGCCGCCGGCGCGGTCATAGTGATTGGCGGAGTTGCGTATTATGTGAGCAGTAGCTCGAACAACACACCAACTTCCACCTCGACTCCTATGACCTCGAGCACAACGTCCGTTGCTTCTTCAACAAGCACTACATCCCAAGTCGCTTCAACAAGCGCTGCTTCTAGCTTTCCGTCGGTGATAACCATTGGTGCCCCATTTCCACTCTCTGGCGCCGAGGCAAGCATAGGAAATGACAGCAAGACCATGGTGAACCTGTACGTTAACTACATCAACAACAATGGTGGGATAAAATCCATGAATGGCGCAAAGTTAAACGTCGTCTTTGTGGACAATCAAGGGGACCCCAACGTGGGGGTCACGGAAACGGAGGTCCTGATCAACCAGAACAAGGTTTCGGCGCTTCAGAACGGCTTCCTGAGCGGGGTTGTCCTCACCGAGAGCCAAGTGTCAGAGAACGCCGGCGTGCCTATGGTCACTGGATCCTCATCGAATCCCTCGTTGACGCAGAGAGGCTACTCGCACTTCTTCAGGTGCTGGATGGCGGACAACGTACTCGCGGCGCAGCAGGTTGCCTTCTTGCAGACGATGATGGCTGCGAATCCGTCCGTAACGGTAAAGAACGTCGCCATCCTGAATGACAATACCCTGTTCGGAACCGGAGTCGGGTCATATGTCGAGCAGGCCATTGGGGCGCTCGCGGGAAGCCCGTTCAACATCGTAGCTAACATCACTTATCCTGCTAATCCGGCCGATATGACGAGCGAAGTAGAGCAACTTGCGAGCGCTAACGCCGACGTGCTCTTCACAGGCATAAGCTCAACAGGAGATGCCATCTTGTCCCAGGAGACCTTTAAGAAGTATAACGTGGACTTCAAGGCCACGTTCAGCGCTTCTGGGCACATCAACCCTCCCTATCTGGCGATAGGGACCGACGCATACTACCCCATCTGCAGAGTGCCGTGGTCGACCGACCTGCTCGTAACGAAGCCGTGGGAACAGCAGTGGGCTACCATGTTCCAGCAAGCTTCAGGCGGGACCCAATTCTACACCTATCCCGCCGACAGCTGGACCTGCCTCAACGTCATCCGAAACGCCCTGGAGACCGCAGCCAGTGCCGATCCCGAAAAGATAACGGCCGCGCTCAAAGCGACAAACCTCGGACCAGACGACTGCATGGAGGGTTACTCCGGCGTAAAGTTTGACGCCACCGGGCAGAACACTCTCGCCGTCCCGCTTCACGTGCAGCTAATGCCCGACCAACTCTGGCACGTGGTGTCTCCGGCCAATATCGCAAGCTATCAGTACGTCTTCCCACAGCCGACTTGGAAACAGCGGGCAGCAGGACAATGGCCGCCGATGGTCACCGTCAACGGGTACACCGAGACCAACACCGAAGTCCTCACAACCACGTCGAGTTCCCACTCCTAGTCCCCGGCAAGGCAGGGCCTGGAGCAAATGGTCGAACTAGTCGCTCTGCTGAACGTAACCCTGAGCGGCTTGTTCGTAGGTTCGGTTTATTCTCTGATCAGCATGGGCCTCACCCTCATCTGGGGGACTTTGCGTGTTGTCAACTTCGCCCACGGCGCTCTGATGGCGTTCGCCATGTACGCGGCCTTTTGGTGTTGGTCGATTCTCGGTCTTGACCCCCTCGTGTCCATCTTTCTCATCTTCCCTCTCATGTTCGCGATAGGCGTGGCAATAGAAGGGTCGTTGATCGCTCCAATCCTCAAAGCGGACGTAATGGCACAGCTCTTACTCACCTTCGGTCTCATGCTGGTGATAACGAACGCCATGGCCTACTTCTGGTCCACGAACGAACGACTGATCATTCCCTGGTATGCATACAGGCTGTTCGAGTATTCAGGAGTCCTAATCGACGCACCCAGGGCGATAACGTTCGTCGCATCGGTCTCCTTCGCTGCCGGGCTCTACGTGTTCATGACGCGCACATCATGGGGATGGGCGATCAGGGCGACCGCGTTGGATAGGGAGGCGGCCGAGGCCTCCGGCATAAACGTCGCGACCATGTTCGCGATCGTCTTCGGACTCGGCACAGCGATGGCGGGTCTTGCGGGAGTCCTGGTCTCTACCTACTACCCTGTCACCCCGGACGCCGGGTCCAGCTTCCTGTACCTGGCCTTCGTTGCCGTCATCCTCGGCAGCCTCGGGAATTACATTGGAGCTTTGGTCGGCGGTTTGCTGTTGGGCGTTGTGGAAGCCCTGACCGCGTTTCTTTGGCTGGCCCAGCTCAGCCAAGCGGTGGCGTTTGCTCTGTTCATCATTATCCTGGTGTTCAGGCCTCAAGGACTCTTCGCAAAATCGCTGAGGTCCTAGATTCGTGTACTCCGAGCGGACACCCAGAAACCTGCTGAGATTGGTGGTGGCATTCGTGGTCGCAGCCGCCGTGCTGCCTGTGATCAACCCGCCTCTAGTCGTGATTGAGGTCCTCTTCGATGTCTTCCTTATAGCGATTCTGGCGACGTCTTGGAATCTGCTCGCAGGTTTTGCCGGACAGTTCAACTTTGGTCAGGCGGCGTACTTTGGAATCGGAGCGTACTCGGCCGGTATTCTCTTCGAGTACTACGGGATTTCGCCGTGGGCCGCGATGGTAGTAGGGCCACTGCTGGCGGCGGGTCTATCCTGGGGAATTGGCTATCCCCTGTTCAGGATGCGCGCGGACTACTACGCCCTGGCGACGCTCGCCCTCGCGGAGGTCCTCATGATAACCTTCTCCTCATGGAACTATGTGGGCGCGGCCTTCGGGCTCCAGTACCGGCCGGTACACTATTCGTGGATCTACTTCCAGTTCGACACGACCGTGATCCCCTACTACTACATCGGGCTCGCCCTTCTGGTAGGTGCACTCTTCCTCGCGAGAGCGGTCAGGACGTCCCATTTCGGGTTGAGACTCCTGGCTATACGAGACGACGAGGAGGCGGCCAAGTCTCTCGGAATAAACACTCTGCTGGAGAAGCAGAAGATTGCTGCGCTGAGCGCCGGTCTGGCCGCGGTTGGAGGCGTGCTGTACGCACAGTACACGCTCTATCTTAGTCCCACCGCGACCATGTCCATAACTCAGACGGCCCAGATGATACTCCCGGCGGTGCTAGGTGGCATGGGGAGCATCTACGGCCCTCTCATCGGCGCGGCCGTCACCGGGCCGATCTTCTGGTACTTCACGTTCTCCATAGGCAGCACCGTAGAGCTGTTGGCGAGGGGCGCGGCCCTCGTCGTAATCGTGCTGTTCATTCCGCGCGGGATTGTCCAAACGCTCATCGACAAGTTCGCTCGAGGGCCAAGGAAGGACGCGCGGAAATGACACTCCTTCTCGTCAAGGGAATCTCGAAAGCATATGGGGGAGTCGTAGCCGTGGACGACGTGTCACTCCAGGTAGAGGAGGGGGAGATAGTTGCGTTGATTGGACCTAACGGATCAGGCAAGACCACCCTGGTCGACATGATTACGGGGTTCCTTTCAACGGACCGGGGGAGCGTGGTCTTCGACGGCAGGGAGATCGCAAAAATGCCGCCCGATAGGATTGCGAGGATTGGGCTCGTGAGAACCTTTCAGGTCTGCAGGCTTTTCGGTAGGATGACTGTCATCGAGAACCTGCAATCTGTGCCAGTGACGAAGGAGAGGTCGCCTGAGAGAGTGGACCGCATCGAGGAGACGCTCGAGACGGTGCGCCTGAACCACCTTCGTGACGAGTACGCCGCCAACCTGTCAGGAGGACAGAAGAAGCTGCTCGAATTCGCCCGAATCCTCCAGCTCAATCCGAAACTGATTGTGATGGACGAGCCTTTCGCCGGGATGGACCCGTCCGTGATCGAAGACCTAGTGAAGCTCATCCAAGAGTTGCGAAACACGGGGATGTCCTTTCTCATAGTCGAGCACAACCTGGCAATAATCTCCAGACTCTGCAGACGAGCCATAGTGCTCGACGAAGGCGAGAAGATCGCAGACGCGGACTACTCGACCGTGGTGAACGACCCACGAGTTGTGCAAGCCTACTTGGGAGCAAAGCGGAAATGAGCCTGCAGGTCACCGACCTGGTGGCGGGATACGGCAAAGTCGAGATCGTCCACGGTGTGAATCTGACGGCGAAGGCCTCGAGCGTCACTGGAATAATAGGTCCCAATGGGTCGGGCAAATCGACCATCTTGAAGACAATCGCCGGATACATCAAGCCCTGGAGAGGAGAAGTGCTATACGAGGGGCAGGACATCGGCGGCAGGAAGCCCCACACTCTGCTCAAGAGCGGTCTGGCGTACCTGATGCAACGAAGGAGCGCCTTTGCGGACCTGACGGTAGAACAGAACCTGAAGCTGGGAGAATGGATAATGCCACGGGAGAGGACGAAGCTGAAATCAGCAATAGAGGACATGTACAACCTCTTCCCGAAGCTGCGGGAGCGCAGGAACACCCGTGCGGGCTCCCTGAGCGGAGGGGAGCAACGAATGGTCGAGCTCGCAAGGGCTCTCATCACCAGACCCAAGGTCCTTCTGATTGACGAGTTCTCGACCGGGCTGTCGCCGAAGGTCTACACAGAGCTCTACGACAAGCTCCAAACCATCAGCAAAGATGAGCACATTACGATACTCGCCGTGGACCAGAACGTGGTGGAGATCGCGGAGGTGGCAGATTACATTTACGTCATCAAGCTCGGCAACGTCGATACCGAGGGGCCTATTGACGACTTTCGGAGCAGGCTCGACGCCGTGGTGCAGAGCTGGCTCAAGGCCTAGGTCGGATGCATGCGAGCCTGGCTCCGGCTGCGAGGCGCCCTTCAGATTGCTCTCGGGCTTCAGTCCCATCGTTCGAGCGTCATCGGCGTTGGGATAGCCGCTTGGTCGGAATTGGTGCGATAGGTTAGGAGTAGGAAGGCACTTTTTTAAACCGCCCCGCACACTCGCCACTTCATGTCTCTCAAGTTCGGACTCGCGACTCCAAACGCCGCCGAAGGCATCATATTTGACGTGGGGTTCGTGGACCACAGGACCACGGTCGGCCTCTCGGTGGAGGCGGAGGCTCTCGGCTTCGATTCGGTGTGGACCAACGACCACATCACGACGCAGAAGTACTTGAGGGAGTTCGTTAAGAGTCCGCCCAACCACTTCGACCCGCTTGTCACTCAGGCGTTCATCGCAGAGGCGACCAAGAAGATCAGGCTAGGCACAGCTGTGGTGGTGCTCCCCTATAGGAATCCGGTGATACTCGCGAAGCAGGTGGCCACTCTGGACAGGCTGTCCCGAGGGCGGCTGATTCTCGGGCTAGGCACCGGCGCATACAGGGAGGAGTTCGAGGCGATAAATCCGACGCTCAGGTACGAGGAGAGAGGGGATCTCATGGACGAGAGCGTCAGGGCCCTGAGGCTCCTTCTAACGAAAGCGAAGGCCAGTTTCAATGGGAAGTACGTCAAGTTTTCAGACGTGGAGATGTTCCCCAAGCCGAAGCAACAGATCCTCCCGCTATGGATGGGAGGAAACTCCCCCCGCGTCATGAGGAGGGCCGGAGAGATGGGTGATGGCTGGCTGCCCGCCTGTCTGACGCCTAATGCGGTTCGGGAGGGTGCCTCCAAGATAAGAGGATACGCCCGGAAAGCGGGGAGGCTAGCCTCGCGCGTCGAGATCGCACCACAGTATCTCGTGCTTCTTGGCAAGACCCGAGAAGATGCTTCGAGGAAGTTCAGGAGAAGTCTTTCGTACAAGCACCTGGTCTCGCTTCAGAAGACCACCATGAAGGGGCAGTTGGCAGAATCCTATGAAGCATCGAACCTCATCGGCACCCCCACCCAGGTCATCGAGCAAATAGATGCGCTGCAGAAGGCGGGTGTTTCCTACTTCTCGGCACTAGTCTTCATGTGCGAAGGCTACGGGGACTTCCTCCGACAGGCCAAGGTCTTCGCGAAAGAAGTCATACCGTCCTTCAGGTGAAGAGAACGGAGAGCCGTCTATCTCCGTCGAGGTAGGCTCCGCACGAGCAAATCGACCTCTGCGTCCGTGTTGTAGAAGTCTGGCGATGCCCTGATCCCTCTTCCTCCCGTTTGAAGCGCACCGGAGACGATTATCTTCTTGCTCTTCAGCGAAGCGATTGCTTCGACCGGATCTTGTATGGCGAAGGACACTATCGCGGCATGCTTGCTCTTTTCACGAGGCGTCAACAGCTTGAAGCCAACCTCCGTTAGTCTTCTCTGGAGGCGTTCGGAAAGCTCCATGTTTCGCTCCTCGATCTTCGAGAGGCCAACGTCGAGGAGGTACTGGGTCGATGCGGCTAGGCCTATGATTCCCGGGAAATTGAGATGGCCCGTCGCGAACCGCCGGCCGTCCGTTGTGATCTCGTACTTCTCGGTGTAGGGTCCGACTATCTGGTTCATCGGATCCGCCACGCTGAACCATCCGACGAACGGAGGCGTGAACTGTGGAAAGAGCTTCGGATTCATGTAGAAGATGCCTCCGGCCGAAGGTGCGAACGTCCACTTCTGTCCCCCGAGGGTTACCACATCTGCTCCGTCAGCGTCGGCGTGCATCTGAACCGCGCCGACACACTGGCTCCCGTCCACCACGACCAAGGCCCCGTGTCGATGGGCGATCTCTGATATCTTCCGCAGGTCATATCGTATGCCGAAACGGTAGTCGACTGCGCTGACGCAGACCACCCTCGTTCTGTCGTCTATCAGCCGTTCAAACTCTGAGAGGGGAACATCGACGCCTTCGTCCGAGAACTTGGCCTGTGCGTACTTCACCTCGATCAATCCGCGTCTCTTCAGGAACGGATACACCACGGAAGGGAATTCGATGTTCGACATGACGACGCTGTCTCCCTTCTTCCATTCGATTCCGCTCGCGACGATGTTGATCCCATCGGATGTGTTGTTGACGAACCAGACGCCCTCCTTCTTCCCCCCGAGGATAGTCCCGACATTCTTTCTTGCGTCCTCTACCTTCGAGAGCCACCCTTCGAATTTGAGGTGAGAATATAGCACCTTCTCCCGCATTACCTGACTCACGGCTCTTGCGACCTGGACCGGCGACGGTGACATGTTCGCGTGGTCCAAGAAGACAAAAGATTTCGTGATGGGAAAGTCCTTCCGGTACCTAGAAAGATTCAACAGCGTGAATAAGGTCAAAGTGAATTTAAATGTTTGAACCTTTGACTGAACATCTCCCCAGCTGTCCTCCTCGCTTCATCACGGTCCGCCAGGCACCTGGTTGTCGCGCCCATCGGAGGAGATTAGCCAAGGGCGCCCGCGGTGAGGCCGCGTCCTGAATCGCGCAAATTTTTTATATCTTCAGCAGGCATTTCCCTCCGATGTTTCTTAGCAGAGACCGCGGATACGCAGTCATGGACAAGTATGGCCTGGATGTACTCGTGGCAACGACGCCGGCCAACGTAACCTACATGAGCGACTTCCGGGCCCTGGGCCACGACCTCCTCGGTTCCTTCATCTTTGTCGTCTTTCCTCGCGAGGGCGACGCCTCGATAATCCTCACCAGAGGCGAGAGCGCCGACCTGATCTCGCTCAAGATGACCTGGATAAAGGACGTGAGGACCTACGGGACCTTCTATCTCACGATACCAGACAAGCCGCTCTCCGGGGCGTCCGCCCTGCTTGCGGAGGCCCTGCGGGGAGAGGTGATCACCGACTCGTTCAAGCTGTTGCGTGACGTCCTTGACGAAAAGGGGTTGGGCGGTGGCAAGAAGATAGGGCTGGACGAGAAGTATTTCGGTGCGGCCGACTACGCACGTCTGCTGAAGAGCCTGGAGGGTCTGGACGTCGTCCCGGCGTTTGACGTCTTCAGAGAGATAAGGATGGTAAAGACTCCGGATCAGATCGCCGCCCTGGCCGAAGCGAATCGTATCACCGAGGAGGGCATCAGGGCGGTGCTCGAGAGCGTCAGAGTCGGGACGACGGGGCGGGAAATCTGGAAGACCTACATCGACACGATCACTGGGCTGGGAGCCACGTGCGTATCACCGAGCATTGCTCTAGGGGTGGACAGCTACCTCCAGAACATGTTCGTTCCCTCGCCGAGGAGGCTGGAGAGAGGCGACCTGATCAGGTTCGATGTGGGAGTCCTTTACAGGTTCCATTTCACCGACCTTGGGAGGAACGCGGTCGTTGGCGAGCCATCATCCCTCCAGAAGAAGTACTACAACGTGGTCTACTCCGGGGAAGAGGCAGCCCTTCAATCCCTCAGACCAGGCATCAAGGCTTCCGAGGTCTTCAGACAGGGCGTCGAGGGAGCAAGGAACGCCGGCATGCCGTCCTTCAAGCGACATCACTGCGGCCACGGAATAGGATTGGAGCTGTACGAATCACCTCTGATCGCCCCCAGCAACGAAACACCCCTGGAGGAGGGTGCGGTGATCAACATCGAGACTCCCTATTACGAGATTGACGCTGGGGGGTTCATGGTCGAAGATACGGTTGTGGTCCGCAGGTCCGGGCCAGAGTTCCTGTCGAAGTCTGACAGGGGTCTCTACGTGATCCCTGCCTGACCCATCTTGCGCAGGAGGTCTACGAGCAGGTCCTTCTCGAACGAGATAGGAACCAGCACCAGGTTCGTGAGACCGAGTCTGCGGTATCGCTGGATTCCTGCTATGCATTCATCGGCGTCACCGGAGACTGACAGGGCATCTACGACATCGTCCGAACAAGCCGCAAGCGACCTCTTCCTGTCTCCTGACGCGATGGCGTCCTCGAGCTCGCGGACCACCGACTCCTCTGAGAACACTTTCCTTGGCCGTCCCGGTCTCCGGAGCGTGAGGAGCAGCCAGGGTCGCAGATCGTCCCTGGCCTTCTTCTTGTCCTTGGTAAGAGAGCACAGGAGAAGGCACGTCGTGCTGAACTGCTTCTTCCCGACCTCGCTCAGCCCAACCCTCACGCGTTGCATTGCCCGCTTGACGTAGAAGGGGGAGCTCCCGGACGAGAGGATGACGCCGTCAGCAACCTTCGCCGAAGTCTTCATCATGAGTTCCCCGACGGCAGCAAGATGAATCTGGACTCGCCCACTCGCGGGGTCGAAGCCGAGATTCACGTTGTTTATGGAGAACCGTTTCCCCTCATAAGTCGTCGACGTCCTGTCCAAAAGACCTCTTATGATCCGATGGGCTTCGAGCAGCGACGTCTTCGGATCGCCGAATGGGATTCGCATCTGTTCCTCGACCCACAGTGGAATCGCGCTTCCCAGACCAAGGATGAAGCGGCCCCCGGACATCTCGTCGAGGGTCGCGCAGGTCATAGCGAGAAGGGCCGGGTGGCGCGTGTACGGGTTGATTATCGAGGTGCCAACCGTGATCCTCTTCGTGTTCGCGAGAATTGCAGAGCACGTCACTATCGCGTCTCTCGAGTAGTAATGCTCGGCTACCCAAATGGAGTTGACTCCAAACTTGTCGGCGAGCACGGCATAATCCACTTTCTCCTTGACCGAGAGATTCTCAGAGAGATACCCGAGCCCTAGTTGCATGCCCTTCTACCCGGGTAGCTACGTGGATTGATATAAGCAGAGCCGGAGCCTCCTAGTTGCCCCCGTCCGGTCGAGGACGAGGACCGAGATGCCCCCGATCGCGGTGAGCTCCTTGGCGATGACCATGCCCGTCACGGTCTTCCCGCTGCCGGTCCTCCCGAAGATGCACATGTGGTGGTTCAGGCTGTCCGCGGGATGGTGACGAGCCGGTCTTCTCGATGGTCGCGCTGGAGCTTGTAGACGGATGCGTCTCCCAGCGCGTCAACCCTGCGACCGAGGCGGATCTCTCTTCGCGGGGTTTGAGCGTCCCTCGATGGCTGGTCCGCGGTGGTCATAGCTGGCTCGGCTCACAGAAGCGCCGGGAAGAAGCAGAAGACCAGCACCATGACCCAGATGAACGCCGCGAACCCCACGTTCGGCCAGAACTCGGGCTTTGAGACCTTGTGGTCGAACATCGCCCCTCCCGCGATTATCCCCGTGAAGCCCCCTGCGTAGGAGATGCCGAAGAGGGCGCGCTCGCTGATCCTGTTCAGGCCCACCTCGGCAGATGCCTTGTCGACCCCCATCGCCCCCAGCCCGAGGGCGGACAGCGCCCCGAGGTAGCCGAATAGAGCGTGCGGCGGGAAGATCGCGGCAGGCTATCGCGGCCATACGGTTCCCCTACTCGACCCTGCAGACCGGGATGTCTCCCTCGTGAATCTCCGCCTTGCACTCGGGACAGACGAGCTCCTTGAAGAAGCGGCCCACCCTCTTGGGGCAGCTGTCGCAGTACGGCTTGCGGCAGCCTGGGCACTGCCACGCGATCCTGCCGCTGAACCCGCCGACCTCCTTGTTGCAGCAGAAGCAGAACCCTCGCACCAATTCAGTATCTCACCATCGCACCCGACAAAAGCGCCCAAGTGTCAAGGTGGCGAGATGGTAGGAAGGTAAGGGAACAAGGTATAGGACAGGATCATCAGGATGATGCCCCCAATGAGCATCCCCTCCCCCGTCCGCCTCCACACGTGCCCCCAGTACAGGATGGCCCCTAGGGGGATCAGCAGGATGCCTGCGTAGAAGGCGACCAGGGTCGCGGCCGCGTCGATGCCCGTCACCGCGACGTGGAACTCTGCGGCGAACTGTTGCGCAAAATTCCCGACGGTCGGGCCGATGTTGGGGAGCGACTGTAGGCTCGAAGCCGAAGAGGTGGTTGCCGATGAAACTATCGATGAGGTAGCCGACGCGGTATCGTTGAGGCTCATCGACCTAGGAGGTTGGCGGGATTAATAAGCGGCAACCACACCGATCTTGCTTCTCAGCCATAGGTCCGCTCGGACGAGCCGCAAGCGGTCCACGGCCAAGTCCCTGTCGTTAACTTTACACGCTTGACCCATTGACAATTTTCCACCCATCAAGAAGGACATGGTGGCTATCGACGGAAGTCATCAAGGGAGCTGCCGGCACCCGGAACAACCTTCTGGCGGACCTCGGCGCGTGGCTCCATCCCGTACCTTCGGATTAGGCTCGAGAGCCTCTCCTGAAGCTCCTCCCAGCCGGCGATGGCCGCCGCGAACTTGATCCCCGCCGAGTCTTCGAACATCTTCTTCGACTCCTCGTAGCCGGCGAACCTCAGGAGACCGAACCGGACCGTGGAGACTCCTGCGCTCTTCAGATCCTCGAAGAGCCTCTCGAGGTCGACCATCACGATTCCAGGGATGACAGGCGCCAGGGAGACCCAGGTCGGTATCCCGGCTCCGGCGAGCCTCCTCAGGGTCTCTATCCTCCTCCGGAGAGGGGGGACGCCCGGCTCGAACTGCCTGACCGGAACGGTAGTTATGGACATCCCCACCTCGACGTCCTCGAACCTCTTGAGCAGCTCAAGGTCCCTGAGGACGAGCGGCGACCGGGTCAGAATGGAGATAGGGAAACGGTGCCTGAGGAGCGAACGGATGCACTGCTTGGTCAGACCGTACTTCGCCTCGACCGGCTGGTAAGGGTCCGACGCGCTCGAGAGGAAGACGGTCTCCCGCCTCAGTCCCCTGAGCTCCCTCTCAAGGACCTGCGGCGCGTTCACCTTCACGTCGACGTAGCTCCCCCACCCCCTCTCATCGTGGATGAGCGACGGGGCGTAGCAGTAGGTGCATCCGTGCGTGCACCCCCTGTAGAGGTTGGCGGTGTATTCAGTCGCCGACCCGTAGTTCATCTTGTGCAGCAGAGTACTGCACCTGACCTCCCTGACCGTGACCCTGGCCTTCGACCGGGTTGGAGGCGGCGTGGGCGTCTGGAGCGAGGTCGCGAGCAAAGGGAGACCGCGGGAGCGTTCCGAGAATAAAAGGGGTCGAGTCGCCGAGGCTTGAACCGGGAGCAGGGGAGACTGAAAGTGTCATCCGAGGAGCGTGCCCTGACGGTGATGTTAGTTAGGATCACACGGCAGCCGAAGCGAGCAGGGCGCGGAAACTAGCTGGTCTAGACAGACCGGCGGGGAGCGGGTTTCCGGACTCGTCGCGCGGCCGGTCGGCCGTCGAATACGCAGGGCCGGCCCACGTGCCCTTCCCTATGTTATCGAGGGACTGGACCAAAAGGAACAGGGAGAGCCCCTTGCCAGTGGTGTCCGTGAAGGAAGGAGTCGGGCCCAGGATGCCTCCCCCAATCTGACCCAGAACCCTGCACAGTTCCCGCGCAGACCAATCCCCGGTCGCGGCGGTCCCATCCCCAAGCCGCACCTCCGGGTATGAGGGCGCGTTCTTGGCTCCCTGGGGCACGCTCGTGATTATCTTGCGCAGGTTTTGCAGGGACGACCACACCTTGTCGTAGCCGTTGAAGATGTAGAGCGCCTTCCATCGCGCCATACGCCCCAGCGTCAACCTGGCCCGAAGCCACGGGTTCACCCAGTTGCCGAAGGTGAACTCCCTCAGGTACGGATATGGGTCGGAGGTCAGGACCAGGTCTATGCCCTCCGTGTCTATCATGTCGATCAGGTACGAGGGCGCGGCCATCCAGGAGAGCGAAAGGTCGGTCCACTCCGAGGGTTGAGGGCGATAGGCGCCGTACGGCGGGTATTCGTCGACGACGCCGTAGACGCCGTTCCACTGGGTCCCTGCCGTCGGCAGGGCGGGGCCGTCGGGGCTCACGGTGGCAAACTGCGGCATCGACGCCGGGCCGATCTGCGGGTCGTTGATGATGGGCTGCACCGCATCGCTGGCCGCGCCGAGTTTCCCTGCGTTCAGCCCGCGCTGGAAGATGTAGAACGTCAGGTACCCCAGGGAGTCGGCGGCGCTCGGCAGGTCGCTCTTCACGATTCCGTGGACGCTCTGGGTGTAGAGCGAATAGAGGAAGTTCGCATGCCCTATGAAGTCGTCGTTGTACTGCGACAGGAAGGTGCTGAACGTGGGCTGCTTGGGGTCGATGAAGTTGACCAGGCTCTGAAGCGTCAGGTACGATTGAATCGCGAGCGACAGGTATGGACGGAAGGTGCGCGGGTCCGCGACCGTGGGGATACCTGTGGGGGCTGCAATGCTTTGAGCCTGCGGAAGCTTCCCATACCACAACTGCGTGTATGGCGGGGCGGTCTGGGGGGCATTCGGAGGGATGTTCGTGAGGCCCTCGTCCCCGTATGGATAGAGGGTGGCATACCATATCTTGCTGTAGGGTGAGAATCTCAGCTCTTGGAGGTCCGGCCGCTGCCAGAAGGCGCCCCAACTATCGGGAGGGATGAGGTTGTCCGGTCCCGCGGCCGCCGAAGGGACCAGGTTGCCCACGAATCCATTCGCATTGTCGTGATACTTCGCCGCGTCCCTCGTGACGTAGTTTCCCCTGGTCCCCTGGGCGCCCAGGTCGTCGAAATCGGTTTGCAGGCCTCTCCGCCGCCCGGCTAAAGCGTCCTCCCGTCGCTCTGTACCGGCTCCACCAGGAAGCGCGGACAGAACGAGAGCGACTGGCCTCTGATGCGGCCCTGACACCCTAACTTATCAGGACAATGTGCTTCCCGCGCTCGAGTCCCTCTGCTTTTTGCATGCACTCCTCCTCGGTGAAGCAGACCTCGATGTGTGGGGCGTGAATCTTCGCTATCTCTCGAATCTCTGCCTGTTCCAGCCCGCTGGTCACCAGGAATCGGAGGTACGCCACGTCGTGCTTCATGGCGTCCTCTTCGTTGCTCAAGAACTCAAAAATGGGGGCTCCTGAGGTAAAAAGCCTTCCTCGGCCTAACGTATGCCATCGACAGTTGTCGAACCAGCGGCCCGCGCGTATCTCCCTCCGGACGGGGTTCTTCGGCGGCTCTTCGAATCGGTTGTCCAAGCGCGCCACTGCTCAGAACGAGACGACCCACGGGAAGAAGTAGAAGGCGAGGAACGCGCCCAGAGCGCCCAGGCTACCCCTACCGGGAACCAGAAGCCGGGCTTCGAGGTCTTGTGATTGAAGAAGAGCCCCCCGAGCGTTATGCCCGCGAACCCTCCGAGAAGGGCGATGAAGGCGAGGCTCTGTTCGCTCATCCTGTCCAACCCGATCTTGGCCGCAACCTTGTCGGCGAGCATGGCGCCACCACCGACAAAGGTCATGACGAGGAGCACGTCCTCGAGGACCTGCGGGGAGATCACGGAAGCCAGGTTGGCGGCAGGCATAGGTGTTGACCCCCTAGGTGATCTTTGGCACCGGGATGCCGCCCTCGTGCATCTCTATCCGGCACTCGGGGCAGACGAGCTTCTTGAAGAACCGGCCCACCTTCTTCTTGGGACAGGTGTCGCAGTAGAGCTTGCGGCAGGACGGGCACTGCCATGCGATCCTCCCGCGGAACCCGCCGACCGCCCTGTTGCACTGGATACAGTAGCCTCGGACCAAAGCACCATAGAATTCTGAAGGATGATTTAACCCCCAAGCAACCAGGCGATTGTCAGACAGCTTTCAGAAGCTTAGCCTTCACGTCCGGTTTTGTTTCCCTTGGAAGCAAGAGTTCCAGGTCCAGCAGTTCTCCCTTCGCGTCCTCGTCCAGGATCACGTTCTCCGCGAGCGGCTCGCTGGAGGACACCTTCCCTCTTCTCAGCCGCAGGTAGAGGGCACCCGCCTCTTCATCAAATTCCAGTGGAGCCATACCTTTTTGCGCCCTCATTGTCAGCTTTCAGAGCCGTTATCACTATTAAGCCTTCATCACTCTCCTCGATGATCACGATGGTGAAGCTGCCATCCAAACGAGACGCGCACGAGGCCTTCCTTCCCTGCTTTGTGTATCTCGCTTCGAGAGGACGCACGATTGCTTCCCCGACTTCCATCTTGGTTACTCCGCGCTCCAACATCCTCTTCTCGGCGTGAGGGGTGTACCTCATCGGTCACAGCTCGAAACCTCATTGGCCCCTAAAACCGTCATTGCAATGAGGAGACGCCCAAAGACGCGCAAATGACTCTCCCGCCCTAAACGAGAGACGATACACAGGAATTACCTGCGCCGCAAGACATGACCACGAGCGCAGGGGTCCTTCACTGAACCCACCCCGACACGCCTGTTGCGCTGGGAGCAAGCCTCTGACCAAACCAAGATGGAATCTTGAGGCGCAATTCAACCGCAAACCGGCGGAGCATCGTGGGACGATCTCTCCACCCTGGTTTGTCAGCGATGACGAGAGGTCCCTTGAGCCGGGATACCCACTATCTTCTCTCCGAGTTTGGTCAGGACGAGCACGCCTAGCTCATCATTCGGCTCAGCGCGGTCCTCCGCCGAATCGCGCTTTGGCTCAGGTCCTCTGCCCGGAAGGAGGCCGCCAGTCGCTGCATCTGGGGCATATCAGGAAGAACTTCGATCCGCTGACGATCTTGAACGATGGAGCGCTGCATGTCGGGCATTGGGCCTCTTCCTCCTTCCAGTGCACCTCGAGGCCACGTTCCTTGAGCCAGTCAACGACCGAGAGCACCGTTGGGTCGGTCAGCATCTCGACGGGTAAGTCTTCGTAGTACTCGACCGCCAGCTTCAGCCTCTCGAACTGGCTCGGAGAGATTTGCCCGTTGAGCGAGTGCCTTGCGAAGACCGCCGTAAGGCGCTTCCGCTCATCCCCGTCCGCGAGCTTCGTGTCGACGCCGGAGAGCAGGACAATGCACACGAGCGAAACAGCGGCGATGAGCCCGTAAGGGCTCTGGAGAAACAGTATTGGCAGTCCGACGTAAGGGATGGTGACGGCCGGCACGCCCAGGACGCTGGTCGAGTCTGTGACGAACGGGTCCGGGGACAGGTTGTTGTCTCCCTTCGTATCGTAGTACGTCACCCCGTTGGCCTCCTGACCGACCCCCACGACCCTGTGGATCACGACAGGCTTCAGGAACGAGTCGAGGGCCGGAATCCCAGATGAACCCTGAACGAAGACGATGATGCTGCCGTTCGCGATCTGTCCCCGCGGGGCGGTGAAGAAGATGAGCTCACCGTTCTGGAGCTTGGGGTACATGCTGTTCCCCTGTACGATAGCGACCGGATAGGTGGTCGTCCCGGCGATGAACGGAAGTGCGGCGAGAGTGACAAGTAGGCCGAGACTGAGCATGAACAGCAAGCGCCGTTTGTCGAATTTCATTTCCAAAGTCTCCGTTGTGACCATTCTTCTCATGCCCTGTATGTATAAGCCACCTCGAACAGCGTGGGTTTCGGTGAGCCCCAGAAGATTGTTAGAGCTGCCGACGCTGGCCCGGTTATCACGACCTCGATGTAGCCCGAGGCCGGTACTGTCCCAGCAGAAGAGGACACAGAGAGAGGCTGGTAGAGCGCGGTCGTCGCCGCGGGCGAATTACTGGCCATCGTGGACTGGACTGTGCCGGCCGAGTCCGTCGTGTAGTACGAGACTGTGACCGTCTGGGGTGCTGGCATTATCGCGTCGCACAGGGCGCCCCAGTACGTCGTAGACTTCCCGAATGCGCACGATGAAGAGGACAAAGAGGAGGTCGTTGCAACGTACTCTACAGCGTTCGAATAGCCTACTCCCGCCTCGGTGGCGACGAGAGTGGCCTTTGTTACTCCGATGGTTCCAGCCGTCTCCGTGACCGATGTATGGGTGCCAAAGAGCGAGAAGACGAAGTCCGTCTCCGAGACCGTCGAGACGCTAGAGACCGTCGGCGCGGCTGAGGTGGAACTGCAGGAGGAGACTGCGGCGTCCGGCAGACCCGAGGCGGGGTCGAAGGGAGTGATAGTGTCCGCGCCGGAGACCGCGATGGCGATTCCCGAAGCAGCGGTCGTGGTCGGAGTCGACGCGAGTTGGACCGTTATCGTGTCCGACGAGAGGGCGGAGGACGCTATCCCGTACCACTCGACCTCCGTGCTCTCCTGCGCGCCGGTGCACACCGTGTAGGAGTGCCGAGCAGACGACTGCCACGTTATCGCGCTGGCAGAGTCTGATATCGAGGAGACCGCGACGGAGGAACCAGAGTGGTAGGTGACTATCGAGAGCACGACCACATCGTTGGCATCAGTCGTCGTTAACGACGAAAGGGCGAACGAGGTCCCAGAGGACCAAGTCCCTTCTGCGCTTCCATCCACCGCTGGCGCGGGCATGTCTGCGAAGAGCTGCAACGACAGTGAGGATGCGGGAATAGACTTTGCTGAAGCGAATTGAGGCGACCAGAGATACATGCTCTCCCCCGCGGGGAGGGTGAAGCTGGCACTTGAGACGACCGCGTCGCAGATGTCGGCCCAATAGGTCGTTGTCTTCCCGAAGGTGCACGTGATGCCGGACTCGACCGTTGAGACGACGCTGTACTCCACGGCGAGGGAGTATCCCCTTCCCGCTACGGTACTCAGAAGCGTCGCGGCCGTGGCGCCGATGTTCCCGGCGCTCTCCGTCTTCGACGTGTAACCGCCGAAGAACGCGATTACGAAGTCGTTGGCGTTCGCGGTCGAGATGGTGTCGCTCGGGTCCGCTGCGGTGGACGAGCAGTCGTTCCCTATTGTGCCCCCGTTGGCGGAGGTGTCGATCGGGCTGGATGTGGCTGCGCCGGAGATTGCGACGGCCTCGGCCGAGGCAGCGGTGGGAGTCGCGCTGAGTGTGATGGTTATCGTATCCGAGGAGAGGACGCCGGAGGCTACACCGTACCACTGAATGTCAGTGGTCTCTTGTGTAGAACTGCAGTCAGTGTACTCGGTCAGGAAACTGGTCCGCCAGCTTACCGCACCGGCGGTGTCTGTGACGGAGGAGACCGTTATCTCGCTGGCCGACTTGTATGTTACCACGTTGAGGAGAATCACGTCCGACGTATGGGCCGTGGTCACCGACGTTATGGTAAACGAGGTAGCCGAGGACCACGTACCCGTCCAGTTACCGTCCGAGGAGAGCACTGAGGTCCTGGTGGGCTCGGTGGTCTGAGTGTCGACGGTGAGGCAGGGCAAGGTGCACCCGGCCACAGGTGCGTTGACGTTCTCGTAGTAAGGGTTCAGAAAGGTGCCTGCGAAGTCGGCGCCGGTGCTCTTCAGAATCGTCACGTTGGCCGCGGCAGCGACAATGAGCATCGTTGTGGCTGCGCCAGACAGAAGGAGCAGCCGCCACTTCAGGTTCTGCGAACCCAACCGATCACCCCTGGGCTCACTTCCCGGCCCGCTCCTAGGCGACCGTTATCTGGACCGCCGCGGGGGCCGTCCACGTCACTGCGCCCGTGTCCCAGAGGACGGTCATCGTCTGTCCGTTCACGATTGAAGCCGGGCTCGTGAACTGGAAGGTGTAGAGGGTGCTCGTGACGCCGCTGACGGCGGTGCTCGTGACTGTGATTGTGTAGAGGTAGCTCGTCGCCGCGCCCGTCTGGATCGTTATCGTCCAGGCCACTTCCCAGTCGCCCGCCACGAGAGCGTTCACGTACGTCGGGGCCAGGTTAGCCCACGCAAGCCCGCTGACCGATGCAGATTGGGGGGCCTCGACGACGTTGTAGCTGATCGCGGAGGCGAGGAAGTAGCCGTTGTCGACGACGTACTCTCCTTGGTATCCCACGTTGTTGCTGGTGTTGATGGTCACCGATGCCGCGTAAGCGCCTATGGAGCCGACCATGATGAGTGAGAGAACGAAGAGGTAGACCAGCCTGACGCTCCTGTGCATGAAAGGTACCTTGATGAATCTCGTCATCTCCCCAAGACCTCCTCCAAGCTCCTAGGCAACCGCCACTTGAACCGCGGCCGGGGCCGTCCATGTCACAGCTCCCGTGTCCCAGAGAATCGTCATCGTCTGCGTGGGGGTTATCGTCGCGAGGGTCGTGAACTGGAACTGGTACAACTGAGTGGTCGTTCCAGTGGCTGAAGTGCTGGTCACGGTGATAATGTACGTGTGGCTGGGTGTCGCTCCCGCGTTGAGCGTGATGGTCCAGAGGACCTCCCAGTCGCCTGGTACAAGGGCGTTCACGTAGGCCGTGCCACTGGGCGCCCATGTCATTGGCTGGGTCGTCAGCGCCTGCGCGCCCTCGACGACGTTGTAGGTAATGGCAGAGGCGGTGAAGTAGCCGTTGTCGACGACGTACTCTCCTTGGTATCCCGCGTTGTTGCTAGTGTTGATGGTCACCGATGCCGCGTAAGCGCCAATCGATCCGATGAGTATGAGCGAAAAGACAGCCACATAGAGCAGCCTTATGCTCCTTCTGACGAAAGGAATCCTTATCATCTTTGCCATGATTCTCTCACTTTCTCCTGATGTTTTTTCTTGTGTTATGAGCAGGGGTTACGATTCCCGTCTGATAACCAGAACAGTTTGGCGGGTGAACCCGATATAAAGTCGTCTAAAAATATCCCAAAAGTCCACCATGTTATCAATTTCTCTTAACATTTCGTCGTTTGAGCCCGTTCGGTTCGTTAGTCCGCATGGCGTTCACTGACCTAACGGACGAGGAGTGGGAGGACGTCAGGGGCCTCATCCGGCCACGAGCCAAGAAAGGCAGACCGAGAGGAGACGAAAGACGAACCCTGAACGCAATCCTGTTCGTCCTGCAGGAGAAGATACCCTGGAACTACCTCCCGAGCGAGTACGGCAACGACTCGACCCCCAACAGGAGGTTGAAAGAGTGGGAGGAGGACGGGACGTGGGACCGAATAGCGGACGCCCTGGGGCTCGTCGAGGACTCCGACCTCATCGGGGAACCCGGCAGCGGAGACTCGGGTCTCGATTCTGGACTGTGGGACGTCTCGCAGGACTACCCTGCATCGGGTCGAGGGGAACTCCTCTGTCCGGCTCGACCAAGGATCACCATAGCCCGTGGAGATGCACCCGGAGAGGCTATCGGCGGCATGACAATCATCAGCTGCACGGAGGCAGACACCTGTCTTCCCATGTTTCACGGACCCGTGGGGGGAACGCGTCAGGAATGCATCCCGGCGACCTGCTTCTTGTTCGTTGAGGGAGAAGATGGGTTCCCGGGGTGCGCACTCGAAGTTCAGCTGGTGAGTTCGACACGCCGCAGGGCTGGACGACCTTCCCGGCCCTGAACTGGGGTACCGAGGTTCAGGCCCACGGGCCCTCGAATTCGATGAGACCTCAGCTGACAAGCCGGGCCGAGTCCTGGCGCAGCTGGAGACAAAGGGGCTTGCGACGGACCCGAGGCATCTTCACAGGATGCACGCACCTGTCCGATGGCTATCCCCTCCTGACCAAGGACCGGAGGCATCTGGACCGGATACCGGACCTCCTCGTCCTCACTCGGCGGACCTAGACTCCGGATGGGGCCTGGCTCGGGGTCTCCCTGTCGACCGTGCCTTCTTTGGGCTCGCCACGCCCCTTGTTGAGGGCGGCTGACCTAGCAAAGACCGGTCCTCGAGTCTGGACCGAGAGAAGGAAAGGTTGGCGGTTAAATTGACTGTCAGCGTGCTTCTACACCCGATTGCGCGGACATGAGTCTCCTCCTCGAACTGGAGATGAGCACAGGAATTACCTGAGCCGCAAAAACGTGATCGCGAGCGCAAGGGTCTTCCACGGCGAGGCGGCCAACGGGTCGAAGAGGAAGACATCACGTCCTCTGACTTTCAAGCGAATGCCGTCCCCGTGTATCGGGAGGGCCAACGAGCGAATGTCTCTTGAGCAGGCGGACGAACAACGAATGGACAGGACCAAGCCTTGTGATTTCGGGGGGCTGAGCGTTTCCAGAAATTCCTGCAAGACTTGCATAGAATAGGACGCTTATCCAAGATATGTAACCCAGCGTCCAAGTCCTCTTAGACGGAAATACGGAGCTTTGCAGAGGAGGTTGTGTACTATGTATCACTAACTGGGCGAATATCGACCTTGTCGCCCCTATGTGAACGTCCTCGTTATCTACTCTCTTGCGCCGTTGAGGACCGTGGATTGAGGATGACAACGGAAGAAAACCTCCGTGAAGCAACGGGACAATCTCCAGAGACCATCATCTGCGCGGGATGCGACGAACCTGTTCAGGAGCTCCTGCAAGAGGATTCCCTGCGTCTGAGGAGGACGAACATGGAGGAAGTCCTCCCTCCGGTGAGGGCTTTCGAATGCCCCCGATGTGAAGCCATAATCTATTCAGACGAATTCACGTCCGGCAGATTTGTGCCTCCCCAGTTCAGGCGTCTGATAGTGCCGGTTGCTCGGCCCATGAGCGGGAGCCACTTCTCGCCGCAGACCGAGGTAGCCGTTCTGGGTGCGTCGGAGCCGTCTAGGAGTTGATGGGAACGAAGAGAATCGGTGCGGTCCGGAAGGACGCCTCTTACAGCGTCATTTTGACCATCACCGATGATTCGGTGGCATCGATGGTCGGGATAATCTTGAAGAGCGTGCGGAAGTCCGTGTCCAGGGCGGTTTTCAGGTAGGCTGTGTAGTGTTGACCAAAATCATGGGTCACAATAAGCGTGACATTGGATCCTTCCCGCTTGAGCTCTACCTTGATGTCGAGCCCGTACCGGCTCCTCATCTTGAGATATTCGAGGAAGTCGTCCACCCTGACATCCTGGAACCAGAACATCATCATGTCCTTCATCAACTGATGCGAGTGCACCCCGGCGAGCTCCTGGAGCCTCTCGGCGTCAACGGCGTTGACCATGTCCTGAAATTGCGCCTTGGGGATCGTCACGAAGCCAAACCGCTCGGTGACGCTGTCCCAGAGGACGTACTTGTTCAGGACCGATGAGACCAGGGCATTCAGCGCTATACCCTTGTTCGCTGCCAAGCCCTCGAGCTTCGCCTCCAGCTCTTCCGGGAGCCTGATGGTCCTAAGGACGGTCCTGCTTTTCTTCTGCTCCCGCTTGGCGTCCGGAGAAGAGGTTTCCAAGTCCTTTAGTTTTTGCACGGGAATCTGTGCCGTATATGTTCCTTTTGACGAAGCTCCCGATTCGACGGTCAGTGAATCCACATTCATGCGGCGATGGTCGAGACCTTCGACCTCTCGTTCCATTGAATGAGTCGGACGAGTCCGATTAGGAGGAGGGCGAAGGAGACCATGAGCGCCGCACTGAGGATACCGGATGGGACCTCCTGACCGACGGTGAGAAGGAGGGCGTCTCCGAAGCCGACCAAGGCGATCAGGGCGAACCCCACGACCATGAACTTGAAGAGTTGCTCCATGACATCGCCCTTGAACATCTTGATGACGCTGTCAACGCACACGATTCCCACGACGCCAAGGATTCCGAACCCATAGGCGATGGCGACCTGGGTCGTGTCGAGCATGGACCGTGGGAACGAAAGTATCGGGATTTAGGAAGGAGGTACACTAAGTAGTACCTAGGCGACGAAGATGAGTGTTTTGTCCACCTAGGCAACGGGAGCGACAGCCTCGTGCATGATTAACAGGGCCGTTAGCAGCTTGCCAGGGCTGTTGTTTCATCAACCAGAGGCCTCGGTGGATGGGACTTCGGGGAGGGGACACAGAATCTCGCCCGTGTGGCTGGCTCACCAAGAGAAACCTCCAGGAGGTTCACGTCGCTCATGGTCGTGTCTGTGAATCCTGCGGTATCGAGTGGCGCTTAAAAATCGCCTTACAGGCTTCGAGGACACCTGATTGCGCGAAGATGAGTCTCCGGCCTTGAACTGGAGATGAGCACAGGAATTACCTGAGCCGCAAAAACGTGGTCACGAGCGCAAGGGTCTTCCACGGCGAGGCGGCCAACGGGTCGAAGAGGAAGACATCACGTTCTTTGACATTCCAGCGAACGCCGTCGTGGTGAAATCCCGGGAGGACGAACAAGCGCATGTCTGCCTAGACATGCAGACAAACTAGCGAAGAAGATCAGTCACAGCACACCGAAATCAGGAACCGCTCGGCAGGGCATCCTATCTTCTGGTAGGGCGCCTCATGATATCCACCGGCCATCCGATTCGGGAAGTGCCAGCCGACGCCTGAGGCGGATCTTGAGCTGAAGCTTCGCTTCCAGGCTGTCACGATTCAGCTGGTAGAGGAGCCCCCGGACGACCTGTGGCTATCGCGATGCCAGATTCTCCAGCCTTTGAAGGACAGGGTGCAGCCTTCCCTTGAGCTTGATCGAGCTCGCTTTCTCCGCACTTTGCTGTCACCTATCGCGGCAAAGACTTGTCAGACTTGAGGAGGACCCGGGTTGCCGACAATCTCCAAACTGCGCTGGGAGGCAATGTTAAAGACACCAGTTTCTCCACACCCAATCAGAATGATTGTCCCGAACAGGTTCAAGGACACCGTGGTGCTGATTACGGGTGCGGGGTCAGGGATAGGTCGCGGAATAGCCTCCAGGTTCGCTGCGGAGGGAGCAAGCGTTGTACTCGTGGATATCCGGGAAGAGGCCGCAAACGCCGTCTTGAGTGAGATACAGTCGCGAGGCGGCATCGGCATGGTCATCAAAGCGAACGCCACGTTGCCGAGCGACGTTAACCGCGCGGTGGAGGCAGTGATTGAAAGGTTCGGAAGGATAGACGTACTCGTGAACAACGTGGGTCTGTTCGTACTGAAACCAATCATGGAGATGTCAGACGCAGACTGGGAGCCGATGATGGACATCAATGCAAAATCCACCTTCCTGTGGTCCAAGACCGCGGCCAAATCGATGAAAGAGGCCAAGCATGGCTGCATTGTCAACATCGCCTCAGGGTCCGGCAAAGTTGGGGACCCATATTCTGGCGTCTACGTGGCGGCGAAGCACGCCGTCATCGGGCTCACGAAGAACCTTGCGCTGGAGCTGGCACCATTTGGCGTACGGGTCAACGCTGTATGCCCGGTCGACACAGACACGCCAATGCAGAAGAAGTTCTTGGAACAGCTCGGCGCGAGGGTCGGCAAGTCGCCGGACGAGCTGAGACAAGAGACGATGCACAACATACCACTGGGCAGGCTGGCGACCCCAGAAGACATCGCGGGAACGGTTACATTTCTTGCGTCTGACGACGCGAACTACATAACGGGACAGTCGATCAACGTCAACGGCGGATGGCTGATGCTCTAGCAGCGGCGCCGGCCAGCGCCGAGGTCAGCCGCTCGATGATGACTGAGACGTCCACCTCACTGAGACACTGCGGGTTGATGAAGATCGCTCTTCCGATAGAGTAGAGTTTGATGGGCGGGTCGCCGCTCTCGAGTACTCGAACTAGCTCCTCGACGGGGACGGAATACGGATCCTGTTCGACCTTGATTCGGGGGATGGTCAGCGGTCTTATCGTGTCTTCCGGGCCCGGCATTACCCTCTTCACGTTCAGGTGCGGCAGCTTTGACAGGCCGTCCACGAGAGAGTCGATGATCCTCTCGCATCTCTCCAGCCTCTCCTTGCTTCTCGCAGGATAGGTTCTCAGGGCGACGATCAGGGCCGCGATGTCCTCCTTGCTCGTCTTCATCGGCCGCCCAAGGAAATACGTGCGTTGCCCGTTGACGGTCGCGGAGTAGTACGGTCCAAGAGAGAAGCACGCGTCCACCAGGCTCTTCCTGCCGCAGACGAACCCCGTGTCACTCGGACCTCCAATGTCCTTCCCCCCGCTGAATACCACCAGGTCTGAACCCAGCGAGATGTACCGCCGGAGGTTCTCCGCCGGAGGGAGCTCGGCGGCCGCATCTACTATGACCGGTACGCCGCGAGAGTGCGCAAGTTCGATGACCCGGTTCAGCGGCACCACGGATTGTTGAGGGCCGAAGTCGATGTACAGGATTGCCGCCGTATCAGTCCCTATCGCCGCTTGCAGCTCTTCCTCGGTCGTTCCTTGGGGACTTCCCACATAGACTGTCCGGCCTCCCGCAATCTTGACGAGCGTGGTGTAGACGCTCCTGTGCGGCGCCTGGACCAAGACTCGCAACGTAGGCCTTCGTTTTCCGGCAGCATGCTGGCAACCTCGAGGTCCCCCCTGGAGATACAGGCGACGACCGACATCATCAGGCCGGCGGCCGCGCCCGAGACGACGTATGCGGATTCCGCGCCTGTGATCCCGGCTATGACTTCACCTGCCTTCCTCTGGAGCTCATCCATGAATACGAATGACAGGGCGGCTTCCCTCATCGCCTGCGTCACTTCTGGGTCGAGCGTGTTGCCACCCAACGACGTCAGAGTTCCGGAGCCGTTGATGACCTTCCTCACTCCCAGCTTCTCGTAGACGTCCATTGTCCTGTCCCGCCGGTCAACATCGATACTTATGCCTGTTTCGACGGGCGGGCTCCTGCACTTATAATGAGAGCTGTGCGCTCCTCCGCATGGGAATCTCGAAGAAGGTAGCCCTCGTCACGGGGGCGGCGTCCGGGATTGGTGAAGGAATAGCTCTCCATCTCGCAAGAGAGGGCGCCTCGGTCATAGTGGCAGACGTGGACGAGGTCAAGGGCGAGAGAGTCGCCGCACGAATCTCGAAGGGGAAGGGCGATGCCGTCTTCATCAGAGTGGATGTCTCCAATCAGGGTGAGGTCAAGGCGGCGCTTGCGAAGTGCAGGAAGAAGTTCGGCGGCCTCGACATCCTCGTAAACAACGCCGGCATCAACGTGGGCTTGAGCAGCGGTCCGAATCCTACAGGGTGCCCGAAGAGATATGGATCGTACCATCGATACCAACCTGAAGGGAACGTTCCTCTGCACAAAGTATTCTGTGCCGCTCATGAGGAAGAGGCAAGGCGGGTCGATAATCAACATATCTTCGATGCTGGGGCTCTACGCCATCCCAGGGGCGTCCTCTACTGCGCCTCCAAGGGAGGATCATATCGCTCACGCGGGCGACAGCCATGGACTCCGCGAGGTTCAAGATAAGGGCAAACTGCATCTGCCCTGGTGCGATCAAGACGCCGGCCTTCGGAAGGGCGTTCACCGACCCCACCGAGCTGCGCCGTCTCTTTGCGATCTATGAGAAAGGGTATCCGGCCAAGCGCATAGGGGAACCAAAGGACATCGCGTCTTTGGTGGCCTATCTGGCGGATGAGGCCTCCTCGTTCATCACTGGGTCCGTCATAACAATCGACGGCGGCATGCACGCCCAGTACGGCGAAGCGCTGCTGAAGATGAGGATTGACGGGATAATCTATCGCTCTCGCTGCCCGGATGGAGCCACTTGTACTTGTACTCCTGACCGCTCATCGAGGATTTCTGCACTAGGAGGCCGAGGAGCTCAACGAGGTTGGCGTGCTGCGTCATGGGCACGTCGTCCGCTCCCGGGTCGAGCAGGCCGGGACCGCCGTTTATGGCACCCGCCGCGGCGCAGTAGGCCTGCGTCTGCAACTCAATCTGTCTGTCGTGCAAGACCGCGGGTTTCTGCAGCAGCGCCGAAAGGCAGGCCTCTATGCCGTAGGCGCCCCAGTTCGAGATCGTCGCGGTGACCAGCACCTCCGTCGCGATGTTGGAGGCCGAGCCTCCCTGGCAAGGGCACTTGCACTCCCCCGAGAACGGGACGTACTTCAGGACCGAGTCTCTTATGAGACCACAACCTAGCTCGTTCCCCCCATCCCCTATCCCGATAGTCAGCGTGCCCTGAGCCGTAGCCGAGAGAAACATGCTGTCGGGTTTGGCGAGGTACTTTGAGATGTTTATCCCAGTCAGCCCGTGATATTCGCCCTTGACGTTCTGCGACGGTCTCTCAATCGCAATGAGCGCGGAGGGGTTGAGTTCCTTAAGCATTCGTTCCCCGGCGGCGGCCGCCTGGTTGGATTCCGTAGTGAATTCGACGATAGATGCGAGTCTCGGAAGCCTCAGCACCTCGTCTATAGAGCCCACGTTCAGACCCGAGCCAGCGAGTGCGGCCTTGGTTATCCCCACGTTGAAAGAATCCGTCACAAGCACCACCTTGGCGTCCAGCCCGAGTACCAGGGCGCGCGCAAGGGTCGCTGCGCCGACGGGGCCATCCTGCTCTCCGACGGTGAACCACGGCGGACAGGCGAACCCAGTCGTGATTATCACCACATCATTCGCCTTGACACATTGCGCCAGCCGTTGGGCCGCGAGCATCGTAATCGGAAAGTTACCCTGCTTCTCCCTCGCCGCACCATAGAGTTTGTCGATAACGCCGCGGCACGAGATGTCCGCTGTGATCAGTCGATCGACGGTATTGCCCAGCACCTGGTGGTGTTGCGACACGGAGTGGGAATCGCTTTGGTCCATCTTGATCTCCACCTCACGGCCTCTTCCATCTCGCAACATCAACCTTTGGTCCGAGGTCGAGTGCCCTTCTATCCGAATGTGACGGTATTGAAGAGCGGGGAGGTGTCCGCGCCCTGGAGCATCGGGTCTAGGTAGAAGTTCTTGACTACGCCTGTCTTCCAGACGAGTGAACCGCTTCCCTGCCAGAGTTTCACGACGGCCACCCACGCGTATGGGGCATCTGCGTTGATCTGCTCTTGCGCCTTGGTGCAGAGCGCGGCTATCTGGGTCTGGTTCGCGTCCGTGGTGAAGGCGTTCACGCAGGCCTGGACGGTTGGAGTGGAGTAGGCCGCAAAATCTCCATAGAGTGAGCTGTTGCTGACAAAGGATATCCAGTCATCCGCCGGGGTCAGCGCGTTCAGCGTCCACGTGGGAGCCCCGTTCAAGATGTTAATCTGCCCAATCTCCTGGGCGTTCTGAACGTTTGTGGTGTAGCTGCCGAAGAGCGAGGTGTACTCGCCGAAGGTCTCAGTGACGATGTTGGTTTGTATCCCTATGTTGGAAAGGTCCCCCTGGGATCAGCTGCGCCTCATCGGTGCACGAACCGCAGTTCGCAAGTATCCTGATGGCGAGCGTGGGCATTGTCTTTACGTCAGCGGCCGCAAGGTAGTGCTGCGCCAGCGTCACGTTGTAGGAGTATGGTTGCGCACCACCCAGGTCGTAGAAACTCCCGAAGAGCGGAGCCTCCGGACCGACGAATTGCGACCCTTGTCCGAGCCAGACCTTCTGGATTATCTGGCTGTAGTTGATCGTGCTGGACTATTGCGAGTCTCACATCTGTGATATTGGTAGGATAGCTCTGCGTATTCAGGTCGACGAAGTTGACCTGGGCTCCGAGCCCGCTCGTCGCGACGTAGGAGTACTCGTTAGGGTTCGCGTCACAAGGTTCCAGTCCTGCGCCATTATCATAGCAACCTGCGCCGTCCCTGTGCTGAGGTCTGTGTATCGTGTGACATCATCGGGCTTGTAGTTTATGACGACGTTCTTGACGTGGCCCGGATCGAACATGGGCTGCGCTGCTATCTGCGCTGGTGTGAGGCTGTCCCCCCAGTATGTCGGATTCTGCGCGAAGGTCACGAAATTATTCTCAGACACCTGTGTGACGACGTACGGGCCTGTACCGGGGATTGGATGCTGGTTGAAAGCCGTGTTGTAGTTTCCTGGTGTACCGAAGCCACCATTGTTGAGTACGTACTGCGCGTCAAAGACCTGACTCATCCAGGGCACCAGCAGTCCGAGGAACCACTGGAAGGGTGCTTGCAGGTGGAAGACTATCTGGTTGGGACCGGTAACATAAATCGGCCAATGGTTGTTCTCCATCACGCTCAGGGCCGCCGACGAGGGCGAGGAGAGTCCTGACTTCGTCAGAGTTGAGAGCGTCGACGAACCGAAGTTCACGCTACTCATGTTGAAGACATCGTAGGAGTTGAACCAGGAGGAGGCATTCCCGGATACGTAGTAGAGCCCGTAGAGTTCAGCCCATACCTGATATGCGTTGAAGGGGTCACCATTGGAGAAGGTCACTCCTTGCCTCAGATTGAGGGTGTAGGTCTGTCCGCCGTCCGAGACGGTCCAGTTGTCGGCCAGGCCAGGCATGTATTGGATACTACCAGTCTGGTACTCGGCCGTGAGGTTGACAGCGACTAGCGGCTGGTACACAGTGATTTCCTGCCAGTCAGGATAAGGCGCCAAGTTGACTGTGTCAAGCGCGTTCAGGTCGCCAGTCGGCCAAATCCAGTCGTCAATGGTGAGCGTCTGTGGCGCAGACGCGCTAGAGCTGCTCGAGGCTCCCTGGGAAGATGAGGAAGGGGACGAAGATGGACTCGACAGCGAGGCAGCGTAATAGATACCGACCGCGGCTACTACAATTATGACAATGAGGGCCAGTGCAATCATCGCTCGGCCCACGGCGATTCGACTTTCGGACCCAGCAATCAAACGGCCTGGACTTTGGCCATTGTGTCTTAAGTCTTTCGAGAAAGCAGTCTGCGAAGCACTTTCGACAGGGTCATAATCACGAAATCGGCAGCCAAGAAACCTTGGATGCTCACTTAGTCTAGGCTTGCGGGGACCCAGAGGACCTCAACTTCAGGGTCGTTCCGTTTGGAGCGGAGACCGGTTCGGGACATCAAATGATGACGCATTGAGGCTCCAGACTCCTCGACGGTCAATCACGGGCTGCGGATACGACGGCGATCTTCTCTCCGAGCTTCGTGAGAACGAGAAGGCTCCCCGACATCTCAGCTATTGCAAAGCTACCATGTACCATCTGCTTCAACCGTTTGTTGGAGTAACCCTGCTGGGAGAGCCTCTTCCTCGGGACCTTGCCTCCTGAATTGTGGATGAGCTTGGCCGTGTCCCTAGCCCAGGCCGGCAATTTGTCGTAGACCTTCCAGGCCGAATCACCGTCAGGAACCCCTTCCAGTGAGATTGGAGGTGTTTTCGGACTCCCTACTATTGGGTGATTCTGATTTGGCAGATTTTGCGTCGGGGCGAATAGGAAACTGTGCTCCGGGAGGCCCACCATGCACCCCACCGGAATGTCAGTACTGGCGTCGTTGAGCTGGACCAGGCACTCTCCCACCTCCAGCTTGCGAAGGTCTGATGCGAACTTGTCCGCCTCCAACCTGCTCACCATGTAGTTCAGCGCGAGGTCGACGTCCTTGCCGCTGGTCATCGAGTGGCAGACTATGGTGTTCGAGTTGGAGATGATGTCCTCGCTGACTTGTGTCGGCCGCGTTGCCATGACGACCAGCCCCATCCCGTACTTCCTCAGCTCGGTGGCGTACCTCTCGAGGATCCCCTCGTAGTCTCGCCTGGCGGGAGCAATGTGGTGCGCCTCGTCGACCATGAGCACGAACCTGAGCGCCTTGGTCCACCCGAGCCTCTTGCCGCGGGTGATGAGGAGCTTGCAGAGGACCTGGGAGACCATGTTCCTCGCCTCGTCGGACTCCAGCGGGCCGAGGTTGACGATGCGCAGGCCCGGCGCGAAGAGCTCGGACTCGTCCAGCGGTGGCGCGTCGGTGTCGAAGACCCGCGCCAGGGAGCCGCTCGCCAGCGGCCTGAGCCGGGAGACCACAGCCTCGTTCCCCTCGAGCCAGCCCTTGACCTTGGTCCGGGACTCCTCGCCCTGCGCCCTGAGCTCCGAGAGGACATCGGAGAGCCGGGAGGTGTCGGCCCCGTAGCAAGACTTCAGGGCCTCGCCGAGGGCGCGCTCCTGGTACGGGGTGAAGGTGATGCCCCTGAAGGAGCTGCCGACGTAGTGGTGCATCAGGGATATGGCGCGCTCGACGTCGTCGTCGCTGTTGTCGGACCTGCGGGCGAACGGGGAGAGCGTGAGGTTGGTCCCGGGCGTGTAGACGGTCGCGCTCGGGAGAGAGGCTAGTGGTGAATGGGCGAACTCGCCGGTCCGGTCGAGGACGAGGACCGAGATGCCGTTCATCGCGGTCGAGCTCCCTGGCAATCACCATGCCCGTACCGCTCTTGCCGCTGCCGGTCCTGCCGAAGATGCACATGTGGCGGGTGAGGCTGTCGACGGGGATGGTAACCGGGGGTCTCTCCGGCGATTGCCCGCGTTGAAGACCGTAGGTGGATGCGTCTCCTGGCGCGTCGACGCGACAACCGAGGCGGATCTCACGTCTCCCGGCGGGCGGCGATTGCTGATTCTGAAGGGGCATGGAGACTGGCTCACTCTCAGAGGTTCACGACACCGGGGAAGAAGTAGAGCACGAGGAACGTGAGCCAGAGCAGGCCCGATGCGCATATCGTGACCCAGAAGTATGCCTTGGTGGTCTTGTGGTGGAAGAAGAGCCCGCCGAGTATCACGCCTGCGACCCCGCCGGCGAGGGCGATGTGCGCGAGGCTGCGCTCGCTTATCCTGTCGAACCCGATTCGGGCGGAAGTCTTGTCGGCGAGCATGGCGGCTCCGCCGAGTAGGCTCCAGACCAGGAACCACTCACCGAGAAGCCGCTCGGGGATCATGGAAGCGAGGTTGACGGGGAGCATTGCCATCGCCCTAGGCGGTCTTGGGGACCGGGATGCCGCCTTCGTGCATCTCTATCCGGCACTCGGGACAGACGAGCTTCTTGAATAAGCGCCCCACCTTCTTCTTAGGGCAGGTGTCGCAGTAGAGCTTCCGGCAGCTAGGACACTGCCAAGCGATCCTCCCGCGAAACCCGCCGACCTCCTTGTTGCACTGGATGCAGAATCCTCGGACTAAAGTGCCCTATGATCAGGAACAAAGATTTAACGACCAAGGACACCTTCGAGATTACGCTTGAGAAGAACTTGCAACTCCCTTTTCGACAACACTCAGGGGAGGAAAGGCTCTACTCAAGAGGGGTCCTATTGACTTGTCCAAGGTTCGGGGGTTGGTTTCAAGGAATTTGGTGATGAATGCATGAGCAATCAACGGCTTCTTTTCAACACCCTCCCTTCCCTTTATGTACTCGGAAACATCCTTGTATAGGGAACTGTCGAGTTTTTGGATAAAATCCTCCAAATTCTTGGAGAAGAAGAACACTTGATTGGTCAAATCGTCTATTCCATCATTTCTTACAATGGAGTAGGATTCGCCATCGTCAGAGTACTTGGCAGCGAGCTTTTCTTAGCGTGTTATCATCATGGTTGTCTCCATCGGCCAAAATCGTAAATGGAATGCCAATGTTGTTTAGAACCCGAGAGTACTTCCCGAAGTTGCCGTTGCTTCCTACATCTACTATGATGTTCTCTCTCTTGTCAATCTCCATGTCATAGTGCCTCGCCGCAATGTCCAGGAATTCCCGATCGGCCTCTCCCTCGCACATGACTATCCTGTTCGCGAAGAATACTCTTGTGTCGATTTGGTATGATAGCTTGTACCGATCCTCGTCTTCAAAATGGAGAGCAGCATTCAGTTGGGTAGCGATACTCTTCGCACCGGTTCTTCTAACGTAGAAGAGATTCGCGTTGAAGTCGAATATCAGATTGTGAACCAACTTGGGAGAGTGCGTTGCCACAATAATCTGGCTCTTCGTTGCAACTAACTTATCCATTAGAGCCTTCATCTGTGGAGGATGGAGATTGACAGCGGGCTCGTCCAGCAATATCACAGAATCTTCTACCCCGATCGCCGCGGCCAAGAGAAAAAGCGATTCTGCCAAACCTGCTCCAACACGGTCCAGCTCGAATTGCTTCGAATTCGTTGAATCAGTTACAATGATGTATGTGTGGTGTGGAACCTGAGGTATGTTTCGTTGTTGAAAGTTTTCTTGACCGAGACTCACGTATCTGGGCAGTACATCGAAACTCAAGGAAGGGAATAGATCCTGGAAAGATTCCCTTATTGCGCGAAATCTCTTCCTCTGCTCAAGAATGTTGGACTCTTTCAGGCTAAACAGAAACTGGCCAAGATTCCACCCGTCAGCTTCGAGTCGATTTGTGTACTGTAGAGGTTCGTCTGCCGAGGCTGCCTGAGTGGCAACTGGTGTTTGGGCCACATGGTCAGCTTCGACTGTTGCCTTGCCGAATATCGTGCCTCCGCTTGTGAATATTATCTTGTTCCGCAGAATTGAACCGAGAATTGAAGAGAACGTAATCTGGGAGTTCTGACTTGGCGGAAATCCAGCTGAAATCAAGACTTGCTGGAACATCCTTCGATGATCCTCCGAGGCATTTGTCAAATATTGATCCTGAATGTCTTGGATTGTAAAGTAGGTCGAATCCTCGACAAAGACTTTGTGTGAAGCGGCTTGGGGATCTGCGGACAGACTGATGCCATCCAGGAGACCTGCAAGATTGCTTTCGGGTTGCTTACCTTTGAACCCATTCTGCATCGAATCTCGAACATCATCCACCACATAGATCGTCCCCGTCCCATTGGGAGCGTGGAATCGTACGCCTAAGTCTATCAGTTCGAGTTCAAACACATTATCCCGAGTAGTTGGAAAGTAGCCCAAGGGCCAACCCAGTGTGAGCCGAGCCCTTCTGCAAAGCTCGACGAGACGGTCGAAATTCTTGTAGTCGTAAACATAGGTCCTTTCCCCTGCGGCATCTCTTACTCGATAGACTCTGAGGAAGTCGAGCAGAGTCTTGGCCTCACTATTTGAGAACACCAACTCGGCTGAGAGCACTGGAGGCTTGTTCGAGAATACTTCGTCCTCTGACGGCCTCTTGGAGGACGGAGGGAGGCTCTCCGCGAAGAGACGGACTATTCGGAGGAGATTTGACTTCCCGGAGTTGTTTGGTCCGACAATCACGTTTGACTTGCTAAGCGAGAGGCGTGTGGGCGGCTGCGAGTCGCCATCATACGAGTAAAGGCCTTGCACGGTCAATTCCTTGAGCTCCACCATGGATTTTACCTCAATTGATTAGAGAATATCGCTTCTCTTAAGGTCTAGTCGATTAGTCTTGGAATGCATCAAGAAGACAATCCCGAACAGGCCGGATGCTTCTAGCAAATGCCATTGGTGCTTAAATGCGCTACCAAACTGAGTTTTCACCCTACGACACGCAAATGACTCTCCCGCCCTAAACCAGAGACGATACGTGGAGTTGCCTGCGCTGGAAGAACGCAGTCTGAGTGTCGAGGGTTGCTCCGCGGAAGGCGAGCCAACAGGTCCGAAGAGGAAGACTTCACCACGGATCTTTGACTTTCCAGCGAATGCCGTACCGTTAACCAGAGAGGGCTCGTTAACCGCGCCCAGTGAAACTTCGACTCAGGCAACACAACTCCTATTAGTCAAAGACTAGATTTCTTCTGCGTTGAGAATCTCACAAACGTGTCGTGCAGCTCTTGCCTTCTCGCCTCCTTTGTATTAGCGCTCTCGTTTACCCCTTTGAGTTCAGCCGCGGCCGGCACACTCGCTCTCCAAATGATAACCACGCCTGCCGGAGCTTCTGCCCGCAATGATTTGATGACGGTGGAAGTAATAATATCTTCGGCTGGAGCACCTGTCTCAGGAGCTTCGGTCACACTAAAGTGAGATTCCTTTGGTTCCACCTTCTCACCTTCAACCACAGTAACTAGCTCTGATGACACAGCATTCGTTAGGCTATACTTCTCTGCAAGTACTTGCGGAGCTGATAAGATTACGGGTACCGTTATTGCCTCTGGGTACTCGGCAACTACAAACTCCACTTCCGTGATCCTAAACTGTAGCAATACACAGCTGAGCGTCACCGCCTCGGTGCAGAACAGTCCGGTGGCAGGAGGGAGTTCAGACTTAATCAGCGGGCGCGTCTACGTTTATGGTGTGAACAATGGTGTATCTGGTGTGACCATGACATTCTCCGATACCATAGATTCACAATTCTTCTCGCAATCCGCCCAGACTGACAATAGTGGGAATGGAAATTACAACGTCAACTTCACTCTCGGGGTGGTTAGCAAGCCTACAATCGATTTCATAACAGTCACGGCGTCAGAGAGTGGGTACACCCGGAGCAGCTCGACGATATTCTCTTCCCCCTTTAACCCTTTTGACTCGAACGACCTCACAGTAACGCTAAACAAATTCCTCCCCTCAACACTGACTACCATTCAGGAACCATCCAATAATTTGGTCTGCCGTCAACGACTACATGGTTGTCGAGGCTAAAGTGACCGCAGGAGGAACACCGATCGCGGCTGTTTCTGTCTCGTTCAGCGACTCATTCGGGTCAGGTTTCACGCCCTCGGTTGTAACAACAAACTCCTCTGGCGTAGCTGTTACACAGCTCTTTCTCTCTTCCGGGAATACCGGAGTCGATGTGATGAGTGCCTCAGCGTCTCAAGCGGGGCGCACCACCGGTATCGGGTCTAACATCTTTTACGTCGCCCCTCGAACCGGTACGCAGCTCACTGTAACCGCCGCTGTACAGAACAGACCAGCGACGGGAGGGAGCTCAGATCTCATCACCGGGCGTGTCCAAGTATACGGTGTGAACTTCATACCGGGCGTAACCGTAACATTCACTGATACCATAGGCTCACGGTTCTTTGTGCAGTCTGCCCAGACTGACAGCGGTGGATTCTATACTGTCAACTTCACTCTCGGATCTCCAAAGACGGTCTCGACCGATTTTATCACCATCGCTGCAGCGGCAGGTGGTTATACAGGTAGCAGCTCGACGATATTCATGACCGTGAACCCGTATAACTCTAGCGTCTTGTCGGTGGCAGTCGATGGTTTCCTCCCATCTACGCTGAGCACATATCAGAATCATCCGTTTACGTCATCTGCCGTGAATGACTACCTGATCGCAGAGGCTGAGATAACAGCCGGAGGAACACCCGTCCAGGGTGCTTATGTCACGTTCAGCGACTCGTTTGGTTCCACCTTCACGCCGACAGTGGCCAGAACGGATGTATCAGGCGTGGCGATCACAGAACTTTTTCTCTCTTCTGGGAATACGGGAATCGATACGATAAGTGCTTCGGCATCACTGCCCAGCTATTCAGGTGGCATTGGCTCCAACGCAATTTACGTGCTTCCCAGGACGTCGACTCAGCTAAGTGTCAGCGCGAGTACTTCGATAGGGAGCCCGACCTCAGGGAGCTCAGATTTCCTCAATGGACGTGTCCAGGTATACGGTGTGGCCTACATCCCCGGTGTGACCCTGACCTTTTCTGACACAATAGGCTCCCAATTCTTCCCGCAGTCCATTCAAAGCGACAAGACTGGCTCCTATTCTGTCACCTTTACTTTGGGGACCGTAAGCGGCCCAACATTCGACCTCATAACGGTGGCTGCATCAGGGAGCGGCTATACGGGGAGCAGTTCGGCGATACTTGTACTTGTGAACCCATCTGGCAGCATCTCTGTTTCGACGCAAGGAAGCCAGACCATTGTCGTGTCTACCACAACCGTCACGAATACAGAGACGGTCACCAGCGTATCAGTATTGACCATGCCTGGAGGCGCGACTGCGACAGTGACTTCAACGGCTGTCCAAGTCATCACAATCTCTGGAACAACAACGATCACTCGGCTGGTAAACTCGACAGCATCTCAATCGACCACGCCGCTCAACTCGTCCCAAGGTGGCAGCTCCTCGACGCCTAATTCAGATGAAGACTACCTTGCTGTTTTCCTCGTCATAATCGTGGCGTTATCCGCCACCGTTGCCGTACTGTTCAGGGGTCGTGGGTCGAGAATCACTCCCACGGAACCATGGTGATGTGGGGGGCTGGCAGAATAATCGCAAAGTCAAGAATTAGGCGCAATCCGGGTATGGAGATACGAATGAGTTTGGACCTGCGCTTACGTTTCACTTCGTGGTCAAGGCCATGTTGTTCGCTAGGTCTCCCACCATGATTCTGGTTCCGGGTGACGTGATCCAAGGCAAGAGCGAGTCGTATACCATACGCGTCCCACTTTCGAATAGGTCAGTTACATCGGACGTCTACAAAGCAACGACCGAAGATCGAAAGGCGCGTTCGCGGTGAAGACCCCGAGGATTGAAAACGACCAAGACAACAACGACCTGTTAACCCAAAGGATGAGAAGGGAGGCATCCATACTGCAACGAATCAACCATCCCAACGTCGTGAAATATGTCGACCAGGCAGAGCGGGATGGAAGCTTCTTGCTCGTTGAACAGTTTGTATCCGGAGAGAATCTGAACGACCTTCGCGGCCATCCTCCTCAGCCGATGAAGGAACTCGACGCGACCGGTTACAGTCTCACTCTTCTCAAGGTCTTGGAGTACCTACACGGTCAGGCCGATCCCATCATCCATGGAGACATAAGACCAGAGAATGTCCTCATAGGCAATCGGACAGGACGTTTTGTGCTAATCAACTTCGCAACGCAGGACTTGGTTGAGACATCGAACCTGACGTTTCGCCCCGGTATCAAGGGGTACAGCGCCCCTGAGCAGTTAAGAGGTGAAGCGACAGCGCTCTCAGATATCTATTCGGCTGGCGCGTTCGTCTTCGCGTCAGTTACAGGAAGGCAACCAAGTGACTATATCGACCTGGTCGATGGTCACCTGACCACCCTTCCCAGCGAAATCGTTCCATCGGTCAGCGAGAATCTTTCGAAGGTCATAGCTCAGGCCATGAGCCCCCAACGCTTCGAATCAGCACGGTCGATGTATGCAGCGATTCGCAACGCGATGCCGAAGAATCCAGCGACCGTTATGCTAGAATCAAGATCGTATCAGGTGACCGATAGCATTGAAATCGGCCGTCGGCACGAGTGCAATCGCATCTGCGCACAGAGGGGAAGCCACTGTCTACCCGAGATCCTCGTCTCTGAAGGCGCCCAGTACGTGTCGCCCCACCACGCCAAGATCTTTCGGAGTGAGCAAAATGTGTGGTATGTTAAGGACCTGATCACTCGGAACCACACGGCCCTGTCGTCCGATGGAGGCAAAACTTTCCGGGTCATACCTCCCGGAGGCGTGGACATGATGCACTCTGACGACGTCATCGCGATCGTCTATTCCGGCAGCTCATGCTGTGAAATCGCTCATAAACACGAAGGAGCACTCAAGACGTTGTTATTCAAGGAGACATGAGGCGGGAATCTCGATGAGCGATGGTAGAGAGCGATTTCAGGAGGGCCTCGACTCGGAGGCAGATTCGACTCAGACCAATGACCCGCAGGCTTCGGGTCCAGGCCCTCGATTTGGCTTCGCCTCTAACGTGGGGTTGAAGAGGAAGGTCGACGAAGACAGCCTTCTTGTCCTTGAGGTTACGGTGGTATTCGACGCGAGGGTGAGGAGGAGGGTCTTGCTGGCCATCTCGGATGGCATGAGTGGACACCCCAGGGGTGAAATTGCGAGCAGAATAGTAATCAGAACCCTTGTTGGAGTTTTGTGCAACGTCATGGCCAGTAATACCGCAATCAGCGCCAAGATGGCGAGCGAGGAGATCGTTGGCGCAATCCAAGAAGCAGGCAAGAGAATGAACGTTTACTCGAGCCGCGTTCCGGGCAGCACTGGAATGGGCGCGACAGTGGTCCTCGCCATGATAGACGGAGACCAAATCTATTCCGCGAATCTGGGCGATTCCAGAGTCTACGTGATCAATCGAGAGGGGATACGACGGGTCACGAAGGATCACTCGTACGTCCAAGAACTCGTAGATTCAGGTAAGATAGAGGCCGATGCAGCCAAGACCCATCCCAGAAGGAACTTGGTGACCCGCGTTGTTGCCGCAGATTCCGATTCGACGCCACGCACCTTCGCAGATACTCTAGTCGAAGGCGACATTGTGCTCGTCTGCTCTGATGGTATCCACCTTTACATCGATGACGATGAGCTGAGAAAAATCATTCTTGAGGAATCAGATCCCCAGCGTGTCTGCGACAAACTCATCGCGATGGCGAACGGAAGAGGAGGCGCCGACAATGTATCCGTAATCATGTTTCCGTTCGGTTCCATGAAGGAGTGATAACGAAGGTGCAGGTAGCTGTAGCAGGAAGTAATCGGGCATCGGTTCCTTACGCCTCAGATTGGAGAGGCGGAGGTCTACGCGCGGCGAATGGTTATAAGGCTCGGACCCCTCGATGAAGCTCGCTCTCGTAGAGCATAGATGAGCTCAATTGTCGACCAGTGGTGAAGAAGGAGGTCACGAATCGGCGCCAAAGGCGGAGAGTGGTGCAGGGTCAGAGGGAGGAGGTCCCGCCGCTAGCACACCGAAGGCCTCGACGGAGTCGAGTCCCAGTGCTCCATCGTCGGTTGAGACCGTGACCACGCCCAAAGGAGAGTACGATGTACAGCAGGAGTCTGTTCCGGCAAGAATCGAAGCAAATAGGGTGGATTTAGGGCATGAAACGCCTGCACCCGGTTTACAGGAATCGAATAGCATTCTCTCATCTGCGCCGAGTGATGGGAGTGTGGAAGTAGGCGCGAGCAATGACAAGATTCTTAGCCATCAAGTACGGTGAAGTTCCGGCTGCGAAGTCAGGAGACAAACCAGAGACATTCTACTTATGGCAAGGACACAGTGAGGACCCTCAAGACGCTCCAAGCCTCGAAGAAGCAAAAGAGGAGGTAGCATATGCGGGTGTGCCTTCTAGGCCCCTCGAAGAGGGCGAGCAAACCAAGAAGATAGAAGAGGCCAAACTCAAGAATCCTGCCGATTACCTCGCCCCCCTCGAGCCTGTGGAGCCCGGAACATACGTCGATCTCGACAAATACCATTATCACATGAGAGAAAGGCACGAGGGGATTGGAATAGCCAAGCCCGGTCCCATCAATGCAACCATGGATGCCAATAGCGTGAGCTTTGAATCAGCGTTGCCGCCATATGAAGAAATCCGTAAGCGCGATAACCCCGAGACCAAAGATTCTAATGAGCCTGGGGAGGAAGAGGAAGATTCGGGTCTGGGCTGAGATCTCCAGTGTGATTCGGAGTGAGTCAAGCCTAGCTTGCCGTTTTGCCATCCTCCTCAGGTGCATGTCGGAGTAGAGGTCGATCTGTCTCACTTAGGACTAGCTAACTAGCTACAGGTTGTTCCCGTGAAGAGGGCGGGATGCAGTTCAGCGATTTTCCTCAAAGGAGGCGCTATAGGCTCGTTTGAAAAGCTCGATGCCTCTTGGCGTAGTATTCGTCTCCCTTAGGAGGTACATCTCCAATGCTAGCAGACTCATCTGCAGCGTTTCTTCTTGGTATCCCATCTCCTTCACAGCATCGACTAGCACGGATTGGAGTCCCTCTATCCTCTCCTGGTCGTTCTTCTTTTTCAGAGCATCATCTACTCCTTGCCTTACTTTGGGTTGCTTCAGAAGAGGCTCGAGGGCAATCATGCGCTCCCAGTCTTGGTTAGCTCGGAAGTCTTTCGCATGCGCATCGTAGAAGGCGCGCATCGTCTCTGAGAGCAGGGCTTCACTCTCTTGAGGGGTCGCACTCTCCACCATCGAGATGTCGATCAGGTAAGGGCCGTGAAAACCACCCATGGAGACCATCGCCTGACCCCTCGCCAGGTACATCAGATACTGGTTCTGCTCTTCCCCAAGTCCCATGGCCTCACTCATGACCTTTCTTTCGTTCCCATCGACCAGCCCGTGCGTGATCTTCAGGTTGGTGTTCTTGATGGCGTCAGGAGCGAGCTTCGTCGGCGTCTGGTCCACGATTATTATCCCGACTCCGAACGCCCTTGCTTCATCTATCATCTCGCTTAGGGTCTCGACTGCCTTCGCCTCGGAGTGGGCACCGGTGAAATCCCCGCCGGCGGCCACCTTTGATGTGGTCGAGAAAAGCCTGTGCGCCTCCTCGATCAGGATTACCTGTCCGAGCTGCGAACTCGCGCCTCGAGCCTCCAGATGCTCGTAGATCATGCCGAAGATCACGCCCATTAGGAAGCTCTTCTCCTCGTTGTCGGCGATCAAACCCAACTCCAGTATCGTGGGTTCCCTCAGCAGTTCCTCGATCTCGATGTGGCCTGAGAACATCAATCCCTTCCCGGCGATGAGTAGGCTGTGAATCCTCCTTCGCAACGCTTCCCTGATCTCGCCGATCGTATCCTTCTTGTACTCCAGCCTATCCACCACTCGCATCGTCTCGACGTAGAAATCGTACATGTCCGGCGTCTCGCCACGGGTCGATGTCGCCAGGCCCCATCCTCGTCTGGTGTACGTGTTGTAGAGAGCTTCTTCGAAGATCTGCGGCAGAGGTCCCCACATTGTGAAGCTCGCCTTCAGTACTGACTTGAGCATCTCTATGTGCCTGATCACGGGGACTCGATCTGGTACGGCAAAGGGGTTTATCCTAAATCTGTACCTCATTTCATCACCGAGGGTGAAGACCCGAAGCCCTGGGACGGCCTTCGAAAGTGAGCGATACTCTGACTTCACTGGCTCGATTATTATGAAGGGGGTGGGCTTCTCGCCCGAGCGGATTTGGCTCAGAAGCCATTTCGCGGTCTCTGTCTTGCCCCTTCCTGGCATCCCAGAGATGAAGCAGTGCATGGTGAGGTTGTTCTTCCCAATCGTCAGCGAGTTGTTTGTCGTCGCGCCTCTGTCGAGAATGGTCCCGAGCCTTATCTCTGAGCCCGAGTCGCCGCTATCATCTCTCGCGGGAGGGTTGACGGCACACTTCACCACTGGATATACATCAAAGCCTGGCATCTCCTCCTCTGGAAGGTTGACGAGGGCGGCGAGTTCCCGGGACGTCAGGGGCGTGCACAGGCTCGGGGTCTCGAATATCCCGATCTTTGGGGTATTTCTCACGTGCCAGAACTCCAGGTTCCTTGCTGCTGCCCGCAGGTAGCTTGCGTATTCGTCGGCCAATCCAGTAATCCGGATAATCTCGGGCTGGGACGCTTCACCCACGAAGCTACTCTTGAGAATCGAGGCCAGTTTGGCATAACCGCCGGCGGAGCGGGCGCCGAAGTAGTAGGCGACATCCCACATCCCTATCGCTTTTCCTGACCGGATACGGTCCAAATCGGTTGTAAGTGCCTCTACGTAGTCCTTCAGGTATCTGTCGCTGACCTGTCGAGTCGCAGAGACCTTGGAATCATGATACGAGACGCTGGCGAATTCTTGGTTTCCCTCTATCTCGTTCATCAGTATCTCTTCCGTCCCAATCAAGTCAGTTCTTCGGAGCGGTCTTGCCAGGACTAGGGACCACCACTCTTCGTGCTCTCCGCCGCTCGCATCTGTCATGCAGCGCAGGACTTGGTTCAGCTGGCCAGACTTGAGACTCGGTATCCCGGTCAGGAGCCCCCCGAACTTCGTGGACCCGGCGATTCTCATAAGGATTCTCGCCGCGGATGAAGTTGCTTCCTCTGAATCGTCCAAGACAAGTCCCGGACACTTGGCCCGGTAGAGCGCGACTACGGGCGCAAGCGTCCCGGCGTCTGGTGGGCCTCCGGCTCGGAGCTCCTTCTCATAGGATTCGAGAAGAAGGTACATGTCGATTCGATTTTGCGTTCCACGAACGAGAATACCAAAGTCTAGATTCAGAGTCCATAGCGAGACCACTACGTCCTCCACATTCGTTCCACCGGATGGAATCCGCTCGAACCTTGCGGCTCGATAGCCTGCGACCTGCGTGACTACCGTGTTCTGCAGGAGGTCCTGTAGCTTCTCGTGGTCCCCCGAGATGCCTTCGATCGAAGCGTTGCGAAGGATACCCAGCTCGTCCTGCGGAGGACTAGTCAAGTTCGACTTCGTCGTCCTTTAGCGGGGCCCGGGATCTCGACCTGAAAAGGTCCTTCCCCAGTTCAGAAGCTCCGGTCTTGGCGACGGTCCTTTCGATCTCTCTCTTGGCACTATAGCTACTATCGGCCAAGTGACCGACGACCAAAGGGCCTAGCATCTGGTTCAGCGTGTCTACCCTGCTTTCAAGACCCTTCATCATGGTCTTCTCGAAATCCAGTCGTCCCTCTTGATTCTTGCGGAAATCTTCCTGCAGTCCCCTGAAGGAGGATGTGACCTGTTCAGTACCGGCTATCACCTTGCCCATTCGCTCTTCCTTTATCGCGCCCAACCTCGCATTTCCGCCCTGAGCGATCGTGAACCCGGCTCGGACGCTCCCAATCGCTATCACTATTATCACCGCCAGTGAGATAATCGACGCGTACGAAGGAATGCTCTTTGACAGGATCGGGTCGACTACGAACGCGAGGAAGAGAATTACCAGAGCGGCAGTAGCGCCGATCTTGGCGAGGTCTATCAAGGTGGTGACATGGACGTGCCGCCTCATAGAGGGTTCGTGGTAGGTCGAGGAGATCTCTTCGAGGGATGTGTCGAGCAGATTCTCCATTTTCGACTGGACGCTATGAAGCCTCGTAGTCTCCTCGTCGAACTTGTCCTCCGCGCCGTCGATGAAGTTCTCCAGCTTCGCGCTCACGTGCGTGAGGTTACCAAAGACGGATTCCATTGCAGTTGGGATGGTCTGTGAGGGGGTCAGAATCGTGGGGGGCGAGTGCGGTTGAACCCTGATCGGTAATTTCTCGTCGGAAATCGCCATCTCATCGTCGGGGTCGTCGGCAGGCATAGCGTCAAAGTCCTCGTATCAACTACACCATTGAGTATTTATGACTTGTCAGCTGGAAGGAACCCTAAGGCTTTGGAGAGGAATTGAAAGACGGAGTGACAACGTAGTTGCCGAGTGATGGAAATGATATTCAAAGCGGCCAGTCGACACTCCAAGCTGCTCCTTCTCCCGCACAGACCAATCAACCAAAGAGCGCGGAATCTGGCGCCAACGGGTCAGCGGTTGACACCAAGCCGATGGGTGAAGTTGATTCTGTCCTGTCCGAGAATCCCAAAGTGAAATCCCTCAATGCAGAGGAATCAAACTCCATCAAGAATGCAATCTCCACAGGTTCCGGCACACAGATTCCGCAGATCGAGTAGCTTTCGAGTTCGTCTTAACCTTCCAAGTCGACACCTCCAGCAGATGAGACCAACCTTGGCGACGCCAATTGTCATCGATGGACTCCACACCAAGGAACGGGCAGAGGGCTGTTGACAACTCTAAACTCGATTCCCTGAAGCCGCGCCTGAGATGGAAGGTGAGAAGGAAGAGAGGGGGATTGCAGGAGCGCAATGAAGACGAGCCATTCATCGGTGAAGACGAGGGCGAAGAGTAGGATGATAGAGGTGACGAGGATTGATGGCGATCATCGGACTCGCGAACTCACGATAGCGGAATAGCAAGCCTCACAGGTGGAAAGAGCTCTCCCCGTGATGTGGGCATCAGTCGGTCGGACCTCTTGGCGGGAAGCCTTTTAGATTCCGGAGCAGCCCGATTGAGACCGGCCAGGGTGGATTGAAGGCGAATCGGGAAATCATTTTGGGGGTAGACCTGGGAACCACAAGTTCCTGCGCAGCAATATTTGATTCTAAGGGCCTCCGAATAATCTCCACTCAGGGCATATCTGCTGAAGCGGAAAAGACATTCCCCTCGGTAGTGGCCGTCACCGGCGAGGGTCGCGTCGTGGTAGGAGAGAGGGCCAGGCTTCAGCTCTCGAATAACCATGAGAGCGCCGTGAGCGAGAACGAAGGGCAAGCTCGGCACGAACTATAGGGTGAGTTTGAATGGAAAGGAGTACACCGCTGAGCAGATAAGCGCCTTTATCATCCGGAGAATTCGGAACGAGACAGACAAGGTGCTCGGGTATCCCATCAGGAAGGTGGTCATGACCGTACCCTCGTACTTCAACTACAATCAAGATCGAGCTGTACGAGAGGCTGCAAATTTGGCAGGACTAGAGTTGGTCAGGCTGCTCCCTGAGTCCGTGGCAGCGGGCGCCGCCTGGTGCGTCGACAGGCCTGACTGGGAGGGAGAAAATGTTGGTGATCTCCCTTGGAGGGGGTGGTCACGATGTGGCAGTTATGAATACAGGAGGAGGGGTGATGCAAGTCCTCTCTACGATCGGGCAACCCGAGAGCGGAGGAGATAGCTTGGACTGGGCCATCGTCGAGCTCTTCCTGGAGGACATCAAGAACACGACGAGAACGAACCTTAGAGACGATCCAGCCTCCATGGTCCGGTTGAAGCTCGCCGCGGAGAAGGCCAAGATGGAACTCTCGAATTTGGATTCGACGAATGTCACACTCCACTCTTCCAGCGCTTCCGAAATACTTAGATGGAACTACACGCTGACGAGGATGAAGCTAGAGGAGCTGGCGGCCCCTATGATATCGAAACTGGAGGAGTCGGTGGGCGACGCTCTCGAATCGGCAGAAGTCCCTGCGTCGGCGATTGACAGGCTGATCCTCGTCGGAGGAATGACGAGAATCCCGTTCGTCAGGACCGAATCGAGGGATTGGTCGGCAAGAGCGCAGAGGCGAAGGTCGACTTAATGTACGCACCGGCCCTCGGCGCGGCAATCGAAGCATCCGTTCTTGACGGCCAGCGGAAGGACTTCCTGATTCTTAGAACGACGAGGCTCTCGCTCAGCGTCGACTAGGGGAGGGAAGTGTGACCAAAATCGTGAGCAAGAACACCACAATCCCCACCAAGCAGACGAGGATATTTTCGACGGCGGCGGACCTCCAGACGGCGGTCACGATTCGCGTGCTCCAAGGGGAGAGCGCGATGGCCTCCGACAACCTCCCTCCTAGGTACACTCGGGACTCGATGCAGTCCCCGCTCCCAAGGGGGTCCCTCAGATCGAGGTCGGCGTGGAGATAGATGCTTCCGAAATTCTGCGGGTCGTCGCCAAGGACCTCGGAACGGGAAAGAAGAAGGAGATGTCTCTCTCGAGATGGCACACGCTATCCGGTTCGACGAACACCGCACGCAGAGGCTCCATCGCTGAGACACCCGACGCGTCTCAGAGCGTCACTGCGACAGCCGGGACAGGCCCGGCCGCTGGTCGTGAGAGTGGCGGCCCTCCCGAGGCTGAAGAGCGGCGAATCTATCAGGAGAGGAGTGAGAAGGTGGTTGCATCAACACCTCTTCAGCACAACAGCAGGGAAGATTGGGAAAGGGTCTATCACCGCGACGTACGTCTGGCAGAAGGGGCAGCCGTGCGCAACGTCCTCGAAAAACTTCTTGCGGTGCGGGATGACCTCGATGCGGCGATAATGGCCATGGAAAAGCGAGGGGATGAGGGCCCCCTCCTTGAGGGTGTGAAAATGACCCTCAGGAAGCTCGATTCGCTCATGGCGACAGAGGGCGTGAGGCCCATCGAGGCGGTCGGAAAGCTGTTCAACCCGCACCTGCACGAAGCAATAGATAGGGTTCAGGGTACGGGGGACAGAGACCTGGTGATTGAAGAGATTCGAAGGGGATTCATGTACGGGGACAAGGTCCTCAGACCGAGCTCTGTGAAGGTCGAGCTGGCGTCTCGGACGAACGACAATCGAACAACTGATTGGGCCGAGAGCCCGGGCCTTGTATTCCTATGGTGGGCGCGAGGTTAATCGAAGATCACCTCGGTCAAGCCGCCACCTCGGCAGAAGCCAGAAGGCGACGGGAGGCAGACAACCAATCAAGGACGGCGGGGGGTTAAATAGAGTGACGGATGGTTTGTGTGCCCGACTCCGCGAAAATGACTCTCTCGCCCTGAACGGGAGACGATACACAGGAATTACCTGAGCCGCAAAAACGTGGTCACGAGCGCAAGGGTCTTCCACGGCGAGGCGGCCAACGGGTCGAAGAGGAAGACATCATCTTTGACTTTCCAGCGAATGCCGTCCTGGTGAAATCCCGGGAGGGCGAAACAGCGCATGTCTGCCGACGAGGCGGACGAACAGGCGAAATCGCGCAAAGCGGACTCAGGCACCCGACCACGGCTTCTCCGAAACCAGACCCACGCTGCAGGCTCAGGTGGCCGTCTGCCCCATCTGGGATGCGTTTCAGCGTCGTTTCCCGATTTGTGGCGTGCGTGGGACCTGGCGGGAAGGAAGCTGCGGTCGAGCACAGGAGCTGAAAATGCCGGATGCAAACCTACGAAAACCGGACGAAGTGGGGAAGACCGACCTTGAGCAGTACGACGTCGAGCAGGCCATCGGCATCGTCCGCGGGCTGGGAGAGGGGCTAATCGAGGCGACGGCGCACTCGAAGCACCACTTCCGCAGGGAGTGGCTCGACCAGCTCGTAGAACGGTACCGGAGACAGCCCGGCAAGCCCGTCATCCATCTGGACGACCTCGGCGACGAAGTAATACCCACGCTCTCGGGCGGCGCTCGCGAGTTCCTCAGGCCCTACTGGGAAGGACTCGTGAAGGAGCACGGCTCGGAGTGGGGTGCCCAGAAGTTCAGGTGCGTCTGGGACATCTTCTCGGCGAGAGGGAACGTCTCGAGGTGGGCGAAGCTCGGGAACTGGAGGAGGTTCTCCGGGCTGAGGGGGCTACACGTCGACGACCTTGAGCCCTATGTCGTAGCACTGCGGGCGTCGAGCGTTGGGACCAGCAGGGTGATACTGAACCCCAAGCTGCCTTTCAACCTCGCGACGCCTGCGGGAGCGAAGATCATAGGGTACAGGGGGGATGCTGCATACAGGACATCAGCATTCCACAACCTCGAGCCGGTGCTTCACGAGGACTACAAGCAGGCGATCACGGAGACGATAGGCGGGAATCCGTTCACGACCACCTCGAGAGAGGATGGTTGTAACAGGACGAACGTCGGAGTCTTCGTGACAATGCTGCAGTCTATCGCAGGCATCGACAACACACAGAAACAGAAGAGAGCATGCAACCCATTCCCGAGCTGGTTCTTCACCATCCCAAGCGATGTGATGGCGGCCGGTTTGAGGGCAATCTGGGACTCTGAGGGCTCGCCGGGCAAAGAACTTAGACTGGGACAGACCGTCGCAGTCGAGAACGCTAGTCCCAAGTTGAGCGCTCTGGGAATCGGAATCAAGAGACCCTTCAGCTGGCTGGAAGAATCAGCACAGGAGACGATGGGAGCAAAACCACCGATGCTTCTCACATCGACAGCGCTGCTCTTATACACCTTCGGCATAGATTCGTATGTTGGACCGCAGAAGACTTGGAGAAGCAAGGACCAGCTCACAAGCGTGTTCTGGGTCCTCTCCATCTACAGAAAGCGGAACATGGAACTCTTCCGACAACACATCGACTTCCTGTCCACAGACAAGCAACAGAGACTACGAGACGCCATCGAGAACACAGATCCGTCTTCCCCTTCCTCCTCTTTTTTTTCTCCTAGGGTGACTTGATGAAATACAAAGTGTACGCTTCGATCAGTCACGTCCCCGAAGAACGCTCGGTGAAAGCGGACTTGATTCTCGTAACCAACGGTGAGGGTAAGCTTGTTGACTACTTGCCGGGCCCGGCTACCATAGACGGGTACGAAGGGAGGTTTACTAAGAACAAGGCTAAAGAAAGCGCGAAAGACTGGGTCAACGAAAGCCTCGAAATCGACACGAAGATAGATGACGTTCGACTCGTGCCCTATCCGCGGTTGAGCAAAATGCTCTTCAAGCTTCAGAACAAGTGATTGCTTTCTCTTGTTCGACGTTGCCGGCTAAATTCGCGGGAGCTGGAGGAGCGGAAATCGAGGGCAAGGAAGGACGGGAAGACGCCGTTGGAGCAGCGCCAGTGTAGTTGTGACTACACCGCTGTTCCGACTGTGGGCACGATCTGCGGGAGGCTCTTCTTCTTGAGGAAGAGGAGGCCAACCGCACCTAGCACCACAGCCAGGCCCGTTCCGACAACCGCGAACTGGGGCACGGTCGCTGTGACTGTGAGGGAAGCTACCTCAGTGTAGGAGCCACCACACTTCACCTCTGTACCGGTCTGAGAGCACGCGTAGATGGTCAGCGTCTCCTGGCCGTTTGTGGGAGTTACTGTGGTTGGCGCAGTCAGCGACAGTGTCATAGTCGAGGGCGACCCGTACGATGCTCCCTCACAGGTTCCTGATGGGCACGTGCTCACAGTCCCTGATGCGGGAGTGAAGGTCCAGCTCCATCCGTTGTCGGTGCCTGCGTTTGAGCTGCATCCGCTGCCTACGGGGCAGACGTAGTAGTGCATCGTCGTGCCGGAAGGCGCGTTGCTTGCATAGAACTCGAAGGTCGCGGACCCTGTGGATCCAGGTCCGGTCAGCGGTATTGTGTTACCCGACGCGCAACCGCTTACGCATTGCAAAGATCCAGAATACGGTGTTGCCATTGCGGTTGGCAGCATCATGAGAGCGAACATTGCTCCAACAGACGCCAGTACAGCGAGCTTCCTCAGTTGCATATTCTTCTCGTGGTTTGGGTCGGTTATAAGGCCTAAGAAGCCGAAATCAATGGACGTGTATTTGAAATTCATGTCTAATTTGGTGGAGAATTCGCAAAAAACTTGGGTGTTTTCTGAGGGCTGCGGGGCACGTAGTAGGTCAGGGCAGGAGTCCCGGGATGTTGGTCGAGGTTACTTGCAGGTCGATCGTCGGAAAGTTGCCGAGTGTGAGGTTGAGGGCGACCGGGGGCAATCCGAGCCGGTAGAAGTAAGCAGTTGTGAGCAGCTGGGCATCCGCGGTCTCGAAGGAGTCGGCCGTCACCGACATCACCTTCCCCTGGACAACTTGAGTAGTCGAGTATTGACCCGCGATGGCGTCTTTTCCAGTGAGAAAGAAGGTCGAACCATGGTTCAATCCCGGAGTGACCCAATCTACTCGGTGGTTGCTGATTGGCGCTCCATTGCCGACGGTCACGTTGTCCATGGATAGGACCTCGGCCTTGGTCGAGTTCATGGCGAGGACGCGGATTGCGTACGTCATCGTGACAGAGGAGCCATCGACGCTTGTTGTCCCTGAATATACCACTTCCGCACCCGGGACCACCCAGGACGGGAGCCCCTTGGTCTCTCCGGTCGCAAATCCCGAAGTCGGGGCCATGGCAAGCAGGAAGATCGCGGCCAAGACCGCTGAGACGCCGACGATGAGAATGATGAGGCGCGTCCTGCGGCTTGGGCGCGAGTGTTTCGTCCTCATGAGCTGAGAGAGCGGGCGCTCTAATAACGACCACGGAGTGGGATTCTGGTTACGGCAGGGTTGCCGCTTAAATCGGCCGATGCAGTATGACGGCATGTCCACGGGAGTCGCAAAGTTAGCCTACGAGGATGTTCCTGCCTCGGAAATCACAAGGCAGACGCACTCGGTACCGGTTCAGACCTCGTTAGGTGGAAACCAATGACAGGTGACGACGAGATCCCCCGGTTGAGGAGGACCTACAGGTACGAAGTCAGAGTGACTGGGGTAGGGAGGGAAGTCTCAATCCTGTTTACCAACGAAATCGCGACAGACGACTCTACGTTGACTCTCGATCCCGTAGAGATAGTCAATAACCACAGGCTGTACACACTGAAAGACAAACGCGCATCTATCCGTTGGCCAGGGTGGTCGAGATCAAGCTCCGCGGGAACAACCCGGAACGCAGTCAAGCCACAGCGAGCGCGGAAGACGCAGAGGAGACCGCTGAGGCAACAGCCATCGCGAACTCGTGGTGCGGTCGATGATGTCGAGGCGGTCCCAAGAGGTCTTCGTGGCGACCCTGCCGTCTGCGGGTTCCTGAGGCGACCCCCCCGGAGGAACAGAAATGGTAATTGACCTCTTCATGGCTCTTCTGAACGCCACCCTAGGGTTCGCCGCGGGGTTTTCGCAGGCCTCGTCGCCTTTGAGCTGGCCAAGCACAGCGGCGGGAGGCTGAGCGAGAGGTTCGCGATGCTCGCAGCCCTCCTCGGCTTGCTAGTCGGGACCGGCTTCGGCGTTGCCCTCTTCGGTGGTCCACCAAGCCCGACTCCGGTCTGGTTGGCGGTTTCTGGCGCCGACGGGTCGCCGCTTCTGGGGTACGGATCGCAGTGGTACACCTACGTCGCCATCCGGAAGCACCCCGAGCGATACACAGACTAGCGTGGACCAGGGCAACTGAGAGGCGGCATAACTTGGGTGTGAGAGGGACGACATGAAGGCGAATCACGGGTACAAAGTGTATGCCTCAATCCGTCACGTTCCGGAAGCGTCCGCGAAGGCGAACCTGATTCTTGTCACGGACAGCGGGGGCACTTCAAATGGCGTTGCCTCTATGATTCCCGCGATAGCTTGTACATCGAGTCGACCAACTCATACATCCCCTCTGTCTTCCGAATCAAGCGCATGTTGATGAGCGAGTCAATTGACCTTTGCAGGCTTTTGTCATCCGGCGTTGATCCATAGTAAGCACTGCTAAGGGCCTTCAGTTCTTTCCAAGTACATCGCTTTTCGAATGATGAAATGGCTTTCATGATTGAAAGTTCGAGTGGACCGAGACTCTTCAGCTCGTCGTTTAGGACGTGCTTAGCGTTGTCCTTGACTTCGAAAAGGGATTTCTCGTGGCTGATTCCCTGGCTCCTTTTCGCGCCGTAGAAGGATAACCATCCCGGAATGCCGCTGAATGTCTCTGTAGCTTCTGTGATTTCCTGCTCCGAAGATTTGACTTTGCATATGCGAAACCCCTTCTGGAGGAAATCTCTGCTTGTGGAGGAATTGAAGGGTTCCAGTTCTATCTGTTGAGTTGGTCTACCAAGCATTGATGGATCGTTGGACAGTCGCTTAATCATGCCGGTTGCTGATCCCGAGAATAAGAACTTCGCTTTGGATTCATTGTACGCTACTGAAAGCAGTTTTGGAAAGGTTGGATCGTTGATGTTCTGGATTTCGTCCAGAGCAATTGTGACTTCTGGGAGATTCCTGAGGAATTGTTCGAGTGTTCTTACCGGTTTCTTCTCGAATTCAGCTTTGACTAGTTTCAGGTCTAATGTGATTTTGGCTTTTACCTTTGCACTTACCAGGTCTATTATCCGGTTGCCAAGATCGGGGATTGCTAGGCAGGTTGAACTGTCGATGAATACGCCGTTTCTTTCCTTGGTTATCGTCTTTAGGATCGATGTCTTTCCGATTCTTTTCGGTCCTATTACGAGTACCCAGAAGCCGGCATCTAGTTGTTTTGTGATGTTCGTTAGCTCTGCGTCTCGCCCATACATGAGATTCCTGTTTTCCTTTGGGCGAGTGTCAAAGTATGGACATGGCAAAGATAACCCTCGCCAGTAGCTGGCGTGGGTAGATGAGAAAAGAGTTTTGATTGGATACAAGAATGGAATCTAGGAATGTCAGAATGTAGGGGACTTTGCAGTAGTTGGTACTTGTAGTAGTTACCCTCGCCAGTAGCTGGCGTGGGTAGGGGAATTGGCATATTGAATTTGAAGAGTCGTATGAGGTCCAGGAGTGAAAAAGAATGGATCGCAATCCGAGCGATTTCCAGAACATGACAGGAATTGAACTTGGTGTTTCCGTGGTTCCGACTCTGGGATGAAATGACTTGACCTCAGTGATAAGATTGACGATGGCGATGGTGGACGATTTGAAACCTGGTCATTGCAAAAATTGTGATTTATAGTTGGCACTATAAACCGGGGCCACCCCGCTCTGCACAACCCTGGCTTTACGCCTCCGGGCATGTCAAGCATCCACGAGCCTCCATGCCAACACGATTAACGCTCCCAGCATGGAAGACATGAGCCGGAACCTCACATCCTTCCTTCACTACCGGAACCGTAGCGGCCTTGTCGAACCACGGATGTTGCTAAACAGCTCATGTGGGGATAGGGGTAACTATCGAGATTCGATCCACCAAGGGCATGTTATAAACTATACCGATGGTATCCAATCATCAAAACTCCGAAGTCATGCAAATCAGGTAATCTAGGTAGCCATAACACTTGGATCTCCAGCTCCAGTAGGCTGGGTTAACGAGTAGTCGCCGGCCTAGATGGGAAGAATGCGAAGGAGGTCAGACATGAATACGCGGTTAGTGGGAGCTAATCGGCTTTCAGTTAGACGTCCTTGGTCTTCAGACTTCGCTCGATTAGTTCTTGTTCGTCTTCTCCGACGTCATATAGTTTGTAAACTGCTTCATCCAACTCATTCTCAATCACACTGATTCCACTCTTCAAGTCCCTAAGTTCAGCCTGATTATCCGTCAAGTATCTCTCCCAATCGTCCTGTTCGTCGAGTTTCATCCTCCGCCTTGCTGCTCCTTCAATCTCACGGCGGACATCTTTGAACAAGAGTCCAGTTATATCCTCCAAGTTCCTAGGAATTCCTATTCCGAAATTATCAGCAATCCGACGGAGAATTCTGTCTTTCACCCCATAATACTCTGGATATAGTCTTGAAAGTCTCTCCGCCAGTCCTGCAATATTCGATTGTTCAGTCATCGAAATGTTCTTCACAGGGAGGCTTCGAATCTCAGCAAGTGTGGTCTGTCTAAAATCATCTTTCAAAGCGATGGATGATTTCTTGGTGTACAGAAACGAGAACAACTTAGAATTCAGTAACAGCGAGAATGTAGAATGGGTTGAACTTGCCCGAGTAGTCCTGTGTGATTACGAACGGGTTGAAATCCTTATTCGTTATTATTCCTGAGTCTTCATGGAAAGCCATAAGGCGATTCTGGCGATTCACAATTCTTCTTACCAGGATTTTCGGTTGTGTGTACAAGTGCTGAATACTCTTTGCCTTACGAAAGTCAATGAAGGCGGAAGACTTGATGAAGAAACGGTATCTATTGGCGTCGGCCTCGAGTAAGAAACGGGAATGGTCTTCCGACATATTAGGACTTTGATACAGGAAACTTACTCGTGACGATTCCTTGACAGGAATCAGTGAGAGGAGGACCAAGTTCTATACTTCCCTTCCGAACTTCTTCCAAGATTTCGTATGTGCTATCGTTCGCGAAGACCTTGAGGTTTGGTTCAAGAAGAACTCTCCTCGTCTTCACGCATTCAGAATTCTCAACCTCGATAGCAGTGATTTTCTCGTCCTTCTCGTATTCGTGTGCAAGGAATGATTCACTCTCCTTATTGTTCCTAAATACGACTATTCCAGTATCTACGTATGCATCCGGGAAGACGTCAAAGGGCAGGTTCACCAAGTTTCGCAAGCTTACTTTCTTGTCCACGAATAGCATCTTGCGAAAGGTGAAGTAGTTGTCCCCAGTCTGCCATGTCAGAGGCATGATGAATCCAATGAAGCCTCCTTCCTTTATTAGGTCGAGAGCTTTTTCAACAAAAATGACCGGAGGTATCGTACTTTCTGAAAATGCCATCGTAGTTAGCCACGTAGTGGCTGCTTCGTCGTCCTCCATTTCCTCCAGCGGAATGTATGGTGGATTCGAAATGACAACATCAAAGCGACCTCCAATCTCCTTGAACTCATTCTCCCCAGTCGAACCCTTTTCCATGAGTAATCTCTTTGTCGAGGATGATACTATTTCCAATCCGGATGTTCTGAGACAGGTCGATAAGTTTTCGATTAGTACTTGCTATCTTCAAGAACAAACTCAGTTTTGTAATCTCGACCGATTCTTCGTTCACATCCACCCCAAAAATATTGTTTTCAACGATTCTCCTCGCCTCCTCCTCCTCCTCCCACTTCTTGAGCGAGTAGAATTAGGTCGGAGGGGAGTTCTTTCTTGTTCCTGTCTTCACAAGAGTATATTCGCCTTTCAATTCCTTGAATGCTCTAATCTCTTTGTGAACGTCCAAGAGTATGTCCACCGCCTTGATTAGGAACGCTCCACTCCCACAAGCTAATCTACAATATTAAGGGCCTTGAATCTCTTCTCCAGCGAATTAATATCGTCAGAATACTCTTCAATCAGCTCAGAAATCGTAGTTGTCCCGTTCCTTGAAAGGGCAGGTATTATCGTATTCCTGCATATGTAATCGGTCACAAAGTCTTCGGTATAGTAGATTCCTCCCTTCTCCTCCTTGAAAACCTCACTTCACCTTGAATCTCCTCCAAATCCGTAAGTGATTGTTCGAAGATGTGCCCCAGTATCTTCACATCAACTTCAGACTGAAAATCAAATGATGACAAGAATAGGAGATTGCCGATGATGGGAATCAGTCTACTCCTGAATCGCTTCATTACTAACTGGGAAATCTCATCTAACTTCATTTCATTCTTCAGATTGGAGTGTTGGAGAATATCTCTGAAATAGGAATTGCTCCTGATATCCCTAAAAAAGACGTTCGGAGGAATCTTCTCTCCAAACAAGCCACCGTTGAATCCGAATATCTCGATTGGAGACTTGGAACCCTTGTCCAACCTCTCGAACAAGTTCGAAATCGTATCAGATGCGTATAGCGAGTATTCTGACACTATAGCGGGATTCAGACTCTCAAGAATTGACTCTGAGAAGATTCTGCGTTTGATATTGCCTGTCCCTTGAGCGAAGAACATGAAGTTCATTCGGTTGAGGAAGAGCTGGGCGTAGTGTAACGATTCTTGGTGACTTATTTTACCATTCTCTTCGAACTCCCGGAGCAACATTAGCCTCGTTTCATGATAAAGTTTGTAGAATTCGCCCGTGAAGAGTCTCTCTTCTATTGAAGACTCGTAAAGTAACTTCGGTATGAAGTCCCGATCTATTATGCTTTCCTTTGAGAAGATTGAAATGAACTCCCTCAGTTTCTCGTCAATTCCTCTGGTGCTCAGGAAGTCAAAGAGGTGATCACACAATACCCCTTGGCCTTGTCAATTAGGACAAAGTACTGGTAGTTTGTGGCTATACCATAATCGAAGTTGCCACTTCCCATGTAGTTCCAAGTTTGCGTTATGGGAGTCTTGTGTTCGGGCTTCTCTCTACTTTGCTCAGCGAATACGTGAGCAGTGGCCGTTCCTTTAGCCTCGATGCAGACCCCTCCTTCTCCTGAGGGGTTCCTGAAACTAAACTCTACGTTGCCTCCTCAAAATCCAAGTCCTCGGTCACTGAATATCCAAGAACACCTTGAAGAATCAGTACAGCGAACTTCAGGTAGTTTCTCTCCTCCCGCTCAATTTCGCCGGATCTAAGGAGATATATCCACTTCTGAGCATTGAACTTTTGTTTTAGAGTTGGCTTGATGGCTGAGCTCATCCTCGCAATAGTTCGAGGGTTGAACAAGGCCTCGTCGCTAAGGGTCGAATGCCATCAGGCTACAGGAAGTCCCCGATATTTTGAGCTTTCTTCGCTAGCTCAAGCTTCGTGTATACAGGACTCCGGGGCACGACTCCCCTTCTTCCCTCCTCGGCCGTCAGTTTAAGCGGCTTGGGTAGTTGTTCTCTTGTATTGAGGATAATCTGGAATTTCCCAGAGTCCTTATAGGGCCTTATCGTCTTAACGGTGCCTATCCATCGGATTGAGGAAATGGGCAGCTTGATAGTACATGGCCACATACTTGATTTGTGGGATGATAGAGGGAGACATTAAAATACATACCACATGTTCTCGCCTAGGAATGTTTCTTCAATCCCTTTTTGTTAGCCGGACAAACTATGGTATCGACATCAGCGATATTCCTCACCCCCTTTGACACTGAAGCCTTGATTTCTTCCTGGAACTCCGAGAACTGATAAGCGACCACACCTTCTTAAGTGAAGTGAATTTCCTCAGCTCAATAATGTCCGGTTGAGTCGCAAGTTGGCGGAGCACAAAATTCAGGTCCTCAGAGATCTTTTCGTCTATTATGACTATGAACCCATAGTCATTATCAAACACAACGCCATCCCAGAGATATGAGAAGTTAGGGTAGTGACCTTGCATTAAGGCGCTTACTGCTTCTGAGATTTTTGTATTATTCTTGATTTCTTCTAACAAGACACTCTTAAGTCGTCGAGACCCGGTGTTGAAGGAGCTTACGAGAATCGCCATAGTTGCAAGCCGATGTCCTCATCAACATCATCAGGATGAGATTTCGTTTTCTATCACATAGAGCTTTGGACGTCCGCTTGAGAAACTGATTACATAACCGTCTGGAATCGATGCAATATCACCCTTCTGGGAGTTCACTTTCCTCTTTATGTCAAGGTAGACCGAATCCTCACCAAAGATGAGGTGACTATTCTCGACCACTACTCTCTCAAGCTCTTCCTCCTTAGAATTCTGCGCTTTGAAATAGTCTTCCTTCAACGAGGAGCCGGCTCATGTCTCTCGTGCGGCAGAGTAGAGACGACCAAGATAAGGCCAGTTGTTCGTAAAACGTTATAACCATCGCGCCTCGGACGGGTTCGAAGCAGGAATAGGTTATGCCGAAGTTCAAGTCGACAACAGAAGCGCTCAAAATCGTCCACGATAGGGAACACATACGCAACCTAGGGATCATCGCCCACGTCGACCACGGGAAAGACGACCGACCTCTGACTCCCTTTTGGCGGCTGCGGGATGCTTTCACCCTCCGTTGCCGGCCAAGCGTTAGCTTTGGACTACATGGAGCTGGAACAGACAGACAGATGACGATCAAGGCAGCGAACGTCACTTTGTACTACGAAGAGGATAACAGCCGTATGTAATCAATCTAATCGATACGCCGGGCCACATCGACTTCACCGGGAAAGTAACGAGGTCGTTTGAGGGCCGTTGACGGCGCAATCGTCGTCGTAGACAGCGTCGAGGGGGTAATGACCCAGACCGAGACTGTCACCAGGCAAGCGCTCGAAGAACGGGTCCGTCCGGTCTTATACATCAATAAAATCGACCGTTTGATAAAAGAGCTTCGATTAGCGCCCGAAACGATGCAGGAGTGGCTCTTCAACATCGTCAAGGACTTCAACCGCCTCATCGACACGTACGCGGAGCCGGAGTACAAGGAGAAGTGGAAGGTGACGGTCGCGGACGGGCAGGTCGCCTTCGGCTCGTCCAAGGACAAGTGGGGCTTCAACTTCGGTCATGGCCAAGAAGGTCGGGCATGTCGTTCAAGGACATCATCGACGCCTACCAGACGAAGGGCCCGAGGAGCTGGGCAAGAAGCTCCCGCTCCACGAGGCGCTCCTCGGCATGGTCGTCAAGCACCACCCGCCGCCCCACGTGGCGCAGGCGTACCGCATCCCCAAGATCTGGCAGGGCGACCTCAACAGCGACGTGGGCAAGTCGCTGCTGGCCTGCGACGAGAACGGCCCGATGGTCATGATGGTCACGAACGTCGTCGTCGACCCGGCCGCGGGGCTTGTGGGCGTCGGCAGGCTCTTCTCCGGCACCGTCACCAACGGCGACCCGGTCTACCTCCTCAACTCGAAGAAGGAGGGCAAGATCCAGTCGGTCCAGCTATTCATGGGCTTCCAGAGGGAGATAGTCGACTCGCTCCCGGCGGGCAACATCCCCGCGCTGCTCGGGCCTCGACATCCGGTCCGGCGAGACGATATCGACGCTCAAGGACGTCGTCCCGTTCGAGTCGATACACTACGTCTGCGAGCCGGTCGTGACGACGGCGGTCGAGGCGAAGCACCCGAGGGACCTCCCCAAGCTCGTCGAGGCGATGCGCAGGCTCAACATCGAGGACCCGAACCTCATCATCACCATCAACCAGGAGTCCGGCGAGACGCTGATGGCCGGCATGGGCGTGCTGCACCTCGAGATAGCGACGACGATGCTCCAGCAGCAGGGGCTCGAGATAATCACCTCGCCGCCCATCATCAACTACAGGGAGGCGGTCAGGCCGGTCGGCGGGCCCGATAATGTCGCGCTCCCCGAACAGGCACAACAAGATATTCATCAAGGTCGAGCCGCTCGACCCGCACATCGTCGAGCTCATCAGCAACGGCACCTCAACGAGATGACGGACAAGAAGGGCATCCAGAAGACGCTGAGGGACAACGGCTGGACCTCGGACGAGGCGAAGTCCGTGGTCGGCATCGACCCGAAGGGCAACATGCTCACGGAGGAGACCAAGGGAGTCCAGTACCTGCAGGAGTCGATGGACTCCATCAGGGCGGGCTTGGAGGACATCATGAAGAACGGGCCGCTCGCCTACGAGATCTGCAGGGGCATCAAGGTCACGCTGACCCACTACGTCCCGCACGAGGACCCGGCGCACAGGACCTACGCGCAGCTGATGCCGGCGACGAGGAGGGCCATGCTCGGGGCGATGCTGATGGCGAACCCGACGCTGCTGGAGCCGATCCTCGGGATAGAGGTGAAGGGGCCGGGCGACCTCATCGGTGCAATCACGGGCGTCATCAGCGCCAAGAGGGGCAAGCTCATCAACGTCGAGCAGAGGGAGGTCGTGACGATAATCCAGGGCGAGATCCCGGCGTCGGAGACCTTCGACCTGTCGCAGGTCATGAGGGGCGCGACGGCGGGCAAGGCGACCTGGAACACCAGCTTCAAGCTCTGGCAGTCGGTCCCGACGAACATGCTCCTGCCGCTGGTCACGGAGACGAGGAAGAGGAAGGGCCTGTCGCCGGAGCCGCCGACCCCGTCAGAGTTCATCGACAAGGAGTAGGCGTGCCAGGCGCCCACAAGGCGCTGAAAGATAGGATAGCGTGGCTGTGGCGGAAGAAATGGCCGTCCAGCCTCTCTCCGGCTCTTCCGCCGCAACCGCGCCGGGTCCCTCGGCTCAGATGATCGATTCCGCCCTTTCCGGACTTTCAATCAGGACACATTGTCTTGGATGGAATTCTGGAGTACTCAGTCTGGTCGCAATGTCGATGAAGTTCAGAGTGAAGATATCCAAGGGAGACAAAGTTCTATGCTCGCGAGGGTCCCTGAACTCGAGAGGTCCCACCCAGGAAGGGCGAGGGACGAAGGAAAGCATCTAGTCAGTCTATGAGTTGGTTGGGGCAACGCAGCGCGACGAGGCTGAATCTCCTCTCGCTTGGTTCGCGGCACGACGACGAGCCGAGGTTTAACCTCCTCTTCCAGATGGACAATCTTCCAGTTGGCACTGTATGCTACGAAAAGCACGGAGTTAATGGTGCTGTCGATAAGTTTCCACACCCGGTTCATTTCAATCCTCTCTTGCGGAGCCACGTTGCCATACCGGTGGGCGAAATCGATGTGGCTTTATGGCTTTGGCTTTGAACGGGTTCAGTCGTCGAACTCGAGTATGACCTGACGTGCGACAAGACCCGGGTGCGATGGTGTGCAGTTGAATCCGTTCCTCGACGGGAACAAGAGGATGGCGTTCGCGTCGGCGGCTGCCATACTGAGACTGGAGGGTTTCGAGGTGGTCGCCTCTGACGATGACGCAGTCAGGTTCATGCTAGAGATGGCAGCGAATAAGCTCACACTCGCCCACGTGTCCGCCTGGCTGAAGGATAGGCCTAGAGTTGGAATAGGAAAGAATGCGCTTCGCATGAAGGGCAAGCGTGAGGGGGTCGTCTGGAGTCAGAGGAAGAGGCCAAGAGAAGAGCGATAGAGGAGACGCTGGAGACTCAAAAGGCGCTCATGAAGAAGCTCTCCAAGCTGTGAGCCCCCGGTCATCCCGAACACGACTTTCTTGCCGCATCGGACCGTTCCTTGATGGCCGTTGCGGCCGTCGAAGCGCGATAGCCTTTCCGCGGAGCCACAGACGCCCTCAGAGTTCAGCGAGAAACAGTAGTGATCTGGAAACTCGTTGGTGCGGATCGATTCACCACGTCGGTACCGCCCACCGCTTAGGGACTACTTGCGGCTAACCAACGATGAACGTCGGGGATTCGCCCAACGAAGAGGTTAGGTGCCCTTCGTTCTTCTCCAGGTGGGCCTCGGCCCGAGGGATGCGGGAAGCGAACCACTCTCCGTGTGAGAAGGGCACGAACTTGTCGTGCTCGCCGTGCCAGACTTGAACAGGATCTTGATCGAAGCAGGGTCGAAGCCCCAGGGCTTGGAGATGGCGAGCCCATCGTCACAGAGTCCCCTTATTCCGGTCCTGTAGGCTTCTTGCATCGTGTCTGCATCCACCCCGCCAATTCATCGGAGGCAAGAGCCACTTTGTCCTCCTCAGACAGCAGGTTGCGAAGATTTGGGCGAGCTCGAGAGGAGAAGCCTTCAAGATTGAGTCAGCGTCCCGACGGCTCTTCAGTTCCCATTCGGCCTCATTGTCCAGCATCAGCTTGAAATCCTCGACGTTGAACTCGCCCGTCCCAGCGAACCAATCGATGCCCTCGGCAGGATATGGCGCGCACCCCCTAGGCTTGCGGCGGCTACGACTCGCTGGGGGAGGGCTGCGGCGCAGGCCAGGGCGGGAGCTCCTCCGCCCGAGTGACCCCATACCGCGAATCTATCCAGCCCTAGGCTGTCTGCGATAGCCTCTACATCGGCGGCATCGTCGGATTATCCTCCGCCCCGGGACAGGAGTCGAGTTTCCTAATCCGGGCTGGTTAAACTTGTAACTGATCACCCGAATGTGGCGACGCGCTGCGTCAGCGACGTGTGGAGGATAGAAGAGCCTTGAACATGGGGTACCGTACAGGGCGAAGATGGGCAGTCCGCTTGGATCCCCCGCTTCAGAGATTTCCAGCATACGGCCAGAAGACAGGTGGACGGCAAACTCCTTGGCCATGCAACGAATCGAGATACGAAGGCAATACATGAACCTTCCCGGCGTGTAGTGATTAGGGCTTCTCTTCCGTCGAGACAAGCGACTGGATGTCTGTGATCAGGAGTGACACTCTGAGAACAAAGACAGTCCAGGAAGCAAACACGGGAAACCAGTACACTACAAGTGAAGCGGCGGTGGCGGCGCCGCTCGAGTTCTTCCATCGACAGGGAGTAGCCAGAGTCAGGCTGCTTGACTATGTGCCGCTTCGGCCGCACAGGTCCCTCCTTAGCTCAATTACGCTCTCGAGCAGGAGAATTTCCTCAGGGAGAGTCTCGGGAGACCTGTCCGAGGCAGCGACGACCCGGCGGAGCATTACAGGCTCCAGCTCGGCGAGAAGCGAGCAGACTGCGGAGCGATCGTCGGACTCTGTCACGGGCTCTTACCGTGAGTCGCGGCCCCTCTCCTTCGGGTTATCCAGCTGTCGACAATCCCGTTGAGCCACTCCTCCCGTTCTTTCTTCGGTGAGGCCAGCTTCTCCCTTAGGTGCGCCAGGGCCCGCTCGTACTCCTGAGGCGTCATGGTCATGTCCCAGCACCTTGTCCAGCGATTTAAGCGCATAGGACGTCGTTTCGAGCCATTCCCGGAAGCGGGTTGGAGTTCATCAACAAGGAGTGGACGACGTTCCGTCACGGGTCGCTCAAAGAGGGAGAGCTTGATGCCTCCAGCTCGGTCCAATCGCCGTGAGGGGGTAGGTCGTGAATCGGGTTTAGCCTAGGGCAGAATCAGGCGGCCATTTCCGTCCGTCTCCAGCCAATGTTCACCACCCCCTGAATCGCGGCTCCGAGTCGGCTCGCGCACCGTGGATGCAGGTCAGGTGCCGGTGTCTCCGCCGTAGAGTCTCTTGAAGACACGGGAAATCGCGAAGGAGACCCAGAGCAGGGAGTCCTTGTCCCTCCCCCTGACGATCCTGAGCGCCCAGAGCCCGTCGGCCCCCTCGCGCGCCTTCAGCCAGTGCAGCGACTCCTGCAACTCGGGCTCGCCCCGGTCCGTTCCCATATCGAGAGCGTGTCCAGGGCCGAGACCAAATCGGTGAACCAAAAGGGAAAGGAGAACTCGGTCCAGTAGGAAGGGTCTCCCCTGTCCGGATATGCGTCCCTCGCGAGAAGCCTGGAGGAGAGGCTCCGCGCCGCCCGTCGAGCGACCTGCGACCTCCTGTATCTGGGGTGCGACGCGAACGCCCTCAGACCATCCGGTAATCAGGTGGAGGACGGCTTGGCACGATCGGGTTCGACCAACCCTTCCCTCATCGAGATCACGTCGAGCTTCAGGCCTCTCGTCCGCAGCGGGAGGGCCCAACCCCCATCGTCCTGCCGCATTGAGGCGAGCCACTCGAAGCCCTTCCCTATCCTGTCGTCTTTCTGGTATCCCGCCTTAATCATCAGCTCCATCATGGCCGCGGTGTAGTACGGCGCGTACTGCTGCCCCAGGATGCCCCTGATGTCGCCGTCTCCTGTCTGGTGGGAGAGCAGGAACTCGCACGCCCGCTGTATCGGAGGCTTTCTCGGGTGAACCCGTACTTCTCGATGAGCTCGCCCAGGTTGCGGAAGGTCTCTATCTGGTCATAGTTCTCCTGGGTTCGGATCCCGGATTGCCGCCCCGGTAGCTCCACCCCCCGTCGGGCCTCTGCCTTCTGAGCAGCGCCAGGGCCGGAGGTCGGTCCCACAGCGAGCGCAGGTCCTGTTCCTCATCGAGCGGTTGCTTCCTGGCGTTGAGGGCGACCGCCGGGTTGTGCGAGGAGACCAAGGGAGCCAGGGGGTCGTAGTTGAGCGCAGTCGTCCACTCACGCCCCAATCGATTCCTGCCCCCGCGGGCGTGACCCTGAGCAGGATAAAGGATTGATTGACCGCTCGAGTGCTGGGCTGAAAAGAGAGAGGAGGTCCGGCGCGGTGTCAGAGCGCGGTCTCTTGGCGAACCGGGCGGTCGAACCGGCCGCGCTGCCGGTTTTTGAAAGAGCGGGGGAGCGAAGTAGGAAATGGTACCTCTCCTCAGACGAATGTGACGCCCTTCAGGCATTTGAGGTCTTTGTCGCTCGTATAGAGTTCTGCGTCGTGATGCTGGGCGGTCGCGTAAATCAGGGAGTCGGCCATGTGAAGGCCGTGCTCAAGGCTGTGGTCAGCGGCTTCGAGGGACAGCGTCTGGTCGATGTCGACGATCTTGGTCTGGCTCAGTGCGGCGACCGCTTCAAGGGCCGTCTCCTCGTCCTTGGCTTTTTTCACTTTCCTGTAGACCTCGTACAGGGTGACGACGGAGGTGATTATCTCCGACGGCTCCGTCCCATCGATGACCCGATTGAATTGCGGAGCCCTGGGACCGTCTGTGAAGCGCTCTATCCAGCCGTAGCTGTCCACGCTAATCAATTTCGGTCTGACTCGTCGCGAAGGTCGGTCGTGTCAAGCCCCTTGACCATGCCCTTCGTGTCTCATCGAGCGGACAGGTACGTACTGCAGGATTCCCGATGCTGGTGATCGCGACGATCATGTCCCCTGGTCGAATCTTCGCCTCTGCCCGCAGCCTTTCGGGAATCACGACCTGATACTTCTTGGACACTTTGACCGTCTCCATCGTTAGTCGCTTCGTATTACGATATACCTATCGATAAAAAGGCTTCCTCTCCTTCTCCAGTGGTCTATGGTCCGCGCCCGGAGACGTCGACGCCTTCCGACCTCATCGAGAAGGAACAGCCAGGACCCGCTTTTCGATTCCTGTCGGGTCCGCTCAGAGGCTGGGGAGAGGCTCCCAGGGCGGGCATCCTTCATGTTCCCAACAGAGGCTTGAAACTTGTGCCCCACCCCTCAAGGCTCAGCCCGACAGCTCGAAATGGCCTCTCCGAGAAATCAATCTGGAGACCCACCACGAAGGGGAGCATGACCCTGAGCTGAAACACGAACAGCTGATTCGCGAGCGTCATGGCGATCAGCCTCTGTATCTCATGAATCTTTTCCCTTATCCAATCGTCGCAAAAACCGGCGAGATTCCCCAGGTGCTGCGACAGTTCGAGCATGAGTTCCTGGGTCGTATTCCTGTGGGCTGCTTGGAGGTTTAGGAGCGGAAGAAGCTTCTTGGCGATCGCTGTCAGTTTCTCACGCTCGCCTAGCACGACCTCAATGTCATATCGTCGCCGTTCCTCTTCCGACGCTTTCGGTCTCAAGTTCTCGGTTTTCGGGAGTTGGAGGAGGAGATAAGGATGCTAACCCGCCTGAGAAGGACCCCTCTGAGGAGGAGAAGGCTCCGCCAGAGGCGGCGCTCCCGGCGGTCAGGTTAACGGCGGGACCATCTAGCGCGCGCCGCGGGAGCGGCTTGCGAAGGGGAGGACATCGAGAAGTGCTCCTCGATTCGTTGTGACTCACCTGTTACGTTCGCTTCGCATGAACAGGTAGGTACCTAGAATCAGGAGCCCTGTCGCGAGGGCTAGGCTGATTATCAGGTCGATAGCCGGGTTGTACAAGACCACCTGACCATAGGCGGGCGTGCCTTGGTAGAAGACGCCCCGCAGCAGGTCCACAAGATAGGTGGCTGGCATCAAATGAACGAGGACGCCCAGCACGCCTGTCGAGTCCTTCACAGGGATGAGGGCTCCCGAGAGGAACATCTGGGGGAACATGACCATGATCGTTGCACGGTCTACCCCCTTGGGGCTGGAGCCGAAGATCCCGCTCAGTAGGACACCCAGGGCGCCGCCCAACAGGAACACGACCGGAACGACGAGCAGCATGCGTCCGATGCCCCCCAAACTGAGCGGTATGCCCATGGCGAATGCCACCACGAGAAGGGCGACTAGCGAGACCACGCCCGCGAAGCTGCCGCCGATTATCTTCCCGATCGGATCGAGTACCTCGACACGGGCGAGACGAAGATCTCCTGGGTGAATCCGCTCTCGCTCTTCGATGAGAGAGGTCACACCCATCATCGTGAACTGGACGAGCAGGTTGGCGACCATCCCCAGCAGCGCGAACTGCATGTAGTCGTACCCCAGTCCGGCGCCAAGGTTCTGCCCGATCGTGCCTCCCAGTATCCCCAGGAACGCGATCGGAAAGAAGAAGCTGAATAGGAGGCTGGTCTTCCAATCTCGGACGTAGCGCAGCACGTCCCGGGCGGCGATGGTCACCGACGCGTTGAGCTCTCTCTGAATCGGCACCTTCACGCCGCCTCCTCCTCCTCTTGCCCGTTGCTGACCAGGTCGATGTAGGCCTCCTCGAGCGTGGGCTCGTGAAGGCGCATGAACGACAGCGGGGTCTTAATCCGCGAAAGGATGTTCTGCGGCGTGCTCTCGCTGAAGCGGACCCTAAGGCGTCCGTCCTCCGTCGACTCTGGTCCAAAACCAGCGAGCTCGGCCCTCAGGGAGTCGCGATCCTCGGCATCGAGCAGCAGGTAGTTGCCGACCATCAGGTTCTTCATCGCCTCGGGTGAGCCCAGGAACAGCATCTTCCCGCGGTTGACGATGCATATCCGGTCAGCGCTCTCCGCCTCTTCGATGTAGTGGGTGGTCAGGAAGATCGTCGTCTTCTTCTCCCTGTGGACCTTCTGCAGATAGTCCCACAGGGAGGCCCGGCTGACGGCGTCGAGCCCCGTGGTCGGCTCGTCCAAGAAGAGTATCTTCGGGTCGTGCATGAGGCTGCGGATGATCTCCAGCTTCCGCTTCATTCCCCCCGAGAAGGTCTTGACCTGCTCGAAGATCTCCTCAGTGATTCCCACTACCTCCGCAAGCTCCATCAACCTATCTCGGTAGTTCTCGGCATCAGGCCATAGGTTGGCTTGTAGCCATAGACTCCGTAAAGGCAGACATGAAACCGGACGTTCTCCTCTGCGGTCAGATTAAGGTCGAGGCTCGGGTTCTGGAAGATGATGCCGATGCTCTGGCGGACGTCCTTGGGTTGTCTGTCCAGATCATAGCCACCGATGCTTACCGTGCCGCTCGTCATCGCCAGCGTCGTGGTCAGGATGGAAATGGTCGTGGTCTTTCCGGCACCGTTCGGCCCGAGAAGGGCGAAGAACTCGCCAGGATAGACGTCGAAACTTAGGCCGTCCACCGCGGCGGCCTCGGAATGGCGGTAGCTCTTGACCAGGTTCTCTACATGAATCACCGTCTTATGATCTTGTTCGCCACGCTTCAACACCGTACTTAACATAGTTAAGTGCACTTAACTACACTAAATAAACTTATCTCCGTTTAGCGTATATACAGAGTCGACGTCTCGATACAGTGATGAGAGTTCGAGTAGCCAGGGCGCCGCACATTGAACCTGAAGCGGTCATCAAGGCGGCCTTGGAGGATCCTCGATGCAGAAGGCCTCGAGCACGTCACACTGCGACGGATAGCGTCGAAGTTCGGAGTCCAAGCTCCGGCGCTGTACTGGCACTTCAAGGACAAGCAGGACATCATCGATGACATGGCACAGGCGATCCTGGTGGAGGGCGGGTTGGAGGACATTGAACGTCCGGCCGTCGCTAGGGCTTGGGCCGACTGGCTGGTCGAGACAGCCCACATCGTGCGCAAGGCCGTGCTTTCTCACAGGGACGGCGCCCGTGTCGTGTCAGGCGCCTCTCCCTTTCGCGGCGGAGATCCTGGCGAAGGCGGCGACTCTTACAATGCAGATCCTGAACGACGCCGGTTTCGACATCCTCCACGCAGCCCTTGCTACGGTGACCACCTTCGACTACGTTTGGGGGTACGTCACCGCAGAGCAGACCGGCGAAGGGCCGGAGTCTGAACCCGCGTCTCAACGAGGATCAAGGGGTCCGTCCCCCTTCGGGTCGGGCATGATGGACGCATTCATGACAGAGATCGACATCCTCAGCTCGACAGAGAAGTTCGATTGGGGACTGCGAGTGATCGTAAGCGGCTTGGAGTCCGCGCTCGTCGACTCGACGAACGGCACGAGGACCAAGCCTTGAGTCCTCACGGGTCGCCTCCAAGGAGCAACCCGCACCCCCGGCGCTTGAAGACTCGAAGGATATCCTCTCAGATCACGGATGGTACGATTCAAGTTCAGGAAGATATTTTGGACGATTCCCGTCGCTCCGGGCACTCTTGCTTCGGTCCTCGTCGTTGAGACTTGTATGGTGACCGCTGAAACTTGAGGTAACAGCCTTGTCGTATACTCAGAGGCGCGTGAAGCTCTCCACGGTCTTCACATCGAGCCTCTTTAGCAGTGCGACGACGAGCCTTACTGCAGCGTCGATGTCCGAGAGGTCGGCGACAGCGGAGTGGGAATGAATGTGCCTCGTCGGCACGCCCAGGACGATTGAAGGACACCCAGCCTCATTCACATGGAATCTGCCCGCATCGGTCCCACCCTTGACAGTTGAAAGCTGGTGAGGTATGCGTTCCTTCTCCGCAGTCTCGATCACGAACGATTTGAGGCCCTGGTTTGGTATCATCGACGTGTCGAACGTAAGGATGCTCGCACCCTCCCCCATCCTTGCTGGAGCATCCTGTGGTCTGATGCCGGGCACATCTCCTGCTATATCGACCTCCAGCGCGAACGCAACGTCGGGGCGGACCAGATTCGCGACGGTCTGTGCCCCCCTGAGACCCACCTCCTCCTGCACCGTCCCGGCGACGAACACGGTGTTGGGGTGCTGCACCTTGCCAACCTTCAGCCGCTTGAGAACCTCCAGTCCTACGAAAGTCCCAATCCGGTCATCGAATGCCTTCCCCATCACGACGGTGCTGCGTCCCAACCTGATGAACTCGGAGAGCGGCGCGACGGGGTCGCCGATGCGTACGCCGAACCCCTTCTCAGCCTCTTCCTTACTGGTGGCGCCGATGTCGATGAACATCGAATCCAGCTTGACGACCTTGTCCCTCTCCTCGGCGCCCAATAGGTGCGGCGGTTTGGACGCGATGATCCCTGTCACGTCTCCCTTCCTCGTCCTCACTGTCACCCGGTGACCCAGCAGCACCTGGTCAAACCATCCTCCTAGAGGGCTGAAGGTCAGGTATCCGGATTCCTTCTCTATCCCGTTTACGACAAAGCCGACCTCATCCATGTGCCCAGCCAGCAGGACTCTGGGCGAATCGCTCTTGCCCCGCTTCTTGAAAATCACGGAACCGAGCTTGTCGAAGGAGACTTCGTCGCTGTACTTCTCACCGGCTTCCTTGACGATGCATGCGGTCGCGCGCTCGAACCCGGACGGACCGAAAGATTCGGAGAGATTCTTGAGGAGGGCAACGGAATCGGCGTCGACTGCCACACGCTCGCGTGCTCGCTCCATCGATATATCTGCATCGTCAGGACGAGACCGGGGCGGCGTCTTGCGCAGAGGTCGATGTTGCCGTCATGGCTAGAGTCATCGTGAGCGCTTTTGCCCGGACCTGTGACCTACGGCCTCGGCCTGGGACAACGTTTACAGACCAAGGGACGCGAAGGTGGGGCTACGATGAGGCTGATGAGAGCCGCCAGGCTGCACACCACCGGGAGGGACTTGAGCGTAGACTCGGTGCCCGTTCCACAGTTCGGAGCCGATGATGTCCTGTTGAAGGTGGAGGCGGCGGGCATATGCCACTCGGACGTCAATTACCGAGAAGGCATCGCTCCGGTTGCCAAACTGCCCATCACCCTCGGCCACGAGTTCGCCGGGACGGTAGTCGGGAAGGGTGCGGCGGTGGTCGACGTCGAGATTGGCGACCGCGCCTGCGTGCACTACGTGATTGGCTGCGGAAAGTGCGGATTCTGCGCATCCGGCCGGGAGACCTACTGCGATCAGTATCGGATGATCGGGAAGGATGTCGACGGTGGCTTTGCGGAGTTCGCCTCCGTGCCCTCCCGAAACGTCTTGAAGGTCCCTCGTACCGTCCCCGTCGACGAGGCTGCGATACTCGGCTGTGCCGTCTCGACCGCCTACCATGCCCTCCGAAGAGGGAGGGCGAGGGAAGGCGAGACTGTCCTTGTCAACGGTTTGGGAGGTCTCGGGCTTCACGCGGTCCAGATCGCATCCAGGGTCTTCAGGGCGAAGCAGATCATCGCCGTGGACGTCTCGGATGCCAAGCTGCAGCTTGCAAAGAAGTTCGGGGCGGACTCGTTGGTCAACGCGAGCGAGGAAGGGGCAGCGGAGCGGATCCTCGAGCTTACCGACCGCAGGTTCGCCGACCTAGCGCTCGACTTTGTCGGTAGGAGGGGCACCGTCGAGAACCTCCTCCGCTGGATCGGCAAGGGAGGGAGGCTGGTCGTCGTCGGGATAAGCGCAGACAGCGTGACACTCTCCCCGTACACCGGGCTCATCGGCAGGGAGGTCGAGCTCATCGGAGTCAACGACCATCTGAGGTCCGAACTCTCCGAGTTAATCCGGCTCGTCGAATCAGGGACACTGGACCTCTCGCACTCGATAACTCACAGGGTCGGGCTCGAAGACGTCAATCAGGGGATGCGGGTGCTCCGGGAACAGACGGGAAACCCGATTCGAATAGCCGTGACGATGTAGCGCCGCTTACCCTCGGCCACCTCTTCCTGCAAAGAGTAAACTAGAGGAGCCGGAGAGACCTCGGACTGCCAATCTTGCGCGGCCCAAAGTCCGATGGGATGATAGTGGTCTTCGACGTAGAGGGTGTGCTCGTCGACGGCGAGTTCCTCCCCGAGCTCGCCGAGCTGGTAGGCAAGAAGAGGGAGGTCGAGGCGCTCACCATGAAGGGCATCAGGGGCGAGATAAGCTGGGAGAAGGGCCTCGCGAAGAGAATCGACCTGGTCAGGGGCGTGAGCTACTCGCAGTGCATGCGTGTCGCTAACTCGCTCCCGATGATGAGAGGGGCCGTGGAGGCCACGGAGGCTCTCCGGGAGATGGGGTGCCTGATGGTCGGCATCAGCGGAGGCTTCTCCCTGCTCACAAACAGGGTGAAGAGTGAGCTGGGTCTCGACCACGCTTTCTCGAACGAACTCGTGTTTCACGACCGGAAGCTCGTCGGCTACGGGCTACTTGTGAACGTTAACAAGGGTCAGATCCTACGGACCGCTTTCGGCGACAGGTTCAAGGGGATGAGGAAGATGGCGGTCGTCGACGGGGCCAACGATGTCGACCTGTTCGACCTCGTGGACGTCAGGGTCGCCTTCAACGCCCAGGAGATAGTGAGGAAGAAGGCTGACGTCCAGGTGGACGTCAAGGACCTCCGCGGGATAATCGACCTCGTGAAGGCCAGGCAGTAGTCAATCAACCTCCTTCTCTCGACCGTGCCGCCGGACCTTCAGAACCTTGGTTGATTGGAATTCGCGAGCGGAAATCGTCTATATTCGGAAGCACCCGGAAGGATTCGGGACATTCTGGACGAATACCCCAATATATTTTATAGGACACTTTCATTGGCTGGTTGGGCAACGTCTTCCACACTAGGATTTCTCGCCCTCTCTCCGGTGTGGGACTTGAGGGCTGCCTTCTGAGCTCGAGAAGCGCTCACCCTCATATTCGACTGATTTCCAACTGTTCTTTCGAGGCAGACCACTCGTCCCAAGAGAGGCGGGGAGCCGCTCTTCTTCCGGGAGAGCGCGGCTCTCCTCCAGGGGCTAGCTCTTCGAGACCGAACCGGATCTGCTGAACCACACCCGCATGAGAGTAATCAAGTCCATTTGTCAGCGTGCCCTGCTCACGCCGCGGTCCTCACGGTCTTATCCCAACCTTGCGGCAGAAGTCAGGAAAGCGGGGGTCCTTTCGCATCTGCGCGAAGAGCGGGTCGAACCTTATCGAGAATGGCCAGGAATGCGTCTCCGCCTGCCGCATCAGGACCCTGAACGCCTCATCGAGGTTTCCCAGCGCAGCCTGCACGAGGAGCTCCGCGTTGAGCCTGAAGGACTCGTTCTCGTTGGCGAGTACACCCTCCAGCAAGCCTTCAGCCTCCTTCCGCTTTCCTGCAAGTGCGAACAGGAGGCTCTGTGAGACGGCTATCATGGGCTCGTCGGGGCTGAGGCCGCGGGCCACGTCAACCATCTTCTGCGCCTCGCCGAAGTCCTTCTTCTCCATGTGATAGTCGGCGATGCTCAGGTAGATCTTCGGGTTCTTCGGGTTGAACTCTTTCAGCCTGGTCAGTACCTCGCGGGCCTGACCGTCCTCTCCGACCCACGAGGCGGTCGCAGCCAGCATCTCGCCCGGCCCTGGTGAGAGCGGGTCGAGTTCATAGGCCCTCCTGAACATCGACAGGGCTTCGTGGGGAGTGTGCATTATGGAGTCCACGACCCCGAGCGACATGTACGCCTCCGACAGGTTCGGGTTAATCCGGACGGCGACCTCGGCCTCGACGAGCTCCGCATCGAACCGGTCCAACATCGAGTGGACTCCTGCCATAGCCGAGTGCGCCTCTGCGAGCCCCGGGTCCAGCTCGAGTGCCTTGACTGCGGCGGCCTCGGCGTTGTTGGCCATCGCGCCGAAATCCTCGTATCCGCTCACCGCCAGCATGTGCCAGGCGTTCGACAATCCGGCGTATGCGCGGGCGAAGGTCGGGTCCTTCGAGATCGCTCGCTGAAGGAGGGCTACCGTCTCCCTCATGCTCGCCTCCGAGGTCTCGTAGGAGAGTTGCTTCGCCCTGAGGTACAGCGTGTACGCCTCGATGTCGCTTGTGTCCCTCTGCGCATCCCGGGAGAAGAACCCGGCCGAGAGCGAACCCGCGACCTTTGAGGCCACGTCGCTCTGTATGGCGAAGATGTCGTTCAGTTCGCTGTCGTAGTTCGACGACCACAGGTGCTCCTCCGTGCGGGCGTCAATCAGCTGGACCGAGATCCTGATCTTGCTGCCCGCCTTCCTGACGCTCCCCTCGATTATCGAGCCCACGTCCAGCTCCCGGGCTATCTCCGAGACCTTCTTCTCCTTCCGCTTGTAGCTCATCACCGACGTCCTCGCTATCACCTTCAGGTCGCGGAGATCTGAGAGCTTCGTAATCAGCTCCTCGGTGAGCCCGTCTGCGAAGTACTCGTCGCTGGAGTCGGGACTGATGTTGACGAAGGGAAGGACGGCCAGTCTCTTACTTGGCCCCGAGTGCCCAGCGTCAGACGGTCCCCGTCTTGTCATGACGATCCTGTAGACCTCGACAGGGAGGTCGACGTTCTTCAGCTCTACGCTTCCCATCTTCTCGATCTTGAGCGCTGACTTGTTCCTGACCTGGTCGAAGACCTGCTGTGAGATGCATACTCCCCCAGGCTCTGCGAGCGGTTCGATCCTTGAGGCAACGTTGACCGCGTCGCCGTGGATGTCGCCCGACCCACCCACCACGTCCCCAACGTGAATCCCAATCCTGAGGTCCACCCTCCGGGACGGATCGGCCAGTTTGTTGTGCTCCCCCATGGTCTTCTGTATCTCCACCGCACAGAGCAAGGCGTCGAGCGCGCTCTTGAACTCGACTAGGAAGGCGTCTCCGATGGTCTTTACCTCGATTCCGCCGTGGGCGATGAACTGGGCGCGGAGAAGACCGCGGTGTTCTTCCAGCAGCTCAAGTGCGAGGGACTCGTTCGTCTGAGACAGGCGGGTGAACCCCACGATGTCCGTGAACATGATGGCCGCGAGCCTCCTCTCACCGTCTGGCATGGTAATCGTTTGGATTAGCCCAGCGGGTTTCAGATAAAGTTCTTGTGGATGTCTTGGGAGTATCTACAGGAGAGGGCCGGCAAAGTATTCCCTGTCGCATAGGGGGTCCCGTCTGGAATTTCGGACGAGAAGAACCCGATAGCCTTATCTTGGTTGTCAAGATTTCGGCCCCGCGGGATTTGAGCGCGGCCAAAGACTCAGCGGTAGCTCCACCGCACGTCGGCTTGGTGCTGGCGCTGCTCGTGATGGCTCAGTTCGCGGTGGTGATGGACTTCTCCATCGTCCAGATCGCCCTGCCAACCATCAGGTCGGAGCTCGCCATGTCCCTCGCTGACCTGCAATGGATAGTCAGCGCCTACGGCCTCACCTTCGCGGGATTCCTGCTCCTCAGCGGCCGCCTTTCTGACATTCATGGACGCAAGAGGTTGTTCCTGGTGGGGATCTTGGTCTTCTCGTTCTCTTCACTGGCGGCCGGGTTGGCTAGCTCGGAGCTGGTCCTGATCGCAGCCAGGGTGGTCCAGGGGGTCGGCGCCGCTCTGATGTCAGCCACCTGCCTGGCTCTCATACTGAGGATCTTCGGACCTCTGGGCAGGCTCAACCAGGCGCTCGGAATCTTCACCGCGGTCTCGTCGGCTGGTTTCACGGCCGGAGTGCTGCTAGGCGGCGTCCTCACCGAGGCGCTTGGCTGGAGGTGGATCTTCTTCGTCAATGTTCCCGTCGGAATCCTGGTGGCGGTGCTCTCGCTCAGGATCATCCCCGACCCGGCGACGGGGAAGGCGGCCAGCCAGAGCCTGGACCTGCCGGGGGCCATCTCGGTCACCGCAGGGCTCATGCTGTTGGTCTACGGGCTGAGCGAGATGGGGAGTGGGGACGTCTCATATCTAGCTTACGCCGCATTCGTCTTCGCCGCCCTGGTGCTTGTCTCGTTCGTGGCCATAGAGCGTCGCACGGCCGCGCCCATCATGCCCCTGTCCTTCCTCAGGAAGAGGACCATCTTCTTCGCCAACGCCACGGCGCTCCTCACCTTCGCCACGACGACCTCGATGGTGTTTCTCCTGACGACCTATCTGCAGGTGCTGCTCTCCTACCCCGCGCTCTCCTCCGCCGCCGCCCTGGTCCCAGGGGCGCTCGTCTTCTTCTTCTTGGGAGGGTTCGGCGCGCCGCGACTGGTAAGGCGGTTCGGCGCGAAGCCCGTGCTGGTCCTGGCGATGATGGCTCTCTCGTTGGGCATGCTCCTTATGGCGCGGGTCTCGGCGAACTCAAGCTATGCGACGGTCGTACTGCCCGCCCTCCTCCTGGCATCCCTCGGCGGCTCGCTGTCAGCGACCGCTTCGAACATCGCGGCACTCACGGGCGCGCAACGGGGGGAGGAGGGCATAGCCTCGGGGCTCATCAACACGTCAAGACAGGTGGGCGGACCCATAGGGCTAGCCTTGGCAGTGAGTGTCATCGGACTGGTGACCCACGGGCAGGGGATAACTGGGTCGGGCACCGAGGTCGTGGCGGCGTTCCAGTACGCGTTCATCGCGTCCGCGGGCTTCGCGGCGGTTGCGGTGGTCACTTCGGTCCTGCTCCCTGGAAGGACGGTCAAGACGACCCCTGTTGGACACTAGGCATCCAGGAGTCAGTCCACGCTCCGGGCGAAATCACGCGATAGTGCCAAGAACCCGGGCAGCGGGCGAGTAACCCTCAGGGGTTTTCTCTGTCCTTGATCTCTTCTCCTTCGAAGACGAAGAGCCTTGGTCTGCCTCCCTCCAGCCGCACGTATGTGTTGTGTATTGGCGCGGTCGTGATCCATGAGCCTGTGTTAGCGACAGTCCCCGCTTTGTTCACAAATGGCCGGTGGGTGTGCCCGAAGATGAGGACCTCCCCTGGCTGCACCGTAGCGCAGGCCTTCTTCTCGACCCCGCCCAGCGTTTCCTTGAGCCTCTCTTGGGGATCTAGCTGCAGCACCTCGGTCGTGCGCCGGATGCTGCGCCCGTTCACGAGATTGGAGAAGAAGTACTTCAAATCGCCTTTGTCGCGGGTTAGCGCAGCCCAGATGTGCGTGTCCCGGTCGCCCTTCTCGTCGGACATGGCGTGGCAGAGAGACTCCATAAAGTGTTCTCGCTGCATCTCGTCGAATTCCCAGCCGTGGAGGAAGTTGCAGGTCACCGCGTCCTGCTGAAGGGTGAGGTTCCTCATGAAGGTCACGGGGTATCCTCGTCCCTGAAGCTTGAGGACGTGAAAATCGTGGTTTCCGGCGATGTAGTATACGTGCATCTTCTTCTGAAGGAGTATTATCTGGTCAACGACATCCTTGTTCTCGAGGAAGACTCCCGAGGCGTCCCTCCTCCACATGTCCACGACGTCCCCCAGGAGGACCAGGTCGGTCACGCTGGCGTCGGACTGGAGTTGACCGAGGAAGCGGAGAAATGCCGCTTTGTCTGCGGTCTCGATTCCGAGATGCTGGTCCGAGACAACTACTATCACCAAGTGGAACTCCCTGATTACGAAGAGCAGCCGTTACATAGGTCTTGCCGAGCTGAGACAGGAACGGCTGGGGGACAAGCTCTAGGAACTGATTGGATTCCTCCGAGGTTGCAAACGACCCTGCAGTGCTAGTAGTCGGTGGGTCCGCCCCACCAGACCCGGCGTGATCCGAACCAGTCTGGCCCTTCTGTCTCCAAGCGCGACACCTATTTTAGCCGGTTTGACTTGGCCGGTTCCATCGCAAATGGTCGACAAAGCCGCGCGTCGAGTCCGCAGCGAGGGTGAAGGAGGCGAAGGATACTGCGCCCTTTGCAAGGAAGAGGGCAGACCGAGCGAGACGGCGCGCGACGTTCTGACCATCAGGCCGAGAGAGGGCGGAAGGCCGATGAGGGTCCCGCTCTGTCTTGCACACGCCGAGGGGCTCGGCAAGCCAGGCTCGCTGTACGACGTGGTCACCCCGCCAGCCAGAGTCGTCCCCGCAAAGGGTCTCGCTCGTCAGACCCGCCACGTCGAGGGGAAGAGCGAGAAGGGGAACATCAACAGGACGCTGCGCCGGGCCGAGAGATACAGCAAAGGCCAGAGAGGCCGACTGGGAGAGTAGTGTCCTCCTGGTGCTAGACCCTCGGAAGACTGGGGGAGTTGCGAACGTTCTATGGGGCTCTCGCCGACGAGTGCCTTCCGAGCGAGTCTCTGATCACCGCGGAGACGCCCGGTTTCAGGAACGGCTGGAACGGGAGCAGGTACCTCACGCCCTTCGCCCTCTCTATCGTTCTCGTGCCATTCTCATCTCGGTAGCTGGCTAGGAAGGCGTCGGCCACGAGCTTCATCCCTTTCTCGCTTGTGGCAGTTCTGCCGGAGAAATAGAGGAATTCGGCGAGATCCCACGCAGGATCGCCGTCCTCCACGGTCTGCTCGAGGTCGAAGAGATTAATCTCGTCGTCGCTCACGATCACGTTCTCCGCCTTGGTGTCTCCGTAGACGAGGCCGTCCCTGTGCATCTTGGCCAGGGTCTTGGCGTACTTTTCAACATACCTCGTGTCAGATCCTTTCCCGCCTGTCACCTCTCCAACGCACTTTGACAACGGGACCCCCTTGACGTACCTCGTGACGAGGATCTTCTCGTCTGGCGCGATGCCCACGATGCGGTGAGTCGGGATTCCGAGTTTGCGCAACCGGAAGACGCCCTCGTACTCCCGCTGGAGCATCGCAAAAGGTGTCATCTTGAATTTCTTTCCGGTGAACGCCCACAGGTTCAGGAGAGCCCACTTCACTGACCGGAGGTCAGGGAAACTCTTGAGGATGAATTCCACTCGTTTCCCTTCGCTCGAGATTTCGAGCAGCTGCGTTGAAGTGTACACCTGCCCCTTCTTCCTCTGTTTGAAGGTATAATCTCCCTTGAACCCAGAAAGTCGCGCAAGCTCCTCGGTTATCCTGCTCGCGTCGTCGAAGATCACACCTTCTTCGAGTCGGAGCAGTTTCCTGGGGCGCATGAGCTCGACGGGCTGCTCGAAGGTTCCTCCTCGGCTTCCTCTCGCGGGCGCTCGGGCCTTAACGACTCCAGTCCCCACCAGGACGTCCTTGCCCGTTGCTTTGACTTGCGACTCCCCCTCCTTGACGGGTGATATGAGGGCGACAATCTTTGAAAGCACATCCGTGGGCACTTCACCTGGCAGAATCCTGACCCATTCATCGGTGCTCTTGATTATCCCGCTAGAAGTGAGAGATTGTGACGCCTCACGAAAGACGCGGACGGCAGACTCTGAGTTCTCCTTCCTGCTGTCGCAGCTGTAGGTGTGCGCAAAGGGGTGGATCGCCTCCGGATAGGACGCCGTTCTCTTGTGCAGCTTGTCGAAGAGAAAGTACTCGTAGGGAATGATCAGGTCTGAAGAAAACCCACCGTACTCAGACTGGACCTCGCTAAGACTCTCGACGATGACCCTCCTCTTGTACTCGAGCTCTACACTTCGAAGGAAATCCGCGCCAATCAGGGGTTCGTAGACGTTCAGGAGTCTGCCCACGACGAACTCCTTTGAAGACGATCGGCCTGCCTCTTCACGCAGCACGGCCTCATCGACTATGAGCGCCGATGCTCCAGGCGGACCGTGGACTCGCTCCAACTTCGTTCCCTCCTTGTAGAATCTCGCGACGATCAGCAGATCGTAGTCGGAATCCCCTCTGGCGCACCCTGCGACCCGGGACCCGTAGGCGCATAGAGCAACTGTGTCCTCTCTCTTAACCAGGCTCTCGGCGAGGCTTCGGATGCTTGCCTTCTCCTTGGCGGTGAGTCTGCTCTTCAGGGGTTTCACAAGCCTACCGTGGTTCGAATCCTCCTGACGTATATATAGCAGAAAGCGTCACAACTTGCCAGTGCGTGAACTCTGATTCGAGTGCTCCGCCGCTGGCGGATACGAACGCGTTCGGACCTTCCGTTCTCCTCGCACCTCCAGGAACCGGGGAGCTGGTGCTGAGGATGAAGGAGGCGAAGGAAGCCAAGAACGCATTCACCGTGGCAGGCGCGATCGCGGTCGTCGCCGGACTGATTCTGATCGCGAGCGGGGTGCGTTCGGGCTCCCTTCTCCTGACAGGCCTTGGCTACGTCGATAGGTATCTGGGATCGACGATAACTCCCGATGGCGAACTCCTACTTCACCTGGCCATAGTGATGCTCACATTCATCGTCGGGCTCGGCGGGATCCTGGTGGTCGCCGGAGGGGTGATGCTGCTGCGCAGACACAGCTTTGCGGGAAGGGTTCTGATCGGGCTGGGAGGGGGCATGGCCGTTCTCGGGCTCATCTTCTCCATGGCCGAAGCCCTGTACGTCACGGGCCTCTCTGCCCCCGTATTTCACGAGTCGTATTTCACTTTGTATTGGTTCGGCTCGATACTCGCCACCATCTCGGTCCTCCTCTCGAGAAGGGCCCGGCGTCGTTAAGCAGGAGGGCACTCATCCTGTTCGACAGAATCCCCGGCGGTCAGACGATCGTCGGATCATCTCTGGGGGCCCTGGGAAGATGCTTTGATGACGCGTACCTGAGGAGGGCGTAGGCGACGACGGCCAGCATGGCCACGGCTGCACCGATGTACGGAAGCTCGCCTGCGGTCGATGCCAGCGCGCTCGGGTTCATCGCTCCCGCCAGTATCACGGCGAAGAGGAGCATCCCGTCGGAGATGACCCAGACGACTCTGTAGGCGGTGCTGGCGCCGTAGGGACCCTCCTTCTTTGGCGTCATCCTCCGGTCTATCTCGCCCCCGACGTAGTTCATCAGGCCGGCGACGATTGCGATGGACAACGGGAGGGCATAGGAAAGAGCCACGCCGTGCCAAGTCAGGTCGATGAACTTGTGGATGCCCAAGGCCGATATCAGAGCAAGGAGGAGGACGAGGCTCGCCGAACCGACGAAGACACCCGTATCGAGCAACCTTCCCCCGAGACCCGGTCCGTAGGTCCTCCTCCACGGGAGCGGCTCCGGGTCGGGTTTGAGGTCAGGGTCAGATCTCTGGGAGAGCGCGTGCGGCTCGTTCTGGTAGAAGTAGACCTTCCTCTTGGGGTCGAGGGGAATCCTTTGACCGTGGGAATCGTAGACCGATCCCTTGACGAGTCTGGTGAAAGGGTAGAGCCACTCGACGCCCCTGTCCTTCGTGGTCGTGAGAGCGTCGAGGAAGGTGTGGAGGAAGGCGCCGATACCCAGGAACGGATTTACCAGGTAGACAAGAGCGAGGAAGACGAAGTTGTGGCAGAGGGCGCGATGAACCTGATGACGCCGGAACGAATCCCGGCTGAGAAGGCCGTATTCCCTGTCGAGGTCAGGAATCATCGAGCCGACGGCCACGAGTAGGATGGTCTCGGGCTTCCCGAAGAAGACCGAGGCGACCGCTATCCCGAACATTACGTGGGTGGAGAGATTCACGTTGGCACCTCCGCTTCCGCTGAGCGTTCAGGTTTCACGAAGAGAGAGTGCCAGGTCATCTAAAAATCCCTTGCCATGATTCTTCAACTCTAAAGCCTGGATCCGGGTAGCAGACGGGGCCTCCTGAAGGAAGAATTATCCCTAGGGAATTTAAGCGTCCGACTGGCGAGAAATGGCTTGGTCGTAAACTTCCTCTTCTTGGTCAGGCATGGAGAGACCGAGGCCAACAGAGAGGGGATAGATGCAGGCGCGCTTGACTACCCACTTACGAAGAAGGGGCTGAAGGATGCGTCCTTCATAGCCAAGACCCTCTCGAAGTCGAAAATCGACTCCGTCTACAGCAGCCCGGTCTTCCGCGCGGTCGAGACCGCGAGAATCGTGGCGCGTCCGCACGGGCTCAAGGTGAAGATCTTGGAGGAGCTGACAGAGGCGAAGCTCAAGCCGCAGTTCGTCGGCAGGAAGGGAAGACACCACATCCTGACCACGCCTGCGGCGTTCTCCGAGACCAATGAAGAGCTGATGGCGAGGACGAGGAAGGCCATCGAGATAGTCAAGAAGAGGGCAAGAGGGAACGCCGTCTTGGTCTCCCATGGTGACGTGGTCACGGCAATGCTGGAAGATGTTGTGGAGAGGAGGGTTGCCGATGAGAGGTACTACGTCCTCCATCCAGACCCCGCGTCCCTCAGCATAATCGCGACCAAAGGGAGACCGTTCCTTGTCCTCTACAACTACCGTCGCAAGATGCTCGCTCGTCTCTGACCCTGGTTTCGACGGTTAGTGCGCGAACCCGTGAGAGCCCCCCGAGGGGGTTCAGGTCGCCGACGCTCCGGCTTCCGTCGGCCCAAAGGGCTCGTCCTCGCCGTCTGACGGTCATCTGCGACCCCGGACCCGCCGCTCGCCTGAGAAGCACTAAAATAGTTGGGAAGCGCGCTGGGGAGACACCTGTGATACTCGAGCTACCGAAGCGGACCGAGCACATAGGGTCGGTCAGGCTCCACGATATCCAGAGAGTCTACGAGCTGGACTCCGGCACCAAGAAATTTGCCACGAAGGCCAGAGAGGCGGTTGCGACCATCTCCCGGGACGAGATAGACCGCATCAACCAGAGGATGGCGATAGTCGTCCCCACGAAGGACGAGAGGTCGAAGCTGCTCGAGGGTGTCCTGAGCGGAATCCCGCACGATTGCAGCGTCATCGTCGTCTCCGGCAGCTCGAGGTCCCCCGTGGACAGGTTCGAGACCGAGAGACAGATCATCAAGGAGTTCAACCATTTCGTCCAGGACGATATCCTTCTCATTCACCAGGAGGACCCGGGCCTTTCCGAAGCTTTCAGGAGCACCGGGTTCGGCTCGATCCTCGACGAGAGAGGGTCGATTAGGGGTGGAAAGGCCGAGGCCATGTTCACGGGGATAATGCTCGCCAGGATGATGGGGAAGGAGTACGTCGGCTTCATAGACTCGGACAACTACTTCCCGGGGGCGGTCCACGAGTACGTCGAGATCTACGGGGCCGGTTTCCTGCTCTCGGAGTCTCCCTACTCGATGGTCAGGGTGTCATGGGTGAACAAGCCCAAGGTGGCCGAGGACCGGCTGCAGTTCCCCAAGTGGGGAAGGGTCTCGGAGGTATCGAATCAGTGGCTGAACCGTCTCGTGGAGAGCCACACGGGGTTTGGCACCGAGGTTATCAAGACGGGCAATGCAGGAGAGCACGCAATGACCATGAAGCTGGCCGAGCTTCTCTGCTACGCGGCGGGTTTCGCAGTCGAGCCGTTCGAGATCGTCAACATCCTGGAGCAGTTCGGGGGGTTCGCGCCATCCGACCATCCCAGCGCGATGTCGTCGGGAGTCGACGTCTTCCAGATAGAGACCCAGAACCCTCACCTGCACGAGGAGAAGGGAGAGAAGCACATAGAGGAGATGCTGCTCGCCTCTGTAGGCGCCATCTACTCCTCGGCGGCGTGCCCGCCCGCGCTAAGGGAGAGCATCCTGGCCGCCAAGATTCCGGGCGAGGAGCCGGGGACGCCGAGGAGGGAGTATGCCGCCCCAGCGAGAATCAGACCCCCGATCGAAGTCGATCTTGAGAGGTTCGTTCAGACCCTCGAACGGGAGGCCCGGACGCTGACCCGGTTCCCATGAAAGAGACCGAAAGGACCTCGGACCCCCCGAGGCTAGTCGCCTTCGACATGGATGGAACGCTAATCGCCGGCCGGGTAATCTTCACCCTGGCTCACAGGCTCGGCTTCGAATCGGAGCTCGACAGGGTCGCCGGGGCTGGCGGTCCGCGTTATGCCAGGTCGCAGAGGGTGGCGAAGCTCATCGCGGGACTGAGCGTCTCCGAATTCGCCGAGGCGGTCGACGCGATGCCTCTGAACGACGGCGCGTTCGAAGCGATGAGAGCGCTGAGAGCGCAGAGATGGACGGTCGGTGTCATAAGCGACAGCTACACGCTCGCGACGGAGATCCTGGCGAGAAAGCTGAGCCTGGACTTTCACATCGCCAACACACTGGTCGTGAAAGAGGGCGTCATCACGGGGGAGCTCAATATGCCCATGGGATGGGAGAGGGTAGGCTGCACCTGCAGGCAATCGGTCTGCAAGAGATACCACCTTACCAGGGAGGCGGAAAGGCGCGGGGTGGCGATGCGGGACACTGCCGCGGTCGGGGACTCCGGGTCAGATTCTTGCATGATAGAGGCCGCGGGGACTGGAATATGGTTCAACGTACGCTCGGGGGGCGCTCCGCGAACTGGAAGTCGGGTGGTGAATGCGGCAGATCTTCGACTCGTCTCGGCCTTCCTGACTCGGGACCAATGAGGGTCTCCTGGAGCTCGCGGGGAGGGGCCGAGGAGGTGAGGTTCATCGCCTGCGTCCGGCAGGTCGAATCATGTCAGCCTAGCTTCCTGATCACCGCCTCGACCCGCCTTCGCTTTGTCGCCTTCTCCATCTCCCCGAGTCGCGAGGAGAGCGCCCCGACGAAGACGGCCTTCCTCTCGTCTTTGATTATGCTGAGGGCGTTCTCGGCGTACATCGGGAGCTGATTTGTCGGGCAGTTTCTGAGCTGAGCCATCAGGAGAGGGAAGGCCTCATCAGCGTACCGGTCGACCGAACAGAGCTTGATCAGGATGCCCACGGCGTGGTCCCTGGCTATGACCGAGTCTCCCTCCGAGGCCGCGACGACTCTCGCGACGCCAGAGAAGGCGGTTCCGGGGTCCTGGAGGGTGATCGTATCGAGCGCGGTCATGGCACCCCAGACCAGTCGCTTGTTCTTGCTCTCGAGCAACCCGAGAAGTTCCCGACCATGGCCGGCAATCAGCGAGGGGTTGAGCGCACCAACCTCGTACAGGACCTTGATACAGGCGCCCTGGATGTTCCTGTCCTTGTTCCTGAGATTCTCGACGAGTTCGGTGACCGCCTTCTTGTCCCCCTTGGCTGCAATCCGCCTCGCCAGCTCTTGATTGTAGACCTGATCTCTTCGACCAAGCGAGGTCACCAATTCGCTCAGGATTGTCACCTCTTGTTGCACCTGGGGCAAACTGGACCTCTGCGGAGAGCAGGCATACGGCCACGGGCGGATCTCACCTGTGTGTCATCTTTCCCAATTTCGGCTCCGTGTCCGGGCAAGAGGACCAGGCCTAGTCCAGACTCGGTGGGGCTGCCAAGAACAGACGAAAGACTCCTAGGACCTTTCAATCGAGGCCTTGACTTTGCGCATGAGTTCGGGGCTCAAGTCGCTCGGTTCCAAGCCGTGCACCTCAACGGCATGCTGGCTGATTTGTTTGGTGAGCTCTTCCTCGGTCTTGGACGAGAAGACCGCGTCGCAGTCGAACCCTGCAGTCTTGCAGGCGTATCGAAGCATTGTCGGAGTTTGTCCCAGCTTGGCGCATATAATCCTTGCTTCCAAGGGTCATCGGCAGCGCAGTCGATTCTGCAACCTCTCGACGTTATTCAAAGAGCCCAGGGGACTGGTCGACACGGCTTGGCAACTACTTTCGCCCTTCGGCCTCATCTCGTTTCACGGCGTCGAGAGACAATTATTCCACTGTTGGGATCTCTTTGGTAAGCTTCGACAGAAGAGACTCGACCAGCTTGGAACGTTTCTGCACCGAGGATATCTTCTCTCCTAGAGACGAATCAGGCTCTTCTAGCGTGCTGTCGACGGAACAGTCTTTGAAAGGAGATGAGAAGTCGTCGAACGCTGACGAAAGCTGGTCCACGAGTTCCAGGTCGTCTATGAACTCGATCAGTCTCCCGAGGTCACTCCGCAGAGTCGGAACAACGTACTCATCAAGATGCTTGCTGTGGAACATGCAGAAATTCTTCACTTTGTTCCTGTTGGCCTGGGAATGGTCGTTGAGATAATCTCCCAAATACTGCTGCAGTTTCAGGTAGTTCTTGTCCACAAGCTCCAGATTGGACAGCAGCCGCGTCCCAAAATACTTCTTTTCGAGTTCTTGTCGTCGGAACTGTGTCTCGATGATGCCGTTTATCTTGCCGTCGGCTCTCCGCTGCATCAGGAATATCGAGACTCCTATCGCGATGCTCAACAGAGCCAGCACGGCGTCCACAGATTCGAAACTTGTCAGATCGAGCATCCGGTTCACTAGGATACCAGGCACTGGTTCTTAAACGCAAACGTACCGCGAGTGGCGAATGTCCAATATTCCGGGTCTTCTGGAGAGATTCCCATGCGAGCAGCACAGTTTAGCAGGTACGGCGGACCCGAGGTAATCGAGTTCAACGCTACCGCAGTTCCACCTAGGGTCAAGGAGGGACAGGTGCTGGTGGAGGCCCACGCGGCTTCGCTCAACCCGGTAGATTCGGCGGTCAGGGCAGGCTACATGAAGGCGATGCTGCCGCTGACTTTCCCTGTGACCGTTGCGGGGGATTTTGCGGGCGAGGTGAAGGAAGCAGGACCCGGCGTCACGGCTCTGAAGCCCGGTGACCAGGTCTTCGGCTTCGCCCCGGTCATCGTGGGAGGCTCTGGCGCTGCTGCGGAGACCATTACGTCGAACGCCCTGATGTCAGCCCGCAAGCCAGTCTCGGCCAGCTACGCTGAGTCAGCGGCGCTGCCCCTCGCGGGTGTCAGCGCGGTGCAGGCGCTGGAGGACCACATGAAGGTCGCGCCGGGGCAGAAGGTCCTGGTCCAAGGTGGAGCTGGAGGCGTGGGCTCTTTTGCCATCCAGTACGCGAAGCACCTCGGCTGCCATGTCGCGACCACGGCGAGAGGGGCCCAGGAGGAGTTCGTCCGCAGCTTAGGCGCGGACGAGGTCATCGACTTCGAGCTAAGGGGGTTCGACACGATCATCAAGGACTACGATGCCGTCCTCGACACCGTCGGAGGTGAGGTCTACAAGAGGTCCTTCGCAACTCTGAAGAGAGGTGGGGTGCTCGCGTCGCTGGTGCAGAATCCGCCGGACCAGGAGCTGGCCTCAAAGTTCGGCGTCAGGTCGGTCTATGTCTCCGCACAGCTCAACACCCCCGCTCTTAATCATCTGGCCTCCCTCGTCGATAAGGGCGCCCTCAGGTCGAAGATAGACAGGGAATTTCCACTGGACCAGACTCGTGAAGCCTACGCCCATTTCGAGAACGGTCACCCCAGAGGCAAGGTAGTCGTCAGAATCAGATAAGCAGGGCAGGACGGTTCCACGAACTCGTCCTTCTAGCCGGGCAGAATCGATGGAGGAACAACTGAGCCGTAGGGCCCCGTACATCTTCTTCTGCAGAGGCCACTTTGTACCAGCACCACCCTCGTTGCCAGGGTCCGGGGACGAAGACGTATGTCTCCATCGTGATCAGCGCCCTCCTTGATCTCCGAAGAAGGACCGGAGGATGTCAGTCTTCCCCTCCACAGCGCCTCGCCCTAGGATGCGTTGCCCCGGCCGCTAGATCTCTGTGTGGGCGACGTTGCGCCTGTTGAAGTAGGCGAATGTCCAGTCGAAGACCACGCCGAGCCTGCTTCGGGAGGTCGAGATCAGCGAAAGGTGCACCACCCTCCAGGCCATCCAGCCCAGGAAGCCTGACATCTTGAGCCAGCCGAGGTCGGCGATCCCGGAGTTCCTGCCCAACGACAGCATGAAACCCCTGTCGCGGTAGGCGAAGGGTTCCACCGTTCCTCCAGCCATAAGAGTGGGGAGCGCAGCGGCGAGCCACTTGCCCTGCTGGACCGCGACCGACGCCGTCTCCGGCAGTCTCTTCCCGGTCTTCCTATCCAGGAGGTGGTCGATGTCGCCCAAGGCGAAGACCTCCGGGTGCCCGCTCACCCTCAGGAAGCCGTCGACTTTGACGCGCCCCCTCTCCTTGTCGACCTTCAGTGAATCGATGAGCGGGGCGGGCTTGACTCCGGCCGTCCAGAACACGTTCGCGGACTCGATCAGCTCCCCGTCCTGCAGAAGGACGCCCCGCTCGTTCACCTCGACCACCTTCGAGGAGGTCCGGACCTGGATTCCCCGTCGAGCGAGGAATTCGGTCGCCTTCCGGACTGCATACTCCGACTGGCCGGGCAGCACCGTGGGGAGTGCCTCTATCACGGTGACCGTTGGCCGTTCGGCTATCTCGGGATAGTCCTTGGCCATGACCTTGACAAGGTCTCGGATGGACCCCACGAGCTCGACTCCAGTCGGCCCCGCGCCGATCACGACGTATGAGAGGAGAGCGCGTCGGGTCTCGTCCGACTTCTCGATGGCCGCCCTCTCCATCGACCCGATAATCTTGTCGTGCATCAGCTTCCCATCGTTGATCGTCTTGAGAGAGAGCGTGTTCTCAGCCACCCCCCTCACCCCAAAGTCGTTGTTCACCGAGCCGACGGCAAGTATCAGGTAGTCATAGCCCAGCTCCCCGAAACTGGTCTGGACCGCCCTCGCGTCAAGGTCGACAGAGGTGACATCACCCTCCAGGAAGCGGAAACCTCGCGTCCTCGCCTGGGGCCGCACCGTCTGCGCAAGGTGGTCCATGTCCACGACGCCCGTCGCGGTCTGGTAGAGCAAAGGTGTGAAGAGGTGGAAGTTCCGGTGGCTGACGAGGGTGACCTCCTCCTCGAGGTCCCTCCTCAGGTGGACGGTCGCGGCCATGCCCGCAAATCCGGACCCGACGATTAGTATCCGAGGCTTTGTCGGCTCGGAGGAGACCAAGGCCATATCCGCGGGCCAAGAAACGAGCGAATATCAATCGATTGGTCAAGCGGTCGCTGGGCGACTCAGCAAGGAGCCCACCCGCGCGACGGAGGAGGCAGACGCCAGCGACTCTGCTGTCCTATTCGCGACAGCCTTATATGAAGCGCTCCCGAGTTTGCTCGCGATGGCTCAGTATTCGTTCGAACACTTTGCCAAGGACTTTCCGGAACTAGCCTCTACGTACCTCGAACTCGTCGAGGCGCAGAGATCCCTGAATGGACTTGACGCGAAGACAAGACAGCTCATCAACATCGGAATCCAGACCGCCAACCGCAACCTGAGGGGCGTGAAGTACCACGCTTTTATGGCGAAGAAGGCGGGCGCCACGCGGGAGGAGGTCATGGGCGCCGTAGTCTTGAATCTCCACCTTCGGGGGGTCGGCGTCGTGCTCGACACGCTTCCGGTCGCCATAGCAGGATTCGAAGGCAAGAACGTCAAGCGGTAGAGCTGGATCGGGAAGCGCGGTCCGGAAGCGGTATCCACGCGGCCCCTTCGACCAGTTTAGTCAGACACTGGCGCGTCGCGGGCCCTGGGCACGTCCTCCTGGACCATGGCCGTCATCACAATCGATATCATGACGTTCGGCAGGTCCACGCCGAGCTTGGCGACGGCCCTCGTGGGCGGACTCTCAGGAAAGTGCTTTGCGTAGGCCGCGTTCATCCGTTCAAAGTGCGCGGGGTCCTTGAGCAGGATCGTCACTCGCACGACGTCATCGAGGCCGGCTCCGGCGGCTCGGAGGATACTCGCGGAGTTGCGAATGGCCTGGTCGGTCTGCCCCTCTATGGTCGTCGCGTCCACCTTCTTCGTGTGCGGGTCGATGGCCGTGATGCCCGACAGGAAGACCATGTTTCCTGACTTTATGGCTTGACTGTACAATGCCGAAAGCGGGACGTCCGAAGAGGATATGACCTCCATCCTCATGGCCCACCATTGTTAAGGAGGGGAGCTTATAGATTGTGGCAGCCGCCCGGTGAAGCCTCGGTCCGAACGGCGTCTCGCCGAGGAATTGACGGAAGTTGGTCGCTAGGGGTGGACCCGCATGGACAGATTCCCGCTCTCCCAGGGCTTCATCACGAGATCCCATGGTGTCACCAGGGCCTCCCTGCTCCGGATCACCAGGCAGTTGCCCCACTCGCTCTTCACCAGAACCGCCGCGGTCCTGAGGCTCGTCCGCGATCCGACCTCGACTGGAGTCGTCCTGTCGAGCGAGCCTATCCGCGCCTCGAACGCGCTTCCCATGGGGCCCCCGTGAAAGGGTTCCAGGAGGGTGGGGTCGAAGACCCGATCGATTATGGTCCTGTCGGAGACGTAGGTCCGTTCACCGGAGATGAAGACGGTCCTGTGCGAGAGCCGGAACATCGTGGTGAGAGCCTTCCGGACCGTAGTCTTCGCCGGCAAAGAGAATATCGGGCTGGACACGTCCTCGACCGTCAGGTCGGATGTGAACTGTCTTGTCTGGTACAGGCCGAGCAGGTCGTCCATGGTTATGAGGCTGAAGCGCACCTCTCCGTCTACCATGCCGTTGACAATCGCAATCCCCAGCTTCCGCCTCTTGAGCGCCTCGAGGACCCCCTCGAGGTCGTCCTCCATTCCAAAGGACTCTAGCGTGCTCGACCCTTGCTCGCAGGGTCCTTCGAGGAACTTCTCGTAGGACTTTGGAGACATCTTCATGAGCTTGGGCAGGCTGGAGAACCCGGAGACGGCGCGGGTGCTGGTCGGGCCTTCATCGATCGGCACAGCGGAGATGTCGTTCATACGCAGAAGGTTGAGCACGCTCAGGAGCGGATAGGCAGGCTTGACCGAGGGGTACTTCTTCTCGAGGAGACGAGGAAACGCGTGATCCTATCTTCACAGCCTCACTCCTGTGGGGGCGGTTAATAATTTAGTGCCAATGCGAAAATCCAGACCCTGAAGAGTTCGAGGAGGTGTACCGGCCCGGTAGAGTTGCTTTCGGAGGACGACTTCGGACATCTGGCTATCTCCAGGCTCGGCCCTGTGCCGGCGGCCCGAGATGACGCCCACCGCCAGCAGGATGATGCCCACCAGAATCAAGACGCGATGGCCAGGAGGCCGAGGAGGAAGAGGGCGAGCGAGGTCATGACTGACTGCGGGGCGTTGCTCAGTGTGTGAGTCTTGGCGGTCGGGGTCGGGGTGGCGAGGGTGGTGATTAGGGAGGCGGGGGCGGTATGTAGGAGATTGTGGTACTGGTTGAGTTCTGGCCTCCGGAAGATGACGTCTGGTTAGGTTGAGCGCTCGCGGACGATGGGGGAGCAAATGCAAAGCAGAGAGAGAACGCTATTGCGACCGTCAGGACGGCAATCTTCCGAGAATCTCTCGCCCACAACCCGACTCCAATTACCCGTCGACCTAGATGAGTGTTGAATCGGCTACTCGTCAACGCCAGAGGCGCCAGAAGCGACAGAGGTTTGCAGACAAGCTTCGTTCCATCCCTGAACAAGGTGAAGTGTCACACGGGCCCGACCCCCGGCTGGGATGGGTGGTCCCGCAGTGGCACCAATTTATATCGGTCGAGATTCGTCGCACGCATGAAGGAAGTGGTCTTCAGGCCCGTCGGGGTCGTTCACACAGACGCTTCGTCTGAGTCGATAAAGAGCAGGGTCGCGGGGATCAAGTCGATGGTCGAGGTCTTCCCCGAGTTTGAGCCCGCGCTGGAGGGACTGGAAGCGCACTCTCACATCTTTGTGCTGGCGTATTTCCATGAGCTGAGGCCTGAGCAGATAGGTCCGCTCAAGGTGAAACCGAAGGCGCTCCTTAGGTTCGGGGTCAAGGCCGAGAAGCTTCCCACGGTGGGGGTCTTCTCGCTCGACTCGCCGACGCGCCCCAATCCCATAGGCCTTGCGCTGGTCCCCCTCGAAAAGAGGGAGGGAAGGAAGCTGTTCGTCACCGGGCTGGATTTCTTCGACGGCACCCCTGTTCTGGACATCAAGCCCTACCAGGACAGCTATCGCGTCGACGACTACAAGATGCCGGAGTGGCCGGCCAGACTGCTGCGGGAGGCCGGGCACGCCTAGTCTCGACGCCACATCCGGTCCCGCGGCCAATTCAGGACCCGGCGAGCCGAGCGTCTCCTTTCGAGGGTCTGGGCCGGGGAAGGAAGCGATCAGCCCTCAGTACTCAGACAAGATTTCGCGAATCTCCTCCGTGGAGACGGGGATGGACCGTATCACAGCGTTCCTTCGTCTCGAGGATAGTGCGTTCTCTACGGCGTTCACGATGGCCGGCAAGGAGCCAATCGTCCCGGCTTCGCCGGCCCCCCTCGCGCCGTGAAGATGCTGTGACGTGGTCAGTTGAACGGGGGCGTGCGAGAACCTCGGTGTGGCCATGACCGAGGGCAACAGATACGAGCCGCTCAACCGGCCGTCCGGGTCGTACCCCACCCTTTCCTGGAGGGCTTCCCCTATGGACTGCACTATGCCGCCATCCACCTGCGACGTGAGTGCGGACCTGTCCAGGACAGTGCCAAAATCGTCGAAGGTCAGATGATGAACCACCTGGACCGAGCCGGTCGAGGGATCCACCTCCACCAGCGAGATGTGACAACCCGACGAGAAGGTGGAGGTCTCCGACCTGTAGGTCGCTTCCACGGCCACCTCGGACCCTAGCTCGCCAGCCGCTTGTGCGAAGTCGAGGTCGCGGCTCCTCCCGTCTTTGTACGTCTGGTGAAAGAAGCCAGCTCGGAACTTGACGGAGGTCGCGTCGCCGCAGGTGGAAAGAAGGCGCTCCTCTATCCGTTTGACAAGGGTCCCACAGGAGAGCATCGCCGCCGAACCGGCGTACGCGATGCTCCTGCTGGATTGCGTGCCCATCCCCGGTCGGCTGGTCCTCGTGTCGCCAAATCGCACCTCGACGGAGCCCCTCTTGGTGTGCAACCTGCTCGAGACGATGTTCGCCAGCGCCAGCTCGCTCCCCTGCCCCGTTGGGGCGACCCCGACGAAGAGGACGAGCTTGCCTCCCTTGGTGAGCTCCAAGCGGACCGTCTCCGCTGACGGAGGCGCCGACTCGGCGAGGTAGAACGACACCCCGAGTCCCTTCAGTCTCGGTCCCCTGGCTGAGGACGCCCGGCGAACCAGTGCGCGCGTCAGGCTCGACGTGCGGGCGGCCTCTAGCAGGTCCTCGAAGCGCAGCCTCGGTATCAGGACACCAAGCGGGCTCGTGTGGACCGGCGAGTCGTCGCTAATCAGGTTCGTCCTCCTCACCGAGAATTGATCGAGTCCGAGCCTGCTTGCGATCTGGTTCATTACCCGTTCAAGGATGAAGGTCGCGATCGCGCCTCCCGAACCTCTGATGGTCCCCATCATCATCTTGTTTGTGGCGACGGCTTTGACACCGACGTGCACGTCCCCGATATCGTACGGGCCGGTGGCCATAGCCATCATCTGGTTGATTGCGGTCGTGCCTCGTCCAACCTCGTTCCCCGGCCGCTCCAGCGAGCCGCCGGCCGAACCGCTGAAGTAGGCGCCGGCATCAATGGTCGCTCGATCCTCGAACGCAAGGACTCTGCCAGAGACGTCATAGCCTACCTGGACTTCGTGTATCTCGTCGGGTCTGTGCCCTAGGGTCACCAGCTTCTCTTCAGGGAGCGGTATCCACTTCACGTTGCGTCCCAGCCGCACGGAGACCAGGTAGGTGGCCAGATCCTCCGCGGCAGGGAAATATCTTTGAGCCGAAAGCCCCTCCGACCGCCGTCTGAATCACACGTACCGGCCTCGACCCCGTCGTGGAGTCGAGCAGGAACTGCTGCAGTTGATAGGGGGACTGGGTGGTGGAGTAGGCCACCGCGCCCCCGGGGGCTTGCTCGATTACTATCCCTCTCCCCTCAAGGGGGTATGCGGAGAGCCGGGGGAGGCTGAAGCGCAGCTTGAGCGTATGCGGCGACCTCCTCATCGCCGCCGAAGGGTTGCCGGCGCGGATTTCCTGTTCGAAGACGACGTTAGACGAGGCGGTCGAGAGCCACTTCTCCTTGTCCCTGATGGCTCTCGCGGGGTCCGAGACGACGGAAAGGTGTTCGTAGCTCACACGTATGCCATCAAGACCATCCTCGAGCGACGCCTTCTTGGAGGCGACCACCGCCGCGACCGGCTGGCCCTGGTAGACCACCTCGGACTCAGCCAAAGGATACTCCCGCCAGACCTTCGGAGCGAGGAGGTCCTGGAGATCCGACCTGGTGAACACTCCGACGATGCCATCCGCCCCCTTGATCCCACTGGTTTCTATCTGCCTGATCTTCGCGTGGGCGAAGGGTCGATCTGAGAAACGCTAGGTGAAGCTGATCTCTGGCGTCAAGGTCCTCGACAAACGTGGCCGACCCCGAGATGTGCGACCGGAGCTCCTTCTCGGGATGTCTGACCATGGAAGAAGGGAGCCAGCGGCGGGGAGATAAGGTTAGGCCGGGCTCGAGACGGCCCGCCAGTGGGGTCGGCCCTTGGTCGTCGCCGATGGCTGCAGCGGGCGTCAGGCTCGGGTAATCTCGAGGATGCGGTTCGTCCTGTGCAGCTTCTGCCGGATGGTGGCCCTCACGAGTTCGCAGGCCTCGATGATCCTGTCGTCGGTTATGCTGTAGTAGATGTTCAGCCCGTCGCGCCTCTTGGCGAGTATGCCGAGCTGTCTGAGGATCGTCAGGTGCTGGGAGAGGTTCGCCTGCCTTATCCCGGTGGCACTTGCGAGCTCGCTGACAGACATCTCGCCTCCCTTCAGGGTGCTTATGATCAGCATCCGCTTGGGATGGGCCAGGCCTCTGCAGAACTCGGCCTGGATGTGGTACAGCTCTGCCTCCGCGTCGCCGTCCTGTTTCTCCGGCATCGCTCCATCACCCCTGTCTCAGCGGCTCTGGACCTGGGCCACCGTGGGCTTCCCCACGTCCTGCGGCTCGACCAGCGGAGTGCTGGTCTTGCCGAAGTAGAGCCCCATGAGCCACTCCATATTCCCCTTCATCGTTCTCCAGTACATCCGGGAGAAAGACCTCTTCATGTAGTACTTGACCATGGAGGGGCTCTGATCGGCAGCGGGCGAAGTGAACGTCGCCGAGACGAACATCGCCCGGTGCCTCCCTACCTCCATGGGGCAGTTTATCCTGCCGTTGTACTGCATGGATTCCGAAGAACCTCCGAGCCCGAGAAGGATGTTCTCGGCCACAACAGGGGACTGAAGATGCGCCACGACCCCTGATTTTGAGATCGGAATCGCCGTCGCGTCTCCGATGGCGAAGGCGTCGTCGTGTCCCTTCACCCTCATCGTACCCTTGTCGGCGGGTATCCACCCGTCTTCGTCGCCGAACCCGGAATTCCTAATCACGTCGGTTCCGTGGTGGGGGGGCACGGCTATCAGCAGGTCGTAGTCGACAGAATCCCCCTCGAGGGAGTACATCTTGTGCGCAGCGGGGTCGACCGACTCGGCGTTGAAGAATGTCACTAGGTTGATACCTCTCTCCTCATACAGGGGCTCTATCACCTTTGAGAGCGTCTCCGCCGGGTACGGCCGGGGGTACGGGGTCACGAAGCTTATCTCAACCTTGTCCCTCAAGCCCTTCTTGCGGTAGAACTCATCGACCATGAACGTCGCCTCGTTCGGCGAGGGCGGGCACTTGTGTGGAACCCCTGCGATGGCTACCACGATCTTCCCGCTCTTGAACTTCTGAAGCGCCTCCCAGGTCCTCACAGCATCCTGGGGTCCCGTGTGGAAGTTGAACGACGCCTCCTTGAGGCCAGGCAGGCTCCCAGGGTCTGCGAACGCGCCCGTCGCCATTACTAGGTAATCGTAGCCGAGCTTCGTCCCGTCGGTCAAGGTGACGGCCCTTTCCTCGAGGTCTATCTTGGTTGCCGCTTCGTTTCTGAAGTTCACCCCCTTGAGGACCAGACCCGCCTCTGGCCTCATCAGCCCCTCGGGCGGATGTCCCTTGAACGCCACGTCGAGGTAGCCAGGCTGGAACGCGTGCTGCGCGCTTTCGCCGATGAGGTCGACGGCGGCCTCCCCTCGGTGGATCTTCTCTTTCAGGCTCTTGGCGAGGAGGTTCGCGGTCAGCGTGCCTCCGCTTCCAGACCCGACAACCAGCAGATGCTTCATGGTTCGGTCCCCAGTTCGCCTATCTGCCTTTCTTCGTTATCTTGACGAGCAGTCGGATGTGGTCCTTCTCGTCTATGATGTCGAGGAGTTCGTTCCCACTCTTCCTGCACCAGGCCTGCACGTCGGGCTTCGCTGCGGGATCCGTGGCTAGGAGCTCGATGATGTCGCCGATCTCGGCCTTCCTGTAGGCCTTGAAGAGGTCGGTTATCGGGCCAGGACAGGATGTGCCGCGCGAATCAACGATCTTGTGCTCTTGGACTATCGACACTGTGGATCGCCTAGATGAAGATTATCTGCGCCTTGTCGCTCAGTTCGAGCATCGTCGCCGCACCTACGATGTCGTCGACCTCCGGCAGCAGCATCTCCTTGGTAGTGCCCATCACTTCCAGGGTGGTCGAGCAGGCGTGGAGCTTCACCCCAAGATCTTTCGCCGTCTTGATCATCTCGGGAATCGAGGGCACCTTGGCCTTTCCGATTCGGCCCTTCATCATGCTCGTGGCCATGGACGTCATCCCAGGTATCATGCCCAGGATGTTCGGCATTGGGAGACCCGGGTTTCCGACGGAGGCGACCTTGAGGTTCGCCGATGTCTTCGTCGTAACGGCGTTCATTCCCCAGAAGGTGAAGAACATGTGGACTTCCTTGCCCATGGTGGCCGCCGTGGTGGCTATCATGAAGGCGGGGTAGACCATGTCCAGCGTGCCCTTGGACAGGATTATCATCAGTCTCTCTACCTGTTGGGTCTCTGGCTCAGTCTTTTCCATCACTGTTTGTTGGCTCATTCAGCTCACTTGTATATGCGCATATTCGAATATACTAAAGGATTAGCCCGAATAGGTTAGGTTCCACGATCAGAGGCCACGGCGCCTCTGTAAGCACAAACGACTCGTCCTTCATCACGAATCCTGGAACCCGTCTAGCAGTTGACCTTGAGCTTTCACCCTTCCCGCGGCCAACGCTCCACCGGTCCTAGTCTCAGGGACGGCCTCTGGTCGTTGCGGGACTACTCGGTCTTAGTGTGTTCCCGAACTTCTCTCAGCAACTCGCCGTTCTTGCGTAGAGCGTTCGTCAATCCCTCCAGGGCGCGCTTCGATTCGGGATGAAGGTGGTGCTCGATCCCCTCCGCGTCGTTGTAGGCGGTCGTCTTGTCCACCCCCAGCATGGTGAGGAACTCCACGAGTATCTCATGTCTTGACACGACCGACCTTGCAACCCTCTCGCCCTTCTCGGTAAGCCTCATCCCACGGTAGGGCTCGTAGGAGAGATACCCGCCGCTGGCAAGGCTCTTTATCATACTCGAGACGCTGGACGCGCCGACCTTAAGACTCTCCGCTATGTCCACCGTGGTCGCGTAACCTTTGTCCTTGACAAGGTGGTATATGGCCTCCAGGTAGTCCTCCGTTCTTGGCGTCTGGTGCTTGAGTTGGGTCGCTCTCGCCAAAGTTCCTCGGGAACCGAGAAATTTTGATGGCTTAAAAATATTGTGAACCTTCAATAAAGTTTTGATTGGCCGAGAAATATTAGATGCGTCTAAGTTTAAATACCAAGCGCTTCGCCTGCAATGCGAACATGAGTGCAAGCCCCGACAGAAGTCTCAGGCCACCTGAGCAGATGGAAAGGGTGGAAGTCACTGAGCGCCAGAGGAGCAATCCGAGGATCACTCTGCGCGACTTCTTTACATATCTTGGTCCGACCCTGATCGTGAGCCTCGCCTACATTGATCCCGGCAACTTCGGGACGGACATAGCGGGGGGCTCGCAGTACAACTACGGCCTGATCTGGGCGGTCTGGATGGCGAGCGTCTTCGCCATGATGCTCCAGTACCTTTCCGGGAAGCTCGGGATTGCCACGGGGACCGGTCTCGCGCAGCTGATTAAAGGGTCGCTGGGGACCAGGGCGAAGATAGTTCCGTACTGGCTCGCCGCCGAGATTGCCATAGGAGCGACCGACCTGGCGGAGTATCTCGGGACGGTCATAGCACTAAACATTCTCTTTAACATCCCTCTCCTCTACGCTAGCATCTTCGGGGCCCTGGATGTCATCATCCTTCTGGCGCTGACGAGCAACCGCTTCCGGGTGATAGAGTACTTCTTCATGGTCTTCGTCTCTGTGATAGCGATAGGGTTCCTCTACGAGCTCCTGCTCTTGAGTCCGAGCGTTCAGCAGATTGCGATTCACTCCGTTTCACCTGACATCTCCAGCGGCACCCTGTTGGTCGTCGTTGGGATAGTCGGCGCCACGGTCATGCCCCATGTCCTCTGGCTCCACTCCTCTCTGACCTCTAACAAGCTGGCAAGGTGGGGGATTAGGAAGGGCGATCACGCCTCTAAGAGGAAGTTCCTCAAGCTGCACCTTCGGGAGACCGTGATCGTCCTTTCGATCGCCGGCTGCGTGAACGTCGCGATCCTCGTCATGGGGGCATCCGCATTCTACAGGTACGGGTACACGAACATCCAGCAAATCAGCCAGGCCTATGCCATACTCGGGCCCCTTTTTGGCCACTATTCTGACAAGATCTTCGCCATAACACTACTCGCATCTGGAATTGCTTCGTCGGTCGTCGGAACGCTCGCCGGGCAGGAGGTCATGACCGCGATGATCGGAGCCAAAATCAACCCGTATCTGAGGCGTATCGTCACCCGGGGAATCAACGTCTTCCCCACGACCGCGTGCATACTCCTCGGCATCAGCCCGCTGGCGCTGCTCTTCTACAGCCAGGTGTTCTTGAGCATCCTAATCCCCCTCCCGATGCTCCCGCTGATCTACTACACCGCGAAGAGCAGCGTGATGGGCCCGTACGTGAATAGGCACGCGACGACCGTCGCCGCGCTAGCGGTCGGGGGGGCGATAGTGTTGCTGAACATCGCTCTGATCTATGTCAGCATCTGAGTTCCGCGGGAGTGATTTTCGCGCCAACACGAACCCTCTCGCTGACCCAGCTTCGTTATGATCGCCCCGCAGTCGCGAAGAGTTCAAAGAAGGGTTCCTGAGAAAGAATTAAATCCGCAGCACTAGTCCACGTACACGTTTGCCGAACGATTCGCACGAACAGGTGACCGCTATGTTGCGGAAAGTTCCTCTCTTCTCGACACTTAGCAGCAAGCATCTGAAGACGATAGCCGCGAGCGGTAAGGAGCTCACCTACGTTCCTGGTCAGCAGATCGTCGAGGAAGGGAGCATGGGGGTCGGTTTCTTTCTGATACTTGACGGTCGTGTACGGGTGCGCAAGGGGAAGAAGACGCTCGCTGAGCTGAAGACCGGCGACTTCTTCGGAGAGATGTCCTTGTTCGATGAGAAGCCGAGGTCGGCGACCGTGGAGGCCACGGTCGACACGAAGTGCCTCGGGATAGCGGCGTGGTCGTTCATCGGCATGGTGAAGGCCAATCCAGACATCGCGGTCAACTTGATGAAGGAACTGGCGGCCAGGCTGAGGTTATCCAACAAGGCCCTCGCCGAGTAGATCCGTAAAGCAAAGACCGGTGCTGGGAGCGAGGGGTCGGTCGCCCTCACGGAAGGTTTCTGGGGAGCCTGCACCCGCCTCCGGGACCGGACTCCGACAGCGACGCCGCGCCCTAGTAGGAGCTTGGGTCGAACCGGTTGGCTTGGCCGGAGTGGTCGTAGAGGCCAATCCAGTTTCCGTCTGGGTCCTTGACGAACCCGATGTGAACGGCGTCGGTTCCCGAGACATCCGTTCCTGCCAGGGCTTTCGGTATCGAGACGACCTCTGCGCCCTTGGACGCCAGGTCCTTGAGGGCTCCGTCGACGCTCTCGACTTTGACTCCGATGTGGTCCAGCCCCTCTCCGGGTTCGTACTTTGTTGCGTAGGGCGAGCCGGCCGGATACCAGTTGAGCTCCAGTCTCTGACCAGAGCTAGGGTCTCTCAGGAGTACGTACCTGCCTCCGCCGCGGGTGCTGAAGTCGCCCGTCCTCAGTATCTCAAGGCCGAATACCTCCGAGTAGAACTTCGTGGACCTGTCAAGGTCGGTCACGCGAATCCCGAAGTAACTGACGAACACGCGGGGGAGAGCCCTCCCGGCGGTAATAAGAGTTCGGCGAGAGAATAGACTGGGTCTCGACTCGCGCTCCGGGATTGTGGTCTGAGCCGGGCTCGCGAGTCCTCTCCTGAGGGCTCCTACTCCCCTCTGTCGCGAAACCGAGCGCGCCGTCTGTCCGATCGTTTCATACCTGTGAAACACGAGTCATCCGGCATCCAGCATTCACGGTCTCGCCGGCCCTGCGTTCTCCTCGAGACGGCCAAGTTCGGGTCGCCCGGACGCGCCGAGAATGCCGAAGCACCCCTAGGGGGTGCGCTACCTAGGATCGAGAGTGTATCGTCAGCCTTCCGGCTTCCCAGGGCTTCATCACGACGTCCCAGGCAGTCACGACGGAGTCCCCGTCCCTGATCGCCAAGCAAGGGCCCCAGTCGCCCAGCCGAAGGGCTGCAGCGTGCATGCTCGTCCGTGCCCCGACCTCAATAGGCGTCATCCTCTCCAGAGACCCAATCTGGGCCTCGAGCGTGTCGGTCTTCGCCCCTTCGCGGAGGGTCTCGAGCGTGGCCGGGCCGAGGACTCGGTCGATGATGGTCCTGTCGGATATGTACCTCCTCTGTCCGGATATGAAGACTGTCCTGTGAGTGAGACGGAACATTGCGAGGAGCGCCTCCCTAATCGAGGTCCTCCCGGGCATCGAGAAGATCGGGCTTCCGACCTCGCCGACGAGCATGTCGGTAGTGGCCTGTTCCGTCCCGTAGAGGCCCAGCAGGTCGATGAGGCTGACGAGTATCGTCCGCGGCTCTCCCCGGACATTGCAGTTGACCAACGAGAAGCCCAGCTTCCGCTTCTTGAACGCTTCGAGGAGCATCTCGACGTCGTCGTCGAGGCTGAAGGAGTCAAGCTTCTCTGAGCCGCGCTCGCAAGGCCCTTCGAGGAACTCGTCGAAAGCCTCCGGAGACAGGTTCATGAGCTTGGGCAGGCTGGAGAATCCGAACACGGCTCGCCTGCTCGTCGGACCCTCGGAGAGGGGTACGGCCGCGACGTCCTCCATGCGGAGGAGGTAGAGCACGCTGAGAAGGGAATACGATGGCTTGACGGTCGGGTACCTTCGCTCCAAAAGTCGAGGGAATGCCGAGCCTATCTTCAAGCCCACGCAAACGGCCGCGGTTCGGAGTAGTTAACACGTCAGTATCAATCCAAACCAACTGCAATTGGCACCTGACCGGTGCTCTTGGAGATCCATCTACCTCCGCATCCGAATTGCGCGGTCTTTCTCCTCGTGATCGAGGTCGTTGCGCCGGACCGTGCCGAGGCGAAGCCTCCGGTACCTTGCGCCGTCGTGCCCCGCGCCCGGCACGTGCCGAGCAACCCCCGAGGATGGCCGGGTTGGTCCCGCTGGACGGCCGCAAACCAGGTCGCTACAAGCTCTGATACATCGCGCCCATGAGGCTCGAGAGGTCATCCTCCAGCTGCGCGAACGACTCGCTCGAGGAGAGGTGGGCCAGCAGGACGACGTTCCCGACTGTGCAGATCCCGTTGGTCACGGCTATCCCGTCGACATCTTCCCCGTAGGCATAGCAGACCCCGTACCGCTCGTAGCTGCTGAGTACGCTCGTGATGTCGGTGTACCCCGAAAGCCCCTTCACGTTCGACGAGAAGACCCCGTAGTAGGACTGGCTGGAGTTGACAGAGCCGAAGACAGCGACCGTCATGTTGGCGGCCGACTGGCTCGAGGAGAGGATCGCGTCGGCCGCGCTCTGCTCCCCCGGGTAGGCGGTCCGTAACTGTCCCGTAGAGGTGGTGTCGTATCCGGCTGGATTCTGCTGCACCGCAGCCATGATCACGGAGGACGCTGACACATCGTAGGAAGTGCTCGCCGTCTGCGTATAAGTGGGACCCGGGGACGAACCGGCCTCGCTGAGAGCGTAGACGGCGAGTAGCGCGACGAGGACCACGGCCACCACCCACACGATTGTGCTCTTCTTGAGGTACCTTCCCACAGACCTCCCGGGTTCAGGCTGGCTGGCGCTCATCGAGGGTGTTCGGCCGATGGGGAGTTTCCGATTTAAATATACCCGACGAACCCCGATTGAACGAACCGTTTGGACCCCGTGCGCCATGAGTAGGTTGGGGCCTGAGGATTACCAGAGCAACAGGCACATCCGGAAGATAATGCGTCTGGCGCGCGCGACGAAGGGGGATGTCTTCTTCGACCTTGGTTGCGGCATGGGCAAGCTATGCGTGGTCGCGGTGACAGAGTTCGGAGTCGCGAAGGCGGTGGGCATTGAGCTGCACAAGGGCCGCGCGACCAAGGCGGCTCGGTATGTTCGCCGGCTCGGGCTGTCCGACCGGATCGAGATCTGGAACGAAGACTACATGGAGTCCGAACTCGGAGAGGCTACCATAGTCTACTGTGGCCACAACGAGGCCGAAGAGGATGTTCCCCACTTCGAGGAGGTGCTCGGGGCTGGAAGCAGGTTCGTCTCGCTCTTCCTCCCCTTCGTCGGGGTTATGCCCGATGCGGTGGATTACCCATTCTACCTCATGACGTTGCCGTTCAAGAAGACCAAGGACGTCTCGCGCTGGACCACCGCGGTGCTCTCCAAGAGGGCCACCCTGGAGGAGCTCTACCAGGAGCTCGACAGCGACCGGGAGTACCGCTACGACAAGCGCATGACGGGTCGGCTCATGAAAGAGAGACTCGGCGGCTTCTGATCCAATCTATGGCGGCGGACGGGGGAGGCTCCCATTGGGCACGGCTTGCGGGAGGCGGCCTCCGGCATGGACTAGGAAAGCGACTAGGAGAGACGGGACAGCCACCTCTGGGCCGCCTCGATGTCAGCTTCGGTGAGCTGGTGCCCGGCGGCGTGCCACTCTAGCGTGACCTCCGCCTTCCCTCGGCGGAGCATGTTCGCGAGCGCCTCGGGTTGGTCCTTCGGCACGATGATGTCGCCAGTCCCCGCTTCGATGAGGACGCGGACGTCTGAGAGGTCAGGGACGACCTGCATCGTGAACGGGACCATGGGCCTGAAGAGGACGGCGCCGGCGAGGAGGCCCGGTCGGAGGAGCAGGAGGCTAGCGGCGATGTTCGCGCCGTTCGAGTACCCGACGGCGATCACCTTCTTGCCGAAGCCACGCTTGGTAGACGTCTTCTCTACGAATCTTGCCAGTTCCTCGGTGCGGTAGGCGAGGTCGTTGAGGTCGAAGACCCCCTCGGCGAGGCGCCTGAAGAACCTGGGCATCCCGTTCTCGAGGACCCTGCCGCGAGGACTTAGCAGGGCGGCGTTCGGGAGGAGCTGGCTCCCCAGTCCCAGCAGGTCGTTCTCGTTTCCGCCCGTCCCGTGGAGGAGCAGGAGCGTAATCGGGCCGTCATTCTTCGAGGGCACGAACCTGTGGATGAAACCCGACGAGTCGGGGTCGGAGCCGGGCAACTTACCCTCTCGCTCAGTTTGGTTGCGATAAGGCTTCCGGACGCGGAGGCGTGGCCGGGTAGACCGGGGGCCAGGCGACGGGGTTACCCTCGTCGGTCTTCTTCAGGAAGGCCTCGATCTCGACCCTCTTGGGCTCCACCCACTTCGGGAGGACCAGCCGCGACCCGAGCGTCTCGCGCGATTCGTCGGCTGTGTAGCCCGGACCCTTGGTCGCCACCTCAAGGAGGTTGCCGTCGGGATCCCGGAAGTAGAGCGAGTGGAACCAGAACCTGTCGATTATCCCTGAGTTTCCGATCCCCACCTCGTCCAGGTGCCGCATGATCTTCAACTGGTCCCTGTCGTCCTCCACCGCCATGGCAATGTGGTGCACGCTGCCCCTGCCGACGTTTCCTTCTCGGGCCGCTCCGGAGACGAGGTAACGGATGAAGTCCGGTCTGGCTGAGTTCCCGATTGCAAGTATCGTGGCGTCTTCTTGGTCCGGATCGGCTAGGGAGAAGTTGTTCTTGAGGCCCACGAACTTCTCGAAGAACCGGGCGGTCAGCTTGGGGTCCGACGAGATTGGACTGGCGTGGTCGAACGTGGTCAACCTCATGTCGCCGGTGATCGCCGTGACTCTCGGGACGCTCCTCACCAACTCCGCGACGTCGCCCTCCTTGAGCTTCTCGTCGTTGGCTGCGCTGAGCTCGATGTTCACTCCGTCCGGGTCTCTGAGGTAGATGGAGACTCTCCTGTCCCGTGGCAGGGGACCCACCACGTGCACCCCGGCCGCGCGGAGCCACGAGAGCCAGGCAGGCAGGGCATCCAGCCGGGGGACCGTGTACGAAAGGTGGTGCGGAGAGCCCAGACCTACCTCACCCGGGGACAGCTCAGGCCACTCGAAGAACGTTATCGCGCTTCCCGTAGTGCCATTCTCGTCGGCGTAGAACAGGTGGCGGTGGAAGATGTCGTCCTGATTGACCGAGAGCTTCACCCTGCGCAGCCCCAGGACCTCGGTGTAGAACCTCCGGTTGACCTCCTGGTTCGCTGTGACCAGCGTGATGTGGTGGAGACCTTGGACGAGTCCATCCACAGATTGAAAAGCCACGTAGCGAGGAGGGGCACTCTCCCATTTATACTTGGTAGTAGAGCGCTACTGATTACGTCACCGTCCCATGACTAGGTAAGCTCAAGGTCACCGAGTGATGGCCAAGGCGTTCGGCGCATGCCAAATGTTGAATAACTCGCCATGTGCTTACCACTGCGGCGTCCAGAATGGCATCAGACGATCGCGAATTCCAGAAGAGAAAAACAGACCTTGAAGAGAAGCTAGGGAACCTCGAGAGCGAGAGGGTTTCATTGATGTCGGAGGTGGAAGCGCTGAGACAGAAGCGGACGCTCCTCGACCTCGAGAAGAAGGGAGCGACCCTGCAGGCCACCGTGGACATGCTGAAGATGGAAAAGGCCGACCTAGAAGGACAGATCTCCAACATCGAAGGTACTCAATAGCACAGCGCTAGGAAGTAGCAAGCTCGTTCTTCAGGCGGTCGCGCTCCGCTTGGAGGTGCTTCACGTGTTTCTCGAGCTGACCGAGTTCCGACTCTAGGCTCGATATGACCTTGTCACGCAGCTGTCGGGTCATGACCTCGTCGTGGTCCAGTTTCTCCTTCTGGAGGGCGACCATCGCCAGTTCCAGCTCGGATGCCTTCGTCTTGTTCTCCCCCGCTTCCTTGGTCAGGCGGTTGAACTCCGTCTCAGGAACGAGAAGGTAGTGGATGCGGCCGAGCACCCTGGGGAACGTCGTGTCGCACCTGGGGCACCTGTACATCCCCACGTCCCTCTTGATCACCCCGCGTTCACCCTGCTCGGGTTCGACGACCACCTTGTAGACCCTCTCCGGGGAAGCGACAGACGCCTTGCAGTTAGGGCAAGCCGGCACGTCTCATTGTTCGGCAGGTCGAGCATTTATGCGTGATGGGAAGGAAACGGCCGTCACCCTCGGGGGCGGCGGCAGATCGAACCTGGACGCCGTCCACTATCGTCGTCCGCCCGTAGATGCGCACAAGTCAGCCTTTAAAGCACCGTCCGCTGGACAGAGCCGTGTCCATGGCCAGTCACCGAGCAGGCTCCGATATCGAGGGCCTCTTCTGCGGTGCCGACGAACTGATAGGTCTCGTCTCGACGAGGAACCTCAGCCGGACCGGGGAGACCGGGTACGCCCTTGTCTTCACGAAGGGGAGAGTAATCGGGTCGAGAAGGCCTGAGTCCGAGGCCGAGTTCGTGGTCTATCTGGGACCCGGGAGCGCGGTGACTGAGGATGGCAGGGCGCGGGCGTTCGCCGTGGGTTCGCGCCTCCTCAAGACGAGCCAGTTCGTCCTGTCAAAGGGGTCGGTCGCGCAGATAATCTACCGTCATCCCGGCTTCCTCACCGGCGGTTTTGTGGTCTTCAAGACGTCGACCCGGGCGTTCAAGGTCGAGATTCCCGTGGTCTCAGGGTGGAACGGCGACCCGCTCTACACATCGAAGGTCCTGCTCGAGTCTCTGGTCTCATTCTCCCCGGAGAGGCTGTATGACGGAGGGACAGGCGAGCTCTACATCGAGGGCGCCCTCAAGAGAGGGAGCGGCGCAGGCAGACCAGCTCCCCAGGCCCCGGGTCAGCTCCTGTCACGGTAGACCTTGACCCAGACGAGCGCGCTCGCGATTGCACCAATCCCCGCGGTCGCGAGGAGCAGGTAGAGGTCCTCGCGGTCGGGCACGGTCGTGAAGTAGACGTCCAGGACCGATGCCCTGCCCGCCTGCGACGACACGCCCTCGAGCCGGGTGGAATTCCCCAGCGAGACCTGGACGGTGTAGTCTCCCTGGGGGAGGTAGAAGACCGAGAAGCCAGCCCCACCCACCACGTGCGCGAGCGTCGCGTTCCCCGACTGTACGGCGATGGACGCCCCGGAGGCCGACCTGCCGTTGAGGTAGGTCGCGACGCTCAGCTTGCTGGAGTTCACCTGGACCAGCGTGGATGAGAAGGGCTGTTCCACTGATATGGACTGCGTCTGACCACCGACCGAGACCTCCACCTGGACCGGATACTGAGCAGCGATCACGTAAAGGGTCGCTCCCCCGGAAGAAGAGGCTGCCACCCCCGGCCCTAGGGTGAAGGCGATCAGCGAGTCGTTCAGGGGGACCCCCCAGGGGCTCGCCAGGACTTTGACGACCGCAGGCTGAAGATCGAGCCTCGTCATGGTGACCATCTCAACCCCGTACGACTCGTACATCGTGTAGACTGTCCTGGGCCAGCCTGGAACGGGGTCGGCAAGTGAGACGGAGAGCGAGAAGCTCGTGGCTTTCACCACTGCCAAGGACGAGCAGTCGGGCAGGGAAACCCAGGTCTCGTCTCCGGACAGGAGGACATCGGTCTGCTCGACCGCTAACCCTGCAGGAGTCCCGAAGAAGGCCCTCACCGCGAACCTGCCATCCCGGACCGAGGCTTTGTCGACGAGCGTTGCGTTGGCCGAGCTCGCGCCGGCATTCATCTGCACCGCCGTGATGTCTGCGACCGCAACGTCTCGGGAGACCACCGACGATGGTCCGTTGGTCGCGTACGAATAATTCTGGTGTAGTTCGACCCAAAAGTCGAAGGGATGGAGTATGCTGCCCTGAGTGGAGATGTCGAGCGCGCTCCCGTTCTTGGCCAGGAGGAGTCTGCCCGTCCCCAGGGACGAGGGGATAGGGACAGAAGCGGCCTCCGGAGGAGAGCTCCCAACCGCGCAGGCTTGGATGTCGTACTGAATGGTCGTGGGTAGGGTGAAGTTCATCTCGAGCTGGCCGCTTCCGGATAGCGAGTACCTCTCAAGGGTCGCTGGGGACAGGGTATTCTGGCTAGTCACAAGCAGGGTCGTCTGCTCTCCCACGAGCGGCTGAGACGAGGAAGTCACAGTCAGGGTCCAGGACCCCGCCGGGCCGGAGTTCGGCAGGGCGTACAGCAAGACCGGGTCCATCGGCGTCAGGCTGGCGCGGGCTGCCTCCGCTCCTCCCGGGGTCGTGAGCGTAGCCGTCAACTGGTCCTGGGAGTCTGATGCCAACCAGATCTGGTCCCCTGGAGTATAGACAGGGACCCCCTCGCTCACCGGGGTCATTATGCCCGGGCCGAAGCCCATCGATAGCGGGTACTGCAAGAAGGACTGGGTCTGCGCCAGGGCCGGTGCAGTGTGGAACGAGGATGAGGCAGCGGCGATGACCAGAAGCAGCACCGGCAGCAGGAGGAGGCTAGTTCGCACGGGTCACCAACCACACGAACGCGACGAGCAGGAGCGACGGCGCACCGAAGACCAGGAAGGTGTCCGCTGTCAACTCTGAGGCGACGAGGCCCCACAGAAGGGCCAGGGCCGAACCGGCCGCGGAGAAGACGAGAAGGAGATCCCTCACGGGCGGGGCGTCCTCAGCCCCCATCGTCGAGTAGACGATCAAGCCCAGGTAGAGCACGACTCCAGCGGCGAGGACTATCGGTCCCGCGGCGGCTACCGTCGCTCCCTGAGCTAGGACGGCCAGGACGAGCTTCGTCATCCCGGCCAACCCCGCGATCGTCGTGGTCTGCTTTGTGGCGGAGAGAACGACGGCGAGGACGGCGAAGAGGCTCGTCGCGGTGGGGGCCAGAGACGTGATCGTCGCTCCCCTGCGAATCATGGCGGTGACCTTGTAGATCGCGAAGGCAGGGAAGACGAGCAGGAACGCCGAGGTCCAAGCCCGCAGCAGGTCCCCCGCGAGCGGCAGGTACTGCCTGTTGCCAAGGAAGACCGCGACGGACCCGAGGACCGGAATGAGGAGCACCTCTGCCGCGAAGAGGTCAGTGATGATGATTCCGTTCTTGGTCCGGAGACGGCCAATCGAGAGAATGACAATCAGCCTGGCTATCTGGCTCGCGAGGATGACAGTCTCCAGGGTATTCGCCGGGAAGAAGACCGGATTCTGGACCAGCCACAGAAGGATAGCGCCGTAGAGCGAAGTCAATGCGAGAGTGACCCCCGCCACCACGGCCCAGACTAGGCGCGTGGTCATCCTGCAAGCACCAGCGAAGTCATGGCCGACAGGTCTTCCGCTCCGGTGTAGAGGGAGGCACCCCGAGGAAGATACGGGAGTCTGCCCTGTTCCGAGACGACGAGGAGCCGGCGAGACCGGGGGAGCGCGGCGAGGCCCGCCCCTCCCGCCTCCTCGGGACCCACGATGAAGAGGTCGAAGGAACCTGCGGTGGGCAGGGGAATCGGCGACGGAGGGCCCTCCCTTGTCAGGCCCCAGGCGAGCTCGGTCGCGTCCGCCAGCTCTCCAAGGTTTGACACCGCCGTCATCGCCGACCCGAGGGGGGTGGAGTGGGTGATCTCAAGGACGGACCCAATCAGGAGAAGCTGCACCCCCATCTGGGCAATCGCCTCGGCGACGAGGTCACCCCTCCTCGCCCGCTCGTCGTCGGTCCGCGACCCGACTCTGGCCCCGATAGAGACAACTTTCCGGACGTTGGCTTCTCTGATCCGGACCGGGATGGACTCATCTGGCATCCCGGCCACCCTACGCCACATGATGTCGCGTGGGTCGAGACCAATCTCGTAATTGCTCACGGCGTAGAGCTCCTGGCCCGCCCCGCTCCTTCCAGCCGGGTTCTCCCCGAAGGAGAGGGGAGAAGCCTGCAGCCGGAGGGGCGCCCTCCTTAGCGCGAGTGGGAGCGACTCGAGGACGAAATCGAGGTTCACGGTGCGCTGCTTTGTGAAGAGCCCGAGGGGGTCGGTCGCCTGGAGCCTCAGCGTCAGGCCGTCTGTCCTCCCGGCGAGACTCGGGGTGAACACGAGCTCGGGGGTTCCGGTCTGAAGCCGGTTGACCTCGCACGAGAGCCCTGGTCGGCCCTCCAGGCTCGCAGAGGTCAGCCTCACCCATCTCGAACTCCCCGTCCCGATCTGAATAGGAATTGTCTTGGACTCGTTCTTGAAGGTACGGGCCTTCTTGATCGTCGTCGTGACGCCAGCCCTACGGAACTTGGACCAGAAGAGGCCGAGAGAAACGGCTGCCATCATCGAGAGCGACAGACCGAAGGACGCCGTGATCGATGGTCCTGCGAAGCCGAAGATGAGACTCATCAGGGCCGCAGCCCCAAGGTAGTCCTTTCCCCTCCTGGTGAGCCCTACCGCGGCGGTTCAACCCCGTCGACTATTTCCCGGATCACGGTCGTCACCGAGATCTCTTCCCCGCTGGTCTGCGCGGACGACCTCAGCCTCATGCGGTGCGAGAGCGACTCGACGGAGAGCTCCTTGATGTCGTCCGGCGTCACGTACCCGCGTCCCGCGAGATACGCCTTGGCCTTGGCACACCTTGTAAGGTGGACCATGGCCCGTGGGCTCGCGCCGAGAACGACCCTGATGTCGGACCTGGTCGCGAGCGCGAGCCGGGCGAGGTAGTCTATGATCTCCTCGGAGACCCTCACCTCTCCGACACCCTGAAAGCACCGGGAGAGCTCTTCCCTCGACACTACGCCCTTCACCGCCTCTCCCTCGGCGTCCGAGATGTTCCGTCTGATCACCTCCGACTCCGCCTCCCGCGAGGGGTACCCGAGGGTGATCTTGAGCATGAATCTGTCGAGCTGTCCCTCGGGGAGTGGATAGACCCCCTGGAACTCGATCGGGTTCTGGGTCGCGATTACCATGTGCGGAGACGGGAGCGCCTCCGTGTGGCCCTCGATTGTGACCTGCTGCTCCTGCATCGCCTCGAGGAGCGCGCTCTGGACCTTCGGGGGAGCCCTGTTGATCTCGTCGGCCAGGAGGATGTTGGTGAAGACGGCGCCCTTCCTGAACTCGAACTCCCTATCCTTCATGTTGAAGATGAAGCCCCCGACGATGTCCAGGGGGAGCATGTCGGGCGTGAACTGGACGCGGCGGAAGCCGAGCTCCAGGCACCGGGAGAAGCACTTCGTCAGCAGGGTCTTCGAGACGCCGGGGACGCCTTCGAGCAGGACGTGCCCCCTCGCAAGCAGGGCGGCCAGGAGCAGGTCGGTCTCCCTCTCCTTGCCTACGACCACCCTGCCGAGCTCGCTGACGACCCGGTCCCGCAGATCCGGTCGGCACTAGCGTCGCCTCCAGAGGACCTTCACGAGCCTCATCAGCTCCGACTGGGGAAGATTGGGAGCCGGGCCTCCCCCGTACCTATAGGCCTCGTAGTCGGCGAGCGTCCGGTCGATCTCGTCCCACCTCATGTCGAGACCGACGAGCCTCGCCCTGGAGAGCCCCTCCCTCAGCGTGAACCCCTGCGGGAGATCCGGGAAGGCCCTCCTCAGGCTGGAGCCCAGTAGCGTGAAAGCGCCCCGACCGTCCGGAGGGCTTGGGATCCTCTGCCTGCTCAACTGGAGCAACGCCGCCCCCAGCGAGATGTACACGGCGACGTTCAGGGCGACTGCGCCGATGGTCTCACTGTCCATGGACGAATATCCTCGTTGTCGAGATGTAATCCACAAGCGCGAAGTCGAGCACTCCCTGGACGGAGAGGAAGGACGAGGGGCGCACCGTGAGCCAAAGGAGGCTCGATTGTCCAGAGCCGCTCACCTGGGAGGCTATCATGGTCACCGGGACCTCCGCCTCATGAACCTGATCCAATCCGGTCGAGGCCGTCCCGTAATAGATGTCGAGGAAGTCGGCGGTGCTCGTTGTCGCCAAAGACGCGTTCACCGCGAGGACGACACTCTGCCAGGGTGCGACGGATCCCGAGGAGTCCTCGTCCGAGAGGTCACCGAAGACGGCTTGGTCGACCAGCCGACTTAGCAAGACATCAGCCTCGGTCGTCAATCCCTGATAGATGCGAACCTGCGCCGATGACTTTGCGTACGGGGTCGAGACGGTCAGGGTGTAGTTCCCGACCACCAGTTGCGATCCCGCCTCACCGCTGGAGTTCGTCTCGAGCAGGAGCGGGACGGAGCCCAGGGCGTTCCTCTGAATCGTCACGTTTGCGTCCGGGACCGGGAAGACAACCTCCCTCACTGGCCCCACCAGGACCGACGAGTTCGAAGGAAACACAGGAAAGGAGTAGTCGCCCCGAAACGAAGTGTTGACCAGGATTTCTCCCGTCTCTATCTCCACGGTCTCTGTGGTCTTCGGAGGCGACTGCAGCGCCGGCAGCCTCTGGAGAGCCGAGGAGAGGGGCGCGACCAGCCCCGCGCCGAGGCTGCCTAGGAGAAGCGCGAGCAGGGCCACGCATACTACGAGCGTAGCGGTTCGCGCCTTCGTCGTCTTCAAGCTGGTCGCGACGATTTCCAAGTTTTGGAGTTCTAAAGGCTTTGTGGCCCCGGCACGCCGCAGTGGTGCGGGCCGCCCCGAGGTTCAGGTACGGCGGACAGGGCAACTTGGATTATAACCCTCCAAGTCAGGAGGCGGGAGCAGCCATGGTGGAAGAGGTCGGTGTCAGGAAGCCGCGTCCCCATCCAAGGGTGGCCGCCTACGCGCTCCTCGCCTTTCTCAGCGTGATCTGGGGGCTCGCGTTCGTGGCCATAAGGGCCGCCGACTTCGAGCTCTCCCCGCTCTCGCTCCTGGTGCTCAGGTGGCTGATTGCCAGCGCGGGGTTCGCGGTCCTCCTTCCCTTCGCCAAGCCAAGGACGAGGTTCGAGAGACGCGACCTCCCTCGGCTCGCTGTCTTCGCGCTTATGATGGTCGTCCTCTACGGGGCGGCCCTTAACTACTCCGAGACGTCCGTCTCCTCGGGTCTGGCGGGTCTGCTGGTCTCTCTGGGTCCGGTCTTCATCGTGGCCTTCTCGGCAATCACCCTGAAGGAGAAGGTGGACAGGAGGTTGACCTTCGCCCTGCTCATCGCCGTCGTCGGGTGCGTCCTCCTCTCCGTGGGCGGCCTGAACGACGGCGGAAACTCGCCCGTCGGCGCCCTGGAGGCCATAGCTGCAGCTGTGGTGTACGCCGGTTTCGCGGTCCTCTCGAAGCCGCTGGTCGAAAAGTATGGGGCGCTCTCGGTCACTGTCTGGGGCTCGCTGACAGGGACGGCCTTCCTCCTTCCCCTGGTTTCCGCGGAGTTCCTACGGCAGGTCTCGGTCCTCTCGTTGGACGGCTGGTTCTCGGTCGTCTACCTCTCCATAGTCGTCACGGTGGTCGGGTACTCCATCTTCTACACGCTCGTCGGCAGAGGGGCCCTGTCGACGCTATCCATCCAGCTCTATCTGATGCCCATGGTCGCCGTGGTCGGCGGAATCCTGATCCTCCAGGAACGACTCACGGTCTTCACGGTGCTGGGTGGAGCGGCCACGCTTTTGGCGGTGTGGATCGTGCGGACGAGGAGGGACGATGGATGATTCAGTGTCACGACGCGCTTCGGTACACTTCAAATAAGGTCACCCGGACCTCTGGAACTGCAATATGAGGAAGAGCGGGTCGGACGGCAAGCCGCCCGAGGATTCGGGATTGGAAAGGATACGGAGAGCCGTGGCAGAAGGGTGGACTGTTCCCGTCGCCGAACTGGTCGGCTTCCGCCTCACGGAGGTAGAGAGGGGCAGGGCGAGGGTCGAGCTCCAGGCCAGCCAGAAACACGAGAACCCGATGGGAACGCTCCACGGCGGGATCATCTGCGACATCGCCGACGCCGCCATGGGGATGTCCTATGCCAGCATGCTTCGCTCGGACGAGTCGTTCACGACGGTCGAGCTGAAAATCAACTTCCTCCGCCCGTTCTGGAGCGGACGGCTCGTCGCCAGGGGCAAGGTGATAAAGATGGGCCGCACGATGGGGCTGATCGAGTGCCGGGTGACCGACGAGAAGCGAAGGCTCGTAGCCTACGCCACCAGCACCTGCCTGACGCTTCAGGGTCCACAGACCAGCGGGCTGACCAGGACGAAGAACGGTGCCGCATCCGGCTGACAGTCGGACCCGTCTTCCCCCGCTCAGATGAGAATACGCGCTAGACCCTTTTATTTCCCCGCTGGGGATTATGGACCATGGAAAAGAGCGTGGCCTTGAGGGTCGCGGAGACGGACTCGAGGCTGGTCGGACATGGAAAAGCAATAGTCGATCCGAAGGTTATGGAACGGCTGGAGTTGACCAGTGGCGACGTCATCGAGATTACTGGCAAGAAGAAGGTGAGTTACACGCAGCTCTGGTCCGAATACCCGGAAGACTACGGGCTCGGGCTGATACGGATCGACGGATACACGAGGAACAACCTCGCCGTAGGCCTGGACGATACGGTCCAGATTGCGCCCACGGAAGCCCACGCCGCCGAGGAGGTGGTGCTTGCCCCCACCGAGACGCTGAACATCTCCGGACTGGAGGAGTACCTTCCCGAGGCGCTCGAAGGCCGGGTGCTCACTAAGGGCGACTCGCTTCCCATGAACATCATGGGGTCCAAAATAGACTTCTTGGTGGACAGTGCGACCCCAGCGGGGGCCGCGGTGGTCACGCTGGAGACTCGGTTCCGCCTCGGGACGTTACGAAAGCCTTCGAACACAGGCGTGCCGCGGATAACCTACGAGGACATCGGGGGGCTGACCAGCGAGGTCCAGAAGATCCGCGAGATGATAGAGCTCCCCCTCAGGCATCCGGAGATCTTCGAGAGGGTCGGGATTGAGGCCCCCAAGGGGGTGCTTCTCTACGGCCCGCCGGGCACAGGGAAGACGCTCCTCGCCAAGGCGGTCGCGAACGAGACGAACGCGAACTTCTCCTCGATCGGCGGACCCGAGATCATGAGCAAGTACTACGGCGAGTCCGAGGAGAGGCTCAGGCAGATCTTCAAGGAGGCGCAGGAGAAGGCGCCGAGCATCATCTTCATCGACGAGATCGACTCGATCGCCCCAAAGCGCGAGGAGGTCTCGGGCGAGATGGAGAAGAGGATCGTCTCCCAGCTGCTGACCCTGATGGACGGGCTGGAGGCGCGCGGGAAGGTCGTGGTCATCGGGGCCACCAACAGACCAGACTCGCTCGACCCGGCCCTTCGGCGCCCCGGCCGCTTCGACAGGGAGATCGAGATCGGCATCCCGGACGAGAAGAGCCGGCTGGAGATACTGCACATCCACACGAGGGGGATGCCGCTCGAGCCCGATGTGAAGCTCGAGGAGATAGCTAGGGTCACCCACGGGTTCGTCGGGGCAGACCTCCAGGCGCTGGCCAAGGAGGCCGCGATACTCGCAGTAAGGAGGGTCCTCCCGGAAATCAACATGGAGTCGACCAAGGTCCCAGCGAAGACGCTCAACAAGATCAAGGTGAGGATGCAGGACTTCCAGGACGCGCTCAGGGACGTGCAGCCCTCCGCCATGCGGGAGGTACTCGTCCAGGTACCCAACGTCAAGTGGGAGGACATCGGGGGCCTCGGCGGGGTCAAGGAGGAGCTGACCGAGGCCGTCGAGTGGCCGCTCAAGTACAGCAAGCTCTTCGAGAAGGGTGACGTCAAGCCGCCGACCGGGATCCTCCTCTACGGTCCTCCAGGGACCGGCAAGACGCTCATAGCCAAGGCCGTCGCGAACGAGAGCGAGGCGAACTTCATCAGCATAAAGGGGCCCGAGCTCATCTCGAAGTGGGTCGGGGAGTCCGAGAAGGGCGTCAGGGAGGTCTTCAGGAAGGCTCGAGCCGCCGCTCCCTGCGTCATCTTCTTCGATGAGATCGACGCCATAGCCCCGCGCAGGAAGTCAGGCGACACCGACAGCCAGGTGACCGAGCGGGTCGTGAGCCAGCTCCTGACCGAGATGGACGGGCTGGAGGAGTTGAAGGGCGTCGTCGTCCTCGGGGCAACGAACAGGCCCGATATCATCGACGAGGCGCTGCTGCGGCCCGGAAGGTTCGACAGGATACTCCAGGTCCCGCCTCCCGACAAAGACGGGAGGATTCAGATCCTCAAAATCCATACCAGGAAGAAACCGCTCGCCAAGGACGTCGATATGGCCAAGCTCGCGGACATGACAGAGGGCTACACGGGCGCGGACCTCGCCTCGGTCGCCAACGCCGCCGTGATCGGCGCGATAAAGAAGTACGTCAAGGAGCACGGGAAGGAGGCGGACGAGTCCTCGGCCGGCCTCTCGGTGACCATGCTCGACTTCGAGGATGCGATAGAGAAGCTCAAGCGCAAGAAGTCAGGCGACTAGCTGACCGTGAACGGGCCAGCTCCCTCAGGTCTTCTGAGTCTTCTCCGAGGACCGCTCAGCCAGGGCGGAGAGCCTCTCCCCTAGCTCCTTCACCTTAGGAGAGAAGGCGGCGGTCTTTGCTGGGTCGGTCCTGCTGACCTCCTCGATGTAGGAGACGAACCCGCTTATCTCGTTGATCATCTCGTCGATGGAGGGCTGCTTCCTGAAGAAGGGTCCGAAGGACCACTCCATCTCCTCGCTAGCCTTCTCGGTGAGCTCGTACCTGCCGTCCTCCCGCTTCCTGATCAGCCCCTCGTTTGTCAGCTGCTCCAGCAGGGGGTAGACCGAGCCCGGAGAGGGCCTCCACCAGCCCTGGGTCATCTTCTCCATTTCGTCCATGAGCTCGACGCCGTTCTTGGGCGAGTTCGAAAGCATCGCGACCACGGCCATGCGTAGTCCGCGCTTCCTGTGCATCATCCATCTTAAGGGCCACATGATACTAACCTGAATATCGAAATACCGAGCTTTTATGTGTTTCAGTCAAATCGCTTTTCCAATATCGTTATTCCAATACTCTTATTTACCCCTTTGTTGCACGTTCCAGGCATGACTGCGAAGTTGCGCGAGCCGACATCGGACACTCGCCTGACATCACGGAGGAGAGGTCACGCTGGATGGCTAATCGGCGGAATCCTGGTCCTGGTGCTCATCGGCGTCTTCGTGTTACCGCTTGTCCTCTTCTCGGGGTTCGCCCGGGGGTTCATGGTATCCGGCCCCTACTACTCGGGCCCCTTCTTCTTCTTCCCGTTCGGGTTCCTGATCTTCGTCCTTGTCGCGTTCTTCGCGGTCCGCATGGTCTTCTGGGGATGGGGATGGAGGAGAGGCTACTACTACCACGGCTCGCGCTGGGGCTACGGCGGCGACGCCAAGGAGATACTTAGGCTAAGGTACGCCCGCGGCGAGATAACCAAGGAACAGTTCGACCAGATGAAGAAGGACCTGGACGAGCAACAGTAGCTCGAGAACCGATATTCTCGCTCCGTGAACTAGCCTCATGGCCGCGGGCCGACGAGGGTCCGCCCGACCTCGAGAGCGATGGGGCTGGAGATGATGGGCAGGCAGGTCCTAGGGATTTGGAGGGAGGCCCCCTGTAGAAGCCTAGGTTCCTGTGACGATGATAGTGTTCGTTGCCAGGACGTTCTTCAGTTTTCGCATGTCGGAGTTCACCGTCTCCTTCAGCTCCTCCATGCTGGACGCCTTGACCTCGGCGACGATGTCGTAGACGCCGTAGACCTCGTAGACCTTGTCAACGTACTTGAAGGTCTTGAGCTCGCTGACGACATCCTTGTCCGTACCGACCTTGACGTTTATCATGACGAATGCTCTCGGCATCTTGCTGGCTCGAACCCGCCCAACGCGGGGATGCCCACGCTATATAGGATTCTCGCCATCCCCCATGCGTAAGTTTGCTAGGTCTTGTCGGCAACAGGTGACGGGGGCGCAGATTCGACTGTGCACAGGAACGGACGAGATGGCACGCGCGACATGCCGCGGAAGAGCTAAAACCCGCGTGGAAGCCCTTTGTACGTCTTGCCAGACGGTGTCCACACCAAGCGGTACTTGGTTCAGCCCAAGACGAGGCTAAGGCTGGAAGAGCGGGACCCTGCTGATAGCTCGGGCTTCGATGGAGACGAGGCGGGCGCGATAGGGCATTCGAAGCAACTCGACCAGATGCTGGACCGACTGCAGGAGAAGCTCTACGCAGAGCACAAGCACAGCGTGCTGGTAGTCCTGCAGGCCATGGACACGGGTGGAAAGGACGGGACGATCCGACGGATATTCAGTGGGGTGAATCCCTCGGGTGTTCAGCGTCGCCCACTTCAGGGAACCGACGCCTCAGGAATCAGATCACGACTTCCTCTGGAGAGTGCATGCCCAGACGCCCGGGAAGGGGGAGATCGTGATCTTCAACAGGAGCCACTACGAGGGGGTCCTGGTCGAGCGGGTCCACGGCCTCGTTACGAAGAGGGTGCTGAAGCACCGTTACAAGCAGATCAACGACTTTGAGAGAATGCTCTCCGAAGAGGGAGCCACGATCCTGAAGTTCTTCCTGCACATCAGCGCCGATGAACAGAGACGGCGGCTGCAGGAGCGCCTCACCGACCCTGACAAGAACTGGAAGTTCAACCAAGACGACCTCGCCGAGAGGAAGCTCTGGCCCCAGTACATGAAGGCCTACGAGCAGGCCCTGGAGAGGACGAGCACGAAGTTCGCGCCCTGGTACATAGTTCCGGCCGACAAGAAGTGGTTCCGGGACCTGCTCGTCTCCGCCGTCATAGTCGACGCGCTCGACGGGCTGAGGATGGAGTATCCACCCCCTGCAGAGGATCTGAAGTCGGTGGTCGTGCGATGAGCCGCCCGCGGAGGGCGTAGATCCTAGGGCATTAGGGCAGGAGTGCGGCTCCGTTGAACTACGACAACAGATCAGTCACCTGCGGTCCCCGGGAGATTGGATACCGCATCGAAGGTGAGGGCGCGTCTAAGGTGGTTCTCCTTCACGGCCTCAATTCCCACTCCGGGACCTGGAGGAAGACGTTCCCCAGCATCTCGCTCGTCGCGACAGTTGTCGCGCCCAGCCTGCCTGCGAACATGGGGAGAGCGACATCTGAGCTCGCTGAACTCTATGCCGAGCAGGTCGGTGTCGTCTGTGCGGACGCCGGAATCTCACGGGCGACCGTCGTGGGGAACTCGATGGGAGGCTGGGTAGCGATGCGGCTCGTCTCGAAGCACGCGGCCCTCGTGTCACGCATCGTCCTAGAGGACACGGCGGGGTCGGGGTCCGAGGACGAGGGGGCGGTGGAGCGTCGCGCGTATCCCCGCGCTGGTCGTTTGGGGAAGGACCGACAGGGTCCTCCCGGTCGGCATCGGGAGAGAGATCCACTCCAGGCTCTCAAGGAGCGAGCTACACATCGTAGCTGATGCAGGTCACGTTCCCCACTGGGAGACGCCTGAAGAGTTCAACAGAGTCCTCGGAGAGTTCTTGGAGAGTCGGTAGGTTCAGCGGTCTATCTCGTTCACCACTACCCATTCCTTGAGCGGTCCCTCGGCCCCCTTCAGCTGGAATATGGCGACCTCATCGTACTCACCGGTCTGTTCGAGGAAGTCCCGGATGTTGAGGGCGCCCAGGAGCGATGCCTGGGCGAACTTGTTGAACTTGGAGGTGCTCTTGGCGACCACGAGGAGAGGTTGGGTCATGGCCCCTCCGCCGATATTCCTATTATATATAATTCGCTGCGAATTTTATTCCGCACTTTCCCGGCCAAGGTGGAGCGGAGCGGCCCTCAGGCATCCCTATCGGGCTTGAATGGGTGCTGCGAGGGAGAGACGTCCCGCCTACCCAGACGCTGGAGGAACGGGCCGGCCATGGCGGTGACGAGCACCATCAGACCGAGGATCGAGAACGTCGAGGTGTCGATCAGGCCGGCGGCGAGGGCCGCCTGGCCTATGATGAAGGAGAACTCGCCCCTCGGGACGAGCCAGGCCCCCACCAGCCGGGGGTCCGTCTCGCCTAGGGCGTCCCTCTCACCGATCAGCTTGCCGACCACGACTCCCCCGGCGTACTTTGCGGTGATGAGGAGCACGGTCACGAGCGCGAAGGACGGCCAGATCTGGAGAGCGGGGAACGGGTCAATCTGGCTGCCCATGTACACAAAGAAGACGAAGACGAGCAGCCCCTTCACCGGGGCGACCTTTCCCGAGAGGTACTTCGAGTGCTTGCCTCTGATCGCTAGCCCGATGATGAAGGCGCCCACGCCCGCCGAGTACCCGAGATACGCACCCAGGATTCCGAAAGCGAAGCCCAGCCCGAGCGCGAAGAAGAAAGGCAGTTCCTCGAACTCCTCCTCATAGTGGCTCAGGAAGTTTATCGCTGGCGGAGCGACGTATCTTGCGACGAGGAAGCCTATCGCCAGGAGCGCGATGCCCCCCAGGATGGTCTCGGAAATCGCCAGCAGCCCGGTCCTTGCGTCGACGACGCCTCCCGAGGGCAGCGAGGAGATGATGATCAGGAACACGACCGCGACGATGTCCTCGATCACCAGGATGCCGACCAGGAGGCGCGAGGTCTGGTCCCGCATGCCGCGCGACAGGAGGAACTGCCCGACTATCGCCGTGCTCGTGGCGCTCCCGGCCATCGAGAAGACCAGGCTCTCTGCAAGGTCCAGGCCGAGGAAGTGCGCGCACACGAGACCGACCGCGAAGGTCAGGCCCATCTCCAGGAAGGTGAGGGAGCCGGCCCGCCTGATCATCCTGACGAACTTCACAGGGTCAAGCTCGAGACCTATCAGGAAGAGCAGGACGACGATCCCGACGCTGGCGATGTCGCCGATTACCGTGAGGTCAGAGATCCACCCGAGCACGTAGGGGCCTACCAGCATCCCGGCGAGTATCTCAGCGGCTATGACGGAGGTACGGAGCCTGGCGAAGAGGAGGCCGAGCAAGAGGGCGACGCCGGAGACGATGCCGAGGCTGAGGAGGAATCCGACGTCTTCAACCATCTTCTACGTTTGACTGTCTGGGGGTGCTCGTCCAGAAAACTCTTTCGGTCCCTTCTCCAACTGACGAACTGAAGCAACCCTTAACCCCGTGACCGCGCTCTGCCTAGGCAGATGCAGAACATCGACCCCGTGCTCCTCCTCGAGCCGGCGGCGTACATCGCCATCAGCGTCGGGCTCATTCTCTACTGGAGGGCCAAGAGGAGTTTCGCCGGGATCGTCCTGCTCTTCTCGCTCATCGCCTACGCCGGAGCGATAGCGCTCAAGGAAGTGTTCCAGGCCTACACCTACGGAGGGGTAACCTCGGAGTTCGGAAGCGTGAGCTGGGAGACGGGGGTCTACTTCGGAGCCCAGACCTCCGTCTTCGAGGTTGGGCTGGCGTACCTCGTGGCCAGGTACGCGGTCTCAAGGAAGATGATGGCGGGCGCCGACGCCGAGGCCTACGGGATATCCCTGGCGTTCTGGGAGAACGGGATCCTCCTCGGCGCGTCTGACGCTCTTCAACCTGACAGCGAGCTATCTCCTCATCGCGGAGGGGCTCATCCCTGCCTCGGTCTATCAGACGCTGGTCACCTCCACCCCTTCCCTCTTCTATCCTCCCAGGCAGCTTGCAGTCCCCATCGCCCTCGGCGTCCTGGAGAGGGTCTCCTCGCTGATGGCTCACTTCGCCTGGGGATACCTCTGCGTCCTCGCCGCGTGCATGCGCAAGAGGACCTATCTCGCCGTGGCGCTGCCAATGGGCCTGATCGACGCAACCGTTCCCTTCGCCCAGGACGTCCCGCTCTGGGAGTTCGAGGGGCTCATCTTCGCCATCTCACTGGCGTTCCTCCTTCTCGCTTGGAGAATCACGAAGACCGCCCGAGGCTCGGGATACACGGCGATGCCGCCAAAGAATTAAGGGACGGACCGGCGGGCGAGCGCACATGAGAAGGGTCGCATGCCTCGAAGGTCTATCGTCTCCTCTATCCCGCGGTCCCCGTCGTAGTCGCGGCGACCGACAGAGGGAAGGTCTCCGCGATGCCTGCTGGTCTCCATCATCTCCCTCTCGAACGAGCCCGTCATGATAGGCATCTCGTCGACTCCCTCGCACGACACCCACGGTACCATCGTCAGGGCGGGTTGCTTCTCCGTCTCCTGGCTCGACGAGCGAGTACGCCGCGGACAGTCGAGGTGCTGGGGAGCTCGTCAGGGGCTGGAACGAAGGACAAGCTCCGGGCGGCGGGACTCCACTACAGGCTCAAGGGTTCCCCGGCGGTCCCGATCATCCGTGAGGCATCCGCCTACCTCTCCTGCGCGCTCCACGGTGTGCAACGGTTCGGTGACCACGAACTCATCGTCGGAGAGGTCAGGGACGCGAGAGCGATCGGGACTTCGGGGACTATTGGGCTTTCAGGACCTACCACCCCATCCTCTACTCTGGGATGGGAAGACCCCGTGCGGGTCGCGACCAGGCCATCAGACGACCTTGATCGAAGGGGACCTGATCTTGTTGAGCTTTCCGACGTTGAGCAGGCTCGGGGTGATCCCCTCGACCATCCGGGAGTTCCTCAGAGGTCCGGCGTAGAGGGGCCGAAGCTTGGCCACGCTCGCGACGACCTCGGCGGCCTCGGCGTAGACCTCCTTCGTCTCGGCCGTGACGAGCACGTCGTAGTCCAGCTCCCTGTCCACCTCGAGCAGTCGCGCGGCGGGGACCGTGTGGAACGCGCCCGCGACCCTCGTCCCCAGCACCGAGGCGACCTTCTCGGCCGCCGACCCAGACTCCAGGGAGGGCGCGAAGAGGCCGTCCCGGAACGCCATCGGCACGATGGGAGAGATCACCAGCTTCCCCGCGAGGTCCGGCTTCAGTGAGTACAGCAGGTCGTCGGAGGGCAGGTCTGGGATGGCGAGGATCGCAGATGTCCGAGCCCCGCGCGGCCGCAGCAGTTCTCATCGCCCCAGTACTGCGGCGCCAGAGAGGGCGGAGGCCTTCGAGGCGGCCTCTGCGGCTCTTGCCGCGTCGCGCGAGCCTATGGTCACCTCGTACGATCTTGCCAGCCTGGCCGCCAGACCGAGGCCGAGGTCCCCCGTGCCCCCGATCACCGCTATCCTCTTCATTCGAGCCTCTCCTGTCTCGGCGCGCCGCCGCTCTGCGAGTGAATAGGCGAGCGTCGAGCATGTGGACTATCCTTGCGGCCTTCTTGCTCCCGACGCCCTGGACCATCGCGAGCTGGGACTCGGTGAGGCCCATAATCTTCCTCGGCGTGCCGTACCTCGAGAGCATCCTCTTGGCCAGCTTCATCCCCACGCCGGGCAGCGACGAGACGAGGTAGAGCTGCTGCTGGGGCTCGTCCTTCGCCTTCGGGGCAGCGGCCACGAAGCCCAGCGGGACGGGCTTCGCGCTGGCTGTGCTGAACCAGCGCGGCGATGGCCGGCGCGGTCTGCGTCGGGTCGGCTGTGTGGATGAGCCTGAGGTCGTAGGCGAGGGTGACCGAGGCGACCGCCCCGTAGTAGGAGTTGATGTTCTTGGTCAAGCTCGCTCAGCTCTTTGATGTCGCCCTCGACGATGAGGTACGGCTTCCTGTAGGAGCTCGAGATGGCCGAGCGCCTGGACGAAGAGCCTGCCGTCGTAGACCGACGAGACGAAGTCCGGGCAGCGACTTCCTCTCGGCGGCGATCTCGGGGCTTATCACGTAGTCGGCGATCGGCAGCCGGCTGTAGTAGACCCTGACGTTGAGCTTTGAGAGCTCCTCCGGGACTCCGCTCCCCCTCTCCCTCTCGTCCACGACCACCCGCGGCGGGATCATCAGATCTGGAAATCGGAAGAAGTGGTAGATATACAGTGCGACCGCGAAGGCCGCCAGGCTCGCGAAGAGCACCGCCCAGTCGTACCACTTCAGCCTCATCCTGTAGAGCGACGTGGGTTGGGCGTCGAGCCGTACGCCCTCGACTCCATCGCCTCGGCCAGCTCCCCGCTCCTGATGACCGAGTTGACGACCAGCGGGATGAGAATCGGGACCATGTTCCTGACCCGCGTCGATCAGGTTGCCCTTCTCGAGCTCCAGACCCCTCGACTTCTGCGCGTCCATTATCTGGAAAGTGTCGAGCATCACGACGGGGATGAACCTGACCGCGGTCACGAAGGCGAAGACGACGTCACGGGGGACCCTCATCCACTTCATTATCTGCTCGAGCTCGTCGGGGGAGGTCGTGACGAAGAAGAGGCTCGTCGAGCTGATTATGGCTAGGAACCGCAGGGCGTAGGTGAACGACCGCAGAAGGCCCGAGCCCGAAGACCAGGTTGATCACGAAGATGAAGACGGCGAAGACGCAGCGAGAAGGCCATGGTCCTCCCTATCCTCTTGAGCGACCTGGCGAGGGCTGCGACGACGAGGATCGACGAGCAGCACCGCGGCGATCGCGATCACCGAGGACGCGGCCAGCGAGAGGGCGAAGAACTCGATCGAGACGAGGAGCTTGACGCGGGGGTCGAGCCTGTGGAACGGGGAGACCACCCTCCTGAAGAGGAACCCGCCGGCGAGCCAGTACATCGTCTAGCCCCTCTCCCCTCCCTATCCAGCTCCTTGCGTCCGAGACGTCCAGGAAGGGCCGTTCAGGTCTGCTGCGTCGAGCTCGTCGTAGAGCTGGACCAGCTGGGGCTGGGTGACCCTCGCGCCCTCGAGGAGCGCCCTGTCTCGCATCACAGTCGAGCAGGGCCCGTCCCCGACGACCGCTCCCCTGCTTCATCACCAGCAGCCGGGGCTGGAGGGTCCAGAGGAACTCGACGTCGTGCGAGACTATGATGATCGTCTTCCCGGTCGAGTGGAGCATCCTGAAGATCTCGGCGAGCTTCTCCTTCTGGAGGGCGTCCTGGCCCACGGTCGGCTCGTCGAGGACGACGACCTCGGGGTCCCAGGCGAGGATGCAGGCCAGCGTCAGGCGCTTCTTCTCGCCGCCGCTCAGGACAGCGGCGAGGACTTTCGATACTGCTTCGAGGCCGAAGAATCCAGCGCCCAGTCGAGCCGCTTCTCGATCAGCGCGCTCGTCGAACCCGAAGTTCTTCAGCGCGAAGGTAACCTCGTTCTCGACGCTGTCGGAGAAGAGCTGGTGGTCGGGGTTCTGGAAGGCGATGCCCACCTTGCGCGCGAGGGTCGCCGTGCTGACGTCCCGCGGGTGTCCTTCCCGTCGACCGTCACCGAGCCCTGGCGTCGGCTTGAGGAGCCCGTTGATGTGCTTCACCAGGGTGGTCTTTCCCGCGCCGTTCTCCCCCACGATCGCCGACCAGTCTCGTCCCTCTCGACGGTCAGGCTGACGTCCTTGAGGGCCGTCACGCCGTTCTGGTGGACGAAGGTGACGTCCCTGAACTCGATGAGGCTCAACGGCCGTTCACCTCCTCCGCCAGCTCCTCCGGCGTGCTCGGGACACGACTCGAGAGGCGAGACCGTCCTTGACGAGGGCCGTGTAGAGCCTCGAGACGGGCGGGACGGATATCCCGTAGCCCGACCGCCTGCGGGTCCGTGAGTACCTCAGGGGGCTTCCCCTCCATCACCTTGCGGCCCCTGTCCATCACGACGATCCGGTCTGCGATGGGGGTGAGGAGCTCGAGCCGGTGCTCGACGATGATGAAGGTTATGCCGAGCTCCCTGTTCAGCGTCGCGACGAGGCCCACCAGCTCCGAGCGCCGTCTTAGGGTCGAGAAGCGACGTGGGCTCGTCGAGGATTATCAGCTTGGGCCTCATGGCGATCACCCCGGCGAGGGCCACCCTCTGCTTCTGCCCGTCCGAGAGCTCGTGCGGCGCCCGGAGGGCCAGAGGTCGGAAATCCCGAGGAGCCGCATCGCCTCGTCGACCCGCGTCCTCATCTCCTCCCTGGGGAGCCCGAGGTTCTCCAGCCCGAAGGCGACGTCCCTCTCCACGGAGAACATGAATATCTGGTTCTCGGGGTTCTGGAAGAGCAGGCCGACTTTCTGGGCGAGGTCTCCCATCTTCGTCTTGTCCACGGCCGCCCCGTCGATGGTCACCCTGCCCATGATATTCGCCGGGGTACATGTGGGGGATTAGACCGTTCATGCACCTGAGGAGGGTGGACTTGCCGCACCCGCTCTGTCCGGCGAGGACCGTTATCGTACCCTCTTCTATCTCCAAGCTGACCTTGTCGACTGCCCACCTCTCGGTATCGATGTAGCGGAACGAGAGGTCCTCGACACGGAGCAGGGTGGTCAATTCTATCACTAGGGTCAGGGCGCGCCTTCGGACGCGGACGCGCACGGGCCATGCGGACGCAAGATAACCCTTTGGAGGTCAAGTCCAACCAACGGGCGGCCCGGGCGGGTATTACTAAATATTTGGTTATTACCAAATTCTTATTAGACTGCTCTGGGACGGCGTCGCCATGTCGGGATACAGCAGGAGCGGAATCGACAGTAGGTCCCTGGCTGGCATGGCGGTGTTCGGAGCGCTCGCGGTGGTCCTGACCACCATATCTCAGGCTCTCGGACTGAACTTCCCGTTGGTGCCCTACCTGCAGTTCGACTTGGGCGAGATCGCCATCCTCCTCGCGTTCTTCATCTTTGGACCACTTCCCGCGCTGGTCGCCGCCTTCATAGAGTTCGCCACCCTAATGGCGCTTGGAGTGAACGCCGCCTTCTTCGGGCCTGAATTCAAGCTGATAGCAATCCTCTCATCGCTTCTGGGAGTATGGCTGGGAGCAAGGTTGGCGCTGCGGACCAGAAGCAAGACGGTCGGAAAGGCCGCTGGACTCGGCGGAGGGTTGGGGATGGCCCTCAGAGCCGTCGCCATGACACTGCCGAACTATCTCCTCATAGTGTCGCCCCTGTTCGGTCTACAGGCCGCGATCTACACGGTCCAGGCTCCGTTCAAGGCAATCGGCATCACCATAACCTCCTCTAATGTCCTCGCCCTCATCCTCGGCATGACGGCCATCTTCAACGCCATCCAGTTCGGTCTCGTCTTGATTGCGAGCTATGGCATCGTCAGCCTGCCTCAGGTGGGTAACTTGAGGGTGGCGGGAAGGAGGCTCTGGATCGTCACCTATCTCCAGAGGAAGGAACAGACGGTCACTTGATCTCTGTGGGCTGCTCGTGAAGTAGCGACGCCATCAGGGCGAGGAAGTCCTTGATCACCACCTCCTCGTCGGCGGAGCACGTGAAGGACGCCGCCGTCGGGTGGCCTCCTCCGTAGCCCCTGGCTTTCGAGAGGGGTTCCGCCACGTCAGTCCCGAGGTGGATCTTCGTCTCAGAGCTGAAGCGTTGGCTCGCTCGCAGAGATCCCCGGAGCTCGTTGTCGAAGTCGCCAACGACGAGGGAGAGGTCCGCTCCCAGGTGTGTGAAGGCCCTTGCGACGTTCGCCTGGAAGGAGCCGACCGTGCTTACGAGAATGACCCATCCCGCCGCCCTGTAGATGCGCGACCTCCTTGCAGCCTTCAACTTGGCTATGACCTCTCCGTAGTCCGGCGGAGACCGGAGGAGCGCCCTCGCGTCGTCAAGGCTTGCCCCGTGCTCTATGAGCTCGACGACAGTCCTCAGCGTGTCGACACCCGCGATGGACAGGTGCTGGGAGTCGAAGAGGATGGCGATAAGGAGGGCCTGCGAGGACTTCTGATCCGGCACGACCCCGGACTCCCTGAAGAGCCGATACACTATCTCCGCGGCCGATGACGCCGTGGTGTCGACCACGAACTGGTCGTAGGGAGTCCCCTCCTGCATGGGATGGTGGTCGACCAGTATCTTCGTTGCGCGGCTGTTCCTGAGCTTCTCGCTCCAGTCCTTCAGGAGCTCCATGTGCCCTATGTCGACTGCTATCAGGAGGTCGTACTCGGAGCTCTCTCCGTGGCTCTCCCGAGGGAACGACTCGGCGAGGCGCTGCGTCAGCGAGCTCATCCCGTCCGGGATGACTATCGAGATCTCGGCGCCCGGCAGGAGCTTCCCGATCATGAAAGAGAGCGCATAGGCCGAAAGGTACGTGTCGGCGTCGGCGTGCCGGTGGCAGAGAATCGCGACCTTCTTGACACTCTCCGGCGGCGGAAGATTCAGACCCATGCTCTCGCCGGGGTCGAAGACACCCTTGGAAGCAAGGACAATCTCATGGAAGTTGTGACCGATGCCACGCGCCCTAGGAGCCCGGTGACGAGGCTTGGGAGGAACCCTGGGTTCGGGCCTTTATCAGTTCGTCAATCTTGGTCTGAAGTTCCTTGATGTTCTCCTTGAGCCGGGACTCCTGCTTGTTGAGGACGAGCGTACGTGTGTTGGAGATGTCCTTCTTCTCCTCGAGCTCCTTGGAGATCGCTTCCTTGGTGACCTTGACGAGCAGGCTTCCGACGTACTTGTAGATCTGTTCGTCGTCGGCGATGGTCTTCAGCTCTTCCAGCGTCTTCTCGGCATCGGCGAGCTCCGCGTCCACCTGTTGCCTCTGCATCGCCACTGACTGGAGGTTCTGCTGGAGGTTGTCGAGCCTGGTGAGCTGCTCTCTCAGCCAAGGAGGTATCTCTTGACTCAAACTCTTCGCACCGAGTCTCCGATACTACTTAAAGTCTTTCGGGGATTTGACCGCTTTGCCTACTCGCTCTATCTGCTTGATCGCCTCGGAAACCTCGGACGTCTGCAGGCGCATGACCAGTTTCCTCCCCTCCAGCCTCGACCCACTTAGAGCCGCGGGCAGCGAGGGCTAGGGAGGGCTCGTCCCCCTCCAGGATTACCTTCAGCTTAATCTTCTTGATCGGCCTAGCCGGTCCTTGTCTGGGAGACATCGTAGGCACCTCCGGCGATCGTGAACCCGCAGGCCCTGCAGCTCCAGATGCCCGAGGAGACCCTCTTCAGCTTCATGCTCGCGCACGACGGACACTGCTTCTTGGCCTTCAGGAGCCGGTGGACGTTCGAGTAGCTCTTCCTGACCGTCCCTCCGTACTTGGCTCCGAGGCCCCTCAGCGACTTGGACCTAGGCACGGCCCGTCGCCTCTTTGATCTCTGGCCTGATCTCCTTTCCTCTCATGATGGCCCAGTCGGCCGCCGTGAGTATCTGCTCCTGCGTGAGCGAGCCGGGCTCGCCCTTCTGGCCAGCGCAGATGTTGCCGTCGTCGATCGGTGTCGAGGGTGATCCTGGCGTCCATCACGCCCTCCTCCTCAGAGGTGGGGTCTAGCGACGAGCGTGTTGTTTATGCTGGCCATGGTCAGCGAGACCGGAATCTTGCTCACAGGCACCGGCATCTTCTCTGCCCGTGTTCTTCACGGCGTCGTCCGTCCAGGACGAACTTGGGCATCTTTGCGGTGAGCAGCGCCGAGACGACCGCGTAGCTGGTCGCGTCGAAGAGGTTGCCGTCCACGTTAAGGACGTTCACGTCGACGAAGACGGCGTAGACGAACTTGCCCTCCTTGATGACCAGGCTGCTGACGTCGATCATCTCGGACTCCCTGACTCCCCTGTCGACGACCCTCGCGAGCTCTATCGCGCTTCTCGTCCGGCGGGCCCGCCTCCAGGTAGGAAGCCGCCATGGGAAGAACCTCTGCCCCGACGATGAGCAGACCCTTGTCAGGAGTGTCCGGGAACGGGGTTCCCTTGTCGATCATGACCCCCGCTATGACCTGGGTCTTCCCCAGGCTCACCATCGCGGAGCCGTTGGCCTTCTCGATGACGCCGGTCTGGATCTCGAGCTTCCTGTACCTGGTCGAGGCGCTCTGCCGTCGAGCCTCGTTCCCTTGGAGAGGAGCTCGAGCAGCTGGGCCTTCCTCAGAGTCTCTACTACGTATGACTTTTGGGGCATCTTACTCGCCTACCTCCTCTGTGGTGGTCTCGACGGTCGCACCCGCGAAGTACTTCTTGAGCAGTGCTTCCCGCTGGAGCTCGTAGACCTTCCTAGCGCCTTGGTTGGCCATCTCGAGAGCCTGCTTGAACTCGTCGCGGGTGAACAGGCCGTCGAGCTGGAGCAGCGTAATCTGGTTCAGGTTCGGCATGAAAGCGTAGGGCATGTCGCCGGAACCCTCCTTGTCCTCGGTGTCGTTCAGGTCGAGGACGACCTTGCCGTCGACCTTTCCGACGGCGCAGCCGACAACGAGGTCGCGCATGTTGATCCCCGCGTCGGCGAGCGCCAGCGGCGCAGCCGTGATTCCGGCGACCCTCGAGCCTCCGTCGGACTGGAGGACCTCGACGTAGATCTGTATCGCCGTGCGGGGGTAGTCCTCGAGGAATGAGCGCGGGCTGCAGCGCCTCCCTGATGACCATCGATATCTCGATCTCCCTCCTGGAGGGCGCGGGGTTCTTCCTCTGGTCGACCGAGAAGGGGGCCATGTGATATCTGCACTTTAGGAACGCCCTGTCCGCGAGGAGCAGGTGCTTCGGGTGCATCTCCTTGGGACCGTAGACCGCGGCCATGATCTTGTTCTTGCCCAACTCGATGTAAGCTGAGCCGTCGGCGTTCTGGAGCGTGCCGACCTCTATCTTGATCGGTCTCAGCTCGTCCCAACTGCGGCCGTCGGTGCGCATCCCGTTTTCATCGATCAGTTTCCTCTTCTCTTCCAAATCTATTCACCACTATTGGTCCAGGAACAGCCTCTGGACCTTCTGGGTCAGGTCGGCCAGGTGCGCCTCCTGCTCGATCAGGTGGACGGCCTTCACCGCCTTGACGACTCCGTCCGGTGGGCCGTCCAGGACTACGAGGCCGTTCTGACCGACCTTGATGTCGCAGTGGGTCAGGTTGCCGATCATCTTGATCATGTACCCCTTCTTGCCTATGAGCCGGGGGACCTTCATCGGGCGATATCTTGACGAGCTCGCCCTCCGGGATTTTCCCGAGCCCGGGACCCCTGATCGAGAGCTGGGGGTCCCTCGACCGGTCGTAGGCCTCTATCTTGGCGAGCATCAGGTCGCCCACGCTGAACCTCGTGCTCAGGTCGTGGGTCGCTGGCGAGAAGTCTCGGCCGAAGACGAACTGCGCCGGCAGGTACCCGAGGAAGCACGAGTTGATGTCCGACCTCCCAGCCGTAGCCGGTGAGGTTCGACGACCTTCCCGACTACCAGGTCTTCCACCCGCGGGATGTAGATCCCCGACAGGGGGATGACCTTCGACGTCGTTCCTGACGATCTCCGCGAGACCAATGCGCAGAGCGATGAGGTCGTTGCCCCTCCGCTCGACAAAGCTGCCTGGTCTATAGTCCCCGCTAACGATTACGTCTCCGGGGATTACCTGCTTCCTGACTATCTCTGGCAATTTTCATTTCACCAATGTTACTTGTGCCGACCCCTTAGTCACAGCCCCCAGCCTTTCAAGAAGGTTAGGCTGGGAGGCCGCCGGTACTTCTAACACTACGGACAATCCACCGTCCTGCCCCCACTCCTCTTTAAGTATCTCGCCGAAGCCCTTGAGGACCCCCATCGACTGGCCGGCGTACTGAGCCGGTGTCCTCACCGTCAGCTTGACCTTCTCGGACTTGAGCGGAATTATCGGCCTGAGCTTCTCGAGGACGTCCTTTGTCTGCTCGTTCGCGTCCTTGAAGGGGTCGATCGAGACCCTGGCCTCCAGCATGGCCTGCTCTATCCTCACAGGAGGGTGCGGGAGGCTTGTCCTCGGGTCGACGTAGGTCTTCGAGATCATCGCGACGACCTGCCTCCTCTTCTCCTCGGTCATCCTCATGCCTCTGCTCCTGGGTCAGCTGGAGCTCGCCCCTCTTGAGCACCTCCAGCGCCGCCTTGGCGTGGTCCTCTGTCTTGAAGTGCTTCTTCAGCTTGTCAGCCGAGGCCCTCAGGCCTTTGGAGGAGTCGAAGTAGACCTCGTCGATGGCGAGGACGGAGGTCGGATCGACGTTCTTGCCCATCTTGTAGTTGAGCGCGGGGTCTGGATAGACGAGTATCTCGTAGTGCTCCCCCTCTATGGTCATGCGCACGCTCGTGAACTTGTTGCTCATGACCTGCCTACCTCGGAGGCTACGCGCCCTTGTTCGGTGGCTTGTCGCTTCGCGGTCTTTGCGTCTGGCGGCGCTCTTCGCGATCTCGTCTTCGGAGAGCTTCCTCATCATCTTGGACTCGGCGTCGACCACTGCCGTCTTTATGTGGGCGGTGCCCTGCTTGTCCTCGCTCACCAGGTAGATGCACTCGATCGCCAGACGTCATCCCGTCATCGAGGCTCATGCCCTTGTCGTAGTTCTTCTCGAGGTATTCGTTGACCTGGTCGCTCCCCGCCCCGATCGCTATCGCGTCGAAGCTGAGGTATGCGCCCGTCGGGTCGGTGAGGTAGACCACGGGTCCCCTGTTCTCGTCGACGCCCGCGATTATCAGGGAGACGCCGAAAGGCCTGACTCCTGCGTACTGCGTGTACTGCTGGTTGAGGTCGGCGATCCTCTTGGCTACCGTCTCGATGTCCACCGGCTCCTCGTAGACCAGCTTGTTGCTCTGGGCGATGACCCTGGCGTTGTCGACCTGAATCCGGGCGTCCGGGATGTACCCCGCGCCGACCGCGCCGATGTGGTCGTCGATCTGGAACATCTTCACGACGGAATAGCCGCTCTGCAGCTTCCTGCCCCTCTCCTCCACGGCAAGGACGACTCCCTCGTTCGTCCTGACCCCTACCGCCAGGCTTCCCCTCCTCACTGTCTCGAGCGCGTACTCGACCTGGTATAGTCTGCCGTCGGGCGAGAATATGGTAATCGCCCTGTCGTAACCTGCTGAGGGTGCGAACGTGTTCTCTAATCTCCTTAGATGGTGAGGAGGCTTTAGGGGTCGTTTTAAAGGATTCTGTCGGGCTGAGGGTTGGTCGGCGGTTGCGCGAGACGCTCCGGGACCCGCCAAAAGGCATTATACCCTGGAATGGGACGCGAACCTGGCGAATCCATTGCCCGTCCGCTCAGTAACCGTGCTCAGAGAGGTGGTCGACAGCGTGCTCACATATTCGCGCAGCGCCTACCCCAGGGAGGGGATACTCCTTCTCAGGGGGAGGAGCAAGAAGGGCGACGTGAGAATCGAGAGCGTCGTCATCCCGCCGATGGCGACCCACGGCGAGGGGTTCTCCAGCTTCAGCTGGACGCTGATGCCCATCGACCTGACCTTCATCGGGGTGGCGCACTCGCACCCGTCGGGCTACGCCGTCCCCTCACACCAGGACCTCCTGCACATGATGGGGAAGATAATGATGATCGCAGGCTATCCCTACAGCGACGAGGGCTGCATCAAGATCTATGATATCCACGGCGAGCCCCTTGGCTTTCAGGTCAGCGAGGAACCTCACCAATCCTGACCTCTCTGTTTGACTCGGACTGACCGACCTCCAGGACCCATGCATCTGCGCGGCCGATTCCCGTAATCTTAAATACGAAAAACCGCCACTGGCCTCATCGGGGCATAGCAGGTGTCGCACTCGACCGGTCAGACCTGGGCCGCACTCAAGAAATCATGGAAGGCCTACAAGATCGCAAAAGTGAAGCACGAGAAGGAGAACATGGTGGAGTATGCCAAGAGGATCAGGACGCTCCAGAAGGAGCTCGGCGTCACTCAGGCGAAGTTTCCCGACCTAGACCTGGGCTGAGCGCGGTCATCTGTTCCGTTCGGGTATCATCCCGGTCTGGTAGATCGTCATCACCGTCTCCCGAAGGTTCTGGACCTGGTGCAGGTCGAAGTCAGGTTCCGTGGATACCAGCATGAAGTTCACCCCGAGGTTGAAGATCAACATGTTGACCTTCTCCCTCTTCACGAAGGTGTACTGGATGTTTCCGAAGTATCTGTCCCAGGTCTTGTCGGTGCCAATCTGGATGGTCAGGTTGGCCATGAGTCTCAGGTCTTCGCTCAGCGGCTCGAGCGAGCTTATCCCCTTCCGCATCCCTCCGGCGATTATCCTCCCGGTGTCGTCGAGCACGCTGGCGTACCTGATGCGTCGGTCATACCTGAAAATCTGGGCACATAACTTGTCTAGAGGATACGTCATAAGGGACGGGGCTACGGTATATAATGGAAGATGATATATATATTGTTGGCCTCGAATTTTAGTGCAGTCCCTGGACGCGTCTCCTGCGTTGAGGCCTTTGTGAAAGACCTTTGACTCGCCATTAGAAGACGTGATATCGCCACTGATAGCCCAGGTGTATAGAGAATGGTGTTCGAGCAGGTGCTCACCATCATCTTCGCCGTAGGCGTAGGCGCTGCCCTCATTGTGTACGCCGCAAGGCCGAGACACAGAGGCGCATCCATCTCAGTAGGTGCAACAGCAGTCGGCTCGTTCGCACCGGCTGAGATAGTGCAGGCAGAACCGATGCCACAGGTAACAGCCGTCGAGACACCGATGGCCGCGATTTCTCCCCCGGAGGCCGTGGAGTTCGCGCCGGAGGTGGCACAGATGGTCGCAGCAGTAGGACCCATCGAGGTCGCGACGAGCGTCGCCGACCCGATCGCTGCAGCACCATCCCCGATAGCTGAGGCCGTGGAGGCTCCCGCGCGCACCGCGGCGGGCACGCACAGGGCGCAGAGGAAGAAGAGCACGACGAGAAAGAGTCGTGCCAGGTCTACGAAGACGAAGACGGAATAGACCTGGCCAGAAAAGACATTGGTGGGTGGAGGCGACAAGCCTTATACCCACATCCTCTCTATTTTGCCCGTGAGAGAACCTCTCATAGGGTTTCATGTTTCCATAGCCGGCTCCATCGATCTGGCTGTCGACAGGGCGTTGGAGGCCGAATGCACCGCCTTCCAGATCTTCACGCGCAATCCCCGCTCCTGGAACTACAAGCCGCTCCGTGAGGAGGAGGTCGGCGCGTTCTCGGAGAAGAGACACAGGGCCGGGTTCAAGAAGGTGGTCGTCCACATGCCGTACCTCCCGAACCTGGCGTCCCCGGTGAAGTCGGTCATCAAGAAGAGCAGGTCGTCGCTGGCCGCGGAGGTGGGTAGGTGCGGCTCGCTCGGTGTGGACTACCTCGTCGTGCACCTCGGCTCCCACATGGGGAAGGGTTCCCTGGTCGGGGTGAGGAACGTGGTCGACGCCTGCAACGAGGCCCTGGAAGCGAACCCGAACTCCACTTCGATACTGCTCGAGAACACGGCCGGCCAGAAGAACAGCGTAGGGGCGAGGTTCGAGGAGCTCCGGATGATGCTCGACGGGGTGAAGCAGGCGGAGAGAATCGGCATCTGTCTCGACACCTGCCACCTATTCACCGCGGGCTTCGACATCTCCACTTCAGCCGGTGCCGACGAAGCTTTGGGACTCTTCGACAAGACCGTCGGACTGGAGAGGCTCAAGGTCGTGCATCTGAACGACTCGAAGGGAGCCCTCGGCAGCAACCTCGACAGGCACGAGCACATCGGCATGGGGCGGATAGGGGAGACTGGATTCAGGACCCTCCTTCATCACTCCGCGATCAACAGATTGCCCCTGCTGATGGAGACGCCGCAGGACGAGAGGAGGTCGGACGCCGACGAGCTCACCTACGTAAGGGCGCTGATAGCGGCCTAGTTCGCTGGGCCCGCGCCGACGGGCTCCTCTCCCCCCTCCGAGGACCAAGCCTTCCGGGAATTCGCCACCCAGGAGAACTTCCGCTTGAGGGAGGTCGTGTAGAGCCTCTCCCATTCGAGGCCGACGTAGTCGCACCAGGACTTGTAGATTCGGGGGTCGATGTAGTTCTTGAGGGAGGTGCTCAGGTTGTAGTCCCTCGTCTTCTTCGTGAACTCGACGTTCATGCCCATCTTCTTTGCCAGGCCCTCCTTCCCCTTCGCCCTGTACTCTGCGAGCTTCTCCTCCTTCTTCTTCAGCGCCTCGTCCCAGTTCTTCGGCGGCGTACGCTTGTGGTTGCAGAACTCCGCGGCCCTCAGGTTGGCCTCCTTCGCGAAGTAGAGCTTCTCCAGCTCGTCCGCCTGCCTCATGTCCTTTGCTAGAAGGGAGGTCTCGGCTACTTTGGTGGCGTGGAATGTCCTGAAGACCTTAGCCGTCAACCCCGGGACTATCCCGGAAAGGAAGTGATTGACCATGCTGGAGGTCACGACGTCAAATATCTCATCTTCGGGCTTCTTCCCCTTGGTGAACCGTCTCAGATTCTCGAGCAGGACGGGCTCAGCCTCCGGTATCGTCTTGACCCAACGTACACTATCTTTTCCAAGGAAGTCGAACTCGACCCTGTCATCGAGGATCTTGACGTGCTCGACCCTGAGGGTGGTCGCCCCGACCGTGTCTGCTTCATCCTCGTCCTTCTCGTCACCCACCCTCATGCCGAGCTTGTCGATCAAATAGGCCACGGTGGCTATCTTCTTGGTCTTGGGGTCTCCCTTGGTCATCTTGCTGATTGTGGTCCTCCGTACAAGGGCAAGTTTGCTCTTCATCCGGAGCGCTTTGTCGTACTTCTCCTTGTTCCGCGACTGCTGGATGGCCGAACCCTCGTGAGGCCAGACGTACTTCTCCTTCTCGGTGAGCTTGTCTATCCAGCGCGCTATCCAGATCGACTCCCTGTCGTGGACAATGGCCCCCCATCCGCCGCGAGGCTCAGGCTCGGGAGCGGATTCGTCGAGGTTGAGGGTCACATCTTTGTGATTGATACGGGGCTTCCAGCTCCCCCTCAGCGGGTGCGCCCCTCGCCCCATGAACAGTCCAGGGGGCTCGACCAGCCAGTTCGCTATGTCGACCTCTTGCTCGTCTATGATGGCTTTGCCATATAGGGCCTTCATAGCCTCCCTCTGCTCCTTTCGGGAAGCGGCGACTCGTTTCTTCTCGTCCTTTGTAACGGTCTCTCGTCTCCTCTTCTCGTCGTCGACGAGCCGGTAGTAGCTGGAGAAGTCTATCTCCGAGAATTTGGCGTCGCTGAGCCGTGCCGGAAGCTCCTTGGAGAAGTACTTCATGAAGTTCTGGACGAATACCGGGTCCTGGACATACGGCGTGTCCTTCTTCTTGGCGAACTGGTACGCCATCTCGTCACCGAGGGGCGACGGCGTGACAACCTCCCCCCTGATAGCCATGGTCAGGCCTGTCGGAGAGTGTGCCGGAGGAAACGCGACGCCGCTGTGCCGGAGGGTCTTCCAGACGGGCATAGGTGCCGACCCTGACTGGGATGTTTAAAAACAGAACCGTCTCTTTCGCATGTTCGGCGGCCTCTCCCGAATCGTCTAGGCGAATCAGACTTCCGAGGGCGCTCCGGAGACGGGAGGCCGAGTCCGAGAGACGGACGGGAGAAAGACGGAATACTCCTAATAGCAGGGAACCGTACCCTTCCCCCGTCAATCAATGACCCGGGGCCCTAACCGAGGACTTAGGATCATGTTGGTGGATGACGAGCCTGACATCACCTCCCTCTTCAAGATGGGCCTCGAGACCAAGGGCTTCCAAGTCGACGTGTTCAACGACCCGACCCAGGCGCTCTTGAACTTCAGACCGAACCACTACGACCTGGTCATCTCGGACATCAAGATGCCCAAGATGAACGGCTTGGAACTTGCCTTCGAGATAAAGAAGCTCTCCGCCGATCAAAAGATAGTCTTCCTGACGGCGTTCATGGACCTCTACACGGAGCTGAGGAAGCTCTTCGAGAGGATGGACGTGCTCGACGTTATCCAGAAGCCTGTCGGGATCGGCGAGCTTGCCGACCGGCTCTCCAAGCTGGAAGGAAAGCGATTAGACCATAGTCGCGAGTAGATGGGGACCGATCGATCGCCGAGGTGGGCCTTCCCGAGGAAAGGCTGAAACCTAGTGCTCTAACAAACCTATCGTACATGGACTAGCCAGCCGTAAAGCCTTCCCCGACGAGCCTTCCCGAGAAGATTTGGCCCAAAGTGTCAGCGAGCCGGAAGAGACGCCGGAGAGGAAGGCTGCGCCGCATAGCCCAGATTACGAGCGCCGGGTGGTCGAGCAGCGGCAGGAGACCTACGACCGGTCCCAGGGATACGGGCAAGTGATCTCCAGTGAGATGAGGATCTACTTCGCCCTGGCCACCGTGATAGTCATCCTGCTGATGGCGGAGGTAGTCGCGACGGACGCCACCTGGCTCTTTGCCCCCGTCTATGTGGGCATAGCCGTAACATACATCGCAGGCGCACTGTACCTCTTCAAGAAGCTCTTCACCCACTAGGTTCGGCTTCCCTCCCTCGTCGCAACGCGAGGGTCTGACCGAAGGACTAGGAAAGGAACTATTCCCTTGATAATTCTATGGCTCCTCCTATCAACGAGCGGCTCGTCGCTCTCCAGAGACCAATGGCGAAGCTTACGACACGGAAGAGAGAGCGTCTCTCCAGCTCCCAGTACGCCTGTCCAAGGGACAGGAAGCTGCCCATCAACGACGCCGCCCATGTCAGGAACGCGATGGCTCGATTCGATCAGATCGAGTCGAGGTTCTGCCATCCCGCGACTGCCAGGCGTCGGATTCTCGCCGCCGCCAAGAAGTTCGGGATAGACGTCGGCGACTTCTCCGGGGTAAAGCACTTCGAGATCACCACGAAGGAAGGCTAGCCATTAGGCTTTCCTCTTCAGGCTGGCACGTGCCGGGCGAGTCCCAGTCGCGACGCAGGTCCCAAGAGAGTTGCAGATCTCTTCCGAGACGAAGAGGTTCTTGACCGAACACGACAACGTGCACGTTGTTGAAAGCCGCAAACAGGAAGACCGGAACAGGCACGGCCCACTAAGCACATGGTAACCGTCCTCCAGAGCTCAGCACCCTGGAGCCCTTCTTCAGCTAGAGACAAGCCGGTCCGAGCGCCTCTCCACTGCGAGTCCGCGTCGTTTCGAGATAATGACTACATTCGTTCCAGACTACCACGCAGGTCCGAGATTGAAAACGGCTCTTGCGGGAATGTGAAGCCGGCTGCGATGATCCCAGGTCTCGCAGATTCGTCAGCCGCCACCATGAGCATCGTGAGGCATTCTGTACTCGATCATCACGGTCTCGGGCCTGAACTCGGCATCCAAGAGGGCCTGGAGTGGTTCCTCGCCATCTCTTGCCGCGAACTTTCCGTGACGTAGCCCAGACGCTCCAGGATCCTTGAGTACAGAGCGTCCATCACGTCTTCGTCGTCGACGATGGCTACTCAGCTCCGGGGTTGTTAGCGCCGCTCCTCGCGGATGGGACCGCGGTTTCGCGGCGTGCGGGACCAGAGTCCGGATCCCCGTTCGTGGAGATGAAAAAGGTGGGAGAGACGGTCGAGGACGTCGGAGAATCAGTCGGCTCCAGACAGCCAAACCTCGATTCGTGTTCCCTCGGAGAAGTCGTTCTCCACACGGTTCTGGACTCTCACGTCGCCCTTGTACCGTCCCGTAACCAAGGCGTGGACAATAGAGAGACCCAGGCCACTACCGCTTGAAGCTGTGGCGTACCTCGTGAATACCTTCTCTTTGATCTCGTTCGGTATGCCCCTGCCCTTATCTTCAAGATCGATTCTCCAGCCTCTTCGATCCGCATCTGGCGGCCCGGGCTGCAGTGGACGGACCCAACCCCCGCGCTCCATCGGTTCCGTCTTTATCGAAATCGAGACCGTTTGCCCCTGGGTGTACTTCACCGAATTTGATAGTATGTTCGCGAAGACCTCGTCGAGCAGATCGTCTGCCAGGACCGCCGCTCCATCGGGCACAGACAATGACAGTTCTATCGCCTTGTCGCTGTAGGCTTTGGTCACAAGAGAGATGGCCCGCTGCAGAGAGTCCCGCAGGTCGGTCGGGCGCAACTGAACCTCCTCAGTCGAGACAGCCTTCGCGAGCTTCTTGGCGCGGTCGATGAGATTCGTTGACCCGTCGGTCGCGGTATGATCGTGTCGACGAGAGTGTCGGCCCGGCTCAGGTCTTTCGCGGTATTGCCCAGGTCGTCCCTTAGAAGCTCGGCGTTCGATTTTACCACCTGGTTGTAATTCCTGATGTCGTGGGAAAGGATATCCTGCAGGAGTTCGGCCTGTCTCCGGCTGTTCCTCTCCCTCTCCAGGGCCACTTCTTCCCTTGCGCGTAGGTCGGCGTCGTCCCTTATCCTCTCGAAGAACCGAATGCTCGACCTTACCGTCGGGCTCGTCGTCGAGTACGTCGCGAAACCCAGAGCGTCCGTGAAGTCCACCGAGGAAGGGTTCCTCTCCTCCATGACGAGCGTGGAGGCCCCGTCCACCACGAGAATCGTGACGGCGTTCTGGGTTCTCGCCTGGGAGATTCGTCTCAAAGAGATCGCCCTCCCATCCTCTGTTTGGGTGCCATGCTCCCTGCTCGGCTTCAGGATGAACTCGGGATAGCGCTCCTCTATGAGTTCGTCGACCGGAGAAAGGATGCTGACGCGGACGCCCTTCTTGGCCGCTGTCCTGAGGGATTCCATTATCCCCATCTTCTCGTCCCTGTGAAACGCGTTGGTGGTGGGGAGCAGGAGCAAGACATCGTACTTGGCGGCCCCGATCAGCCCCGAGTAGATGATCTGGGTCTCGGCAGGGTCGCTGATTATCTTCATCGTCTCTGGGCTCACACCCTCTTCATCTCTGAACTCGTACCTCGGAAGGGAGGGCGTGACCCCAGAGGGCGTCGAAGATGCGCTTGCCCTGGGCAACGAGTTGCGGATCGTCGCTCCAGACTATCTCGTCTGGCGGCCGCCCCGGCGCCTCGGTGTGCGTGGTCTCGACGTACTCGCGCCTGGATACTGAGAACCTGATTGTGTTCCCGCTGATGTGCCTCACCTCGAAGCCCGCCCGGACCAGTTTCTTGACGCCTTCCAGGTTCTCTCGCTGGATATCGGTGATGTGGAGGATTCTGAAATCGGCGTGGTCCTCGAAGAGCTTGCGCACTGACTCGTAGTAGTCCTCTGCGGCCCTCAGCGTCGAGTCCTTGTCCGAGACACCGTAGGCGTAGGGATCGGGTCCCGAGGTCGCTGCCCGAGACAAGAAGGACCGTACCAGATTGACCACCTCTTCCTCGCTCCTGACTATCCTCGTCTCAGGGAGAACGAGCCCGTGCTCGAGGGCTCTCATTCTCGACTCGGCAGGGATCGCAACCTCCCAGAGCATGTCGAAAAGCGCCTGGTGATGTCTGACGAAGACTTCTTCATCGGAGCGGAGGATCGGACCTTCAAGGCTGAACTCTCCCGCACCCGCGAAAGCCAGATACTCCGTGTCGCTGACTCCGAAATGGCTAGCAACCCTATCGAGATGGCGAAGTTCCACCGCTCCCGAGAGATGGTCCAAGACCTTCAGGTCATCCTTCGTGAAGTTACTTATCACCCTCAAGCGCACTCCCCTCTTGCCGGCTTCCAGGAAGAGTTGCGCGAACTTCTCGACGGCGCGGCCATTCTCACCGGTAATCGTCTTCGTACAGATGTCGATTCGGGTCTTTGCGCTCGAAAGAAATCTTATCGTCGTGCTCTTCACGTCCTCAAGCCCCTGAATTGTCTCAGTGTGTTGTGCTAGATGACTCATGGAGCACCTCAGAGGCCAGAAGAATCGGACTTGGCGGACCCAAGGTCCCAAGGGGATGACCGACTTCTTCCCAAGGTCGCCGGAGCCCGGACGCTGCCGCTAGGGACGAAGGGACCCACCGACTAGTGGGACAGGGCCGGGACAACCGCAAAAGTCCGAGGACCTGCGAATATAAGGCCGTATAGAACAATGTTCTATCCTTCGTCTCGACGCTGAGCCAGAGCCTACCTCGGAGTCCCCGTCGGTCGCAGACCAAGGTTGTCCAATCCTGATTCGTACGTGTCCGATGCGCCCACGATGCGTCCGAACTTCTCTCGTCTCAGGACCACATCACCATCCCGTACTTCCAAGACCGTCTCTGCCTCCACTGGCGTCTCCTCCGGTATCCGGAAGTAGAGGTATCCTCCAATGGGAAGTGGGAGCTCCGTCTGGGGCGTCCCCATGGAATCCTCGGCGGACAGCCTGCGGCCGTTGCACCAGGCGTTGCACCTCTCCACCCGTCTTCTGGCTCCCACTATCAACGTTAGGTCGCTCCGATACGGCTCGCTAATCCGGTCCCGAATGACCTCCAGCGAGACCTGCACCGGGTTTATGCTCGATGTGAGAACAATCACCCGGCTACCATCGTGAGCCTCAGTCCTACGCCGATCAGGATAGACGATGAAGTTCCCTGACCCGGTGATTCTCATCACCGTGCCTTCTACCACGATTATGGGCTCTGGGATGGTCACGCTATACCGCTTCGGTCCAGGTCTTTCGCCAATGGAACC
>CAVRAG010000008.1:0-1612039 GCA_963718895.1 uncultured Nitrososphaerota archaeon
CTACTTCCTTCCGCACACTCTGTACCATGAGTTCCGGCTGGGGACCTTTAGCCCAAGCCTTCATCAGCTGTTTGCGCTCAGCCAGATCTCGGGCTACCGGTTCTCTGATTGGCTGCGCGTGTTGGGATGCGATCTCGAAGACATTCCCCGATTCCAGGTTCTTCTGCCTTCAAAGCGCACGATGCTACTCGATTCCTCTCTGGTAGATGCTGATACGTGGATTCCTTGGTTCCGAAACCGCGCCCGCGGCGCTTCCGCGCCTCCGATTGCGCCTCTGGCACAGCTCCTGGAACTCACTGCTCCCAGGCGACTTCGTTTCCTCTCCGAAATCGCCAATCGAGGCTTCTTGTACGCAAAGATTGGACGCCAAGATGCCCTTGCTTTCCCCGATCTGATTCCCGGAAGCATTGTCCGTGTGAATCCAAGATTCTCGAACGGTCGTATACCTAAAACAAATGGCGCAACGTCCACCCAAATATTTCTGATCGAACACACCAAGGGCCTCTTTTGTTGCCGCTTGCGTGTTGTCGAAAGGGCATCATCGTTCCGATCGGTACGTCGCTCTCTTATGCCCAAGTCGAACTGAAAGTTCCACGCGAGGCGCGGATTGTGGGCGTTGCGGATCTCGAAATTCGACCTATGCTTGGATCCGAGCAGCCGGAAGTTCCAAGGGATTTGGCAAAACATTGGAAGCCGCGACCGCTGTCACGAACAAGAAATGTGGTCAACTCCTCCGTGCGTCACGTACCAAGCAGCGTCTATCTCTGCGGGAGGTGGCGGGAATGAGTCGCAACATCGCAGGTCTGCTTGGGGATGGAAGATATTTTGTTTCTCCCAGTTCTCTTTGCGATTACGAGCTTTTTAACGCGCCACCGCGTCACTTTCACAAGGCGATTACTCTCTGCTCGCTCTACGGTCTGCAGTTCCACGTGTTTCTGAACGCGATCGGAATTGTCTTGGCTGAAGCCGGTACGGAGCCGATACCGGACCATCTCGCTCGCAGAGTGCTAGACATGGAGTCCGTCGAAAACTCGGACCACAACGACTTGCCAGGCCAGAGCGGATTCCTTGAGCAGATGCTTGAACGATGCGAGGAAATTCCGTTCTTCCTGCGGGAGTCCATCGGGCCATTGTCTGGCCTGGAAGACGCTTCTCTGGACGACTTGTTCTGGATCGGCGGCGAATATGATGTCCTTCATCCTTGCCTGGCCAACGGGCTGTTTGCCCTCGTGAACCGTCGCGATAAGAGGCCAATCCATTTCACGTCGAAACCGGCCTGGCAACAGCCGGTGTATGTGATCCAAATGCGCGACGGAACATACTTGTGTGCATGTTGTGGCATCGAGAACGGGACGCTGGTCATCCATCCGTATTCCCCGCAGTTCCGTCGTTCTGAACATTTGCGCTACCACCACGATGCCGAGGTCGTCGGCCGAATTGTCACGGTGATAAGAAAGCTTGGCTGATCTTGTCGGTTTGCCGGACAAATGGAATCGCTGTCCTGCACACGAATCCTACTGATTGCTGGGAAAACCTACGTAGTTGAGCGAAAAGCGAACGCTTCACTCATTTTATGGACAAGCTTTCCGTATCTGGCTAACCTCGGTCGTCAGGTGTGACTGTTGTCCTCTCTCTCTCATGAACGAAGCCGTTGGAAGTCCTGGGTACCGAGCGAACTCAAATGGCTTTCAAGACAGATTCGACCGCTGTTGCACTGGCATCTGGCTAGTTTTCTGTGCATCACCGCCGGCAGTCTTCTAGCACTTCTCACTCCGCTCGTACTCAAGTGGCTCATCGATCAGATCATCCCGCAGAGAAAGATGGGATTGCTCCTATTAGCGGTTGGCCTGATCTTTCTCGGCTACCAGGGCAGGATGGCGCTCACGAGCCTGGGCAGTTACTTGATGCTGACTGCCGCCCAAAAGCTCACCCTCATGTTGAGAATGAGCCTACTTGGACGCCTCGACACGCTCTCTGCCGAGTATTACGAAGACACGCCGGTCGGCAGCGTAATGTACCCGCTCAAAGAGCCGATCGAAGAGGTCTCGTATTTCGGGTCCGACCTCCTGCCCGCAATCTTGCGCATGTTCCTGACGGCCAGCTTCACGCTGGTGACTATGTTCGTGCTCAGTCCTGTGCTTACGCTGGCCGTTCTCCCTCTCGTCCCGGTCTTTCTGATCGCGCGGCAGCACTTCCGCCGAAGGCTCGCGGCTAACGCGGACACCGTGCAGAGCAATCGGCTGGCGTGGAGCACATTCCTTGAGGAACATCTTTCCTCGGTGATTCCGATTCAACTGTTGGGACAAGAAAAACGCCAGGAACGAAGGGCCTTCCGGCTCCTGGCTCGTGGAGTCAGGTCACAACAAAAGCTATTCACTACCAGCGTTTGGTTTACGGTATGGAGTTCCATGGCGGTTGTTTTGGCCATGTGCGCGGTCATTGGCTACGGCGGCGAGATGGTGCTGTCAGGAACCTTAAGCGTCGGCGGGCTTGTGGCCTTCTATGGCTTGGTTACGCAACTCTTTGATCCTCTCAGTGGCGCCGCCGATCTCTACGCGAGAGCACAGAAAACCTTCGCCAGTGTCCGGCAGTTAAAGTCCGGGCTTGAGTTACGCCCGAGCGTGACGAATGCCGCTGCTGCCGTTTGTCTTTCACGGGAGCATCCTCCCCAGATTGATTTTGCCGAGGTTGGGTTTGGATATCGAAGGCAAAAAAACATGCTTCACATCCCCTCGCTTCGAATCTTGCCGGGCGAACAGGTTGCCATCGCTGGGGAGAACGGTGCCGGAAAGAGCACCCTTGCAAAACTCATAGCACGACTCTACGACCCTGATTCCGGGTCGATTCGCATCGGAAACGTAGATATCCGGAACATTCAACTCAAGGATCTGCGCCGGTACGTCTGCTATCTGCCGCGCGACCCCGTTCTGTTCGATGGAACGTTGTCCTTCAACCTTCGCTTTGTGCGGCCGGCAGCGCCTGACGATGAACTACAAGAAGCCATTCGCAGCGTGGGGCTCTCGCAATTTGTTGCAGCATTGCCCGATGGCTTACGCCAACGGATCGGACCCGGAGGCTGCCAACTTTCCGGTGGTCAGCGCCAACGACTCGCCCTCGCAAGAGCGATTCTGCAGCAACCTCGGATTTTGATATTGGATGAGGCAACTTCCTGTCTGGATCCTTCTTCAGAGAGAGTCGTTCTTGGGAACATTCGCCGTGGCCTCACAGCGTCAACGCTGATTGTCATCTCGCACCGCCCTTCAACATTCTCCACATTCGGCAGACTTCTTGTTCTTTCCCGCGGAGAAATCGTTGAAGACGGCAATCCCCATTCCCTCAAGTTTGCTTCGAGTCGCCCCTCCAACCAATCTTTTTCCACAGCCTCTACCATCGACGAAAATCTCCGAGAGACTTCTCTGTAAATACAAGCTGCGTCGGACTTTGTTCCTTGCAGCCCTATCGTAGGGGACTTCAGCAACGGCAATGCTGATTAAAAAGCGGACACTTTGATTTTTTCCACACAAGAAATCTGAAACGCATCTTGTTGTCATTAAGCAACTTCTCTTCGCGCATGTTGGTTTACCGAACCTTTTCACCTTTTACTGGCTTTCAGGTGGCGAAGGGTGGCACAGTGCGCTCCAGGCATCCGACTCATTACAAGAAACAAGGGATGGGGCGGCAATGTACAGAGTTTCTGACACGGTGCGCAGCACACACAACCAGGACGGCGCAATTGTGCTGGATGTCCGGCAAGGTCAGATGTTCAACCTCAACTTCGTTGGATCGCGAATCCTCGAACTTCTCAAGAGTGGGTCCACCGAATCAGCGATTGTCGATGAGATCAGCCGGGAGTTCGGCATTAGCCGGGATCTTGCCGAGAACGATGTGCGGGAATTTCTCCAGAACTTGAAGAAATGTCACCTGGTCGAAGAGCACGAATCGGGCGTGGCGGTCTGAGCTGGGACCAAGATCATGGAATCGACACAACAATCCGATCGAGAGACCTATCGCGCCATTGTGCTCGGGCAGGGTGGGAATGAACTGCTTTTGGCGCCGGCTAGCGATGGTTTTCTTCTGCCCTCGGTCGAGATCCCGCGTTGGCAGCGAATTGCCGAGAACCTAACTGCTGCTATGAGGAACGAGTGGGGCCACGAAGTGGTCTGTCTTTTCAACCCGGATGTCAGCGCTCCGGCGCTTCTCCCAGCGGACACAACTACCAAGTCATGGAGTCCTACGGGCCAGTGGCAAAATCCAGCCCGCGGGCCGAGTGGGTTCGTGTCGCGTCCTTGTCGGAGGAAGTCTTCGTTGACCCGGCAGACTACATGGCAGTGCAACGATCTCTGGCTGAATGTGCCGGGTACTCGGATGGTGTAGCGCCAGGACCGTTCGCAAAACTCGGCTGGTTTGGAGAGTTGCAGGGATGGATCGAAGAAGTAATCGGGCCACTGGGATTCCATCTGACGGGAAGTTTTTCCCAGTTGAATGCAAGCCCGTCATTCAGCTTGGTTCGGTTCGAGACGAGCGGCCCCGCTGTATGGTTCAAGGCTGTCGGCAAACCTAATCTTCGCGAATTTCCGATCACACTTGCGCTGGCAAGACTTCTCCCGCAATACCTTCCGCCGATTCTTGCTGCGCGGCCGGAATGGAATGGGTGGCTGGCCTTGGAGGTCGAGGGCACCAATCTCGGCGAGACTCAAGACACTCGCCATTGGAACGTTGCAGCGTCAGCCTTGGCAAAGCTGCAAATTGAATCCACTGACAGAATTGGGGTGCTCATCAACTCGGGTGCACGAGATCTTAGGGCGTCCGCCTTGTTGAAGCTGGTCCGCCCATTCCTGGATGCCATGGGTCAACTCATGGAAAAGCAGACCAAGGTTCCACCACCCGTTCTGTCGAGGAGCGAACTCATATTGCTCGGAGAACAGATCGAAGAGGCACTCTCTTTAAGCGCAGATTTGGGGATACCCGATGCGCTGGGACATCTCGACCTCAATCCCGGAAACGTGATTGTGTCTGAGGGCCAGTGCGTATTCCTGGACTGGGCCGAAGCATACGTGGGAAATCCGTTATTCAGCTTCCAATATCTCGTTGAACACTTTCGGCGCATGGCCGGCGTGGACGCGACAGCCGAGTCGGGCCTGACCAGCGCCTATGCCGAGGAGTGGCAGTCATTGGTCTCGCCCGAAAACCTGCAAGGAGCTTTGGCTTTCACGCCGATGCTGGCGGTCTTTGCCTATGCGGTCGCGACCGATGCGTGGGGCGACCAGGCCAGACTTCAAGACCCCAAGGTTGCCGGATATCTGCGGAGTTTGACGCGGCGGATGCATCGCGAAGCAAACCGATTGAGGGACCAGTTGCAGTTGCCCATGTGAAATGGAGGTTCCTTGCCATGTCAATTATTGTCCTGCGAGCGTACGTGAAGCTGATTCAGTTCGACCTGTACCTGGCACGCGGGAATTTCGCCGCACTCTACGACAAAGTCCACCGCCACCCACTTGGCAACAAAGCGGCGTCTGCGAATGCAATCGAACAGATCTGTTCTGCGGTGGACATGGCTTGCATCTGGTATTGGAAAGAAGCATTGTGCCTGCAGCGTTCGGCAGCTACGGCATGTCTTCTCAAGAGGTATGGTGTTCCAGCTCAACTAGTCATCGGCGCACAGCAGATCCCATTTAAGGCCCATGCGTGGGTCGAGGTGAACGGCGCCGTGGTCAACGACAAATCATACACGCGCGAAATGTACGCAGTGCTCGACCGATGCTAGGTAGAAGCCAGGAGCGAAATTATGAGTGTCATCTTTGGCAGATGGAATTTCGATGGCAAATCGCCAACACCACAGTACCTCCATAACGTCCGCGCAATACTCTCTCCATACGCACCGGATGGCGGCCATTCCTATTCGAGCAACGACATAAGCATTCTTTACCACGCCTTCCACACGACGCGGGACTCCCGCCAAGAAGCGCAGCCGCTTGTGACACAATCCGGGCTCGTTGTCACGTGGGACGGACGCCTCGACAATCGTCAGGAACTCATACACGAGTGTAACGAGATGCTTCCGAAAGACCCGCCGGACGTTTTAATTGTTGCTGCGGCCTATGAACTGTGGGGGACAAAATGCTTGGCGAAGATTACTGGAGACTGGGCACTCTCAGTCTGGAGCCCCGACGATCGTTCCCTCGTTCTCGCCAAGGACATTGTCGGCACCCGCCCTCTCTTCTACTCAATCGAGAAAAGCGAGATTACATGGAGCACGATTCTTGACCCGCTCGTTTTGTACGCCGACAAGTCATTTGTGCTTGACGAGGAATACGTTGCTGGCTGGTTGTCCTCATTTCCGGCCCCTCATTTGACGCCATATGTGGGAATCCATTCCGTCCCGCCATCATCCTTCGTTCATTTGCAAAACGGGAAGCAGATAGTCAGACAATATTGGGATTTTGATCCGGCCAAACGTATTCGATACCGCACCGATGCTGAATATGAAGAACATTTCCGCGTTGTCTTCGCAGAATCCTTGCGGCGGCGACTCCGATCCGACTCGCCCATTCTTGCTGAGCTAAGCGGCGGAATGGATTCGTCTTCGATCGTGTGTATGGCGGATACCGTGATCGATCGTGGAGCTGCGGATACTCCGCGCCTCGACACTCTCTCTTACTACAACGACTCCGAACCCAACTGGAATGAGCGCCCTTACTTCACCAAGGTTGAGGAGAAACGTGGTCGTACGGGACACCACATCGATATTGGTTTGGATGAGTCTTCCGCTTGCGGCATAGAGATAGAAGACGACCGTTTTATGGCAGCGCCAGGCTCTTACGGTCGCCACGCCCCAAAGTCTGCCAGGGAATACGTGGTTTGGCTCGCGTCATCGGGCTATCGCGTTGTGCTGTCCGGCATTGGCGGCGACGAAGTCACTGGGGGCGTTCCGTCACCGGCGCCCGAACTTGGCGATCTCCTAACTAGAGCGCGAATACCTGACTTCGCGCATCAGTTGAAAGTGTGGGCCTTGACGAAAAGGAGGCCATGGTTCCATCTGCTCTTTGAAGCCGTCCGCCCTTTCTTTTCCCCTAGTCTTTTCCGAAGTCCGGTTCAGAGGCGTCCGGCCCCCTGGCTTGAGCCGTCCTTCATCAGAAGAAATTACCCTGCCCTCACTGGTTATCAATCCCGGCTAAAGGTATTCGGACCTTTGCCAACCTTCCAAGAGAATCTGAATGCCCTCAACAGTCTGCGGCGCCAGATGGGATGCTCTGCTCTGTCATGCGAGCCTCCGTATGATATGCGTTACCCCTTCCTCGATCGTGATCTATTGAAGTTCTTGTACGCAGTTCCACGGGAACAAATCTTGCGCCCAGGTCAGCGTCGCTCCTTGCTACGTCGGGCGCTTGCCGGTGTCGTGCCTGACGAAATTCTGAACAGGAAGAGAAAGGCCTATGTGGTCCGATCCGCACTAGCTGCTGTTTCGTCGGGCTGGGAAAGTCTCGCGGCGACCAACCAAGAGATGATCAGCAGTGTGCTCGAAATAGTGGATCAAGCAGGAGTTCTGGAAGCGTTAAAAGACGCCAGGAGAGGGTTCGAGGTTCCAGTGGTACTTCTGTTGAGGACAATCGCCATCGAAGCATGGCTCAGAGCACTGGAGAGTCGCCGGCAGTTGTACAGCCATCCACAGACGACCACTCAGAATTCCTCTCGCCTTGACGCGCGACTTATGTCGCATCCTGTCCGACAAAAAAGCTCAGCTAGCTAGCTGTGAACGTGAATGCGAAAAAGAAAGGAGGTGAATACAATGAAATATCAAAAGCCGGAAATCCGAACGGTCGTGTCAGCTCTGGATGCGGTACAGGCAATGGAGAAAGTAATCCTGCCGCATCCCGATAACACGGGCCTCCGGACTGAATCAGCATATCAAGCCGACGAGTAAGTGGCTTCAACAGCGCCGGAGTATTCGGCACAATCGAGTGCTCCGGCGCAAATAATTCAATTCGCAGCTCAAGTTCACAACCGACTGAGCTCTCGGCCGAGATTTGGTGGGGGTTACGACCACACAGTCAGTCCTTCAGGTATTTGTCGAACCAAGCAATCACGCGATTGCAAAAATCAAGTTGGTTTGCGTAGCTCCAGAAAAGTTGCGTATGGTCTTCGCCTTCGTACTTAGCATAGTCGACTCGCTTGCCGAGCCTCCGCAAGGCTACGAAGAGTTCGTCGCCAAGAAAGGAAGCAACGGCAATGTCCTCCGATCCATGGACAATCAAAAGAGGTGTCTCTGTTGGATTCAGATAAAAAATGGGTGAGTTCTCCACATATCTGTCGCGGGAATCCCAAGGGTACCCCCCATCAAAGCTTGCCCGTGTTCTATCACTGAAGTTCCGTAGGCCGTCCCACTCTTGTCCATCTCCGTCGAACCGAAGAGATCTCCGGGACCATCTGCTTCCACGGCTGCTTTGAATCGCTTGGTCTGAACGATCAAGGAGAGCGTGCTGTAGCCCCCAAAGCTTTGCCCGATTACCCCGAGCCTCTCCGGATCTGCTATTCCCATTTCGATTACCTTATTAATTCCAGGCAGGATGGTCTTTCCTAAATCCGCCATCGGGGTGCCCAGACGAAGCGGTGCATCAGGGAAGAGCACCGCGTAACCACGCGTCGCGAACAATTGCATGTTAAAAGTTCCGGAGCCTTCGAGTCCAAATTGATTGAAGTGGTTGGAGAGCGAGCCTCCTCCATAGACCCAAACCAGCAGCGGAAAATGCTTTCCTTCCTGGAAACCGACTGGTAACAGGAGCGCGCCGTGCAGCGCTTCCCCATCGTCGCTCAACCAACTGATCAGTCGCGCCTCGCCCATCTTGTACTTGTCGAATTGCGGGTTGAGACGTGTCAATTGTCGCGGATTGCGAAACAATGCGTCGCTTATCCATAAATTTGATTCGTGCTGGGCGTCCTCCACGAAATAGATGATTTGTTTCTCATCCCGCGCGGACCCGGTAAATCCACCCTCGCTCAAATTCATGCAGGTGAAGCACTGTTGTCGTTCTAGAAGTTTTGCACTTGAGCCGTCCGCCAAATTGATCTTATAAAATCCGTCTTGTTTACCCGAGTCGTCATGGGTCACGACGATGGTTGACGTTGCTCCGTCGGCTGTCCACAAGAAACCTGCCGTGCGTGGTATGAGTTGACTAATCTCCCGACCGGACACTTTGGCCACTTCGACAGCGTTCTTTTCTCCGAACGAGGTACGCCACAATGAGCCGTCGCGAATGAAATAAATTCTCCCCCTATCAGGGCCCCACAGGGGCGGTACTGGCTCGACTCGCTTCGCGCGTGGCGAAAAGTTTGTAAGATTTTTTGGACTTGTGCCGTCCATGCTGCCCAGAAAACAATCGTTTGTGTCTTCGTTCGGCCCAATGCCCGAAAACACGAGATGTTGGCCATCGGGAGACCAACTGAATTGACCCCCGTCATAGTTCAACCTGATGTCGGAGGCGACCAGTTGTTCCTTTTTCGTTGACAGCGTCAGGATCACAAGATCGAATAGGGTTTGCTGCGAGCCTGGTCTCTCAAGGGATTTCGGTACCGTGTACGCGAGCTTTGAACCGTCCGGAGAAAGCAAAAAGGTACCGATCCTCCGCTGCTGAACGATGATCCTCGCGGTTCCCGTGACCACATCAATCGAGGCCAAATCACGCAGCCACAAATCCAGGTTCATTGCATTGGACTTCGCGCCGTCGTGGGAATGCGATGCTGGGCTCCCCGATTGATATAGAACTACTGTTGACCCTGGTGTTCTCTCGGTTGTGGTTACAGTTTGATTTCCCGAAATTGAAGCAACTTTCGCCACGTATTCGTCAACCGAGAGACTGAGGAACCACGGGCACGATCATGCTCTCGCTGTCAGCCGTCCAGCCGAATTGGCCAAACTGTCTTACGGCAAGATCCGCAACCTTCTTGAGTTGGTCTTGGGTCGTGTCCAAACCCAGGGTCTCAATTGGCTGTCTCCGTCCCGATCGGCCAGGAAAGCGAGATAGCGCCCATTGGGCGACCACACTGGCAGAAAGTTATCCCCTACACCCCCGGTCAAATCTCTCGTCTCGCCCGTCTCGGTGTTTGCGATCCAGATGTCGGTTCCGGTGAAAACACCTCTAATACCGGAACGAATCCACATCTCGAAATCAACACTTCTGCTCTTCTGATTGCTCTTGATTGTATAGGCAAGCCACTTTCCGTTCGGAGACAACTCAATTGGCATCAGTTCCGCGAATTCCGCCGTACCGAGAGCATCCTTTACGGATAAAGGCCGGGCCTCCTGCGCGACGATGGTGCGAGGGACCACAAAATACCATGTAATCAGGACTAGCGAGAAAAGGAATCGCCGCTTGCAAGCATTCTCTAAACGCACGAATGTGTCCCCCTGTGAACCTTGCTCGGATTGAAAGACCTGGTTGGACTTTTTGTCCTACGAACGATGAATAGTGCTCGGCCGTCCAGACGAAAATAGCGGTACGGGGCGCCAAATGACTCTCAGAACATTAGCTTCAGAGCAAATTGGACAGAACGGGGGCCGCCGATTTGATAGAGTGCATCGAATCCTCCGCCGCCTAGATTTCCTGAGTTCATGCTCTGACCCAGCATTTGAATTGATTGGCCAAATGAAGAATTGCTAATGTCGCTCACCGGTGGGCCAAAATTGGGATGGTTCAATACATTGAACAATTCTGCCCGAAACTGCAATGTGAGCCTCTCGTGAACTGGAAAATCTCGATGAACTGCGAAATCCCACTGGGTAGCGCCAAAACCCCTGAGTGCGTTACGACCAAGGATCCCCTGGCGCAAAGGGTTTCCATCCGCGTCGGTTGGTGGAGGACAGAAAGGTCCGACACAGCCCGCACCTCCTTCGTCTGGCGTGTTATTGATTATCTTCCTTCCAGGATATTGCGACCCGTACAGGTAGATCGGGATACCTGGAACAATTCAGGTCGAACTTCCGCATAGCCGCCGTTCAGCGTCGAGAATGCACCATCAAAGACGTTCACGGGCGGCGCTGACCGGGCCTGAATGACACTTTGCAGTGACCAGCCCCGCAAAGCTGCATTAACCAAAAGGTTTCCCTTAACGGCGGGGATGTCATAAGTCACACCGGTGGAAAATGCGTTTCGAATATCGAAGTCGGAGGGTCCTCGATTCGCGCTTGGATTCACAGACGGTACGAGGGAATTAGAGCCGTTATAGGTGGAGCCTGCGGAAGCGGTGTCGATCGAGTGCGACCATGTGTACGAGGCGAGTGCTTGCAACCCGTGTGCCAGCCGTCGTTGAAATTGGACTTGCAGCGCGTCGTAATCCGACGTACCTACGCCGCCTACCAAATCGGCATTTCCGAAGCTTGGATTCGGGCTTACTACATACGCCGACTGAATGAGCCGCCTACCCGCTGCGCCAACGTAGGATACAGTGATGGTTTGTTGCGCTCCCAAGGCTTGTTCCAAAGCAACATTCCACTGAAGCGTGTAGGGGAGCTGGAGATGAGGATTGAGAGCGCTCAATGTTGCCGATGAAGAACTCAAGCTCAGTGGATAATCGTTCCGACGGGTGCTGACCTGGCCGTGGTCAACTACACATCTGGGTACGCGATAGGCCAAGCGTTCGTCACAGCCACTGCCACCGGCTTCAGCGCTGGAACATCCTCCCTCATCGTCATCGGGTCGCCCCCATACTCTCTCAAGGTCTGCGGCAGAGCCAAATGAGGCAGTCAGTTTCTCAGAGCGGCAGGGTGATGGTCTGGCTGACTGACCCGGCAGGGAATCCTGCCCGTGCACCATCGCCGATAACGGTGTCATTGACTTCTTCTAATCTGACCGTTGCCTCCGTAAGTCCTATCACTGTCATCATCCCGACCGGGGCCATCAGCGCGGTCGCGACATTCACCGACACCTCTCACAATGGCACGTCTACCATCACAGCGTCTGCCCAAGGGCTCCTCTCAGGATTCTCCAAAATCTCGACGTTCGGCGCAAAGCTCAAACCTGCGCGAGCTCGCCGTCTTCGCCGCGCCCAACCCTGTGCTTGCGGATAGCGGCGTTTACACTGCGATCCTCGTCGCCGTTGTGGATTCGGACGGCGCCAGACCAGATGTCGTGGCGGCAGACACCGCCGTAACGATAACCTCTTCAGACACCGCGGTCGGGACGGTCGTCTCGCAAGCGACGAATCAAAGCCGGTCAAGAGTTCGCCGTCGCGAACATCACCTCCACCTATCTCGTGGGCAGCACAGTAATCACGGCCTCTGCCCAGGGACTTCAGTCTGGACAGGCGTCAGAATCGGCTTTCGGGCCTATCCCGGTCTCGGTCGTGGTGAGCCCAGTAGCGAACACCATATCAGCGGACGGAGGGACTTACTCGCGCGCTTTCCGTCAGCCTCCAGGACTCGTTCGGTAACCCAGCAGTGGCCCCGAACAACATAGTAGTACAGTTGACATCCTCGCGTCCGGACGTCATGACGGTCACCTCTCCCGTAATCATCAAGGACCGGTCAGACCTACGTCTTCGCGCACCGTGAAGACAGGTCTCTCGCCTGGCACAACGAACATCACGGCTTCGGCCTCGGGATACAGCGCCACCTCGAGCTGTTCTGACCAGCGTGATCCCGGCTCCTGACAAGCTGGCTCTCTACATCGGTCCCAACTCGACCGTCAGCTCGCCCATCTCCCCCGATGCTCTGCTGACTGTGCAGCTGCAGGACATCAATGGCCTGCCAGCGAGGGCTCAACAGGCGACCACTGTGACCATAACCGCATCCAACAAGACCCTGCTGGTCGAGCCTATCGTTCTGAAGATTGCTGCAGGAGCTGACTACGCCAGCACGTATGTCACGACGGCCAGCTACGGGCTCGCGAGTCTCACGGCCTCCGCTCCCGGTCTCGGTTCCTCATCACTGAGTCTCAACGTCGTCAACAGCCCTGTGACCGAGACACTGACTGCGGGACCGACAATCATCTACACCAATGAGACATCGACCGTCTATGTCAGACTGCGTTGCTCTGGGGCAGGGCGTTGAAGGCGCCCGGTCTTCTGGAATGTCACTTCAGGTCAGGTCAGCTCTCCCAACTCCACCACGAACGCCAACGGGATTGCAACCGTGATATTCAGCGATACGTCGGCGGCCACTGTGACTCCCGTAACAATCACGGCCTTCGTGACAAGTCCTTTCACAGGGGCCAAGAACTTCACGACGACGGTCGTCGTGCAGCCCGTCCCAGTGCCTCCCACGAAGTCATTCTACCAACAGATCGCGCCCTACCTAATCTACATCGTGCATCCTCATAGTCGTAGTCGTGGCGATTGTCCTCTACTTCTTCTTCCTGAGGCCGTGGAGGCGCAGGAAGGCAGCGGCAGCTCCTGCGACCGAGGAGACGCAGCCCTATGATGAGCTCGAGGAGATTCCAGGAGCAGGGGAGCCAGGCGCAACAGGAGGCGATGCGAGGGAGAGCAGCCGAGTGCGGCACTCCACTCAAGACCCAAGTTTCGCGCGTTCTTGAGTTCGGCCGCCTTCTCAGATTGGGGTAAAGTGCTTTAAGCTGGAAGGAGGCGAATCCTAGAGCCTTGCGATTCAAAAAGAGGCGTGCGGTCAGCCCGGTCATCGCTGAGCTTCTCTTGATCGTGATCACTGTGGCGATAGGCACGCTCGTCTACAGCTTCGCCTCGACGGCGTTCGGCGGGTTTGGCGCAGGGTTCTCGAACCTTGTGCAGAATGCAGGAGGCCAGCTTACCGAAGACGTCATAGTCGAGCAGGTGTCTTTCTTCACAACAGCACCGGGCAGACGGGCGGATGTCCTTCACTGCTGCTCCTGGCTCGCAGGGTGAGTGCGCGAGGTGACATCTTCATAGGGAACGCCGGGTCCAACACGGCGGTCATCAACGAGGTCTTCGTCACGAACGTCACGAGCGGATGCCTCAGTATCCAGTCCCGGCAACTTCGGTTTCTTCGCCTACACAGTAGCTCCGGCAAACGCGTACACGACTCTCTTGCCAGACGCAGGAGGAGGAAACCCTCTTTCGCTTTGTGCCGCGACTTGTGTGCTGTCCATCACGCCGGGCGAGACTTTGATGTTGAGGTTCGCAGACTAACGATCTCCCAGTAGCTGGCACGACGTTCGCGTTCACCTTCATAACAGCCAGAGGTAACCAGATTGTTGCTTACGAGAAGGCGTAGGCGCTCCGGAGTCAGCAGCGTCATCGGCGCGATCTTCTTCGTGCTGGTCGTGTTCCTCGTGTTCTCGGCCACGATCTTGGTCTTCGAATCCTTCGGGAACTACTCTTTGCTCTTCAAGGGCGTCGATCAGCAGGACGCTCAGAACCGAGTCACCGACGTCGCGGTGTCCAATCTGGCGTTCGGCGCCTTAGTCATTCCCACGCCTCCGACGGCTATTCAGACTCTCGCGGCCGTTGCGAACACCGCCTCTCCCACTCGCTCTCTGCTGCCGATATCGAACATGAACTTCAGCAGCGGCATGAGCGGCTGGGTCTTCTCCAGAGACTACAAGATAGTGAGGGACGACGGGAACGTCAGTAACACATACGAGCACGTGCTTCCCGGGGAAACAGTCTTCACGCTTTCAGTCGCCAACACCGACGCCTCCGGAACCTGCGCGGCCGGTACCTCGTGCATCTACAAAGTGACCATCCAGGTGGATTCCCGCTTTGCGATTCCCATATGCCCTGGTTCTCCGCTCTGTCCAACTCCCCCACCGGGTTGGAGCGTAACGACTGCGGGTAACACCTTCATCTGGAGCACTCCGCAGGCCAACGGAATCTCAGCAGGCACGCCGCCCGTCTTCTTCCAGTGGGCCGCGCTGGTCGCGGGTGTCCCCGGCCCATATTTCAGCACCGTCTCATTAACGTGGTTGACTATATTCAACGGAGTCCCGATCACGGACCCGGGATTCGTGACCGTGGAGACAGACGTCGTGACGTCAGGCCCTGGCGAGGTATCGGTACCGCCCTTCTGCCCTGCCCCCGCGACCTGGAACATCTGCGCCGAGCCCCAGTCGGTGGTTCCGGGAGGAGCTGTGGGAGGGTACGATCCGATCTCGAACCAGGTCGGCTCTGAGAGTGGTCCCGGCAGCGTCTATCTTGACTTCCAGCCCACGTACAACGGTGCAGCTCTCGTCACGGGACAGGAGCTGACCGCAGAGATGAACTTTACCTCGGCTTTCACCATCGACCCAGGTCAGGCATCTGCGCTGACGACGGTCGGTGCAGTCGACGCTCTCAACTTCGGCTTCTCTCTCGACCAGGTAAGGGCGCCGCCCAATCCGCTCATATTGATCAACCAGTATCTCGTCCAGATCGATCCCATAACCGGAGGGACGTTGGACGTTATCCAGATCCCGAACACGATCCCGGTCGTGCCAACCGGGGTCAACAACTTCAACGCCTCGGGTTGGATTACCTGCGGGCCGAATTCCACGAACTGCCCTTCCAATCTTGTCCACACCGAGCCTTACTTCAACCCATCCGCTCTGGATTTGACCCAAAACGGGCACCCATGGAACTGGATGGCTTCCACCCTCTATGAGCTGGAGATAACGACCACCGTCAGCATGCCTGGAGTGAACCCCCCTAATGCGGACTATCCCACTTCGCTCCTGATGCACTTTGACGACATCGGTCTCTCGCTGCAGGACACGAATCTCGCCTTCTTCTCGGACAACGCAGCGGCACCCATGACGATCGCATTCGTGCCACCGGTGACGCCCTCGCAGGTTCAATCGCTCCAGCTGACGACGAACCTCGCGCTCAGCTCGACACCGGCAGAGAACGTGACCGCCTATGTCTTCGTCCAGGACATCTCCAGGGGGATAGGGAGTAAGGTCTGGGTAGAGGTCGGACAACTTGAGCTGTCTTCCTCTGCGACAATCTCGGTGAACATTCCGGCTGCCTCGGCCTCGAACTTCCTGGACCCCACAGGCACGACCTGCGGAGTGACGGGAATATGTGTCCGGGTCTACGCCATCTCCGACGGCACGATAAACTACCAGAGCCTTAGCGTCTCGACGACGGTGGTCGTCCAGACCTACCAACAGAACATCGTAAGTCTGGTGGTGCTCAACAACAGCACCTTTCCGGTCGGATTCACCAACGCCTATATCTCCGGTCCCGACGGCGTCTCCAGCTATCTGCTGGTCCCTAACACGATAGGTCCTTACTATTGCAGTAGTTCGCCACCCTTGCCTACACCGGCTGTAGCGCCAAGTCCATGCTACGTCAACCAGGGCCAGCAGCTGATACTGCAGCTGCCATTCGGATGGAGGACAGACCAGACGTACACGGCAACTATCGTAACCAACAAAGGACTCTCGTTCACGGCGACAATGGTTTCGCCCTGACTCTAGATCTAGACGACTAGAACGAATATCGCAACCGTCGCCGCGGCCATTATCAGGACGTGCTTGAACCCTGCCGTGAAGCTTCCCTCTCCGAGCTTGCCTGCGCCGAACCCCCCGAATATCGCCTCAATGAGCGCCATCTGCAGGAACAGGTCCTTTACCGACGCGAGCGTAAGTCCGGCCAGCCCGTTCCCGCTCCCAAAGTTCACCGTGGTGCCGCTGGACGAGCCGAGGACCTGTTTGAAGAAGCTGTCCACGAGAAGAACCGAGACGGCGACGAAGACCCCGAATGCGATGTAGATGACGACCACGTACGGTCGAAGGGCCGACCTCCTCTCCTTGTCGAGCAGGAAGAGCTCGTTCGCGTCCGACTGGATGATGTCGAGGAGCTCCTCGATCTTGCCCCCGGCCCTGTTCGCCTGCATCAGGAGGCCGAAGGTCCTCTTCACCATGGTGGTCTTTACCCTCTTCATCAGGTTCTCCAAAGCAACGTCGAATGGAACCCCGAGAGAGAGCTGCGTCTGGAGCTTCTTGAGCTCAGCCTGAAGTGGCCCGTAGTCCTTGGTCGAGGCAATCTCGAGCGCGCGGTCGAGGCTTATGCCCGGTCTTCACCTGGGCAGCTATGTCGGTGAGCATGCTCGGGATTGCCTCGTCTATCTGCCTCCTCCACCTCTGGTAGGAGAACTCCATGAAGTTCGGGAAGATCAAGAACAACAGAGCGATCAGTATGACCATCGTGGGGGCGGAGAACGGGAGCGAGATGCGCCCGGCAGCAGAGAGCAACACCACAATCAGCGAGACAATCATCGCTCCCGACTATTGAGATCGCCGTAGACGAGGTTCCTGTGGACGTAGGCCGCTCTCAGGCTCATCTCACAATCATCTCTTTGGCATTATCCCGTCGGCCATTACCATTATCACGACGCCGCCTATTGGGACCATCACGTAGACCACGAGCTCGATGAGCAGGCTGATGCTGATGCCTCCCAGGCTGCCCGATATCACTCCCATGACCGCGAAGAGGATGATGAGGATGAGCGGCATCACGACGAGCATGGTGGTGTACATCTCCGCGATGATACCGAGGGTCTCCGAGAACTGCTTGGTCTTGAGCCTCTTGTCGTTCATGAGCGTCTTGGACTGCTTGACGAGGTACTGCTGGATGTCCGCCCCAGAGTTCGAGGTGGAGACTATCCCGTCAAGGAAGCCGGCGAACTCGTCCGAGGCCGACCTCTTCCTGGCTTCCTGCAGCGCCTGAGTTAGGTCCATGCCCAGCAGGTTCATGTCTCTCACTATCTTCCGGAACTCCTGGATGATGAGCTCGTTCGAGTCGTCGCTGGCTATCTCCCTTATCACCTTCTCCGGGGTCATCCCGCTGGCCGAGAGGACCGCCATCCTGCTCGCCACGTAGGCCAGCTCCTCGTCGAGCTGCCGTTTCCTGCTCCCCAGAGCGAACCTCGGCCTCAGAACTCCTAAGCCGAAGGGCGGCCAGCACCAGCGGCCAGGGCCAGCCCGATGGGGAGCGCCTATGCTCTCCCCAACCGGAAACCGAGCCGACGAGCGAGAGGATGATGCCGACCGCGAGCGCTCCTATGGCCGCGACGATCGTCGTGAGGACAATCACGCAGACGTACGCATGGTAGTTCAGCCTGCCGCCGCCCCTCCGGATCTGCGGCTCGAGGAAAGTGAGCGCCTTGTAGGCCCGTCCCATGTGAGGGCCGAGGTGGAAGTACGCCCACCTCCAGTAGGCGCTGCTTGATGCCGCGGCTCTCGCCCTTTCCCTAGCGGTTTCTGCTTGGCGCCAGCGGTCTTCTTGCCCTGCGTCTTCACGCCTCAGCGCCCTCCAGGCCCCGCATCGCCATCTCAACGGCCTTGTTGGGGTCGGAGTAGAAATCCCTGATCTGCTGCGAGAGGTCCCTGTAGTCGCGTAGGTTCTTCTTGACCAGCCAGGTGAGGAATATCTTCCGGTCCTCGATGTCCTGCCTGATCTTCTCGGGAGGCGTACCGTAACGCTTCGTCACCTTCTCGAAGAGCCTGCTCCTGCCGGCGAAGAGGTACTTGTCGGAGACCGGGTCCCACTTGAAGGCGTTGTTGAGCACAATCTGGCCCGTGCTCGTCTCGTGCCCGACTATCTCCGCGACGTGGACCATGCGCCTGACGCTCTTATCCTTCATCTTTATCCTTAGCTGCATGATGAGGCAGTCGAGGGTCGCACCGAGGAGGCTCTTGGGGACGTTCATCGGCTCCGTCGTGAGCCTGTTGATGGCCGCCTCGACCGAGTCGGCGTGGACCGTTCCAAGACCGCCGTGACCCGTGTTGTGAAGCGCCACCGGGGAGTCGCCTCCGAAGAACGCCTCGGTCCCAGGGACGGAGATATCGTAGACGAACCCGTCGAAGGGTTCCCTCTCTACGCTGAGGACGCGAGAGGCAATCAGCGACCCCTCTATCAGTGCCGAGATGGTGCCTATGAGTTCCGCTGCCTCCCAGGTCATCTCTCCGCGGGCCGTGGTGATTATCTCCTGGAGCGCTCTCTCGGCCCTCGACTTGGAGATGGTCTTGTTGGACGCCTTTGGCATGTGAATCCACGCGCGCGGATCCGATCAGCTCCTTCAGCCGCAGCAGTGGTCCCGCGGGGATCGAGTCCGACCGGTTGTCGTGGCCCTGCTTCGAGACGTAGACCGAGGGGTACTTCGATGACCTCTCGGAGATGTAGGTGGTGCGGGAGTTCAGCCTGGCGAGCCAGGAGATGGAATCGATCAGGTCCTTCCGGGCCGAGGAGATTGGCACGGACCTCCTGTCCTTTACGGTCCGGCGACCGTCAGCTTCCCATCCAGAGAGGAAAGCGCTGACCACCGGCGTAGGTGCCGTCCACATGAAGCCTGGGACGCGCTTCTCCTCAAGACTGGGCGCCGCACAGTTCACGGAAGACCTCGGCCATAGGGCTGTGGTTGAACTCGAGCATCACGTAGGTCCCGCGGTCCTCGACGTACGGCGCAGAGCCGAAGCGCGCGAAGAAGCGGGTCGCGTCCTCGGCGAAGAGTGCCTTCTCGGCCGCGCCCAGGCAGAAGACGACTCTACTCGACCCCTTATGGGTCTTGACGCACCCATCGGCCAGGTAGATTCCGAGGACCCTCGCGAACTCCTCATCCACCGTCATCAGTTTGGGCAGGGCGAGCGACCTCTCGAAGGCGACTAGGCCCCGCCCCTGCGACAAGAGGGCGTTGGTAAACACCAGCTCTGGAGAGTCTACGAAGGTTGTCCTGCAGCTCCCGCACTGGTACCTCTGCTTTGCGCCGATGTGGCCCTTCAAGCTTGTGTTCGGTGCGCAGCAGCTGGGGCAGTTCGGCCGGGGTTTCTCGGTGATGACTCTGTGGCCTTCGACCAATCGAAGGATAGCTTCGACGTCGATTGACGGTTGTTCCCTCCTGAGCTCCGAGCCGCAGAAGCTGACCATCGTGTCGACCTCCGAGAGGCTGCTGACAGGCTTGGCCATTATCCGAGCGTCAGCGTCGAAGACGAAGACCGAGTGGCTCCCTGTCGCCCTGATGCGCCCACCGGCATACCCCACCTTGTATATCTCGTCGGCCCTGTGCCTTAGCACGTACTTCACCGGCGAGAAGGCCACCCCGCCGCTCCTCTCGAAGGATAGAACCTCGCGGCCATCGACGTGCTTCGGCACCCGCTCCTCGGACCCGGAGTAGAACCCGTCGACGAAGTGTCCAATCTCTGTAAGCTTGGCCCGGCCGCCCTCTCTCACGAGAACGGGAGTGTCTCCAGTTACGCTCGCGATCGCCTGGAAGAGCGTGAAGGCCTCGACTCCTCTGACCTCTCCGACGATGATGATGTCCGGGCGCTGACGCATGGCCGCCTTCAGCAGGTCGAAGAGCGTGATCTCGCCGGCGAGCCCTCCGCCCCTGCTCACCGACTGGATCCAGTTCTTGTGGGAGAGGTTGAGCTCGGGAGTGTTGTGGCAGAGGATGTTGTTCGCGATGAAACGACCTGTCTCGGGGACGCTTAGGTCATACACCATCTCTTCGCGGTTGTTGTACTCCACCGATACAACCGGGTCGAAATAGAATCCGCTGGTCGCGAGCGCGTATGCCTTGCTCCCTCTGAATTGGGGGTCTGCCTCTGCAAGGTCAAGGAGCGTCTTCCTTGAGACGATGCCCCTCTTGACCCCTTTGTTAAGGCGCTGACGGAGCGCATCGTTGATCTTGGTCGCGCCGACTCTCGTCTTCGACTCTCGGACCTCACGGGCGAGGAGGTCGTTGAGCGGCACGGGATCGAGGAAGTATTTTGAGGACTTAGTCCTAGCGAATAGCTTCTTCATCTGGCTGGACTGTTCGAAGCCGACCTTCCTCGCAAAGGAGGAGACCTGTGCTGTCCCAACAATGGACGCCCTGAATGTTCCCAGCCCGCCCAGGCTGCCTATCTTCCGCTTGCTCCCGACCGAGAGTATGATCCCGAACCTAAGGAGAAGAGTCTGGATGTCCCTCAAGAGTTGCATGGAAGCCGATTCAGCAAAGACCTCGCCCGCGGAGACGTTCCCGTCTCCGGTGAAGTATCCGCGCAGGAGCGATGCGACGACATCATCCGGAGCACCGAAGAAGACGTCTGGGATGTGCCGCGTGTAGTCGTCTCCGGTAAGTTCCAGCGTCTTCTCGAAGAAGGTCTTGAGAGGCTGCGAGTGGATCAGCAGCGAAATGCCGTCACTGTGTCGCTTGAGATTCAGCCCGAGCAAGTCCGTTGTGCTCCGGAGTCTGGATTCGATGTCCTTTGCTCCTGCGGAGAAGCCAACAGTCCTTGCACCATAGAACCCGTCGGCAATCCACAAGCCCGCGAGGAAGGCAATGTCCTGGTTCAGTTCTATCTGCGCCGGGATGGACAGAGAGCTCCTCACCGCATGCACCCTCAGCTGCTGCGGTTGCCCCACCGTCGTCCCGGGTGCTGCCCTGATGGTGTAACGAGCGAACTCAGGCAGCGTACTTAGGTCGAAGAACGTGTTACCGGCACCGGAGGGGAGAGAACGAGGGACGACCAGGAATGTACCGACGGAGATGTCCCTCCCGGATATGTTCGACAGTTCCCCGGCCTCATCCAAGCTGAAGAGCGAATGGTCGGCTGTGACTTCCACGGTCCTGCCCGTGCGCGTCCTGACGTTCACAAAGTCCTTGTGGACCTTGTGCCTGATGAGAGCGGTGCAGTCGCTCCATAGCACCCTGCCTGACGAATCGGCCGTCAGGACCCTCAGGTCGTTGGGCTTTGCGAGCTCGTGGCCCGTCGGGCTTAGCGTCGTACCGTCTTGCAGCGCTTGATCGATGTACGGACCGATCTTGACCTTGCGGACCGCGCCACGCTCGGAGACGAGGATCTCCGCATCTCCCACTACAGAATCCTCGACGCTGACGATCTTCTGGTCTGGAGGGATGAACATCGAGAGGGCGTTGAGGGTCGTGGTGTTGTGCAGGAAGACGCCGCCCACGCCGCCGACGAAGTTCTGCACGTCGGGAACTTCGAGGTCGTAGACATATTCGCCCGAGTACGGGACCTCCTCGACTTCGACAACCTCGTCCCAAGATAGCTCTACCTTTGACCTCGCGACGACTAACTGACCAGCCTGCATCTTCGTATGAAGAGTGACATATTCGGCATCCGATACGGGGACGGAGCTTGGCACCGCCACGTGCATCCCAGGACGGAGGCGGACGACCGGATATGGTTGGGCTGATCCGTTCCCTGAGACGAAGATGGAATGATCGCCCGTGGTGCACACTTCCCGTCCCCCGCGAGTCTTAACTTTGAAGATCGTCTTCTCCGCAGGATGACGAACCACTGAGGCAACTGGAAATATGCCTACGCTAAGATTCGAATCGAATGCGAGCGTCTCGATGGAATGGAGATCGAGAATTTCGTATTCATCTTCGCGCCTGCACTCCGATGAAGTTGCAAATTCCTCGTATAGTTCCCCGATTGGCACGGTCCGGAGCATTCCACTTTGATAGACTGAGACCTTCTCGTCATGGGGTATGCTCTTGCCGCTGGCCGTACCGCCTGCGACCAGAAGCGACATCCGCTTCTCGATGAGGTACCAGAGGTATGCGCCCAGCTCGGGGGAGAGCGTGTTGTACTTGAGGAGGTCGACGATCGTGATGGGGTCGCCCTTGAACTTCCTTATGGTGAACGTGCTGCCCTTCTTCGTGATCTCCTTCCCGTAGGTGATCTGGATCCTGCTGCCGTCGGGGAGCGTCGCGTCCACGATCGGTGCCGCGATGGAGATGTGCTTGCCCGAGACATAGGCGAGCTTCGAGGCGAAGGTGTTGAGCTCCTCGTCGCCCTGGAACATCACGTTCGTCGGAATCGACTCGTAGTCCCTGTGCCAGATGAAGAGCGGGATCCTGGGCCCGTCGCAGCTGACATCCTCGATGCGCGGGTCGTTCATCAGGACCTCTATCCTGCCGAGCTTGATGTAGTCGCGGACGAAGTAGTAGGCGATCTTCTTGTAGGACTCGGGGGCGACGTTGATCTTGTACTTCTTCGCAAGCGTCTTGGCCTCTTCGACGAGATAGACCTCGGCGCTCTTGTTGTTCTTGAGCTTGGCCATGTCGACCTCGAGCTCGTCGACTAGCAGTCTGGTCAGCTTCTGGTAGACCTGCTTCTCCCAGAGCGTGAGCCTCGGCTCGACGACGACGTATCGGAAGCCGCCGGTCTCCGAGTCCTTCTGGATGCCCACGTACACGTCGGGGTTGTCCGGGTAGATCTGGTAGCGCATGACGAAAGGCGATGTCACTGCGGCTGGCAGAGTCTGTTCCTCCTTTCGTATCTCCGCGGACTGAGGGGCGTTGACTGGCTGCTGCTTCGGGAGCCGGTGGGGGGAGCGTCGCCCCGGCGCCATTCTTCTCCTCTTCAAGCCGAGGCTGGAACTGAGAAGCCATGCCTGCCTGTTGCTGCTGTTGGCTGACCTCGACTCTCATCGCGGGGGCTCGGGGCCGGGTCCTTGGACGCTGGCGTCCTTCTCCGATGGCGCTCCGGGTTCTGGGCCACGATCGGGAAGAGTGTCGACCTTCTCGGGACCCGGGGGAAGCGACGGCGCTACGGGGGAGGCCACTGGAGTCTGCTCGACAGGCGACAGCGGTTCGACCATCTTCTCGGTCGGCGCCACTGCCTGTGGGGCCGGGTCGGGGATGATCTCTACAGGCACTTGCGACACCGCCTCCACCTGTGGGACGGAGACCTGGCCGACGTCGACTCCCGGCTGGAGCGCCAGAACCGGCACCGTCTCCTGGGTAACCCCCACTTCGGCGGCGTCGAAGACTGGACTCGATCTCCTTGCTCTCCAGGCCCAGACCTGCACGACCGCGAGCTCACCAAAGAGCAGGCCGATCAGCGCATATGCCGCCTGGGAGTTCGAGAGATGACCGTCGTGATCAGGAGGCTGGCGATAGGCAGCTTCGCCGGGAATGCCACGAGAATCGAGAAAGCCTCCAGTCCTAGGTACACGGCGAGAAAGAACGATACGCCCAAGGTAATCAGCCGCACGTATCCAGTCACGATGTTCGGCGCCTCCTCGGGCAGGAGGTGAGTGTTCATGCCTGGCTGAGGAACGGGTTCTGGCTCCGTCTGCACGGCCTTGCTGTTCCATGGGTTGCGCCTCGACGGCCATTGGGCTGACCATTCGGTGCTTCCGACAGAGCGGGATCTTCCGGTGAGGCCTTCCTCTCCCTCTATCTTGGGCTTCTTCGACCTATTTCTCCGTGCGGTCGTGGTCGATTTTGACCGAGTGCTACGTTTCTTCTTCGGGGGATTAGCCATGATCGAACATCGCGCCTAACCTAGACGCTTCTTGCGGAGTCTCCGGCAGCAGAATCCATCCCGCTGCCGTCTGTTCGAAGTCGGGAATTCAGGATAGGGCTCACCTTTGACCTCCGCATCGGCTCATTTGGCCTCTTTAGCTGTTTATATAGATTTTACCAACAGATAGTTGTGTCTGTTGACCTACGGGTCAAATAGCATTACCTCTGGAGCAAAAACGACAGTATTTAGCTCCGTAACCCAGCGTCGACGCTTGAATACGGTCCCGCAGCCCAAGGCGCCGCAGGTTTCTGCCGTTCCGACACGTTGTCTGTCATCCCCCTTTGGCGAATTTGGCGAATTAGAGGAATAATTGATTTAATAATTAATTCAGAGAAATATTGCCCTGGGTGGGGTTTAAGATATTTCAGCAAGTATTTCAGCATCTCCATGTAAATTGATTCTGGCGCATATGTAATCTCTGATTGATATGCACATAAGAATATTATGACATCCTTTACTATGAAAATCATCTATGGAGGAACTTGGAACTAATCTTATATAACTCAATTCTGGAGGCGCCATCCATACCAAGAATGGTGCTTGCGAACCCATGATAATGCCTGCAGCGCTCTCCGGGCGAAGCCTGACGTCTCCTGCAAAAGGGTCGCCGATGAAGCAACTAATCGTTCTTTGCCACCCGATTCCTGTGCTCATGGATAGCTTCGTCTCGCCGCTTCCGGTCCGTCCGGGAAGTATCTCCAAGGTCCCGATTACCCCGGCCTTAATCGAAGTTCATCTCTTATCACGAAGGTTGGCTCGACCGTGGTCGAGGAGTCGGTCTAACCTTGGCGGCTGCGAGCATGTACGGCCACGCCGGCGGGTACCGATTCTCCCGGAGACTCAGAGCCGACAGAAGACTCGTGCTCTCCATCGCCCTCATCACGCTGTTCGTGGCGCCCGTAGCGCTCAGCGTGCAACAGGCCCATGCCGTCGTAACAACGAACCCCGCGAGCGGCACAAACTACTCTACTGGGTTTGCCGACCAAAGGAAGGTCTTCGGCACGCCGACGGGTCTCGGTCAGACCACATGGTGGATCTTTTACTCGACCGGGAGCGTTGCAAAAGGGATTGAGTATCAGTATTCTTTCAATGGCCAGACGTGGTCTACCCCGGCCACCTTGACGACCAGTGGGTTCATGACATATGGATGGGGATTTGACGCATACCAGGTAGGCAACAACATCTTCTGGGTGACCTCCCCTCTCAGCGGCGCTAAGGCCGTCTACTTCGGTGAGATCACGCTTAACCCCGTCACCGGAGGGGTCACGATAGTTACGAGCGGGACGTTCAACCTCGCGAACACGGTCAGCGGTTCTACAACGTCTTCAATCACGGTTGACGGGAACGGCTACACTTGGGTGGCCGTGTATACCGGAAGCTTCGTCGAGCTCTGGGCTGCAAGCAGGCTGCGCTTTCCACCTGCACCACAACACCCTCGGACTGGGTGGCCCAGGGTTCGGCATCCGGCTCCAGCACCTTCGCGGTCAACTCGAACGGTGGCACCTATCTCACTCCGGTCCTCCTCTCTCTCAACTCCGGTCCGACGAACTATATGGCTTTGCTCTTCGTCCAACCCAACGCTGGCACTGCATACGGCACCCTCGATATCTACTACCTGGTCAGCAGCGGTTCTTCCTACGTCGCTTGGACGGGCCCAAACCATCCTGCCAGCGCTTTCTATCAGGTCTATGAGTTCTCTGCAGTCGTATCAGGTACGACGATCTACGTCGCGGGCGTGATGGCGACGTTTACGAACTTCTTCAGCTACACGCTCGGAGGAATCGTGACGGCAGAGACAGCCGTGGAAAACGCTGGAAGCTCATTCGTTCCCACCTTGTCTATCAGCGGGTCCACGCTCGTGCTAGCTTTCGGGTCCGGAGCTACAGTGTACTACGACACGGCGCCCCTTGCAACTGGCGTGTGGACGTTGGTACGCAACCAAGCGCCTCCTCGATACATAGCGGAGAACACCGAGAGCGTCGTTGCAGGGTACGACCTGAGCGCCACATCCGGGGACAACGGGAGTGCCCTGGCCTACATCTGGACCAACAGCGGAGGGGTTGTGCGCTTCTCGACGCTGGAGATAGCTCCGGTACCAGTATCGGTCAGTCTATCACTAGTCGAATACGCGTTCAAGCAGACACCCTTTACGGAGACACAAAATGTCAGTGCCAGCAACTTCTACACGATTACGTATTGGGCCTGCACTCCGTCATGTTCTTCCCCCACTCAAAGTACCACTCAGTACACGTTCTCCAACGGTCAGACCCTCACAATTTCCAATGTTGTCTCCCAGACTCTGGTGTACGATCTCCGCCACCACCTCTGGATCGAGCACCACGGAAGCTTGGTGTCTGGCGATAGGTAGCAACGGTGCCGGGACCCAGGGGGCCAACGCGCCGTGCAGCGCGATCTCGTTCGGCGCTTCGGATGGCGTCAGCGTGAAGTACTACTACTATGACCTTCTCTCAGAACCTTCGGTCTACTCTGTCTATGGAGGAGGCAGCCCCACTGCGCCAACGATCCACTACAACACTGCCCCCGGCGGAGTTACAACGACCGGCGCGCCCTCGACGCAGAACATCGCCCTCGCGATCAGCGCGGGGGTCTACCAGTTCGCCTCGAAGAGCTGCGCGTCCGCGGCGTCCTGCTCGATAACGCTGCCGAACAACGTGGTCGCGGGAGATGAGGTCGCGGTGGTCGTGATGTCCTCGGTGTCCACATCGACGGTGACTTCGATCGCCGACTCCCTGCTGACGAGCTACGCAAAGTCAACGGCCGAGGCCTCGGTCGCAGGTGGAGACGTCGAGACGTGGTACGCGCACCTGGCATCGAGCGGTGCCAACACCATCACCGTCAACCTGAAGGCTGCGGCCGCGTCGGACATCATGGTCTACGAGATGCAGAACGTCAAGAACGCCGCGCCCACGTCGAAGATTAGCACGGGAACGTCACTCTCGCCCGCGGTCGCGTCCTACGTTCCGTCGGTCGGCAGCATAGTGATCTCGGGGTTGAGTACCGCGTGCCGGACTGCGTGCTCGGTCTCGGCCGGTTTAGGGTACACCATCTCCTCGTCGCCTTCGGGCAACCTCGCGCTGGGAGCCACACTCGAAGGGGTCTCAGAGTACAGGCCTGTGGCGGCGGCCTCGGAGACGACCCCGTACAGCCTCACGACCTCTTCGGCCTGGAACGAGATATCGAGCTCCTTCGCGCCCACTAGTACACCGAACGCTTATTGGATTCTCAGGAACTCGACGTCCTACGTGAACACGGCCGTCTCGGGCCAGCCCGACGAGCAGTGGGCGGCCAACCCGGCAAACGCCGCCTGGATTATCAACTCAGCGAACGAGGTCCTGCAGAACATCCCGTACTATCACCAGTACCTGAACTCGTATACGATTGCCGCTGCGGGTGGCCTGAATTTCGACCCCACGGTGAGTTACGTGCTGTACGGGACTCAGTACGGCCAGCCCGGAATAGCGATAGCGACCCTCGCAGGGAGCACGCCGTCGATCACCACCTTGCAGTGGACAGATGCAGGGTCGACGGTCTCATTCCCTGCGCAGGGTAACAACGTGCCCGCGGGGACTAGGTGGATCCTCTCGCCCACCAGCACCCAGGTCACCCCGATCATAACTTCGGGGGGCAACGTCTTCGCCGTGATCTACTACAAGCAGTACGAGCAGAGCCTCGCCTACGCCATCTCCGACGGGACAACGCCGCCGATCAGCCCGCCGCCGATCAGCTACACGGCCTTCGGGGCGGTGCAGAACCCCACGCTCAACGGGACGACCTCGCCGGTCTGGATGGACGCGAGCACAAAGGCGACCGTGACCCAGACCTACACGGGCGGCTCGGGAGAGCGATGGTACACGCCCACGGCAAGCTGGAACATCACGGCCACCAACATAGTGACGAACCCATCGATCGTCTGGTATCATCAGTTCCAGCAGACCCTCGCCTACACCACATCTGACGGTCTCGCTATCCATGGCGCCCCCGGCAGTGTAACGATCAACTATTACTCGCTGGGCGTCGACAAGGCCCATCTCCTCAACCTTACGGCGAACGTGGTCTGGCTCGACGCCACGAAGCAGGTCTTCGTGAACGATCCGATATTCGGCGCTTTCCCCACTGAGCAGTGGACGGTGCAGCCAGGCAGCAGTTCCTGGCCCTCTATCTCCGCGACCAACCAGGTCACCAACCCGATCATGTACAATCACGAGTTCCAGGTGACCTTCGTTGTATCTCCCATAGGGACGGGCTCTATAACGGCCAACGGCAACGCCGTGCCCTTCGCCACTCCGGTCTGGGAGCCAGCGGGTCTCCCCGGGGCGAGCATAATCGGGAACTGGATCGTCGGTTACAGCTTCGGAGGATGGACGGACTCTGGCAGCATCCTCATAGTGGCGCCCGGGTCTTCTAGCACGACTGCCGTCATAAGCGGGACAGGGACCATAACTGCCAGCTTCACACTGGTCACAGGGCTCGCATTCGTCGAGACGGGCGTGGCGCTGACAGGACCCTCCTGGTCCGTGCAGGTGACTGCCCCGGCGGCGATACCGAATCCCGGTTCCTCCGGCTGCATCCTTCTTTTCGGAACCACCTACACCTGCTCTAGCACTTCACAGGACATCATCATAGGCTCTGCGCCGCTTGGAACCTACACCTACACAATCCCATCTCCTCAGGCATGGGCTGGGGGGACGCAGTACGCCTACACAGGTCCGGCCCCCACACCAGTAACGCTCTCGATCGCGTCTCCTTCGGCCACAGTCTCCGTCCCGTTCCAGGTCCAGTACTATCTCGCTCTGGTGACCAACCCGGTCGGCGCGGGCTCTATCACGGCCGTCCCATCGAGCAGCGCCGGAGCGCCCGCGGGCTGGTACTTCGCAGGCACGATCCCGACGCTGACGGCGACCGCCGTGGCCCCTGGAGCGGTCTTCCAGGATTGGACAGGGTTCGCCTCCGCGCCTTTGTGCGCCTCCCCCTCGACGCAGATAACAATGAACGCACCCGAGACCGCGACCACGAACTTCTTCGTGCCCCTTACGATACTGCTCACACCGGCGGCCGAGACCGCAGGCGTGGGGACGATCGTGACGACTACCGTCACTGCGACTGGTGGTAGCGGCTTCATCACCCTGGCCTCCGTGCCCCCTCTCCCTGCCGGCGTCACCGTCTCGTATTTCCCTAGCGGCAACCCCGGCCTGCCCGCCAACGCCAACGGGGCGATAGCCACGATGACCATCACGATCTCGCCGAACGCTCCGTTCGGTGTCTACACCTGGACGGTCACTGCGACTGACTCGAACATGCTGACGGCGAGCCACGACCTACCAGCTCGACATCATATCGCCCACGGTCACCACCATAGGGCTCGACCCGAGCGCCTACGCGATCACCTACGGCAGCCAGAACGCGCTCTTCTTCGCTTCCGGCCACTGGTTCGTCGTCTACTCCGACGGCACGAACCTGATTTACCGCTCCAGCACCGACTCGACCGGCAATTCATGGAACTCCGCAGCGTGACAATCGTCGAACGGGATCAACCAGGGCTACTCGTTCGCCGTGGCCAACTCTGGGTCCGGACGTCTACCTCGTGCTGCTCTCGCCCACCTTCACAGGCGGGTTCTACTTTGCCCAGGGGCAGGTGCGGTCCCGAGCGGAACGCCTCGAGCTGGAGCGCCTTGCTCTGGACCTTGCGCGCTCGGCCCCGTCGATGACAAGGTGAGCACCCCCCTGGCCCTCGGAGCGCTGACCACGGCGCGGGTCGCCGAACGTCTTCGTCGATACCTCGACGTACTGCCAGGGTGCTTCGCCTCTCACAGGGGTGTGCGTCTGGGTCACGGTCCCGGCGCTTGACAACCGCCTGATGTGGCACGTCGAGGTCTTCCAGTTCACCAACTCGTGGAACATCCCGACGCGGCTTAACGGCGGGGACGTCAAGCTGCAACCAGGTCTACACCGGCGTCAACTCCCAGGTCCACTCAGAGCTGTACGTGATGCCGGACGCGGTGGCAGCGACGTTCACGGTCGGCAACACACCGGAGCTCCCTCACGTCACGGTCTTCGACCACGGGTACACCACAGCGGCGACCTTCTGCGTCGGAGGAGCAGTTCGACGGGGGTACTGCCCCGATCACCAGCCAGCTGGCCCGGAGCGTCGAGATCTACACGCAGCAGCAGCAGGGAGCGGTTATGCCCGGCTACACCGGGACCGACATGATCTTCTTCGCGGCCTCGCGACCTACGGGTCGCCGGGCGCAGACGTCCAGTTCTACAGCTTCAACTTACGACTCCTAACCGCCGACGCTCTCGAGCTTCTCGGCCCCTGTCGCCCCTCGGGCATCACCACCATCCCGCTGAACGCGGTCGTCAACCACTCGTGGCACATTTCGATGACCTTCGGAGGTAGCTGGGCTCTACCTGGCCTACGGTGTCGACGACAACCTCGCCTTCCAGGTCGGGCACCCTGGGCCGGGCCCCGACTACACCCGTAGCTGGTCGGCGCCGATCCAGGTCCCAGGCGTCTCCGGCCTCGTGAACGGCGTCACGATCTCCTACTCGGGCAGCACGGTCGGCCTGACCTGGGTGCAGACTCCGGGCCGCGGGTACGCGGTGAAGTTCTGCGTGATATAGGCCGCAAAGCCCGTATATAGCCGGGAGAGGAAGGCTGGTATAGCGCTTGAACTGTCAGTATTGTGGAAAGGAAGAGTCCCTCCCGTTCGTCTGCAACTACTGCGGCGGCGTGTTCTGCGGGGAGCACAGGCTTCCGGAGTCCCACCAGTGCACGGGGGACCTCTCACGCAAGCCCGTGGTGGAGACCTCGACCTCGAGCTTCGCCTGGAACGAAAGCGCAGTCGCCAGACGGTCAGGAGGCCGGTCGGCCACTCTTTCTCGGCCCACGAGGTCAGGGACATCCTCATAGCCTGGATGGCGCTGGGCATCGCCTTCACCCTTGCGAACACGGGGGGTCTGATCGCGGGATTCGCGGGACAGGTGAGCGTCCTGGACGGGAACACGACCATCGTCTTCAGCGCCCTACAGGTGCTCGGCCTCTCGCTCGCGACCGTCGGCGCGGGGTTCGTCCTCCACGAGCTGATGCACAAGTTCGTCTCGCAGAGGTACGGGTTCCAGGCGGAGTTCAGGATGTGGCCCCAGGGCCTCCTGCTCGCCCTGGTGCTCTCGGCGTTCACCGGTTTCGTCTTCGCCGCCCCGGGCGCGACCTACATCGACGGGCTACGGGATAAGGACCAAGGAGAACGGGGTGATCTCGCTCGCCGGGCCCCTGACGAACATCGTGATCGCGCTCCTCTTCTTCCCGCTGATCTTCTTCAACGGCGGGAGCCCGATCGTCTTCGAGGCGGGGTTCCTCGGCTCGTACATCAACGTCTTCCTGGCCGCCTTCAACATGCTCCCACTCATGCCCCTGGACGGCGCGAAGGTCTGGAGATGGAACAAGCTGATCTGGATCGGCGTCTTCGGCCCGCTCGCCCTGGTCCTCCTCTCCTACTTCCTCGGGATCGTGCAGGTGATATGAGATGAGAGCGCGCCGCTCGGGAATCGCGAACCTCGTCGGCGCCGTCTTCTTCATCCTCATCGTGGTGCTGATGGTGGGCGCGCTAATCGCTACGAAGTTCAACACCTTCAACAGCGCCATAGGCGGGCCAGCACACCTCGGCCAGAGCACGCTCGCAGCCCAGCAGCAGCAGATCTCGCGTCCAGAACCTCGTCTTCGGGGGGCTGACGAGCTATAACGGCTTCAGCTTCACGGCGAGGGGTTCCGTCACTCTCAGCCCCAACTCCGAGCAGCAGCCGATACTTCCGATCTCGAACATGAACCTCACGTCGGGGATGCAGGGCTGGACGACGTCCCACAGTCCTACACGCTCAGCAGCAACCGCTCGGCGGTAGGAGCTCCCCCCAGTTCATCACCTACAACGGCACCTATCCATCGTCGAACCCTACGTCGGTGATGTCGTTCAACCTCAACTTCACGAACAACGACGCCCTCGGCCAGCCCTATGAGATAGCCAGGGTCTCGGTCTTGGTCGACCAGAACTGGGGGGTGCCCAGCATCCAGCCCGTGACTCTCAGCTGGGGGCCAAGCGCCACTTTCACCAACAACCCTCCTTCGGTGGTGGGGAACAACATCACCTGGGTCTCGAGCTACCCCGGATATGACATCGGCCCCGGGCAGTCGCAGGGATATCCGAGCCTGACTGAACCTCTGACCTGGACCGCGATCATCCCGAGGACCTACGGGACCTTCTACAACACGGTAGTTGTATCGTGGATAAAGAACGACCTCGGTCCAGGCGACTGCAGCCCTCCCGGACCGTCTTGCCCGTTCGTCGAGACGACAATCACGACGACGAACGCCACCATAACCCTTAGCGAGGTCTCCAGGTCGGGCACCCTCGGGACGTCCAAAGGGGTCGTTCTGCCTGACACGCCCGGGGCGATGCCCAGCGGCGTCTCGGCGGGCTACGACGCCAACGCCATGACCACGTCCTCGGAGAGCGGTCCAGGTAGCATGTACATCGACTACAAACCGTCGTTCAACTCGGTCCCGTTGGCCGACGGGCAGCAGCTGACGAGCAACGTCAACTTCACCACCTCATTCTCCCTCGACTCGGCCACGGCGGCGAGCCTAACGACGTCGGGGTGCTGCACGCTCTCTTGGGCGTCCAGCCTTGACGGCATCAACGCGCCGCGCAACTCCCTAATTCTCTACAAGGCCTACCTTACGCAATCTATTCTCTTCAGCGGTGCCACAACCGCTGGTACGCTTGCGACAACGCTCCAAGACACCCCAGCATCTTGGACGCCTAGTGGTGGGTAGGTGACTATCTCCAATACACTTCAGGACCTGCTCTGGGGCAAACTCTTGAAATCACGGCCAACACTGCGAACACAATTATGACAGGCGCATTCAACCCGGCTCCGACGCCAGGAGGAGGCGATACCTTCATTATCAGCGGCCAGACCTATGAGCTGCCCGTTGGCGGGACGTCCCCAGACGCGACAGCCTGTGGAATAACGCCGCACTCAGTAGACTATGTCAACCCTACCGCGCAGAATGACTTCAACCCGTCGGGGTGGGTCAACAACTACGCCACCTTCAACCCCAGCACCTGCTCGCCAGCTTGGCTCAACCCGATGGGCGAGTGGTATAGCGGCACGTACACGCTGACTATGACGGTAACGATGACCGTCCCCGGCCAGAACCCGCACGGCGTGGGATATCCGCCCGGCGTCTCGATTCACCTCGACGACATCGGCCTCGCACTTAGGCCCCAGCCAACCACCTCCTACGGCACGACGACCTTCGAGATACCCACGGGCCTGACCTACGCCCAAGTGCAGGGTCTCGAGGTGGGCATCAACGCCACAGTGGCCTCACAGGCCCCGCTCGGGCCGCCTGCAAACACGACGATTTACGCCTACGTCGCTGACAACTCGCGGTTCGTCTACAACCCGGTCCTCTGGGTCCAGATTGGGTCGGCGACGTTCATGAACGCAGCCACGATCGACTCGTTCACGGCGCTTCCCAACGCGGCCTACTACATGAATCTGCAGTTCCGGGAAGCCCGGAGGTCGGGGACCTGGCCGTGAGAGTGAACGCCACTTCGCCCATCTCGACCGTCAGCGGGACCTTCCAGGTCAACCTCGTCGTCTACGCAGTAGTTCAGACTTTCAACCAGACGCGGGCCGTCGTCGAGTTCAAGAACCAGGGGACCACGCCTCTCAATCTGCTCTCCGCTGGTGATATCCGGCCCCGGCTCAGCATCGTCTGCCACATTCCCTCTGACCTTCTACGTGAGTTCCGGGCAGACAGTGGTCCTCCCCGTGAACCTTATCTGGCTGCCGGGGCAGGTCTACACGGCTACCGTGACCACCACCGGCGGCGTCACCTACTCCCGATCGTTCACGGCCCCCCTCTCCTAAAGGTTGGGGGCAGAACGCCCTTATATCTGAGCACGAGCCGCGATGAGACTTTGTCGGTACTGTCTGCGGCTGACTGCTCGAGAGCCGGCAGAGCGCCAAGTCGTCTTCGGTCCTGAGGTGGACAACCCGATGAGAAAAAAAGGGAAGGGAGGAGCGGAACCCCTTAGGCGACCGTCGCGGTCACCAGAAGGAGGACTCCGTACTCCTGCCCGTTCACTTGTACGTCGAGGCGCAGCGTGTTGTAGGTCTGGCCCTTGAAGTTGGCGTGTGCGCCAGCCGCAAAGATGAACGACCCTGGGTTGGCGCTACTGGCGCCAGCGAGCGTGCCCTGTCCCACGAGGTGAGCCTGGTGCGGGCCCATCACCGCGGAGCCGGTGCCGAAGGTGTAGGTCGTGCCGTCGATGGAGATGGTTCCAGACGTCAGGGAGAGCGCGTACCCGCCCTTGTAGGCGCCGGTCACCGTGAGCGTCGCGGTGCCCGCTGCGGGTCCGGACTTCACGCTGTCGGTCGCCGTCGGGGAGGCTATCACGTGCCACACCCCGTTGGTGCTGGTGAAGGTGATCGTCTGACCGACGGTCAGAGCGGTCGGGGCTGGGATGACTGAGGTGCTGGTGGTGCTGGTCGCGCTCGTCGCGATCAGGGTTGTGTTCTGAGTCGCCGCCATCGCGGGGACTGCCAGAAGCAGCGCTACCATCGCGAAGACGGAGGCTGCGCCGATTGCTGCGATTTTTGCTGTCTTCATTTGTCGTCAGGGCTGTCGAACGCCCTGAGAGTATATAGCGCCCGGGAATGCGCCGTCTGGACGCGGGGTTCAGATACAGGGTTCAGAACAGTCTACCGACCTAGGAGGTCCATCCGGCTCAGGGCTCGAGCCTTTTCAGCTCGGGGACGGCGTCGAAGTCGGCATGATAGCTCACCAGCTCCCTGATTCCGTTCCTGATCGCCGCGGCCGCGTGGATGACATCCCTAGGCTTGAGGCCCTCTCTCTGCCAACTCCTGCGCCCTCACTATCACCCCCGAATGGACCGTGAGCAGCTTCAGCTTTGGCAGGTTGAGAAAGCTCTTCCCTTGCAGCATAATCCAAGCAAGATTCCCGGACACAAGGTGAATGGAGATCGTACCCGAATTATTGGACAGAGCATGGCGGCGTGAACGAATGATTTATACACTCGTTACCGTAGTAGTAACATAATGTCGTACTATGAGCTCTGGACGATCATGGGAAGATGGAGGTCAGAGTTCTCCACAGAAGATTTCGCCATCGCCTTCTCTAGCCCTGACCCCCGAAAGGTCCTTTTCGACATGACGAGCAAGGGCCTCCTGGAGCGAACAAGTCGTGGAATGTACAAGGTGATGAGTCCAGACCGCTACCTGAACTCAAGGTACGACGTCGGAGACGCCTATGAGATCCTGAAGACCGCCGAGAGGCCGTACGCCCTGACCAACGTGGACAGTGTGTTCGTGTGGACGCGCGGCGGGTACAACGCGAATCGATTCTTCGGGTCCTATCCGATATACATCAGGGTCAAGAAGTCAGACGTTGAGTACTGGACGAAATACTTCGCACTCAGAGGAAAGAAATCCATGTTGGAGGGCGCTAGACCAAAGGAAACCCTCTACGGAATCTATTTCGTTCTTCTTCCGGCGGCCGGGCTCAGGTTCGAAGTGGTCAACGGATTGAAGGTCGATGCTCTCAATGACGCTGTCGAGGTCTGTCTCAAAGATCCCTACACGTACGGACCCGCCCTGGAGATGCTCGACAAACTGTACAACCTTGGCTTGGGCGCAAGATATGAAGGTCCGCCGATTACTGGATGACTGGGTCGAGCCTCGCGGCGCGGGAAGCCGAGATACTGCGTCTCCTGGGCGTCCTTCACAGGAGGGGTGGTGGATTCACCCTGATAGGAGGTTATGCGGTCGATGCATATTCTGCGCTTCCCAGATACTCCGTCGACTGCGACATAGTCGCCTCAACCGAAGCGAGCGAGAGGGTCTCATCGTTGCTGAACGAGGAGGGCTACGAAAAGGGAGAGATGCATCGGAACGAGTCAGAGGGGATCGAATCCAGAAAGTTCGTGAAGAGGGTAGGTGAGGACCAAGTATCCGTCGACCTGATGGTCGGAGGGGTGCGCTGTCGCCAGACCGAGGCCGTCTGGAAGGAAGACGAAGTGCGAAGTACCTCGAAGGAACTCCGAGTCGTGGGGGTAAGTGGCTCAGTCCTATCGCGCGTGGCCTCGAAGGAGTTGTTGCTCGCGCTGAAGTTGCATTCAGGGAGGGACCCAGACCTTAGGGACGTTGTGATGCTGGCGGCTGGAGCCGACTGGAACACCGTGGGCGAGCTGAGCAGCAGGGGGTCGAAGGCAAGGGTCATCCTCCAGTTGGAAGCCGACGTCCGTATATTAGGTGATGACGAGTTCGAAGGACGCTTGAAGGCATACTTCGGTTTGAGGAAGGGCGCGCGACAGGCGCATCGGCGGAACGCTGAATCAGGTCAGGAAGATTCTGGAGAGGGTCCGGCTGGCAGAATTCTCTGCCTAGTGAACCCACCCGCGCCTGAAGGCTGTGGGCTTCCTGCCCAGCCACCCTGAGGATCAGGGGATGGAAGCCTTCACGCAGGGAGAAGGAGAAAGCCGCGTCTTTTCGGCGCGAACCGGAATGATTCCCGAATCTAACAAGAGTAATTAGGGCTCGCATCGGGGCCCAAGGAACGCGGGGTTCAGAACATTAAAGTACACTTTTGGAGATTGAGCTCAAACCGTGCCAACAGCGACGATAATTTCCGTCCTCAACCTCCTCTCCGGCGCGGTCGCCCTCCTCATCAGCTACTACGCCTACAAGAACAACCGGCTCGTGGGCAGCATCCTCCTCAGGTACATCAGCGTCGGGTTCCTGCTCCTCGGGTTGAGCCTCTTCCTCCAGGCGGGGACGGAGACCATCGTCAGCGTGACCGCCATAGACGCCCTCAGGGTCCGGGGAATCCAGGTGGTCGCCTTCCTCCTCTACACGGCGCTCCAGCTGATAGCCTACGGGGTCTTCGCCTGGGGGTACGGCCTCTCGTTCCTCTCGCGGGCGACCTCGAAGAGCGCGACGATCCCGGCCGTCCTCGCGAGCACGAGCGCCGTGACGAAGAAGCTGCTGGAGGGCATCGTCTTCATCCTCGCCATCTACCTCGCCTCCCAGGCCGCGATAGTCGTCCTGCTCTTCCTCATCGTCTATCACGGCGTGAGGGTCTTCACCCACACCCAGTCCAACCTCGCCCTGATGGTCCTCTTCGGGTTCGCCCTCATCTTCCTCGCCCACGTCATCATCCTTGTCGCGGCCCTCACGCTCGGAGCGACCCTGAACCTCGTGGGGAACACAATCGAGTTCTGCGGGTTCCTCTCCCTGCTCTTCTTCCTCTACTGGAGTGGTCGCGTTGTCAGCTGAGCGCCCGAGGTCCGCCCTCAAGATCTACCTGGACATCCTCGTGACCGTCCGGGACGAGGGGAACACCAGGCCGACGCGCATCCTCTACCGGGCGAACCTCTCCCACGACCGGCTCGTGAAGTACCTCGGGGAGCTCAGCTCGAAGGGGCTGCTCGAGGAGAAGACCGACGCCGACGGCAAGTACTATACGCTCACCCAGAAGGGGCTGGACTTCATCAACCAGATCAAGAAGGCCGAGGCTTTCGTCATGGGCTTCGGCCTGGCGATTTGAGGCGGACGAGCTCGAGACGCGCGAATCTCACGTATGTTAGAGATTCCATAAAGCAAGCTCGGTCGCGTGCAACCAATAGTCTAACATTGTCAGACCGACTTGACAACTTGCTCATCTACGGCTAGCTCCCGTGCATTTTTGCGCATTTACTAGGCGAAATATTATAGATATTGGTCAGAATCCACACGTAAAGGTACCCTGAACTATGTGTAATCTCTAAACTTATATACAGTGACATTGTACTCGATGACGTTTGACATGGCAAACAGGCCAAGAGGTCTGCTGTACGAGCGAAACGTTTCGCTCTCGGTGAGCAGACACACATTCACGCGGCCGGACCAGATCTTCAGGGTGGGTGGCTTCGGAAGGAGCACGTCCAACAGCTCCAGAAGATACTCCAGCCCCATCAAGGTCAATTCTGTCAATCCGATCCTGAGCCCCCCCACCATCCGGTCGTTTGCCTTCACGCAAACGCCGAGAGCGGAGGCGGAATCTGCAGTCACGCCCATGATGCAGTCCGTCTCCGCGGTCGGCAACTTCCCCAGCCCGCTTCCGGGCCTGGGCTCGGGTGCTTTCGGCCTCGGCTCCGCGGTAAGCTCGAGGCTGAAGATGTCGTCCTCTCTGAAGAAGATGCTCCTCTCGGCCGTCCCAGGCTTCTTCGGACTGATGGGGCTCGGGCAACTGTACGAGAAGAGGCGGAAGACGGGCTCGTTCTTCTTCGGTGCCGGTGCCCTGCTTAGCATCTTTTCGTCCTGGTACACGATCCTCCCTGAGAGGATCTTCTCGTTCGTCTCAGGAGGCGCCGCGCTTCCTCCCTACGCTCTGACCTGGATGTCCCGCTTCACGGGCTACAACTCCTCGCTCGGCGAGCTCTCGATAGTTCTCCTCGCATTCATCCCTGCGCTCTGGGCGCTCCAGCTCTACGATTCAGTCTCTCCCATAATGATCGCAGTCCAGGCGGCTGCGAGACCGCTCTCCGCGGCTCCCGCCATCCCGAAGGCGCTCCCGATTGCGACAAAGAGCAATGGCGTAAAGAGCCGCGAGGAAGCGGAAGAGAGCGTAAAGAAGCTCGCCAATGACCTGATGAAGACGAAGTCGCTCTTCAGCTATCTCTGGGAAAGATAAATACTCGGACTAGCGCGAACCAAAAGAGGACTGGTTAGCGCTGAAAATAGCAATCTGCACCCATCTGAGCCTCTCCTACATGGGTGGCGGCGAAAGGGAGATGTGCGAACTCGGAATCGAGCTCGCTAACAGAGGGCATGAAGTCGAATTCTACGCGCTGCCTTTCCTTATGGGGTGCGAAGCCCAAAGCAGACCCAGTCGACAGTGTCCTCGGGGGCATTCCATACCATGAAGGTGTGGACGCACAGAGAGTCCGTGACGGACGTCGCCTATACGTTTCTACCATCCTCTCTCTACACTCAATTTTCGAGTAAAAGGCAAGAGGATCGCTTCATTCCATTCTCAAGCATTCTTCTTGAGATCAGTTAGTCCCCGAGCTATGGCATTGATACCTATCGGCGGCCTCCTACGGACACGAAGCTCATTGGTCCACTCGAACTCCGAGTCGTTCGACGCAATCCACACCCACCATCCTCACCCGACAATAAAGCATCCCCAGACCTACATCATTCCGGGCTGGGTTGACACCCAGGTATTCAAGCCCACTGGACCAAAGAATGAGGAGTTTACGGTGCTTTTCTCCGGAAGGGCGTTGTGGCAGAAGGGTTGGGACATCTATGTCAGCTTGGCGAAGAAGATGAAGGATTCGGGTATGCGTTTTGTCTACGTGGGCGGAGCAGTCAAGGACGAAATCATCCACTCACTCGGGTTCCAAGGGAACATGCTCGCACTTTCTAGAATCTACAATAGCTCGCATGTTCTCATGGACCCTGTTAGGGCTGATACATTCGGAAGAGTCGCTGTAGAGTCTATGGCCTGCGGGACCCCCGTTGTTACTACTCCATCACCCTCTCACCGAGAGCTGAATCTGCCATTCGTGTTTGGAAATTCTTTGGACGATTATGCGGCGTCGGTTCGGCACCTTAGGGCGCTTTGGGAAGCGGGCAGCCCGTATAGTCGACTCTCACAGCAATGTACAAGCGCCGCGAACACCTTTGATTTCAAGAACACGGTTACCCAGTATGAAAAGATGTTCTTTGAAGTGCTTCATGCCAATTGAGTCCACCTCGCTGGCGCTCTAGCTCCGCTCGGAGGTCTCCAAGTGTGATTCATCTGCTTGAGCGGGACCATCGAATTGAGACTGAATCACGCAGGGCCGGTGTCGACTCGCTCGATGACCTTCCACTCGGACGAGAACAAGTTTTGTGTCCCTTGTATGGGTGCGAAGGTTAAGACCAATTGAGCGCTGCGAGGTCACCTTGGATAAGAAATCTTGTGTCTTTGAGATTACTGTTGCTAATGATTGGACTATACTGCGCAATCATGTCTTATGTAGTGATTCTTAGGTTCAATGCGTTTCAAACCAACGCATTCGATTTTGGAATCTTCAATCAGGCTTTTTCCACAGCCTTGAAAGGAAAGTTGTTCTTCGAGACGCCTGATCAACACATAATTCTCTCTGGAAGTTTTCTGGGCACACACTTCAACTTGCTCATGTTTCTGCTACTGCCCATCTACGCGCTCATGCCGCTCGCACAAACGTTGCTCGTCCTCCAGACTCTATTCATTGGGATGGCAGCTTTGCCAGTCTATCTAATTGCTCGACGAATAATCAAAAATGAAAATCTTGCTTTGATAATGGCATTCGTATTTTTAGTAAATCCTGCTACATTGTCCCTCAATCTTTACGACTTCCACCTGGAAGCTTTCCTGCCATTCTTCCTTGGCATGTTCTTCTATTTCTATCTTAGTCCGCGAATTGGCGGGGCTACGGACTTTTCTTGGGGCTTTCGCTCATCACAATTGAGTTTGCAGCGGTGCTAGTGGTTGCCATTTGTGTAGCCCACACGCTCCGCTCGATGGTGAGGAAACCTAGGTCGCGTCGTTTCCTCGGTTTCAACCTTGACAGGATGCATGTAACAATTCTATTCTCGACAGTCGCCTTCTCAGTCGCGTATTTCTATATCGCTATTTATTTGTCGGCCGCGCTTTCAGGAACGAGTACCTCAGTACAAGGAATCCTTGCTGGATTCGTGACAGCACCCAAGAACGCCAACACCTTCTACATCATATCGGAGTTTTGGATGCTGCCTCTCGTGAGTCTAATGTTCTTGCCACTGCTCGCCCCGAGTCAGCTCGTCATGGTTCTACCATGGTTCATTGTAACGTTGCTTGTTAGCAGTAGTCCAACAGAGTTCAGTCTCGGGTACCAAAGCGCAGGCGCGTTTGTCGTCCCATTCCTGACATTGGCGCGATATTTTCCATAGGAAAGATCCATGCGAGAAATATAGATTTGCGGGGATTGCTGGTCGGCATTTTTCTGTTCTCCCTGATCCTCAGTCCTTTCAATCCTTTAACACAAAATCGCATCCCAGGAATCACATACCAAGAGGGATTCCCGTCAGTCACGTCGCATGACCAGGTCTTGCAAGCTGCGTTGGCATTGATCCCATCAAACGCATCGGTCCTAACTCAAGACAACTTGTTCCCCCAAGTCAGCAATAGGCTTGAGGCATATGTCTATCTGACGAGCAACAAGACTTCCATTGATTTCGTTTTGGGTGATTCGGAGTCGTCCTGGTATTCGCAAGAAATCTGGGGGACTCAAAGCATGAAGAGCTGGCTTCCCTACTTTCTCTCAACCGGGCGATACGGCTTCCTCGTGAACGATGACGGAGTCGTTCTCCTTGAAGCGAACTATTCCGGATCTGTTCTTCTATCAGGAAGGACTAGTTACGTCTACAATTACCAGTCACTAAGCCTCTATTCTGGGTCGAGGGAGTCTGACTCTACATCCTTAAGCGGAACAGTACTGGTTCATAGCAACACTGACTTGTCCGGCGTAACGTTCTGGTTCGGTCCGTATGCATCTCTTCCTCCAGGTCAATACAACGCAACCTTCTATCTCAAAACTGATCAAAGCACCACCGGCTCTCTGAAACTGATGGTGTCGAATTTCATCAGTGCCACTGACGCCACACTACTTGCTGAACGTAACGTGAGTCTAACAAGCTTCTCAGCGCCAGACATTTGGACCGCGATTACCGTCCCTTTTGTCTACTCTCCACAGCAAGCTATCACAGGTAAGTTGGAGTTCAAGGGGTTCGACTCGTCGGGTGGTCCTTGCTACCCATAGACTACATTCAGGTGACTTATGTCGGAACTGATGGGTTGTGAGGTTCGATTTGAGAATCGCGTTCTGCCATACCTACAGCCTAAGCTTCGGCGGAGGCGGCGAGTACTTTCTCTCAGGACTGGCGAACTATCTCAGTGGAAGGGGGCACGAGGTCAGCATTCACTGTGTTCCCATCCGCAAAGGGGTTGCCAAGGTCAAGCTATCAGAATCGGTGGAGGTTTGCCAGAGTCCCCTTCATGGGATATCAGCAGACGTATGCTACTTCGTATACATGCCTCTTGTTACCAAACTCTTCGTCACGAATTGTCCAAAGATTTGCAGGGCTTCATGGGGCGGCCGTCAATTCACCCAATCAACCGTATAATCTTCGGGAGGGTCCGATGATTGCACTCGTGCATCTATTAGTGCGAGGATTCGGGACGACGCTTCTGCGAGAGTTTGATGCTATTCATACCGTGAACGCGAGCGAGAGCACTGCTCCCGTACCAACATACAACATCCCAAATTGGGTGGACTGCAGCAAGGCTGCAATGTGCTTGTCCGAAAAGCAGAGAGATCGGAGAGTTTTCAAAGCCTATTACGTTGGTCGACCAACTGCGAATCGGGGATTCGAGGACTTTCTCAAGCTGACCACCCTTGTCGATGTACCCGAAATTCAATTTGTCACTGTTACTCCAGCGGAAAGCGACCCCGGGACCAATCCTCGCATAGCAAGCTTAGGGTACGTTCCGCATGAGAAGATTTCCGAAGTCTTGACGGATGCAGACGTCTTGATTCAACCGATTCGGAATGAGACATTCGGAAGGATTATTCTTGAATCACTCGTATGTGGGACACCCGTTATCACCACACCGTCAACCCAACACATCGCGTTTGGCGTGCCTCTCCTGTACGCTGCTACGGCTAACGAAATGCGAAATCAACTGCTCAAGTTGTATGCACTTTGGAGATTCAAGCGGAGTGAATATGATCACATGTGCAAACTTGGCGTGACTGCCGCTCTGAAGTATGATCGAGACATCGTTCTGCCGAAGCTAGAAATGATGCTGAAAGAGGTTGCTACCGGAAACTCCAAGCCCCGGAGTCACGTGGCGTGAATGACGCGGTATCCTCGAAATGAAGAAAACTTTGATAGCGCCTTCCAAGAGCAGCGGTGGTAAGCTCTCTTCCCAAAAACTTGCTATCGCGCTTGGTGCCACGGTGATCTCCGCCGAGTTGCCACTCCGTCGAATCAAATCGGAGGTCGTCAAGAACAGATTTGATGTAGTAGACATACAGCTTGAATATCGTACATTCGGTTCGCATTTGCGAACATTGACGAATCTGCCGGCATTGGTCTTTCTTCTCAACGGGGTGGCCGAGGTGTTTGTGACTGTCCATGGTGTGCTTACCTATGAGTCATTGCGCGGTCAGAGACTCCGAGGCTTGAAATGGTTCGCATTTCTGACATCCCTCAGGCTCGCGGGCCTCTTCGGCTGTCACATGGTGGTTCACACTGACGAAATGCGGCGCGAGTTAATCAGATACGGCCTCAGAGATGCGGTCGTAATTCCCCATGGCAGCGGGCCCTTGTCCTATCGACCACAGGATACACGCGTAGGAACGTCCTCTTCTTCGGCTTTGTTCGGCCTAGAAAGGGGATCGAGAACCTCATTTCAGCATTCGGGCAAGTTATCCAAACTTATCCTAAATCGCAGTTGGTGATAGCGGGAGGGGTGAGTGATTCGAGAGAGACACCCTATCTCCACCAACTGATAGAACTAGTGGAGCAGCTTAAAGTTCAGACGAACGTGAAATTTAGAGCTAGTTTCTCGGCGAGTCCGACATGAACTCTCTTGCTGCCGAGTCAGGGATATTGGTCCTACCGTATCTGGACCGCTATGTAGAAGTGAGCGGCGTCGTCCATGACTTCGCGGTTATGGAATGGCGGTGCTTTGCAGCGACACTCCCAGATTTGCAGAGCTTCGTGACGGATCGACTGTTTAAAGGTAAAGCCGACACCTTCTCATCTTGGAGACTCTTTATGTAAGATGCTCGGGGATTTAGAGCTGAGAGAGAGACTTGTAGGAACTTATCCAGGTTGAAAAAATTGAACCTTTGAAGTCCGTGGCAGAGATGCGTCAAGTGATCTACGGTCAACACGAGAAATTTCGCTTGAGATCGAGGAGTTGACTTTCTACTACCAATCGGCATCTCGCTTTCTTGTCTCTCTCAGTCGTAGGGACATTAGAGACCATGGGAATGAAATTGATGAGAGCAGTCTTGCTTCAGAGAAATCGAATAGACCTCGAAACACGAGCTACAATTCGAGTTGCCTGAAGGAGTTCTAGCATTGCAACTTTCGATCAGTTCGGGGGTCCACGATCGGCTCAATTTGATAGCAGCAATCCTCTTCACCTCCTATGACTAGCTTGTGGCGGGACCAAGGATTCGGACTGAACACAAAAACAAGCATCGACCGAAGCCCAGCTGGGATGCGATCTGGTTCGGTTTTCGCCATCCTCGTTATGCGTTATCGCTTTCTCTCGGCCTTATTGATTATGAAGATGTGCTAAGACGCCAGTAACCAAGGACCTCGCTGTCTTGCAAAGTCGGTATGCCTCAGTCCAAAGGGGTGGAATTCCCTTGTCAACGCTTACACAAGAAGAAATCCAGAGGAGGCTCACCCTGCTTAGTCCATCCAAGAAAGAAACGCTTAGGGCTCATTCTGCGAATGGTATACCTTCCTCTATGCAGCAACTAGATGGTTGCGACCTGAAGTCGTCATAGTAACCGGAGTTCTATACGGACTATCGAGCGCAGCAGTACTTCAAGCCATGGAAGACAACGCTTGTGGGAAGCTCATTTCTGTTGACCTGCCAGTCTCAATGCACAAAATCAACATCGTGAACGGGCAGTCTATTCAGACAGGCTTCGCATCAGGAGGCCGTACAATAGGTTCGGCTATACCTCAGTCACTTAGGAGCCGGTGGGAGTTGCGGCTCGGCAACTCTTTAGAAGTGCTGCCGGATGTAATTTCGGGCCTGCCGACCTTGTCCATGTTCATTCACGATAGTCTTCACACGCGGGACCACATGCTCGCGGAATACAGACTTGGGTACGAGAGGCTTCAGGCAGGAGGTCTCCTCGTATCCGATGACATATCTTACAATGCGGCTTGGAAAGAATTTTGCACGCTAAAGCAGGAACGGGGTGTCGAACTAACGAAAGGCATAAAGGGCAACAAATTCGGTTTCTTAGTTAAGTCAAACACGCAATAGCCGAAAACCTAAGGATATACAACTGAGCCGGGGGAAGGATAACCAGGTAAAAGACCAGCACACCAGCAGCTACAACTGCAATGACCAAGGCAATCAGTCCTGCATTCCCTGCGGCTATCGAAACGAAACGCTCCGGCATTAGCGTCAACTTTTGCATTGCCGAACTAAATGATAATGCCATTGTCGTCCCGGTAATTGTAACGCCGGGCAGGTTCTATTAATGCTTTCGGAGATGAATCGAAAGTACTCCTTCGGAACGAGTGGAGAGTCAGATATGCGAGTAGTCTCGCGGAATTCACGTTCGACTCTGAAGTGTGTGCTTGGACACTTGAAATACTGGCATTCAGGGGGTCTAGAACAGAAGACAAGGGAACCTTGGCAGTCCCAAGCGAGCCAAAGCGGACGCCGCGAAGCCCGTCGCATACCGCTGGCTAGCGGGCCTGCTTCCCGCGCTCCTGAGCGGGCTCGTCCTCGCTGCGATTCTCCTGATCATGCGGCGCCCGGGGTTCATCACGAACAGCTCTGCGTTCAACGCCGGCGGCTACCTCCAAGATTATTCTGCCCAAGGATACTATCAGTTCCTCATATCGTTGCTCGGCATCGTCTCAGGAGCCTCGTTCGCGGCCTTTCTGCTCGGCATCCGGTCCGTCTGGTATCCCTACACCGTGGTCCGGGCCAGGAAGGTGGCGTTCGCGCTCGTCAACTGGCTCGCGGCGGTCACCATCGTGTGCTTCATCCTGTCGCTGTTCCTGGTGGTCCTCCCTGTGAGCGAGGTCGTGGCGTTCGGCGTCCTGACGGCCCTCAGCGTGTCCTTCGCCTTGCTCGGGCACCGGAGCCACTGGGCGAGCGGGCTTCCCGAAGAGCTGGTCCTGGCGATGGAGTCGGACACGCCGCTCTATGAGCTTCAGTCTATCGACCTCGACACCAGCCAGATCGTCTCCATCACGGAGGCCGACGTGCACGTCGCTCCGCCCTCACCTCAGGCCGCGGCTGCAACAGCCCCGTCGAGATTCGGCCTCTCCCGTGCCTCTGTCGAGGACGTCGCGCTCGCGGCCATCCCGGCGTTCTTCGGGTTGATGGGCCTGGCGCAGCTCAGGGAGGGCAGGTGGTCGAAAGGAGGTTCGTTCCTGGCCATCGGGATGATGCTCGGCGCCCTTTCCTCCTGGTATCTCATCCTGCCCACGAGGATTGGGGAGTTCTTCTCCAAGCAATCGATGCCGGCCGTGACCTCTCTGAGCTGGGTACCCTCGGCTGTCGGAAGCGGCGCGGTTGACACTTGGGTGGTCGGCGGCCTCCTCGGCGCGTTCTTCATTCTCTGGCTGTTCCAGCTCTCGGACACGATGAGGTACATTAGCCGGCCAACGGTGACTCGACCCGCGTCATCCGCGTTCTCCAAGCTGAAAGCAGCGCTCATCTCCGACAAGGAGGAGTTGGACCTCATCGCTCGCTCTCCCGGCAGACTGGTCTCTCGGCCTTCCGCCTTCTCTGCATGACAAAGGGCCACACCTGCCCCGTCTGTATTCCTTGACTGTAAATACCCTCGGACCCTTGCGACCTGCTAGGCGCTGCGCTTTGACCAGTCAGATCGAGGAGCGACACAGGCAGATCCTGACGGCGATCTTCACCGTCAGCCAGCCGCCAGGGCTTGTCGAGAGCAGGCTCCAAACCCTCAAGGGGCTGGTGGACGCTCGCGTGAACTCGGTCGAAGAGACGGTCTGGGTCGAGTTCGACCCTTCGGTCATCTCCGAGGCCGAAATCAAGCTTGCCTGCTCGCAGGCACGGTAGCGCCTCCCCACACCCAACCCGGCCGATGGACGTCTTGCAGGTCGACCAACTCTCTCGGGAGCCCTCTGCGGACGGCGGAAAGCGATTGGTCTTACAAGTAAGACGCATGGGACTTCAGAGCAGCGTCAGCCCAATGGCCTGGTCGCTGATTTCCGCCACGACTTTCTGGCCCGCGTCCTGGAACGCCGAGACGAAGAAGCTCGAGAGATAGAGGGACCACTTCCTCCCGAACGGATGCGTGAGCGTGATCGACTTTGGCGAGTTTGAAGATTCGCTGTAGTCGTACAGCGACGTGACGGACGCGTTCTCGCGGATGAACGTCAGCACGTTGGGGACGGACTCGTGGCCCCACTTGCCGAGCGCGTACGCCTTGGGGACGCTGTGGCCGGAGGCCGCCCCGGCTGCGATGATGTCCTCGTCGCTCGTGGCTGCGAGTATCCTCTCGAACGCGCTTATGCTGAGGGAGATCGTCCCGAGCCTCTTTCGGTGTCTTCCCACATCGATGTAATCCGCGAGAAGCTGGTTCACGAGCGTGTTGACGCTGACCTTCTTCCGCGCCGCTTCTTCTTCGAGCCCCAGGAGGACGGCAGAATCTATTCTGAAGGAACGGTTCTCGGTCTTTCTCTTCTGAGGAGTGAAGTTCTCCTCCATAACTTTCTTCTCGCTTGCCCTCTTTATATAAGCATGTTTCGCGCAAAAGGGCGTTTTACGGCAATTCCGGGCCCGCGGAGCCCAATCCAGGCTCGGATGGTAAGCGGAAGCGATTACCCTCCCGCGCCCGACCGCGCCCCGCGTTAGACTATCTTCTTGGCCTCGAAGATCTCGCAGTTCTCGAACGCGAGCTCCTTCTTTGAGAGAGTGTGGAACAGGAATCCCTTGTAGCTGGTCAGGTATTGCCACGTCTTGTTGAACCCGAGCCCTCCGGGGTTGTTTATCACGACCACGGGCCTGTCCATCTTCTCCACTATCTTCAGGAACTCAATGACGTCCACGGTGATCTTGGGCCCTAGGACCGCTTTGGCCTTTGCGTTCTGGTCTTCCCCTTCCAAATCGCCCTCCGCGCAAACCGGAATTCTCTATTAAGCTTTGACCGTCCGCGCTGCGCAAGGACCGCCTTCGCGCTCACGCCTTGATGATGTCGTTCCAGCCCTTGGCGAGCTGCCACGCCTGCTTGACGAACCCGCTCTGGGGCCCCCTCTCCGGTATCGACTGGAGCTTCAGCTGGTAGACGGCCTGGGTCTTCTTCCTCTTGTCGTTCCAGACGAGGACGTCCCTCTCGACGAACCCCATGTCGAGCAGCTTCCTCAGTAGCTTCACGTAGAAGTTGTGGTAGCTGTACTTCACCCCGAGCTTCCCGGCCTCGAGGTCCTTGGCGAAGAACCGCATCTCGCGCTTCGTCATCGAGAGGTTTGCGCCCGATTTCATCCTGCCGATGAGCGTTTTCGCGGCGTCGATGGTCTCCTTCCTCTCGCCGAAGAGCACGGCGAGGACGTCACCGTTGTTTATCAGCTTCTCATTCCAGTACAACTTGATGCTCTTGGATGCCAAGAGTCAGCCTTCACTCATCTGGCGTCGGAACTTTCCACTTGGAGAGGTCAACCACGCTTACGCCCAACTTCGCGGAGTGTTCTATCATGTACTTGTCGCTGGTGAGGATCGCTAGGTCGTGGCGCCTCGCGGTCGCGATATGAAATGAGTCGAAATAGCTCAGGCCCCTCCTCCCACCGTGACTAAGGTACAACGACATCGCTTCCTCTGCTATCTCGCCGCTCATCGGGTACGGCGTGTGAGGAATCGACTTCATGTCCGCGACAAAGTCCCTTGCGACGTCGATTGGTGCACCGTCAGCCCTGATGGCGGAGATGGCATCGTCGTACACCTCCGATGACGTTCTCAGCACCAACGCTCCCTTCCCGGATTCCCCGATCACCGCGGCCGCTTGGGACTCGCACCGTCCTCCCCTCAGAAAGAAGAAGAACAGGTCCGTGTCGCCGACCAGGACGCGGGCGCGGTCGCTATCTTCCGCCATTCGAGACCAGCTCCTCAGCCCTCTCTTCCAGCTCCTCCCACTCTGAGCGAATCAGGCCGCGATACTTCCCGCGGAGCTCGTCGACCCCAACGAGAGGACGAAGCTCGACGACATCCCCTTTGGTTGTGACCTTGAAGCGTCTCGACTTGAACTTCCGTCTCAGCTCTATCGGGAGAAGTATTCTTCCTTTCTCATCGGCCTCGACGACGGCGTTCAAATTCCCACCGGTGTACTAGTGGGAGGTCCTTAAGAACCCACCGCCGCTCATCGAGGGGGCCATGATAATCTTGAGGAAAAATTCTCAACGTTTATCAACCCCGGTGCACTATGTACATTGCTTGGTTTATAGAGGCGTCCGGCGTCTCACCCTGTCCAGCCTCCTCGTCGTTTGTCTTGTGGTACTGGTGTTCGCGACCCTGCCTGTGGTCCGTGCCCAGTCGGTCGTGGCGACGATCCCGGTAGGGCCTGTGCCCATGGCCGTCGCCTACGACCCGGGGAAGGGTGAGGTCTTCGTGGCGAATCAGGGTGTCTTTTCGAGCTTGCAGAATGGCAATGTCTCGGTGATAAACGACGCGACGAACGCGCTCGTGACTACGGTCACCGTGGGATTGAACCCCGACGGCATCGCCTACGACTCTGGTAAGGGTGAGATCTTCGTGGCGAACCACGGCACGCTCGAGCGGCGGCTCTGTCTCGGTGATAAGCGACGCCACGAACACCGTAGTCGCGACCATCTACGTCGGACTCCATCCTTGGGGCGTCGCATACGACCCCGCCGAGGGAGAGGTCTTCGTCGCGAACTACGGCGTGGGCAGTCCCTCGGGTACGGTCTCAGTGATAAGCGACACCACCAATACTGTCGTCGCGTCGGTCACGGTGGGAGCGGGGCCGTTTGCACTCGCCTACGATCACGCCACCGGAGAGGTCTTCGCCACGAACCTCGTGGACAACACCGTCTCTGTGATAACGGACGGGTCAATCTCAGGGGACACCGCGAACGCGGTAGAGGTCACCATCCCCGTAGGGACGACTCCCGACGCCGTCACCTACGATTCGGGCAACGGAGACGTCTACGTGGCGAACGAGGGCACCGGAACCGGCTCTGTCTCGGTCATAGATGGTCCCAGCGAGACGGTCGTCGCAACCGTGACCGTCGGAGCGTACCCGACCGGCATCGCCTACGACTCGGGCCAGGGGGAGGTCTTCGTGGCGAACGACGCCTCGCCCACGGGAACGCTCTCGGTGATAGATGACTCCAGCAACACGGTCACGGACACGGTCCCGCTTGGAGTCAATTGCTACGCTATCGCCTACGACTCGGCCAAGGGCGAGCTCTTCGTGACGAATCAGGTCGTACACGGCAACGCACTTGTAGTCTCCGACACTTCGAGCACAACGACCACTTCGACCACACTAGCTCCACGAGCACCAGTACTGCCACCTCGACCCTACCTCCTCCCGCGATCCCCGTTTGTCCCAGCACCTTCGGAGGCGTCCTCATGCCTTCGGGCGCCACGTTCACCGACTCTTACGGCAACACCTGGGTCGCCCCGAGCGGCAGCGATGGCGGAGGCGTCTGGAGCAGCTACTTCTTTGCAGGACCAGCGACCATCATCCCGCCCCCTATGCTCGCAGGCTGGGCCGGCGTCTACGGTACCTACGGCGCGCAGCAGGGCTGGATAATCACCTTCTTCTGCTAGGCGGCACCTGCGGTTCCGATGCCGGCACTCGGGGCTGGGTCGTAAGCTTCTACTGCGCCTAGGCTGCGCTCGGCGCTGCGAGTGTACTGACGATTTAGGCACAACATTATTATCGGTCATGCCTTCGCACGAAATCCGTGTACATCAGGACGAAGGTGGTGAACGGGAACCGGTACGTCTACCTGGTGGAGGGTCGCAGAGACGCGGGCCGCGTAAGACAGAGGGTCGTCTGTTACATCGGACCGCTCACCAGGGCCGCGACGGGAATCCCTGAGTCCGTGAAGGGCGCTCTATCGCGGTCGGGCATCGATTGGGACGATGTGAACCGCCAGCTGGCCCTGATACCGCTCACCTTCGACGAGCTCTCCGAAGTGAGGCGTTCCAACTACGCCAGGTCTCTGGGCGCGAGGCGTACGGGTCGCCCCGCGCAGGGCTCCAGACCGCGTCCCGAGGGCGAGCTCGCCGCCCTCTCCGCTGTCGCCGCGGCAAGGTTCAGGGAGCTGTTCGAGACCGCGGGCGAAAGGGAGTACAGGATGAGATGACCTCGAGCAAGGGCAGGTCGAAGACCAGCGCCGGGAAAGCGCCGCGTGACCTTGCGGCCGAGCGCGTTCGTCTCGCGTCTGAAGAGGGAGCCCAACGATCTGAAGAGGAAGCTTCTCCTCCTCGGGTACCTCGGCGAGACACTCTCGAAGGAGGGGGTCTCCCTTTACCTTGTGGGAGGCCAGGCCGTCGAGGCGTACACCGCCGGACAGTTCACGACCGGTGACATCGACATCACGACAACCAAGAAGGCGGAGACCGAGAGGGCACTCGTGCGGCTGGGGTTCACGATGGAGGGGATGGTCTGGCTGAACGCCGCGCTCGGAGCGGCCGTGCACATCGTCGGCACGCATCCGACGCGAAGCGAGAGGACCCGCGCCATCGAGGTCGGGCCCTACAGGGTCAACATCGTGGGAGTCGAGGACCTCATCATCGACAGGCTGGAGGCGGCAAAGTTCTGGAAGAGCGAGCGGGATTCGGAGCAGGCGACGGTCCTCTACCAGGTCTTCAGGGGGGCGATCGACCTCGAGTACCTCAGAAAGAGGGCGGCGGAAGAGGGGGTCCAGGACATCCTTCCGGACGGCTGACGGATCCAGTACCCTGGCCTGCATCCGGGGCTGGATTGTTGCTCTCCACTCCGCCTCGAACGATTAAGAGCGAGTCGTCCTCGGGGTGGTCAGGGTCCTCACGCGGCGGATGTCCTCTTCGATGCGGGCGAATTGCTTGTCATCGGTGAGCACCCCTGCGAAGGTCGAGAGCTGCGGTTTTCCGGATATCAGCCGGTCGATCACGTCGCTGAAACTCTCCCCTTTGGCCTTCGCTCAGGAGCTTTCTGTAGACATCCTCCCGATGGCCAGATTCTTTACTGCCACACACAGAGATGTATGCGTACCTGCATAAAAAAAGCCACCCACAAAACCGGTACACACCGATGATATTGATGCCGGAGACACCATGCCTTCGCAGGCTCGAAACCGGGTTGCAGTGCCGATTTCCGGGCTCAACAACCGCCGCGGCGGACTCCATTCGTCCAAGGGTCAGCTCGGGAGAGGGAGAAGCTCGCAGATCTCCTTGAGGTTCCTCGTGTACCAGCGCAGGTTGTCCGCGGTCCTGCTGTTGAGGAAGGCCTCCTGGGTGATCGTCGAGGCGTACTCCGAGACGAGGGTGTACTCGAAGACGGTCTTGACCTTCGTCCTCGGGCCCATCGCCCTCGAGGAAGACGAGCTGGTCGAAGGACTTGAAGAGCCCGCCGGGCGACTGCCTCGTGGCGAAGCAGACCTCGGGGTCGGCCCTGGTGACCTCCACGTAGACCTCTACCCTGACCTTACCCAGCCTCGCGAGGACCTCGACCTTCGAGCCAAGCGCGAGCTTCCCCGGCGGTATGGCCTCGGAGGTGATGACATCAGGGTAGAGCTTCGGTAGGTAGGAGGGGTCGGTGAGGACGGCCCAGACCGTGCTCGCGGGCGACTCGATCTCGATGATGTCTTCGACCCTCGTCATGGTTGTTCACCCCCCGGCCCGGCTATTAAATGCGGGGGTTTACTACGGCGGCACTCGGGGCCGGACCCCTGCTACTTCTTCACGGGCTCGGGGTTGCGGAGCTCCGAGAGCTCCTTCAGGTTCTTCATGTACATCTCCTCGTTCAGGGACGCGGCCTGGGTCAGCTGGAAGAGGTCGAAGCCCGGCCCGAAGTAGGCGACGGAGACCTTGAACTCGAATACCGCCTTCACAACGGTGCCCTCGGGGATCCCCTCGAGCTCTATGACCTCCGAGAAAGACTCGAACGCGCCGCCCCTCCGTCCCACGACCACGAACCTCTTGTTGGGGACCAGCTCGGCGACCCTCGTCCTAAACTCAATCAGCCGCTTGCCCACCCTCCCGCTGAGCGAGCGGGCCTGTCCGACCACTGCGCGGCCCGGCGGGTCGACCGTGATGTTGAGCAGGTCGGGGTATAGCTTGGGGATGAAGTTGGCATCGGTAAGGACGTCCCAGACGGCCTCGGGCCCGGCGTCCACGAGGAAGCTCGCCTGGACTCTGGCCATGGGCTTGGCGGAGCGTCGCCCCTTATTAAGCCGACGGGAGGTCGGTCCCATCGCTTCGCTGGGTCAGCGCTTTCTCGCGGGCATGGGGCGCAGCTCAGAAATCTCCTTCAGCGTGTTGGAGTAAGACTCCAGGTTGTCCCTGACGAGGTTCTGGACGAGGGCCAGGCTGAGCGCCTTCCCGATGTAGCCGCGGGACAGCTCGTATTCGAAGACCGTCCTCGCCTCCGTCCCGCCCGCCCTGGCCGCGAGGGTCGTGCGCTGCTTGAACGACTCGAAGAGCCCTCCGGGACGGTGGACCACCGTCAGCCTCGCCTTCGGCGACATCTCGGAGACCTCGAGCAAGATCTCGACCTTCCTCCGGCCGGCCTTGCCCGTGAGGTGGTACCTCTGCCCGACGAACGAGCGCCCGGGCGGGTCGATCCTGACCAGGATGGCGTCCCTGAAGAGCTTGACTATGTACGACATGTCCGTCAGCACGTCCCAGACGGCATCCACCGAGGCCTCGATCTGGACCACTCTCTGGATCTTCGCCATGCTCGCTTCAACCGATCCGGCGCTATATATAGCTCGGGCGAACTCCGCGATGAATCGAGCTTGATATCAAGCTGGAGGCCGAGTCAGAGGCGACCACCGATTCGCCAGGCCTACAGGCGCGAATGCCCTGAGCAACGTGACGTCCTTGAAATCGAAGCGAGGGGGCCTTGACGCGGCCCGTCATCTGCTCTTGGATCCCGCCATGGGGTCGACCGTCCTAATGATCTGGCCCCTCCATTCCAATTCACTGACTCTCAATAACTCCGAGTCATGGGTGTAGACCTCAAGGACTCTATTTGCCAAGAAGCTCGCGAGAATGAGCGAATCCCTTCCGCCTAGCGCGTATCGCTCCGCTAGGTTCATCGCGAGCACCGTGGTCGACTTTGTCTGGTTGAAGAAGACCATGAACGGCAATCTGAGGAGTATCTCAAGCCTCCTTCTCGCCTCCTGTCTCGTCCAGCTCTGGCCGTATACGAGAACGTGGTAGGCCTCGTGCATGACGGTCGGGTTTACAGCACACACGAACTCCGGAGAGAGTGACCGAAGGAAACTCCCGACCGTCTCATGCTCGGGATACTTTGAATCGAGCATGTAGCAAACTATGTTTGAATCCAGACCGATCGGCATCAGGCCTTCTCCTTCCAGATTGACTTCATCCTCGCAGGTCCTGGGTTCGTGGGTTTCCCGGTCCTTCTTGGTTCTGATTCGAGCACCTTCAGGAATTCGGCCACCCTGTCTTCCTTCCTGCCCGGAACCAGCACGACGCCCGCCTCGGTCTTCTTAATCACGATGTGCACGCCGAGGCCCTCCCGGAACTCAGGAGGTATCAGGACCCTGCCTTTCGTGTCGATTTTGGCTGTCGTCTCCATGTCCCACTAGATATCAGTGGGACTATAAAAAGGGCCGCTGGCCGCGGCCTGATGCGTGACTGGGCGGAGACCGAGGCTTAGCGAGCTTGATATCAAGCCTGATGACTATCGGGGCACCAGCGGATGCCCTTTATCAGCGACCACGACCACCGTCGACCGTTGACGACTTACGTCGTTGCACCCCCGACGTCCGGCGATTACGTCTTCTGGCTTTTGTCCCTCGTCCTGTTCGCCGCGCTGGTCCTGGTGATCGTCGTCGCCCTCGCGCCGAGGATGCGGAGCAGCAGGGCGTACAGGAACAAGGTCGTAGCGGTACTCGCAGTCGTCATCGTGCTCGTGGCTTCGGGCTTTTTCGACCTCGACCCCTTCGCCGGGAACACCGTCGCCGTCTCGCAGGAGGCGTTGACCATGAGCGCCCCCGCCCTCTTCTCCGTCACGCTGAACGCCGACCAGGTCAAGGAGGCCTTCGTGGTGAACCTGAGCACCTGGAACGTCGGGATATCCGGTGCCTCCGGCGGCGACAAAGGGTCCGAACTCAACATCGGAGCCTATCCGCTCTCGAACGGGGCGAGCGCGGACGTCATCTCGGATGAGCAGCTGAACCTCGTGGTCGTGGCGAGCAGCGGCCAGTACTTCATCCTCGGACCGAGCGACTTCCAGGCCTTTGTCGCCGACTTTTCAGCCCACGTCGCTCCTGTGACCAACGCCACCCCCTAGGCGCCAAACACCCCTGCCCGATCGACCGGCATCTGGTCGTCTCCTTCAGGAGCGACCGGAATCAAGAAGGGCGCAGCCAGCGGCCGCAAGCACCACTCGGCGGGGGTTGGGATCACGGTTCTGCGCGTTTGTGGAACCGCACGGCCGCGTCGTGGGGCCTGCCTTCCACCGGGGCGATATCAATCGGGACGCTCGGATCGACCGTCCCTAGGATGGCCTCCCTAATCCCTGAATCATGGGGTGCCGGGTCCGCCTCGAAGCCGTCCAGGAACGCGAGGAGTCCTCATGGATTGTGTTCGCAACCGTCATATATCGACCCCGGCTCGATGCGACGAGAGAGGAGAGACGAGCGCTGCCCTGGCCCAGGATCCTGACGGCCGACGAGAAGCAGACAATCAGCCCGCATCAGGGCAGGATGGAGCAGGTGGTCGTCAGCAGCTTCCCGCTCTCTCGAAGCGGGGTGGGCCTGGTACGAGAAGGACCAGGGCGTGGTCGCGTGGGCCTTCCGCAACGCCGACTCCAGCCGGCACAGCATGGTCCTGCTGCGAAACTCCTACTACTTCGGGGACGCGTACTGGTCGATCTACTCCTCGAACCCCGGGTTCCGAACCTCTTTCCTCGGCGGGGGCTCGCCGCCGCGCCCGCTCGCGGCTACGAACGTGCCCCAGAGCGCCGCCCCGCTCGGGCTCGTCCAGTTCGACGGTTTCCAGCAGGCCATCGTCTGCTTCGTGATCACCCTCTCACCGGGACAGGCCTGGGCGATGCTCGAGCGGGGCTTCGACCAGATGGGCCCACCCGCCGACGTAGCTGTCTACGAAGCGACGCCGCTGGCCGGCGGAGAGTACTGCATAGCGAGCGACCTCCGGGCGGTCAGCGAATGGGACGACCAGACGCGGACCCGGCTCGGCGCGTACACGCCGAACCCCTCGACCTTCAACACGTGGCTCTTCCAGGCGGAGAACGGCGCCCCTTATCGGAAGGTATTCGACGGCGACGCGGTGGCCAAGGGGAGGTGCTCGCAGGCACCGGCAGTCAAGCCGATGTCCCAGCCGGCCAGCGAGACGCGGGACATGTTCCCTCCCGTGTTCCCGGACGTCCTCTCGCCTCCGCTCAACCCCTGAGAACACTTGCGGTATCGGCTGGCCCAGGTCACGACCATATCGAGCTCGATATCGAACTTGAGCAGACCTCATCCTAGGAGCGACTCGAGCCGGATCCGCCTCAGCCCCGGCACGTTTCCGAGCTGCGGCCCCCGGGGTCGCACGTGTAACTGGGCGCGGGAGCGAGGCTTGTCGAGCTTGATTTCACGCTGGAGAGAGCGTCAGTCCGCCCGGGGGAGGGCACGAGACACACCTAGCTGTACGCGATTATCCAGCCCAGGTGCCCGCCGAAGGTCCCGTACACCCCGTCCCAGCCCTGCTCCATGAGGATTGGGACCGAGGTGATCGGACCCACGAAAAAGTAGGTCACTATGCCCCCGCCCGCCACGGTCCACGTGTTCCCGAACGAGTCCGCGAAGGTCAGCCCCGGCGGCACAAGGACGCCCCCCCGTCGCGTCGGCGCCGGGCATCATAACCAACGACCGGGAGCTGCGCTCCCTTGACATCCCGACGTTCTGGTGACCGACCCCATCCGGAGGACTGCTTCCTCAGGGTGGCGGCGTCTCTGGGTTCTTTTCATTTGCGGCCCTGCCTCTCCCTCCGGATCGGTCGGGCGCACCGATTATCGCCCCTATCCTCTCCAGATCGACGTGGCGGATCCCAGGCGCCTTGGCGAAGTGGTGGTCGTCCGAGACGAACGTCTCCAGCCCCTTGGCGAGGGCCGATGCACAGTGAAGCGCGTCCCTCGGGCGCAGGTCCGTCGTCTCCATCAGCCCCTCTGCCCTGGCGGTGACTGCCAGGGTCGCTTCGAGGAACCTGAGGCCGGGGAACCGGAGGAGCTTCTTTTCCGCCGCGACCCCGTCCTCCCTCCCTATGGCCCTGCTGACCGCCCAGACCACCTCGTCCCAGGTCATGACCGAGGTGTACGCCACCATACGTCCTTCCTCTATCTCGTCGAGGACCCTTCTAGCAGCCTTCGACCTTCCGCCGGTCGCGGTTTCTCCAAGGAGAGGGAGGACGAAGACGTTGGAATCAACGTAGACCGGTTCGTTCAAGCATCTCTTCCTCCAGGATACTCTCGACGTCGACCCTGCGCTTCGGCTTCTCGCCCATGGTCTCGATGAAGTAGTCCACGTAGCTTCCTGGCGCAGGAGACGGGCGCTTCAGGACTATCTCGTCCCCCCGGAGCTCAACGATCACCTCGGTCCCCTCGACGAGCCCTGCCCTGTCCCTCAGCTCCTTCGGGATCACCACCTGGCCTTTGGGTCCAATCACACGGGTCAACCGCGGCATAGCTTTCATGCAAGTACAACTACAGCTTATAGTTAAGTGCCACCTAACCGTGCTTTCCATCGCGGGCAGCGATGCGACACCTTTCGGACGCGGCGGCGGTTCCCATGGGGGAGGGGAGGACTGTCCCAACCAACGGTCGTCGGACTGCCTCCCTCGGCCTCCACCGATCCATCGAACGCGGGCAGCGTCTAGGCGCGCGTCCCTGCAAATCATGCAAAGATTACAGTTTACGCTCAGTTCCCCTGCAGGGGAACATCGCAAGTGGCGCCCTCTAAATGTATAGTGTATCCTGCAGGGACATAAACCAGCTCGTGGGAGCAAAGGATGGTGATGGCGTCGGACGATAAAAAATCGCAATGCCGTGTGTCCCTTAAGGGGTACAGATTCGGGTGGTTCCATGTCCGACCCCCGACACACTATGTTTTGCCTGAGTCAGATCATAAGCCTATGGAAGGTTCGTAGATGGATGCCATTTTCCGGAGTCGGCGTATGCGGGGCGAGGAAGACTTCAACTTTCCATCCGTTACTCTCGGGTCAATTCGTTGGACTGCCAGGAGTCCTGCCTTACGTTCCCTCGCTGCAGCTCCGCCCTCCTTTCGCCTGACCTCCGCTCTGAGTGCTGCTTTCGTCACTTCCGTTGCAGAGATATGCAGTTCCATGAGTTTGTAAAACAGAGCCTCGTCGATCTTGATGGTCAGTACTTTCTTGGGATGCTGAGCAGACTCCATGTGGGACAAGTCCCACACTCCATTTAAGCGCCACGTACACGCTGAGCGTGGTCTTCGGCACTTCTAGACCCGCTAGACCATGCCCCCCACGGCCTCAACTAGGCGACTTCCGGGACCGAATACCCCGATTTGGGCTCCTTTTAGCAGGACCTGATCTTTGCCGGTCTAGGCCAGTTCATCCGACCGGGACGCGCTGAGACGCCTTGCTGCAACCTTCAGGAGCAGTTCGTCGTCGGTGACGAGCAGGTGGCCGCCCTCGAGCGCGGCGACGAGGTAGGAGGCGTCGTAGAACGTCAGGCCCTCTCTGCAGGCGCTCCCAAGGACAGCGGGTAGTGAAGACGCTCTCGCTCCCGACATGGACGGATAGGACCGTCTCGACATACGCCTGGCGACTTGCCGCGCCCCGGGGCTCGTAGTCCGCGAGGTCCGGCGTGCAGCCTCCGATCAGCCTCCTGATTCTGCCCTGGTGAAAGAGGTTCAGGATGGCCGATCAGTGGGAGAGACTCACCTCGAGTCCCTGTCCTCTCTTATCGCACGGACCCAGTCCTTCTTCGAGACCTTCCGGATTATGGTGCCCACGGTGTCGGCTCGTTTGAGCGACCGCTCCTGCTCCCTCTCACGGACCGCGTCCTCGATTGCCTTCCTGATGACGTCCGCCGGCACGATGCCGAGACCTTTCATCTTGCGCGCGAGCTCTTCCGGGACCTTGGCTGACACTGTAACGCTCTTGCCCATCGCTACCGTAGGGCAGTAACTCGCTGTTGATTTAACCATCCATGTGCAATTATCCAGCTTGATATCGAACTTGATTCATGCCGCTTGAGCCAGAAACTCTAGGATGGTTTCGCCCTCCCGAAGAAGTAGTAGAGCAGCGCTATGCCGAGGACGTAGAACCCGCAGGCGATGAACCAGGGGACCTCCAGGAGCCCGACGGAGAGCAGGTAGCCGCCGGCGAGGACGCTGACGCTGTTCGGGAGGCGGAAGATGATGTTGGTGAGGCCGCTCACGAGGCCGCGCTGCTCCTGGGGGAAGAGGCCCATGACGAACGAGTCCGTGATCGGGCCCGGACATGTTCATCAGGGCGGTCCTCACGATGTAGCACCCCGCGGCGAGGTTCACGTTGGTGATGAACGCCATTGCGAGCATGAAGAAGGTCGAGGACCCGGTGGTGAGGACTATCGCCCTGACCTGGCCGAACCTCCTGGCCAGGGCCGGGCTCGCCAGCGCCGAGAACCCGATGAAGATGTTCGAGACCGCGAGGACCGGCCCGCTGTAGTAGTCGCCGACCCCGAACCGCAGCGAGAGCCAGGTCGCGAATATGGGTATGATGAAGCCCGCGCCGAGCCCGATGCTGCCGGAGAATATCGCGATCTTCGCCAGCGCGCGCTTGTTCCTGAGGCCCGCCCACCTCCGGGGACCCTCGCGCGGGTCCCGGTACTTCCTCAGGATCGCCGCCGTGGCCACGGGGGTGATGAAGCTCGCGAGGGCGAATATGGCGAGGAAGGTGCGGTGGACCGTGTAGCTGTCCAGCGAGAGGGCGGTCTCAACGGCGGGCAGGAAGACCGGGATCGAGGAAGCCCACCCCCGAGCCCAGGTTGCTGACCACGAAGGAGAGGGAGAACGCCTTGGGCCTGCTCAGCTCCGTCGTCTGGTCGGCGATCAGGGCGTTCCAGGTCGTGGTCGAGGCCCCCTCGGACATCCCGCCTATCAGGGCCGCGAAGAGCAGGAGCGAGAAGTTGGAGGTGACGGCGAAGACCAGGAAGCTGCAGGACCCCGCGAACGCCCCCGCGACCAGGATGAGCCGCCGGCCGTACACGTCGGACGCTATCCCTAACGGTATCGCGGACACTATTGCGGCCGCGCCCTCGACCCCGATCAGGAGCCCGATCTGGGCGGCCGTGAAGCCCACCTGGAGGAACCAGGCGCTGATGGCGACGAGGATGAACCCGAACGCGACGAAGTTGGGTATGGCCGAGTAGATCAGGAGCGAGACCCTCAGCGGCACCCCAGACTCGTCCGTCAATCCCGGTCCAGCCCACCCGCAATCGCTTATCCGTGTTGCGGGCAGGTTTCTTTGCGCTCGCGACGCCCTTCACCGGGCCGTCCGGACAGCGGTCGCGGCGCGAAGCTGAATTCTGGGAGAACCGCGACCGAGCCATCCTTCAAGCTTGATATCGAGCTCGATTAAGACCGAGGACTGATCACACGCTCGGAAACGCATCCTCTCGACGCCAGCTAGCTCAGGAAGAAGATGGGACTCCTGAACGGCTTCCTTCGCGACTCATCGATCAGCTCCTTCTCGCGGTTCGCGAAGAGGGCTCCTGACCTTATCGCGTACGCTACGGCGAAGGTGTAACAGTCGGCCAATGATATGGACCTCTCGCACTTGATCTCCGAGGCCGCGAGGTGTATCGCGGGGTCGTCCTCGACGACGATGTATCCCGAGGCGATCATCGCGTCGATCTTGGCCCGCGCCGCTTCGTGTCCGACCTTCCTGCAGAGGATGTACGCGGTCTCGGCGATGTTCACCATGCTCACGTGGGGCAGGATGTTCTTCGCCCGCACCTTGGCGAGCAGCTCGTCGCCTTTGGGAGTGCCCTCGAGCATCTCGATCAGGACGCTCGAGTCGAAGGCCAGTTCTCCCTCAGGTGTACCTTCGCTCGAGCTCGTCCTCTCCTCGCCTGTCTTCGGACCGACCCTCCCGCAGCGCGCTTCGGATCTCTGCCGAGGAACGTCCGGTCGGTTTCACGGCCTCCATCAGAAGACGCTCATTCCTCCTGGACTTGGCCAGCAGGTACTCTATGACCTCCTCGTAATCGACCCTTCTCCCTCTCTTTGACTGCAACTCGCCGGCTACCTTCAGCAGTTCGCGACGCGTTCGGGCAGAGATCGTGATGGTTGTGCTATCCATTGTCTCCATAGCCACAATAGTCGTCATGGATATTTAAGGCCTGTCCCGAGCGACTCCTCGCAGTTCAGCGGACAGGGATGCGATCTCTCGGTCTCGACGTCGTTGTTATTAGTCTCGGCTTCCGACTCACATCGTGCTCCAGATCGACTGCTCAGAGCTGTCGCCCGACGAGAAGCTCGCGCTGGCCTCTGAGATATCTGACGCCCTCGAGGGGAGGGCCCTGGCGCTCGTGAAGCTCGACGCCATCGTCTTCGACCAGCTTTCAGACGAGAAGGTCGGAGTCGACACACTGCAGCCGATCGTCAGCGACTTCGTATCTCGGAGGAAAGACTCGCAGTACTACGCAGTGGAGGTGAAAGGGGAGACCGTGATGGTACATTCGGCCGACCCCATCGCGGCAGCGAGGAGGAAGACCGAGTACACCCTGCCGCCGAACCTGAGGCAGTGCCCCTACTGCTCCTTCATCACCCAGTACGAGGAGGAGTACACGGTCCACATGAGGGCCCACCTCTTCGGGGTCTGAAGCGCGGCTCAGGCGCCCATGGCGCGGACGTTCTGGCCGGCCGTCAGCTCGACCAGCTTGAACCTGAGCTGCGGCACTTTGGCAGCGTAGGACCGTTCGCCGACGAGACCGACCATGCCGAAGATGCCCTCGATGAGGCCGGCGCACAGCCCGTATGTCGTCCAGCTATCCTTGACGCCCTCGCTGCTGGCGAAGATCGGGTCCCTGACGACGACGCCGACGGTGCCCCGCTCCATCTGGGAGAGGTCGAAGCTGGCCAGCCCCCACCCGCTGGTCCGCAGCTCGTCTTCGGCCGTGAGCAGCATCGCCTGCTGGGACGTCCCGGGGCTGGACCTTCTGAGCGACCTCGTCAGGGCGAGCCCGGACTGCCTGCCCATCGCGAAGAGGACGAGGTTCCCCGTCTCCTCCGGGTACTTCGAGAACGAGCTCTCCACCTGGACCAGGTTCTCTGTGGAGGTGATCACGAGCCTCGACCCGTCGAGGGCGACCACCGGGAAGAGGAACCGGTTGTATCGCGGGATCGCCATCTCGGTTCCCTGGGCCGATTCGACGACCAAGAGTCCCCTGAGGAGGCCGAGCAGCGTCTCGATGGAGACGTCGGAGGACTCCAGGCCGACGTTGGCAGAGATGATGAAGAGCTTGGTCTCCGGCATGCTCTGGGACTCCAGGCCGAAGAGCTCCACCCTGTGGTCCCGGAAGAGGACCAGCATCATCGCCAGGGCCTCGACGTGGTCCTTGCCCACCACCACCAGTTCGGTGACCTTGCGCTCGCTGGGCTGTTTCATCCCGAGGATGCGCGGGAGGTACTCCGCGGGCTTTGGCGGGAGCGTCATTGGGAACGCCCGTCGGCTTCCCCTTCATAAAGCATACCTGCTAACCTGAGCCGCGGCTTCCACCGCCGGCCGTCCAACTCTTTTTCCCGCCCCCCGAAAGTCACTGTCGCGCGCTTGCCTAGGGATGAGAGGCCGGGCGACCGCGGTCGCGCCTCCCGATTCGCGGAGGCACGGTGAAATACCATTAGTCTTACTTGTAAGACGGGTCCCCCATCGTGGCTGATGACCGCCTGCTCCCCGTCGAGGGCCGATCCGCTTTCACCATACCAACGTCGAACCCGTCGTCAGATGGGCGTCGATCTCCGCAAAGGGATATAATTGGTTCACCGGAGGGCGTTGATGCATATGCCTGCCAAGACGCTGACGATGGACAACCTTGACCTGGAAGGGAAGAGAGTCTTCGTAAGGGTCGACATCAACACTCCGGTACATCCTGAGACCGGTGAGTTGCTCGAGCTGAGCAGGATCGAGGAGGCGGCCATAACGATTCGTGACCTGCCCAGGTCGGTCGCGGTGGTGGCTTCGCACCAGGGCAGGGTCGGAAGGTACGACTACATCTCGATGGAGAAGCACGCCAAGGCGCTCTCCAAGGTCCTCGGGAGGGAGGTCCGGTTCGTCCAGGACGTCTTCGGGGAGGCTGCGAAGGCGGCCATCGACGGCTCGAGCCCGGGGGACGTCATAGTCCTTGACAACCTGAGGTTCACGGCGGAGGAGAACGTCGAGTTCTCGCCTGCCGACGCCGAGAAGACGATCCTCGTCACGCGGCTGAGGCCCCACCTGGACGCCTGCATCCTCGACGCGTTCCCGACCGCCCACAGGTCCCCGCCCTCGATAGTCGGGTTCGCCGGGCTGATGCCCACCTGCGCGGGAAGGACCGTGGCAAGGGAGCTGATGAAGCTGGAGCGCATCTTCGGCATAGAGAAGGGCCCCTACGTCACGGTGCTGGGCGGGGCCAAGGTGACCGACAGGATAGAGGCGATCGACGCCTTGATAGCGAACAACAGGGCAGACAAGATCCTGCTCTCGGGGCTCGTCGCGTTGGTCTTCCTCAAGTCCAAGGGCAAGTACAGGGGTTCGCTGCAGGTCGAGAACGAGCAGAAGATGCTGGTCAAGGCCCGAACGCTCCTCGACGACCATCCCGGGAGCTTCGAGCTGCCCATCGACGTGGCGGTGAGGCTCGACGGGTCGAGAAAGGAGCTGGACGTCTCGGAGGTGACCGAGAAGATGGCGGTCCTCGACGTCGGGAGCAAGACCGTGGACAGGTACTCGCGTTTCATCAAGGGAGCGGGGACCGTCTTCATGAGCGGCCCTCCTGGGGCGTTCGAGTACGAGGAGTTCGCCTTCGGCACCGAGATGCTCCTCAAGGCGATGGCGGACTCGTTCGGCACGACGATAGTCAGCGGAGGGCACCTCACGGCCGCGCTTCACAGGTTCGGGGTCCACGACTCGATCGACCACGTCAGCACGGCGGGAGGGGCGCTGGTCCAGTACCTCGCGGGCAAACGATTGCCTCTTATGGACGCGCTCGAGAGGGCAGCCGCGAAGTGGAGCGAATGATCAGAGTTGGCATAAACGGCTACGGAACAATCGGAAGGCGAGTAGCTGACGCTGTGGGGCTCCAGGAAGACATGGAACTCGTCGGCGTCACGAAGGCGAAGCCCGACTACAGGGCCACCATGGCGATCGAGAAGGGCATTCCCGTCTACGTCGCCAACAGCGAGCACGGCGCGGCCTTCGACAAGGCGAAGGTCCCCTACGCGGGCGCCCTCGGCGACCTGCTCAAGCTGGTCGACGTAGTGATCGACGCGACGCCCGAGCTGGGAGCGGAGTACAAGCCCGTCTACGAGATGGCGGGTGTGAAGGCGCTCTTCCAGGGAGGAGAGGAGCACGAGCTGACCGGGTCGTCCTTCGTCGCCCAGTGCAACTTCGATTCGGTGCGTGGGAGGAACATGACCCGCGTCGTGAGCTGCAACACGACGGGCCTGTGCAGGGTGCTTCACGCGCTCGACGAGCAGTTCGGCATAGTCAAGGCGCGGGCGGTGCTGGTGCGGAGGGCCGCCGACCCGGACGAGATCTCAAAGGGACCGATCGACGCGATCGTCCCCGACCCGACCACCCTGCCGTCGCACCACGGCCCCGACGTCCAGACGGTCCTCAACGGGCTCAAGATAACGACGATGGCGGTCAAGGTCCCCGTCACGCACATGCACCTGCACAGCCTGATGGTCACGCTCAAGAACCCCCCGACCAGGGAGCAGGCGGTACAGGCCCTGCGCGACGCTCCGAGGACCCTACTCGTCACCGGCAAGTCGGGGTTCAAGTCGACCGCACAGGTCGTAGATTGGGCGAGGGAGAAGGGACGGCCCCGCAACGACGTCTACGAGGCGGTGGTCTGGTCCGACTCGGTCTCGATGGTCGACGATGAGGTCTGCCTCTTCCTCGGCGTCCAGCAGGAGGCGATAGTGGTCCCCGAGAACGTCGACGCGGTGCGCGCGCTCGCCAGCGACGTCGCGGCCGCAGACTCGATCAGGACGACCGACCTCTCGATGGGGATAGCCCACCGCGGGCTAGAAGTGCCCTTCGATGGCCCGCGGCCTGTAGGGAGCCTCGAGCCTCTTCACCTCGTCCGCCGAGAGCTTGATCTCGAGCGCCGCGACGAGCTCCTCGAGCTGCGCGGGCCTGCTCGTCCCGATGATGGGCGAGACCACGCCAGGCTTGCTCAGTATCCACGCCAGGGCCACCTGTGAAGGCGTGGCGCCCTTCTCCTTCGCCACGTCCCTCAGCACGTCGAGGATGTCGAAGTCCTGGGGCTTGAAGAACCGCTCCTTCAGGAGCCTGTCGCCCTCGTACCTCCTGCCCACAGGCTTCTTGTTCCGGCGGTACTTGCCGCTGAGGAATCCCCGCGCCAGGGGGCTCCACGGGATTATGCCGACCCCGCGGCTCCTGCAGAGCGGGATCATCTCCCTCTCCTCCTCGCGGTAGGCCAGGTTGTAGTGGTCCTGCATCGAGACGAACCGCTCGAGCCCGAGCCTCTCGCTCATGTCGAGCGCCTCGGCGAACTGCCACGCCCACATGCTCGAGGCGCCGATGTAGTTCACGCTCCCGTCCCTGACCAGGTCGTTCAGCGACCGGAGGGTCTCCTCGATGGGCGATTCGTAGTCCCATCTGTGGATCTGGTAGAGGTCGATGTACTCGGTCCCCAGCCGCTCGAGCGAGCGCCTCGCCTCGTGCCTGATGTGCTTCCTCGAGAGCCCCTTGTCGTTCGGGCCGGGGCCCATGGGGTTGTAGACCTTGGTCGCTATCACGAGGTCCTCCCTCCTCCCCTTGATGGCCCTTCCCAGGATCTCCTCGGACCTGCCTTCGGAGTACATGTCAGCCGTGTCGAAGAAGTTGATCCCGAGGTCGATGGCCCGGTCGATTATGGGCTTGGATTGACTGTAGTCGAGGGTCCAGGAGAAGTATCCTGACTTCATCCCCCCGAAGCTCATGCAGCCTATGCAGAGGCGAGAGACCTTGAGCCCGCTGCCGCCGAGTCTGACATAATCCATGACGGCGCCCTCCCTGCAGCGGCGACCTAATCAGAGTTGCGCCGGCGCTTCGACGTGCCGAATGCTGGCAATCAGGGTCTGATATCGACTCGGGCGATCGTCCGCCTTCTCACAAGGGCGAGTGCCAGCAGCCCGGCCGCCGCGACAAGCGGTAGCGCAAGCCCGAACTGGGGCACTGAGGAGGTCGGAGGTGCGTTGGACCCAATCTGGGCGGGCGTGAATGCCGTCGTCGGTATGATCGCCATGTTGGCGGGCGAGCCGGTCGACCAGGCCAGGTCGATTCCGGACTGCGAGTCGCAGGTCTCAAAGTAGTCGACCTCGATTGCGTAGTTGCCAGAGGAGGCAACCGTGACTGCGCCCGACGTCGCAGAGGTCGGAGCGTGGACTCCGCCATCGTCTACCACAAGGTTAGCCGCGGAGATGGTCGAACTCCCCGGCGTCGTGTTGATGTAGAGCCAGGAGCCGTCGTCGCTGGTCAGCTGGAAGTAGTACGTCGTGCCGGCAACCAGGAAGATGTACCCGGTCCACTCGGTGCTGAACTCCGTGTTAAGGAACGAGGTGCTGCCCACGGTGAATCCGGTCCCAGTCCCAGGTCCCGAGGCCGTGGTGCTCTCAACCCAGTAGAAGCCCGTGGAAGCGCCGTGGGCCACGTTGGGGTCGATCTCTGTGGCGGTCGGCGGTGCAGCGGAAGGAGTCCCGGCAGGGGGCGATGTCTCTGTCGTGCAGGTGGGCCAAGCCGCCATCGGGCTTCCGAAGAAAGTGCCCTTCCAGAACGCGGCGTACAGCCCGGTTGTGGGCGGTGCTGCGACCGGAAGCACAGCAAGAGCAGGCGTAGCGAAGAGGATCGAGATTGCAACCGCCGTGAGCATTGTCTTTCGGTTCATAGGACGTACAGCGACACGGCTCTGTGTTAATAAGCTTCATGAAGTGCAGAGAAAGGCGGATGAATCTGAAATTCATGCATGAATGGTCGGGCTGGGACCATAACTTGGACACGCGCCCGATGGTCTGAGTTAGACCCTTGCAGCTGCCTCGGCTGCGCTCCTAAGCACGTACCTCGGCGTCTTGAAGTCCTTGATGAGCGACTTCACCCTCTTCTTGACGACGTCCGAGGGCTTCTTGCCGTGGACCACGATCCCGATGAGCTCGCCTATCTCCTCCATCTGGGCGGGGCCCATCCCCATCCGCGTCACCTCGTTGGTCCCTATCCTGCAGAGGTTGTCGATGATGATGTTGGACTCCTCGAGGCGCTTGGCGATGAACCCGCTCTTGGTCTTGTCGTAGCCGAGCAGGACCTGGTGCGACTTTGAGTACCCGTGGGAAGCGCCCCTGACGCTGACCTCGTGCTCCTGCAGGGACTTGCCGAGCGCCTGCGAGTTCTTGATGACCGCCTGGGCGTAGCTCTTCCCGAACTGAAGGAGCTCTGTCAGCGTGAGCGCGAGCGATGCCACCCTGTTCCAGTGGATGTTGTCGACAATCATAGGGTAGAGGTCCGCGGCCACCCTCTTGAAGACCTCCTCGTTGTTCCCGAGGATGATGCCGCCCTGGGGCCCCGGGAAGGTCTTGTGCGTCGAACCCATCAGCAGGGAGCAGCCCTCCCTGAGGGGGTCCTGGAACTCCCCGCCGGCGAGGAGGCCCATGACGTGGGACCCGTCGTAGACGCAGAGGGCTTCCTCCGCCGACCCGCATATCTCCTTGACCGGGTGTGGAAACGGTATGAAACTGGACCCGAAGATTATCAGGTTGGGCCTCTCGGCCTCGAGGAGCTTCTTCGTCTCCTTGGCGTCGATGTTCACGGCGTCCTTGTCGTAGGGGAAGTAGATGTCCTTCAGGCCGAAGAGCCTTCCAAGGCTGTCCTGGGTGAACCCCTGGTATCCGCCGTCGCTGGGGTTGACCGAGAGTATCTTGTCCCCTCGCTTGGTGAGGCCCTGGAGCACCGCCATGTCCGCGATGTGGCCGGAGAGAGGGCGGACGTCCGCGAACCTCGCGTTGAAGACCTTCCTCGCCACCTCCTCTGCGAGAGCCTGGACCTCGTCGGTGAACCTCGAGCCGCGGTAGAACTTGTCCGAAGCCGTGTACCTGTTGCAGAAGTCGGTCGTGAGCATCCTCCTCGCCTCGGGGCTGGCGAAGTTCTCCGAGGCGATCAGGTTGAGGCACTCGGTGTTCCGCCACTGCTCGTGGAGGGTGACGGCGTTTTCGAGCCTCTCAAGATAGTGATAAGACAAGTTTTTGCGCTGTGGCCGCCAGAACATCGTTATTTAAGATTGGGATTGCCGGAGCACGGCGAAAACTGCCCGAATTCCAAAGCCTCAAATGGCGGAGCGGCCGCCGGTCCCCTGTGAGGCTGGTCCTTGCGGGCTTCGGGGTCGTCGGACAGAGCTTTGCGGAGCTGCTCGCGCTCAAGCAGAGGGAGCTCGCCAGCGCCTACGGGCTCGTACCGAGGGTCGTCGCCATAGTCGACAGCACCGGCTCCGTCACCGACGAGCGCGGCCTGGACGTCAGGAAGATGATAAGGTCAAAGAGGCGACGTGGCTCGGTCCGGACCCGCGGCGACGGGAGGACGACCGCCGAGATAATCAAGCAGACGGAGGCGGACGTCATGGTCGAGACGACGCCCACCGACTTCAGGACGGGGGAACCGGGCCTCGGGCACATCAGGGCGGCGTTCATCTCGAAGAAGAGCGTCATCACGTGCAACAAGGGGCCGCTGGGGGTCGCGTTCCACGCCCTGGCAGAGCTCGCGAGCCACAACTCGGTGCAGTTCAGGTACAGCGGCGCCGTGGGGGGCGGGACGCCCATCCTGGACTTCGGGAGGACCTGCTCGATCGGGGACGAGATAACGAGGGTCACCGGGATACTCAACGGGACCTGCAACTTCATCCTGACCAAGATGGAGCAGGGCCACCTGAGCTTCGCGAGACGCCCTGGCCCTGGCGCAGAAGGAGGGGTACGCGGAGACGGACCCCTCGCTCGACATAAACGGGTTCGACACTGCCGTAAAGCTCGTGATCATCGCGAACCACCTGAGCCTGAGCAGGGGCACCATCAGGGACGTCGCCGTGAAGGGGATTGCGGATATCTCGCCCGGGGAGGTAGCCCGCGCGGCCTCGAAAGGCAGGGCTCTGAGGCTCATCGCGACCGCGGGCGAGAGGCTCTCGGTCGCCCCCGCCATGATAGCCAGGGACGACCCCCTCTGCATCAGCGGCCCCCTCAACGCCGTCAAGTTCCACTGCCGGTATTCCGGGCCAAAGGTGATCGTCGGGAAGGGCGCCGGCGGGCCCGAGACTGCGTCCTCTCTCCTCAGAGACCTGATTGAAATACGCGGCTCGATGGGCGGGGGGCGTACGCCATGAAGATCGTGATGAAGTTCGGCGGGACTTCGGTCGCCGACGGGAAGAGGATAAGGCACGTGGCGGCCCTGGCCGGACGGTTCTCGCCTGGGAACCAGCTGGTCGTCGTCTGCTCGGCCATGGGGGACGTGACGGACCAGCTCGTCGCGCTCACCGAGGAGGCCAGGAGCGGGGCTGAGAAGGCGGTCGAGGCCAGGCTCGTAGCGATCAGGGAGAGCCACGCAGCGGCGCTGAAGGAGGCGGTGAAGTCGCCCGAGATCGCGACGAAGGTCAGGCGTAGAATGGCCGAGACTCTCAACCAGCTGGAGCAGCTTGCCCGCGGGTCGACGATCCTCAGGGAGCTCACCCCGAGGTCGAGGGACGGGATACTCTCCTGCGGGAGAGAGGCTCTCGAACCCCATAGTCTGGGGCGCGCTCCTCGAGCAGGGGCTGGACTCGGTCTACCTGACGGGGGGCGAGGCCGGGATAATGACCGACGACAACTTCGGCGACGCCGCGCCCCTGATGGAGGTGACGGGCTACCAGGTCAAGGAGACCCTGGGCCAGGTCTTGGCCGAAGGGAAGGTCCCGGTCGTGACCGGCTACATCGGCGCGACCCAGGGGGGCGAGACCACGACGTTCGGCCGCGGGGGCTCGGACCTCACGGCCACGGTGATCGCTTCCTCCATCGGCGCCGACGAGGTGTGGATCTGGACCGACGTCGACGGCCTCATGACCGCAGACCCAAAGACCGTGCCCGAGGCGCGGGTCCTGACCGAGGTCTCGTACGCCGAGGCAGGCGAGATGGCCGTCTTCGGCGCCAAGGCGCTTCACCCCCGCACCCTCGAGCCTGTCGCCGAGAAGGGGATACCCGTCCGATTCAGGAACACGTTCAAGCCCGACCACCCCGGGACCGTGGTAAAGCGCGACCCGAGGGCCTACGCGAAGAACATAGTGAAGTCGGTCGCGCTGGTCAAGGGGGTCGCGATCATCACGTTGACCGGGGCGAGCATGGTGGGCCGCCCGGGGAGCGCGGCGAGGATCTTCGAAGTGGTGGCCAGGAGCGGTACCAACATCCTGATGATCTCGCAGAGCGTCTCGGAGTCGAACATCAGCATGGTCGTGAACCGCCCGTCCATGCAGAGGGCGGTGAACGCGCTGGAGCTCATGATGCTGGGGCCGGGAGGGCTCAGGCAGGTCAACTACGAGGACGACGTCAGCGCGGTCGCGGTCGTCGGCGGCGGGATGAGGGGCGCCAGGGGGATAGCGGCCAAGGTCTTCGGCGCCGTCGCCTCGAGCGGGATCAACGTGAGGATGATCGCCCAGGGCTCCTCCGAGCAGAACATATCGTTCGTCGTCCATGAGGCCGACGCCAAGGAGGCGGTAAGGGCGGTCCACAGGGCGTTCCGGCTGGACAGGCTAAATAGTGGAAAGCTCGCTCCGTCGAAGCCGCAGAGCAACGATTGAAGATTCACTACACCGTCTCGATGGGTCAGCCCGCGACGCACTACTTCCGGGTGGCCATGAGGCTAGAGGGGCTGAGGGGCGCGCTCCCGAGCGACCTCCTCAGGCTCGCCATGCCGGTCTGGACTCCGGGTTCCTACTCGGTCAGGGACTTCTCGAGGAACGTCCTCGACCTCGAGGCGGTCGACGCCTCGGGCAAGAGGCTGCAGGTGGAGAGGGACGCCAAGGACAGCTGGGTCGTCTCGCTCGCGGGTTCGGACGCGCTCGAAGTCACCTACCGGGTCTACGCCTTCAGGCACGACACGAGCCAGAGCTATCTCGACTCGGACCACGCGATAATCAACGGCGCGAGCGTGTTTCTTTACGTCGACGGCGAGCAGAGCCACCCGCTCACCCTTGAGGTCGTCCCCCACGAAGGCTGGTCGGTCGTCGCCACGGGGTTGGAGCCCCTGGTTCCCGGCGGCTGGACGTTCGCCGCCCCGAACTACGACGTCCTGGTCGACTCGCCGGTCGAGGTCGGCGCACAGCTCGTCCACTCGTTCGAGGTGCGGGGCGTGACGCATCAGGTCTCGATATTCGCGGCGAAGCCCATCGATGAAGCGACGTTCGTGGCCGACATCAAGAGAATCGTCGAGCACACCATCCCCATCTTCGGTGAGGTCCCGTACTCCAGGTACGTCTTCCTGGTCGACTTCACCGACCAGGGGTACGGCGGGCTCGAGCACCTGAACAGCACCCACTGCATAGCAGGGTACCTCATGATGGAGCCCCCCTCGGAGTACAGGCGGCTCCTCGCGCTCTTCAGCCACGAGTTCTTCCACACTTGGAACGTGAAGCGGATGAGGCCCGTCGCTCTCGGACCGTTCGACTACTCGCGAGAGAACTACACGAAGTCGCTCTGGATATCCGAGGGCATCACCAGCTACTTCGAGAACGTCATCCTCAGGAGGGCCGAGATCGTCACGGCCCCCGAGTACCTCGACTTCATCTGCGATGACATCAGCGAGGTCAAGTCCCTTCCGTCGAGCCGGTCGCAGACCCCCGAAGAGTCGAGCTTCGACACCTGGATCAAGCTGTACAGAGAAGACGAGAACTCGCCGAACGTCTCACCCTCGTACTACCGGCAGGGCGCCGTCCTCGGCACGCTGCTCGACCTGGAGATCAGGAGGTCTACTGGGGGCGCGAAGGCGCTCGACGACGTGATGCGCAGGGTGTACTCCGAGACGTACAAGGCAGGGAGGGGGTTCACCGACGACGAGTTCGAGCGAGCGTGCACGGAGGTCTCCGGAGGGGCCGCCGAAGAGATCTTCAAGCGATACGTCAGGGGGAGGGAGGAGTTCGATCTCGACCGTTATCTGGGGTACGCGGGGCTCAGGCTCCTCCCCAAGTCCGCTCCCTGCGTTCCCGAAGGGTTCCTGGGGATCAGGATGAAGCCGGGGCAGGGGCTCACGGTCCAGAACAGGCTCTTTGGGACCCCTGCAGAACTCGCCGACATCTCCGCAGGAGACGAGATAATCGCGCTCGACGGACTGAGGATGGACGGGCAGAGGCTGCCCTTCTACATCTCAACCAAGAAGCCGGGGACCGAGGTGGAGGTCCTGTCTTCGAGGGAGGGGATCGATCCGGCACACGAAGGCCCGAGTCGCGGAGAAACGGCCGCTCGAGTTCAGGGCGCAGAAGAAGGAGGGCGCAGGAGCCGAGGAGAGGCAGCTCTTCCGCTCGTGGACGCTCTCAGACTGGGACGCGCCCCTGCAGTACGAGGACCACAAAGTGTCGCCGGGCCGCTCTAGGCGGCTGGACTACTTCTGAGCCGCTCAGGGACCGTCGGCCGGAAGCGTGTCCTTGATGAAGTCCCGGCGGATCGGAGTGAAGAACTCGACTAGCGTCGTGTCGGCTCCCGCGTCGATCTTGAGTCCGTGCGTGACGGAAGGGGGGATATAGTAGGAGTCCCCTTTCTTCATCTTCCACGATTTCTCTCCCACCCTGAAGACCCCGCTCCCCTCGAGGCAGACTCCGTACTGCGCCTGGGGATGAGAGTGCAGAGGCACTTCGGAACCGCCATTGAGCTTGTACAGGGCTGCGGTCGCCCCGGAGTTGTTGACGAGGATCCTTCTCCGGACCCCCGGCATGAAGTCGTGCCATGACTCGGTCTTGTCGCTCCAGAATCCCGCCGCGTTGTAATCGTTTTCAGTCCCTTTCGTTGTGTTGGACAATCGCGGACTGCGACTTTGGCTCAGCCTATATAAATTTCAGGCCGAGAAAGTGAGGGGGAGGCTCGGCGGCAGAGGCCGTCGGGACAGGGCCCATACCTCACGGTGGGCGATAATCGTAAAGAAGAAGCACTATCGGACCGCGTGGGTTAGACGAGTCGTCCTCTAGTGGCTTGCCTTTGATACGATTTCGGATGAGATCTCGTCGCGGGTCTTTCCCTCGGTGGAGATACCCAGCCGCTTTGCCGTGTCTATGAGGGTATCGCCTGTGCCGGGAATTGCGGGAGCAGACGCGACCGCTGGCGCAGGAGCGCCCGCCACGAGGGGGACGTCGCCAGACGCAACCTTGGATGCGTCGTTGAACTCCTTTCTCGCTAGGCCAATCGACTTTGCCAGTTCTGGAATCTTCTTCGGACCGTACATCAGGAAGACGATTGCCACAACTGCGATCACTACCCATTGCAGTGGATCAGTTAGTGCCATGCTTGAAACGGCGTTGCGAGGAGTTATTTAAGCGTTAGCGGGTCCGATGGGACCTGTGCTAAGTTGACGGGTGATAAACAAAGGTGTTAAGCATTGGGCGATGAGAAAACGACAACTGACCACAAGCATGGACATATCCATGTACAATCGTCGCTGGTCAAGAGATGACCGAGCACATTGAGTAAGTCTCAACCTATTCTCGTTGCGCTTCTCACATCTTCGATCACATTTCTCCAAGGTGCTTACGTTTGGGTAATCACAGACAATCCCATACTTGACATGTTCTACGGTGAACATGGGATAAATGGCATTGCAATTGCGTTAAGGGACGCTACCATCTCAATGACATGGCTTCCAAGTATGTCAAGGTTCCTCGACTATGTTTGTATGACAGTGCTGATTGTGGTATTTTCATCCGTGTATCTTCTCTCAAAAGGTTCGAGGCTTTTGGCTCTCCTCAATTCATTCGCAGTATCAACATTCTTGTTGGTCGAACTTTCACTACTCGTGTACTTTTTCGATAACACCGACTTCTACGTTCACTTCACAGACTCCTCTCCGCAATGGTTCACCAATGAATTCGTCTTGGTGGTGTGCGGCGCTGCGCTCATGGTGTCTGTCTCTTTTGAGTTCTATGTTCGCAGAGTCAATCCTGAAATCTTGCGGAGGTTTTCAAGATGAGGTGCACCACCCGAAGGTCAACAGGCCTTGCCATCCCCCAGACACCTAACAGGACCTCCGAGGGACAGGGAAGTGGCGCGGCGCCGCGACCGGCTCCGAAAGCTGACCCTCCACTCAGAGATACTCCCACACCTTCTTCCCCTTGTAGTTGTAGACGATCGACTTCGGCGCAGTCACGTAGTTGATCGTGTAGCTGATGCCGGACTCCCCGATCCCCGAGTCCTTTCTCCCGCCGTAGGGGTAGTAGCCTATGCCGTGTCGTGGCTGGTCGTTGATGTAGATCGCTCCGACCTCCAGGGTGCGGATCAGCCGCCGGATGCGGTTCATGTCCCGCCCGAAGACCGCCGCATCGAGGCCGTACCTCCTGCCGTTCGCCAGCTCGATGGCCTGTCTCAGGTCTGAGAACGGCGTGATGGTCGCGATGGGGGCGAAGACCTCACCTCTGTAGAGCTCGGTGGTCACGAGGACCTCGCCCGAGACCTCGAGCAGGGTGGGCTCGACGTAGTTCGTCTCGAAGGCCCGGCCACCGGTCAGGACCAGGGCGCCCTTCGCCTCGGCGTCGCGAGTGGCTTCGCGCATCGTGGCCGCCGCATCCATGTCCAGGAGTGGGCCCATGGTCGTCTCGGGCTCCCTGGGGTCCCCCACCCTTATCTTGCCCAGCTCTCCGACGACGAGGCGCTTGAGTTCGTCGTAGACCCTCTGCTCCACGAAGACGTGCTTGATGGCGTCGCACCTCTGTCCCGCGAAGCTGGTCATCCCACCCACGATCTTCTGGGCGCTTGCCGGAAGGTCTGCATCGTCTAGCACGATTGCAGGGTCGCCGCCGCCAAGCTCGAGCACGTACCTCTTTATCCCCGCGAGCTTCAGGATCTCCCTGCCGCTCTGGGTGCTCCCCGTCAGCGTTATCCCCGCGACCCTCTCGTCGCTAGCGATCTTTGCAAGCTGCGAACCCCTCATCGTGAGGACGGCCAGTGCCTTCTTCGGGAACCCCGCAACCTCGAGCACCCTCGCCAGGAGGAGCGACGCGATAGGCGTGGAAGAGGCTGGTTTGATCGATTATCGCGTTGCCCGCTATCGTCGAGTAGACGAGCTTGTTCACGGCGTCGAAGAGCGGATAGTTGAAGGGGTTTATGGCGAGCACGACCCCGATGGGCTCCCTCCGCACGAGTCCCTCGGTCTCGATTGTCTCGCCGCTCCAGTCGCCGGGGATGTAGTCGCCGATCAGCTTCCTGGTGTCGAAGTCAGATTTCCTCAGCCGTTCCACCGCTGCCCGTACCTCGCCCAGCGCGCCGGCTCCGGTCTTCCCGGCGTTGACAGTCAGGACGGCCGCAAAGTCCTCAGTGTACTCCTCCATCAGGTCGGCGGCCCTGTGGTAGACGTCCAACCTCCTAGTTCCCGGCATCTCCCTCAGTGCCGCGCGGCCCTCCTGGAAGACCTGGGCGAAGGCGCCGGAGGCTATCTTCTCACTTAGTACGGGGACCTGCGCGACGACGGAGAGGTCGATGGGAGACCTGACGTCAGACCAGTCCTCGCCCGAGTACCAGCTCCCTGCGAGGAACGTCTTGAACCTAGGGAGCACGCCGTCCTCCAGGGTGTCACAAATGGGGTCAAACGCATCCGATTTCAGTTTGATTTCCGGCTGGGTCACCATGATGCACTCAGTGGTGGCGCGAGCCTTGTTAACCTATTCGCCCGGCGTGCACGGGCCAGATGGAGTGCGGAGACTGGTACGCGGCGAGCAGCTTTTGACCAGCATCAGATTGCATACAGATTGCGGACCTGAACGAGCTTTGGGGCCAATCCGGTCCTTTCGAGAGATATGGAGCCCAAATTCATGTCTCCTAATTTCTGCTTCATATCGCTTAAATTAGAAGCTCGAATCGAATACCCGATGAAGAAAACTCTATCGACAGTACTACTCGGCTTCCTCCTCGTCACAACCTCGTTCATCATCTTCGCCCCCGCGGTTCGTGCCAACGTGGCGTACACGGTCCAAGTCGGCTATGCCGACGACCTCAGAGCCGCGCCCAACTTCCCCAGTCCATGGTGCGGCTCACCCAACGTTGCGCTCTTCGCCAGTGTTGGCGATAGTGTCTGCGCAGGTAGCGGGCCGACCTGGGACGACGGTGCCATCCTCATCACCAACACAGGATCGAGTTCGTTCACCATCAACAGCCTAACGGTTCTTGAACCAAACGACTGGTGCGGCTCCGGTGGTTGTACCATCTGGGGCGGCTACCTCCCGTTCATTCTAGCACCGGGCAAGCAGGCAATATTCGCCCAAACGAGCGGACAGAACTTCGACACCAGCGACTTCGGACTTCCTGGGATCGGACCTTCACTGACTGACAACTGCAATGCAGGCGCAGAGCAGGGCTCAGCAACTTGTGTCAACAACATTCCCACCGTCGAATTCACGGTAAACGGCGTCCAGTCCAACTTCAAGGACGTCGGATTCACTCTGGACACCGGCGGATTCGACGCGGTCAACTCCAACCCATGTCCTGACAACGGCAACCCCAACAGCAGCAACGACCAACCAGGCGCATGCAACGAATCTCTCCAGTGGAGAGATATCTCCTCAACCTGCGGTATCACATGCCCCGGCGGAAACCCAACACCCACAGTGCCTGAATTCGGATTCCCAATCGTCCTCGTCGCGGCCTTAGGCCTCCTAGCCCTGGTCCTCGTCAGGAAAGCCGTACTGCCACGCAGAATCGTTCCAGCAAGAACGTTAACGTAAGCAATCTGAAGAACCTAGTTGGTCAACCGACCACTAGGCCCCTCCTGTTTTCGGGAGGCGCGACCGGTCTTTCACGGGTACTGGATTCGAGCCCAGGAACCAAACCGATATCTACCGGCGCGCACAACAATCGCCGATGCCGATCTGTCCCAAGTGCAAGAAGCTGATAAGCGCGAACAACTATTCACGACACCTCAGGAGGTGCGGCACCCAGCACAAGCACGGGCCGGCCACCCTCGACCACCCCGAGAACTTCTACATGAAGATCTGAGACGGCCGAGGGACGAGATGGGGCCTCTTCGGAGGTTCCAGGCCCCCGGTTCGACGCCGGGCCTTTCCCCGGGTGTGGCGAGAGAGTTATTAGCCACCAAAAACGCGGCCTCCGAACATGTCTTCATCCAAGCCCTTTCGCAAGGAAGAAATCGCAGGCAAGATCGTGATCGACTCGACCGGTAGGAACACCGGCAAGGTCAGCGACGTCACCTTCACACTCGATGGCAAGATAACCCTGATTGTCGAGAAGAACGACGGCGGCGAGCTCCAGATACCCATGACGAGGGTCATGGGCGTCTCCGACAACGTCATCGTCAGGGACGAATCCACCCCAAGGATGGGCCCCGTCACCCCGGGGATGGTCGCCTGCAGGTCCTGCGGACGCGAAGCGCCCATCGGGACTCTCTGGTGCCCGTCGTGCGGTAAGTCACTCGCCTAGGCCTCCGGTCTCGGCCTCCCTTATCCGGGGAGGCCTCACCCTACCACCGAAACTGGACTTTCCGACTAGGCAAGACTATGCAGAAGCTTTATCATGCGGCACTCTGGCGCGAATTCTGTTATGACGCTCTCAGCTAGCATAGGGAACTACTGGGAGCTGATCAAGCCCAAGATCGTGCTTCTCCTGGTCTTCACCGGGGTCGCCGGGATGCTCGTCGCCTACAAGGAGGCGGGAGTCCCCATCTCGGGCGTCCAGCTCATAGTCGGGTTCGCGGCGATATTCCTCGGCTCCGCGGGCGCCGAGGTGCTGACGAACTACCACGACAGGGACATCGACGGCATCATGAAGCGGACGAACCACCGACCGATACCAAGCGGCAGGATCACGGAGAGGAGGGCCCTCATCTTTGGGTTCGCGACATCCATACTCTCGGTCGTGCTCGCCTACTGGTTCAACGCGCTGGCAGCCGCCTTCATGGTCATCGGCCTCGTCGACAACGTGGTGGTCTACTCGCTCTGGCTGAAGCGCAGGTCCTGGCTCAACATAATCCTCGGAGGGATCTCGGGCGGTATGCCCGTGCTCGTGGGCTACGCCGCCATCGCAGGAACGGTCTCCGCCCTGGCGATATTCATGAGCGCGCTGGTCATAGTATGGATCCCGACCCACATCTGGTCCCTCGCCATAAGGACCAGGCAGGACTACGTCAACGCAAAGATCCCGATGCTCCCGGTGGTGGTGAGCATGAGGGTCGCGACGGTCTGCATCGCGATCACGAGCAGCCTGCTGGCGGTCTTCTCGCTCTCGATCTTCTTCGTCGCGACGGTCAGCCTCTTCTACGTCGTCTCGGCCGTCGCATGCGGTGCGGCGATCCTCGGATACAGCGTCAAGCTGGTCATCGACAGGACCGAGAAGACGGCCTGGACGCTCTTCAAGATCTCGAGCCCCTACCTCGCCATCATCTTCACGGTGCTCGTGATGAACTTCTGGGTATTCTAGGCGCCGTCTCAGATCTGCTTGTGGACCATGGCCACTTCCCTCACGTAGAAGTACTCGTCCACGCGGACAAGCAGCGTCGTGACGTCGTAGGCTCTGCGGATCGCCGCCCTCGCGGTCGAGGCCAGCTCCCTGACCCCCAGCTTGTCCATGTCGACGCAGCCGCCCTGCGCTATGCCCATGGTGTGCATCCCCTTCGCGTGGTAGCTCCGGAGCTCGGGGAGCGTCTTCGACCAGCTGAGTCCGTAGTTCCTGATCAGACTGCCCGCGATCGTCTCGAGGACGCCCGCGTAGGCCTCGATGGCCACCTGTTCCTTGCCCGGAAAGCCCACCGCGTACTCCTTGAGGTGTGCGGCTATCTGCATGTAGATTGCCGCGCCGCCCGGCACCGTCCTGGGGTCCTTCTTGGCGTTCCTGAAGAGGCGGACGACGTTCTTGACCACCCGCTCGGTCTCGTCGACGTGCTCGAGCGAGCTCCCACGGATCAGTATCGTCGACCCCTTGGGCGCCTCGATGATGACGTACTCGAGCCCCTCTATCTTCTCCACCTTGAGCGCGTCAACCTGGCCGAGGTCCTTGGCCTCGATGTTCTTCACGTCGCCGACGGTCGTGGCTCCCGTCGCCTCGGCGACCGCGTCCATGTCCTCCTGGCCGATGAGCTCGAAGGCCGTGATTCCCCGCCTGGCCATCTCGTCGGCCACGGGCTGAACGATCTTCGCCCTGCAGAAGACCACCTTGGCGCCCGCCCTGTCGACCGCGTCGACCAGCGCGTCGTTCATGCGGCGCTCCTCCTTCTTGAACTTCCCGACCTGCTGCGCCTCTGTGATGTCGAGCTTGATGTGGAAGGCCCCCTGTCCTTTCATCAGTATCTCGAGAGGCTTGTTGTCGAAGGTCTTGTTGACCACGGCGACCTTGACGTTGTGAAGCTCCTCCGGCATGCTGGGATGGAGCCTCTCCTTCTTGACCATCACGCCCTTTATGAGACGGCTGTCGGCCACCGAGCCACCGCTCTTGGTGACAACGCGGATGCGCTTCAGGTCGATCCCGCCCTGCGACTCGGCCCTCGCGGCGGCCTCCAGGAGCGAGGCGCGGAGACCGGGCGTGAGCAGCTTCCTGCCGCACTCGGCTACGTCGAGGATCTGGTTCCTGGAGTCACCCTTCTCGGCCGCGGCCTTCTCTATCACGACGAGCGCTTCCTTCGTGGCGGCCAGGTAGCCCCTCAGTATGACGTTGGGGTGGACCTTCTTGTCCATGAGCCTCTCGGACTCCCTGAGCAATCCGGCGATGATTATGACCATCGTCGAGACCCCGTCGCCCACCTCCTCCCGGTGCAGCTTAGCCGCCTCCGAGAGGGTCTTGACTGCGGGGTACTGGACCTCGAGCTCCTTCAGCATCTCCACCGAGTCCTTCGTGACCTTGATGATCCGCTCAGGACCCCTGTTGAAGGTCACCATCTTGTATGCGCCCCGGGGTCCGAGCGCGCTCTCGACCTTCTGGGCCGACATCGCGGCGAGGTTGAGGTTCTGCCTCCACGCGCGCTTCCCCCTCAGCCGCCCGAAGTTGGGAGAGATGACGTCTTTGTTCGACGTTGTGTCCTTCTCCCCCTAACGCTCAGTGACGGTGCTGAGAGCGAATGACGGCGTCGGATATCAGCTCGACGCGGTCAAGCCAGCCGAGGCCCAGGTCCAGTTCGCTCATGAGCCGCAGGGGCACGAGGGGGACCTTTGTGCCGATCGACATAGACCTCGTCGGGAGTGAAGTCGAGCGGGTCTCCCCACTCCCACTCGGCGACCTTGATCTGCTCATCGCCGAGGATTTTGACCTTGACGTCGTTCAGCGTCAGCTCCGCGTAGTTGCTCTTGATGTAAACCGGGAGCATCTTTCCCTCGACGTCCGCCTCCCTCTGGAGCTTCTGCTCGACCACGGCCGGCGAGAGGGTCTGGTACCCCGCCATGATCGTGCAGATCTCCTTGGTGCCTTCCCTGGTCGTGAGAATCTCGATGAAGTCTGCCTGGACGTTCACCCCGTGCATGATCTCGCCAGCGTCGCCGCCTATCGCCCACTTGGCGTGGACGTCTTTCAGGCTCTCGCCGATCTTGATGACCGCCTTGAGGACCGGCTGACTGAGCATGACGATCTCCTCAGGCTTGGGAACCTTGCTCCCCAGCATCGGGATGTCTGGCAGGGGCCTCCCACCGGGGATGTTGAGCAACCACAGACCTCCACCGGACGCCTAAAACACGTGCGATATTACCTCTTCTGTCGACGCCAAATCGAGCATTCGCCTATATGCCCGCTTCTCCGAAGGACGGCCATGATCTGCCCTAGTTGCAAGGAGTATGTCTTTGTCAATAATCCGCTGGAGTGTCCGAAATGTCACTTTGGAGTTCGCCTGTGTAAGCCCTGTTTCGGCACGGGCGAGGTCGAGTTCTGGGCCTCAGGGTTAACCTATCACGGGAAACGCGAGATGAGAAAGTGCGATGCCTGTTCAGGTCTGGGCCTGGTAGAAGCAGCCGAAACAAAGAAGCCGGCGTAAGAAAACACCTGGGATGGCCCGTCCCCGAAGGACGGACCATGGTCAGTTTGCTGCCTAGATGCCGCCTGTCCCCGCGGACAGAGGCCCTGGGTTCTTCAGGTACTGGATGATCCCATCGGCCACGACAAGCGCCGAGGCGCCTGCCGGGTGCGTCCCTCCGGTAGTCGTATTGCTTCCGACGGGAAGGGTCGATCTCGCCCGCCGCGAAGAGGTTCTGTGCGGTCCAGTGCTGTCCCCATTTGTTGAACACGGAGACTGTGGGGTCGACGCCGATTCTGGCGCCGCCCCGCGTGTGTGCCGACCAGTTCGTAATGTGACCGGTCAGAGGGGTGGCCGCCGCACCAATAGTGACGTTTGTTGCACCCATCTTGGTCAAGATGGCCGCATACTGAGGTGCCTGTGCGTTGGAACAGTTCGTCCCGTTCGCCACTATGTCCATGGTTTGTCTGGCCAATGGATCTCCGTAGGCGTCGTTGTAGTGGGGGTCGAGGTCCACGAAATTGTCTGTCGTAGCCGGGAAGGTCCCAGAGCCGGCGAAGCTGAGATTCTGCTTCGTGACAAGGAACTTGTTCGCGAGGCTCGCCTTGTAGTTGCTGCCGATGTTGTTAGCGCTCGCGGACCCTGCAATTCCGAGGTTGCCTGGGCCTGAGCCCATGTACGAGCCTACCATGAGCCTGCTGCCGCCTATGAAGTTCATGCCCGTATGGTCGAAATTGTCGTCAGCAAGGTCCAGTATCTGTGTCCCACCTCCCTGGCCGTTGCCAGCCGAATATGCGTTTCCTCCGATCGCAAGTGTACCTGTCGCTGACCTCGATGGCCCACCGGCAGGCTGCGCAATTCCCCTGCCCAGTGTCCCGGTTATGGTCGTGGGGTTGTAGTTCGTGCCTATCCCGGACAACATCATGAGTCGCACGATGTTGAACCCCCAGAGGCAGTTCGCGAATATCTTCGCGGGCTGGACGTGGATGTTGCCCATGAAATCGTAGTATCGGACGGCCGTAATCTGTCCGTTGCTGTTCGAGTCGAGCCTGAAGATGTAGTTGTTTACCCTGAGATCCAGATTGCCGCTCTTCAGCGCGGCAGGGATTGTTCTGTAGGCGGAGTTCGCCTTGGCTCCTGTCTCGCATACGTAGTTACAGCCCTCGCCACACCAACCGTCGTAGACGCACGCGTTCACCTGCACTCCATATTGGTTCATGTACGGTTGAGTTGCAAGCGAGACCGGCACGGGGTGGGGACTGTAGCCCAGGGCTTCGCAGGCGTTCGCATAGGCCGTTCCGGTCGGCGTGGCTGGGCACGGAGGCATGGGAAAGTTGGAGTTCGGCTGGAACGGCGATTGGTTGGTGCCGCAGACCCCCCAGGCCTGCTCCCAGTCCGCGTAGTAGGGGACGAGGTCGTTATACTCGTACGGATAGTCGAAGACGTCATGGTTGGGGACGGCCGCGTCCAGGTACGCCTTGCCGTATCTGCTGACCGTCGACGAGTACATCGAATATACCCAGTTGCTGTATCGGCCCATCTGGCCTCCGTAGTGCTGAGTGGCACCACCAACCCCATGACCCGCCGTATGGACCTGGCCCGATGTGTTGCGACGGACGGGAAGTGCCATCTGGGTGGTGTTGTTCCTCATGGTGAAGGTCGAGAGCGAAAGGGGATGGTCGAACTTCCTGTTCCAGGCAATTCCCCACTCGTCATATTTGATTGGCGCGAAGTCGGTCTGGTAGTTCCAGTACGGGCCCTTTTCCAACCCTACCACCTTGTAGCCCGCGAGGGCTAGCTTGACAGTTACGTCTCCTCCCATTGCTCCCTGGCCAAGTACGACCGCGTCCACCGGCTGATGCTGAATTACTTGAGACATCTCTAGTCGCCTCCCGCCCCAGCGGTGTACCCAAACGCCGCTTGGAACTGTGCGAGGCTCACAGGCTTCAGCTTGGTAGGTGTCGTCGCTACCATGAGCGCCTGCGGCGTTAGCCCCTCGTTGTAGAAGTTGCCTGTGTTGACTCCGTTGAATCCCACGTATTCCCAACCTACCATGCCTCTGTTGCCTCCGTGCATGGGGTCCATCAGGAAGCCGCAGTAGGTCATGAAGAAGAGCTCAGAGAAGAAATCCGCAGGATTGATGTTGTTGAACGACGACGCGCCGGGTTTTCCCCCCGCAAGGTCGGTGAGCACCTGAGCCCTCACGGTTGGACTGAGTGTCTCGAATGCTCCGCCATAGGCGCTGCTTGAGTAGCTCTCCAGACCAAGCACTCCGAAGCGCCAGAACGCGCGAAAGTTGAAGGAGTACTGGTATCCGTAGCCCGCCGAGATCGACCCTGCCACCGTGCCTCCTTGGTACGTCACGCCATCGACGGTGATTGGTCCTTTCGTTCCTGGTGGTACGAATGGGCCTTGGGCGTACATGTTGCCAGCTTTGCCGTACTCTCCGGCAAGTTGCCTGTCGATGAAGAAGAGAGCTCCTGCCTCCTTCCCACCAGGGCCGTTGCTGTCTGACGGAATGATTGTCTCGATCGCCGCTTCTATTGCCGCGGCCTCCTGGGACCCGAGCGTCTGCAACCCGTCGGCCACACTCATGAGGCTCTGCGTCTCATTCTGAAGTGCACTGACCTGTGAGTTCGCGCTCGTCACAGCCGAGTTAAGCGAGGTGACCTGGCCGTTCAGGCTGGTAATCTGTCCGTTGGCGCTCGTGAGCGCCTGTTGGGTCGCCGTGAGCTGCGAGCTTGCAGTGTTAAGCTGCGCGCTCACCCCGCTCAACTGAGAGTTCGCGCTCGAGAGCTGGGCCTGGGTCGAGGTCAGCTGGTTGTTCAGCGAGGAGACCTGGCCCTGGGCCGAGCTGAGCTGAGATGCGGTCGAGTTGAGCTGGTTCTGCGTTGAAGAGAGCTGATTTTGGGTAGAGCTGAGCTCGTTCTGGAGGGAGGCCAATGTGCTGCTCGAGTTGCTATTATTCGTACCTATCAGGCTGTTGTAATATGCGACACTTGCAACGCCTGCCACTGCGGCACCTGCAACTACGCCGGCGCCGATCTTTAGAAACGATCTGCGGTCAGCTGGTTTTTGCTGCCCGCTGGACTGGCTGCTATCGGCCATCCCTAATACGTATGTTATATTCCTATATAACGTTACTCTGGTCTACGGTCCTGAGATTTGCATCCTCTGGTCGCGAGGACCTAGGCCGGTCTGCGCTTACGCAAAAGGCCGTCCCGGCCGAATCACTGACGACAGAAGGTCGGCGAAAATCGGCGCATCGGACCCGGGCGCGTTTCACGCACCAATCTGAGTGACTCTCGTGGGAACCATTGGTAGGATTCTGGGGGAGTCGGGCCTTGTGCGGGCAACCTATGGCTGACAGCACGTGCGCGCGCCACTACGCTATAAGACGCCGTTAACTAGGTCCCAGAAAGGTCGCCCCTCTCGGCCCTCATTCTCTTTCCCCACACGAACCCGCCTTGCTGATGACTCGCCTTACCCAAAGAGGGAAAAGATTCCCTGGAGCAACGGGCGAGGCTCTCCGCACACTACTCACGCGCCTACACCAACGGACCTGGGTTCAGAAGGTACTTCTTGATGCCTTCCGCCCCGACGTAGGTGGTCGGGCCGATGGCGTGGGTTCCGGCGGTCACGCTGCTGCCGTGGGTGTTGGTGATCTCGCCTCCGGCGAAGAGGTTTGGCGTGGTCCATGCCTGCTGGTACTTGTTGAAGACCGAGGACGTCGCGCTGCTCCCTATCCTGCAGCCGCCTCTGGTGTGCGCCTGCCAGTTATCCATGTGGGTGGTGCCCGCGGCGGTACCCTTGTTGAGGGTCACGTTAGACGCGCCAAGTTTTGTCAGGATCGGCTCCATCAAGGGAGCCAGGTAGGTCGCCCCATTGATGGCGTTGTTAGCCCAGTCCATGGTTATCCTCTCCAGAGGGTCACCATAGATGTCGTTGTGGTGGGGGTCTAGGTCGAGATGCCATCGGGTGTCTGCGAGCTCCGCGGGAGCCGGTCCCATACCAACCGTCAGCTTCGTGGGGAGGTAGCGGTTCTTCAGGGAAGCCTTGTAGGCGCTTCCCATGCTGTTGATGGTGGCCGCGCCTGCGATCCCTGAGAAGTTCGCCGGTCCGCCTCCCTGATATCCCCCGACGCTCACAACTCCGCCTCCAATGAAGTTCAGGCCTGTATGGTCGAAGTTGTCGTCGGCGAAGTCGTAGATGGAGACTCCACCGGCGCTCGCGTTCCCTGCGCTGTAGGAGTTGCCTCCTATCGGGAGGGTGCCGCTGGCGCTGGCGCCGCCCACGGTGCCGGTGGCGGTGACCCCTCGCCCGATTGTCCCGGTGCCGTTCGTCGGGTTGTATGTCTGGCCGATACCCGACAGCTGCATCATCCTCGGGATGTTGAAGCCCCAGAGGCCGTCCCAGAACACAGTGCCCGGCTGGATGTGGACGTTCCCAGACGCATCATAGTATCTAGCCTGGGTCACCTTCCCCGAAGAGTCCGTATCGAGCCTGAACGCGTAGCTGTTCGTCTTCATGGTGAAGTTCCCGGTCTTGAGCGCCGCAGGGATGACCCTGAATGCCGAGTTCGCCTTCGCCCCCACCTCGCAGACGTAGTTGCAGGCTGCCCCGCACCACCCGTCGTAGACGCAACCGTTGACCGGGACTCCGTACTGGTTCATGTAGGCCTGCGACGCCAGCGAGGTCGGGGTCGGGTAGGGCGTGTACCCCAGAGTCTCGGCGGTGTTCATCCATTCCGTCCCCTGCTGGGTCTGAGGGTGAGGGGGCATCGGGAAGTTCTTGCTCATCGGGACCAGCGAACCCATGTTGGTGCCCGCGAGACCCCAAGCCTGTTCCCACTGGACGTAGAAGGGCTCGTATTCCTCGTACGTCATCGGCCAGTCCTGGACGTCGTTGGTGGGGTCGATGGTGCTAAGGAAGTTCGGGCCATACCTGCTAGCCGTCATCGATGCCATCTGGTAGTTCCAGGGACCGTACCTGCCCATTGCTCCGGCGTAGTGTTGCGCCATGCCTCCGACACCGTGTCCCTGCACGATGATCTGGAGAGACGTGTTCCTCCGCGCCGGAAGCGCATACTGGCTGTCGTTGTTCCTTATGGTGTAGGTGGACATGGGCAGAGGGTGGTCGAACTTTCTGTGGAACCCGATCCCCCACTCATCGTACTTCACCGGGGCGAAGTCGGAGTTGAAGTCCCAGTACGGGCCCTTCTCGATTCCTACGACCTTGTATCCGGCCTGCGCCAGCTCGGTCGCGACGATCCCGCCCGTCACGCCGAGGCCAAGAACCACTACGTCGGCCGCGGGGTCCTGGATCACATTGGTTGACGAAGACATCTCTAGGCGCTCCCCTTCTGGAACTGGGCGAGGCTCGCCGGTTTCAGCGGTACCGGGGTCGTCGAGACCATCAGCTGCTTGGGAGTGTAGCCTTCACCGTAGAAGTTCCCCGTGTTCACGCCGTTGAACCCCACATACTCCCAGCCGACCATGTTCCGGTTGCCGCCGTAGATGGGGTCCATGAGGAACCCGCACCAAACCAGCATCGTCAGCTCGTAGGCAAAATCGACGGGGTTTATGCTGGCGAAGGAGGTCGGCTTGCCGTTCCAAAGGTCCTGCAGTGCAGCAAGTTGGTTCGCCGCCGAGAGAGTCTCGAAGTTCCCACCGTAGGCGCTGTTCGCGTACGCCTCGAACGCGGCTAGGCCATATCTGAAGAACTCCCGCATGTTCATCTGGTACTGGTATCTCGTACCCGCCGTGACTCGTTGGACCGGGGTGCCGCTCGAGTAGGTCACGCCCTGCACCGTGACGGGGCCCTTCAGTCCGGACATGATGAACGGCCCCTGCATGTAGACGTTCCCGTTCTTTCCGTAGTCACCGGCCAGGACGCGGTCCATGAAGTATATCGCCCCGGCCTCCTTTGCGCCAGGACCGTTGCTGTCAGAGGGGATTATCGTTTCCGCTATCGCCGCGAGGACGGATTGCTCGCTGTTCGACAAAGTGAGGAACCCCATCGTCGTGTCTATCTGGACTTGGAGGGCTGCAGCGCTGGCGTTCGCGCCCGACACGGCTGAGTTGAGCGAGGTCACCTGGCCGTTCAGGCTTGTGATCTGCCCGTTCGCGCTCGTCAGAGCCTGCTGGGTCGCCGTGAGCTGACTGTTCACGCCGCTCAGCTGAGAGTTCGCGCTGCTGAGCTGGGCCTGGGTCGAGGTAAGCTGGTTGTTCAGCGAGGAGACCTGCCCCTGCGCCGAGGAGAGCTGGGACGCCGTCGAGTTGAGCTGGTTCTGCGTGGAACTGAGCTGCTCCTGGGTAGAGGAGAGCTGGTTCTGAAGCGCGGCCACCGAGCTGCTCGAGCTGTTGTTGTTTCCGCCTACGACGCTGTTGTAGTATGGTACTTCTACAACGGTAGCTATTGCGGCGCCCGCGACCACGCCAGCGCCGATCTTTAGGAACGTCCTGCGGTCAGCAGGTTTTGGCTGCCCGCCAGACTGGCTGCTGTCTGCCATTCGCAATACATATGTTATATTCCTATATAACTTATGTGTTGCATCTTCAGCGGACACGTTACAAATTCCCCCGAAGAGCTGTTCTATTTCTGCGAAATCTTCACGATTCCCAGGGAAAAAGCCAGAACTGCCCCTGATAATTCCTCTAGACTCATTGTTCGAAACTCTTAAAAGAACTATGACGGGCCCCTCGTTTTGGAGAACCTGAAGGAATGCAAATAGAGCAAAAGAGAAACGGTATCGGTACTGGAGCTGTTGTAGCAGCGGTGGTTGTCGTCGTATTGATAGCCGCGGCGGGCTACTTCATCTTCTTCCCGGGCTCCTCCTCCACTACTACTAGGCAACACTATGACGACCACAACGACCACAACGACAACTCCAACGACCTCCACCACGACCACGTCCACAACTAGCCCGACGACGACTTCCACGACCAGCACCACCACGACATCGACGACTAGCACCACTACGACCACTAGCACGACGAGCACTACGAGTACTACGTCAACTCAGACCACGTCGACAACCTCAACGACCTCGCAGGCCGCCCCGGTAAAGATCAGCATGCCGAGCGGCGTTGGTGGCAACCAGCAACTGAACTTCGCGCCTCCAAGCGTGACGGTATCAGCCGGGACGACGATAATCTTCACCAACAACGACACGGTTACGCATAACGTCGACTGGCAGTCCGTCCCAAGCGGGTCGACCATAACCGCAGGCACGACCTCGCCGAACATGAAAGGGGGCCAGACCTACACAGTAACCCTCACGGTTCCTGGTACCTACAACTACGTCTGCGACTTCCACTCCTGGATGAAGGGCACCATCACCGTGACGCCGTAGCCGAAGACCGAGAGGCACGATAAGCCAATCACGAAAGACGCGCAAGCGAGGGCCCCATGGAGCTCGCTCGCGCTCCCTTTTTTTCCTCTCCTTTTTCCTAGATCAACCGCACCGATTCGAAGGATTCCGAGATAACCTCACCCATCTCCCTCCCGGCCAGGTTGCAATCACCAACCGTCACCACCGAGCCCACCCTTCCGATGAAGAACGAATACGGCCCATTGTTGGGGAGCCGGCCGGTGTTGAGGACGACCGTCACCCGCCCTCTTCTCGTCGTCTTGACACCTGTGTAGACGTTGAAGAGTTCGACGGAATCTTCTCTCACCTCGCTGATGAAGGCGTTGGGAGTGAAGACGACGCCGGCCCTGAGGGCCCTCTCGTAAAGATAGGGCAGCTGGAGCGACCACTGCGTCTCGAGGCCCGGTGCAGGGTCGCGGGTGACCAGCTCCACTTGCGAACCCCCTTTCGAGAGCATCTCCGAGAGCGCGAGCCCCACTACGAACCCGGGCTCGTCGAGTATCATGACCTCGCTCCCGACCTCGGCCCCGGAGAGAACCTGGTCGACGGTCAGCGCGAGCTCGTTACCCTTGATCGTGCAGTAGTCATATTGCTGCAGGCCGTCCCTTATCGGTCTCGATCCGGTGGCTATTACGACCGCGTCGGGCCGCTCTTCTGCGACGACGTAGCCGGCCACCTCGGGCGACCCTATCTCCTTCCGCAGCTCTATTCTGACCCCGAGAAGGCGGAGCTGGCCCTCGTACCACTTGAGCACCGTGCCGAAGTCGTCCCTTCCGGGGAGCCTCTTCGCTAGGTTGACCTGTCCCCCAATCGTCGAGCTCCCCTCATAGATGACTACTTCGTGGCCCGCCGCGGCTGCGGTGCGCGCCGCCTCGAGTCCGGCCACTCCCGCGCCCACAACCAGCACCTTCTTCCTCACGGAGGCGATGGGCAGATTCTCGAGCCCATCCTCCGACTCGCGGCCGACGAGAGGGTTGACGGTGCACCTCATGGGCACGTTACGCAGCATGTTGCCAATGCACTTCTGATTGTCTCCCAGGCAGAAACGAATCTGGTCGAGGCGCCCCTCCCTGGTCTTGTTCGGCAGGTCCGGATCGGCGATGAGCGCCCGCGTCATCCCGACGAGGTCGGCTGTCCCGTCCTCGAGTATCGATTCGGCGAGCACGGGGTCGACGATCCTGCCGGCGGCCCCGACGACCGTCTCGGGCAACGCACGCTTGAACGCGCCCACCGACTCGAGCAGGTAGCCGGGAGCCTCGTACATCGGCGCAATGGCGACGTGCATCCGCTGGTGCTCGAACCCCGCGTCGACGTTGAGGAAGTCGAGCTCGGCCCGGAGAGAGACCGCGACGGCGACTTCGTCGGAGAGCGAGTTCCCCGACGGGAACCCGTCACCCGCGTCGACCCGCATCCCGACAGCCAGCCGCCCACGGGTCTCGGCGCGTATGCCCGTGATGATCTCCGACAGGAGCCTCGTGCGGTTGGCGAGCGAACCGCCGTATTGGTCTTCCCTGCGATTGGTCGCGCTGGAGTAGAACTCCTCGAGGAGCATCCCGTGGGTGGCGTGCAGGTCTACGCCGTCGAAACCCCCTCTCGCGATGTATCCCGCGGCTTTCACGTGGTCCTCCACCAGAGTCCTGATCCCCCGGGCGTCGTAGGCCTGGGGAGTCACTCGCTTGATCCCGCCTGGGACGCTCGAGGCGCTCCTGGTCGCGCTCCGGTTTCCTCCCGCCGCCGAGAGCTCCATGAACGCCTTGGCGCCGTGCCTGTGAATTGCTTCGCAAAGGCCCGAATAGTGCGGGATCACTCGTTCGTCGAACCCCTTGTACGGCCAGGCGTCGACGGGCCCCTCCGGGAACTCTCCGAGGTCCCTGATCGCGGTCGCCATAGAGACCTCGACGAGCCCGACGCCGCCCTTGGCGCGCCGCTCGAGATAGCTCGTCAGGGTCTTCATGTCGTAGAGGGTGTTGTGTGGGAGGAGCTGGAGCCTGTTCTTGAGCTGGATCGGTCCGACCCGCAGGGGTTCGAAGAGCTTCTCGAACATCCTTCTTGCGGTCCCGCCCGATGTCTAATAACGGTTGCACAGAGGGAGCCCAGATCGACTGGCGCAACCCGATAGGATACGTCATCCCGTTTATATCTCACCGGACTCCCAGAGAACCGAACAGAGTTGTTCTCAAAGCCCGAGGTCGACTACCTGAAATCCCAGCACCTGGCCCGCATCGCCACTGCCTCGAGGAAGGGCGTCCCGGAGGTCTCTCCGGTGGGGTTCCAGTACGACGGGAAGTACATCTTTGTCGGGAGTCATGACCAGAAGATCTTCTTCACGACCCAGAGGTACAACAACATCAAGAACGGAAACCCCCACGTCTCGATAGTCGTCGACGACCAGGTCTCGATCGACCCATGGAGAGTCCGCGGGATAAAGATATCCGGAGAGGCAGAGGTCGTCGAGCACAATGGGATGTTCGGCCCGGGCAGATATCTGCGAATCACCCCCAAGACCTCGAGGAGCTGGGGGATAGAACCCGGCGACGGCTCCTTTGGCAAGAAGAAGGCTCACTGAAGCGCGTGGGGCCACGGCGCCAACACTCCCGCAAGATAGAGCGGAGGGACAAGGAAAGAGTATATAGTGAGCGCCAGACCCGCAGAATGAAATGGCCAACTTCGTCTACAAACCTTACAAGGAGATAATCATCCACGAGATAAGGGAGCTCGATATTCAAGCCTTCATGGAGGGATATGTCTCACAATTGCTTTCACAGGGACAGACCGGGATCACGCCGATCGCATCCTGGGTCGATGGGATAGCGTTCTATCTGGGCAACTTCATGGAGACGCCCGACCTCGTGAAGGAGAAGCTCGACGGGCGGATCCACTGGGCGGCCGTCTACTTCGCCCGGACCAGTTTCCAACCCGAGAAGAAGGTCGTCGTGAGCGGACGCGACTACGTCGTCAAGTTCGTCAAGGCGGACGCCAACCCCGACTTCGTGGGACTGGGCGAGTTTCTCAACAAGCGCCCGGCGCCCGAAGCCCCGTCCTAGAGATAGTCGCGGACCTCCTTGCCGTCTTGGTCTGCCTTCAGGACGAGCGTGAGCTGCTCCTTGTCGTTCAGACTACGCCAGTGGGCGGCCTGCTGCTCGGTGACTTCGTATTCAACGTAGTCGAACTCCGACCGCGAACCCGCCTTGGCGTCCTGGGCCGCGGCCGGCCTACCAATGTCTGGCACCTTGATCGTCGGCAAAGGGCGAGACCCTATGGCCATCCCGACTTTATCAACGCTTCCGGGCTGCCATGCATGGGACATCTGCTATGTCAGGGGAGGAACCAGGAAGCCGCGCGACGTGCTCCCGAGGCTCCTAGAGCATCGCGGCGCTGCGACATGTTAGGAGACCCTGAGCCGCTAGCCAAACTACAGCAACACACGCCGATAACTTATGTTATTCCTATGTGACTTAAATAGCCGATTCGGAATGCGCCGCCCTATGCGAACTAGGGGAGGCCTCGCGACCCGAGCTTTGGCTATAATCGTCATCGTCATTGTGGCAGTGGTTGGTGTCGCCGGATACATGGCCATGGCAACGCCGGGTTCCAGTTCTCCCAGCTCTTCCAGTTCTTCGAGCTTTTCGAGCCTGCCGACGACCACGACTACGTCCTCTTCCTTCTCGAGCCTGGTGACGACCACATCCTCGCCTACGACGTCTAGTACCTCGACCCCCACGACTAGCTCTACACTGTCCACAACCTCGACGCAGACGACCATCAGCAGCCTGCCACCTACGACTTCGAGCACGACCACGACCAGTTCGACACCAACGACTACCAGTTCGACGAAGACCACAACCAGCAGCACGACCACCACAACAAGCACGACCGCCACAACGACCTCGTCACTTTCCAGCACCTCTTCAGCCACGGCGACGACGTCTTGCTTGCCGTCTATCAGCTTCACAAGTCAGCCTGCGAGCGTCTTTGTGCCGATGTTCAATGCCTACTCAGCCATGAGTGGGACTTTCTCGGTCACAATGAACCAACAGACTTTCAGCTACACCGCTGGTTACACAGTGGTGTACGCAAGCGCGACGACCTACAAAGTCAGCGTCGACTCATCGGCATACGCGAGTTCCACGACGATGTGGCTTCTCAAGAACGGGACCATCGCGGGAATAGACTACGCCACCATGAACTACACGGGCGCGGCAGCGCAGTCGTACTACCAGAGTTCTCGACTCTTCACCGCCTGGAGCACAGAGACAGCCTTCGGGCAGCAGCTAGCAACCGTGTACCCATTGGCGACGGCATACTTCCACTCCACGGGGACCTCGACAGTGACGGTTGGATCCACCACGGTCGCCGAAACGAACTACGCTGCAAACTCGCTTCCGGAAGTCGCTCCGACCTGTGATGGCGGAAGCGTTACCCTGACAACCGCCGGCATGTCCTTGGGGATACCAAGCGGGGCGAGCTACTTGTTCCCGATCGGAGTAAGTGTCGCGGGCAGCGCTATAACGCCTGGGAACGTTGCAGTCAGCTTCAGCATCTCATCCCAGATAACCTCGATCAAGGTAGCCTGAGAGCGATTATGGCGAGCCGGGCATCACCCGGTCCGTCTCAATCCTGTCTCCTCTCGAAAGAATCAGGAGGCCCTTCGACTTTCTTGCGGCATCTGCGAATCCTGTTTGCTGGGCGTTCGCATCTCCCGTTCTCGTCAAATCAGAGTTGGTGTCGTCCCTAACCGTGCTCCACCGAGTCCTCTGGTATTGCTATGAGCTCTCGGCTGAAGGTCCACGCTTCTGTCTGCTTCCCGCCTACCGAAAGCGACTTCTCTGCTTCGACCATACCCGCGGGTCAAATCGAATTTACAGAGACAAGAACTGTAATTGAGCAGCCTCCTTCTAAGCGGGAATCAGGAAACAGCGTGCAATTCGCGATGGAGAGCTTGGAGACCGAGGTCAGAGGACTTTCTAGATTGCTCGACCAAGCGCAAGCTCCCCTGATGGCGATACTTCCCCACAACACCCTGGAATATGCTGAGGCAGCGCAGCAGGCCGGTGCCGATGCGTTGATCCTCGGCATCGACAAGACCGAGTCGATGTTCCCGGGGCTCTTCGGCAGCTACGAGCTCCAGGAGGACTCCATACTCGGCATCGTCTCGACCTCCTCGATCCCGGTCGGCATCTCCATAGGAGACTCCCGCCCCCTGACGCCAGAGGGGTGGGAGAGGATAGTGGGCAGGTCCTTCAGCTTCGTGAACATGTTCGCCCACCACATGCCGCCGTTCGTCCTCACGGACGAGAGGATCGACAAGCTCGTCTCCATAGGCGCTGGTTACATGGTGGAACAGATCAAGAGCCTCTCCGAGATGAGCCAGGTGAAGGCACTCGAGGCGGCCATCGTCTCCCCCCAGGGGCAGACGCACGTCTTCAGCGTACTGGACCTCTCCACGCTCCGGATGATCTCGAAGCTCTCGTCCAAGCCTGTCATCCTGAGGGCGCAGAAGAGGCTCGAGGCAGGAGATTTCAGGAGCATAGCCGAGGCCGGCCTGAAGGGGCTGAGCCTCGATCCGTCGGCTCTGGAGCCGGGTGTGGAAGCATATAGGGATGCGATAACAACCTTCAGGTCTAGAGTGACGAGTTCTGTCCAAACGAGCGGGTAACATCAAAGCGGTCATCCTCGCCGGCGGGCTGGGGACGCGTCTTCGGCCGTACACCCTGTTCCTCCCGAAGCCCATGCTCCCGGTGGGGCACAGGCCGATCCTCGAGCACATAGTGGAGTGGCTGAAGCAGAACGGCATCGAGGACCTGATCATCTCGACCGGGTATCTCGGGAAGGCCATCGAGGACTACTTCGGCGACGGCGGAGAGTTCGGGGTGAGGATAGAATACGCCCGCTCAAGAAGGCCCCTCGGCATAGCGGGGCAGCTGCGCAACGCGGAGAGCATGCTCGGCGACCGGTTCGTCTGTCTCTACGGCGACGCCATCCTCGAGTTCGACCTCAGGAGACTGGTAAAGTTCCACGCCGAGAAGCGCGCCATGCTCACGATGGCGCTCATGGAGGAGAGGATTCAGGGGAAGTACGGGGTCATAGAGCTCGAGGGCAGCGGCCGGATCAAGCGGTGGAAGGAGAAGCCGGTGATCCAGAACGACATTAACATCGGGTGCTACGTGATGCAAAAGTCCTACCTCGGGTACATTCCCGCCGGCTCGACCTATGGGATGAAGGAGGCGTTCGAGGACGCGATGAATCACCACGAACCTCTGTTCGGGCTGAAGGTCGAGGGCACCTTCAGGGACATCGGCGACAGGGCCGCCTTCAGAGAGGCCGACGAGTACTACTCGAAGCTCTACGGGAAGGTCCCCTAGTCAGGGCGAATCCAGATGAGCGTGGTCATCTTCGAGGACGACCGTTGGTCAGACTTCCAGCCCCTCAGCTCTACGAGGCACGTCGGACAGCAGATACTCGGCAGAGGATCGATAATCGAAGAGGTCAAGGGGCGCGTGGACGACGAGGTCTCGCTGTCGGGCAGGAGCTATCTGGCCAAGAGTGTGGAGGAGGATACGAACCTGTCCTACAACGAGCGGGTCGACGGGAGCGTCCTGGCTGTGAACGCGAGGATCAACCCCCTCAAAGAGTTCGAGGAGATGGTCGCCGGGAAGTCGAACTTCGCCCTGCTCGACAGGGGGGAGGTCGCGATCGCACTGCTCACAAAGAAGAGCTTCGAGTCGGCCTCCGCCGCCGACGGGACGCTTGCGCAGAGGAAGCTCGCCTCGGCCGCGAAGAGCCTCGAGCGGATCGAGACCGTCGAGCCAATCTTGTTCAGGTACCCCTGGGAGATGCTCGCGGCCAACGGCCTCGCGCTGGAGACCAAGGCTGCAGGGACGGGAGACAAGAGGCTCGCCATCAGCCCGGACGCGGAGGTCGAGGAGTTCGTCACCTTCGACCCCACCACGGGGCCCATCGTCGTCGCCGAGAAGGCGAGGGTGGAAGCGTTCTCCCGCGTCTCGGGTCCCTGCTACGTGGGCCCCAAGACCGTCGTGCGCTCGGCCCTGGTCAGGGGAGGGACGACGATAGGCACGGACTGTAGGGTGGGCGGGGAGGTGGAGCACTCCATAGTCTACCCCCACTCGAACAAAGCCCACTTCGGCTACCTTGGTCACTCGATCGTGGGGGAGTGGGTGAACATCGGTGCCGGGAGCGCCACGAGCGATCTGAAGAACACTTACGGGACCGTCAGGGTCGAACGCGCCTCGGGAAGGGTCGACAGCGGGACGGTGAAGCTCGGCGCGATGATCGGGGACATGGCCAAGGTCTCCATAGGTTGCATGATCTACGCGGGGAAGACCATCGGCGTGGGCGCGCACTGCTCCGGGCTGGTCGATCAGGACGTCCCCGACTTCACGAGCCACGATGGGTACAGGCAGAGATCTTCGGCCCTCAAGCTCGAGTCCGTGACGCGGACGCTCGCCAGGATGATGGGGAGGCGGGAGGTCACACTTACGAGAAACAGGGTCGCCCTGATAGACCACCTCTACGGAGGGAGAGCGCGTCTGGGCAGCCCGGCGCGAGCAGGCCGCTGAAGACCCCCAGGCCGAGGATTCGGCCAGAGCCAAGGGCCGACCGATGTCGAGGTTGGGATTTCCATCTCCGACGTGGGGGATCATCCAAGGCGAAATAGCAAGAACTGCGACCTAAAGAACGGAACGGAACCTTCGGCGGCCCTGAGCAGCTTAAAAGGGGGCGCTTCGCGTCCCGTGCCATCAAGATCGAGCAATGCCATGATGGGACAAGACAAACTCTCTCCTGAAGAGGTTGTCAGGGTCGACCCGAGAAGGGTCTACGAGCTCTACGATCGCTGGCCCGCCGATGTCGAGGACGCCCTCAAGATACAGGTGGAGGTGCCTAGAAAGAAGTACAGTCGGGTGATCTACCTCGCCGTGGGAGGATCGGCGACCGCTGGAGACATAATCTCCGACTGGTTCCTTTCATCTGGAGGGGTCGAGGTCTCGGTCTACCGGGGCAATCTGCCGAGGGTAAGTCTGAAGAACGCGCTCGTCATCGTCTGCAGCACATCGGGGGACACCGAGGAGACGCTGGAGATGGCCCGCACCGTCAGCAAGGAACACCCCGACATGGTCACGATATCCTCCGGGGGCAAGCTCGCGGAGTTGGCCGCCAAGGAAGGTATAGTCCACGTCGGGATACGCCTCTCGAAGGCCCCGCGCTTCACCCTGCCCTACAGCCTCTTCGCGGCCGTCGCGACGCTGAGGTCCGCCTCGCTCCTCGACGGCATCGAGTGGGAGCTCGACGAGACGGTCTCGAACCTTAAGAAGACCTCGACGGAGATAGGGATTACGGTCCCGACAGCGAAGAACGCCTCGAAGCAGATAGCCGAGGTCGCAGCCAGGGGAGAACCCTGCATCTACGCGACGTCGGTCACCCGGAGCGTCGCGAGGAGGTTCAAGACCTCCCTGAACGAGAACGCGAAGATGCACGCGACCTACAACACCTCACCGGACGTCATGCACAATGAAGTGGAGGAGTGGGAGGTGCCGGACAGCAGGCTGCAGCCCATCTTCATCCAGAGGGCCGGCGACCCCGCGTCCGAGGTCCGGTCTCGGGAGGCCTTCCTGCGCATCCTGGAGAAGAAGGGTGTGAAAGTAGGCCGAGTCCAGGCGAAGGGAAAGGGGAACCTCTCGCAGCTGATGAACCTGTGCTACACGCTCGACGTGGCTTCCTACTACACCGGGGTGTTGAGAGGCGTAGACATCTTCCCGATCCGACTCATCGAGGACCTGAAGCGGACTAGGTAATCCCGACCATCTGCGCGAGCTCCTTCCTGCTCGCTGCGCCGAGCTGCTCGGCGGCCTTCTCCGGGGTCACCTCGTTGACGAAGACTCCGCCGCCAAGCTCGAGCCCTGCCCAGTTCGAGACCCGCGGATAGACCTCCACGTGCCAGTGGATCTGCTTCGTCGTCTTCTTCTCGGAGGAGCTGTGGAAGACCAGGTTGAAGCCGCAGTCGCCCAGCACCTTGGACATCCCGCCGAGGGTGGACCGGAGAAGCAGCGAGAGGTCCATGAGCTCCTTCTGCGACAGCTTGAGGATGCTGGTCTGGTGGCGCTTGGGATAGATCCAGAACTCGTAGGAGTGGGCGGAGACCCAGGGCGTGAAGGCGATATAGAATTCTGTCGAGATGATCTGCCGCGGCCCTCCGCTCTCCGAGGCGATCACCTGGCACATCGGGCAGACCCCGAGCTCGTTGAGGGAGCTCTGGACCGTCACGGCTTCTAGCTCCACGACGGGGGGGAGCCTGGGTAGCGTCACTATCTGGACGTTGGGGTGGTCGATCGACTCGCCCGAACCCTTGCCGTGGTTGATGTACGTGAGAACGTAGCTGACGCCCCTCTGGGCATAGAGCCAGCGCACCTTGTCCTGCATGGTCGCCAGGAGGTTGGTCCACTGGTCGATGTCTATCTTGGCGAATGAGTCGCCGTGGTTGGGAGTCGCAACGACGACGTAGTGGTATCCGATCGCGGGCTCGCTGTAGTGGGGGTACTCGCCGTACGATGGCGGGGCGTTCAGCGTCACGACAGGGTTCTTGTTCTGGAAGACCCGCACGACCCACCCCTTGATTCGCTCCCCCTCCGTGTCGGTCTGCTTGACGAGCGTATTGCCCATCTTCACGAGGACGAGGTCGGCCGGTGGGGTCATGTCCTCGTTGCCAGGGCAGAACGGGCACTTCCCGTGGTCGAGGTGTTTCGTCGGGATGCGGGCGCTGCGCTCTGTGGCGACGATAGAAAGTTTCTCGGTGAAGTAGTCCTTTCTTATCTCGACCATTGATGGCCGCTGGCTTTACTTCATCGAGATATATCGTTTCTCGGCCCCGCGCGAATATTGATATCCCCCTCGCGGGAGCGCGGGCAGACAATGAAGTTCGGATACGTCCTGCTCGACGGGTGCGGGGACAGGCCCGCTCCTTCACTCAACTTCACCACGCCTCTCGAGGCGGCGAACACGCCCAACCTTGACGCGGTGGCAAGGAGGAGCAAGATGGGCCGCGTGGTCACCGTGGGACGCGATGTGGCTCCCGAATCGGACATCGCGGTCTTCAACATGCTCGGATACGCGTTCCCCAGGGGTTACCCCGGCAGGGGAGTCGTCGAATCTGTGGGAGCCGGTGTGGCGTTCAATGACGGCGATCTCGCCCTCAGGGCAAACTTCGCGACGACCGAGAAAGGATACATCACCGACAGGAGGGCGGGCCGCGACCTGACCAAGGGCGAAGCCCTCTCGCTGCAGGAGGACCTCAAGGAGGTGAAGCTGAAAGGCGCGGAGTTCGAGTTCAAGAGCACCGTCGGCTACAGGGCGGTCCTGGTCATCAGGGCGGACAGGCCGCTCTCGGCCGAAATCACCAACACCGACCCGGCCTACGTTAGGACGCGCGGCTTCGGCGCCGCCCGGAACGTCAAGGGACCGGAGAAGGTGCAGGCCTGCAAGCCCCTCGTGAGAGCGGCGGGGGCGAAGAGGGCCACCGAGCTGGTCAACGAGTTCCTCGCCCGGGCCATGTCGGTGCTCGACGCCTCGGCGGTAAACGACCAGAGAAGGCGCGAGGGGAAGAAGCCGGCGAACCTCCTGCTTCTCAGGGATGCCAGCGACCACCTACCTTCGGTCGTGTCGTTCAAGGAGAAGTACGGCGTCAACGGGGTGGCCCTGGTCGAGATGCCAGCCGAGGTCGGGATCGCGCGGCTCCTCGGGATGAAGGAAGTTCTCCTGAAGGACCACAAGGACCTGGCCAGGAAGGCGGAGTTCTTCAAGAGGGAGCTGGTCGAGGGGACGGTCGTCTACGCCCACATCAAGGGTCCCGACGAATACGGTCACGACGGGGACGCGGTAGGCAAGAAGAGTAACATCGAGACCATCGACAGAGCCTTCTTCGGGGCCATAGCCGAGAAGGCGACGGACGCACGGATGGCAGTGTCGTGCGACCACGCTACACCGTGTGTCCTCAAGAGCCATTCCAGCGACCCGGTCCCACTGATGATAACGACGGATGACAGGGACACGGACTGCTGCAGGTTCACCGAGGGGGACGCGAAGCGCGGAAGCCTCGGCACCCTAAAGGGCGCAGAGGTCTTGAGTAGGGCCCTCTCGACGCCCTAGAGGACATGCTAGGCCGTCTTGGGAGGCCAGCAGGTCATCGATACGACGTGCCCCACCGAGACGAGGGTGACTTTGGCCATCCTTGTGGGCACTGTCCCCCGGGGGAGCCTCTGGAAGAAGGCGGCGTAGCCCGTCCTATTCTTTCTGCTCGACCGTTTCCGGGAGGGCTCCGCCCTCCTCGTCGAAGAGCTCCTCGACGGTCTGTCCCTTCCGAACTATCGAGAAGCGCCCTTGGGCGTCCCTCATGTGGACGTATGGTTTGGGCTGACAGTGGAAGGGCGAACCGAGGACGATCGAGTAAGCTCCCACACCCCTGAAGACCACTATCTTCCCGACCTCGGCGCCGCCCAGCTTCGACCTGCTGGAAGTGGCGAAGACGTCGAGGGAGTCGCAGAGCCGTCCGACCAGGATGGTCTTCTGCTGGGTGGCAGCGCCGCCCGGAACGACCTCGACGGGGTACTCATGTCTGAGGAGGGCCGTGTCAGCCAGGTCATGGTAGCCGGCGTCTAGGTAGACGTACTTGTTCTCGTTGAACCTCTTCACGTTTACTATCTTCGAGACCATGATCATCGAGTTCGCCGACAGGAACCTCCCGCTCTCGACGATGAGCGTGAACTTGTTCCCGAAACTCTCTGCCAGGCTGCTCAGCTGCTCCATTATCCTCGCCGAGAAATCGGCCGGTGCAGGAACGCTCTTTCCGTAGGATGTCGGGAGCCCTCCGCCGATGTCCAGGGTGTTGACCGGGAACTCCCCGAGAGCTCGCCTGGCGCCGAGGATGAACGCTTCGAGCTTCTCGAGCGCCTCTGAATAGCAGGAGGGGTCCTCCACCTGGCTGCCGAGGTGGAAGTGGAAGCCGTCGAAATTGAGCGACGGCGTCTCCAGGATCTTCTTGAGCATGAACAGGGCGCTGTCCTCGCCCATCGAGTCTAGGGGCACGCCGAACTTCCCGTGCCTTATCGAGAACCTGAGCTCGGCCTTGACGTGGACCTCAGGGTTGACCCGAATGAGGACGTTGACCTGTGCCCCGACCTTGGCCGTGGCCTCTATCAGATTTAGGAGGCCGTTGTAGCTCGAGACCACGATCTTCCTCACGCCCCTCGCGATCAGGCTCTCGAACTCCGCGAAGGTCTCCGTGATGCTCGTGTAGATAACGTTCTCAGGTGACCCGCCGCACTTCAGCAGGAAGTAGAGCTCGTTGGCAGCTGTAAGATCGAACATTATGCCTTCGGAGACGAACGTCTTGATGACCGCTGGGTTGAAGTTCGCCTTGATAGAGTACGCGACCCTGAACGGGCCCTTGAAGCCCTGGTACGCTTGCTCTATCTCGCTCACGTTCCTCCTGAGTACTGCCTCATCGATGAGGAAGTATGGTGTGCCAAACTTCGCGGCCAGATTGTAAAGCTCCTGGTCATCGAACTTTGGTGTCGTCGGATTCCGGGTCTTCGTCACCGGTTGAGCCCGAGGTTCAGGCAATTGTTTGTAACACGAGTGTCAGAAGATTCACTTAAAAATTTATCCCCGTTTGAAAAACTTCTCAGCGATCCGAGGCACGTCTCGCGTCGAGCAACGATTGGGATAGTTGGTGAGTCGAGCCGTATCGTCGACAGGGAAGCGAGAGCCCTAGCGAGCTAGCTGCGCGCAAAAAGCAAGGATTAGTTCTAGAGAAACCGCTCATCACGCTGCGCGTCCTAGTGACGCGGGATCCTTGTGAGGGTCCCGAGTCTCAGGCTTGGAGGGTCACCTGCCGACGAGTATCTCGATCGACGAGACGTTCCTCATCTCGCCTGTGTCGACGCTCTTGACCTGCTCGGTGCTGATGGCGATGTTCTTCACCGCGAACGCGCCGTTGCCTAGCCTCTTGGTGACGATCTCAGCGACGTCGACCGCCCTTCCGATTGCGAGGCCTCTCGCCTTGATGACCACTTCGCCTGCCTGCGAAAGCTGTATGAGCGCAGACATCGCGTAGCTCATCACTGGCTTCTTGCCCACGTAGATGTGGTTCTGTGCCATTCCTGTCGGTGGTGCCACCTCCTCTTCGGAGTGTTCTGCGCCGGCTGGTTGTTCCGCTGTTGGTGCCCGAATGTTTGGTTTGCTGGACATAGTAGTTTCGGGCGACGGTTAATCCCTATTTATGCGTAACTGGACGATTCGTCCATCTGGACCGGCGGTGATCAGAGCAGATATCGGACTGGTATGTCCTGATACTCGCCATTCGGGAGCGACCGCCTTATGGAGAGCGGCAGCGCCTCGCTTGCGAGCTCGGACATGGCGAGGAAGATCGGGTCCTTCGTCGCCTCGTCGATCGGCACGAAGAAGGGAGCGCCCATCGCCAGCTGTAGAGAACGCGCCCCGATGATCCTTGCTCTCTCAAATCGGGTGAGCTTCGGCGGCCCTATCTTAATCTCAAAACCTTCCTCCACCGCGCGTCGAGGTTTTTTCTTATCGCGCGAAGCAACTGCTGGGGACAATCAATGACCTCGAGAATGGTTGGGCCTTTTAAACCGCAACTATAAAGTTTGTGCTCCCTGTCCTTTTTGAGGAAATTTGTCTCTGGCTCGACGGAGAGCCCCCGGCCCTCGCCGTCAGGCAGCGCAGCATCGACGTCGATGTCCGGCCCCCGCCAGAGATATCCCGACCGTCAGCGATACACAATAATGAAATAGTGGACGCGAGCGGCTCCGAAATGTCGCTCATGGAACGCCAGACCAGGGAAGATGGAAATTGTCAGTCTCGAAAGTAGAGTGCAAGGCGGTAGTCAGAGGAAAGGGCGAAGTGAAGTTCGATATCTTCAAGCACCTGGCTCCCGTCACCGTGAGCGCAATCCTCAGGGAGCTCCCGATCAACGCGCGGGTCACGATCTATCCCAGGGCCATGATCTGTCTCCTGACGGGGATAAAGGCCGGCGTCGAGAAGCAGAGATTCGAGTTCTCAAAGGGCGACGTGGCTTTCCTCCCCGCGAACGGCTCTCTCTGTTTCTTCCTGGCGAACGCCAAGAGTCAGAGCCCCCTGAACCCCATCGGAAAGGTGGACGTCGACATGGGACTCCTCGGCGGCCTCTCCGCCGGAGACACGATGGAGGTTGTTCAGGTGCGCGAGGTCAGCGAAGGCGCCCAGACGTAGTGCCCGCTGTATCCGCCGACCTTGAAGAGCATACCCTTCGACTCGAGAGAGGCCAAGATCGACCTCGCGATCGAGGCGCTGACGTTGAAGCTCCTTGCCGCAGAGTAGACGGTGATGGCCTTCTGCGACCCCAGTGACTTCAGGAACTCCTGGTCGCCCAGTTTCGGCATTAGGACCTCTACCCTCTTCCTCTCGCCGACCGAGACCTTCGCCTTCTCCGTCTTCTTTATCTTCGATCCGTCGGCCTGCTGCTCTCCGTCCTCGTTCTGCGTCTTCTCCATCGAGGCCAGAGTCTTCTTCTTTGTTCCTCCCATCTAATTCACGCAGATACCCGCGCTTCCGACCGAATAATTAAGGTTGCGCATCCGCTGCGGACCAGTGGCGACGACTCTTCGCCCGGTACCGACGCCTAGGACGATGCGCCAGACTGAGAGCTAGTTCTCGAAGTGGCGCGGCCCATCTGGCTGCTCGAGCGTCTCTTCTCTGCTCAGCTCCTGCAACAGCTTCAGGAGGGAGACCCCCAGCGGGGTCAGCTCGTACATCCTGACCTTCCCGTAGACCACCTTGTCGTCGACGAACCCGTACTTCTTCATCAGCATGAGGTGCCTGTCGACGCCCTTCCAGTCGAGCCCCAGCTCCTGCGCCAGCTGGAGCCGGTCCTTGGGGAGCGAGAGCGCGTCGAGCAGCCTGATGCGCGTCTTACCGCCCCTCATCTTCACGAAGAGGCCGAAGACGTCCGCGTCGAACCCGAAGTCCGTCCATCTCGACCTCATCCTGCCTCGCCAGATCCACATCCCCCCGACAGCGGCCCAGCTCCCCGGAGCGAGAGCCAGCGAATGAGTCTCGAAGAACAGCAGGAGCGAGAGGAGCGACGTCCCTGGTTTGCTTCCAGTGGGCGTCGAGGTGGCCGCCGCTCCGAAGATGGACTGGGGAGAGGTCGTGCTGGCGAGCTGGCTTTGCGTCGCCGTCAGATCGCTGACGAGCCCGCTCGAATTTGAGGAAGACGCCATACTCGAGGCCGACGTCGCAGAGGGCGCCGACGCGCCCGTCACGGTCCCGATTGCGACGCCCGACATGTTTGCGGTTGTCGTGGTGGTCGTGGACATGGAGACCGTCCCCGTCGTCGTACTCAGAGTGTACGAAGGTGCCGTCGTAGAGGTCGCGGTGTTCGTCACCGTGCTAACAGGAGAGGACGCAGTCGACGAAGAGACCCCCTGCGACGAGGACGCCCCGGGTGACGACTCCGACGAGCTCGCCGTCACTACGGTAGTCGCCATCGTCGTGCCAAGCGTCGTGGCGGAGGAAGTCACACCCTGCACAGGTCCCAGATTCGCTCCGCCGATCAATCCGGTCGACGAGACGAGGTAGGCACCGAGAAAGGCGGTGTTCAGGATGGCGAATCCCACCAGTGCCGTGAACACCACCGAGGACCTCATCGACGAGACGAAAAGACCGAATTTGTGTTAAATACTTTTGTCCGAACCGCGCGATGCGCGGAAGAGAGAGACCAGGTGTACGGTCGAGGCAACGAGGCCTTGCCCACCCCTCCAGGTCGCCCCGAGCCTACTTGAAGGTCCTCTGTAGCTTCCGGAGCATCACGCCGACAAGAAGGAAGAGAAGGCCGACCGCGATGAACGTCGCGGCGTTCTCGAGCGCGGTAATCGTGAGGCCTGAGTAATAGGGCGGAATCACGCCTATCAGGCATATCGCGGCTCCCGCGATGATGAGTCTGGTCGACCACCTCATGGTGGCCCCCACCCTCCGCTGGTCCGGGGGTTAAACCTAGCGCTGAACCAGGGGACCTGGACGAAGATCCCCCCGCATTCCCGGCACTCCTCGGGAGATGAACTCTGGGAATCAAGACTTATTCGGGGGGGTCCAGAGGGGGACCGCGTGACCTCGAAAGGGGTGCCGAGTTACGCTCGGAAGAGCACCGGGCTCATCAAGAACGTGTCCCTGTTCGACGCGATCGCGCTGAACGTGAGCTACATGTCCACCGGCGCAGCGCTCTCGCTGATCGGCTTCACCCTCGTCCTCCTCCCATCGGTGGCGGGAGTGAACCTCGTCTACGCTTCGCTGATAGGGTTCCTCATCGCGGTGCCCCAGGTCGTCGTCTACTCTATGATGTCGAAGAGGACATCGAGGACGGGAGGGGACTACGTGTGGATGTCTCGGTCCCTGGGAGGCCTGACCGGGAGCTCCATCACGTTCATGGGCATCACCATGGAGACGATGCCCTATCTCGCACTCATCGCGCTCTCCGCGGTCTTCGCCATCGGCTCGGTCGGACTCGCCATGGGCGACTCGGGCTTCCTCGGCCTCGCGCTCCCAGGAAACGTCTCGGGGTCGGATCCGAGCTCCCAGTTTGTGCTCGCCGCCGCGATCTTCGCTGCCCTCATCGCCCTCAACATCCTTCGGCCGAGGCTGGGCTTCAAGCTCATCTCGGTCCTCATGGTCGTAGGGTTGGTCTCGCTCGTCGTCTCGGTGGGGACGTTGCTAGCGGCTGGGCAGCCGGGCGTCGCCAGCTACATCAACGGGCTGAAACTCGTCGACGCCAGCAACAACCCGCTAACCTACACATCCGTGGCCAACTCGGTGACCGGCACCGGCTTCGACCTAGGCGCCACGATCTCGATCCTCCCCTTCTTCGCGATCTTCGTCTACCCCTGGTTCAACGCCTCCGCGTCAGTGGGGTCAGAGCTCAAGGGCAAGAGCGCGGCCATCTGGAACGCCCCCATATCGGCGGTCTTGGCGTTCCTCATCGTGACGATACCGCTGGCTGCGATGTACTACGTGGGAGGATTCGCCTTCACAAACGGCGCGCTCTCGAACCCAACGCTCGTCTACGACGCCTCGTTCAACTTCTGGACTTTGGCGATGGGAGTGACCCAGGTCACAGCGCTCAAGCTGCTCATCGGCCTCGGCTGGATACTCTGGGTCATCGCAATCTTGGCGTTCGGCATAATCACGATATCGAGATATATGCTCGCGCAGTCGTTCGACAGGTTCCTGCCCTCGAAGCTCGGGTACGTCAGTGAGAGGTTCGGCTCGCCGGTCTACGCCCACCTGCTCGACCTCGTGGTGACGGTCGTCCTGATCGGCCTCGCCGCCTTCATCTATGGGACGCTCTCCTCCCTCTACGGTGCCGTCCTCGCATCGATGTTCTACTTCCTCTTCGTGGGCGTGGCAGCTGCCGTCTTCGGCCTCAGGCGCGAGAAGGGTAGGGCAAGGAGCATCCTGGTCGTCGCGGGGTCGCTGATGGCTGCGGTCTTCCTCTTCCTGGCGTACGAGTTCCTCTCCGCGCCCCAGGTCTGGGGAGGGAACCCGCTCGCCTACGGGTACATCGCGACGACGCTTGTGGCAGGCGTGGCGATCTACCTCGCGTCTAGTAGCTACCACCGCAGGCACGGGATGGACCTCGCGCTCCTCTTCAGAGAGATACCCCCCGAGTGACCGGTCCTCGGGCGAGCGCTACCCTAAAAAGAAGAGTCCGCCCCGTTTCTGCGCTTGAAGTTCTCGACCGTCGTCGATGCCTACGGGAGACTCGAAGCCCTCAGCGGGAGACTCGCCATAACCGAGGTCCTCGCTTCGCTCCTCCGCGAGACGCCCAAGTCCGAGCTCCCCATGCTGGTGTACCTCACCCAGGGCAAGCTAAGGCCGGACTACGAAGGGGTCGAGCTGGGGATAGCGGAGAAGTTCGCCCTGAGGGCGCTCACGACGGCGTCGGGAATCTCTGCGGAGGCTGTGAAGCGAGCCTACGTCGCGGCGGGGGACATAGGGACCGCTGCCGAGAGGCTGCTCGAGGAGGGAAGTCAGCACCACCTCTCTGCAGAGCCGCTGACGCTGAAGCGCGTCTACGACGCGCTCTTCGACATCTCCAGGATCTCGGGGAGCGGCTCAATCGAGTCGAAGTTGAGGGAGTTCGTCAGCCTGCTGAGCGACGCCACGCCGAAGGAAGCGAAATACGTGCTGCGCACGGCGATGGGAGAGCTTAGGTTCGGCGTAGCAGACTATACGATCCTCGACGCGTGCGCCATCGCCATTCTGGGAGGGAAGGAGCACAGGAAAGCGCTCGAGAGGGCCTACAACGTCACTTCGGACCTGGGGTTCGTCGTCGAGCTCGCCGCCGAAGAAGGCCTGAAAGGCATCGAGGGAGTTCGCGTCCGGGTGGGGAAGCCGATCAGGCCGATGCTCGCCGAGAGGCTCAGCACGGCACAGGAGATCCTCGATAAGATGGGCGGGGACGTGGTCGCCGAGTACAAGCTCGACGGTGAGAGGGCCCAGCTCCACAAGGACGGGGCCAAGGTCGAGATATTCTCCAGACGTCTCGAGAAGATCACCGCGACGTACCCCGACGTGGCCGAGTACGCCCAGAAGTACGTGAAGAGCAGGAAGGCGATCCTTGAGGGCGAGGTCGTCGCGGTCAACACCGAGACGGGGGAGTACTACCCGTTCCAGGAGCTGATGCACAGGAGGAGGAAGCACGGCGTCCAGGAGGCGATGAAACAGTATCCCGTCGCGGTCAACTTCTTCGACGTGATGTTCTCCGACGGGGAAGACCTCACAGGCCTCGCCTACACGGAGAGGCGCTCGGTACTGGAGAGGGTCGTCCAGGTCACCGACTACACCCGACCCGTCCCGGCCCTGAGGACGAAGAGCGCCGAGGAGATCGAGCGCTACATGGAGGAATCGATATCCGAGGGAGGGGAGGGCCTCATGGTCAAGGACCCGAAGGCGAAGTACACCGCCGGTGCGAGGGGATTCGGCTGGATAAAGCTCAAGCGGGAGTACCGGAGCGAACTCACCGACACCATAGACCTCGCCGTCGTGGGTGCTTACCATGGAAGGGGCAGGAGAGCCGGGGCCTACGGGGCCTACCTGCTCGCGGCCCACGACCAGAAGAGGAACACCTTTCCAACGATAAGCAAGATTGGCACAGGCTTCTCTGACGAGGACCTCAAGAAATTCCCTGAACTCCTGAAACCGTATGAAAGCACAGTGAAACCGCCCAACGTCGAGTCGACGCTGGTCCCGGACGTCTGGTTCCGGCCTAAGGTCGTCATCGAGACCATCGCCTCCGAGATCACCCTCTCGCCAATCCACCCCGCGGGCATGGACTCCGTGAGGATGGGGAGCGGCCTCGCCCTGAGATTCCCCAAGTTCACGGGAAAGATAAGAGACGAGAAGAGCCCCGAGGACGCAACCTCGGTGAAGGAGATCGTGGAGATGTACAACCTGCAGAAGAAGCGCATAAAGGAGAACTGATGCATGTGTCTTAGGTTCCCTTTTGGTATCTTCCCAGGCGATTGGGCCCAATCACATGAGGGTGTCCACCTTGTGTCTGATGCAAAGGAGCGCGGGCTGAGCGTCTGGAGGATCGTCAGGCCCGCCGTCAAGCCTCTCCTTCCGGCTTGATACAAGGTCTTCCCGGATCGAGGACCATCAAGCGCGACCGTGGCGCCTTCGGACGAATGCGAACGTCATTCGCCCCTGGGAGGCTCAGCGAGGGAATCATATGCAAGAATCTGTTCGATAGGAGTCCTAAGCTGACGCTCTTCGCGGACGGACTGTTCGCGAGCGGCTTGCAAGGTCGAGGCTGGGCGACGATCGATGTCTGACCAGGCTGCATGGCGTTGTCGAATCCGCGGTGGAGATTGGCCAGCTCCATCTGCCCTCTAGGCTCTTGATGAAACCGAATCATGCATCCGGCTTTGTAAGGATAGTCACGGACTCGTCAAGCATTCTCCCCGACGAGCTGGAGAGTCTGGCCGCAAGTGATTGCAGATGAATCACTTCGACTACTTTCAAGAGGGGGCCCACAAGGACATCAGACCGTGAGTGATGTCTGAAGAGCCGCTTGAAGCCGACGGAGACCTCCTCAACGACTAGAGGTTCTGTTGTTTTGTGGGCTCGGATGCGACCGTCGCCCTGGCTCTCGAGAGGAGGGCGTGCCCTATGCTCGTCCTCGACATGCTCTGGAGATGGCGAGCTCAGCAGGCATGAGCCCCCTTACGTGAGGGGAGCTCGACACGGGAGCCCCCTGCGCGAGAGCCTAGGACCACGGGTTCTCTGCAGCGGCGTTGTGACCGGCGATCCGGCCGAAGACTATGTTCTCGCTGTTGTTGCCCCTACCAGGGTACAGGAACCCCCAGACTGAACCGAACTCGCCGGCACTGTACAATCGCGGGATGGGGTTGTTGTCCGGATCGCAAACTTGGCTCTGCGCGTTCCGGATCGCTCCGCCCAGGGTATTGGGTCCTCCCGGCCACAGTGCAATGGCGTAGTATGGAGGCGTCTTCAGTGCCGTCAGTGTGGTCGCGGCCCTTCCGAAGTCAGAGTCGACACCGGCTGCGCAGTAGTTGTTGAATGTGTTGATCGTGGTGGTGAGGACGTTAGGATCGATGTTGAAGATCATCTTACTGGCCAGAGTGTTGGGAGCCGCGCCTGATGGTACGCTCGTTACGGTGGCTGAGTTGATCGCGTTCGCCAGATCAGCTGGCGAGGTCGCGCCCTTGATGATCCATCCCTTCGCTATCTCGGCGCTGTTGTCGGCGCTCCAGAGGTATGCCGACCCTCCAAGTTGCACAGGAATCGAGGTCGCGCTGATGGTCGTGTTCCCAAGTGCGCCGGCCTTTCTGGTGGTCTCATCGAAGATCAGGAAGGTCGGTATTCGTGCGTACTGGGGCGCTGCGATGTTCACGTTGCCGAGTGCCATGTCCCAGTCGTCTCCTGAGGCGGTCGACTCGTTGTAGAATCTCTTGCCAGCTGTATCGACGTAGATCCAGCCGTTGGCCTTGGCGGAGACGGTGAATCCCATGGGACCATGGTCAGGGAACCAAGCATTGAAACTGCCAGCCTGGGTGTTCATATGCCACAGACCCGCTCCGACCTTCTGAGCCATCTTGATCCCGTCGCCCGTGTTGTACTGCCAACCATAGAAGTTCGTGGGATAGTCTCGGAGGTAGTTCGCCTTCATGGTCTCGTCGTATTCGTAGCCTCCGCAGGTCATGACCACGGCCCTGTTTGCCTTGATGTTCAGCATCTCACTGTTGTTGGCCAGGGCCTGGACGCCAAGTATCTCCCCCGTCTCGGGGTCTTGGATGAGATCCGTCGCCGAGGTGTTGAAGAGGACAGGAATCCCCCTTTTCTGGACGTTCGTGTCGTAGCCAAGGAAGAGACCAGCTCCGCTCCCTGCGGGCGCAATGTTGGTATAGGAGGCACCACCTGGAAGGTTCAGAAAACCTCCGGTCGCGGTCGGGGTCTTGGTCCAGGTGTACGGAATCCCCATACTGTCCAGCCAAGCGGCGTTGTCGACGGCAAGGTCTGCCCAGGCTTCGCAAACATCCATCGGAGTCGTCCCCCACGATGCCGCGTAAAGGAAGTTCGCGCCATCAATGGGGTTCAACGGTGTGCCGATGTTACCGCCACTCATGTGAGTGTTGCCGCCCCCTCCCGAGATCGTAAAGTTGAGGTTTGCTGGTGTGGACGGTTGCACTCCCAGACTTGCAAGGCTCGGCGTCTTCTCGAGAACGATCACCGAGGCTCCTTCATCGAAGGCCGTGATTGCGGCCACCGCACCAGCGCCGCCATACCCGACCACGACCACGTCGGCCGACTTCGACCAGTTCGTGGGCACCGGGACGGGCGCGCCTTTGGCGACCACCCTGACCTTGGCCGCTCGCTGAAGACCCCGTCCTTGGCCAGCCGCGTCCAGCGGCATGACTGAGACCTTTGGCACCAGCGCTGTTGCTCCCGCGACGACGCCTAGGGCTGCTGCACCAGCAGCCGCCGTTCCCATGAACTGCCGCCTTGAAAGTTTCGCGTCCTTGATGGACTCTGTAGTCATTGTAATGTCTAAGGCGCCATCGTGGGAGCGGGTATTTACGCGGGTAGACGATTCTCAATCTTGAGAAGCATAGAGGCTCGCTTGGGACCTTCCGGCCTCACTTTTCCAAGTTCCAAGTCGAGCGGAAGAAAGTTCACGACATCGCGGGACTTGTCTCTTCGTCCCATCCCCGTCCTGAGGGATGGACTCCTCTCGGTCTCTTCGCTCATTCAACCCCGTCGTCCAGTAGGGTTCCTGTTCGTCTTCTCAGAGTCAAGAAAAAAACTTAGATAATTCGTGTCGAGACCGAGAGGCCATGAGCCAGGTAAAAGCCCCCGCAAACACGACGACACTCTACGTGTGCAGGTTCTGTGGCAAGGTTGGAGTCAGGACGCTCCCCACGTCTAGCGACCTAGGCGGGTGCGTGAAACCGCACGACGCCCACAACTTCGAGTCGATCGAGGTCGCCATAAGACCAAAGGCCTGACGAGCCAGCCGGGGATGGCCGCGTGGATCCCGGAGCGGGTCCCGCAGGTCCGCCCGAACCCGATGGACCCTGACAATCATCTTAATAACGCATGAACAGGTGCCGGATTTCTGCCTTGGAAGGTAGTCCTTCGGACGAGATAATCCTCGCAGAGGAGGAGGCGGTAATCAGCCGCGGCGTCGGCATGGTCCAGGAGGTGAAGTCGGACCTTGACGTGGGGAAGCAGACGGAGGGGAACTTGGTGCTGACCAACCTGAGGCTCGTCTACGTCCACGGCGCGGAGAAGGAGGTGGACCTTCCCGTGGGAACGCTCAGCAAGAAGAAGCTCTACGTCTCCGACGTCGAGGAGCTCGATAACATCCCCTGGGACCCCTCGAACATCACGATAAACCTCTCATCGATAGACCTGGTCAGGGGTCATCACACGCCCGGGCTCGCGCCCAAGCTCGAGGTGCACTGGAACGATGGGGTCGCGAAGGCGACGGAGTTCGTCGAGCAGGAGACGGGCTCGTCGAGGCGCAGGAACCTGAACGACTGGGCGAAGGTGATCGAGAGACTGAAAGAAGGGAAGCAGAGGATCGTCGTGCTGCCCCCGCCTCCCGATCGCGACTCGCTCGAGGGGAAGGTCCTGCTCGACCTGGACGACATGCAGGAGAAGGGCCTGATGACGATCCAGGGCGAAATCGAGACCAAGTTCGGCGCCGAACTCGAGATGGACCAGGTGGAGGAGGCCTGCGAGGCGCTCGTCGCCCAGGGGTTCGTCAAGAGGACTACGACGAGTTCGGAGGCGCCCTTCTACGTCAAGGTCTCCCCCCTCGGAGACGACGACCTGAACCAGTGAGATTCGCGCTCGAACCACTTCGAAGCTGCGCGAATATATCCACGCTGGCGCAGCAGAAAGGCCGCATGCCCAGCCTTCACATGGGTGGCCAGGTGTACAGGTTCCAGGCAGAGGTCGTAGACAGGGTTGTGGAGCCAGGCCAGCCCGGGAACTACGTCCTCGGCGACAAGGACGAGGCAGGGGAGTTCTATCCAAAATTCATCGGAAGGTCGGAGACGGACGTGAAGAGGGAGCTCAGGTCCAGGGTCGGGGTCCTCAACTACCCGTTCTTCAAGGTCGCGACCTCCGGGCCCAACAACGCCTACGACCTGGAGTGCGCGCAGTACCACTCGTTCAGGGCTCAGCTCGACAACAAGACCCATCCTGCCGGCAGCCCCGCGTCGGGACGGACCTGTTTTCTCTGCGGGCTCTGAGAGTGCAGGACAGCCCGGTAAGAAGATTAATTACGGGCGGGCGGGCCCGATTTCAGAGCGTTCCGGATGAGAACCATGAGAGCCCTTGCGGTAACACTTCTCTTCGGCGCGTTCGTCCTTTCCGTAGTCCCAGCCGTGGCCCACTCACAGGCCACAGGCGGCTACTACTACGTGATCTCGCTTGACGCGAACATCGATCCAGGGAGCCAGAACTTCGTGACCTCATCCATAAGCGACGCCCAGTCGGCGGGAGCCAGCCACATCGTTCTCGTACTCAGCACGTTCGGCGGCGACGGTCAGAGCATGGACAACATCATACAGGCGATATCCAGCTACGAGTCGAGCGGAGGGACGTTCATCACCCTGGTCGGGCCCTTCGGGGCACACGCCTACAGCGCCGGCTCCTACATAGCCGAGTCCTCTGACAAGGTCTACATGATGAACGGCACCGTCATAGGGTCCGCGACCCCGATCGTGAGCGACATCCCCACGGGCGAGACCAACTCTACCATGACCAAGGACATCGACGCGTTCACGGCCCTCATGCAGGCCCTCACGGCCAACTTCGGGAGGAACGGCACCGCGACGGGGCTGATGGTCAGCGGAGGCGTCTCCTACGGCGCGACGGACGCGCTCGAGGCTCCACGCAATCGACGGCATAGTGAACGCGACCTCCGTCTCCGGGGCGCTCTCGGAGCTCGGGGTCCCGGTGGACACCCCTGTCCACACGGAAGGGGTCAGCTCCCAGCTGATCAGCATCCTGAGCGACCCCAACCTCTCGACGGTCCTGTTCTTGGCGGGCGTCCTCGCCATCATGGTCGACCTGTTCCACCCGACGTTCATCCTCTCGGGTGCCGGCGCTGCAGCGATGGTGCTCGCGCTCATCGGTTTCGGCTACTTCGGGGCGCCTCTCTCGGCGATCCTGCTGATGTTCATAGGGGCCGCCTTCATATTCCTAGAGGTTAAGACCCACCACGGCGTGAGCGCCATAGGGGGAGTCGTCATCTTCATCATAGGAGTACTGCTGGTGTTCCAGAACACGGCGACGCCGGCCCCGCTGGCATCAGGCATAGTGCCCCCACCGAACGTCGTCAACCCGGACCCGGTCACGTTCGCCATTCTCGCCACGCTCGGGGTCCTGGTCGTGGTCGGGTCGATCTACCTGTACAAGCTGAGGAGGGACCTGGACAGGAGGAGGACCGGCCTCTTCGAGATGAAGCGGATGATAGGCAAGGAGGGGGTCATGACGTCAGACCTGAAGGCAGGCGCTCAGGGAACGGCGAACATCGAGTCCGAGGATTGGACGGTCACAGGCGACAAGGACCTTTCGAAGGGGACCCGTGTAAAGGTTAAAGAGACGGAAGGTTACAAGTTAATCGTAGAAGGCTTGTAGAAAGTTGTCGTTGATTCCGCCGCTCGCGTCGGTCGACGTTACCACCATCACGTACGCGGTCATCGCGGTCTTTGCGGTCATAGTCGTCCTGGCCCTGATCGCCTCGACGATCAAGATAGTGCGGGAGTACGAGAGGCTCGTGCTCTTCACCCTGGGTCGGCTCATAGGGGCGAGGGGGCCGGGCATAGTCTTCGTCGTCCCCTTCATCAACAGGGTCAACAAGGTCGACCTCAGGGAGAGGTTCCTGGAGGTGCCCCACCAGACGTGCATCACCAAGGACAACGCGCCTACCGACATAGACTTCCTGATCTACTACAAGGTCCTCGACGCGGCGCAGTCCATCGTGCAGGTGCAGAACTTCACGGGAGCATCGGTGGGCATAGCGACCACGACGCTGAGGGCCGTGGTCGGAGACATCCCGCTCGACGAGCTGCTGGCCAAGAGGGAGCAGATCAACAGCATCCTGAGGACGAAGCTCGACGAGGTGACCGAGAGGTGGGGAGTCAAGGTCACGAACGTCGAGATTAGGGAGATCAAGCCTCCCAAGGACGTCCAGGAGTCGATGGTCAAGCAGATGAGCGCGGAGAGGACGAGGAGGGCGATGGTCCTCGAGGCGGACGGCAAGAGGGAGTCGACGATCCTCGTCGCCGAGGGAGACAAGAAGTCAGCTATCCTCAAGGCCGAGGGAGACAAGCAGGCGGTCATCCTCAGGGCGCAGGGCTACGCCGAGTCTCTCAGCCAGATCTTCGCCCAGGCCAAGCTCATAGACGGCAAGACGATGACCCTTCAGTACTTGGACACGCTCAAGACCATCGGGAACAGCCCCTCGACCAAGTACATCATCCCCGCCGAGTTCACCGAGCTCCTCAAGCCCCTCAGGGCGCTGATGGGCGACGAAGACACGAAGGGCTAGTCTCTCCAGCGGTCGAGGCGGTAGACCGCCATCAGGTTCCGCTCGACGACAGGTTCTGGGACCCCGGCCGCGAGAAGCCGCGCTTGCACCTTCGAGATCATCTCGTCCAGCGTGATGTCCGGCTCGGTGAACCTTCCGTTCCTGTAGCAGCTGGAGCAGTACTCGATCGACCTGGCGGTGCCGTCGGATTCGGTCCCTCCCCCGTTGCGATCGCGCCACATGGGCATCAGGCAGCTCTGACAGACCGGTCCGGGAGGCATGGGTTGCATGTTCCAGTTGCACGCTCGGCCGACTCCGACTGATATTACGCATTTTAGCCCTCCGGCCGGACCGGACGTGTCCCTTCAGGGGTCAAGGCACCCCTAGGGTACGGGCGCCGGTGAAAGGAACGGCCATACCTCGGCCTTATATTGCATTATTTTTATCCCTCTGCGGGGAAATAATACTGTCTGGTTCTGAAGCCGACCTCCAAGCCAGAAGGAGGACTCTGCTTGTGCTGGAGGACATGGCGAGAAGGAACACCGACGCCTGCAGGGTTCTCAACGAGGAGTTCCAGGCTCTGCTTAGCAACGACAAGGCGGGCATAAAGGCCTCGATGGAGAAGATCAAGAAGGCCGAGGAGGATGTGGTAGCGCTCAGGCGGATGCTCATAAGGGAGCTCGCCCAGGTCGGGACGCTCCTGCTGAACAAGGAAGACCTCCTCAGGCTCGCGTTCCTGATCGAGGCGATAGTAGGCTACCTCAACGGTACGGCCTTCAAGGTCTCGCACCTCAGGCGGCCGATAGTGAGGATGAAGAAGTACAGGGAGCCGCTCACCGAGCTCTTCAACCTCCTGATAGAAGAGGTCTCCAAGCAGAACGAGTGCGTACGCGCCCTCTCCATGAACCCGGACCAGGCGATAGAGACGGCTGGGGCAGATCCAGAAGATCGAGAGCGAGATCGACGCGAAGCAGAGGGACCTGATGAATGAGGTCCTGAGGTCGATGAACGGTTACCGCGACCTGATCGCCATGAAGGACGTGATCCAGTCCATCGAGGACGCCTCCGACGCCGCCCTCCACGCGGCGGACTCGACCACCATAGTGGCGCTGGGCGTCTAGGGCCGAGGCGAGGGGCTTGGCCGGCAAGATTCCCACGGGACGGCTGTTCGAGAACAGGATCGTCGTATGGGACATAGACTCGTCCCGCCGGCTCTTCAAGGAGGCCTACTACGGCAAGCCTCTCGGGATACCGAAGCCCAAGGACTTCGAGTTCGACGCACCGCTCATCCTCGACCTCATGGAAGGATACTACCTGGTCAAGAAGAAGAAGCTCAAGGTCGAGGACCGGGAGGGCAAGAACATCCCGGTGGAGAAGCTCGAAGAGGTGTGCGCGAGCTCGTACTCGGACTTCGCCGAGAAGTACCGCGTCTACAGCCTGCTCAAGGACGCCGGGTACATAGTGGCGCCCGGGATAAAGTTCGGGACCGACTTTGCTGTCTACGAGCATGGGCCGGGCATCGACCACGCGCCCTTCATCGTGCAGGTGGAGAAGGCAGGGAACGAGATAAACGCCATGGACATGGTCAGGTCGGGAAGACTGGCTACCACGGTCAGGAAGCAGTTCATCATCGCGGTCGTGAGCGGGAGCAGGGAGAAGGTCGAGTTCCTAGCCTTCGACTGGTGGCGGGCCTGACCGGGCCGGCCTAGGGAAGCCCACTCACGTTATAAAGCGACCGCGCGAGGGCGGCCCTTGATGGAGACGATAAAGGAGGACTCCTTCATCCTGGTCTACCGCGACAGGAGGAAGAAGTGGCTCGTGAGGCCTGTCGACACCCCCAAACTACACACCCACCTGGGGATCCTCGACTGCACCGCCCTTGTGGGACAGCCCTTCGGCATCGTCGCCAGGACGACCATGAACGACTCGGTCTACGTCCTGAAGCCGACGCTGGAGGACATCGTCATGAAGTTCGCGAGGAGGACCCAGGTGATCTATCCGAAGGACCTTGCGATGATAGTCATGCACTGCGGGATCCACTCGGGGAGCAGGGTCTTCGAGGCGGGGACGGGAAGCGGGGCGGCGACGGCCACCTTCGCGTACATGGTCGCCCCCGAGGGCCACGTCTACAGCTATGACATGAACGCCGAGTTCCAGGAGGTCGCCAGGAAGAACCTGGAGAAGTTCGGGCTCATGGCCTCGGTCACGCTCAGGGGAAAGGACGCCAAGGAAGGCATCGAGGAGGAGGGGTTGGACGCCGCGCTGGTCGACATGGGCGACCCGTGGGAGCTCGTCGCCAACGTGAAGAAAGCGCTCGCGCCGTCAGGGATGATGGCGGCGATCTGTCCCACGATGAACCAGGCCGAGAAGCTCACCGAGAGGATGAAGGAGGAGGGGTTCGCCACCGTCGAGACGATAGAGGTGCTGGTGCGCAACCTGGAAGCCAGGGTCGGCATGACCCGCCCTTCCCAGTTCATGGTCGCCCACACGTGCTACGTCACGTTCGGAAGGAAGACGACCTGATCTGAAGAGCGCCCGCGAAACCCGTCGTCGAAGAACACTGTTAAAGACGGCATTAACGGCGTGAATGATAAATATCACATAGGTTTTGGCCGGCGCATGGGAGCCCGGCTCAAACCCCGGCGGCGTGGTGAAGGCCCCATCGAGAGGCCTGCGATCGCCGCCCCGCTGCAGTGGTCGCCGGTCAGGGGAGGCTCCCCGGCGCGGTGCATCCACAGATGACCAGCAGGCTCCGGGAATTCAGCCGTTCCTTCGGGCCCGCTTGGATAGTAATGATCGCCGACGTCGACGCCCCGAGCATCCTCACAGCGGCTACCGTCGGGGCAACCTACGGATACGGACTGATCTGGTTCTTCCTGCTGCTCACCATCCCCCTCTTCCTGATTCAGGAGGCGAGCGGAAGGATAGGAATCGCCACGGGCAAGGGCCTCGGCGAGGTCATCCGCACGTCCTACTCCAGGAGAATAGCAGTCTTGGCAGGCGTGCCGATGGCCACGGTGGATGTCGTGAGCTACGTCGCCGAGTACACGGGAATCGCAGTCGGGATGGGGCTGGTCGGCGTCCCGCCGATCGTCTCGATGCCCGCGGCCTACGTCGCCCACATCGCGATAATCAGGAGGAGAAAATCGGTGCCGATCGAGAAGGTTCTGATCGCGATCTCCACCGTCCTAATCATCTCGTACGCCGGCTCGCTCCTGGCGAGAGGGGTCTCTCCCTCGAGCATACTATACTTCAGCGCCCAGCCGGGCTACCTCTTCCTGGTGGCCGCGAGCGCGGGGGCCGTCGTCATGCCGTTCATGCTGTTCTACCAGGCCTCGGCGACAGCGGAGAAGGGGGGCGTACGCCTGTGGGCGATGCGGACGGAGACTCTGGTCGGAGCGCTGGCGAGCGAGATAGGCATGGTGGTGATCGTCATGGCGACGGCGGGGATGAACTCCTCGGTCAACTTCGCAGACCCGAAGAATCTGGCGCTCGCCCTCTCCTCAATCGCCGGTGGGTACGCCCCCTACCTGTTCGCGGTTGGGCTGGTGGCAGCGGCCTTCCTGGCGCTGGTGGTAATATCTCTCGCCAGCTCCTGGGCGGTGGTGGAGGCCATGGGATGGCAGGACAGCAGGTTCTTCTGGGTCTACGTCGCCGAGTCCCTCCCCGCGGTCGCGATACCCATCTTCTACCCCGACCCGCTGGCACTCGTGCTGAACCTGATGGTGGTCTTCGTCTTCATCCTCGTGGGTCCCGGGATTCTGATGGGCAAGCTGACCTCTGACAGGAGGATAATGGGAAAGTACGTCTCGAGCTCGCGGTGGAAGGTAGCGTACTGGCTAAGTCTCGCGGCGATACTGATGTTCGGGCTCGTCGCCCTTGCAGCCGCGCTGTAGTCCTGCTCGAAGGCCCCACGGACCCGGAGCGCCTTGCAACGGCCCTTGCTCCTCTTCAGTAAGAGTTTTAATCCGTCTTCGAGAGCCGTGGCCCATTCGATGAAGACCACCGACAGCAGGGAGGACATACCTTTCCTTCTCTTCCTTGTCCCGTTCGCGCTCCCGGGCGTGTACGCGATCTACCTCTGGGCTCAGGCGGGACTGTCCGCGACGCTCCCGCAGACTGTCTTCCTCCAGGTCACGGAGAACCCCTACGTCTTCCTCATCGGGTTCGCCGCCGTGATTTTCGGGGCGATAATGGATGTGCTCTACGCCGAGCCGGCCCTGAGGAGGGCCAAGGTACTCGAAGAGAGCGCCACAATCCAGAAGATTGCGCTGATCGCACTGGTCCTGGGCGCGCTCTCGGCCTGGTACGCCGCGGGCTTCGACCCGGGCACGGCAGCCTCAAACGTCCTGGCAGGTCGATACGTGGTGGTCTTCCCGGCGCTCCTGGTCGTGTTCAGCTTCGTCATGCTTCCCGCCGTGAGCATAAGGAAGGACCAGACGAACAACGTCCTGATCGCGGTCCTTCTTCTTGCGGTCCCCCTGGCGATCGACGAGGTGGGCAAGCGCTCGTTCTTCGGGGGGATGGGGATCGGGATAGTTCTGCTGGTCGCGGCGATCTACCTGTACCTCAGGAATCAGACGCCCAAGAAGCAGACCCCCTAGCCGTCGGCAGATTCCCTGACGAGGGCGCCAAGCTTCCGGAAGTCCTCCTTCACGACCTCCTTCAGCGCCGGATTGTAGATCACCGAGGCTGGATGGTACGTCGGGAAGAAGGTCACCGCTCCCCTTCTCACGGGGGCGCCGTGGGCGCGGCCAAGGGAGAGCTCAGGGAAGAACTCCCTCAGGGCGGTGTCACCAAGGAGCACAACGAACCGGGGCGAGATCGCCTCTAGTCTGTCGCCGGAGGTAGGGGTGGCACGAGTCCAGCTCTACCCTGGCGGGACGACGGTTCTCGGGCGGACGGCACTTCACGGCGTTCGTGATGAAGACGTCCCCACGCGAGAGCCCTGCCTCGGAGAGCAGGCCGTCGAGGTTCTGCCCTGCGGCCCCCACGAAGGGACGGCCCTGCTCATCCTCGTTTCGGCCCGGGCCCTCCCCCACAACTACCACCCGGGCCCCGGCGGGGCCTTCACCGGGGACGGCGTTCGTGCGCGACGAATGGAGTGGGCACTTGACGCAGACCCTTATCTCCGCGGCGAGCTCTTCGACGGTGGTAGCCGGAGACATGGTTCAGAGTAGCTCTTCCTTTGACTTCGGGTACGAGCCCAGGACCTTCAGGAAGATTGTCTTCGTCGCTATCTCGGCGAAGACCTTCGAGACGTCCCTGTCCTTGTGGTGCCCCTCGAAGTCCAGGAAGAGGTAGTACTCCCAGGGGCGCTGCCTCGTGGGGCGCGACTCTATCTTGGTAAGGTTAATCTGGGCGCGGGCGAAGACCTCGAGCACGTTGTAGAGCGAGCCGGGCGTGTTGGGCACCGAGAAGATGAGCGAGGTCTTGCTGTCCCGGGTCCTCTTTCCCTCGCTCTTCGATATCACAAGGAACCTCGTGAAGTTGCGCCCGTAGTCCTCTATCCCCCTCTTGAGGACCTTCAGGCCGTAGATCTCGGCCGCCCTCTCGCTGGCGATGGCGGCAGCGCCGGCGAGTCTCTCGTCCTTGATCATCTTGACGCTGCCGGCCGTGTCGTAGGCGACCCTTGGCTCGGCCCGGAGCGCCGCTACGAAGTTCCTGCACTGTGCGAGAGCCTGCGGGTGGGAGTAGATGACCTTGATCTCGGAGAGCTTCGCCGACGGGAGCGCGATGAGGCAGTGCACCACCCTGACAGCGACCTCCCCGACTACCTTCACGCTGGAGGTGAGAAGCATATCGTAGGTCTCTGATACGCTGCCCTCTATCGAGTTCTCGACCGGGACCACCCCCGTGTCGATGCTCCCCACCTCAGTGAGGTTGAAGACCTCCCGGATCGACCTCGTCGGTACAGTCTCGACAGAAGGGCCGAAGTGCTTGAAGACGGCCTGTTCGCTGAACGCGCCGTGCTCGCCCTGAAAACCGATTTTCAACTTCTTCAAGTGCTGCGGCCAGAAGCTCAGCCGTCCGCCGTTATCACCTTTCCGAGGAGACGCGGGCCACGGTCGGGACCGGGCGAAAGGGAATTAGGGGAGGGGCAATCGACCGGGCCATGGGTCGGCGGATCAATCCGGAAGACCTCGGGGCTTACGCGGAACTCTCGAGCCCCAGCATCTCGCCCCGCAGCGGCGCGATGGCGATCTCGGTAAAGCAGGCTGACATCGAAGGGGACACCTACAGGTCGGACATCTGGCTGGTCCCGTCCGCGGGCAAAGCCCGGAAGTTCACGAACACCGGGAAGGACGGCGGACCGCTCTGGTCGCCGGACGGAAGGACCATCCTCTTCTCCTCCAAGAGGGGTCTCGCAAAGGACGAGAAGGGGACTGAGCTCTACACCATAGCCGCCGACGGGGGCGAGGCCCGGCTAGTCGCCAAACGAAAGGAGGGCATAGAGCACTATGAATGGGGGGCGAACTCGAAGACCGTCTATTTCCTCTCCCCCGTGGTAGAGGAGGAGAAGAGCGACGTCAGAGTGGTCAAGAGACTGGAGGTCTGGTCCAACGGGAGGGGGTTCGTCTACAACCTCCGCAGGCACGTCTTCAGGACCGATGGATCGGGCAGCCCGGTCCAGGTCACCTCCGGCGAGTTCGACGTGACCGGCTTCGCGCTCTCTCACAGCGGCAAGAAGTTCGCCTACGCCTCTCGCACCAACGAACTGAGGCCGTTCATCGAGGACATCTTCGTCAGGGACCTCCCGTCGGGCCGGACGGTCAAGGTCACTCACGGGAACCTGGGGTTAGAATCTCTCGCGTGGAGCCCCGACGACAGCCTCATCGCGTTCTCGGGAAGCGCCTTCCCTAGAGGCTTCGCATCGCACCACAGACTGTGGACCGTGGGGGCCGACGGGAAGTCGAGACCGCGGAAGATCGACAAAACCGACAGGAACAAGGCAAACACGCTGAACAGCGACGTGCGAGCCGCAGGGCACGGTCCGGCCGGCCTCGTCTGGGATGGCCCGTGGATCTACCACCTCCAGCAGGATGGAGGCAGCGCGCACCTTCACCGGACGGATGTCAAGGGGAGGACCGAGCTGGTCCTCGGAGGTGAGAGGAGCATCGAGGGGGTCGACGTGAGCAAAGGGAGGATCGTCTTCGTCGCCATGGACGGAGCGAACCCCGAGGAGCTCTACCTGAAGGACGGGGCCGAGACCTCGCTCACTTCGTTCAACAGAATGGTCCGCTCCCGGCTCGCGAGCATCGAGCCCAAGGCATTCTCTTTCAGAGCGAGCGACGGGGTAAAGATCGAGGGATGGATCCTCGTCCCGGAGGGGGCGGGCAAGCACCCGGCGATCCTCTACGTGCACGGAGGGCCGAAGACGGCCTTCGGCCACGCCTACTCTCACGAGCTGCAGACCTTCGCTTCCGCAGGATACGCCGTCGTCTTCCTCAACCCCAGGGGCAGCGACGGGTACTCCGAGAAGTTCGCGGACATCAGGGGCGGCTACGGGACGAGGGATTTCAAGGACCTCATGGAGGGCCTCGACCACGCCATCGGCTCCTTCGCAATCGACGAGAAGAGGGTCGCGATAGCCGGCGGTTCGTACGGGGGGTTCATGACCAACTGGGCGCTCGGTCACACGGACCGGTTCAGGGCAGGGGTGACCGACCGTTCCATAGCCAGCTGGTTCAGCATGTTCGGATGCTCGGACATCGGGATATGGTTCGCCAAGGACCAGACCGCAGCGGACCCGTGGGCGGACGAGGAGAAGCTGATGGCAGCCTCCCCGATCAGGTACGCCAAGGAGATCAGGGCGCCTCTGCTCATTGTCCACTCCTTCGAGGACTATCGCTGCCCATGGCCGGACGGGCTACAGCTCTTCACCGCCCTCAGGTACATGGGAAGACATCCGGAGATGATCCTGTTCCCGGGAGAGAACCACGACCTCTCGAGGACGGGAGGCCCGAAGCACCGCGTCGAGAGGCTGAACCACTACATCAGGTGGTTCGACAAGCATCTGAAGCCGCACGGCAAGGCCTCCGGACGGGCTCCTGCTAGACGGGGAAGACGCCAGTGAAGGTCACCCATGTCCTCTGATCTGGGAACAGCATTCTTGGGTTCGGCTTATCTCGTCCTGACGGTCTTTGTGGTCGTCGAGCGCCTGCTCAGGAAGACGTCCGACGCCAGGTCACTGCGCAGGGGGACCTCTGACCGCGGGACCACCTCGCTCGTCGGCCTCGCGTTCGGGACGGGCATCATCCTCCCTCTGATCCTGGACTTCCTTTCCATCGGAGTCTTCCCCATAACTCTCGTGGAAGGATCGGTAGCTCTCGCAGCCATGATCCTTGGTCTAGGGCTTCGAGTATGGGCGGCGCGCACACTCGGCGCGTACTACACGAGGACGCTGCAGACGAGCGAGGGGCAAAAGGTGGTGGAGGACGGCCCCTACAAGGCGGTCCGACATCCGGGCTACCTCGGCGGCATCATCCTGTGGTCCGGCTTTGGCGTTCTCTCGGGCAACGCGATCGCCGCCCTTCTATTCCCTCCCTTGTTCATCCTGGCCTATCTCTACAGGATCAGCTTCGAAGAGAAGATGCTCGTGAAGCAGCTTGGACAGGGCTATCTCGATTACCAGAAGAGATCCAAGAGACTAGTACCCGGCGTCTACTAATCGCTCGGTGCCCCGCCGCGGAGGGTACCGAGCGCCACAGACTATGTTCATAATTCGTATAAGATACGTCTACGTTTACGCTACTAGGCGTTTGAATTACGCCAGTGATGTTCTGCGTCGAATAGGCCTCCATCTGCCCGATGCCTTGTGTTCCGGTGGTCATGTCTGACAGGAGTATGAACGTTGGCGGGGCTAATAAATTTCAAATCATTGATTCCGATAGCCGCCGGGGTAACGATAGCGAAGCGATTGTAGGTGGCCCGATAGTAGTAGATTTTAGACCTGTGGCCGCGCTCTATAGCGTAGCGCTCATCGCCCCGACTTGACGGGGCGGCGGCCACTGTGCGGTTAGACAGCCTTAGCTGATAGGGCCGCCGAAATGGAATGATAGGCGGAGCGGAAGCGGAGCCGGTAGTAGGCGGCGAAGTGGTTGGGCCTTACCAGTGTCTCTCTGATGTATCTGGTATGTGTTCTTGTAATCGCGATAGAGGTATTGAGTGCGGTAGGCCATGTGTCCCGCCTCGTTTGAAGGTTGATTCCGGTCGGAGAAACTACTGAGATTTACTCTATTATTCTCGGTGGTTCGTATTTTCCCCTTGTCAAGCGCTCGATATGACGGTTTACGCGGAGCGAGATGTACGCTATGACTGCCAAGAAAGGTAAATAGAGAACGAAGGCGGCAATGCTGGAGTAAATCCAGATGGTCTGCGTGTTGTAGATGATGGTGTATCCGGTATTGAGTCCGGAGACATAGTTCGCGGTCAATATGAAAATGAGAAACGACGAGAAGAGACCAGCGGTGGCAATACCCATCATCGTTTTTCTAAGGCCGTCGATTTTCGCTAAAACAGCTTGAATCTTGGCGTATTCCTGCGCGGTCAGTGGGTGGTCTGGAACGGCGGCGGGAGGCGGTCCTTGGCTCAAGGGTTAACGATTCTGGAGGCCCTGGTTCCATATTTAACTCTGGTTTATCGGCGTCAGCGACTGTGTGGTTGGACAGTCTTAGCAGATAGTGCTGCCGGTTTGAACGGTAGGCAGTGCGGGAGCGGAGCCGGTGATAGGCGGCGTAGTGAGCGGTCGTCAGACGCGTTTCCGTAATCCGTTGTTTCGTGGCGCTACTTCAGATCGGGTTCTTTTCGAACGGGTCTTACGTCAGTCATGTGATAAATCAACTCCTTCTTGCAATGAGGGCATATGGCCTTGAAACCTGTTACTCCCATAAGTCTCTCCCAAACCGAGGTATCTCTGACGCCACCTTTTGGCTGGATTTCGGTCAGGTCGATGGTCTGAAACAACTCCGGCACACAACTCCGTTATGGGAGTAGACGTAATCTTCGATTAAGCCCTGAATTATGTCGTTCTTCTTGCGCTCTCCCTGTTCTTCCATGACCGTGATGCTGAACTTCTTCCACAACTCGTCTGGAACGTCGATTGTGGTCTTGACCAAGTCGGAGGCGGGATTTCAGGCCTAGGTATTAACCTTCTCCCCGTGGATACGGGTTTAAGGGAAGATTAAATATCGCCTTATCGACGGGGATACGGGCATGATGTCCAAACTGGTCGCGGTGAGTGCTGAGGAGTATGCGGAGCGCCGCCTGAATCCACTGTGGAAGGACGCGGTGTTCCCTTTTCTGTCGGAGTCCAGAAGGGTTTCGCTCGAAGGTTGCGGTTCTCTCTACGCTATGGGGAAGTGCGACGACTGCGGAGCCAAGGGCGCGGTTCGGGTCGGCTGTAAGGACAACCTGTGCTACCCATGCGACCTGGGAAGAAGGCGACTGCAGGTCGCGGACAAGATGGGGGTTCTTGATCGAATCTATGGTGAACTGCATGAACCTGTTGCCTGCTCAGGTATCACCTTCACCAGTCCAAGCGATACATGGAAGCTGGTTCGGGAATACTGCCGAAAGTGGAATCGGACTATCTGGGAAGAGCTCAAGGTGATGGAAGGAATGGTAAGAGACATCTTGGCAGAATACTACGGAGGGGAACATCTTCCTTCCAAGGGTCGCCAGAAGCGTCTCTGTCGGTACGTCATCGGCGGGGAAGTTGCAGCGCAAGCGTTTCACTCGTTCCATCCGGAGAAGAATGGGAATGTGTGGCGAGGATTTGACCCTCACGTTCATGCTAGCGTGTACTCGGTGATGTTTGACCGAGCATACGCGATTCAGGGTCTTGAAGGTGAGGAGTTGGGGGCGTTCGTGAAACGGAGGCTCGGTCTCTCCAACTCTGAGGTTCAGGCTCTTCGTCTTAAGCTTGCTTCCGAGTACAAAAGGCGCTTCGAGAATCGCTACGGGAAGTCGAAGTTTCAGACGGTGGGGAAGGGGCCGAAGGGTGAAGACTCATCCTGGGTTGTGAACTACCGGTACTATCCGCACCGCCATGACGTTGAGCGCTGGACATCGTACATGTTCAGGTCGGAGGTTCAGGAGTGTTACCGCGAGATAGTGTGGAACAGTCGCGCTCCTTCGGCGGAGGGCGAGAAGGAGTGGTTCAAGGAACTTCTCTTGACGAGGGAAAGAGGGTCGCATCGTCATGTGGCCTTCGGGTGGGTCTCATCTCCAGTGCTGAACAGGTATGCGAAACGTCTGGGAGTGCAGTTTGAGCCCAAGGCGAAGCGGGACGCTGAAAGGCGGGTGGTTCCCTGCTTCAAGTGTGGTGTTGGAGTTCTTCGGTTCGAATGGTATGAGAGGAAGGTGACGCTGAGCGAGCTTGGAGCTTCGAGCATCCCGATCTTGGGCAGGGGGTATCAAGGGGGCGGGCCCCGTGGTTGAGTCCTTCGATGAGCGGTACGCGAAGGCGCTAGTGCTCAAGAAGGTGAAGCAGGGAGCCAAGTGGGTCGCGGAGACGCCGCTAGTTCCTCAATACATCTGGATGGTTGATACTAATCCCTATGCGAACGACTTTTGCGCTAATAGAATCTTCCAACTGAAGATGGCGGCTTGGCCAAATCGTGATCTTCAACTCTCTGGAGATGTCACGAGGCAGAAGAGGCTAAGCCCGTTGTTTAGGCCTTGAGTCTTTGTTTGACGAGTTTCTAGTCTGGAAGCATAGCGTCCACGAGTTTTATCTCGCTGTCTGTCAGCCCGTAAGATTGGTAGACAATCTGGTCCAACTTGTGGTTCTTCAGGTCTATCTGCTCTCTTAGAGCCATTCCTCTTTCGGATTCTTCGTCCACTTTGAACAGTTTCTGATTCAAATCCGTGAGTTCATCAACGTATTCCTTGATGAGCTTCGAGGTATTCGGGGACGGAGTCTTAATTGGAAGCAGGCGAATTTGTGGTGGTCCGACACGCATGAATCCGCCTGCAAGTGAGAGTGCCTGGAACATGTTCTTGTAACAGAATGAGAGCAACTTGCTGTTGAGTAGCCCTAGAAGTATTTCATTAGGGATTTGCGACTTTGTTACTATGACAGTGGACTTTCCTGCAAGGTACTCACCCTTACTATCGAGGAAGCATTCAAGGCGCTTATTCATGCCACCGATGATGATTTTGGGAGTTTTGGCTTGCTCAGCTCTCTTTGGGAGGAGTTCACGGATGTCGTCCTTCTTCACAATGGGGCGGTCGTACGTGCCCGCAATCCTTGTCTTCTTAACGCCCCAAAGGGAAGCATACCGGTCAATCGTGCCAGTATTGATGACTTTGAAGTAGTCTTGGTGGCTACCGAGTTCCTTCACAATTTCGATGGTGTCGTAGGCCTCTGAGACCGTGGCAGCGCCACCTACCTCTGCAAGGTTTTCAAGAGTTGTCGAGTGTTTGGAGATTTTTTCAAACAGGTCGTTTTCCTTTCTGCTGAAAAGGGGCGACCAAGTAGCGAGGTTGTGAAGGTTTGCTTGGTCGAACTCGTTAGTCTCCTGCACTGCGATTGTACCAACCTCATTTTGACTGGCTACCTGAAGAGAAATCTTGTCAGAGGGAACTTCCTTCTTCAGAATCACGACGATGGGATAAACGGCAGCATTGAACACATGGATAGTCGAGTAATCTCGGATAGCCAAGATTTTGTAGCGTTGCAGCAGCCTCCGGGTTGCGGCAGCGTAGTCTGCCGAAAGAAGTTTGTTTGGTACAATCATTCCGAGGTATCCGCCCGGGCGGAGAAGCTTGAGCCCCCTTTCCAAAAAGAGGCAAAATATATCCCAGTTCCCTTCGGCGGAGGAGTAAAGGCCTGAGCGGGAGTAGTATTCCCTTGATTCAGGTTGGCTTCTTGTCATTTCTTCTGAATCCAAGTAAGGGGGATTGCCAATCACCACATCAAACCCACCATCTCGGATGACTGATGGGAACGCTTCCTGCCAGACGAGCGCGTTCTCGTCGACGGAAGGGTCCGAAATGAGCGAGTTTCCCAGCCGGATGTTCTTGCTCAAGAATGGCAAGATTGTCCTTTGTTCGAGAATTTGAATCAAGAGGTTGAGTTGGGCAAGTTGGACGGCTTTGGGATCCAAGTCAACTCCGTGAACAGATTTGTCGAGGAGTGCTGCCTTTTGGGCCATTCCTGAAACCTTGTATTGGTTTTCGAGAAATGAGAATGCCTTGATCAAGAACGAGCCTGAACCGCAAGCCATGTCGAGAACTGTTGGAGGCTCGGTCGCAGAGTGCGAGTCCAACAGATTGCCGATTGTATTTCTTACAATGAAATCAACGATGTATGTTGGCGTGTAGTAACTCCCCATCTTCTTTCGCTGGGCATAGCTCTCAACAATCGCAGTTTTTTTCTTGAACTTCTTGAGCATGAAACCTAAGTATTCCTCGTAAATGCTCCCAAGGACGTCAGCGTCTATTGCGGCGAAATCATACTCATACTCTTCGGGACCATCGTAAAGTTCCTCGACTATCTGATTGAGCGAGTGGTCATCTATTGTAAGTCTGTCGCAAAGGTGTTTTGCGAAGAGATTGCTATCGTAGTTAGCATCGAACTGAGAAAACAATCCGACAAGTAGTTCGTAGAAGGGCCTCCCAGACGCGAATTACTTTCCAGTCTCTCCACTGAGCCCTGAGCGTCTGGGGTTCCAATCGTTTGTCTTCAGCGACGCGAATGAAGATTAGCCTGTCCAGAATCCGCTGAACGCTTTCGTCAAGATTCTGACTGTCTACGAGAGTACTCATGTTGGTTTTGTTCGAGGAGATGGATCTCGTGAGTATCCGCCTCCATTTCACGAGGTCGTCAAAGAGTTGTTCTACAACCGGAGTAACTTGAATCCTCTTCCTTTGGTGGCCCCAGGAAATGGCTCTGATATCGATCTCATCTGCTTGGAAGCTATCCTTGCTGAGGAGCCAGAGGTCGTCGAAGCGAGGAACGAATTCATCGTATCTGAGTTGAACAAAGAGCTTGTCAGCTGTTCGTTGTGATTTCCAATCAGCGTTGTATACTCTAATCTCTTTGAAGTTCGACAAAACTGCCCACGTGGTTGATTTAAGCCACGAATAGTTGATTGCTTGCTTCGCGTGGTCGACCTCAAGGTTCTCGGTTAGTGCTTTGGCTTCAAAAAAGAACTTCGGTATTCCGTCAATTCGAAATCCGTAGTCGACTCTCTTTCTTGCGATTGTTTCCTCAGCACTGACTTCAGCGGAATCTTCAATGTTCCAGTTGAGCGCCCGGAAGAGGGGGAGCAGGAAGTCCTTCTTTGTTTGTTCTTCGTTGAAATTTGAAACAGCGCCCATGTCGACGTACTTCTGGACGAGAACCTCAACTTGATCGCGTGATTCTTTCTTGGAGAACGTGAGGTATCAACGGTTAGGTAGGCTTCGTTGGGGATTTATCCATTGAGTAATAGCCTACGGTCAGCTGCGGGGACGGAATCGGGAACCGGTCGTGGCGTTGTTAGTGGCGTAGGCAAGGAGGGAAATCTTCAGTAGCTGTGTTCCCAGCGATGTCCGTAGAAGTCCTTCTTTCCACGGAACTCCTTGTAGCATACCTGACAGACGAAGCGGGCAGACTTTGGATGGCTTTCACAACCCGAAATGAAGATCTTACCTCCGGGATATGCAGTGACCTCACAACCGCAGAGTTCCACCTTCCTCTTTCCTAGACCTCTGAATTTCCATTCGGGCTTGGACTTGGCCTGAAGCAACAGTGGTTGGGCTGCATAGCTGTGATTTAAGCTGTGTATCGAAGCGTGCCATTGAGAGTGAGGGGAGCAGAACCGAAGACTCCTGACGAAAAGAGTGCGAGAAAAACCAAGAGGTTTGTCTCGTAGTGCGGAGCGCGGGGGGCGAAGCCCACCGCGCAGCTATCTTGGCTCAGTGAACTAGTTGGTCTGTAAGTAGTTTGGTGAGTTTCATTATCTGGTCTTTGAGTTCTGCGTTCTCTCTCTTCAGGTCGTCGAGGTCGCTTGCTTGCCTGAACGGTTCTCTTGGTTCGTCGGGTTCTATTGGACTCGCTATGGAAAGGTAGGGCGCAAGGTATCTGTCATATTCTTTGACGAGTTCGGAGTAGTCCTCTAGGGTGTATGTGCTTGCATTGTGTCCGTGGGTCTGTCTGTCGCCCATGAGGTAATCCCAAGAGTTCACGGGCATCGCCGTCTTCCCTGCGATGGTATGGAATCTCTTCCGAAGGTAGTGGCTTGTCAACCGCACTCCAAATCTGGACAGGGCGAGCTTCGTGATGTCTCGCCACAGAGTCTCATGGTTGGGGAACGGTGAAGACTTGTTGGCTGATTCACAGTAACGCCTTAACCAGTCTGCAAAGGTTCTGGGAATGATGCAAATGTGATCGTTTCTGGCCTTGGTCTGGGCGGCTTTGACATGGAGAAGGGTGTATCGCTCGTCGAAGTCCTCCCACTGGGTTGTAGCTGACGTTGGAGCAAAGGGAAGTAACCCGTTCGCCGGCGTAGGCCTGAAAGTCCATGATAGCATGGTGCTCATGGTCGAAGCATGTCGTAGATTGCCTTGAGAATCCCGGGGCTAATCTTGCGGGTCGAATGAGTGAAGGTCGTGTTAAACGATGCTTGGAGAGGACAGCGGTTCGCCTTGAATATGCCTTTCACTGTCGCTCCGTATATCGTGTGGCTTGTCGTCGGTTTCTCGGAAACGAAGAGCAGGAGCTTGTTATCGGTCGTGAAGTCATCGTCCTTGTGCTCTCTGCGAGTCTGAGCAATGAGGTCTGATACGGCGGTCGGGGTGATTGGTCTTCCGATAAAGTCGAGAAGTATCTAATGGACGCTAGACTGTGGCGGCGGGTGAACCGAGATAGGAAGCCGTTGTTTCGCTTCTTCTGGGCCACGGTTGCGAAGTAGACCTCCATGGCCTTGTCCAGAGCCAGAATGCAGTGAAGCCTGTGGGACTCTTGGTCTCGCTTTGACCCGCTTGGGCGCTTCCGGGTCTGCTTTACGCCTCTACGCTCCACGGCGTTATACGAATTATGTTCATTAACCCTGACAGGAGCACGTCCGAACGCATGTCCGAGAGCAAGCAGGAAGGCATCACGGTCAAGAAGAGAGAGGACTTCGACGAGTGGTACACGCAGGCGATAATCAAATCAGAGTTCGCAGACTACAGCCCCGTCTCCGGATGCCTGGTCTACCGGCCGTCGGGATATGCCATCTGGGAGCGGATACGCGACGCGACCGACGTCGAGTTCAAGAAGGCAGGGATCCAGAACGCATACTTCCCCCTCTTCATCCCCGAGCGCCTCCTCAGGAAGGAGCAGGAGCACGTGAAGGGGTTCGCCCCGGAGGTCGCCTGGGTCACCGAGGCGGGCGACTCCAAGCTCGAGGAGAGGCTGGCGATCCGGCCCACCTCGGAGACGATAATTTACGAGGTAGTGAGGAGGTGGATCAGGTCCTGGAGGGACCTCCCGCTCAGGCTCAACCTCTGGAACAACGTGGTCAGGTGGGAGTTCAAGCACCCCACGCCGTTCCTGCGGGGGAGGGAGTTCCTCTGGAACGAGGGGCACACGATGTTCGCGACCCGCGACGAGGCCGACGCCGAGCGGGACCAGATAATGGGGATATACAGGAAGATAACCGAGGAGCTCCTCGCCCTGCCCGGCCTGATGGGCAAGAAGACGGACAGCGAGAAGTTCGCTGGGGCGCTCGCGAGCTACAGCATCGAGCACGTCATGCCGAACGGGAAGGCGATACAGGGCCCGGACTTCCATTCGGACGGCCAAAACTTCGCCAAGGCCTTCGACCTGGGCTTCGTCGACCAGAAGGGCGAGAGGCAGCTCGTCTGGCAGAACACCTGGGCAATCACGACCAGGGAGATCGGGGTGATGATAGCCACCCACGGCGACGACAAGGGACCGATACTGCCCCCGAAGGTCGCGCCCATCCAGGCCGTGATCGTGCCCATAGTCAACGAGCAGACGAGGTCGGCCGTCCTTGAGGTCGCGGACAGGATGCGCGAGGACCTAGCGGCGTCGTTCTCGGTCAAAGTCGACGAGAGGGACTACATCACGCCCGGGAGGAAGTTCAACGAGTGGGAGCTCAGGGGAGTGCCGCTCCGAATCGAGGTCGGACCCAGGGACATAGCCCAGAACCAGGCGGTCCTCGCTAGGCGGGACACCGGAGCGAAGCGGCCGGTGAAGATACCGGAGCTGAGGGCCGAGGTCGGGAAGGAGCTGGACGAGATACAGGCGAACCTGCTCGCAAGGGCCCGGGCCTCGCTCGCTGCGAACGTCCACGCTGCGGAGACTTACGACGAGCTCAAGACGCTCATTACCTCCGTCGGCGGGGTGATCCAGGCCCCCTGGTGCGGCTCGGCCGCGTGCGAGGAGAAGGTGAAGCAGGAGACCGGCGCCAAGGTGATCAACATCCCCCTGGAGGAGGAGAGTGTCGCAAGTCCGTGCATCGCCTGCGGGGCGGCGGGGCAGATGATCGCCAACTTCGCAAAGTCTTACTGAGCCTAGGCCGTGGCGACCGTCACGGCCGACGAGTAGAGGCGCCGCGCGACCTGGTCCACGCTCCTCGGCAGGTCGACCTTCCCGAGTGCTATCGAGGTCAGGGAGAGCGATGAGGCGGCTATCCCGAAGCAGCAGGACCAGAGGAAGTCCCTCGACCGCAGGAAGCACGTGACGAGCGACCCCGCGAAGATGTCACCTGCGCCCGTGCTGTCCATCACCTTCACGCTCGGGACCTCGACCTTCATTATCCTGGTGCCGTCGAGGATCATCGCAGGGTTCCCGCCTCTCGTTATGACCGCCTTCCGGATCTTCTTCGAGGAGAGCTTCTCGAAGGCCTCGGTGGGGAGCGTCTTGCCGGTGATCGCCTCGCACTCTGCCGTGTCCATCTTCAGTGCGTCGATGTTCCCCATCACCTTCTCGTTGTACCACGGGCTCATGCCGACCTTGCCCGTGGAGTCGAAGCTTCTCACGTAACCCTGCGGGTCCAGGAAGCAAAAGTCCGACCTCCGGCGCACCTCGTCGAAGACCGGCTGCGGGATCTCGTTGGCCAGGGGGCTTATCAGGGCGGCGTTGTAGTGAGTGTCGGCGACCTGATCGATCCCGATGTCCTCGCACCTTTCGAGGAGGTACAGCACCCTCTCGTCCTCCTTCACGACCAGCTTGAACCGCGTCGTCTTCTTCGTCATGCTCTTGTCGACCGCCTTGAGCTGGAGTCCGTTCCGGGAGAGCCAGACTAGCTGCTCGTCGGGGAAGTCGATCCCAATCTTCGTCAGCGCCGTGACATCGAGCCCGAATCGTGCGCACAGGAGCCCCGCGTAGGAGGGCGGACCTCCCACGGACGAGATCGTCCTCATCGGGAGTTCGATCCTGTCTATGGTCATGAATCCGGCGACAAGGACGTTCATCGCAGGTCCACAGCGTACAAATTCGAGATTATCTAAGATTTTGCGCGATAGTTAAACACTCATTCCGCCCGCTCCCTTCCTCTTGCGTTCGTGACGAGGATTTGAGGCTCCCAAACTGCTGGCGCATCCGGCCGTCTTCTCGATGGTTCCGGCAAAGGGATGGGTTTCGGTTCATGCGAGAGGTTCGTGGTTACTTCGTCGCCGGTAGACCGACCTTCTGTTGACTCGGCCCTGGCACGCTTCCTCCTCTGGGTGTTCCTGCCGCTTCGGTGGCGATAATCTTCCGAAGGATCTTGCACTGTTTGCCTATGGTGACTTCTCCGACGCCGACCATATCCGCTACAGCCGTCTGGGTCAGCGTCTGGCCATCCTTCAAAGACGCGAGGTACAGAGCAGAAGCGGCGATCGCCAAGGGTCGCGGGCCACCCGTGATCCCCGCCTTCGCGGCCCTCGACAGAATCTCGCGGGCGTCCGCCTCCACGTCCGGGCGGGCCCCCACGCTAGAAGCCACCCTCGACAGGTACTCAACGGGTTCGGAGATGGGGATTCTCCAGGCCGAGCCCCGTGACCAGCAGCCTGTAGCACCGCCAGATGTCATCTCTGGGCACGCCGCTGGCCGCGACCGCGTCGTCGAGTGTAACTGGGACCTCCCTCTCTCTGCAGGCCGCGTAGAGCGACGAAACCTCTATCTCCAGATTCGTCCATCCTTTTGTGAGACCTCGATCCATAGCTCTTGCGCGTACACTGGCAGCTTCGTCCGCTACGGCGTCGGGGACCGAGAGCGGCTCGCGACGCTTATGCAGTCCTCCAGGCGTCATCCTCAAGCTCCGACCCCTCAACTCGGGCTCGCTGCCCCAATAGATCAGTGTCTTCACCTTCTTCGGCCTTGACTGTGCCATGACCGTCACCAACTCCTTTTCAGCGCGCCAGCCCCGATCCACCGACATAGGGATCGACGGCGGTTGCCTCGTCACCCAGCGAGAGGACCGAGTTACCTATCTTGGGGCACCCCCCAAGCGCGATGCAGGGGACACGAATTTCGGCACACGCGTGGCGAGCCTCCGAAGTGACCGGTTGTCCAGACGCGATGCTCGGCAGAAAGGGAAGGGAAGGAGGCCCCTCGCCTAGGAACGACCTGAGCATGATATCCGAACGGCAGAATTCCTAGTTAAGCGGGACGTAACATGTGCACACAGACTGACTCGATTTGCACCCGTCGCTGGGAAGGGAGGCGTCTGCGCGTGAGGTGCTGTTCGGCGAGGAAGCCCCGATCGATCGTGCTGGCGTGTGCCTCCGTTTCTGAAGTATCTTATGGCGATGTTCTGGGAGCGTCGCTGGCCGCTTCGCCCTCAAGCTGACAGGACCAAGCCCAGGGCATCGGTTGACGACCGTAGCTTCCGTCGAGGTGCGATCCCGCCCCTGAGCAGAAAGAGGGGTTGCCCAGGGTCTCCGGGAAGGGCTTCCCCGTCAGACCGGTACCGGGGCGTTCATCTCGTCGGTCCTCTCCATCCCCTTCTTCGGGTGGAAGTCGACCGGCTTCCTCATGACGATGTTGTCGACGCGGAGTATCATCGAGGCCGCCTCGGTCGCCGCGAGGACCACCTGCCTCTTCACGCTTAGCGGCTCGAGGACCTGCTCCTTCTTCATGTCCTTCACCTTCCCGTCGGAAGATATCCCGTAGTACCTGCCTCCCTCGGCGTGCCTCGCCCGGAGCTCCGCGGCGGTGTTTATCCTGTCCATCCCCGCGTTCTCTGCCAGGGTCACGGGGATCACCTCGAGCGCCTCGGCGAACTTCTCGGCGGCGAGCTGGCCCCTGCCTTCGAGGCCCTCCGACCACTTCTGGACCTGATAGGCGGCCTCGGCCTCGGCTGCCCCTCCTCCCGCCACCAGGGCGGGCTCCTGGAGGACGTCCTTGGCGACCATGAGCGCGTCGTGGATCGAGCGCTCGCCCTCTTCGATGACGCGCTTCGAGCCTCCCCTGATGAGTATGGTGACCGCCTTGGGGTCCCGGCAGCCCTCGATGAAGAGCAGCTTGTCGTTGTCGAGGGTCTTCTCCTCGACCACGTCGGCGTAGCCCAGGTCCTCCGGCCTGAGGTCGTCGAAGTTGTCGACGATCCTCGCGCCGACGGCCTTGGCCGTCCTCGGCATCTCGTACTCGTAGGCCTTCTGGACCGCGTTGATCCCGGCCCTCGACAGGAGGCTCTGGGCGATCTCGTCGATCTCCTTCTGGCAGATGACCATCGTCGCGCCCGAGGCCTTGACCTTGTTGACCATGTCCCTGAACATCCGCGTCTCCTCGTCGAGGAACTTTGTGAGCTTCGAGGCGTCCCGTATCGTGATCATGTTGTTGAAGGTGGTCGACTCGATGGTGAAGGGGACGTTGAGGATCGCTATCTTCGCCTTCTCGATCCTCCTCGGCATGTTCGGGTGGACCAGCTTCTGGTCGAGGACGACCCCGCGGATGAACTTCGTGTCAGAGATCGCCCCGCCGGCCTTCTTCTCCACCTTGATGTTCTTCATGTCGACTAGGTACCTTCCGTCCTTCTCCTGGGCGACGTGGAGGACCGCATCCGCGACGGCCTCGGCGAGGACGCCCGAGTAGCTGGCGACGACCTTCGATTGCATGCTGGTCTTGGCGGTCCTGACCAGCGCCTCCCTGTCGTGCGCAGGGACGGCGAACGAGGCCCCCTCGATCACTTCGGTGGCCTTCTTGGCGGCCTTGGCGAAGCCGCTCACTATCACCACGGGGTGGAGCCCCTTCTTGAGGAGCTCCTCGGCCTTCTCGAGGAGCGCGCCGGCCAGGACGACAGCCGAGGTCGTGCCGTCGCCGACGACGGTGTCCGTGGCCTTGGAGAGCTCGATGAGTATCTTCGCCGCGGGGTGCTGGACCTGCATCTCCTTGAGCATCGTCGCGCCGTCGTTGGTTATCGTTATGACCCCCTCGTATGAGACGAGCATCTTGTCCATGCCGTGCGGGCCCAGGGAGGTCCGGACGACCGCGGCTATCATGACCGCCGCGTGGATGTTGTGCGCGCGGGCCTGGTCCCCCTTGGACTGGGTCGCCTCATCGGTGAGTATCTGCACAGGCTGTTCCTTTGAGCTGACCGCAGGGACGGGTCCGATTGACACCTACCAGTTCCCCTTTGGGAGCGGCCTGATTCGTCGATATTTAGAACTTTCCGCACGAGAGGGCCTCCCGCGGGGCCTCGGGCGGGCCGCGCGCACTCAACCTTTTAAGCCACCCATGGGGGCGGTCAAGTTATGACCAAGAAGAGGAGGAGTCGAGGACGCGCCAAGGGCGGAAAGGGGAGCTCGTCCGTCGTCTCGTGCAGTAACTGCGGATCGCACGTACCGAGGGACAAGGCAAAGAAGGTGACGACTAGACTGAGCTTGGTCGAACCACAGCTCGCAAGGGAGCTGAGGGCGGCGGGCGCGTACATTGCAGCTCCGACCACGGTTAAGTACTACTGCGTATCTTGTGCTGTGCACTACGGCATCGTCAACGTGAGAGCAAAGGCAGAACGCAGGTTCAGCTAGACACAATCGGACAAGAATTGCAGGAGAGACCGTTCTCTCCTCAGCCTCCCATCCTCTAACATTGGTGCTTAAACACGGCGTCGAGGTGATTCTCCAGATAGGGATGGAAGGAACTGAGAACCCATGCCGCACTGCCCGACAGCCGAAAGCCGAGCAAGCGAGAAAAGTGGTCACTCCCGCCGACAAAGAAATCCTCAGACGCATTTCAAGAATTAGGGACGCAGACTTCAGTTGCTAGGTTCTTCAGAGTTTCCAGACGGACTCTCACGCGATGGACCGAGGAGCTTGGGCTGCATCCCGAACTTAGACCGGAAATCCCGATAGGCCAGACTTCTCTCTGGTTTGCTCACGGATCCCTCAATCAGAGTTAGGACAGAATTGCCCAGTGGATAGTCGATGAGGCGTCGATAACTGTGGCCTACAAGCCTGCGATATGATACCACCTCTCTCTTGGTGGTAGGTGCAATGAACGATTACGGCGCGATGGAGGCAATAGCGCAAATCGAGTCTAGGGGCCACCATGTATGTCTGGACCGAGTCTCGAAGAAGGCAAGGCTTCCGACGCATGTCATCAGAGTTCAAGGAGTGAGAGCGTACAGTCTTCTTGGCTTGATTATCGAGGAACTCACCGGCTTGAAGGCCTTGAAGCAAAAGCGGCTCTTTCCTTCTTTCCGCCTCAGGGATTCAGTCAAAGGGAAACTTGACCACTGACGTTTACATGACGGACGTGTGGAGACAATTTGCGAGACAGTCTACGGAGGCTTGGAACAAGAAAAGAAGAGTCAAACTAACTTCTCAGCAAATCGAAGACTTGGTTGAAGCATGGATCCAGAACAGAACCACCCGAGCTCGGCGGGGCCTGTACCAGGCAACCGCACCGCTGAATGTGCAGGACATCCCTACTTCAGCGACGCCGTGACCCTCGCGACCCGCTCGGCGAACGTGATCAACGCCAGCGCCGCGACCACGATAACGCCCCACGGCAGCAGGTCGAGCAGCCCGGCGACTGCGATGACTATCAAACGCTCGGACCTCTCCCCTATGCCCACGCCCGCGAGGTTCACCGAGAGCGCGTCCGCCTTTGCCCGGGTGTAGCTCACGAGCAGGCTCGCCGCGAGCGCCAGGAAGACGAGGAAGGGCGCCGTCGAGTTCCCGAGGAGTATCCCGAGGTAGATCGATGTCTCGCCCACCCGGTCCATGGTCGAGTCGAGGAAGGCGCCCCGCCTGCTGACCCTGCCGGTCGCCCTGGCGACCGCCCCGTCGACGATGTCGAGGAGCCCGGAGACGAGGACCATCAGCCCGCCCAGGACGTCGTAGATGGGGTGCCCGGTCGAGAAGAGCACCGCGGCGAGGAGCGAGAAGAACAGGCCGGTCGCGGTCCATGCGGTCGGGGAAGGCATCACCCTCGCCGCGCCGCGCCCCACCCGGAGGGAGCCGCTGCTGAGCCTTCCCCTCAGCTTGTCGAGCACGCGCATCCTCCGCCCTGTGTTCGTATTAGAGCTCTTCCCGGGGTGCCCCGTGGCCGTCGAGACCGCAAGATTCTAAACATGGTCCCGGTGAGAGAGGCCGGTTCCAGATGGGCAAGATTGACAAGGGGATCTCGTGCTCGGTCACCGGCTGCACCAACCCGGGGCAGAGGTCGATAAGCAGAAGCCAGATCGCGGGGTCGGGCCTCACCGCCGGCGGCGAGGGGAGGAGGGTCTACCTCTGCCACGAGCACTACAAGGCCTGGAAGAAGTCCACAAAGAAGGACAGGGACCTAGAGAGAGCCCGGTGGGGCTAGGGCCGGCGGCGATTCCATGCGCATACTCCAGCAGCACCTAGACTTCATCGAGTACGAGCCCAGGGAGAAGGAGATCTCCTCGGCCGAGGAGGCGGAGAAGAAGAGGTACCGCTACGACGAGATCGTCGTGCTCTTCACCTCGGTCGAGCAGGGGGACGACGACGGGGTGGCCAAGAAGGCCATCGAGGGGACCAAGGACTTCCTGGGGAAGCTCAAGGTCAACAGGATAATCATCTACCCCTACGCCCACCTCAGCCAGAACCTGGCGCGGCCCAAGGACGCGCTCGAGGTCCTGAAGGCGATGGAGAGGTACGCCAACGGGATGGGGATGGAGACGTACAGGGCGCCCTTCGGGTGGAACAAGGCCTTCCAGATCAAGGTAAAGGGCCACCCCCTGGCCGAGCAGTCGAGGGTCTACTCGGCAGAAGCGGCGGCTGAGGTCGTCCAGCAACCGGTCAAGGTCTCGACCGAGCGGAAGCCCGAGCTGACCGAGGAGCAGATGCTCGCCCGCGTGAAGAAGTCAGACTTCGCCACCCTTCCGGAGACCGACCACAGGGTCATCGGGGAGAGGCTCGACCTCTTCAGCTTCCAGGAGATGTCGCCGGGGATGGTCTACTGGCACGACAAGGGCGTGACGCTGAGGAACCTGCTCATCGAGTTCATCAGGGGAGAGCTCAAGAAGAACAACTACCTCGAGATAAGCACCCCCGCGCTCGCCAACACCATCCTCTGGAGGGTGAGCGGCCACTGGGACCACTACAAGGACAACATGTTCCTCACGTACCTGGGCGACGACGAGTTCGGGCTCAAGCCGATGAACTGTCCTTCGACCTTCCTCTTCTACAAGACCCGGAGGTGGTCCTTCAGGGACCTGCCGCTCAGGGTCGCCGACTTCGACCAGCTCTACCGGAACGAGCTCAGCGGGGTGGCCAGCGGGCTGTTCAGGGTGAAGGTCCTGACCCAGGACGACGCCCACATCTTCGTGATGGAGGACCAGGTGGAGAGCGAGATCAAGGGCCTCGTGGACCTGATGGCGAAGATGTACGGCGTGTTCAAGCTCGAGTTCAAGCTTCGGATCTCGACGATGCCCGACGACCACATCGGGACCAAGGAGCAGTGGGACGGAGCGACGGACATCCTCAAGCGGGTCGTGCTCGCCAAGGGGCTGGCCTACGAGGTCAAGGAGAAGGAGGGCGCATTCTACGGCCCGAAGATCGACGTCGACATCAAGGACTCGCTCGGGAGGGAGTGGCAGTGCTGCACAATCCAGCTGGACTTCCAGATGCCGAAGCGGTTCAGGCTCACCTACGTGGGCTCCGACGGCAAGGACCACATCCCGATCGTAATCCACAGGACGATATACGGGACGCTCGAGAGGTTCATCGGCATCATCACCGAGCACTACCAGGGGAAGTTCCCCGTCTGGGTATCGCCGGTCCAGGTGAGGGTCCTCCCGGTCTCGGACGACAACAAGGGATACGCTGGGGAGGTGGCGGCCGTCCTGAGGGAGGCTGGGATCAGGGTCGAGACCGACTTCGACAGTGGGACCGTGGGCGGGAAGATAAGGAACGCCCAGCTGCAGAAGATCCCCTACATGCTGATCATCGGCGGCAAGGAGCAGGAGGCCCGGACCATATCCGTCAGGGCGAGGGACGGCGAGGTGAGGTACGGGGTGAAGGCGGACGAATTCATCGCAGAACTAAGGCAGAAGATAGCTTCCTTCGCCTAGGCAGGGGCCTTCTTCCCCGGCTTCCTCTGTTCGGCGAAGTACTCCTTGAGCGGCTCCCAGTAGGACTCCGGCCAGCCCGAGGTGTACTCGGAGACCTGTTCAGCGGGGACCTGCGAGTGCACCATCCTGAGCTCTGTCCCTCCCTTCTTGGGCGTCAGCGTCAGCTCGAGCCGCGAGCGGGGATAGCCCTCGGGCCACTCGGTCGTCTCCCACTCCTGGACGATCTTCTTCCCATTGACCAGCTCGACGTTCTTGCCCGAGATGTACCTGTCCCAGGCCTTGAACTCTGCGCCAACCCTCCCGTTGGTCGTGGCGGGGGACCCCGTGAACGCGCTGTGCTTCTTGGCGTCGAGGAGCGCGTCGTAGACGTCCTCGGGGCTGGCCTCGATGAAGACCGTCTGCTCTATCTTGCCGAACTTGAGCTTCAAATCGACGACGGAGCCGCGTCGTGGCTAAAGTGCTTTTCGGGGGCTCGGTCACACCAGGAGCGGCTCGACCTGGTCGATCCAGTGCCGCGCCATCTCCTCCCTCGTCGCGATCCAGACGTCGTCGAACCCCCTGACGTACTCGAGGAACCTCCTCAGGGCCACGATGCGGCCGGCCCGCCCCGTGACGCGGGCGTGCAGCCCCACCGACATCATCTTGGGCTTTGACTTGGACTCCTCGCGGAGCACGTCGAAGGAGTCCTTCAGGTAGACGAAGAAGTCGGAGGAGTTGCTGAAGCGGTGCATCGGGGATTGAAAGTGGAAGTCGTTAACGTCGGGGGTGTAGGGGAGGATCGAGCATGCCGCCGGGCGCGCTCCTGTACGGGAGGTCGTCGTTGTAGGCGTCAGAGTCGTAGATGAAGTTCCCCATCTCCTTGACTATCCTGAGGGTGTTCTCGCTGGGCTCCCTCGCGTAGAAGCCCACGGGCTTCTTCCCCGTGAGCTCCTCGATGATCGCGACGGACCGTGCGATCGCGTCCTTCTCCTGCTCGTAGGTGTAGCGGTAGTGCTCGGTCCACGCCAGGCCGTGGTCGGCGATCTCGTGGCCCGCCTTGGAGATCGCGTCGGTCGCCGGCCTGTTCGCCCTGAGGGCGAGTGCGGTCGCGAAGAAGGTCGCCTTGGCGTCGTACTTCTTGAGCGTCTCGAGAATCCTCCAGACCCCGACCCGCGAGCCGTACTCGTAGGCCGACTCGTTCCCGACGTCGCGAAGCTTCATGTCGACCGGGAGGAACTCCCCGATTCCCTCGACCATCCCGTCCGTGGGCACCGAGTGCTCGGCCCCCTCCTCGAAGTTCACCACTATCGAGAGGGCGAGGCGCCTTCCGCCCGGCCACGAGAAGTGGAACTTCTTGTTCCCGTAGCCGACGAGGTCCCGGGCTGGCTCGGACATGGACGCGGCGGACGGGGAGAGCGTGATAAAGGTTCGCTATCAGGACCAGAAGGCGTCGAGCGTGGTCGACCCGAGGATCTCGTCGAAGCTGAATCCCAGCGAGTCGAGCATCTGGTCGAACATCGAGCTGGCGTACTCGAGGTACTTGTCTACGTCGACCTCGTCGACCCTCGCCAGGGAGACCGGCTTCACGTTGGGAGGGGTCTTGGTCTTCACGAAGGAGATGATGTCGCCCGCCTTGATCTCCCTTCCCCTGTCGTGGAGAAGTTGCGCCGCTCGCACGTGCTGCGGGGTCGTCCCGGAGTAGCCCGAGATAGCCTTCCCTATCATGACGTTGAACGAGAGCTCGTCGAGGGAGATCTCCTTGTTCCTCAGGCTCGAGACCATCTTCGTCAGCAGGGCCTTGGTCTCCCTCCTGGCCCGCTCGAAGTCCTCGGGCGCGTAGACGGTGCCCAGTATCGCGAGGCACTCGTAGAAGGCCTTCTTGAGGAACTCGGGGGTCTGGCTGTTGTGCAGCAAGGAGGGAAGGTTTCCGGCGACGAACCTCTCGGATCCAGGGACGGAAAAGTCGTACATCATGCAGGAGCCGGGGACACGTTCCACTGACGTGACCTCATCGTAGGACGCGTCTTGGTTGTTTATCATGTCTCGAATGCTCGAGAGCAACGCCGACTCGGTTGGATCGGCGTAGCGACCGAGGGCCGCGATGGTCTGGTTGTACTCTTTCAAGAGGCTCAGGTTGAAGCTCCGCGTGTCGTGCATCTTGATGTGCCGGAATCTGCTCATCCCGAGTCTCCTTAGGATGCTCATCTTGACCTCAATCAGCCCTCCGGTCGACACGGGAATCAACTCCTTATTTCGAGGACCGTTCGCGGGTACCTTCTGGAATCTAGGCTGGAGAAATCCGACAGACTCTTGGAATCTTCGTCGGCTGGATGTGCCGATGATGCTCAGCTGGTAGTAGTAGATCTTGAAGTGAGAGTTGTAACAGGTTCTGAACCGACAATCGATATCAAAGTAGGTCAGAAGATAAGCTGTCTGCTCCATGAGAAGACGGCTCTCCGACGCTATGCTGATCTTCTTCCCCTCGCCGCTGAATCCGTCGCCAGAGAAAAGCCCTCGAAGGTAGGATCTGACAACGTTCAGGGGGGCGGAGAAGATGAAATCTGGAACGCGTTTGCTCGGGCTCTTCCCTCCGCACTCCGATCTGAACAACTCCGCATAGAGAATCGGCAGGTAGAATGAGCGGTCGCGAGCATCTCTCAGGGGGTTGATGCTCCACCCAAAGGTTCTCGCCCACGCGGACGTCAAGGCCTCGCAAACCTCTGGGTTCACCGCTTCACTCTGCGATATGGTGTTAGAGCGAGACCCCGAGCGCGACGCCGTCGAGCCCTCGGCGGTGAATAGTCCAAACAAGAGTCCCACGTCTTCCGTGACCGGAATGAACCTCTTGATTGGAGTCCCGGTCGTGGCGTGTGGTTTCGCTGAGTAGAGGAGCCCGTCCCGTTCTTTGGTGCAGTCTATCATCTGGCTCACGTCGAGGGTCAAGGGCCTTCCTGAGTCAGGGATGAACCTGGCTCCGACGAGTATGTCCCCTTCCCGGACTTCCCTCGTCGCCTTGCAGAAAAGTCTACCAAACTTGTCAGTGAAGAAGATGCTGTGGTCGCCAGAAAGTCTCAGGAACCTGCCCTTGCTAGTTCGCAGTGCGTAGACCTCTTGGACATTGTGAGCCACGGCATCATCTATGACGGTCCAACTCGAAACCAGTTTGTCACTTATGGTAGGTAATTCGACTCGACTGCCCCTCCCAAACGCACGATAGACCTCCTCCACATTCGTGAAGGTAGCTATTCCATCGACTCGAGCGAGAATGGGCGTATCTCCGCTTACGGACTTCTTGCCCGTCAAACCTTTGATATCGGCCGTTCCGTCCTGGAGGACCCCAAAGTAGTTCTTCTTCCTCTCGCTGAAAGCGACGTAGCGGTAGCTCTTGTCGACATCGAGCTCGACGCCGAGCTCGTGCTCTGCCCACCTAGTCAGCTCTTCAATCTTTGTCTTGTCGGGATTTTCGACAAAAAGACTGTCCGTGTCAGAATAAATCACGGAGATCCCGTCCTGCCTGCACTTCTCTATGGTCTTGGTTATCGCATACCTCCCGTAGGCCGCGGTCGCCTCGGCGACGGGGAGGCAGTAAAGGGCGAACGTCTCAAATCCCATCACGCCGTAGGACTGACCGACGGGGACGAACCTGCCATTCCTGCCCGCCAAGACCGTGTGGTTGCGCTCTGTCGTGACACAATAGACGGTCCCCTCGTAGGGGACCCTCTTCACGTACTTGTGCCTAGAGTCCCCTGCATAGGTTAGTTTCGAGCTCACGTTCTTGAAGACGACCCTGTAGATTCTCTCCTTCTGGTCGTATACGAGCTTCGTCTTGGCCCCAAGGAGGCTCTGCAGGACAACCATCTCCTTCGCCAGCTCTAGGCTCTTCGTAGAGTACTTCTTGTCCCTCGAGGAACCATCTCCCTTGTAGCAAGACGCGAAGAAGGACTCCATGAGTCTCCTGGAGCCGAAGACGAACTTGGGGATGCGCTTGGAATCGGAATGGTGCTCTTGAGCGTCGCTCGAGTAACAGTTCTTGAGCATCCACCTGTGCAGTATGTTGTTTGACACTCTGTAGTACTTCTCATCGCTGGAATCAGAACGGGGTCTCAGCCCAAGCTGGGTGATGACTCGCTTTATCTCGGCTCTGTAGGGACCCCCCATCGAGTTGCCTTTGCCGAAGCTCTGGGTGATCACGATGCCAGAACTCTTCCCCCGGTGTCCGCCTCCCGAGTAGTATCTTGGCTCGGTCGTGATCAGGCTCCCTTCCGAGACGAACCAGCCACAGAGCGAGGCGAAGGCCTCTGCGTCGTAACGCGCCGGGACCTTCGAGTATCTCGGCGTTCCCAACGATATGAATCCTCTCGACTGCTCGATCGAGTCCATGTCGTCTTCGGAGACTCGCGATGCAGGCAGGCGGTAGTGAGAGCGAATGGAGGGGTCTATCTTGCTTCTGTTCTTGTTGACGCTTCCGAACTCTGTTATCTTCTCTCTCAGATCAGGCGGTAGTCTCCTGAACCAATTTGAGAGGCGCTCCCCCCTCGGCGGGTAGATGTTGGCAAGCGCGTTGAGTTCTCTCGATGTCTCCAGCAGTGAGATCCTCTCCGGCCGTGCCGATTCCTTGATACCGTCAGCGAGTTTGGGAACAGCGACGTTCGTCCGCTTGAAGACCTCCTCGGCCGTCAGGAAGGTGGCACGCAGGTTCGGTCTAGCCTTCTTGTCCTGCACTAGCATCCGGTGGTTCGGTGTGACGGCTAGGTCTACGAACCTCCTGTCATTGAAATGGTAGAGCTCTCCATGGTAGGGAAACTGTTGTACCTCGACTACGGTGTCTATCTCCGTGCCCAGCGTGTCAGGGTTTACGTTGACTACCTTGTCCCCGACCTTGACATCCCTGACGTTACGGATCCCGCTAGGCGTGACTAGGTACGTGTCGGGCGTGAAGCAAGCGTTCAGGATCACTTTCAGGCCCTGGGAGACGACGCCGTAGAGCTCTCTCTCGTCCTGGGTCAGTGACCTGTCCTTCGCCAGGTGCTTGTAGTGACCAACCCTCAGATCGCGCAGAGACCCCGTCACGAGGCTCTCGATGCCGGACCTCTTCGTGCAGACCCAGTTGTCGGTGTCGGGGACCCTGTTCGTCCTGCACTCCTCGTGGGGGCAGTTCACGGTCTCGTATGAGAGGTTGTGGACCTTGATGATGCTGGGGTACAGGCTCGCGAAGTCCAGGACAGAGACCCCGAAGTGAACACCTGGCGTCGGCTCGATCACGAGCCCGCCCTTGTACTTCTTGCCCTTGATTATCGCCTCGGACGAGGCGCCGCCCTTCTGCGCGAGCTCGTCCTGGCGCGGGATGATCGCACCCATCCGCCTGTGCTCGTAGAACAGCATCGACCTGATCCAGTTGGAGACCCCAAGCCTGGCGACGTCGTTCATCGGCATCTTCGCGATGCGCGCTATGACCAGGAGAATCTTCATCATGAGCGAGGAGTTCTGGCTCGTGAGCTCGTAGGTTAGCTGGGAGTCGTTGAGACAGTAGTTGGCAAGCTCGAGCAGGGGGAGGTCGCCGACGTTCCCCTCGAACTCTATCTTCGATTTGTTCAGGACGGCCTCCGATATGCCGTTCAGCGTGTGCTCGCTGTACCTGTTGCTGTAGACGTAGACCTGTATCGAGCGGTTGTTGAAGAAGCGGTAGAGGTCGATGTGGACCCCGTGCCTGAGCGAGGCCTCCTGGCGCATGAGGTATATCGGGATCTCCCCTTCCTTGAGGCCGAGCCTCTCGGCCCTGTGGACGAGGTACCTGAGGTCGAAGTCGTCGCCGTTGAAGGTTATCAGGAACGGATAGTCCATTATCTTGGAGAACGCGGCCCTGATCATTGTCGCTTCGTCCGGGAAGACGACGGGGGTGTAGGAGGTCTTGGCCCCCTGGAGGGAGGTGTCACCTTCGCGGGCGATCAGATAGACGAGCGACTCGGCGTCGTTGTGGAGCGATATCGCTATCACCTCGCGGTCTGCCTTCTCCGGGTCGGGTATCCTGGACTCCTCGTTCGCGACCTCTATGTCCAGGGCTATCCTCTTGAAGGCGCACAGAGGCTGACTTAGGAGCTCGGCCCACTCCCGGATGAACCTCGTCTGCTCCCCGGTGTTCTTGGCCAGTATCTGCTCGAGTGAGCGAGCGACCAGCTCCGGAATCTCCTTCTCGAGGGGGGAGATCAGGCCGCCGCGGATGGCGTAGTACGTCCCGACTCTGAGGTTCCTGTCGTAGACGTAGTTCTCGTAGTACTTGATGTCAGCTTCCCACGCCCGGATGTCGTCCCGTATGCTCTTGCCGGGGGCTCCGCCTCCGATGGCGAGAGGGTCCGTCGCGGTCGATCTTCCTGACGGTGAGCGTGGAGTCCGTGAGCAGGTCCAGCCGCTGGACGTCCTCTATGGCGACCACGTCGCCTCTAGACCTGAGCTGGCTGACCTCTTCCATCGGCAGCTTCGAATAGCAATAGGGTCGATGTCCCGTGTTGTCCTCCCACCTCCAGACCCTGTCGAGCCTGGGGTCGTAGAACTTCAGGACCGCGAGCTTCTTGTCCCCGTCGTAGGTCGCCGAGACCAGGAGCCCTTCCTCGAGGTCCGTGACCGGTACGAGGAGCTTCGAGAGCTTCTCCTCGAGGTCGCGCGGTTCTTTAAGTGGGGTTAGCAATCTGGCATCTCACCGGGAGCGGAGTTCCCCGCGACCCGCTGTGGGGATTTATAGTTGGTGGAGGCCGCCGCTGAAAGGAACATCCGCGAGTGGGGCGGGGAGCTGCGAGGTCCGGACCTACCACATTTATATTCAGACTGAGTTTCGGCTGGCGACGTGAAGCCCGAACAGTCCATCCTGGCGAGGATCCCGATGATCCTCTTCTTCGTCACCGGGGTCTTCTGGGCGGGCATCATCGCGACCGGAGGGGGAGCGCTCCTGGGCTGGGCCGTGCTGAGCTGCTTCGCCAGCGGGATCTTCCTGGTCATGTGGGCATCGAACTGGATAACGAGGCCGCTCGCGTCTGCGAGCTCGGTCTTCGGAGTCGCCCTGACGCTCTACCAGCTCTTCGTGGCGCTGACGGCGCTCGGGAACGGCGCGTCGACCTTTGCAGTAATCTCGGCACCTCTGTTCGCGGTCTTCACGGCAATCTACGCCTATTTGTTCTACTCGTGCACCTGGCGTACCAAGGCCTAGCCGGCTCGCACGCCCCTCGACCACGTGGATCCTCCGGAGGGAGAGGGTGCTATGAGCGCCTGTCGTGAAGACCCCGAGGAGGACCCTCGTATCGAAGACGGGGCCGGGCCTAGCGCGAGGTACACTTTTGGTGCCAATTCATGCTCTGTTCTTACATTTGAGAATCGACAAAGGACGTAAATAGTCACTCTTGGGTCCCCGGAGGTATGGCACTAACAGATCCGCTTCAATGGGTCGTGATCGCCGTCGTCGCGATCGTGTTCCTCATGTACGGTCCGAAGAAGATCCCTGAGCTCGCAAAGTCGATAGGGCTCGCGCGGAAAGAGTTCAACGACGCCTCCGCGGCTGGGGCGGCCAAACCCGCGACGGCCCCGACCGCCGCTGCCGCACCGACCATCGCAGCCTCGGGCGATCCTTTGATCGACACCGCAAGGAAGCTGGGAGTCACAACCCAAGGGAAGACGCGCGAAGAGATATCGAACGAGATCGTCAACTCGGTCCACAAGTAGATCCCGGCGGACGCCCCCGCCTGGGAGATCTGCACACACCTTAAATGACGACCACGGGAGGCGGCGTCCACGAATGGATCTGGAAGAGAAGATCACGCTCGTGAAACGGCCGCCGACCGAAGAGGTCGTGACGGAGCAAGAGCTGCGCACTCTTTTCGAGACCAAGGAGCACCCCAAACACTACATAGGACTCGAGGTCTCGGGGATCCTGAACCTCGGGTCCCTCGTGGTCAACGGCTTCAAGGTGAACGACTTCATAAAGGCAGGCATGGACTGCACCGTCTTCCTGGCCGACTGGCACAGCTACATCAACAACAAGTGGGGAGGGGACTGGGAGAAGATCGGGCGCGTCGCAAAGGAGTACTACGCCGACGCGTTCAGGTTCCTGTGCCCAGGGGTCGAGATCAAGTACGGGAGCGAGCTCTACAGCGGAAATGACGAGTACTGGAGGAACCTCCTGAGGGTCTCGAAGCAGATCAGCCTCGAGAGGGACGTGCGGTGCCTGACGATAATGGGAAGGACCACGAAGGAGAAGCTCGACGTCGCCCAGTACCTCTATCCCCCCATGCAGGCGACCGACATATGGGCCATGGACCTCGACGTCGTCCAGGCCGGGATGGACCAGCGGAAGGTCCACATGCTCGCAAGAGAGGTCTTCCCTTCGCTCGGGTGGAAGAAGCCGGTGGCCGTCCACCACCACATACTCGCGGGGCTGGGGGAGCCGAGGACCTCTGGCATCGACGAAGACGCGACCGCGGACAGGGTAATCTCGAGCAAGATGAGCAAGTCGAAACCGGACAGCGCCATATTCATCCATGACAGCCCGGAGGAGATCGCGAGAAAGGTCTCGAAGGCGTGGTGCCCCGAGAAGGTCGTCGACGGCAACCCGGTCCTCGAGTTTACCCGCTACATCGTCTTCCACGAGAGGACGTCGCTCCTGATCGAGAGGCCCGAGAAGTACGGGGGGAACGTCACCTACACCCTCTGCTCCGACCTCGAGAGTGACTACGCGGCCGGCAAGCTTCACCCAAACGACCTCAAAAAGTCCGTCTCCGCGAGCTGGCGGAGATACTCGGACCCGTGAGAGAGCACTTCAGAGGAAGAGAGATAACAAAGGAAATCATGACCGCCTAGGTCGAAGAAACATGGGATTCATACCGATAAACAAACCAGTCCTCGGCGAGGGGGAGAAGAGGGCGGTCAGAGAGGTCCTAGACAGCGGCATCCTCACCGACGCTAGCTTCGAGGGCGGGAAGTACGTCAGGGAGTTCGAGAGGAAGCTCGCGTCCCACGTCGGAGTGAAGCACGCGATCGCGGTCAACTCGGGTACGGCGTCCCTCCAGACCTCGCTGATGGCTTTCAACGTCAGGCCCGGGGACGAAGTGATAATCCCGGCCTTCACCTTCGAAGCGACCGCGAACGTCGTCCTGGCCTGCAACGCCAAGCCGGTCTTCGCCGACATCCAGTCGGACTACACGATCGACCCCCAGGACGTCAGGAGGAAGATAACGAAGAACACCAAGGCCATCATCCCGGTGCATCTCTACGGATACTCGGTCGACCTCGACGAGATCAAGGAGATGGCCCAGGCGCACTCAATCAGGGTGATAGAGGACGCGGCGGAGTCTTTGGGGGCCGAGTACAAGGGGAGGCAGATCGGGCAGACGGACGACACCGGTTGCTTCAGCCTCTATGCGACCAAGGTGATAACGTCGGGGGAGGGGGGAGCGATCACAACCAACGACGACGGGCTCGCCGAGAAGCTCCGGATGATGCGGAACCATGGGATGAAGGAAGGTTACGACACGAGGATACTCGGGTACAACTTCAGGCTGCCGGAGGTAGCCGCCGCGATCGCCTCGCGTCCAGATGGACAGGCTCCCCGAGTTCATCCGGGCGAGGAGGAGGAACGCCGCCGTCCTCACCGAGTCCATCGCCGGCCTGAGGGGGGTGGCCATGCGCCAGACCAAGACCGACAGAAAGCACATCTGGTACCTGTACACGCTTCAGGTGGAGAGGGAGAGGGACAAGGTGAACGAGCGGCTCAGAGCGAAGGGCGTCGGCTCCTCGATCTACTGGAAGACCCCCGTGAACAGGATGAAGCTCTACGACGACCTTGGCTACGCTGATGACAAGCTGCCCGGCGTCTACGACGCGGTCGACCACGTGCTCTCGCTGCCGGTCCATCCCGAAGTGACAGAGGAGCAGATTGGGTACATCGCCGGCGAGCTCAGGGCAGCCCTCGCCAGGGACTAGCCGGGGCTCGGCGAAGGACGTGAGCGTCGTCGTAGTCGTCCCGACCTACAACGAGAAGGAGAACATCGGGCCGCTCTTCGAAAGGCTCGCCGCCATCAGGCCGACGCTCGGCGCCGACCTGCACCTGCTGTTCGTCGACGACGGAAGCCCCGACGGGACCGGCGCGGAGATATCCAAGCTCGTGAGTGGACACGACTACGTGCACCTGCTCGAGAGGGAGGGCAAGATGGGACTGGGCACCGCTTACATCGACGGGTTCCGTCGCGCCATCGAGTGGCTCGACCCTGCCGTCTTCGTCCAGATGGACTCGGACCTTCAGCATCCGCCGGAGAGGGTGAAGCCACTCGTGGACGCGGTCAGGGAGGGCGCGGACGTCGCTGTCGGATCCAGGTACATAGAGGGAGGGTCCTTCGAAGGGCTCAAGGGGAGCAGGAAGATGGTGAGCAGGGGGGCGAACTGGCTCGCGAGGGCCGTGCTGGGGCTGCCGATCCACGACACTACGACCGGGTTCAAGGCGCTCAACCGGAGGGCGGTCGACGCGATCCTCGGTGTCAAGCTCTACTCCTCCGGGTTCATATTCCAGGTCGAGTCGCTCTACGTCTTCAAGCAGAACGGGATGAAGATGGTCGAGATCCCGTTCGTCTTCGACCTGAGGGAGAGGGGGACCTCCAAGATGTCGGAGAAGGAGGAGTGGGAGTTCTTCCGGAGCGTCCTCTCAATGAGGTTCAGGGACTACAAGAAGCCAGGCTCGAAGGCCTGAGATCTCAGGCGGTCTTGTTCTCGGTGGCCGGTGGTGCCGCCGCGGGCGGGGGCTGCGGGGCCTCCGCTATCGGCTCCGGGGGAGGCGTCGTGGCCATGGTCCAGCCTATCCAGGCCAGGATTCCGAGGAGTATGACCACCGCGAGGAAGGCCGTGACCTCCAGGGTGATACTCGAGAAGAAGTAGAGCAGCAGGCCGTAGACAATTATCCCAAGAATGCTTCCGCCCAGAATCGCACCGCCGAGCGCCCTATCGTTGGCCATGTCGTCAGCCGAACTCCCCTGAGAGTCAGATTTAACGTTTTATTCCTTCGGATGTCTCGGCCGGGAAAAGAGACAGCAAGACAGAAATAGAAGGATGGAGAGAGCGAAGTCGAAAACATGTCCGGTACAGCAGAAGAACAGGTCAAGGTCTTCCAAAGCTCGATATACGAGTGTGTCAGGTGCGGGACCAAGACCAGCCAGGAGGAGCTAAGCAACCTCCCCGAAGTGAAGTGCATCTGCGGATACAGGGTCTTCCGGAAGGTAAGACCGAGCGTCGTCAAGCAGATCAAGGCGATCTAGGGCCTAGAGCCAGGTCCCCCGAAGGGAAGGGCGTGGGCATCCGCGGGCGAATCGAAGAAGAGATTTAAGACCATGGTCCAGGGCTTTTTCCCCGCAGCTCTTGTCAGACATTGAGAAGGCGGTCGCCAGGAACCCGGTATCGCCGCCGAAGGCCGCGACCTACGAGGAGGTGATGAACCTCGCCGCGCGAAGGGGCTATTTCTTCAGGTCCGCCGACTCGTACCCGAACGTACCGGCAGGTTTCTGGGACTACGGCCCCCTGGGCGTGCTGTTTAGGAACAGGTACGTCGACCTCTGGAGGAGGAGGCTCGTCAAGGCGGACGAGATGGTAGAGATAGACACGGCCCAGATACTCCCGAAGGCGGTCTTCGTCGCCTCCGGGCACCTCGCCAGCTTCAGCGACCCCGTCGTGGAGTGCTCCAACTGCCACGCGATCTACAGGGCGGACAAGCTCATCGAGGAGAAGATCAGGCGCGCGGTCCCCGAGGGGCTGCAGGACGCGGAGTACGACTCGCTCCTGACGGAGAACGCGGTCGTCTGCAGCAACTGCAAGAGGCCGCTCGCAGGGACCAGGCGGTTCAACATGATGTTCAGGGTCGGGATCGGGCCGCTGGGGGAGGAGGCATACCTCCGCCCAGAGACGTGCCAGGGCATATTCGTCGACGCCCCCTTCCTGTTCAAGACCCAGCGTATCAAGCTCCCGAAGGGATTCGCCCAGCTGGGCAAGAGCTTCAGGAACGAGATCGCCCCCCGCCAGGGGATACTGAGGCAGCGGGAGTTCTACCAGGCAGAGATAGAGGTCCTCTTCAACCCACAGAGGGTCGACATGCCGAGGTTCGACGTGGCCCTCGGCTACAGCCTCAACATCTCCGAGGGAGAGTCCGAGGCGGCCCCTGTCACGGTCTCGGAGGCGATAGCGGCCGGGACCATACCCAACAAGCTAATCGGGTACTACCTCTACCTCATCCAGAGCTTCTACGAGAGCGCCGGGCTACCTAGCGCGGGAATACGGCTCCGGAAGCTGGGCGAGAAGGAGAGGGCGTTCTACTCAGCGGTGGCGTTCGACCTCGAGGTGAAGACCACGGTGGGATGGCTGGAGCTCGTCGCGTGCAACTACAGGACCGACTACGACTTCAAGCGGCACGCCGAGGTGAGCAAGAGCGACTACTCCGTCGAGGACGAGGGCAAGAAGGTCGTCCCCCACGTCTTCGAGCTCTCGATGGGGATCGACAGGAGCCTCTACGCCCTGCTCGAGAGCGCCTACAGGGTCGATGAATCGAGGACCTTCCTCGCGATCAAGCCCGGGCTAGCGCCGGTGCAGGTGGGGGTCTTCCCTCTGGTGTCCAAGGACGGGCTCCCGGAGAAGGCGTCGGAGATCTATGCGGCGCTGCGCACGGAGATGGACGTCACCTACGACGAAGGGGGTTCGATAGGGAGGAGGTACGCCCGGTCGGACGAGGCCGGCATCCCGTTCTGCGTCACCGTCGACCGCGAGACCCTGGAACAGGGGACGGTCACGGTCCGCATCCGGGACTCCAAGCACCAGGAGAAGGTGAAGGTCGCTGACCTCTCGGCCTGGCTCAGGTTCCGACTGGCCTAGAAGACGAGCGCGAGAAGTGCCAGCGAGCCTGCGGCTCCGGCGACCGTCGCGATAAGGTTCACGATGTTGTTGTCGACGCTGGAGAGGCCCGATTGCTGCTTGGTCTCCTCGTTGCAGTGGTAGAAGTGCTCCGAGGGCTTTCCGCAGACGACGCAGACGGCCTTTCGTTGCAGCGTGGCGCCGACGACGCTGTCCATGACCGAACCGATGACCCCGCCCGCCACGGCGACCACGAAGATCTCGAGAGGGGAGGCCGCGTCTATGACGCCGACCGTCGCCGCTATCGCCCCGATCACCGAAGACGCGATCAGTGTGCCCAGAAGGCCGAGCCCGGTTACGCCGCCCAGACATCCCGGGCGACACCCGCAGGCTGGGCCGCGTTATCAGGCGGGGCTGCGACCGGCTCAGGAGACCAAGCTCGGTCGCGACCGTGTCCGATGCGGCGGCCGACATCGCACCCAGGTAAGCCACGGCGAAGACAGATCCACCGAAGACCAGCTCGGTCAGTCCGAATACGGCCGCAAGGCCGCCGTTGGCCAGGATGTTCGGCCAGTTCCTGGCGCCCCCCTTCTCCTGGGCAGACCCGATGCTCTTCTTGTACTCGTACTTGAACCAGGTGAAGCCGACGCCGAGTATGAAGAAGGATGCGATTATCAGGAACCACCTCCAGCCTCCTCCCAGGAAGATGGCATAGCCCACGGCGACGCTCGCCAGGAAGCCTCCCCTGTCGAGGGCCCTGGCCCGTATGGCCACTAGGGCGAAGACCACGACGATGAGAAGCTCTCCCAGAGCCAGCATTACGTCCACCGGGAGCAATAGGGTCGGTGGCGCGTCCCTTCGATGTCTCTAAAAGGATTCCTCGGGGGTCACGGGTGCGGCCTGACGTGGGACAGGACTACCTGAGCTCGGTCAGCGCCTTGAGCGATGAGATGATCTCATCCTCGTTGGCCGCGTTGGAGAGGGCGAAGATCAGCCCCTCCTTCTTGGCGAGCTCTATGGCGAGCGGGTCGGTCTGGGTCGGGCCGTGGATTATCACCATCCTGGGCTTGAGCTGGGAGACCCTGACGGCGACCAGGGGACTCCTCCCAGCGCCCACCTTGGTGAAAATGATGGCCCTCTCGGTCGTGGCCCCGAAGATCCTGTAGAAGTCGTAGCCCGAGAGCGCATAGATCGTCTTGATGCTGTCCACGACGGTGTAGCCGTACAGGCTCGTGCGGTCAGGGTCGCCGGAGAGGACCGTCCCCTTCACCGCCGCGAGCAGCGCGGCGGCCGAGATGGGACGAGTGAACTCGCTTATGGCGAGTATCGCGGAGCTCTTCTCGGGGGTGAGAAGCCTCGACGCGACTCTCCCCTGGGCCTCGTCGAGTGCGACCAGGGCCTCGATGTACTTCCTCACGAACATGACCCCCGGAGAGGGACGCCTGCCGCTCTCGTAGTCGCTCAGGACGGATGGAGAGAGCTTAAGGGCCCTCGCCAGCTGGACCTGTTTGACCGAGAGCTTCTCGCGCCAAACCCTCAGAGCCCTTCCAGGGTCCGGACTCGCCACCACCTCCCCTGCTATCTTGATCAGCGATTCCTGGCGGCTCGATTCCAAGGTGCATGTTGTTTAGCGAACATGCTTTAAACATTTGCCGAACTTGGCAGCCGGCGGTCCGGCCCGCATGGCGCCGCTCACTTGACCTGGTCGAGGAGTCTTCTGAGCTCGGGGAGCATCTCTATCGGGAGCGAGACTCCCTTTTTCGTGGGTCCGGTGTACCTGACGCCCGTGAGGAAGAGCCTGATATCGACCCGCTTCTTGCCGTCGCGCCCGTCGAAAGTCGAGACTCTGACGACCGAAGAGTCCGTGAGCTTCACCTCGCCTATCGGCGTCGACTTGAATGATGATGTCTCTTCCTCGCTCAACTGTGACGGCGACAAGCCGGGGAGGCCTGCGATATACTTTGCGCGAGTCACCGGCTCAGGGTGGGCACGAGCCTCCCGTCGAAGAACCGCCTGGTTATCCCGCTCGGAGGGGCGTCGAACTCGTCGACCGTCACGACCACGGGGAGGTTGTTGACGGCGTGGCCGAGCACAAGGCACATGCGGGGTGGAAGGGTCCTCACTATCGACTTCACCGTGTCCGTGTCGACCATCGAGGCCTGGGCCACCAGGTTCAGGTCGGCCTCGCTGGAGAAGTTGTAGAGGAAGATGTTGTCCGCCTGACGGTAGATCTCCTGCTTGATGGCGTCGGGCTGGTTGGTCACGAACGTCGTGAAGACCCCGAAGTGCCTCATCCTAGTGATCAGGTCCTCCCAGTAGGTCTCCCGGAGGTAGAGGTGCGCCTCCTCGGAGAGCAGAAAGACCGGCGGGATGGCCCTCTGTTCGAGCAGCTCGACGAGCTTGGAGAGCAGAAGCTCGACGGTCATCTTCCTGTTGAGCGGCGAGACCCTGCTGAGCGAGATCGACGAGCGCGCCTCCGTCGGGGTGCGAAGCGAAGAACTCGTCGAGACGGAACGCCTGCTCCGAGTCGGTGAAGAGTCCAGAGTTCGAGAGCGTATAGAAGCGCGCGTTCAGGGCGTCCCGCACGAACTCGTTGCATCTCCACTGCTGGATGTACGTCCCGAGCGACTCCATCGAGAGGTCGTGCTTGGACTCCATCCCTTCCCAGATCCGCATGAACTCCCGCAGCGTCGTTCCCGGCATCTCGAGCGAGTGCTGGAGGAGGGAGGTGACCGCCCGGAGCCCCGCGCCACCGAGGCTGAACTTCAGGTCTCTTGCGGGCTTCCTTACGACGACCTTGTCGGCCACCCCGGTCTTCGTGCCGTCGGCCGTCAGGCCTATGGAGCCGTACTCGTCGTTGAGGTCGAATATTATGCAGTAGGCGCCGTGCTCGAGAAGGCCCCTCACCATCATCTTGGCGAGGTGCGACTTGCCGGACTCCTTCCTCCCTGTGATGATGGTTATCCTTCCGTCGAGGGCCTCGGCCGTCACTGAGAAGGAGGAGGCCCTGCCCGACTTGCCTATCTTGATCTTCCGTAGGCCCCGGTTGCCCGCCGAATCGAGGATGTCGTTCACGTTTTGCCTCGTTATCTTCGAGGTGGTCCGTGAGGGTATCCAGTCGATCCGGGGGCTGTGCCGGCCGTGTTCCACGCTTCCCCTCGCCTTGCACTGCAGGAGCCTCATGTCGCGAATCTCCCTGGAGATGCTCCCGACGTCGGCCGGGTCCTCCGTAACGCCCTGGACCGACGAGAGGAGAACCTCCTCTCTCGCGACCTCTTCCATTATGCCGTCCACGTCCAGGTAGTTCTCGTCGATTACCTGGAGGACAAGGCTCCTGTCCTTCTCAGTGACCATGAGATAGTCCCCCATCCTCACGTCCTCCGTCTGCGACGCGACCACGAGGATGTTCGGGCCTTCCTTCCTTAGAATCTTCATCTCCGCTCAACCCGAGTTGCTCAGTCCGCCCAGCGTGATGCGCCGCAGCCCGAACGACCTCAGGCTCTTCAGCGAGTACCTGTCGGTGATGTACGCCTTGAGCGCCATGTCCTCGGACCTCGCGAAGACAGAGAGATGGTGCGCCACCCGAAGAGATTCGGGGTATCCGACGGTGAACGAGTCGTTGGAGAGAAGGGAGCCCAGTACCTGCGGGATGCGCCCGCGGCTCCGGGCGAGGTCGAGCCTGAAGACGAGCCCGTCCCTCGAGAACTTGGCGAGGAGTGTGTGCACCGGAGCGTCGTCGACCGACGAGTACGCCGGCCCCGCGGCTCTTGAGACCAGGGCGGATAGCCTGTTGGAAGATATGATCGCGCTCGACTTGGAGAAGCCTATCAGCGATGACTCCGATCCGTCGTCCCTGAACAGCGCCTCCGGGTACGAGTCGAGAGGGTGCTTCAGCGAACCGTCGGCCATCACAAGCATCCTCCCGGGGAAGGATAGAAGGGAGGCCGAGATCCTCTTCTCGACAGTGTTCCGGATGATCCTCTCGGCTATGAGGTGGTCGGAGAGAGCGACTCTTAGCTCGTATCCCTCAAGCTTCGTCGGCAGCCCCAGCGACCCTGACGGGGAGAGGTGGACGACGATCGGGCCGATTCTGAAGTAACCCTGCACCGATCCCTGCGAGGCGAAGCAGACTGCGGCTCGGACCGCGTAGACCGCCCCGTCGGAGGTCTCTCCCAAGAGGATGCAGGACGAGTCCGTCGATGCTATTGTCACGGTCTCGGCCACGGGAACTATCGGTAGCGCCTCGCCCTCCAGGGAACCCTCCCACTCATCGAACGGGTACGAGTCTCTCCCGTCCATGTTGAACATGAAACGTCTCCCTACGAGCCGCTCGTGAATCACCTCCGCCGACGTCTGGAACTGCTCCCTGAACTCGGTTGCGAGCACGCTCAGGGCTTCCATGCTGACCACGGTGGCGACCTTCAGTTGAGTGTTCATGTTGCGCAACATGGGTAGGGCACGCTTGATTAATAAGTATTGCGCAACATGCGCTTGCGCAACATGGCGTTTCGGCTTCAAGCTTGATGAGTCTTAAATACGGCCGCCAAGATGCGCAACAGGAACAACAGGGAGAGCCCGGTTTGTCTAGCGATCAGCAGCCGCCCTCGGTGACGGTGAAACTGAAGAGGGGTGCGTGGGAGATAGAGATTACCTCGCCGGCTGACAAGGTCCAGCAGGCGGTCGAGAGCGTCATCGCCGGGATGGCGTCGAAGGAGCAGGTGGCGATCTCCGGCTCGGAGGCTGGCGGCGAAGAGGGCGGGGAGAAGCGTTTCGAGACTTGCAGGGGCCTGATCCAGGTCATGTGGACGGAGGGCTGGTTCGGGACTCAGCGGTCGCTCTCGGAGGTCCACGAGGAGATGGCCAGAAGGGGGTATCACTACGACCGCACGGCGGTCTCGCACGCTCTCGTCGACCTCGTGCGAGAGGGGACCCTATTCAGGGATGGCACCATGAGGAACTACAGGTACGTCCAAAAGTATCCCTCGAAGCCTCAGACCGGCGGGGTCTGAGTTCCCTTGGGGAACTTCTTCTGGAGTTGTGTGTGGAGCCAGTGAATTCCTGTCGTCGTGGCTCTGTACCTTCCGGCGCCGTCCGACTCCCTCCGCTCGACCGCGCCGACCTTGTTGAGTTCGGAGAGGCGAGACCCAATAGTCTTGGGGTTGAGCGACGTCGCCGTCTCGAGCTCCGAGACACTCATGTCCTCCCCGGCTCCCTTGCCTGAGAGGTGGGCGGCCCTGCCGGCGACAAGCTGCAGGAGTATCACGTCCTTGTCGCTGAGTTTCCTGTCCTGGACCCAGACCCGCGGCCCCTCCTCGGTGAAGCGTATGTAGTCCTTGAACATCTGGACGAGGTCGTTCAGTGAGTAGTTGACCGAGATGCTCTTGGCCAGGTCGATGTTGGGAATCTCTTTGCTGATGAACTCGTGGAGCGAGCGGAAGACGACCTCCGGGGATCCGGAGAACTCGACCTTCACGTCGCCGTAGGCCACGGAGACGGAGAGCGGCTTTTCACTGGACAATGGCTAGGGATACCTCGTTCTGACGAGCAGTTCTGAGTCGGCTTAAATGTTTGCCGAGCTCGCTAGCTCAGAAGGAGGCTCCTCTGTCTCGGGGAGGACGAGGACCTGCGAGGGCATCATCGAGGTCGACGTGGTGTACACGTATTCCCCGCCTTCACTCTTGAACCGTCGAATCTTCGAGGACTTTGCAAGTCTGAGGAGCGCGACAGCCACGGACTGCTTCGGGTAGTTCAGTCCGTACGACTGGAGGGCGTCTCTGACCTCCAGCAGTTTCCGAGGGTTCTTCCCCCACTGGTCCGCGAAGAACTTCGAGATGATGTCGCTGAGCGAATCTCCCTTCTCGACCGCAATGCTGGGAAGCTCGGCAGGGGAACGGACCTCGGACGATTGGGGGGCCGACATCGGCTCTATGGGAGCGATGGCGTGCCTGACCTCGCTCCGACCCTCTGGGAACTTGCTCGCGATCTCCGGGATGAGCGCGATGGCCTCCCTGATCTGGCCCATGTCGGCCTCAATCTCGGCTTCGTTCTGGCCCGACCTGACTCTGATCTTGATTCGGTCCGAAGACAACATGGCTCGGCGGGGCCTCTGGGCTTGTAAGCTTTTTGGGGCTGGTTCTCAGTTCTGGGGTGCACCCCTCTGCGCCGAGATCCGCTCTCTAAGCAAGCGACCCACCACTTGCCCGTCGACACGACCCCTGGCCGTCTTCATCACCTCCCCCATGAGGACGCTGAAGGACCGCTCGCCCTTCTCCGCGATGAGCGTCCGATTCTCCTGGACGACCCTGTCGATTATCGTCTTCAGCTCGGCCTCGTCTAGCCTCGTCAGACCCAGCCTCTCTACCGCGTCCTGGACGCTGCCGGCCTCGCCCCCGCAGACGAGTCTCAGGACGTCTATCGCGGCCTCCTTAGAGAAGTCGCCCCTGTCTATGGAGCCAAGGACCTCCTCAAGTCGGCCCTCCGAGAGCTTCGACTCGTCCAGGCCTTCTCTCGAGAGCCTCACGGGCATCTCGACCAAGACCGAGGCGATCACGGACCGATCCAGTCCCAGCTTCGAGGCCAGCCTCTCAAAGACAGGCGCCTCGCCAGAGTCGTAGAGCTGGAGCGAGAGCTCAGGACTGAGTGAGTACCTCTCGGCGTAGAACTTGACCTTCTCCTCCCACGGCACGGGAATCAACTGGCGGAGCCGGTCCAGCTGGGTACCGGTCACAAGTATCTCGGGTATGTCGGTCTCGGGATACATCCTCGCCGCACCTGGCCGAGGCCTCAGATACCTCGTCTCCCCGTCTTCGGTCGCGGCCCGTGTCTCCTTGGGGACCCCCTTGAGGGCCGCCACCAGCCTCTCGACCACGAGTCCGGCGACGACCTCTGTCCGGTCCTCCGGGCCTGCGACGAGGATGAGTGCGGCCTTCCCGTCGGAGCGCGTGAGCCTCCGGAGTTCGGACTCCTCTCCCTCGGTGATCTTCTGCTTGCGGAACTCGTCTGAGTGGATTATCCCGCCGAGCGAGTTGGTCCTCGCGATCTCGGCCAGTTCCTTTCCCAGCCTGATCCCGGGGAACGGCTCGAAGCCGACCAGCCCTGCGAGCCCGTCGACCGCGACGCAGACGACTCTTCCTCCTCCCTTGACGATCTTCGCGAGGACGCTCGAGGAAGGTGAACCGAAGACGGACGTCACGTCGCTCGTCCGAGAGGTTACGGAGATGATGCCCCGCCCTCGCATCTCTTCCGCGACGCGAATCAGGCCCATCTGTCGCAGCCCTTCGTAGCGCACGACCTTGGCGATGAGGTTGAGTTTCTGCACGCCCTTCACCTCGACGACCTCCCCTCCCATGACGGAGACGTTGAGGTCCTGGCGGATGGTGCCCAGGCCGCGGGCGACGCGCCCAGTCGAACGAAGCGCCCGGCCAAGCTGCAGCGCCGCGCTCTCCACGTCCTCGGGGTAGCCGACCATCGGGTCCAGAGCGATCTCCACGAGCGGCACGCCGAGCCTGTCCAGGGCGAACTGTCTAGACTCGGCATCCTCGCCGAGGATCCGCGAGGCGTCCTCCTCTACGGTGATGCTCTGCACGCCCACGGCTTTTCCGTCGAACGAGAGCCGCCCGCCCAGCGCTACGACCGACGTGCGCTGGAAGCCCGAGGTGTTCGACCCGTCGATGACCAGCTTCCTCATCACGTGGAGCTCCTCCACCACCTTCGCCTCGAGCATGAGCGAGATCAGGAGCGTCGTCTCAAGGGCATCCACGTTCATCCTGTGGGGCGGCTCCTCGTCGGCCTCCACGAGGCAGGAGGACTCGGGGTTCCACCGGTACCTGTTGGCCTTTCCCTTGTTGAACTCAAAGACGGCCGCTGGGTCTATCCGCCCGAGCTCGCTCTGGCTCGGCCGCAGCCTGCGCTCGAACGAGAGCGGGAGCTCTTCTGACTTTATGGTCGGGCAAGAGCAGAAGAGCTTGGTACTCGTCCCAAGTTGCTGGTGTATCTCGATGCCGACCTTCATTCCGCACGCCGAAGGGTCGAAGGGAAGGCTCATGCCGGCCTGCTCGGGAGTGACCTCTCCGTGATCTCGCCCGCGAGGTTCGCCTGCATCATCCCCTTCCTCTCCTCCGCCGACCCGGCGTTCGCCAGGACCCACATCATCTTGGCCAGTGCCGTCTCTCCGAGCATGTCCTCGAGAGGGACGACGCCAGCGTCGAGCAGGTCTCTCCCGGTGTCGTAGACGTTCATGTCGACGCGCCCCCAGACGCACTGCGAGGTCATGCAGACGAGCCCGCCGGCCTCGGTGAATCCCTTGATCGCCGCCACATTCTTGGCGTTGATGTGCCCGAGACCTGTCCCCTCGACCACGAGACCCTTGATTCGGCTTCCCAGGATTGCCTCCAAGTACCCCGTTTGCATCGACGGAAAGAATTTGAGGAGTGCCGCACCCCCGTCGAACCCCGGCCTCGCCGTGAATGGGCCCGTGCCCCGCTTTGGCAGAGCCGGGGAGACAAGTTCAAGGCCCGACCTGGACCAGTGCGCCACAGGCTGGACCCCAACGGACTGGAAGGCGTCCCTCGCGCTCGTGTGATTCTTCCGGACCCTCGTTCCCGAGTGGATCGCGAGCAACTCGTCGCTCGTATCGGCGTGCATCACGACGTACACCCCTGAGAACTCGGCTGAGACGGCCAAGGTCACGGCGCCTATCAGGTTCAGGTAGGCGTCCGACGAGGGGCGGTCCGATGAGCGCTGCGAACCGACCACGAAGACCGGTACAGGGACTCTCTGGAGAGCGAAGCTCAGAGCGGCGCTCGTGTACCCCATGACGTCCGTGCCCGTGGTTATAACCACGCCCCGGGCGCCCCTGGCCACGCATTCGGAGACCTTTATCGCGATCCTCTCCCAGTGTTCGGGTTCCAGGTTCTCACTGTAGACGCTCAGGACTATCTCCGGGGAGATCCTTGCTATGTCGGAGAGCTCCGGCATCAGGGAGTACAGGTCCTCAGCCGATATGGCGGCCCTCACAGCTCCGGTCCTGTAGTCGACCCGGCTGGCGATCGTCCCTCCAGTACCCAGAATCGAGACCAGGGGAAGGCTTCCGTCTGCCTTCGGCGGGCTTGAGGTGAACGAGGGCCGCTCTCCTTCGGCAACCCTGCGGACTCCCGAGATCCTGGAGACGCCTATCCCGACGTTGTAACCGCTCTTCAGTTTGATCACGACGTGCAGATCATCCTCGTTCTGATACCTTGGGACGAGCGTGCCCTTGACCGCTTCCCCGCCGATGTTCAGCTCGACGAGGTCGCCAATCTTGACCCCGGCCCCCTCCAAGAGCCTGAGGGCGGGGCCGCGATACCCAGTAAGATCGTCCATGGAGATGGCGGTCTCCCCTCGTGGAGATAAAGCCTTGGCATCTTGGTCAGGACCCGCTGTCGTATGCACGGCAGAATAATGTGAGCAAAATAATTAATATAGCGAATAATGCATTTCGAATATTATGAGTAAGACCCAAGGTTACGCCCACCCGGAGGTCCTCGTGGAAACGAGCTGGTTGTTCGAGCATCTAAGAGACAAGGGCGTGCGCGTCGCCGAGGTCGACTACGACCCGGCGGCCAACTACGCCGTGGGTCACATCCCCGGCGCGGTCCTCTTCGACTGGAAGAAAGACATCAACGACCCTCTCAGAAGAGATCTGCTGAGCAGGGAGCGGTTCGAGACGCTCCTCGGGGGGGCGGGGATCGGCAGGGACACCTGGGTCGTCCTGTACGGCGACTTCAACAACTGGTTCGCGACCTTTGCCTTCTGGGTCTTCAAGTACTACGGCGTGGACAACGTTAGACTGCTCAACGGCGGGAGGAAGAAGTGGCTCCTCGAGGACAGGCCGGTGACCAAGGAAGTCCCGGCCTACCCCAAGACCAGCTTCAAGGCCTCCAACGCTAACCAGAGGCTGAGGGTCTACAGAGAGGACGTCCTCAAGGGGCTCGGCAAGAAGGACAGGGTCCTCGTGGACGTGAGGGGCCCGAAGGAGTTCAGCGGCGAAGTGCTCGCCCCTCCCGAGTACCCGACGGAGCACGCCCAGCGCGGAGGGCACATACCCGATGCCAGGAACATACCATGGGCACAGACGGTGAACGACGCGGACGGGACCTTCAAGACCAAGGAGGAGATAGCTGCCCTGTACGCGCAGAAGGGCGTCACGCGGGACAAGGAAGTCATCACCTACTGCAGGATAGGAGAGAGGTCGTCACACAGCTGGTTCGTACTGACCTATCTGCTGGGGTACCCTCGCGTCAGGAACTACGACGGCTCCTGGACGGAATGGGGAAACTCAGTCGGGACGCCCATCGAGAGGTAAGGGTGCCGGGGTCCGGGGTTCCCTGCAGGCTCAGAGAGCTCAGCGACTCTTCTTGACGATGAAGTGGAAGAGGCGCCCTTCCTTGCGTGTCTCGACCAGTTCGTTGTGGGTGCGCTCGGTCCAGGCCGTGAGCTCGACCTCTGACGTGACGTCGTCGGACACGAGGTGAACGACCGTGCCGACCTCGGACCGCGCGATCAGGTCGTCCAGCTTCACCAGGGTCCCGGCACACTCGGAGCCGATCTCGTACATCTCGATGTCGGGGAACTCGGCGAAGCACCTGACGCCGAGCTCCCCTATCTTGCGCTCCAGCACGGCCCTGGCTCCCGCGAAGCCGAGGAGGGCACCCGACTCCTCTCCCCATCTGAGCGGGGCGACTTTGACGAACCAGCCCCGCCCGTAGTGGTCGTGGTTGAGGAGCCTGGGATTCTCCTTGAGCGCGGAGTTGACCTCGACGATCCGGCCAGTCAGCGGCGCCTTCACCGTGTCGAAGTGGCGCGGACCTTCGACCCAGCCTAGGCTCGTCCCGCGAGCGACCATCGTCCCTGGCTCCTTGAACGAGACCGAGGTGAAGGGACCGCTGATCCACGCAAGGACCGCGTCGATCCCGACGGAGACTAGCCCTCCTTCTACCCTAGCCCAGACGTCCCTCTCCGGGTCGTAGAGCACGTCGTCGGCGAAGAGGCACCCACCGATCGCTCGCACGCACGCACGCCGTGTTTTCCAGATTTTAACTCAGCGGCTTGGACACGTAGGGGCCGTAAGACTCGTACCCGAACCTCCTGTAGTAGTTCCTCGTCCCGACGGCGCTGGTGACCAGGAGGCGCCTAGCCCCGAACCTCTCGCGGGCGACCTTCTCCATCTCGGTCAATAGCGCCGCGCCTAGCCCCCTGTGCTGCCAGGCGTCCTCGTTCCTGGCCCCGACGGAGACGACCTTCCCGTAGACCTTGAGCTCCCGGACGACGCAGGAGTCCTTCATCTCCTTCCTGTGAGCCAGACCGGAGGGTGACCTCATCCGGATGAAGCCGGCGATCCGTCCGGACTCAGGGTTCTCGAATGAGGCGAAGACTTCGGTCCCGCCCGATGCGGCGTACTCCTGGGTGACCAGTTCGGGCTCGGAGGAACCCTGATCGAGGGGCGAGTCGAGCGCCACCTCCCGGCACCTGATGCACCCGCAGCTGTACCCCAGTTCCTTCATTCGACGGAGGACGAGCTCCCTCAGGTTCCCAGCGTCCGCCCCTCCGCGGATGTCCTTCTCCGGGATCTCGCGCATAATCCTCATGATCCTGTGCCAGCGGGGGACGTGCCTCTTCATCTCAGCGAGAAGCTCGACCACCTCATCGAGGGTGTAGGGCCTGTACAGTCCGGCCTCGGCCCACCTCGCCAGGGCGGTCTCCCTGACGACGAGCGTCGGGTAGAGCTTCGTCATGTCTGGGCGGAACCGCTCGTCCTCGAAGAGAGCGCGCATGTCTTCCAGGTCGTACTGTGGGTTGGAACCGGGAAGACCGGGCATCATGTGGGCGCAGATCTTGAGGCCCGCGTCCCTCGCCACCTGGAAGGCTTCGACCGAGTCCTGGACATTGTGCCCGCGGTTGCTCTTCTCCAGCGGCCCGTCGTGGAGGCTCTGCACCCCGATCTCAAGCCTTGTGACGCCGTAGGAGAGCATCAGGTCGATGTGCTCCGGCTTGCACCAGTCGGGCTTGGATTCTATCGTCAGCCCGACGCACCTGCTGGACGCGGCCTCGTTGATGCGCTGGGCCTCCTCCAGGGTTCCCGACCTGAAGCCGTTCAGCCCGTCGTAGACGCTCTTGACGAAGGGAAGCTGGTAGTCCGTGGGAAGGGCGATGAACGTGCCACCCTCGATTATCGCTTCGACCTTTGAGGTTTCGTGCCCCTTCTCATAGTACTTCCTCAGCGAGCGCCTGGCCTGGAGGTACGGGTCGTAGTTCAGTCCTCGGGCTATCCTCTGACTAGGGCCGTCGGGCATGTAGCTCTGCGGCGTCCCGATGCGCGGGCCGCCCGGGCAGAAGACGCACGTGCCGTGGGGACAGCTGAACGGTGCCGAGAAGACCGTGACTATGATTATCCCCGAGGCGCTCCTCCTCGGGTGGATCCGAAGCAGCTCGCCCCACCTTCCCCTCTCCGATTCGGGGAGGGCAAGCAGGATCGCTGAGTTCGAGATGAAGGTTGAAAGGTGGTACTTTATCGCAGCGTCTCGCTTTGCTCGTTCCAGGCGGGGCCTCCCTTCAATCTGGCCCGCCACTATCAGTCCGGCGATTTCTTTGAGAGCGGCCTGCTCGGAGTCCGAGTACTCTCGCTCTAGGTACGCTGCCAATTCTGGCCTGGCTTTCGCTTCAGGGTGAATCTCTTGATGTAAGTCTTGCGGTTCCTAATCTTTGGAATAGCGCCCTTGCGCGGCTTTCCCTCGATTTTCGGCGTCTGGCCTCTAACCTTCCCTGCCTTGGTAAGACTTCCGTGGGTTGGCGTTCTTCTTGCACCTGCTTGTTCACCGTGAAAGCGGGGTGTATATAGTCCTAACTCCTCTCGGACCTGGATCTCCTCTGAGTCTGGTCATCATGGACCCATCCGTTCCGGTATCCGATCGCCGAAACGCGGGACGTGGGTCAGAAGCTGATGCAGAGATCCGCCTTCAGCATCATCTGGCCGAGCTCCTTTCGTGAGGCCACGGCGAACTCACCCGCGAGCTGGCTCCGGTCGATCCCCTCTTCGTTCAGCGACTCTTCCTCGACGTAGAACTTCTTGCCGTCCGCCGAAGGGAAGAAATCGAGAAACTTGACGGCGTAGGATCTGTCGACGCCCTTGAGCGCGCACCTTGCACCCTTGCCCAGGAAGGCTATCGTCACCCGGTGGTGGTCCTCGGCCCGGACCAGACCGCCCGCGACCCTGAGGCCCTCGACGAAGTAGGTGCTCCCCACGGGGGCCCTGAGGAACGAGACGAAGATGTTCTTAGCCAATCTCAACACCCCTAGAGGAAGCAGAGCACTCGCTCCTTCTCCATGAGCTCCACGAGCCGATCGTATCCTATCGACTCGACGCCCGCGGGAATCGAGCCTGTAAGACCCCTCCTCGTGACGTCATCCCTCACGACATAGATCTTACCCTGCATCCCGTCCTTGCAGGCCAGGTAGACCGCATCCTGGAGTAGGACGACGCGCGCCTCTGGATCGCTCGCTGCGTAAGCGAGGCCGACCGCCGCAAATGGCTCATCCATCAGGTAGATCGTCAATGCCCATTCTCTCCTACAGGGTGAGCAGCCTGTCACATTGGCTAGCCATCGCAGCCACCGTGGGAACTCCCACGATCTTGACCCCTTCGTAGAAGTCTGCGCCTTCGCTCAGCCCTCTGTTGTAGCTGCACGTCTCACAGGCGTAGATGGTCGCGCCCTTGGCCACGAGCGCCTTGAAGTAGTCCATGGGCAGCTTCTCCATCATGGGGAAGACCTGCGTGCCGAGCGCGTTGTAGATGCCATCGAGGAAGAGGAAGAACGAGACCTTGTCGGTCCTGTCGATGGCCGCATCCGCGATGCGGCAAGCGGTCTCCCAACGCTGGGTCTGATAGGGCCCTCCCGTGAGGATGATGCCGAAGTTCGCCATGCTCATAGTTCGGAATTCGATGAATAGTTAAGCATATCCCGTTACCTGGCGCACACCACGCACCCACCGGGCTGCCAGCGTTCTCCCTGACGCTGTCTCTTCGGCGCCCAGCGGCGTACGATTCCCCCCGTCCGCGCGGCCAAGACTTAATACCTCGACGGGCACACTTTTGTCCGTGCAATCATTCGGAACGAACATGGAAGACAAGAGCACGGAGCAGGGCTTCCAGTTCATTTTCAAGTGCGAGATATGCGGCGCCAGCTATGAGTCCGCGTTCGTGGCTTCGCAGGCGGCGCGGGAGAAGGCGATATTCAACGACGTTTCAAGGTTCGGAGGGATGTTCACCAACAAGGCCTCTCTCGCGAGTGCGCTCGGAGGACAAGCGTACCAGACCCCGGAGTGGAACAAGGAGCGCGGCGCGGCTCTCCAAAAAGCCACGGCCGAGGCGATGACGCATTTCCACCAGTGCCCCAAGTGTCACAAGTACGTCTGCGACAACGACTGGAGGAGCGACGTCTCGCTCTGCTCGATCGACGCAGCCGAGGTCAAACCCGCCGCGTCCCCCCAGAGTCAGTGGGCGGTGCCGGCGGTCTGCCCCAAGTGCGGCCAGCCGACCGGCGGCGGCAAGTTCTGCAACAACTGCGGAGCGCCCCTCGGACCGGTGAAGTGCGCTGCGTGCGGGGTCGAGAACGCCCCTGGGGCCAAGTTCTGCAGCGGATGCGGGGCCAAGCTCTGGCACGCGTCCCCGGAAATCCTTAAAGCGCATCCGGGGCGCTTCCCTCACGCGTGCAGCGTTCCGAGATACGGCGCGCCATCAAGGACCACAACCTCAGCATGCTCGGCGTGAGCTACGTCGATTTCACAGGGACGGCGAGAATGAAGCCCGCGACGAGCGGGGAGCTCGATGTCATGCTCGACGAAGGAATCAAGACCTCAAGGGCCAATTTCGCATACAGCCACAACGACGGGCCCGTGCGCGGCGCTTCCATGAACATCTCCCAGGGGGACGTCGCCGTCGTGGCCGACCCCGAGACGTTCGTGATCCCGAGCTACACCTCCGGGGTGGGCCGGTTCCTGGGCGACGTCCATGAGAAGGACGGGACCGTCTCGAAGCTCTGCACGAGGAGCTTCTTTCGGAGGGTTCTGGAGCAGGCAGCTTCCAAGGGCTACAGGTTCGCTGTCGGCTTCGAGGGCGAGTTCCACCTCGTCAGGCGCGAGGAGGGTAGGGTCGTCAAGGCCGACAACTTCTACACCCACAGCCAGGAGGGTTTCAACGTGCACCATGTCTTCGTCACGGACCTCGTCGCCGCGCTACGCTCCGTCGAGATCGACACCATCAAGGGGCACGTCGAGGGCGGACGAGGTCAGCTCGAGTTCGACATCAGGCACCACGAGGGTATCAAACCGGCGGACGACATCGTATACTTCAAAGACGCTACGAAGGCGATAGCCCGGAAGCACGGCTACATCGCCTCATTCATGCCGAAGATTGGCCACGACTGGTGGGGGAACGGGATGCACCTCCACATGAGCCTCGTCAACGCGTCGGGGAAGAACCTCTTCGACGACCCGAAGGACGGAAGGATGGGACTAAGCCCCACGGCCTACGGGTTCATCGGCGGGATCATCGAGCACCTCCCGGCGCTCTCCGCCATCGCTGCTCCGATGCCCAACTCCTACAAGCGCATCCTGCCGGGAAAGTGGAACGCCGACGCCGCCGTCTACGGCGCAGGGGCGAGGGGCGCAGCCGTGAGAGTACCGGACGAGAGGGGAAAAGCTGCGCGCATCGAGTGCCGGTTTCCCGACGGGACGATGAACCCCTACCTGACCCTGGGGTCGATACTCGCCTGCGGGCTGGACGGCGTCGAGAGGAAGCTCGACCCCGGGGCGCCGCTCGACGTCGACCTCTCGTTCATGAGCGATCGCGAAATCAGGAAGAAGGGGCTCACGCTCATGCCCCGCTCGCTCTCCGAGGCCATCTCTGAGCTCTCCAGGGACGACCTCCTCCGCACGACCATGGGCGAAGTGATGTTCGAGGAGTACATCATCAACAAGGAGCAGGAGGTGGCCCAGATGGCCGACAAGGTCACGCAGTACGAAGTAGACAACATGCTCGACCTGTTCTGAGTCGGGGGACCCTCCGGCAAGCCATATTAGCACGCCAGCGCCCGGGAAGCCGATTTGAAGCTGGACTTCTCGGCCTACCCGATAATAGACCATCACTGCCACCCGTGGGCGGAGAGCACGAAGGAGATAACGAAGGAGTCTTTCGTCAACCTCATGAACATGGGGGGCCTCTCGCCGGAAGAGGCGAGAGACCCGGAGAACGTCGTCCACTCCGAGTTCACACCAATGGGCCGCCAGATAATGCACCTGATGGCGGAGTTCCTTGGGTGCAGCCCGAAGCTCTCGGACATCATCGAGGCGAGGAATCGGAGGGCAGGGAAGAACTACTGGGAGTACTGCGGAGAGCTCTTCTACGACGCCGGCATCGAGGGACTCTTCGTCGACGACGGCTACTCCGAGGTCTCCGTCGGCAGCGGACTCGCCCGGAACAACCTCGACGAATTCGAGAAGTCGCTCGCCGTCCCCATGAGGAGGGTCGCCCGCGTAGAGCCGAGGTTCCAGACGGCGGTCGACGAGTCCAGCGGCTTCGAGGATTTCTTGGACAGGTTTGACAGATCGCTCGAAGACGCCGCGAAGGGGCAGCACGCTATCGCATTCAAGTCCGTGATCGCCTACAGGAGCGGCCTCCACATCGAGAAGCCCACCGACGAGGAGGTCAGGAAGGACTACGAGCGATCGAAGGCGACGAGGGCGAGGGACGTCAAGCACATCCGAGACTGGTACGTCAGGCACGTCATCTCCAGGTGCAGGGAGCTCGGCACGGCATTCCACATACACGCGGGGATGGGCGACATCGACGTGGTCTTCGACAGGTGCAACCCGATGCAACTCTACGGGTTGCTGAAGGACCCGGAGACCTGGAAGACCAAGGTCTTCCTTGTCCACGGTGGCTACCCGTTCTCCCAGGAGGCGGCCTTCTACGCGAACGCGCTGAAGAACGTCTACGTCGACCTCTCCGAGATGATACCCTTCGCAAGCGTCCCGGGCGCCATCGAGAAGACCACACAGATCCTCGACATGGCTCCGCCTGCGAGAGTCGTCTTCGGCTCGGACGGCGTCGTCATCCCTGAGATACACTGGGCCGGCGCCAAGATCGGGAGGCGCGTCCTGGAGGAGTCTCTGGCGACTTTCGTGAGGACCGGCGTCTACGACGAGGACGAGGCGCACCAGGCCGCTAAGCTCATCCTCGCCGAGAACTCGAGGCGCGTCTACAGGCCCTGGTGAAGCCTCACATCCCCGTAAAGCCGCGGACCGCGGAGTCGGGGATCCGGCCCTTCTCGACGTCGCCGATGGCGCGCTCGAGGATCTCTGAACCGGCGTCCAGCTCCTCCTGGGTTATGACGAGAGGAGGCGTCAGCTCCATCACGTTCCCGTCGTCACCGACGAAGACCGTGATGAGCCCGAGCTCCCAGGCCCGGTAGACTATCTTGGCCGTCTCCCTCCGCGCGGGGGTCTTCTTCTTGCGGTCCTTGACGAACTCGATTCCGAGGAGGAGCCCTTCGCCTCTGACGTCGCCGATGAGCGGGTGGTCCCTCATCATCTCCACAAGCCTCTTCTTGAACGACCTTCCGATCCTCGCAGCCCTCTCTGCGAGCCGGTCTCTTTCGATGATGTCGATGGTGGCCATGCCCGCAGCGGCTCCGATGGCGTTCCCCACGAGGGTGGAGTATGCGAACCCTTTCGGGAAGAGGTCCTCCCTGGCTGCCAGCGCGCCGACAGGCATCCCGGATGCTATCGACTTTCCAAGGGCAACGGCATCCGGGACGGTCCTGGTGTGGTCCACGCCGAACATCTTCCCCGTCCTTCCGAACCCGATCTTCACCTCGTCGGCGACGAGCGCTATGCCGAACTTGTCCGCCGTCCTCCTGAGCAACGGGAGATACTCCTTCGGGGGTATGACGTCCCCGGAGTCGCTCTGCATCGCCTCGACCATCATGAACGCGGTATCCTCGGGCGGGCAGACGTGCTTGAAGAGCTGCTCCTCGATGAAGCCGCTTGCGCAGTAGACCCCGCAGCTCGGGTACTCGAGGCCATACGGGCACCTGTAGCAGTAGGCGTAGGGGACCTTGGAGACCATGCTGGGGACGCGGTATCTGGCCGTGGACATGATCCCGCCCATCGCCAATCCCGCGAGGTCAATCCCGTGCATCCCGCCGAAGAACGTGACCGATCTCTCGCGCTTCGTGGCGACTGGGAACAGCTTGTAGGCTGCGGCGCAGGCGTCTGTCCCCGAATGGCCGAACCAGACGCGCTTGTCGAAGCGACCCGGCGTCATCGCGATGAGCCGCTCGGCGAACCTAATCGTGGTCTCGCTCGGGAAGGTCCCCCCGGGAAGACCGGCGGAGAGAGCGACCTCCTGCTTCACTGCCTCGACCACCTCGGGGTTGGAAAACCCGACCCCAGCGACCGTCCAACCGGCGTTGAAATCGATGTAGTCTCTCCCTTCGATGTCGGTCACGGTGCAGCCGTGCGCCTCCTTCACTATGAGGGGATAGAACATCACCCTGGTCGGGGCCGCGACCGACCTGTCCAGCCGCGCGAGCGCCTTCTCCGCCCTGGTCGCTTTCACGGCCTCGGCCGAGCGCGCCGCAAATAGATAAGGTTCTCAGTAGGTGGCCACGGACCCCTGCCTTCTGGCGTCAGCCGCGCCCCTCAGCTCACCTCGTCTCCCGACGAGGACGGCGTGAACACCCCCGAAGTACACATCATAGCCGGGTTTCAGTTGTACGTAGTTCGGCGTCTCCGACTCGAAGCCCATCTGCCTGAGGCGCCTCCTTACCACCACCCCTATCCTGCTCTCCATGCGTATCGCGCCTGTGCCCTGGTAGTGCATCCGGGGCGCGTCCACGGCCTCCTGGATGTCGAGGGAGTGGTCCACCACGTTCAGTATCGTCTGGAGGGTCGCCGTCACTATCCGAGGCCCACCGGCGCTCCCTGCGACGACGTACGGCTCGCCCTCTCGCAGGAGGAGGGTCGGCGCCATGTTGCTCAGGGGCCGCTTCCCCGGCGCGATCGAGTTCGCAGCGCCCGGACTCGGGTTGAAGTCATGCATGGTGTCGTTGAGACAGAACCCGGTCCCAGGAGGCGTCACTCCCGACCCGAAGTAGCACTCAATCGATTCGGTGATCGCGGCGACGTTCCCTTCCCCGTCGACCGCGCTGAGGTGGGTCGTCTGGCTTCCGGCGCCTCTTCCTAGCCGATCCTCCCCTTTCCCCCCGTCCGAACCACAGCTTTGCCGCGTAGTCCTTCGACGAGAGGGCGGCAACGTCGGAGGTCGAGAAGCCCGGGTCTGACACATCCCTCTTGAGAGAGGGCCATATCACAGAGATCGCCTTCGCCATCGCGGCTATCGTCTCTGCGGTGTTCAGGCCGGTCCCCGAGATGTCCATGTTCTCCAGGATGTTGAGCAGCTGGACGATCGCCAACCCGCCCATGCTCGGCGGCGGCATCGTGCACACATCGAAGCCCCTGTAGCTGCCCGTGACCGGGCGCCTGACCTTCACCTCGTATCGTGCAAGATCGGACTCGTCGAACAGGCCACCGTTCTTCGACATATCCCGGACGACCGCCCTGGCGAGCGAGCCTTGGTAGAACGCGTCTTTGCCCTCGCGGCCTATCAGTTCCAGAGAGTTTGCCAGGTCTGCGCTCACCTTCCGCTCGCCCGTCCTGTAGGTCCGGCCCTGGCTCAGCCAGTTCCTCCCGGTCTCAGGGAACCTCCTGAGCTTGAGCGCCGCGTTGTCAACGTTGTTCGACATGATGTATCCGAGCAGGCGGCTCACTGCAAAGCCCCTCCTCGCGTATTCGATGGCTGGCGACGCGACGTCTCTGAACTTCAGTCGGCCGTAGTTCTCGAGCGCGAAGGTGAGTCCGGCCACCGTGCCGGGCACGCCAGCGGCCCTGTACCCCAGGCTGTTGGCGAACCCCTCGGGCTCTCCCTCTGCGTCCAGGACGAACATGTCCGGCCTTGCGGCTCGCGGTGCGACCTCGCGATAGTCAACGTAGAAGGCCTCTTCGTCCTTGAGTCGCACCAGGAGGAAGCCTCCGCCCCCTATCCCCGAGAACGCAGGTGCGACGACCCCGAGCGCCAGGCTGGTCGCGACGGCTGCGTCGACGGCGTTGCCTCCGGCCTTCATCGCATTGACACCCGCCGCCGAGGCGAGCGGATGCGCTGAGGAGACGACGCCTCTTGTTCCCTTCGCGGAGGACCTCACACATCGCCGCGGCACGGGCCGCATTAAAAAATATGCGGCGGGAACCGGGACTGCGACGTTGACCCGTCCACTTTGCTGAAGCGCAGCCTAACACTTGCACAGTTGGGCGATAACCGCCTTTTCGAAACGACGCTCATGCGGGGGCAATACGTTCATATATCGCGCCGCGGATGTATTGCCGATAAGTTGCAGAATCCGACGAAGTATTTTGCAAGAGATGCGACCGGGCTCGTGAGGGAGTTCGGTGCACTAGACACACTTCTCTTCGCTTCGGTGATGGTCTTCGCGCTTGTCTTCACGACGACGCAGTTCGCGTGGTTCTACGGCAACACTCTGGGCGCGAACCTAACGCTCACGCTGCTTGTCGCGGCGATACCGTTCGTCTTCCTCATGCTCGCATACTGGGCCATCGGGATCACCATGCCGAGGTCGGGCAACGACTACATCTGGATAGGACGAATCTTCCACCCCTCCATTGGTTTCGCCTGGGCCCTTTTCTACATGGTAATCGTCTTCATAGTCGCCTACGTAGGCGAGGTCAGCCCGTTCGCATACGCAATCTCTGCGTCGCTGACGATCCTCGGTCTGCAGTCTAGCTCATCAAGTCTGACCAACCTGGGTACATTCCTCGGCGGCTCTCTCGGCACGCTCGAGCTGGCGAGCCTGTTCACTATAATCTTCGGGGTCTTTGCCCTCTTCGGGACGCGTCTGATCAAGGGCATCCTCTATGTCACCTGGCTCGCGGCGATCATAGGGATTGGGCTCATGTGGTACATCCTAGGCTCGACCAGCACCTCGACGTTCATCAGCAACTGGAACGCGTTCCTCTCCAACACATGCTCGAGCTGCTCCTATCAGGCGCTCCAGACCGCCGGCTCGGCGGGCATGCCAGCCCTCTCAACGGGCTTCGGGGGCGTGATTCTTGCCCTGCCGCTCGCGTTCCTGTTTCTCTTCGGTGGGAACTACGCCAACGGCTTCGCCGGCGAGATCAAGAACGTCAAGAAGGCCATACCCATAGCGCTCTTCCTCTCACTCATCTTCGGCATCCTCTACTGGTCGGTCACTTCGACCCTCACGCTCAACACCGTGGGCAGCACCTGGATGACCATCATAGGACACGCCTGGGATGGCAGCGGCGTTAGCAGCACCGCCTATCCGCTGGCGTACGCCCCATCCCAGCCCCTGCTCCTTGCGGTCGCGGCCTATCCCAACAACGCGCTCATCACGGTGATGTTCATCACCTACATCCTCGGCTCCATAGGGGCGCTTTTCACCTACTTCTGGATACCCAGCAAGTACTTCTTCGCGTGGTCATTCGACAGGGTGCTCCCTACCAAGTTCGCGGACATCAGCCACCGATTCCACACAGCATACCTCTCAGTCCTCGTGATAGTCATCTTGGGCATCGTCCTCTCCTACGTGTACGCCTATCTGGGATACTCGGTCTACTTCACCATGGGGAGCGTGCTCTGGGGCGCTGCCTACGTGGTACCGGGACTCGCCCTCGCGGCGTTCCCGTTCCTCAAGAAGGACCTCTTCGCCCAGGCCCCAGGCTGGGTGGCGAAGAAGGTCGCAGGAATCCCCATCGTGACCATCATAGGCATTATCGTGACGGTCGGGTTCGCCTACGTCGCGGGTGTCGCCTACAACAACCCCGCAATCGGAACGGCCGACGCTTTCAGCGAAGAACTGGCGGTGGGGCTGATAGTGGCAGGCTTCGCGATCTACTTCTTGAGCGCGTTCTACCACAAGGGCAAGGGGATGGACCTCGGCATGGCGCTTAAGGAAATCCCGCCAGAGTAGAAGACCAGAGACCCCTGTGAGCTCACATCAGTAGCGCCACGGGGCGCGTTATCCCGGCCGTCCCGCCGGCGAGCGCGATCGGCGTCCCGACGAAGAGAAAGTCTTTGCCGACGAGCTTGTCCAGGTTGTTAAGGTTCTCGAAGATAACGACGTCCTTCGGTAGCAGCGTCTTGTGGGCCTCGAAGGGAGCATGGTCCGGCCCCGGCGCGTCAATCCCCACCGCCTCGACCCCGAGGGCAGTGAGGTACTCCGCTGCTTCCCTCGTGATGTCAGGATGCTCCATCCAGTCGGGCGTGGTGTTCTTCGAAGTGTAGTCCAAGTGGAACAGCACGATCCAGCCCTTGCCTACCTCGCCTGCGTGCCCCGAAGCCTTGATTGCCTTCTCGACGTCGACCTTCCTGATCTGGAACCGCCTTGGTTTTTTGGAGAAGTCGAGGACGACCCCGTGGCCAACGTAGTGCGAGAGCGGCATCTTGTCGACCGGCGTTCCTCCCGCCACCATGTGCACCGGCGCGTCGACGTGTGTCGAGACGTGCTCCACAAAGGACCAGACGTATGACTCGTACCCGTTGTCCCTTATAGTGGTGAAGGTCGTCCGAAGGGGCTGTGGGTATCCCGGGTAGACAGGGGTGTTCATGCTCGTCATCGGTACCGCGAGATCGATTATCTTCTTGAACGGAAGACTCAAGGTCGTTCTCCCCCTCGAGGACGGACCGGCTCGTAAAAACCTTTCCAGAGTCGTCAGGTCCGTAGGCCGTTCCAGGGACCTCAGATCCGGATGTATCGACCAGAGGGGTCCCTCTGGAGCAGTCCGAACTCGTCGAGGCAGTCCTTCAAGGCATCGGAGTCGAGGACGGCCCCATCCCGGCACAGCAGGTTCTTCCCGAACGAGCAGGACCCGCAGATTCCGATGCCGCACTTCATGCCCCTCTCGAGGCTCGCCTCGAAGTCGACTCCAGCCCTGACCGAGATGTCGTAGAGCTTCCTCATCATGACCTCCGGACCGCAGGTGTAGACCCTCGAGACCTTCCTCTCCGCTATCAGGCCCTCGGCGAGGTCGGTCGCAAAACCCGCGTGCCCGTAGGACCCGTCGTCGGTCGTGAGGTGAACGTTCTTCTTCCTGACCACCCTCTGCATCTGCCTCTCGAAGAGCAGGTCCGCCTTGGTCCTGCCTCCTATGACCACGGCCACCTTGCTCCCGGCCCTCACCAGCGCCCTGGCCAGGGGGAGCATCGGAGCGAGCCCTGTCCCGCCCCCCACGAGAAGGGCGCTGCACCTCTCCACGGTGAAGGGGCGCCCGTAGGGCCCCCTGATTCCGATGAGGTCTCCGCGCTTCGCCCGCACGAGCTCGTTGGACCCCGGACCCCACGGTTTTACCGTCACCGAGCAGACCCCCTGCTCGTCGTAGTCCGAGAGGCTCATCGGGAACTCGTCGTACCCGGGCTCCCAGACCATGACGAACTGGCCGGGCTTCGCGGACGAGCATCCTTCGTCCTTGAAGTAGACGCTGGTTATGCTGCGGTTCTCCCTCACGTTCCTGATGACCCGCCTGACGCGCGTCCTCTCAGAACCTATGTCCAAGTCCAACCATCTCCTGCACCTTCCTGTACCCCTTGCGTTTCATGTACTGCTCGATCCCCCGGTTGACCTTGTGGAAGACGCCGTATCCCTCGTAGAGCGCGGTCCCCACCTCGACGGCGCCGGCGCCAGCGAGGATGAGTTCGACCGCATGCTCCCAGGTCGAGACCCCGCCGCAGCCTATGATCGGTACCTTGAGGTTCTCGAACAGCTCGTATATCCGCGCGACCGCTATCGGCCTGATGCCGGCTCCCGAGAGGCCGCCGTACTTGTGGGCGAGCGTCGGTCTCCCGGTCTCGACCTCGATGGCCATCGCCGCCATCGTGTTGATGGCCGTGATCCCGTCGGCCCCGGAGTCCACAGCCGCCCGGGCGACCTCGAGCGTCCTGTGGGTGTTCGCCGACAGCTTGGCGAAGACGGGCTTCTGGGTCCTTGAGCGGACCGCCTTCACGACCGTGGCGACGACCTCGGGGTCGTGGCCGATCTCGGTCCCCACGCCTTCGACGTGCGGGCAGCTCAGGTTGAGCTCGTACGCCAGGAACTCGTTGCCGTCAAGTATCTCCACGACGCGCCCGAACTCCACGGGCCCTCCCCCAAATATCGAGACGACCAGGGGAAGGCGACGCCCCCTGACCGAAGAGAGCTCTTCCGAGAAGGCGCGGGCTCCAGGGTTGGCGAGGCCCACGGCGTTCAGGAGGCCGCTGTCGGTTGCCACCAGCGTGGGGTTCCTGTACCCCTCCCTGGGCTCGAGCCCTATGGACTTTGAGACCGCGCCCCCGCGCCGGATTCGACGGCGCGGGTGAGGGTCTTCACCGTGACCCCGGCTATCCCAGATGCGAGCATCAGCGGGTTCTCGAACCTGATCCCCGCGAAAGAGACCCGCAGCGATGTGCCGACCAACGGGCGATACGCCGAATCGCTACCAAGATAACCTTTAAGCCGATGGCGCGACGCCAAGGGACGTAGCGCCTTGTCCGACGATCCAGTCTTGTTCGAGACCGAGGCCGGTCTCGTGCTCATGCAGGGGACGAAGGTCCTCGCCACGGAAAGGAGGAGCCAGGTCCGAGCCCAGGGTATCGCGAAGATCGGAGAGAGAGCGAGGGCCGAGGGGATGGAATCGATACAGGCGATGGACGCCGAGGCTTCGCAGGAACTCAGGAAGCTCGGGTTCAGCGTGACCATTCTGACAGAACCCGAGCTCAACGAGCTCAACAGCCGGAAGATCGCGATCATCGTGGCGGCGGGGCTAGCGCCCGGAGAGCAGGAAGCCCTCGACCTCGTCAGGCAGGGAGCCCTGGAGGCGGCCGAGCGGAAGATCAGCACCGAATCCTCGCGGGAGGACCTGCAGCTCGTCCACGGAATCCAGGCGCTCGACGAGCTCGACCGGTTCCTCAACATCACCTCCGAGCGCGTCGCGGAGTGGTACAGCCTGCACTTTCCGGAGCTCCAGCAGATGATAGGCGACAACGTCGCCCTCTGCAAGGTCATCGTCGAGAACGGGTCGAGGAGCCAGTTCACGGAGGCGAAGCTGGAGGGGAAGGGCTTCAGCGACAAGAAGATCGAGGCAATCATCACCGCGGCCGAGAGGTCGAAGGGCGGCACCGTCACGGAGAGGGACATGGGGCGGATCGTCGGGCTCGCGAACGTCGCGCTCGCGGTCTCAGGGGACAGGGACAAGCTCGCCGAGTACGTCGAGTCGACGATGAAGCGGATCGCCCCGAATACCACAAGCGTCGCCGGCGCCACGATAGGGGCCCGGCTCATCGCAAAGGCGGGGGGTCTGGACAGGCTGGCGAGGCTGCCGGCGAGCACCATCCAGGTCCTCGGCGCCGAGAAGGCCCTCTTCAGGGCGCTCAGGACGGGCGCGAGGCCTCCGAAGCACGGGATACTCTTCCAGCACGACGCGGTGCACAGCGCGCCGAAGTGGCAGCGGGGAAAGATAGCGAGGGCGCTCGCGAACAAGATCGCCATAGCGGCGAGGATAGACTTCTACAGGGGCGAGAAGGAGGAGGCGCTCACCGGTACGCTCGAGAAGAGGCTGGACGAGATCAGGGTAAAGTATAAGGAGCCAAGGGAGACCGTCGAGCCGAAAAGATCGTTACAGAGATGACAAACGTCCTCGTTATGGCAAGGGGCGGAAGGGAAGAGGTTTTTACAAGGAACCTCGTTCCGGGCAACAGGACGTACGGCGAAGACCTTATCAGAATAGAAGGGACTGAGTTCAGAGCCTGGGACCCGTTCAGGTCCAAGCTCGGGGGCGCGATCCTCAAGGGTCTACCCCAGGACGTGATACGCCCAGGCGACAAGGTGCTCTACCTGGGGACCTCCACGGGGACCACCCCTTCGCACGTCTCAGACATTGTGGGCCCGAGGGGGCTGCTCATCGGGGTCGAGTTCGCTCCCCGCGTCGGGAGGGAGTTCGTGGAGAACGTCGCCAGGGTCAGGCGGAACGTCGTCCCCTACATAGCAGACGCCCGCGAGGCCGAGAGGTTCGCGTCCTTCGGAAAGGTGGACGTCGTCTACTGCGACATCGCGCAGCAGGACCAGACCGAGATAGCCATCGAGAACTGCCGGAGGAACCTCAAGAAGGGAGGCAGGCTCATCCTGATAGTGAAGTCCAGAAGCATCGACGTCCTGAGAGAGCCCAGGGACGTCTTCCGCCAGGAGGGAGAGAGGCTTACGAAGGCGGGCTTCGGGGTCGAGAGGATCATCGAGCTGAGTCCCTTCGACAAGGACCACGCCCTGATATCTGCGGTGTTCGCCGGCTAGGGGATGAGCGTCGAGGCGAGGATCCGGTCCCAGGTCTTCCAGCTTCTCCTTGCGAACGACGGGATGGCGCCCTCCCTCTCCACCCACCTCCTGAGGTAGGTTATCGTCTCGCCGTCCGAGGGATATCCTGAACCGAACTCCCCGTGTTCCGTTCGGAGGAGTTCGACAGCTCTGTCCCGTTCGACCTTCGCCACTATCGAGGCGGCAGAGACCACCACGTAGTTCTTGTCCGCCCTGTGCTCGGCGACTATTCTAGGCTTGCACGACATCAAATCCCCCAACTCTCTCGTGAACCTCATCGGGTTCGTGTCAGGGGCATCGACGTACACCTCCTCCGGGTTCATGAGGTCTATTATCTTCGCCATGTGGAGAGCTTCAAGAAAGTTGAGGCGTCGATATTTTTTGCCCACCCTAACGTATCGGTCGATCTCCTCCGGTTCCGCATACGAGACCTGGACAGACTCGCACAACTCGACTATCTCAGGGTACATTGATTCTCTTTCGGTTGACGAGAGGGCCTTCGAGTCCTTCACTCCGAGCTCCTTCAGCAGTTTCAGCGATTGATACTTTATGGAAACTCCAGCTACAACTAGGGGCCCAAGTACAGAACCTTTCGGGGAGCGGATTTCTCAACGCGCTCTCTCCCAGCTTCATCGACCCCTCCAACGAGCCTTATTTGACGATCACCCGCTTTTCACCCTGAACCTTGCGCCAATTAGAGTTTACCTTTTCGACGAGGCCAAGCCGGGCCATCTCTGTAAGCCTTCTCGCGATGGTTTTCTGGTCCCTGCTAAGCATAACAGAGATCTCGTAAGGTCGGCGCGGAACGATGAGCACGTCCAAGATTCTGGACTTCTCCAAGGAGATGACGACGCTCCTCTGGTCGGTCCTGATCCAGTAGTATGTGCTTCTAACCTTGTACACTTCAATCTGTTCTCTTCTGCGCAGGTCGGAAAGAACTTGGTAAGCCCTCGCATCGCCCCTTTCGATGCTCTTTGCAACCTCATGCGTGGTCATAGGCGCGAAGAGAGCCCCTAGAACCAATGGCGGGAGAGAGTCGCGCTGGTAGTGTCGTTGTTTATAGGAGTCGAGCATTGCAAGGAATTTCGCGTGCTTCTTGGAATGTAACTCGGTTATGCCAATGCGTTGAAGTTTCTCCAGATTCTCTCGACCAGAGATGAGGTAATTCCTCCCTGAAACCTCATACAGGAAAGACACCTCGTAGTGCCGCAGGATTCGTTCGACGAAGTTCATTCGCTTGCCTTCCGCGATTCGCAGACACCTCGTATGACTACTTTTGGAGGTCTTTGATGTTCCCCTCCCCTGCAAAAAAGCCTTGGAGCAAGCCTTGATAGTTTGAGGGAGCTTTGCGCGCGAGTCTAACTGTCTTCTTCCAATCCCGGACTAACTCAACATCTGCGACTCTGTAGATATAATAAGGCACATTTGCTCTCCTATCGACATACGTTCGGTAACGGACATCGGCTACGGGTCGAACGAAGTCAGTGAAGACCGAGGGACGATAGACGTAGATTCGAGGAGAGTTGCGTGGTCGAAATCGCGCCCAGAGCGCTTCGTGGAAGAAGCGTACAAGGAACGGATCGTTGTTGGTGAAGGTAACTTCACTGGAAGATCTCTTGTCGCCTTCCGCGGTCCATAGCCCAACAATCCGGGCAAGATCGAGGTCCGAATCGCTCATGAACCAGAAGGATGTGGAAGTATATCAGCATCCCTACTCGCAAGGCCCTGCGGCAGAATCAGCTATTGCTTGTTCGTGATGGGCCAACCAAGTTCAATAAGCATATACCGAATTCGAGTTGTACAGAGTTGTTATTGTGAGCGTACAACCTTTCGAGAATCAAGTGCACGGCAAGCGGGCTCAAAAACTGATTCTTGTCGCAAGGCTTACTCGCAACGATCCACCCTAGGTCTGCTGCGGAGGAAGAACCGCGAGTATCTGCCTCGCCAGCGATTCGGGCAGACCCTCCCTGTTGTGAAGCGTGACTTCGGTCATCTCCTTGCCGGGGAGCCCCCTGAACTCGTCGACAAGAGGGTCCCTGATCTTGTCGTGGACGACCGCGAGGATCGGCTTGCCGGACCTGAGGCATGCCTCGGCCGCCCTCTTGAACTCCGGGCTGGTGAGCTCCATCGGACCCACCTCGTCGATGGCGATCAGGTCAGCCATCTTCGAGGCCCCGGCGAGCGACACCGCCCCTACCTCGACCAGACCCTTGAGGTCGACCCTGTACCTCCCGACCCGCGGTCCGAGTATGCCCTCGGACGAGGCGAGCCTACCCTCCACTCCGCTCATCAAGTCCAGTATCGTGAAGCCCGTCCGCTCCCTCCCCTTCCGTCTCTCCTTGGTGAGGCACCCGCCGACCCCGTAGCCGCGCGACCTCACCAGGTAGATGACCTTGGAGACCACGGTGGACTTGCCTATCCCAGGGGGACCGGTCAGGAGCCACGCGCGCACAGGGGAGGACAATGTCAGGAGTCCAATTCTGCTCCGCTTAAATGCTTCACGACGAGGCGGTCCCGCGTGCTTCCGAAGCTCGAGGTCATCCGGGAGGGACGGACCGAGCTCTACGTCCCCTCGCAGAGCCTCGCCGGGACCCCTCCCGCAACCCACCCGGTGTTCTTCAATCCAGCCGCGAGGACGAACAGAGACATCTCAGTCGCGGTCGCCGCGGTGACCAGACCGGGGACCTACCTTGATGTCCTCGCCGCGGCCGGGGCGCGCGGGATCAGAGTCGCAAACGAGTCCAACTCGAAGACGCACGTCACGCTCGTCGACTTTAGCGGACCGTCCCTCGCCGTGGCGAGGAAGAGCATCAGGAGGAACCGGCTCCATGAGCGGTGCGTCGTGGTTCACGAAGAGGCGAACAAGTTTCTCGTCTCGCGGTTCGAGCGGCCCGAGAAGTTCGATGCCATCGACCTGGACCCCTTCGGGTCACCCGCTCCGTTCGTTCTCGCGGCCACGATGGCGGCGGCGGACGGGGGCGTCCTCTCGGTGACGGCGACCGACGCAGCCGTCCTCTGCGGCGTCTATCCGGCCGTCTCGGTCCGCCGCTACGGCGCTCTGGCGGTGAGGAGCGAGTTCGTCCACGAGACCGGTCTCCGGATCCTGCTGGGTTACGCGGCCCGGATGGGCGGGGTCAACGACATCGGGATAGAGCCGATAGCGGCCCACAGCACCCTGCACTACCTCCGGGTCCTCCTCAGGATCAAGAGGGGGGCGGCGAGAGCAGACGAGTCAGTCGGGAGGCTCGGCTATGTCACGCAGTGCAACGGATGCGGCTGGAGGGCGTCGGGGCCCATCCCATTAGACCGGTGCCCTCATTGCCGCCTCCGAGTCCGGTCTGCGGGCCCACTCTGGACGGGGAAGCTCGTCGACGAGCAGATAGCCTTCGAGGCCTCTGGCTTCTGCGAGGAGGCGGGCTGGAAAGAGGCCGCGGCCATCCTTCGGTCGTTGAAGGGCCTTGACGACTTCCCGACCTTCAGCTACTCCCCCGAGCGGGTCTGCTCGCGACTCAGGATACCCTCGGTCCCCACACGCGGTGCGATCGATGCCCTCGTCGGTTCAGGGTTCAGTGCGGCACGGCAGCCCTTTGAGGAGAACGGAATCAAGACCAGTGCGAGCTACGCGGAGTTCGTCCGTGCCCTGCGCACGGCATCAGGTACGTCTGCCTAGGCAGAGGAGATACATCTCAGAGCTGGCGTTGCGGCTCGCATGGGGCTTCATGATCGCCACGAAGTTGTACCTGCGCCGCGCTTCCGCCTCCGCCTCGGCGAAACGCTCGCCCTGAAAGACCTTGAACATCGCGTTACCGCCCGCCTTCAGGAGGGAGTCTCCGATGGTGATGGACGTGATCGTGAGGTCAATCTGACGGTACTGGTCAAGGTCCCAGGCGCCTGAAATCTTGGGGGAGAGATCCGAGAGCAGGACGTCGGCAGGCCGCTTGATCAGCTCCTTCACCGTCTCAGCCAGCTTCGGGTCGTTGATGTCCATCTTGAGCGTATGGGTGTTGTCCATCTCGATCTTTATCGGGGAGAGGTCGACGCCGACCACAATCCCCGTGCTCCCCACGGCCTGCGAGGCGACCTGAAGCCATCCGCCGGGGGCCGCCCCAAGGTCGATGACCCTGTCACCCGGCTTGATCAGCCTGTACTTCTTGATTGCCTCGAGGAGCTTGTACGCAGCGCGGCTCTCGTACCCCTCCTCCCTCGCCCGCTTCCGGTAGTAGTCCCTGCGCGCTTCGTCGAGCCTCAATCTTGACTACGCAACTTGCGCGACGGCCACCATCACCAGCGAGTCCCTGTGCTCCTTGAGGACCCACGGCCCGATCAGGGGGCACGTGAACGGGTTGACCTCGGTCGTCACCGAGCACTTGCCCTCCACCGGGCAGACTATGCACGGCGCGGACTCCATCGATGAGATGTTCGCTGGCAGTCGGAGCGGGGTCAGCTTGTAGGTCCATCTCCCGTCGTCAAGGACCTTCACCCTCTTGATCATGCCGCGTTTTTCGAGCCTGATGGCGAGCCTGGACCCGTCCCTGCTGGTGAGTCCCAGCTCCTTCCAGATCTCGCTCTGGAGAACTCCATCCTTGCCCCTCTCGACGACCAGCTTGTAGACCCTTGAAGTCAGATCGACGAGCTCCTCCTCCGTCTTCTCGGTGAGGCCGGTCGATCGCGGCGGCTTCGGAGCTGCCTCCTTCTCCACCTTCGGCGGTTTCTCGCCCTTCGGCTGCTGTTTTGCGGTCTTCTTCTTTTCCATTTATTGTGCCGGCCCCATTTTTTGCCTGATTATGTAGTTATCGAGTAGCTCCCGGCAGCGGTTCCTGACGGTCACTTCTGTCACTTCAGCGAACTCTGCGATCTCCCTCTGCGGCAGGTGTTCGCCGCGCATCACGCACGACATGTAGACGTACGCGGCCGCCAGACCTGCGGGGGCCTTCCCGCTCGAGATCTTCGAGTCGTTGGTCGACCGAGAGAGGTAAAGAGCTAGGTGCTCGACCCTCGGATCTATCTTCGCGAGGTTCACGAGCTTGGAGATGTGCTTCTCCACAGAGGGCGGTGGAACGTAGTCCTTCTCGACATCCTTCAGGATGAGCCTGAAGTACTTCGCTGCGGCGCCCTTCTCTATCCCGGCGGCCCTCGCGACCTCCTTCAGCGTGCGGCTGACACCGCACTTCCTGCAGGCGAGCAGCACGACGGCCGCTGTCATACCCATGATCGACTTGCTCTTGGCGACCTTCAACCGGACGGATGTGCGATAGATGTGGGCGGCCGTCTCGGCGACGTTCTTCGGCAGGGAGAGGTTGTCGCAGACCTCGGTTATCTTGGCGAGGACTATCGAGAGGCCGCGCTCCTGGCTGTTGCTCGTCCTTATCCTGCTCTGCCACTTCTTCATCTTCTCGACCGTTGCGCGCATGGCCGGGTCAAGGTACTTGCCATGCGAGTCGCGCATGTCCATGCTTATGTCGGTCGAGAGCCCGAGGTCGTGAAGCGTAAGGGTAGTCGGGGAGCCGACGCGGACCCGCCTGTTCTTCTCCTCAAGGTCTACCGCCTTCCACTCGGGGCCCTCGTCTTCGCGTGCGTTCGTGACCGACCCGCAATGAGGGCAGACCTGCTCCCCCCTCTCAGCGTCGCCGATCAGCTTGTTCCCGCAATCGAGGCAGTAGATACTGAAAAGACCCTCTTCCGCTCTTGTTTCCCACATGGGTGTCTGCCTTACCCGGAGACGTATACCTTCTGTCCCTTGGTCCCGAACTTTGACGATCCGGGTATCGCTGAGGCGTAGGGTTTCGAGATCGGGCCCATGAGCTCCATCACCTTCGCGGCGTTCCTCCCCTTCGAGTCGACCAGGACCGTGCCTGAAGCTATCTCGGTCTCAAGACGAAGGATTATGCGCCCACTGCGGGCGGTGTGAAGAACTTCCCCAACCTCGCGCATTTGTAAACAACGGAAAGTCTAAGACTTACCTTTAAGCTTTCCTTGAGCCGCGGCCTTCTCACCCTTGACCTTGGAGAGCTCCCGCGCTATGCGGACTAGTGTAGGCTGCTTCTTGTCTGCTTTCTTGATGGAGACGTAGCCGGACACCCGCGAGGACACGGACGGATACCGCGCCGCTTGAGGCTCGGGGTCGAGGTTCAGGCGTCTGCATGCGAGCGTCGAGCTCCTCGAGGGTGGGGGAACGGGAACAGGAGTTCAACGGCACGCGCCTGCCCTCGGAGCGCTTCCGCTCAGAGTCCAGGTAGTCCAGCCAGACTACCACGCGATCGTACGATTTCAATGCTACTTGATCAGGACCGCGTTGACGACGCCGTCGTCGCTGGGCCTGGACGTCACCTTTGCCTCGCCGAGTTCGGTCTCAATCGTCGCGCCCTTCGTTATCACGCCCCTGCGCTCGTACTCCCTGTTGGCCCGGTTGGCCGTAACCCGTACGATCTTGCTCTTGGAGGTCTTTCCAGACGAAGGATCAAAGACGTTGGCCTCGCTGGCAGAGCGAAGCCCGAACGAGAGCGTGCCTCCTCTTGTCCGCTTCGGCGATCTCACGGTCTCTCCTACCACCGGCTCGAACGGATAATCGTCGGCCTCGAAGGCCCTGCGCGACCTGTTCGGTCTCCGCTTTCCGCCGCTCAGCTTCTTCTTCCTGAGGTTCTCTACTGCCTTGACCATGATGAAATCCCTGACCGGCGCCCCCAAGGTGGTGTTAAGGCTTTCTCTATGAGCTGCTTCCGGGCCTTCGGTGGGCGACCCTAGTCTCGTCGGTCTCTCGTGAGAACTGGGGTTTTCGGAGCCACGGCTACCTGAGTATCATCGTTCTTCTCTCGAGCTGGCGCTTCATCGAGGGCACGTCAGTGCTCAGGCCGAAGTACTCGGCGAACTCCGGCGTGGTGCTGTAGAACTTGGAACGCCCCTTCCGCACCCACACCAGGAACCCGACCTCCTCGAGGTCCCTGAGGTGCTCGTACACGGTCGAACTCCTCCTCGCGGCGAGGTCGGAGCCCGAGATGGGCTGGAAATAGGCGATGAACGAGAGCGTCCGGAGCGCGGCCTTGGAGAGGAGGGGCTTGGTAGCGAACCTGCGGGCGACGCTCGTGTACTCGGCCTTGAGCTGCATTGCGAACCTCGGTCCTGGGTACTCGACGATCTCGACCGCTGAGAGGGCCGACTTGAGGCTCACTGCTATCGCCTTGGCCTCGTCGACCACCCGCTTCTTCGAGGTTATCCCGGCGGCGGCCGCGAGCTGCTCGGCATCGAGGGCGCGCCCCGAGGAGTAGAGAGCGGCCTCTATCCTTGCGCGGACGTCCTTCCCCGTTTCGCTCAAGCTAGCCCACCAGGATCACGAGGAAGTCTTCTTCTCCGTCCTGCTCGAGGACCACCTCGCCTCCGCTGGCGGAGAAGAGGAGGAGGATGAGCGTCCTCGCGGCCTCGACGATCGGCATCCCTCGTATCAACTCTGAGAACTTCAATCTGCCGAGCCCGCCTATCCTGTCGCGAAGGATGGCCTTGAAGGCCTGCAGGTTCGAGAGGATCGTGATGAGATACTCCTCGGGGTTCGGAGGCGGCGAGTCTTCGAGGAGCGACGTCGAGATCGGTGCTCTCCTCTCTCTCCTGCACAACAATCTCTTCGAGGATTCGTGCGAGCGCGTCAAAGAGCTCGTCGACGGTGGTGGAGTAGATCTCGTACCTGAACGGCATCACGACAATCTGCGGCGGCTGTGTCGAGTCGATGATCTTCCTCTCGCGCTGGAGCCTCTCGAAGAGGAAGAGCGACTCCACCTTGAACCTGTATATCGTCGCCGAGGTGAGCGCCGCCGTCCCTGCCACCCGGAGGTCCATTATCTCCGACTTCATAATGGCCTGCAGGAAGAGGTCGAGCAGCTCGGTGATGTGTATCTCCCAGGGGCTCTTCCTCTTGGCGGCCCTTGGGTCGATGAGCAGGTTTAGCGGCGGCCTCGCGAGCGACTCGTCTTCAACCACTCTTTACCTCGACCTCCAGCTTCGAGCGGACGATCCTCGAGATGCCTCCGACCGCGTAGACCCCGTAGGTCACGTTGCTCTGGGCCACCATGGTGTCCTTGAGCGAGACGACCATGATCTGGGCTCCGGCGGACCGCCCCCGGAAGAACTCGGCCAGATTCTTCGAGTTGTTCTGGTCGAGGTTCTGGTCGATCTCGTCGAACAGGTAGAACGGGTGCGGGTTGACCTTCTGGATCGCGAGGATCAGAGCGACGGCGGTCACGGACTTCTCTCCGCCAGACATGGACGACGACTCCCAGTCTCCCTTCCCGCGGAAGTTACCCATGAGGAATATGCCCCCGGTGAACGCGTCGTCGGCGTTCTCCAGCTCCAGCCTGCCCTCGCCGTTTGTGAGCCTCTTGAAGGTCGCCGCGAACTCCGTGTTGATGGTCTCGAACGCAGACATGAAGACCTTCTTCTTCTCGGAGTCTATGTTCTCGATGAAGCGCACGATCGAGGTCCTCTCCCGCTCGAGCTCGTTGATGCGCTCCGAGAGGTGCCTGTAGTTGTCGTAGATTGCGGCGTACTCGCGCTCCGCGCTCTTGTTGACGAACTTCCCGAGGGCCTCGAACTCGAACTCCACCTGGGACAGCATCTGCTCGGAGCCCTCGAAGACCTCGAGGACATCGTCATAGCCATAGAAGCGCAACTGGCTGAGGTACTGGTCGACCTTCTCCTGCGTCGCGCCTGCCGCCTGCTGAAGAGAGAATATCTCCCGCTCTGTGCTGCTGGTGGACCTTTCAGCGGCGTTCCGCTCCTCCTCAAGCCTCTTGATCTTCGTGTTGAACTCGGCTATCACGGGCTGGCTGTTGCTCGACGACGAGAGGACCTTCTGAAGCTGAGCATCCAGGTCGATGAACCTCTTGTTGAGCTCGCCCTAACTCTCTCCTCCCGTTCTGGATGAAGAGCCTGTCGTCCTCGTACTTGAGCTCGGCGTTCTCGAGGTCGACCCTCACCCTCTGGTAGCTCGGCTCGAGCATCTCCTCGAGGTTCGACCTCTCCCGCGAATAGGAGAGGTGGACGTCCGAGACCCGGGAGCTCAGCTCGTTGAGCTGCAGGGTCAGGTCGCTCCTCGCACCCTCGAGCTCGATGAGCATCCTGTCGAGCTCGAGCGCGTCCCATTCCTTGAGGCCTGACTTCGAGGGACCTCGCCTCTGCAGAGAGCGAGTCCCTCCTTGTCACGAGGGTCTGCTGTCGGCGCGTATACCTGTCTACGATCTTCTGCTGGTTGTCCCTGTCCTGCTTCTGGGATCGGAAGACCGCCCTGTATCTCTTGGTGAGTCGGGAGATGGTCTCAGCCTCTGCACCCATCGCCGCGACGGATGCGATCTTCTTGACCCTGTCCTTGCTCAGAACGCGACCGTCGGCCTCGAGGTTGGAGAGTACCTGCTTGCGCTTCTCAATCGCGGCCTTTAGCGCTCCCACGGCGCTCTCCACCTCGCCGATGTCCTCGATGTCCTCGAGACCCTGGAGGATGTTCGAGACGACGTCGTGCAGACCGTAGGCGAACGCCCTTCCTCCCAGCTCGAACACCTCCCCGTTGGGCGTCACAGTCCTGAATCCCTCGGAGGCCAGGACGTAGGCGATGGCCTCCGACTCGACCAGTACCGTGTCCCCGGCGATGAAGTTGACGAGGCCGCGGTATTGTCTGTCCGCCCTGAGGACCCCCGCCAGCGGCCCGATGACGCCGGCGGACCTCTCGACATCCATCGCGGGGGTCGACGAGACCTCTGAGAGCGGGATGACTGCGAACGACTTGATGTTGAGCCTCTTACCGGCCTTGATGACCGCCGTCATGGCGCGCACGTCGTCTACTAGGAACGCGTTCATCCACCGGTCCATCACCGCGGCGCACGCCCGGGAATACTGCGCCGGATAGCCGATTATCTGGTTGAGCACGCCGATGTACCCGTTGACCCCACCCTCCTCGCAGAGCTCTCTGAGACGCGAGTGTCCTATCCGGTCTCCCGAGAGCTCGTCGGTGAGCTCCTTCTTGACCTCGGTGAGCGCGACCTCACCTGAAGCCTTCTCAAGGACGCGGCCCGCGACGTCGATGCTCCGGCCCAGGTCCGTCCGCCGCTTCTCCAGCTGCGTGAGGTTCTGGTCTATCTCGCCGAGCTCGTGGGCTGTCTTGGCCTGCAGGTCGAACAGCTGCTTCGTGTTCGAGTCGAGCTTCTCCAGCAGCTCCCCGAAGTTCTTCAGTTTCAGATCAAGCTCGTCGAGCCTCTTCTTCTCGACGCTGAGGTTGGCGTTGACCACGTTCGCTTCGGAGTCGAGAGGAGATAGGCTTTGGTTGATCTCCGCCATCTTCTCCGCCGTCCTGTCGTTCTGCTTCCTCTTCTTCTCCATGGTCGCCCTGAGCACCTCCTCTGCCTCCCTCACGTCCTCGAGCTGCGCCGCGACCTCCTTCCGTTTGGCCTCCAGCTTCTCCTCAGTCGAGCTCAGCGTCTCGACGGCAGATGTGGATGCCGTGATTGTCTTCTTCTTCTCGTTTAGGAGGACCCTGAGCGTGGGGATCGACTCTGTCTCGAGACGGCCCATGCTCTCCTCTCGCCTCTGCATCTCCGCTGTAAGCTGATCGAGCTTTATCTTGGTGGACTCCCTTTCGTCCCTCAGGAGGGTGGGCCCTTCGCCCCCTCCCTGGACGACCTCGGTGATGAACTTCTCGCGTTCCTCCCCGACCGAGAGGATCCTAGCCTCGAACCCCTCCTTCCTCCTCCGGACTTCGTCGAGCTTCAGGAGCATCTCCTCCTCCTGTTTCCTGGTCGAGCCGAGCCTCTCGCGCAGTTCGGCTATCTTGCGCGAGGTCTGTACCGCGGTGAGCCACGCCACCTGCCCCTCGAGCTGGGAGTAGCGGACCAGGTCGTTCCTCTGCTCCTCGAGCCTCTCGAGCTGCGACTTCATCTCGCCCGTCCTCGCGAGCTCGATCTGGAGCTTCGTGTCGGCCTGATAGAGCTGCTTCTGCGCCTCGGCCTTCTTCTCGTCGAACCGCGCTATGCCGACGACCTCCTCGATCATCTTCCTCTTCTCGTCCGGGGTCTGGTCCGCCACCCTCGTCGCGGCTCCCTGTGGGATTATGTTGAGCCCGCTCGGGAGAGAGGCCCGAGACCTCGAGCAGGTCGGAGATCTCGCCCTTGGTGGTCTTCTTGCCGTTGAGGAAGTAGACGTTCTCGCCGTTGCTCCGGAGCTCCCTGGACACCGTGACGAGGTCGGTGTCGATGGGGATTTTCCGGTCAACGTTGTCGAACTGTATCGTTGCTCGGCAGCTGGTCGGGCGCTCCTCCGAGTAGGCGGACTCCTCCCTCTCCTTCTTGGGGTCGTAGATGAGACCGGAGAGTCTGCCCTGCGCGGCCCTGAGCACTCGCGGGGAGTTCTCGCCCAGGGCGAAGAGTATCGCGTCCGCGATGTTCGACTTGCCGCTGCCGTTGGGGCCCGTCACGACGTTGAGCCCCTGCTCGAAGGCTATGGTCAGAGTCTTGGGGCCAAACGACTTGAAACCCTTAACCTCCAGCCTTCGAATAAAACCCATTCTTAGAAGCTCCAGTGACATCTCGCACCGATATTATGCGATATAAGCATATCAAGGGCTGGACGTGAGGGAACCGCGCAGACCCCCCTGGGCGGAATGGCAGGGACGGAGGCGCGGACCAGAGAACTTGCCGCGGTTCCGGAGTTTCGCTGAAACTTCTGTGATTCTACGCCGGCGTACCGCACTTGGTGCAGAACTTGGCACCGGGCCTGAGCGTGTTGCCGCAACTCCTGCAGAAGCTCGCACCGGCCACCGCAGGGACGGGAACGACGGGCGGGGGCGCCATCACCGCCGGCGCGGGAGCAGGCGCAGCGACCGGCTTATTCACAAGGGCGGCCGAGGGCTTGGGCTGCGGCGCCTCGCGCGTTATCACTATGTAGTCGCCGACTCCCATCACGCGGTCCATGGTGACCTGGGCCTCCGAGTTATCGTTCGCGAGCACGATCAGCACCACAGTGCCGTCCAGGCCGAAGGCGACGTCCTTGGCCTTGCCAAACGCCTTCCCCGAGACCTCGACGACTATCTTCCCGTCGACCTCTTCCTTCCTGAAGAGCTTTGGAGCGGACAACAGGGCAGTTTTTCCGTCACATGTTATTTATTGTTTTAGCGCGGGCGAACATTAGGTCCAACTTGATGTTCAGCCGTCTGTGGCACCGACCAACTCCCTGACGAGCGGGGGACCCTCTGTACCGAAGCGAGCGAGAGTACGAAGAACCTGCCAACCATATAAGAGGAGTCTGACCAGATGTAAGCCGTTGAGCACCTTTGGAAAGAGACGGCACAGACTGCTCTCGGCAGCCTCAGGTTTCGACTCGGTCGTGGTCACGAATCCCAAGAACCTCTTCTATCTCACGGACTTCTGGGGAGGGGGCATAGGCATAGTCCGCGACGATGCGACGGTGCTCGTGACGTCGGTCATGGAGCAGAGGAGGGCGACGGAGACCGGCAAGGAGGTCGAGGTAGTCCCGACGGTCGGGAGACAGAAGCAGTATGAGGAGGCGCTCAAGAGACTGAGAGGGAAGGTCCTGAGCGACGAGGTCGACGCGGCCCTGGGAAAGACCAGCGCCGGCGGGGACCTGTTCGTCAGAGTCAGGAGGAAGAAGGACCAAGAAGAGATCGCGAGGATAGTGAAGGCGAGCGAGAAGATAGACAAAATCTACAAGATGCTCGAGACCTCCATAACCGCAGGGAGGTCCGAGCGGCAGGTGGCCGCGGACGTGATGAAGCTCGCCACCGAGGAGAAACTGTCCCCTCTCCCCGCAGAGGGAGCCCTTAGCCCTGTGATCATCGGCTCAGGAGAGAACGCGGCGTACCCGCACGCCGATCTCACCGACCGGAAGCTGAGGTCGGGGGACATGGTGGTCGCGGACATCTTCTTCCGGTACCAAGGGTACTGCTCCGACTGCACGAGGACCTACGCGGTCGGACGCGTCTCGCAGGAAAGGAAGGAAACATACCAAGCGGTGCTCGAGGCCCAGCTCCGAGGGATAGATATGGCGAAGAAGGGCGCGAGCGGGAAAGCGATCCACGAGGGCGTGAACGCGGTCCTGAAGGAAAGTGACCTCGACGCGTACTTCACACACGGGACTGGCCATGGGGTCGGCATCGACATTCACGAGTCTCCGTCCATAGGTCGGACCAGTCTGGACAGGCTCCGGGCCGGCGACGTCGTGACGATAGAGCCAGGCGTTTATCTGCCCGGGAAGTACGGCGTAAGAATCGAGGACACTCTTACCATCGGGGACCACACTCGGGTCCTCTTCGACTACCCGAAAGAACTGCTCGTGCTGGGCTAGGCCTCGCGGTCACTCAAGCGTCACCGCAGGCCCGGTCGCGAGGCTGTAAACCCCGATCTCCGGCGAGAGGTCGTCTGAAGCCAGCGCCCGGACTACGCGATCGACGTCACTCTCCCAGACGATCGCGTGGACGGCATGCCCCACCATGTTCTGGCTCGCCCCCAGCGCTCCTGCGGACTTCGCGGACTTGATGAGACGAACCACCTGCGCCGACTCTATGCCGAGGCCGCCCGAGAAGACCTCACCGGCCCTGATCAGGCTCCCCAGGGTGAGGTCTGACGCGACTTGAATGGCTTCCGCGCCGAGCCTGTTCACCCTCGCAGTCATTTCAGGTGACGAAAGAATGAGACCCTTCTCGTAGGGAGCCAGGGACGCGGTCACGATACGCACTCTGTGTGGCACCTCCACCTCCAGGACCTCGGCGACCCCAGGGGCGCCCGCCTTCACAATCACTCCCGCCCCGCCGTACCTGTAGATTACGGAGACCGTGCCGAGCCCGGTCCTGCAGAGGATATCCGCTGCATGTGCGAAGTAGGCGACCCTTTCTGGGCTGAGGTCCAGCGACAGGGCCGAAGCTACGGCCATGACGGCTGAGAGAGCAGACGCCGCGCTCGCCCCGAACCCGTGGCCGATTGGGACGCCGACGCTCTGCTCGAGCTCGACGCTGCAGTCTCTCTCGGAGGCCGCGTTGAGCAGGAGCCCCACAGCCATCCTGGTGGTCGTGGCATCGTAGCTTGGATCGCGGTTCATCACGACCCTTAGAGTCGGGGTCCTGGCTCCCCTGACCACACTGGCAGAGCTGAGCACCCCGCTCGACAGCATGTAGCCCCCGCCGGTCGCGCCGGAGTTCTGCAGGTCCGAAGCGGACTCTCCGGCGTAGTGGATCGCAAAGAAGTTCGAGATTGCAGAAGGCGCAAAGGCCCTGCCGGTGAGCAGGCCCAATCTCAGCTCGCCGGCTTGGGCTTGGTCCCGACGACTATTGTGGCGATGGGGGCAAAGACTATGACCGCCGCCGCGGCAATCGTGTAGTAAGTGGTCAGGCCGGGCCACTTGGCGATCGTGCTCGGAGGGGCGGCTATGAAGAAGACCACTCCGAGGGCGAGGAAGAGCACTCCGAAGATGACGGCTATGCTAGTCTGCCTTCCTCGGTCTGACATCCTCCAGTCCGGGTTGTTGACGAGGATTCCGGACCTTCCGAAGATGGGCTGGGTCGCGCGTATCAGTATCGGCACCGCGATTATTATAGCGGGGATCGAGGTTGTGTTCCAGAATACGGTGAACCCGAGAATCAGGGAGGTCGGGAGGGAGAGGAAGAGCACGAGATTCGTCGCGGCGATCAGGTTGCCGAGCGTCACGAAGGAGACCGTCGCCGCTATGAAGGCGGGCCAGGACCGATAGCGCTTCACGAACCATCCGAAGAGTAGGAAGGCCACGAAGTTGGCGGGGACGCCGGCTACCAGGCTGTAGACGGGGGTGGTCAGTCCAAGAGGAGCGAGAAGCAAGGAGTCCCCGATGAACGTCCCGAGGCCAGCCCCGATCGCCACGGACAGGGTGTCCGACGTTACCGCGAAGAACGCAGGGATGAATATCCCGATGAGGAGCTGCCCGACTCCCCAGGGCGAGGGGACGAAAGCTGTAAGGCCCTTCCCGACGGCGTAGAGGACAGCCGTAATCGCGATTATCGCTACCTTTGACGCGACCGTCGAGACTGGTGCTTTTGTCAAATCGGTCGTAGAGGCTGCCGTGCTCGGAGAGAATATATCAAGATAATCTATAAATAATATAGAGAGCTCTATAGATTTGATGGACGCAAGGAAGGTTCTCGAGATGGGCGGAGGGACCGTCCTCATCTCTCTGCCAAAGTCGTGGGCGAGGAGGAACGGGATAGTGAAGGGAGGGTCGGTCCTGGTCGAGGAGATCTCGCCGAACAGGCTCATGGTGAGCCCGATGGGGAGAGAGCAAGAAAGGAAGACCGCCGTGATCGCCTACCCAAGCGAGAACCTCTCCCACGTCATCAACGACATCACGGGCGCTTACCTGATCGGGAACAACGTGATCAAGATCGAGGGAAGCCAGACCATCTCCAGGGAGGACCGTGAGAAGGTAAAGGCGGTCATCCACCGCCTGGTTGGGCTTGAGATCATGGATGAGGATTCCAAGAGCCTCACGCTCCAGTTCCTGCCGGAGCCCTCCACCCTGGACCCCGAGAAGATAGTCCGGAGGATGGGGAGCCTGACCAGAGGGATGCTGAGGGATGCAAGAGAAGCCCTCGTCGGCGAGGACCGCAAGATGATGTCTCTCATAGCCGAGAGGGACGACGAGGTGGACAGGCTCTACTTCCTGCTCGTGAGGGCGATCAGGACGGCCACCATCGACACCGAGGTAGCGAGAAGATACGATCTGACACCGGTGGAGTGCCTCGACTACAGGGTGCTCGCCAGCTTCATCGAGGGCCTCGCGGACACCATCGCGGAGTTCTCGGGGCGGGCCGCAGAGGAGTTGCCGGGGTCAAGAGCAGCGAGCCAGATAGCCAGGGTCGTGAGAACTTTGGAGGAGATGGAGGAGACCTCGCTTAGCACCTTCCTAGGACGGAAGAGCGGCCAGAGCAGGAAGGGCTACCTCCAGATCGACGCGATGCACCAGGATGTCACGGCCGAGCTTAGAAGGATAGCGCAGGAGGGGAGGATCTCGACGAGGACGGTGGTGGACCTGCTCAGCCTGCTCGAGAGGATCTCGAAGGCGTTCGTGGACATCTGCGATCTCTCGCTCCCGACGTACCAGTTTGAAGACTCACCCCCTCCTCCGCGTAGGAAGGGGGGCGGGCAGGAAATCGTCGGAAGGTGACAAGAGGGTGCTGATGGACTGGACGGCCCTGACGATGGGCCGCTGAGCCTACCTTCTGTATCTTCTTCGGGTTCCTGCGGACTGGGCGCACACAGGGCACTCAAAGTGACCTGGGGCGACCTCGACCAGCCTTATTGCATGACGATTGCAGAGCGCACGCGTTTTAATCGTAGATTCGTTGCTAGACACGTGAAGGCCGCGAAAAGCATGCCTATTACGTGTTCCTATGCTCACGGGGCAGCCGCGACAACAGCTTTAATACCGATGATAATCGGGTCAGTATTAGTGTCGTACACTAGGAGATGAAAGAAGAACGAGTTACGGACAAGGTGGAGGAGGCGGTTACGGGCGATCTCGCTTTGGCAGCGGTCCATCCAACAACGGACCCAAGCCAGTAGAAGTCGGAAAGGAGTACGAAGTCACCATTACCGAGACGAGCAGAAGGGGCGATGGAGTGACCAAGATCGACGGGTTTGTCATCTTTGTGGCGGGAGGTAAGCAGGGTGAGAAGACCAAGATCAAGATCACGCAAGTCGGCCCACGGTTCGCCAGCGCCACTAAGGTAGAAGGAACAGCAACAATGTAGACCGAGACGGTCGGTCTGCTGAACATGAGACGGGACCTAGGTTCCGTCTGCCCTTTCGTTTTGTTAATAATCAGGTGTATACTCTAGACTTCGCTTGTCTGAGCGTCACGCTTGACAGACTTCAACCTCCAATTTGCCACCCTCACGAACAGATACGCGGCAAACGCGATGGCGGTTATGAAGAAGCTCACTGGGAACGAGGTGAAGAAGCCGACGAAGAGGCCCACCCAAGTGGCGATGAGCGCTATCGCCACGGAGATTACTATCGCGTACATGGGCTTCTTCGACAGGTACTGGGCAGTCGCCGCGGGAGTCACCATAAGGGAGAAGATCAGCAGAACCCCTGTCACCTGGACTGCAAAGGACACGGCCACAGCGATGACGAGCAGGAAAGCCGTCCCCAAGAAGAGCATAGGCATGCCCTTAGCCTCTGCCACATCCTCATCAAGTGAGGCAAAAAGGAGTGGGCGATAGAGGAAACCCACAGCCAGAAGAATCCCGGCCCCTGCGAGGGATGTGATCTCAACTTGGCCGAAACTTATCCCGACGATATCCCCGAATAATATGGAAATCGCCGCCGTGGCAAAAGCATGGTAGAGGTTGATGAAGAGTAGACCCAGTCCCAGAGAGAACGCTAGAACTATGCCAATCTGGGTGTCCCGGTTGGTGACTCTCCTCCCGAGCGCGGCTATGGTCGCTCCGCCGATGATGGAGCCGAGGAGGAGGCCTCCTATGGGGGGTATCCCAAGGAGTATGGCGCCGGAGGCTCCTGCGAACCCAATCTCAGAGAAGGCGTGCGCGGTGAACGCGGAACGCCGGAGGACCACAAAGTAGCCCGTGACACCTGCCACCACCGCTATCATTGTCCCAGTAACGATTGCGTACTTCATGAAGTCGAAGCACCAGATGTTCGAGAGGTCTGCGAAGATGTTGGGACTGAACGCGGGGATGGGGCAGAACGTCAGACCATATCACCATGGTGTTCTTCGACGCCGATTATTGCGACGTTCCCGTGGGGGTCGCGCAAGACCTCGACCTGGACCCCATAGAGAGCCGTCAGGCTCTCGGACGTCAGGACCTGGCTCGGCTTGCCAGTGGCGACCTTGCCGTTCGCGACGTACATCACCTTGTTGAGGTGCGGGAGGAGAGGGTTGATGTTATGGGCGATGAGAATGGCCGTCACCCCGCGAGAGCGTACCACGTTGTTCACAAGGTGCAGGAGTTCGGTCTCCCGCCTAAGGTCGAGGTTGGAGAGAGGTTCGTCGAGCAGGAGTATGTCAGGATTGCTCACCAACGCTTCGGCAAGGAACACCCTCTGCAGTTCCCCTCCGGATAACACGCCGAGCGGGCGGTGGGCAAGCTCAGAGGCGTCGACCGCCCGTAGAGCCTCCATCGCAGCCTCGCTATCCTTGTGGGAGAAAGGGTTGAAACCCCATCGTTTTCCGGACAGCCCCAGTCGGACGAGCTCGAGGCATTCGACGCTTGTCTCACTGTCTATGATGTGTCGCTGGGGCACGTAACCGATCCGCGGGTTCCCGCGAGTCGGAGGGCCGCCGAATATGGTGAGGGAGCCCGCGATGGGCTGTTGCAGCCCAAGGATCAGCCGAAACAGCGTCGTCTTGCCCGCTCCGTTGGGACCGATGACCGCGATGAACTCCCCCCGGTCGAACTCGAAGTTGGCGTTGCGCCAGACCGTCTTCTCCCGGTACCCTGCCGCTAGATTCTGGGCGACGATGAGGCTCGGTTGCACCGGACTCGCAAGCTCTTGTGTAGCCCTAATCAATCTTGTCCGCCATGGAGGTCACTTGCCAAGCTGGTCCGCGTTCAGCGCATTCGTGAGTACGCCCACTTCTCCTTGCATCCACGCTTGGAACGAGTAACTTGTCGGCTGGATGGTCTCGGTGACCCCGACGATAGGTATCTCATTCTGCGTTGCAAGCTGTTTGATGCTCTGAGTGAGCGGTGTGACCGTCTGCTCGTTGTAAACGAGCACGCGAACGGTCGAGTTGCCACCCTGCAGAAGAGTCTGGAACTGGGCCACACTCTGCGCGGGCGGCTCGTTCCCTTCGGCAACGGCGTCCATGAACGCCGGAGGGGAGACGACGTTGAGGCCCGTCGCGTTCGCCATGTAGACGAAGATGCTCTCGGTCGAGGCGACAGGCACCCCAGAGAAGCTCGACTTGATCAGAACCTCCTGCTTCATGTAGGACTGCCAGAGCGAAGCGTTGAGGGTGGCATACTGCTGGTGGAAGTAGGAGGCATCGGCCGGGTCGATCTTGACGAGGTCCTTGTACATCGCCGCCACGGTGTCGTTCACGTAGTAGGGGCTGTACCAGAAGTGGGGATTGGTGACTACTGGCTGCTTGATCAGCTCCTGCACGTTCAGGACCGCCTGGGTCGGATTGTTCTCGGCAGAAATGATGCCCAGCGCCCACGTGTCATATCCCGCCCCATTGACGATCACGAACTGGGCGTTGTTTATCGCCACGGCGTTCGCAGGGTTGCTCTCGTACTCGTGCGGGTCTGTGTTGGGATCCGAGACGATGCTGGTCACGTTAACGCGAGAACCGCCGAGTTGTGAGACGAGACTCCCCCAGAAGTTCTCTGCCGCCACCACCTGGATGGGAGTGCCCGACCCCTGACTGCTGGTCGCGCTCGAGGTGCCTCCTCCGGACCCGCGGTTCGAGAGATAGTAGCCCGCCGCAATTCCGCCCACGACCAGTATGACAACGACCACCGCGACGATGGCGATTCTCTGCTGCATAGGGTTCGGTAAGACCGTGCCCGTTATTAAGTATTATTCATTACTTATTAATAATCTGAGGTATGCCCTGAGTTTACTATTATCCTGTCAACGACCAATGATCAGAAGTTCATACCCGAGCCTTGATGGATGGTGCAGTCGAAAGGACGAGGGAATTCACGAATTCAACAACAAACTCAATATACATCTTCATCGGGGCGGCTACGTGCCGAAGTACATTTTCGTCACCGGCGGAGTCATGTCAGGCCTCGGCAAGGGCATAACGACGTCTTCTCTCGCGAAGCTGCTCCAGCTCTCTGGCCTCAGGGCGACCTGCCTGAAGATAGACCCGTACCTCAACTTCGACGCAGGGACGATGAACCCGATAGCGCACGGTGAGGTGTTCGTCACCGACGATGGGGGCGAGGCGGACATGGATATCGGGAACTATGAGAGATTCCTCAACGTCGACCTGAGCAAGGAGAACAACATAACGACTGGGCAAGTCTACAGGAAGGTAATAGAAGACGAGAGGAAGGGAAAGTACCTCGGCAAGTGCGTCCAGATCATACCTCACATAACCGACGAGATCAAGAGGAGGATCAGGGAGGTGGCTGCCAAGAGCGCGGCTCAGGTGGTCGTCGTCGAGTGCGGAGGTACGGTCGGAGACATCGAAAGCCAGCCGTTCATAGAGGCCTTCAGGCAGATGAGGCTCGAGGACGGGCTCAGGAACACCTACTTCATCCACGTGACCCTGGCGCCCCAGATAGACGTCGTCGGCGAGATGAAGACGAAGCCGACGCAGCACAGCGTGCAGGAACTCAGACGCATCGGAATCCAGCCGGACCTGATCATCGTGAGGGGCACAAAGGTCCTGCCGAAGGAGGCAAGGGAGAAGATAGCCCTGTTTACCAGCGTCCCACTTGAGAGCGTGATATCGAACCCCGACGTCGCGTCGATCTACCAGGTACCCCAGGTCCTCTACGACGAGGGTGTGTTCAAGCCAATGGCGAGTCATCTTGGCATTAGGGCGAGGAAGACAGACCTCACGGCCTGGAAGGCGATCTCCTCAAGGTTCGTCGACTTCGATGACACCCTCAGGGTGGCCATGGTGGGCAAGTACGTGACGCTCATGGACAGCTACGTCAGCGTCAACCAGGCGCTGCACCACGCCGCAGCCGCAAGGAACGTGGGTGTGGACATCCGCTGGATAGAATCGGAGGAATTCGAAGGAGACCCCGCTAGCCTCAAGGTCCTCGAGTCGGTCGACGGCATAGTTCTCCCGCAGGGATACGGGAAAAGGGGGACCGAGGGCAAGATAGCGGCCGCAAACTTCGCCAGGGAAAGGGGCATACCCCTGTTGGGTCTCTGCTTTGGATTCCAGCTTTCAATTGTCTCGTTTGCCAGGCATGTGCTGGGCCTCGCGGGCGCCAACTCGACCGAGATCGACCCCCAGACCCCCGATCCTGTAATTGACCTGCTCCCCGAACAGAGAAAGATATCTGACCTCGGAGGCACGATGAGACTCGGCGGCCACGACATCACTCTTCTCAGGCCCAGTCTCGCGTACGAGGTCTACAGCAAGAAGACCATAAGAGGGAGGCACCGGCACCGCTTCGAGCTGAACCAGAGCTACTCCCAGAGGTTCGAAGAAGCCGGCCTGCACTTCTCTGCTTTCAGCGACGGTGGAAGGAGAGCCGAGATACTGGAGCTCAAGGACCACCCATTCTACATGGGGACCCAGTTCCATCCCGAGTACGTGAGCAGGCCCGAGGTCCCGGAGCCGATATTCGTGGCTTTCATGAAGGCGGCGCGGACGAGAGCCGAGGGCAGCGCCAGAGAAAAGCTCAGGATTACGGCCTAGCGAATCTAAGAACTAGTCGACTTCCCTTTTCGTCACACTGTCTGTCCTCGTATCCCCTATCCGCAAGCGCCGCCTCAACTGTTTGACAACATGGTCTCTGCGCCGTTCCCTTGGACAACGCGAATCGCAAGACACTTCAAGCAATGACTCGAGAGACCACACGGCAAGCAAGCTGAGCGCGTCGGATTTTCGCTTTGGAGTAGGGAAGTGCTGTCCCGCTTCGACTACTCCGAGGCGATCCGCCCGTGAGCGTTTCCCGCCGACGGCACTACGGACCAGGGTGCGCAGTGATCATGTTCAACACCGCTGGTTGGCCGTTCTTGACCGCAGCGAGTCCCCTCTGCAGCGCCGGGACCACCTGAGCCGGATCGGTCACCTTCTCGCCGTAACCTCCCATGGCCTGACACACCATCTCGTATGAAGGCGCGACGTGCGAGGTCTTGGAGAGCGAGAGGTTGCTGCCCAGGTCCGACAGCCCGTTCGTGACGGCGTAGCCCTTGGGATAGGCGCCTGTAAGAGCCGACTTCACGGCGCCCCAAGAGGTGTTGGCGTCAATCACGGTTAGGAACGGCAGGCTGTGTCTGGTTGCAGCGAAGAAGACCGCGCTCGGCACTCCGTACATGTACGCCCCATCGCCACAACCAGCGATGACGGTCTTGTTCGGTGCGGCGAGCTTGGCTCCGAGGGCCATTCCACCCCACTGGCCGAGTGTCGAGGAAGGCGCAGTACCAAGGTAGCTCCCCGGTTGCGTGACCGCCCAGGTTGCCGATGACGGGCCTATCTCGTTCACCAAGATGGTGTTGTTGTCGATCACTTGTCCCATGCAGTAGCCCACCCAGCTGGCGTTGATCGGAGTGTCGTTGGCGTGGCTCTGTGCGCTGGCGATGGCGGCCTGCCACGTCGTGTTGTGGCTTGCCGCTATCGTGGCTCGACGATTGCTTATCGTGCCCTGCAGCGAGCTGTTCATGCCCACGATCTCGCTCGTCTGCTCCAAGATGGCGCTCAGAGCAAGGTCGGTGCGCGCGGTTATGCGCACGTCAGCCGGGAAGAAGGCGTCGAACGGGTATGGGTTGACGAAGAGCGGGTCGCTCGCTATCGTGATGTAGCTCGCGCTCGAGTTAGGGACTATGCCCGACGACTTCGTGTTCCACGGGCCTGCCGTGTCGATGGAGACTATGACGTCGGCTTGACTCAGGGGTATCGTCGCCGACATCGGGTCGGTGGTCGGGTAGTTGAGGAAGCTTCCAAGAGCGGAGCTCACAGGTATGGCAAGCTGGTTCGCAAGCATGACGAGAGGCGGGACCGCAAGCGGGTTCTTTCCGACGCCTGGACCCGTCGTGCTACCGCCCGTCAGTATCACAGGGTTCTTGGCGTTGGCGAGCAGCTGGGCAGCCTGCACCACCGCATCAGGGTCGGGTGCGGCCGGAGCCGATGGGGTGAACAGTTCCTGGGGCTGAATGGTCACGCTCGTGGCTGTGTCCGCGCCGAGGTCGCAGGGCAGCATCAGATAGACCGGTCCCTTCGGATCCGTCATCGCTATCTGCAACGCCCTGGCCACCACTCCAGGTATCTGGTCGATCGTCTTGAACTCGTAGTCGTATTTCACGTACTGCCTGATCAGGCCGCCCTGGTCGTAGCTCTCCTGGCCTTGTGGACCTTGGTCCGATAGCAGGTTGCCGGTCTCAGTCCAGGACCTCTTTCCACCGATGATTATGGCGGGTATCTGCTCCGTGAACAGGTTTGCGAGGTGCGCTTCGCTGTTGGACGGGCCTACGATGACGTGGTACCCGAGAATCGCCGGGGTTCCGCTGATAGCGGCGTACCCCGCTGCCATCTCAGTGGCGGCGTTCTCGTGAGGAACCTCGAGTACTTGGGGGAACGGTTGCCCAGCTACTTGCCTCTTGGCGAAGGCGTCGATCAGCGCTGGCCAGTCTGTCCCGGGATTGAGCAGCCAGTAATTCAGCCCCAACGCGGTCGTCGCCTCTACGAGCGCCTGCGCGCCGTTCTCAACCTGGATGACCTGTGGCTGCGTCCTGGGGAGCATGGCCTTCGCCTTTCTCGACGGTTGCTTTCTCTCTGCGCGGGGATCCGCGTGAACGGGGTGTCCCATGGATAAGGCCGCGGCCCCCACGCCTACAGCCCCCACGCCCATCGCTGCGGACTTCACGAATCCTCGCCTTGTGATCTTGTTTGTCACTTTTTCCTCGAGAGTCTGAGTCATTTGCTTACAAATGTTTACAAGTGCAAACAAGTGTATACGGCTTGTCCCGAACCAGTTAGGGGTGCCTCATGAACAGGCTCGATGGCAACTCCGGATGGATTAGCGACCGGTCGTCGGGATCGCTCCAGATTCCAGATGAGGGGGAATCAGAACAAGAGGTTGCAGATCTCGCCACTTCCCGTCGTTGCGCTACCGCCCTGCTCGATGTCGACTGTGTTGTTGCCGTAGCCTTATTTACATACCCTACCCCCACGACAACCCAACATTGGCGAGAACCAGTATCGCGGTCGATAAAGCGATTGCTGATTCCCTAGCCCAGGAAGCAGATAAGCAGAACAAGACGCTCTACGGGCTGGCTAACGAGTCTCTCGGGGATGTCTTGAAAATCTGGGAAGAAGGAGGGTCAAGCAAGGAGATATTCCCATCTTGGGACTTCGGCCGAATCCTAAAGGATACTGATTCGCTGCCGGTTCCAGGGGTTCTGATAGAGAAGATGGTGAAGAGAATGTATTCGGTAGACAGCAAGTGGTTGCTAAAGGCCATGTTCGATGAGGGTGTGAAGATCGGCTCCTATCTCAAGATGCGCTTCCCTGATTTCGAAGACTTGATTCCGAGATTGTTTCAGCTTCAGGAGTTTCTCCCGGTTAAGAGGATCGAGTTTGAGCAGGTCGGCACAAGTACCGATAAAATGAAAATAGCCATTCGTATCCTAGGAATGGGTCCTTCTCTTGAGGCGACAGAGTGTACGAATCAATTCATCAAAGGTCTGTTGTCAAGGTATCCCTACAAAATAACTTACACCAGAATTACCGAAGGCATCATCGAGACCACGGTCACGAAGGAGGAGACCAAGAGGAAGACTCGAGCCGCTGCGCAGAAGTCGGTTGATTGAACAAAAAGGCATGTCGTTCTGCATACCACCCTCCTCGAAAGAAACCTTGCGCGTCTCACATCAGGCGGGATCGAAATCCGCGATGCTCCGAGCCGGTGGTCCCATTGGTCCAGAAAAGCGGTCGGCTTACGAGAGGGCGGAAGATGTAATGTTGTGGGTGCGCTGGCACAGCCCTAGTGCTCCGCGAAGTAGGCGCTGGCGACCTTCAGGGCCAATCTGACCACGTCAACCGCATCGTGCGCGAAGAGATAGAGGCCCGGCTCAAGCCCTGGAGCCCCTGGATCGATGACCGCTTCTATGGGGCGGGTCGCCCGTCTTAGAGCTACGGTGAGGGAGCGAATCATCTCCGTGTCGTTTTTCACATTAGCCTCCTCGAGCACAATCGGACTCATCTTCATTTCGCGCAAAGCTCGCCGCATCTTCTGATCATACCTCACGTTCATCGAGGCCCTCATGGATCTATCGTGGGACATCATCGCGAGCAGCACGTTCGCAACATGAGTGGACGCGCCGTATTCCGGCCTCATGAAAGATCGGGCCCTGCCCCCGACCTTTACGATTCTCCCTGGGACAGCCACGATCTCCTGCACGGAGGAGGCTCCCTCCGAAGCGTACGCGATGTTGACGGAGACTTCCGGCATGATTCCCACGAACTGGTGAGAGCCCTCGACCATCCGGACAGCCTCTGCCACGTGCTCTATCGCATCCCCGGAGCGGGTCTCGCTACCACCGAAGGCTTTGATGCAAACGTCGCACTGTGCTAGCTGTGGGTAGAGTGAGCGGTGCGGTCCGCACATGGAGCCCCTCCCCAGGATGTCTGACCAGAGAGAGTAGAGGGTATTGACGGCATAGACGGGGTTCTTCTTCAGGTCCTCTGCAAGCAGAGAGGCGTAGAGTCGGCCCTCCTCGTCAGAGATCCCCAGACCACGAAGGAGCTCGGCCGACCTTACCTCTGACCTTAGGTACAGGCTAACCGAGGCTTGGGTCACGCCCATGAGGCCGGCTATCCTTCCCTGGGACAACCCCTCCTCGGAGAGGCGCTTGGCTACGGCCTGCCTCATCGCGGGCAGAAAGGAGTCCACCATCATCTCGCATGGCGGGTGCACGCTACAAGTCACTTGTCAAGTGATTTATAAACGGGATGCCGACCTACCCGATCACTTGACTTTCTCAGGTCCGCGCAGGAGCCTGAAGCTTGCGGTGACGGCGGTCTTCGCGTCCCTGATTGCGCTTGGAACGTTCTTCTCCATCCCCGCGCCCATGCCCCTCTACGAAATCACGTGGTCTCCGGCCATCTACCTGGCCCTGTCTGTTCTCGTTGACAGCGGGACCGCCTTCTCGGCGACCGCGATCGGTGGGTTCATAGGCGAACTGATAAACATCACTTACAAAGGCGGATCTCCCATCTACCCGTTCGGCATGATCTGGGCCCGCGGCCCCGAGGTGCTGATAGTCATCTGGGGGGCCAGGAAGGGGACGAAGTGGCTAGCCGTCTCCATGGTGATAGCTACGGTTTTCGAGACCCTCGCCTTCTTCTTCCCTGACTGGTTGTTCTACAACTATGCGCTCTTTCAGTATCAGGTTCCGAGCGGCTCGACCGCGCTGGGGTTGGCAGCCTTCGATTTCGGGACACTAGTCGACGTCGCGTGGATCCCCGTGGCTTTCGGCATCATCTATGCGGCAGGCCCTGCCTTCAAGAGGCTAGGATTCAAGTCAAACCTTCAAGAACCCAACAAGCCCTAGGAGGGAGCGTTGATCTCGACTGTCGACCGTTGACGTCGCCGCGAGTCTCATCAAGCAGCTGAAGGACGAAGAATGGCAGGCGCTCAAGGGCCTCGAGAAGTGCATGCTCGGCGGGAGGAACACCAACTTCGATGCTGTGGTGAGGATGAGTGGCCAGCCACCGCAAAGGGTCAGGTTCGCGCTCGACGAGCTGAGCGAGCGGAACCTGATAGGTTCCGCGGGCGAGAACTACCTGGTCTACACCACAGCGCTGGACCTCCTCGCCCTGAAACACTACGCGGACAAAGACCACGCCATGGCCCTGGGGAAGCTCATCGCAAAGGGAAAGGAGTCTGACGTCTACGAGGTCCTTTCTCCCAGGAGTGAGCTTTTCGCCCTCAAATTCTTCAGGCTCGGCAGGACAAGTTTCAGGGACGTCAAGCGAAAAAGGTCGACGAGCAGCTTCGACGCGATAAGCTGGGTCACCAGCAACTACAAGGCGGCCAGGCACGAGTTCGCGGCTCTCCAGAGGCTCCGGAAGCTGACCGAGAACGTGCCGACAGCGGTAGATAGAGACAGGCACACGGTCCTACTGCATGAGCTTCCAGGGGTCAGGCTCTCACAGCGTCCGGAGCTCGAGGACCCTGAGGCCATGCTCTCGATGATCCTCCAGACAGCGAGAGAGGCGTACACGGTCTCTGGGATGATTAACGGCGACCTGAGCGAGTACAACATCCTGACCGACGGGCGGAGGGCCTGGCTCATCGACTGGCCACAGTGGGTCGGGCCTACCCACCCCAACGCCAACGAACTGCTTCGGCGCGACGTCTTCACTGTGCTGCGTTTCTTCGTCAGAGCATACGGCGTGAAGCTCGACGACGAGCGCGCGCTACGGTACGTCAGAGGCGAGGTGGATTCCCCGAAGCTCAGAAGAGGACGATCTTCGACTCGAGAATCAGGTTAGTGACGTCTCGTATGTCTTCGAGGGATTGGTCGAGGATCGCCTGGGCCTCGGGCCTGGCCTGTGAGAAGGACGTTCCCTTGGCGAGAGCGATGGCAGCGCTCGCGATCAGCGGCTGGTCGATGGGGTTCCCTATCCTGCTGAGGATCCTGACGTAGGCCTCCCTCACGCCCTTCACCTCCTTTGATATCCTGTCAGCGGCCAGAATCGCGACCGCGTTGTAGAGCTTGCCGGTGTGGTTGACTGGGTTCTTCCCGGCCGTGGCTTCCATGGAGTACTGACGCATTGGGGAGATCAGTCCGTTCACCCTGTTCCCCCTCCCGGTGTTCCCGTCGTCGCCCTGCTCAGCGGAGGTGCCGGTGACCGTAAGGTAGTAGCTTCCCCTCCTTGGGTCGTCCCCGCTGTTCAACCTGAGATTCGCGTCGAGAGACCCCTTCGCGAGAAGGTTCTCCACCTCGTTCCTCACGTCCCCCATGACGCTCTTATAGTGGGCCGCGTCTGCGATCTTGCCGCTCACCATCGCCGCGGCGACCGTGACCGTCAACTTCTTCTTGACCCTGAGGCCCATCACCTTGACGTCCTCGCCCACCTCGGGGTACTTCTTCTTGAACCTGCCCGAGTTGAGGAGCTGCTCTATCTCGAAGACCGTCCTCTCCGTTGGGGAGAGCGGCGCGAACCCGACGCCCACTGACGTGTCGTTCGCGACCGGCATCGCCTTCTTTCGCAGGAAGACCGAGATCAGGTCGGGCGACCCCGGCCTTATCATCGTCTCCAGGCGCAGGTGCTTCTTGGGGTCGAGGAAGCGCATGGTGCCCTTGACGTAGTCGGCCACCGCCTTCTTCGAGATCTCTTCCACCGGCACCTTGACCTGCTTGCCGTTGAACGGGACAGAGTCGGTGGCCCTTCCCGCCACGAGGATGTAGATAGGGTCGACCACCCTGCCTCCCCCGAAGACGGCGTTGGACGTTCCACCTACCAGGAGCCCCTTGTCGACGTTGTGGTGGAAGATCACGCCGAACTTTTCGAGGTAATACTTCGAGAGCGCTATCGAGACTGCTTCGCATGCCCCGTCGATAATGCTGTCGGGATGTCCGATCCCCTTGCGTTCGACGATCTCGACCTCGAGGTCCGAGACACACTGTGGGATGGACTCGACGTGTAGGTTTCTGGCCAAAGCCCTTCTCCTTCAGAGGGGCGCTTCGAGCTTGATGTAGAGCACGTTGTTGCCCCTGATGACGACCTTGCCGTAGTTCGCCGACAGCTTGCCGTCCTCGTACTCTTCGGCGTCCGTTAGTATTACGTTCATGTAGGGGTCGACGTTCGAGACTTTTCCTCTGTACTCTATCTCGTTCTTCAAGCGGACCGAGGCCGACTTGCTGATCGACTTTTGGAGAACGCTCAAAGGCTTCTTGGAAGGCTGCGGTGTCGAGGAGTTCACTTGACGACTTTTCCGACCGTTTCCACGCGGGATAAAAATGTATCCTTGCGGATTATGACGCACTAGTGAAGAATAGTAGCCTCAGGAATCTGGGGCGCGTGGTCGGGGCGGACGAACGTTTAATGGAAGGTCTCATCGGTGTGCGACGAGCACGCGGCACTTGGGAGACGAGGCGAGGGTGAGACCCGGGGCGATGAGCCTCAGGGAGGCGAGGGACCTTGACGGCACAAGACTTACCTTCTCTTCGGGCTCGGAGTCGTTCGACAGAGTCCTGGGGTCGGGTCTCCGGACCGGGCAGATGGTCGAGGTCTTCGGTGCCAGCGGAACCGGGAAGACTCAGCTGGCCATCCAGTGCGCGCTATCCGTTGCCTCGGCGGGCTTCAGCTGCGCCTACGTCGATGCCGAAGGGCAGTTCCGGCCGGAGCGCCTCGCGTCGATCTGTGAGAGCAGGGGTTTCGAGCCCGCGAAGGTTCTGTCTCGAGTGTACTGCGTTAGGGTTGAGAACACGCGTCAGCAGCTGGGAGCCATCTCGATGATAAACGAGAACGAGAACCTGAGGGACTGCAGATTCGTGGCCGTCGACACTGTCACGAAGAACTTCACGCTCGAGTTCGGGGGAAGCAGAGCAGTGGTGAGCCGCCAGACCGCCCTCGGGGCTTACCTGAACCGGCTGGCCCGCGACGCGTACCGGCGCGACCGCGCAGTCCTGCTGCTGAACCGCGTCGCCTCGGTGGGGCTGGATGGAGAGGCCAGAGAGGTCGGCATCGGCGGCGACACGCTGAGGCATTTTGTCCAGCGGTCGGTGCGTCTGCTGCGGCGCGGCGAGGGCATCTACGCATCGCCCGCCGACGAGCCTGGCTCCAGAGAGGTAAGGATGAAGATCACGGCCAGGGGTCTTGAGTAGTCCGGGGCGAGGTGGTCCCGGACGAGAACGGTCGGCCCGGGACGCGCCCGACCGCTCCTTTCGACCTCGCGACTCCCGAAAACGGGTCTGGAGGTCCTTTATCGCGTGTTAAGCATTTAAACTTCGATTGTACATGCTAGTGTCGTTATGCTTTCCACTAGCATGCTGAAGGAGGAAATCGACCTTATCGTCGACCTCGTCACCCAGAAGAAGACCGAGGACGCCAGGCAGAGACTCAATCATCTCGTCCCCGAGGTCTCCTCCGAATACGGACGGGGCGCAATCCTGGCGCTGAACGGCATACTCAACGTTCTGGACAGCAAGAACACCGAGAAGATGTCCGACTACGAGAAGATCCTCCGCGCAGCCGAGCGGATACCGCGGCTTCAGACCATCGACGACATGGACAGAGGATACCTGCAGACCATGACGAAATGGGCCAAGAAGAGCCGCGCGCCCGTCAAAGACTCAAGTAGTGTACGCCAAGAGTAAACAACAGGATGTACAGGAAGATGAAGAGCAGGACGTAGCTCCCTATCCCTGCAGTGTACATCTTGGTCATCTCATCGGCCTTGAACTGGGGGCCCCATATCCTTCTCACGAGGTAGTAAGACCCAAGATAGACCACTATGGCGAACAGGACGGAGGTCTGATAGTCGGATGAGAAGAGGAGCGCCGCCAGGACCCCGACGAGGCCCCCTAGCCCAGCCCGGAGCCAGAATATCTTGTCGGTCTTGCTAATCGCCATCATCTAGACCTCACTGGACCCCCGCCGCTTCAACGAGTTTGCCACCAATCTGGATGGGCTACTAAAGGCTTCCATAGGACGGGGAGATAGGTTATAATTCTCTCGGGCTCCGGGCCGTAATGGAGAAGATCGTGATGGAGAAAGTCCCAGGGAAGGGCTCGCTCTCCGGCCTCGAGGTAAGGGTGCTCGTGAAGGAGCTGGGAGGCTTGAGCGGAGGCTACGTCTCGAACATCCATTCTCTCGGCGAGACTCAGATCTTCAGGATCAAGCAGGCAGGCGGCGACGACGTCAGCCTCGTGCTGTCTCCGAAGTACGGAGCTTGGATAACCGACAGGCCCGCCCAGACCGTCACCGACGAGTTCACGACCGCCCTCCGACAGACGCTGCTAAGATTGAAGCTCGAGTCCGTCTCCCAGTACGACCTCGACAGGGTCGTCTTCTTCCGTTTCTTGGGCAACGAGGAAGAGGTCCAGCTGGTCCTCGAGCTCATGCCCCCCGGTAACATCATCCTCACGGACGCCGAGGGGAGAATCACGCTCTCACTCAGGGAGTCGAAGGGGATCCAGAGGAGCATAGTGAGAGGGAGGCTCTACTCGCCCCCGCCTCAGAGCAGGGGGTCTCCGGAGAAGGCCGACGAGACCTCCCTGACAGAATCGTTCGGGAGGGAGAAGACCGTCGGAAGGGCGCTGGGCCGAGGCCTCTCCCTGCCAAGGAAATACGTCGACGAGATTCTTGCGAGGGCCTCCCTTCGCCAAGAAGACCCGACTCCCCTCCCGCCTGAGAAGGTCCGAGAGATCATTGAGGTGGTTAGGGACCTCCTCGCGAGCCTGGATTCGCCGAGTCCCAGCCTCGTCAAGGTCGGAGACGTCCTGGAACTAATGGCCGTTACCCCGGCGAAGGCCAAGGTGACAGAGACCGCACCGACGATGAGTCTGCTCGCCGACCGGGTATTCTCCTCACTGCTCCTAGAGGAAGAGAGCGAGCCGGAGAGAGAGGACAACCAGCGTGCCAGGGAGTTCGAGGTGACTATCCAGCGGCTCGAGGAACAGGTCGCAGACCTCACGACTCGGGCCGCGGGCCTGAGGGAGGCGGCCCTGGCCGCCCGTGCATCGTCCTCGCCGGAGGGGATCGCGAAGGCGCTTGAGAGCCCAGCCGTCCTGGCGTCGCTGCGCGCAAGGCTGCGCCCGGAGATGTCTCCGGCAACCGTCTCCTCAGTGCTCTTCGACGAGGCCAAGGGTGCCGAGGCCGAGATCAGGCGGATCAAGGAGGTGCAAGCGACCCTCGCACCCCGGCTCCAGCGAGCCATGAGACTTACCCCGAAGGCCAAGGTGCGGCTAGTCACACGGCAGAGCAAGGAATGGTACGAAAAGTTCCGATGGTTCTTCACGACGGAGGGGAAACTCGCGGTGGGAGGAAGGGATGCCCAGTCTAACACCATCCTCGTGAAGAAGCATCTTGTCGAGGGGGACGTGGCGTACCACGCGGACCTCTTTGGCTCGCCCTTCTTTATCCTAAAGGGCGGCGAGCATCAGACTCCCGACGAGACGCGGCAGGTCGCGCAGGCGACGGTGGCGTTCAGCAGCGCGTGGAAGACGGGCCTCGTCGCGGCAGACGCGTTCTGGGTTCTACCAGATCAGGTCAGCAGCAGCGCGCCGAGTGGGGAATTCCTCGCGCGAGGATCCTTCGCCATCAGGGGGAAGAAGAACTTCGCGACCAAGAATCCCGTCGAGGTGGCCGTCGGCCTGGACTCGAAGGGCAGGGTAATGGCCGGGCCCGAGGAGGCGCTAATCAAGCTCTCACGGGCGCACCTGACCCTGGTCCCGAGCAGGGAGAAGACCTCAGACACCGCGAAGAAGGTGCTCTTCGAGCTGAAGAAGCTGTACGGGGACGAGACGGTAACATCAGGGCTCGATGACGTCATGAGGGTCCTCCCCACGGGCGGAGGGAAGATAGTGAGGAGGCGCGAGAACAGGAAGGGAGAGGACGCCGCGGGGAGACAGGAAGGGGAACCTCATCCCTAGGGTCTGCGGTGCCCGTCGCTCTCTTCGGAAGAACCTATTAACGGGCCCGGCCGGTCGGGCCTAGACCGATGGCCGACCCCATCCGTGCGAGCTACCTGTTCCTGCCCTGGTACGCTCCCGTGGTCGTCTACGCGACGTTCTTCGTCTGTGGGGCGGTGATGATCTACGGCCTCTACCGGCACCTCGCAAGATACGGCTTGGGACCGAGGCAGTTCTTTGCGCTGGCATCGAAGGACGCGGGCGCCAAAATCAGGAGGTTCGTAGACTTCGGACTGGAACAGAGAAGGGTCCTCGCAGGGGGCGAGGGGGGCGTCATGCACGGCGCGATCTTCTTCGGTTTCCTGATGCTCCTAGCTTACACCACTCTGATTTTCGTGCAGAGCGACGTGCTCCCCCTCTTCACCAACGTGCTGTTCCTCCAGGGCGGGTTCTACCTGACGCTCGAGTTCCTGGGCGACGCCCTCGGCACGGCCTTCGTGGTCGGACTCGTCATCGCCCTCTACAGGAGGTTCGTGCAGAGGCCCGACAAGCTCAGGACCGGCTGGGACGACTACCTGGTCCTAGGGACGCTCGTCTGGATCGGGGCGTCCGGGTTCCTCCTGGAGTCGCTCAGGCTCGCGACGCACCCAAGCCAGTTCGCATCCTACTCGCCGGTGGGCGACGCCCTCTCGGTCCTGGTGTCCACCCTGTTCTCGGGCGGCCAGATGACTGTCATCTATCAGGGAGTCTGGTACGCCCACATGTTCTCGGTCTTCGGCCTCCTGGCGCTCGTCCCTTACACGAAGCTCATCCACGTCTTCACTTCGGGCGCCAACGTGGCCGTGGCAGAGCAGAGGCCCATGGGGCGGCTCAGCACGCCCTTCAGCCTCTCGGCGATGCTCGAATCGGGCAGCGTCGAGGCACCCCCAAACGTGACCTCGAGCTCGGACTTCAAACCCCTCCAACTCCTCGCGCTCAGACGCGTGCACAAACTGCGGCAGGTGCCAGGACGTCTGCCCCGCCTACGCCGCGGGTAGAGACCTATCACCCCGCGTCGTCGTCAGGGACCTGGGGTCCGGGATGAAACAGGTTGCTGCCGACGCGCTCTCGAGCGGGCTCATAAGGGAGCAGGAGCTCTGGTCCTGCACCACGTGCAACGCCTGCGTGAACGTCTGCCCTGTCTTCATAAACCAAGTCGACTACATCGTCGAGTTCAGGCGGACGCTCGTCGCCGAGAACAGACTCGACCCGATGAAGCGGGCCTTCCTCGAGAACATCGCACGGTCCAACAATCCCTTCGGCCTCCCCCAGAGCGACCGACAGACCTGGCTGGCGAGATCTGGGAGTGCCCACGGTCAAGGAGAACCCGGGAGCCGAATATCTCTACTGGGTAGGCTGCCAGGGCAGCTACGATCCCCGGGCCCGGAAGATAACCGAGTCCGTAGTCCAGATACTCAAAGCTGCCGAGGTCGACTTCGCGGTCCTTGGGAACGAGGAGGTCTGCACGGGCGAGCCCGTCCGGAGGATGGGCGAAGAGGCAAGGTTCCAGGAGCTCGCGCTCCGCAACATCGAGACTCTGAACTCGGCGGGGGCGAAGAAAGTGGTTGTGCACTGCGCGCACTGCTTCAACACCTTCCTCAACGAATACCCGGAGTTTGGGGGGAACTTCCAGGTGATCCACCATTCGCAGCTGATATGGGAGCTCATCAAGGTGGGGAGGCTGAAGCCCCGAGGCGCTTCAGGGAAGGTGACCTTCCACGACCCCTGCAACCTAGGAAGGATCAACGGCATCTTCGACGAGCCGCGCGAGGTGCTCGGCTCGCAGGAGGGACTGGAGCTGGTCGAGATGAAGAGGAACAGGTCCAACAGCTTCTGCTGCGGAGGGGGCGGGGCCAACGTCTGGTACGAGGTCCCGGAGAAGAAGAAGGTGGGCGTGATAAGGGTCGAGGAGGCGATTCAAGCTGGCGCGGAGACCATTGCGGTCGGGTGTCCCTTCTGCGTCACGATGTTCGAGGACGCGGCGAAGAGCCTCGGCAACGAGAAGCTGGAGGTCAAGGACGTCGCCGAGATCGTTGCGGAGAACCTCCCCAAGGCCTAGGGGCCGAGGGCTGCGATGAGCGCTGGGACCACCTGGTAGAGGTCGCCGACAATCCCGTAGTCGGCCACCTGGAATATAGGGGCCTGCTTGTCCTTGTTGATGGCCACGATGACCTTGGAGTCCTTGATTCCTGCCACGTGCTGCAGCTGCCCTGAGATTCCAACCGCGACGTAGAGTTTCGGCCTGACGTAGATGCCCGTCAGCCCGATGTGGTGTTCCTCGCTCAACCAGCCGAGGTCCGAGGAGAGGGGCCTCGAGGAGCCCAGCGCGCCTCCCAGCGCCTTCGCGAGATCCTCGGCCAGGGCGAGGTCTTCCTTCTTCTTGAAGCCTCTGCCCGCCGAGACGATGATCTCCGCAGTCCTGAGGTCGACCGACCCTCGCGACCGGGGCCTCGTCTCTATGTACCTCACTCTCGATGAGAGCCCGGTGAGCGTCATTTCCTCGACCGTCTGCGCGCCGCCCTGGTCCGCCTGGTAACAGCCCGAAGGGACGAGCGCGATGCACGGCAGCCCGGAGACCACGGTCGCGTTGAATCGGCCGGCGTAGACCCCTCGGACGCCCTTCAGCTCGGCCCCATCGAACTTCAGATCCCTGACATCGCTCAGCACGCCCATCCCCGCCATCACGGCCAGCTTGGCCGCGATCTGCCTCCCCAGTTTGGTGGCGCCGATGAGAACGATGGACGAGTTGTTTGCCTTGGCGGCTGCGGCCAGGGCCTCGGCGATGAGCTCGTAGTCCCCGGGGAGGCGTCGGTCCGACCTCAGCAGGAGCACGTGCCCCGAGAGGCCGGCTTCGTCAAGCGCGTCGACAACGACGGTGGAGGAGGTCCCTCCAGCCGTCGCTGCGATCATGGATGCTCCCCTGGAGAGCTCCAGGGCCAGTCCGCGGTCATCCGAGTACGAGAGGACGCCGATCATATCACTCCCTCCTTTCTTAGGGCTTCCACAAGCTTCCTGGAACTATCTTCGGCCGTCCCCTCGAAGACCACCCTCTTCCTGCTCAGGGCCTGCACGTGGACGTCCGCCACCGTGACCCTGACAGGGGGGAGACCCTCGTCCTTCAGCGAGTCGAGCGTGACTTCCTCCATCGGCTTCTTCGACGCCTGCATTATCTGCAGCAGCGTGGGATACCTTGGCTCGTTGATCTCACTCACGACGGACACGACCGCGGGGAGGCTGGCCTCGGCCACTTCTTCGTGCTCCTCGAGGGCCAGCTCGCATCGCACCGAGCCGTCGCCGACTTCGAGCCTACGGACGTAGCCCATGAACGGCATCCCTAGCCACTCGGCGGCCATGGGACCGACGAGACCGTGATAGGTGTCTGAGGCACCCTCGGAGAAGATCGCCAGGTCGACAGGTCCGGCGCGCTTGATTGCGCGCGAGATGTAGTAGGAGGTGGATGCCGCGTCGAGTTGCTGGGATGAGTTCACCGCCAGGGCCCTGTCAGAGCCCATCGCGAGCGCCTCCTTGAGGCTCTTCTTCCAGTCGCCGCTCCCTAGGCTCACGACCGTCACGGTCCCGCCCTTCTTCTCCTTGATCCTCACGGCCTCCTCGACGGCGTTCCGGTCGAAGGTGCTCATCTTGGATAGGGCACCCTGGAGCTGGGGCTTCCCTGACGGGTCCGCCCTCAGCTCGGATTCGTCGACGGCGTGCTTCACGCAGACCACGATGTTCATCGCGAACCTGTCACCTCCTTTCCAGCCACCAGCATCCTGAGCGACCTCTGAGGCCCCCTCGCCTATTGCGAGCAGACGCGCGTCCCTCCAGTGGCGGTGCACTTCGCCGTTCGTGTAACCGTAGCCACCGAATACCTGTATGACCTGGTCGCAGACGCGTGCCGCCATCTCGCTCGAGAGTATCTTGGCCTGCGCGGCCTCCGAAGCGTAGTCGAGGCCCATCTCTCTCAGCCGCGAGGCGTAGAGGCAGAGCAGGCGCCCGGCGGTAATCTCGGTCCTCATGTTCGCGATCTTCTCCCGGGTCATCTGCAGGTCGGAGAGCTTCTGTCCGAAGAGCTCCCTCTGCTTGCTGTAGGCCAACGCCTTCCCGTAGGCCGTGCGCGCGATCCCGACACATATCGACCCCATGATTATCCGGCTACCGTTCAGCATCGCCTTGGCGTACTCGAACGCCTTCCCCTCCTGACCAAGGAGGCTCTCGGCGGGGACCTCACAGTCCTGGAACCTGACTTCGCCGGTCCTGGAGCCCCTCATCCCCAGCTTCGGGATGTCGTCCCCGGTGGTCAGGCCCGGCGTTGAGCGGTCGACCAGAAAGGCGGAGTGGCCCGTCGCCGTCTTAGCGAAGACGAGGTACACGTCAGCGTCGCCGGCGTTGGTGATGAAGGTCTTCGTTCCGTTGATCACATAATCCGAACCGGCGCGGGTCGCCTCCGTGGACATCGACCTCGCATCGGATCCTGAGGAGGGCTCCGTCAGCGAGAAGGCCGCGAGCTTCCTGCCGGATATGAGATCGGCGACCACCGAGTCCCCTTGGGAGGCGGTCCCGAAGCGAAGGACGCCCTCGGCGACCATGTTGTGGACCCCCATGCTCATGGCGGTCGGGGCGTCAGCCGATCCGACGAGCTCCATGGCTAGGGCGTAGACTCCGAAAGGAAGGGAGATTCCCCCGTGGGACTCGAAGGGAATCCTGCACAGTCCCTGGTCGAACAGCGCCTTGCGGACCCCGGCGATCCCTCCACTCTCAGCGTCGAAGCCGGGTGACTTGGGGGCGACCTCCGCCTCCAGAAAGTCCGCCAGCGACTCGAGCACGCTGCTGTAGCTGCCGTGGTCGGGCCCGTAGAAGCTCCCCAGGACGTTTTCGTGCTCTGGTTGGAAGAGGCCCATCTGGGAACGTGGGCCGTCCGTGGAGAGGCGGATTAAAGGATTCCAGGCGCGGGCCGGAGCGTTCCAGGGGGACTATCGTATCGGAAGAAGAATGAAGATCACCACGTCCCAGACGAAGTGGCTGGTGACGCAGGAGGTCAGGTCCTTGGAGTAGTGGTAGGTCAGGCCCCAGACCGAGTCTGCGATGAACGTGGTGACGACCCAGAGTGGGTTGAGGGTCACCGTGTGCAAGAGGGCGTCGAGGAGCGCCACAAGGAAGACAGACCCGACGCCGGTGCTCGGCTCTAGGCGGGTCTGTAGCACGCCCCTGAAGAATGACTCGTAGCCTCCGGCGTCGAAGGCGAGGACCCCGACCTGGAGGAACAGGGGGTTCGAGGGCGAGGCGATCAGGGAGTAGATCGAGTTCTCGCTCGCCGAGCTCATCCCGAACGGGTGGAGGGCGGTCAAACCGAGATTGCCGAGGTAGAAGACAAGGTAGAGCGCCGCCGCGGTCACCACACCAAAGGCTATCGTGGCTGCTCTCGGGCGGAAGAGTCCTCGGTACCGGGTCAGGAGATAGGTGACGGCCATCATGCAGGTCATCGAGGCGAAGGTGGCAGCGATGAAGTACCCGGAGGGAACCAGGAACAGCACAGCCATCGAGGCCACGATGACGACGAGTCCGGCGACGAGAGGTACGCCGCTGCCCTTGCGAGGTCTCTCCATCGAGGAATCTCCGCCGGCGCCTAGAGAAGGAGCCCCGCCGCGAGGAGCACGGAGAAAGCTATGGAGTGCAGGAAGACGCGCATCGTCATCCTTGCGTACTCGGGAACCGGCCTCTCGACCCGCGAGGGCAGCCCCTTCAGGAGAAGGACCGGCAGAGCGAGGAGGACGAGCAGGGTGGAGAGGGGTATCTCCCCAATCGCTATCAGCACAAGCGTGACTGCATAGGCAACGCCCGACAACCCGAGCGTCAATCGCTCGGTGCTCACCCGACCGAGGACGACGGTAAGGGAGCGCTTCCCGGCGGCCTTGTAAGAGTCGTAGAAGATCATGTCGTGGGTCAGGACTATGTTCGTCGTCAGGATCCCAGGCGGAATCGAGACGAGCAGGGGGAGCAGCCTCAGGCCACCAGTGAGGATGTAGAACGTGCCGAGAACCGGGATCATCCCGAAGCTCAGAAATATCGCGATCTCGCCGAGGGCGAACCCCCTGTAGTCGAGCTTGAGCGGGGGCGCGGCATAGAAGTAGCCCAGGAGGATGCCGGGGATTGCTATGGCCAGCGCGATCCAGCCCACGGTCGCCGAGAGGTATAGCGCCACGGCGATGCTCAGGAGATAGAAGGTTCCCGAGATGGTGAGACCCTGGCCGACCGACATCAGTCCCCTGGGTATTGGTTTCCAGCCTGGAAACTCCTTCGGAAACATCTTCTCAGAGACCTGGTCTACCCCGTTGACGAAATCATAGACGTCGTCGATCGAATTGGAAGCTATCAGGAGAGAGGCGCTCCCCATAAAGAGCAGGCCTAGGAGCAACGGATTGAGGGACCGGGAGACGTACCAAGCTGCGGCGGTCCCCACCAGCAGCGGGGCAAGTATCACGGGGAGGAATTGGACCCTCGCAAACCGGATGAACAATCCAAGACTCTCACCCAGAGACCGACTGGGCATGCTTAGCTTGGAGCGAGGGTTTCCATCGCATAATTAACGTTTCCAATGGGCATCAGGATGGGAAGGTCGACCCCCGCCTTCTGATACTCCTCGATCCGGGAGCGGGCCTCCTTCGGCGTCCCCGCGATGGTCAGGGCGTCTATTGCCCTGTCGGGCACGAGGCTGCGGGCAGCAGGGTCGCCGCGCCTCCACGCCCCCCTGAAGAGCTCTATCTCTGGGAGGCTGACGCCGTACTCCTCGAGGGTCTCGGGTTTGATCACCTCGCCCAGCTGGTAGAGGAAGAAGTAGAAGTTCCTGACGACGTCCCTTGCCTTCTTGCCGTCCTCGTCGACCGAGGTAAGCACATAGGACGCCTTGTCGGCGGTCCTCCCCGCCTTCGTCTCACCTGCGCGGACGTGCCCCACCATGGTCGCGGTCGTCCCGGTCGTGGCTACCGAAGGGGAGAGTATCACGCCGTCGGCCTCCGCACCGGCGAACGCCTGCGTCAGCTCGGAGAGGGAGGCTATGTAGACCGGGACCTTGAAGGCGAGCTTTATGTCCGATTGCATCTTCTCGGCGGTGTAGAACTCGCCCTTGAACGCCAGCTTCTCGCCGGCCCAGAAGCTACGGGAGACAGCGACGTACTCCCTAATCCTCTGGAGGGGCCTGGTCTCGGAGACCGGGAAGATCTTGAACCCGATGTTGGGCACGGTGGGAAAGGACCCGAGCCCCACGCCCATGATCGCGCGGCCCTCCGAGAGCTCGCTGAGGGAAGCGAAGGCCGCTGCAGCCGCGAGCGGGTGCCTCGTGAAGGTGTTTATCGCCCCGGACCCAACCCGGATCCGCGTCGTGGAGAGCAGCACCGACGATATGTAGGAGAGAGCGTCTCGCTGGAAGAGGCTTTCATGGAACCAGATCGACTCGTACCCTAGGGACTCCGCTTTCCTGCCGAGCATGACGGCGTCCTTCACGGGGAGGACCGGGTTGAAACCGACGGCCAGACGATGGGTCAACATGCGTCTCTCGTTCACCTCTCCATTTAAGCAATCGAGGGCAACCTAGGAACCCTTATTGGCTCGATGAATCAAAACGCCCCTCCAGGGCAATGCAGAATCGAGTCGGTATCATCGGAGTCGGGTCCGAGGGATTCAGGCCGGTGGTCTCGGACCTCTCGACGAGGGAGATGATGTATGAGGCTGCTGCTCGCGCCTACGCCGACGCAGCGATCGACCCCCGGAGGGACGTGGGCTCGTTCATCTGCTGCACCGAGGACTTCTGGGAGGGCTGGAGCATCGCGGACGAGATGGTCCCCGACCAGATCGGCGGCGCGGGGAGGCCTGTCTGCACCATCCCGGGCGACGCCCTGACCGGACTCGGGAACGCGGTAATGCAGATCCTCTCGGGCGTGGCCGAGGTGGTGACGCTTGAGGCTCACTCCAAGGCGGCGGACGTCATAGACAAGGAGGCGGTAGAGAGGATGGCGCAGGAACCTTCGATGGTCCGGCCGGTCGGGGCCGGTGGAGACGCGCTCGCCGCGCTCGAGATGGACGCTTTCATGAGGGAAGGGCGCCACCCACGAGCCAAACTCGACGACCTGCTGGTCAGAATGAAGACGCAGGCCATCCGCAACCCCCGGGCGAGTTACGGCGCCGAGCTCACCAAAAGGGACCTGGAGGGCTCGGAGGTGCTCTCGTCCCCACTCAGGCGGATCGACAAGGCGCCCTACGCGGACGCCGGGGTAGTCCTGATTCTCGCTTCACAACGCTGGATACGGAAGAATAGGAGGCAGGCAGTCTACGTCGATGGGGTCGCCTGGGAGTCGTCGCTGCCCTGGTACGACGGGGGCGACGTCCGGACGGCCCGATATGCGAGCGGCTCGTACGCGAGGGCGCGTCTCCCAGGCCGGACTGGGAAAGGACCTCGGTAACTTCGACCTGATCGAGCTCGACGACACCTACTCGTACAAGCTGCTGCAGCACCTCCGTTCCCTCGCGAAGAGCAGGGCAGAGGAGGAGAGGGTTCTCTCTGGGTCAGGGCCGGCCCTCAACCCGAGCGGGGGCTCCCTCGGGGTCGGGAATCTACTCGAGGCATCCGCAATGCACCGTCTCCTCGAGTGCGTGCTCCAGCTCCGAGGCGAGGCAGGACCCATCCAGGTTGAGGGTGCGAAGCGCGCCCTCGTCCAGTCTTGGAGAGGAGTCCCGACAGCCACCGGAGGGGTGGCGGTCCTTTCAAGGTGATGTGCATGATCAAGAGAAGGGTAGCCGTCATCGGGGCCGGCATGACACTCTTCAGAAGGAGGCTCCTGGAGACTGGAAGGGAGCTCTCCTACGAGGCTTCCGACATGGCCCTGACCTCCGCCGGGATGACAATGAAGGACGATCGACTCGGTGGTGGTCGGCAGCGCGCCCGACGCCTTCGACGGGGTGCACATGAAGGGCGAGTATCTGCTCGAGGGGTCGGGAGGGATAGGCAGGCCGAACACCAGGGTCTACGTCGGAGGAGGGACGGGCGTATTCACGCCGATCGGCGGCGTGGTGGCACGTGGCCTCGGGTCTCTTCGACACCTGCCTGGCCGTCGCCGAGGAGAAGATGTCCCCTCTCCACCCGCATCCGCAAGCCGCCTTCTGGTCCATCTTCGACCACACGACCGAGAGGCCGCTCGGAGTGACCCTCCTCTGGATCTTCGCCCTCGAGATGAGGAGGTACATGCACGCCTACAATGTGAAGGAGGAGGAGATCGCGCTGGTCGCCGTCAAGAACAAGATGAACGCGCTCGACCACCCGTGCGCGCAGCTCGGGGCGAAGATCACGGTCGAGGACGTGATGAGGAGCGAGAAGATCGTCTCGCCCGTGAAGAGATACGACGTCTCGCCGCCCTCGGACGGCGCGTGCCGCGGTGATCCTCGCCTCCGAGGACGTGGCGAGGAGGTACACCAAGGACCCGGTCTGGGTCGACGGCGTCGGATGGAACGTCGACTCGCAGTACTGGACGAACAGGGAGCTGTGCTATCCCGACCTACGTGGAGAGTGCGGCGAGGATGGCCTACAAGATGGCCAAGATAGAGAACCCGCGGAAGAGCCTCGACTTCGCGGAGGTCTACGACCCGTTCGACTACAAGGAGCTCCACCACATGGAGGGGCTGATGCTCGCGAAGAAGGGCGAGGCCCCGAAGCTGACCAAGGAGGGGGTGACCCAGCGCGGACGGGGAGTTCCCGGTCAACCCCTCGGGCGGGCTCCTAGGGGTGGGGAACCCCATAGCGGCCGCAGGGTTGATGAAGGTCTGCGAGGTCTACTGGCAGCTCAAGGGCGAGGCCGGGAAGAGGCAGATCAAGAAGAAGGCCGAACGGGGCCTCGCCCAGGCATGGGGCGACCTCGTCCAGTGCGGGACTGTCATCACGATGAAGAGGTAGAGGGAGCCTTTGAGCAGGGTACTCTGGGAGCCTTCCGATGAGGTCGTCGAGAGGGCCAACATCACCGCCTACGCGCGGTGGCTGGAGAAAGAGGAGGGGGTGCGCGCACGACGGGTACCCCGAGCTCTGGTCGTGGTCGGTCCGAGGAGCTCGAGCGCTTTCAGGAGTAGGTCTGGAAGTATTTCGGGATGGAGTCGTCGCAGCCCTACTCGAATGTCCTCGAAAGCAGGACGATGCCCGGGGCGAAGTGGTTCACGGGGGCCGCGCTCAACTACGCCCAGCACATCTTCCGGGGCAGGGACGCGAAGACGGCGATCTCTGACCAAGACCGAGCAGGGGGCGGTAGGCGCAGCGTCTCCTGGGGGGAGCTCGAGAGGAGGACGTCTGCGTTCGCAAGCTCGTTGAGGGAGCATGGGCGTCGGCAGCGGCGACCGGGTCGCGGCCTATCTCCCGAACGCACCGGAGGCAGTGATGGCTCTCCTCGCCTGCGCCAGCGTCGGGGCGGTCTGGTCGAGCTGCGCGCCGGACTTTGGGGCCCAGAGCGCCGTCGACCGGTTCAAGCAGATAGAGCCCAAGGTGCTGATCGCCGCCTACGGATACAGCTACAGGGGGAAGTGGAACTCAAAGGCCGAGACAGTGGAGCGGATCAGGGGAGCGATACCGAGCATAGAGAGGATGGTCATGGTCGGACCGGAGCCCTCGCCCGTCGAAGGGGCTGACCACTGGGACGACCTGACGAGTTCGGGCGCGAGGCTCGGAGTTCGCGCAGGTTCCCTTCGACCACCCGCTCTGGATGCTCTACTCCTCGGGGACGACGGGCCTCCCGAAGCCCATCGTCCACGGCCACGGCGGGATTCTCCTGGAGCACTTCAAGACTCTGGCGCTCCACAACGACCTCAGGGCCGGCGACAGGATGTTCTGGTACACCTCGACGGGATGGATGATGTGGAACTACCTCGTCGGCGCGCTGCTCCTCGACTCGACCATCGTCCTCTACGAGGGCGACCCCTTCTTCCCGGACGGGCACGCGCTCTGGGACCTCGCAGACGAGACTGGGTTGACCTTTCTCGGCGCCAGCGCGGCGTTCGTGGGCGCCTCGATGAGGGGTGGAATCGACCCTGCTTCCTCGCACTCCCTGGGTACGCTGAGGGGATTCGGCTCCACGGGGTCCGCGCTGACGGCCGAGGGTTTCGAATGGGTCTACTCACACGTGAAGGACGACGTCTGGCTGGCCTCGATCAGCGGGGGCACCGACCTCTGCACAGCCTTCGTCGGCGGATGCCCGATACTCCCGGTCCGCTCGGGGGAGATACAGTGCAGGAACCTCGGAGCGGACATCGCGGCGTTCGATGAGCTTGGGCGCGAGGTAGTCGGAGAGATGGGAGAGCTGGTCATCAGGAAGCCGATGCCCTCGATGCCCCTCTACCTCTGGGGCGACGCGACCGGGGAGAGGTACAGGGAGAGCTACTTCAGCCTCTTCCCCGGCGTCTGGCGACACGGGGACTGGGTCACGATCTGCGAGGACGGCGGCTGCGTGATCTACGGCAGGTCGGACGCGACCCTGAAGAGGATGGGCGTCAGGATGGGAACGAGCGAGGTATACCGCGTGGTCGAGTCGGTCCCCAGGGTCGCCGACAGCCTCGTCGTCGACATGGAGTTCCTTGGGGGGCGCTCGTACATGCCGCTCTTCGTGGTGCTTCGCGAGGGCGCTGTCCTCGACGAGTCGCTCGCAGCCCGATATCACCGGAAAGATCAGGAAGGAGCTCTCACCGAAGATGGTCCCCGACGACGATATTCGCGGTCGAGGACGTCCCGAGGACCCTGAACGGGAAGAAGGTCGAGGTCCCGGTCAAGAGGATTCTTCTGGGCTCGGACCCGGCGAAGGTCGTACAACCCCGGCTCACTGAGGAATCCCGAGTCCATGGCGTTCTTCATTGAGTTCGCCAGGCGCCTGGGTCGTGACGAAACGCATATGGCCGAGAGGGCCGGTGGAGGCGCGGCTTGAGCTCAAGGGTGTCGCACTACCCAGGGGTCGAGATAACCCCCGAGGACGTCAGGAGCGGAAGGTACCTTCTGACAAAGTACGAGACCGAGCTGAAGTACTCCTGGAGCGCAGGCGTCGCGACGTCGCGGTTCCTCAGAGGGCTCAGGAGGAAGGAGAGCTCTGGGGGCGGGAATGCGACGGCTGCCGAAGGGTGCTGGTCCCGCCCAGGATGTACTGCGAGAGGTGCTACAGGCCCACGGACCGGTGGGTCAGGCTGAGGGACTCTGGGAAGGTCGTCACGTACTCGATCGCCTACGTGAACTCTGACGCGAGCAGGCGGAGCGAGCCGATCGTCGTCGCCGTGATCGAGATCGACGGGGCCTCCCCGCTGATGGGGATTCTGCACCTCCTGGGCGAGGTCGCGCCCGAGAAGGTCAGGATAGGGATGCGGGTCGAAGCGGTCTGGAGGCCCGACGACGAGCGGTACGGCTCCATAACCGATATCAAGTACTTCAGGCCGGCGACTGAGGAGAGGCTAGACCACGCCAATCGAGGAGAGGCTCGAGTCCGTCGCGGACGTGATGCAGTGGACCGACGGCATCCCCCTCCACTACGAGTACACGGCGGGGGTAGCCGGCGAGAGGTTCCTGCGCGGTCTCAAGGTCGGAAAGATCCTGAGCGGGATACTGCCCGAGCTGCAGGGAGTCGTCGCTCCCTGCAAGGATCTACTGCGTGAAGTGCTACGGCAAGATAACAAGATACGTCAAAGTCGGTCCCGTAGGCAGGGTGGCGGCAATCTCCAGTGCGGGGGACGACGAGGCGGGAGAGCAGACGTTCGCCTACATCACGTTCACCGGCGTCCGCGGAGGGATGATCCACCGTATCCTCGGCAAAGCGCGGGCGGGGAGCGAGGTGGTGCCCCGGTTCAGGCCCAGAAGCGAGAGGAAGGGCTCGGTCCTCGACATTCAGGGCTTCGAGTCCAAGAGATGAGGACGGCCCGAGGCGACCCCCATCTGCCTCCTGAGGACCGAACGGATCGCGCCGTAGAGGAGTGGCGCAACGACGGCGAAGAAGACGAAGTCGCTGACCTCGTGGGCGACCATGAAGGGGGCACCGGGCACAAGGAGGAATAGAGCCTGCGGGGGCGACAAGCCTGCGAGCAGCCCCGGCACCACATTAGTGATCAGGTCATAGACGAACGCGCCTATCAGACCAAGCGAACCCCACAGCAGGCTCCTAGCCGGGAGCGCGGTCCTGTCATCGCAGAGGGTCCTCCTCACCAGGAAGCCCAGGACGGCGTAGACGGTCTCGGATCCGACGAGCACGATCAGGAGGAGCCCTCCGTCCGGACCGAGCGGGTTGATCTCGCCGTAGACGAGCCAAGTCAGCGCGCCGACCGAGACGCCGACCTCGAGCCCGAAGGCGAGTGCAGAGACGAAGACGATCGAATCCATCATCTTCACGTTCGCCAGGGGGAGCATCGCGTAGTCGGTCACGACGGCCAGGGCCGTGAACATCGAGATTGCGGCGACCTTCCTGCTGCCGGCCACGCGAAGAGCGTCCATCACCTGGATGGTTCATCCAGCCATCTAATAAGTAGTCGTCGAATGACGGTGAGAAACGGCGGCGTTATTAGTGGGTGGGGGGCGGGGCCCATTCGTAGACCATGGCAAAACCGGTTATCCTCTCTGCCTGCAGGACACCCATAGGGAAGTTCGGTAAGAGCCTAGTGCGGGTCTCGGCCGCCAGGCTCGGCGAGACCGTCGTCAGGGAGGCCATCAAGCGCAGCAGCCTGAAGGGCGGAGACGTCGAGGAGGTCATCCTGGGGAACGTCATCTCGGCTGGACTGGGACAGAACCTCGCGAGACAGGCCGCGATATACGCAGGCGTGCCCGTGACCGTGGGCTCGTTCACACTCAACAAGGTCTGCGGCTCCGGTCTGAAGGCGGTCATGCTGGCTTCTCAGGCGATCAAGGCGGGGGACGCGGAGGATCCTCGTCGCCGCAGGCTCGGAGAGCATGAGCAACGCGCCATACCTGGTCAGGGACATGCGCTGGGGGACGAAGTACGGCGACACGCGCCTCGTCGATTCGATGATAAGCGACGGGCTCTGGGACGTCTACAACGACTACCACATGGGCATGACGGGGGAGAGGATAGCCGAGAAGTTCCACGTCTCCAGGGAGGAGGCGGACCAGTTCGCCTGCGCCAGTCAGATTAAGGCAGCGACCGCCCAGAAGGAGGGAAGTTTCAAGGACGAGATGGTGGGCGTCCAGGTCGTGGGAGAGTCCGGGCAGTCGGTGGTCTTCGACCAGGACGAGTGCATCCGCGGAGACACGACGGTCGAGCGGCTGGCGAAGCTGAAACCGGCTTTCAAACCGGGCGGCGTCTGTACCGCTGGGAACTCATCGCAGCTCAGCGACGGCGCCTCGGCGCTCGTGGTCGCCTCCGACGAGAGGGCGGAGAGTCTGGGGGTGACGCCGCTCGCCCGTGTAATCGGATACCACACAGGGGGCACCGAGCCGGCCGACATCATGGAAGCGCCGATCCCCACCGTCAGGGCGCTGTTCCTGAAGACGGGGCTGGGCGTGGACGACATTGACCTATTCGAGCACAACGAAGCATACTCCACGGCATCCATAGTCGTCAGGGACGAGCTGGGCATCCCCGAGGAGAGGTTCAACGTTAACGGGGGGTCCGTCGCCCTCGGCCATCCCATCGGGGCGAGCGGCGCGAGGGTCCTGACGACTCTTATCTACGCTCTCAAGAAGAGGGGGAAGAAGACGGGGCTGGCGACCCTCTGCCTCGGCGGCGGAAACGCCGTGGCGATGATCATCCGGGTGGACTAGCCGTATCCTTCTGCCAGTCGCTCCTGTCGCGAAGCTTCCTGCGCAGCACCTTGCCGACGAGCGTCTTCGGCAGCTCGTCGACGAAGGCCACCGAGCGCGGTGCCTTGTAGCTCGAGATTCGCTCCCGGCAGAAGCCGATGATCTCCTTCTCCGAGACCTTTCCCTTGGTCTCCGGCCTCAGCACGACGAAGGCCTTGACCGACTCTCCCCTGTAATCGTCGGGCACTCCCACGACGGCGGCCTCTCTCACGGCAGGGTGGGTGAAGAGCACCTCCTCCACCTCGCGGGGCCACACCTTGAGACCGGCCACGTCGATCATGTCCTTCTTCCTGTCAACTATGAAGAAGAACCCCTGCTCATCCATCCTCGCGATGTCCCCCGTGAGCAGCCAGCCGTCCTTCATCACGAAATCTGTCTCGTCCCTCCTGTTCCAGTAGCCGAGCATGACCTGGGGGCCCCTGACCGCGAGCTCCCCCTCCTCGCCCACGCCAAGGAACTTCGACGGGTCTTCCATCGACACGATCGCGGCGTCCGTGTCCGAGACCGGGATTCCGATCGAACCGTCTTTCACGATCGCTCCTGCCCCGACCGGATTGACATGGGTGACCGGGCTCGCCTCGGAGAGCCCGTACCCCTCGACCAGTGCACTCCCTGTGAGCTCAATGAAGCGCTTCCTGACGGCCACGGGGAGCGGAGCACCGCCGGAGATGCACGACCTCACCGAGCGGAGGTTGAACTGCGAGACCTTGGGATGGTTGATGACCGCGATGTACATCGTGGGGACCCCGCAGAAGCTCGTAACCTTCTCCTTCTCGATCGTTGCCATCACCTGTTCGACCTCGAACCTTGGCACGACCACCACGGAGCACCCCACGCTGAACGGTGCGTTCATGGCAGTGGTCATCCCATAGATGTGGAAGAACGGAAGGGCAGCGAGCGCGATGTCGCTCTCCACCAGAGGCAGGACCGCTGCGGTCTGGAAGGCGTTGAGGTAGAGGTTGGCGTGAGAGAGCATGGCTCCCTTCGACACCCCGGTCGTGCCGCCGGTGTACTGGAGAACGGCGACGTCCCTGGCGGGATCGACGGCGACCGACTGCCTAAGCGGCGGGCTTTGGCCGATGAGGTCTGTGAACGTCACTGTCCCACGCCTCTTGACGTTCTTCACGCCCCTTAGGCCGGCGAACGGCCTCTTGAGACCCGGAAGGAAGTCGGTCACGCTCGCGGCTATCACGGCCTTGAGCTGGAGGCGGTCCCTGCACTTCTCCAAGCTGGCGAAGAGGTCGTTGTCGCCCACGACGTCGTTCGCCGCGACGATGAGCGCGGAGCCCGAGTCGCGGAGCTGGTACTCTAGCTCCTTCTCCTTGTAGAGCGGACTGCACGGGACCACTATGCCTCCGGCCTTCAGCGTCCCGAAGTAGCAGACGACGAACTGGGGAATATTCGGCAGGAGCAGGGCCACGCGGTCCCCCCTCTGGAAGCCAAGCGAGGACAGACCCGACGCGAACCGCGATGCGAGCTCATCGACCTGGCCGTAGGTAAGGGAGCGCCCCTGGTACATGAGACAGATCTTCCGAGGAGTGCGGGCTGCGGTGTTCTCGAGCAGCTTGTAGAGTGGCTGCGCCTCGACACCTACTTGGCGGGGGAGGTCCTTCGGCCAGGATCCGAACCAGGGCCGCGAGACTTGCATTTGCCTTTTACGGTCGGGAGGCGAACCCTCTTATGTGTGTTGCTCGGAGTCCTTTTTGTCGAAGTCGTGCGGGCTGCGGAGTAGCGCTTAAGTATGGAGTCAGGGCAAACCGCGAATCAGATGTCGGCTCAGGGGGACAGGCTTCTCATACTCGCGGTCGACAGAGATGGAGACCTAGAGAGCAAGACGAGGGTCCGGTCCCCGGTCTTCGGTAGGGAGGGCGTGCTCAGCGCGGCGACCCAGCTAGCGATCTCTGACCCCGAGGAAGCCGACGCCAACTCGTTCTTCGCTGCGATAAAGGAATACGACAGGCTCCAATCGATGAGCGAAGGTTGCGAGATAGCGGTCGTCTGCGGGATAGCCGACAGCGGCGTCGACGCCGACAGGAAGATAAAGCGCGAGATAGAGAACATCCTCAGCAAATCCCAGTTCTCGGCGATAGTACTGGTCACCGACGGGGCGGAGGACGAGCAGATACTCCCGATACTCCAGTCGATGAAGCCGGTCGCGTCCGTCGTCCGGATAGTCGTCAAGCACAGCCGGACGGTCGAGGAGACCTACATGGTCCTCGGGAGATATCTCAGGATGCTGGTCTTCGATCAGCGCTACTCGAAGTGGGTGATCGGAGTTCCGGGGGTCATCTTCCTCTTTGCGGGAGTGCTCGTGCTCTTCGGCCGCGCCTACGAGGCTGGGATCGCCATCCTGCTGATCCTGGGTTCCGCTTTCTTCGTCAGGGGTTTCGGCGTGGACAGGTCGGTCGCGTCCATGCTGAGCCAGCGTCCATACGGTTACCTCAGAATCTTCTCCGCCGTGGCGAGCCTGCTGATATTCCTCGTTGGGCTTTCGAGCGGCTTCACCAACCTCCAGACGGCCATACCCGACATCATGCTGAAGGTCAATGCGAACCCCGGCCTCTTCCTCACCTACGGGTCCGAGATCGATCGGGACCTATCTTGAGGGCGCCCTGCCCCTGGTCTGGGCCGCCCTCGCCATCTACCTCATCGGTGCGCTGCTCGCACACCTTGCCAGGGGGAGCAGGAGGGTCTGGAGGGACGCGGTCCTGATTGTCCTCCTCGGCCTCCTGTATCTGCCGACGGACCAGTTCGCGGTCTACCTCACAGCGCCGACCGCGGAGAACAGCTCGGTCCTTCTCGTGTCCTACGTGCTGGTGGGACTCGCGGTCACCTTCGCCGTCGTCACGGCGCTCTATGGACGGATACGCAGCCGGAACCCCTTGTCAAGTAGTGACGCAAGTGCTTGACTCTTTACTCCGGGCCACGGGAGCCTACAGGTTCTACGAGAACAGGCTGAGCTGGCAGGTCGAGGACGGACCCATTCCGAGTCACATCGGGATCATCCTCGACGGAAACAGGAGGTGGGCCCAGGACCGGAGGTATGCAGTGGACGTGGGCCATGCCCAGGGCGCCGACGTCGTCGAGAAGCTCCTCGACTGGTGCCACGACCTCGGGATCAAGTCGATAACGCTCTACGTCCTCTCGACGGAGAACCTGCACAGGACCGTCGAGGAGGTTCAGGAGCTCTTCAGGCTCATCGAGCAGAGGCTGACCAACCTCCTCGAGGACGACCGGATCTACAGCTACCGGGTCAGGGTGAAGGGGATAGGGAAGTTCGACCTGCTCCCGCAGTCCCTGCTCAGCATCCTACGCGAGGTTGAGGAGAAGACGGCGGCGTACGACGGCCACTTCCTCAACATAGCGATAGCCTACGGAGGCAGGGCCGAGATCACGGACGTCGTGAAGTCGATCGCAGAGGACGTGAAGAACGGGACCCTTGCCCCCGAGGCCATCAGCGAAGAGACTATAGCGGGGAGGCTGTACACCTCACACCTCCCCAACCCCGAACCCGAGCTGATCATAAGGACCTCGGGCGAGGAGAGGATGAGCGGCTTCCTTCTGTGGCAGGGCGCCTACAGCGAGCTGATCTTCATGGACGTCTATTGGCCCGCGTTTAGAAAAATTGATTTGTTGCGCGCAATACGTACGTACCAAAAGCGGAAACGAAGGCTAGGTAGATAATCAACGCCTGAACAACCTCTGATGTACTCGTCAACTATCCCCCTGTTAACAGGGGGGCCATTCGAGATGACAAAATCAGACTCGGCGCCTCTTATCCCGGGCATGAATCCTCTCATCAATCGAAGATAGCCGATGACAGGTTGCCCTCCCTAACTACGAGCCAGGAGCCCCGAGGTGTTCGCATTGGTTTTTCCAACAGGATAACTCCAGCCAGCTTGATCATGCCTTCATCATACATTTCTATTCTCAGTCGGGGGTACCAATGATTGCCCGGTCCCAGTAACGGATGCTCGCGGCCACCAGAAAGATAGACACGCCCTCTGTTGTAACCTATGGTCCCCTCTCCAGCGACAAGTGCGCCAATCCAAGCGCGTTCCCATTGAGAAAGGTCCTTCACTGCTCGCTTGGCCAAAGCTTCTATCTCAAGAGATTTCCATTCCTAGGTCTTATGAACACCCACGTTCATTGGATCTCTACTCGAGCCTCTTTCCGCAAGATAGATCTCCTCCGCGCCCTAAGGACCTACCAGAAGAGGAAGCGCAGGATGGGAAGGTGGCGCGGCCTAGATCAGGTTCACGAGGAAGCCCACCAGGAAGCCGAGGAAGATGCCGATGTAAGTTACTCTCTGCATGGCGTGGTCCGAGTCCCTGAACATGGACTTGAACATGGGAAGTATGGCGTAGAGAATCGCTCCTATCGCCAGTCCGTCGAAGAGCACCGTGAACGCGCCCGAGCTATAGAAGTACCCGACGGCGCCGCCGAGGATCGTCGGCACGCCGCCGACCAAGAAGAAGGTTGCCATCTCCCAACCGTTCCTGTCCGACCGGCCGAGGAAGGGCGACGCGATCGGAAACCCCTCCGTGATGTTCTGCATCACGAAACCCACGAGCACCACCAGCGCCGCGCCCGAGAACCCGATGCTCACCGCCAGCGCGCCGAAGACTAGACCCTCTGTGAGGTTCTGGAATCCTATTCCCGATGCGATGATAAGGGAGGTCTGAGAGGGACCAAGACCGGTCTTCTTCCTGTGCTCGCTGTAGTAGAGTCCCAGGAATCCAATCCCCAGGGCCGCGGTGAAGATGCCGTCGTAGTAGGGTGAGGACCCGAGCCCATAGAGGGAGCCGTTGTACATTATGGTCGCCGCATTCCCCCAGACGTCCCCTAGGAGGAAGATCGAGTATCCCAATCGCGACAGCGAGCAGCGCCTTGTTGGCCATGTCGCTAGTGCGCTTGCGGAGGACTATCGGGAGCGAGATGAGGATCGAGAGGCCCATCACCGCCGAGAGCAGGATGGTCTCGAGGAAGCTCACCATAAGCCATGCCCATAACATATGTTATATTTAATATGAACGATGTTAACGATAACAACTAACAGTGTTATTAACAGGGGACACGGATTGATTGCGGGGAAGCTGGCGTAATGGCGATGAATCAGGCCGGGATCAAGAGCGAAGAGAGGCTCATACCGATAATCAGGGCGGCGCTTGCGAAGAGATTGGCTTCGGAGGGGTTCAAGGTGAAGGAGATCGCTGGAGCCCTTAACGTGACCCCCGCCGCCGTGACCCAGTACGTCAAGAGCAGGCGAGGAACGAACATAATGTCCGTTGGGAAGGTCGATCAGATCGTAGACCCGCTCGCCGACAAGGTCGCCAAGCGCATCCGTTCAGGCTCGGGCGGGATAAAGACCGTGGAGCTGCTCGAGACGGCGCGCCAGGTCATGGTCATGAACGCCGGCAAGGAGATAGTCGCCAAAGGTCCGGAGGGCCCTGAAAAGCATCGCTCGCTCGAGCTACTTAGGGCGCGGCTCCAGCTCGAGCTGGGGGCGGCGGAGAACTACCTCGAACTGGCCAACAAAACCGGTGACGACCACACCAAGCTCCTTCTCAGGATGATAGCCTCGGACAGCATCAGGCATGCGGACGTCGTCTCGCAGGTGATCTCCTGGCTGGAGGCGGAGAGCGGGCCCGGGTTCGAGCTCCCTGGGGAGGAGCTGCTGAAGAGCATGCTGGCCCTCGAGGACTCGGCGAACGAGGTCAACCTGCGCGAGAGCATCAAGGTCGGTCACCCTGTGGCTCGCCTCCTCCTTGAGTGGATAGACATGGACGAGGCGAAGCACGGCAAGATGGTGCTGGGGATGCTCGGTCTGAACAACGCGCGCCCAGCCGGGCGCGGCGCCCGACCTAGGCGTGGCTAGCGCTGCCCGACTCGGCCAAGACAAACCATTATAATCTCTCAGCTGAAGAGGTCGATGAAATGAAGATAATCCTGGGCACCTTCAAGGACAACGCCGACGAACTGGCCGAGTTCCTTGAGCCGAGAGTGGGCGCCAAACCGCAGGTGAGTGGAGCGGAACTTACCGTCGAGGACGATTCGTTGAAGAAGACCGTGAAGGTACGGCACGTCAAGACGTACGTAAAGCGGTTCCTCTGGAAGAAGGGAGAGAGGAAGAACTACAGGGTCCTGGTCCAGGGCAAGGAGCTGAGACTGATAGAGCTCGAACCGTCCGAGGCCGAGGAGGAGGAGAGGAAGAAGCTGGAGGAGAAGGAGAAGGAACGGGCAAAGAAGGAGGAATCCGTCAAGGAGGAGGAGCCCGTCGTGAAGCAGCAGGAACCTGAGACGAAGAAGGAGGAAGTCCCGCAGCCGGAGGAGGCGAAGCCCGAGCCTGCCGCCTTGGAGGAAGAAGAGAAGCCCGCCGCCCCGAAGGAGACTAGGAAGAGGGCGAAGAAGTCGACGAAGAAGAGCGCCGAGAAAGCGCAGCCTGCCGCTTCTCCCTCGACCTGACGCGTCCCAGCTCCGCGAGGTAAGCCCGCAGGGAAGTCCTCGCCCCCCGCAACGACTCGAGCCCTTCAGCCGTCTTCCGTGACTGAACCAAGACGCCTGCTCGCCTCATCTGCTCGAGGGCGGTTTCGAGGAACTCCTCAGGCCGCTTGGACCTAGGCAGCTCCGTGAAGGCGCCGGGCCTCTCTGTGCCGAGCCTCAGCTTCAGTTTGGCCACAGCCCTCTCGGTCCTGGCGTAGATGACCCAGATGTCATTCTCCGCCGGCGAACCTCCGACTGCGCTGCCGAGCGAATCGGTGAGAGCGGCAATCTCGACCTTCAGGTCGTCCGATTGCAACCGGGCTCTTCGCCGCATGTTGTAGTCGTGCCGGAGACCCCGGCTATTTTGATTTTCCAGTCAGAACCTTATTAAATCCCAGAACCGACGGGCGGCCAAGTTGCCCCCCAGGAAGGAAGCTCGCAGGATAATCGGAGGGTGTTTTGTTAAGCTTGGCGGGCTGATGGAACTAGGGCGTCTGGCCTGTGCCCTTGAGCGGGCGCAACTTCCGATCTTCATGTCGAAGGTAGGCCAGAAGACGAGGCTATCGGTCCAGAACGACCTGTTCATGGGGGTGCCGATCTTCTACTATGCAGAAGCAGACAAGGGAGGGGAGTTCCTTGCATACAGGAACGCGGGCGAGATAGAGGAGGTGCAGCTCGTCGAGTCTGCGTCGACCCCGTCCTACATCTACTCGCCGATCATCCACGTACTGAAGATGCCCAGCATCCTCGAGCACAAGCGGGAGTTCCACCAAAAGTTCCTGGCCGCAGAGGTCGCAGACCTCGCTTCCCTCGTGAAGCTGGCCACCTACAAGATGCTCTACGAGGAGCCGCCCCTTCCGCTGTACTCCTTCAAGAACGGGACGAGCTGGATAGTGGGTTCATTCGCCCGTCTGGACGACTTCGAGGAGGCGTCGCTGTTCTTCTACACGAGGATGAAGGAGGAGCCCTCCATGGGGTTCGTGAAGTACTCGCCGGCGAACATAGGCGACACGAGCTTCAGCAAGAGGACAGACGAGCACGGCTTCTACTACGTCAAGGTCATCAAGCTGGCGGAGAAACACCCGCTGGTGGAGTTCTAGTGCGGTTCGGGGACAGGCTGAGAGACTCCTCGAAGAAACACGGAAGCAGGATCATCCTTGCCCTGGACGTCACGGGACCCCAGGCCACGAGGGCGGCCAGGGCCGAGTCGCTGCTCCGCGAGCTCGGCGACTCCCTGGCTGGCGTCAAGGTCAACTTCCAGCTCCTCCTCCCTCAGGGACTGCAGGGTCTGGCGGGGGTGGTCAAGGTCTGCTCCGAGAAGGGGATTCCCCTGATCGCGGACATCAAGCTCAACGACATCGAGTCGACGAACCTCGAGACGGTAGAGATGCTGTTCGGCGGCGGATTCGATGCGGTGATCGCCAACCCGTTCACCGGCCACAACGAGGGGCTCTCCAAGGTGATAGCGAGGGCCAAGGCGCTCGATAAGGGCGTGATACTCCTGGTGTACATGAGCCATGCCGGCGCCGAGGAGGGGTACGGGCTCAAGGTCGGCGAGGAGCCGATGTACATGCTCTTCGCAAGGAAGGTGCGGGACTGGGAGGCAGACGGCGCCATCGTCTCGGCGAAGTCGCTCGACATAATCAGGGAGGTGAGGAGGACCCTCGACCCCTGGCAGGTCATCCTGAGCCCAGGCATCGGCTTTCAGGGTGGCGAGGCGGATCGGGCGGTCAAGGCAGGGACCGACTTCGCCATCGTCGGCCGTTCGATAATAGACGCCAAGACCCCCCGGGCGATGCTCCGGGAGCTCAACCTCTCGGTCACCGATTCCTGAGCGAGTCTTCGGCTGCGCGGAGGAGCATCGTCGAGTTCGCGTAGGTGACCACCTTGAGCGCCTCCTCGTGGCCGAGCCAGGTGTAGTCCCTGTGCTCGAACGAGAGGACGACCTTGTCCTCCTTCGACTCTGCCAGGAAGAAGGTTACTTCCTTGTGGACCGTCCTCCCGTCCCGCTTGTAGTAGTACTCGATGACCTTCCTGAACCCTGCGACGGGGACGATGTTAACCAGTCCGGTCTCCTCGCGCACCTCGCGGAGCATGGTCTGCTCGGGAGTTTCGCCTTCCTCGATGTTCCCCTTCGGGAAGTCCCAGTGTCCGGCGGGATACTTCAAGAGGAGGTAGCGTCTGCCCGCCGGCGTCTCGTGGAAGACGAGGGCCCCGGCCGAGCGCTCCTCGGGGTGGCTCAAGGGCTCCGCCCTGATCCGGCCGCGCGGGCGCCCACGGGGGTCAAGCCTGGACGGCAGGATTGATTCTCCGCCTCATGTAGACGAGTCCGGCGAAGGCGATGAGAACCGCGATCACTATGGGGATGGTGTACCTCGTGGTTACATCGACCCCTACAGTGACGGACTGCTTCGGGGCCACCCCGTTGAGGGAGAACCCCTGGTAGTGGAAGCTGAGCTGGGACGAGCTGGTCTCGAATGTTAGGCCCGTCGAGGTCACGAGGGTGACCTGGACGGTCTGGTTGGCGTCGGGCCCCAGTGAGGGCAGCGATACGGTCACGGTCCGCCCTGAGACCTGTGCCCCCGAGACCACGGTCAGCCCGGACGGGAGCGTGAACGTGTAGGTCAGGTCCGAGACGGGGACGCTCGCCGTGTTCGCCAGGGTTATCGAGAGCGTGAAGTCATGTTCCTCTTCGGGGGTCGGCGGGCTGGTCGAGACGGTGGCTGTGACCGGCTTGAAGACCTCCATGTACGCAGTGGAGGAAGTGAGCGTGGCCGTCAGTCCGCCGTACACGAGGGAGACGGTGGCCGGGGACGCTGATGAGTTACCGGAAGCAAGGCTGGTCAGCGCGACTGTGTAGTTGAAACTCTCGGATTGCTTCGGGGCCAGTGTCGCGTAGGTCTTGACGGTTGTTGAGCCGCCTGGGATGGAGTCGAAAATGTCCTGAGTCGAGCTGAGGGTTGCGTTGAAGACGGGGCCCGACCCCAGGTTGGTCATGCCCAGAGACACAGAGGAGGTCATCCCAGGGAAGCCCTCGCCCAGCCCGAACGACTTGGTGAGGACCATCCCGGCCGGAATCACGAATGCCCCCCCGAAGGTGTGGAGCGTCGCGCCCTCGAACGTGGTAGCGACCGATCCTGGCGGGATGACGAAGTTGTCCTGGCTGAACCTCAATTGCAGCGTGTTGAGCTGCGCGTTCTGCGTGGTGAGGCTGGCGACGGTCATCGTGTACGTGCTCCCGGAGCAGCTGCCCGTGGAGTTTCCCTTGATGACCGTACAGGAGACGCCTGACGGTAGCACGTCGGTCCCGGTGACCGACCCCGAGGTCGCCGAACCCTTGTTCGAGAAGGTGTAGGTCACGTCGAGGAGTCGCGATTGGATCGAGCCTGCGGTTAGGGTTTCATTCGTCGCCAGCTGGATGAAGGGGATGACCATCGCCGAATGGGAGAACAGGAGAGAGACCGAGTTCGAGGTTATGTTCACAGTCTGCTGGGCGGAATTCGTGAACACGACCGGAAAGGTCTGAGTGAAGTTCGTCCGTGCGAGATTGGTCAACGTGACTGGAATGTTCACGGTCTGAGAGCCTCCCGCCGGCAGGCTCTGGATCGAGGTGCCCCCGACCCGCACGTTGATCGCAGGCGAGTTTCCGCTGTTTGTCAGCGTCACTGTGTAGTTTCCGGCCGTCCCGAGCGGTGCGCCCGAGGAGATCGAGGGCCGGGCTGTCACGACTAAAGCCGGACCCACGTTGTTGATCTGCAGGACGGCCTGGTTGAGCGTCACCCCGCTGCGATAGCTGGACCCTGAGAGCGTATACAGAAAACTGGCCCTCGACGCAGGGACGGTGACCTGTGTGCTTGAACCGGACACGACCTGGAGAAAGTACGACTTTGTGACGTTCTGCCCAGCGCTGACAAGGGGAATCGTGAAGCTGTAGTTTCCGCTCACGAACTTGAAGACGCTCGAGTACGACTGCCACCAGTTGTCGTTGACGGTGACGTTCTGGATTGAGCCGGTCGCGGCCGTGTCCTTGATGACTATCGTCACGGCGAGGGACTGATTCGCCGTCAGGGTTCCACGGTCGAACTCGCGGTACGCGATCGCCGTCGGCGCCAGGGAGGTCACGGTGGCGTTGGGCCTAACGACAGCCCCCGGACTCACGCTCAGCGTGTAGGTGCCGCTGAAGGCGGAGGCCACGTTGGCGACGGTCGCCTTGGAGTCGCTCGACTGGATCACCCCGTCGAGGGAGTGGATGACTACCTCGCTGGATGACGAGGACGTCGATGTGGTGAGGTTGCCACCGGAGTTTGAGAGGATCCCAGGCAGATTGATCGCACCGCTCGAAGTGATGATGCTCGATGACGCGGCGCCGATCGTTATCGAGTGACTGAAACCAGTCCCGTTGTTGGAACCCGAGAGCGAGATGGAGGGCATCGCCAGTCCTGTGAGCGTCGCCTCGGTTACGAAGGTCGAGAATCCTTTCATCGCGGTCGGGAGGAGCCTGAAGAGCACCGGCGCCGCGACCCCGACGAAGTTGACTGGTGCGAAGTAGACGTAAGACCCGGACCCGGACGAGACGAGCGTAAAGCCGGTGGCGAACCGACTGGCGAAGTAGGAGACCAGCGGCGAAGCTGCGGAGGCGCTGGAGGCGTTCACCGTGAGGAAGAGGCCCTGGGCGGGCATCGACGGGACCTTGAGCACGTTGTATCCGTCGAGACCGAAGACCTGGAAGTCCGAGACCGCCGACTGGGTGCTCATCGCGAGGAGCCGGTAGGAGCTAAGCCCCGCCGAGGCCTCGGCTGCGGTCAGGTTCGCCGGCGCTGAGCTCAGCCGGTCCATGGTCATGAACCAGTAGGCGCTCGAGCCCGCTGTATAGACATCGACCTTCTCCGAGTACTGACTCTGGGCGCTGACAGGGGCCAAGACGAGGACCGGAGCCAGAGCGAGAGAGAGGACTAACGCCAGCACAATTGTCTCTCCGGCTTTCATGAAGGGTCTCGCCGCCCAAAGCACGATATTAAACCGTTACCCGAAGATGGTTACTTCCTCTTGGAAGTCTCTTCCGAGGGGTCGTCGATGCCCCTCTCGTTCAGCATGAAGACGGCGTCCCGCTCCGGGTGGTACGGGCTGTCGATCATCCTGGCGATCCGGTTCTTGCCTGCCTTCCTCAGGTAGATCCTGTAGGTGCTGGTGTGCGCGACCACGTGACCCCCGGTCGCCCTCGTCGGGTCCCCGAAGAAGCTGTCCGGCGCGGACTGCACCTGGTTGGTCATGACGACGGCGATGTTGTAGACCTCGGCCGTGCGGAGGAGGTTGTGCATGAAGCGGTTCAGCCTCTGCTGCCTCTCTGCCAGTGTGCCCCGGCCGAGGAACTCGGCGCGGTAGTGGGCGACCGCGCTGTCGACTATCACGAGTTTCACCTTGTGCTTCTCTATCATCCTCCCGAGGTCCTTCACGATGAGCTCCTGGTGCGCGCTGTTGTAGGCACGCGCGACCATGATCCTCGAGAGGATGTCCTCGGGATTGAACCCGCGGTTCTGGGCGATCTCCATGATCCTCTCCGGGCGGAACGTCCCCTCGGTGTCGATGTAGACGACACCGCCGTCCAGGCCTCCTTCGGGTATGGGCTGCTGCACGGTGCAGCACAGGGTGTGGCAGATCTGCGTCTTCCCCGCGCCGAACTCCCCGTAGAACTCCGTGATCGCCCAGGTCTCGATGCCACCGCCCAGGAGGTCGTCGATGTTCTTGGACCCCGTGCTTATCCTGGTTATGTTCCTTCTCCGGGTGAGAAGGTCCGTAGCGCTGACGAAGTCGGGCTCCAGCCGGCCCAGCTCGACGAGCCTCTTCCTCGCCTTGTTGTTGACCTCGACAGATTTCGTGATGTCCCAGTCTGTCGCGTCGGCAATCTCCGCGGGCCCGGAGGTCGCGAGATCGAGAATCGTGAATATCCCAGCTTCGTTCAGCTTCTGCTTGGTCACAGCGCCGACCCCGGCAATCGTGGTCACGTCCAGCTCTTCGTCGACCGCGTCTTCAGCCTTCTCTTCCTCTACCATTTCGTTTTTTCTGCCCGGGTGAGCGTAAATAAGCGTGGCGGTGATCAGGGCCTAGGGGGAGACACGGGTCGTCGTACGTGGAAACAGGCTCGCCCCCCGAATGTGCTTGAGCCCCGCGAGCCAGCGGGTCACCCTCTCGACGCCCATCCCGAACCCCGCGTGGTCTGGCATCCCGTACTTCCTGAGGTCAAGGTACCACCCGAACGCTTCGGTGGGCAGGTCCTGGCTCTTGATCCTCTCCATGAGCACCTCGTAGCTCGCGATGCGCTGCCCGCCGGTAGCGAGCTCCCCGAACCCTTCGGGGGCTATCAGGTCCGCGGACTTCGTCACCTTCGGCCTATCGGGATATGTCATGTGGTAGAAGCTTCTTGCCGAGAGCGGGTAGTCGGTTATGAAGAACGGGCGCTCCCGCGAGAGGGAGACCAGCCTCTCCACCTCTGTCGGCACGTCCTCCCCCCACTCGAAAGGCAGCCCCTTCTTCTCGGCGAAGTCTCGCACCTCGTCGTAGGGGACCCTCTCGAACGGGAGCGGAGGTTCCGAGATGACCCGTCCGAGCAGCTTCAGCTCGTCCGAACGGTTCTGGATGACCCTCCTCGTGATGGAGGAGAGGAGGCCCTCCTGGAGGGACATGTTGTCGGACTGGTCTGCGAAGGCCTGCTCCGCCTCGATCATCCAGAACTCCGTAAGGTGCTTGGGGGTCCTCGACTTCTCGGCCCGGAACGCGGGCTGGTAGATCCAGACCTTCTCGAGCGCCGCCAGGGCCGCCTCCTCGTAGAACTGGGCGCTCTGGCTGAGGAAGACCTTCTTCCCGAAGTAGTCGACGCCGAAGAGCGTCGAGCCGCCCTCGACCGCCGCCTGGACGAAGCTGGGCGCGCTGATGAGTGTGAACCCGTTTTCCCTGAAATAGTCGAAGGTAGCGCAGACGACCTCGTTCCGGATCTTCATGGTCGCGGCGACCTTCCTGCTCCTGATGCTCAGATGGCGGATGTCGTACAGGTAGGACGCGGACTTTGCGGCTGTCTTGGTAATCGGCCAGGTCTCCGCCTTCGAGAGGACAGAGAAGCCGCGGACTGAGATCTCCTTTCCACCGGGAGCGCGCGCCGTCAACCCGGACCACCCCATCCACGGAGACCGCCGACTCCTTCGTCGCGGACTTTATCGCGTCCATCGAATCGGGGGGAGTGACCCCTCCCTTTGCAGAGACCTGGATGTACCCTGTCCCGTCCCTCACGACCGCGAAGACCAGCCCTCCGATGGCGTTCTTCGTGGCTATCCAGCCGTTGATCTCGACCCTCTCGCCGGCCTCGGATCCGAAGACCTGCCGGATCCGCAGACGCCTCGCCTGGCTCTCCACTTGCGTCGCTCCGGTGGACGGGACGGTAATCCGCTTAAAAACGTCGTGCACGCGCAGGTGCCGTCTTGAAACCTGCGGCCATAGTCGGGTGGACCGGGAACGGCTCGCTGGACGATCTCGCGAGGACCGCCCTCGGCAAGCTCCCAGGTAGCGGTGCCGGCGTGACGAAGGAAGCCGGATCGCTCATGATCAGCGGGGAAGACCCAATCGTCGTCGCGAGGAGGTTGGCGCACCTTCCCGGAGTCGCCTGGGTCGCTGTCGGCTTCGAGTTCGACAATTCCGCCGGGCTCCTCTCGAGGCTCGGGACGCTTGCAGTGAGATACCTCGAGCCGGGGGCGAGCTTCAAGGTGAGCGTAGAGGCCGAGGCGAGCGGGAGGGAGGAGGGGGACGTTCTGATGGAGGCGACCTCTGCCCTCCTCAAGGCAGCGAAGGGGGCCCGCGTCGACGAGAGGAACCCCAGCGTGTGGTTCCGTCTGATGATGGCAAAGGACGGCGGTGCGTGCGGGGTTCAGCTCAGAGAAGGCGTCGGAGGCGTCCCGACGGCGCGGGCGATGAAGGCGGCGTGCCTAGTCTCCGGCGGGTATCACAGCGCGGTCACGGCCTGGATGGCCGCTCTCTCAGGATACTCGCTTACGCTCGTCCACGCCAGGGACGACGACGAGTCGCTGAGACAGGTGGCGAGGCTCTACGCAGAACTCTCTACCAGGATGGACTCCTCTTCTCTCGCCCTCGAGGTTCTTGAGGGTCAAGGCCCAGCCGGTGACAGGGTCGCCACCTGGCTCGGGGCTTTCAGAGGTGAGGCCTTCACCGGAGTCCACCCTGAGTGCAGAGGCATGGCCGGGTTGAGGCTCCTCCGTCCATACCAGTCCGCGCTCTTCCCCATGCTGCTCCTGCAGGAAGGGGAGGTCAGGACGAGGTTTGACGAGCTCGGGCTGCGGGGGAAGCCGACGGACCGGGTAGCGCGGCTCAAGTTCTCCCGCAGGAAGGCGAGCTATAGGGTCAAGAGGTTCTCCGGAAGGGAGGCAGACCAGAACGCGGTTCTCGACTCGATCTCGGCCTAGTCAGCTCTTGAGCGCCTTGACGACGGCTCGGGCAGCCTCAGACTAGCTGGGCCAAGCTGTGAGGGCAGCGGACCTTGCGCCTCTTGTCACCCGAGGGGGAGACCGGCGTCAACTCTCTCCGTCTATTCCTGTTCTCTCTTGACCTTCCCTCTGGGGGAGGTCTCGGAGAAGACCTCGGCCTGGAACCTCTGGACCGATACCTTGTCCTTCATCCAGGCGTCTGCGGGGAGGCCTGCCTTGAGACAGGTCTGGGTGAGGAAGTCCCTCGACGAGAGCCTGTACTCCGTCGCGACCTGCGGAAGGAGCAGCCCGCTCCTGCCCGAAGAGGAGATTATCAACCCGTCCACGCCTACCCGAATGTGCTTCTGGAGCTCCTCGGCCGAAGCGTACTCGACCTTCTCGGGCTTCGTCAACGCGCTCACCTCCACTAGGAGCCCGTCGAGCTCGCGTGGCTCGACCTTGGGGAAGCGCGGGTCGTACGCCGCCGCGCTCATGGCGGCTTCCATCACGGCCTCGCCGAGCTGCTTGACCGGATAGGGGAATCCGATGCATCCCCTGAGCTCGCCGTCTAGTCTCTTCAGCGTCACGAAGGTGCCTCGCGTCTCGCGCAGGAAGGGCTCGTTCCAGTACTCCGGATTCGCGATATCGTCTCCCCTTACGAAGGCATCGACGGTCGTCCGTGCGAGTCTGACAAGTTCTTGGCCTTGCTCCTTCGTCAGAGCCATGGTGAGAGAAGCCGTTCAGAGGTTAAATTGCTATCGATGCCTGACGAGAGGAGACAGTTTCCCCAGCCTCGACCAGTGGCCCCCTCGCCAGTAGAGCTTCAAGCAAACAGGGCACCTGTAGTAGAGGCGGTGGCGATTTGCGATCGACTCGGGGAGCGAAATGGTCGCGAGGTCCCTCCCTACCCGGACGAGCTCGGAGTTGCAGATCGCGCACCTGGGAGAGCCGGGACTGACGGCCAGAGAGGCCGAGCGCGCCTGGGCGACCAGCGACTCGAGCCTCGCGCGGTCGCTCTCGCCGCCAACCTCGAGCGCGGTAACCCCGTGCCGGTTCGAATGCCGGGCAAGCCCTCTGTCCGAGGTGACTATCACCCGGTCGTCGTCCCTGGCGACCCGCTCGAGGTCCGAGTCAGACCCTTCCCGGAAGTAAAGTGTGTCGAAGCCGAAGATCCGCAGCTTCCTCGCGAGGCTTCCGAGCATGGCGTCGACGACGAACCTCGGCCGTCCGGGCATGGGCTGGTCGGAGGATTCCCGGCCTTTTTGCTCTTTCCTAGGACGACTTCTTCTCTCGGATGTGCATGTACGTCCCGGCGACGACCATGACGGCGAAGAGGGCCGTCGCGTTGGCGAGGTGGAGCGCCGTGACGGCGGCGTTCAGGTCCGAGTTGACCACCACATCCCCGAGCCCCACCTGGACGATGAGCATAGCCAGCGCCAGGAGCAGGGCCCTGGAGGGCTCGGTCGGGCGCGGCTTCATCCTCCAGACTACGATCGTCGTCACGAGGAGGAAGACGGATGTTATGACGCTGAGCGTCCTGTGGATGTACTCGACCAGCGCCCCGTAGTTCACCGCCGGGTTCGGTATCGCAAGGCTTCCGTTGCAGTACGGCCAGTCGCTGGACACCAGGGACCCGCCCGTGGTCGTCCCACACGCGCCGCCCCAGTTGCCTGCGGTGAGGTAGGCGCCCCAGACGATCAGCACGAACGTCGAGAGGATGGTCGCATATACGAGATACTTCCCCAGGGACATGCTTTCGTTCGGCCGCGGACTCGGAAGATTAGTTAAGACTTTTGCGCTAGAGGAGCACGGCTACGCACCCGAGCACGAATACGACAGCGAGGTACGGGCTGGAGAACTTGAAGGCGAGGAAGGCGTTGGCCTTGGTGGGCGCTCGGAGCAGCTTGATGTTCGTCGCGAGCAGCCCCGCGTCGAACGCGACCGCTCCCACGAGGTAGACCAGCCCTCCTGCGCCGCTCAGGTAGAAGTAGAAGAGGAGGCTGATCGGAATCAGGAGCAACGTGTTCGTGACTATGAACTGCGCCGCCCTCTCCTTGCCGACGACCGAGGGGAGCATGGGTATGCCCGCCGCCGCATAGTCCGACTCCGTTATGACGGCGAGGCTCCAGAAGTGGCTCGGAGTCCAGACGAAGACGAGGGCCGCGAGCACCCACGCCGTCGCGGGGTCCGAGAGCGTGACCGCGTACCAGCCTGCGAGGACGGCACAGCTGCCGGCGAACCCGCCCAGCACGATGTTCCACGTAGTGCGCGGCTTCAGCCAGATGGTGTAGATCTCGATGTAGATCGAGCGCGCCAAGGCCGATGAAGAACGTGGCGTAGATGTTCAGGGTGAGGAACGCGACGAGCATCCCCATAGCCAGGAGCCCAACGGCGAACGCGAGCGCGTGCGACTTTGGTATCTGGTTAGTGGGCAGCGGCCTCCCTTTGGTGCGCTTCATCATGGAATCGACGCCGATTTCGAGGTAGCTGTTCGTGGCGAGGGCGCCGGCCGAGGCGAGGGTGCCCCCAGCCAGAAGGCCGGCGAGGGTGAGCGCCGAGGGTATCGCTCTGGCCGCTATTATCGCGGATGCGAGGGCCACGAGGACCAAGAGCGGGATGATTCTGGGCTTGACCAGCCGCACATAATCCCTTAGAGTCAATAGCCTATCGTGTCCCTAGACCTCGCCGACGGCCGCTGGGTGATGATTTAAACAATTATCCGGTGCGGACCTTGGCTGACCCCACCCCCTGCGGCACCCTGCACGAGGCCTCGTAGGACCGCTTTACGGACAGCGCGGTGAACAGGGGGCCCAGGAGGAGCACCGGTATGGTGATGGCGACGAAGAGAAGCTGGTAGGGCGCGAGCGCGATCGCGAGGGTGGTGCCCACCCCGCCCAGCGAGCTGGCCAGGAACAGCCCCGCGCAGGTCGGGCAGGCCGTGAAGAGGCCGACCACGGCCCCGGAGCTCAGGAGCCAGCGACCGCCCATTGGGAACGACGACTGCCTGAAGGCGTAGTAGCTGAGTGCGACGTTGAACCCCACGAGAATCGGGACGACGAACAGGAACAACAGGCTGAGAGGGACGAGGACCATTCCCAGGTGGAGCGCCGGAGACAGGTAGACTATGAGCTTCGGTACCGTCCCGGTGTCCCCGCAGCAGGTGAGGTAGGTCCAGCTGGGCTGCGACACCCCGTAGACCTGCGCGAAGTTCACGGTCGGCTGGTAGGTGATGATGCTCGAGACGAAGGCGTAGACGAGCCCGTAGGCGATGGCTATCGCTGCGCCCAGCTTGAACGCCGTCCTCGAGCCGAGGGCCTCGCCGAGCACGGAAGGGATCGTCCGGCTCCCCTCTCCCCGCCACGTGAGGAGGACCTTGTAGACGAGATACAGGCCGAGGACGACCAGGACCGTCGAGAGGCCCTGGGCCAGATAGAACCCGAGCACGAGCGAGCCCGGGTCCTTCGAGGAGTACCCTATCAGCTCCTGGGTGTCGGACCAGCGGAACATGTTGAAGAACGCAATCGCGGCGCCGACGACCAGAGAGACCAGACCTGTCAGCAGGGCCTTCGAAGCCATCGATGACCTCGTTGCGAAGCGTCCGAGCAGGGCTTAAATCCGTTCCGACGGGTTCGCCTCAATCACGGGGGACCTTCGGCAAGGGGCACGGGCTGCTGCTTCAGCTTGATGACAGGTCCGAGTACGATCCAGACACCGGCCAGAGCCGCTATGATTCCACCCAAGACCATGGTGCTGACCACTCCAAAGGAGGGCAGGGATGCGAGGGTGCCGCCGATTATGGCCCCTACGGGGATTGTCCCCCAGACGATCACCCGCATGGTCGCGTTCATCCGGCCCTGAAGTCGGTCCGGAGTGATCGCCTGCCTGAGGCTGACCTGGCTGATATTGTAGATCGGCGAGCTCGTGCCAATGACGAAGGCCACGACGGCCGGCAGCAAGAACGGAGAACCGTAGCTCGCGAGGGGGTAGAGGACGGCGAGACCCGCCATGCTGACCGAGACCGCGAGACCCCGGCCGAACCCCAGCGCGGTCGTGAACCTCTTTGCGACAAGCGCTCCGACAAGGAACCCTGCTGCCCCGATGGTCCCGAGAAGACCCCACTCGAAGTAGGAGTAATGAAGACGTCCGAAGACGAACGCGAGGATTGCCGGCCCCACTATGTATGAGCCAAGATTGCTGGTGGCAGTGCATCCCGCTATTCTTGTCAGAAGGGGGTTTCCGAGCACGATGTGTATCCCTTCCCTCATCTCTCCGAAGAAGTCGGGTTGCGGATCTCCGGGCCTTGGCACCTTCCTGGGCTCTGGAGTCCGGATGTCGAGCAGAGCAACGGCGGCAGCGAGATAGCCGACGGCATCGGCGGCGCAGGTCAGTGCGGCACCGACTATCTTCGGGGATATGACATCGGTCAGCGCCTGAAACGCCCCTCCAGCGATGCTGGGACCGACCACAGTAGCGCCCGAGGCGCTGAGCTGCAGTTTCTGGTTCCCCTCGATGAGGTCCTTCCTTTCGATCAGAATCGGAAGGTACGCCTGGTAGGAGATGTCGAAGAAGACCGAGAACACCCCGTTCACCAGTGCGATCACGTAGAGCTGGTCGAGGGCGAGCACCCCGAAGACGGCAGCGAGGGGGATCGTCATGAGGGAAGCCATCCTCCCCAAATTGCAGATGACCATGATCTTCTTCTTCCGGAACCTGTCGACCCAGACGCCCACGAAGAGCCCTAGTAGCGGATAAGGTAGAATCGCCAAAGCGGTAAGGAGGCCGACGCCGAAAGCCCCGGCGTTCAGCAGAGAATAGGCCAACACAGGAAGGGCGTACGTGCTGAAGTTGCTCCCGAATGAGCTGACGGTCTCGGAGAACCAGAGCCTCGTGAAGTCCCTGTGGCGCCAGAGGTTCCCGCCGAGGCTGAGCTTCAACGAGGCCGGGCTCTTTGGCTATGGCTATTATTCTTGCGAGCCGGGCTGGATTCTGGCGGAGTCAGGGCGAGTCCGGCCGAGGGCTCTGTCGAGAGGAGGGGTGCCTATATGCGGACTTGGAGATATTAGTCATGGGACCTCCGAGACACTACAGGCACAGGACGCTCGAGGAGCGATTGAAGATTCACGCTGAGGTGGCGACGCTTCGCGGTTCGGGCATGACCGTGAAGGAGGTCGCCGACGCGCTTGGAATCAGCAGGCGTGACGTCAGTTACTGGACGAGGATGAACAAGCCGTCTCGCACCGTCTACAATCCGGACCTCACACCGAGACCTGAGCTCGCGTACCTCGTGGGAGCCTATCTCGGGGATGGAAGGACTGCCGGACCGAAGGACAAGAAAGTGAGGTTCAACCTCGCCGACCAGGAGTTCGCGGATCAGCTTAACGAGCTAGTTGCCAAGGTCATCGGCGCCAGACTGAAGACGGTCCCCGTGGAGGAGGGGTTCCACTCTGTGAGCTACGACTGCGCGGTCCTCTACGATTTTCTCCAACAACCCCTTTCCGCCCAGATACCTCTCGCCGAGTCATTCCCGGCAGAGTTTCTTCGCGGATTCTTCGATGCTGAGGGATACGCGTCTCAGACTATCTGGCCAGGGTCGAATGCCCTGACAGCCATATGTGTAGGAGCAGCTAACTGCAACCTTGACTACCTCGACCTTGCCCGTCGATTGCTAGCGACCCTCGGGATACCTTCTGAAATCAGGATGACGAACAAGGCAGGACAACCCATGGAGATACGCGGCCGAACCTACATCCGCAAGAGGAATGTGTTTCATGTGCGGATCAATGAGGCGGACTACGTCGAGAAGTTTCGCGATCGAGTGGGTTTCTCCGTTCCCGAGAAGAAGCAGAAACTCGCGGACCTCGTTGCAATAGTGTCCATTCCCGACGAATGGGATCGATACGACCGCTTCACTGACTTGTATGAGAAGAAGAAGCGCAAATGGATGCGACGAGGCGACGCGAGCAGCAGCAACCATTCTAGCGCTAGCGCTGAAAATAATTCTGCGCGGTAAATTATTCCGATAGGAATAAGTCCCGCGGGTCGGATTCGAGCCGACGACACTCCGGTTTCTGTGGCCTGAGTAGGCTGGACGGGTCAGCCGATGGCCGACCACTACAGCCGGAAGCTCTTGGTTCCGCCTTTTTAGGGGACCTACCAGGCTGAGCTACCGCGGGACGTGACCACGCCCGGCACGCATATCTTAAGCGTTTCCGGCGAGATGCGACTCGGATGAGTTTCGGCCCATGGAGATTGGCAGTCCAAGCGCCAGAGCGACGCGCCTGGCGTCGTCCGGCGACGATGCGCCCTTCACGAGCATCCCTCCGGACCTGAAAAGCGACACCTCGAGGTCCCCGACCCTCGTCATCAGTATCGAGTCGCCCATGCGCTTGGTCCCGTCAACAAGGCGCCTCGAGAGGCGGTCGAAGGACCGGGGAGGGAACGCGCCGCTCACGTAGAGCTCGTTGCCGCCGCAGAGCTCGACGACCCTGCTGCCGCGGCGGGGATGCCGGCCAGACCCGCAGGCCCCGCAGTCGGGACGCCGCTCGAACCGGACCGTGTGCGACTCCATCCTCCGTCCGTCGAAGACGAGCATCGCACCCAGCAGCCCCGACTCCATCCCCGAGAGGATCTTCACCGCCTCGATCGCCCCGACCGACCCTATGTAGGAGGTGAGCGCGCCCAGCACGCCCACGACCTCGCAGGCGGGATAGTCCTCGTCCCTCGCCCCCGGGAAGACGCATTCGAAGCAGGCGGTCCTCGGGGACCAGAAGACCCCGGCCGAGGCCTCCCAGCCCAGTCCGCCGGTGTGGAGCAGCGGTATCCCCCGCGCGACGCAGGCCGCGTTGAGCGCGTACCTCCCCGCGAAGTTGTCGAGGCAGTCGACCGCTATGTCGGCATCGCGAATCAGGCGCGGGGCGTTCCCGGTCCCGAGGCTCGCGGCGTGATAGTCCACCACAAGCCCCGGCACCCGCTCCCTCAGGTACCTGGAGACGACCTCTGCCTTGGACATCCCGACGTCGGCAAGCGTGTAGGTCGGCTGTCTGTGGAGGTTCTCGGCGGAGACGACGTCACGGTCGACGAGGGTCAGCCTCCCGACCCCGGCGATGGCGAGGTTGACCGCCACGGAGGACCCGGTGCCTCCGAGGCCAACCACCACCGCGTGGGACCCGGCGAGGCGCCCCTGCCCCTCCCCTCCGAACCCTTCCAGGGCGATCTGCCTCGAGAAATACAGGCGGTCGTAGGACAACTGGGAAAAAAGCGAATGGAACTGCTTTTAAAGTCCGCGGGCCGGGCGTGACAAGAACATGAGCGAGAAGGCGGTCAAGAAGGTCCCTGCCAAGAAGAAGGCTGTCAGGAAGGCTCCGGCCAAGAAGAGAGCGGCCGCGGCCAAGAAGGAGGAGGCGAAGGAAGGGGCCGCGAAGGAGATCATTGAGCTAACCCCCGCGCCATCGCCGGTCGTCATGGTGAGGCACGAGTACGGCATGCAGGAGAGGGCCGCGCGGGGATACTCGCTCGGCGAGCTCGCGTCGGCTGGAATAACGTTCGTCGTTGCCAAGGGCATAGGGGTCCCGCTGGACCTCAGGAGGAGGAGCGCGCTGGACGGCAACGTCGCGCTGCTGAAGGGGTGGTACGTGCCCGCCCCGAAGAAGGCGAAGGTCGCGGCCGCGGAGAAGGAGGAGAAGCCGGCGAAGAAGGCGGCCAAGAAGCCCAAAAGAGCCGCCAAGGCGAAGAAGGAAGAGTAGCCGTCGGTCAGTCCTTCGTCCTTTCGTTGTGAAACAGATACTGCTGGGCGTAGCCAGCGAACTCACCGAAGTAAGCGCGGGCGCTCGCCGAGAGGCGGTCGTAGGTCGCCAGCGAGAGGCTCGTCCGGCCCGAGACGTTTGAAGCAAGCCTCTCTCTGAGGTCCTCGGCGAAGAGGTGCGGGTAGTAGTCCCCCAGGACCCTCGCTACCCAGACGTCTATGGGGAACGCCGAGTCCTTGTCGCAGGAGAAGAGCAGGACGCAGTCGGCGACCTTGGGCCCGATGCCCATCAGCGTCTTCCTCTCAGGGAGCTCCTCGATCAGCAGGTCCCTGGCCCTGGGGTAGTCGAAGAGGCGCAGCTCGTCCAGGTTCACCCTGCCCAGATAGACGGACTCGGCTATGGACTTCACGAACTTCGCCCTGTACCCGAGGCCGCATGCGACCAGGTCTGGGAGCTCGGCCTCGGCGAGCCTCTCGGGGCTGGGGAAGAGCGAGTAGGTCTCTCCCTCGAAGGCGACGGGCTCGCCAAGCCGCTTGCAGACGTTCGAGACCATCCCCCTAATCCGGGGGATGTTGGAGTTCGTGGCTATGGCGAAGGAGATGAGGCACTCCCAGACCTCCTGCTTCAGCAGGCGGAGCCCGTAGAACTTCTGGACCGCTTCGGTGATCCTCTCGTCCTTCATTATCGAGGCGAGGATCCGCTCGAGGTCCACTCCTAGCCCCAGGTAGTTGTAGACGGTGCGGCTGTTGAGGGCGTCCGAGGACGAGACGCAGACGAGGGCCGCGCCCTCCTGCTTGAGCTTGACGACGCCTGGGCCAAGGACCCCGTACCACCACTCGCCCCTCTCGTTCCAGCGGAAGGACTGGCCGGACTCCAGCGTGTAGCGGAGGTTGAAGGGGAGGCCCTCGGTGTTGATGGTGAACTCGCCCATCCGCCCTTCTCGAGGGTGGACTCTCTATAAAAGAATCCAAGCATGGCTCGAGAAGGCTCAGCCCAGACAGTCGTGATGTGGATTGGCGCTTAAATGCGGTGCGAAGTTCGAGTCCGACGACTCTTGGAGGGACTGGCCTGACGGAGGCATCCGACGCTACACCAAGCGGCAAGGAAGGAGCACAGCAGACCTCGACGGACTTCACCGAGGATGAAAGGGAAGTCCTGGATTTTCTGGCGAACTCGAAGAGGGTCGACCTCAGGTGGCTGAACGAGGACAGGAAAACGAAGATCAAGACGGTAATCGACGGGCTGCACAACGGCAAGAAGCTCTCGCTCCTGCAGATCTCGAAAGAGGTCGGGAGGTCCTACATGGCGATCTGGGGCCTGTGCCGAGCGCTGGAGATTCGGACGAGGAGCGTGGCCGAGGCCCAGAGCAACTCCGCCGAGTCCAGGTCGAAGCACAAGCGGAGGCCGTTCGGCGGGACCGAGGAGGATCGAGCGTACATGCTCGGGTTCAAGAACGGCGACCTGACGGCGTGGCAGGTGAGCGGGACAGCGGTGATGGTAACGTCGACAACAACGCACCCCGCGTTCGCGGAGCTCTTCCGCGAGCTCTTCCGAGAATATGGGCACGTCTACGAGTACCCGATGTACGAGGAGGGGAAGGGATACAAATGGAAGCTCGCGGTGAGGCTCGACAACAGCTTCAGGTTCCTTCTAAAACCGGCCGTCGAAGCGGTCCAGGAGCTCTCGGCAGAGAGGTCGACGTACCTCAGTTGGCTCGCGGGTCTAGTCGATAGCGACGGGAACATATACGTTTCAGGAGGTCGCGGCTCTCCAAGGATACGCGTTGGCATTTACAACAGTGATGTGCCTCTCCTGAAGTCAATCATCACGGAGAGCAGAAAGATCCAATATGATTTCGACGGACCGTACCTCTTGAAGGAGAAAGGTACCGTTACTCCGTTCGGCATTAGGTACACTAGGGATCTCTGGCATATCGATGTCCAGCAGACCTGGTCGGCGCAGCGATTACTCCTTGAGCTCCCGATCAGACACGCTGAGAAACTTCGCCGCAAGTCGCTAGGGTTGCAGGTAGGCCGCCGACCTTGGAGCGAGATTGAAGCGGAGTTCCTGGAACTCAGAAAGGCGATACGGAGAGAAGTTGACGAGTTCCTTGCCGAGGCCGAGGAGCGCTACAGGAACAATCACGGATTTCCGGGCGACAGCACAAGTACTGAAGATCGCACCTAGACCTCAGCGGAAGATAGGAAGTGAGGAGTGGAGCTACTTCGATGCCTTCTGGAAGCGCTTCCCCACGTCTTCCCAGTTGACGACGTTCCACCAGGCCTCTACGTACTTGCCCCTGTCGTTCAGGTACTGGAGATAATATGCATGTTCCCAGACGTCACACCCGAGCAGTATCGGCAGCTCCGGCAGGTGCATGAAGTTCTGCTTCTCGACCTGGGTCAGGACGAGGGAGTCGATCTCGTGGTCGTAGAGCAGGAGCGCCCACCCAGAACCCTCGACCGCCTTCGCGGCGTCGCTGAACTGGGCCTTGAACTTGTCGAAGGACCCGAAGTCCTGGGTGATCTTGTCGGCGAGCTTCCCGGTCGGCGCGCCGCCTCCTCCCTTCCCCGCGGCGGCCATGTTCATCCAGAAGATAGAGTGCAGCTTGTGTCCGCCGACGTTGAAGGAGAGGTCCCTGAGGGTCCCCTTGATGTCGATCTGGAGGGTCCCTGCACGGGCCTTCTCGAGCTTGTCGAGGGCCGCGTTCGCACCCGTCACGTAGGCGTTGTGGTGCTTGTCGTGGTGCAGCGTCATGATCTGCTTCGAGATATACGGCTCGAGCGCTTCATAGGGATATGGTAACGGTGGCAGCGTGTAGGTCTTTGCCATGGAACGATAGGGATGACCAGGCGTTAAAAACTTTGCATAGAATCATCCATCAGCTCATCGCACAATCGTCTTCACGTGCGAGAGAGGGGTTGATCAGACCGTGAGCGACGGCTTCTCCTTCTTGGACCTGTTCCAGTCGTCGAGGAACTTCTTCAAGCCCGCGTCTGTGAGCGGGTGCATCATCATCTTCTCCATGACTTCCGGGGGCATCGTCGCTATCCCCGCGCCGAGCTTCGCGGCCTCGAGGACGTGCTGCGGGCCCCTGATGCTCGCCACGAGCACCTCGGCCTTCAGGGAGTAGTTCTGCTTGATCGCGACCAGGTCCTCGATGACGGCCATCCCCCTCTGGCCTATGTCGTCGAGCCTACCGATGAACGGGCTGATGTAGGAGGCGCCCGCCTTGGCGGCCAGGAGGCCCTGGTTGGCGGAGAAGATCAGCGTGACGTTGACGGGTATCCCCATCGAGCTCACGGTCTTTGTGGCCCGGAGCCCCTCCGGTATCATGGGGATCTTGACGACGACGTTGGGCGCGACCTTCGAGAGGTGCTTCGCTTCGCTCACGATCCCGTCGTGGTCGGTCGAGACGACCTCGGCGCTGACGGGTCCGTTGACCTCCTTGCAGATCGCTGCGACTATCTCCTCGAAGACGCCCGGCTCCTTCGCGACAAGGGAAGGGTTGGTGGTCACGCCGTCCACTAGGCCCATCTGGTTGTACTTCCTTATCGCTGCCAGGTTGGCGGTGTCGAGGTAGAACTTCATCGTTCTCCGCGAGGGCCGATTTTTCTATTTAAGTGCTAGCCAAGGCCGCCGATGGACCTTATCTACCGCGAGGGCCGCATCCCGCGCTGCATGAACAAGGTCATCGAGGCCATCGCTTCGCGGAGGACGGTCAAGAGGATGGACGCCGACAGGGCGCCGTCGCGCGCCGACGTCGAGGCCGTCATCGAGGCGGCGACCTGGGCCCCGAACCACCACATGACCGAGCCCTGGAGGTTCGTCGTGCTCGAGGACGGCGCCCGGATGAGGCTGGGGCAGGCGCTCGCCGCGGCCCTGGCCGCCTCGTCCGCCGAGCCGATCCTGGAGGAGCGGCTCCGGAAGGAGAGGGAGAAGCCTCTCTCGTCGCCCGTGATCATCGCGCTGATAGGGGTGCCCGGGAGGGGGGAGAACATCGTCGCCCAGGAGGAGGTAGTCGCCGCGGGCGCCGCTCTGCAGAACATGCTGCTCGCAGCCCACTCGCTCGGGCTGGCGACCTCGGTGAGGACCGGCGCGCACTCCTATTCGGAAGGGATCAGGACCTTCTTCGAGATGAGCGAAGGCGAGAGTCTCATCGCGATGGTCCACGTCGGGTACGGGTACGGGGCGGTCCCCCCCGGGAGGCGCACGCCCTTTCGTGAGAAGGTCACCTGGGTCACTGGCTGAAGGTCGCGCCTCAGTTCTCTGCTTCGGGGTCTTCGGGGACAGTCTTCCGCTGGCTCAGTTTCGACGGCCACCAGTTGAACCTCTCCGCTATGCCCATGAGCGCGGGGACGAAGAACAGTATGACGACCCCCACGTCTATCACCACGGCGGCCGCGACCACGAAGCCGATCTCGCCAGCAGGGCGATGTCGGTGGCTACGAACGAGGAGAAGACCGTGGCGAGCACGAGTCCCAAGCCCGAAGATGGTGACCCAGGTCTTCTGGAGCGCCGTCTTTATGGCGTCGTCGTCGGTCTTCCCCTTCAGAGCCTCCTCCCTTATCCTGGTGACGAAGAAGATGTCGTAGTCGATGCCCACCCCGAGCATGGTCACGACGACGAAGAGCGGCGCGAAGTCGAGTATCGGGAGGCCCTGGACGTAGAAGAAGACCAGGGCTAGCAGGGCGGACGAGAAGACCACGCTGCAGAGGATCGTGAGGACCAGCCGCACCGGAGTGAAGGCAGACCTCAGCTGGATGAAGAGTATCACGTAGATCGCCGCAGCGAGGACGACCACGACCTCGGGCAGTATCCCGTTCAGGAAGGACTGGTTGTCGTAGGTGGACTGCGTGGTCCCGCCGTAGTAGACGGTGACGCCCCCGACCATCGACAGCCTCCCGATCGACGACTCTACCTTGAGGAGGGTGTCTGATCGCCGCCTGGCTCTGCGCGTCGCTCTGCAGGCCTACCTGGTATCTGTGCAGTCTCGTTGTTCAGCGCCGATGTCGGAGAGCATCCCGGCAAGGTACTGCGACTGCTCAGGCTGGGGGAGCTGCAGGACCCCCGTGTAGTTGAACGGCGAGCCGTAGGGCCGCGTCGGCCCGGTGACCGAGACGACCCCGCCCGACCGAGGCCGCTGCCGAGCTGATCGCGTCCAGCTGCTTCATCAGCGTCTGGTTGAACTGGCCGCATCCGGAGAGGATCGGAGTCGTGGTCGTGACCACGATTATCGCTGGGTCGGTCGTCGAGCTGCCCAGGTTGTCGGTGAGGACGGTCAGTCCGTGGTTGCTCGGGAAGTCGGGGAAGAGCTTGAGGATGTCGGCCCCGCTCGGCGTGCTCAGAGTGACGTAGAAGGCGCCGACCGCGAGCGCGGATCACGACCACGACGACCGCGAACTTCCGCCTCAAGGTCCGCTCGCCCATCCTCCTCAGCCTGCTGTACCTCCGGCTGCTCGCCCTCTTCTTCTGGATCTTCAGTCCGGGCCAGAACAGCCGGTCCTTGAGCGCGAGCTCAAGCGAGGGGAGAAGCGTGAGCGCCGCTGCGATGAGTATCGAGACGGCTATGGCTATCGCCGTCCCGACGCCGCTGAAGAGCGGGACGTTCGCGACGGCCATCACGACGTAGGCGACGACGACCGTGACACCCGCGGTGAGGACCGCCTGGCCCGCCCAGCGCATGGATATGGCGACGCTCTCCTCGGTCGAGGCGCCCTTGATCCTCTCCTCCCTGGTCCTTCGGAGCTGGAGCACAGAGTAGTCGACCGCCAGGCCCAGCACGAGGAGAACCGTCAGCGATGGGGTGAGGAAGGTCAGCGTCCCGTGACCGACGTCGACGACACCGTAGTAGATCACCGGAAGCCCGATAGCTATCGCTATCCCCCCGACCAGGACCGGGATGATCGCGGCGAGGGGGGCGAGGAGCAGCAGCCCGACGATGGCGAGTGAGGCCAGAACGCCCGGGACTATGGTCACCCCGATCACCGGCCCGAAGACCTTCGTGATGTCCGAGGTGAGCACGGCGCCTCCGGTGACGTAGTACGTCCCGAGCGAGGGGACGCTCGAGCCCGAGATGTCGGCCCTGAAGGCGGCGATCATCTTGTCGGTGGGCGGGACCGCGAAGTTGTACACCACGATCATCGTCCCGTTGTCTGGGCTGACGAGACTCCTCGTGATCGAGCGGGACAGGATCAGGGGATACTGGGGATAGCTCTCTCCGGTGACGACCTTGTCGATCCCCGCCCTGACCTGCGACGGGCTGTAGCCCGAGCTGAACGAAGAGAGGAAGGAGGCCAGCGAGGACTCCCTTGCCGTGAAGAGAGGCGAGGACGCGAACGAGGCCGCGGTCGCGTTGGCGACCATCGAGGACGCGACGTCCCAGGTCGGAGGCGAAGCAGGCGAAGACCCTGCCGACGGAGGCGGCCAGGGTCGCGTTGAGCTGGGCGACCTGCGGGAGGAGGGAGGGGACGACGGAGTCAAGGAAGGAGTACTCCGTCGAGTACAGGCTGTCCATCCCGGTGAAGCTCGACGAGAGTGCGGGGTCGGAGGCGAGCGACCGGTTCAGCCCCAGCAGAGCGGACTGCGTCGCCGATGAGTACATCTGTTTGTTCTGGAGCACCACTATTATGCCGTTGCCGCCCGTGTTGTTCGCAGAGGGGAACTGCGCGGCGATGATGTTCTGGGCCAGCTGCGACTCTGCGTTCGTCGGCCCCCCGAAGTTGGAGCCCGCGACGTTGTAGGAGACCGCCCCGAAGAACGTCGGAATCTGGGTGCCGAAGACCACCAGCGCGACTATCCATGCGACGAGGACGAGCTTGTACCTCCTCTTGAGGAAGGAGCTCAGGAAGTCGAACCGCGATTCCGGCAAGAAGCTGAGGCGGTCCGACGACCCGATTTAAGTTTTGACGGGGATGGCGGTGTGAGGATGGTGGTCGCGTCGATCAGAGCGAGGGCTTCCTCGCGACCATCACGGCCTCCTCTATCTTCTCGGCCGTAAGGCCGTACTTCTCGAAGAGCTCTTGCGCCTCGCCGCTCTCCCCGAACCTGTCCTTGACGCCGACCCTGATGACCTTGACGGGGTGGTCTTCGGTGACGACCTCGCAGATCGCCGACCCTAGCCCTCCCAGGACGTTGTGCTCCTCCGCGGTCACTATCGAGCCGCACTGCCTGGCGTACTTCCTGACGAGCTCCTCGTCGATCGGTTTGACGGTGTGAGAGTCGATTACGGCCGCCTCGATGCCCTTCGCCTTTAGGGACTCCGCCGCACGAAGCGCCACGGCGACCAGCATCCCGCAGGCGAATATCGCGCAGTCGCTCCCGTCCCTCAGGACGTTCGCCTTGCCGAGCTTGTAATCGAAGCCCTCTTCGTAGATCACCGGGACGGACGAGCCCTTCACCATCCCTCTCGTGATCCGGACGTAGAACGGTCCCGGGATGTCGGCGATCGCCTTCACTATCCCCTTGGCGGAGACCGAGTCCGAGGGCACGACGACCCTCATCCTGGGGATTGCCCTGATGATGGCGCAGGTCCTCCAGCTGCTGGTGGGAGGCGCCGTCGGGCCCGACCGAGATGCCTCCGTGGGAGCAGATCAGCTTGACGTCGAGATTGGCGTAGGCGATGATGTTCCGTATCTGATCGACGCACTTTCCGGGGACGAAGATCGCGTAGGTCCCTGCGTAGGCGGTCTTCCCTGCGAGCGCCAGCCCTGCGGCGACCCCGAGGAGGTTCTGCTCGGCGATCCCCACGTTGAAGAACCGCTCGGGGAACTTCGCGCCGAACATACCGGACTTTATCGACTCGGTCGTGTCCGCCCCCAGGACCACGACGTTGGGGTGCGTCTCCCCCAGCTCCACCAGGGCCTCGCCATAGGCGCTCCGCATCGAAGCCAGCTTCTCTAGCATCAGCGGTCACCCCTCGCGTCGAGGGCCTTCGCCCTAAGCTCTCCGATCGCCTTCACCGGGTCGGGTCTGCCGTAGACCCCGGCTCCGGCGACGAAGACGTTCCCGCCGAGCCTGGCGACTTCGCCTATGTTGCTCTCGTCAATCCCCCCGTCGACCTCGATGTCCAACTTGAGTCCCCTCTCGGCCGCCAGCGCGCTCAACTTCTCGATCTTCGGGAAGACCCGTCTGTCCATCGTCTGGCCGCTGAATCCGGGATTGACCGTGAGCAGGAGCAGCGCGCTGAGCCGGTCGAGCCTCTCCTCGGCCCAGGCCGGGAGCTGCGTCTCGGGTTTCAGGGCGAGCCCCATCTCCTTCCCTTTCGAGCGGACCGCCGCGTGGACCAGGTCGAAGGCGGCGGCGTCGAGGGCCTCGGCCTGGAAGGTCAGGAGGTCCGACCCTGCCTCGATGAACCTCTCCGCGTACATACGGGGGTCGGTGATCATTAGATGCGTGTCGAACTTCATCCTTGACCGCGGGCGGAGCGCCTTGACCGTCCCCGGACCGAAGGTGATGTTCGGGGCGAACCTTCCGTCGATGACGTCGAGGTGTATCTGGTCGGCTCCGCCCCTGGAGGCGATGTCCAGGCCCTCTCCCAGGTCGCTGAGGTCGTAGGCGAGGATCGAAGGGGCGATCCTGATTGGTCTCGTGGTCATTTCAGCTCGTTGTAGATGTCGGTCATCTCGGTCCTTGGAGGGAGGTGTCCCGTGGTAAGTCGGCGACCACTCCATGAAAGAGATCCCCTTCCCCTTGACCGTGTGGGCGATGATTATGGTCGGCCTGTGCTTCGTCATCTCGGCGTTGTCGAACGCGTCGATGAGCTGCAGGTAGTCGTAGCCGTCCACCTCGATGACGTTCCAGTTGAACGCCCGCCACTTGGAGGCGAGCGGCTCCAGAGGCATTATCTGCTCCGTCAGGCCGTCCTGCTGGATCCCGTTCCTGTCGATTATGGCGGTAAGGTTGTCGAGCTTGAACTTCGTCGCGGACATCGCCGCCTCCCAGACCTCGCCCTCCTGCTGCTCCCCGTCCCCCATGAGCACGTAGGTGCGGTAGCCCTTGCCGTCGATCTTGGCGGCGAGCGCCTCCCCGACGCCGACCGAGAGGCCTATGCCCTCCGACCCCGCGGGCATCTCCACCCCGGGGATCCTGAGGTCAGGGTGCCCCTGGAGAAGGGCTCCGAGCTTGCGGAGCGACTGCAGCTCCTGGGCGGGGAAGTATCCGGCCTCGGCGAGGATCGAGTAGAGCAGGGGCGCGGCGTGGCCCTTGCTGAGGATGAAACGGTCCCGGTCCGGCCAGTGCGGGTTCTTCGGGTCGTGCTTCATCTTGTAGAAGTAGAGGGTGACCAGCAGCTCGACGGCCGAGAGCGATCCGCCTGGGTGACCCGAGCCGGCCTCCGCGAGCGTCCCGAGAATGAGCTTCCTGGTGTTCCTCGATATCTCCTGGAGTCTGGCGGCCTCCCGGGCTATCTCCATCTCGCTATCTCCTCACTGGCGCCTGCGAGATCCGCTGTAAAAAGTCCCCCACCGCGTCGAACCCCGACTGGAAGTCCGCCACCGTCAGCGCGACGTTTCTGGCCTTGTCGGACCTGAGGGGACCTGCGATGTTGCTGAGGCAGGCGGCCTCGGTGATCGAGCCTCCGGCGGCGACCCCGAGAGCGAAGACTCCCGTCATCGCGTCCCTCACCCCGACCTTGCTGAAGAAGTTCCGCCTCCCGTAGATCGGCGGGAAGTTCGTGATCTGGTCCTTCTCGAAGACGGTCATCCCCTGCTCGCCCCGCGTGATTAGCATCCCCTTGCAATCGAGCCTCTGCATGATGTTGACGCACATGTTGCGGAGGCTGGTCTCGTTCACGATGTTCATCCCGGTGGCGTGGGTGGCCTCCTCGATGTTCGACTTGACGTAGGTCACACCCGAGAAGTCCAGGTAGTGGCGCATCTTGGGCTGAGCTACGACGATCTTCTTGGACTCCTTGGCAGCGGAGACGACCCCGTCTATCAGGATCGGGCTGATCACGCCCCTGTCGTAGTCAGAGAGCACCACGGCGTTCACCTGCGGGATCTCGACCTTCGAGGCCTCGACGAAGGCCCTCATCGTGACCGGCGGGACGTCCTTGCGCGTCTCCTGGTCGATCCTGAGGTAGTGAAGCCTGTTGACCATTATCCACGTGCGAAGCGAGGTGGGCCTGTTCTTGTCGATCGCGATCCCGGTGGTTCCGATCCCGTTCCTCTGGAGGTCCTCCGTGAGCCACTGGCCCTGGGCGTCGTCGCCGACCACCCCGAGCACGCTCACGTTCGCGCCGAGCGAGGTGAGCTCCCTTGCGAGGTTCGCGGCGCCTCCGGGAAGCCGGAGCTCGCTGACGTAGTCGCCAGCGGGCACCGGGGCCTCTCTGGCCAGCTTGCGAGCCGAGACCTCCACGAACCTGCTCACTATGAGGTCGCCGATCACGAGCATGTGTTTGCCCTGGAACTTTGCCACGAGAGAAGTGAGACCCTCGACCGACATGTTATCCATGATGACCGCAGACCCTCTCGTTTCTTGCTCCCGCGCGACCTCATTTTAAGACTTTGGTGAGGGACCGAATCCGGGCTAGACCCCGCGAGCCTCCCGCCTCGCTGCTCCCTCGCTAGTGGTCGGTGGCGCGCCCTGTCTTCTCCTTTCCTTCCTTCTCTTCCTTCCACTTTTCTTCGAGGAGGGCGCCCAGCACGACCACGGCCTTGCTGATCTCCCTCTGCATCGCGAGGGGGTCGTAGTTCTTCGGAGTCTTGTACTCGAGGAAGCGCGAACTCGGGTCGAGTTCAAGGAACCCCTTGTTGGCCTCGAAGAGCGAGAGGAGGGTCGGGCCGTCGAGCTTCCTCAGGTCCGACCGCCAGGAGTGGTGGAACCCTTTCTCGCTCACGAAGGTCACCTTGACGTTACCTTCCGCCTCCTCGCGGATGCTGTTCCAGAAGTCCGTCGAGACCGCCTCCTCCTGGACCTCCCCGCCTTTGAGGCGCCTCTCGAAGCGCTTCGCCCTCCTGGTCACCTGGCTCTCGCTGATCTCGAAGCGGGTCGCGACCTCCGCGGGCGGTCATGCCCAGCTTCGTCAGGTAGAAGCAGCCCTCGTCGAGGATTGACTGGTCTATAGCCTCCCGGCGACCGGTCGGGGTCTTGCGCGTAGCCAACTTCTCACCGCCGCTCTTGCCCGGAGGGATATACGTTGTTCTCGGACGAGCGGTAGCACCCGTGCGGGCGGACGCGGGCACCCGCCACCGGACGGTCCCGTCCTTCCGTGAACCTCTCCCGGATGCCCCGGTGGTGGATCACTTGATGAACGAGGCCGCGAACGCATAGCGGTTCGCACGAAGTATGTCGTCGTCGTTCAGGATTCCGTTCCGCAACAGGAAGTCGATCTCTCCCCTGAGGTTGGTCATGAGCATCTCGGGTCCGTCGGTGTTGATCGTGTACTTGATGTGGTGGGACTCGAGCGACCTGAAGATCTGCTTCATGTGCCCAACCCCCTTTACGACGCGGGTGTTGAGGTTCGAGGACGGGCAGACCTCCAACGTGATCCCCCTCTCCCGCACCATCTGGAGCGTCCTGTCGTTCTCTATGGACCGGATCCCGTGCCCGATCCTGTCGGGCTCGAGGTAGCGTATCACTTCCCTCACGGAGTTGTGCCCCTCGTCCTCGCCGGCGTGGACCGTCAGGCCCAGCCCCTCGCTCCGGGCGCGCTTGAACAGGTCCTTGCACTCGGAGTAGTGGAACTTGTCGCTGTGGGGGCCCGCGATGTCTATCCCAACCACCCCCCTGCTCTGGTAGCGGAGGGCCTTCTCGAGGAGAATCTCGTTCTGCGAGCGGCTGAACGTCCTGTCGAGGCAGACTATGAGTCCGGTGCGGACCGGGTACTCCAGGGACGACCTGTCGATCCCGCGGATCGCGGCCATCATGATCTGATCCAGGTCCTGTTCCCCTCCCCTGTTCCTCTTCATGGGGTTGAAGCGGAGCTCGAGTAGCGTGATGTTGTTCTTCCTGTACGCCCCGGCTATGGTGTGGTAGACCGACTGTTCTATGGCGAGCGGGCTCGACTGGATCAGCTCCGTCCACTTGAACATCTGGAGGTAGTCCTCGAAGGACTTGACCTTGCGGGGGTTGACCGTGATCATGTCGACGAACCGCCAGTAGTCCTTGGTCGGGAGCTTGATTCCCTGGGCGTGGGCGATCTCCCACATCACCGCCGGGTCCACCGAGCTGCCGAGGTGGACGTGGAGCTCCGCGAGCTTCGTCTGGGGACCGAGGAAAGCTGGCATCTTGGTCACTGGGGCTCTATCGTAGCCGGCGGCTTGGAGGAGATGGCGTAGACGACGCTGACCACACCTTCGACCTCGTTGGTGATCTTCGCCGAGATCGTCTCAAGGAGCTCCGGGGGCGCCCTGTACCAGTCGGCCGTCATCGCGTCGATCGACTCGACTATCTTGACCGTGACCTGAAACCCCACCTTCCTCTCGTCACCGAGGACTCCCGTCACCCTGTCGTCTCCGACGTAGGCGAAACCCTGCCAGACCTTGTTGTACACCCCTCCCTCGACGAGGGCGTCCTCTACAACCTTGTTCGAGTGCCGGCAGACCCTCAGCTTCTCGGGGGTGACCTCACCTATTATCCTGACCGCCAGTCCGGGCCCGGGGAAGGGGTGCCTCTGTAGGACCTTCGCAGGCAGCCCCAGGAGCGCTCCCAGCGATCGGACCTCGTCCTTGTACAGAGCCCTGAGCGGCTCGACGACCTCCATCGAGAGGTCCTTCGGGAGGCCCCCCACGTTGTGGTGGGTCTTGATGATCGAGGCCGGAGCAGAAGAGTGGCCGCTCTCAATCACGTCTGGGTAGAGGGTCCCCTGGGCGAGGTAGCGGAAGGGCCCGTGCTCCCGGGCGTACTCTCTCGAAGACCTCGGCGAACACCCTCCCGATGATCCTCCGCTTCTGCTCCGGCTCGGCGACGCCGCCCAGGGCGGAGATGAATGCCTGCGAAGAATCGACGATCTCGACGGGCACCCCGAGGTCCTCCTTCAGGAATTTCGAGACCTCTGACCCCTCGCCCTCTCTCAGGAGCCCGGTGTCGATGAAGACGCACTGAAGCCTGTCGCCGACCGCCCTGTTCAGCAAGACGGACGCGACCGAGGAGTCGACCCCCCCTGAGACGGCGCAGAGAACCCTTCCGTCGATCCTGGCCGAGAGCTCGGCGACTGTCTCCTCGAGGAAGTTGCTCATGCTCCAACCCCTCTTGGCGCCGCAGACGTTGAAGACGAAATTGGAGAGCATCGCGCTCCCCTTCTCCGTGTGGGCGACCTCCGGATGGAACTGGACCCCGAACTGCCTCCCGTCGGCGGACTGCACCGCGGCGTAGGGGGAGTTCTCGCTGACCCCGAGCACCGACATGCCCTCCGGTAGCCTGGTTGCGGAGTCGCTGTGGGACATCCAGCAGGAGATCTTGTCCTGGGAGAAACCGCTGAAGAGACCGGACCTGTCGAGGATGGTCAGACTGGACTTGCCGTACTCGCGCCTCGAAGCCCGTTCCACCTCCCCTCCGTGCGCCTGTACAATCAGCTGGTAGCCGTAGCAGATACCGAGAACAGGGAATTCGCCGTTGAGGACCTCCTGGTCGGGATGGGGCGAGGAGGGAGAGTAGACGCTGGCCGGGCCCCCCGAGAGCACCACGCCGGCGACCTTCATCCTCCGCAGATCCTCCACGGGAGTGTCGTGCCTCAAAAGCGCCGCATATACGCCCAGCGCCCTTATCCTCCTGCAGATCAGGTGCGAGTACTGCCCGCCGAAGTCGAGAACCGCTATGCCTCCGTCCAGGAGGTCTTGCTTCAGCCTAGGCTCCCCCCTTCAGGGTGAGGGAGTGGACCCCTAACTCGGTGTAACCGACGGCGGAGACCACTCCGAAGGTCGCGACCCCCCAAAGGTCACGGATGCTCTTTGCGCCGGCATACCCGAACGAGGCCCGAAGACCGTTCGCCATCCCTTCGAGGACGTCCTCGGCAGACCCAGCGTAGTCGACATAGGCCTCGACGCCCTCGTCGAGTCCCTTGGCCGGGACGCTGTAGCGGTCGAGCGCGAATCTCGCCTTGCCGCGCCGCGGCGCTGGCCATGCCTCTGTGGACCTTCATCTTCTTGCCGTTCTTCGTGATGACCCTGCTGGGCGACTCATCCGTTCCCGCCAGGACAGATCCGAGCATGACCGTCGAGGCTCCCGCGGCGAACGCCAGCGAAGCGTCTCCGGAACCCCGGATGCCACCGTCAGCGATGATCGGGACGTCTATGTTGAGCTCGCTCGCCGCGGTCGCGACCTCCGCGACAGCGAACAGCGTCGGCGCCCCAACCCTCGTAACCTCGGAGGTTATGCACACCGACCCCGAGCCGATCCCTACCCGGAAGCCGTCGACCCTCGGGAGCTCGGCGGCGATGTCGTGGACCGCCCTCCTCGTCCCAATGTTCCCCGCGATGAAGTCCTTGCTCAGGTTGGGGATTACCTTCGCCGCTGCCCTCAGGACGTTCGAATTGTGGAAGTGAGCCACGTCCGCCACCAGGAAGTCGGCTACCTTGTCCAGGGCCTCACAGCGCACTGCGTCCATCGGCGAGATCGATGCCCCGACCAGCGGCCTTCCCTGGGGGTCCACGCTCTTGACCTGGACCTTGGAGGCCTTCACCTTCCGGACCTGCTCGACCTGGTCCTCGACGCTAAGGTTCCTGTGGATGACCCCTACGCCCCCAAGGCGCGCCATCTCGAGGGCCAAACGCCACTCGGTCACCGTGTCCATCGGCGAGGATATGAACGGGAGCTCGAGAGAAATCTTCTTGGTGAGGTTGGTTGAGAGTGCGATGTCACGGGGCTCGACCTCGCTCCTCCCCGGCAGCAGGATGAAGTCCCTGAAGGTGAAGACGTTGGGTGCGTTCTTCAGTTTTGAGACAAAACTAAGTGGCAAGGTCTTGTTGTCCTTGCCGAAACAAGCACTCAAGGGTGCTATAATAAGGATTATGGGTCTTTTTGGGAAGAAATCCCCATAAGGTTCGCCCCCGCGCCTATGACCCATATCAGGGCCGGATAGGCGACCATCCGCTCCATCCCTCCCGGACCGAGACCCAGGTAGATGCCGCTTCCGTAAAGGACGAGAGCCGCGAGGGTGACGAGGCCAAGGAGCGCCGAGAAGTAGGAGATGGGAGGCCGCACGAGCCGGTACGAGGATATGGCCGCGAGCCCTGTGAAGAAGAACGCGACGAACGAGACCAGGACGTGCAGGTCCCCCGTCGTCTCCGGGAAGACCCCCACCCCCATGGCCCCGAGGCTCCCCGCGAGGGTGAGGATTCCGACCGCACGGTATCGGCTGGCGAAGATCATGTAGCCGGCCAGGAGACCGGCCAGGCCCAGGAGGAAGACGCTGGCATCGAATATCGTGGCGGATGGCTGGACTGTCACACAGGATGGGCTGCAGTCGGCGCCCAGGTCGCTGATGTGGTTCGCAGAGACGCTGTAGCCCCTGAAGAGCGACTCCGCGATCGTCATCGCGACGATGAACTGCGACCCCCCGACGAAGAGGAGCGCGCCCGCAGTCTTCAGGAGACTCCGGGCCAAGGTGGTGCTACCCCTGGCTTTGGGTCTGGAGCGCCTTCATCTCGACCTCGACCTCGTGGAGGTCCTTGATCGAATCGATAAGGCTCCAGAACCCGTAGAACGGATACGAGACTATCTCGGCGTACTGGACCAGCTTCGGGAAGGTCTCCCTCTCGATGTCACCATGGTCGGGCAGGTGCTTCATGACCTTCTGGGGGTTAATCACGTAGACGCCGCCGTTGATCCAGACGTCCGGGAACTCCGGCTTCTCCTCGAACTTCCTGACGACCTTCAGCTTGTCGATGTAGACTATGCCGAACCGTGACTTGTACGGGACGAGCGCCATCGTCACCGTCGGCTGCGTGCCCGGCGCTTCGTGAGAGGCGACCATGTTCTTGAGCGGCAGGGAGGTGATGATGTCTCCGTTCATGACGACGACGTTCTCTCCGGGGTTCTCGACGGTCGAGAGCACCTTCCTGATTGCCCCTCCCGTGCCCAGCGGAGCCTCCTCGACGCTGTAGGATATGGCGACGCCTCCGTAGTTCGTTCCGAAGTGCTCCTTGAGCCGGTCCCACTTGTATCCGCACAGGAAGACCACCTCGTCGAGGGGTATCTCCCTCCTGAGCCAGTCGATCTGCCACTCCGCTATGGGACGTTCGTTGACGAGGACCAGCGGCTTGGGTTTGTCCTCCGTAAGGGGCCTGAGACGCAACCCCTGCCCGCCTGCGAGGATTAGCGCTTTCATGTCGGTCCCACCGAGTCTGGCGCCGATTTGTTGAAGGATAACCGAAGAGGAAGTGTGATGCGCATGGAGTCTCTTCGTTTGCCGCGCCGCGATTGATGATATTTAGGTTTTCGGCGAATTGCCTGGCTCTCCACGGAACGGGGTCTGGAGTCGGCCGAGACGACTCACCGCTCCTCTCTGGGGCAGGGAATCGCAGGGACGGGGGGGTGCCTAGTCCAGGATGTAGCGGGCCAGTTCCGGCTTGCCCCTGGTTGAGACGTAGACCCCCGGCAGACCCCGCGCCCGGAGGGCGTCGGTGACGCCTCGCGCCTCCTTCAGGAGGCTCCGTTCCCCCTCGGCCGCTATCTTGTCGAGCTCTGGCGGGAGGTCCCACCCGAACCTCTCCCTGCAGGCCTGGACGTCCTCCCTCGACCGGAAGGGGAAGATGTTGTGGAGAACCTTCCTCTCAAGGCCGTTCTTCTTCAGCACCTCGACGTGCCTGTCCAGGGTGCGAGAGACGTCCGAGGTCGGGGGCTGCGCGAGAAGGACGTCGCTCCCGGCCTCGAGCCTCGCTTCCGCGATCCTCAGGCCCCTCTGGCCGTGGAGGGCCGAGATGTCGACGGGAGAGAAGAGCGTGGCGTTCACGTCTGCCCTCTCGGCGAGGGCCCGCGCCTCGGCTACAGCCTCGGCGAGGGTCCTGAAGTCGTAGACGTTCTTTGATCCGTCGCCCTCTCCGTACGGGTCGCCCCAGACAAGGGAGACGGACTCGAGACCGAGCGAGAGGCAGGAGAGGAACATGGACCGGATCGCCTTGCGGTTCATGTCTCGGGTCGGGATGACCGGTATCACTTCGACTCCGAGCTCGTCCTTCAGGATGGCCGAGGTGTAGATGCTGGCCAGCTGAAGCCGGGCCGGAGTCCTTCATGTCGGCGACGAGGATCGCATCGGCGAGGTCGGCGATCTTCCTGACCCGGGTGACGGTGTCTCGCAGCTTCTGCCTAATCCCGATGAGCGGCTCCCGCGCAGCCTCCGCGCTGAAGTTCGGAGGGAAGATCTCGATCAGGGTCGTGAAGACGCCCCGGTCCATCCGCTCGTTGAGCCTCAATCACTCGATCACTTTCTGGCGGTAGACCTGGGCGCCAGACTGGAGGGAGGCCTCCGCCCTGCCCAGCTCGAGGGTCAGATAGGCCAGGTGCCTTCTGCTGATTCCGAGCTCGTCAGCCTCGTCGTTCAGCGACTGGAATATCCGCTCTGCCGACCTCGACTTGAAGCGCTTCTTAGGTACGTGCTGGTAGGAGTAGTAGGTAACCAGAATCTCCTTCGACTCCCGGAGCATGGAGACAAGGAAGTAGCCCTGCGGGTCGTACTCCTTCGCGGTTAGCCGAGAGGGGACCGCCTCCTCGGGCCGGCCGAAGTAGACGTCGTCCCTTGCGAGCGTGAGCACGACGTTCTTCGCGTAGGCGACCTCTCTGTTGAGGTTCCTCTGGCCGCAGTGGGGATGGACGAACTGGATCCTGTCCTCGCCCAGTCGTGCGCGGGCGAAGTCGATCATCTTTCCCGTCTCCTGGGCGCTCTCAACCCTCAGGCTCTGGCTGTCTGTGCAGCCGAGCCCTATGAGCTGGTCGTAGTTGCGTCTGCTCGCCTCGTCGAAGAGGCGCGGGTAGTGGTAGAAGTCGAGGGAGAGGGTGTGGACCTTGGTCCGGATGAGCTCCGGGAAGACCCTGGACGCGTCGCCGCACGCATGTAGGACGACGGGTAGCTTTGCCGCGGCGGCGACCTCCTCGTAGAGCCCGACGAAGTAGTCGGGAGTGAACGAGTCGGACGCGACCGCCGGCGAGTCGAGCTGGATCCATGACACGGCCCCGGAGTCCTGGAGTTGCTGTATCTCGGGGATCACTATCTTCCTGTTTATCTCGACCGCGAGCTCCCGCGTGTCCGCGTAAGACCCCGTCCTTATCTTGGCGAACCTCGCGAGTGTGTAGGCGTCGGTGATCGGTTCCTTGATCTCATAGTGCGAAGGAAGGGCGCTCCGCGGCGTGGAGGACGTCGGCCAGCCTGTTCGAGCCGACCCTCGAGATCTTCTCGTCGACGAACGCCTCCGTCCCGTTCCACCGTATCCCCTTCACGAACCTGGGGTCGAGGAAGAGGGAGTAGAGGTCTCCTCTCGACTGCCCCGTCGACGGGACCTCGATCCCTGCCGATGTGAAGTCCTCCAGAGCCTCGTCTATCGACCAGAGGTACGGGTCGATCACGTCGTCCCCGAGTCCGTGGCTGGAGATGGCGAGGTAGTACTCGACGTCCTCGGGTCTCGGGAAGGTGGGGTAGCTGCCTATGGTGGTGGTCTTTGGCATCAAGGAGCGGAGAGCTCACCTCTCGCCTTCTCCGCGCCCGCCACCACCAGGTCGAGCATGCTCTGCGCGACCTCCGGCCTCCTCGTCCTGAGCCCGCAGTCGGGGTTCACGAACAGGACCCGGGGATCGAGCTCGGTGACCTTGGCCGAGTACAGGATCCTGTCCCTCACCACGTCGACGCTCGGGAGCCTGTCGGTGTGGACGTGGAGAATCCCGACCCCCAGTCCCTTGGTGTAGCCGTACTCCTTGAAGAGCCTGAGGTCTGCGAATCCTGGTCTCGCCTCTGCTGACACGCCGCGGCGGTACCCGTCCCTGTTGCCGTACTCGAATGAGAAACGTTCGCACTTCTTCATCTCGAGCAGCTCGGGGAACAGAATCCCGTAGCCGAGGCTGGGCGGGAAGCATGAGTGGACGCTGAACGTGGCGCTCAGGCCCTTCGTCGTCTCGTTGAACGCCTCGGAGACTAGCTTGATGTCCTCCCGGGATTGGTACTGGGTCGCCGCGGGGATGTCGATCTGCACTTCCTCGACACCCTTGGCTATGAGCTCCCTGACGACCTTCCTGATTATCTTGGCGAGGTCGAGCGTGAACTCACGGCGTGCGTTGAAGGACCTCCGGAGGGGAGAGGCCTTCTCCTTCGCCCACTTTGAGGTGTAGTGGTGGTTGTCCGACCAGGCCATGATGGTGATGGCGTCTGTAACGGGCACCTTGACCTTGCGCTTCGCGTGCTTCTGGGTGAAGACGAGCTCCTCGACGTGGTAATTGTTCTTGTACGAAGGAGGGGACCTTATCGAGGCCATCCTCCAGTACTTGTTGTCGAAGCTCCTCACCCTACCGATGAACTCGAACCCCTCGATGTTTGAGACCGGCGTCTCGTACATCTCTGTCCTTGCCTGCTCACCGGACCAGACCAGGTCCAGCCCCTGGCGTTCGACCGAGGCGCCGCCGGCCGTCTCGTTCATCCTGATCGCGTAGAGGAGCGAGAAGTCGACTATGGCCATCTTCTCTTCCTCGGAGAAGCCTGCCTTCTTCGAGAGTATGCCGAGGAGCTTCTTCGTCCCCGGGACGCGAAGCCTCTCTCCCCACACCTCGGCCGAGACGACGTCGGAGTCGGCCAGCTCCATCTGCCTGAAGGGTTTCGTCCGCCATGAGAACTTGGGCAGGCTGCCTATCTCCTGGGTCGGGAAGGCCTTGGTCAAGATTCATCTGCCCCCGAGCTTCCTCTTCAGCAGGCCGAGCCGTTCCAGCTTCGCGTCGGCGGAGACGCGCGGTATGTACCTGAGGTCGCAGGAGGGCGCGAGCGTGATGGACCTCGACCCTGTCTTGTCACCTACGCGTTCGACCTTGTCGACCAGCTCCTCGACGCTCTCGAGGTAGCTCGTTCTCGAGTCCGCGACTCCGGCGATGATCCCCTTCCTCGTCGACGTCAGGTCCTCGGGGTCCGTCTGTGTGAAATCGAATCCGAGGTCGCCCGTCGGTATCGAGTCGAAGATCTCGGGGATGTAGGGCGAAGCGTCGCCGAAGAACGTGTGGAAGCCCGTCCCCAGAGACGTCCCCCTCGTGCTCGTCCTTATCGCCTCGCCTGCCTGCTTCAGCCGGTCCTTGTCGAGAGGCTTCCCCCTGAAACGGGCGACGAGGGCCGGGGAGGAGAACTGGACGTACTCAACGCCGTTGTTCTCGAGGGTCCTGAGTTCCGCGTTCAGGGCCTGGGCGTAGGCGAACATGACCTTCTCGGGGTCATGGTAGTAGTTGTCTTCCGCGAGCTCGGAGAAGGTGAGCGGGTCGGGCAGAGCGATCCTGAACCCTCCGTCCGGGACGAACCTGTGCTCGACATTCCTCCAGATGGCGCGCCCGCTGCTCGAGATTGGCCCGTCCACGACCGGGGCCTGGTAGAAGGTGTTGGTGTTGTACCACCTTATCATGGCGCCTCTCTTCACGCCGGAGAATCCGCTGGTAATCGGCCTGAGCGGAGTCCTGCCAGGCGGTGGTCATCTGACCGTCGGAGATGAAGTCAGCGCCCACCTCCTTCTGGAGGCGGACGAGCGAGGCCACGTCGTCCCTGAACGCGGCGGCGAGCAGCACGGAGTCGATCCTGCCTCTCTCCCAGTCCTGCGTCGCCTGGATGGTCGATTCATTGCGGGCGTGAAGCCCTGTCAGTGAAAGCTTGAACTCGGTCATCTACGCAATTCTTGCCTGCTGGCGCGGCGAGTATTCATGTCAATAAAAAGCGTTCTGAAATCAACATTCCTGCCATTCATATCACGGTCGCGTTCAGGTCAAGAAGAACCTCAAGAGCTAGGCGCTTCCCTCACGTGCCAGCCGCCTCATGTAGGCCGTGACAGTTGCCGTGAGGCCATAGACGAAGAGAATCACAATGTATAACGCATAAGGAAGAGCTGCATTCATCACTTCGGTACACTGAGCGCATGGACTACCACGACCATTGACCATTAGCAGAGCTAAGAAGAGGACGTTAACTAACAGGCATACGATACCTGACAAGCGCAGGAATCGCCACGCCTTCCCTTCTCCTTTCCATCCGGACCCTAGCACATCTTCGTGTCCAAAAAGTCGCCTAAGAAAATCCTTCGCAGGGAGGGCACCCTAGGTCAGTTCAGCCCTGCGAGCTGCTCGAAGATCTTTATCAGTGCCTGGGTCCCTTCTTCTCCGCTCCCCGCCGTCTCAAGCGCGTTGTAGAGCTGGTGCGCGACGCTGGTGTTAGGGAGCGCCACGCCCAGTTCGTCCCCGCTGCTTAGCACGAGCTTGAGGTCCTTCTGAAGTAGCTTGACCTTGAACCCAGGAGCGAAGTCCCCGTCCACAGCCTTAGGGCCGAGATTGACGAGGCTCCACGAGGATGCTGCTCCGGCGGAGAGAGAGTCGATCACCATCTTCTGGTCGAGCCCGGCCTTCTTCGCGAAGACCATGCACTCGCAGACCCCCATCATGTTACCGACGACGAGTATCTGGTTCGCGAGCTTCGTCAGCTGGCCGGAGCCGCTCTCTCCCATTCGGACGATCTTCTTGCCCATCGCCTGGAGGACGGGCAGGCAGTCGTCGAACACAGCCTCGGGCCCTCCCACCATGATCGTCAGGGTCCCCTCGCGAGCTCCCTTGTCCCCGCCGCTCACGGGCGCGTCGAGCATCTGGGCGCCAGCATCGGAGAGCCTGGCGGAGATGGTCCTCGTGACCTTCGGCGAGATCGTGCTCATGTCAATCACGACGAGTCCCTTTCTGGCTGCCTCAAGGACGCCCTGTCTCCCCAGTATCACCTGCTCGACGTCGGGAGTATCGGTGACCATGGTTATGACGACGTCAGATTCGGCCGCGACCTGCTTGGGCGAGTCGGCCACCCGCGCACCCATGGACGAGAGCGCCTCCGAGGGGCCGCTGCTCCTGTTGTAGACGGTTAGCGGGTATCCGGCTTTCAGGAGGTTCTGTGACATCGGCCTCCCCATAATCCCTAGTCCGATGAAACCGATTCTCTTCATCTCGCCGGACAGCCACGGGATACGATTTATCTGTTGGGACCCGGGGTCGCGTTCCTCATCGCTACCGCGTACGGTACAAGGACGAGAAGGAAGGTCGCTCCGAGGGAGAGGTAGGCCGCGGTCAGGCCGAACTGGACCCAGACGGCGCTCCCCAGGAGCGGCCCTATGATCACTCCGACATCCTCTGCGGCGCCGTATATGCCCATCGCCCTGCCGGCGTACCTCTTCGGGATTCCGACCATCAGCAGGGAGAGCGACAGCGGGCTTATCGCCGAGAAGCACGCGCCCTCCATCAGACCGGCCGCCGCTATCTCCCAGACGTCGCTGAGCTGGGTCAGGAGGACGAAGACGCCGAAACTGGCGGCGAGAGCCGTCGCGATCACGAGCCTAGCCCGGCTGCCTCCGCGCCGAGACAGGAGAGGCTGGAAGATCACGTTGGCCACCCAAAAGGATGAGAGGACGACGCTGGCCTGGAGGTAGGTGGCAGAGATGGACGGGGTCTGGGTCACGACGAGCTGCATTATGTTAACGAAGAAGGAGTAGCCGATGAAGGTGGGGACGGCGACCAGCGAGATGAGGGGCAACCCGCGCCAGTCCAGAGGTGGTCGGGTCTCGTTCTTGGCCGGGTCCGTCCCGATTTCTCCGAATCCGTCCCTCGGACCTCCCCTCCTCGCCGACCGAAGATAGACCAGGTAGACGACTACGGTCGCGACCGCTGCTAGGTAGAACAGGTTCCCAAAGTGGATCGAGGACTCGGTCAGTCCCGCAACGAGGATCCCGACGAGCTGGGCCAGGGCGTATATCGACCCGAGCAGCCCGAAGCCCCCGGCCCACCTGCCCGACTCGTTCTGCCTTATGACCAGGGAGCGCGAGACGACGGCGAGGATCGGGCCCGACATTCCGAGAAGGAGCTCGGCGAGGATGGCGCCCTCTGTGTTCCTTACGAAGGGCAGGAACAGGTAGGTGGCCGCGGTGGCGGCCGTGCTCGCGAGTATGAGGCGCTCCGGGCCGACCCTGTCGAAGAAGACGCCCCAGAGGATCTCGGAGATTAGGAGGCTGGCGCCGAAGAAGCCGATGGAGATTCCGACCTGGAGATCGGGAATCCCGATTGAGAAGAAGTAGAGCGGGAGGAGGAACCCCGTGACGCCCCTCAGTATCGTGAAGATCGAGTAGAGGGAGATGAATGGAAGCCGGCTCCGACCGCTCAAATCGGGAGAGCGGCTGGCGTTTTTCATTTAAGCGTTGAGTGCTGAAATTGTTTTTATGCGCCCACACGTCCAAAGAACCCCTTGCCTGGAAAGGTCTTTCTGGGGAGGAGCGGCGTCGCCGCGACCGAACATCCCCTTGCGTCCATGGCGGCCTGCCGGGCATTGCAGGCGGGAGGCAACGCCTTCGACGCGGCCGCGGCCGCGAGCTTCGTCCTGGGAGTGACCCAGCCCCAGCTCAGCGGACTCGGTGGGGACTTCTTCGGGCTCTTCTATCTTGCAAGGGAGAAGAAGGTGTACTGCCTGAACTCGAGCGGGTGGGCCTTCTCGTCGATGACGGTCGAGTCGCTCACGCGGGGGGGTCACAGGAGCGTCCCGCGCTTCGGCGAGATGAGCGTCACCGTCCCGGGCCACGTCGCGGGGGTCCACGCCATGCAGGAGCGGTTCGGTATCCTTGACTTCGCGCGGTCTCTGGACGATGCGACGCACCTCGCGGAGGAGGGGTTCCCCGTCGGGGGCGGCCTCGTCAGGTCGCTGGCGACCGCGATGCAGGACCTGTCGGAGGAGGCGAGGGAGACCTTCGGGGGCGGTGGGATTGCCCCAAGGGTAGGGAGCGTCCTGCGGCAACCACGGCTCGCCAGCACTCTCCGGGAGATAGCGCGGGAGGGGCCCCCCGGGCTCTATGGCGGCAGGGCCGCCAGATCGATAAGGGAAGCGGTCTCCCGCGCTGGTCCAGAGGCCACCGAGGAGGACCTGGCTTCGTTCGAGCCGGAGTGGTGCGAGCCGCTCGTCTTGTCCTACAGGGGCGCAGAGGTCTTCGAGGTTCCACCCAACAGCATGGGTGCCACCACGCTACTGATCCTCGAGCTGCTCAAGACGGTCGACCTCCGCTCCCTAGGCCCCAGCTCGGCCGAGAGGGTGCGCACCATGGTGGACGCCTCCGAGGCGGCGTACGCGGCGAGGGACTCGAGGCTGGGCGACCCGAGGTTCGTAGGGTTCGAGTCTACGGCGAGTTCCTGAAATCGGAGCGGGGCCGGGGCGTGCAGAGAAGAATCGACCAGGCAGACACCACCTACTTCGCCGTGTCCGACCGCGAGGGCAACCTGCTCTCCTGCATACAGAGCCTCTTTCACCACTTCGGCTCCAAGATCTTCGTCGGCGACTGCGGGTTCTTCCTGAACAACAGGGGCTCAGCCTTCTCGATGGAGGGTCCCAACAGGCTCGCGCCGAGGAAGAGACCGCTGCACACCCTCTCCTCGCTCATCGTGCTCAGGGACGGAAGGCCGGCGTTCGCCGCCGGGTGCAGCGGGGGCGAGTACAGGCCCCAGCAGCACACGCTCCTCGTCACGAACGTGGTGGACTACTCGATGAACCTCGAGCAGGCCATCGACTTCCCGCGGTTCCTCTGGGACGGCCGTGATGAGGTGAGGATAGAGGAAGGGTACGCCGGCCTGGACGGTCGGGCCCCGCGGCCCAAGGTCATCGGATACCCCGGACCCACGGGGGTCGCCCAGGGAATCGAGGTCATGGAGGAGTGCGTCAAGGGTGTCTGTGACGTAAGGGGTGAAGGGCTCCCCCTCGGTTCTGAACAAGATTTAAGCTCCTGACTCGCACCGAGGCGGCATGTCGCTCGACAAACTGAAGGACTCGCCATCTCTCGAGATGATCAACCTGGTCTTCGAGATGAAGGCCAAGGGTAAGGAGGTAATCTCGCTCGCGCCCGGGGACCCGTCGTTCGACACGCCGAAAGAGATAGTCGAAGTGGCGCACAGGTCCATGCTGGAAGGGGGCACACACTACGTCCACTCGTATGGGACGCTCGACGTCAGAGAGGCGATCGTTGAGAAGGTGAAGAGGAAGAACGGGATAAGGGCAGCCTTGGAGAACTCAATCTTCATCACCGCCAAGATGGCGGTCTTCGCCTCGCTAGCCTCGGTCTCGGGGAGGTCCTACGAGGCCCTGGTCCCTGACCCCGGGTACTTCTACTCAGAACCTGTCATCCTGACCGGAGGCCGCCCCGTCCGCTACAAGCTCTCTCCGACATTCGACCTGGACCTCGACGAGATCAAGAAGAAGACGGGACCCAGGACGAAGGCCATAGTCCTCAACACCCCGTCAAACCCCACCGGCAAGGTCTTCGGGAGGAACCGGCTTCGCGAGCTCTATGACTTCTGCTATGACAGGGGGATCTACGTACTCAGCGACGAGGCCTACGAGGACCTCGTCTACTCGAAGGAGCACGTCTCCATCGGCTCCCTCGAGAAGAAACCCGAGAGGGTGCTCTCTCTGTACACGCTCTCCAAGAGCTACTCGATGCCCGGGTGGAGAGCCGGCTACATAGTCGGACCCGAGGACCGCGTGGCACTCGTGAACAAGCTCCTGGAGCACACGGTCACGTGCTTCCCACCGTTCATCATGCACGCCTCGGCCTACGCCCTCAACAACGGGGAGAAGTTCGTCCAGAACTTCAAGAAGGAGTACGTCAAGCGGAGGAACCTCCTCAACGATCGGATGGCAGAGATACCCGCGATGAAGGCCGGCGAGATCGAGGGCTCGTTCTACGCGTTCCCTGGCTACACACTCGACATGAAGTCCCGCGACCTCTCGAGGAAGCTGCTCCTGTCCCAGAACGTGGCGGTCCTCCCCGGCACGGCCTTCGGCCCCTCTGGAGAGAAGCACCTGAGGCTCTGCTTCGCTGCCCAGGAGGAGACGATATCCAGGGCCATGGACGGGATGAAGGCATTCTTCGCCGAGAACGGCTGACACCCGAACCCGTGAAGATCAGGCCGAAAATGCCCTGATGGAACGCGAGGCGACGACCAGGGCGACGCCGTCCCGGGACCATGCTATGCATGAGACGCCGAAACCCTCCAGCCTTAAGAGCAGGGACACCGACCTTCCGTCGAACTTGTAGAGGGCCGTCTCACCCTCGTCCGCCGTCATCGCGCTCGTGCCTATCAGGGCGTAGTCCCCCGAAGGGTGCCAGGCGCAGGCGGTGGGGAAGATGTTCTCGTTCCCCCAGGCGATCTCTCTCAGGGCCTCGCCATCGTAGATGGCGAGGGATGGAGTGTGCCAGGTCTGGTCGTACCCGGCGAGGATGCACGACGAACCGTCATTCTTCCAACTCGCGGCGACTAGGTCCGCCCTGCTCTCAGCCAGGGTTGAGACGTCCTTGAGCGAGCTCTCCTCGAACCGGAACAGGTTCGGAGAGGGTGACAGGCCGCCGACCGAATCGCGGAAGCAGTTCCCGGCGACGAGTGCATAGCCGTCACTCGGATGCCATGCGATCGAACGGAGGTGGGTGTCCGCCCCGTGCACCGTCTCGAAAGAGGAGCCTGCCAGGACGTGGGCCTCCCCGTTGTTGCCCACGAAGAGGACCCTCCCACCCGCGGGGTCCCAGGCGACCCGCCTCAGGTTCTCCCGAACATCCTGCTTGACAACCGAAGCCGTCCCGCCGGTTATGCGGAGCGTCAGCCCGCTATTCCCGCAGGCCCAGGCGGTCCCCCCGAGCGGGGAGAACTGCGCGCACCTGATGTTCTCTCTCGTCGTTGACTCCAACCGCTCGAACCTATCGTCGCGGTAGGCGAGGAGAGTCCCTCGATCCCCGACGACGAAGGCAGAGCCGTCAACGGGGTCCCAGCACGCCCACCGCAGACGACCGGGAGCTTCGACCGTCCTCGCTCCGAGCGAGCGCCCGTCGAACGTGAGCACCCTCTGCTTCATCTTGGTTCAACGAGCCGGGCTCGCGACTCGGAGCGACGCCCCGTCATGGGCGAGCTGAGCCTACCCCCAGGTCCTGACACGGGTGGGCTCGACGACGAGTAGCACCCGCTTCTCCGTAGGCTTCCGGCCTTGGTATTCCTTGTTTCCTGTGTACTTGAACGACAGGAAGTCGATGTGGTCGTCTGCCTTCTTGCCCGTGAACTTCTCCACGACCTTGCCGTCGAAGGAGAGGAAGGAGTACGGATTGTTGGCGTCGCTGACTGCGACGGCGACCCGCGAGTCCCTTGATACGTTCTTCTCCTTCACCCTCCCGATCGCGGTGTTGATCAGTATCTTGGCCCCGTCGGTATCCACCCACACCGGGGTCACCTGAGGGGAGCCGTCACGGTTGATCGTTGCGATGAAGGCGAAGTTCTTTCCCTTGAGGAGATCCAACGCCTTCTTGTCCAGTTTCACCATATCAAGGAGCGGGGGCGCGGACCCCGTGATTAACCTTTTTCTTCGTCCCGGAGGGTCAAAGTCTTATCAGAGAGCGGTCTGGACGGGGCCCTCTTGGTCAGGCCTAGGACGGTCGCGCTGAGCGACACCCACGTCACTGTCGAATGGAGCGACGGTCACAGAAGCGTCTTCGCCAACAGGGGCCTGAGAGAGGCCTGTCCCTGCGCACTCTGCCAGGGAGAGCTCAGCCCTCTCAGCGGATCGAGGTCGTTTCCCATGGTGCCTGACGTGGCGGCGGGTGTGAGGGCGACGGAGTATCGGATGGTCGGCCTCTACGCCATCGCCTTCGCCTGGAGCGACGGCCACTCCACGGGCATCTATCCCTACGATTACCTCCTTGAGAGGTGCGAGTGCGACGCCTGCGCTGTGAAGAGGCGTGAGAGCTTAATACAACCTCGGGAATGAAAAGACGAGTTTGTCCGGCACAACAGGTTTTGAGTTTCTCGCCGAGCCCGTGAGGTCCATCCTGGACGAGATGGGGATTCGCGAGCCGACGCCCCCGCAGGCGGAGGCCTCTCCGCTTGTCGCGAGAGGCGAGAACGTGCTCGTGATAGCGCCGACTGGGTCGGGGAAGACCGAGGCTGCGATGCTCCCGCTTCTGAGCCGCCTGGTCAAGGAAGGACATGGAGACGGAATCTCGATAATCTACATCACACCGCTCAGGGCCCTGAACAGGGACATGCTGAGGCGGCTCGAGACGTGGTGTTCTCGACTCTCGCTCACGGTCGAGGTGAGGCACGGCGACACGCCACTCTCGCAGAGACAGAGGCAGTCCAGGTCGCCTCCGGACCTGCTGGTCACCACACCGGAGACGCTCCAGGCGATACTCCCGGGCGCCAGGATGCGGCGGAACCTCGCGACCGTCAAGGCGGTCGTGGTCGACGAGCTGCACAACCTGGTCGAGAGCAAGAGGGGCGTCCAGCTCACGGTCGGGCTGGAGAGGTTGAGGAAGGTCGCCGGAGACTTCCAGCTCGTCGCACTCTCCGCGACGGTCGGCAGCCCCGAGGAGACAGCAGGGTTCATCTTCGGCGAGGCCAGACACAGCATAGTCAGGGCGTTGGTCCCGAAGGAGTTCAGGTACAGGGTGGAGTACCCGACGCCTGACTCAAACGACAGCGAAATCTCGAGGGAGACCTTCAGCACCATAGACCTCGCGGCGCGCCTCTCGCTCATAGACGAGCAGATCGAGTCGCACAAGTCTACCCTCATCTTCGTGAACAGCAGGACGCTGGCGGAGATGCTCGGCGAGAAGCTCAACAGGCTCAGGGGCGACGTCGGGGTCCACCACGGCTCCCTCCCTCGCGAAGAAAGAGAGAGGGTCGAGAACGCGTTCAAGCAGGGGCAGCTCAGGGCCCTGGTCTGCACGAGCACGCTCGAGCTCGGGATAGACATCGGCTCGGTCGACCTCGTCCTCCAGTACATGTCGCCGAGGCAGGTGACCTCGCTAATCCAGCGAGTGGGGAGGTCCGGACACGACCTGCGGCGGACCTCCGAAGGAGTCGTGATCACCGTCTCGGCCGACGACATACTCGAGTCGGCGGCCGCCATAGAGGAGGCCCGAAGCGGGAGGCTCGAGGAGATGCGGCCGTACCGCAACTCGCTCGACGTCCTGGCACACCAGATCGCCGGGTACCTCATGGACTACGACTCGATGGAGAGGTCGGACATCCTTGCCGAGGTGAGGAAGGCGCGGCCGTTCAGGGAACTCACCGAGGAGGCGTTCCTGCGGGTCGTCGAGTATCTGGGCCAGCTCCGAAAGCTCAGGGCTGACGGGACGAAGCTCTCCAGGACGAGGGGGACGCGGGAGTACTACTTCCAGAACCTCTCGACCATCCCGGATGAGACGCGGTACTTCGTCGTCGACGTGGCGAACAACCAGACCGTCGGCATTCTCGGGATGGAGTTCGTGCTCCTGCAGGCGAAGGTGGGGCTCCACTTCATCCTGAAGGGCAGGATCTGGCAGATCGAGAAGATAGCGAACGACAGGAAGATCTACGTCACTTCCGTGGAGGACCCCCTCGCGGCCGTCCCGGGCTGGGACGGGGAGATGCTCCCCATACCCTGCGGGTTGGCCCAGAAGACAGGCCGCCTGAGGAAGAAGGTCGCGTCAGTGCTCGCGGACAATACTCCCGAGGTCGCTGCGGGACTCCTGGCATCACAAATCCCCGTGTCGCTGGACGGGACCCGGATGGTGGTCGATGAGATCCACGAGCACCTCCGTCTCGGCTCCCCGCTGCCCAGCGACGACCTGATCCTCCTGGAGGGGTGGCAGAAGTACCTGATAATCCACTCTTGCTTCGGGGAGAACGTCAACAGGACCCTCGCCTACACCTTCGAGGAGGTGCTTTCCCGCAAGGGACTGATCCGCCTCTGGTACCTCGACGGATACCGGATAATGATAGAGCTCACGGTCGACTCGTCGGAGGTGGACCTCAGAGGCCTCGGGGAGCAGCTCTTCGGGATGACCCCTGAGGAGTTCGAGAGGACCTACGCCGTCGCGGCCCAGCGGAACTTCCCATTCCCTGGAAGGGTGAAGGCGATCGCGGAGAGGTTCGGGGCCCTCAGGAGAGGGCAGTTCATCGCGCATCCGAACCTTTGCTCGCTCCCCACGAGGTTCGAGAACACGCCGGTCTTCGAGGAGGCGCTGCAGGAGACGGGGAGGGACCTCCTAGACATGAGGAGAGCCAAGGAACTCCTGGTCCAGGTCGCGGGCGGCGGGGTCAGGGTGGAGACCTTCCTCTCGGACGAGAAGCCCACGCCGATCGCATACCACATCCTTTACCGGTATCTGGACGTGCCCGAGCTGGTCGCGCCCGACTCGCTCGCCAAGACGACGATAGAGAAGATGAAGCTCAGCATCTACGGCACCTCGATCGATCTGGTCTGCATGAAGTGCGGCCTCGGCCAGGGATTCACAACGATAGGAGAGATGTCCGAGGAGCCACGATGCGCCTCATGCGGCTCGGGGTTGCTCTCGCCCGCCTTCTGGACGGCCAGTCAGGTGACCAAGTTGATGGTGAGGAAGCTCGCCCGCGACGCTCTGAGCGAAGATGAGCGGTCGGAGCTGGCCAAGGCGAGGCGCGCTGCCGACCTGGTCCTCTCCTACGGCAGGAGGGCGATAGTCGCCCAGGCGGTCTACGGCATCGGTCCGCAGACGGCAGCCAGGATCCTCGCGAAGATGGACGAGGACGAGGAGACCTTCTACCGCGAGTTGCTCGAGGCCAAGCTGAAGTTCATAGAGACCAGGCCGTTCTGGTGAGCCGGTCACCCGGCCGTTCTGGAGCCCAGTGCCCGCAGGAAGAACTGTGTTATGAAGCGCTTGGACTTCTCGAGGTCCCTCGACTTTGCGAAGTGAAACTTCTGGAAGACGACGTTGTTGAGCATGCCGAGGAGGCAGTCCGCCGCGCTCTTCGCGTCGGTCTTGGCGAATTCGCCAGAGGCGACTCCCCGCCGCACGATCGACTCGGCTACGTCGTGGACCTCGTCGAGCTGCTCGCTTATCCGGGCGGCGACTGCGTGGTCGAGCTTCGCAGTCTCGATCAGGTAGAGACCTGGCTCGAAAGCCTCCGTCGGGAAGGAAGAGAGGTAGACGTCGATGAAGGCCGCGGTGCTCCTCGTCGCACCCTTGGCGCTTGACTTGGTGCGCAGCCGAGCGATGAACTCGCGCATGCTCACCTTCTGGTTCACTGCCGCCTCGAAGAGGCGCTTCTTGTCCTTGAAGTAGTAGTAGATCATCGGGGGCGTCGTGCCGGCCTCCCTGCAGACGTCCCTTATCGAGACGTTCGCGTACCCCCTCTCGGCGAAGAGTCTCGTCGCGGCCTTCAGTATCACCGCGGAACCGTCCTTGGGCCTTTGCACACCACCCCTTCGATATGTCTAGACTAATTAGTTGCCGTTTTCCAGGATTATCTAACACTCGTTAAACTTTATCTACTGTCGAGGAGGCTCCGCGGGAACACAGATGGTCTCGGACGCCAGAAGGATCGCCCTCGGGAGTATCTTCGGGGCGGCCATCGTCGCCTTCATCGGCTTCGTCCCCGCTCCGACATCCGATTTCCTCATAGGCTTCCAGGCGTTCCTCCTTGCAATCAGCTTCCTGGTCGTGGGCAGGGGCGGTGCGACCTACGTCGGCATCGTGAGCGGCCTTCTCATCACCCTCGCCAAGGTCTCATTCTTCCCCCTCGACCTCATCTTCGCCGTGTCCTTCGGCGTGATGATCGACGCCCTCTCCCTGGTCTTCAAGGTCAAGTCGGGATCCGAGGCGAGGACCTGGAGGCTCGTCGCCGTCATGACGATAAGCACGACCCTCGTCGGGTATTTCGCCTACTACGTGACCGCGATCGTGACCGACCTTGTCCCAAACGAGCTCATCTTCGATGTCACCGTGCTCGTCTTTGGCGTGGTCAGCGGCGCCGTGGCCGGCTACGCGGCCGCTCTGGTCTGGAACAAATATCTGAAGTCCAGGTTCTAGCCGTCGGTTCAGCCCGTCCATGCTCTTAAAAGGCCGCGTTCCCGCTCAGGCGCGAACTGATGAAGATCAGGGAGCTGTTCCGACACTTCGAAGAATACGGATGGGAGACGCCCAGCCGGGAAATCGCGGCGAGGGTCGGCCTAGGGGTGGAGCAGATTGTGAGGCTCGACACGAACACCTCCCCCTTCAGACCCGAATCCGCGCTCGGCGACCTCGGCCGCGCCCTGGCCAGGATGGACGTCAACGAGTACCCTGACACGTCATACCTCGACCTACGTGAGGGTCTCTCTAGGTACACGGGGAAGGGTGTGGAGAGGTTTGTGGTAACGAACGGAGCGGATGAGGGGCTCGACATAATCACGAAGGTCTTCCTGGACCCCGGAGACGAGGTGATCGTTCCGACGCCGACATACGCCATGTACCGGATCGCGTCGAGCATCATGGGGGCGACGGTCGCGAGCGTCCCTCGAAGGAAGGACTTTGGCCTGGACGTCGGGGCGATCCTCGAAGCCGTCAGCCCTAAGACCAAGGTCATCTTCCTCTGCAATCCGAACAACCCAACCGGCGACTCGGCTCCGATCGAGGAGGTGGAGAGGCTCGTCAGGGAGTCGGGGGTCGCGGTCGCGATAGACGAAGCGTACTTCGAGTATTGCGGCGAGAGCGCCATCGATCTAACCGACCGGTTCGAGAACGTGATAGTCTGCAGGACGCTCTCAAAGGCCTTCTCGATGGCTGGCGTCAGGATAGGCTATCTCGCGGCAAAGGCCGAGACCATCTCGAAGCTCAACGCCGTGAGACCTCCGAACAGCCTTTCAGTGATCTCGCTGTTCCTGGGGCAGTCGGCCCTGGCGCATCAGGACGAGATGCGGAGGAACGTCGAGTCGACGATACAGGAGAGGGGCAGGCTCATGGAGATGCTACGGAAGGTCCGCGGGATCGAGGCCTACCCCAGTCAGACAAACTTCGTCCTCTTCCGAATCCAGGACGGCGATGCGAACGCCGTACACGGGAGACTCATGGGAAAGGGCCTCGTACTCAGGAACCTCAGCAGGACCAAGGGCGTCGAGAACTGCCTCAGGACGACCGTCGGCACGCCTGACGTCAACGATAGACTCGTCGCGGAGCTCGAAGCCGCACTCGGGCAGAGACGGGAGCGCTAGACTTATCAGCAGTCGGCGGCAGCGGGCGAAACCAGGGTTCGGGTATTGGAGAGAGGAGAGGTAGCGATTGTCGCGGGCCAGTTCGCAGCACTCGCGCTCGTGGTCATCCTCCTGGGGAATTACGCGGGGGTGGGCGGACTCAGCGCCTCGTCGACCGGTATTGCCAGCGTCTACTGGGGTCCGGCCTCGGCCAACGCACCCCTCCAGAAGAACCTGCTCAACATCGAGCCGGCGAACGTCAGCATCATCTCGGTCTACTACACCCTCGCTCAGGGGACCAAGGTCGAGAGCGTGGGCGCCTCGAGACTCTGCGTGCTCGCAAACGGCACCGGACTGGAGCACGTCTACGCGAACCTCACGCTGAGCACGGATGCCGCGAAGAAGGCGTACTTCACCTTCGGATCCACCGCTCAGCCCTCGGGGTGGACCTGCGGTTACACCATCACTCTGACGGACAACCTTCAGCAGGTGACCATGTGGGTCACGTCCGTGAAGACCAAGTGAGCGGTCGCACCGAGCCGAAGTCATAAATAACTGCGGGAGGCTTTGTGGAACATGGCAGACGCGAGCCTCCAGGACAGGTATGCGCCCAGGAGCGTCTGCTTTGGGTGCGGACCGGCCAACGAGGAAGGCCTCAGGATCAAGAGCAGGGTGGAGGGAGAGGAGGTCGTCTGCGACTGGAGGCCGGAACCTTGGCACCACGCCTTCGAGGGCATCCTCAACGGCGGGATAACGGGCACGGTTCTCGACTGCCACAGCAACTGGGCGGCGGTCCACGCGATGATGAAAAGGGACGGGACAGAGACACCGCCTCCGACCGTCACGGCTGAGTTCACGGTCAAGATGCTCCGGCCGACCCCGATGAATACGACTCTGCACCTGAGGGCGAAGGTCAAGGAGCTCAGGGGCAGGAGGGCGGTCGTCGAGGCCAGCCTCGAGGCCGAGGGCACCCTGAGGGCGACGTTCACGGGGACCTTCGTTGCCGTGAATGAGGGACACCCAGCATACTCCCGGTGGCGCTAGGCCGTCGCAATTGTCCGTCCTCGGACAAGGGAGGTTGCCGCCAGGAAGGAAACGTTTAGAACTCGGTCCCGCCGACTCGGCCGAGGATGAAGGTAGGGCAGAAGCGGATATTCAACTCCGCGAGCGTAGATGAGGACAATTGTGCGTTCTGCAAGATCGCCAGAGGAGAGCTGCCATCCCACAAGGTCTACGAGGACAACAAGTACATCGCGTTCCTAGACATCAATCCCTTCTCCCTAGGGCACACCCTGGTATGCCCCAAGGAGCACGGCGAGACCATCTGGGACATGAAGGAGTCCGAGATCGGAGGCCTCTTCCTGGTCGCGTCGAAGGTCTCGAGGGCGGTCGTCGAGGCGACCGGAGCCGAGGGATTCAGGATACTCCAGAACAACGGGGAGGCGGCCAACCAGGCAGTCGCCCACGTCCATGTGCACGTGATTCCCGTGATGATGGTGAACAAGGGGAAGCCGATGGACAGGATAAGGCTGGATGACCGCGAGATGCTAAAGACCGCCAACGCCATCAGGGCGGCGCTCTCGCTCTAGCGCATCCGCCAATCCTGGCGCCCGGGGCCGACCGCGCCTATACTTTCGAGGCCTTTTCCTGGATCTTGTCGATCTGCGCCTGCCTGACTTCCGTGAAGAGGTTGCACCAATCGCGACCGGAGACGACGAGCTCGAATTCCTCCAGCTTGGAGTGGACGCACATGCCTCTCTCGAAGAGATCTGCGTTGAGCGGGTCGTTCGGCTTGAACCAGACGCAGGCGAGGCAGTTCTCGTATTGCCAGGTGATCCGCTTGAGACTCCTTTGCGGTTCGGGTTCTTCGTTCGAGACCATGGATGAAGGGTGGGAGCCCTTCTTACTTAAGGGCCACTCTCCGGTCATGCCTCCTCGACCACGATCACTTCAGGAGGGCTCCGCCTGCCCCGCATGAGGGATGGTATGATCGCCACGAGAAGGAAGCCCGTCGAGAGCAGAAAGACCAGGTGGATCGAATTCATGAAGCTGGCTATCGAAGAGGGGGTCCCCGATCCGCTCACCCCCAGGAATATCTTCACGAGGCTGTTCACCGGGGTGACCGTGGCCATGGCGAGAAAGGCGACCGCCAGACTGAGCGTAGAGCCAAGGTTCACGAAGGTGGTGCTGATCCCCGAGGCTATGCCCCTGGCCTCGGGGGGAACCGAGTTCATTATCGACGCCCTGTTGGGCGAGGCGAATATGCCCATCCCGCTCCCGACGAATATCAGCGGGAACGCCAGCCCGAGGAAGGACGTCCGGGGGCCAATCTGGGTCAGCATCACGAACCCCACCGACGAGACGAGCAGGCCTACCGACGAGAGGAGCCGGGCCCCGTACCGGTCTGAGAACCAGCCGCTGATGGGGCCGAAGAAGGCCAGCGAGGCCGAGGTTGGGATCAAGAACAGGCCTGCCGTGAAAGGGCTGAGCTGCATCGAGGGGCCCTGCAGGTAGAAGACGAGGACCAGCGTGACAGCTCCCCTTGCAAGCGAGTTCAGGACGATCGCCAGGTTTCCCGCGGCGAACGCCCTGATTCTAAACAGGGAAAAGGCGAGCATCGGCATCTGGACCTTCGTCTCCGTGATGAAGAACGCCACGAGTAGCACCACGCCGAGACCGAGCAGCAGGTATGTGGTGAGCGCGTCCAGCCCGGCTATGATGTTGAGCGTCATTCCAACGAGGATCGAAGAGAGTCCGCCGGCGAGGGTCAGGTTCCCGATGATGTCGATCTTTTGCCCACGGCGCGGCTGGCTGAGTTCGTGCAGCTTGTAGTGCGACCATGCGGTCGCGAAGATCCCGATCGGGACGTTCACCCAGAAGATTGACCGCCAGCCGATTGTCTGGGTGAGGACCCCACCCAGGACGAGTCCGGTCACCGCCCCAGCGACGATGGACGTCTGGTTGATCCCCAGGGCCTTCCCGCGCTCGTTGGCCGGGAAGGCGTCCGTGAGGATGGCGGCGCTGTTGGAGAAGAGGAACGCAGAGCCTGTGGCCTGGACCATCCTGAAGAGGACGAGCTCGAGGCCGGACTGGGAGAGGCTGCATAGCGCGGATCCGATAGTGAAGATCGCAAACCCCAGGTTGTACAGCCTCACTCTCCCGAACATGTCCGAGAGCCTTCCGAAGTTGACGAGGACCGAAGCCGTGATGAGCTGGTATCCTAGGAGTGTCCAGACCAGATCGAAGAGCGTTGTCTGCGGGAGGTCCTTGCCGATGGTGGGCAGCGCTATCAGGACTATGTTGGTGTCCAGAGACGCCATCAGGGTGCCGATGGTGGTGTTGGACAGCGCAACCCACTTGTATTGCATCCAAGAGTGCGCATCAGGTCAGGATTTCTCCCTTTCGCACCATCGAGGGCCGGGAGGACTGGGCGGCTTCGTCCCGCGTCACATGGGCGTGACGGTTGGCGTCTCCTCGACCTTCTTCTGCGAGGCTTCGGCCGCCATCTTGCGAGCGAGCAGCTGCTGCTTCATCGAACCCTGGAACATCAGGCCGGCGAGCACGGCCGCGACTCCGATTATCACCCCGGCCGAGAAGAGCGGCGTTATCGAGGCCACGAAGGCCACCCTGAGCTGCGGGACCAGGGGTGAGAGCGCAGGGTATGTGGTCAGGAGGCTCTGCAGCGCCTGTGGGGACGCGAGGAGCTGTCCGGCCAGGTTGGCGTTGCCGAGGTACTGGGTCGCCAGCTGCTGGTACTGGGCAGGGACCTGGGCGAGCACGCCAGATACCTTCGAGGCGAACGTGTTGACCTGGATGGTCCCCAGTATCGCCAGCCCTATGGTACCTCCGAGGTTCCCCATGAACTGGGGAAGCGAGGAGGCTATGCCTATCTGCTTCCTCGGCGCCGAGTTCTGGATGGCGAGGAAGGTGGGGGAGAAGGTCGTCCCCACCCCGAACCCTGTGAGAGCGACCGATTCCATGATCTGGACCGTCCCAACCGTCGCATCGAAGAACGTCAGCGTGTAAGCGCCGATGGTGGCGAGGACGAGTCCGACGACGGTTATGGTCCGGTAGGGCAGCCGAGTGACGAGCGTCCCGCCTACGACAGACCCGACTATCATCGGAAGGAGGAAGGCGTCCAGAATCTCGCTGGAGGTGTTGATCGAGAGCCCGAGTCCGGCCTGGACGAAGAGAGGGATGTAGGAGACGACGGCCAAGTAGCATGAGGCCTCTCATGAACGAGACCCCCGAAGATGAGGCGATGTTCCTGACCTTGAAGAGGCTGAGCGGAAGGACCGGTTCAGGCGACCGCCTCTCTATCTCTATGAAGGCCACGAAGAGAGCGGCAGAGCCCCCGAAGAAGAGGGCCTCCTCCCAGGAGTACCATGGATAGGTCGAGCCGCCGTTGAGGAACCCGAGGTCGAGCAGCGCGATCCACCCGGCGAGCGCCGGGATGCCGAGCCAGTCAAGTTTGGGCTTGACCAGGCTCTTCGACTCCGAAAGGCCCGCCAGCAGGAGCACGATCGAAGCAATCCCCAGGGGGAGGTTGATGTAGAAGACCCAGCGCCAGCTTGTGATGTCGACGATGTAGGTGCCGACCGAGGGTCCGAGCACGGACGCGATGCCGAAGACGCTCGAGAAGATCCCGGTAATCCGCCCCCTCTGCTCAGGGGCGAAGGTGACTCCCGCGATGCTCAGGGCAATGGGGAAGAACGCCCCGCCGCCCAGCCCCTGTACCGCCCTCGAGAGTATCAGCTCGTCTATGTTCTGCGCGGCTCCGGAGGCGATGGAGCCGGCCATGAACACTATGAGGCCGAGTATGAAGAACCGTCTCCTCCCGTAGAGGTCGGAGAGCTTGCCGAAGATTGGCATGGCGACCGTCTGCGCCAGGATGTAGGCGCTGAAGACCCAAGCGTACAGGTTGAGGCCCCCGAGGTCCGAGATTATCGTCGGGCCCGCGGTCGCCACGATGGTCTGGTCGAGGGCGCCCAGAAGCAGCCCCGTCATGAGGCCCGCGATGATCAGGATGAAGTTTCTTCGTGGAATGGTCTGGGTCGGCGAGAGCGCCGAACCCGATGCCGACTGGCCCGGTGGCGCGCTACTGCCGCTTCCCTCGCTCATGGGTGACTGTGACTCGGTCAATTGAATTCGCCGTAAGGTATTGGGCGCCCACTAATCCTTAATTATATAACCATAGTGATAACAATCCGTCCATTCAGCCTAGAAGCGGCGCGGCCCTTACCGAGCGGCCCGCGCTCGTTCCGAAATTCAATGCTCAGCTCAGCTTCACGAATTGCTGTGATTCTGTCAGGGGTGTGACCACGACGGCCGTCCCGAAGGCTATTATCTCGTCCATGGTGTTACCGATCTCCGTCGAGTCGAACATCACACTGATGACGGCGTTCGCCCCTATCTTGCTCGCCTGGTCTGCGAGCCGGTCGAGAGCCTGCTGCCGCGCCTGCATGGCCATCTCCGTGTACTCGTTGATCTCGCCTCCTTTGAGCGTGCGAAGACCCGCCATGATGTTCCCGCCGATCCCCCGCGACCTGACGGTTATTCCGTACACCAGGCCCAGGACTCTGTCGACCTTGTATCCGGTCACGTAGTTGGCGGTCAAGAGAATTGGTTTGCTCGGTGCAGACATGGGAGAGGCTCGGGCCTGGCTGGGTAGAAAAGGCTTTGGAAAGTCCTCGGAGCTCCGCTAGGTTTGAGCAAAGAAAAACGAGAGGAAGGTGCCCCGGGAGGGCACCCTTGTCATGCGCCGGTCAGGTCGGACCGGTCTTTCCGTCGAGCGTTGCGGTGAGGAGTCCGGGGGACGCCAGGTACTTCTGCATGCCCTCGGATGCGATCTGGACCTGGGGACCTGCGATGTGGGTTCCGGATGGGACGGTGTCTCCGGTCGTGTTGTTGACCTCGCCGGCCGCGAAGAGGTTCGGCGCCATCCAGGCCTGCTGCCACCCGTTGAATACCGAGGAAGACGCGCTGGAACCCACCCTGTTCCCTCCTCTCCAGTGGTGCCCCCACCAGTCGGTGTGGGCCGAGAAGGGCGGGACCACGGTCCCTCCGTTGCTGATGCCGGTCGCCCCCATCTTGTTCAGGAACGCGATGAACGGTGCGTTGCCGGGGCTCGAGGCGAAGTATGACGCGCCGAGGTAGCCGTTGGGCGTCCAGTCGTGGGTGATCCTCGCGCACGGGTCTCCCCATGCGTCGACGTAGTGAGGGTCGAGGTCCCAGTAGCTCGTGGTGTTGGGAAGGTCCGGCGCCACGCCTCCGAAGCCGACGCGCCCGGCCGAGCCGCCTGTGTTGTACTTGTTCTTCTGGGCCGCCTTGAACGTGCTCCCCTGGCTGCCCGCGCTGACACCGCCGGCTGTGTTCAGGTTTCCGGGTCCACCCCCTCCGTAGCCGCCCGCGCTCTGCTGAGCTCCGCCGATGAAGTTCAGCCCCGTGTGGTCGAAGTTGTCGTCCATGAAGTCGTAGATGAAGGTGTCCCCGCCCGCCGCGTTGCCGGCCGGGAACGAGTTGAGGCCCATCCCGGCGACCGAGCCGGACGGACCGCCCGTCGAACTGTATGTCCCGTAACCATAGGTGAGGCCTCTGCCGACCGATCCGGTAACAGCGGTGGGGTCGTAGGGAGCGCCGACGCCCGAGATGAGCATCGACCTCGTCTGGTTGTAGCCCCACATGCCGTTGAAGAAGACGGTCCCCGGTTGGACGTGGATGTTGCCCTGGGCGTCATAGTACCTGATATCCGCGATGGTACCGTCGGATTTGGTGTCCATCCTGAAGACCTCGCTGTTCAGGACCATCGTGAACTTCCCGGTCTTGATGGCAGCGGGGATGGACCTGAACGCCGAGTTGGCCTTGGCGCCGGTCTCGCACGGGTAGTTGCAGCTCGAGCCGCACCATCCGTCGTAGACGCACCCGTTAATCTGCACCCCGTAGGTGTTCATGTACGGCACGGAGGCGAGCGAGCTCACGTGCGGGCACGCGTAGTATCCTAGCGACTCGGCGGTGTCATGGAAGAGCTGACCGAGCGGCGTGAGCGGGTGGCCGGGCATCGGATAGTTCTTGCTCATTGGCATGGGCGAGCCGTTGACGTTGCCGTTGCCGTCTCCGCAGACGCCAAAAGCCTGCTCCCAGGCTACGTAGTAGGGCTCGTACTGCGCGTAGGTGAAGGGCCAGTCCTGGGTATCGTCGTTGGGGTTGATGGAAGCGAGGTGACCCGCGCCGTACCTGCTCGCCGTCGAGGAAGCCATGGTGAAGCCCCATGGGCCTGCCCTACCCATGTTCCCGCCGTAGTGCTGGGCCACTCCACCGACTCCCAAGCCGAGCGAGTGATACTGGATCGGGAAGGTGGGCCTCCTTGCTGGGAGCGCGAACTGGTTGACATTGTTCCTGATCGTTGTTGTCTGGAGCGAAGCCGGGAAGTCGAACTTCCTCTCGAAGCCTATGCCCCACTCGTCGTACTTGTTGGACGCGAAGTCCACTGCGTAGTTCCAGTATGGGCCTCTGGTTACTCCTACCACGTTGTAGCCGGCCAGGGAGAGCTCGGCCGCGATGGTGCCGCTCATCACTCCGAGTCCCATTAGGACTACGTCTGCGGGCTTTTCCTGAATTACGGTTGACATCTCCATCAGCTCCTAGGGGGACCCCTTCTGGTACATCCCGAGGCTTACCGGTTTCAGGGTGATCGGCTTGGTCGAGACCATTATCTGCTTCGTGGTCATCCCCTCGCCGTAGAAGTTGCCCTGGTTCGCGCCGTTGAAGCCGGTGTAAGTCCAGCCGACCATGTTCCTGTTTCCGCCGTAGACCGGGTCCATGGCAAAGCCTGCCCACGTCATGAAGAAGAGCTCGTATGCGAAGTCTGAGGGGAGGATGTTGCTGAACTGTGCGGCGGTCGGCTTGTTGCTCCACAGGTCGGTGAGGCACGCAGTTTGGTTCGCGGCCGAGAGTTTCTCGAAGTTTCCACCGTAGGCTGCGTTGGCGTAGGTCTGGATTCCTGCCAAGCTTAACCTCCAGAACTCCCTCTTGTTCCAAGTGTACTGGTACCGCGTTCCTGCTCCGACCCTAACGTTAGCGGTAGGTTGGTACTTGACCGTGTAGGTTGTGGTGCCTACGTTGTAGTTGACGGTTGCGCCGTTGTAGGTGACACCGTCGACTGTTATCGGTGTCGCGACGTTCGCGGCGATGTAGGGAGCGCCCACGTAGTTGTTACCGTCGTTCCCGTACATCCCCTTCAGCTGATGGTCTATGAAGTAGGCACATCCGGCCTCGGCCGCCCCGGGTCCACTGCTGTCCGTCGGGATGATCGCTGAGACAATCGCCTGAAGCTCGACCTGCTCGTTGGTGTTCAAGACGAGGAATACAGAGTCAGAGTCGACGCTGGTCTGGAGCGTCCCAACCTGAGATGTCAGTGCCGACACCTGCGAGTTCGCGCTTGTCACCGCCGAGTTCAACGATGTCACTTGGCCGTTGAGGGAGGTAATCTGGCCGTTGGCACTCGTGAGCGCCTGCTGGGTCGCAGTGAGCTGCGAGTTGGCGCTGCTTAGCTGCGAGGTCACTCCGGTCAGCTGCGAGTTGGCGCTGCTCAGCTGGGCCTGGGTCGACGTCAGCTGGTTGTTCAGCGAGGAGACCTGCCCCTGCGCTGAGCTGAGCTGAGATGCCGTGGAGTTGAGCTGGTTCTGCGTCGAACTGAGCGCCTCCTGGGTGGAGGAGAGCTGGTTCTGCAGAGATGCTACGGTGCTGCTCGAGTTGCTATTATTCGAACCTACCAGGCCGTTGTAGTATGCGACACTTGCAACGCCTGCCACTGCTGCGCCAGCGACAACGCCGGCGCCGATCTTAAGGAAGGTCCTGCGGTCGCCCTCCTTACTGATTGGCTTCCCACTGTCAGCCATCCGGCCTCGTGGTTCAGTTGTCATCTTTATAAATTATGTGATAATAAATCACTGCTTCTTGGAGAATTCCCCGTTTTTGGTCTGGATTTTCATGCTCTAATCCCACCCGCGATAGATTGTACCCGAGATCAGGACCAGATTCCTCCGTCTCCGAGCGGTCGGTGCCACGGGAACCCTGCAGGTCCATCTAAGGGAGGGATGACCAAGAGCTCGCATGAGCACAACTATAACTACAACTCGTCTGAGCCGAGGATTGTATGCCGGACCTCTGGATGGGACCGAACTTATTCAGGTTCGAGCAGGTCGTGATAGAGCGCTTGATCAGCCCGGGGGAACCTGGGAACTATGTTCTTGGATTCAAGGACGAGTCAGGCGAGTTCCTCCCCAGATTCATCGGGAGGTCTGACTCTGACCTAAGGGCGGAGATGACCGCCAGGCTCTCGACCATGAACTACCCCTACTTCAAGTTCAGTTTGGCCAACCCGAAGTTAGCCTTCGAGACAGAGTGCGCCCAGTTTCACAACTTCCGCGGGCAGCTGGACAACAAGACCCATCCGTCGAGGCCTGTCGGATCAGAACTCAAATGCTTCCTCTGCGGCCTCTGAGCGCCGATCGGCTCAGTGGTCGTGGTGCTTCTGCAGGACAGCGTCTGATACGAGTTTGACTCGGTCGAGCCAGCCCAAGCCTAGGTATAACTCGCTCTTCAGCGACAGAGGAACGAGCGGGAGCTTCCCGCCAGGGATGTAGGTGTAGTCGGCGGTGTAGTCCAAGGGGTCACCCCACTCCCACTCGCCAACCTTGATCTGCTCGTCACCGTGTATCTCCACCTTGTACCCGTCGATGGTGAGTTCGGCGTAGTAGCTCTTTGTGTAGACCGGGAGCATCTTTCCATCTATGTCAGCCTCTTTCGTGAGCTTCCACTCGACCACCGCCGGCGCAAGCGTCAGATACTGGGCCAGCACCTTGCAGATCTCCTCGCAACCCTCTTTTGTTGTTAGTATCTCCAAGAAGTCGGGATTGACGTTCACGCCCATCATTACCTCGCCCGAATCACCGCCCACTGCCCACTTGGCCTTGACGTTGTTCCTAAGCCTCTCGAGAACCTTGGTCGCTGTCTTTAGGAGCGGTGCGGGCACTATCACTACCTCATCCGGTTTGGGGACCCTGCTGTTGATTACGTCGATCTCTGGGGCCGGATTCTTTCTGGGCGCGTTGAGCAATTCTATCTATCGCTGGGTCCTTCGTCGGGGGGAGATATTAGCTCTTCTGGGGGACCATCGTGGAGCATCGTCCCTCTCTCCGGTCGGAGGAAAGGGTAGACTGTCGCCGTCGGCTTGTCACAGAACCGCCCTCGTGCTTCACTCGTTCTGATAACAATCGTGCGCCCACGTGCCGATATGAACCACGCAGAAGTCCTTCAGACACACAGTGCACTGGAAGACTTGTTTTGCGGGTTTCTCGGGGCCACAGAGATCGCAGATGAAAGATGGCTGCGTCTCCCCTGTTACTTCCGCCTCTTTCCCGGTCATAGTATTGGGCAGACTCGGTCTCTTAGAAAAAATTATCGGTCTTTCGACCAATCGCCGCGATGGGGCTTCAAGTCGACAGATGGGTTACCGCGCGGTCGGATATCCGGTGAAAGCATCCTAGTTTAGGCAGGACGCCCGGCAAACAGATTTCCCACATTGCTGGAGGCGCTAGTCGAGACGCGAACACTCTTGCGTCGCCCGATGATCGAGTAGAACTGGTTTGAAGCCGGGTTAACACGACCAGAATTTCATCCGGATACGCCAATTGACTGGGGCTTACCCAGGGCGCCGAAGCAGTAGTGCGCCATTGGGGCAAGATGTCTGACGCAGTAATTCAGCGTGCAAAGGGTGCACTGGAATACTTCCTCAACTGGCTTCTCTGGCCCACAGCACTCGCAGACGAAGGTTTGACGCCCCTTCGCAGGAGCGTTAGCGGGACCCGAGGTTTCGGAGGCGTCACGGTCTCCGGCCTTGGCTCCAACCGGGTCTGCTTGTTTCTCAGACATGACCAAACGTCGAGTCACCGCACTAAATAAATCATGAGCCGTGGTTTCGAATTCGGGCCAGTGGCTCCGCGATCCTCACTCCGTCATCTAGGCTCCGGCGATTCTGATGGCGGGGTCGCGGCGGACGGCGGCGGTACTCCGTTATTTCCAAGAGACCCGTTTAGGCTGTTGCAATTCATGCCTGCAGGGGTGGGATAACGGCGGAACCGTGAGCGCTCTCGGACTGCAGATCCTCGCCCAGGCGATGCGAGCTGAGAGTTGAGGTTCACCATTCAGAAACTGGCTCAGCAGCCAACTGCGAAGGCTTCATCGAGACTCAGAGAACAACCAAGCGGACGGATCACTGGAGCTAAGAATCTTAGAAAATGAGGAAGAAAAGGTGCCTCGTTCAGGCACCTCTCCTTTGTCGTCGCCTACTCGACTATGCGAGTAGGCCGGGACTCTTCAAGTACATCTGTATGCCTTCGGACGCCACTTCGGACTGCATCCCTGCCTGGTGCGTCCCAGATGGGACTGTGTCGCCCGTTGTGTTGTTGCATTCGCCCGCGGCGAACAGGTTCGGCGCCGTCCAAGACTGCTGCCATTTGTTGAATGTGGACGAGCTTGCAGACGAGCCCACCCTGTTACCTCCTCTGATGTGGTGTCCCCACCAGTCGTTGTGCGCTGAGTAGGGCGCTACGGCTGTGGTTCCTCCTGTGGAGATGCTCTGTGCGCCTAGCTTGTTCAGGATGGCAAGGAACGCAACGTTCCCGGCTGAGGATGCGAAGTAGGTGGCCGCCTGATAGGGGTTCGGAGTCCATTCGTGCGTTATTCTTGGTAGTGGGTCTCCCCAGAGGTCGCTGTAGTGCGGGTCGAGGTCCCACATGTTCATCGTGTTGGGAAGGTCTGGAGCCATTCCTCCGAAGCCCACGCGGGCCGCGGTGCCGCCCGAAGTGTACCTGTTCTGAAGGGTCTTCTTGTATGCGCTGCCTTGGCTGCCAGAGCTCGCACCGCCGGCGGTGGACACGTTTGTCGGACCGCTCCCTGAGTAGCCTCCTGCTGACTGCTCGGAGCCTCCGATGAAGCTCAGCCCGGTGTGGTCGAAGCCGTCGTCCATGAACTCGTAGAGGGTGTAACCTCCGCCCCCGTTTCCTGCGATGGAGTTGAGGCCTAGCCCTGGGATTGAGCCGCTCGGGCCCGCGGTACCGGTGAACGGAAGGTAGCCGTTGGTGTAACCCCTTCCTACTGTCCCCGTGACCGTGGTGGAGTTATACGGGACGCCTACTCCTGAGTTCAGCATTGCTCTGACTTGGTTCCCGCCGTGAAGGCCGTTGAAGAAGGCGGTGCCTGGTTGGATGTGGACGTTTCCTGACGCGTCGTAGTAGCGGATCTGTGTGATCTTCCCTGTGCTGTCCGTGTCCATCCTGAAGACCTGGCTGTTCAGGGACAGGGTGAATTTACCGGTCTTGACCGCCGCTGGGACGCTTCTGAAGGCCGAGTTGCCCTTGGCACCGGTCTCGCAGACGAAGTTGCATCCTCCGCCTGTGCACCATCCTTCGTAGACGCAGCCGTTGATCTGGACGCCGTACGGGTTTACGTAGGGTTCAGACGCTAGCGAGCTCGTCGACGGGAATGGGTTGTAGCCCATCGCCTCAGTGGTGTCATGGAACAGCTTTCCGAGGGGCGTGTCTGGGTGGCCGGGAAGAGGATAGTTCTTGCTCATTGCGATCGGGGTGCCGCCGGCGGCGCTCCCGATTGAACCTCCGCTCCCCGTGCTTCCGGCTCCATTGCCGCTCAGCCCGAAGTTCTGCTCCCACGCCGTGTAGTATGGCTCGTACTCGGCGTAGGTCATCGGCCAGTCCTGGGTATCGTCGAACGGGTTGATTGACGCGAGGAAACCGGCTCCATATCTGTTCGCCGTGGATGAGGCCATTGAGAAGCCCCACGGACTGTTTCGGCCCATTGCGCCGCCGTAGTGATGCGCCGCTCCGCCTACCCCCAATCCGAAGTTGTGATATTGGATCGGGAACGTCGCACGCCTGACCGGGAGAGCGAACTGGGTGTTGTTGTTGCGAATCGTCTGGGCTCCCCAGGAGTATGGGACGTCGAACTTCCTTTCCCACTGGATGCCCCATTCGTCGTACTTGGTGGTCGCGAAGTCCGTGGTGTAGTTCCAGTATGGACCCCTCGTGACCCCCGCGACCTTGTACCCTGCAAGGGTAAGCTCGGCCGCGATTGTCCCGCTCACTACCCCGACGCCCATCAGGACGACGTCGGCCGTTGGTTCCGTTATTACAGTGGACATCTCAATCAGCTCCTACGGGGACCCCTTCTGGTACTGACCGAGGCTCGCTGGCTTGAGTGTGATTGGAGTAGTCGCGACCATGAGCTGCTTCGATGTGTATCCTTCGTTGTAGAAGTTGCCCAGGTTCACGCCGTGGAACCCGACGTAGGACCAGCCGACCATGCCCTTGTTGCCACCGTAGACTGGGTCGACCCAGAAGCCGTTCCACACCATGAAGAACAGCTCGTATGCGAAGTCGGATGGAAGTACGGCTCCGAACTGCGTTCCTCCCGGAACCCCTGCTGCCGGAGAGTTGACGCCGTTGATTACTTCTTGGTAGCCGCCCGCAGCTCCACCTGTTATGGCACCACCGGCACCGTCGTAGGTCGGCTTGTTGTTCCATAGGTCGGTGAGACAGGCTGTCTGATTGGCAGCGGAGAGGGTCTCGAAGTTTCCGCCGTAGGCGGCGTTGGCGTACGCCTGGACTCCTGCTAAGCCTATCGTCCAGAACTGCTTCATGTCAAACGGGTACTGATAGCGGCTGCCTGCGCCGACCCTGACGTTGGCGGTCGGGGGGTACTTCACCGTGTATGTGTTGGTTCCGTTCTTGTAAGTGACGGATCCTCCAGGGTAAGTGATTCCATCCACGGTTATTGAGGTCGCCACGTTCGAGGGGATGAATGGTGCACTTCTGTAGACGAGCCCGCTCGTCCCATATGTGTTCTTGAGCTGGCGGTCGATGAAGTAGATTGCGCCCGCCTCCTTGGCGCCGGGTCCGGTGCTGTCAGACGGGATTATCGCTTCACAGATTGCCTCCAGTTCCACCTGCTCCGTTGAACTTAACGAGAGAAACGCGCTGTTCTCGTCGAGACCGGCTTGGAGGGCCGAAACTTGGCTGGTCGCGCTTGTCACAGCCGAGTTCAGCGATGTGACTTGGGTGTTTAGGGAGGTGATCTGCCCGTTCGCGCTCGAAAGCGCCTGCTGGGTCGCCGTTAGCTGAGAGTTCGCGCTCGTTAGCTGAGAGTTCGCGCTGCTTAGCTGTGAGGTCACTCCGGTCAGCTGCGAGTTGGCGCTGCTGAGCTGGGCCTGGGTCGAGGTCAGCTGGTTGTTCAGCGAGGAGACCTGCCCCTGCGCTGCGCTGAGCTGAGATGCGGTCGAGTTGAGCTGGTTCTGCGTAGAACTGAGCTGCTCCTGCGTGGAGGAGAGCTGGTTCTGCAGAGAGGCCACCGCGCTGCTCGAACTACTACTGTTCGAGCCTATCGCGCCGTTGTAGTATGCCACTGCTGCAACACCCGCTACGGCGGCACCTGCGACAACGCCGGCGCCGATTTTGAGGAAGGTTCTTCGATCGCCTTCCTTGGTCATTGGCTTGCCACTGTCAGCCATTGCGTAAACGTATGTTATATTCCCATATTTAGGCCTTTACATATGTTATATTCCTGCAAGTGGTCACAAATCTACTCGAAATCCGCAGGGCTTTCCCAAGCCGGCGCTCTTCCTGCTGGACGATCCTACCGGGAGAAGAACACTTTGGGACCAATTGCAGCGAAGTGCAATCAATCCAGACAGAACGTCCACAACTGATTGCATTCTATTGTGCACGGCTCATGGACCGAGGGTTCTGGATTCACGATCAAGTCTCAAAGCCGTCGCAACTCCCGCGAGTGAAGTGCCTTCACTGGGTTCGTCTGTCAGAGCAGACTGAATCTCCTGACTTGATCGCTGAACGACGCCATCGAGAGACTAATCGCGGGCGCGGGTGGCGCGGGCTCGACGCGAGAGGAAGAGGTTCTGGGTCTATGGCTCGATTCCTTCGAGGCGCGTGTTTCGACGCCAAATCATCGCGATGGCGACCAAGACAATCACGGCTATGACGAGAGCCAACTCTATCCTGAACGATGTGGGAGAAGGTGAGATGATTATCGCATCTAGTAGGAGCAACAGCAGCCCGGAAACGGCCATGTTGCGCCTCCAGCCCTTAGGAGGTCGTCGAACCTTTGCAGCTGTCAACGTCCTCTACCCGTTCGGTCCTCGTCTATAGGCAATCCGATTGGTTCAGGGCGACCCCTCGAGGACATGGGGGGATCTCCCTCAGCCGGGCTCACGCCACGACTTTTCTGAACAGGCAGAGGGTCGCCCCCATCGTCAGGATGGCGATGAGAGCAATCACTCCGAGGGCCGAGATCTCAGCCCTCAGCGAGAAGTATCCGGGAATTGAAAGGTCTCTTACCCCGATTACGGCGCAGCTGATTGGGTTGACATTCGAGAACGTCTGCATCCAAGACGGCATGAAGCTCACGGGGACGAGCGCGGTGCTCATGAAGAGCAGCGGGAAGGTTACGAAGGCCCTGATTTCTCGGATGAAATCTCCGCCCTCGAGACTTACCTTTCGTGGGGTTGCGGACCCTCGGAGTTAAGCCTTGAGCTCGGCTTCCTGTGGGTGTCCTTCCTCTGGGAGACGAGTCTCTTGGCCCATGTGTTGACCTGGTCGAAGGCGTCGGCTACCTCGTAGGAGAAGACGCTGTACGAGTACCGCTCCTTCGGCGAGATAACAAGCACGTCCACCTGGCACTTCCTCTTGGTGGACTTGGTCTCTCCGGTCTTTATTATCGCTCGCGCCTCGGAGATCTCCGGGAAGGACTTCCTGAGGAGCTGAACGGCGTCCTTGAATTTCCGGCTGACCGCCGCGGCCCTGAACGGGTCGTCGGGAAGCCCCACGATGAACATCGGGAGCTGCGGTCCACTGTTCCTCCTCTCGAGGATCTTCATGAAGTCCCGATATGTGATGATCCCCTGGACTTCCCCCGTGTTCATGACGAGGGAGTAGTTGACTCTGTCCTTCTTCATCTTCAGGTAGACCTCCAGCAGCGAGTCCGTGATCTCGTTTGTCACAAGACTGCCCTCCCCATAGTTTCTCAGTGGTTCATCGAACCTGCCGGACTGCCTTCCCCCCTTGACCTCCCTATCCGCCTTCGGGGCCAGGTTGAAGACTATCGAATCCGAGGTGGCTATGCCGGCCAGTCTTCCACCGTCCAGGATGGGGACCTGGTCGACCTTCTTCCTCCTCATCAACTCTCTGGCCGAAGCGAGGGTCGCGCTGGCCTCGATCGTCACCGGCTCCTTGGTCATTATCGACGAGAGCCTCACAGCGGCGTCGGACTCGACCAGCTTCCCGACTATCGCCGGCGATGTGACCTGACCGACGAGCTTACCCCCCTGGTAGATGGGCATCGACCTCGTCCTGTACTCGAGCATCAGGGAGGCGGCGTCGCTTACGGTGTTCTGCCTGCCGAGACGAGGCACTTGGTGCATCAGCTTCGATAGGCGCGTGTCGAGGCTTGAGAGGTCCAGCAGGTCTCGAACCGTGACGATGAACGTTCGTTCACCCTCCTCCACGACGGCCTCGTACGACCGCGTCTCGCGCATGAAGCCTATCACCTCCGAGACGCGGTCGTTAGGCGAGAATGCCTTGACCGGTGTCTCGAATTCAGATATAGGTTGAGTCATCAAGTCTGAGAGTTTCATGCTGTTGGCTCCGGCCCCCCAGTTGGGGCTTATGAATGTGCTAGGTAGATTTCTAGAATCCCCCGAGTTGCTCGGCGGCGACTAGGGGCCTTGCCAGAGCATGAGGAGGTTCCCCTCTGAGTCTTTGAAGAACGCAGCGGCGCCGCCCATGTCATAGGCGATCGGGCCTTCGACCTTCGTGGTGGTCTCGCTCTTCTCTGCCCGCTGGAATCTGACACGTCTGGACCTGAGGTCGGCGACCGCCGCTTTGATGTCCTTGACGGCGAAGACAGAGTAGGCGAGGGTCCGCTTCTCCCTCTCGGAAGGTGATACCAGCCAGAACTCCGATTTGCTGACCTTGACCGAGGCCCAAAAGTCCTTCATCTTTCCTTCGCCCCGAAAGAGCAGCTTCCCGCCGAGAGTCTCAGTGTAGAACTTCACGGCGCGATCCATGTTGCGGACCGAGACGAGCGTCGCATGGGTGCTTGTATCTGACAGCATGACACCGAAATGGAGCAGGCTGCGTATTTAAGATTCGACATAGGACGGAAGCAGGCCCGCGCAGATGGGGATCCTCTTCTTTACGAATCTCGGCTCAATAAGGATAATAGAGGCGAATTCGCGCTCACGCATCGTAATGGAAAACAAGATCGTCCAGATAGTCCCTGCGGACGTCTCAGAATTTGCCAGGGAGGTCGACTCATCGCTCAGCCGGTCGGTGACCGGAGATAGCGTCAATCTAGGCCAGTTTGGAGGCGCAACAATCGCGGCAGGCCAGGAGATGGCGAGGAAGAGGATGCAGACAGTCTCGATACAGTCGTGCGACGTGATATTCAGGGCCGGGGGAATCGAGTACGATGAATGGGCGACAGCCCTCCTGTTCATGGCGCGCAGCGCCGAGTTCTTGAGACGGAAGGCCCGCGACGGCCAGTGTTACAATCATGAACAGCCGTGCATGACCGCACGCGAAGAGGAAGTAGGAGTATACAGGGCGTGCCTCGATTCGTTCCAGACCCTCCTGAACGAGCTGAAGTCGAAGGACATCAATGACCCAGACTAAGGATACATCAGAAGCAGCGCCGAAGACCGGGACGACGGCCCAGCTACGGTGCTACTATCATCCAGCTCACAGAGCGGTCGGGGTCTGTTCGGTCTGCAAACGAGGTGTTTGCAATTCCTGCCAGGTGATATTCAGGGGCAGACGCTTCTGTAAGGACGATGCAGCCCTGCTGCGAGGGAAGGAGCAACGTACATCCAAGACGCAGCTCAGAAGGAATGAGATCACCCTGGGAGCGATCTTCGCCTTCTTGGATGGTGTTGCGGGAGCGGTCGTGGGGTTCCTCCTGGTCATCATAGGTCTTATCGGGCCTCAGGCCCAGACTTCCTACTCGTTCACGTCCACCCTCCAGCCCTTCTTCACGTACTTCGCGAACGTGTTGGATTTTCCGGCAACCCAAGCCCTGGAAGTCGGATTGTTCATCTTCTGCCTGGGATTGCTGGACATATTCGCGGGGGTCGGCATGCTGAGGCGATCGCGCGTGGCAGGCATACTGGCTATCGGAATCAGCATCCTCGGAGGAGTGGCTGTCGGTTCTTACCTCGTCATTCTAGCACTCGCGGGATTCTTCACGTACGTCTATCTCGTCTCCGCAGTGGCCAAGATAGTCCTGATCGGGCTGGGAAGGAAGTACCTCGACGAGAGGTAGCGGGAGGAACTTCATGGGATCAGCGAGGCCCTGACTGTCGCCGCCCGAAGGAGCCGCGGCTCTCCCAATCGCGCCTCCGGGGTTGGGGGGTTGCTCGGCCTGGTGCTAGTCCCGAATTCCGAGCTCATTCATCATTCGTGAGGTCTGAGTGTATGCTTCGGTCACCCATTCGCGGATCTTTCGGGGGTCATCGGGCCACTGCAGCTCGATGCTCACCGGGCACACCACACCGGTCTCTTTGAGAGAGACCAGGTAGTCCTTCAGGGGGACGACACCCCTGCCCGGCGGAAGGTCCCCATGGACCTTGCCATCGCAGTCAGAAAAGTGTACGTTGATCACTTTCCCGCGGAGTCGCTCCAGGGACCGCGGGGCGTCGCCCATCAGATAGAGGTGGGAGATGTCGGCGTTCGCCTTGACCGAGGGGTGGTCGACCTCGCCGATGAACCTGCACATCTCGGCCACCGAGTTCAGGAGGTATAGCCTGTAGGGGACGTACTCGAGAGCAATCTCTATCCCGAGCGACCTGCAGTAGTCGGCGATCTCTCTGACCCCGGCCAGAGCCCAGTTCCACTGGAGTTCGGGCTTGAACTCGCGCTGCTCGTACGAGTAGCTGCCAAGGACGAGCACCATGGTGGGCGGAATCCAGACCATGGCCGAGGTCCGCCTGCTCCTTTACGTATTGGACGCTGAACCTACGCATCTCGGGGACGAAGTCTGTGAGACCATTCGCGGCTACGATGAACGAGGAGCACGGTAGCCCGCAGTCCCGAAGAGCCTTCCGCTCGGCCTCCCTTGTCGTTGCGAGAGTGTCGAGAAGGAAGACGTCGTAGGAATCGAAACCGATCTCCTTCGCCATCCTGATGCCGGCGACAGGGTCGACGGGAGAGTTCCACCAGCAGTTCTCGACCAGCCCGAGTTTCAAGGGAGGATCACCTGCTCTTCTACCGACCGGGAGATTTCACTGGACGCCATAAGTAGCTTGCGGGGTGGGTCCCGTCCAGAATTTCAGGTCTCTTTCAGGCGGCATCCGGCTGACCTCTTAGTCGGCGAGAGAAGCGGCCTTATTACACAGCCCGCGCAAACCGCGGCGATGAGATGTCCTAGGTGCGGACAGGACATACTTGACCCCGACCCCAGCTTCTGCCCGAAGTGTGGATATGAGATAGCCGCACGAAGCACAATGCAGCAAGCGCCGATCGCAGCGGCACATACCCCTCCATCACCGACCGGGGAACCTCCTGTCTCTTCCCCCCACCCCCCGACCGGCGCGGGCACAATCGGTGCGAAGTACTATCTCCTACCACTCCTGGCGATAGTCGGGGGTTTCATAGGGTACCGCGCAGTCAAGAGGCGCAATCCGCGCGTCGGGGCGACCATCTTCACGATAGGCCTGCTCGTTTCGCTGGTGTACGTTGGTGCAGGGTTCGAGCTTTACTCCCACTTCTCCGCTCCCACAGGAGTCTACGGCATGGCGATTACCGGTGTCAACTTTCCCAACTCGTCCACGGTCGTCGTTACGGTCGCCAACCAGGGGACGCTTGGGGATGGCCTGGAATCGGTGGCCATCAACAACGGCACGCTCTGGCTGGTGTACGGCTTGCTAAACGCTAGCAGCCCACAGGCATCGACCGAACTTCAGACAGGCAGCTTGGTATTCGGTCTCTACGGCTACATCTTCGCAAACGGCACCGACCAGGCCGCCGGGACCGGGGGATCTGGCACGGTTGGCACCGAGAGTTTCCCGCCCGGGCACGCAGACACCATCACGATACCGTACGCCTGGATCCCTCTCACTTCCTACAGGATCTTCATCGCCACAACCAGCACTCACTCAGATGAGCTATCCGTAGTGAGCCCTGCATAGACCACGGACGCTCTGGCTGAGGCACCCGGACCAGGCTGGAGGCCTCAACCTATGACCATGGCCTGAAGGCGAGTCTTGGCTTCAGAGGCAGGGCCGACGGAGAGCCCGCCCCAAACGCGAGGTACAGCCTAGACTTTCTTCCTGAGCTTCTTAGCGTCGGCCTTCAGTGCACTTCCACCTCTCTTGATCTCCTTTCCGGCCTCTATGCCGACCTTGGAGAGATCCGCCTCGGTCTTCTTTACTGCCTTTGTTACCTTGCTCTTGGCTGACATCTTATCGCCCCAAGACATGAAGTCCGAGATAGAAAAACTAGCCCATTCGGCCATCGGAAGGAGGAGCATGGTTGCTCCTGCGGGGCATTCGGAGGGGAAGGGGTCTGAAGTAAGAGGAGGCGGTCCTAGAAGAGATCGAACCCGCGGGGTTCGAGCTTGCTCTTGCAGATCGGACATCGGTAGCCCAGCTCCTTCGCACAGATGTCGCAGAAGTGGAGCCTGCAAGTCCTGCATTGGAGATTGAGAATCTCGACGTCGTGGCATTCCGCGCACGTAGCGGGGACAGCTACAAATCCCATTCACAGGTCGCCTCGATTGAACGCCAGATGGAAAGAGTGCATGGACTCGCTGCCTCACGGACGTGCGCTCCGGGGGGGCTATCAAGCTTGCGGGCAGGCACGATCATCGAAGATAAGCATCAGGTGGTCCGATCGAAAAGACAGGACTACTGGATCTCGCTCAGCCTAGCTTGGAACAGGCCGACCGGGGGGTCGCATCTTCTTCTTTGTCCGAGTAGCTCCCGTTCATCCACAAGAGGTGAAACTTCTCCGCGACGTCGGGGTTTAGTCTGGCGTTGGCGGACATGACTTCAAGGTTTGAGGATATCTGCACGCACTTGAATGAGCTCCTGTAGACGGCGAATCTCTTCCCTTCACCAGTGACAACTATCCGCTCTACCATGAGAAGGCCGTTGCGAGAAAGTTCGCTGGTTCTCCTGTAGCACGTGCTCAGGGGGACGGCCTGTTCAAGGCTTATCTCTTGCACGGTCTTGCCTTCCTTCACGGTCGAGGAGACGATCCTTCTCGAGAACTCGTCGGCCAGAGCCGTCAGGATGCTTCTTGCCAGCGCTCCGTTCAGGACTATCATTTCTCCGACGTTGTCGTTTTCCTTGTGCTCGAGCCTTATTGTCGTCGCCATCTGCCGTCGCACGGGAGAGGTTGAGCACGATATTTGACCGGGCCGTATTGGTTGCAACGACCTCGACGCAAATGCGGCGAATTGCAATTCCGGCGACCACATATTGCAGGATTCGCGGGAGAAGGCATCTACGTTGGCCGATGGGTGAAAGGAATATATCGCATTACTTTCTCGACTTTATGCCGAGGTCCTGCGAGTCTGAAAGAGAGAACGGTGACGATTTCCTTCCGGATCAGCGAGACCGCCTTCAAAGCGCTCCAGGAGGACTCAAAGAGGCACAACGTCAGCATCAACACGCTCGCAAACCAGCTCTTCGTCACCTACGCCGAGTACGACAGGTATCTTTCGAAGTTCCACATGATCAAGCTCTCTGCCTCGACATTCAAGCGGATACTCAACGCGGCGAGCGAGGAAGAGATCGCAGAGGCGGGCTCGACCGCAGGGACCAGCGTCCCCGTGTCCTTCATCCTGGCCCAGAAGGGTGACTTCACCTTCGAGAACGCCGTGGAGTATCTCAGGACGATGGGAACCCACGCCAACCTCTTCGACTTCACGGAGTCCATTGGGAACTCGAGCACCATAAGCAACATCACTCTCACGCACGATCTTGGTCTGCGCGGCAGCGAATTCCTTGCAAATTATGTAGAATCGATGTTCAAGCCGCTTGGGAAGGAGTTCAAGATAGTCAAGTATCCGGATGCCATCACGATAAAGTTCTAGTCCTGAGATTTTGCGCCCGAACTATGCAATCAATCGCAATTAGTACATCCTGATGATATACGGAAGGAATCCTGTTTGCCCGAAGGAGCTTGACGGAAGCCTCCCAGTCCACGCTAACGGTCACCCTGCGCACCATAGATGATTTCGAGAAGACCAGGAGGAGAATCCTGCGGATCAAGGGGGTGAGGACGGCAGACCTGAACTACATATCCCAGAAGCTACGCGTTCGATATGGCGGGGACGCTGAGAGCAGCGTGAAGGTCCTGGCGGCGATAAAAGAGGCAATCGCGCCCCACGTCGGCTGAGCAGGTATCCGAGACCGGACCGAACCGGTTCCATGCCAGGCCATGAGACGATAACTTGGAGCCGAGAGTGTCTGAGCATGAGTGACCCGACTCCAGTTGACGTGGGGGGGGCCGCAGAGGACACGGAGTCGCGTCCTCCAACGGCGAGGTCCAGCTGGGCTCGTTGATTAGGCGGGCGCCGTCTCGGCGGGTGCCGATGGACTCGTTCACGGTACTCGAACAATCCCGACGCTCGTTGCGCCTCGAGGCGAATTGGCCAAGTTGGCGCCCGTTCGTCACAGTGGAGGGTCGGGGAGCTTCTTCAATCCTCGGGCCTAGATTGACGGCCTGATATTCTGATTGAAACGGAACATGTTGGCCGGGTCGTACCTGTTCTTCAGGGATGTCAACCTCTTGAACTTCTCTTCCCCGTACGCCGCCTTCACTCCCCCCTCACCCTCCTCGCCCATGAAATTCACGTACCTTCCAATCGCGAACTTGTCCAACGCCGCAAAGCAAGCCCTCGTCCACTCCATGTGTCTCTGGTTCTCTCTTGAATCGGTCCAGGTGGAAACGATGTTGACGATGAACGGGCGCGTCGCGATGGTTGTACGACGTGGAGAGGTCCACGGGCGTCTTCGAGGCGCCACCCAGCTGGTGGATGTGTATCGCGGACAACGGCGAAGTGATCTTCTCAGCTTGCTCCAAGAGGGTATCAATCGCCGAGTCAGAGAGCCCACCAATGTAGCATGACTTCCAGTAGTTCATGACGCCCGCCGGAGCGGACTCGTCGAACAACGATTGAAGAGCCAGATAGGGCATGGGGTGCATGAGGTCGGCTACTGGCTTGCCGAACTTCCGGAGCGGACTCAGCACCACCTCCCCTTCCTCGATCGCTCCCGCGTAGCAGACCGCGATCGCCACAACCTTCTTGCCATGTATCTCGCCTGGCAGGAAGGGCGCGGGCGGTGCAGTCAGGAAGACGGCCAAAGTGGTGAGCTCGTTAGGGACGTCCTTGACGAACTCTCTGTGGAACCTGAGAAGGGCCGGTGCGTCTTCGGCTCTATAAACGAGCATGCCCCCGAGCACGATAGTGCCTACCTCGTGGAGTTGGTACTCGAACGAGGTCACGACTCCGAAGTTGCCGCCTCCCCCTCGTACCCCCCAGAAGAGGTCCGGATTCTCGCTGTTGCTCGTCATGAGGAGCTCGCCATCGGCGGTGACTATGTCGGCGGATACTAGACTGTCGAGGGCAAGCCCGTGCTTCCGCACGAGCCATCCGATTCCTCCCCCCAGCGTGAACCCGGCGATCCCTGTGGTCGAGACAAGACCACCCGTCGTCGCAAGACCAAAGGTCTGCGTCTCGCGGTCGAATTCGCCCCAGGTCACCCCGGGCTCCGCCCTGACCCTGTTCCTGTTCGGGTAGACCCTTATCCCCCTCATCAGAGAAAGGTCGAGCATCAAGCCATCGTCGCACACAGCAGACCCCGCGATGCCATGGCCCCCTCCGCGTACGGAGACCGGTAAACCGTGCCCGCGGGCAAAGTTTACCGCGGTCATTACGTCGCGCGCGCGCCCAACGCCCTCACTATCAGGGCGGGACGTCTGTCTATCATCCCGTTCCAGACCTTCCTCACCCTGTCATAGGATTCGTCCCCCGGGGATATCACATTCCCCCTCACGTCGCTCCTCAACTCCCGAACTGCGGATTCCTGGATCAACACGGGGCGCTGCGCTCTTTCGGTCACATGACTCACACGGGTGCGACCCGCCTTGATATTTAGGCGCTACTCCCGTCAAGGAGGCTCATCAAGACCAGTGGCGCGCGATTAGACGTCGACGGTCGCTTCTGAATCAGGAACTCGCAGTGGAGGCATCAGGGAATCGGATTCTGAGATAAGGAAGAGGGGGGAAACCTCCCCGAAGGGAGGTTTCAGGTCTGGCCCGGGTCTAGGCCCAGGGGTTCTCGGATGAAGCGTTCGAGCCCGAGATGCGCCCGAAGGCTATCATCTGTGCGTTGTTCGCTCCGAGAGAGAGCATCCCGTCGGTCGAGCCGTTCTCGCCCGCCGCGTATAGACGCGGGATTGGGTTATTGTCTGCGTCGCAGATCTGGCCCTTCTCGTTGCGGACCGGACCTCCGAAGGCGCTCGGACCGCCCGGCCAGAGCGGCATCGCGTAGAACGGAGGAGACACGATCGGGATTAGCGCGGACTTTGGCCTGCCGAACTGGGTATCGACGCCAGAAGAGCAGAAGCCGTTGTAGTTGTTGAGGGTCGCCTGAAGGGTGGCGGGGTTGATGTTGACCGCCGTGTTGGCCGCTGGACTGCTGTTGTTGGTGCCCGGGGTCATTCCGACGTAGGCAGTGCTGTTCATCGCCGCGACCAGTGTCGGTACGTCCTTGCCCGACTGTATCCAGCCTCTTGCGATCTCTGAGCTGTTGTCCGAACTCCACGCCGGGCGTGGGTCGAGATACACCGGAAGTTGGCCGTTTGAGCCGCTGGTGATCGCCCCCGCCTTCCTGCAGGTCTCATCAAATATGATGAAACTCGGGATGCGGGTGTACTGAGGCACAGTGAGGTCGAAGTCAGACAGCTTGATCCACCAGTTGTGCGAGTACGTCGAAATCTCAGTCTCGTCAGCGTAGCGGTTCCCGTACTTGTCGACGTAGATCCACCCGTGCTGTGACGGGGCGCAGGTGCTGAACGCAATTGGATACTGAGGGAACCAGGGGACCATGCGAGCCGACATGGCGCCCATGTGCCACATGGCCGCGCCGACCTTGGACGCCATCGTGACGCTGTCGCCTGTGCAGAACTGCCACCCGTAGAAGTGGGCGGGATAGACCCTCATGTTGTCCGCCTTCAAGGTCTCGTTGTATTCGATGCTTCCCGTTGTGAGGACCACTCCCCTCTTCGCCTGTATGTTGAGCACCTCGCTGTTGTTGGCCATCGCCTGGACTCCGAGAATCTCTCCTGTAGTCGGGTCTTGGAACAGGTCAGTGGCCGGCGTGTTGAAGAGGATGGGTATGTTTCTTTTCTGGACGAGCGCGTCGAGTTGCTGGAAGAAGACGTTGCCGCTTGCCAGGGACATCCCCCCGAAGCCCAGCGCTCCGCCGGGAAGGTTCGGGAACTCACCCGTGGTTGAGCTCGTGGTGTACTTGATTCCCATCTGAGTGAGCCAAGCGGGGTTCTCGACCTCCATCCAGGCGAGAGCCTCGCAGACCGCCATAGGGGTGTTTCCCCAGGACTGCTGGTAGATGTAATTCGCCCCGTTCAACGGATCTTTGACGTAGGTGGCGTTGCCGGCGTTCATGGAGGTGTTGCCGCCGCCGCCCGTGATGGTGGGGTTGGCGACCCCGAGCGCGGCGTAACTGGGCGTCTTCTCGAGCACGAGGACGTTGGCTCCGGCGTCATAGGCGGTGATTGCGGTGACGGCTCCTGCCCCTCCGTAGCCTACCACGACCACGTCTGCAACCTGGGACCAATTCTCCGGCAGCGGGAGAGGAGCGGCTCTGCTGATGACCCTGCTGACCTTTCTAGTGCCCCTTACCTCGGCTATTCCCCTGGCGGACGCTGCGCCAAGCGCTGATGAAGCGAACTGTGGTTTGAGGGCGGAGGCAGCAATTGTGGTGCCTCCGATTGCCGCTGCTCCAATGGCAGCGGTACCCAAGAAGCTCCTTCTTGAGACCCTGACGTCCTTGAAGCTGCTCTTATCCTGAGTCATGTGTGGCGACCCACGAGAGGCGTTATTAAGACGAGAATACGATTCTCACGTTTGAGAATCGCCGGCAAAGTCGGACCGTCATTGGAGGGGCTGCGACCGGCGAGCGGGACCGGCGAGGAAGCGGAAAGTAACAATGGTCGAGGACCTGGTCGGTGATCGGAGCGGACCGGATGCTGCCATCCGGTCCGTCTCACCAGTCGAGGTGAATGTCTTACGTCCGGGCTTCCCGTGCGAGAGTCCTGCCCGGGGCTGCCTCGCTGACGCTGCGGTAGCCCAGGCCCTGACACAGGCCTGGTAGAGGTCCTTCAGCGAGACCGGGTGAAGGGGTCGGGGCGAGGTCGAGCGCCCGGCCGTAGATGTGGGGGTTCTTGGGTAGGAGTCGCCGGCCGCCCTGTTCCTCTGCGGAGACCGGAAGCCGGAGACGACACGGAGCGCTCCGCGGGACTCCCCCGAACTCCTGGCTGACCCTGTCGAAGGCGGCCTGCATGCCACCATCTACGACCAATTCGTAGTTCCCGATGTTGAAAGACCGGTCGACCGGATGGGCCAAGCAGTCGCTCCTCGGGGGGATGACGCTCTCGTTGTGGTCGATGTACTCCTGCCTCAGGAGGTCGACGTCGTCCTGGACAAGGATGAAGTGTTGTTCGATGCCCTCGAACGCCGCTGAGACGTCGTACTGAAGAGGGCGGTTGCGGAAGTGGTTGACCCGTCGTTTGGGCGCGCCCCGGGATCTGGCTGGAAGCGAAGGTCATGCTCTCGGGCGCCTGGTTGGGAACCCCGCTCCCACTGAACGGGCCCATCCCTTTGACATGCCACGCGATCAAGTTCGCCCATCCTGATTCGACGTACAGTCACCCCCGGGATCACAATGCGAAGACTGATGGAGTCAGTGGAAACGAACAAGTGGCGGCCGTCGGACGCGGTCGTCCCGTTCGATGTTGAACGATGGGATTAGCGTGAACGTCCAAATCGTGGTTCGAATCCCCAATCCAGCCTCGTCTTGGAACGATCTGGGTGACTGTCTGCGGTTCGGGGTCCTTGAGATCGATGAAGAGGCGCTTGAACTCATTCAGACCAGTCTGGGGGAGGCTGTGGACCATGAGGAGATCGGCTTCGTTTCCTGCGGGAATGAGTGTCGCAGTGGGAGCCTTCATCACATCGAGGATGGTCGGGGCGTCGTCGGTCCACGGCATCTCCCAGCCCCACGCAGACCGGGGAGCCTGCCAACCCCAGTTCAGCTTCGTCGAGAAGGGTCGTGGTACGGGCATCGCGCCTTGGGTGCCAACTCCTGGAGCGGTCTCCATCCCCTTTGCATCCACTCCCGAGCTACGTACAACGATGGTCATGGTCTCAGCCTAGGGGGTGATAAAGTCCCCCCACGGTCCACTGTGCGGTCCCATTCCCGGTTACCTGCAGTGTGGGGGTCGTGGCTTGGACGTCGAATACGCCTACCATCCTTCCCGCGACAGAATTCTGCGGAATCACCGGAACTCCAGCCTTCTGAGTAGGGGCGCGCGAGAGGAAGACGTTGAACACAAGGCTGCCCTTGAAATTGAAGGAGACCGAGGTTTGGCCAGCGATCCCGCTCGTTGCCGTCACCATCGCGCTCCAAGTGCTGGAGATGTCCAAGGCCATAGATCTCTTTTTCGCGAAAGACCTTTTTTGGCTATTTAAGAGTGGGGTTCCGGACAGAGAGGTGCGTGGGACGGCTGGAGGCCGTTTCGGTTCACCGACGATGACTGGTCCGGGTGCACCTTAGACCGCGCGCTAGCAGATACCGCACCCCGTCCGACCTGCTGGGTGAACTGACCACTAGACTAAATGAAAAAGGAGAAGCCAAACCCGTCGTGGAGATTAGGTCGTGCCCCCTTTGGCAGGGCGTCTGAATTCGCTTCACCTGTTGACCTCCCGAGCTCGGGCCCTTTCGTCGCTCCCGGTCCACAATGCGGCAAGCAGCCCTTGAGTGTCGTGATTTGCACCTCCGCGGTCGCCCGTCCCATGAAGATTTCCCAATGATGGCTTCCTATGAGGTCGTATTGCCTTTTCCGTCAAGGGTTGTCCGTAGAGGTCTCTCGACTGATTGTCAGAGAACACTCTTTTGAAAGACGGCGCCCACGGGCGTACTCAGGAACCGGACGGACTCGGGGTGCGTGGTCTCGCCACACGGAAAAAGAAAGGAAGGAAGCTCCCGAGAAGGAGGCAGCTGCAAAGCAAGTCTAGGACGTAGGCCAGTTGTAGGGCGCTTCGTTGGCGGCGTTGTTTCCGCTATGCGGCCGAAGGCGATGCTTTCGCCGTTGTTGCCACCGCCTTGGTACAGGAACCCCAACGGATCCGCACTCTCCGCCGCCGTACAGCCTGGGTATGGGGTTGTAGTCGGGGTCACGAATGTGACCGAACTGGTCACGAATCGGACCGCCGTTGGTGTTTGGCCCTGCTGGCGAAGAGCGAGTGCTCGTCCGCGGAATGCTCAAAGACCAGGGTCGCCGCACTAGTTCCGAAGACTGTATCGCCCTTGCCAGCCGCTACGTCGGCGTTGAACTTGCTCACGGCGGCGGTCAGGTTGGCAGCGCTGAAGTGTGGGCAGTTTGTGCCTCCGGGGAGGCTTACGTTGTCCATGCTCTCGTAGCTTTCCCAGCCTGCTGGGACTGCCATTCCCTGGTTCGAACCGTAGATTGTCGCTGCAGCGATGTTTGCCGGCTAGGGTTGGTAGGTCTGCGCCCTGAATGATCCATCCCGCAGCAATCTCTGCCTGGGTTGTTGTTGCTCATGGCGTTCCATACGCCGAACCAGAAAAGGCCGCAGAAGCCAGTGCTCCCGTGCCTCCGAGCTGCGTTGGAAGGGCGTTGATGCCGGTGCCATAGACCAGCTGGGTCGAGCTGGATGTAGTCGACGTGGTAGTCGTGGTCGTTGTGGTCTGTTCCGGCTTGGGGGACTCCTTGCCCCACCGATCCTAGAACGTGGAAGTTCGGCTCCGCCTTCTGGCTGCGTTGTTCCGGTGCTGTCGAAGATCAGCATGGTCGGAACACGGGAATGCTCCCATACTGGAAGTTCCAATCGACCACGGCTTGCCAAGTGCTGTGGCTCGGAAGACCAGTCTCGTTAGCGAACCGGTTGCCGTACCTGTCGGTCCAGATATAGGCGTTAGTCGGGTGGTGCTGCGCCGAAGCCGTGTTGTAGGTCGGAATTCAGGGCGAAAGGCGTCCTAGGTCGAGTTCATGTGCCAGAGACCGGCCCCCGCCTTCATCGCCATTCGACTGGATCACGAGCGCTGCATTGCCAGCCGCCGAAGTGGTAGGGAGCCATCTTGAGGTAGTTCAGCTTCATGGTTGCGTCGAATTCAATCCTCCCGTGGTGATGATGACCGCCTTGTTGGCCTGGATATGTTCACCGTTTGGCTCAGTTCTGAAGCGCCCGGACGCCAATCGCCTCGCCTGTGTTGGGGTCCTGAATCACCTTGGTCCCCTGGTGTGAACAAGAGAGGAACGTTCCTTGCTTGGACCGCTTTGTCCAACCCATAGAAGAATCCCATGCCGCTGTTCGTAGTTGTGCAGGTGGCAAAGCCGGTGTTGGCGTATGGAAAGTTAGGGTACTAGGGGTAGTTGTTGAGTAGGAGTATGGGATGTTAAAGCTGTCCAACCATGCCCGGTTCTGGACCGACATCTCTGCCCATGCTTGGGAGACCTCCATCGGGGTACTACCGTAGCACATGTAGTTGTGCCAGCCTGCGCCCCCAATCGTCGTGAGTGGGAAGAAGACCAGACCGCCGCATATGTGTGTGTTTGCCGCCGCCGCCCCGGATTTCAGTTTCTGCGTGCCCAGTGTTGGCAATCCCTAGGCTAGCCAGAGTGGGGTCTTTTCATAATGAGCACTCCGCCTGCATCATCCGCGGTGATCGTGTCAACAGCGCCTGTCCTCCAGAAATCGACGATCACGACGTCTGCTGAAGACTGCCACGATGATGGAATGGTAACGCGGCCGCCTTGTAGCCCGCCGCTGGTCCTCCGCCGACGGCCGAGACGACGCCGGAAGTGCCTCCAAGCGTTGCGGCCGATGCGAGTCTGGGAGTGAGCGCGGAACGCCGTCGATCACGGTCCCCCCGATCGCCGCCGCTCCGATGGCGTCAACGCTCCGAGGAAGCGCCTCCTCGAGAGCTCGATGTCTTGGCTTTTTTTCGTCGCTAGTCATAAGTGTAGCGCGGCCTGCAGGCTTAAGAGAAAACGGGCACGTTTCTCAACTTTGAGAACAGGAATCCGTCCGAGGTAAAACCCCTACTTGCGCTAGCGCACACCTAGACCTCAAACCGACAGCCTGATGTTCTGATTGAAGCGGAAAAAGCTTGGTCTGGTCGCCCTTGTCCCTCAGCGCTGTCAACCTGCTGAGGCTTCTGTTCCGCATGCCACTCCCTGTCCTCGCCCTCTTCGTCCATGAAATTCACGGAGGCTCCCCGTCGAGAACATGCCCACGACGGCGAAAGAATTCCATCGACCAATCGATGTGCTTCTGGTTCTCTCTCGATGGTCCACGTGGAAGTTAGGTTGACGGTGAATGGTGCGTCGCGATAGCTGTATGATATGGAAAGGTCTACGGGCATAGCTGAGGCTCCTCCTAGCCGTGAGGTGTGGATGGCTGACAGAGGCGACGTGACCTTCGACCCGGACTCCAGGATGGTGCCAATCGCCGAGCATTTGATGCATGAGGAGAGTGGGCCCGAGTCTGCCCATCTTGACCCGCCTCACCAGTCGATGTGCACGTGCTTCGCGTCCGGGCTTCCCGGTGGGACAGCTTTGCCCGGGGCTGCCTCGCAGACGCTGTGGTAGCCGGCCCTGACGCAGGCCTGGTAGAGTACCTCCAGCGCCGATGGGCTGGAAGGGTCAGGGGCAAGGTCGAGGGCCCGGCCGTAGACGTGTGGGTTCTTCGGATGGAAGTCACCGGTCGCCATGTTCCTCTGGGGAGACCGGAAGCCGGAGACGACGCGGAGCGAACCGCGGGGTTCCCTCCCGTACTCCAGGCCAATCCTGTCGAAGGCGGCCTGCATCCCGCCGTCGACGACCAATTCGTAATTCCCGATATTGAAGGACTTGTCGACCGCATGAGCGATGAAGTCGCTCCTCGGAGGCACGACGCTCTCGCCGTGGTCGATGTACTCCTGCCTCAGGAGGTCGACGTCGTCCTGGACGAGGATGAAGTGTTGTTCGATGCCCTCGAACGCCGCTGAGACATCATACTGGAGCGGCCTATTGCGGACGGTCGACCCGTCGGTCGGGCGCGTCCCGGGGTTGGGCTTGAACGCGAAGGTCATGCTGCAGACGTGTGGTCGGGGACCCCGCTCCCGCTGAACGGGCCCATCGCCTTCACCTGCCACGAGGTCAACCTCGCCCAGCCCGACTCTGGCACCGTCACGCCCGGGATCGCAAGGCGAAGGCTGATAGAGTCGGTCGAGACGAACGAGTAGCGACCGGCCGGTCCACGGTCATCCCGCTCGATGTTGAATTGCGGGATAAGCGCGAAGGTCCAGGTAGTGGTCCGGGTCCCCAGGCCGGCCTCGTCCTCGAACGTCTGTGTTATGGTCTGGGGTTCGGGGTCCTTGAGGTCTATCGAGACGTGTTTGAACTCCTTTATGCCTGTCTGGGGCAGGCTGTGCACCACGACGAGGTCGACCTCGCGTTCGGATGGGATTACCGGCACCGCTGGAGGCGACATCACGTTGAGCACGGTCGAAGGGTCCTCAGGTCTCGGAGCAGGCCAACCCCAATTGAAAGCGGTTGAGAAGGGCTGGGCTACGGGTGTGGCGCCATGCGCTACATCCGCCAATAGAGTCTGCAGGCCCTTCGCCTCGGCTCCCGAGCTACGGATCGCGATGCTTATCGATTCGGTCACAGGGTCGAAGGTTCCCGCCAAGGTCCATCCCGCGGTCCCTTCCCCTCTCATCTGCATGGTCTCGGTAGTGACCTCGAGGTCGAAAGTCCCGACCATCCTTCCGGCGACGGAGTTCGCCGGGATGACGGACTCTTCCGGCTGAGGATCGGGGCCTAGTGCAACAAACACAGTGAACGCCAGACTTCCCTCAAAGCTGAAGGAGACCGAATTCTTGCCGCTTATAGAACTGGTCGCGATTGCTTTGGCAGCCCAAGGGCTTAGAATCTCCAAGATCGTGAGTCTCCATTCAGGGGAACGATTTTTCGATATTTAAGAGAGGAGCTTCGCAGATGGAGTGGCGCCTAGTGCATTTCAAGTTTCGGCCAAAGAAGAGTGCAATCCCGTGACGGCTGCACGCCAAACGATGACGAAAATAGAGGTGTGAAGGTTTGGGCTCGTCTGCGAACGCGGAAGAATCGGAGTCGCCGGGAGACGCCGAAAGTAGAGAGGAGAGGAAGCTCCATTCTCAGGAGCTTCCCACCACTGAGCCTACGATGTCCAGGGAGTTTCGGCTGCTGCGTTGGTCCCGGCGATGCGCCCGAAGGCGATCAGCTCGCAGATGTCGCCCCCGCCCGTTGGGTAAAGGAACCCATAGACGGAGCCGTTCTCGCCGTTGCCGTATAGCCTCGGAATCGGGTTGTCGTAGGGGTCGGTAATCTGCGATTTCGCGTTGCGCTGAAGTCCGCCCTGGGTGTTCGGTCCTCCTACCCAAAGTGGGAGCGCATAGTACGGAGGCGTCTGCAGCGGGGCCATCGTCAGGGCGGTCCGCTGGAAGAGCGTGTCGCCCTTGCCTGCGGCGCAGTCCACGTTGTACTGGTTCACAGCTGCTATCAGGTTGGCCGAGGAGAAGTTGGGCGCGTTGGTTCCATCGGGTATGGTGACCGTGTCCATGCTCTCGGCGGCGTTCCAGCTCGGTGGAACGGTCATCCCCTGGTTCGAGCCGATGATATTCCATTTTGCGATGTTCGCGGCCAGCGTGGGGAGATCTGGTCCGGACATGATCCATCCAGCAGCTATCTCAGTGGCGTTGTTCGAGCTCCAGGGAGTTCCAGGTGACGAGCCGGCACCGAGTACTCCTCCAAGCTGGACTGGAGTCGAAGTGGGGCCTCCGGATGCAACAGGGCCTTTCTGGCAATAGGTGTTGTCGAAGATTACGAAGGATGGAAGGTTGGTGTACTCGCCGACGACCAGGTTGAAGCCGTTCATTGCGCACCATCCGCTGTGGGATGGGTAGCCGCTTTCGTTCAGGAAGCGCTGGCCGTATCTGTTCACCCAGATGTAGTTGTTGGTGGGGTTGTTGTAGGACCATCCCTGGTTGAGCCTGGGTACCCAGGGCTCGGGGCGTCCGGACACCGCGTTCATGTGCCACAGGGCCGCTCCGACCTTCTGGCCCATCTTGATCCCGTCTCCGGTGTTGTACTGCCACCCGTAGAAGTGATCGGGATAGGCCTTGAGGAATCTCACCTTCATGACGTCGTCGTACTCGAATCCTCCTGTGCAGATGATGACTCCCCGCTTGGCCTGGATGTTGAGAATCTGACTTCCACTCTGACTCGCCTGTACGCCTAGAATCTCACCGGTCGTCGGGTTCTGTATTAGGCCCGTGGCCCGGGTGTTGAAGAGCACAGGTATGTTCCTCTTCTGGACGAAGCCGTCCAGGAACTTGAAGAGCTGCTGGCCTTGCCCGTTCACGTTGTAGTTGCTGATCGAGGAATAGCCAGGGACGTTCGGGAACTCGCCGCTCATGCTGGCGAGAGTACAGGGGATGCCCATGGAGTCCAGCCACGCCTTGTTCTGGTTCGCCATCGTGCCCCAAGCTTCGCAGACGTCCATCGGAGTCGCGCCGAACGAGAGGCTGTACAGGTGCTGCGCTCCGGCCACCGGATCGGTGGGCCATACGCACAGCCCTCCAGAGATGTGGGTGTTCCCTCCCCCTCCGGAGATCTGGTCCGAGGCTTGCGTGCCGTTGGTGATCCCCAAACTTGCAAGGCTCGGCGTCTTCTCGAGTATCACCACGTTGGCTCCGGCATCATAGGCCGTGACGGCCGAAACCGCGCCCGCCCCTCCGTAACCTACCACGACCACGTCTGCGGACTGGGACCATGTCGTGGGAACTGGTATCGGGGCACCCTTGCTGACCGACGACGCCCTATGAATCACTGAGACCTCACCCCTAGCGCCGGCGCTTGCTGCCGCCGACGCAAACCTAGGATTGAGAGAGGACGCGGCCACCGCCGTCCCTCCTACCGCAGCGGCTCCGACCACCGCAGTCCCCAAGAAGCTCCTTCTCGATAGCTTCAAGTTGCTGAGCTTTCCCTTATCATTAGTCATAAACCAAAGTCCGCCTGTAGCGTTAATAAAGAACGTACACGATTCTCAACTTTGAGAACTCCTCGATTGATGGAATTCCCAGGCATCCTGAGCTGTGCAGACTTGGAACTGGTCTAGACATGCCCGAATCAAGAATCAGGATGGCCGTGAGACTCCTCTCTTCCGAAATATTGAGAAAACAAGTGCGCCCCAAAGACCGTCCTTCAGACACTTAGTCGTGTTAGCCGCCAGGAGGCTCCTAGCGGCCGACGCGATTGGTGTTCAACCCAGAGCGACTGCTCTAGGCTGCCGGTTTCTTCGACCTAGAGCCCGCTACGAGGTACCCGATGGCGAGCCCGACGATCAGGAGGACCACCATTGCACCATAGGCCCAAGCCGGGACTCCCGAGGACGAACTGCCAGTGCCTGTCGAAGTCACTGTAGCCGTTGTGGTGGAGACCGATGTGGCGACCGAGGTTATGGTTGTTGGCAGCGTCGTCGTGCTCGATCACCGTCGAAGTGACGGCCGACGCGGGCGTGTAGGAGAAGGTCGAATTTGCGTGGAAGGATCCGTATGTGGCCTTCACGGAGTACGTGCCGCTCACCCAGAGGCTGTTGACTCCGGGGTGGAACGTGTCATTGAACGCTCCGTTCGATGCCACCGTGGCGCTGTCAGCGAACACTACGGCGCCCGCAGGGTTCGTTATAGTCAGAGTGACTAGGTAGCCGTAGGTGGCACCAGTCAGAGTGCCGGATATGGTACCGGTCGGAGTCCCCACGTAGCTGCCGGAATTCGTGGAGACGGAGACCGCCGTGACGGGCGAAGTGAACGTCGACGTGGAGGACGAAGAGGTCGTCGTGCTTCCGGATGAGGAAGAGGTCGTGCTTGTGGATGCTGACGAACTGGTCGTGCTCGAGGACGAACTTGTGGTCGAGCTGGAGCTGGACTTTGTCGAGCTGGTGGTTGTCGAGCTTGTGGTGGTACTAGATGTCGAACTGGTGGTCGAGCTTGTGGTGGTCGAAGACGTAGTGCTGCTGGACGTGGTCGAGCTGGAGGTTGTTGTTACTCCGCAGGTAGTGCAGGCGCTGCCGCTGAAGGTCAACACGTATGAGGCCATGTCGGTCGCGCCGTGGTCTCCTGGATTGTTGAATTCGCCGACGGCGAAGCCGAGCTCAATCGTGGAGCCTACACCCAACTTTGGAAAGTCGTAGGGAGAGGCGCCAGAGAGCGTGAAGGGTCGATAGCACTCGGCCGTGTACACGCCGCTCGCTACCGTCAGACCGCACACAGATTGGGTCTTGTATCCCAGCGACTCTACTGTCGAAGGAGTCTGCTCGCCGGCGCTGACGAACTCGTCAACGTTTCCCTTGAACGAGGGGCTGGCGAGTATCATTATGGTGGGTGTGGAAGGCCCTCCCATCACCTGTGTGTTGTTGAGGTAACCGATCTCTATTCCACCGAAGCAGTTCGTGTCACTGCAGTAGAAGGGAGATGACTTCCAGGTCATGAGGAAGAGCCATCCCGATACGTTCTGTTTTACCGCGAAGGTGATTCCCGAGGTCGGATCCGTGAGCACCGCGGTGTCCGTCCATTGGGAAGCTGAATAAGTTCCGTGAACGTTGACGGCAATCGTGGACTTGTAGCCGGTCACCGTCGTGGGCGCGCCCATGGCCGCACCTACCGACATGGCCGACACTAGTGCCATCAGGACCATGATAGCAGAAATCCTAGAAACGCTGAGTTTGGGTTTGTTAAGCAATTTTGCTCTAGCTTCCCGTGCTTGCTGCCGTAATTAAAGGCAGAGGACAATTCTCAAAGATGAGAATGGAATTTCGAGGCCTCGGAATCCAGGGAGGTAGCAACCCGGCACCCGTCCAGCTTCCTATTGACAGCTCCAAGCCAACGAGTGAGACGTCCGCGTGGACGAGCCGTTCTCTTGGAGGGGCCAATGCGCAAGCTCCTCACGTCCGAATGAAGAGAGCTCAAGGAGTGGAGAACTGGCGCTCGATCCGCAGCGGGAGGACCCGAATTCTCTTGCGAACGAAGAAGACGATATGATCTCTTTCCATCGAGCCCACGGCATCGATCTAAGGAACGGAGGCCGCGCACTGAGGTTCCGGCGCCATAGTCTCAGTTTTCTGTGAGGTCGCACCCGCGCGACCGAATTCGCACGCTATCCGGAGACACTGACGACTCGCGCTCTACGCGACCATGCAGAATCGCGTGCCGACGGGAGTGGAACCTGTTTCAGCCCCGCCTCTTCCGCGCCATAGCGTAGGCCAGGGTTGCGCGATTCTGAAGACGGTGTCCAACGTCGGTTGTTGTGGCTCAGTTAAGATGATCGTCGTGTGGTAGCGCCCGGGAGAGGTCGGCAGAAGAAGCTGCGACCCTTGAATCGGCAGAAATCCTCCTGCTGTTCACACGTAACCCGCATCCGAGAATCGGGGACGCCTGATGCGGACTAGCATCCCCACGACGCCGGCCTCGCAAATCCGCTGGAGCTCTAGCTCGGGGCGGCCTTCGGTTTCGGAGCCCTGAGGTACGCTATCAGGGCGACTACGATGCCTACGACGACCAGAGCCGCGGTGATTTCGATGTCGACCGCCTGGACAGTGAACGTGCTCCAGCTGAAGGAGAGCGCCGAGTAGATCGGCTGGAATCCAGACTCCCCGAGCGTGATCTCAGCGCCCATCGACGCGGTCAGCGAGGTGAAGACGAATCCCAAGACGGCCGTGAGCAGGTAGACCAAGTAGAGCCCTGTTCGCTTCCACACTCCGGACCCGAACCAGTACCTGAGGAAGAAGAAAGCAGCCCAGAAGAAGAGCGATCCAAGGGCGAACAGGGACTTGTTGATCAGCAATGGCTGGGAGACCAGCGTCGAGTAAGGATAGATCAGGTAGCCCGTGACTCCCGAGAGGATCAGGAACAGAACGGCCGCGAACGAGCCTACGTATGCGATCACGTCAGACGCGGTTCGTATGTTCTGGACGCGGGGCGAGGCAACCTTCCCTCTCGACGCGATGTCAGCCAGGACCCTCACTGCCAGTGCCAGCATGATGAAGACTATGATGCCGCTGTGCTCCTCGACCACGAGGGAGTGCCAGATGTTGATTGGAACGCCGAAGACTTCCATTTCCATCAGCTCCTTTGGTACCTCATCATCACAATCAGCAGGAAGACGCTAAAGCCGATCACCACTATGGCCAGTTCCTCCCAGTAGTTTGAGACGCTCGGACCGGAGGGAGTGGTCTGGCTCGAGGTGGAAGTCTGAGAGGTCGTGGACGTGGTCGTGGTGGAGGTCGTGGAAGTGGATGACAGGCTCGACCCTGTCGATGCTGAGCTCCCCGTGCCTGACGAGGAACTTGTGGTGGTCGTCGACGTGGTAGCTGCAGGCCCCAAGACCAGCGTGTACGAGTTCATGTTTGTCGCCGCGTGCTGACCAGGATTGGCAAAAGCGCCTACCGCGAACCCGATCTCTATCGAAGAGCCTGCAACGAGGGCAGGAAACGGATCATATGGAGAGGCGCCGTTAAGCTTGAACGGCCTGTAGCACTGGGCGGTGTAGGTCGACCCGGAGAGGGCCAGGGAACAGGTGGATTGCGATTTGTAGCCGTGGGATTCCACGGTCGAAGGCGTTACTGCGCCCGCTGATATGAATTCGTCAAAGTTACCTTTGAAGGAGGGGCTCGCGAGGACCATGATGGTAGGAGTCAGTGCTGAACCCATCTCGGCGGTGTTATTCAGGAACCCCAGTTCTACGCCCCCAAAACAGGATTGACTCGAGCACATGAGACCTCCGTTCGCCCACTGCATCAAGAAGAGAAGCCCGGTCGAGTTGTACTTGAACGCCACAGTCATGCCCGCCGTGGATACCGTGATCATCTGGGTATCGGTCCATTCACTCGGGGAGTACGGGGCGCCGATGTTCACCGGGATCTGCGCCGATGTCGCGGTGATGGCCGTAGCCGTCTGGGCCCTCGCCTGCTGGACGGGCGCCACGGAGAGCAGAACAAGGAACATGATTGTGACCGGAGCAATGAGACTCCATTTGCGGATAGCCAAGCAACTCGCTTGGGGCTCGTCTTACCGTTGACTAAATAAACACCGACACCGATTCTCAGGCTTGAGAATCACAAGACAGTCGTTCAGCGCTTCCGCCCGGCCTGGAGGACGCACTGTCCAATGGATCCTCGCTTCGCCGAGGACAACCTCTGGTACAGTGACCTGCGAGACAAATCCGTGATCGGTGGGCCGAGCGACGAGAGGAGGTGCGAAAATGCGACTGGTCGCCGACCCTCGGCGCGACGGCTACCGCATCTTCAGGTACCTGTCGTTTCCTCGCGCGTCGACCGCATGCACAGTGCACGCCAGGCACAGGTCGAATGACCGTATCACGTAGGCCGTCTGTCGCAAGTCATCATCAGTTCCGGCGCTTCCCACAGGCGTACCCACAAGCGCACCCTCCATAGGCCCGTTCGGGCAGACGTTCCAGGTCGTTGGCGCTATCACCTGATAGTTGTCGACCTTCTGATTCTTTATGCTTATCCAGTGCAGCAGGGAACCTCTCGGTGCTTCCAAAAGGCCGATTCCCGTGGCCTGGCCAGGGTTCTGATAGGAGGGGTTGTAGGATGACGAGCCTACATCCATGGCTTTGAGCCAGAACTCCATCAAGCCCGATTGGGGCAGTCCGAGTGCGTTCAGGACATCAACCAGCGACAGGTTCAGGTTCTGTCCGAGGACCTGGAGGTTCGGGGTCGTGTTGTTGGAACCGACCAGGGCCACGAGTTCGACCGCCCTCGCGACCATCCTGTCGAAGACCGAACCCATCGGGTTGAGCGGCAGTCCGGGGACGCCTGGGATGATTCCGTGGATGACCTGCCCGAGCTTCGGGTATATGCCAGAGACGTACTCTCGCGCGAGAGGCCCTGACTCGCAGAACTGACCGCTGTACTTTGGAGCCTTCCCCCAGGTGTACGCTTGGGAGTTCGTCATGTCTGGGACAGGTGTCTGCTCTCCTATCACAGGCTCCGGTGTCGGCTGATCGTACCAAGAGAGGGAGGTATCTTCTGTGATTTGGGTCGGGTCGAAGGGGACGGGTGTGGTGCTCGGGCTCAGTATGACTCCTCTAGGAAGTGTCAGTGGCATGTTGCTCGTGCGGCTGGACGTGGTAGGGTCCTGGAATGCACCCATCGCGACGAAGCTTCCCGACCCGCTTCCAAGGGCAGCCAGCGAAGCCGCGTTGGCGGTGAAGTAGTTCCAGATCGACCGGGGCCGCGATGTCGAGCGTCGTCCTGAACGTGGCAATTCTCGACAGCGTCTGCTCGATCACGTCGGCGGTCGGCCTGACAGGGTTTCCTCCAGGTATCGAGCCCCTCTGGTGGGGCGCCTTCCCGCCCCAGAGCGTGATTATCTGGTGCATCAACGCCTGGGCAGGGATTATCACTACCCTCAGGAGATCCGCGTAACTGTTCACGACTATCGACTTCGAGAGCACGTCGAGAAGGCCGTAGAGCTTGTAGTCGGGTCCCGCGAGCGCCAGAATGTGGGCCGCATGCGAGTACGTCCAGTCAGCACCGAGGATGACGTTACGGGCGAGCACTGCGTTCGCCGGCAGGGATGTCGTCTCGTTCGCATAGCCGTTGGTGTACTGGGTCATACCCGCAGCGTTCTCGACCGCCCTGACCGAAGCGATGTGGTGGTCGCTGTGACAGACTCCGCAGATGGCGGAGAGTATGGGCGCGCAGTCCCTGGGATCCCTGTTGAGGACTATGTTCTCGAACCCTCGGTACATGGACGCGGTGTTTCTCGCGGTCTTCACGGCACCGTTCTCGACGTCGAGCTCCAGCTTGAGGTGGCCTTCGATTCTAGTTACAGGATCGATGATGATTGTCGGCATCAGTTTCCACCCTCCGCCTTGAGCCTCTCGAGTTCGAGAGGGTGTTGGTCGCGCATCTCTTCCTCAGATAGCGTTCCTGTCAGAAATACTTTGTTCATCGGGAATTCGCGTGGGTTCCAGTGTGTCTGATAGAAATGGAATACCAGGAGAAAGAGCACGGCGAGCATCGCCTCGTCGGTATGAAAGACGAAGGGGAGACCGTCGAGGAAGGTGGAACCATACGCCCAGAGGATGACTCCGGGGACAGCCAATATTATCATGCCCCAGTATATGCCCCAGTAGTCGAACTTCTGACCATAATCGTACTTTCCGTACTTCGGTCCTTCCTTGGCCCACCCCAGCATGTGCTTCATGTTCTGTATGGCGTCGGTGATGTCACCCTTACCGATCATTATGGGCAACGGTGCAGGTTCGCCACGAGCGCGCCTTGCGAGATACTGCGCGGTGTAAAACCCAAAGTGGTAGAGTACGAGCGCGCCGAGGAATAGTGCAGCCAAGAGGTGGACGTCCATGCTAATCGCCAGACCGCCCATCGCGTTGATGACAACGCGCCCCACGCCTCGTAGTACAGCTGCGCGAAACCCGTCACCGCCAGGATTGCGGTGGACGTGAACAGCCAAATGTGCTGCACCCTCTGGTTCAGGTCGAACCTCTTGACCTTAGGTCCCTCGACGCGCCTTCCCACGCCGCTGGCGGCTTTGTAGACGAGGTCCAGTCCGTTATGGAAGATCGCGAACAGGATGAGGCCGGTTATGAGAAGCTCAAAGAACAGATTCACGAGATAGGGGAGACCCAGCGACCAAGGAGTGGTGAGAATCGGGCTTACGACGTCGAAGACCAGCCATGAGAAGGCGATTCCGGCGACCATCGCGAAGACGACAATGCTTTCCAGGTTCTTGCCCGAGAACGGATGATTCACGGCCAATCACCCCTTGGGGGGTGCGTCGGTCGCCGTCTTCTCCTCCTTCTTGGCCTCCTCTCCCTTCTTCGACTTCATGGCGAGGCCGACTGCCAGACCGGCGCCCACGACCAGGGCGGCACCGCCGGCGAGTTCGAGCGTCGGGATGTCGACACCAGGGAAGTGCGGGACCGCTTCAAAGAACGAACTTGTGGGAGGGTCAGGAAAGTTCGGATGCATGCACCCCCAGCACATCGGGCCGGCCTGGGTGCAGAAGCTTAATCCGCCGTTCCACTTTGTCTCCGCACAAGCGGACACGGTTATCGGACCTTTGCACCCCAGATCCCAGAGACACTCGGGGTCGTCGAAGTTCGACGCGAACTGCCCTGCGTCATAGTAACCCCTTCTGGGGCAGGTTTCGTGTATGTAGCGGTTGAAGAACGCGGTCGGTCGTCCGAGGTCGTCCAGATCTGGTGCGAAGCCCTGGAGGACGGAGGCGAGCGTTATGAGCGTCCAGTCTGGGTGGGCGGGACAGCCCGCAAGATTCACTACTGGGTTCTTGGTGGTCACACCTGCCATCTTCAGAGCTTCGGTCACGGGGACCGCGCCGGTCAGGTTGCCTTTGCCCGCGGGAATGCCGCCAAAGGACGAACACTGTCCCACTGCGATGACCCAGCTCGCTTTCGCGGCCAGCTTCTGTAGGAGCGTATAGGCGTTCACGTCATGGCCGTCGTACTGCCCGATCTTGCAGAAGTCACCCTGCGACCCTCCTTTGGGCGTCCCCAACTGAGGGGTTCCCTCGACCACGAGGACGTCGACTGGAGCGTCTCCGAAGGCAGCGTTCATGAGCGGCACCTGGGATTGGTCTTCCGTCGTCATGCCCGCGGTTACCCAGCCGGAACCACCAAGCTGGTAGTCAGGCGACATGAACGTGTCCCAGAAGTCGGCTGAGATGCTGAGGTTCTGGGCTGCTTCTATCAGGTCTGGGTTGGATGCCTGGAGCATGGAGACGGTGCAGCCCGAATCTCCGCCCATGGGGAGCCAGATTAGGTGCACGTTCCCCCCGTTCTGCTGGGCGACCTGGGCAAGGGCCTGCTTGATTCCGGCAGAATAGTAGGTCACTACCGCCCCGGCTCCCATGAACGCGCACAGCTTCAGAAAATCACGCCTTGCGAATTTCGCCTTCGTTATTCCCGGCTTTTGCATAGCCATGAATAATCATAAAAGATGCCTATCGTCCACTATTTAACGATGTCCAACGATTCTCAGAAAATGATAATGCGCCTGCACCCGACCAAACCTGGCGCGATGAGGGGACCCCGGACGATGATTGGGCATGCGGACCGGCCGTGTCTCAATCGATTGATTGAACTTGGGGTGAATTGAACTATCGGACTAGCGCGCACTCGCGGCGACGGCCTGAATTCTGTGCTAACTCAAAGAGGCGCGCACGGAAACCGGCCAAAGGCGTGGGATTGCTCTTGAGGGTCGTGCGGTTAGCCGCGTCCTCCGACGGTCAGCCGTTGGATGAGATCTCTGAGCGCGGCCGAGGTGCTATTGTGTCCCCTAAGAATCTTGACCAAACCCTGAGAATTCACCTTCGGCTCCAGGGGTATCTCAGCTATTATCCTCGAATGGAGCGCCTCCTCCAAGACCCTCTTGTTTGCCCTTCCAAAGGGGTGCGTCCTGTGCCCCCCAAGGCTCTCCGCGAAGGCCATGTTGAGGACTATGCCCTCGACCGGGACCCCCTCCGACTCCGCCAGCCTCCTCAGTCGGGAGACCACGCTTATCGCGTTCAGAGAAGGGGTGGTGACCAGAACAATGCTTGACTTGCCGGCGAAAAGGTCGAACGCGGAAAAGTGCTCATCTCCAGTGGAGGGAGGAAGGTCGACGACGAGATAGTCGAGCGCACCCCAGTCTGTGAGAGCCAGGAGGTGCGTTATGAAATCCTGCTTCTCTTCTCCACGCATCGGGACAGGATTGTTGCCCGCGAGCAACGCCACCGACATCACCTGCAAGCCCTTCGTCACCTTGGGTTGCAGGCCATTCTTGCTGCTCTTGAGGGGAGGCCTCACCTCGAGGTAGTTCGGAACGCTCGCACCATGTATGTCAATGTCGAGGATACCGGTTCGGTATCCTTTCTCAGATAGCAGCAATGCGATGGCACACGAGACGAAGCTCTTTCCAACGCCTCCCTTTCCGCTCCCCACCAGGATCACCTTCCCAAACTTGTCCACTCTCCTCCGCGCCTCCTGTTTCTGGAACGAAAATCGGCGCTTCTGGCTACTCTTCATTCCAAGACCAGCTTCCTGATTTGCACGTCCTCTCCCTCCGTCACCTCGACGTCGGAACTCCCGCACTTCGGACAGTGGATGAAGGCTGGGTAGAGGTAGGGGAGGAAGTGCAGCGGCAGTTCGTCGCTGTCGGGTTCCTCCACCAGGAGGTCCTCCGGCACGGCACCTAGCTGCCGCTTCGCCTCTTCCATGCCCCATCTCGACGAGCACCTTCGGCACTCAAATGCGGCACGTGTCATCTCGATCCTGACATGACAGTCCTTGAATTTCCCGCCTGCCGTGAGCATCTTCAGCGCGTCTCCGAGCACCTTCATATCCACCTGCATCAACTCGCCCACGTCGACCCACAGTTCCTTCACTTTCTCCGCCTTGTGCTTGTCGGTCTCGGAGAGAGCGAAATCTGCTATGCTCTGGGCGACGCTTAGCTCGTGCATCTTCAACCAATAACTTGGAGACCTCCGTATTTGAGCCTTTGAATGGATCTGCACGGGTGGTTAGGGAAAAGGTAAAATCATACTGAGAGGCGAATACGCGAGATGACTTGGACCGCCGAGCAAGATCCTGACCTTTCTCAGGTGCCGGTCGAAGGAAAGAGCGTCGTCATAGGCCTCGGCAATCCCTACATGAAGGATGACGGAGTCGGGATCGAGGTGGCGAGAGAGCTCGGACGTCGAGCCCTCGGGCCCGAAGTCCTCGTATTTGAATATCAGACACTGGAACTGTCTCTCCTCTGGCAGTTCAGAGGCGCTTCAAAGATAGTCATCGTCGACGCAATGAGGTCCGGAGGGAGGGTCGGAACGGTCACTACGCACGCAATCGCGCCCAGAGATGGACCTCTAGTCGACCTGCCCGGCCTGCACTCCCTACAGCTGTACGACATGTTCGACCTTGCAAACCAGTCTGGAACGCTTCCCTGTCCGGTGACCATTGTAGGGGTGGAGCCCTCGGACACCAACCCTGGTGAGGGGCTTACAGAACTAGTCTCGGCCGCCGTGATGCCCGCCGCAGACACTGTTGTTCATGCACTCTATGGTAGACCCTAGGCCTGCGCTAGAGGGGTCGCTGAGCGCCCCGGCTCGCGGAGGAAGATTGCCACGATGAAAGCCAGCGAGATCGGAATCATCGCGTCCAGGGCGACGGCCCTCCCCACGCCTAGTGTGAACAAAGACGCGGCGATGAATGTTGAGAAGATCGTTGCAACTGATTGGGCGGACGTACTGAGTCCCAACGCGCTTCCCGTCGTCCCGCCGGCGCTGTCGGTCATCAGAGATTGAACAACGGGGAATATGGAGGCACTGAAAAATCCCATCGAGAGCGCGGCGGCCATGTACAGCGCGAAGGTGGACGACGAGAAGAAGACGGCGTAGGAGAGGAAGGTCGCGAGAGTGACGGCGACCAGCAGCCTGTTCCTCCTGACAGAGTCGGATAGGCCGCCGAGAATAATCTTCCCAAATGCGCCCGCAATCAGCACGGGCGAAGAGAGCAGCGAGGCAGAGAGGACCGTGAAGTGCATTACCTTGAAGAAATAGTATGGCAGAAAGACGACCTGCCAGACGCTCGCCCAGGTAGCCAGCAGGGCGAACACCATGATCAGAACCACGTTCCTTCGTCTGAGCAGCTGCTTCGCATCCCTTCCCAGGCGAATGCCACTGACGCCCTGACCGGCTGCGGCGAGCTTCTTCCTGGCAATCAAAGCTGCTGCTATGACGACCAGCCCGATGAGTGGGGCGAAGAAGAACGCTGGTCGCCAGCTTGAGGTCAGGGTGTAGGCGACACCTCCTATCGCGAGTCCGGCGGTGCTTCCGGCATCGAACCCAACGTAGAATATGCCGAGAGCCAGCCCTTTGCGTCCCTTGAAGTAGGTAGCCACGCTCGCCATGGCGACAGGCCAGAAGGCTCCCTCCCCGAGCCCGCTGATAAGACGGAACGTGAAGGCCTCGGCGAAATTCAATGAGAACCCGATGAGCCACGTAAAAGTCGTGAAGAGAGCGAGGCCGCCGATTATCACCGGCCACCTCCCGTACCTGTCCGAGAGGTACCCAGCGGCGAACACGATGCAGGTTACACCGATGTACTGGGCGGCGCCCAGAAGGCCTATCTCAGAATTTGTGAGCCCGAGCGAGGACGACACCGGGGCCAAGACAGCTGAGAGAACTGTCCTGTCGACTGCGTAGACGGCGTACCCCATCGTCAGTATGAACAACAATGCCGCGGACGGACCCTGGTGAGCGAGTGGCCCCAAGAGGCTCTTTGGTGAACCAAGCGCTGAGATCTTCTGAAGGATCCGATCGCTTCTTGACGCCGTAGTCCGAGCGCCTTTCTCCATTCGCCTACCGCGGCTTGCGTAAGGCCACGAGCCGGTTTGTCGCCTCGATGTCCAGGGCGGTGTATGACCTTAGGTTCCCGAGCTGACGCGGCGTGAGTTTCTCGCTGGCGAAGTTCCAATGCAGGCTGACCCAGTTCCCTCGCCTGATGGTCGAGAAGGGGGAAATCTCGCTGTCGTAGTGGACCTCCCTCTTCTCGGGAGCCCCCAATAGAAGGTCTTCATCACGGAACGCGAGCGGCACCCTTTCTACGACGAGCGTCTTCTGCTTGACCTCGAGCACCCGTCCCCAGGACACCCTGCACGAATCCATCAAGTCCAGCAGTTTGCCTCGGTTAGCGGTCTTGATATTGGATCTTGCATACATCCCCAGCACATAGAACGTATGGTGCGGTTTGGCGATTGCCCCATACTCGCGGAAGAGCAGCTTTGTCTCCTCTTTGCTGACCCCGTCTTTCTTTCCAATCCTCTCTCTTGACGAACTAAGGTCTCTGTGGGTGAAGTCGAAAAACTCCGATGGTTGCACGCCGTCGAGAAGGGAGTTCCCTATCCAGTAGGCTTCGGTAACCTCCTTGTCGAATGGTTGCCTGCCCGTGGATTTTGCTATCATTCGAACGAAGGGATACGCCGCCTCGAACTTTTTCAGCGTAGATGTCAGGCCTTCGCTCACCGAGGAAGAGTGGAGATGCTCAAGTATCCTCCCGTTCTCGTCCGGCCCGCAGTAACCGAGGCTGTTGGGCTGCAGCGCGTGCTTCGCGTGGAGGAGCTCTCCCTCAATCTCCGACTTTCTCTTCAAGGCGCGGCCTCCCTGAGCCGGTTCATCTCCAACCGGAGGTCCCTCTTGAACTCGGCTTCTCTCTTTGTGATTCGCCCAATCGCTTGATCTGCGAAGACCTCGACGTAGGAACCCTTCCTGGCGCGCACCATCGAGACATCTACCTCGCCCACTTCACCGCTGTCGAGATAGAGCACCGAAGCAGCGGTGCTCTTGATCGAGAGGACCCTGCCGACCCTGGTGACGCACATCCGTTTTTTGCGACCTCCAGGCGTTAATAACTCTTGCAGGAATTCTTGACGTCAAGAATCACCTCATCCTTGATTCCCCGTCCGAAGCACCTGAATCAGATTCACGCCCAGGGGCAGGATTCCAAGGGTCCCCCGGTCGCGCTGGACGAGCTAGACGCCTCTGCCTTTGCGGTCGATGACCCGGTGAGAATTCCAAGATGGGCTACGGTTCGCATACGCATATAGAATGCACGCAAGTGACTCAAGGATTGAGAACGACCTCTGAGCAAGCAGGTATTGCAAACCCTTCTTGCACTCACTTCGTGGGCCTCTCTGGTTCCCGATAGCGATTCCAGTAGCGGGCTTACGGGCGCGACACGTCCTCAGATGCCGTTGCCAACAATGAGAATCGCCTCCACCACTTAAATGGTTCACCAATGGTCCGGTGCGCTAGAGCGTATTGACAGGGGAGGAGAAGAGAGTTCCAGTAAAGGTCTCTCGGACTCCCGGAGAGGAAGATTCGCGAGCGGGGGCCAGTGGAGACGTCGATGGCGCCGACGGCGCCGACGAGAGCCTAGAGAACGAGCTAGGGCGCTTGGAGAGCGCGGCGGCCGCGGGTCCCGGGCTCGCGACCAAGCATCGGCCCAGTTACATCGCCGAGATGTGGCGCGTCTACACCGATCTCTTTGACACCGGCGAGGAGTATCGAGTCCTGATAGAGGTCCCCGCCATCCAGAAGGAAGGACTGAACGTCACCGTCTCGACCAAGGAAATCAGGGTATTGGTCGGGGGCAGAAGCGGAATCCCCGCCGACGCGGGATACGGTCAAGCGAGGAGAACAGACTCGAAGATATTAAGGACTGTGGTCCTCCCCGAAGAAGTCATGGCCGCCAGAGCCGAAGCGAATCTCAACAACGGTGTGCTTGAAGTCAAGGTCCCTAAGAGGAGTCCGACCGACGGATCGAAGCACTGGACCCTCATCAGGTAGCTGGGGCTCATGCAAAAAGCGATTGGAGAGTAGAGCTCAGGTTGCTCTTCGTAAATGACATAATGTCATCGAAGGTCAAGACCATCGAAGGTTCATCGTCTATCCTTGAGGCTGCCGTGCTCATGGACAAGTCTAGGATAGGTTCCCTGGTCATAATCGGTCGGGGAGGCCCGGTCGGGATTGTAACCGAGGGGGACATCTCGAGGGCGGTCGCAAAGCGCCTGGAGGTCGCAAAGGTTCACGTAGAATCGATCATGAGCAAGCCTCTGATCACAGCGAAGCGCGAAATGCGCGTCGAAGAAGCGGCAAAGCTCATGGCCGATTCGCACGTGAAGAAGCTGCCGGTCGTCGACTACGGCCGCCTGGTGGGGATGGTCACACAAACGGACATCGTGGGAGCGAGCTTCAGCCTCGTGAGCTCTCTGAAGGAGATGGTCCGTGCACGTTACAGCCCTCCGGACTTTGAGCCCTAGCCCCCCAGACTCCTCAGAGTGGCCAACAGCCCGGCCAGCATATGGGAGCGCAAACCCACGGTTCTCTTCGTCGAGGAGGGCAGATCCCTGACGCGTCAGGCTTCCGGCTCGGCCGTACCGAGTGCACGACGCACTGCGGCATCTTCGACCTGTCCGAACTCACCATAAAAGCCGCCTATTGCGTAGAAAGGCTCCGGCGTCTCGAGGCAGATTACCCGATCGGCCAGCTTCGAGAGTTTGGCGATAGATTCAGGGGGTCCCACTGGAACGGCGAGTATCACGATTGCCGCTTTCATCCGCCTAACAGATTGAATGGCGGCCCGGACGGTCGAACCGGTCGCAACCCCGTCGTCGACGATTACCACGGTCTTTCCTACGGGATCCGGGGCGGGGCGGTCGCCTCTGTAGCTCCTCATCCTCCTGCTCACCTCCGCGCTCTGCTCAGCTCCCTCTCGAACCAGATAGGAATCGGGAACTCGGAGCATCCTCACGAGTTCCGGTTCGATGATCAATTCGCCGTCCTGGGTTACGGCACCTACGGCCAGTTCGGGGTTCCCGGGAGCACCGATCTTTCGAGTTATTATCAGGTCGAGAGGTGCGCCTATCGCGTCGGCAACTTCCTTTCCGACGATTACGCCTCCACGAGGGATCGCAAGGACGATTACATTCTTGTCGCCTCTCAGGAAACTCAGCGATTCGGCCAGCAGGCGGCCAGCTTCCTTTCTATCCTTGAACAACGAGGTTCAACTCGGATAGCACGACGTCGACCGCCCGAGTCCCGGACGGACCCCACCCCGTTGCAGATGCCTTCGGGAATGTGCGTTCATGCTCAACAAGCAACGGTCTCGTTCCCGTGTCATATATCTCGCACCCCGGCGCGCTCTCTCCCTCGCCCGTCGCAGCACCGACCAAGACCAGGAATCAGAGGGAGAGACTCACCCACCTAGGCGGGATGGTCGAGTTCTCGGTCGGGCTTATCGGGTACAAGCCCGCCGGTCATCCCCTTCAGCAGGGTCGACGAAGAAATCCTCGGCTCTGAGAGGCATGCGCCCCCTTAAATTGAAGTGTGTCGGCGCAGCGGCCGAGTTGTCTCACACGCAGGGGTTCAAACGGGTCCTGGTCGCCGTGGACGGCTCAGCGGTCTCGATCCGAGCGGCGGAGCAGGCGGCTAGGATAGCCAAGCAGAACGGGGCTCAACTACTGGCCCTGCACGTGGTCCCGACCCCACCTTTTGAGTCGGTCGGGGAGCTCGGAGAGTACTACAACATCGCCCGACGGGAGGCGAAGAAGTGGGTGAAGGGGGTAGAGGAGATCGCGGAGAGCCACGGGCTGGCAGTGAAGGTCGAGATCATCGTTGGCGCGTACTCCGTCGTGGACACAATAGTAGGGTACGCAGAGACCAGCTCTGTCGACCTAATCGTCAGCGGGACGAGGGGGAGGACTCCCTCCGCGAGGATGCGCATCGGAAGCGTCGCGTCCGGCCTCGTGGAGTACGCGGGGTGCGCCGTCCTGGTGATACGGTAGAGGTCTTCCCAAGAGGCGATCAGGTTGGCCGTTGCTCGCCTCAGCAGGGTCACGTTGGAAGCCCCCAAGGGCGAGCTGGGCCTGGTCCTGGCAAGGCTAATCAAGTTCGGAGCGTTTCACCCGTCGAAGAGCGAAGGGATGGTCCAGGACGTCGGGTTGCTCATGCTCGGGTCGAGGGCCCAGGCGGTAAACGCACGGGCGACGGAGCTGCTCGGCAAGGAAGGCGCCAAGCGCGAAGGTAGCCCGTCGGTTCTCGAGCGATTTCAGGCGCACACTATAGACGAACTTGTAAGTTCGCTCGAGGAGTTTGTCGAGATAATCGAGAAGAACCTCTCGCTCTTCACGGAGGACGAGGACAGGAGAGGCATAATCGACGTGCTTCTGGGGGTCCGAGAAGCCTCTGCCATGATCTTCGGGGACCTTCAGAAGATCCTCGTCTTTCCACGGAGCGACGGGTCGGTAAGGTTAGAAGGTTTCATCGCAGCAGGGTCGGCCAAGTCGTTTAGCAGTCAGCTTGGCCAGTATGTCCACTCGGTTGAGCAGGTCAAGACCCAGGACAAGGGCAGCCCCTACGTTCCCACGCTTCTGGTCAATCCGAGAATCATATCGATCTTCGAAGACCTTACCCTCCAGAGAGGCCTGCCACGCTACGGCCAGGTCGACCCGACGCCGATAATTGCGTTCGTCTTCCCCCTCTTCTTTGGGATAATGTTCGCCGACATCGGCCACGGGATCGCACTGCTCGCTTTCGGTCTGTATCTTGTCAACAGGACGGCCTACAGGGGCTGGGGGAAGCAGGTCATCGTACTGAGCTCATCGACGATGGTCTTCGGGTTCATCAGAGGGTCCATCTTCGGATTGACGTTCCCGTCACCCCTTGGAAGCGTGGTCCCTCTGCCCCCCGGGTTAAGCGCCTCCTTCACTCTGTCCTCCGTCCCGTTCCTGCTCGAGGTCGCGGTGGTCGTGGGGACTTTCCATCTGGCGAGCGGCTACTGGATAGCTTTCGTCAACCAAGAGCACGCGGGCAACTACGTCGATGCGTTCCTGAACCGGCTCCCCACGGTCGTTCTGTATGTGTTCATCGTCCTCTTCGGCCTTGCGGTCGTGGGGACGACCTTGGACCTCGGCGTCCTCTTTACCAGCGCGGCCCCCACGCCGGTCTTCGACGACCTGCTCGGACTGAGAATACCTGTATCGGCGACGGCCACGCTCTCGCTCCCGGTGATCGTCGCGACCTTCTCGCTCATCGTGATTGGCCACCCCATTGGGGAATACCTGGCGTACAGAAACCTTAGGGGCACCGCAAAGGCCTTCGCCTCGGGGCTGGTCGACGCCGTCGTCAAGCCCTTTGAGTTCTTCGTCAACACCATCAGCTACGTGAGACTGGGCGTCCTCCTGATCACGACGACGCTCCTCGGCAGTCTGGTTGCGGGGGTGATGTCGGAGGGGATAGCAGGCGCCCTCGTAGCCATCCTACTGAACGTCGTTGTGATAGCTCTGGAGGGTGTGATTGTCTACATCCAGGACATGCGGCTCCAGCTCTATGAATGGTTCTCCGAGTTCTACGTCGGGAACGGGACTCCGTTCGTGGGCTTGGTCTCAGGCGGCAGCCACTTCGTCGTCAGTTGGACCTGAGCCTCGCTTCACCGCGCGTTGTTCAGGGTAGCGAACGCCTCCATCGTCATCGGCTCGAGGGGGACCCTCTCCCCGTCGAAGACGGCGGTGTCGTATCTCCCGAACAGGCGGTGAACACCGTGGTCCATCTCCTCGGCAAGACCGAGAAACATCGTCCGCAGGAACGCCGTACCGACCCTCAGGCCGCTGGTGCCTTCCCACTCGAGCTCCTCCTTCTTGAAGAGCGTGTCCGCGTTCGCCTCCTTCACCATATCCTGGATAGCGCTCAGCGCAGCGTGCCTCTTGTCCTCTGGCAGAGTGAGGGCCGCCTCGACGGCCTCCATCGCCGTCCTGGCCGCCGTCTGGTGCTTCTTGACGTGGTTGTAGGTCTCCGCGCTGACGAGCCCGTACTTGAACTTCAGTTCGTTCAGTTCGCCGGCGGCGTCGTAGCTCGCCGCTATTATCTCGTCTCGGCACATGGCATCGGTCTCATACGAGAGGATCGACTTCCAGGTGGGTTCGAGCAAAGCCATCCTGTGGTCCTCGAGCGTGCGGTAGAAGTGCCTGTAGCCGTACTTCGGGTCCTCGTAGGCGCCGCAGCCAGGGTCGAGAAACGGCCCCATCGGCGATATGAAGAACTGGAGACGGGAGTCGGCTCCGAAGCGCTTGATCAGGCTCTCACAATAGGGCACGCTACCCATCGCGCTCTCATATGTCTGGTGAGGTATCCCGACCATGAAGAAGAGGTCCAGCTTGGCACATCCGTGTGAGAGGGCGCTCGCTATGGTGTCTTCCACCCTGCCGTTGGAGACTGGGAACTTGAGACAGTCCTGCTTTCGAAGCTTCTCATCCTGGGTCTCGATGGTCACCTCGATGCTCCACCGGCGGACGCTGTCTCTGATCATCTCGAAGTACTCGTCCCCCGCCGGGTAGAAGAGCTCAGACACGAACTCGTTGGGCATCTTCTGCTCCTTGAGGAGCGAGAAGAACCTCTGGGCGCGGGCGAGGCCGCCTATCCGAGGGTCATGGACCATCATTATCGGGCTTCGGGAGAAGGACATTATCGACCTGACGTCGGAGACCAGCTTCTCGGGAGACCTGAACGCCGGCCACGAGCGTTCGCAGACGCGCTCGTATGCGGATCGCGAACCTCCGCAGGTCGAGCAGTCTAGGGTGCACCCCCTCGAGTTGAGGAGCATGGTCGTCGGATGCTGGAGCCAGCGAAGGTATGGGGAGATATCCTCCATGCTCCGGTACTTGAACATCAGCCTTATCGCGTAGAGATAGTCCGGCACGTCGACGTAGTCGAGGTCGCCAGGGATGAACGTGAGGGGATTGACGACCACTTCTCCGTCGGGACGCTTCCATGTGAGGTTCTCGACCGAGTCCAGGGGCTGACCCCGCTTTATGGCGTGGAGCAGTTGTCGACACGGCTCTTCGGTCGAGTCGCCGCGGATCACAAAGTCGACGTAGGGGTACCTAATCAGCTCCTCGTGGTAGTAGCTCGAGGAGAGCCCTCCCATGAGGACATAGCTTAGAGGATGAATCCTCTTGACGAGCTCGGCGATGGCGAGTGCTCCGTTGGCGTGGGGGAGCCAGTGCAGGTCTATACCGAAGACGGTCGAGCGCATCCTGCGCAGCCTCGCCTCGACGTCATAGTGCGGGTCCCGGAGCATCCTGTAGGCCAGATTCACAAGCGCGACGTTGTACTGGTTCTTCCCGAGGTAGGATGCGATGCTGGTGAGGCCTACCGGATACATCTCGAACTCGTCGGTCGATGGGATGGCGTCCGCAACCGGACCCTGCATGATCGTCTTCTTTCTGAAGTCATAGACCGACGGAGCGTGCAGCAGCGTCAGATCTGTCCGGAATACGTCGCTCAATCCCAAAATACACCACTCCGCGGTTCCGAGATGCAGGCATTTTCGGCCCCAATAAGACTATTGGGTCGACTGACAGGATCCACCGTGGCTGACATCAGATAAATACGGGAATCAACTTCATAGAAGGCAGTGGGAATGATGAACGGGGACGAAGACGCGGTCGTGCAGGAGAGGGAGGAGGAAGCAGAACCCGACGTCGAGCCGGCGGAGGAAGAGGAGGAGGACAATTTAGAAGAAGAGACGGAAGTGGAGTCCGAGGATCGGGAATCGGAAGAGATCGAGGATAGAGAGGGCCAGACGGCTGGGAAGAGCCCTGTATTGAAGAAGCGGGTCAGGGGTGGGAAGAAAGCAGGAAAGAAGCCCAAGGTTCGGTGAAATCTCTTCACGTTGGGCGAGACTTGTCGGTCTCGCCGCTCTTCTGCCGAGCGGTGCCGCGGCTCCGCTCGCAGGTGTCTCGGTCGTCCAGGTGATAGTCATGGCACAAGCACAACCGGGATTGTTGAGTTCTCGACGACCCGGCGGGAGACGCTCCCGAGGGACCGGATGCGACCTAGATGATGAAGACCGAAGACCCCGATAACTATCATACTGGCTTTCCTGCGCTTGGCGATGTCGAGTATCAGGTCGGCAGGGTTTCCGGTGTTGGTGACCACCTCGTACTCAAGGCCCTCGTTCCTGAGGAGGCTTCCCAGCGAACCCCCTATCCTCTGCGAGACCTGCTCGAAGTATGTTGCGGGGTCGAGCCCTTCGACCTTGGTGTACTCGACATATCCGCTGGGGACGCGGGGATCCGGGATGATGTTGACCAGCAGTATGCGGGCAGGTATCGACTTCGCGAGCTGGGCGGCGTAGTCGACCACCTTGGCGGAATGCTGCGACCCGTCCACGGCGACGACTATCTGATCCATGCGAACCGAGGTCGCCTCCGGCTATATAATGCGGGTAGACAATTCCCAAGTTTGACAATTTGCAGCCGCCGTGGAGCTGATCGGGACGTGCCGGTGTCTTTCTCACTCCAGAGGAGATCAGGACGGGACGCGCGACCGGGGCTTACTTCCACTTCGTGAGTATCTCTTCTCTCTCGAATGTGGTCCTGCTGACATAGAAGAGCGCGACATCCGCGAGGAGGAGGATCCCCGAGATGATCAGCAGGTGAGGGGGGTCGATTGCGAACGCGTTTGTCTGCGCGAGGATGAATATCGCCACGAGGGGCAAGATGATCATCGTGCCCAGCTGTTGCGCCGCCCGGATGTCATTCACCTTGGACGAGATTATGATGCTGAACTCGACGCTCATGACGCAGGCCAGGGGAGCCGCCGAGAGCAGGATCACGGCGGCGTTCACGTTTGGAAAGAGGAGGTAGCCGAGCTGGCTTGAGGTCGAGGCGTCGACGATTGTCATGAAGACGACCGCACCAACGTAGGTTGCGGCGATTGAGGGAAGGAAGGCCGCCAGACTCTTCCCGAAGAGCAACTCACTGTCGGTCGTCGGCGTCGCGAGGAGGGGTTCCAGGCTCTTCTCCACCTTCTCCCCGATGAAGCTGTACGCACCGATGACCGAGGGGAGCAGGGCGGCGAGCATGATGAATATGGTGAACTCGCCGCCGAACAGCCTGCCCAGCGTCGCTGCCGGGATCTCCCCGGGAGTCGTCGAGAAGAGGATGCTCGCGGGGAGCAAGACCGAGATGGCGAGGGGACCCGCGACGAGGGAGTAGAGTATGTACCTCTTCCGGCGGAAGATCCCGAAGTCCTTCATGGTCACGATCCAAGCCTGCGAGAACCTCATCGTCCCTTCTCCCCGCCCTTCAGCAGGCGCAGATAGATGTCCTCGAGCGTGGGTCTGAGCTCCGTGACGAACCGAACGTCCCCACCCGCTCCGACCACGGCGCGGACCAACGAAGGGTTCTCCTTCTCCGGGTCGGTCACGTCCACCACGACCTTCGTCCCGCCGACGGTCTCGACGTTCGCAACGCCCAGATTCCTGATGGCCGATAATATCGCCTCGTTGACGCTGCCGAGGTGGAGGACGGTCTTCCTGCCCCAGAGCGAGGCCCTCAGCTCCTCCGGCGACCCGACCGCCACGAGAGAGGTCTTCAGGATGCCTATGCGGTCGCAGACCCGCTGAGCCTCGTCCAGGTTGTGGGTGTTGAGGAATATCGTCCGCTTCTCCTTCTTGAGCTCGAAGATGAAATCCCGGACGGTCTTGGCGGACTCCGGGTCCAGGTTGGCGGTCGGCTCGTCAAGGAAGAGGACCTTCGGGTCATGGATGAGCGAGCGGGCTATGGCCACCTTCTGTTTCATCCCCTTGGAGTAGGTTCCCACGAGGTCGTTCCTCCTCTCCCAGAGGCCGAGCATCTTGAGCATACGCTCGGCGCGCTCGCTCACCTGCTGCTTAGTGCAACGATAGAGCTGGCCGTAGAAGTCGAGATTCCTGTAGGCCGTGAGGTCCTCGTAGAGGCCCACGTTCTCGGGGAGGACGCCGACCATCTGCCTGATTTTGAGCTGGTCTTCTCTCCGCCCGATTCGGAAGCCCCCAATCGTCGCGTCCCCGCTCGTCTTGGAGATCAGGCAGCAGAGCATCCTGACCGTCGTCGTCTTTCCGGCGCCGTTCGGCCCGAGGAACCCGAAGACCTCGCCCTCTTTCACATCGAGGGTCAAGTCTCGGACAGCGGTGACGCCCCCGAACGTCTTGGTGAGGTCCTGCGCTTCTATCATCGCACGCGTGCTTCGTGGAGATTAGTCAGAGTCCTTGGTCTCTTCGTACTTGGACTCGTCCATACGCTTCTGCCTCAGTTCTTCGTCTGTCAGAGGCGTCTGGGTCTCGCCCCCCTCCTTCGCCTCCGGCGGCCAGGTTATCGGGTCGCTCACGAAGTTGTTCATCATGCTGTTCTTTCCGCATGCCGGACACTTGGTGTATCTCCAGGGACCTATGTGGATGAGGCTCGGACTGAGCTTGATCTCGAAGACCGCTCCACACTTCGGGCACTTGCCTCTCATGTTGGGACCGGCGGTCCGTCTCTTACTAATCCGTTTCTATAGGCAAGGTGACTCGAGCACTTTGCCCGGTAGGTGCGTCGTAGGTCGAGCCTGCAAGCCAAGGCTAAAATAAACGCAGGAGCACCGTGATGGGATGGTTGCCAGACCCCGCGGCCGAAGGAGCAAGCCCGAAACGAGCCAGGAGATCCTCGCAGGCAAGATCGCAGAAGTCATCATAGACTGCGACACTTCGGTCCTCAGCCTCCTGGTCGTCAGTAGAGAGGGAAAGGTCTTGGCGATCGGGAGGTCGAAGAGGCTAGCCAGGGCGGACTATCTGGACGACAACCTGATGCCCAAGCTTGGGGTCCTGGCAAAGGTGATCATGGGAGCCGCAGACAACGAGGCTGACCTGATGGGCGACATGGAGTTCTTGATCGGCGCGTTCAAGAACCAGAAGATAGTGCTGATCGACCTGCCCGAGAAGGGGCTGGCACTGGCGCTGCGGGTATCGCGGTCCGCGATCGCAGAGTACGTCTGCAACAAGATCGCAAAAATCGTGGCTGAAATGGACTAGCCCGCTTCAAATCGTCCCTGGACCGCTCGTCAAGGCGCGTCCGTCATCCGGAAGACGAGTTAGCAATATAACGCCCACCGGCAGACCGCGCATGGGATCAGGTCCAGAATCTTCGCGGCTGCTTCGGTGCGAACTTCCCATTATCCATCTCGTCCTCGAAGATCAGCGCCTCGCACAGCTGGCATTCGTAGGCCTTCCTGCCGGAGGGTCTTCCCTCCAACGCTGACAGTCTGTCGGCCCAGGCTTGCTCCACGGAGGAGACTGGACGGTGGCAGAGCTCGCAGCGAATGTCCACTTCCTTATCGATGGTCCACTATCATGTAAGTGTTCCCAAGTGGGAGCATGGCTAGGACTCTCGGTTCCTCCGCTCGCCGAATTTGCTGGTGGAGCGCGACCCTAGACAGGCTTCCCGGTCGCGTTTTTCACCTCCAGGACGAGGCTCTCGGCGCGAGTCAGCACCTCAGCTTGGCTGAAACCCCAATCTTTCTCCGACTCGCTCCAAAGATTGTAGGGTATCACGAACTGGGCCGCGTTCTTCTGGTCAACCACATAGTGTGACGCCCTTCGGCCAAATGGACGGAGTATCTCGCGGAGGAACTCGAAGGCTTCCATGGTCGTTTCGATCGGGAAGGCCAGCTGAGCGAGGTAGTCCTTCCCTCTCATCTCGCTCCACAAGTACGGCGTCCGGTTCACCTTTCCAGTAACCTCGAGGAACTCCCTCTCGGCTATGTCTCTCACGACCACATCGACGACCAGGTACTTGTAACGCCGGAGCTCGACCCTCTCAGCCTCATTGTTGTAGCCGATCCCGAGCCACCCTATCGAATAACCGGCGATGAGCTTGTTCCCCACGACGTGGGAGCGATGGTGCCAATCGAGAGTCTTGTAGTTCAGCTCAATCTTGTTCTTCGCCTGGATCGCCCTGTTTATCTCTGTCATGGGCCTGCTGGCATCGAGCTGGAGTTCCTTCAGGATGAGAAGGTCAATCTTGTCCAGCCGGGCCCCTGCGACGGGCTTGGGTTGCATCTCATCGTTGTCGAGCGGCAACGGATTCCGCCAGTCATAGTCCCATCTTGAGGCATCAAAATCATAGTGATCAGCACGCATCGGAACTCTCCTGAACCAATCGAACTCGTACAGTTCTGCAGACTCGAAGAGACCCATCTCCTTGAGCTTCATGATCAAGGACGAATATTCTGAGACGAACCCTCTGGGCACCGTCGCGTGGAGGACGTAATAGTCATCTGGGATCGCCCGCTCGAACGCGGCCGCGAAGCTGAGGTCGTTCATTTTAGAGAAGGTCTTCTGGATGTGCGGGAGAAACATCTCGGCTACGCGGACCCTCGCGGCGACTCGTCTCATGCCCAGCGCCCCCTCGTTGGGAACCGCCTGGACAGACATCCCCTCTCTGAGGATCTTCTCTTTGTACCAGTATCTGATGGTCTCCTTGTGAACCCCGGACATCCTCGCGACACGGTCTATGTCCGGCCCTATCTTCATGATGAGCTTCACAACCTGGGCGATCTTTTCGGGACGCTTGACGCCAGCGTTCACGGTGGGCTCTACGACCAGGTGACGTCACCTTCGTCGGAACCCGTTTCGCCGAGAACCACACCCCTCGAATATGGAGTGGGGGAACCGCCCTCTCTTGACAAGATGAAAACAGAAGGAGTTTTCGTATAAAAACGATATGCCGAGCCACGCGGCGCGAGAGCCCGGCGCCGCGCCCCTCGAAGTCGACCTCACCTTGCGACCCGCAGCCTTTAACAAGTCCTCGGCCCCCCGCAGATGCATGACCGAAGTCATCACGGGGCTGCATGCGGTGACCCTCCACATCAGGGACATTCAGAAGGCCAGGGCGTTCTACCGGGACGTGTTGGGACTCAGCGAGCTCAGCTTCAACGAGAAGGCCAGCCGCGCCGTCTTCGCCCTCCCGGGCTCATCGACGATAATGTCGATGCACATCATGGCTCCAGGGGAAGAAGGCAGGGAGCCCGGGACAGTGACTGGCCTCGTGTTTTCGCACCCGGACCCGGCGGCAGCCTGCGAAGAGATCAAGCGCCGCGGAGGGACGGTGACCGTCGAGCCGAACACAGTCGAGTTACCGGGGGCCAAGTTCGTCCGCGCAGTCATCGCCGATCCCGACGGGAACGAGTTCCTGATATCGAACCGCAAGGACTAGCGGGGTCAGACCACTAACAGATCCTTGTCAGCGGGGACGGTGCGTGTGACAGCGAACCGAGTCAGGGCGCGCCTTCGTCGACTATCCGTCCCTCCACCTCCCCGCCGTCCTCCTTCCTGAAGACCTCTCGGGTCTCCATCCAGGTGTGTCCGCAGAACTTGCAGGTGTAGCTCTCCTCGATGACTTCTCTCTCCGCGGCCACCGGCTCTATCTTGGGTTGGAGGGGCAGTGCAGCACCAGGGAGAGGCCCGGCGGCGAAGGTGTTCGTGGCCACATCCGGGCTATCTGAGCCCTTTGGCTCCTCCACAAAGACCTTCTCCTTCTCGCGGCTGACCACGTGTTCGCCCCTCCAGCTCACTTCAGACATCTGGCCGCAAGAGGGACACTTCTTGAGAATGACGGACACCACCCCAGGAATCCGGGGCTCGTCACATAAACGGTCACAATCGCCTGCTCGTTGGCATCTCGATGGACGTACTCCGCCCGGGAAATCATGAGCGGATGAGCGACAGGGAGGCTCGATCGTGCTGATCCTCGTTGGGGGCTAAATAGGCAGCGGAGATACCATCCCATGAACCCCACCAGAAGCAAGTCAAGCTGCATTATGGTATTTCTGTTCGGGAAGCCCGCCTGGGAACTGGACCTCGAAGGCGAGGAAGTCGACGAGAGGATGGTACTGGACCTGTCGAAGCTCGGAGACGAGCTCAGGGAGAGACTCCACCGCACGTCTCGACTGACGAAGACCCTGCTCGAGAACGGCTGGAGCGGGTCGGGCGGGCTCTACGACATCTCGTTCTACAAAGACCTTGCGCCCGAGGACGCACGAAAGGAGCTGACCGCACTGGGAATCAGCCCCGACGAGGTGGACATCGAGGAAGACGATTGGTCTGACGACGAGGAATGAGTCAGGGACTCGTACGGCGACAAGAAGAATACCATTTGAGAAGACGAATCCACTCGACATCGCGATTCAGGGGCCTCAGTATCCAAACTCAGCCTCAGGTTTGAGGACCGACGGAACCGGCAGGGAGCGAATGGAGCGAATTCGAGTGGCGGTTAAATATCCTAATCCTCTATTTGGAAGAGTGTCTCAAGCGCCGCGTGCACTCTCGATTGAAAGGTCGAGGGCAAGATAGGAAGACAAACCCTGACGAGGCCTAGGATTGGCGCGATGAAGCACACTTGGCCGCGGGACAGGTAAAGAGCGGGAAGGCGGTTATTCAAGTGCAGCTCAGGACCACCCGACCAAACGGCCGCTCAACGTGTCAGTTCGTCTCAGTCGAACGCATGCACAAGCGGCTCACAGCGAATATAGGAAAGAACACAGTATGTCCTCCGAAAGCAAGAAACAGAACGAAGGCTCTGAAGGTGATGGGGGTCACCGACAGGGCACACGCAAACGACACTTCCGAGGTCACTGGAACATGGAGAACACGAAGCCGTGGGTCGAGATGTTCGAGAAGCGGAGGATGTCAGCTCAGGCCATCGCAAAGGAAGTAGGCGCAGACCCAACCACCGTCAGCACTTGGCTGAAGAAGCAAGGCGCCAAGATCCACCAGGGGCTGCACCGCAAGGAGCGCCAGCCACCCAAGGTCTCGCCGGAACTCGCGAAGCTGCTCGCCAACGGCCCGGAGGAAGCGTTGAAGTTCCTGGACGAGCGCGTCTGGGGAATCGGCGCGTCACCGGGAGAGCTCGAGCAGCTGAGGAAGTTCTGCGAGTTCCTCAAGGTCCCTTTGAACGTGGGCAGGAACGAGACGGCGGACGAGGTTGACATCGACCGAGGCATGGTCAACGCTTGGACGGAAGGGACCAAACAGCCCTACCTGGTCAAAGCGGCGAACACAGCCCTGCAGACAGTCATCAGACCGGGACGGAAGCTGCTTCCACTGCACCTCGACTCGGGAGGAAATGAACAGGGGCCGTGGATACAGGTTCCGACATCGATACAGGACTACAGTGACGTCGTCGATGTGACAGCGCAGCTTAGCCCCCTGGAGAGCACGTTTGAACGCGCCTCAGGGTTCAGGCTATCGAGACAACAGGTCGAAGACATGCGAAACGATCTCCTGGCATACCTCCTTGGCATACTGGCAGGAGACGCAAGCAAGTCAGGGGGCAAACAGATTCGCTTCACCTCATCCAGCATAGACCTTCACCTCACCCTGAAACAACCAACGAACGAACGGCTCGGCGAGTTCGTCTGCATGTGCGCCAACAGCCTCAGCGTCGTCATGGACCGCAAACAGGACAAGCAACCGTCAGGCAGCACCCGGTTCGGCAGACATCCATCGGCGGCCTACAGGTGGACTTCGGAACGTTCACCACTGATCGCCTGGATGTTCAACGTCGGGCTAGGGCTGCAATGGGACGAGTGCACCACACTCCACCCTCTCAGGATGGACTGGATTCAAGGAACGCCACGTTCGTTCAGGATACGGTTCGTCCAAGGACTTGCCGACTCTGATGGAACCGTGAAGCCTTCAGAAGTCATAATCACGAGCGTTCCCAACGCAGACTTCCTCAGTAGGCTTCTGCAAGACCTCGGAATGACGACTGCTCACACAATCATGGAATACGGAAGGCCACTCCGCACAATGGTGAACCGCAAACAGTCAGCAACACTACCCATCTTCAAGGAGTTCGTCCGAAGCTACAGATACCTGAAGACCATGAACTACCTGAAGAACTAGAACCCCCTCCCCTCTTTTTTACTCTCATGTGGCTCTCGTGTATTTGTCGCGGCGTTTCGCGGCGTTAGTTGAAATCGGTGTTCGATGTCGGCGGTAACAGGCGAACCAGGCGTAACTGGATTAGGTCGCCGCTCGAGGGAGAAGCTGCCGGAGACGACTGGTTTGGCTCAGCAGAACACTTGCTGCATTTCCGCTACTCATCCACTGGATCCATCCAGGGCCTTCTTCCTGTGGGACGTACATGACTCCGGAGTGCAAGAACTCATAGGACGGCGAAATGAAGGTGGGAATGTGAGGCGGCGAAGCGGAAATCTACCCACACTAGGGATACGTCGAGGGCAGACTCCAAGGACCGAGCGCTTTCTGCGGAATAATCGGAGCGAGAAGGAAAAGCGCAACGGCAAGGACGATGAGGCTGCTGAGAGGCAACCCGTGTGTGCGATTCATGATTAGCCTTCGATCTTCGTTTGATATGCGTGTTTGTCCAAACGGCTCCTATGACCCAGGGCGAATCTTGACATAGATGACGCAGCTGCGAATTGAGTGGCGTTTATTACGCGCCGGCGGCTATCACATTGAGTCTAAGATGTTCACACCGCTGGACCTCTGCATTCAGACGGCGAGCGCTACGAACCACATTCTGAAAGAGATGTTGAAAGGAAGAAGGACATGGAGCTCGGTGACAGATTCCAGGGAGGACGAATCGAGCCTGTCTCTTATGGTCTCGGACAACACCCAGACCGCGTTCTGCAGGGTGGAGATACTCTCCCACAGGGTCGAAGGGCGAGGCAAGAAGCTATTCCTTGAAGCCATCATTCGAATGGACGTTCGGGAGGAGCCTCGACTCAATCTGAAGGATTTCGCTGTCGAGAGGACCATGAAGGAGATCTGGAGCTACTTTCCGGTGATAACCATGGGCACCGAGTACGGAATCAAATTCAGCAAGGAATCAGGGCCGGAGCTCTCGACGAAGTCAGTCATGAACGTAGCAATAGTCGCGGTCTCGGAGGAGCTTAGCGTGAGAAAGCTTGGAGGCTTCGATTACGACCAGCTGGGCAGGACAATTGCGAATGGGATTGCGGTGATGAACGCAATCCACGATGTCGCTAAGCAGATCCCATCTTCGGAATGGAATTAGGGGAGAGGCAGCTTACGCCTTTGCGACTGCCTTCTCTACTTGGCCCTTGACGGTAACTTCGCGGACGATACCCGCTGCCACTGTGGACCCCATGTCTCGGAGCGCAAATCTGCCCAATTCTGGGAATTCTTTGAAAGTTTCGAGTACTACTGGGCGCAAAGGTGTGATTTTTACAATAGCTGAGTCGCCGGTCTTGATGGTCTTGGGCTTCTCCTCGGTGGGCTGACCCGTCCTCGGGTCGATCTTGGCGATGATCTCGGTGATCGTCGCGGCGACCTGGGCTGTGTGGGCGTGCAGGACCGGCGTGTAGCCGGCCGCTATCGCCGTCGGGTGGAACACCACGATTATCTGCGCGAGGAACTCCTTGGCTATGGTGGGCGGGTTGGCCGTCTCGCCGAGGACCGAACCCCTGTGGAAGTCGGTCTTGGCTACGCCCCTCAGGTTGAACCCGATGTTGTCCCCGGCCATCGCCTCCTGCATGGGGGTGTGGTGGGTCTCGATGGACTTGACCTCGGCCGGGAGGCCCTCCGGCATGATGACCACCGACTGGCCGACCTTGATCTTGCCGGTCTCCACCCGTCCCACCGGGACCGTGCCGACGCCCGTGATGGTGTAGACGTCCTGTATCGGGAGGCGGAGTGGCTTCTGGATTGGCTTCGGAGGCTCGGTGAACTCGTCGAGCGCCTGGAGGAGGGTCGGGCCCTTGTACCAGGGCATGTTCGTCGAGGCCTTGACCTCGTTCTCGCCGGTCCAGCCGGAGATGGGTATGAAGCGTATCTTCGAGACGTTGTAGCCAGAGGCCTTGAGGAGGTTCTCGACGTCCATCTTGGCGTCGTTGTACATCTTCTCGCTGTACTTCACCGTCTGGTCGTCCATCTTGTTTATCACGACGACGAGCTGGTTGACCCCGAGGGTCTTCAGGAGGAACGCGTGCTCCCTCGCCTGGCCGCCCGGCCCGAGAGCCGTGTCCTTCTCTCCGGTCTTGGCGGAGACGACGAGGACGGCCGCGTCTGCCTCGGAGGCGCCGGTGATCATGTTCTTGATGAAGTCTCGGTGCCCGGGAGCGTCGATGAGCGTGTAGAAGTACTTCTGCGTCTCGAACTTCTGGAACGCGAGGTCGATGGTGACACCCCTCTCCCTCTCGTCCTTCAGCTGGTCGAGGACCCAGGCGTACTTGAAACTGTCACCGGCGCCGGTCTTCTCGGACTCGCGGGCGAACTCGTCTATCGTCCTCTGGTCGACCGCTCCGAGGTCAAATAGGAAGTGCCCCATGCTGGTCGACTTCCCGTGGTCTACGTGACCGGTTACGATGAGGTTCAGGTGAGGTTTGTCTGCCATTGCGAATAACTACCTTTACGTTCAAAACGCTCTCGGGCTTCATTATTTAAGGTTTGAGGGTGGATTTTGGGAGAGCCTAGCCGCTTCACCTGCGCGAGGTCCGGCGAACCGCTGCAAAGGATAAGCGACCCCATCGCTCAGGGTGGACGATGGTCAAGTACTGCATCCACTGCGGGAAGGCTAACGACGACCAGGCGATGTTCTGCGTGGCCTGCGGACAGAGGTTCCCTGAGCCGGCCGCGCCCGCCGCGGCGCAACAGGCGGCCCCGGTCCCTGCGCCGACGACGCAGGCTCCGTCCATCTTCACCGCCGAGAGGGGGCCGGGCGCCCACGAGCACATGCTCACCGACGTCTACCTCAAGGACGCAACGGGGAAGGTGCTCCTGGTGGCGAGGAAGAAGTCCCTGCTACACGCCGAGTACACGGTCGTCGACGGGTCCGAGGGCACGGTCGGGTTCATCGAGCAGAAGACGCACCTCACGCACCGGACGGTGTCGGTCGAGGACGCGGAGCACGGCGTCCAGGGGTCGGTCCAGGTCAGCAACGTCGAGAAGAACATGGCCCCTCCGAGCTGCTGGCTGGAGGACCCGAGCGGGAACAGGCTGGGGTCCCTGGTGTTCACGGCAGGCCTGATGGCCTTCGCCGGGGTCAAGCCAGACGGCTCCGTGATCTTCGAGGCCTCGATCATGGCTGGACAGGGCATGATGCAGGGGCTGAGCGGACTAGGCCGCCGGGCCTATGCGATCAGCCTCCATGACCCTGGCTTCTCCCAGCGCATGCTCCTTGCAGTGGTAGTTGCCCTGGATCAGGCCTAGCAGAGCCAGACCAGACTTGATCGATACAGAGCATCGAACCTTGAGAAAACACCCTCCAGATTTCACGAACGAATCGCGGAGGGGAGGGGTCGTTCCGGCGTCGCGTTCCAGACCCCTCCCAGCCGCGGATGGGCCGCTGCGGCCCTAGGTCTTCATTATCTTGCGGCCAGCCGCGCGCTTCCTGACCGGACCCTTCCCTCCCGGTGTCTTTGCGGCGCGCACCTTTGCTGCTTCCATCCTACCGCCCCTGCTCTTTTTCGCCATTCTTGTCTTTCACCTCCGGAATATCTTCTCTTCCCCTTCTGACCGTCCCTCGTTCAATCTCTGACGCGCCCCTTCGGGCGCGGGAGATTCGGCGGCCTCAGCGGAAGCGCAAGTGAGAGTCCTCGTTCCCGGTCCACCCGTCCGCTCTACATGTTGTAGGCGAGTCCGAAGACGATGGAGAGCAGGAAGAGTAGCACGAAGACGACCACCAATATCTTGGCGATCCCCATCGAGAACCCTGCGACTCCCTTGGCTCCGACCACGTACGCCACAAGAGCGATTATCAGGAAGAGGACGGCGAGGCCCAGTATTGTTGCCAAAGCCGGATTTCACCAGTCTCTCTCTGATTCCGTTCCCTATTTGCCCGTGACTACGTCCTTCCCTTGGTAGAGCCTGACGCCCACCACGACGACAGCGGCGACGACGAGGACGTTGATCAGGACCCCGCCGAAGCCACCGATGAACCCGAAGGCCCAGAGCACCAGGAGGACGATGGCGACAGTCCAGAAGAGGTCGACCACTGGAAATCACCAGTTGAGGTCGAAGCTGGACGAGACGTCGTTCGAGCTGAGGGCCAGTATGCCGGCCTGCGTCGTACCGGTCACGTTGCCGGGTATCATGGTCCAGGACACGTTCGCCTGGTACGACTCACGGTTCGGCAGCTGTACCGAGTACTCGCCGTTGGTGACCACTGCCCAGTATCGCTGGCCGGTCGCGACGTTGCTGAACCCGACGCTCGCAGGATAGCAGTCAGCCTTGAAGGCTGGAGTGAACCGGCCCGCCACGGTGACGGTCGGATACTCTTCCGTTGACGGCATGAGCGCCAGTGACCCGAACTTCTCGAGGTCTATGGAATTCTCTCCGTCCTTTACCTCGACCATGGCCTCGTTGTCCAGGTTGATGCTCTCCGGGATGCGGAAGTTGAGTAGCCCGTTCCTCGGAAGAGGGAGCTCGTAGCGAGCGACTCCGGCCGGGTTGAGGGCGCTGAGCTGCGTTCCGGCGTACGAGACCCTGCACTTCTCAACATACCTGTTTCCTTTGACTATGATCGCCCAGTTGCTCGGGAACGGGGTCGTGACGCGCTCCTTGAAGGTCTCGATGTAGACCGCGGGCAGCAGTTTGTCGATGACCACTATCATGACCTGGTTGCCTACCTCGACTTCGAGGTCGTCTCTGACTGCAGCGACGACGAACTTGCCGGCTCCGGTCAGCCTCTCTACCTGGCCCTCGACGACAAGAACACCTCGCTTGGAGTCCGGTACCATCATCCGTTCATTTCCTGACGCATCTATCGCTGTTACAACTGACATGGTTCGAAGTGAGTGTCTGGAGTATAACTACCCGGTGTATTTTCCGCATCGGATTGTGTTTTTTGTAATGGGTTGTAGTCGAGCCCCGAGATCTGGACGGACGACCAAGGAGTTTAATCAGCTAAGCTTAAGAGTTCCTGAGGAGAACCCCGGGTCGGGTTCGGATGAAGCCAAAGACGGCGACGGCATCGTTCAGACTGGACGAGTCCGCCCTCGAGGCCCTCCAGGAGGACTCGAAGAAGCAGAACGTCAGCGTTAACACCCTGATCAACCAGCTGATCCTCACCTACGCCAACTACGACAGGCCGATGAAGAGGTTCCACATGGTGAAGGTCTCTGCTTCCACGTTCAGGCACATCCTCCAGGCGGCACAGGAGGAGACGATAATCGGAGCCGGGAACCTGGCGGGCAGCGACGGTCCGAGGACCTCGATCCTCGCCAAGTCGGGCGAGCTTACGGCCGAGAGCGCTCTCAGCTATCTGAAGACCATGGGCAACTACTCGGCCCTCTTCGAGTACAGCGAGGTGATGCACGGGGGGAAGGTCAACGTCACCCTGACTCACGACTTCGGTCAGAAGGGGAGCCTCTTCCTCCAGGAGTACGTGCAGGCAATCTTCGGGCCGATCGGCAAGCGACCGAAGTTCCAGGCGGACGAGCACGCAGTGCTCTTCGAACTCGAGTAGTACGGACCAAAGCCCGATCGCATCCGGATGGGGCTGTTGATTACAACTTCACGCAAAAAATACCAAAGGTTCAAGAGCCGCCGCGTGCCGGAACTCTTAGATTTCGATGCCCAACTCGAATCACGAAGCGACTGCCTTCTTCAAGCTGGAGGGAGGGAACGAGTCTGGGCAACACGAGAGGCTAAGGCGCGTCCTCGGCAAGCTCAACGGTGTTCTCGAGGTCAGGGTCAACTTCATCCTCGACACGATGGCGGTCCGCTACGACTCGGACGTGCTCACCCGGGACGAAATCAAAAAGAGAGTCGACAGAAGCAATGACAGGTCCGTGTGGCCTTCTCTGGGTTCGTGCTAGTCGCCTTCGCGCTTCGCGTCCAACATTCCCTACAATCACCGCGTTGCAGTTCCATACAAAAAATACCTGCCCCTTAAGTGACGAGGCTACCCCGGAGACTCGATTAGCTTGGCTAAGAGAGATAAGGGCAGCGAGGCCGCGGCGGAAGCGTCCCTTGAAGATATCAGGAGAGACCTAGAAAAGAAGATTGACCAGATTAAGGCGGAACTCAAGGAGAAGGGTCCCGAGGCTGCAGCGGCGATCGAGGAGTCCCTTGACGCACTCAAGTCGAACCTGGAGACCAGACTGGACGACTTTCATGCGACCATCGACGACCAGCTCGATGCGGGACGCAGGGAGATCAAGAAGCAACCACTGATGGCCGTCGGGATCGCAGTCCTGGTCGGCGTGGTTGCCGGAATGCTCCTTGGAAGAAAGTGCAAAGACTAGTTGTCCATCCTAAACGACGTCCTCCGGCTGGTCTCTGACGAGATCTCTGTCCAGCTGAAGCACGCGCTCGAAGCGTACACGAGGAGGATCATCCGCCGGGCTATCAAGGTGCTCATCCTCTGCGTGGTCGGCCTCACCTTCCTTGGGGTGGGGTTCGTCTTCATGCTCTACGGAACGGCGACCTACCTCGGCCAGTTCATTTCCAGCGGACTGGCGTTCGGGCTCGTCGGCCTCATAGCGGCCCTCGTGGGGATAATCATGATTCTGCTCGTAAGGAGGTAAAGGGGAGACCGAGATGTCGACGAGCGAGTATCAGCTCCCAAATCGGTGCTGAAGTGGGTGGCCCTAGGGCTGCTCCTCAGCTCCGCCGTCGTCATCGCGATCTCGATATTCTCAGGCGTGAAGTTCTCAGACCTCACGAAGCTCGGCTATCTGACGTTCGCTCTGGCCGCGGGGGTCTCCGCGTCTAGGCTGCTGGTCCAGATAGTCAGGTTCCGGGTCATAACGCTCGGCCTTGCGGGGGACCCCAGGCCCAATCTCAGCGGGCTGGCGCTCACCAGGGTCGCCAGCGAGTTCGTCTCCCTCTCGACCCCCGCGACGAGCATGGGCGTCTTCGTTCGCACCGCCTGGCTGAAGGGAAAGGGGATAGACGGGGGAAGGGCCCTCTCTATCGGCTACTTCGAGGTCCTCATCGAGATATATGTCGGGGCCGGTCTCGCCCTCCTCGCCGCGATCTACGCCCTCTCGAAGGGGGCAGTGGTCATCGGGTCCACGATCATCCTGGTCGCGACGGTCTTGATCGTCGGGTACACCGTGATCTTCATCATCCCGGCCCTGAGGGGGATCAAGGTCCCCCACTTCCTCTTCACGCTTTCGCGGTACATGATCGGCGGGCCAAGGGCCGACGACCTCTACCTCCGCGCCGTCGTCGGCTCCCTGAACTTCTCGCTCTCGGCACGCGCGATAGTGAGCAGGGAGGCGCTGCCCGTCGTCGCCAAGGCGGTCGCGCCTGACGATCGTCGAGGACTTCCTGGTGGGCGCGGCTCTCTGGCTTGTCCTGAACGCCGCGGGGCTGAAGATTGACCTCTTCTACTCGACCCTCGCAGCCTACGGCGTGGTCGCCATCGCCCAGATCCCCGTGACGATAGGCGGGGCCGGAGTCACCGAGCTCACGATGAAGACCTACCTCACCACCGTCTACGGCTTCTCTTCGTGGGCGCCGATCGTGCTGTGGCGCATCGCGACGTATCAGGTCATGCTGGCCGTGACGGGCATCGTCTTCCTGTTCTTCATGCGCAAGGCCACCGCGCAGTCACGAGCGGCGTCTCCGAAGATCGCATTGGAGGCAGTGCCGGCATGACCGCGACCGGGGCAGAGAGGGACGTTATGAAGCTCGAGGCAAGGTATCCCATAGTGAAGACCTTCAGGTTCGCCATCGCGGGCGCCCTCGGCTTCGGGGTCACCGAGGCCGTGCTGACCATCGGCCTCCTGCTCATCTATGGGAGGTTGACCGTACCTCACGCTAACTATTCCTCGGTCGAACTCCTCAGCCTGGACGTCCTGTCTCTGGTGATCGGCGTCTCCGCGTCCTTCTTCATCAACGAACGGATAACGGTCAACGTGAAGGAAGTTGCGACGGAGGCGAGGAGCAGGCTGGGCAGGTTCCTGAAGTTCCAGGCCGTGAGCGGGGTGGGGAACACGGGCATCGTCATGGTCCAGCTCCTTCTCCTGTCCGCGATTGTGCTTTCGCCCCTCCTGGGTACAATCGTCGGCGCGGTGGTCACCTATCCGGTCGTCTACTTCATCTCGATCAAGTACGTATGGAAAGGACATCACGTTAGATAGGACTCAGGTATTGGTGAAATAGTTGTCAGCGAATTCGGGAAAGCAAGACTTTGCGGAGAACTTCAGGACCTCGGTTCACGGCGGGCTGGACAAAGTCCTGGGTCAGAGCGGGGCCGAGGCGGTCCTCATGCACATGAAGATGACCGACAACCTGCCTGATCCGGCCGAGTTTCACAAGAAGCTGCTCGCTCTCTTCGGGGAGAAGGGGACGCTCTCGCTGGAGAGGGCGATAGTCAAGGACCTGGCGATACGGCTCAGATGGTCGCTTGCCGTCCTGAACAAGGAAGACAGTTTCGACTTCAGCGCGACCATGCGCGCGATTGAGAAGGGAGTGAAAGCTTGACAACCAGAAAGGAGCTGCCGCAGAATACTCCAGTCCAGCTGGAGCATCAGACAGGGACGACGGGTTCAGGGGCAGAGGACCTCATCGAGACGAGGATCGCCTCGGTCCTCGGCCTGAAGCAGTTCATGCAGGGACCGATCCGGACGCTGCTCATCAAGGGGCTCGCGGGCACGGGAAAGACCACCGTCGCCCTGGAAATACTCAAGGCGGCGGGCAGGGGGAAGGGTGCGTACGTCTCCTCGCGGGTTCCATTAGACCTCCTGGAGACCCACATCCCCGCGATGAAGGACACGCTGCGCAACCAAGAGTTCCTGGACATCAGGCTGGAGGACGCCGCGTCGGTGCTCGACCTCGTCATGCAGCTCACCGAGCCGAAGAAGTTCAGGACGATAGTCTTCGACAGCTGGGACGGTCTTGCGAAGGAGCTCGACCAGAAGGAGAGGCTGCGGGCAGAGAAGACTCTGATGGCCCTGGCGCACAACTCGGGGGCCCAGCTCGTCTTCGTCAGCGAGGAGCCCGGCGCCACGACCATAGACTACCTTGTCGACGGCATACTCGAGCTGGTAACGGTCGAGGAGCAGGACCGCACGGTGCGCGAGTTCATCATACACAAGCTCCGAGGCACGAAGATCCCGCAACGCAAGTACATCTTCACGCTGCTGGACGGCAAGTTCACGTTCTTCGGACCCTACTCAATCCCCGATTACACCAAGATGAGCAAGATCGCCCAGAGGCCCGACATCGGCGAGTCCTACTCCTTCGGGAGCGGCGCCCTGGACAGGCTCTTCGGAGGCATGATCCCGGGGAGCACGCTCTCGATCGAGTATGACGAGAACGTCCCTTACTCGGCCCTGCGGGCGATCGAGTACCCCCCAATAATCAACTTCCTCTCGAGGGGGAGGAGCGCCGTCCTCCTGCCGCTTCCTGGCGCGAACGACGAGATAATCAACTCGATCCTTGCCAAAGCGGTGGGGAAGAGCGTCGTGAACCAACGGCTGCGCATCCTCAACATCTTGAGGACGAGCGACCTCAAGACGGCGAACCTGCCCAAGAACGTCACGCCCCAGGAGATCCACGAGATAGTCACCAACGAGACCTCGGAGCTGCGAACGAGGTCGGTGGACAAGACGGTCCTTCTCGTGAAGTCGGTGAGCGCCCTCGAGAACCTCTTCGCCTCGGACCTGGACTCGCTGCTCGAGGTGACCTCCCAGGAGATCATCACTCTCCAGCAGTCCCACGACGCCCACATACTGTTCCTGCCCAAGGACTCGCCCATCAGGTCGCGCATCCTCTCGATGAGCTCCAGCTACGCGAAGCTCTTCGTAAGGGACGGGACGGTCCTGATGTTCGGAGTGAAGCCCCATACCGGCATCTACGCGCTCCAGCACCTCGAGGACCCGATCTCGCCGTCACTGACTCAGCTCGTCTGATGAGCGCCGCGGACGGCATCGGAGGGCTGAGCGAACTCGTTCTCCTCCCACATGTCGTACGCCGCCGCGGACGAGGATGCCTGCGCGATTATCGTGACTCCCAGGACGAAGTGAAGGAAGACGATGAATTCCTTGAAGGGCACCCCGACTATCGACGCGTCGGTGAGATAAAGCGGGACGCCGAGGACCCCATCGAACACTGCTAGCTGAAATGTCGCCTTGGTGATCCGCTTGATCCTGTCGGGACACGGGGTCCTGCGAATCCGAACGAAGATGAAGTACGCCATGGCGACCACGGCGAGGCCCAGGAGGACGTGCAGGTCGAGGTTCGCGGCGTATCCCAAGATCGGGAAGAGTGCGATGACCATCTCGAGGAGGACGGCCCAGATGATCAAGTACATCAGAGCCCAGGTCTTCATGCCATCCACTCGGGCCGGGAGCAGTAATAAGATGGGGACCCGTTTCTCAAGAGTGGGAATCGGAGCAGGGGTTCCCGCCAGGAGGGCAGCCGGAGTCCTTTGGAATCCATAAATAAGATACGAGGGCCACAACCAACAGGAATCAATGGTCACCACGAAAAGACCTCAGAAGGTCAGGCCCATACCGGCGGGCTTCCGTACAGTCACGCCCTACCTCTCGGTAGCAGGAGCTGCCAAAGCGATCGCGTTCTACAAGAAGGCGTTCGGCGCCAAGGAGCTCATGCGGAACGCCGGACCTGACGGTTCCATAATGCACGCGCGGATCAAGGTCGGCGACTCGGTCATAATGCTCTCGGACCAGTACGGCGGTCCCGGCGAGGGGAGGCGCCAAGCAACCCACAGGCGGAGTGACGCTGCATGTGTACACGGAGGACGTGGACAGGATGTGGAAGAACGCCCTGGCGGCCGGGGCGAGCGTCGACATGCCGCTCGACAACCAGTTCTGGGGGGAGCGATACGGACAGCTGGTCGATCCCTTCGGCCACCGCTGGTCGATCTCGATGCAGGTCTCCATGACCAAGGAGGAGAAGGAGGCAAAGCAGAAAGCGGCGATGGCGATGTTCTCGGCCGGCGAACACCCCGGTCGAGAATCCTAGACAGTCACTTGATGGGCTGCCGGAGAATCGTCCTGAGCTTGGAGGGGGAGGCCCGCCTCGGGTCGCCGAGATAGACCTCGTGATGCCTTCCGTTGGGGGCGTAACCGTTCAGCGCCATGAATTCGCGGATCTTCTTGATCGTGGCCTGCTCCGCCGAGTACGGGCCGACATGCATCACCTGGGCGGAGAGGCCTTCGCCGAACCTCTCCAGCCGAAACGTGACGAGCGACTTATCCTTCTTCCCAATCTCGTCCCCAGCCGCCGCGACGACCTCGGGTGTCACCACCTCAGGCTGCACAATCATCAGGGTCCATCGCCAGGTGTCCCTCGCCATTGAGTCGAAGCCGACGGAAGATCCTCCGCTCGACCACAGGCCTTCGAGCGCCGTGACGGGGAACTCGACCCTATCCCTCTTCTTGAGTCCGAACTTGATCGTGTAGGCAAGGCAATAGAGCGTCTGGACCGCGGTCTGGAAGGGCTGCGCGTTCGGGTCCCCGGCGCCGTCGACCATCAGGAAACTCATCTCCGGCACATCCACAACCTGCACGGCCTTGGACGAGGGAGTGAAGAGGAACTTGAGCTGCGCCTTCAGGTCGATCTTCACGGGTTTCAGAGGGGCCACCACCCTTCGGGAGCTCTCACCGCCCGATATAGCCACCCGACACGATTCCCAACTTTGAAAACGCGAGCCAGCGATCTCTCGGAGTCATCTCGCCGGGGCGCTTTCGGGCCGGCGGCAAAACCTTACAGTCCGGCGAGTGAGCAGCCTAGGTGTGCTCATCAGGGTGCGGGTGACTCCGAACGCGAAGCGGGCCCGCGTGACCAAGGTCGCGGAGACCAGCTTCGAGGTTAAGGTCGACGCGAGGGCCGAAGACGGAAGGGCAAATCGGCGTCTCCTTGAGATTCTTTCCGAGCACTTTGACGTTCCGAAATCTAAGGTCTCAATCGTGAGCGGGGTGAGATCGAGGGACAAGCTCCTGGACGTCTTGCTCTGACGGCTCGACCTCCGCGAAGGCGGTTTGGGATGAGAGGGTCGAACAGGGATGGTGCCCCCCATCTGGAGCAGCTCTCCAATTCCAGGATTGCAGTGATCGTCCTTCTCGCCGGTGCTCTGTGCCTAAGTGTAGGAGAGACTGGCGAGTCCCCGCGATCCGGAACCTGACAATCAAGGGCCTGCGGTGGGCGAGCGACCCGGAGGCCATTGAGAAAGAGATAAGGGAGTCGTGCGGCAGACGTGGCTCTCTATGAAGGTGGAGAGATGGGCCGAGGTCGACCGCTACATCAATGACCTGCTCGCGCCTTCGGACGAGGCGCTGGACGCCGCCATCAAAGCCAGCAGAGCGGAGGGCCTGCCGCAGATCAACGTGACAGCGAACCAGGGCAAGATGCTGCAGATACTGGCGCAACTTCAGGAAGCACGCGACATTCTGGAGATAGGCACACTCGGAGGCTACAGCACCATCTGGCTCGCCAGGGCGCTTCCATCTGACGGCCATCTGGTCTCGCTGGAGATTGACCAGAGGCATGCGGCGATTGCCCGCGCCAACATCTCCCGTGCGGGCCTGGACGGCGTCGTGGAGGTTCGTCTCGGGCGAGCCCTCGACACGCTCGCGGCCTTTGTGGCCGGGGGCCACAGGCCTTTCGACCTCATCTTCATCGACGCCGACAAGGTGAACCTGGCCGCGTACTTCTCGTGGGCGCTCAAGCTCTCACACTCCGGTAGCCTGATGGTCGTGGACAACGTCGTTCGCGATGGTGAAGTCATAGATGAATCGAGCGCTGACCCCGATGTCCAGGGCGTTCGCCTGTTCAACGAGCGCCTTGCGGCCGAGCCTCGCGTGACCGCGACCGAGATCCAGACGGTCGGTAGCAAGGGATATGACGGGTTCGCTCTGGTCCTCGTCAAATAGGACAATCAGTGGGCCGGTCCAGGGGAACCTAGCGAGCTCTTGTCATGGTCTTCCTTGTCGCAACCCTCCAGCTCGCATAGACGGAGGGCGTTTGGAATCTAGCGTGCAAGGCAGCGGAGCCGCGAGCGCGTCCAAGAGCGACGAGGTGGGAGTCAGGTCTTCGGCTCATCGAAGCTTTTTGACCTTGCGGTTCCTGCTCCGGTAGACGCGGTAGAGGATGTAGCCCATGCCAGCGGCGAGGAGCGCGTAGAGCACAAGCACGAGAAGGAGGAGAGGGTCGCCCGCGGCCATTTTACTCGGGAACCGCCCTGAGATTATTTACGCTTTCTCAAGCCCGGGTCGAGGTCGCAACCGCTCGGCTAACTCCCGGAACTCGAATCGAGGCATGGGTGCGACCGAGGTCTCCGCAGAGGCCGCTTCGTTGCCAGAGCTTCGCCCGTCCCAGGGCCGACCGTCCCGGAGTCCCGACCAAGGCGACTATACATACACGGGTCGACCACCCGAGATGGATGAGGGAGAGACTCGTCATCGTCGGCTTTGGCGACTCCACCACCGCGGGGACGCCCGGGTTCCTTTCTCCCGTGGAAGCTCCTCCGAACGGGAGCGGCAACCCCGAGAGTCAGTACGGCTACTGGGTAGCGGCAGCCCGTCCGGGATGGAAGGTCGTCAACAGGGGGGTGAACGGGCAGCGGACGGACCAGATGCTCGCAAGGTTCGGCCGCGACGTCATCCTCGAGAAACCCGAAGTTGTCGTGGTGCTCGGAGGGGTGAACGACATCTATCAGGGGCGCGGACCCGATGTCGTCAGGGACAACCTGCAGATGATGTATGAGCGGGCAGAAGCTTCGGGGATCGTTGTCGTCGGCGCGTCGATTCTCCCGTACAACTCTGCTGGCCGGCGCGAGATCGAGGCTATCAGATTGGTGAACTCGTGGATCGAGGGGAGGTCCAAGAACTCCGTGATGCTCTTCTGTGACACCAACAGAGCGGTCCGCGACCCTGCAGACCCTGACGCGCTCGGATCGACACCAGATGGACTCCACCCGGACGTCGACGGGTACAGGAAGATGGGCGAGGCCCTGGTGAAGACCCTCAGCGATGCCGGGTATTGAGCCGCAGAGCTACTGACTAGCTCCGGATCTGTCAGATGGTCGCCGCGGGCTTCCGCCTCTTGGCGAGGTAGGCTGACACGGTCATCATCCACAGAAGGATTGAGGCGATCAGCGTCCTCTCGGTAATCCCCCCTATGCGCGAGGCGAGGTGAGGCAAGACGAAAGGGAGCCCAAACAGGAGCGCAAGAAACAGGACAGCGACCGCTGCCACCGGCAGGGCTAGTTTCTTGACGGGGCGCATCGCGGGATCCTCACCGAACTGAAGAGAGAGAAGGAGGACACCTAGGGCCCCGCCCACGAAGGCGAGGAAGGCCACGACGAGGTGGATCTCACCGTGCCAGGAGATCGGGGTCGCAGGGACGTCCGTCGGGAACACCGCCAGCAGCAACGCCCCGACGCCCCAGAGGCCGACCAATAGGATGCCTCTCCGGTATCTGGCGATCTCGGCCCCCACGGCTTGAGTCCTGACGAAGGCGTAAAGGAAGGCGAGCGAAAGCAGGCCTCGGTTGACGAAGTTCAGGGCCATGATGTACCCGTAGGGTCCGACGGCGAGGTCGCTCTCGGCCGTGTTGACCGGGTTGTAGTGGGGTGGCAGCAACTGCGCTACGATGTCCAGCAGAAGGTAGAGGATGACCGCCACATCGACCGCAAGGAAGAGCCGCCGGGTGGCAGTCCCGGGCGAATCAACCCGAGGTCCCCCGGCCCCTGTTCCGCCGGTCATTCTCGGGCCATCAGCCTCGCTACCTTCTCGCTCGCGTCGTCGAGCACCTTGGCGATCTCCGCCCGCCGTTCCGCGGACATATCGGGGAGAGAGATGAGTATCGTCCGCTCGAGTCTTGCAGCGCTCCTCCTCAGAGGGGACTCGTCCCCACGCATCGACCCGTCGACGTACTTCATCGTGGCGTCCAAATTCTCTTTGTTCCGATGGAGGAACTCCTTCCCGGTTGCCGTGATCGCGTAGACCGTCTTGCCGTTCTCGTGCGAACCCGCGACGTAGTCCTGGTCTTCCAGCCACTGGAGCGTCGGATAGACGACACCCGGGCTTGGCTCGTAGCCTCCCTCGAACGAGGCGGCTATCTCCTTCGCGACCTCGTAGCCGTGCATCGGTCTAGACGAGAGGGTGTTCAATATCAGAAGCTTCGCGGTCCCTCTTCTGAGGGCGCGGCGCAACGCGACACCGGGCCTCGCGAACATGTCTATGCCGATATATCGCGATACATCTTGTTATTTAACCCTTGGGAGGGAGCTCTTCCCGGTAGTCAGCGTTAAGAGCAAGGCCCGAACGAATGGGAAGGTGGGGCGGGCTCAGCGGTGAATTTGAAGGTGGTACGAGCGGTCAGGGACCTTGGAGTGAACAGGGGTGCGACGGGTCCCCACTTCATGGAGTGCGATGACGGCCTCACGTATCTGGTCAAGTTCTCGGGCGGCTCGAAGGTGGCCGTGAACGAGCTGGTGGGTCAGACTCTGGCTCGCTCCGTCGCGCTGCCGACACCGAACGGCGCCATCGTTGATGTGAGCGCCGAGGTCATCAATCACTCGAGCGACCTGCGCAACAGAGGGATCTCCCCCGGTCCCCACCAGGGCTCCGAGGTCATCACGAACTCGTCAGACCTCACTGAGCTGGAGAGACGACGGAGGCGGCTGGACGAGGAACTGGTCAACTGGGAGATCCTTCCCGGCACGATCTGCCTCGACAACTGGATCCTCACTGAGGACCGAGACAGGCTGGAGAACCATCTCCTTCAAGCGGTCCCGGGTGGGTTCAGATACTACATGGTCGACTTCACGCACTGCTTCACGGGCCCTAACTGGACAGCGGACTCTCTGGATCAAGGTGCCTTCCTGAGGGTGCTGATGCCCCTCGAACCACAGATCGCGTCCTCAGTGCGCGGGTTGCCTTCTCTCGAGTCGACCCTGAGAAGGATAGAGAACGTCCCAGATTCCCTGATCGAGGAGACGGTCTCGGCCATCCCTGGTGCCTGGGGCGTCACCGAGGACGAAAGCGCGACGCTCGTGGGATTCCTGAAGACACGCCGCGGGCTGCTGAGAAGCGTGCTGATCGGGAACTCTGGAACGTTCCCCAACTGGTCGGCCTGAAGAACCCCGGACCGAGAAGCCGCACCTGCCGAATAGTCCTGAACGGCTCACGTGCCCAGCGCCTGGAGATCGCCCGCGTCCCAAACGACCAGGTCTTCCACTATCCTCCTCCGCACGCTCTGTGTCCCGGTCATGGCTATTATCCTCTCGAGCATCTGCATCCTTATCTCAGGAGGGACAATCTGCGCACCCATGGAGCGCTTAGCCTGCAGGCTTCTGAGAGCGTCGGCCACCGGGAGCGATATCGTCTCGTCCCTGATCCTCTCGAGCCGCCTCGGCGGGACCTTCGCCTTGAGCTCGAGCTCGTTCTGCCACATCCTGTGCTGTGTCCTGACAGGATAACGTTGCCTCGGATTCGCACCCGGGCCGGAAGTTCCGCCCACGTCGATCGGGGCGATGGTGCTCTGCGGACCCTGAGGAACTCTGAGAATCGAGACCACGGGACCCTTGGTCACGCGCGCCAGGCCCCGCATCACGAGGGACCAGTCGACGACGACGTGGAGGACGTGGATGATGATCGCGGCGTCGAAGGACTTGTCCCGGAGAGGCAGCCCGTAGGCGTCTCCGAGCAGGAGTCGCCCTAGGCCCTTCTCCCTCGCCTTCAGGAGCATCCTGCGCGAGACGTCGATCCCGGTGACCTCGAACCCCAGATCCAGGAGGGGTTTCGCGAACCTGCCGGTGCCTACGCCCACGTCGAGGACGGTCTTGCACCCCTCGAGCGACTTCGCCAGCGCGGCTATCTCGTCTGGAGTGGCGGATTCCCGCGTCGCGTCGTATTCGTCCGCCATGCTGTCGTACTCCGCTTCCAACCTGGATGATCCCATGGCCCGGCCCACGATAAAAGGGCTTGGCGAGGTGGTGCGAGACGGCATGATTCCAGGACCCTCGACAGGTTCCGGCGGCAATGGTGCGCGATCTCTAAAGTTCCAAAAAGAAGAGGTATGCGGCCTGTTCACGAAGAAACATAAAACTTAAGTTCCTCAGTCATGGAATATTCTGCTAGATTCCGGTTCCGTCCCACTGTGCCATTCTCGGCTTCCCAGGAGTCATTTTGTTAGCTAAATCATGGTGGGATTCAAATATGTAATCATGTGAATACTGAATATTTATTTGCCAGCGGTTAGGGTAGGGTGCCCATGACAACCGACGACAAGATCAGGTACGGGATGATCGCACTTACGGGAAGTTCAGTTGTGCTGGCGGCGTTTGGTGTACACATCAACCCACTGACGGCGATTGCAGGTATCGGAGCAGGCTAGAGACACTCTACCTCCCTAGACCACTCCCCCGTTCTCTTTCTGCTGATTTCAAATCCCACGGCTGCGGCCGTGGGCTCCTCTCGCATTTATCTCAGAGCGACCTTCGCTCTTACCTAGACGTTTCTGATCGCAGTCTCGAGCGCCTTGAACTTCAGCAGCAACTCCTCGCTGTTGAACTTCCACACCTTCGAGCTTTCGTCGTAGAGATTGTATGAGAAGGTGAAGGCCGTAGCATTCTTCTGATCCATCACGTAGTAGCTCACCTTGTCTCGTACCTGATTCATGAGCCTCTGCAGGAACAAGAGGCCGTCCAGGACCATCTCGCTGGGGAAAGCAATCTCAACGAAGTAGTCGTCGCCCGCTGCCTCTGACCAGACGATCGGCAACCGGTCCATAACCCTCAGAATCTCCATCTTCTCAGCGGGCGAGGGCCCCTTGACCAGGACGTGCATGACGACATAGCTGTGCGACCGATGTCTTGCCTTGTCCATGACAGGATCCCATCGAGACCCCATCCAGTTGATCCTGTACCCTTTGAGCAAGCCGTTGCCCTGCACGTGTTCGCTCATGTGCCAACACAGGGTCTTGTAGTTGACATCGACGCCGTCCCGCTCCTTTATCGATTGCTGGAGCTCGCCCAGCTCTCGGGTCGCGTCGATTTGCAGCTCCTTGGCGATAAGAAGGTCAAGTCTGTCGAACTTCGACCTTGGAGAAGCCATGACGGGCGTGTATGGAACTTCCTTCTTGACCAGGGATGGAAGGTCGAACTCCCAGTGGCCCGTCTCGAAGTCGTAGGAGTCTCCGCGCATCGGCGCGTTCCTGAACCAATCAAACGTGTAGGGCTCCACGCTCTTGAAGACCCCCTGCTCCCGCAGGGAGTCCGTAAATCGGACGTACTCTCCGACGTGAGCCGTCGGAACGCTTGCGTGAACGACGTAGACGTCTTCGGGTAGAGCCTTCGCGTAGCTCGTCACGTAGCAGAGCTCGTTCATGGCGAACATCATCGGTTTGACGTAGTCGGAGTACTCGGGTCCGAATTCCGCCTTCAAGACCACCCGCTTGAGCCCGAGCGCCTCGTGGTTGAGCATTGCCTGGACCGCGAAGTCGTTCTCTTCCAGCTTCCTGTACCAGTACCGTACGGTCTCCTTGTGCCTCCCCAGCCTTCGGGCCACCTCTGGAATCCTCGGACCGATGACCGAGATCTCCTTCACCATCGCGGCCATGTCGGCGTTCAGTTTGGCCCCAATGCTCGGTGGTTCGAGTGTCTCCATAGTCAGACGACCTCCGGCTCGGACAGTTGGAAGAACGCCTCAGTTAGGCCCGAAAAAGCGCCTCGGAGTATCACAGGCCGGCCCGCTACGGTACCCCGTCAGACTTTACATAAATAACTTGCGGAACCTTCTGGCAAATTGCCGAAATGAGGTGGGTGTTCGTCTTTTGTCGACTTAGGGAGTTGTGAAGACCGGTCTTGTAAGAGCCAGGTTTTTCTCTTGGTGAGCTCAGCCCGCTGGACGGAACTACTTGACCGACGAGCCCGCAGGGAGAGGGCTAGCTGGAGCGATATCGGAATACGCGTCCCGCGGCCTCCGTCCGTTCGTCCTCCTCTTCTTGATCTCGATCGGGATCTGCATCATCGTGGTCAGCCTCCCGTTCCTTCCGGGGGAGCGGGCAATCTACGTCAGCCAGAGCAACCAGATCTCCAGTGAGTTCGCCGGAGCGAGCCTGTTCACGCAGTTCTGGGGGATCTTCACCAACAACCTAAGAATCGCTCTCATCGAGATGATTCCGGGTCCGGGCACGGCTCTCTTCGTCCTCTCCTTCTACACCACGGCTAGGATCATAGAGGTAGAGGCGCTGACGCAGGGAGTCCCGCCGGTGCTGCTCTTCCTCTTCCTGTTTCTCTTCCCTCACAGCTACATCGAGCTCCCGGCCTACGCAGTCGCCACGGGCGCGGGCCTCTACTTCGCCTACGCGGTCGCTCGCTGGCTGTTCGCCACCAGGTCGAGCCCGGTGAACTTCAGGGTTGAGGGCGGGCAGCTGCTGATCAACCTCATTGTAGTCACCGTGATGCTGGCGGTGGCCGCCCTCTTTGAGGCGGTCCAGCTCCAGCTCAGCGCGGCCCTCTTCTGGACTACGTGGATACCGTTTGCAGGGCTCGTTGCTCTGGCGTTGATGCTGAACAGGCGGCTCAAGAGGATGAGGAAAGAAAAACGGTCGGAGCTACCTTCCGAAATAAAAATGGAAGATAGCTCGCATCTCTGATTAGTGAGATGGGCCTACGAGTTGGAGAGGTAGCTCCAGAGCGTGACCCCGACCAGCATCACCACTGACCCCGCAAGCCCGGTTATCAGGGCGCCCGCCACGTCGCCACTTACACCGAGGTGTGTGATCGCGTTGATTACCGGTGCTCTCACGAGCCAGGCAAAGAAGCCCAGGGCATACCCCAGCAGCCAGAACCCTACCATTACAGCTTTTCGTCCCATTGTGGATTACCGAAGCATGATACGGCTCAGAACTTGTAAATGCGGTTAGAGTGGAAACTTTTTACAGACAAGTCGAATTTCTTAGACGCACTCTAGATGAACGCGTGGAAGGCGGTCAGGAGGTAGGCGGTGGCGCCGCTCGCCACGACTCCGAGCGCGAACGAGACAGCCGTAGCGGTGAGCATGGACTCCTTCTTCCATTCGTCGCTGATGCAGGCCCTCAGCAGCACGCCGAAGGACCCCATCGGGTCGTTTTCCATTGGTCCTCGCTCCCTGTGCCCCTAATTAATGGTTTTGAAAACCCCGTTTTCGGGTACTTGCGACGGCCGAAGCAGATAAAACCACCGCGAAGGCCCGGACAAGGGATAACCGATGAAGGCTTCTGCGACAGTGAAGACCGTCGAGCTGGGAGAATACAGGGTGAACTACGCCTCCGCGGGGACGGGGCCGACTATGATCATGCTACATGGTTCGGACAAGAGGGAGGACTGGAAGGTCTGGGAGCCGCTGATGACCCTGTCCAAGGACCACTCACTCGTGATGCCCGATATGGTGGGGTTCGGCAGGTCGACGGTACCCGTCGAGACACCCGACTACAAGGTTCAGGCTCGGGTGCTGCACGAGATGATGGACAGGCTTGGGATCCAGAGGGCCATCCTGGTTGGGACCTCTTGGGGCGGTCAGGTGGCGCTCGAACTGGCCATGGGCTGGCCTCAGAGCGTCGAGAGCCTCATCCTGATCTCGAGCACCTACGACAAGCCGCAGCTGTCGAGGCTCAAGGCCATGAAGAGGCCGACTCTGATCATCTGGGCGGAGGACAACCTCGTCGCCCAGGTCAAGGCCGCCTATCTGCTTCGGGACTCGATCGGGACATCCAGGCTGGAAGTGCTGGGGGCCGTGGCGAAGAACCCGAACTTCGACTTTACGATCGCTCACAAGCTTGAGAGATACAAGCCCGACGTGATCATCTCCCTCATACGAGATTTCCTCTCATCCCCCTCGGAGAAGATAGCAGAGCCGCCCGAACTTGAGCCCGAGCTGAGAGGGCTCGCGACGAAGGAAGAGAAGGAGAAGGAGAGCTAGGCCGCTTACCGCGAGGCCATCGCTATTCTTTCTTGCTCGTTCTTCTTCTTTACTGCATGGCTGTTGGAGTCTCCCGACGGCGGCGAGTATGAGCTCGTCCGCCAGGACCTCCTCCACCGACTTCATGTTCCCGAATGCGGCCTCCCTGACGCCCTCTGAGATGAACCTGAGAGCGATGTCCATCCTCCGCGTCGGCGATATGTCGACCGAGATGTGATAGACGACTCCGCCGTAGCTCATCCTCGTCGTGTCCTCGTTGGGGGCCGATTTCTCGATCGCCTTCACTAGGATCTGGACTGGGTTCTGGCCCGTCTTCAGGTGTATTATCTCGAATGAAGTCTTGACGATGTTGAGCGCCTTCTGCTTCTTGCCGCCCATCCTCCCGGTGTTCTTGGCGTTCTTCTTGCCGAAGTGCATCATCTGGTTGACAAGGCGCTCGACGACGTTGACCTTGGCCTTTGAGAACTTCTGGTGCTCGTGCCTGCCGCCGGAGTGAGGGATCATCGTGGGCCTGACGTCGATCACGCCGATGAGGCCTATGTCCTCGACCTTGACCTGGGTGAAGTCCCACTTGCCCCAGAGGAGCAGGTTGGGGTACTCGAGTTTCTGGCTCATCGAAGTTTATCTCCTGGGCTTCTCCTTCCTTCCGTAGACGAGCTCGTTGAGCGATACGCCGTTGACCATTGAGACCTGCCATCGGACTCCGGGGATGTCCCCCATGGCCCTCTTCATCGAGCCGCCGATTCCTTCGAGGAGGACCTCGTCGTGCTCGTCGACGAAGTTGAGCGCGCCGTCGCCGGGCAGAAAAGCAGTTACCTGCTTGCCGTTCTTGACTATCTGGACCCTGACGCACTTGCGTATCGCGGAGTTCGGCTGCTTGGACTCGATCCCGACCTTCTCGAGGACGATGGCCCGAGCCTGCGGGGCCCCCTCCAGCGGGTCGGCCTTGACGTCGAGCCTGAGTACCTTCCTCTTGTAGTACTTGTCGCTCCAGCGGAGCCTCTGCCTGTGAAGCTCCATCTGACGAGCGGAAAACTCACCACCGGGCATGTAGGTTCAACCCGTGCTCTCCATTGTCTATAAAAGCGTTGACAAGCGCTTCACTGAGAAGTGATGATCTGGAGGTTCCCGATGTCGAAGTACTTCTTCGCGATGAGCCGGGCCTTCTCGGCGTTCCTTCCGCCCCTCCCGAGGACCGCGCCCTTCTTCCTCGGGTCGACGACGACCGAGGCGCCCTTGGTCCCGTCGAGCCTGTCCGAGATCCTCACCTCGGAGACGAACCTCGGGTCGAGCGCGTTGCTGATCATCTCGGCCGGATCGTCCGACCACTCCACGACCTCGACTGGCTTCTTGACAACCCGCTCGATGTTCTCGATGGTAGCCCCCTTCTTTCCTATCGCCAGGCCCATCTGACCCTTGCTGATGATGAAGATCAGTCTGCCGCCCTTGTCGTCGACTATGCAGTCCCTGACGGTGGCACCGCTCATGTTCTGGAAGATCGATATGAGGCCGAGCTGATCCGAGGAGAGCTTGATGTTTGGCAATTTTCCACTAGGCCTGGAGCGACCTGAGGTCTGACTCCGTTATCTGACGCAGCGCGACCGCGGAGACCTTGTACGGCCTTCCCAGAAGCTTGCCCAGCTGGGCCGAGTTCTTGTCGAGGATTACCACCGGGACCTTGTTCTTCTCGGCCTCGAGCTTCAGCTGCGTCCCGGCCGGCCCCGCGATCGACGACGCCGCTATGACTATCTTCGAGCTCTTGACCTCCGAGATTACCTCGCGGGTGCCGAGCGTGTACTTTCCGCCCTTCATGGCCTCCTTCAGAACGCGTCCGAGAACTTGTTGGTCCACCATTGTATCAGCCCATGTAGAGGTCTACGATCCCAGTCCCAACGGGTATCGGGAGGCCTACAATAACGTTCTCGGTCACGCCCTTGAGCTCCTCAGACTCGCCCCGAATGGCCGCCTCGGCGAGGGTGGGGACCGTGATCTCGAAAGCCGCCCTTGCCAGCACCGAGGTCTTTGTCCCTGCGATTCCGTGCCTTCCAATCTGCTGCAGGTAGCCCTTCGAGGTCATCAGGTCGGCGACTATGAAGATGTGTCTCACGTCGACCTCGAGGCCCTGCTCGTCCAGGGTGCCCATGACCTCCCGGATGAGGGTGGCACGGGCGGCCTCGATGCCGAGGACCTGGGCGACCTCGTGGATGTTGTTGGTGTATATTCTGCTCGTGTCGACGCCCGGGATCTGGATGACCTTCGCCAGGTTAGAGCCGGCCGTCTGGATGACCCACTCCTCGTTGTCCTGTACGACCGTGACCCTGCTTATGCCTGGGATGCCCTTGAGCTTCATGTTGAGGAGCTTGTTGCGGAGGGTGAAGAGGGTGGAGAGGTCCGCGTTCTCGAGATTGACCCGTATGACCTTGCCGTTCTTGTCGAACTGGACGTTCCTCTTGCCTGTCTCAAGCACCTCGGCGACGTCGTCGACCTTGACGTTGCGGTCGGCCATCATCTGCTCGTTGACGTGCAGCTTGATCCCTTCAGTCGGGTCGACCTCGCTGTACTCCACGCACTGACCCGACCTTCGTGAAGAGCAGGTCGTTGGCGACCTTCAGCGCCTTTTCTCGTGAGTGCTTGTACTCCTCCGTGAGATAGACGTCCATTGACGGCTTGGCCGGGATCTTCCTGGCGTCCACGAGTTCCATCAGCCTTGGAAGGCCGAGGGTGACGTCGCGCTCCTTGACGCCTGCGAAGTGGAAGGTCCTGAGTGTCATCTGGGTGCCCGGCTCGCCTATGGACTGGGCCGCGACGATCCCGGAGGCCTCTCCGGGCTCGACCGTAGCGTAGTCGATGGACTCCATGACCTTGTCGAGCACGTTCCTCGCGCCCTCCTCGGTGAGGTGGCTCTCCGAGAGCCTCTGCTGGAGCTCCTCGAAGAGGCGCTTGTTGAGCTTGTTCTGGTACTTCTTGAGGAGAGCCTCTGCCTCCTTCTCCCCGAACTTCCCGCGCGAGGCGTTCATGAGCCCTTCGGCGCTGATCACCCTGTCGAGGTTCACCGGGCGACCGTGGTCGCTCTTGGCCGGGTCTATGCCGTCCTCGCCGTAGAGGAACTGGATGATGTTTCCTCCCGGGTCTCTGACGGTGAGGTCGTACTCTACGCGGAGGTGCTCCATGGCGTTGACGAGGCGCCTCTGCATGTAGCCTGACTGCTGGGTCCTGACCGCCGTGTCGACCAGTCCCTCCCTGCCTCCCATGGCGTGGAAGAAGAACTCCGTCGGCGTGAGCCCGTCCCTGTAGTTCCTCTTGACGAACCCCTTCGCCTCGGGCGAGAGGTCGTAGGGGAGGAAGTGGCTGAGGGAGCGCCCGCGGAGGCCCTTCTCGATCCTCTTGCCTCTGACCGACTGCTGTCCGAGGGCCGCGGTCATCTGCCCGAGGTTGAGGCTGAAGAGCCCCTTGCGCCGGTCCTAGCCATGATCACTCCCGAGTTCTCGGTCGAGAACGACTTGTCGGCGATCCTGCCCGCCCTGTCCCTGGACTTGGAGAGCTCGTTCACTATGTAGAACTCGAGCGAGCCCTCGGGTGAGAGACCCCTGGTGAGAGGGAGGGTGCCCGCCTTGTACTTCTTGATGAGCTCGGTCACGTTGTCGTAGGCCTCCTGGAGCGTGTCGGCAATCTTCTGGACCGCTTCAGGGGAGAGCCTCAGCTCGTTGAATCCGTAGGTGAATCCTCTCCTGGTGATGTAGGTCTTGAGGACGGCGAGGATGGAGTTGAGGAAGCGCCTCGCCTGGTCGTTGCCGTAGTCCTTGGCGATGCGGTGAAGGAGGCTGTCGGGCTCCTCTGCCCCTATGGCCGCCTTGTCGATGACTCCCGAGATGAGCTCGCCGTCCTTTATGACGACATCGTTCGCCTCTCCGGTCTTCGCCTTGCCCCACTTGGAGGTGAGGACGAAGTTGAGGTCCTTCGGCAGGAAGAGCGAGAAGAGCTGCTTGCCCGTGTACATCGGGTTGGCACCCTTGACCTTGGGCTCTGGGAGGTCGCCCTGGAAGTCGCCTGCGAGGGCGAGGTTCGTGAACTGCTCCGGTGTCAGGAACGTCTCGTCCCTAGTGAGCAGATAGGCTCCCGTGAGGAAGTCCCTGATCGCGCCGATGATCGGGCCGCCGTACCTCGGCGAGAGGATCTGGTCCTGGACGCGCATGAGCATGAGTGCCTCGGAGCGAGACTCCTCGCTCTGGGGGACGTGCAGGTTCATCTCGTCGCCATCGAAGTCCGCGTTGTAGGGAGGGCAGACCGACGGATGGAGCCTGAAGGTCCTGAACGGGAGGACTTTGACCTGATGAGCCATGACCGACATTCGGTGAAGTGACGGCTGCCTGTTGAAGAGGACGATGTCCCCGTCCATCAGGTGCCTCTCGACGATGAACCCAGGAGCTATCGAGTCCGCGAGCGCCTTCTTGTCGCTCGCAAAGTCGAGTCTGATCTTGACGCCGTCGGGTCGGATCACGTAGTTCGCTCCGGGGTGCTCGAAGGGGCCCTTGGTGACGAGCGCCTTGAGTGACTCGATGTTCCACTGCGGAGACCTTCTCTGGTATCGTGAGCTTCTTCGCCACCTCGAACGGGATTCCGACCTCGCTGATGTCGAGGCTGGGGTCCGGACTGATCACCGTGCGGCTGGAGAAGTCGACCCTCTTGCCCGACAGCGAACCCCTGAACCGCCCCTCCTTGCCCTTCAGCCTCTGGCTGAGCGTCTTGAGCGGCCTCCCAGACCTGTGGTGCGCCTGAGGTATGCCGGAGACCTCGTTGTCGAAGTAGGTCGTGACGTGATAGTGAAGCAGGTCCACGAGGTCCTGGACGATCAGGTGGGGAGTGCCAGATTCCTTCGCCTCCCGGACCCTCTGGTTGACCCTGAGGATGTCGACGATCTTGTGGGTGAGGTCGTCCTCGGACCTGATGCCGGATTCCAGCGTGATCGAGGGCCTGACCGTGAGCGGTGGTACGGGTAGGACCTGCAGGACGAACCACTCCGGGCGGGCGACCTTCGGGTTGTAGGCGACGAGCTCGAGGTCCTCGTTCGTGATCCTCTCAAGCCTCTCGCGGACCGCGCCGGGGAGGAGCCTCGTGGCGCCCCCTTCCTCCGTGATCTCGTGGAAGATCGTCGGCTTGGTGAGCTCGATCTGGTACTGCTGCTTGCCGCAGTGAGGGCAGAGCTTGACCTTCTTCGCCTTCGTGAGAATCTCCTTTGCGATCTCCTCGGTGAGCGTCGGGGTGAACTCGGTCACGTTCTTGATCCTCGCGCCGTAGGCCTCGAGTTCTGGGGTGGGGAGCAGGAGTCTGCCGCAGGTCCTGCAGGTGGCCTGGATGAGCTTGTTAATGTCGCTGACGAACGCCATGTGTAGGACGGGCTCCGCTAGCTCGATGTGCCCAAAGTGGCCAGGGCAGCGTGATGCGGTGTTCCCGCAGGTGGAGCACTTCTGTCCTGGCTCGAGGGTGCCCAGGCGACCGTCCATCAGGCCGCCCTGGACGGGCATGCCGTCTTCGTCGTAGGTCTCCGGCTGGGTGATCTCTGCGACCGAATACTTCCTGATCTCGGTGGGAGACAGGAGGGCGAAGTCTATCTTGCGGATCGTTCTGAGCGCTTCTTCCATTGCCATCTTATTTCACCACTACACCGCGTCCTTCAGCCTCAGCCTGGGCGCTATGTTCAGGCTCATCATCTCCTGAAGGAGGAGCTTGAAGGCGTAGGCCACGACCACCGTTGAGATCTTTGCCTGGTCACCGTCTATCTTGCACGCGTACTTGCGCTGCTTGGCGTCATAGTAGGCTATCAGGCCGCACTTCTCGCAGACGTTGATCTCGGTCTTGTCGGCCTCGTCGAGGAGCCTGTCCTTCAGGACCATCGACGCGCCGTAGGCTATGAGACAGTCCCTCTCCATCTCCCCGAACCTGAGGCCCCCTCCTCGGGCCCTTCCCTCGGTCGGCTGCTTCGTGAGCATCTGGACCTGCCCGCGCGCCCGCGCGTGGATCTTGTCAGCGACCATGTGGTGAAGCTTCTGGTAGTAGACGACTCCTATGAAGACGTCGACGGCGAACTTCTTCCCGGTCTTGCCGTCGTACAGTACCTCTCTGCCCGTCTTCTCGAAGCCGCGGTCCTCGAGGATCTTCTCGAAGTCTTCGGGCGTCTCGCCGGCGAAGCCCGTGCCGTCGGCCGGGTACCCTCTCAGCGAGGCTCCCTTTCCTGCGATCGACTCGATGAACTGGCCAACGGTCATCCTCGACGGGAAGGCGTGCGGGTTGATGATCACGTCAGGGACGACGCCGTCTGTGGTGTACGGCATGTCCTCCTGGGGGACGACGAGCCCCACGACGCCCTTCTGGCCGTGTCTCGATGCGAACTTGTCTCCTATCTCGGGGGTCCGCATGTCCCTGACCCTTACCTTGAACATCTTGCCGCCCTCGACGTTCTCTGTCATGAAGACGGCGTCGACGACGCCGGTCTCGGTCGGCCTGACGGAGACCGACGTGTCCCTCCGGTAGGGGCCCTTTATCTCGAACTCCTTGTACTCCTCCATGAACCTAGGAGGGGACGTCCTGCCTATCACGACGTCGCCCCCCGTCACCTGGGACTCGTGCATGACGACGCCGTCGCCTTCGAGCAGCCTGTAGAACTTCTCTCCTCTGTAGCCCCTGATGTTGGACTCGGCGGAAGGTACCTCGAACGTGTCGCGCATACCGCCCAAGTACTGCTTCGACTCACCTTCGTAGAGCCTGTAGAAGAATGAACGGGCGAAGCCCCTCTCGATGCTCGACTTGTTCATGATTATGGCGTCCTCGATGTTGTAGCCCTCGAAGGAGAGGACGGCCACGACGGCGTTCGTGCCGAACGGCCTCTCGGTGATGTTGAGCAGTTCGGTCGACTTGGTCTTCACCATGGGAGACTGTGGGTTGACGAGCAGGTGCTGCCTGACGAACGTGGAGAGCGGGTACGTGGGTGTGGAGAAGCCCAGCGACTGCTTGGCCATCGCGGACTCGTATGTGTTCCTCGGAGACTGGTTGTGCTCGGGATAGGGGATGATCGAGGCAGCGATCCCGAACATGGCTCCGGGGTACAGCTCGAGGTGCGTATGCCTGGAGGTTATCTCATCAGGAGACATCGCGAGGAGGCAGTTCTCCTCCTCGTTCGCGTCGATGAGCTCGACGACGCCGCGCTCGACGAGGTCTCTCCATGTCAGCTCGCCGGCGACTACCTTCGTGAGCATGTCCTGGGTGAGGAGGGGCTTGCCGTTCTCTGCAACAATCAGCGGCCTCATGACCCTCCCGGCGCTCAGGCTGACGTAGAGCCTCGCGTAGCCCTTCTTGTTGAGTGGCGCGTAGTAGAGGACGCTGGCGCTCGGGTTGATCTGGCCCTCCCTCCTGAGCTTCCTGAAGGCCTTGGCCAGTCGTTCTCCGTCGTCGACGTATCCTATGAACCTCCCATCCATGAATATCTTGCAGCCCTCGACCGCGAGTTTCTCCGGGATGTCGCGGATCGGCTTCGCGCCGAGCTCCCAGAGCCTCTCTTCGACCTCAGAGGGCGGGACACTCACCGAGATGGTGGCCGAGAGGGCCAGGTTCTTGACCAGACCGCAGTTCACTCCTTCGGGGGTCTCGGAGGGACAGATCCTTCCGAAGTGGGTCGCGTGGAGGTCTCTCGCCTCGAAGTTCGGCTGCGACCGGCTCAGCGGGGACTGGACGCGTCGGAGATGGCTCAGGGTGCTGAGGTAGTTTGTGCGGTCCAGGAGCTGGGTCACTCCGACCTTGCCCCTTCCCCAGTTGCCCGTCGCGATTGCGTTGTTGAGCTTGTCGGTGATGATGCCGGTCCTGATGGCCGCGCCGACGACGTTGCCTCCTCTCTTCTGGCCGGCCCTCTCGAGCTGGTACTTCATGTCCCTGACCAGGTTCCTGAAGGAGGTCCTGAAAAGGTCGGCGAGCATCTGTCCGGCGAACTTGATTACCTTGTTGCCGTAGTGGTCCTTGTCGTCCTGCTCGATCCAGCCCAGCCTGAGCTCCATGAGCTTGCAGACGGCCTCGCCGAGGAACATCGCCTTGTCGTACCTCTTGTCGTCGGCCTTGCCGAGGTGCGGAAGGAAACCCCAGTCGAGCATCGACTGTGCCCTCTTAATCCTGAACTCTTCGAGCATCCCGTGCGCGACCCTGTTGCCGATGTAGACGAGCGCGTCCTTGTCGGTGGGCGCCTCGTTGGCCTTGTCGAAAGAGACCTCGAGAAGGTCCTGGATCTCCTGTTTGGGTGAGACTGCGTTGGCGATGTCCTTGTCGGACTTAATCCCGAGCGCCCTCATGATTATCACGAACGGGAGGTCGACCGGGCAGCTCGGTATCTTGACGTTGATCGCTCCGTCCTGCTTCAGCGTGACCTCGAGCTTCGACCGGTAGCCCACCACCGAGGAGTAGACGCGTGCCTTGTAGGTGACGACTCCTCCGGCCTTCTCGATGTCGACAAGTATCTTGTTGGGGGACAGGTCCTCCAAGCCGACTATGACCCTCTCCGAACCGTTGATGATGAAGTAGCCTCCTGGGTCCTTCGGGTCCTCGCTTGCGTTGATCAGCTGTTCCTTCGTCATCTTGGAGAGCTGGCAGAGGTCGGACTTGACCATGACGGGAAGGTCGCCTATGTGCTGACGGGTCGCCTCGCGGGACATCCCCTCCTCTTCAATCGTCATGTCTAGGTAGATCGGAGAGGCATATGAGAGGTTCCTGAGTCGAGCCTCCATCGGGAAGACGTTGCTGACCGAGCCGTCTATCTCGATGACCCTCGGCCTGCCAAGTTCGACCTTGCCGAACTTGACCTTGTAGGGAGTGCTGACGGTCTCGATCTCAACGTCCGCCGATCTCGTCTATTATCGACTGTAGCCCTTTCAGGATGAACTCGTTGTAACTGTTCAGGTGCTGCCTTGCGACACCCTCTTTCTCGAGGAGGTCCTGGAGGACTATCCACGAGTCGTACGGCCTTGCTGTCTGCTTGCTCATCGTCATGCTTCCACCACGTACCTGTAGTAGACGGTCTCACCGGCCGTCTCACTCTTCCTCGTGATCCTGATGAAGTCGCCGGCCTTCGCGCCGATTGACTTGGCGGCCGGGTCGGTGGACGAGATGAAGGGAAGCTGGTGGGGCATCGCGTTGTACTTGCTGAGTACACCGCGAGCCTCCTCTGGGGTCAGAAGCTCGTGCTTCGGCACCAGGAAATGGTCGGTAATCTTGAACGGCAGTTCTTCCTCCTCTTTCTTAGCTTTCGTCCTAGCCATCAGGCTAACACTTCCCCATCGACAGTACGCCCTAGAAACAGTCTACAATGCACTCTAAGGAACGCCAGGAAAAAGGCCCCCGGCGGGAGCTATATAAAGGCTTCAGTTGGCTCCTTTTAAGGCTTTGCGAGGATTGTACCATCCGGTCTCGGCAAGGACGCCGAGGACTAATCCTTCGCTGTTCTTCCCTGAACGACCACCGTGCTGCGGGTGATGACGATTCGCTGGACGTCCTCCTTCTCAATCCTGAGTCGAATCGAGGGGTACTCGCCCACCGACCTTCTGTCGAGGTCTTCTATTATTATCCAGTGGTTGTTGAGCCTTCGCACGAGTTTGTCGCTTGAATTGTAGAACTCGAGGAAGCCTAGCGGCGGCTTGTTGCCCTTGGCCAGCTCCTTGCTGGTGAGGTGGAAGGCGTAGAGGATGTAGGTGTAGTCTTCTGGAACCTGGGTGTCTTCGCCCGTCTCCCTACCTTCCTTGAATGTCACCGTCAACGTCTCGGCGCCGGAATCCAAGGAGATGCTCTCGACCTCGTCCGCGAAGAACCGCTCCCGGACATGCCAGAAGGCCCTGCCCTGACCGTCTTTCCACTCGTACTGGGCAGCGCGGCCATGCTTGAGGACGACGCTCTTCCCCATGTGGGTACCTACGTTCTGGTTGACCTCGTTGTAGAGTTGGACGAACCAGAGCTTCTTCTCGGTATCGAATCCGATGTCACCGAACTCCCAGATGGTCGAGGGAGCAGCAGGCGACTGCGGCGAGGGCGCAGGCTTGCTCCCGGAAGATTGGCTCATGCGCGCCGCGCCTCTCGCTGAATTATAAAAGGGAGCGGTATGCCGGTACTCCTCGAGAGTCGCGTCATGGGTCGCATTCCCAAGTGTGGGTTCAGGGGCGATCGGAGCCATCACGACGGCGTAGACCGCTTAGCCAGTTTGTCAGGGAAAGAACGAGCACGGCGCTGACCACCGCGAGGAACGCCGCGGTGAGCAGCAATGATCCGAGGGCATAGGTGCCACCCAGGGTGCCGTTGAGATACCTCAACCCGAGGATGACGCCAAGTATCACGATGGCGACAGAGGAGACAAGCGCACCGAAGACGACGCGTCCCTCGACCAACTACGCCGCCTCGTCGTACCTGAGCAGCCGTCTAAGCCCGCTCGTGAAGACCCAGGCAGCGACCGGGAGGAAGAGGAAGAGCAGGCCGAGCTCGATGTAGCTCTCACCGAACGCGTTCGTGTCAATCGCCACAACGAACTGGCCAGTGGCAGACCCGTTCAGAGCCGCCTCGAACCAGACCGACAGAAGGATGACGTAGACGCTCAGAAGGAAGGCAACGCCGGTTGCAAGGTATGCCCTCACTAGACGATTCACGTTCCTCTCAGGCGAGGCTCAGGTATTAGAGTTATCAGGACAGGCCGTCTCTCGCAGCAGCTTGGACTGTGCGTGGTCCACCTCAGACGTCCCTTACCTGGGCGCCCGCGGTCCATCCCCCGTCCACGACGAGGGTATGGCCCGTGATATAGGACGCGAGGTCAGAGGAGAGGAAGAGGACGCCCTGCGCAATCTCCCTTGGTTCGCCGCCACGCCCCAGAGGTATGTAGGTCAGCATCTTCTCGGCCCACTCCTTGTTCGCGTAGAGTCCCTTCTTCACGCCCTCGGTCAGTGTACTCCCAGGGGCGACGCAGTTCACCGCCACATGATGAGGCGCGAGTTCGAGGGCCATCGCCTGGGTGAGCCTGATCACACCAGCCTTGGCGGCGACGAAGTTGGACTGGAGCCTTAGAGCCGCAATCCCTGCGGTCGATGCGATGTTGACTATCCTGCCGCTCTTCCGCTTGATCATCTCAAGTGATACCGCCTTCGCGCACAGCCATGTGCCCTTGATATCCACCTCGATCACGCGCAGCCAGTCTTCTTCGGGTTGTTCGAAAAAGGGCATCCTGTACTTCGTGTTTATCCCTGCGTTGTTGACCAGGACATCGACTTTCCCGAACTCATCCAGCGTTGATCTCACCATCCTCTCGACGTCCTTCGAGCTAGTGACGTCCGTGCCCATAGCTAGTGCCCTCCCTCCCGATCTCCGAATCTGTGAAGCCGTCGCTCTAGCTCCCTTCAGGTCCAGGTCAGGGATTACAACGTTCGCTCCCGCCTCCGAGAAGAGCAGCGCGGTCGCCTGACCTATCCCAGACCCCGCACCGGTGATAATCGCAGTTTTCCCCCTCAGGCTGATCGAGACCGCCAAGAGACTCAGCCCCAATCTTGCTCGCTCATTGTTAATAACTTATGTCGGCCATGCGAGCTGCCGTGGCTTCAAAGAAGAGGATGTCCCTGGCCGAGTTCCGAAGGCTAACGGCACGTCACAGCAACTGGTCGAGATGGGGCAAGCAAGATCAGCGCGGCACCCTGAACTACATCACTCCTGCGAGGATCCGTGGGGCGCGGGATGAGATAAGGTCTGGAAGGTCTTTCTCCCTGGCCATCCCCCTCGATGCCCGGGGTCCCCAGCGCGGCCTCTTCGGGAGATTCAACCCCATCGTTCTCATGACGAGGGACGGCGGGGACGCGATCACTGGCGCCTATTCTGATGACTGGCTCGGCGGGGAGGAGAAGGAGACCAGGAGCGCCGACGAGGTGGTCGTGATGCCGACGCAGTGCGCGACCCACTGGGACTCGCTGGCGCACATAATCCACCGAGACGTCATGTACAACGGTCGGAGCGCCGCCGAGATCAGCAGCACGGGCGCCAAGGCCAACGGGATATTCGCGTCCCGGGACGGAATCGTCGGCCGCGGGGTGCTCCTTGACATCCCTCGGTCGAGGAAGAGGGACCATCTCGAGCCTGGGGAGGGGATCCCGAGCGCCTGGCTGGAGGGCGCGGCAAAGAGGCAGGGCGTGAAGGTCGGCGAGGGCGACATCGTCCTAGTGAGGACCGGGCACATGTGGGCCGCCCGGCACCGTGGCGACTGGGGAGATTACGCCGGGGGACCGGCCCCAGGTCTCTCTCTTGATGCTCTCGAGTGGATAGCGGAGAAAAGGGTCGCGGCGGTGGCGACCGACACCTGGGGCGTCGAAGTACAGCCCTTCGAGGTGAAGGAGGTGCACATCCCGTTCCACGTCGTCGCCATCGTCTACATGGGCCTGACCCTGGGCGAGATCTTCGAGCTCGACGCTCTCGCAGACGACTGTGCCAAGGACCAGAGGTACTCGTTCTTCCTAGCTGCGCAGCCTCTCCCCTTCACGAAGGGGGTGGCTTCTCCGATAAACCCGATTGCCATCAAGTAGCAGGGCGTAGGGCCCGTTCACGCAATCTCGCGGATGGCGGCGACGATCTTCTCGGTGCTTGGCAGGTATGCGTTCTCCAGGACCGGGCTGAAAGGGACAGGAGTGTGCCCCCCTGTGACCATCCTGACGGGGGCGTCTAGGTACTCGAGGCCCCTCGTCGCGACCAGCGCGACGATGTCCGTAGCAACGCTGCACCTGGGATGGGATTCGTCGACCACGACGAGCCTCCCCGTCTTCTTCACAGAGGTCAGGATTGCGCCGTCGTCCATGGGAGAGAGGGAGCGAGGGTCGATGACCTCGACGCCCGTCCCTGTCTTCTCGAGGTTCGAGGCCGCTTCGAGGGCGAGGCCCACCATCCTGCCTATCGCAACCACGGTCACGTCGCTTCCGGGGCGCTTGATGTCAGCCTTCCCGATGGGGATGGTGTACTGCTCCTCGGGGACCGGGCCCTTTGTCCCGTAGAGGAACTTGTGCTCGAAGAAGAAGAGCGGGTCGTCCTGCCGGATTGCCGAGATCAGAAGGCCCTTCGCGTCGTAGGGAGTGGAGGGGGCGACACACTTCAGCCCCGGGATGTGAGTGACGATGGAAAGGAGAGACTGCGAGTGCTGACTCGCCGCGCTCGATGCCCCCGCCCCAAGCGGTCCTGACGACGAGGGGGACCTTGATCTTCCCACCGGACATGTAGCGCAGCTTCGCCGCCTGGTTGAGAATCTGGTCCATCGCGACGGCCATGAAGTCGGCGAACATCAGCTCGACGACGGGCTTCAGCCCCGTCATGGCCGCGCCCACCGAGGCCCCGAAGAAGCCGGCCTCAGAGATCGGCGTGTCGAGGACCCTCTCAGGGCCGAACTCCTTCAGCAACCCGGCGGTCGCGTTGAAGGAACCCTCACCCACCGCGATGTTCTCTCCGATGAGGAAGACGCGCGGGTCGCTCCTCATCTCCTGACGGAGGGCCTCGGTCACGGCGCCGACGTATGTCAGTTCCCTCGTGGTCTGCGCAATCATCTCAGCGGTCACCCATAGCTCACGTAGACGTCCTCGAGATACTCTGCGGGGGCAGGCACCGGGCTCTCTTCGGCAAACCTGACGGCCTCAGAGACCTTTGCCTTGGCGGCGCTCTCCATCTTCGTGAAGTCCGCCTCCGACAGGAGGCCTTGCTCGATCATCATTCCCTTGAGCTTGAGGATGGGATCCTTCTTCCTCCACTCGTCGACCTCACTCTGGGTCCTGTAGACCTGCTGGTCCCCCTCAAAATGGCCCCTGAACCTGTAGGTCTTCGCCTCAATCAGTGCGGGACCCTTTCCGGCCCTTGCGTCTCGGACTGCCTCTCCCACCTTCTCGTAGACCGCAAGGACGTCCATTCCATCGACCATCACCCCTGGCATGTTGTAAGCCGCCGCCCTCACGGAGACATCGGGAACCGAGCTGTCCAGCTCGTGTCTCGTGAACTGCCCGAACTGATTGTTCTCGCAGACGAAGATGACGGGCAGCTTCCACAAGCCCGCGATGTTCATGGACTCATGGAGTGCCCCCTGATTCGCCGCGGCGTCGCCGAAGAAGCAGACCGTGACCTGGTCGGTCTTCCTGTACTTTGACGAGAGGCCCGCCCCCACGGCCAGCGGCGCACCACCGGCGACTATCCCGTTTGCCCCCAGCATCCCGATGCTGAAGTCGAAGATGTGCATGGAGCCCCCCTTGCCCCTGCTGGTCCCCGTCTCCTTGCCGTAGAGCTCTGCCATCATGGCGTTGACCTCGACTCCCTTCGCTATGCAGTGGCCATGACCTCTGTGGGTGCTCGTGATGTAATCGTCATCCCGGAGGTTCGCGCATACTCCGACCGGGACGGCCTCTTCACCGACGGAGAGGTGTATGAACCCCGGAAGCTTCCCGGTGGAGAAGATCTCTCCGACCGCAAGCTCGAAGTTCCTTATCAGCAGCATCTTGCCCAGGAGGGCGTTCAGCCTCTCGGCTGAGAGTTGTCGGAGACTCATGCAGGACCGCGACAGAGTGAGGTTTTTGATTTAAGGCTTTACAGTCGACCTCAGGTTTATCTTACGCCGGGGCAGGCGGGTAGGCCACAGTGCCGACCGAGGTTCTGATGCCGAAGCTGGGGCTCACCATGACTAAGGGGACGATGCTGAAGTGGTTCAAGAGCGAGGGAGAGAGCGTGGAGAAGGGGGAGAAGCTTGCCCTCTTCGAGACAGAGAAGGTCACGACAGAGATCGCCGCGCCCGTCTCCGGCGTTCTCCTGAAGATTGTCAGCCCAGTCAAGTCCTCGGTCCCCGTAGGACAGGCGGTTGCATACATCGGCCAGGCAGGGGAGAGCGTCCCCTTGGGTACGACCTTGGCTCAGGCCCCCGCGCCGTCCGTTCAGGAGGTCAGGGCCGTGCAACCCCCGACCGCCGCGGCGGCCGAAGTGCGGGCGACCCCTAAGGCGAAGCGGCTCGCAGCGGAGAAGGGGGCCGACCTTACCCGCGTGAAGGGGACGGGGCCAGGCGGCATGGTCACGGAGGATGACGTAGTGAGCTCCATCCAGGAGGCAAGGAGCAAGACACAGATGGGACTGAAGGTCAGGGAGGTCGTGCCGCTCTCCGAGACCAGGAGGGTCATCGGCAAGAGACTCAACTCGAGCCTGAACACCATGGCCCAGGTCACCCTGGTCTTCGAGGCCGACGCATCTGAGTTGGTCAAACTCCGAGAGGCCAAGCTCCCTGAGATACAGGAGAAGGCGGGGGCGCGCCTCACCTACACGGACATCCTGGTGAAGGCAGTGGCGAGGGCGCTCAGAGAGTTCCCTACGATGAACTCGGCGCTGGAGGAGGACGGAATCAAGCTGATCGACGAGGTGAACATCGGGGTGGCCGTGGCGACCGAGAGGGGACTGATCGTGCCGGTCGTGAGGAACGCCGACACGACCGACCTACTTGGAGTAGTGACCACCATGAAGGACATGGCTGCTCGGGGGAGGGAGGGGAAGCTGACGCTAAAGGAGGTGACCAGCGGGACGTTCACCATCACGAACCTGGGGATGACAGCGGTTGATTCCTTCACCCCTATAATCAACCCGCCCCAGGTGGGGATACTGGGCGTGGGTCGGATAGTGAAGAAGCCCGTGGCCATCGAAGACGGAGTCGAGATAAGGCCGAGGATCACCTTCAGTCTGACGTTCGACCACAGGGTGTTGGATGGATACGCCGCGGCAGAGTTCCTAAAGAAGGTAGTCGAGATACTCGAGGACGGCTCAAGACTCTCGGAGACCGCCCGCTAGAATCGCCTAGAGGATCTTTGTCATCTCAAGGAACGTGAGTCTCGCTATGAGCGGGACCGCTCTGCCGACGAGCCCGAGTCGCGTTCGCAGGCCCTTTGAGACCTCCCATTCGTTGGCCAATCTGGAGAAGCTGAGAGCTATCTCGAGAAGGCGCATCTCTGTCTCGATCTGCTTCATGCAGTAGGGACAGGAGATGTCTCCGGCGAAGGCGCGAAGGTCACTCTGGGCCAGCTGGAGGAACCCATAGGTCCTGTCGCCCCCTCCCTCCAGATACTCGAGGATCTCGTCCCACTTCCTGACCGAAGAGTCGATCTGCCGCTCCGTCGTCGTCATGAGATTATGCCTGCCCTGCGCAGCCCCCCTAGCAGTACGTTCGCAACTATCTGGAACGAGTTCAGCAGGGTCCTGGCCCTCTCGCCGAGCCCGTGCCGGTGCGCTCGGTTACCGTCCTCCCTCAGTCGGTCGAGAACGCGCGATATCTCCTCAGACTCAAGTAGCATGTGCCTCCTGCAGTAGGGACAGTCGATGTGCTCTGCGGCATTCTTCATATCAAAGGCGGCGAGGTCTAGGAAGGCTTCAATCCCCGGCGTGCCTGAACCGACGCGTCTCATCTCCTCCTCCCAGGCTTCCATCAGGCCTTCGAACTGGGAGGTTGTCGCCATCTGAACCGCGCTCGGATGTCTCAGGGTCGTATCTGAACCTTCGGCCCAGTCCCTCTGGAGAGGACGTCGAAGGCTCCCGAGGCCCGGGCGAGCGGGAGGGCGTGAGTGACCAGCGGATTCACACCCGACATCCCCGAAGAGAGCATCTCGATCGAAGCGGGGAAGGTGAACCGGTCAATCAAGCTGCCCTTCAGCAATCCCTACCCGTGAAGTGCGGGATTATCTCGTCCCGATAGGCTGCGATGTTCTGGTAGATCAGATCCGTGGGTGATATCAGGACGAAGCTCCTCACCCCGGCCTTCCGGTACTCCTCGAGTCTGTCTATGGCCTGGTCGGGCGTGCCGCTGACGATGACACTCCGGATGGCCTCCGGTGGGATCCTCTCGGCTACGGAGTTGATCTTGCGCCAGTCCTCCTCGCGGAACTCCGCCCTCAAGACGTCGATGGACTCCGCCGCAAGCTTCTCGTATCCGAGCTGCCTGAGCAGGTCCCGCCTCAGGGCCATCCCAATCGAGGCTCTCTGGGCGATGCGTGATACTTCGGCCTCGTCCTTCGTGATCGCCGTAAAGACCTCGACCGCGCGGTCGATCTCACCGGGGTCTCTCCCCATCCTCGTAGCCTCTGAAGTGATGTGGTCCGATGCCCGCCTGTAGGTCTCCGGGGTCTCGAGCCAGGGCAACCATCCATCGCCGGCCTCGGCAATGAGGGATTTCATCCTCGGGCCATAGCCGCCGATGTAGACCGGTGGACGAGGGCTCTGGACGGGGAGGAGGCCGAGCCAGGCGTTCTTCAGCGTGAAGATCTCGCCCTCGAAGTTCGCGGGCTGCTCCTTGGTGGCCGTCCAAAGCGCATTAATGACTTTGAGCGCCTCCCTGAGCCTCGTTACCGGCCTCTCCCATATGACATCGCCGAGCGGCTGGAAGTTGAAGAGCTCTCCGGCGCCGATCCCGAGCATCGCCCTGCCGTGGCTGAGCCGGTCCAGAGTGGCGATGAAGTGCGCAGTCGTGGCGGGGTGCCTCCTCACGGTATCAGTGACCGCGGGCATCATCCTGATCCGGCGGGTAGTCGCAGCGGCGGCTCCGAGAACTGCGTCGACGTCCCACGCGGCCTTCGAGAGGAAGACTTCAGACTTGGGATGGAAGAGGTGGTCGGGGAGGGCGACGAAGTCGAAGCCCGCTTCGTCTGCGTGACGAACCCAGTCGAGAGTAGTGTCGACATCAGGATAGGAGATCCCTTGGAATCCGAAGCGGACCCGCCTGGTCCTCGATGCCAGGGCCATCTCACCTTCGGAGTCTAGGTCCCCGGCTTCGCGGCGTAGACCTCTGGGTTGGCCACGAACTCGGGCCGCTTCCCAGAGAGGACGTCGTGGACAGCGTGGGAGATGTCTACCCTTACCCTCCGGTGCGACTCTTCGCTGTACCAGGCCAGGTGAGGAGTGATGACCACGTTTTCCAGGTCTCTGAGAGGGTCGTCTGCCGGGAGCGGCTCGACCTCGAAGACGTCAAGCCCGGCGCCCCCGATGGTGCCCGACTTCAGGGCTTCGCAGAGCGCCGCCTGGTCTATGACCGGGCCCCTGCTTGTGTTCACTATGAACGCGCTCCTCTTCATCAGGGCGAACTCCCTGGCTCCCAGCATGTGCCGGGTCTTCGGGCCGAGGGGGACGTGGACCGAGATTACGTCCGATTCCTTGAGCAAGTCCTCGACCGTGGCCATGCGCTCGACGCCAATCAGTCCAAACTCTGCCCGCGGAACCCACGGGTCGAACGATATGACGCGGAACCCGAGCGCCTTCGCTCTCGTAGCGACCCGCCTCGCGATGTTCCCGAGCCCGAGGAGGCCGAACGTCAGCGAGGAGTTCGCGTGGATCGGCTCGACCGACTTCTTGATCTCGTGTCCAGACTTTCCCTGCCTCATCATCCGGTCTATCTTGACGACCCTCCTGGTAAGCGCGAGCGAGAGCGTGAAGGCGTGGTCTGCGACCTCCTCGAGGGCGTAGTCCGGGTCGTTTGTTACCACGACGTTTCTCTGCGTCGCCGCGCCGATGTCGACGTTGTCCAGGCCTATCCCGTACCTTGCGAGGACCCTGAGGTTCGGCATGGCGTCGATGACCCTCTTGGTCACCGGCTCGAGCGATCCGAGCAGCAAGGCGCTCGCGTCCCCGGCGAACGCAAGTAGTCCCTCCTCTGTCGTAATGTCCTTGTCTGTTACTACGACGTCTGCGATATCGCTGAGGATCTCCCGCTCTATCTCCGGGGAGAAAGAGGGCGAGGTTATCGCAACCTTGTATCGGTTCATCTGGCGAGTGAGCCGGGTAGCGATTTTAAGTATTTGCCGGACCACGCTTGGCCCAGACGAACGGCGAGGGTTCAACGAGCGTCCGGAAGACCAGCCGAAGAGCCCTTGAATCAGTAGAGCGGTGAAAAGTAGTTTTAGGCTGGCCAAGAACGTGAGAGCGATAGGCCGATTCCTTGAAAGAGCGAAGAAGGGAACGTTCGCAGCGATTGGACTTCGGGTTGGCCGCTCACACCTTCGGGTACCTCGGTGGCTTCAACGGAGCGGGTACGAGCCGGGCCTGTCAAGAGCCCATGGACGTCTACGGGCTGATGGACCTCGCCGCCGCGAACGGGTTGGCCGGAGTCGAGGTCCCCGGTGCCGAGTATCTCTTCAAGATGAGCGAGACGGAGCTGGAGCGAGTACGCGACCTCGGGCAGGAGAACGGGTTGTATTTTGTGCTCGACGGCGGAGTGGTGGACGTCCCTGAGGTCACGAAGCTAATCAAGACGGCCGAGACACTGGGAGCCCGAACCGTGCGCGTCACCGCCAGCAACCTCCTGAGCGGGGACAGGCGCACCCTGGCTCGACGTTGGCCGGAGTATCTCGCCGAGTTAGCGTCCAGGCTGCGATCCCTGAGCCCGCTCGCCGAAGCGTCAGGGGTCAAGATCGCAGTCGAGAACCACCAGGACCTGGCCTCCGAAGAGCTCGCTGGCCTCTGCTCTGAGGTCGACAGCGAGAGCGTTGGCGCGACGCTGGACGCCGTCAACCCGCTCGCCGTGGCCGAGGAGCCGCTCGAGTACGCGCGCAGACTTGGGACGTTCATCAAGCACGTCCACCTCAAGGACTACCGCATCTACGCCACGCCAGAGGGGTTCAGGCTGGTCAGGTGTCCCATCGGGGTCGGAGTGCTGGATGTCCCCGCAATGCTCTCTCTCCTGAGCCGGAGCGCGCCAGGGGCCACCGTCGCAATCGAGCTGGCGGCCCTGGAAGCGCGACACGTGCGATTCCTCGAAGACGACTTCTGGTCAGGATATCCTCCCCGCAGCCTTGAACGGATCCTACCGGTCCTTCGGCTCCGAGAGAAGTTCGCCAGGCCGCCAGACGAAGAATGGCGAACACCATGGGAGCTCGGCGGCGATCACGAAGCGCTGGCGGCTTACGAGATGGGGCAGTTTCGCGAGAGCCTGGACTTCCTCCGCGGAGTGAGTGCGAAGGATCCCGCGCCGTAAGGGGGACTGACAGTGAATAGGCCTGAGAGGCGCGACTCGGCGGTAAGGAGGGGGAGTTGGACTCCCGAGCGATTTATCTCTCTTTCGCCCGTCCTCATCCTGTTCTCATGTTTGCGGGTTCTGTCAAGTCTTTGTCGGGTAGCCAAAAAGACTTGGCTTCGAGGCATCGACTCCGGGGATTACCGTCCTCGTCGGGTTCCCCTTCACCGCTTCACCTGCCCCGCCTTGTTTTCAATGAACGGTCGAACCTCAACCGCCCATCTTGCCAATGGGTCAGACGGATTAGCTCGGGACCCGTCCTCACTGCTCGGATTCAACATGCTGAGAGCATACTTAAGCGCCCACCCTTAGCCAACGAAGACTTGACAGAGCCTGTTTGCGCAATGAATTTATATACGCGGCGACCTTTGGAAGCTCAGCGCTTGCGTGTCGAGAGCAGGATGGGAATAACCAACGGCGTCGCGTTGGTGATAGTAATAGTCATAATCGCCTTGCCCGTGTCGGCCTACTACTTCTACTTCAACAGGCCGATAACAACCGCGCCGTCCCAGCAGACATCGTCGACCTCGAGCACGACTTCTCAGGTGATCTTGTCCGGCGCCGCGCCGGGCTTTGTCACGGGTGGAGTGACCTGCGGATTCGGACTCACCTACGGCTCTCCGGGGGGCGAGGGATGTTTCGTCTACATGAATAACAGCGGAAACTCGACGCTGACCGCCGCAGGGACCTGCAATCTGACCTACGGAGGGACCACCTATCCGGGGACCTTCTCCTACGCCGACCCGCTCGCTCCAAACCAGTCCACGGGCAAAGTGACCTGCGGCTCATCGCAGGAAGGGCCACCCGCGGGGGCAGGCACCCTGGTTACCGGCCAGGTCTTCCTAACCAACGGCCAGTACGCTGCATACAACGGCACCGCCGTGTCCTAGGGCCAGAGCCCCCATCGTCCCCTCTCTTCAAAGAGACACTGACGCCTTCGGCGAAGGAACCAGTCTACCCGTGAGAATCCGCTTGACCTGCGGCCCCTGCGTACAGTATCCAGCCTTCGGCCTCACTTGCGGAGGCGGGCTAGGCTCATCCTCCGTACCCGGTCCTCGGCTCGCAGGCTCACCTCGCCGCCTTGACGCCAGTGAAGCTTCGTCATCGGCCGGTCGACAGGCCTGCTCTAGCCCTTGATGGCGCCTATGAACTGGGCCTTCAGTATGTATCTCTGGAAGATGATGTAGAAGACGAGCATGGGAAGCGAGACGAGGATGATCCCAGCGAAGATGTTATTCCAGGATATGTAGTAAGCACCCTGGAAGAGCAGCAGACCAGGCTGGGCCGTCTCCACCGAGCTCTTGGTCAGGATGATAAGGGTGTAGAGCAGCTCGTTCCAGAGCGCAGGGAAATTGACGATCAGGATGATCACTACGACGATCGACGACATTGGGAGCACGATTCTCCTGAAGATCCCGAGTTCGCCGAGCCCGTCTATTCGCCCTGCCTCCTCGAGGTCCTTGGGGAATGACCTGAAGAACGCGCGCGAGAGGACGATGGAGAACGGTATGTTGAAGGCGATGTAGGGCAGTATCAACCCCACCCAGTTGTTGAGGAGGCCGATGTCCCTTATCAGGAACACCTCAGGGATGAGCAGTGCGGCTGGAGGTATGGCAATCATGGCGAGCATGAGATAGAAGATGGCGGTGTTGAGTCTGCTCTTCTTTGAGATCGCATAGCCGGCGGGGATGGATATCAGGAGGATGGCCGCCAGTGATACAAAAACGACTATCGAGGAATGGATGAGGAACGATCCGAGAGGGACGTGAAGCTCCCCGCCTCCCGTGAGGTCGGTATAGTACGCCGTGAAGTCCAGGGAGGTGGGCACCCCGAACGGGTTCTGGTTGAGTTCCGCAGTGGTCCGGAACGAACCGAAGATGGCCCACAGGAGAACGTAGAGCTCGGTCGCCCCCCAGAGACCGACGAAGATGTACATCGGCAGCCTGGCGGCGTTGAACGTCTTGCGACCTGCTTGAGTTTGGCTCATCGTCTCACTTCTCGAAGGTCCGGAAGAATATCACCGCGACCGGGAAGATGACTATGAATATCAGGATGGCAATTGCCGAGGCGTAACCTATCCTCAGGTCGGAGTAGGCGGCTTGGAACATATAGCTCACGAGGACGGTCGAGACGTGCCCCGGCCCTCCCTTGGTCATCGTGTAGATCTGGCTGAAAGGCTGGGAGTTCCAGATGTAGGTCAGAGCCAGCATGGTGATTATCACCGGTCGGATCATGGGTACCTTGATCCGCCAGAAAATCTGCCATTGGTTTGCCCCATCTATCACAGCCGCCTCGTACAGGGACGGGTTTATGCTCGCGAAAGCCGCGATGAAGATCAGCATCGGGAACGCGGCGTACTGCCAGATGCTCGACCCGAGCACCGAGTAGAGAGTGAGGTGGGGATCTCCCAGGAAGTCGGTCGTGCTCAGGGCCTTGAGCCCTAGGTCCTTGAAGAAAGCATCCAGGAGGCCTATCTCTGGGCTGTAGAGGGCCAGGAAGAGATAGCTGACCGCGACGGTCGGAAGCAGCACGGAGATGTACAGAACTATTCTGAAGAACGTGCTCAGCTTGCGACCCATTATGTCTATGGACCCGGCGAGCATGAGCCCAAGGAAGTTGTTCACGACGAGGAATATCACGACCCAGATGATGTTGTTCTCAAGGGCGATGGTCAGGACCGGATCCGCAAACAACGTCTGGAAGTTAGTGAGACCGATCCAGACCGGCGATATGAAGCCGCTGTACCGGGTGAAACTGAGATAGATTACCTGTGAGAGGGGATAGATGATAAAAATAAAGGCGAAGAAGAGCGGAGGAATCAGGAAGAGCATCGTGGTCTTGAACTTGAAGGGCTCAGACAGCCATCTCCTGAGTCCCGCGATTCTAGATCCTTTCTCCTCGTTCACTCCACACTAGTCTCCGTTTTCGCTCTCTCTTTTGAAATGTGGGGCGAGTTCAATCCCTCACGAGACCGAGATTGGCCCACGTGGGGATTGACTCGAGACCACAATTCTTCTGACTTTAGGCCGAGGTCGAAGTGTTGGATGGCCCTTGCGAGTTGAGCTGGACTGCGAGGCTCTCGACTTGCTGAGCCGCGGCCGAAGGCGTCAGCGCACCCGAGAGGACACCGCCGATTGCGGACTCGATTGGGTTGTGAAGCGCCGTGTCGACGGCTGCTGCGAGGGATGGAACGCCCGTCAGACTGGCGTTGAGCTGCAGGGACTTTTGGAGGTATGTGTCCGTCGTGATGGATGGTCCCAGCGGGATGATCGGATAGTCGCCGCCTGTGCACTTTGCGACCCCACCTGAGCCGTTGGGGACACCGTTGAAGTTTGCAATCTGGGCGAGTGGAGTAAGCATGGAGTTGAGGTAGTCAGCGGCGAGCGCTGGACTCTTGGTGTTGTGGAGGACGAAGTACGGAAGAGGGAAGCCGACCACGTAAAGCGGGTTGGGTGGTGATGTCGTTGTGTTGGCGAAGCCGGGCGTGAAGAGAGGCAGAGGCGCGAAGTCATAGATGAACGACTTGTTCACAATGCCCTCTAGGACTCCAGCACCCCAAGAACCAATCGCGTACATTCCGGCCTTGCCCGTGGAGAAGAGCCCCTGGGCCGTGCCGTCCGACATCGTCGTGGTGCCCGGAGCGAGAAGCTTCGTTCCCACTGTAGCGAGGTAGTTCCAGATGTCCATGACGGGCTGGTCTGTGAACTTCATCTTCCTGACTTGCGAACGAGGAGGCGTAGAGACCAGAGCCGTAGTCCGTCGAGAACTGGGTGTACTGTGCGATGGTGACGTGGTTCATCAGCCAGTCAGAGAAGGTGTTCATGAACCATTCTGGCTGGGTCTGATAGCCGTGCGCAATCGGGTAGATTCCCGCTGCGGTCAGGGCTGTCCCCGCTGCCATGAGGCTGTTCATGTCAGTGGGCGGGGCGATGTTCATCTTGGTGAAGAGGTCCTTGTTGTAGTACAGGTTCCCGTAGTAGATGGAACCCTCCGTGAACCAGTACCAGTGGTTGTTCACGTATCCATAGGCTGAGAACGTGCCCAGGGTCTCGTTCGCCCAGCCGTACTGCTGGACGTACTGGTCGAGCTGCAGAGCGTAACCAGGGGTCACAATCTGTGCGTTGAATGCAGGTAGGGTGGAGTTGTAGACGATGTCCGGTGGAGGACCAGACTGGACCGCCGTGATCGAGTAAGCGTTCATGTTGCATTCGGGGATCGGTTGGGTCTTGACGTTCGCACCTGGGTGGCTGGCATTGTAGAGTCCGGCCACGTAACCCGCCCAAGCGTCTCCACCGCCGGCCAGCGTCTGGACCGTGATGCTCCCAGTATATGCCCCGCCAGTGCCTACGGTCGATGTGACCGTGTTAGTCACTGTCTGGGTCGACCCGCCACTCCCGCCGACAGTCGTCGTGGTCGTGCACGTGACCGTGGTCGTGCCGCCGGAGCCGTGCGCGACGTAGCCAGCTGCTCCGCCGATGACAAGGCCCGCCACGGCCGCGCCTACTGCGGCGCCGGTGCCGACGGCCGTTCGCCTTGAGATTTTCGCATCCAATAAGCCCTTTTTGTTTTCACCCGTATTTCCTTGCTTCGTCGAGGTTGACTTCTTTCTGGAATCAGCCAAGGGGTTTTATAACATATGTATAATATTTAAGTTTTTAGCTAATCGATGGGAATTAGCACAAGGGCATTAATTAGTCCGCCGATTCATCAACAAAATTATCAGAGCATCAAACTTTTCGCAGAAAGGGTCACAACAACCCCTCGTACTCGCGAGGGTCTGCCAACCCAACAGCGGCATACGTTGCTCGGCCCCTGGGCCCGCGGGAGTTACGACCGCCTAGGTTCTGGCGCGCTTGGCGGCCTTTCTGGCTTCGTCGAGCGCCTGCTGTCCGCCGTTCTTGAGGAAGCTGAGGTCCGCCTGCACGTTTAGCCAGTTGAAGCCCTGCTTCACCCGCCTCTCGACGTCGTCGACCGCAAGGAATCCGGCAGCCACGTTGTGCTTCTTTGCCGCGGCGGCGACCTTGTCGAGGGCAGCGTTGAACTTCGGGTTGTCATACTGCATCAGCATTCCCAGCGACAACGAGAGGTCGGCAGGCCCTATCACCGCGGCGTCGATGCCCTTGACAGAGAGGATCTCGTCAAGGTTGTCAATGGCCTTCTTGGTTTCTATCTGGACTCCCAGGATGATCTCGTCCTGAGCAGTCTTCATGTAGTCTGGGTCCACGAGGGAGGCCCTCCTCGGCCCGAACCCTCTGAGACCGACAGGGGGATACTTGATGGCCTGGACCGCACGCTCAGCCTCTTCCTTGGTGTTCACCCATGGGACGATGATGCCGTAGGCGCCGATGTCCAGTACCCTCTTGATCAGCACTATGTCGTTCCAGGCCACGCGGACTATCGGGACCGTGCTTGAGAACCTCATGGCCTGCATGAGCATCTGGACGGTCCCGACCTCCAGGGGCGCGTGCTCTGTGTCGATGAGCATCCAGTCGTAGCCGAGCTGGCCGAGAGTTTCGGCGATGTCGGGATGACCTATTGAAATCGTCGTTCCTATCGATACATCGCCCTTCTTGATCTTGGCCTTTACGAGATTCTTCAAGTAGGGAGGGCCTTCCCTGCGAACACGAGATAAGCGTTTCCGGCGCGCTACAGTTCGAAGTCCGGCCAGTACTTCGTCATGACCTTCTCGTCGAGCTCGACCCCGAGACCCGGCTCCTCCGTCAGCTTGATGAAGCCCCGGTCAATCGGGGACTTCTTGGACTTAATCATCTCGTACCAGAAGGCGAAACCGTGCGAATGGAATTCGAGCGCGCCGAAGGTGTTAGAGATCGAGGCGGCGTGGGCCGATGCGACGGTTCCTATGGGGGTGGTGACGTTGTGCGGGGAGACCTCGATGTCATACATCGAGGCGAGCTCGGCGATCCTTCTCGCCTCCGTGATCCCTCCCGTCTTGCAAATGTCGGGGGTCCAGATCCTGACGCCTGTGTTCAGCAGGTCCTTGAATTCGTAGACGGTGTAGAGGTTCTCTCCGGTCGCGATCGGTATCGGGCAGAGGGAAGTCAGCATACCGAGCTCGTCAAGGTTCCCGACAGACCTCGTGGCTGGGGTCAGGTCCTCGACCCAGTGGAGTCTGAACGGTTCGAGGCCCTTGCATATCCTGAGGGAGGAGTTCAGGTCGTATCTCCAGTGAAGGTCTACCATCAGCTCGACTTCGTCGCCGATAGTGCTCCGGACGGCGGCGACTATCTCTGCCATGTAGTCGGCCTCCTTGAGCGTGACCTGGCCGCTCCTCTTGTTGAAGGGTTCTGTGTACGGGGTCGGGATGTCGAGGTCGAACTTTATCCTCTGGTACCCTTCGTTCACAGCGCGCTTCGCGGCGCGCGAGTAGGCCTCTGGGGTGAAGAGCTCGCCGAACTCCTCCCTCGCGAGCCTTCCCATAACGGGGTGGTCGGAGATGGCGGACTCTCCCGGGACGGCCCTCTTTCCCGTCGAATCGAGCTTGACGGGGGTGAGCAGGGCGTTAGTCGCGCCGAACTCCTCTCCGGCATGAAGGTCGACGTAGACCTTGATCTCGTCCCTGTCACCGCCCAGGAGGCGCCAGACGGGGAGGTTGACGTGCTTTCCTATCAGGTCGTAGAGGGCGATGTTCGTCGCCGAGATGACGGGATAGAAGGTCGAGCCTGCGAAGAGAGAGGCGTGCCTGAGTTTCTCCTCGATCCCGTTCAGCTTCATGGCGTCCTCTCCCACGAGCAGCCTCCGCAGGGTCGGTTCGGACGCCTTGAGGCCGGGAGCGGCGGTCGCCTCTCCAGTGCCGTGGTGCTTTCCCGCATAGACCCTGACGAAGGTCCATTCGGTGGTGGACTGTATAGTCTCGACCTGGACGTCCTTGATCGTAAGAGACAATCGGCAGTGGAGAGCCCGCGTCCGCTTAAAAATATGGCTTCGTCACGAGAAGACCGGGACCACGTCGATGTGAGCCGGAGCGAGGTCGTACGCAAACGCGACGACTCCGGATCCGGTCCAGGCCGCCCCTCAGAGGTCGAACTCTCAAAATTTCTATATAGTGACCGCGGAAATCGAAGCGTCGTGCCGCTGATTTCGCACACCGATCTCAAGGACTTTGTAAAGAGCATCTTCATCGCATCCGGAAGCAAGCCCGAGGAGGCGGAGCTCGTGGCCGAGTATCTCGTAAAGGCGAACCTCGCTGGCGTTGACTCGCACGGGATAATCAGGATACCCGACTACGTCCAGATGGTCGAGGAGGGCAAGATGCACCCCAACGTGGTGCCCAGGATAATCAGGAACAGGGGCGCCATGGCGACGGTCGACGCAGGGTTGGGGTACGGCCAGGTCGCCGCAAAGATGGCGATGGAGCTCGCGATGAAGAAGGCCCGGGAGTTCGGAATAGGGACGGTGGCCGTCTTCAACTGCAATCACGCAGGTCGCATCGCTGAGTACCCCATCCTGGCCGCCGAGAACGGCATGATAGGGATACTGATGGTGAAGGCGTTCGGGCCAATCGTCGCTCCCTGGGGCGGGAAGGCCAGAATACTCTCAACCAGCCCGATGAGCTTCGCCATCCCTGCGAAGACCGAGCCACCGATCGTCGCGGACTTCGCGACCTCGATGTCGGCCGAAGGCAAGATCAGGGTGAAGAACGCCCGGGGCGAGAAGATTCCGTTCGGCTGGGTCCTGAACTCGGAGGGCAAGCCCACGGACAACCCCGCCGACCTCTACAACGGCGGCGCGCTTCTGACGTTCGGGGAATCCAAGGGATACGCCCTAAACCTGCTCATGGAGTCGGTCGGGGCCGCGCTCTCCGGCGCAGGAATCCTGGACGTCTTCTCTGGCTCGAACGGGGTGTTCGCCCAGGCGATCAACATCGAGTTCTTCAGCGACGTCGACGAGTTCAAGTCGAACGTGGACCGTATGATCAAGACCATCAGGGCGTCGCCCCCCGCGGATGGGGTGAAGGAGGTCCTCATCCCCGGAGACCCCGAGATGAGGGAGACGAAGAAGCGGATGGCAGACGGGATAAGCGTCGAGGACAAGACCTGGGAGCGGGTCGTCGCCGTCGCGAGAAAGTACCAGGTCGAAGTGCCTCAGACCAAGCCTTCCCCGGGTCAGGGCCCCCACTAGGGTGAGCCGTCCAGGATGAAGAGAATCCTCATCGCCATGGGCGACATCCCACCACCCCATCAGGAGGGTCTCGACCTGCTGAGGGCTGAGATGGAGGTCGAAGTCGCGACCCACCTGCTCTCCGAGGACGAGCTGGTGGAGCGGATCAAGGGGTTCAACGCTATACTCCTGGGTGCACCCCGCCTGACCAGGAGGGTGCTGCTGGCAGCCGACAGGCTCGAGCTGATATCCAGGGGTGGGATCGGGGTCGACAACATAGACATCCCCACAGCCACAGAGAAGGGGATTGTGGTGACGAACGTCCTCGACACGCTCTCCAAGACCGTCGCGGAACACGTGTTCATGTTCATCCTCGGAATAACGAGGGATGTCGCAGTCGCAGACAGGTCTGTGAGGACCGGGAGGTGGAAGGACTTTGCAAAGGTGGGTCACCATGAGATCTTCGGGAAGACCATCGGCATCGTCGGCCTTGGCGGGATAGGGGCGGCGGTCGCCGATGTGGCGAGGAACGGATTCGAGATGAAGGTGCTGACCCACCAGAACTCGCACCTGAAGCCTGAGCGAGTGAAGGCGGCCCACGCCACCGTCGTTCCTCTTGACGACCTCCTTCGGCAGTCCGATTACGTCGTCCTCTGCGTGCCGCTCAACAGCGAGACCGAGAGGATGATAGGGGAGAGGGAGATCGCGCTCGATGGGACCCGGCAGCTACCTGATAAACGTTGCAAGGGGGAAGGTCGTCGACCAGGGTGCTCTCTACGCGGCGCTCGCCGAGAAGAGGATAGCGGGCGCAGCCCTGGATGTGCTGGTCAAACAGCCGCCCGAACCGGGCGACCCAATCCTCGGGCTAGACAACGTCATCTTCACGCCCCACGACGCGGCGATCACGATGGAGACGGGAAGGCGCACCTCAATCCTCATCGCGGAGTCAATCCTGGACATCTTTCAAGGGAAGAAGCCGAAGTACCCCGTGAACCTTCTGAATCCTCAGGTCGCAGAGGTCGCCCTGGGGAAGATGACAGCAGGGAGATAGGCCGGTGGCGATCAGCCCTCGGTCTCGATTACGGCAATCACCTGAGCGACGGAGATCGTGTCACCGGGCTGCGCGAGCACCTTCTTCAGGACCCCCGCGGCGGTCGCCTCTACCGGATACTCCACCTTCTCGGTCTCTATCATTACTAGTGTGTCCCCGACCTCCACCTTGTCCCCCTCCTTCTTGGACCACTCCATGACCTTGCCTTCCGTCATGCTCGGGTCGGCCTTCGGGAGCAGAATCTGGATCTCTGCCAATCTCTCTTCACCTACTTGCCCGAAGCCAAGACGGACCTGACCGCCGTCTCGATCTTCGTGTCGTTCGGGAAGATGAACTTCTCGAGCGGCGGGCTGTATGGGAATATTGCATCTGGAGTGGCGACCCTGAGAATGGGTGCTTTGAGGAATGAGAACGCCTCCTCTGAGATGACAGCCGAGATCTCGGCACCCGCCCCTGCGGTCTTATTCTCCTCGTGTGCCACGACGACCCTGCCGGTCTTCTTGACGGAGTCTAGGATAGTCCGCTTGTCCAGCGGTGCGAGGGTGCGCACGTCGACGACCTCAACCCCTATCCCCTCCGTCTGGAGCCTCAGGGCCACCTTCAGCGACTCGTGGACCATCTTCCCCCAGGTGACTATGGTCACGTCCCCTCCCTCGTGCTTTACGTCGGCCTTGCCCAGGGGGATCGTGTAGTCTCTCTCCGGAACCGGTCCCTTAAGCGGGTAGAGGCTCTTTGTCTCCAGGAAGAGAGCGGGATTGTCGTTCCTGATTGTGGACTTCAGCAGTCCCTTCGCGTCGTATGGGGTGGACGGGATGATCACCTTCAGCCCCGGGATGTGCATGTACCACGCCTCCAGGGACTGCGAGTGGTGAGCGGCCGACGACCCTTCGGCGCCAGTCGCCGTCCTGATCGTAAGGGGGACCTTGTACTGGCCTCCGAACATGTAGTGCACCTTGGCGGCCTGGTTGACTATCTGGTCGCTGGCGAGGGTTGTGAAGTCCACGAACTGTATCTCCACGATCGGTCTCAGACCAGTCATGGCGGCTCCCAGGCCCACACCGACGAGCGTGAGCTCCGAGATGGGGGCGTCCCTGACCCGCTCCCTCCCATAGAGGTCCTGCAGCCCCTTCCCCACCTGGAACGGGCCGCCCCTCTTGCCCATGTACCCCTGGCCGTAGATTATCGTCGTGGGGTCGCGGGTGAGCTCCTCCCTCATGGCCTCGTTTATCGCTTCTCGCATGCTGATGACCCGGTTGCCGAGGTCGCTCTTGGAAGGCTCGGACCAGTCGGCGTCGGGTTTCTCATAGTAGATGTCCTTGAGCGCCTCGCTCTCGGCCGGGTATGGGCTCTTCTCCGCGAACTCCACGGCGGCGTTCACCTCGGCCTCCAGATTCAGGTCGATCTGCTTCAGCTCCTCCTGCGTCGCGATGCCCGCGCCCACTATGTGGTCGGCGAGCATCTTGATCGGGTCTCTCTTGAGCCACTCGGACTTCTCCTCCTTGGTCCTGATGTCGGGGTCGCCTATGTAGTGGCCGCCGAATCGATAGGTCTTCGCCTCGATCAGCGTCGGGCCTCCGCCGTTCCTCGCCCGCGCGACCGCCTCGTTGGCGGCACTATACATCGCCAGGACGTCCATCCCGTCGACTGCGACCCCGGGGATCGAGTAGCCCGCCGCCCTGCTCGCGACCTCCGTGTTCTTTGAGACGCTTGAGAACGGAGTCCAGGTCGAGTAGAGGTTGTTCTCGCAAACAAAGATGACGGGGAGGTTCCACGTCGCCGCGAGGTTGACGCTCTCGTGGAACGCCCCGCTCGGCACGGCGCCGTCCCCGAAGAACGAGACGGCCACCTGGTCGGTATGCCTCACCTGGGAGGATAGACCGGCGCCAGTCGCTATGGGGATCCCCGAGCTCACGATGCCCGTGGCACCGAGCAGCCCTTTCGACTTGTCGCCGAAGTGCATGGAGCCGCCCTTCCCGGACGAGATGCCCGTCGCCTTGCCGAAGAGCTCGGCCATGACGCGGTTGGTCTCAGACCCCTTGGCGAGGACGTGTCCCTCTGCCCGGTGGGTGCTCGTAATCCAGTCGTCGTCGCGGAGGTTCGCGGTCACGCCGACGCCGACTGCCTCCTCGCCGATGTAGGCGTGTGGGAATGAGGGCTAGCTTTCCGAGTGTGTAGAAGCTGATGACCTTCTCCTCGAATTTCCGGATCCTCATCATCGAGGTGTACATCTTCAGCAGTTTTTCCTTGCTGAGACCGACGGCCTGTTGGCTAAGAGTCACTCCACGGGCATTCCCCTCCCGCTATTTTATGGCATCGACGGACGCGCTGGACCTAGGACCGATTGCCGTTGGCGGACGAGAGCATCCTCCCGAAGACGAAGGGCAGGACCCCACCGCTCGCATAGTAACCCATCTCGGCCTCGTTGTCTATCCTGGCCTTGACCTTGAACCTAGTCTCGCCCTTGGGGGACGCGGCGGTGACGTCGAGGATGGCACCTGGAGCGAGGTTCGCCAGCCCCCTGATTGAGAAGACCTCCTCCCCGCTCAGATTCAGTCCGACCAACCCCTCTCCCGGTGAGAACTCGAGAGGCAGGATGCCCATCGCCACCAAGTTGCTCCTGTGAATCCTCTCGAAACTCTCGGCCATCACTGCCCTCACTCCCAGGAGCTTGGGTGCCTTGGCCGCCCAGTCTCTGGAACTTCCGGCGCCGTATTGTTTCCCGGCGATGATTATCAGTGGCGTCCCGTAGTATCGCACCGAGGCGTCGTAGATCGGCAGGACCTCGCCGGTCGGGAGGAATCTGGTCAGCCCGCCCTCCCTGCCCTCAGCCAAGAGGTTCCGGAGCCTGGTGTTGGCGAACCCTCCGCGGACCATGACCTCATGGTTCCCCCTCCTGCTGCCGTAGCTGCTGAAGTGGACCATGTCGACGCCGTGCTCGACGAGGTATCGTCCAGCCGGGCTCCCGAAGGCTATGGAACCCGCGGGCGATATGTGGTCGGTGGTTATCTTGTCCCCGAAGACCGCCAGCGCCCTTGCGCCCTCGATGTCGCCGGCCGCGACGACAGAGCCGGTCTGGAACCATGGCGGCTCCCTGACGTAGGTGGAGGAGGGGTCCCACTCGAAGGTCTCTCCCGCGCCGCCCGGAAGAGCATCCCAGGTGGCGTCACCGGTAAGGGCATCGGCGTATCTGCTCCTATACAGATCGCTTCTGAGCGAGCTCGCGGCAACGTCCTTGATCTCTTGGAGGGTCGGCCAGAGGTCCTTAAGGAAGACCGGCTTCCCCTCCGGGTCCACGCCGAGCGGCTCGCTGAAGTCGAAGTCTATCCTTCCCGCAAGGGCGTAGCCGACGACGAGCATCGGCGACATCAGGAAGGACCCTTTGGCCAGGGGATGGATCCTCCCGTCAAAGTTCCGGTTCCCGCTCAGGACCGCGACCGCATAGAGGTCGCGCTCCTTGATGGCGCTCTCGACCTCCGGGTCGAGGGGACCGCTGTTGCCGATGCAATTGTGGACCGCTACCGTACCTGCTATGAATGCATGCAAGTCATCAACGGTTAGGTCATACACGTTTCTCTGCCCCGCTGGACGTCGGTCAACGATCTGAAGCGAGAAGCTTGGTAGACTCATCGCTTCCTTCTCTACGCAATATCGTTTGATAGGCTCCATCTCATCCCTGCTCTGGAGTGGGGCAAACCAGTCCCGCACGCCGAGCTCCCTGAATAATGCCACGGGCGACGAAAAGTCGCAACTGTCACGATGTAATGGCTGGAACTTGCGGTCAGTTGCCTTTGGGAGACGCGAGAAACGGTCGTAACCCTCGAGTAATGCATAATGAGGAGATACGATGGGAGGCAAAGACGCCTCTGACTCGTGATTCCCCAACGACACTACTACCAATTGTCGGGCCTGAGAGAATGACAAAGTCGGTTGCCTTTGATGTAGCTCCTCAAGCCGAGCAGCCATCCAGAGCCGCTGTTTTTGGATACCGTCCACAAGGCGCCAGTACACTGCCGCCGCGCTAGCACGCATTACTTTGTCAACGCAATATCGGTAGCCCACGTGCTCGATGAAGGATAGACCGTTCGGTAGTTGTAATCGTACTTCGATTCTGGGCATTCCGTCTTGTGATGCGGCATAAGATGTACTGCTCCTCCTTGTCGGGTATTCATACACGTGTGCACTTTCAGTGCCAACGCCGCATCTTGCCAGTAACAGGATTACTTCGCGCATGAACCTTCTTGATTGCTCCAGATGCGCAGGGATTGTGCTCTGAGAGAATGCTGGTGGGTCCAGTGTCGAGTCCTCCTCCCGATCTCCCCACTTATGTAGAGAAGGCCCGTGTCCATCGGCTCCAAAGAGTCCGCCTAAGAACTCCCGCAGCGCTGCTACCGGACAATCCTCCTTGGTTAGGAATTCAGGAAGAGTGGGAGGCTGTGAAATGCGTCTGCCTACCTGAACGCCACGCAGAGTCACTATGGCACTTGTAAGTGCCATCGGCAGCACGATGGACCACTTCTGTTCGTCGTAGCGATTTGCAGCCGGTCGAAGCCCTGTGACTAGTTCTATATCGTTCAGTACCGTCTCGCGGTCGATAGATTGGCCGACGCTCATTCTGCCTTGGCCGTAGACGCTGATCGAGCCGTCACCGAGAAGATGCCCTAGCAGTCTGGCAAACGCAAGCGTTCTGGCTCGATCGAGTTCGGTGTCCATGCTAAAGGTGAAGTCGCCTGCGTGTAGGGTGTATCCAGATTCGTCATGCGCCGGTGTGTCGTGAGGGCCTTCTAGTCCGACGATTACTCGATCCTTGCCAAGATCGAGTTCGTCAGCCCTAACCCAGCGCCCATCTGAACAGAGGATTCGGTGGTCCGGTGTGCAGATTAGCGATCGTCCGTCTTGGAGAACAAGTTCAACACAATCCCGCACGCCATTCTTCAAGAGCTCTGACTGTCGAACGATTTCCAGCCGGCCCTCGGTGTTCGGCCCAAGAAGCGAAGCACCTCCTGACTTTGGCAGACTTTCAATCGATCGCGAAGTGCCATCGGCCAACAAGACTGGCGTTCCTTGAGCAATGCAACTTGTGCAGCCGAAGCCGACGATGTTGAACCCGAGCTTGTCGAGGTAGGTGAGTAGCCCCGACCCCTCGAGGTAATCCTTCACCACTGTGGAGCCCGGCGCGAGGCTGCACTTCACGTACGGCTTAGGCGAGAGGCCCCTGAGTACCGCTTTCTTGGCGACGAGGCCGGCGCCGATCATTACGGTAGGGTTCGAGGTGTTGGTGCAACTGGTTATGGCCGCTAGCACCACCGAGCCGTCACCGACCGCGCTGGTACCACGGCTCCCGGCGAGCGGACTCACGAGCGTCTGGCCTCCACCAGCGGGACCTGACGAGGATACGGATGTCGAGGGCATCGCATTCCGGCGCTCCTCGAGGAACTTCCTTGCATAGCGTGGCACCTCCCTAAGGAGGCGCTTCTCTTCGGGGTTTCTCGGACCTGCGATGCAGGGCTCTATCGTCGAGAGGTCCACGACGACGACATCCGAGTATCTTGGCTCATGATCCCCGGGCTGCGCGAAGAGGCCCTGGCGTCTGCAATACTCCTCCACAAAACGCACGTAGGCAGGGTCTCTGCCTGTGTCCCTCAGGTACCCAAGGGTGGTGAAGTCCACGGGCGAGAAGCCCACGGTCGCTCCGTACTCCGGGGACATGTTCCCGAGGGTCGCCCTGTCAGGGACGGAGAGATGCTGGTAGCCCTCACCGAAGTACTCGACAAATGCGTCCACGACGTTTCTCCCCCGCAAGAGTTCGGTCACCGTGAGCACGACGTCGGTGGGCGTCGCCCCCTCCGGAAGCTGGCCGACGAGTTTCACGCCGACGACCCGGGGTATCGGCATGTGGTAGGGCTCGCCGAGCATGACCGCCTCTGCCTCGATCCCTCCCACTCCCCATCCGAGGACGCCCAACCCGTTGACCATGGTGGTGTGCGAATCGGTCCCGACGAGCGTGTCGGGTACCGCGCTGAGTCTGCCGTCTTTCTCCTTCAGAGCGACCACGGTCGCTAGGAACTCAAGGTTGACTTGGTGGCAGATGCCCTTGCCCGGAGGGAATACGCGGAGGTTCTCGAAGGAGCCCTGCGCCCACTTAAGGAGCGAGTACCGTTCGGAGTTCCTTTCGTACTCCCTGCTCACGTTGTAGCTGAACGCTACCTCGTCACCCCAGCCGTCGACCTGGACGGAGTGGTCGATGATCAGGTCCATGGGGACAAGAGAGTTAATCGCGCGCGGATCCCTGCCGTTTCTCTTCACGGCGTCCCTCATGGACGCGAGGTCCACGACCAGTGGGACGCCCGTGTAGTCTTGGAGCAGGACGCGGTAGGGCATGAAAGGGAGACCGGAGTTGACACTCCTCGGCCACTCGAGCAGCCGGTGGACGGCGTCGTTTGCCCCTTCGACCTTGCCAGCGTGCCTGAGCGCGTTCTCGACTAGCACCCTAATCGAGTACGGGAGGTCCCCGGTATCCGCGCCCAGCCTCCCCAATTCGTAGAGGTCTGCCCGGCCAACAGGAGACTCTATCCAACCGGTCACAGAGGCAAAGTCGTTCTTTCCCTGCACGACTTTTTACGAGCCTCAGCAGGTATATACAGATTAGTCCCGGTCGGGCGGGCTTCTAATGTTTTTATCCCCTGAGAGGTCGCGGGCGCGCATGCCCGGTGATTGGGAGGTTCGGGGGATATTCGGCAACGAGTACGCCATGGAGAACGCCGTCGACGAGCTGAAGAAGCTCGAGAAGGTTCCGGACTACAAGGTGCTCGACAGGAGAAACCTTCAGGTCGTGGTCTCCAAGAGCGACGAGAAGACCAGGACATTGGTCAAGAATGTCATAACGATCGCCCACGGGTTCGTCGAGGCCGACGCCCCGCTCGGACAGTACGACGCGAAGAGGACGGAAGCGAAGAGGAAGAAGCTCAGGGAATACGAGGAGAAGAAGAGGAAGGCGGCCCAGGGGCATTGAGGATCTCCTTCTGTCCTTGAACTCCTCGGGGCAGTGACAATTGGACCACCCGGACCCAGCTGCCCCGCGTATCCCTCTGCCACACCAAAGGAAGGACTTGCTCAGGAGACGGCTGCCGCGAGCGCATGTCTGACATCCTCGCTCAAGTCCTGAGGGTCCTCAATCCCGACTGAGAGACGAATTAGGTCGTCGGTGATGCCCATCCGTTCCCTCTCTTTCCTAGGAATGGAAGAGTGGGTCATCCTTGCAGGAAGCTCAGCCAGCGACTCGACGCCTCCTAGGCTCTCCGCGAGGACGAAGATCCGGAGCGACTCGAGAAAGCGGCTTGCAGCCTTGTAGCCCCCTCTGATCCTGAACGAAAGCATGCCCCCGCCCAGCGACATCTGCTTCCGCGCGAGTCGGTAGGTCGGCGACGACTCGAGGAACGGGTAGTAGACGCTGGTCGCACGCCCGCTGCTCTCGAGCAGCTCGGCGATGAGCTGGGCGTTCCTAGAGTGCTCCTCCATGCGCAGGTGCAGCGTCCTGATGCCGCGCAGGGCAAGATAGCAGTCGAACGGGCCCGGGACGGCCCCGATCGCGTTCTGGAGGAACTTCAGCCTCCCGTAGAGCTCCTCGTCAGAGACAGCCAGGGCTCCTCCAATCATGTCGCTGTGCCCCGAGATGTACTTCGTCGTGCTGTGTAGCGCTATGGTCGCGCCGAGCTTGAGAGGGTTCTGCAGGTATGGGGAGGCGAAGGTGTTGTCGACGGCGAGGATGAGCCCCGTCTCTTTCGCGAACCTCGCGACGGACCTAATGTCGAGGACTACCATGAGGGGGTTCGTGGGGGACTCCAGCCAGACCATCTTGGTGCTCGGTCGGACGGCCTTCTCGAGGGAGCCCGGGTCTCGTGCGTCAACCCTGGTGAAGGTCACCCCGAAGCCGGCAAAGACGGAGTTGAAGATGCGGAACGTCCCCCCGTAGACGTCGTTGCAGATGAGAACGTGATCGCCCTTCTTCAGAAGGGAAGCTACGGTCGTTATCGCGCCGAGCCCCGATGAAAAGGCGAGCCCGTGTCTTCCGTGCTCGAGCTCGGCCACTGCCTTCTCGAGCCTCTCTCTGGTCGGGTTTCCGCTCCGAGAGTACTCGTACCCCCTCGGCTTGCCGACTCCGTCTTGAGCAAAGGTCGACGCGGTGAATATCGGCGGAGCCACTGCGCCTGTCTCCCTGTCCGGCTCGTTCCCCGAGTGGACGGCCCTAGTCGCGAAGCGCATGCGTCCAGGAACCCTGTAGGGAGCTTTAAGCGTGTGATTGGTCGAGGCCCTTCGCCCTCAGCCAGTCGTCGTTGTAGAACTTCGACACGTACCCCCTGCCCGTGTCGGGAAGTATCACGACGATCTCCTCTAGGGACCCGTTGGCGCTTGCGAACCTCAGAGCACCTGCGACAGCGGCCCCGGATGAACCTCCCGCGAATATCCCCTCCTCTCGCGCAAGCCTTAGGGTGACTGCGGCAGTCTCCCTGTCGGAGACCTGGATTATCTGATCCACCACGCTCTCGTCGTAGGTCGCGGGGATGAAGTCCTCTCCGATTCCCTCGACGGCGTACTGATGGAGCGGGTAGTCGGTTCCGTACTTCTTGTTGTGGTAGATTGAGCCCTCGGGCTCGACCCCGACTATTCTCACGTCCCCTCTCACCTCCTTGAGAAACCGACCCGCCCCGGAGATTGTGCCCCCCGTGCCGACGCAGACGACCAGGGCGTCGATTCTCCCGCCAGTCTGCTCCCATATCTCAGGGCCGGTCGTCGCGTAGTGCGCTTCGGGGTTCCCTGGGTTCGTGTACTGGTCCGGCATATAGGCACCCTGGACTTCCTTGCTCAGGCGCCGCGCGACGTTGATGTAGTGTTCGGGCGAGTCGTGAGCGGCTCCGGTCGGCGTCACTATCACCTCGGCGCCGAATGCCCGGAGGATGGCCCGCTTCTCCTCGCTGACCTTGTCGGGCATGGTGAAGATCGTCTTGTAGCCCCGCACCGCCGCCAGCATCGCGAGACCGAACCCCGTGTTCCCGGAGGTCGGCTCCACTATCGTGCCACCCTCTCTGAGCAGTCCCTTTGCTTCGGCGTCCTTGACGAGGAAGGAGGCTATCCTGTCCTTGACCGAGCCTCCCGGGTTCATGAACTCGAGCTTGGCGAACAGGTGGGGCCTCAGGCCTTTGCCGACCTTCCCGAGTCGGACCATCGGCGTGTGGCCGATCACTCCGAGGATGTCCTCTGCAGGTCTGAATCCGTCCATCTTGCAGCCTTCGCCGCGGCGGTCGTCTATTAACGGTTCGGCTCCGTCGGGAAGAAATCTCGCAGACGATTTATAAACGGGCCCGGGCTGCACAGGTTCGGCCTTGGCGGTCATAGAAGTCTCCTCCTTGAAGAAGGCCTATGGCAGCCTCCAGGCGGTCGACTCGATATCGTTCACGGTCAACGAGGGGGAGGTCTTCTCTCTTCTCGGTCCCAACGGGGCCGGGAAGACGACTACCATCGAGATACTCGAAGGCCTCAGAGAGAGGGACGGAGGCCAGGTCAGCGTGCTGGGACTCGACCCATGGAAGGAAGGCGAGGCGCTCCACAAGCGAATAGGGGTGATCCCCCAAGGCTTTACCTTCCTGCCCTACATCACGCCGAGAGAGGCCGTGAAATACTACGCTAGTCTCTTCGACGTGGCCGTCGACCCAGACGAGATACTTCGGAGGGTGATCCTGCAGGACTCCGCGTCGATGTACTTCATGAAGCTCTCGGGAGGCCAGAAGCAGAAGATGGGGCTCGCCCTCTCCCTCGTGAACAAGCCCGACTTCGTCTTCCTGGACGAGCCGACCACCGGTCTGGACCCGCAGGCGAGGAGGGCCGTGTGGGATGTGATAAGGAACCTCAAGAGCGAGGGGATCAGCGTCCTCCTGACGACTCACTATCTCGAGGAGGCAGAGGAGCTGGCGGACAAGGTCGCCATAATGAACAAGGGGAAGATAATCACCGCGGGCACTCCGGCCCAGATAATCTCTGAGCACGGCTCTGGAGAGAAGATCAAGGTTCGGGGCGGCCAAAGCCTGGCAGACTACCTGAAGAAGAACACCGGCCTCGAGGTGGATCTTCTGGACAAGACGATAACCGTGAGGCTCAAGAACAAGGAGGACACTCTGCTGGTCCTGGAGGCCATCGGCAGGTCGGGAGAGAGTTGGAGCGACCTGACTGTGACGCCGCGACAGCCTCGAGGACGTCTTCGTGAGGCTGGTCGGCTCAAGGATAAGCGAGGAGGGGCAGGCGGCCCAGGTGAACTAAATGGGCGGCGCAAAGAGATTCTGGGCGGACCTGGTAACCTTCGCGCACAGCTACACTCGCAGCAGGATAGGGCTTTTCTTCGGCCTCGCGTTCCCGGTCATCCTGATCCTGCTCTTCGGCGCCATCTTCTCGGGGAACGGCTCCGGAACGGCACAGGTCTACGCCCAGAACCTTGACAACGGGCCGGTCGGCTCCGAGTTTCTGGGAGTGCTGAACCAGACCGGCTTGCAGATCACGCTAGTCCCGAGCAGCCAGAACTTCTCCCAGTACCTCCTGTCCCACTCATCCTCGGATGGGTTGGTGATCCCGTCCACCTTCAGCGCGGCGTACGCCTCAGGGTCTCCCGTGAACCTGACGGAGTACTGGAACCCGTCCTCATCGACGAGCCAAATCGTCTTCGGCGTGACCAACGGCGTCGTCAACGCCTTCAACCTCCACCGGGTAAACGGAACACAGGTCTTGAGCGTCAATCGTCTGACCATCGCCTCTCAGTCCTACAAGTACATCGACTTCCTCATACCCGGGATGATAGGGTTCGCCATTCTGGTCAGCCCGATGTTTGCACTCGTCAATATCAGCAGCCAGTACAAGCGGGACAAGATATTCAAGCAGCTCTCCCTCACCCCCCTGACCAAGACCGACTGGCTACTGGCCAAGATAGGCTTCTACATCATCATGACCCTAGCGTCCTTCGTGCTGATGTCAGCGTTCGGGGTCCTGGCCTTCGGGGCGCACATCACGCTCACGCCATGGATCATCCCGTTCCTGCTCATCGGTCCGTTCCTGTTCGTCTCCCTCGGCATGCTCGTCGGGACAGTCTCCACCAGCGTCGAGTCAGCGGCGGTCGTCGGCAATCTGATTACATTCCCCATGATGTTCCTCTCCGGGACTTTCTTCCCTGTCAACACCATGCCGACGTACCTGCAGAACGTGGCGCACATCCTGCCCCTATTCTATGTGATAGAGGGTCTGAACAACGTGATGATCTACGGGAACTACAACGCTGCGATCACCGACATCGCCGTCCTTGTGGTGATCTCGGCAGTTGTCTTCTTCCTCGCGGTACGATTCTTCAAGTGGCGCGAGGACTAGGCGTTCCAGCCAGAGCGGAACGATTACCCCCAGAAAGCCATTATACCGAATCGAGACTGGTCGAGACGAGCGAGCGGGGGTCGCCCAGCCTGGCCAACGGCGCGGGGCTTAGGACCCCGTCCCTTAGGGGTTCGTGGGTTCGAATCCCACCCCCCGCACCACACGCCATGTGTACATCCGTATCAAAAGGTCTACACATAGTTTCTGGCTTTGCCGAACCTTCATGAAGGTGGCTTGATACCTCGTATCGTGGTGCGTCGTTGAACATTGCGTGCGCATCTCTGTGGCTTGCAGACTCAACTCATAGATCGTCGAACTCTTGAGCGGCTACTCACACTTCCAATTAAGATGGTGCATGAAATCATACAATCGGCTAGAGAATTCTCGGAAGGAACGGATGAAAACGGCAAAGGAGGTTGCTCGCTACCCAGCGTTGAAGGGAAGCAACACCATATCTCCCCATTCGTCGACACCGACTATTGTGTACAATCCCGGGTCGAAGGGATGAAAGGTTCCGGGGTGTGAGTAGCTTCCCGTCCAGTATCCATTGGTCGTTAGGGTTCCACTTACAGCGAGGAATTCAGTTATATTCGGCCCCGGCTGAGCATATTCGCTGGTCGGTTTGAACAAATAATATCCGGCGCTGAAAGGACCACAGCCTGCAGTGCCTGTGAGAGGAGCAAGGAAAAGTGATCCGGATGACGCGGAAGAGATATTGTCCTGCGTGTAGTATCCCCTGAGCAACGTGACGCCTCCAGGGAAGATGCATTCCAAAGCAGGCACCAGAGTGAGGTTAGCCTCAGGCCAGCGCCAGTCCGAGCCGATTGAGATGTTGTTCTCAGAGTGGAGCGTATTGATAACTTCCACCCCGATGATAATCTCCTGTCCCGTGTTGATTTCCGTGGCGTTGACGGAGAGGGACAGTCGCAACCCCAACCCATCCAGGAGACTGGCGTTCTCGGAGTTGCCGGTGAGTGAAGTTGTCTGCGTGGTCGTGAACCCGGTTGAGGTCTTCTGGGATGTCTCTGTCGAGGATGGGGTCGTTCTGAGAGAAGTCGTCGAAGAGCTCGTCGTTGGTGACGGGCTCGAATCGGATACTGTCGGAGGTACATTATTCGGCAGAGCAACCGTGACTAGAAGTATGAGAGCGGCTAGCACGACCGCGACTACTACGTAGGGCAGCTTCATGTACCCTGGCCAGTGTTGTATGTCTCGCTAAACGAATTCGAAGATCCGACCGCTGTCGTGTTTATGTTGGTGTAGCCGCTGTTCTTCATCACATATTGGGTGTACCAACCATTGGAATATGGTGTGTAGATGCCTTTGGCGGACCCTCCGTAGTACATGCTCCCGGAGACGGCGACCGTCGTGAACTTGGGCAGCGTCGCGAAGGATAGGCCCTCGCTTGGCCTCTCCAGCAAGAACTCAGCCAGACGAGGTGTTCCAATTCCGCTGTCGGCGTGACCCGTTACAGTGCACGACTGGTCGATTGTGCTGTCCGTTATCTCCAAGTTCCATAGCGATGTATTTCCTCCGGTTATTCCTTGGTTGAGGACATAGGCCTCGATGGAATCGCCGGATCCCGAATGGCTGTTGCATATGATTCTCATCCCTTCTTGGGGATAGAACTCATACCACATGTTGTACCCTGCTATGCAACTCACCGAGCCACAGGTGAGGTTTGATTCGGTACCAGCTTGGGCCACCCCCGTTCCACCACCGGTTGTACGTACGAGTCCCGGCCAGACGAGGACACTGCAGATTAGGCCTCCCGTGCAGGCTCCACTATAGGGCTGGCTGACCGAGGGAATCGACCAGTCAGCAATGCCCTCATAGACATACGTTGTGTCGTCAGCGTTCCCTGCCATCTCGTAGCCAGACCAATAGGTATTGGTCGTGGCAGTGCCGGAACTAACTTGGATTGAGACGCCCACTACTTGATTGGCTTCCGGATTCTCGCGCACAATAACGTAGCCGGCATTTTCCGTCGCATTTCGGAGTTGGAATACGATGTTCACTGCCGTTAAGGCTACGTGGCAGCTGGAGTCGAACGACCATGAATCGAAAACGCTGTCAAATGACGCCTTGTAAGTTACGGTGACACTGGAGAATTGCCAAGATCCTTCAGCAAGGAGGACAGCAGAGCCTTGCTGAAATGATTGCGCCTCGATGTTCGCAGCTTGCGAGATTTGTTGCGCACATCCTGTCAACTGACTCTGCGTCTGCTCTGCGGAAGCTGTCCCCCCGCCCATGGTCGGGGTGAGTAGGAAAAGGGCCAATAGGCATGCACCAAGCGTTCTCCTTGCGTACCTATCTAGGTTGACCTTCCCTATCATAGAAATGAATATGCGTCTCCGTTCTTAAATGGATTGTCCATATGGAATGCTTATTCGTTCGTGGAAAGATAACGCGTGCCCCGCAAGTCGAGTTGCCGATAGCCCCGTTTGGGCTTATCCCCGGAAATACAATCAAATGTTGGCCAATCATCTGTACTCACGAACCGCCTGCTAGAACTTCCCCTGTTGATTATTGATTAGGAGCCAGAAACTGCTTCCAAATCTACGTCCCATCATCGGCCGCGGCAACCAGTTCTCAAACCCATGTATCATTGCGAATTCAGCCTTTGACTATAGGTCGAAGTACATGTGTACCAAAAGGTCTACATATAATTCCCGGGTATCTGTCCCTATACAAGTAGAATTCATGTCAGGCCAACGGTTAGGGTCCGAAGGGACTCGAAACCCCTCGGCAGACTGCCATAGCTTCGAACCCGAAGGTCTAAATTCTCACCCCCCGCACCAAGACCCACATCGCACGGAACTGTGCCGCCCTCTGAGCCCCGCGACCTTGCCGTCGCTCGAGTCCGACCTTAGAACACCGGTCTACTTCATCGACTTTGCGTAGTCGATCATTCCCTGGAAGACAACGACGACCTCTGGTTCCTTTCCCACCACCCAAGCGTCGTGACCAGGTGGCACGAATGAAATCTCTCCCGCCTTTACATCCTTGGTGGTACCGTCGTCCATCTTGATCCGCAACGTCCCGGCCGGGTGATGCTGGAAGCGCGGCGCTTCGCAACTTTCGGGCTCCTGAACTAGAGGAACGGGCCGAATCTCACTCGGGCGCTGGACTCACGGCATCCTGGCTTGGGCAAGGGGGACGGGATACGGGGACAGGAGGGGGCTGGACGATCTGGTGAGAGAAAAGCTTGGCCGGCCATCACCTGCTGAGCGGGGTCGACGGGACCTCAATGTGCTTCGAGGCCGAGAGGTCTGTGACCAGAAGACTCATATTTTGAGCTCGGTCGAACTGGTACCGATGCACTACTACACGGTGCACTACAGGTTCAGCCAGAGCTTTCCTTTTCCGGTGAAGGACGCCTACGACTGGGCAACGGACTACGACACCGACGACATCGGCCTCATGGGCATGGACGGGAAGCGCGAGATAGAGAGGTTAGACGGGGACACCCTGATCCTCAACGACACGTTCTTCTCCAAAGGCCGGACCACCAAGAAACGCAGGCTGGTCAGGCTCTTTCCAGAGCTGATGATGCTGACCAACACGCGTCTCACGGGCGCAATCAAGCACTCGCAGTTCATCTATCAGTTCGTCGCAGAGGGGGATTCCCGGTCCCGTCTCGACTTCACGGGGGCTCAGGTAAACAGGTCTTCGACCCGACCCACGGCGAAGAAGGTAGCGGCCCAGGCCGCCGAGTATGCCAAGGTCGACTCGGCGCTCTGGGTCAACCTCGCGAAGGCGATGCAGGAGGACCTCGGCGCGGCGCCGTGACGTTGTACATCACGAAGCCCAGGGCCGACGAATAGCCCTCTATCCTGTTCTGAAGTTTGACCAGGCCGTGCCCTTCGTCGTCGAACGCGATGAGGTGGGATTCCCTGCCCAGGTTCTGCATCGTCTGCATGATCTGACCCGCCTCGCCTATGGGGACGCGAGGGTCGTTCCGTCCGTGGATCATGAAGAGGGGGGCCCTGATGAGGTGCGCGTTGTTGTTGGGTGAGATGGACTCGAGGAACTCACGGTCCTTCTCAGGGTCGCCGTACTCGGCAATCCTGAGCTTGCGCCGCCAGGGTCCCGTGTTGTTGAGGAAGGTCACGAAGTTGGAGATGCCCACGATGTCGACGCCGGCGGCCCACATTTCAGGGTAGGCGTAGAGGCAGGCGAGCACCATGAAGCCGCCGTACGACCCTCCCCACGCGACCACCTCATCTGGGTCGATCGGGGTCAGCCTCTGCGCCTCGGCGACCGCGGCGACAGAATCCTTCACCGTATCCATCCGCTTCCGGACGTCGTCAAGGTGGGTGAACGTCCGACCGTATCCCGTGCTGCCTCTGAAGTTCGGGGCAACGACGGCGAATCCGAGCCGGATGAAGAACTGTATCAGAGGGCTGAACCCGGGTCTGAACTGGCTCTCGGGTCCGCCGTGGAGGTAGAGAAGGAGGGGCCGCTGGCCCTCTCCCGACGGCCTGTAGAGGAAGGCTGGTATCGACAGACCGTCGAACGAGCTGTACCTCACCAGCTGCGCGTCGACGAATTCGGAGTCCGGGATGCCGCAGGAAGAGCTCTTGGTCAGCCGCTTGAGCGAGCCGGTGGAGACGTCCAGGATCCAGACGTCGGGATTCGTTCTGGACGAAGAGAGAGTTAGGGCCAGTCTGTCTCCCCCGTTCGACCATGCGAGACCGCCGATAACGGACTTTGGGACCGTGATCGGAACAGGCGCATCCTCACCCTTCTTCCAGACCATCAGACGTGAGTACCCGTCCTCGTTCACCGTGAAAGCGAGCGCGCCTCCCCTCTGCGCGACCGAGAGGCCCTCCAGTTCCCATTCCTCGGTGTAGACGTACCCCAAGGACCCGTCGCCCAGGTCGATCTTAGCGAGCCCCGGAAATTCCCTCCCCTGGTCGGTAATGCAGTAGACGTACCGGCCGGAGGGGTCGAAGGCGGGCGAAAGGTAGCTGGCCTCATCTTCGTGGGGGGTCAGAAGCCGGACTGATCGATCCTTCAGGCTCAGGAGGTAGAGGTCATGGTTGAAGGGGCCGAGCATCCGGGAGAACAGTATCGAAGACGAGTCGGGAGACCACCCGATCGGGTAGTTGTTCCCGTCATGGGAATAGACGAGCTCGGAGGACTCGGCTGTGAGGGACCTTGTGTAGATGTCGAAGAAGGACCTGTCCCTCGCGTTGGATGAGAAGCATATCGACTTCTCGTCCGGGGACCAGTCGCCCCAGTTGTGGACGACGCCGGGATCCTTCGTGAGCTCGGTGAGCTTCTCGCCGCCCTCCTCGAGCAGGTTGATCTGGAACCTCTCGTTCCCGCCCGAGTCGACGCCGAAGGCGATGGTCTCACTCCTCTTCGCGTAGCTCAGGAACCCCACCCTCTCCTGTCCTAGGCTGATTTGCTGGGGCCAGGCACCGTCCTCCAGCGACACAGTCCAGATCTGCGGGACTCCGGTCAGGTCCGACAGGAACGCTACCCTTTGATCGTCGGGGGAGAACTGTGCCGAGGACGATGACTTGATTGAGAGGTATCTCTGCAACTCGTACCTGAGCTTCTGAAGAGCCGGGGAGGGGGTCTCCACGCTGCACGGGGGCCGTGTCCGGCTCTTAAGATTGAGCAGGAGTACGGCAGGACCGCGTGCCGTTCAGACTAGCGCGAGACGGGAAGGCTGCGCGGCCATGGGGGAGGACCCACATGATCGATGCCCAGCCTCTCAGGGGTCCGACGGCGTGGACACGTTGAAATATCAGGTCACAGCCTGAACCAAAGTTCAGCATGTCCGAAGGTGCAGAGCTCCCAGGGGAGAGTCAGAACGTCCCGGTCGTCTTCTCTCGAGACATCGTGCTCTTCCCGCACATGGAGGTCACGCTTCCGATAACCGAGAAGCGCAGCGCCGATGCGGTCCTTCGCGCGCTTAGGGAGAACCATCTCGTTGCTTTCGTACCCTCAGACTTCGAGGGCACGAGCGAAGGGATAGGGACGCTTTCGCTTCTGACCCACAGCGAGACGACACAGGGAGGCGTCCAGGTCAACCTGAGGGGTCTCTGGCGCGTCAGAGTCACGAACCCGCGGGGCCTGGACTCGGAGCAGGTCGTGCGGATCGAGAGGGTAGAGGAGAGTGAGGATGCCGCCGAGGGCCCGAATCTGATGCGGAGGGTGCAGAGCCAGATATCAGAGCTCGGTGAGATTCTTCCCGAGATCCCTCCAGAGATACTCGCACTCCTCAAGAACGCGAAGACGCCTTCTGAGCTCTCCGACCTCTGCGCCATGTCGCCTGCCCTGAGCCACGACGAGAGAGTGGGCCTGCTCAGGACTCTGGATCCACAAGAGAGGCTCAAGTCTGTAAACAGACACCTAGACACCCAGTTGGAGGTGCTCAGGGCGCTCGCCGAGAGCAAGCCCATCGCCGACTGCGAGGTTTGCACCGACCTGGCAGACAGAGCCTTCGACGCGGACCCCACGACCAGGGGGCAGCTGATAATGGAGTTCCTTAACCACGTGGTCAGCAGCCACACCGCAGAGCTCCTCGGACTTCTCGCCGAGAAGTACGGCCCGGTCTTCATGAAGAAGCGGTCGCTCCGATAGTTCCGCCCGTCCTCCGGTGCGGGCAGTCAGGGGGGCTCGGTCTCGAGGTCGAGCGCGTCGAGCTCCTTCCCGAACCCCCAACTGCGGGCTAGTTCGTCGGCCTCTCTTTCTCTGACCTGGGACTCCTCGGGAGAGACGTGCTCGTTGAGCCACGCGTGCGCCAGCTCGTGGGCAATGACACCAACCGAGGCCTTCTCCGAGAGCTGTTCCAGAAGGTCGGTGTAGAAGGTTATGGACTGCACCCCCTCGTCGGTCGCCTTTGCCGAAGGAGAGCTCGCCCCACCTCGTGAGACCGACGAGACCCGGCCTCGGCCCCTTCCGCTTCAGACTCACCCTCCTCACGCTGCGAAGGGGCGGCGTCTCCGGAGGTATGCTGGCGACCGCTCGCGTCGAAGAGTTCGAGGAACGGGCCGTCCGAGATGCGGACATCCGCACTCCCAAGAAAGGGCATACCGAGGCGCACCTTCCGAAGCCCCCTCACGTCGATCGATGCGGAAGTCGATGAGGCCGTGAGCACCGAGATATCGATCACGTGATAGCCCGTCGCCCCGTTGGGGAAGGGTCCGGAGACGGTCGCGGTCTGGACTGCGCCGGTCCCGTCAGTCGCTCGGACCATCAGCCGGTAGTTCCCAAGGGCGGGTGGATTCCACTGGGCCGACCAGAAGACCCACGTGTAGTGACGAGAGCGGGTCAGTCAGGGACGCCGTCGTCCAGGTCTGCCCGTCGTCCGTGCTGACCTCCACCTTGGAGACGCCCCGGTCTCCGGCAAAGGCGATTCCGGCTACGGGGACCGCGCCGATGCTGACGTTGCTCGACCCGTTGATGCCGAACCTCTGGGTGACCTGGGCGTCCCCCGGTATCACGATCTCGGACTCCGGTCTGGTAGTGGGCGTCGTTCTCCCACCCCCTGACCTGCCAGTATCCCTGGTAGACCCCGCTGACCGCCTCTATGCTCACGATCCACTTGCAGTTCATCATGCCGTACAGTCCGGGTACGATCGCCCTCAGCGGCGACCCATGGTCGGTGGGGAGGGGGGACCCGTTCATCTCGTAGGCGAGGAGCGTGCCGTCGAGCATCGCGCTGTCCATGGGTATCCCGACGTCGTAGCCGTCGACGGCGCGGAAGACGACGTAGTCGGCGGAGGCCTGCACCCCTGCCATAGCCAGCACGTCCTTGAGCTTGACGCCAGTCCACTGTGCGGTGCTGATCAGGTCTCCTCCGATCGTGTTGCTGACGCACTCCAGGGTATTGTACTGCTCCACCACAGCCATCTGCTGAAGTTGGGCGAGGTCAAGGTTGAGTTCGGTGTTGACGAGGCCAAAGACCTTCAGGTTCCAGGTCGACGAGTTGACCGTGGGCGGGAAGATGTTCACGTCGACCCGGTAGAAGTTGCCGTTCGAGGTCACGTTCTGCGGATAGAGCGAGTTCGGGCTGGCCTGGACGGTGGAGCCGTTTGACGGCCTGAGCAGGAAACCCACCCCGTAGACGAGTATCGCAGCGCCGACGGCCGAAGCGACCCCGGCCTTGATGAAGAGACGACGCCTCCTGTCGAACTTCTGCCCCTTGGGAGGCTGGACGGCCTTGCAGAGATCGATGGGCTTGGTGCCCCCCTTGAGCATCGTCAGCGTCGCCCCGAAGGCGAGTTGCGGTGGGGCCAGTGAGACAAGGAGGACCGGGAAGAGAGACCGGCGAAGACTGGATTGCGGTGGTGAACAGCAGGGCGACGCCGGCGGCGGCGAGGATCAGGTAGGGGAGGAGGGAGAACGAGATGAACCTCTCGAGTTTGCCCGAGCCTTCCGAGATGCTCTTGGTCCGGAAGAGGAGCGCGCCGATGATGCCGTAGACCAGGACGTTGCCCACCACGGCGGTCGTAAAAGCAGAGTACTTGGCGAGGCTCTGCAGAGACTCGACCGCCTTCGACTCTATGGCACCTGGGGTGAGGCTGAAGAGGGTCTGCGAAGCGAGCTCTGGCAGGAAGACCCCGCCGGCGACGACCCTGATCAAGAAGGATATGGCTAGGGCGATTAGCGCCGCCGAGGACGCCGACAAGAAAGCCTCTCTTTGTGGAAATATCCATTTAATACACGCGAAGGATGCTGGGACCGAGCGACGCTACGAATATAATGGTTTTTCCAAATCTGTTCCAATTTCGATTTGGAAAAACGCTTATCAGATAAGGTGGGGAAGATTTCACCGAATCGCTGTTTTGGGCCTCCTAGATTCAAGGCAAAAGAACCAGACCAGAACCAGTAAGGAGGAAAGCCCAACAATGCGATTTCACGATTGGAATCTGCGCGACCGGGCTCTGCTCCGGTATTGCGGAGCTGCTTGACACCGTCGAGACCGAGCGGTTCCCCAGCGGCTTTTCGCTCAGCAGGATTGCAATAGTAGCCAGCGCGTGCGCCGAATCGACGCTCTCTTACCTCCGGTGGATGAACGAGACGGATCCTCGGATTGTGCTCATCGAGGAGAGCGAGAGAAGAGGGAAGGCAGATGCCGTCAATCAGGTTATCGCCGAGTCGGTCGGCGAGTACCTGGTCTTTGTCAATGCAGATGCGTTGCCGGAACGAGGCGCGTTCTCAAGGCTCCTCCGGGCGATAGACCACGACCCCGGGGCTGGTGTGGTCTCCGGGAACCCTATCACCGCGGCGAGGGGCGGGATCGCGTCTGGGATGGTCGAGCTGATGTGGGAGACCCACAACGAGTGTTCGGCTGACCTCGAGAAGACGCGCCTGGCAAACCACGGGACGGACGAGCTGATGGTCGTCCGCTCCGGGCGCGCTCGCGAGTCTTCCGCCAGGGTTGGTCAACGATGGCGCCTACATTGCCGGCGTCGCCAAACAACGAGGGTACTCTGTTAGGTCACTCTTCAGCGCAAGGGTCAGAGTCGATACGCCGACCCGGCCCATCGATGTAATGAGGCAGCGGAGGAGGATCCTCTACGGGCACATCCAGATCTGGAGACTTGTCGGGGAGGCTCCAAGGACGGCGGAGTCACTGATACTTCTCTCCCCCGGTCAGGGGTTCCGCGTCGTCGCAAAGGCGATCGCAAAGCATCCCCGGCTTCTCCTTGCGCTGCCGTTCGCCTCCGTGAGCGAACTGATATCGCTGCTCGGCGCCATGCGCGACACTCTGAGTCCCAGAAAGAAGCACGCGGTGTGGGAGCGATTTGGGGACTAGCGGCCGCCTCTTCGCCATAGGGGACAGAGAGCTGGCGGAGATATCGAGTTACTGCGAGATCGCCAAGGCCAACAGGAGCGTGATAACTCTGACAGAGCTGCGTCAGCTCACGGAGGCCGATGTAACCGAGGAGGACTTTCTTGCCGCCTGGGACGGGAACGCGACCCTGACATCGAGGTACCTGGTCGAGTCTGGCTACATACTGGAGAAGGGGGAAGGACAAGAGAGGCCCCGCCGGGAGGGTTGATGCCGAAGAGAGGAACAGGAAGAGGGCGAGGCTCAACATCACCGCCGCAGAGGAGTTCGCACGCATCTGCGTCGACGACCGTGTCAAGCTCCTCGCCGTGGCCGGGGGCAACTCGTACAAGAGAGCAAGACATGGCGACGACATCGACCTCTTCTGCGTCACGACTCAGAACTCCCTCTGGCTCTTCATGCTGAAGTCTCTCCTGCTCGCCCGAATCTACCAGCTCACGAGGAGGTCGCCACCGTTCTGCTTCAGCTACGTGATGGACGAGGGCATGGCGCACAGCGAGTTCACGAGGTCCGGAGACCGTCTCTTCGCCCGTGACGCGCTCGCGGCGAACGTGATGGTCGGGGAGGGGTTCTACCGTTCTCTTCTGCGCGAAGGCAGGTGGATGGAGCGATTCTTCCCGAGGATGTACAATCGAAGCTTCACGGAAGGCGACGTTACCGCTCCGCTGGGAGGCGAGCGCCACGGCAGCCGCGCTCTCAACGGTCTGCTCTTTCTCACCGTGGGGACGTATGTCCGGATGAAAGCGCACCTGCTCAACCGGAGGTATCGCGCGAAGGGGAACACCTCCGCACTCTTTCGTGTCAGGATAGGCATCGACCACTGCATCTACGAGTCGAACAGGTACCACATGCTCAGGGGGATGTACAACGGGGTCGGAGCTGAGAGGGGAAGGTGACTTTCCTGGAGGGCGAGACCCTCGCTCCCGTGGCTGGAAGCCTGATCAAGGTCATCTCTCGAGGCAGGACAACAGGGCTCCCCCACATCGTGACCGTGAGGTTCGTCTACCACGAAGGGGCGTTCTACCTGCTGGGCGGCAGGTCTGGGGCCGACTGGGTGAGGAACTCGCTTGCAGCAGGGACCGTCAAGCTCCGGCTCGGCGAGGTGATGTACGAGGCATCCGCGACGGTCGCGGGTTCTCAAGAACGGTCGGACACCCTTGATCGGTTCTCGAAGAAGTACGGGAGCGGGATGGTCAACGGATGGTACGCCTCAGCAGAGATCTGCCTGAAACTCTCTCCTTCCGGGCTCCCGACCCGCAGAGGAGCGGTGACCGGTGAGGCGGGCGTGAAGACGTCGTTCTCCGATTGGAATCAGTCGGGCCGGGGATACTACGGAGAGGTCGCAGAGGCGTTCGACTCCGCATCGGAGGAGTACGACTACACGATCAAGAACAACTTCATCAACATGTGGATCAGAGAGCGGTCGATACAGGAGCTGCTGGCGCACGCGACCCCCAACGACGTCCTCCTCGAGGTCGGGTGCGGCACCGGGGCGGAGGCGATCGAGATATCGCGGCACGTCGCGGGCGTCGTGGCCACAGACATCTCCCCAGGCATGATAGCGCTGCTCCGAAGGAAGATTGAAGCAAAGGGGGTAAGCAATAGGGTATCGGCCCTGCAGCTAGGCGCGGGGAAATCGGCAGGGCGTCGCAGAGTCTACCGGGGGGCAGGACCCGCCTGGCATACTCCTTCAACGGAGCTCTGAACTGTGAGCCTTCGATCGACCGGTTCCCGTCCGAGCTCGCCAACGTGGTCGAGGATGGCGGTTACTTCGTCTGCTCAATCAGGAACACGCTCTGCCTCTCCGAGGCGCTCATCCACGGACTCTTCCTCCAGTTCGACCGGATGGCCCCGAGGAAGAGACAGCCGATAATGGTCTCGGTCGGCGGGCAGGACATCCCCTCGTACTACTACCCGCCCTCGAAGTTCGTGCGCTTCTTCGTTCCCCAATTCAGGGTCAGGAAGACGATCGGCCTCCCCGCCATCCTCCCGCCCGCCTACCTTAGCGACGCCTACTTCAGGGCAAGGCGCGTCCTTGCCTTCGCCGAGAGGGTCGAGCGCGTCGCCGCCGGAACGTTTCCCTTCAACCAGTTCGGAGATCAGACCCTGTTCGTCTTCCAAAAGAACCCGAGCGTGAGCTAGTTCGCGAAAGAAGACCGGGGCGAGCGTTCTCCCTCTCGTCCTCTCGCTCCTGATTCTGATCTGGGTTCGTCCGACTGCCGCGACGCCGACAACCCAGGTCACGCCAATCAATCACGTGATAGTCATCGTCCAGGAGAACCATTCATTTGACAACTACTTTGGCACCTATCCCACTGCGAACGGCTCTTTGGTGGACCCGATCACCTCGGAGCTCGGAAGCGTCGTCGGCCTCCCAGACAACGTCTGCCTCCCTCTGAACGAGACCTGCGTGCGCCCGCAGTTGAGCTACGCCTCGAATTCGACGAACCCGGTCGAAGGTCAGGGACAGTATGTGGACGACTACGCAGGAGGAGCGAGAGGCTTCGCCGAATCTTCAGGGCAACAGTCGATGACCTACTTCGACTACCACACGGTGGCGAACTACTGGGACTACGCTGAAGAATACGGCCTCGGGGACAACTACTTCGCCGCAGTCCTGAGCGAGACGACACCCAACCGGCTCATGATGCTGAGCGGAGACACCCCGGTCTCGGCGAACTACGGACCCCCTCCGTACCTGCCGTACGCTGACACCTTGATGAGCCAGCTCGATGCAGCGAGCGTGAGCTGGGGATACTACGACTTCCTCAACGCAAGTGTGGGGCCTTCCGCGTTCTATCCGCTGAACTACGTGTCTGGGATCCCGCTCCAGTCGCTCAGAGACGTTCGCAACGTATCTAGTCTTTACTCAGAGCTGGCCAGCGGAAGCGGCCTCCCTGACGTGAGCTTCGTCAGTTCATTGGGCAGGCCTGCGCTCTCAGAGCACCCGCCCTTCGACATAGGCAAGGGAGAGGCCTGGGTCGCCTCAATCGTGAACAGCGTGATGGACAGCGCGTACTGGAGCACGACAGCCGTCTTCCTGACCTGGGACGAGGGCGGAGGGTTCTACGACAACGTCGTCCCACCTCAGGAATACACCGTAGACCACGGATTCAGCAGCGCGCTGCTCGGCCTTGGCCAGAGGGTTCCGCTCATCGTCATCTCCCCGTTCAGCAAGGAGGGCTATGTCTCGGCCACCCTCCTGAGCCACCTGTCCCTCCTCCACTTCATCGAGTACAACTGGGAGATCCCCCCGCTAAACGCCGACGTCTCTGCCGCAGCGCTCCCCCTCGACTTCTTCAACTTCTCCCAGCCTCCGCGGGCGCCCATGCAAATCCCGTCGGATCCGAACTATCCGCTCCCACTCCAGGTCCCTCTTGGAGAGGCGCGCGCTTCTGCCGCCCCGGTGGAGCGGCAACTCGACGTCGAGTCGGGCGTCGCGCTGGTGGTGCTGGCGGTAACGGTCCTTGTCATTTGGGAACTGGGCCCGCGGCGAAAGAAGCGCCTCTCGCGTACCTGAGCCGGTACGCGATCACCACTACGACGACCGTTGCGGCGACCGCCGCCGCGCCCAGAACGAAGGGCACCGGAGAGGGCGAGACAGGCGCGTTCTGGGTCATCACCCTGAAGGACCAGAGCGTGGTGTTCCACCTGAAGTTGTATCCCTCCACGTTGAGATAGACGTAGGAGATGACAGGAGCAGGGCTGGATGAGGAGAGACCCAGGGCAGCGAGCGTGTCGACGAGATACTTCGAAAGGTTGAGGGATACCGTCACGTTCCCTCCGCTGGAGATCTGCACTGGGTGGTAGACCACGACGTCGGGTTCGACCATACGTTCCGTTCCGACGGCCGAGGGCGAGAGCCCGCTCGAACTGTTCCTATCCATCCAGAGGTTCACCACCGTGTATACCAGGTTCCCCTGAACGCCCGGGACATACTGGGTCGCCGCTATCCCAATCGCAGCCCACTCGTTCGACTGGTTGAGGAGGGACGGGACGGCCCAGTCCAGGGAGAACTGGACCGTCCAGTTCCAGTCGGTCCTCAAACCGACGTCGGCAGGCGCCTTGAAGTCCGACGTGTAGTTCTCCAGGTTCACGCCGGGTGGACCGAACCCGGCCTTAACGTAGTAGTAGTCCCCCCAGGACGGCTCCCTGAACTGCTGCGTGTGGGCCACCTCCACGAAGTTGCAGCACTGGGGACCGACCGCCAGGTGCGGAAGACCGTCTTCGTCGTGGGACCAGGGACCGATCCAGTATCCGATCCGGCCGAATCCCTCTCCCGACACCCAGGAGATCGAGGTCTGGGTGAGACCCGCCTGAAATCCAGGGATGAAGTTGGCGTCGTAGATCTCGTTGTTTGCGCTAGAGTTGAGGTTGGGGTCGAAGTTTGCTACGTGATAGCCGGGAGGGGTCAAGTTCGAGGCGCCGGGCTCGAAGGTGACGGTGAGACCCGCGGAGAGGAGGAGCACTAGCGCCAGGACCGTCGCAGCGGTGGTCGTCACTTTCTCTCCAGGCTCTGGATTGTCAGCTTCATCGAACCAGCAGTGTAAGAGGACCCCTGGAGCCCGTAGATGAAGGCATGAGAGAGGCTGGCCCAGCCGATGGGAAAGTCCGAGACAACCTCGACACTGCCGATGAACACTGATAGGTTCCCGTTGGGCCTGGGGGCTATCTGCGGGTTCACGACAGACGCGGGACCAAAGTCCACGAACCGCAACGTCAGGTTCTGCCCGGCCAGCGGGGGGAAGGACGAGTTGAAGAGGACCATCCCGAAGGTCTTGTTCCAGTCCTGTGCGTAGTACTCTATCCTCAGCAGCCCGTCGGCTCGCTCCTGTATGATTATCGTCGGTATCGAGAGGTTCTCGGCCTTGAAGGTAGGGGCCAGCGCTATCTGCGCCTCGGTCGTGGAGGACTTCGCGGGGGCGACGAGCGAACTCTGAATCGTGACGACCCACGAGTAGTTGTAGGTCGGTCGAAGCTGCTGGTTGGTGTCGTTGATTATCGGCTGGTTGAAGAGGTCATAGGGAAGAGAGAAGGTCTGGGAGACCCCGGGCACATAGGTCGCGCCGCTTCCCGAGCCTGCGGCACCGCTGAGATACGGAGAAGCGATTATAGCGGACTCCACGACTACTATGACCGAGAGGACAACGAGAATCACCTTGAGGCTATTCAAGAGGCCGCTCGTCACGAAGATGTGGAGCCCGGGTATTTCGGCTTTGTTCCAGATGGCTCCGCGTCCGTTCGCGGCCCCTGTCCTCACACGGGAGACGCGGCCGACAAGGTGACCTCACCGCAGGTCCCCTCCCACCGAAGAGGTTGATGGGGCAATCAGGGCCAGATACATCCTAGTGATCGGCCTTCTCGCGAGGGAGGTCTTCTCGTTCTGGACGGGCCACCCGTTCGACTTTGAACTCTGGGTAAGGACGGGATTCTGGGTCACGCACGGGCTCAGCCCCTACGGAGTACTGCCCCCAGCGCCGTGGTCTTTCGCTTCCATCTACTCGCCTGCGAGCGAGTCCACGATAGGTTACCTCCCATTCTGGCCCGTCCTGCTCGGGGGATCTATGAGATCTATGCCTTCATCGGGATTCAGAACCAGTACGTCTACTACTTCCTGCTAAAGCAGCCCGTGATACTCGGGGATGTCCTCCTCGGATACCTGATTTTCAGGTTCGTCAAATCGAACCGACCAGAAGCCACGAACGCGGTCTTGGCCTTGTGGTTGCTATCACCCTACACCATAGTCATCTCGAGCATCTGGGGCATGTTTGACTCGCTGGCGATGGCCCCGGTCGTCGCGGCCCTGCTCACGCAGAGACCGGCGTACAGGTCCAGCCTGGAAGGGATTGCGATATGGATCAAGTCAATCCCGCTGATCTACGCCGTCCCATTCGCCCTCTCGGGACCCCGGAAGCTCAGGAACCTGGCCATCTCGATCGCAGTCCCTGCAGCGGGCAGCGTGGGAATCATCCTGATCGCCGGATGGCCAGTTATGACCGCGGTCGCTACGCTGAACAGCACAGTGACGAAGGGAGGTCAGTCGCTCTCTCTCCTTGGGGTCTTCTTCTACCTGATACAGTTCAACGCCGTGGGTGGATGGCAGCCGGCCGTCCTCACGCTTCTCGGTTACCTTTGGATTCCCGCCGAGATAGTCACATTCTGGTTGGCGCACAGGTGGCACGGCTTCTCCACGTCAAAGGGTCTCGTGCAATCCCTCATTCTGTGCACAATCACCTTCATGATCTTCAAAGCACAGGTGAACGAACAGTACGCGGTTTACCTTCTCGCGCTGACTCTCATCGACGTGGCAATCTGGAACCCTGGTAGGAAGTGGCTCTACGTCTCGATAACTATCGCTGTGATGACGTTCCTGATCCTGAACAACGTATTCCTCGTGAGGTTCACCGCTCCCGTAAACCCTGGATGGAGCTCCACCGAGAACGCCCTCATCGCAATGCTGGGCGTGGCGCGGCCAGCCATCCAGCAGGCGAGTTCTTTGGCCTTCGTGGCGCTGAACGTAATCTACTTCGGGCTGATATTCCGCGGGAGGAGGGCAGGGCCAGCGCCAATCTACTCTCCCCTTGCCGGTGAGAAGCCCGAATAGATGTCGCTTCTGGTGTGCTCGAGGCTCGGGAGGAGCTTCCTGACGCGGCAGGATTCGATCGGTGTCTATCTCGGCGATCGTTAGGCCCTCCTCCTCGCCGGCGTCGCAGACCGAGACGCCGAAGGGGTCCACGACAAGACTCCTACCTGTGAAGATGCGTCCCGTCTGAGAGGCAACCGCCACAAAGACTGTGTTCTCGAGGGCTCTGGCCTTCGCGAGGACGTGGAGGTGCTCCTCCTTCATCCGTCCTCCCAGCCAGGCGGTGGGGACCACGATCAGCTCCGCGCCCTGGAAGGCTAGGATGCGGGCCATCTCTGGGAAGCGCAGCTCGTAGCAGGTCATCATCCCCATCTTCGCCAGTCTGGTCTTGAAGACGCCTTCGAGCCTCGAGGCAGGCTCGAACCTGCTCGACTCCTTGTAGCCGAAGGAGTCGAAGAGCTGGAGTTTCCTGTGGGTGGAGATCACCTTCCCCTCCGGTCCGATCATGACCACCGTGTTGTACACCCTGTCCTTCCTCTCCGACGTCTCCAGGATGCCCACCGCGACGTGCGTTCTCGTCCTTCTGGCCTCGGCGGCGAGGCCCCTGACGAACTCTCCGTCGATGTCTTCGGCGACTCCGACAAACCTGGCGGGCGGCGCGTCGATCGGCGCGTAGGCCATGAACTGCTCGGGGAGGACGACTAGGTCTGCACCCCCTTTGGAGGAGGCGCGGATGAGCTCCTTCCCCCTGGCAAGATTCTCTCCCTTGTCCTCTGACGCCGAGACCTGCGCGAGCGCGATCTTGAACCTCATCGACTGCGCGAAACTCCTGAGCCGATATAAGGGTGAGAGGAGTTGTGGACGATCAGTTCTTGGTCGTGTCCAGCAGGGCAATCCTCGCGGCCGCGAGCCTTGCCACCGGGATCCTGAATGCTGACGCCGAGACGTAGTCGAGCCCGGCCCTGTGGCAGAGATAGATCGAGCGCGGGTCGCCCCCGTGCTCTCCGCATATCCCGACCTCGAGGTCCGGCCTCGCCTTCCTGCCCGACTCGACCGCCATGCGGATCAGGCTCCCGACGCCCTTCTCGTCAAGTGTCTCGAACGGGTTGTCGGCGAGGACACCCCTCTCAAGGTAGAATGGGAGGAACTTGGCCTCGGCGTCCTCCCTGCTGAAGCTGAACGTGGCCTGGCTGAGATCGTTTGTGCCGAATGAGAAGAACTCCGCGTACTTTGCGATCTCGTCGGCGTCGAGGGTGGCCCGGACGGTCTCGATCATCGTGCCGAACTTCACGTCCAGCTTGACGTCCATCTCCTTCTCCACCCGGGCGCGTATCCTTTCGAACTGCTCCCTGACGAGTTTTACCTCCTGGTAGGCTGCGACCTGAGGCGTCATTATCTTGGGCTTGACGTTGACGCCCTCCTTGACGAGCTCCGCCGTGGCCTCCATCACCGCGGTCATCTGCATGTCGTAGATCTCAGGATGTGTGAGCCCGAGCCGTACCCCTCTGTGACCGAGCATGGGGTTCGCCTCCGAGAGCTGCCTAGCCTTGTCGAGCATCCTCTTCGCCTCCATGAGCTGCTTCTCGTCTCCGTACCTCTCGAGCTTCTTGACCTGCTCGAGCAGGTCTTCGAATCTTGGGAGGAACTCGTGCAGAGGCGGGTCGAGGAGCCTGATTATAACCGGGAGGTCGTGCATCTCCTTCAGGATCCTCTTGATGTCGTCCTTCTGGAGGGGCCTGAGCTTCTCGAGGAAGGACCTCCTCTCCGCCTCGGTAGAGGCCATGATCATCGAGACGACGAGTGGTAGCCTCTCCTCGGCGTTGAACATTCTCTCTGTCCTGGCAAGCCCTATGCCCTCCGCGCCCATCTTGCGGGCCCTCGCCGCCGCCTCGGGAGTGTCAGCATTCGCCCAGACCCCGAGCCTCTTGGTCTCGTCGGCCCAGGTGAGCAACTCGAAGACCTCGTCCTTGAGCTCAGGCTGCAGAAGGGGGACGATGCCCGGGTAGACGTTGCCGGTCGAGCCGTCTATGGTGATGGTCTCGCCCTGGGTTATCGTCGTCCCGTCGACCCTGAGGAGACGGCTCTGCGCGTAGATGCTGAGCGACGAGCATCCGACTATGCAGGGCTTGCCTATGCCTCGGGCCACGACGGCGGCGTGCGAAGTCTTCCCTCCCCTGCTTGTCAGTATGCCCTGGGCTGCGAAGAACCCGTGGACGTCCTCCGGCTTCGTCTCCTCCCTGACTAGTATCACCTTCTCCCCGTTCTTGGTCCACTCGACGGCGGTGTCCGCATCGAAGACGACCTTGCCCGCGGCGGCTCCCGGGGCCGCGGGCACCCCCACGGCCACAGGGGCAATCCTGTTGCCGGCGTCGACCCTGGGGTGCAGGAGCTGCTCGAGCTGTTCTGGGGATATCCGAAGCAGCGCCTCGCGTTTCGAGATCACGCCCTCGTGGACCATGTCGACCGACGCCCTCACGGCGCCCATGGGGCCCATCTTGGCTGCCCTCGTCTGAAGGAGGAACAGCTTCTTCCGCTCTATGGTGAATTCGATGTCCTGGGGCTCACGGTAGTGACCCTCGAGCTTCTGGGATATCTTCTCGAGGTCAGAGAAGACCTCGGGCATCTCGTCCCTGAGGTCCGAGATCGGCTTCGGCGTCCTGATGCCGGCGACCACGTCCTCGCCCTGTGCGTTGGTGAGATAGTCGCCGTAGAGTCCGGGACTCCCGGTCGACGGGTCCCTGGTGAAGAGCACGCCGGTGGCGCTGTCGGCCCCCAGATTGCCGAAGACCATGGTGACAATCGTGACAGCGGTCCCTTTGGCGAGGTCTGGAGTGATCCGGTACTGCTTCCGGTACTCGATCGCCCTCTTCCCGTTCCAGCTCTTGAAGACCGCCACTATCGCAAGCTCCAGCTGCCGGGAGGGCTCCTGGGGCAACGGCTTCCCCTCTCTGCGCAGGAGGTCCTTGTATGCCTCCGCGACCCGCACTACGGAATCGGCGTCGAGGTCGCTGTCCTGCGCGGCGCCCCTCCGTCTCTTCTCGCCGTCCAGTAGTTTCGAGAACTCTTCCTCATCGACATCGAGGACTATCTTCCCGAAGAGCTGAATGAATCGTCGGTAGGTGTCGTAGGCGAACCGCCGGTCCCCGGTCATTCCCGCCAGTCCCTCGACGACCGCGTCGTTCAGGCCGAGGTTGAGGATGGTGTCCATCATGCCCGGCATGGAGACGGGGGATCCCGAGCGCACCGAGATCAGGAGGGGGTCGCCCGCGTCCCCGAACTTCTTCCCAGTGCGCTCCTCGAGTGAGGCCATGGCCGCGTGAACCGAGCCCATCAGTCCAGTGGGAAGCGACTGACCGTTGCGGTAGAACTCCTCGCAGACGTTCGTCGTAATGACGAAGCCAGGGGGGATTGGAAGCCCCATCGAGGTCATTTCGCAGAGTCCCGCTCCCTTGCCTCCGAGCAGCTTCCGGTCGGTCACGCCCTCGTCGAAGAAGTAAAGCCACTTGAGCTGAGAGTTGGCCATCTGCATGAACTCGCCCGTCTCCTCATTCGTTATAAACGTGAAGCAAGACTGTTCCCGAGCCTAGAGGGATTACCTCGTCGCCGGTCCGGACCGAAGACCGAAGATGAGAAGCGCCTCGTCCAGAGCAGGGACCTTGCGGAACCGTCCCAGGGCGCGCGGTGTCTCCCACCGACACTCAGAGTGCTCAGAGACGAGCACTCGGCCAGACCGAGAGCTCAGAAGGAATGGGACCGCGATGGACCGTCCGTACCCGTCCGTGTACTCGATCAACCTCCCCGGCCTGACCAGCTCGACTGAGAGGCCCGACTCCTCCAAGGCTTCCCTTCTCATGCAAGCCTCCGCTGACTCGCCGGCCTCGAAATGCCCTCCAAGGCAGTCCCAGAGACCCGGGTACGTGTCGTCGTCCATCTTCCGCTTGAGTATGAGGACCTTGCCCCCGCGGACGAGCACTCCGGCCGTGAAAACCCGCGTCTTCATCCTGTCTTCGGCCGGACTCCCGGGACTATTGAAGCCAGCGGAATCAACCGACCAGGAACGCGGGGTGCTTCACGAACCTGCCCTCAAGGTTGACGGTGCTGCCGCGCATTAACACGTGGTCGACCGCAAAGCGCATCCGTTCCCCTGCGAAGGGCGTCACCCTCCCCTTCGAGACGAACTTCTCAGGGTCGACCTGCCATATCCTCTTCGAGAGGATGACCAAGTCGGCAAGGTATCCCGGTGAGATCCTCCCCTTCTTGATCCCGAGGTACTCCGCCGGGGCTTGGCAGAACATCCTGCAGAGAAGTGGGATGTTCTCGGTCTTCGTCAGGAATAGGGGCAGGGCAAGTTCCAGGCCCGGAAACCCAGGGGCCCCCTTCCGAAGCTTGTCCTCGAGGGTGTGCGGGGCGTGATCGGTCGCGTAGAAGTCGAAACGGCCTTCCCTGAGCAACCGCCGCATCGCGATCGAGTTCGCTCGCGACCTGAGCTGAGGGTTTACCTTCGACGCAACTCCCAAGCGCGTCCCCGCTGTTCCACGGTCCGTGAAGAGGTGGTGGGGCGCGACCTCGATCGCGAGCGCCCTCTGGGCCCTCTTCTGGGCCAGGACGGCCTCCGCCGCCTCGTTCGTGGAGAGGTGGGCGAACCTCACCGAGGATCGCGACCTCGTCTCTTCTAGGATCTTCCTTACGGCGACGAGCTCAGCCCCCGGAGAACGGCCGGCCGCAATTTCGGCGCCGTCCTCGGCGTGCACCGCCATCTTGAGCCCTGCAACCTCGGCTCGCCTGAGCAGGGCCCGGAACGAGGGGAGATCGGGGGGGTAGAGCTTCAGGGCGAACGCGCCCGCCCTTCGGATCTTGGGCAGCTCAGAGGCGTCGTCGGGAGGGGCTGCGTGGATTGCGAAGTCGGTGAACGCGCGGTCCTTGAGCAGGTCGACCCGTGCCTCGACAAGCTCGGCCGTCTCTAGCTTCGGCATCGTGTTCGGCATTTCTGCCACCGTGGTCACGCCACCTGCCAGCGCGCTCTTTGTGCCAGTCTCGACGGTCTCCTTCTCGGCCTGGGACCAGTCCCGGAGGTGCACGTGGAGGTCGGTCGCGGCAGGTATCAAGAATTGACCCTCGTCGAGCTCCAGCGTCGCCGCGGCCCGGCCTGTCGGCTCCCGGGAGACCTTCTTGATCATCCCGTCCTTGATGTACACCCACGACTCCGCGAGTTCGGCGACGTAGGCCCTTCCGTGAATTGCGAGGTCGAACAACGCGGCTACCCGAGTTCGCCGGAGATCTCTTGCTCGGACAGGTCCCTGCCGCAGTACTTGCACCTGTAGACCAGCGGCGACGAATCGACCAAGAAGAAGACAGACGGGACGGAGTCCTTCTCACGGACGGAGACGCAGGTGGTCGCGGTGCACCTCAGGACGCCGGTGATCGTCTTTGGCAGGACCGCCTTCTTCTTCTGCGAGACCTTGTACGACCGGACTATGTTCACGCTCGCGAGAGGAGCTATCAGGGCGAGCTTCTGAATCTGCTCGTCGGTCAGCTCCACGCCCTCGACCTTGAGGATGTCCTTCCTGCCCATCTTGGAGCTCTCCACGTTCATCACCAGGGCGACCGTGACTCCCCTGTCCTGGGGGTCGCCGAGCAACCTGAGGACGGAGAGCGCCCTCCCAGCGGAGACGTGGTCGATGACTGTGCCGTCGCTGATCTTCTGGACGAGCATCTTCTCGCGCTCGCTCATCATTCTCCCCCTCCCATGATGAGGTGGAGGAGCGCCATCCTCACAGGCACGCCAAGCCTCGCCTGTTTCATGTATGCTGCGTTGGGAAGGTCGTCGACGTCGTAGGCCAGCTCGTTTATCCGCGGGAGGGGGTGGAGGACGATGGCGTCTCCGGCGTTCGAGAGCAGAGCCTTGGTTATCCTGTAGCTCCCCTTGACCTTCTCGTACTCGTTCGGGTCAGGGAACCGCTCCTTCTGAATCCTGTTCATGTATATGACGTCCACCTTTCCGATGACCGGCTCGAGGTCGTCAAGCTCCTCAGTACGCAGCCCGAGCTTTCCGATCGCGGTCTTCACCTCGTCCCTCATCTTGAGTCCCTCGGGGGAGACTAGGTAGACCGACGACGGTTTGTACTTCGCGAGACCGTAGAGAAAGGACGCCGCGGTCCGCGCGTATCGCGTGTCTCCGACCACCGCGTAGCGCAGCCCGTCGACCTTTCCCTTCAGTCTCCTTATCGTGTACAGGTCGAGCATCGCCTGCGAAGGGTGGTGCTGTGAACCGTCGCCCCCGTTGACTATCGGGACGTGGCTGACCTCTGAAGCGAGAAGCGCCGCGCCCTCCGACGGGTGGCGCATGACTATGAGGTCCGAGTATGACTCGAGCATTCTTATGGTGTCCGAGAGGCTCTCCCCTTTCAGGACCGAGGAGACGTCGGGCGAGAGGTCGATCACCTTGGCTCCGAGCTTGAGAGCGGCGGTGCTGAAGCTCAGCCTCGTCCGCGTGCTCGGCTCGAAGAACGCGGTGGCTACTATTCGGTCGGCGAGAGTCTTCGGGACCGAGTCCGGTCTCTCGACGAAGCGGTCCGTGGTCTCGAAGAGCGTTTCCAGGTCATCACGGGAGAAATCTAGGATGCTGAGAACGTCCTTGCCTGACCAGGCAACGCTTCCCAATGCACCTACACCGTAGTCCTCCCGGAGGCATCCCATATTAACGATGTGGAAGGACCGTCGTAGCGCAGGGACTCGCCGACTGGGTCAGATCGACCTCAGGACGGCCCCGTCCACGGGTATCGACGCACCGGAGACGTACGAGGACATGTCGCTCCCAAGGAAGAGGATCGCCCTCGCAAGCTCCTCGGTCGTGCCTATCCTCCCCAGCGGGATCTCGCCCTCGATCTCCTTGATGTAGTCCTCCGGCCTTATCCCACGCCTCCTCGCCTGGTCCTGTGCGAGCTGGTCGATCCTGCCCGTCCGGATGAAGCCAGGCAGGATCCCGTTCACGCGGATGTTCTTGGGTCCGAGCTCCCTCGCAAGCGTCCGTACGAGAGACAGGACCGCCGCCCTGCAGACGCTGGAGAGTGCTATCGCAAGGGTGGGTTCCTTGATTACGTAGGATGACAGGAAGACCATCCTGCCCTTGATCTTCGCTTCGATCATGTGGTCGGCGACTAGCTTTGCGAGGTACGCCGGGCTCACGACCAGGAGGTCGGATGCGCCCCTCCAGTCTTCGTAGGACATCTCGAGAAACCGGCCGGGCTTGGGAGAGCCTGTCACGTATACCAGGGTATCTATTCCTCCGAGATGCGACACCGCGAACTTGACGATGTTCTCGAGGTCGGCTTTCGCTGCGAGGTTCCCCCGGACGCCGTAGACCTCCCCGAGAGGCTGCAGCCTCGCCAGAGCGGCGCTGAGCTTCTCCTGATTCGACGAGTTTATCACGACTCGGGCGCCCTCCTTGAGGAAGGCCGCCGCCGCACCGTAGCCGATCCCGGTGCTAGCAGCGGTGACAAGGACCCTCTGGCCTTCGAGTCCGGAACTGAGCGGCACGTCGACCGATTCCGTTGTTTTGCTAATAAGCTGTCCGCTCCGAAGACCACGGTTACTGTATCGTCCAGCCGCCGTCCACGAAGATGTTCTGGCCAGTCACGTACGCCGAGAGGTCGGACGCGATGAACGCGACGACGTTGGCTATGTCGATGGGCTCTGCGAACCGTCCGAGCGGGACCCTCTCAAGGAGGAACCTGCGGACCTCATCCCGCGCGAAGTAGTTCCCGGTCATCTCGGTGTTCGTCCAGCCAGGGGAGACAGAGTTGACGGTCACGTTGTACTTCGCCCACTCGGCGGCGAGGTTCTTGGTGAATGCGATGACCCCGCCCTTGCTGGTGACGTACGACGCCCGCGGGGGGAGCGCGACCTCTCCCATGATGGAGGCGATGTTGATTATTCGTCCGGAGCGGCGCGCGATCATCGTCCTCCCGACGGCCTGCGAGAAGTTGAAGACGCCCTTCAGGTTTGTGTCGATCACCCGGTCCCAGTCCTCCTCGGTGTAGTCCTCCATGGGCTTCCGCACCACCACCCCCGCGTTGTTGACGAGTATGTCGACGCGTTCGAATGCCTCGGTCGCGGCCTTTGTCATCGTCTCGACGGCGGTCCGGTCAGAGACGTCTCCTTGCAGGGCGAGGGTCCTCGTCCCAAGCCCTATGAGATGGTCCTTGACCGCAGACATCGAGGCCGGATTGATGTCGTTCAGGACTATGCTGGCGCCGCATCCCGCCAATGAGACGGCTATTGCCCTCCCTATGCCCCGTCCAGAGCCTGTGACCAGGGCAACCTTTCCCGACAGGTCGATCTGCAACTGCGCGTGGATGCGGCCCCTATCTCGATAAGCATTTTGTTCGGGCATGGACTCTCGCGCAGTCCTACCAGACCAAGGCCCAAGAGGGGGCTCACTTGGTCAGGAGGCACTACGAGGGACCGGTCCGCTCGCATGAGGCTCGGCTGGTGTCTCCAGGCGCCGAACGACCGCCTTCATGCTTCCGACCGCTGCCCTGATCTGTGGCCGACGTAGATGCGCCATCTCGACACGCCCGGATCTCGAGGGAAGTTCGCCTTCCTCCACGAGTCTAGCTGGGCCCGTACGTCTCTCTGGACTGCAGGATCGAGGACTTGGGACAGCCTGCTCAGTCGCCTGTTCCCTGAAAACACGCCGATGCGCCGCCACGCTTCTCGGGACTCCCGGGACACTTCGAACTCGAACGGGACATCCTTCACCGCGAACCCGAGGCGACGAAAGAGGGCATGGTAGTCCACTCTTTGTCGGACCCGCCGTAGCGCGAAGGCGTCTATTGCGTCGGGGGGGACGCCGTGCTCAAGGAGGACCTCTCTCGTTTTGGCGCGGAGAGCCTCTCTCACCTCCTCGTTACCCTCGACCCAAGAAGGGAGACTGAGCGCGAAGGCTCCGGCCTCGGTCAAGAGCTCGCGCAGTCCGACAAGGACCCTTTCGGGCTCCGGGAAGTGCCAGAAGGCGGAGTTGCAGACCGCGAAATCAAAGGTCTGTCCCGCGAGAAGTCCTGATATCTCACGAGCGTCGCCCTGGACGAAGGTGACGTTGTGCGCCCCCGCCACCGACGCGTTCTCCCTCGCCACCCCCAGCATCCCCCCTGACGAGTCCAGTGCTACGACCTTTCCGGTGCCTGCGAGGTTGGCCAGCTTCAGAGTGCAGGCGCCTGTCCCGCACGCGAGCTCAAGCACCCTCGAGCGTTCCTCGATCCTGAGTTGCGCGATCGTGGCATCGGCGACGGTCCCGTAGAAGTGCCAGCGCTTTTCGAAGGTGTCATACTCCTTCGCGCTCTCTCCCCAGGCGTCTTCTCGCGCGCCTTCCAAGGCCGGTGGCCAAGGAATGAGCCCTTTTTTGAATTTCGGGACTTGCCGGACGCTGAGACCGCGGCTGACGCGTGCGGACAAACTGTTGCCACCCAAGGTCATCCTATTCGTAGAAGTAGACGCGTGGACCGGACAGCACCTTGGACAGGGGTTCGGGGGGACCCAAGTCAGACCGTCATCGTTGAGCTGAGCGCGAAAGCCCGGAGAAGGCTCTGATGACCGCTCTGGGTTCTGTCAAGTTGTCGGGTGATGGCTGACCTTGTTGACCATCGGGTGACGACCCAACTTGCTGGCATCGACTCTGAGGATTAGGGTCCGCGTCCCGTTCCCCTTCACGGCTTCACCTGCCAGCCCTTTCTCCCTCGCCGCAAGATCTGCTTGTTGCGAGCGACTCTTCGACTCTGGAAGAGAACGGTCGAACCTCAACCGCCGTAGCACGACGGCAGTTCGGATCCTTTAAGCGCCCCGTAGAATCCCTTCAGCCCCTTCCTGTTGTCGATGCCGTGCTCCTGGGCATGTGCAATTGCGTTGTACGTGAGGATGAGGCATTCACCGAGAAGGTCCCGCGATCCCTCCCCGCCATGGGACTGCGTTACGCACTTTGTCGCCCGCAATGGCTGAATGTTATCCCATCATACTTAACCACTACCCGAATCTTGGCGGACTGTTCCATCACTCAGCAGCTTGGCAGAGTCCCGCTCTGTCAAGCTTATATTCGCCATGGGGTGAATCCGCGCATGAAACCTCTCGGAAGAGTGACAGCAGTACTACTGCTCGTCGTCCTCGTCATGGGGGGCGTGGTAGGAATTATCTATTTTGACGACCAGCAAGTGATAAGCTCACAGTCGTCGACCATAAGCAAACAATCGGTGACGATACAGGGGCAGGTCGCGTCGATCCAGAGCCAGTCGTCCGACGCTGCAGAAGGACGAGTCCTCTCTGACCACCCTCGAAGCGAACATCACGGCGACGGAGACGGCTCTCGCCCAGGACCAGGCAAGTCTCGCCCAGGCGCAGGCTGAAGCCGCGAACCTGACGACGACCATAGCATCGTACAAGACCGAGATAGCCACCATCACGGCGGAGTACTCGCAGGCCAACGGGACCATCGCCTCGCTCAAGGCCGAGGTCGCCCCGCTGCAGGCCCAGGTCGCTTCCTTGCAGACTCAGCTGAATGGGTTCCAGGTACAGATTACGGGGCTGCAGACGCAGATTGCCGGATACCAGACGCAGATCGCCACTCTCCAGGCTCAGGTCAAGTCGCTCACCGCCATCGTGGACCTGAGCCAGAGCACGGTACTGCTCAGCCAGCAGTTCGTGGGAGTGCAGTCGATCGGCGACCAGGTCGCCGACAATTTCAACGCCACCTACTCCGGGTACGTCGCGGTGTCCATGTCCCAAATCAGCGACATCAGTAACGTCCAGGTCGGCGTGTTGATCTTCTTCGCCTCCTCGGTCAACTCTGGCCAGTACACTTCCGAACCCATCGGCCCCTACTCATTCACCTCGATTCCTGGCCTGATAGTCTTCCCGGTGACACCCGGGTCGGTCACCGTCTACCTTTCCAACACGGACAGCACACCTGAGAACGCAACCCTCTCGATCACCTACTACTACTGACCCCGGGTCAATCGGTCTCCCCGCAGGGCACAATGCATAAATAACGTCGGCCGGCTCGGAAAGCCAGAGAGCGTTGAAGGAGAGAAGCAGAGGCGGTTCACTTTATCGTTCTGTTCTTTTCGGCTTTAGCTTCTAGACCCGATTCAAGCTCCCACTGGACATTGGAGGCTCATGCTCAATGACAAATAGGAACGACAGAGAAATCACGGTCGTGAAGTTCGGAGGGTCGGTCCTAGAGAACGAGAGATCAATGGAGCAGGCCGCGCAGCTCGTCATCGACACCGCGGAGAAGGGCTTCGGCGTGGTGGTCGTGGTCTCGGCGATGAAGGGCGTCACAGACCAGCTCATCGCGCTCGCCAAGAAGGTCAGATCCAAAGATGGAAGCCGCGCTGATGGATGAGCTCCTAGCCTCCGGCGAGAAGACCAGCGCCCGGCTGATGGCCGGGGCGCTCGCGGGCCACGGCGTAAGGTCGGTGGTAGTCGACCCCGAGACATCCTACTGGCCGATCGTGACCGACTCGAGGCACCTGGACGCAAACCCCATCATGGAGCTCAGCAGAGAAAAGGCGCAGGAAGTGATCCTCCCCCTCCTGCGGGAGGGCAAGGTGCCCGTTGTCTGCGGCTTCCTAGGGAAGACGGTGGAAGGCAAGACGACCACGATGGGCAGGGGAGGTTCGGACACGACGGCGGTCATCCTCGGAAGCTGCCTTGATGCCAAGGAGGTCGTCCTGATAAAGGACGTCGAGGGGGTCTACTCGTCCGACCCCGACAGGGTCAGGAATCCTCACTTCATCGAGTCGCTCAACGGAGAGGAGGCCGAGATGCTCGCGGCCGGAGGCGCGAAGTTCCTCCACGTGAAAGCGCTCCGCTACCAGGCCAGCGGGCTGAGGCTGAGGGTGACGAGCCTGGACAAGCTGAACGCGGGGACCGTGATAAAGGGCGACCTCGCCCCGATAAGCCTCGAGGTCTTCCCGCAGGGAGTGTCGATGATAACGGTGGTGGGTCTCGATGCAAAGAAGCTCGAGTCCGTATCACAGCTGACCCGCGCGGTGAGGGAGGACGGGGGGTCCCTGCTCGCGCTCTCTCTCGAGGCCACGTCTGCGATATTCTATGTGGCGGGAGGGAAGAACGTCCTGGATCAGGTCCACCAGGTGCTCGTCAGCGAGAACATCGGCAAGGCCGTCTCCTCCTTTGACGGCCTCTCGATGATGACGGTGAAGGGGAGCTCGCTCGAGACGGAGACGGGGATCGTGCAGAGGATCACCCAGCCTCTGGCACGGTCCAACATCAACCTCTTCGGGATAGTGACGATCCGGTCCTCAATCAGGGTCTTCGTCTCCTCCGACCAGGCCGAGAGGGCCCTCGAGCTCATCCGGGAGGCCATGATGGTGAAGAAACCATGAAGAAGATCAGAGCGGCTCTGCTCGGCGCGACCGGCGCCGTGGGACAGAGGTACATCAACATGCTGGAGAGTCACCCGTACATCAACCTCGAGGTCCTGATGGGTGGCGAGTCTGCCGGGAAGAAGTACGGCGAGGCAGTCCACTGGCTCTTCCCGGACGCGATACCCGAAAGGTTCGCCCGAGCGGAGGTCCGCAGGGCGCGCCCAGAGTCCGCCGAAGGGTGCGACGTCGTCTTCTCAGCCCTCCCCTCCGAGGTCGCAGGTGAGATAGAGCAGGCCTTCGCCCGTTCCGGGCTCACCATGGTCAGCGAAGCGAGCTCGCACAGGATGGACCCCGACGTGCCGCTCATGATCCCCGAGGTCAACCCCGGCCATCTGGCGCTGCTCGGGGTACAGCGTAAGAAGAGAGGGTGGAAGGGGGCGATAGCGACGACCCCCAACTGCACCGTGACGGGGCTCGCGATAGTGATGAAACCACTCCTAGACGAGTTCGCGGCGCAGAAGGCGATCGTGACTACGATGCAGGCCCTCTCTGGGGCAGGCTACCCGGGGGTTCCGTCGCTCGCGATAACGGAGAACGTGATACCCTATATCAAGAACGAGGAGGAGAAGGTCGCGAGGGAGGCGAAGAAGATACTCGGGACCTTCAAGGACGGCGTCGTCCACGAGAACGGGATACCGATGGGGATATCCTGCAACAGGGTCCAGGTCATCGACGGGCACACGGAGACGCTCTACGCGGAGTTCCCGGGGCGGGTCGACCCGCAGGAAGCCGCCAGGGTCCTCGCGGGCTTCAGGGGGAAGCCGCAGGAGCTCAGGCTGCACACCGCGCCCGAACGGCCGATCATAGTGAGGTCCGAGAACGACAGACCCCAGCCGCGGCTCGACAGGATGGCCGGGAGCGTTCCTGGCATGAGCGTGACGGTGGGCAGACTGCGGAACGGGATAGACGGGAAGTCCCTCCAGCTGACCCTGCTCTCGCACAACACGATCAGGGGCGCTGCGGGGACCGCCATCCTCACGGCGGAGCTCATGGCCAGGGAAGGATACATCGGGTGATCATGGTTGACAACCGGTAAAGACGTCCGTGTCTCAAGGATAACACGAAACGGGAGGATGCTCTGCATCCCGATGGACCACTCGCTGACCGTCGGTCCGATAGCGGGGCTCGAAGACACGGAGGAGGCGATAAATCAGATCGCGAGGGGAGGTGCCACCGCGTTCCTTGTCCAAAAGGGGATCATAAAGTCCCTCAGCAAGCCGGTCGATATCGGGATGATCATCCAGCTCTCGGCGAGCACGAGCATCGGGATGTCTCCCAACAGGAAGGTCCTTATCGCGAGCGTCCTCGAGAGCATCAGGCTGGGCGTCGACGCGATCTCGATACACGTCAACATAGGAGGGAAGGAGGAACCCGAGATGCTCCAGCAACTTGGGATGGTCTCGGACGAGTGCGACTCGTACTCCGTCCCCTTCATCGCCATGATGTATCCACGAGGCGAGAACATCAAGGACCCGTCGGACCCCGAGGTGGTGGCGCACGTCGCCAGGATAGGTGCCGAGGCGGGCGCGGACATCGTCAAGACCGTGTACACCGGGATCGCCCGAGACGTTCAGGGAGGTCGTCAGGAAGTGTCCCGTCCCGGTCGTGCTCGCCGGAGGCTCAAAGGCCGAGTCCGACGAGGCGCTTCTGAGGATGACCCAGGAGGTCATGAAGGCTGGGGCGATGGGCGTGACCTACGGGAGGAACGTCTTCCAGCACAGGAGCCCGATGCTGATCACGAGGGCGCTCAAGAAGGTGGTGATAGACAGGGCCAGCGTCGAGGAGGCTATGGAGGTACTAAAGCCTGCCCCGCCCTGACAAGGACATAGTCCTCGACATTACCGGGGCCGCTAGCCCCGAAGGGTTGCTGAGGGAAGCGAAAGGCGTCGGGATCAACAAGGCCATCTCGAGGAAGTCCACCTCGGAGGTCCCCGAGGTCGAAGGAGTCCAGGTCGTCAGGGTCTCCGACGCGGCGGGCGACTCCGGCACCGCCGCGTGGGTCGAGGTGGCGGGTGCGGGAGACATGGAGAGGGCCGTCGCAGCCGCCGGGCAGGGCCACGCCTTTGTCGTCGTCCAGCCGGAGAACTGGAAGATCATCCCTCTGGAGAACCTCATCGCGGACTTCCACCGCCAGGGGAAGAAGGTTTACGCTTACATGAAGACCAAGGCCGAGATGGAGATGGCCTTCTCGATTCTGGAGAAGGGCGTCGACGGGATCGTGGTCCCCGCCGAGTCGCTCCAGGCCGCCGCCGAGATAGTCTCGACCCTCGGGAGAGAAGACCGGTACTCGCTCCCGGTAGCCAAGGTTACGAAGTTAGTCGACGTCGGCAACGGCGAGCGCGCCTGCATAGACACGGCCTCCCAGCTCACGATAGGCGAGGGGCTCCTCGTCGGGAGCCGGGCGAGCTTCTTCTTCCTTGTCCACAGCGAGACCATCCCCTCGGAGTACATTCCGACGAGGGAGTTCAGGGTGAACGCGGGAGCGATCCACAGCTATGTGCTCGGCGAGGGGGACAAGACGAGATACCTCTCAGAGCTCAGGTCCTCGGACAAGGTCAGGACGGTCATGAGCGACGGCAGGTCCAGGCAGGTCGTCGTCGGCAGGGTCAAGATCGAGAGGCGGCCGCTGATGATGATCGAGGCCTCAGTTGACGGCGAGCGGGGGACCGTGATGCTTCAGAAGGCCGAGACGATCAGGCTGATCCGCCCCGATGGTTCGCCCGTCTCAGTGACGGACATCAAGGTCGGGGACGAAGTACTTGTGCACCTTACGCAGAGCAAGGCGAGGCACTTCGGCGGAGAGGTCGACGAGTTCATTCTTGAGAGGTAGCGAGAGGGCGGCCCGAAGTCTGGGCCGCGTCTGCACGACCATATCATCAGGGACGCCCTTGGGGATGGTGAAGAAGGCGGCGGCCGCGTTCTCCTTCGGTAGCGACCTCGTCGAGTTCAGGTTCGACCTGCTTCGGGAGCCCGAAGCCGAAGTCCCAGAGCCTCTGGCACGGCTCGCTCGCAGATCTGTCTTCACCGTAAGGCGGAAGGACGAGGGAGGCGGGTTCGAGGGGACCGAGACAGAGAGGCCGCGCTGCTCTCGAGGCTCAGCCGGATCCGGCCCCTCTTCATGGATATCGAGCTGAGAACGGCCCAGGAGAACCCGGAATGGTTCCAGGCACTGCCGAGAAGACAGCGGACGATCGTCTCGTGGCACTCCCTCGACGGCACCCCCGCGCTCTCGGTCTTGCGGCGGGCGCGGGAGAGGCGCTGGGTCGCTGGGGGATGTGGCGAAGATCGTGACCATCGGCGAGGAGCTTCGAGGACAGCCTCAGGGTGCTGAGGCTCTACGAGAGCGACCCGCTCGACCTGGTGGCCTTCTGCACGGGCGGCGGCCGGAGCAGCCTCGCGTCTGGTCAGCATGCAGCTTGGGAGCCCGATAGTCTACGCGTCCCTTCCAGGCGAGCCGGTCGCTCCAGGGCAGATCTCGGTCGAGACCATCGCAGGGCTGAAGAGGATTTGGGGGAGAGCCGCCTGGTAGACTCGTACCGGCTGCTCGGGGAGGACGTTTCTCGATCGCTCTCCCCCGCCATGATGAACGCGGCCTTCGAAGCGACCGGAGTCGACGCGAGGTACGAGGCGATCAGCGTCGTAAGGGAGGAATTCAGGAGCAGGTTCCTGGCCCTCAAGGGGGAGGTCCAGGGGATGAACCTCACCATACCGTTCAAGTCCGAGGTCCTTCCTCTTCTTGATGGGCTCGACGAGGTCTCCGCGAGGATAGGCGCTGCCAACGTGGTAGCAAAGTCGGGGTCTCGTTGCCTGGGTTACAACACCGACGTGAACGGCATCACCGCTCCTCTGAAGGACCATGGTGCGGAGCGGGTCGACCGCGCGCTTCTGCATGGGCGCCGGCGGGGCGGCGAGGGCCTTCTGCGAGGCCATGAACCAGATCGGGTGCTCAGAGGTCACCGTCGTGGTCCGCGACAGGGCGAAGGGCGACGGACTTCGTCTCCGAGATGAAGAGGACATTCCCCAGGATCAGGTTCAGCGCCGTCGGGATAGACGGGATCGGAGGTGCTGAAGCAGACCTCGTATTCAACGCGACCCCCACAGGCTCGTGGGTCCCGCTCCCGGAGGCGCTCAAGCGGGTTATCTATGGGCACGTGACCGTGTTTGACGCCGTGTACAGACCGATGAAGACAGAACTCCTGAGGGCCGCAGAGGAGGTGGGCTCTCCGATAATATACGGATACGAGATGCTCCTGAACCAGGGCACCAAGGCGTTTGAGCTCTGGACGGGAAAGAAGGCTCCCAGGCAAGTGATGGAGACGGCCCTGCGCTCCTCCTTGGAGGGAGAGCGATGAAGGGGAGGGGTTCCACTTTCGGCGCGATCAGCATCGTGAACGCCATAGCCGGGGGCAAGGGAGTTACGGCGAGCACCAAGCTCGGCACAGAATCCGTAGTGGAGCTGGAGAACAAGCCGGGAGGCTGGTCCGTATTCGTCAACGAGAAGGAGCGTGGAGTCGAAGCTGGCCTCAGAGACCATAAGATTGGCCCTGAAGATGGCCGGCAGGGAGCCTGCGGACTTCTCCGGGACCGTCCGCACCGTGACCGCTCTGCCGACAGGGGTGGGGCTCAAGACGTCCTCGTCGTCCTCCTCGGCCATTGCCCTGGCCGTCTTTGCAGCGCTCGGCCAGAGGGCATTCGACCCCCACAAGATCATGATCTGCAGCATCGACGCGTCCCTGGCGAGCGGAGCCTCCTTTACGGGGGCAATGGACGATTGCGCATCCTGCCTGCTCGGGGGGATCAACATGGCGGACAATCTGGGGCGGAAGATCGAACGCTCGAAGCTCTTCGACAGACCGCTCAAGATAGCGATCAAGGTCCCGAAGACCCCGAGCAAGAGGGGCGCGGTCGAAGTCGCTGAGGTAAGGAAGCTGGGGAAGGTCGCGGAGGTCCTGTACAGGATGTGCACGGAGGGGGACCTCTGGCGGGCCATGACGCTGAACGGGGTCCTCTACTCTGGAATCTACGGATATGACTCGAGGCCGGCGCTCCTCGCGGTGGAGCACGGCGCCCTGGGCGCGTCCCTGTCTGGGACGGGGCCGGCCACGGCGGCTGTGTTCGATCCAAAGTCGAGCTCCGAGATGGGTCACCTCGTCGAGGCCTGGGCCTCGGACGGCAGTCAGGTGCTGGAGACGGAGACCAACAACGAGCACGGGAGGATAGAGGCCATTGAGTAGCACGACGGTGACCGTCGGCGGACGGCTCGAGGGGAGAGTCAGGGTCCCTCCGAGCAAGAGCTACACCCATCGGGCGGTCCTGATGGCGAGCCTTGCCGAAGGCGGGTCGACCATCTCAAACGCCCTGTTCTCCCGCGATACCAGGGCCACGATGGCCGCCTGCAGGTCGATGGGCGCCCGCCTTGAGGAGTCGGGTTTGACAATCAGGGTGGACGGCACGGCGCCGAGAACCCCCGAAGACGTCGTGAACGTCGAGAACTCAGGGACGACTCTCAGGTTCATGACGTCCGCGTTCGCAGCCGCGCCGGAGGGATATGTGGTCCTCACGGGCGACTCGAGCATCAGGAGAAGGCCGATGCAGCCCCTACTGGACACGCTAAAGGAGCTCGGAGTCGAGGCGTGGTCGACCCGAGGGAACGGGTGCGCGCCGGTCGTCGTTAGAGCGGGGGGCATCGCGGGAGGGAGCGCCACCATCAGGGGGGACGTTTCGTCCCAGTTCGTGTCCTCTCTCCTCATCTCCTCACCCATGGCGGAGAGGGAGACGTCGCTTGCGGTCGCCGACGCAGTCTCAAGGCCGTACATCGAGGCGACCCTCAACCTGTCCCGCCGATTCGGAATCAGGATCGAAAGGGAGGGCTTCACCCGGTTCCAGGTGGCGCCAGGTCAGAGGTACGAGCACTGCGACTTTACGGTCCCCGCGGACTTCAGTTCGGCCTCTTTCATCGTCGCGGCGGTCGGCCTCGCGGGGGGAAAGGTCGTCCTCGAGGACCTGAACCCGGCCCTCCCCCAGGGCGACTCTGCCATCCTTGGTATCGCGTCGGCGATGGGCGTCCGGGTGAACCAGGGCGACGACTCGGTCACCGTCGAGTCGGACGGCGCGGGGCTGAACGGTGGGACCTTCAACCTGGGAGACACACCCGACCTCCTCCCTGTCGTCGCCGCCCTCGCGCTCAGGAGCGAGTCCCCGGTGGAGGTCGTCGGGACGGCGCACGCCAGGTTCAAGGAGACCGACAGGATAGCGATACTCTCGAGCGAACTCTCGAAGCTGGGCGTCAAGATAGAGGAGAGGCAGGACGGCATGAAGATATCACCGTCCGGAGAGCTGAGGTCTGCTCTCCTGGACGCGCACGACGACCACCGGATGTTCATGGCGTTCTCTCTGGCGTCGCTGCTCGTCCCGGGAGGGGTCCCGGTCGTCGGGGCGGAGAGCCTGGACGTCTCCTACCCAGGGTTCCTCGAAGACATGAAGAGGCTAGGTGCGAGGGTGGAGAGCCCATGACGGGCAACATAGTGGGCGAGCGGTTCGTCCTCGCAAGCTTCGGGGAGAGCCACGGGAAGGTCGTAGGCGCCGTCATCGACGGCTGCCCGGCGGGCCTGAGGATCTCGGAGGAGGACATCCAGAGGGACCTCGACCTGAGGAAGCCGGGTCAGTCCATCGTGACGACCCAGAGGAAGGAGGGCGACGTCGTGGAGATAATGAGCGGGACGTTCAGGGGATACACCACCGGCGCCCCGATCATGATGCTGATACGCAACCAGGACCAGGACTCCCGCGCCTACGAGGCGCTGGTCAACACGCCTCGACCGGGGCACGCAGACGCGACCTCCAAGGCAAAGTACGGAGCCTTCAACGACTACAGGGGAGGCGGGAGGTTCTCGGGGAGGATAACGGCGACCTTCGTGATGGGCGGAGCCGTGGCCAAGAAGCTCCTCCGAGAGACCCTCGGCATAGAGATCATCGCATACACCTCCGAACTGGGCGGCCTGAGGGCCGAGGGGTTCACCCTGGAAGAGGCCAGGAAGAACAGGTACTCGAACGAGGTGAGGTCTCCCGACCTGACGGCGGCCGAGGAGATGAGGAAGAGGGTGATCGAGATGAGAGGCAAGGGCGACAGTCTGGGCGGAGTGGTCGAGTGCGTAGCGCTGAACGTGCCCCAGGGGCTCGGCGAGCCGGTCTTCGGTTCGCTCGACTCCGACCTGGCGAGGATAGCGCTGGCCATCCCGGCCGTGAAGGGCGTAGAGTTCGGGTCTGGGTTCGCGTCCACCCGCTTGACCGGGACCCAGAACAACGACCTCTTCAAGATGCGCGACGGCAGGCTCTTCTCGGAGACCAACAACGCAGGGGGGATACTAGGTGGCATCTCCAGCGGCATGCCCATCGTCTACAGGATAGCCTTCAAGCCGGCAGCCTCTGTGGCAGCGAAGCAGCGGACCTTCGACACGGCGAAGAACGAGGAGGTGGACCTCGTGGTCCCGGGAAGGCACGACCCCACCGTCGTACCGAGGGCCGTCCCCGTGGTCGAGAGCGTCACGGCGCTCGTCCTTGCGGACCATGCGATCAGGGGCGGATTTATTGCCCCGGTCCTCAAGCTGGTGGATTGATGAGCTCCGAGAAGGAACTCAGGCGACCTGAGGGAGCAGGTCGCGGACAAGACGAGGCAGATAATCGAACTTATCGCCGCGAGGAACGCCCTGGCTCAGAAGATCGGGGCTATCAAGTCGAGGGAGTCCCTGCCGGTCGAGGACGGCAGGGTCGAGGACTCGCTCGTCAGGCTCGTGATGCAGGAGTGTGAGGAGAAGGGGGTCGACGTCCAGGCGGGGCTCAAGGTCCTCAACACCATCCTCGCCGAGGGCAAGCGCGTACAGGGATTCCAGACGAGGCAGTCTCTGATCACTCCCACGATGATGGGCGCCAAGGCCCGCGAACTGGAGGCGAGCGGGAGGCAGCTCCTCAGGCTCGACGTCGGGGAGCCGGACTTCCACCCACCGAAGGCGGTGCTCGATGCGACCTCGCAGGCCCTCTACGCCTTCAAGACCCACTACACGGGGACGCGCGGCATCCCCGAGCTCGTCACGGCCGTCAGGCGCTATCTCGAGAGGAAGCACCACTACTCTGCCAAGGACTCGGAGCTCATGGTAGCCCCGGGGGGCAGGTTCTGCGTCTACATGGCGCTGGCGACCGCCGTCAGGGAGGGCGAGAGCGCCTTGGTCATAGAGCCCAACTGGCCCGCCTACAAAGAGGTGCTCCAGTTCATCGGGGCCAGGGCCGTCACCGTCCGCACGACCATGGAGGAGAGATGGGAACCCTCCGTGGAGGCCATACACGACGCCATCAGGCCAAACACCAAGGCGATCCTCCTCAGCTACCCGGCGAATCCAACCGGGAAGATTATCTCGCCGGCCAAGTTCAAGGAAATCGTCGGACTCGCGAACGACCATAGGCTGACCATAGTCAGCGACGAGATCTACACCGACTACGCGTACAGCGAGTGCCCGAGCATCATGGGGTCGGGTGCGCAGAGGTTCATCCTCACGTCCTCCTTCTCGAAGACCTGGGCGATGACGGGGTTCAGAGTGGGATACGCCGTCTCCTCCGAGGAGACGATATCCAGGATGATGAAGATACAGGCCCTGATCGTCACGTCAGTCCCGGAGTTCATCCAGTACGGCGCCATAAAGGCCCTCGAGAGCGACGCCGAGGTCGCCCAGAACTCGGCGGCGATGAAGGAGCGCATACAGGCGGCGAGCAAGGAGCTGGACGCCATAGACGCGCTTCAATACGTCAGGCCTGACGGGGCGATGTACGTCTTCCCTCAGGCCAGGAAGTTGGACTTCGACTCCTCCGACTTCACCATGAAGCTGCTCGAGCAGAAGGGGGTGACGATCTCTCCGGGTACTGGGTTCGGCGACTATCCTCGATGCTTCAGGATCTCCCTCGGCGGTTCAATGGAGACGATCGTAGGCGGGATCAGGAAGATAGGGGAATTGATCGGTTGAAGGTCGCGGTCATCGGGTCCTCCGGCGGGATGGGCAGCTTCTTCGCAAGATACTTCCTCTCAAGGGGAATGGAGGTCGTCGGCTCGGACTCAAGGAAGAAGACGCTCAAGAATCCACATTTCTCGTTCGTTAGGTCCAACGCGGAGGCCGTCAAGGGAGCGGAGATCGTGGTCGTTGCGACCCCCATAGACACGACAGTCGAGACGGTCAGGGCCTTCGCCAGAAACCTGGCTCCCGGCGCCTGCGTGATCGAGATGACCTCCGTAAAGGGAAAGATGCTCGGGGCGCTAAGGGAACGGGTCGCCGGGCGGAGGGCCAGGCTCCTCTCCCTTCACCCGCTCTTCGGCCCCTCCCTCAGGTCGCAGAACGAGATGAAGCTCTGCGTGATAGAGACTGATTCGGGCTCGCTCGCCGTGGCGCGCTCGCTCTTTCCGGAGGCGACGCTCATCCCGATGAAGGCGCGGGAGCACGACAGGATGATGGCCATGATTCTCTCGCTCACCCACCTGGTGAACATCGCATACGCGGGGACGGTCAGCAGGTACCTCGAGCCCGGGGAGTTCAGGAGGATTCAGACGCCCACCTCGGCGGTCCAGCTCACCCTCGCCGAAGGTGTCCTCTCCCAGAACCCATCGCTCTACTCTTACATCCAGCTCGAGAACGAGTTCTCATCGGAGTTCGCCGACGCCCTCATCAAGGAACTCGGGTCGCTCAAGCGGCTGATCGAGAGGAGAGACAGAAAGGGCTTCGAGAAGCGCTTCAGCGGACTCTCCAAGAAGTATGCCGGCGACTCCAAGTCTGCTCTCGACCTCGTCTACCAGGCTTTCGAGAGGTCGTCCCGCTAGAGCCGGATGAGAAGCAGCCCCAGAAGGAACGCCCCGAGGGGGACCGCCACCCACATGACGATCGACTCAGCGGCCAGCCTTGTGTTGATCGCCGACGTTTGTTTTGTGAAGGCAGCGCCGAACATCCCACCAAGGAGGCACTGGCTGATAGATATCGGAATGGCGAACTGCGTGCCCACCCAGATGAGGACGGCGCTGCTCAGGAAGGTCGCCACCACGCCGAACGGGCTCAGCCCTAGGAGCCGGTCGCCGATCGTCCCCGAGATGGCACCCCTGCCCAGCGCCACCATTCCCGCCACGGCGACGACCACGAGGAGCAGCAGGAGGCCCTCGGAGGCAGGGGCGCCGTTGAGCGCCATGCCATAGATCAGCCCGACGTTGTTCGCGCCCAGAACGTATGCAATGATCAGGGACGTGACTATCACGCCGTATCTGCTCGCACCGTCGACCGCCAGAAGACTCAGTCCCGAGGTCGATCTCACGATTATCCTGTAGAAGAGGAATGCCAGGGCCGCCGCGAGGAGAGGCGAGATGAACCAGAAGGCCGCTATGCCCTCGAGCCGAGGGCCGTTGAGGGGAAGGGATGAGCCGTAGGCCGCTCCCGCAAAGGCCCCGACGATAGCCATGCTGAAGGAGACAGGAAGCTTCGCGGTCGAAAGCACAAAGGTCATCAAGAGCGAGACGACTAGCGCCACCACGACGACCTGGTCCCCGGCGGTGGGCGTGACGCTTCCGCTCAGGCTCCTAAGCATCTGAGACCCTTCGAGCACGACCCCGAGAAGGAGCCCAGCCGAGGAGACGATCAGCGCCTCTCGGAGCGTCAGGGAGCCAGAACCCTCGCCGCTGCCTATCAGGAAGGAGCTGTTGTTCCAGCCGAAGACGAAGGCAAGGAGGACCCCCAGGGCGAGGACGAGGTCGCTAGCCATAGCCTTTCGCGACCAAGACCAAGACGACGTCGCTGGCCCTCTCGGAGTTGTCGGCGATCTGATCTGAGGTGAAGATGAAATCGCGCAGCTCGATGATGGAGACCGGGTCCATCGTCCAAGGCTTGCTGAACAGCCGCCTCAAGAGGTTGTCCTTCTCGGTGTCGGCAGCCTCCTCGTAGTCCTCGATCACGCGCACCTTCGAGAGGACCTCCTTCTTGTTGACCTGAAGTGCGTGGATGAGCGTCTCGAGTGAGGTCACGGCGGACAGGAGGTTCTGTTGGAAGCTCATCATGTGCTCGCTCTTGAGCAGACTCAGGTATCCCGAATCAGCCTCCGCTCCTATGATCAGCAGCCTCGCTGCATCCTTGGCGCTTACGGCTATGCGGTCGTCCGTCTGGATGAGCGTGATGATGTCCTCGCGCACGCCCCCGAAGAAGGCGCCCTCCGCGATCTTCGCGCTGAGGTCCCTCCGAATCTCTTTGGCCTTCGCCTCCAGCTGGAGCACCTCCTCGAAGAGCTGCTGGGCGGACGGGTCCTCCACAGCGCATGCTGAGACGAGCTTCTGGTAGGTCATGACGCACTGCTTCACCACGGAGAGATGTTGCTCCAGGCCCTCGATTATCGACCTCTCCCTGCCACCCAGAGAAAAAGAGGGGAACCGCACCAAGGATGATGATTTGCGGAGTCAGGGTAATTAAGTCTGGCTCGCGGAGTGGGCTCTGGTCGCCGCCTTGAGCGACCGGACATACTCTTCAATCTCCTTCAGCATCTCAGCCTGCGGTTTTCCGGAGGCGACCCTGTTCACTATGCTGCTCCCGACTATCACCGCGTCCGCCCCCGCACCTAGGACGGCCCTGACGTGCTCCGGCCTCGAGATGCCGAAACCCACACCCAATGGAACCTTCCCGCGGGTCAGCCGCTTCGTCGACCGGACCAGCTTCAGGGTATCGGCGTCGAGCTGGGACCGCGCGCCCGTGACTCCCAGAAGGGAGACGAGATAGAGGAACCCCGTCGAGTGCATCACCAGTGACTTCATCCGGTCTGGAGAAGTCGTCGGCGCGGCTAGAAGGATGGTATCGAGCCGGTGTCTCCTGGCGATTCTGGAGTACTCGGCGGTCTCGTCGAGGGGCAGGTCCGGTATGATCAGGCCGTCGACGCCAGCCTCGCTCGCGTCGGCCAAGAACCGGTCCAAACCCGGCGAGTACAGGATGTTGTAGTAGGTCATTATGGCGATCGGGATGTCGCGCCCCTTCTTGATCTTCGCGACCAGTCGAAGGACGTCCGCCGGCCTCGTCCCCGACGCCAGCGCCCTCACGGCGGCTTCCTGGATCGACTTGCCGTCGGCGATTGGGTCGGAGAAGGGTATCCCGAGCTCGATGATGTCAGCGCCCCCTGCAGCCAGGGCCTCGACCACCTTCTCGGTGGTCTCGATGTCGGGGTCTCCTCCCATCACGTAAGCTATGAGCGCCCCCTCGTCCTTCAGAGACCGGAAGACCCTCGAGATGTTGCTCAAAGCTCGAGACCCGCCCTCTTCGCTATGATCTGGACATCCTTGTCGCCTCGTCCCGAGAGTGTTATCACGACCGACTCGTCCTTCTTCATCCTCCCGGCGAGCTTGAGGGCGTAGGCTACGGCGTGCGCGGACTCGAGAGCAGGGATGATTCCTTCCTCCTCTCGAGACGAGGTGGAAGGCCCTGACAGCCTCCTCGTCCGCGACGGAGATGTACGTCGCCCTTCCGGTGTCCTTGAGGGACGAGTGCTCTGGTCCCACTCCGGGATAGTCAAGGCCTGCAGAGATGCTCTCGGTGGGCAGGACCTGGCCGTCACCGTCCTGCAGGAGGTAGGTGAGCATCCCGTGAAGAACCCCCGGCCGTCCTTCGACCAGGGTGGCCGCGCTCCTGCCCCTTCCGGTCCCTCCTGCCTCGACACCGTAGAGCTTCACCGACCCGTCCCGGGCGAAAGGATGGAAGCTGCCCATTGCATTGCTGCCGCCGCCGACGCACGCCACGATCGCGTCCGGCAACCTTCCCTCCTTGCTCCTCATCTGACGTTTGACCTCTCGTCCGATCACGCTCTGAAAGTCTCTGACCATGACCGGATACGGATGCGGCCCCACCACTGAGCCTATGATGTAGTAGGTCTCCTCGAGGTTCGTGACCCAGTCCCTGAGCGCCTCGTTTATCGCGTCTTTGAGGGTCCTGGACCCGCTGCCCACGCTGTGGACCTCTGCCCCGAGGAGGCGCATCCGGAAGACATTGAGCTTCTGTCGCTCGATATCCTCCGACCCCATGTAGACCTCGGACTTGAGCCCCAGGACGGCACACGCCATTGCCGTGGCGACGCCGTGCTGCCCGGCCCCCGTCTCTGCGATGACCCTGGGCTTCCCCATCCTCTTTGCGAGGAGTGCCTGCCCGAGAGTGTTGTTGATTTTGTGAGCGCCGCTGTGGAGGAGGTCCTCACGCTTGAGGTAGATTTTCGCCCCTCCAGCGAGCTTGGTGAGGTTCTTCGCGAGGTAGAGAGGTGTGGGCCTCCCGGCGTAGTCGGAGAGCAGGCCAGCGAGCTCGGCCTTGAAACCTGGGTCGTTTCTCAGCGAGAGGTACTCGCGCTCCAGCTCCTTCACGGCCGGCACCAGCGTCTCGGGGATGAACTGGCCCCCGTAGCTCCCGAACCGACCATTTCTTGGATAATCCTTGCTCATCCTAAGTCCGCCTCCTTCGCTCTGCGGATGAAATCCGCAACCCTTCCGTGGTCCTTCACCCCCGGCGATCTCTCGACCCCGGACGAGACATCGACCGCGTACGGCCTGACGGTCGCGACCGCCTCCGCGACGTTCTCCGGTCTGAGACCGCCGGAGAGCACGAGTGGCACCGGGAGTATCCCGTCCCTGATGCGACGGCAGAGGCCCCAGTCAGATGCGGAGCCTGAGCCGCCCTGCATCCCTGGTACGAACGTGTCGGTGAGGAGCGCGTCGAACCCCTCGGCCTCGGCCTTTGCTAGCAAGACGTCGTCAGACCTGAGGATGTACGGCCGGATGACGCGGACGCCCAGGGCCTTGCGGACGTGGTCCGGGTCGAGGTCGTCGCCGTAGAGCTGTACGGTATCGATCCGCGTCTCCTTCAGCCCGGACCCCCAGCCTTCCAACGCCTCGCTCGTCGTTACGAGCACCGCTGAGACGAACGGAGGGACGACCTCCGCGAGCTCCGCGGCCCTTTGAAGCGAGATGTTCCTCGGCGAGGCGGGGAATCCGCTGATGAAACCCACGGCGTCGGCGCCCGCGGCGACGGCGGACGCGACGTCAGACTCGCGCGTGTTCCCGCATATCTTGACCCTTACCACCTAGAGGGCACCAACCAGTCCGCGGACGGCTCCCTCAATGTCGCCCGACTTCATGAGGGCTGAGCCCACCAGAAACCCGTCTGCTCCCATCGAGCGCAGCTCGGAGAGCTCAGAGGCCTTGGAGAAGCCGCTCTCGCAGATCACCGTCTTCGAGTGGGCATGGTTCCTGAGCAGCTCGCGCGATGTCTCGAGAGAGACCGCAAGAGTCTTCAGGTTCCTATTGTTTATTCCGACGATATCGGCCCGGCTCTGGAGAGATTCGAGATACTCCGCCTCCGTGTGGGCCTCGAGGAGCACCTCGAGACCTCTGCCATGCGCCGTCTCTATCATCTCAGCCAGGCCGAAGTTGGAGAGTCTCGCCCGGTAGATGACGTCCATGAGGAGGACTGCATCCGCCCCTATCTTCGCAGCGGCGTCTATCTGTACGGGGTCGATGACGATATCCTTCATCAGGACCGGGAGGTCCACGCTCCTCTTGACAGCGGTGAGAAACTCGAGCCTACCGTCGAAGTGCTTGGGTTCTGTTAGCACCGAGATGCCCGCGGCGCCACCCCGCTGGTACTTCTGCGCGATTTCGCGGACGTCTGAGCTCTTCTTGAGCTGTCCCTCGGAGGGCGAGCGGAACTTCACCTCCGTGATCAGCGGGATTCCGTGGGCTGCTGCGAGCGAGCCGCGGAGGCTCCTGCGCGGGAGGCCCGCGTCCTTCACGATGTAGTATCCTTCCGAGATGGTCTTCCGAGCCGACTCGGCCAGGGTGCCGATGAAATCGTCGTTCGCTCTCAGCATGGTCCTAGGACCTCCTCAATTCACCGCCGCTGAACCTAATCAATCCTTCGAGCTTCTTGTAGGCGGCGCCGCTCTCGACCGAGAGGCGGGCGGCGGAGAGCGCACTCGGGAAGTCGTCCGCCATGCCGGAGACGACTATCGCTGCGGCAGAGTTCACAAGGACAAGATCCCTCCTCCCGGAGGAGGTCTCTGACCCGTCGAGTATCCGCAAGGCGGCCTCGGCGCTCTCTTCGAGCGAGGTGACGGTCATCGTCTCGGCCGGATATGAAGGCACTCCGAGGTCCTTTGGGGAGTACTCGTGCTCGGTTATCCTTCCTCCCTTCAACCATGCGATGTAGGACTTGCCGGCGACCGAGATCTCATCCATCCCCTCGGCGGCATGGATTACCATCGCTTCCGTGCTGCCCAGCTTCTCCAGCGCGCGGGCGACCTTGAGCGCGAGCGGCTGGGAGTACACCCCGATGACCTGGGAATCGGCGCCGGCCGGGTTCATGAGCGGCCCCATCAGGTTGAAGATCGTCCTTATCCCGAGCTCGGCCCTTACCGGGGCAACCTGCTTCATTGCTGGGTGGAACGAAGGGGCGAACATGAAGCCGATGCCAAGCTGCTCGATCGACTCCTTCACCCGATCGGGACTCATCGCCAGGTTGAACCCCAGCCGCTCGAGGAGGTCGGCGCTTCCGCACTTGCTCGTCACCGACCGGTTCCCGTGCTTCGCTACCGTGACGCCCGCCCCGGCCGCTACCACGGCCGCGACCGTGCTGACGTTGAACGTCTTGACAGCTGTCCCCGCCCGTACCGCAGGTATCCACGAGCCGTCCGCTCGACCTTCGGCCTGAATCTTGACCCCGTATCCCCTGAAGGTCGAGGCAAAGGCGGCAAGCTCGTCCGGGCTCTCACCCTTGCCCCTGAGCGCGACCAGGAATCCGGAGATCTAGCGTCGGGGATGCCTTTCCGGAGATTATCTCCTCTAGGACTCCGCCGACCTCAAGGGGGGAGAGGTCACGTCCCTCGACCAGGCCCGCGATTGCCTGTTGGATCAATGCTGAACCCCGCTCCTTAGGAAGTTCGCTACTATCTTCTTGCCTTCCGGGGTCATTATGGACTCCGGGTGGTACTGGACGCCCTCGATAGGGTACTCGACGTGGCGGACGCCCATTATCTCGGCGTCTTCCATGGAGAGCGCGGTCACCTTCAGGCAGTCCGGGATGTCATCCTTCTCGATCGCCAGGGAGTGGTAGCGGGTGGCCTGGAACGGGTTCCCGACGCCTTCGAGGACCCCCTTGCCGTCGTGGACGATCATGCTCGTCTTGCCGTGCATCAGCCGGGACGCGCGCACGACCTTCCCTCCGAAGACGGCGCCGATCCCCTGGTGGCCCAGGCAGACGCCCAGCGTCGGAATCTCCCTGCTCATCGTCTTGAGGACGGCCGTGCAGACCCCGAAGTAGTGCTCGTCCTCCGGGTTCCCGGGGCCCGGAGAGATGATTATCCTGTCGGGTTCCAGACCCTGAGCCTGCTTGAGGGTGAGCTTGTCGTTCCTGAAGACCTGGGGGTGGGCTCCGAGCTCGCCCACATACTGTGCCAGGTTGTAGACGAACGAGTCGTAGTTGTCGATGATGAGGACCTTCATCTCTTGCCACCCGATGCCTCGACGGCCCGGAAGAGCCCCGCCGCCTTGTTCTCGGTCTCCTCCCACTCCTTCGAAGGGACAGAGTCGGCGACCACGCCCCCACCCGCCTGGATGCTGCAGCGTTTCCCGTTCGCGAAGAGCGTGCGTATGGTGATGGCGAAGTCGGCGTTCCCGTTGAAGGAGAAGTACCCTATCGCCCCGCCGTAGGGGCCCCTCCGCGTGGGCTCCAGCTCCTCGATTATCTCCATGGCTCTCGGCTTGGGAGCGCCGGAGAGCGTCCCTGCGGGGAAGAGGGCGCGTATCCCGTCGAAAGAGTCGAACTCGTCCCTGAGGTCGCCCACCACCCTCGAGACGATGTGCTGGACGTGGCTGTACTGCTGGATGGTGAGGAACTCGGGGACCTTGACGCTCCCATACTTCGCCACCCGGCCGACGTCGTTCCTCCCGAGGTCGACGAGCATGACGTGCTCTGCCCTCTCCTTGGGGTCGGCCAGCAGCTCCTTGGTCAGCCGGTCGTTCTCCTTCTGGTCAGGGACCCGGGGCGCCGTCCCGGCGATGGGAAATGTCTCGATCCGCCTGTCCTCCACCCTCAGCAGCATCTCTGGGCTGGAGCCGACTATGCGCCGGTCCCCGAACTTCAGGAAGTACATGTAGGGGGAGGGGTTGATTCGGCTGAGCTCCGAGTAGAACCTCGCAAGGTCGCCGGTGGCCTCGAAGTCCTGCCGCTTCGATGGGACGACCTGGAAGATGTCGCCGGCGGCGATGTACTCCTTCGCCCTCTCGACCATCTTCTCGTACCGCCCTTGGTCGATGTTCGGCTTCCTCGGCCCGTGGTCGAGAGAGCCCATCTCCGCCCTCCGCCTCAGCAGCCGATCCACCAGCCCCGACCGGTCCTCGCCGAGGGAGCAGTAGCCGACTTCTCCGTTCGCGTGGTCGAAGGCTATTCCGTCGGTGTAGATGCCGAACTCCATGTCAGGGGCTGCGAGGTCGTCCTTCGCGGTGCTCGGGAGCCTCTCCCAGTAGCGGACCGAGTCGTAGGAGATGTAGCCCACAGCGCCGCCTATGAACCGGTATGGACCCCTTCCTCTCGTCGAGCCCACCAGGGCGCGCAGGTTCTCGAGCGGGTCGGCGGTCCGCACACGCTCGCGTCTTCCGCTGACCCTGTCGGTAACCTCGAGTTCGCCGTTCTTGACACGGAAGAGGGCCGCCGGCTCGAATCCGATGAAGGAGTACTCGGCGAGCCTGCTCGCCCCCTTGGCAGACTCGAGGAGGAACGCCTCTTCGTATTCTTGCTGGACCTTCAGGAAGAGTTGCTGGGGTGTGTCGGAGACCTTGAGCTTACTCGTCTTGAGACGAAGAAGTCTGGACCGCTAGCGCAGCGCCAAAGATAGCCACCCAAGTTGTTCGCCGGATGCCGTCTGGATAGCCGCTTAATATGTATGTTGTCTGGCGTACAATAACGCACTGATATGCGCGGTCTCCTCGCGCATATTCTGGCAATTCTTACTATTCATAGGGTGAACGGTGAATGTTGACTCGGGCCTCTGTCTCGTTATTGGGTGATTTGAAGCGGTGTCCCGCGTTGGGTGATAGTTCAAGCTGACCGTGAACTCGGTGGCGCCCTTTTTCCACTTTGGCACGGGCCACACCAATTTACGGGTCTTCGAGAGTGAATGATTGAGCTTTTCCGTCTGCATACATCTTGAAATTGTTAAGGATGTCCAATCCAATAAGAAGATAGTCACGATCTGTTGCCACCACTCTCCTAGGCCATTCGATGCCTTCAAATTTGATGCGGGCGTAGAATGTTTGCCTCTTGGCTGCGGGACCATTGAATCCGCCCAATTCCTTCTCACCGCCCGGTAGAAGCCCAAGCCTCTTTACAATCGAATTAGGGACAGTCGTAATATCCGCGCCGGTATCTATCTTTGCTCTGGCATATTGATGCGACGAATTGAGAGGATGGATTACATCCACATCTCGCATCAATCGGGGTAGGCTCTTGCTCGTGTCGTAACGGTATTGCTGGCTCATATGAGTTCAGGGGATGGTATTTCGAGAACCTCTTCTTCGGATTCTATTTTCTCGACATATATTGGAACATAGCCATATTTCCCGTATACCCTCCATGCCAAGATATTCTCGTCCGCGTCTGAATCGACAACTGTGCCGCCTACCACAGCAACGAATTTGCCGACGAAGTCAGGGTCACGAACAAGCCCGCCTTTCATTTGAAAGAATGCTGTCTTCTCTCTTTCGAATACTTGCTCTGGCGCGGGAGTGAGGTGGCGCGGATGATATCTTGTATGTTTCAACTCATACAATATGATTGGCTCGAATCGAGCGAGGTCAATGTCGCCCGTTGTCTCGGATTGCCATTTCTTCGATGCCACATCTTTCACTACGGCTTCGACAGTCCGATTCCTTCTTTCGAGCTTACTTGTTGGGTAGTTAGTCTTCCGCGTAGGGTTTGCCTTTGAAGGAGGCGGTGAATAACTTAGAATAGTTCGCGGTTCCAACAATCAACCCTCTGGTACGAACAATTCCGAGCGTAAGTCTTTCTTAAGTATTCTGGTGCTCTCTTTTGCCGAGTCAACCGCCTGTCTGACAGCCAGAGCGATTTCTTCAACTTGAGTTATCGGAACAGCGATGTCTACCGTTTTTCCTTCGTCGTCCTTCTCAAGGAGGAGACGAAGTCTCATGACGGGGATTAATGCTCGACGTCCTTCGGCCTCACCTGTGACCCTGTAGATCATTGATGAGCCAAGACCCTGGATGTGGAAATAGTCATCAACCGTACCAGACGCAAAATAGAGAATTTCCCCCAAAAGCTTTGTTTTCTCATCAACGTCTGACAACATCTTGACAAATGTCTCAACCTTGCTCTTGTCACACCCCGCCTCTACAAGGTCAGTTCCGATTGATTCCAGGGATGGCATGTGCTCAAGATTCATGTGAATTGTGTGAAGAAAGAAGGAATAAAGATTATAGGCCTCCGCGACTTCAATGTTGAGCTTCTTCGCGACTTTGCCCGATGTGAAGGTTTCAGGAGAAACTCTTAGCTGGTCGAAAAAGAACTTGATATCTTCGTCAGAAAGCTGGAAGAAGGCAATTGCATCAGCCTTCACGGACTCGGCCGTTTCCTCGTCAGTATCCTCTGAAGGTTTGAAGAGGTTGGTGGTCAACGACCTATACCTCATCTGGCTACTTAAGCGGCAATAAAAGAGTTCTATACCTGATATCTACAGGAAGGAGGTACCCAATCCTAAGGCAATTCAGGTCCAGCTCGGCGTGTCCCTCAATCGTTTAGAACCATCTAGAGAATTTCTTTCTGGGACGACTTGGGTAAGTAACTTGGACCGGACAGAGATTGCGTTTGATGCGTCCGCCCTCGTGTTCTCATTCCGTAGAGGACAGCCACAGCCGCGACCGCGATGATGACGCCCAGCAGTCCTCCGATGGTCACCAGATTGTATGAGAAGGTTGCTTCTGTCGTCGTAGGTGCATCGACGGCGATCACTGTCGTCGGGATGGTACCGGTTTGTGAGGCGGCCCACCCTCCGAAAGAGTAGAGGAGGGAGGATGGATTGGCGACGAGGGTGACGCTTGTGCCCGGCGGAACGTAGAGGACCCGCTGACCCGGCGAGGCCTGTCCCAAGGTTGAACCATAACTGTATGTCACGGAACCGCCCGACTCTACGCTCAGGTCGAGGCCCGGATAGAACACAGCCGTCTCGTTTATCGGCGCCTTGACCTCGAGGCTGGTGGCTGTTGCCTCTCCGGAGTACGATCCCGGTCCGCTTCCAACCCAGGTACCGAGAGTCCAGCCAGGGGAGGGTGAGGCAACAAGTCTCAGAGTGCTCGCCGCGTCGCACCACTGACCATCCGGTGAAACCGACCCTCCGCCCGTCTGCGCGCTCTCGACATCCACGTAATACTGGTGCTGGTACTCAGCGGCGTCTGTTACGGCCGATCGGACTACCAGGGAGAGGGTCGCGTTGGTCGCCCACCTCTCGGAGCCGCTTGAAGGGAGCAAGGATGCGGGGAGATTCAGGACGGACCCGGAGTCCAGCCATGAGGACGAAGGCGAGGACGTCAATGCGTCCGAGGTCGTCCTTCCAAGCGCCGTCTCGTTGACGACCGGCGCGCTGGGCGAGCCTCCACCAACGATTGAGTAGCTGAGCGTCACCAGGAACTGGTGGAAGTACTCAGGGTCGACCGTCCCGCCCGGTGAAGATTGCCCGGACGTGCCGGAGATAGAGTCCCACTTTTCTGTCGAGGTCGACCCTGTCAGCGGGTTGGCAGTCACAGACCACGTCGTGCCGTAGTCGAGCCAGACCGCTGTCGGAGTCGTCGTCATCGGGTAGGTTGCCGAGGAAGAGCCGACGCTAGAGTAGTCGAGAGTCGGAGACGAGTATCCCGAGCCACTGTCCGATATCGAGTAGGAGACGCTCTCGATGACTTGCTTGTAGTAGTCGACGCTCACCGCAGATGCGGAGCTGATCGTGGCCGCGGACGAGGAACCGGCTGCGTTCTGCCACCGCGTGTGTGCTGGTGCGCTGCCCAGGAATTGGGCTAAGGTCAGGAACTGGGGGAAGGTCATCGAACCGCCGCTGTCGACCCAGGCCTGGCAGCTGGCCGTCGCTGCCGAGGTCGTGGTTATGGTGCAGAGCGAGACGCCCGCTGTCCCGAACTGGGTGCCCCTCAGGACGAGCGTAGTGCCTGAATCGAAGGCGGTCTGCGCCTCGGCAGCGGTCTGGAGAGTCGGCTGGTACTGGTTGTAGTAGACGTAAGCGACTGTCTGCGGTACCGACGCCGTCCCCGAGGCGATCTGATTAGTCTCCCATCTCTCGCTCGAGCTGCTGCCGCCGAGCGTGGGCTGGACCGACCAGCTACTACCCGGGTCGCAATTGAAGGTCGACGGCGATGAGCCGAGGGTTGCAGTCTTTGTCACACCACCGGTGACGTAAGTCAGGACCGGCGGCGAGTAGCCAGTGCCACCTCCCTGGACGGAATAGCTCACGGTCAGAGAAACTTGGCTCAACGCGCCTGTTATGAACTCGTACGCGTCGCTGTACTCTGTGGCGCCGTTCGATGAGAACGTCTGCAATTGTGTTGGGTTGGCATACGAGAGTGGGGTTTGCGTATAAGAGGAAAACAGGAGAGTCCTGGTAGTACAGGACAAATCGGAACACTCGAACTCGTCGATCCATGCAATTGCCGAGGTCAGCGCGAATGTCTTGTCGGTGTAGACCACTTCCTTTTCGTTATCGTAGTAAGCGGTAGGATGATACCATTCGGTCATCAATCCGGTGAAGAAGCCGTTGGAGCTTGAGGTTGATGAGAGGCCAACAAAGTTCGTGGCGGCTTCCGCACTATACGTGACAGAAGCCTGTGCGTTCGTCTCCAAATCCCTGGAAAGCATGATCACGTTTCCGCTCGAGAAGTACAGGCTCAGGGAGACCGTGTCGCCAGGATTGATTGAGCCAGAATACTTCATGAGACCGCCGCCTCCGCTCGCGGGGAGGACGATATTGCCACTCGAGTCGAAGACATTGTAGCCCATGTTGAACCCTGTAATGTAACCAATTCCTGAAGAATTACCCTCCCAATTGTAAGCTAGGCCGACCTGGTACCAGTATCCTTTGTCGGACAGTCCGTTCAGCAGATAATCGGGTCCGTATCCTGAGCTGGCGTCCTGCTGCTCAACTGCCGTCACGTTGTAGTTTAGAGACGTGAAGGACTGTGTGAATGTAATGCCGAGTTGCTCATCGTCGCTGTATGGAGCGCTGCTAGGCGTTTCGGTCGCTGGCGGGATGACAAACTTACCACTTGGTTCAACTGGCTTGCACGCGCTACAGACCTGCGTGGACGGTCCGCTGATGTGCACCGACTGTCCATGAGCGCTGGTAAGAGCTGGCGCGAGCATGAAGAGGACGAGTAACAGCAGGACGTAGCTTCTCGACAATTCATGCCCACATCAGGGCCAGACATGACAGGGCATTTACGTCCTTGTTATGCCGACCCCCTATCGCGGAGCCATTCGCCGGCCCTCTCACCTTTCGTTGGTGGTCAAGATCCGGGAACACCTCGGCGCGGTCTTCCTGCGACGCGCGAGGATTACGTCGCCCGTTATATGGCCTGAAAGGCGGCTGCGCTTGCAAATGCCAAACGCTCCCGATTACCTTGTCGTCCCTGGCCCGCAATCTCGGACCAAAGTCATCCGTCACTCTTGCCGCTTACGCTAAGGTTCTGTTAACTCAGGTATGGAGTCAGTTACAAGATAACGACCGCCGATTCTTCGGTGATGATTGGGTTCTAGACGCACTGAACTTTGCACCCCTGTTCAGACTCTAAGGAGCCTCATGGTGAGACGGGCCATTGGACAGGGTGAGTACGAAAGGAATAGTCATCCTTGCTGTTCTTGGATGGAACCGCTTGCACTGTCATGAACGAGACCTCGCAAGTACTTCAACGCGGATCGAGCGATTTGCCTCTAGTCCGGACGACCCAAGCCTCCTCTTCCTCCGCGGTATTTCAATCCGCGTCCCCAGGACCTTCCTGAGGCGCTTGCACTGCTTCCTGACCGTCGCCTCTCTTACTCCGGCCGCCTCCGCCGCTTCGATCTGGGTCAGCGCCTCGCCGTCCAGCAGCGACGCCAGGTAGAGGGCCGCAGCCGCCAGTCCCTGGGGGAACACGCCTGCCGTGATCCCCGCCTTCTCGGCTGCCGATAGTATCTCTCGAGCGTCTGCCTCCACCTTTGGGCTCGTCTTCGCTCGGGATGCGACGTTAGCCAGGCATTCCGCGGGGTCGGCGACGGGGATCTTCAGGTTCAGTTCCTCGACTAGCAACCGGTAGCAGCTAGCCACAACTATCCTGTCCAAGCCGCTGGCCGCGGCCACCTCTGCCAACGTCGCGGGGACCTCGTTCTCCCTGCAGGCGGCGTAGAGCGACGAGGCCGCGATCTGGACGAGCGGCCTCCTCTTGTTGACGCCCCTTTCCAGACTTCTCCTGTATATGCGAGCGGCCTCGTCAGTCACCGTGCGCGGGATTGGGAGTCTCTCAGAGAACTCAATCAGTTCTCCGAGAGCAAGCTTCACCTCAGCCCTGTCGGGTCGGGGGTCTCTTGACGACGTAGCCTATCGCCAGCCCAGCCAGCAGAAGGACGACCATCACTGCGTATGCCCAGTCCGGTATGGAGGATGTTGTCTGGGTCATGGTGCTGGTCGTGGTCTGGGTCGTCGTGGCCGTGTTGGTCAGGGTGGTGGTTGGCCCGGTAACCGTGCTCGTTGGTCCACTAACTGTGGTGGTTGGCCCGGTAACCGTGCTCGTTGGTCCACTAACTGTGGTGGTTGGCCCGGTAACCGTGCTCGTTGGTCCACTAACTGTGGTGGTTTTAGTGGTCGTTGTGGTCGTGGTTGTCGTGGACAACGGACCCGTGGATGAGGTCGTCGTTGTCGTAGTCGTAGCGGTGTTGGGGATGTAGGAGAACCTGTAGATGCTCGTGAAGAAGGACGGCGTCCCACTGACGATTGTGAAGTAGGTCGCTGTCAGCGTATATGTCCCCGGAAGGGCCCAGGACAGACTAGGAGTGAACTTACCGCTGAATGCCCCATTCGCTGAAATGGTGACCGTCTGGGTGAACACTGTCGCGTTTACTGGATTCGTGATTTGGAGCGAGAGCGTACTCCCAGCAGCGGACGGCGACCCTGTAACTGTTCCCGAAATGGTACCCGTCGCGTTTCCCACATAACTGTTGGAGTTTGTGGCCGCATTGACAGCGTACGCCGGGGGGGTTGTAGCCGTGGTCGAGGTGGATGTGCTCGTCGTCGTGCTTGATGTCGAGGTTGTTGTGCTCGAGGATGTGGTAGAACTTGTGCTTGATGTCGTCGTCCTTGATGTGCTCGTCGTCGTGCTTGATGTCGAGGTTGTTGTGCTCGAGGATGTGGTAGAACTCGTGCTTGATGTCGAGCTGCTGCTCGAAGCGGAGGAAGTTGTGGAGGACGTGCTTGAGGATGAACCATACGTCTGGCCGCTGAAGGTCAGTGTGTACGTGCTCATGTCAGTCACCATGTGGTCCCCTGGCGACGAGAACTCGCCGACCCCAAATCCAATCTCAATCGTGGAACCCACCCCCAGCTTCAAGTCGTACGGAGAGGCTCCGGACAGAACGAACGGTCGGTAGCACTCCACGGTATACTGCCCGTTGGATACTATGCCTGTAAGGGTCAGACCGCACACCGACTGCACCTTGTAACCTAGGGAGTCTACCGTGGACGGGGTCACCGTATCCGTTGATACGAATTCGTCAACGTTGCTCTTGAACGATGTACTGGCGAGTATCATCATCGTGGGCGTGCTCGAGCTCCCCATGACCTGGGTATTATTCAGGTAACCGAGCTCTATGCCGCCGAAGCAGGCCGCGTCTGTGCAGATGAACGCAGACGTGTGCCAGATCATCAAGAAGAGCCAGCCCGTCCCGTTCTGCTTGGCCGCAAAGGTAATTCCTGATTGAGGCTCATTTATGGTTTGTGTGTCAGCCCACTGGGAAGATTGGTATGGGCTCTTGACGTTGACCGCAATCGTAGACTTGTATGCGGTGATCGTGGTGGGTGCCCCTTTTGCCGTGCCAATGGCGACCCCGGAGGCCAGAATCATCAGAACGACGACAGTAAGAGCCAGAGCACTGTTGAATTTCGTCCCATTCATCAATTTCACTCTTGCCAATTGCACTCTCGCCAGCTTCACTCTTGGTGATTCGGGTTCCTCGAAGTACGCAGGTTCCGGCGCCTGACGATCAGGCGGGAATCTGCGTGTGGTTTGGCAGGGAGGCTGCGTGCGCGCCGGCGTACTGCCCCATGACCATAGCCTCGGGGAAGTTCCCACCGCTGTGGTACAGGTAGCCGAAGATTGAACCAAGCTCGCCTACGGAGTATAGCCTGGGGATTGGGTTGCTGTACACGTCGATGGTTCGGCCGTACTGGTCGTGCACTGGGCCTCCGTTCGTGTTCAGACTACCGATGCACAGCTCCAGCGCGTAGAATGGTGGTTTGCTGATGGCCCCCATTCCAGCGGCCGGCCTGCCGAAGTCCGAGTCGACTCCGGAACCGGCGTAGCTGTTGAAGTTGGTCAGGGTTGTGGCGAGATTGGTGGTGTTCATGTTACGTCCGTCCGAAGTAGTCGTAAGCTGACGATGCTGTTGCCGAGCGTTGTTATGTCTGGGGCCGAGATAAACCATCCCTTCGCCAGCTCCACGCTGTTGTCGCTGCTCCACGTGTAGTGTGCCGTCTGATGTAGTGCCTTACAGCGCCACCCCACGACCCGGAGGCCAGAGCGCCCGCAGACATGAGTTGGCTGTCGAAGATCAGCCAGAATGGAGTGTTGGGATAGTCGACGTAATCGGTAGTCACCGACTCGGCTAGCGCCGAAGCCGGTAGGTTCGATGGCAATCCGGCATACTGGGGGCTGTAAGGAGCTACATTCGCTGACAACCCGTTGAGCTCCACGAAGTTGATCGGTCGGCAGAAGCTGTGCGGTGTGGCTGCTGACAATCCACTCGTTCATGAATCTCTTGCCGTACCTGTTCACGATGAAGGCTACCTTGCTGCTTGCGCTCTTGCTGCACTGGAATCCAAATCCGAGCTCTTTGCACGCGGCCTTGCCCCATAGCCAGATCCGGTCCACTCCTTGTTGTTCATGTGCCAGAGCGCGGCTCCCACACTCTGAGCCATGGTTATCCCGTCTCCGGTGTTGTACGGCGTACCCCAGAATGAGAGGAAAGGCGCGTTCGAATGCGCCCATGGCTCGAATTGGTTCCTCATCGCGTTGTTGTTCTCGAACCCGCCGCAGGCAAGGATTACCCCCTTGTTGGCCTGGATGTTTAGCGTCGCACCCATCCAGTTTACTGCCTGGACGCCCAGTATTTCCTTGGTGTTGGGGTCCTGAATCAGCCTCTCCGCCGGCGTTGACTGCAGCACAGGGATTTTCCTCGAAGCAACGCAGCTCTCCAGGAAGACCATTGTGTCGAGGCCCTTGCCCTGCCCTCCGGTGGGGGTTTGGATGAAGCAGTAGCTCTGCCAATTCGCCTTCGACTGGAAGCTGGGGTTGACGAAGCCTGTCACAAGGGATCTCGGCACTGCTGATGTGGTTGCAACGTAGATGGTCTTGCCTCCGAGGCCCGCGATCCAGGAAGGCCAATTGGCGATGCCTTGGCAGAGGGCAGCAATCAATTCGTCATCGTCCACTGTGCCATAGTGGATCATCTTGTGGTAAGTTATGAAATCCTGTACGGAGCCGCCATTCGATGCGAGCACGGGAGAGAACACTTGGCCTCCACAAACGCCGCTATTGCCGCAGTCGGCGGTCGGTGCCTTGTCAAGTACGATGACGCTCGCTCCGGCATCATGCGCCGTTATGGCAGCGGCGCAACCTGCCGCTCCTTGCCCTACTACCACCACGTCAGCGGTGTAGTCCCAACTTGACGGAACAGAAGCTGGTTGTGCTCTCCTGGTTGAGCTGGCTTCGAGCGCCTTCGCGCCTGCTGTTGCTGGTGCACCTGCGACGTGAGGGATGAGCGTCGTTGCTCCTGCCACAACTCCCAGCGCTGCGGCGCCTACGGCCGCAGTTCCCACGAACTGTCGTCTTGATATCTTAGCTGTTGACTCAGACGCCATATCTAATCTTGGAGTTAAAGCGCTTCAATCAGTACTTAGGCGAGACGTAACATGTGCACTCAAGCCGACGTCCTTTGCACACAAGTGCGGGGCGGAAGGAGATGTCCGAAAACGAACCTCACGCCCGAACACCACAAGGTGCAAGACCCTCCTGAAGGATTCACTACGGGAAGAGTGGTTGAAAGCGAAGAACATCCCACATGAAGACTGGGATCTACTTCATCGGGTACAGCCGGTCACCAAGCACCACCGAGGAGATGCTACAAAACATGTTCGTGGGTAAGCCTCCGGGCAACTATAACAGGCTTCTGGACTTCAGCCGGGCCGTCGCTGGGGTCTGTTCTTCGTGCCATCCGCGACATTTCTGGAGGGAGTCGGTGCTACCAACGCCAAGTCTCTTAGAGGTAACCGTCTCGATTAAGCACGATTGAAACTGAGTGATCTCACCAGGTCACCATGGTAGGTTTGATGGGACAAGTGAGATTTGAACCTAAAGTCGGACTCCCGCCCGGGACACTTGAGCCCACAGGTCGAGTTCCCGCGTGGCCCTTCATGGGGTTTCTTGTTTTTTGCATTTTGAACTCGAGAAGGGATGAACGGGTCCTGGTTGACTTTCCTCTCCTAAACCAAACTGAGAACTGGATGTGTGTACGGTCCTGTTGGAAGATGATGCTGGACTATGCTAACAAACACATGTTGACAGAACCGAAACCATCTCTTGACGAAGAGGTAATCTCCGAGATAGTCAACACAACTAGGAGTGGCGCATGTTTGATGAATGTTGCTTACTAAACAAAGAAAAATCTATTGTGTCGGCCGTGCCTTCCTTCAAGGCGGGGCCTCACAGGATGGCAATAAGCTCTGCCGTGCTATGGGACAAGCGTCGAAGCCATGGGTCAGCGCTCGTTCTTGGCCGAGTCTATCGCGGGACTCGACGGTCTTCCTTGGGGATTAACGCGCGCACGGCTAGCGCTTCCCGCCGCCTCTGGAAGGGTGGCGAAGTAGACATCTAGGATGTCCTTGTAGCAGTTCAATCCCCTTGTTCCTCCGAAAAACGTCCCGGGGGGTTAGTCAAGAGACTGATGCCCTCCCCCTAGGGTCCCGGAGCGATCACTCTCCATGACCACACATTCTCAAGCTAGATGCTCGTGACGATCAGATACGTGTTGAATATGAGGATCAGGGTGACGCTGACCAACGCGGCGAGCGTCGTGGCGTGACTGTTCACGAACTCCCCCATGAACTTCTTCTTGGAGGTGTAATAGACGAGGGGAATCATCGGCAGGGGGATCATCAGGCTCAGGACTACCTGACTGTAGACAAGCAGGTGGAGGGGATCGATTCCCAGCAGGACCGCGATGGTGGTGGGGAAGACGTTCACGAATCTCGTCACTATTCTCCTCGCCCAGATGTTCCAATGCTTGCCGATGAGCCCTTCCATTATCACCTGGCCCGCGATCGTCCCGAGGGTCGACGACGAGAGGCCCGATGCGAGAAGGGTCACGACGAAGACGGTGCCGACCACCGGCGCGAATATCGTCCCGAGCTGCGTCACAGCCTGCCCTATGGTGATGTTCACGTTAGGGTAGAGGGGAATCGCGACGAGCAGTATGCCTACGTTTACGATCCCGGCGATCGTCAGCATCACCACCGTCTCCCACTTATGGAGGTTCAGCGTCCTGTGTCTCTCCTCCGGTGTGAACTGATTGTCGCCCTCCTTCGCCCCGGGGATCTTCCTACCCGTGAGGTCCATCTTGTTCTTCGCCAGCCAGGAGTGAACGAACAGGGCGTGGGGCATCACTGTCGCCCCGATTATTCCTACCACCAGAAGGAGAGCGTCGCTGCCCAGAGGGGCGATCGTGACCGAGTGGATTGCGACCTGGCCCAGATCGGGCTTGACGACGGCCAGCTGCCAGAGGAACCCGACGACGAGGACGCTGACGAGGAGCATGAACATCCGTTCTATGATGTGGTATCTCCGAGTCATCAATGTCATTATCAGCAGCACGTCCAGGGCGCCGAAGATGGCTGCGTACAGGAGAGGCACCCCGAAGAGCAGGTTCAGGGCTATCACGGTCCCGAGATACTCTGCTAGGTCGGTCGCAGTCGCGGCTGCCTCCGCGGCCAACCAATAGGGCACCACGAAAGCCTTTCGCACCAGCGAGCTCTTGACGAGTTCGGGCAGGGATCGGTCGGTGGCTATCCCGAGCTTGCCGGACAGGTACTGGAGAATCATGGCCATCGCCGAAGCGAGCCAGACCGCCCAGATGAGGTCGTACTTGAAACCGGCCCCGCCGGCCAGGTCTGTGCCGTAGTTGCCGGGGTCCATGTACGCTATTGACACCATCAGAGCTGGGCCTAGGTAGACGAGGAAATCGTGAAGACGACGGCGGGCCTCAGTCGGAGGCCGGATGGTTCCCTTGATGATGTCCTCCGGCGGTTCAAGTGTCCTCCTCTTGGGTCCACGCATCTACTCATGGAGACGATAACATATGTATTTAACTTAGATGTATCTAACACTTATCGAGATATCTAATTTATTTAGACTGACATAAACCTCTTTGGCGGTCCTAATCCCTTCGAGGTCTGGGTGGAGGCTGCGAAGAGAGTGTTGTTCGTCAGGTCAGTCCTCACAGGTCCCGCACAGCTTCGGCGGGAGGAAGTGCATTACGCCGTTGCTGTCGCGGTAGACCTCGTAGTCCTCGGTTTTGAGCTTGCGTGCGGGTTCTTTCTCTTTCTTCGTCTCGGTCATGGAGGCTCGGGAGCGCGGCCGAGGCTATAATGACCGGATTGCAGTGTAGTAGCTAGCTCGAGAGATAGCTGAAAGTGGGCGAGCGGGAACGTAACTTAGTCTGCCCTCTGTTCGAGAGACCTTATCCAATTTCCGTCGTTTTCGGGTAAGGTATGTCGGTCATTGCAACCGTTGACGTCGGCTATCATCACCAGTCAGGCCGGACCCAAGTCCACAACAACGTTCTGAACCCCGAAAACCGGTTCTCTACCTCCATTTGTTCAAGCACGGTTTGTCGTTTCGCAATTCCTCCTTAAACGCGTCCGCCCGCTCTGTTGATGGATTCAGCCGGTCCCCCGTTCTTCCTTCCAGGATCGGACGCTATTCCCTGACTGAGGATCTATCCCCGCGGCGGCGCTCGTCTCCAACGGGCGGATAGTCAATAACCTCTGTAGTCCAACATGTGACTTGAAAATCAATCAGACCAGAGGTGAGAGTTCGACGGTGAACCCAGGAAAGCCAATCGCCCTCTCACGTTTCCAGCTTTTCTGCCATCGCAGCCAAGTAAGTCTGATTTTTCCGAAGAAAGTCCACCATCCGCTCTATCTTGTGAATTGTCATTGGGTGCAGGTAATGTTCGATTCCTTCAGCATCTTCGTCCGCCACCCGTTTCTCCACGTCGATCATGGATAGAAACTCTGAGATTATTGCATGTCTTGAGATTACCGATTTTGCGATCTTCGCGCCCTCGTCCGTCAACCTGATGCTTCGGTAGGGCTCGTGCACCAGGTAATCCTTTGCGGCCAGTCTCCGCAGCATAATAGAGACCGTTGGGGGTCTGACTCGAAGCTTCTCTGCGATTTCTGCCGTGCTTGCATAGCCCTTTTCTTGGATCAGATGGTAGATTACCTCGAGGTAGTCTTCCAGCCTCGAATTCCCTCCTCGCTGCTCAGCCTGGTTAGCTCCCGCCAATTCATCCCTCGCTTGCAGAGAAGCAGGTAGCCGCGCATTAAAAGGGTTTTTGAAAAGTTAGGCGCACCTACAAAATGATGAGTACTATAATCATGTTAGAGTCATCTAAGTTTAAATAACTGATGTAACTCTCTCTCAAGAGCCATGCGTGCGCCTTGGAGTCGGTCTCTGAAATCACCAGAGGAACTCGAGGCAGAGAAGGAGGAAAGGGTTCGCAACCACATTTCTCCGCGCGCCGTGCTCGTCTATCTCGGTCCCGCCCTGATTGTCAGCATGGCCTACATGGATCCGGGGAACTATGGGACAGACATCCAGAGCGGCGCTTCATTCGCGTACGACCTTCTGTGGGCGGTCTGGATGGCCAACCTGATGGCCATGGCGTTGCAGTACCTTTCCGGGAAGCTGGGAATTGCGACTGGGAAGGACCTCGCCCAGGCTAGGTCCGCGGATCCCTCAAGACGAGGAAGCTAATCATTCCCTATTGGCTGGCTGCAGAGGCAGCGGCGGCGGCGACGGACCTCGCCGAGTACCTGGGTACCGTCATCGCGCTCAACCTGCTCTTCGGGGTGCCCCTCCTGTACGCAGCCATCTTCGGCGCGGGCGACGTGATTATCCTCCTGGCGCTGACGTCAAAACGCTTTCGGGTCATCGAATACTTCTTCATGCTCTTCGTTTCCATGATAACCATAGGTTTTCTCTATCAGGTAATCCTGATAGGGCCGAACCTGTCTAACATCATGTACCACTCCGTTGCCGTGTCAATCAGCGGCAAGACCGTCCTGCTGGTGGTCGGGATAGTGGGCGCAACAGTGATGCCGCATGCGCTCTTCGTCCACTCCACGCTCACAAGGAACAAACTGACCACGGCGAGCATTGAGGAGAAGAGGAGGCACCGGAGGCTACACCTCAGGGAGGTCGTCGGTACCCTCACCATCGCCGGTCTCGTCAACGTCGCAATCCTCGTCTCGGCCGCGGCCGCTTTTCATGCCAACTACAGCGGTGTATCCACGATCAACCAGGCCTACGAAGTGATGGTGCCTCTGTACGGCTACCTTGCAGGTACCGTATTCGCACTGACGCTGCTCGCTTCGGGCCTCGCTTCTTCCACCACGGGCACGCTGGCGGGCATGGCCATGATGGATGGGCTGTTGGGGACTCATGTAAACAAGAACCTCCGTAGGATCGTGACGAGATTGATCAACGTCTTTCCCACCACGATCGCCGTCTTGATAGGGCTCAATCCTCTGTCACTGCTGATTTACAGCCAAGTGATTCTGAGCCTGATGATACCACTACCGATGATTCCTTTGATTATCTACACGAATAGTAGAAAGGTGATGGGCGAGTTCGTGAACAGGAAGATCACCACGATTCTTGGGATTCTCTGTGCCGTCACCATCATCTCCCTGAACATCGCGCTGCTCTACAACGCGCTTTAGGGCGTTGATCGGGCAGCAGGTCACAGGTACCCTCAAGGCGCTGCTCCTATGGGGACGTCGGAAGCGGGTGGTAAGAGTGATCGAGTTCTTTCCCACCCGCGAAGACTATGCGAAGAAGTTCGGCACCTGACCTTTACGAGAAAACCTTCCAGGGTTCCCTGATGGGATTCCCACCTTCGCGCAGAACTCTCGAAAGCGAGGGTCCTTTCGCAGCTCTTCGAAGAATGGGAGGTATCTGATCAGATAGTGCCAAGAGTGTGTCTCGGTCTGGTCCACTTGGACTCGGCGGTTCTGGCGACTGCCGATCGGTGCTTCAGGTTCGGACGGGTTCTAGGTCTTCACCACTATTTCGCCTTGGTGGCTGGGGTGGTAGGAGCAGTAGTATGGGTAGACCCCAGGCTGAGTGAACGTGAAGGTGTACACTTGGTTATGGGACAAGTCTCCACCGGAGAATGTTCCGTTCACCGAGACCACATCGTGAACGATCGTATCCTGATTGACCCAGACCACAGTGTTGTTGACTCCAATCATGACCGTCACGTTCCCGGGCTCGAACTGAGCGTAGGGATATCCCCACCCGTACGGTATGTAGACATAGGTCGCGTTGGGCGGAGGGACAGCCACAGAAGTCGTGGTCGTGCTGATTGAGGTAATGCTGCCATAGTTTGTGAAAGAGTACATCTGACTCGATATCGTCACCGTTCGTGAAGAGAGAGGATTGACGTAGACGAATGCGATCGTGGCGATGATTAGAATCAGAGCAACAAGAGGTCCTCCGTCGCGTTTGAGCGTTCGATTCCTTGTCTCGCGAGAGGTTTCCAAGTTCACATCTCACATTCCGATAGACTCGGTGTCCGTATTCCAGAAAGCGGTTTGATTCCGCATCGCTGCGTTGGGAGGTGTGGCTATTCCTCCGACTCCCGATCCTGCCTCGCCGCCGAGCGCGGAGAAGGATTTGTCTTTGCCTGGGCGAGCCAGATATCTAGTAAGGGAAGACAAGAGCTCCAATCACACTTCGGCGAGGCTGTTTGTCTATTTAATCGGGACGTTTACTTTTGTAATTCACGAAGCCCTGATGCAAGGTACACTGGCCAGTGATGCTTCGGGTACATGGGCGCTGCGCGATTCTCTTTGCTAATCTAACGGGGAAGTGAAACAACAGGATTGTGGTTGGACGAACTCATCGCGTATGCGTCGAGAGTGAACTCAACTGTCCAGCGCTAAAGTGTGCGAGTGTTCTCTGAAGATTTCGATAAAACGCGGTATCAGTTCCGAGTTTCTTTCAATTGAGATAAGATACCGCGGGAGCCGCGATTCCTTGCCCTCCGTCGACGTACGCTCCATCATGAATGGCTCACCCCACACTGATAGAAGGCCCTCTTTGGATCTATCACCATTTGTGATTAACCCGAATGAGATATTTCCCAAGTCTTCTGCAAAGATAGGCTCCCCTAACTTCTCGCGCCCAGCATGATTCTCTAATTTTGGGGTGACAAACTTTTGCCAAAGGATTTTCTCAGAATTCCTCAGTACTATTCTGATTCGAGTAGTTTTCGGATTAGATAATACGTCGCCCATGAAAGCATCAAAGAGAGTTTGAGATCTGAACATATCCACGCAAATGTTAAACCACCATAGTTCCCCCACGTTCTTTGCTGTGAATTGGCTGGTGAATGCAACGAGCTGATTTGAGGGGACTAACTTCAAGTCTGAGCTACCTACCGATACTTTGATAGCGCGAATGTCGTCGATCATCCCCAGTAGCGCTTCATGCTCCTTTCGTGCCTTTGCACCTTCAGCCGAACTTTCGAGCGCGAACACAGCAACTATCAGGAGCGTGAGTGAAATTATTTCCTGAATAGAAAGAACGCCTAGAGTTTCGAGAACTATGCCTACGACTGCAGCTATGACGAGAGCAATCCTATGCCATTCCAGATCCATTCCGAGTCCTCTCATCCGAATCCTTCGATAGTCGATTCTTGTGAGATATGTAAAACTACCGAAAGGTGTCTTCGATTTGCCTTGGGATCCACTGCATTCTAATTGGTTTTGAAATCCAAGAGATCGATTGTCATCAGATGCCTAGGATTTAGGTTCCTTCCCCCTCTGGTACTTCTTGTTAACTAGTTCAGGTGGGAATTCTCTTTTAGCGTTTCGGTTCAGACCCATGGATAGCCTTGACAGGTAAGACAATGTAGAGATACTCCAACGCCTTGTCTACTTCCACTCCACCGCGGCGCTGTTTGACGTCATGATGAGGAATCCCCAAACGATTTGGGCCAATTCTTAAACGCACTATCAGAAACTAGGACAAGTAATGAACTTGACCGAACTTCTGGAGGCGGAACATGCTTCTTTGCGCGTGTATTTCAGGCATCTTCGTTATCTGAATTCTGACTTTCTCTTTGAACTCGACGATTTCGTCACTAATTGCCATGCGAAAATCGAAGACGAAGTGGTCTTTCCGGAAATGAGGATGGCCCATGGGACCGAGGATAAGAATATTGAGAACATCACAAAGAGAATGGAAGAGGAGCACAAACTGCTTCAGATGCTCGGGAATAATCTGCGAACAATCGTCGCGGAAGGAAATGAGGAGCTTGACAAGAACAAGGTGCTGCTCTACGCGGATACCCTGGAATCGCACAACTCAAGCGAAGAAACGCTTCTCTTCCCAAGTTGGGATAAGGTCAGTATTGAGAAGGAAAGTGAAGCGGCTTCTCGGGCTAGGGGAATCATCGACGGTTACGGGTTTGAACGTTATCTCAGGGTGACGGGGTTTTCACAGGAGTTCATGAACTTGCTGGAGTGACGTTCATTCGGAGATACCGCGTGGCTTGAGGACCCACGTCAGGCGGGCTTCATGGCGCCGTCCGGGGGCGCCGCACAATTCTGCCTCTTCGAACGGGGCTGGTGCAGGGCGAGGAAGCTCCCGACCATGTGCGAGGCTCCTTTCATCGCGACAATCGGCGACAACACATCGACAGACGTCCAGCTCAAGACTCCCTACCTTCTCTTGGTGCCAAAGGCAGGCCGGGAGTGAAGAAACCAGGGACTTTGGCAACACCGCGCAAGCACTGCTGGCGCAACTCACCGGACCTTCGAAGGGCCAGTCCATAGAGGCGCCTAGGGTGGACGGAGTTGGCCCGGCGGAGCATCTCCTGCACGAACTCGTCTTTCTTTCCCCAATCCATCGAGGTCATCTGTGGCTGCTACGGCGTGGCTCGCTCCATACTTCAGGACACCCCCCGGGGCATTAACCCCGCCGAAGGTCGCTGCTTGTCAGCACCCATACGCGTGGGGCAAGATCTCATCGGCCCCACTCATTCTCGCGATTTCAGGCGTCTAATCCCAACGGCTAGAGAGAAGGAGGTCAGCCAGGGAAGGGGTCATAGCGCGTACCCTTTCTCTATCAGCAGGTCCCTGAATTCGTCCGATTCGGTGATGAATGGGTCAAGCGCAGCAAGAATGACTGCATAGACGAACTCCGTCGCCTCGTGGTTCCTCCTGCAAATCGGGCAGATCCTTTCCTCCCCCGCCTCGGGAAGATAGGAGCGGAGCTTGCTCCTCGACTTGAACTCTTCGAACAGGTCTGAGAGCTCCTTCAGCAACGGAGCCTTCAGCTTGTCCGTGAGGTCTTTCGTTATTCCCTCGTAGGCGAGGACGTTCATGAAAGGAACGTCTATCCTGTATTTTCCCCAAGTGGTCCTCTCGCACAGGTACCGCTTCTTCCTCTCCTTCGCTCGCCTCAGGTCACGAGGAAGGATAGAGACGAACTCTAAGCGCCGCAGTTCTTTGAGCGTAGAGTAGACCGCGGATGCTGGTAGTCTAAGCTTCTTCGCAATCTCGTCGGCCGAGGCACCCCCCGCGCCCGCGATTCTCACATAGTCGAGGATATTCCAGGTGCTCTCCTTCGAAAGGATATCGGCCTCCAGATAGGACCGGACCGGGATGTGCGTGAGGTAGGTCTTCGAATTCTCTTTGGCTTCCAAGTTGCTCAGAATCCTGAATTTCCAGTGATTTTAGTTTTTCGGAACCTAAGACGTATATCTGGTCGGCCCTGCAACTCGTTGTGTGATACTAGGGTGAGCGCAGTTGTCAATCGGCATTAGCACGCGTCAGGAAGCAGAGATTCTGGACATCTCGGGTCGGATCGTCAAGGATATCATGCTCGACAACCCGCTCGTCATTCCGGCCGAGGGGATGCTTTTCACTGCGGCAGAGCTAATGGATCGAAGGAACTGCAATGCACTCCTTGTGGAGGAGCAGGGAAGAATCGTTGGAGTAATCACGAGGAGAGATATTGAGAAGGCATACCTGAACTGGTTGAAATCCCACTTTTAATGAGCAGTAGTAACCAATCTACACGCTCGGGCCGGGCAGGATTGAAATCCTGGTGTATTCAAGGCTCGTCCGATCTGAGCAGAGAAATCAATGGATGGGATAAGAGGAGAACAAGTCCGTCTCGGCGAGGGCTTGGTTCCCCCTAGTCACATGGGGTTGAATCGGGGAAGTCGTTCGTGAGGATACGGTCCAAGGGCTGTGGGGGACGTCTGAGGCAGCCTTAACTTCCTCCATCAAGAAGGACGTGATGAAAAGAGGTACCGGATTGGAGGGACCAACATGACGTACAAGAACCAACCGTCGGAGGCATCGACGAGCAGCACCGAGGTGAGAGCGATAAGAATCCCGAAGAGCATGGGGGAGATTCTAGAGACGGAAGCTCACGCTCGTGAAGTCAGCGTCAATGCACTGATAACAGAGATACTGAAGAAGTTTGTCGAGTTCGACAGGCACACAAACAGGTTCGAGTACATCTCAATCAGCCGCGAGGCCTTCGAGATTATCGTGGGCAAACTGGATGAGGAGAGCGCATTGAAGGCTGGAACCGAGGTAGGCGAAAGGATGCCGAAGGAGATAACCCAGTTCTGGTTCAAGACACTGAACCTCGAGACATTCCTATCGTTCCTCTCCAACTTCTCCAAGTACGCCAAACTCGCTCGGTACGACATCAAGGTCGACGGGAGGACGTATGTCATCTCGCTTTACCACGCGATGGGAATCAAATGGTCAATTTTCCTGCGCGGCTATTTCGAGAAATCGATTCCTGCAATCCTGGGCGTGCAAGGAAAGTTTGAGGTATCCCGCGATATGCTACTACTGAGATTCACGCTTCCTGAGGGCGTAAACCACTCAGTCCCGCGGTTCTGAGCAATAGTGAGACCGCGCTGTCGTCCTCAGTCGCCCCCTATGTTGCCGTGTCCACACCATCCAAACTCGTCCTGTCTGTTGTCACAAACGGGACATAGCTCGTCTAGGAACTTGACGTCAGCAGCTCGCTTGCCGAACCTTGCGAGGTGCGCGTCCACCAAATCTTCCACGCTCATGCTCCACCTGAAGCTGCTCTCTCCCTTCTCGAGCCGAATCATCGTTCCGACCAGGTAGGCGGCCGATTCTGACTTGGCTAGCAGGGGGGCGAGCCTTTCCTTGTACCAAGGCTCCAGTCCGGTCATATCCCCGGGGTTTTTGATCTCTTCAAGCGATGCTGCAGCTGAGGCCATCTGAGTAGTGAGGAGGTCTGCCATTGGAGAGCTTGCAATTCTCACGTAACTGGCAATCGCTTCGCAGTTCTTCAGGGCCGCTTCGGCGAGCCTGAGTCTTGTCGCGACCCGAACCGGCGCATCTGTCCGGTACCCGAGACAGTACTCGTGGAACGCTATCCCAATCTCAGACTTGGACCTCAGGACATCCTGTTCGAGCTCCTCGATCTGACCAAGTCGGCCCAATGTGTTCTCTCGCCTCATGGTTGAGTTATCTTAATGCAGCTTGTGGGACAACTCACCTCACAAGCCATGCAGAAGATGCAATCAGTTTCCCGGACGGGGTCAGACTTGTCGCAGCGATAGGCGACCCATTCGGCACTCCCCTGCGATACCTCCTTGTTCTTTCCAGTGCCTGCCTGACCGGGGTTGAGAGCCCACTCAAAGACGAAGACCGGGCACACGTCCATGCACACGCCGTCGGCTATGCAGTTCTCCCAGTCGACGCCAACGGCGGTGCCATGGATTCCACCGTTCGTCGGATACGCCTTGCCGTCACCGTCGTCCCTATGCATCCCGCCTGCTCGTATCTTGTGACCGAAGTGCTCGCCGCTGATGGGATACGCATCGGGTTTCTGCAAGAAACCAGGGTCTATTGGGTGGGTCTTGTAGTCCAGAGAGACCAATACAAAATCATCGCGTGTTAGCGATGGTTTAACGTTGTGATTACGTATGTATACAGGTGTCGAGTTCATCCGTAAATAGCACGGATGAGAGGATTGGTCATCCTGATCAAGATAGATAAGACCGTCTACGACCCTCCAGACCCATCTGACGGTAAGAGGATTCTCGTCATGCGGCTCTGGCCCCGAGGCATCGCAAAGAAGAAGATAGACGTCTGGATGAAAGACCTCGGGACCCCAAAGGAGGTCATCACCAAGTGGAAGGGACGAAAGATTACTTGGAAAACCTTCTCGACTGAATACGAGAAGAGTCTGAAGGGGAAGGAGGCGATTCTAAAAGAGCTGGCTGACGAGTCGCGCAAGAGTACGATCACCCTCCTTTGCACAGAAAAGGATGCGACTACCTGCCATCGATCTCTTCTCAAGGCTGCGATAGAGAAGCAGCTGCGATAATGGTCGCCGCAAGGCCGCAATCAATTACAGGAGTAAACATACTCAATATATCGAAAGGACCTGACGTTGCACTGGATTGGTCAAGCGGCGCTACATCGGCATCATAGAGGTTGCTGTTGTCGTGTTCGTCATCGGCTCATTCTTCGCGTTCGCTAATCAGGCTCAACCCTCAACTGTTCACACTTCGACCAGTGTGGGAGAGATAATCGAGCCTGTGGGCGCTGGTCAGCCCCCCTCTAACTGGAGCTCTTCGACTGGTCCAATCTACGCAGACACATCGTACTCACCAGATACCGTAGTAGTCGTGATAGGAGTCAACAACACGATTACTTGGGTGAACCAGGACTCGGCCCCGCATACTGTCACCTTCACGGTTGTCCCTTCGGGGGTGACGGCGACGATAGATTCTGGGGAAATGGTGCACGGGGCCGCCTTCACCTATACCTTCCAGGTTCCGGGGACCTACCTGTACGGCTGCACATACCATCCCTGGATGGGCGGCAAGGTCATAGTGAAGAACGCGTGAGATGTGTCAAAGACCCGTGCGCAGGCCAACCTTCCCATCGCTTGTCAAATCGCCCGTGCTTCTAGGAATCGTCGTCTTCGCTTTCTCGATTGGATTCCCCCCGTTAGATGATCTCACGACAATCTACCTCACTCTTCACATGCTCCAGCACACGGTGATTGTGGTCGCGGGAATCCTGATCGGGTACTACCTGTTCAGACGAGGGATCTTCTCCCGCCTTCGGGGGACGAGGGCACCCTCGATGGCTGTAGTCGGGATGGTCGCGCTCGTCATCTTCTGGCACCTTCCAATCTCCTGGGATGCCGCTATCCTCAATCCGGTCATTCACGCTCTCGAGCACTTCTCATTTCTTCTGGTCGGCGTGCTGATCGGCTCGGTAGTTCTGATGGCCTCTGATCGCTCGAAGATTGGGCTCCTCATATTGGGTGCGGTCGGGCAGTTCGGTTACGGGTGGGCGCTCGTGTCCAATGTTCACGTCTATCCGCTGTATTCGCTATCTCAGCAGGCAGACTTGGGCGTGGCGATGCTGCTGGCCGGTCCCTTCTATTCAGCGGGAGCGCTGTACCTGGTTGCGAGGAACCAGGGATGGTTTGAGGAGAACCGACCAGGGTCCGTCACAAGGCTAGATGTCGCTCACTCATCAAAGCGGCGAGGGCTCGGCGTGGTAAGCGCTTCTCTGACCATTCTTCTGATAGCTACTCTGGTCGTTTACTACGGTGCCACCGCGACGGCCATAGGTTCCTCTCCTCGACAAGGATTGCCGGGCACATCCACCGTCTACATAGTCGAGACCCCACTTTCCTGGGGCTATTCCCCGCAAGACCTCAAGGTTGTGATAGGTGTTAACAATACGGTGACCTGGATCAGCCACTCGATCTCTTACGACACAATCACCAGCACAGGCGGTAACTTCTCCTCTGGACCCATAGCGCCGGGGCAGACGTTCACCTTCACGTTCTCAACACCAGGCGAGTACGGATACAAGTGCATCTACCACCCCTGGATGACGGGGGGAGTGGACGTTCTCGCCGGCCCTTAAGGCGGTTTTTGCCTACCTTCACCTCGGAAATCCAGAGCCTGTGCCGACCCTAACCGTCATGAAGCTCGGATGTGGTCTTCGAACCTACTTGAGCAGCCGACACAACTGGAACTTTCGGGCTTGTCGCTGGATCCACACTCAGCGACCCTCCCATCAACCCCTGGAAGGTGCCTCGCCATGCAGGCCCAAGCCCCGCCAAGATCTCTAACGCAAGCCAACCGGCCCCGATACCCAGGAGAACTATGAACGGGAACGAGACGAGAGAGTAGCCCTGCCACTGTGGGAGCCACGCGCTGTATCGCCTCGGTATGCTCACAGCGCCGGCGACGAAGAAGCTGAGCACCATGCCCGTGCCTCCTACCACGTAAAACCACACTGCTATTCTGCTCATGCGGGACTCCACGATGCCCCCTATGTCCTTCACAAGGTAGTACAGGTAACCCAGCGTGAATATGGCGCTGCCCAGTATCATGTATGTGTGGAAATGAGCGGGCACCCACATCGTGTTGTGCATTATCTGGTTGATGGGGATGACAGAATCCAGAATCCCGCCTATGCCTCCGAATGCCCAGCCCCAGAGGCCGACGAAGAGCATCAGCGCGGGGACGGTCCACTTGATTCCGGCGCGGTAGACCAGCGTGAGCCCGCCAAGGATGGTCACCAGCAGCGAAGGCAGGACCGAAAGGTCCGTGACGGCCTGGCCCAGCAGATTAGCCGCGGCGGGATTCACAAAAGCCTCGTAGGTGTGGTGCAGATATGCCCCGAGCACGAAGAACGTGATTAAGTTCCAGGCAAGGGCCGTGGGCCACGAAAGGTGCCATTTTCTGCCGACCAGCAAGGGAAGCACGGCGTAGACGACTCCCGCCGCCAGGTAGATCTGCAGGTTCACGTAATCGTGGGCGAACGAGTAGAGCAGGTTGTACATGGCCAGCGAGTTGAGCCCAACCACTAGGCCTCCAGCCTGAGCGTAGATAGCCAGCACGTAGATGGCTCCCTCGAGCGCACATGCTATCCCGATCACTGAGACCGTTGGTGCCACTATGTCAGCTGGTGTGACCTCAGGTTCGGGTTTCACCTTTCCGCCAGAACGGAGGAACCTCCAAGCCAGGAGGTTTCGGAGGCCTCCGAACTGCTTCCTGGCGGACGTGAGTATGTGGACCGAGTAGATCAGAAGGCCCACAGCGATAGCGGCGTAGCCCGCCAAGAAGGCCAGGGCAGACCAGAGCGTCCATGCACCTTGGGAGGAGAGTGGCAGCGGGTAAAGAACGGTGTATCCTGCAGCGAATCCTCCGAAGACGACAGCGATTATCACGAAACCATCCCCGAGGGTGTAAATCAGGACTGCGCCCCAGAGCGTCCTCGCGCTGAGCTTGACTCTCTTGCTTGAGACGGCGGCGTAGGCGCCCATGCACAGGAGGAGGATTGAGCTTGTCATTCCTGCACCGTGTAGGGTCATGACCTGATAGTACAGCTCAGAGTTTAGCGTCAGTAGGCCGCCCTGGTCGAGCCGCATCACAACGCCGAGGAGCCCCATGAACAGGAAGACCAGGACGCTGACGACCATCGAGAATAGCGCCACCCTTACCACTGGCCCGTTCGATCCATTCAGACTCTCGGGTTTTGCTTCCAAATCAGATCGCCCTACTGTGTAACCGTGAACGTGGTGATCATGAACGCGTGCCCTATGCCGCAATAGTCGAGGCATCGTACCGTGTAGGTACCAGTTTGATTGAAGTTCATGATGAGCTGATTCGTATAACCGGGGAGCACCTCCACTTGGCCGATGAGCACACCCTGGGCGTTGTAGACTGCGAAGTCGTGAACCACATCTTTGGAGGTGACATTGAACTCCACCGAAGTGTTCGCAGGTACCTGCCTGGTGCTCATCGTCCAGGACCACTGTTGCCCAATCACGTTCACAACCTGCGTGGGCGGGCCGAGGGCCTCCGCCCTTTGAGGGGGATAGGGGAGAGAGACAAGGGTGAATATGAAAACGATTGCTGTCAGCGATATCAGGACGACTAGGACGTATCGTCGGTACGAACCCACCTTCTTGTAAGTGTTGTCGAAGGAATCCGTGGGCTTCTTCGCGCTCACCGCTATCCAGATGCAGAGCCCGCTCCAGATGGCGGCCATCACGGTGAATACGAGCAAGACCTCGATTTGGGGGGTCACCACAAATGTCACTTCACTCCCTCCTGTCTTGGAACTTCAGTCGAAGACAAGTGTCGCGTCTCCGGCGCAGGCCATCAATAGCGATTTTGAGTGCTGCGCATATATTGAGAACGTTTACATCTGTAATTGCGTGTTACCTGTGCAATCTCCACAATCACATTCGATGGAGTGCGGAATTGGGCATTATTCGAAAGTCCGTCCTCACGATGTGGCGGAACGGTGTACTCAAGTGCCTGACGGTGAGATTCCTTTTGGTCGTCCTTTCGCCACGTCGGTCTGCTCTGCTCTTCGCACGACCACCAAGCTGATTAGTGCAGCAGTCGCGACTACCTCGCCGCCATCCACCTTTGTCCCGTAGGTCTTGAGGGAGAGGAGCGCTGGTGGATTGAGGGCCTCACCCGTCTCCAGCCTGAACTGGGAAAGGTGCGCCGGACAAACTATGGAGTCGTCCATGAGGAATCCATCCACAAGTTCGACATGCTCATGTGTGCAGATATTGGAGACAGCGTAGAACGCGGCTGTATAGTTGACGACGAGGATGCTTTCACCCCAGATATTCACAGCGACCTTCTCGCCCGGAGACAAGTCTGAAACACTGCAGACTCTTGCTAACCTTGTCATCGCCCATCACTCCGGGCGGTCATCCGTTGCATCTCCTCCTGTGTTGGAAGTGAGGTGACGAAGCCGTTCCGTTCGGAAGAATTCACATAGACATCTAGCGGGAAGAAGAGCCTTCCCCTCATCGACCAGTAGTGGAAGGTGCAGAATTCAAGTGGGCTCTTACGGTATTTCTCTACAGCAACGCTGAAGCCGAATTTGGAACACTCTGAGCATGGCTTCACGTCTACCGCGCTTTAATCCCGGTCTTGAGCTTGAGATACTTCCCGACCAGCAGAGCAGCGGGATAGAGGATCTCTTCCTCGTTCTTGGCATGAAGGGCGAGTTGCTCCGCGAAGCGAACGTATTCGGAACCGTCAGATCGCTCAGCCGCGACCTTAAGGGAATCAAGCGCTGTGATTATCTGCTTATGTTCCAGGAGCATCTGTGGAAGCTCTTTCTGGAGCCTGTCCGTCATTGAAATCACAGCCCGAATATCAGGCTCGGACTCGCCTTCCGCCAAAGCGGGCAGCAGAGCCAAGGGTGGTAAAGCGTACTCTTCCTCCTTGGCGAAGTGGGGGTGTAAGATCTTCGCCACATTCCTGGCTGCCTCCCCGACGTCGCCGGGAGCTCTTGAGGCCCTCCGAAGCTCCCGATGCAACTCTTCATGCTCCATCTCGACCGAGTCAGGTACCTTCCAAGATTTCTTGTGCGTCATTCTGTCACTTTCGCTTGGGGTCCTTGTGCACTCTTCTTGTTAAGGGCATCAGCCTTCAGGGCAAGGGGGAAGGTTATCCTTTCCTCTTCGGCATGGTGCTTCCTGAGGTCGTTGACGAAGATCTGAATCTCTCTCCGGGCAACAGAATCAGGTAGGGTTGGCATGCTTGGTAGGGTGCTCTTGAAGAAACTAGCCAGCTCCCTGTGCCAACGCATGATGCTGATGCTCGGCTGAGACTCCTCCTCTAGCTCCCACACTATTGTTCGCATCAGTCTTGCCTCTTCCTCGACTGCGTGCCGAAGCATGACCTCCCTGATGGAGCTTAGCAGGCTCTCGGCGACTTTCAGGTCGCCGTTCTTGCTCTCCTCGTAAATCTTGGCGAGTTTGGGTTCGATCTCCTTGTGTTCATTCTCTAGCCTCTTCACTACCTTCTCGAGAGGCTCGTCGTAGTCCAGCGTGTAGCTCATATCGCTCCTCGACTTTTCCCGAAGGCGTGCACATAAGATGTGTGATTACAAACGTAAACACTCACACAGGTTCTCTTGAATTATCTGGGAGATGATCAATTCTCAAGTGTCATGTCTAACCAAATCGCCACAGCAGATGCCAATGACCTATTCATCATGAATGATTCAAATCCGTCCAACGGAAACATACTGGTCGAAGCTCACCGGTCCCACTAAGAATCAACTTGAATATTGCTCCGTTTGTCATTTCGAGTGCTTCATAGACTAATTCTGTCAAAACTCCCCAGAACCTTCGGTGGCTCTACGTACACTATCTAAGTCCGGTCACACGGGCGAAAGGCGTAAGCCTATGCAGCTTGCCGGGTTTTCCACTCGAGATATGGACGGCTCTTATTTCCCTCACCGTGAGAGCATCCGCGACGAGCGAGCGGTGGCACCTGTACGGGCTTCCCCTCTGCGCACATCATTGCCACAGCGCCATCTCTGGAGAGAGCGGATCAGCTTCTCCAATCCGGCCTTGAACTCTTCCGTCTGCAAGTAGTCTGCATAACCCCGAAAGCCCGGGTTCCTCCACCCGGTGTTCTCGGAGTCCCTCAAAGGACGTCTGAGACCTCCGAGCTCTTTCAGGTGGATGTACCTGATTCCGGTTTCAGTGACTCTTCGAGCGCCTCAGAGTTGAACTGAGGATTGTGGCTGGAAGGGGGAATCTTCCGTATGTCAACAAGTATCGTGATTGTGCGCAAGGAGGATTCTGACGAACCTTTCGACAGATAGGGTCGAATGGCCGATTAGACAGATGGTGACTTTGCTCAAAGTAATCAACGGTTAATCCGTACATGGCAGATATAGCACTTGAATTGAGGTCATCACTTCGTCAGGACATCCCTCGTTATGGTCAGCGCCAACCTTAACGCCGCACTTGGGACACAGTATCGTGGGGATCAGGCACTCCTTTCCTTTTCAATCTACTTCGGAACACAGCATTCGAGGAATCTGACAGGAGATCCGGCTGCAACTCGAAAACTGTTGAGTCTTGATAAAGCAGCCCAGCAAGAGTCGAACCTTAGTGTCTTGTGTTACGGATGAACGTAACCTGAATCTTCGAGCTGGTTGAGACGCAGGTGGAAGTACAGCAAACCTCCGTATCCCTTCCATTCGCCAATAACCTGTTTCACTCCGTCGTAGTCTAGGTCACCCTTTAGTTTCAAGAGACGCTTTAGACCATTCCTTGCGCCAACATCGTCTCCGGGGAAGATGTTCGTCCGGCCAAGCCCTCGGAGAAGTACGTACTCGGAGGACCAACGACCTATCCCCGGAATCTCGTCAAGATATGACAGCGCTCGGTCTTCGCTCACTTGTCCGAGACCATCCAGGTCCAAGGCTCCGCTGACAACCCTCTGAGAGAGTTCAATCAGAGCGCGCGATTTTCTGGAGCTAAACCCGAGTTGTCTGAGTTCACTCTCTCGAAGGTTCGACAGGTCGCCAGGCCTCGGGAATGCATAGTGCAACGTCTCCGTCTGCTCGATTCTTCCCCCGTACCGCTGGGACAACCTGTTTAGCAGCTGCAGGCCGGCACTCATCGAGAGTTGTTGACATGCGACAGCGTTCACCAGCGCCTCAAAGACCGAAGGGAATCGCGGGGGCTTCACTCCTCTGAACCTCCTGACCAAATCCCCCAACTCACCATCTTCCTTTCTTGCGCGGTCATAGAACGCGCCCAAGTCCACTCGGGTGCCCAGCATGCCCTCAATCACTGTTCTGACCTCAGCCGGAGACACGCGGTGGGGTGCAGTTGCGCTGACCATCAGCCGAGGCGTCTCAAACGAGCCGCGCTGGATTACCACGACGTCCACAGGCGCGCCGTCAAGCATTAACACGCGAGCATACACGCCGTCGTCAAGTCGGTCGACGATGTTGGTTGGTCGGCGACGCAGCGCCCAAGCCGTGAGGTCCAGCCTGAAGGGTGGCAGCGGCTTCACCTGAAACGTTACTGTATCCAACATTCGAGAGTTGCCAGGAACGAAGTCCCCCTTACATGGCTATCGGACAGTTGATTCGTTTCAGTATCCCCAAATATGATTTGTTGAATTGAGGTACGCAAGATGCCAAAGAAGTTCAAGCGCGGCGATCACGTTGAATGGAACTCAGAAGCTGGGAGGGTTCGCGGCGTAATCATAAGGAAGATCACTTCTGATGTACGGGTCGAAGGGTATGTACATCATGCCTCCGAAGACGAACCACAGTACTTCATCAAGAGCGACACGACCGAGCACGTGGCAATTCACAAAGGCGAGACGCTAAAACTTCTAAAGGCAACGAAGAAGAATCACTGACAGAGTGAAAGGGGATTACGCGAAGGGGACAAAGGTGGAAGTATGGTTGCCAAAAGCATCTTGATCGTTCGACAGGTCTACCCACCAGTTCCGCTCCTTGGACAAATTCGACCAGAGATTCTTCAGGAAAACAAATCGGATAGGACGGAACACCTGTCTTTCAAATGACCAACGCGAGATAGGCAAGCAGGACAGCGAGAGCATAGCGATTGTGGATGATGAGGAGTAGCTGTGCTCGTTGTTTGCAATACTGGTTAGGAGTAGGGGATATCATTCGGAGTGTGTGCCACTGACTGGGATGAGATTGTTCAGCTTGAGCTGGAAGATACCACCCATCCGGACCTGATACTTATGGACCACCGCATGCCTACGATGAACGGCATGCAGGCAGCTGAGAGGATTCTGCGCGTCAGGCCTGAGATGAAGATAGTCATCGCCACGGGGACGGGACGGTCAGGCCTTATTCGTGTGGCTTCCTTAGGTCTTCGACCGCCTGCATCAGTTCTTTCCGCCCATGTTCCTGGGGGTTTTCTCCCATTTACCAGCTGGCATCGGACTCAGGGGAGGCGGGCCCGACGGGAACCGCCCGGTTTACTTTCTGATCTGGAATTGAATTGTAACTCTTGATGGGGCCAGTGAGCTTCGACCAATACACCTTCGATCGATGGATTTGAGTGAACTCGGCAATCGGCATCCGAGCCTTAGAGACCAACTATTCAGGGTACGAATTCCACGCCGGGCAATTCCTTGAATGCCTCATCCCCTGTGAGGAATTTCAGACCTTCTTTCTTAGAAATGTAATACCCCAATGCATCAGCGTAGGACAACTCAAGATTTTTCAGTTCATGTCGCAGCTTCATGGCAGCTTCAATGTCGGAAAACGAAAAGTCGATTTCGTATACCGAATAGGCTTCTACGACTTCGTGAGCCGCGCTCTCTCCATGGGTCCTCAAAATGGCGTAACATATCTCCATCAAGTTCAATCTGGTGAGGACGCCTGTGTTCTTCTCGAAGTAGCCGGCATATCCGCGTCTGTCGCTTAGATAGGCGAGTACGCTGTAGCTGTCGTAGAAGTACCTAGCCACGCCAACCCTTCCTCATCTCTTCCTTGGCGGCTTGAAGATTCTCGACTGGGTATTTCCCCTTGAGCTCCGTAACATCACTCAGCTTTGTAAGCCGTAACTCAACCTCCTCTCCCACGTGCAACCCGTTTTTTTCCGCAGCCTCCTTCGGGATGACTACTCCGAGCGAGTTTCCCCACTTCTTGAGCCGAGCTTTTGCCTGCACGACCATAGTTATACATGTATAATTCAACTAGTTAAGGTTTCCGATGTAAGTGCTCTTAATCGGTGGGGCCGGCGGGATTTGAACATTCAATCGCCCCAAGATAACTGGACTTTCGCGGATGCGCGGGTCTCAACTGCGAGGGAATCTTTCGGGATGGCTTGTCGAGCCCCGGAAGGAAAAGGGAAGGGCGAGAAGATCGCCGTGCTGGGGTGGCTACTTCCCCAGTATCTTGAAGAGCTTGGCGCCGCACGAGGGGCACGTCCCCTGCATGACCCTCCGGCCGTTCTTAAGCCGCACTTCCGGGGGCGAGATCATTCTCCCTCTTTGTCCTCTCCTTCGCGCAGAATGCTTCGGTCATGCGCCAGAGGTCTTCCATGATGAATAGACGTCAGTGGGGCGAACTGATTCCACTCATGCCTCACCACGGATTGGCTGAGTGAGAGGAGGGGGACCAAGAGGGGGGAGTGAACGACGAACCACTCGCAACAAACGGATAAAGCGAAGCCGACAGGCGCATGCGTGAGCCAATGTCAGCTACAGGTCTGTCGCCATCAGGGGCAACGATGGAGCGTGGCGATTTACTCGAGCTTGCTGCTCGCCTCGGAATCAACCTCCAGACCCTCTCCGAAGAGAAGGTCCGGGATCTGCTGGGGAGAGTCAGGGTTGCCGATATCGACGGCTTCGCCGAGATAGCTGCGACAGAGAAGAAGAAGGCGTACCTGCTCATCCGCGCTTATGCCGAAAAGGCATCGGGTGTCCAGGAGAGGAAGGCTCTCAGGACGCCGGACGCGAGAAAACTCGCCCGGGACATACTCTCGCTCTTTTCGGAGCACACCTCGTCCAAGCTTGCCAGGAACAGATTCTCACTCCGTACACCGGCCCTTGACAGGGAGACGATCCAGGGCAGGCTGAGTGCATGCCTGACGGGAATGGATATCCTGAGGGAACTGAGGCAGCGAGGAAAGCGAGATGAGCTGGGGAAGGTGCTCGCGGAGGTTTCCTTTGACGTTCCCTCTGGAAAGAAACCGTCTTCGAGGACGGAGTCTGACACCTTGGATTACTTCATGTCACGGAGGCGCATGATCAAGGCGGCTCATTCGATTCTTGCAAACTTCGATGAGGTTCGGACGCTGAGCTCGTTCTTCAAGAACACGGATAGGAAGGTTCTGGAGAACGTGATGAAGACGCTTGAGGAACGTGACAGCGAGGAGGTTCAGGATGCGGATGGAGTCCTCTCCGACGCGGAGATTCTGATCAACGAGAAGTTCCGGAAGGGAGGGGTTGACGAGGAGAGGGCGAGAAGGATAGTCGAAGAGCAGCTCGAGGAGGTAGTCAGTACGCTCAGGATGAATTCGGAGGAGGAGAACGAGGTCAGAAGGGCGGCGCTGGAGGGGCTGTCGATTCCCTTCGAGTTCGAGAGGATCGGGAGGCGAAGGGTCATCGAGGAATGGGAGGGAAGGCAGGAGAAGGAGAGAGCAGCCAAGCTGGCCAGGACAGAGTCGCTTCTGAAGCAGCACTGGGCCGCGGTGGATGATGCTGTTGAGAGGGCAATCTCTCTAGACCAGTTGCTGGCGATAGCGTCACTGATGGAAGAGTACGGCCTCACGATCCCCACGATTGGGAGCGAGGGCATAGCCTTCGTAAACGGCCGCGGCCTCTTCCTGATGAAGGACCGGCTGGAAGGCGGAAGCGGGGCGGTCGTCCAGCCCGTCAGCTACGCGCTTGGCAGGACGAGGTCGACGAAGGTGGTGGTAGCGGCCAAGCCCAGGAACGTCGTCATGCTAACGGGAGCGAACAGCGGTGGGAAGACTACCCTTCTCACGACCCTCGCCTCGATTCACATCCTCACGCTCCTCGGCCTGCCGGTTCCCTGCGAAAGGGCCGAGGTCGTCCCAGTTCCCATCTATCTGTTCAGGAGGAGGGTGACGCGGAAGATAGGGAGCCTCGAGCAGGCCCTGAGCTCGCTCATCCCTATCTTCGCCGACAGGCACCGAAAGCTCGTGCTCATGGACGAGTTCGAGGCCCTGACCGAGCCCGGAGCTGCCGGCAGGATCCTGGCGGGGATAATCAACGCGGTGGCGACGGGCAGCAGCCTCCTTCTTCTCGTGACGCACCTTGCCCGGGAGACTCTTCCTCATGTGAGGCTTCCCATCAGGGTCGACGGGATAGAGGCGGAGGGCCTTGACAAAGACGGAGAGCTCATCGTCGACAGGCAGCCAAAGTTCAACCACATCGGGTCGAGCACGCCGAAGCTGATCATCATGAAGCTCTCGAAGAGTGCGAAGACGGGTGACAAGGCGCTGTATGGCGATATTCTGAACTCGCTTGAGGGTGAGTCGAGCATGCCGGTGCAAACGCCGTTGAACTTGCCTTGGCTCTCCAAAGAGGACGCTTAGAAATGGGAGTTCTGACTGCTCCAGCTTCAGGCGGCGGTAGTTCAGCAGATTGATGGCACTGGTTGACCATACGCGAATTCTCTTGCCTTCCTTACGAATTCGCCTATCTCCTTGTTCCTGCCATTCTCGTAGTCGCGCGGTCGCAACCACGACGCAGCTGTTCTAGGTCGCGCCCGCCTTACTTCGGATGGCCGTACTTGTGCGGGTCCTTGTCGAAGGCTGTCTTGCAGCTCGCCGAGCAGAAGTAGAAGGTCTTGCCCTCGTGCTCCGACTTCAGCTTCGTCTTCTTCTCGTCCACCGTCATTCCACACACAGGGTCTTTCATCATTGTTTTCTCAACGGAGTGTAGGATTCCTTCCTTTATCAAAACTCCTCTTTACGAATGTCAAGCTTTTTATTCCTGCGGTCTCTCGTACATCACCTGAAACCCGACGCTATCGATACCAGGATACTCGAGGTTCTGATGGATGACGGGCGAGCCTCGTTCAGGCAGATAGCTCAGAGGACCTCCCTCACCACCCCGACAGTCTCGTCCCGAGTCGCAAGAATGACTAGGGCCGGTCTAATCAAGAAATTCATCCCCTTACTCTCGGGAGATTCGGTCAACCGCGGGGTCACGACCCTGTTGACGCTGAAGGTAGGTTCCGCTTCGGTTCAGAGGCTCGCCGAGGACCTGGCGAAGATACGAGAGGTGGAGGCTGTCTACATGACGACGGGACAAAGCATCACGCTGAAGGTTACCCTGGACAGCGTCCAGAGTCTGCAGTCCTTCCTAGCTCAGAACGTCTTGAAGAAGCGGGGCGTCGAGGTGACATCGAGCCAGATAATCACGAGCACGGTGAAGGAAGAGCCTCCTTCTTTCCTTCCGAGCACGCTTGTCATGAACCTGAAGTGCGACTACTGCGGAGGAGACGTGACGAGCAGCCGCCCCTACACCATCTCGGTGGGCCCCTCACACTACTACTTCTGCTGCAAGACATGCAGGAAGGACTATCTCGGGGAGCACAGTAAGAGGCTTGCGAAGATTACACGCAAGCTCGAGTCATGATGGGCTTAACGTTCGTAAAGACGCGGGTTTAAGACAGCGGATCCGGTCGTGAAGTTTCATGGCGTCGGACCCGATCTGCGGAATGTACGTCGACGAGGCCACCGCCGAGCTGAAGGCGGAGGTCAGGGGGGTCACGTACTACTTCTGCAGCGAGTCCTGCATGCACGAGTTCCTGGCCCCGGAGAAGGAGCTCCGGAAGCTCAAGATCGAAGTTCTCGCCTCGGCGCTTCTCTCTATCCCGATACTCCTCTTCACCTATGTCTCTCCCCTCTCAACGCAGTCCTCCAGTTACATCCTCTTCGCGCTCGACACACCCATCCAGTTCATCGTCGGATGGAGGTTCTACCGCGGAGTCTACGACAGCGTCAGGAGCAGGATGGGGAACATGGACGTCCTGATCGCGCTAGGCACGTCTGCGGCGTGGGCCTACTCGACCGTTGTCACCTTCGGCCCCGGGTTCTTCCCCTCCTCCGGCGTCTACTTCGACACTTCCGCGATCATCATCACCCTGATTCTGACTGGCCGGTATCTCGAGCACGTGACGAAGAGCAGGGCCTCCGCAGCGGTGAGGAAGCTAGTCGACCTCCAACCGACCGTGGCTCACAGAATCGACGGGAGGGGTGCGGAGGTCGACGTTCCAATAGAGCAGGTCGAGGTCGGAGACGGTTTGGTCGTAAGACCTGGGGAGAAGATCCCCGTGGACGCGATTATCGTAGAGGGAAGGTCGGCCATCGACGAGTCCATGATCACGGGCGAGAGCATACCCGCCGAGAAGTCGGCAGGAGACGAGGTCATAGGAGCGACGATCAACAGGTCTGGGCTGCTGAAGCTGAAAGCGGAGAAGGTGGGCCAGGACACCGCGCTATCTCAGATAGTCAAGCTCGTCGAGGAGGCTCAGGCCGGAAAAGCGCCCATTCAGAGGCTCGCAGATAGGATCGCTTCATATTTCGTTCCCGTAGTCGTAGCGGCCGCTACCGTCGCCAGCCTATCCTGGTACTTCTTCGGCCACATAGGGTTCGGCTTCTCCATGCTCGTCTTCGTCTCGGTCGTGGTGATATCTTGCCCGTGTGCACTCGGCATCGCTACTCCAGCAGCTCTCCTAGTGGGTACGAGCAAGGGCGCGCAGAGCGGCGTTCTGATCAAAGGAGGCGAGTACCTAGAGCTCGCCAGCAAGGTCGACATCGTCATATTCGACAAGACGGGGACGCTCACCGTTGGGAAACCCTCGGTCACCGATGTCATCCCCGTCGATACTCTCAGTTCGGACGAACTTCTGAGATTTGCGGCCTCGGTCGAGAAGGGTTCCGAACACCCGCTGGGTCAGGCCATCGTCAACGAGGCGAAGAGCCGCTCCATCGGTCTGTCTGACCCGCAGGACTTCGAGGCGGTCGCTGGAAAGGGTGTCAAGGCCAGGGTGGACGGCAGAGTAGTTCTGCTGGGAAACAGGCGACTCATCACAGAGAGCGGTGGAGACCTCTCGGCGGCGGAGTCGGAAATCAGCAAACTGGAAGATGAAGGAAAGACCGCCATGATTGTCTCTCTGGATGGGAAGGTCGAAGGGGTCGTCGCGGCCGCGGATACGGTGAAGCCGTCGGCCAGGGCGACCGTGGACGCTCTGAAAGCCATGCGAGTTCAGGTCGTGATGCTGACTGGAGACAACTCCAGGACTGCGGCCGCAATCTCGCAGAAGATTGGCATCGACAAGTTCGTCGCCGAGGTTCTTCCGCAGCAGAAGGAGGAGAAGATAGAGGTCCTGCAGAAGGAGGGGAGGGTGGTCGCCATGGTGGGGGACGGCATCAACGACGCGCCGGCGCTGGCCAGGGCTGACGTCGGGATAGCAATCGGCAGCGGAACCGACATCGCGAAGGAGACGGGCGGGATCGTGCTGATCAAGGACGACCTCCGGAACGTTGCGACCGCAATCAAACTCAGTCGGAAGACGCTCGCGAAGATCAAGCAGAACCTCTTCTGGGCCTTCGCGTACAACGTGGTCCTGATACCCGTGGCAGCGGGGGCGCTCGTGCCGGCCTTCGGGGCCCAGGTCTACACGGTCCTCCCCTTCCTGGCGGCGGGTGCGATGGCAGTGAGCTCGGTAACGGTGCTAAGCAACTCGCTCCTGCTGTTCAGGTTCAAAGCGGATTTCGGTGAGAAAGCTTGAGCCAGGAGAAGGCGGGGAAAGGCAAGAGAGCCGTATTCGCGGTGAGAAACATGGACTGCGCGACCTGCGGCCTCGCCCTGGAGAAGAAGTTGAGAAAGGTGGACGGCATCGAAGGCGTGGCTAGCGCCATCATGCTGAACAAGGTCTTCGTCGACTACGACGGGTCGAAGCTCGGCGTCAACGAGATCAAGAAGGCAATCAAGGAAGCAGGGTATGCCGGTTACGTGACCAGCGATGGTAATAAAATGCGCTGACTGCGACTGCACCCCTCAGGAGTGCAGAACCGCGAGGTCAGCGCGTGATTGTCCTCGCTGCACCCGCGAAGTCTGCTGTTGCTGGGTAGGTTAGCTCGCCCGGCCGCCCGAATTAGGCAACCCAAAAAGAACCGAAGGCAGCCTCGCTCGAGAGATCGAGGCTGTCACGTCGTTACGATTGCTCCGTACATCCCGCTCTCGGCGTGCCCCGGATAGGTGCACAGGTACCAGAGGTTGGTGGCAGCGCTCGGGAGCGCGACCGTGTAGGAGTAGTAGGGCGCCCAACCCGCAGCGTAGTTCGCCGGGCTCAGCACGGGCATCATGTACAGGAAGTCACCGCCCCACATCATCCCCTGCATCATCATGTAGGGATATGGAGGGCTGAGTGTGGTCATGACCAGGTCGTGGTACATGTCGTCGTCGAGGTTGACCACGGTCATGTGGATGGTAGCTCCCTTGGGGACGTTGAGCGTGGGGTCGATAAGCCCGCCTATGACGAAGACGTCGTCCTTGGCGTAGGATGGCGGCTGCATGCCCGTCATGTTCGTCGCGTTGTCGGGCATTATGGCGAACGCTGTTATGTTGATGTTGTGCGAGGTGAAGGTTATCGAGTTGCTGCTCTGAGATACGGTCGCGCCCTCCGGCGCCGTCTTCAGTAGCGCCTCTGCAGCTGCGATGGACATCGTCCCGGGTGGAAGGCTCGTCGAGGTGGAGGTGGTGTGGGTGCTGGATGTCGTGCTGGAGGCGGCAGAGGTCGTGGACGTGCTTGTCTGGCTCGTCTTGATTGTACTGGTGCTCGAGGTCGTAGTACTGGTAGTGGTTCCGGTCGTCACGATCTCACCATACATGCCCCCCATGCCGTGGCCAGGATACGTGCAGACGTACCAGAGGTTCGCGTAGCTCGGGATGGTTACTGTGTAGGAGTAGGTGAACGCCCATCCTGCGCCGTAGTTTGCGGGGCTGAGGACGGACATCATGTACAGGAATCCCTGGAAGCCGCTGCCCCCCATCATCCCCGTTCCGTACCCGTTCCAAGTCATGTACTGGCTCATGTTGGAGGCGAAGGGCGGGCCCACCGTCGAGACCACTAGGTCGTTGTACACCGCGTTGTCCATGTTGACTATGGTGAAAGTCACCGCCGCGCCCGTCGGGATGTACAGCGTCGGGTCGATCAGGCCGCCCATGACGAATACGTCGCCCTGAGCATACGAGGGTGGATGCATCCCGGTCGTACGAGTGGCGTTCTCCTGCGTGGTGGCGAAGGCCGTGATGCTGATGCTAGACGAAGAGGTGAACGTTATCGAGTTGCTGCTCTGGGAGACGGCCGCGCCCGCGAGCGGAGACCCCATGAGCGCCATGGCCTCGCTGATGGAGATGGACCCGCTCGGAAGACCAGTGGAGGTGCTGGAGCTGCTGGTCGTTGTTCCCGGGCTCGTTGAAGCCGTGCTCGTGCCAGATTGGGTGCTGCTGCCGGTCACTGTCTTTGTGCCGGCTCCTCCCAGACCATATGCGCCGTAAGCGGCGACCGCTGCGACCGCTATGATGACTATGACCACTATGGCGAAGATGGAGTTAGAAACTCCGGGCTTCCGCTTTTGCCTGAGAAGGCTCGGCCATGTCCTTGAGACTCCACTATTCAGGGCCAATTCCCCCTTCGCAGTCGTTGCTTACTTCCTCACCGGACATTTCAACTCGTCTATCGCCGTGCAAAAAGGGGAGCGTTAAAGGGATTCCAGTGGTTCTCAACGTTGAGGACCGGCCCTCGGACGTAGCTGACGGACCCGATGTGTTGTCGACCACTCCGATCACTTCGCTTTCAGCTCGCCGTTCGGTTCGTCCCGATGCCGAAGTAGTTGGTCATGTACTGGACGCACCCCATGAAAAAGTTGCCCCCATTGGTCAACAGGCCTTGGTTCCCCATCATCCCCCACGGTCCTCCAGTGCCCCAAGAGCTTGCTCCCATCATCCCGCCAAAGTGCGTCGGTGTCGAGGTTGCCCCCCCACTTGCGGATCCCACTACACCGGAGAAACCGCCCATCATGCCTCCTCCGCCGTAGCCCGACATCATGCCCCCTCTTCCCTGCTGACCCGCTGAGGGCGTCTGTCCAACGAATCCGAACGCTGCCCCTGCAGCCAGTCCGACCGCCACCAGGAGCCCAAGTCCCACGATGATTGCCTTTTCAGTTGTGTTCATTTTGATGCACGGCGTGTACTACGCATGGCGGGGTTATGGTAGTACGCTGAAACGAAACGGTGAAACCGTTTCATCCGGCCTTAACTGAAAATCTCGCAGAAACGCAGCCCAAAAGACGCGTGATGTGCAATAATCTGCGCTAGGCCGAACGGCCTGGGCGGGGTCGCAGGGACGGTGCCAGCGATATCTCATTGGTGTTCCCGCTGCTGACGGCCGTCACTATCCCTCTCTCGGCGAAGCGTGAGACTATCCTGTGCGTCTTGAGCTTGCTCAGACCCGAGTCCTTTACGATGAACTTCTGGAGGTACTTGCCATCATGCGCGGCGAGTACCTCTAGGACCTTGCGCTCGTCCGGCTTCGAGGTACTCAGGAGGAAGTCCCAGCTCTGTGCGGCTTCCGGCAGTTCTGGAACGGTTTCAGCCGTGGGTATCAGGAGCCGCTTCCTCGGGATCTGAGGGTAGGTCATGAAATAGACCAACCCGACGACGCCTACGACCGTCAGTCCTATGAACGCTGCTGCCAGGTACCAGACGTACGAGGGCATTTGGAGGTTCATCCCTGCTGAGTTCTCGCTCCCCATCATCTGTCCCATCATCCCTCCCAGACTCCCCGTCCCAGATTGGTAGTCCGAAAGGTACCAGATGATGATAAGGAGAAACGCGGCGAGGGACCCGACGATTAGGGCCGTGAACAGCCAAGTCCGTTTCATCGTCTTGTGCCTCCAGATTCCATTCGAGCGCCATGGTTGGGCATCGCCGCACCCTTCTAACGACCCGACATCGCCCATGCTAATTAAGGATGGGTTGGAAAGGCGAGAGGAAAGACCACTCTAGGGGTCGTTTCAGCCGCCGTCGTTATCCCTACTCGCTCATGCCACGGCAAGGGTCAGAAGAGAATTGGAGGTGTCGCCTTCGCTTAGGGGAGAAGGCTCAACTTAAACTGGCTCTTGCGTTGTCCGATCCGGAGGGACCGGGATCAGCGGTGTCTCCTCTATTCCGCCGCGTGGAGCTCACGGTATGATTCTGTAGCTTCTTTTGCGACGAAGATGAGTATCACTGCGGTGGCAAGATAGTCGACCCACCAGAGCCCAAGAAGATACTCGGCGAGAAGGCCGACCAGCAAGACCGTGGCCATCAGGAAGCACGTGACCGATTCGACGGCGTCCATCTTCAGGGGCAGACAACGGGTCTCTTCTCCGATCCTCCTCTTGCGGAAGTAGAGATAGGGCATTATGATGACGGCGCCTGCGGCCACGGCTACTCCCAGCGGCGACCCTTCTGGCCGGAGCCCCGAGGCGTAGGAGTAGACAGCCCCCAAGCCTATGACGGGGATCAGGGTGAAGAGTAGCGCGCTCGTGATTTGCTCAGCCCTCCGGTTCTCCAGTTCCGAGTTGCTCGCATCCCTTCGCAGGTGGCCCAGGACCACAAAGCCCGAGATCAGTTCGATCACGCTGTCGCCTCCGAACGCCAGTAAGGCGAGGCTGCCCGCGATCAGGCCGAATCCGATCGAGGCGAGAGCCTCGACGGTCATCCACGCCGAGCTGAGGTACTCGACCCTGATTCCCATCTCTGCCCTAGCCTTCCTCCAGTGGCCGTGGGCGGCACTGCAGCAGCAGGAGGCGCAGTTGGAGCACTCGGCTCGAGCGTTGCAGGGCGCGCAGGAGTTCTCCACGCAGCCACAGGTCAGGCACGAGGAAGATGCTGGCGCTCCGAGTGGCATCGGGCAGGAATGCACCTAGGGTCTATTATCTGTTTCACGACGTGGCCTCACACCCGGCCGGCTGCTGGCGCAACCTGGGCTGCTGCTCATCGAGTACTTTCCTATGCTGCGCGGGATTCAGGCAATCTGCTCTCGTCGGCCGAACCGCGGTCAGCTCTGCCTTGCCGTGGGGCAAGCGTGGAAGAAAGGATCCACGTGCTGGACGCAGAAGCTCTTCATGCACAGTTGGCACTGGAAGACCTCCGCCTTGGGTCCCTTCACTGGGCCGCAAAGGTCGCAGATCACCACCGGTTCCGCCGTTTTGGGCGCGTCGGGAGCCGCATCCTCGAGGCCTTCCGTCGAGACACCGATGGGTGCGGTCGACTCCTCTTGGTCGGTCGGGGAAGATTCTGGCACTTCGACCTCGCCCGAATCTTCGGCAGATTCGGGTGCCGCATCTACCTGACTTTCCTGCATGCCCAAGGACGAATTCGCGTCCCATTAAAAAATCTCCGGTGAGGTGAGACTCTGCCCCTCCTAGGCCGCAATCTCGCTCAGGTGGTCGGCTCAGAGCTTGGCGGTGCCAGTCTTGGGGAGCCGGGCGAACTGCCACGCGGCACCCGCCAAGACCGCCGACGCGGCGAGGATGAGGACGATACCGGAGATCGTGACGGGGATGCCCCTCCCGGCGCCGATTACGTGCACAAGGATTAGCGACGCTCCGATCAGAGAGAGAAGACCGTGGTAGAACAGCGAAGACCCTAGGCCTTCCATGAAAAGAAGGCCGGTCACCCAAACGACGAAGGCGGCGTAGGTCGCGAGGTAACCCAGGAGGACCGGCAAAGATACGGGGAAGAGAAGGAAGAAGGCCGCATGGGCCAGCAGGAACCCCCCGCCTGACGCTGCTATCCAGACATGGATTCCCCTCAGGAGGTCAGGATTTCTGAACCTGCGCAGCAGACTTCGCCGGAAGATCATCATCACCCCGGCCGCGCCAATCAGGAAGAACGCGAGAAATCCTGCGAGGTTTGCCAGGAAGGCGCCTCTGTAGAGGACGTCGACAGGGAGAGGATTGGCGAAGGCGAGCAAGACGGAGAGCAACACGAAGGCCGTGAGTGTCAGGGTAGAGTAGAAGGCCAGCTTGCCCTGCAGCTTATCGCATCCCCTTGGTCAACCTGCGTCTGGCTTGTCCCGGTCTATTTCTTGAGATAGGAGCGGCCGGTCCTCAAGTAAAGGTCCTTCCCGTTCAGCCAGTCCCGTCTCAGGGGTGAGAAGCAATCGTAGTCTTCAGTGTCTTCGAGCGCGACAGCCTCGTGCACCACGTTCGAAGGGATTATCAGGACCTCTCCCGATTTGACCGTGAAGTCCTCATCGTCTATCGTGAACTTGAGAGCGCCCTTCATTATGAAGGTTATCTGCTCGCTAAGGTGTTTGTGGGCTGGCACTATGGCACCCTTCTTCAACCAGATGTAACCCAGCATCTCCCTCTTCCCGACGGCAAGACGCCGGGAGATCTTGGGGTTCAGCCACTCGGGCTCCATCTCTGCCCACCTAATGTGTCTGACTCTCCTCTCGGTGGTCGTTGCTGCTTTCTTCGGCTTCATCGCTCCGTCATGAGACCCCGGCGGACTTCAATATAGGTTGTCGCATCGTGCCGCCGGGCCCGGCCCTCCGCGAACGGGGCAGGTCTTCTGGGCGGTCATCCAGACGTCTGTGACCCACACCGTCGGACGTAGGACCAGAATTCATCCCAGGCTATGGGTTTCCACTTGTCGACGCCTTCGGGCGTCTTGTACCACTCGATCAGGACCTTGCGCTTGCCGATGCGCAGGCCGAGTAGTGGCACACTCTGCATCGGCTCGGCGTTTATTTCGAACCACCTGTTCCCGACCTTGCACGACGTGCCGGGAGCTAACTTGGCGTTGAAGTGCTTGCGGATCTCGGCCTCAAAGAGCTTCGGCGAGGCGTAGCGGACTATCTCCCTGTCAGCGAAGACGGTGAAGGCCAGTTTCCCGCTCGGCTGCTGGTCGGGGACTGCCTCGGGCTCGGCCACGCGTGGCCGTACTCGATAGCCCTGCGATATCATTATGGTGCTGTACGCCTCTGTGATCGCGTTGAACTTGGCCTCGGCCTCCGGTCCGCTGTTCCGGTCGGGATGGTACTCTAGGGCGAGCCTCCGGAAGGCCGACTTGACCTCGGAGAAGTCTGCGTCCGAGCGTATCCCGAGGATACGGTAGCACCTTTCGAGTTCCATGAGCAACTTCGCCCTGGCACTAGCGGAGATGCGCCAGTCCGCTTAGCAATTCGTCAAGCCTAGCGAGGCGGACGTATGAAAGGTTATAGTTCCACGCCCTCTCGGACGGGCGTTGCTCGAGAGCTGGCAGGTCTTTCTTAGCGGCATGGCCCTGGGCGTCTCGATCGCAGCTCCTCCGGGGCCGGTCAACGCCGCAGCGACGTTTCAGGTGACGAAGTCGTGGATGGCGGGCTGGCTCACCCTCCTCGGAGCCACCGCGGCCGATGGAATCTTCTTTGTCCTGACCTACTTCGGGTTGACCACCCTGATAGCGAACGGGGAGGCGCGGGATCTGCTCTTCGTGGTCGGCGGGGCGTTCATGCTCTACCTCGCGTACTCGACTCTCAAACTCGCCAAGGACAAGCCCAAGTCTGGTCCCGTGAGAGGAGGTAGGTACCCTTTCTTCCTGGGCCTCACCATCGGAATCACCAACCCTTTCCAGCTGGCGTGGTGGATAGCGGTCGGAGTCGGGATGGTCTCCACGTTTGGGCTTAGCATCGTCGCGGGGTTCTTCGCTGGGATCGTCGCCTGGACCCTCTTCTTCTCCACGCTCCTGAGGGCGGGCCTCACCAGATACCAGAGCGTCTACCCGGTCCTCGTCTACGTCTCCGGGGCCATCCTGTTGGGATTCGGGGTCTGGTTCCTCTACTCGGCTATCTCTTCGCTCGCCTGACTCTCTGCTCGTACCCGCGGACCGCCGATTCCTGGGCGCCCTCCACGGAACCGGGCCGCATGGCTCGGAGCCGGGCGATCGCTTCGTCGGCCGTTCTGCCTTCGTACTCTATCATGTAGGCGGCTATCACGCTCCCGGTCCTTCCTACGCCGGCCAAGCAGTGGACCAGCACGGTCTTGCCGTCTTTGAGCTGAGACGAGATGTACCTGGTCGACTCCTCGAGCGCCTCGGGTGCCGGTGGCGCGTGGTCGAACATCTGGATGTGTTTGGACGACAGTTTGGTCGAATCGAACCATTCCTTCGGCAGCGGTGACTCCGTGAGCGTGAGCACGGAGTCAACCCCGTGACTCTCGAGCCACTGCAACTGCCTTCGAGACGAGGGGAGGCCCGAAGCGGCCAGCTGGCCTTCGATCACCCAGCTGAAGGAGGTGGGCCTGTCCGTGAACTTGGAGCGGACTCTCCGGTACGCCCTTCCGGTTCTTCCCAAGCGGAAACGACTCTCGCAGTCTGAGAAGGAAAACGAAGATACGCTTTTCGGTTTGTCGCTTACGGGGCGGTGCTAGTTCAGCCTTCGACGATGTCGAGCTTGCCGTAGCGTCCGATATTCAATTGCCGCTCGCCTCTGAAGGTGTTGATGTAGCCGTTGGAGACCTTGACCTTCGCGCCCTTGGTGACGGCATCGATTTGCGCGTCCCAGAGTGAGAGCTTGATGCTCCCGCTCTCGTCCCGCAGCGTGGCGTCTGCGACCCTGGCCTGGCCTCCGGTCCTCAGGCTCACTTCGCGGGGAGACGAAATGTCCACAACCTCTCCTTCCACTTCAACAGTTCGCATTCCGTCACGTAGATCCTTGATGTTCATCGGTAGCTAACTCGCTACCACCCATTCCATGGATATATTTAATCGTTGATAAGGCGACCGCGGAGCATCTGGTCGAGGTCTCGTGGTGGTTGAGTAGACACTTCGTCGTCGAGCGCCGACAGCCCTCCTTCTCTGGGAGCGTACCATGAGATTCGGCATCGCAAGGTATGTCGCCGAACTCACCGAATCCGGGCTCATCTGGGTCATCGCGGTGTTCTTCTGTCTGATCGCGCTCAACCTCGCCACCCTCGGCATGGGGCGATCGGCAGTGCTCGCCACTCTCAACTCGAACCCGGCGGGGGCCCTGCTCGCTCCCTTCGTCTTTGACTCCTGGGGGACCATCGGGGGGCTTGGCGGGGTGGTGCTTCTCTTTGCGCCGGTCCTCTTTGGGACCCCCGTGTCGCAGAGGAGGCCGCTGTCCCTCTTCTTCGCTACGGCGAGCGTCGCGATCGGGGTCCTTGCGGCGCTCCTGTGGGACGCCTTCTACGACGACACAGGGCTCTTCGGGTCGGGATCATCGTCCATAGCCATCGCGGCGCAGGGGCTCATATTCGCCCTCTCGATCCTCGGGCTGGTCAGGCTGGCGAGACAGGACACGCGGGACCTCGGGCCTCTGAGCGGCCACTGGTGGTACTCGTTTGCGATAATCTACTTCACGCTCATCCTGACCTCCCTCTGGTTCATCCTCTCGCTCGAGCCGATATTCGTCCCTACGACGCTCTACAACTGGAGGGTCCACGAATTCGGATTCCTCTTCGCGGCGGCCGCGGCCTTCGCCTACGCCGGCGTCAGGTGGCGGGGACTGGGCCTGGACGGCGTCGTGCGCATCGACGAGACGCTGATGAACTTCCATTTCGACGACCTCTGCGGAAGGTTCCCGTCGAGAATACCCAAGTACCACGTCGTGTTCGCGGAGGTTGGAGGCGCCGAGAAGTCCGAGCTGCATCCGGAGCGGGGGGAGGTCTGGGTGAGCGGGGAGTTCCGGAACAGGGCGTACGACGTCGCCGGCCCGGACTTCGAGAGGACGCTCCTCCGCGCAATGGTCCGCGCAGAGCTCCTAGCCGAAGGCATGGACCCAGAAGATGGGACCAGGGGTACCGCGAGTCGGTTCGACGAGGTCGCCCGACTGGTCGGCGCGCCCTCCTAGGCGGGCCGCCGCGTCGGCTGCAGACAGGGTCCGCCCCTATCCTGCGTCCCGCTGGGCCTCCCTTTGGAATCCTTAAGACGAGGAATCCGACGGTGGTGCAAACAAATTGGTGCCGTCAGTCGAAGACCTGGTCATTTTCGCGGTGGCCTTCGCCGTCCCATGCGCCGTCATCTTCGGTCTGATGCCGAGCTACATGCGTCTTCTCGCTTCGAAGGGCAGACTGGTCAGCGACGTGCACAAGGCAGACGGGGTCAAGGTCCCCACGCCTGCGGGACCGCTCCTGATACTCGCAATCGTAGCTGGCGAGGCCGGGATATACCTTGTTGCGGAATCTTCGATACCCCTCGCGGCGATCTCCGTGACACTGGTCGCCGGAGCCGTGGGCCTCTACGACGACGTTCGAGGATTGGGGGGAATCGTGAAGCCCCTACTGCTTACCCTCGCCGCCGTGCCCCTTGTGCTCCTGGAGCAGGTGCACCAGAGCCTCTACAACGCCCAGCTCTTCTTCCCGCTGTTCGGGGGGACGGGCACCCACTTCATCATCTTCATCATCTTGATTGTAGCGGCGATGCCCGTGGCGTCCAACGCGTTCAACATGCTTGACGCGTTCAACGGCGAGCTCGCCGGGTTCACCGTGATCGTCACGGTCGCCTTGATCGTCGCCATCATCTTCCGGGCCTCGGTCTCTGCCTCGTTCGACTACATCAGGCTCGCCGCCGCCCTCCCGCTCGCCGCGGCCGCCCTCTGCTTCTACTTCTACAACAGGTTTCCCTCGAGAGTCTTTGATGGAGACAGCGGCAGCTTGGTCTTCGGCGCCCTGTTCGCCACGCTCGCCATAGTGGGTGGAGTCGAAATCGCAGCCCTGGTCGCGGCGATACCCGCTGTCCTGAACTCGTACTACATACTCGCCAGCTTAAGAGGGTTGGTAGAGCACAAGAAGATGGTTGCCAGACCCACATATCTCGGCGAGGACGGCAAGCTCCACGCCTCGCAGACACCGGGAGCCCCTGCGACGCTCGTAAAGATGATCTTGGCGAGGGAACCGATGGGGGAGAGGGACCTGGTCAGGAGCATCCTGATGCTCACGACGTACGCCTGCGTCCTGTCCGTTCTGACATCCGCAATGACGTGGTTTACTTGACCTTGAAGAGCATCTACGGCCTCGTTGTCATCGTGACCGTGGCCTGGTTGTTGATCCTCGGGGAGAGCTACTTCTTCATCTTCGTGGTCAGGCCCCTGGGACCACCCCTGCACCTTGCAGACCTCCCTTCCTACGTCCTGAAAGTAGTGCTTACCGCGGGACTCGGAGTGCTATGGGTTGGGGTTATGTTCGTGATGGACTCGTTGCACTCGCGCCTCACGAAGTCTCCCACTTCAGCTTCTTAGCGTCGTACTCCTTCCGAGTGTACGCGACCCTGGCCGGCACGCCCATCACCACGGTCTCCGGAGGTACGTCCTTCGTGACCACTGCGCCCATCCCGACGACGCTGTTCTTGCCTACGGTGACGCCGGCCCTTATGACGGACCCGCCGCAGATTATCGCGCCGTCCTCGATGGTCACGCCGACCATCTTCTTCCCCATCGGATAGGGGTCGTTGGTGATGACCACTGCCGGTCCAATGAAGACGCCCTTCCCTATCTTCGTGAGGGGAGGGATATAGACCGACCCCTCCACCCTGGTGTTGTCTCCGATCGTTACCTTGTAGTCCACATGGGCCAGCGATCCAATCATCACGTTGTCGCCGATTACAGTCCCGGATCCAACATATGCGTAATGCCAGATCTTCACGTTCTTACCGAGCTTGGCGTCGTCCGCCACGAAATTGAGAGGTCCGCGCCTGGCTTCCAAGGTGGAACGAAGCTTGCACCCAGAGGGCTAGATAAACATCCTCTTCCGGACGCCGAAAGGAACTCGAAGGAGAATGTGGTAGAAGGTTCGGACTACTCCCCAGACTCAAGAAGGGGCCCTTTCATAATCTTAAATAGAATGAGCTTTGACATCGCGAGCCGTAATGGTCCATGAGCCTATCGGCAAGAGCGCGGGCACGGCACTGCCCGAGATGGCTCAACTGGCGAAACTCCTCATGAAGATGGGTCCGGACATCGACCTTATCGCGAGAATCTCCGGACAGTACAAGGAGACGATTCGGTACAGGTACAAGGAGAAGATCCTCGGGAAGGGATTCGCGATACACGCTAGGGTGAACTTTGAGGGGCTCGGCATGCAGCGGGTGATCATGAAGGTCAGTTTGAGCGAGACATACTCCCGGTATGCCAGAGAGATGTTCCTGGCCATGAACAAGCTCTGCTATCTCGTATCGTTCAACCAGCTTCTCCCCGACGGCAACTACATGGTCCATGCGAGCGTCCCCAAGGAATACAGCCAGGGCCTGATGGACCTGATGAATCAGCTGAAAGAGCTAGGAGTATTCGAGTCGGTCGAGTTCTTTACCTTCGACTGGTTCAGCAACACGCCGATGAGGGCCGAGTTCTTTGACTTCGACCATGGGAACTGGGACTACGACTGGACCAAGAACGTGGAGCCCGGGAAGAACGAGGACCCTAGGCAGACCGAGAGGTTCGCGTTCGACAAGATCGACCTTCTCATCCTGAAGGAGCTTCAGGCCGACGCCAGCAGGTCGCTCAGCGAGATCAGGGACTCGATAAAGACAAACAACGGCCTGGACATCAACTACAAGACGCTCGCGTGGCACTGGGCGAGACACGTCAAGGAGAAGGGGATGATCAACGGCTACGCACTCAGATGGATGGGCACGACCTATGACTCGGTCGCTGACAAGGCCAAGCACCGGCAGCACAGGTACATCATGATCCCCGTCTTCGTGAGAGGAGTCAGCGACGCTGAGCGCGTCGCCCTGATTGGCGAGATGAACAAGCTCCCATTCCTCTGGTGCGAGGCCGCTGGAAAGGACTACCACGCGCAACTCGCGTTCCCGGTCGAGATGGTCAACGACGCGTTCGAGTTCCTGAAGGAAGCGCTCGGGCCGTTCGGGCCGAGAGCCAGCTACAGCGTGCTCGACCAGACCAACGCGCTGAGCTTCACATTCTCCTACGGGCTCTTCGACGACGAGAAGAGGATGTGGACCTTCAATGGACCAGAGCTCACAGCCAGGTTCCAGAATCTGATCCTGAAAATAAGGGAAAGCTCCGGGGCCGCCCGGAACTAGGCCTCTCTACAGAGTGCCGGAGCCACCCACGATTTCCAAAGGGCCGATGTGGAGGCCCATCGCCGTCAGCACCAGGCTCGCCCCTCCCAGTGCCATCATCCCGTAACGGACTTTTTCGTCAATGGTCATGATGTGAAGAGAATCATAATTCGGATTTAAGCATATACTTAGCCTGAACTAGTGAAATTTGTGCAACTTCCGGGGGACCCCCAGCGAGAACGATGGGGGTCATGCTTATCACACCCAGCCCGGTCGCCGAGGGCAAGGGACGATGGCGATGAAGGACGGTGTCCGGAGAGGGAGGAGGACCAAGGCTGCTGTTGTCTTGACATCAGTTGTCGTCATCATAGCCGCGGTGGCCTTGGGCAACGTCCTCGGCGGAGGAGGGGGGCCTCGTCTGAGCTCGACGGCGACCGTGGGCTCGCTAACGTCCGCAGGCGTCGCATGCACGGACCCATCTCTCTCAGCCACGGCCGCCCAGGCTGAGGGAGACCCGAGGTTCACCCAGCTCAGCGACGGTCTCTGCTACAGCTTCGTCGGGACAGGTGATTCGGCCGTCGGAGGCTCCGATATCGCGGCCCTCTACACCTTCGACTACTACAACGGGTCCGTCATCTATCCCTGCGGGACCTTCCCCCAGGCCCTCGTGGTGAGCCAGATCCAGGCCGAGGTCGTCGCGAACGGGTCCCGGTCAGTGGTCCAGTCGGCCGAGCTCGTGAACGACACGGCTTCGTTGAACTCGGCTACGGGTTGCGGGCCGGACAGACCCCCGGTCTCCGTGGTCAGCGCCCAGCTAGTCGAGGTCACGATCCCCGCAGTCCTGGAGGTGAACCTGACCCTCGACGCACCCTCTCCCCCGCAGCCGGTGACCGCACTGAAGGCCGTCATTCTGGTCCCGGGTGCGAACCAGACGATCGAGTTCTCAGGAGTGACGCCTAGGAATCCTCTCTCGGCGGGGAGGTCTGCGTCTCAAATCAGCATAATAACAGGGCCGGCGGGTTTCACGGCCGGCGAGGTCTTCGAGATGGCGATTGAAGGGAAGTATCAGGGTGGGCAGTCGTTCGAGTACACCGTCGAGATCGCCCTGGTGAGCACCTGATGCCTACGCTCGAGTACGTCGCGGCAGCGACATTCATCGCAGCCGTCGTCATCATAGGCGGGGTCGAGATCATAAGCTTCGTCATCAAGCGGGCGGCCAAGGCCGCAGGGGCAGGCAGCGTCACCCTGAGGGACTTGGGCGCCTTCGCAAGGATCTCGGAGGTTCTGCTCATCGCGGTCTCGATCGCTCAGATATCTGGAGTGAGCTCTATCTTCACCACGCTGACCCTGTCAGGAATAGGTGCGCTGGCCCTCTCGCTGGCGCTGCAGACATCTCTCTCGAACATCATCTCGGGCATCCTCCTTCTGAGCGACGGGGTGATCCACCTCGGCGACGTCATCGAGTACAGCGGGGCGAAGGGGAAGATCGTGAGGATCGCGCTGAGGAACACCTGGATCATGGCCGAGGACGGCAGCATCGCGGTCGTGAGCAACACATCCCTGTCCAACGGCCCGCTCCTCAACAGGACCGGGGCGGAACGACTAAAGAAGAAGTACGCGATCCAGTGACCAGAACAGACCAGACGATAGCGGCCAACTACGGTTTTGATCGGCCCAGGCCGTCGATCACTTCTAGATGGTCGCTCGCGATGTCGGCCCGAGGGAGCGCGCTCAGCCGGTAGTAGGAGGCCTCAACGTACGGGAGCCTCGCCGCGAGCTTTGGAATCCCGCCCTTGAAGTCGTAGACGAAGCACAGGTCCCAGTGTGATCCCAGGTAGGACTGGATCTCTCTGAACTTCGGCTCCAGCGCGTCAGCCCCTTCAAGCTGCGAGGCAACCGCCCTCTTGGCGGCCGCGGGAGGCCACTCCCCGAACTCCAGCATCACCGCAGGCAGCATCAGGTTTCCCCGCCTGAAGGAGAGCGGGTGCGCGTCGCCCGCCTTCAGCAGAAGTATCGAGCCCTCGCCGTCCCCCACGATCGCAAAGGCGGAGATGTGGAGGTTCTCGTCGCTGATGCGCATCCTTCGTCGCTGCCCGTGGCTGCTGCTGGTCGATGCTGCCAATCTCGAGTCTAGCGCCTGGTGGGACGGCCGGGTTAAAGCCGTTTTCCCCGGCCCGTGCCACATAGGGGAATCCAGGAGGTGCGAGGCACACCATGAGGAAAGGTCGCAAGAGAGATATCGTTGTGCCGCGTGCCTCCTCTCATGGGACCCGTCGAGGCCGCGGTCGTCGTCCTTGCTCTCGTCGCGGCGTGGTCCATGGGCCACCACTACTCAGGCGCGGTCGTGGGGACGGCCTTCGGCTCGAAGTCGATAACACTTGGAAGGGGACTCCTGATCTCCGGACTCCTCGTGATCCTCGGGGCGGCATTGAGCACCGTCGTGCAGACCTACGCCAATCTTGCGAAGGTGGGTGGTGAGTACAGCGTGGTGGTGCTCATCTCCTTCGTCCTCATGAGCAACGTGACCACGTACCTGAAGATACCCACGTCCACGATACAGCTCTACACCTTCGGGATATTGGGGGCGGCGCTCGCCTCAGGTACCTTCATCAGCTATCCCACCCTGGCGGTCATCGTCCTGTCCTGGGCCATAGCGCCCACGCTCGGGTACGCGCTGGGCCGGGTTGTCTACCGCTACATACCCCAGTCCGAGCACCTGCGGTACCTCATCCTGGGCACGATGCTCTACTCCGCCCTCGTCCTCGGGCTCAACGACGTGAGCAACGCGGCCACGAGCCTCGTCGTCTCGGGGGTCGCCATCCTTCCGGCCAAGCTCGCGTGCGGGGTCGCCATGATGGTCGGCATGGTCACGTGGGGGTCGAGGCTCGCCAGGAGGGTGGGCGAGGACCTTGTAGAGATGGACGCCAGGAAGGCCGCAGCGGCTCAGCTGACCAAGTCGGTTGTGATTTCAGCTTTGAACTTGTTCGGCGTGAACGCGTCCATGAACCAGACCATCGTGGCCGCCCTCGCATCAATGGGAGCGAGGAGGAAGGTCCTGAAGAGCATCGTCATGGGCTGGGTCTACAGTCCGGTCATCGGGTTCGCCGTGTCCTTCGGGCTTTCGTACGTGCTGGCGAAGGGCCTCCTCTAGGCGATCGGGGAGGTCTGCGATGGAGGGCGATGGCCTTCGTGATTAGGTCCCTGGCGTGTCTCTCATCTTTCCAGCCGTCTATGGTGACGAACTTGCCCGGTTCCGACTCCTTGTAGTGTTGGAAGAAGTGTTCGATTTGCCTCCTGGTGAACTCCGGGAGCTGGTCGACGGAATCGACGTCGGAGTAGTTGGGGTCGACGTGGCGAGCTGGTACAGCTACAATCTTCGAGTCTGGGCCCTTTTCGTCCTCCATCAACAGTACACCGATTGGTCGGGAGCGGATGACCGACATCGGGAAGACCGGCTCCTCGGTCACGACGAGCGCGTCGAGTGGGTCACCGTCCTCGCCCCTCGTCTGGGGGATGAATCCGTAGTTGAACGGGTAATAGGTCGGCGTGTACAGGAAGCGGTCGACGAAGACGAAGCCCGTCGCCTCGTCTATCTCGTACTTCACGTTGCTACCCCTGGGAATCTCCACGACCACGTTCACCTGCTCGGGTGCGTCTGCTCCAACGGTCAGCTTTCTTGGCATCCAGCCCACGGCGCCGAGAGCGCGTTGGCTCTGGCTTTAAGCTGAAATCCCATCGGCGTTGCTCCGGGTGGTCGAAAGTAATCGAAAGGAGAGGTTCTCCAGCACGTGCGGCCCCGAGCATCCGCGTCCGAGAGGCGCGACTCGGGTCTCTTATATGGTCAAGAGTATCACGGTTCGTGGATGACGGTCGAGATCACCTGCTACGGTGGAGTCAACGAGATCGGCGGGAACAAGATTCTGGTCTCAGACAAGGACACCAAGGTCCTGCTCGACTTCGGGGCGGGGTTCTCGGAAGGGTTGGACTACTTCGGTTCCGGTATAGATCCGAGGCGGGTCAACGGGGCGGGCGACTACTTCGAGTTCGGCCTTCTCCCAGAGCTCCCGGGCCTCTACTCAGAGGCATCACTTCACAACACCGGGCTGAAGCACACGCCTCCGGAGGTGGACGCAGTCATACTGAGCCACTACCACTCCGACCACATGGGGAGGATCTCGCTCCTCGACAGGGAGATACCGGTCTACTGTGGAGCTACGACGGCCCTCATACACGAGGCTTCACACGAGTCGGGAGGGTCCTCCCTCGACGGGCGGGAGGTCAGGACGTTCCGCACAGGAGACCGGTTCAGGGTCGGGGGGATCGAGGTGACGCCAGTCCACGTCGACCATTCGATCCCGGGAGCCTACGGTTTCATCCTGCAGACCTCCGAAGGGCCGATAGCCTACACGGGAGATTTCAGGTTCCACGGTCCTATGGGCTCCATGACCGAGGACTTCATCATCGAGGCCCAGAGAGCGGGACCCGTCACGCTGATCACTGAGGGCACGAGGGTAGCGAGCGGTGACAAGAAGCAGGAGATGGGGGAGGCGAAGGTCGCCGACGAGACTGCCAAGCTCCTGAAGGCGAATCCTCACCTCGTCTTCTCTTCGTTCAGGGGCAACGACGTCGACAGGGTCCTCTCGTTCTACAGCGCCTGCCAAGCGACGGGCCGTCGGCTCGTGGTCTCGATGAAGGTCGCGCTCCTCCTCGACGGGCTCAAGAACGACAAGCACCTCAAGGTACCCCGGGTCGGGAAGGACGTCTCAGTGTATCTCCGGAGGAAGGGCAAGGGGGGCTACGACGATCGGGACTACTACAAGTGGGAGAGGAAGTTCATCGACCAAGGCTTCACGGCCGAGGACGTGAAGAAGCAACAGTCCGGGGTCCTGCTCCACCTCGACCAGTGGTACCTTCCCGAGCTGATTGACATCCGGCCCGAGACGGGCGGCGCCTACATCCATGCGACCACGGAGGCTTTCAACGAGGAAGGCGAGCAGGACGAGCAGATGATCAGGAACTGGGTAAGCCACTTCGGGTTCGAGTACCACCAGATACACGCCTCGGGCCACGCGCCCATGGAGAAGGTCGCGAGCCTCGTGAACGACATAGGAGGGAGGAAGGTGATCCCCGTCCACACCGAAAGCCCCGACCTCTTCCGCAAACTCGTGAAGAAGGGTCTTGTAGTGAAGCCGGTCAAGGGGAAGGCAATCTCGCTCTGACCCCGCACGGCCGGTCGAGCCTCCCAAACTTTAACTTCGTCAAGGGACATTGAGGGACGATGGCTGTAGCGGGAGAAGAGCTCGTCCTCACTGCCTTCATCGTGCTAATGCTCATCGCCCAGCTCCTCTCGATCAAGGCGAAGGTCCCGTACACGCTGATCCTGGTCTTCATCGGGATAGGGGTGACCGCGCTGGTCTCTCTGCCCTCGCTTGGCTCGAACATCATCTCTGACGGGCTGCGGACCACAATCTCGCAGATGGGGAGCTTGTACACAGGACTGGTCCAGGGCGGACTCTTCGTGGGCCTGGTCGTCCCCCCGCTCATCTTCGAGGCGATGATGCACATACGCTCCAGCGACCTGAGGGCTGTGATCGCACCGTCCATCATCCTCGCGACCGTCGGGGTGATCATCGCGACGCTCGTGGGAGGTCTCCTCCTCTGGCAGGTCGCCAGACTGTCCCCTACGGTCTCCTTCCTCTTTGCGGCGATAATCGCGCCGACGGACGTGGTCACGGTCCTCGAGGTCTTCCGGAGGACCAAGGTACCTCCTCGGCTCGGTGCCTTGATGGACACCGAGGCGGCCTTCAACGACGCGACGGCGATCATAGTATTCAGCATCGTGCTCTCATCGATAGGCCTGCCGAGGGTCGCAATACTCTCGACTATCTCTAGTTTCGGCCTCACCACGCTGGGCGGCGCGGCCATCGGCTTTTTGGTCGCCTACGCCGCTGGAAGGATCAACGCGGCTGTGGAGGACAGCCTAGCCGGAATAACTCTCACAATCGCGGCGGTCTACGGCTCCTACGTCTTCGCCACGGGTCTCGGCCTCTCGGGCCTGATCGCTGTTGCCGTGACCGGGCTGTACTTCGGTAACGTCACCATGAAGGCAACCGCGCGCCAGGATGCGAGAGACTCGATCCTCACCTTCTGGAACGTGGCCGCCTTCGTCGGGAACTCGGTCGCCTTTCTCCTGATAGGCTTCGAGACGAACCTGACCGCGCTGGTGCAGTCGGCGGGCCTGATCCTGGCGGCCTACGTCGGTGTAACGCTCGCCAGAGCGGCTTCGGTCTATCCGATACTCGCCATCGTCGGCCAAGTGCGCAACAGGATCCCGATCTCCTGGAGCAACACTGCGATGCTCGGAGGGATCAGGGGCGCGCTCTCGATAGCGCTCGCGGCCTCGCTCGGGGCATCGACGGTGGTCTCGGCCTCGGATGTGCACACGATCACGACGATGGTCCTCGGGGTGGCGTTCCTCTCGATCGTCATACAGGCGCCTCTCCTCGCCAGCTACGTCAGGAGGAAGTTCGCGAACCAGGAGACATTGGTCTGAGGGTTCCCAGACCCCACGGGTTGAAAACCACGTTTCAGTCCCATTTCCACGCCTTCCCCGGGTCGATTGTCCTGTCGATAACTGTCGGTCGAGAAGTCACACTTGGACTCCGCTAGTTTGAACGAGAGGTAGCCCGGCCAGGATTCGGACCTGGGTCACCGGCTCCAAAGGCCAGTATGCTTGACTACTACACCACCGGGCTAAGTCGTGCTCCGCCATCTTCGGATGAGCTAGATAAGTCTCACTGGACTCGGCCGAGGAAAGGAGGTTTCGGGAGAGAGATTCATCGGGGAACCGTCAGGTAGTTCACGATCCTCTCGACGGGGTCTTCCATCGAGTCGAGCAGCTTCTTGGCCTTCCTCTTGCAGTGGTCGTGGTACTTCTTGGTCAGCGACTTGCGGACCAGGCGGGTCAGGGCGTCGAGGTTGTGCGTCTTCAGGAGGAGTCCCATCGAGAGGAGATACCTCTCGGTGTAGAGGCCGGACCCCTGGTAGGCCGAGATCGTCGGGACCCCGATGAGGGCGGCCTCGGTGGTCATCGTGCCGCCCATCCCTATGAAGACGTCGGACCTCCTTATCAGGCCCGCGCCGTCCACGACCCTCTCCGGGACGTGGATGATCCTCCCGAACCTCTGCTTGACCATCTCGAGCTGGTCCGGGTATCTGCAGAGGGCGATTATGTTGGTCTCCTTGAACTCGTCGGCGAGCCGCTGGAGGACCTTGCTGGTCCACGACTCGTCTGTCCCTATCATGTAGGGCGCGTAGGACTCCTCCAGTCGCACGAGGATGGTCGGGATGCCCGGCTTGGTCTTCACTTCCTGCTGGCTCGGCCTCGGCTCCCTCTTCAGCCAGGCCGCGGGGTCCAGGGCCCTGTACTTCGTTATCTCGCTCCGCTGAAGGCCGAAGCGGTACCAGGCGATGTAGGGGATGATCCACGGGGTGAGCAGATGGCTGGAGAACGGAAGCGAGAGCTTGCCTGCGATCACGGAGTGCGGGGAATCGCTGACCGCTATGTGCTTCACCCTTATGCCGAAGGAGATCCGGGCACAGTCGGCCGAGGCCACAGAGACAGACGCATCAGGCTGGAATCCCGCGACCGTCGGCAGGAGGGAGTTCATTCGCTCCAGGCTCGACCTGAGCTGGTCGATGGTCTCCTTCCCGCCCCTGGAACCGACAAACTTCAGATCCACCCCCAGCAGGGAAGCGAGCTGCTCGACCTCCCTGTAGTGCCTCGAGGTCGCCAGGACCTCGTGGCCTTTGACCCTCAATTCCTCCATGACAGGGTTGAAGAAGAGGAGCTGCTTTGGCGTCAGGACGTCGAACCAGAAGCGCAAGGACGCATTCCTTAGAACCGGCGGTTAAAAATTATTCCTCGAGCGCTCGGCGACCCTGTTTCGCGCCCTGGAACCCCATCAGGCGTGCGGTCTTTTCGACTTGAAAGGCTATATGAGCTTCAGCCAACGATGGTGGTGCCGAGTTCATCGAGTTGCAGAAGATCAGGGTCGCGGTCTACGGCCTCACCACCGAGGGGTACGGCGTCGCATCGAGGTTGGTTGACAGGGCCTCGGTCACGATAGTGGACGACACGCTCCAGATGGCAATGGACCTGGACCCGGCCGTTGTGAGGGGCAATCCGACCCTCCAGGAGCTCGTGGGCGGCGAGTCTCTGATGGGGCTCAAACCGGTCTCCCAGGTGCTCACCGATGCGCGGGTCGTCTTCTTCGCGCCGAAGCTCAGGAAGACCGGGGATGAGTCGATCATCGAGGCGAACACGAAGCTCCGCGAGGTCGCCAAGAACCTCACCAAGGGCACCATGGTGGTCAACGACCTCCCCACCGGGGTGGGCGGGAACAACGACTACATCGCTCTCATCGAGAAACAGACCGGGTTGAAGGTCGGGGAGAGCCTCAACTACGGATACTGTCCTCTGAGGCCCGGGGCCGAGGCCGCGACGGTCGCGTGCTTCGCGAAGATGAAGGACGCCGGCAGCCTCGAAGGGCTAGGGATGCAGGCCAGCTATGGGGACATCACCGCGGCGGAGCTCGGCTACGCCTCTTCGATCCTGAACGAGAGCACCTCGATGGCGACGGAGGTCGAGCTCATGAGGAAGGCGAAGGGGCTGAAGCAGATCGCCGGGGGCACCACCGAGAGGTACATCGACGACCTAGCGGCCCACGTCTACGACCTGACCGCCATCCAGGCGAGCGAGGACGTCGGGGAGCCCCTGACCTATCTGGCTGGGGCCTCTGTAAAGAGCCTCGAGAACCACGTCCGTTACATCGTCGACGAGACGAGAGAGCTGCTGAGGGAGCTGCAGCTCAAGGCGAGCAGGACACGCGTCCTCGTGGCCTGGACCGTGGACCGCTACGAGATGCGCGCGGACAGGATGAAGACAGCGGAGAGCCTTGTGGAGAGACTCAGGGACTACGTCACAGACGTGAAACTGGCCCAGGTGAGCGCCGGCCGTGACGACGTGATCGACTCGTACAAGCACAACGTCGCCATAGTCTGCTCCCCGAGGGACCTGGAATGGATCAAGAGCCTCAAGACCGGGTCGAGGTCGTCGGAGATTTCCATCCTCAGGGCCACCCCCGCGCTCCAGCGCGGCTAGCGGCACCAAAGTGTTAAGAGGACTCATCCGAGGAGGAGCTCCGGTTCGTGATAGACGCTTGACAAGGATTGCGGCCATCGGCACAGGAGGTTGGGGGAAGAACCACGTTAGGGTGCTGAGCGAGCTCGGGGTTCTAGCAGCCATCTGCGACCTCGACAAGTCGAGGGCGGAACTGTACTCGAAGAAGTTCGGGGTGAACGGATACAGCGACCTAGACGAGATGCTGAGGAGCGAGGCCCTCGACGGGGTGACAATAGCCACCCCGGCGACCACCCACTTCTCGGTCGCGTCGAAGACCCTACGGGCGGGGATAAACTCGTTCGTCGAGAAGCCCATGACGAGCTCTGTGCGGGAGGGAGAGGAGCTGATCAAAGTGGCCGAGGAGTCCGGGAAGATACTGACAGTGGGCTTCATCGAGAGGTTCAACCCGGCAATCTCGGAGCTGAAGAAGATAACAAAGGAGGGGAGGCTCGGAAGGCCGATCCTCTTCGAGTATCACAGGGAGAACCGGAGGGGAGACAACATCACCGACGTCGGGGTCGTCAAGGACGCCTCCGTCCATGACATCGACACCGCCAGGTGGCTCTTCGGCGAGGAGCCGAAGACGGTCTACGCCCGGGTGGGGAGCGTCCTCGGCAAGAACGAGGATTTCGCGACGATACTCCTAGGGTTCGGTGACGAGAGGACGGCGTTCATCACCACGAACTGGGTGACCCCCATGCGGGTCAGGGAGCTGAACGCTGTCTTCACCAAGGGAGTTGTCACGGTGGATTTCATAAGCCAGGAGATGCAGATACACGAGGAGGAGGGGACGAGGGTCCCCAAGCACGACTTCGTCGAACCCCTCGTCCTCGAGCTGAAGGAGTTCGTCTTGGCGATCGAGGAGAAGAGGCAGCCTCTGGTGACCGGGAAGGACGGGCTCATCGCGATCAGGATAGCCGAGGCGGTGCTCGCGTCCGGAAAGAGCGGAAGCCCGATCTACCTTCCTCTGTAGACAGGGTCAGGATCCGAGCAGTTCCATAGCCTTGCTCGTCAGCCTGTTGTCCTTGCTCAGGTAGCCGTTGGCCCTCAGCGACTGGGACTCCTTCTCCACCTCCCCGGCATCCATGGAGAGAGACCTCCCCACATCCTTCGAGTTCTTGTAACCCTGCCTGTTGCACCTCAGGACGACGAACTGGGATCGCGTGATGTCGGCAGGCAGCTCGGGGGGATTCCCCTGCTGGGCGCCCATGAGCCCCTGCATGTTCATCCGGCGCATCATCTCGTCAGGAGAGGACATGCTCGGTGTCCTTACGGTTCCCTTCCCGAGCCGAAAGGTCGCTCACAACAAGCTGATTTTGCGGCGAGGGAGAAAGGGCTGGCAGGTGAAGCTGTGAAGGGGAACGGGACGCTGACCCTAATCCTCAGAGTCGATGCCAGCAAGCTGAGCGGCGGGCATGGCCCGCCAACTTAGCAGAACCGTCGCCTCCCGTCTTCATTCGGATGGGCGAAGAGTCAAAGGCACGACGGAGGAGGGCATCCACAAGCCATAAAGGCGAGAATCGATTCGCAATGATTCATGTCGGCCCAGACGTCCAAGCTGAGAGTCGCAACCGGGAGAGAAGCAGACCTCTTTGCCCCTCTGCCCAACGGGCGGGTCCAGTGCACAGCCTGCGCCCGGCGATGCCAGATCGGTGAGGGCCAGATCGGCCTGTGCGGAATCAGGGGCGTGGTCGGGGGCAAGCTCTATCTCCTGAACTACGGCAAGATCATCGCGGGGCAGGTCGACCCAATTGAGAAGAAGCCCGTCATCCATTACCATCCCGGGTCGAAGATATTCTCCATCGCGACGACAGGATGCTCATGGTTGTGTCATCCTGCAGGGGCCAAGATACTTATGGCGAACGGGAAGACGAAGAGTGTGGAGGACGTAGCTCAGGGCGACAGCCTCTGGTCCTACGACCTCGGTGCAGGCATGGAGATTCACCCAAACGTCGTCACGCATACGGCTACAAGGACAGCTGAAATCTGGCAGATTCGGTATGGCAATCATTCGCACGGTAGCTTGCTTCTCACCGCCGAGCATCCGGTGTTGACGAAGGACGGCTGGAAGAAGGCGAGCGAGCTCAAAGTTGGAGAGAATATCCTAAGGGTGTGGAATCAGATCACAGAGTCCCGGATTGAGAAGCAGACGGCCGCGATAAAGACTCGCAGGTTCGTCTGTCGGAAGTGTGGAGACTCGTTCGAGGGCATCGTGGAATGGAATAGACATCGCGGGGGATGCTACACCGAGGGACTAGTGCGTTCAGAGGAGCAACTGACCAGATACAGCCAGCGGATGAAGGAGCACAACCCGATGAAGGATCCCGTGGTTGCTGCGAGGGCAATTGCTTCAAGTAAGCAGAGATTTCTCGTCGACCCAACCCACGGCTGGAACAGAAACATTGATCGACTACGGGGCTGGCTGCACGCGCATCCCTCAACATCCCAGCTCCTTCTTTACGTGCTTCTGGACGAACTGGGAATCTGTTATGAGCGCGAGTACAGAATTCGCTTAGAAGTTGCGATTCCATCTTCGAAATCGTCTTACATCGCGGACGCGGCACTGTTGCCGGCCAAGCTCGACATCGAAGTCGATGGGTGGTGGCACTACAACAACGAGGACGTCAAGGCCTCGGACAAGGTCAGGAACGAGGCCCTGAAAGTAAATGGGTGGGAGACTCTGAGAATCTCCGGAGCCTACCTATACAATCATCCGGAAGAGGTGAAGAAGCTAATCCTCGAGCGCCTCGCTAATGCGCCTATGGTCAACATGCGATACTGGGTAGAGGTCAAATCAGTCACGCGGACTTCCAGGGTGGAAAAGGTATACGGCTTGGAAACGATTCCGGACCACAACTATGTTGCCGATGGAATACTCGTGCATAATTGTCGCTACTGCCAGAACAGCGAGATCAGCCAGCGTAGGAGGATTGAGGGGAAAGACGCGACGCCCTCGCAGGTCGTGGAACTCGCAGAAAAGAATGGCTGCGAGGGAATCGCCTACACCTACAACGAGCCCTCAATCTTCATCGAGTACGCTCGCGACGTCGGCAAGATCGCACACAAGAAGGGCATCTTCAACATCTTCGTCTCCAACGGATACGACACGCCAGAATCTGTGGGAGCAATGGGCGAGTTCCTCGACTGCTTGACCGTCGACTTCAAAGGCAGCGGGGAGACCGGGTTCGTAAGGAAGTACATAGGCATCCCAAACGCCGAGCCAATCTTCCAGACACTCCTGGAGGTGAAGCGCCGGACGAAGATCCATGTCGAAATCACCGACCTCATCGTTCCAGGCGTGGGCGACGATCTGGAGACCGCACGGAAGCTCGCAAGATGGGTATACGATAACCTCGGCCCGGACACGCCGATCCACTTTCTGAGGTTCCACCCCGACTACAAAATGATGGAGATCCCGGTCACCCCAGTCAGGACGTTGGAGAGGCACTGCGAGATGGCGAAGAAAGAGGGTTTGAGATACGCCTACATCGGGAACGTGCCGGGGCATCCCGCAGAGAACACCTACTGCCCCGGATGCAAGGCGCTCCTGATCGAGCGAACAGGGTACGACATCGGAGCCTATACCCTCGACGACAGAGGGAGGTGCAAGTCGTGCGGCTACCAGACCCCGATCGTAGGGCCCTTGAGCAAATCAGCGAGAGAGTACCGGTTCATCCCGGTCATCGGATGATCGCACGCGACTCCTTGAGGAACCTCTCGGCATCCAGAGCAGCCTTGCAACCATCGGCCGCCGCCGTGACCGCCTGCCTGTAGCGGAAGTCCCGGACGTCTCCCGCGACGAAGACGCCCCTGACGTTCGTCTCGGTCTCGTTCTTCGCTATGAGGTACCCGTTGGCGTCCATGTCCAGCTGCCCCTTGAAGATCTCGGTGTTGGGGTCGTAGCCTATCGCCACGAAGAGCCCGTCGAACGGGAGCGACCTCTCCTCGCCGGTCTTGAGGTTCCTGACCTTCACCCCGTCGACCTTCCTCTCCCCCATGACCTCGGTCACCGCCGAGTCCCAGATGAAGCTCAGCTTAGGGTCGGAGAAGGCCTCCTTCTGGAGGGCGTTCGAGGCGCGCAGGGCGTCTCTCCGGTGGATCACGGTCACGCTGCTCGCCAGCTGGCTGAGGTAGGTCGCCTCTTCGAGGGCGGTGTCCCCGCCGCCGACGACCGCCAGCTTCTTCCCTCTGAAGAAGAACCCGTCGCAGACCGCGCAGTTGGAGACACCCTTCCCCATCAGCCTAATCTCAGACTCCAGGTTGAGCCTCCGCGGGTTCGCGCCGCTGGCGACTATCAGGCTCAGGGCCTTTCTCTCCTCGTTCGGGGTCTTGACCACGAAGGGGTAGGTCTTCAGGTTCACCTCGATCACGTCGTCCTGTATCAGCTTGGTGCCCACCCTCTCGGCCTGGGCCCTCATGTGTTCCATGAGGTCGGGACCCATGACCGGATCCTTGAACCCGGGATAGTTCTCGACGTCGCTCGTTAACATAAGCTGGCCGCCGTATCTCGAGCCCATGTAGACCACTGGGGACAGGCCCGCCCTTGCGCTGTAGATCGCCGCGGTAAGGCCTGCCGGACCCGAGCCAATTATCACTACGTTGCTTGCGCCATCTTCCAAGGAAAGGACCTTGGTTCGAAACCTCCGAGAGTCATTGATAAACCTATTCGAAGAGCAGCAGGTCCATGGTCGCCTAGGCCTGCTTTCCTTCCCTCTGGGCCAGGTTGAGGAGGTCCGACAGGTGGTCGGTTGAGGCGGACCACCTCTTCTTGTAGTTCGGGAGCAGCCTCCGGAAGGTCTCTTCCTTCATCCTCCTGCCGTGGTACTGGTCGTAGAGGTTCAGGAGGTCCTTTGCCGAACGGTCCTCCTCCCGCTCGGCATCCTGTATCTGGCCGATGAGGTCGAGGAAGCGCTTGGAGCCGGCCGTCTGCCTTATCTCGTTGAGCCTGTTCGTGGCCCTGGTCTTCAGTGAGTCGATCTCGTTCCGGACCTTCGTCAGCTCGGCCCTGGTGACGGCGCCCTGGGACTTCCCGGCTACCTCCGTCTGGAACTGACCGAAGAGGGCGATCTTGTCCTCGAGCCCCTTGATGAGGTCCGGCAGCATGCTCGTGACGGTCTTCTCTTCCTCCTCCTCCCCTTCCTTCTTCTTGGTCTCGGGGCGTCTGAGCGCTAGCACGATGAAAGCGGCGGCGAAGAGCACCGAAGCGATCGGGACCGCCTGGTCGGCGGCCCACCCGGCGCTGACTGAGTAGCTGACTGTGATGGAACCCTGTTCGATGGAGGTCGCGTTGGCGACCACCGTCTTGCTGGACCCCACTGAGTGCATCCCGGTCGGAAGGAGGGTGGTGACGGTGTAGCTGCCCACGACGGCATCGACGGGAAGGACATAGGGCACAGAGACCGAGACGGTGCTACCTGACGTCTTGATGAGAGAGCTCGGCACTGGGTACTCCATCGCGAACGTGAAGTTGTCTCCGGCCGCGATGGGTGCGGTGAACGGCGAGCTCGTCAGGGTTATGGCGCCGTTGGTCAGCGTGACGAGCGTCGGGTCGATCGTCGGCGGGGTGCTCCAAGGGACTATCGTTACGCTAGGGAGGCTCGACGAAAGGAGCGAGACAGGAAGGTCGCTTATCGAGTAGGAAGCGAGATTCTGGAGCGTGACCTGCTGCTCAATCTGGGGATACCCGTTCGTGGTCGGGATAATCGTGCTGACCACACTGGTGACCTTGACGGGCAGGAAGTAAGCCTGGTTTGTGGCGTTGAGCTTCGCGTACATCGTCGAGATGGTCGGCGTCACATTCGGCTTAGTCACAGAGTACGTCGGCGGAGTGCTGGCGGGGGCGGCTATGAAGCCCGTGGGGGCGGGAGAGAGGGAGCTCCCGTCAGGGAGCACGACGATCAGGTTCAGGCTGTTCACCTTGAGGTTGACCGATGGGCTCAGAAGCAGCAACGGACCGAACGGCTTGGTGGAGCCCGCCGTGAGGTTGAGGATATTGTCTAGGGAGGTCTCGAGCGAGACCCTGCTGTGGGCGCCCGCGGCGAGAGTGGGCGAGGTCGGCGTAACTGTGAGGGTAGTCACGCTTCCGTTGTCCGCCGGCGACGATTCCGTGTACCCGCTCGAGGGCACGACGGCGAACCGTACCGCGTGGTGGGCGACCGAGTCGGGGATTCCGAGCTGGAACGATGGGACCTGTACCGTCGAGGTCCCGTTGTTCTGGAAGGTGAAAGTGTCGTTGAGCAGTCCTGCTCCGAACACGTTGATGTAATACTCGTGGGTGAAGGTTATCACCGGGGTACCGCTCGTCTGGGCGGTCGCGGGGGCCGCCAAAGAGACCAAAAGCAGAAGCGCTATGCCCCCAAGCAGGAATCTCCTGATCAACGGAGTTCATAGCCCCATTGAATATGTATTTTAACCATTTTTCTCGGCCCGGAGTGATGATTATGCAGGGGCCGCACCCGTTCCTCCCGAACCTCGACGAAGAGATAGTCAAGGAGATGCTGAAGCGCGTCGGGGCTTCCTCGATCTCGGAGCTCTTCTCCGACATACCGGCCGAGCTAGCCCTCAAGAGGAGGCTCGCCATCCCGGAAGGCCAGCCCGAAGCCGTCGTGAGGAAGGACGTGAGCAGGAGGCTTTCACGGAACTCGACGCCCCCCTCCGCCCTCTGCTTCCTTGGAGGAGGGGTCTGGCCGCACTACATCCCGGCGGCTGTCGAGTCGATAGTCTCCAGACAGGAGTTTTACACCAGCTACACTCCCTACCAGCCGGAGATAAGCCAGGGGATCCTTCAAGCTCTGTTCGAGTATCAGAGCCTGATGTGCGACCTGCTGGGGATGCAGGCATGCAACAGCTCGATGTACGACTGGGCGTCGAGCGCCGCCGAGGCTGTCAGGATGGCCGCCCGCGTGAAGAACAGGGACGTCTTCCTCGTGGCCGAGAGCATAGGCCCCCAGAGGCTGGGCGTCATCAAGACGTACATCGAGCCGATGGGGCTCGCGCTCCGCACCGTTAAGTTCGACAGGACGACGGGTGAGCTCGACAGGAAGTCTCTGGACGAGTGTCTCGGTCCTGACGTGGCCGGGATCTACTTCGAGAATCCGAACTTCTTCGGCGTGATAGAGGAGGGGGCAGAGGAGGCGCTCGAGAAGGTCCACCGCGCAGGCGGTCTCGGCGTCGTCGGGGTCGACCCGATGTCCCTCTCGGTGCTGAGGGAGCCCGGAAGCTACGGCGCGGACGTCGTCGTGGGGGAGGGGCAGCCTCTGGGAATATCGATGAACTTTGGCGGTCCCCACCTCGGGATCTTCGCGGTCCGCGAGATGAGCCTTGCCAGGAGCATGCCTGGACGGATGATAGGGATGACGACCACCAGGGAAGGCGCCGAGAGGGCCTACTGCATGGTCCTGCAGACGAGGGAACAGCACATAAGGCGGGAGCACGCCTCCTCCAACATCTGCACGAACCAGGCGCTCCTCGCGGTCGCGGCGGCAAGCTACCTCTCGCTCCTCGGGAAGAACGGCTTCGCCAGGCTCGGCGAGGTGATCCTGGGGAACTCCCACTACGCCGCCGAGATGATCGGTGAGGTCGACGGGGTCGAGTCCCCGCTGTTCGAGGGACCATTCTTCAAAGAGTTCGCAGTGCGGTACAGGGCCTCCAAGGCGAGCGACGTGCATAGGAAGCTGTCCGAGAGGGGCATTCTCGGCGGCTACCCTCTGACCAGGGAGTTCCCAGGGATCGGCGAGGCAGGAGGTTACTGCGTCACCGAGGTCCATTCGTCGGACGACATCTCCCAGCTGGTGGGTGCGTTGAGGGAGGCGGTCTGATTGGCACGAAACTACAGACAGGCGCGCTGGGACGAGCCGCTGATATCGGAGCTCAGCAGGAAGGGAAGGGCCGGGTTCGTGCCCCCCACCGACGCAAGGATCGAGGCCTGGAAGAAGGGGAGAGAGCTCCTGCCGGCCAACCTCAGGAGGACGGAACTCAGGCTGCCCGAGATAGCCGAGCTACAGGTGCTGAGACACTTCAACAGGCTCTCGCAGATGAACTTCTCGGTGGAGACGGGGACCTACCCGCTCGGGAGCTGCACGATGAAGTACAACCCCAAGGTCTCCGAGTACATCGCCGGGACTCCCGGCATGAAGGAAGCGCACCCGCTCCAGCCGGAGGAGACGCTACAGGGGCTCATCGGAATATTCTACGACCTCTCACAGATGCTCTGTGAGATCACCGGAATGAACGGCTTCTCGCTCAGCCCGGCCGCCGGGGCGCAGGGAGAGTTCGCGGGGGTCCTGATGATCAGGAAGTACCTCCGCGACCACGGGGGAGCCGGGAGGGATGAGATCCTCGTGCCCGACTCGGCCCACGGAACCAACCCCGCAAGCGCCGCGATGGGTGGGTTCAGGGTCGTGAAGGTCGCTTCCGACGAGCGAGGCCTGGTCAGAGCGAGCGAGGTACGGAAGCTCGTATCCGAGAAGACCGCCGGGATGATGCTCACTGTGCCCAACACCCTCGGCCTCTTCGAGAGCGAGGTGGAGGAGGTCTCACGCGCCGTCCACGACGCCGGCGGCCTGATGTACTACGACGGCGCCAACATGAACGCGCTCCTGGGGAAGGCGCGACCGGGCGACATGGGATTCGACATCGTCCACCTCAACCTACACAAGACCTTCGCGACTCCCCACGGCGGTGGGGGTCCCGGGGCCGGCCCGGTGGGGGTCACCCAGAGGCTCACGGAGTATCTCCCCGTCCCCGTGGTCACCAAGAAGGGGGAGACCTATCACCTCGACTACGACCTTCCCAAGAGCATCGGGAGGCTGAAGGGGAGCTACGCCAACTCGGCGATACTCCTGAGGGCGTACTGCTACATCAGGCTGCTGGGCTCGGACGGGCTCGATTCGGTCTCGAGCCTCTCCGTCCTCGCCGCCAACTACCTGCTCTCGAAGCTCGACCCGACCGCCTATCCGCTGTTGCAGGGCAAGGGGCTGCGGAGGAAGCACGAGGCGGTGGTCTCTGTGAACGGGTCGCACAGCGGCGGCGCCATGAAGGTCGCCAAGGCCCTCTTGGACTATGGGGTTCACTCACCGACGGTGTACTTCCCCCTGACGGTAGAGGAGGCGCTGATGATAGAGCCGACCGAGACCGAGACGCTCGAGGCGCTCGACGAGTACGCCGATCTGCTCAACGACCTGTACGGGAGGTTGGAGAGGGGCGAGCTCGAGCACGAGCCCAAGAACACGACCGTCGGCAGGATCGACGAAGTGAAGGCTTCTCACCCTCTCTCCCTTAAGGTTAAGTGGTGAGGCGGGAGCAAGACTGCGCATGTCCGAGGAACTGGCGACTAGGGCAAAGGAGGCCATCTACGGTCTGGTCGAGGAGGAGACCGGGAGGAAGCTCGGAGAGCTGACGATAGTGACGGAGGTCGTGGAGGTCGCTCCAGGCGCGATAAAGGTCAGGTTCACGCCCCTCACCGCCTACAGCCCCACCGCCGTCGATCTGGGAAGGAGGATAAGGGACGCAGCCGGGAAGGTGGAGGGGGTGAACAAGACGGTCGTGGAGTGCGACGGGCACATGCAGGACGAGCTCGTAAACAAGCTCGTCAACCCTGCCTAGCCCGTCTTGCCCTCATCCAGGGCTACATAGCATGCTTCCGTAGTGATCTTCTGTAGTTAGTGTACATTCTGTAAACCATTGGTGGAAGGTTTTGACCCCGAGGCTGATTAATCCTGAGGCTGTACAGGATAGACTCACAAGATGTCAATCGCCTCTTCTGGTCAAGTTTTGGCTCTCGGCATCGGCAGCGCCGGGGCAAGAATCGTATCCGCACTCAGCAAACAGACGACGCTGGTCGACAGGTTCGCGTACATCTCCTGCGACCCGGCGGACTTGGCGTCCGTCGAGGGCGGTCAGAAGGTCCTGATCGAGTGTCCGATCGACCAGAAGCTCACACCGTCCATGGTCCGGGGCCTCTCTATCCCCTATCAGTCTCAGATGCGGACGCTGGTGGAGGGAGCCAAGGTCGTATTCATCGTAGCCGGCCTCGGGCGTGCGACCGGGAGTGGTCTCGCCCCCGTCGTGGCGGAGCTCGCGAAGGAGAGCGGTGCGGACACCGTCAGCATCGCGGTCATGCCGTTCGGCTTCGAGGAGAAGCTAAGGTTCTATGCAGGCCTTGCGCTCAGGCGCCTCAGGAACGTTTCGAGGGGCGTGGTCGTGGTCGACAACGACACCCTGCTCAAGAGCACGTCGGACGCGACCCTGAAGGAGATCTACGAGATGGCGAACTCCGAGGCTGTGACCGCTCTCGGCTCTCTGCTTTCGAGACAGTCCGAAGACTCCATCCCGGTGGGGCTCAACAAGGTGCTGGGGACGGTCTTCGAGGGTGGTTACTCGTTCCTCAGCTCCGCTTCGTCCGGGTCTGTGGACAAGACCGAGGAGGCGCTCTCGCGGGCGGTCATTGGGATAAGCAAGAGGGCGGAGACGAAGGAGGCGAATCACGCCGTGGTGGTCCTCACCGGGGACTCAGGTCTCAGAGCCGGAGAGACCGCGACCGCCGTCAAGCGCCTGGGCTCCATGTTCGGGAACAGCGCCATAGACGTCGAGTACAGCGTCAGTTACACGGGAGGTTCGCAGCTTCAGGTGAGCGTCCTGGCCTCTGGGTTCAAGGCGACGAGCTACGACGAGTTCGACCCGCTTGCGTCCCTGCGGACAGTCATAGACGACAGCATGGACTACTCCCTCCCCTCGGGGCTCGAGGGCCTGCGCTCGTGCGAGTGAGCTACCCGCTCACTGCCTGAAATAGTCCTTGGCGTCGGTGCTCTTCGTAACTATCGACTTTATCCGCTCGATTTCCGTCTTCTCGAGCTTCTTGAAGAGAATCTCGGGCTTCTCGATGACCACCCTCTCCAGCGGGAGAGAGACGTCTTTCCACTCTGGCCTGGCGTCGAGCTTGAGGAACCCGTAGATCCTCCTCGACGATTCGGGGAGATAGGGGTCCAGCAGGACGGCCAAGACCCTGCAGATGCTCACGCACGAGTAGATGACCTGCCTGCACCTCTCCCGGTCCTGTTTTATCAACACCCAGGGCTGACTCCTCTGGAAGTACTCGTTGCCGATCGTCGCGATCTGCAGGATGTTCTTCATGGCGTCACGTATCCTGACTTCTCGGAGCGCCTGGTCGGCCTCCGCTACCTCGGCGAGGACCTTCCGCTGGATCTCTCTGTCCTCCTCTTCGAGATCTACCGGCTCGACTACGCCGCCGAGGAAGTTCGAGGTGAACGTCAGCGTCCTGTGGACGAAGTTGCCGATGTTGGCCACGAGCTCGTTGTTGACCCGGTTCTCGAACTCGTCCCACTTGAACTCGGTGTCCTTGGTCTCGGGGATGAGGTAGGTGAGGTAGTACCTCCAGATGTCAGGTGCGAGCCCCGACTCGACGACCTTCTCGCAGAATATGCCCCAGTTCCTCGATTTTGAGATCTTGTCGCCTTCGTAGTTGCAGTACTGGAGCCCGACGACGTCGTAGGGCAGGTTGAAGTCGCCGTGGGCCATCAGCATCCCCGGCCAGAAGATGGTGTGGAACGGGATGTTGTCCTTCCCGAGGAAGTTGTAGACCGTCGTGCTTGGGTCGAGCCAGTAGGGCTTCCAGGCCTCCGGGTCTCCGGACCTCTGCGCCCACTCCTTCGTCGAGGAGATGTATCCTATCGGCGCGTCGAACCAGACGTAGAATATCTTGTCCTCGTACCCCTTCAGGGGGACAGGGACTCCCCATTTCAGGTCCCTTGTGATGCTCCTCTTCTTCAGGCCTTCGTCTATCCAGGCGAGCGCCAGAGAGGTGACCTGCCTCCTCCAGAGCTCCTTCGATCTTATCCAGCTCTCTAGGCTCGCCTCCACCTTGCCGAGCTCGAGGAACAGGTTGTCGCTGTCCCGGAATACTGGGGTGCTGCCGTCGATCTTGCATTTCGGGTCTATGAGCTGCGACGGCTCGAGGAGGGTCGCGCAGTTCTCGCACTGGTCGCCGCGCGCAAACTCATACCCGCAGACGGGGCAGGTGCCCTGGATGTACCGGTCCGCGAGGAAGAGCCTGTCGTGCTCGCAGTAGGGCAGGCGGAGCACGCCCGCCGAGACGAAGCCCTTCTCGTAGATCCTCAGGAAGAAGTCCTGCGTGGTCCTGTGGTGGACCGGGAGGGAGGTCCTCGAGAAGTTGTCGTAGGATATCTCGAACCAGTCGTAGATGCGCTTGTGGACAGCGTAGAACACGTCCGTGAGCCGCTGGGTCGAGACCTTGAGCTCCAGGGCGGCGACCTCCGTAGGGGTCCCGTTCTCGTCGGCGCCCCCGATGAGCAGGGTCTCGTATCCCTTGAGCCTGCAGTACCTGGCGAAGATGTCGGCCGGGAGGTGCGAACCCACTATGTTCCCGACGTGCGGGACCGCGTTCGTGTAGGGCAGGGCGCACAGCACGAGGACGCGCTTCTTCCCGCTCTCGCTCGACAAGTGAATCCTTCTTCCTAGGTCTTCCAGCTCTCGGCATACTTCAGCTGAGCCTTCGTGGCCCTGTCTATGGAGATGCCCAGGGAATCAAGGGTCGCAAGAGCCACCTGGCTCTCTATCTCAGGAGGGACATCCAGGACCCTGGCCACGAGGTTGGAGTGGTTCTTCAGGACGTACAGCGCGCACATGAACTGGTTGGCGAACGACATCTGCATGACCTCCGGCGGGTGTCCCTCCGCCGCTACAAGGTTCACTATCCTTCCTTTGGCCAGGAGGTAGACCTTCTTGCCGTCTGGGAGGACGACCTCGTCGACGTTCGGCCTCACGCCCCGGACGGACTTGGCCTTGCGCAGGAGGGTCTTGACGTCTATCTCGACGTCGAAGTGTCCCGCGTTCGAGAGTATCGCCCCATCCCTCATGAGCTCGACGGCCGAGTACGGGATGACATCCTTCATCCCGGTGCAGGTGATGAACACCTCGCCCCTGCGTGCGGCCTCCCTGATCGACGCGACCTCGAAACCGTCGAGGTGGGCCTCCAGCGACTTTATCGGGTCGACCTCCACGACGGTCACCCTCGCGCCGAGTCCGGCTGCTCTCTTGGCGACCCCCTTCCCGACCCACCCGTACCCGACGACCACCACCGCCTTCCCGGCGATGAGCAGCGCCGTCGCCCTCAGTATCCCGTCGAAGGTGCTCTGCCCTGTGCCGTAGCGGTTGTCGAAAAGGTGCTTGGTCTTGGCGTTGTTTATCGCGATGATAGGATACCCCAGCTTGCCCTCCCTCTCCAGAGCGGTGATCCTCACGACGCCAGTCGTGGTCTCCTCACAGCCTCCGAGGACGCTGTCGAGCCGGGCGGACATCGCTGCGACGTGCAGGTCGGCTCCGTCATCTATCAGTATCTTCGGCTTCTGGGCCACTACCTGCTTGATGCACCACTCGTATTCCTTCGCCGTCTGCCCCTTCCAGGCCCAGACCTCGGCCTCCCTCGCGAGGAAGGCGGCTATGTCGTCCTGGGTCGAGAGCGGGTTCGCTGCGGCGAGCTTGACGTCGGCCCCCGCCTTTGCCAGTGCGTCGACGAGGACGGACGTCTCCTTGGTGACGTGCAGGCAGACCCCGACGGTCACCCCCTTGAGCGGCTTTCCCTTGGAGTAGCGCTCGGATAGAGTGTTGAGGGCGACCATGTGGTTCTTCGCCCAGAGGAAGTTCCTCTCCCCTTCCTCGGCGAGTCTAGAATCGGCTATCTTTCCCATTTCTGAGTTCGCGGCTCTGGCGCGCCCACCATTATTAAAATGCGATTAGGCGTACTCGATCGCCCGTTCGACCAGCCTCTTGATGCGGGGGGAGTTCCTGCTCATCATAGCCACGACCTCCTCGTGCGAGATCCTGTCCTGGATGCCTGCGGCCCTGTTTGTCCCGACCACAACGGAAGAGTATCGCATCCCCAGCTCGTTCGCGAGGATGGCCTCGGGAGCCCCGGTCATTCCTACGACGTCGGCCCCGAGAAGCCCGAACATCCGGATCTCCGGCGGCAGTCTCGTACCTCGGCCCGTCGACCGAGAGATAGACGAGGCCGGCGGTCAGTCTGATCCGCAGAGCGGAGGCGGCCCCCAGGATGAGGGTCTGAAGCTCGGGGTCATAGGGGTGCGTCATGTCGACGTGTACGGGTCGCCGGTCGAAGAAGGTGAGGTGCCTCTTCGACAGGTCGATGAACTGGTCGAGCAGACCCAGCCCGCCCACGGGAAGCTTGCCGCTGATCGATCCCACCGCAGAGGTCGCTATCACGCGCTCGACGCCGGCATCCTTGAGCGCCCGCAGGTTGGCCTTGAAGTTGATGCGGTGTGGGGGCATCGAGTGGTCCGGTCCGTGCCGAGGGAGGAACAGAAACTCGCGCCCCGCCGCCGTGCAGGGGTACATCCTCGCCTCGCCGTAGGGGGTCTTGGCGCGCACCTCCGCCGCGATGGGGAATAGGTCGTGCATTCCGCTGCCCGCTATGACCGCCATGGGGGCGCGGTGAGTCTTCCGGCTCTGGCGCCTCTTCAGACCCTACTCATCCTCTGAGGCGTACTGGACCAGCGAGAAGACCTCGTAGCGGCCGAGCTTCTCCCGCCCGTGCAGGAACACCAGTTCGACCACGAAGGCGAGCCCGACGACCGTCCCGCCCATCCGCTCGACCAGCCTGGTGGCAGCCAGCGCGGTGCCTGCGGTCGCCATCAGGTCGTCGACGATTAGGACGTGTTCGCCGGACTGGACGGAGTCCTTGTGCATCTCGAGCCCGTCCATCCGGTACTCGAGCTGGTACTCCTCCGTGATCCTCTCGGCCGGCAGCTTTCCCAGCTTCCTCGCCGGTATGAACCCCACGCCGAACCGCTCCGCCAGGAGAGCGCCGAAGACGAAGCCTCTCGCCTCTATGCCCAGGACCTTGTCGACCCTCCTGTCCTTGAAGTGGTCGTGTATCTCCTCGACGCTCTTGACCAGAAGCGGCTCGTCCTTCCAGAGGGTGGTGATGTCCCTGAAGACGATCCCTTTCTTGGGGAAATCCGGGACCCTGCGGATGGAGTTCTTCATCCGGAGGGCGAGGTCCGCGTCCATCAGACCTTCAGCCTCGCGTTCTCCAGGGCCGACCCGCACGGGCAGGACCGCTTCTCGGGTATCTCCCCGACCATCTCCATGATGAGTTTCCTCAGGTTCTCAAGGTTCTGGTTGAAGATCCTGATCACTCCCTCGTGGGAGACCGGTTTGACGCTGGGGTCTCCCTCGAGCCCCGAGTCGTAGTCCGTGACGAGTGAGATGTTCACGTAGCACATCTCGAGCTCCCGGGCGAGGACGACTTCGGGATACTGCGTCATGTTGATCACGTCCCAGCCCTGCTCCCTGAAGAACCGGCTCTCGGACTTGGTCGAGAATCGGGGGCCCTGGATCACAACGACGGTCCCACGGGGATAGAACGGGATGCCGAGCTTCTCCGCTGCCTCGCAGGCGATCGTCCTCAGCTCCGGGCAGTAGGGGTCGGCTGTGCTGATGTGGGTGGTCTCGGGGCCGTCGAAGAAGGTGTCCTTCCTGCCTGTCGTGAAGTGGACGAACTGGTCGCATATCACAAATTCGCCGGGCTTCCTCTGCGGATCCAGGCTCCCCACCGCGCAGGGACCGATCACCCGCTCGACGCCGACCTGCCTGAAGGCCGAGAGATTCGCCCGGTACGGGACCATGTGAGGGGGAAACTGGTGCTGTTCGCCGTGTCTCGGGATGAACGCGACGTCCTGCGACCCGACCCTGGAGAGCTTCAGCGGGGAGCTCGGAGGCCCGTAGGGCGTCTCCACCTCCAGCTCCTCGTACTCCTTCAGGAACTTGTAGAACCCGGATCCGCCGAAGATGCCCAGTCTCGCCCGTTTCACAGTGGTCCTCCGGCTTTGAGTGCTTAAAATCTTTGAAAGGGCAGACGACCGTTCTCTGCCTCGGTCAGACACACTTTATCCGCAGGCCTGCCAGTCGAACCCCCCTTGGCCGCAGGCGACTTCGGCAGGATCGCGGAGATCTATGACGCCACCAGGTCGCTCCCTGAGGAGGAGATGCGCCTTCTCGTTGATGCGCTCGCGACCGTGGTCCCAGGGAGCGGTCCAATCGTCGACCTAGGTGTCGGGACGGGTCGGTTTGCCAAGCCCCTTCAGGATAGGGGGTACGAGGTGATGGGCATCGACCTCTCCAAGGGAATGATGGTCAAGGCGAAGGTGAAGGGAGTTCGCGAGCTCTTCTTCGCGGACATCGAGAGGATTCCTTTCAGGGACGAGGTCTTCGAGGCAGCCCTGCTCGTGCACGTCCTCCATCTGGTCGGGGACTGGCGGGCGGTGGTGAGGGAGGCGGCCAGGGTATCGCGTGGCTCGGTCATCTCGGTCATCGAGGCCGGTGAAGGAAACGGCCGAGACGTGATGAGGGACGAATACAGGGAGATGAGGGTTGCGATGGGGTATCCGCTCAATCGCTTCGAGAAGGGCGAGGGGGGACTCCGTGAGAAGGTGCCACCGGCCAGGGTCATCCCGGTCGTTGAGGCAGAACGCGTGGCGCACGCGGACGATGAGATCCGGCACCTGGAAGCAAGGGGCCAGTCGCTCACCTGGGACGTCCCGGAGGAGACTCACAAGAGGATAATCATGGAGCTGACCGCAAAGCACGGCGGCACCGAGCTGCGCTCGAAGAGCAGGATAGAGGTCGCGGTCTGGTCGGCAACGGGTCTCCGGCAGCTAGACCTTACGAGCCACCAGAAGGGTTGAAATACTCGCCGGCGACGAACGGGAAATCCGTTGAGCAGAGAATACGACGAGCTCCTTTCGAGGGCGCAGGCGGGGCTCCAGAAGATATCGACCAAGTCCTCACTCAACAGGCTGGAGCTTCCCGAGCCCCAGGTCATCTGGGTCGGCAAGAAGACCATCCTCAGGAACTACTCCGAGTTCCCCAAGCTCTTCAGGAGGGACCCTGACAGGGTCCTGATGTACCTAGCCAAGGAGCTCGCGACCGCCGCCTCCATCGACGGGGAAAGGGCCATCTTCATCGGCAGGAAGGACAAGGCCTCGTTCATGCAGCTGTTCCAGAAGTACATGTCGGACAACGTGACGTGCCCGGTCTGCGGCAGCCCGGACACGCGGATTGAGACGGTTAGCAGGCTCCACTTCAGGGTCTGCGAGGCGTGCGGGGCACGCTCATCAGCCAAGGTAAACTAACATGTCCGACGGCGGCCTCTCGGTAAGGAGCATGAGCTGGAAGGATACCACGCTGATCAATATCTGCGACGTCGACCTCATCGGGAGGACCCTGAACGAGGGCAAGCTGGAGATGCACATCTCCCGAGAGTACTTTGGCGGGCAGATAGTGGACAGCACCGAGGCGCTCCGGATGATGAAGGCCTCGTCGATCGTGAACCTCGCGGGCGAGCGGGCCGTCGACATCGCGCTGGTCAACAAGCTGGGGGCCGAACAGGCGGTCAGGCGGATAGAGGGCGTCCCCTTTCTGATGATCTACAAGTTCTCTTACTGAAGCTTCCCTTCCTCCAGCACCTTGCGCAGCAGGTCCTTCTGCTTGCCGCTGAGGCTCTTCGGGATGAAGATGTTCGCGATTACGTACTCGTCGCCGTTGCCGTGGTGGCCTAGCTTGGGAAGACCCTTGCCCTTGATCCTGAACTCGTGTCCAAGCGGTGTCCCGGCGGGGATGTCGAGGTTGACGTCGCCGTAGAGCGTGGGGACGCGCACGTTCGTCCCGAGCATCGCCTCGACGGCGCTCAGGCGGGTCTCGACGAAGAGATCAGCGTCCCTCCTCCTGTAGACCGGGTGGTCCGGAATGCTGATCACGACGTAGAGGTCGCCGGACGGGGTCCCTCTCGGCCCTGCCTCGCCCTCGCCTCTGAGGCGGAGAGTGTGGCCGTTGTCCACTCCGGCCGGAATCTCCAATCTAATCTTCCTGGTCCGCCGCACGACCCCGCGCCCCCTGCACTCCCTGCAGGGAGTGTCAATTATGGAGCCTCGGCCGCCGCACTTGCCGCATGTCTCGACCCGGATGAAGCGGGCAAACCCGGCGTTCTGCATCCTCTGGACCTGGCCGGCGCCGCCACACTGCGGGCAGGTGCGGGGCGATGTCCCCGGCGCCGCCCCGCTTCCCGCGCAGACGGGACACGCCTCGTCCCGCGGAATCTCGACCTCGCGTGTTGTGTCCCTGACTGTGTCCTCCAGCCGCATCTGCACGCGGACGGAGAGGTCGCTCCCGCGCTGAGGTCCCCGCCTTGCGCCTCCGCCGAAGAGCTGGCTGAAGATGTCATCGAAGCCCCCGAATCCCGTCCCCCGGAAGACGTCCGAGAAGTCGGTCCCTCTGAATATGTCCTCCTCCGATCCGTACCTCTGGTAGACGCCCTCCCTCCCTGAGACGTCGTACTGCCTCCGCTTGTCGTCGTCCGAGAGTACGGCGTAGGCCTCGGAAATCTGCTTGAACCTCTCCTCCGCCCCCGGGTCCTTGTTCCGGTCCGGGTGGTACTGAAGGGCGAGCTTCCGGTAGGCGGCCTTGATGTCGTCCTTCGGAGCGTCCCTCTTCACTCCTAGGATATCATAGAAGTCCTGGGAGGGAGAGCCGCTCATGTAGTCCGGCGCCTATTTCTTGTCGTCTTCGACTACTTTGTAGTCGGCGTCGGTGACCTTCCCGTCCTCGGACGGCTCCTCGGGTCCGCCAGGAGGCGCGCCGCCGGGCTGGGGCCTCTGGGACGCCTGGGCCTGCTCGGCGGCCTTCTGGTAGACGGCGGACCCGATATCCTGCAGGGTCTTCCGCAGCGACTCCGTCTTGGACTTGACCTCTCCAAAGTCCTTGCTCTCGATCACCTTGCGGAGGTCCCTCGATGCCGCGTCGATCTTGCCGACGTCGGCGTCGCTGATCTTGCCCGTGAGGTCGGTCTTGGTCTTCTCGGCCGTGTAGAGCAGGGAGTCCGCGTCGTTGAGCAGCTGCGCCTCCTCCATCTTCTTCTTGTCCTGGTCCGCGTACTGCTCGGCGTCCCTGACCATCTTCTCCTTCTCTTCCTTCGAGAGCTTCGTCGAGGCGCTGATCGTTATCTTCGCCTCCTTTCCGGTCCCGAGGTCCTTGGCGGCCACGTTGAGAATCCCGCTGGCGTCGATCTCAAAGCCGACCTCGACCTGCGGCACTCCCCTGGGTGCGGGAGGAATCCCGGCCAGGTTGAACATCCCCAGCGATATGTTGTCGGCAGCCATCGCCCGTTCTCCCTGTAGGACGTGGATCGTCACGGTCGTCTGGAAGTCTGCCGCCGTCGAGAAGACCTGGGTCCTCTTGGTCGGGATCGTGGTGTTCTTCTCCACGACCTTGGTCATGATCCCACCCAGCGTCTCGACGCCGAGCGAGAGCGGCGTGACGTCGAGGAGGAGGATGTCCTTGACCTCGCCAGCCAGCACACCTCCCTGGATCGCCGCACCTATGGCGACGGCCTCCATCGGGTCGACTCCTCTCTCGGCCGACTTGCCCATCACGTCCTCGACGGTCTTCCTGACGAGGGGCATGCGGGTCATGCCTCCGATGAGGATGACCTTCTGGATGTCCTTGATCTCGAGCTTCGCGTCGTGGACGACCCTCTTGATCGGCGACTCGATCTTCTCGACGATCGGTCTGGCGAGCTCCTCGAGCTTCGCCCGCGTCAGCGTGTAGTGGAGGTTCTTCGCTCCCGTCGAGTCGCTCGCGACGAACGGGAGGTCGATGTCCGTAGTTATCACGTTCGAGAGCTCTATCTTCGCCCTCTCCGCGGCTTCCTTGAGTCTCGCCATGGCGGTGCGGTCGTTCCTCAGGTCGATGCCCATCTTCGCCTTGAAGTCTTCGAGGAGGAGGTTGACTATCGAGTAGTCGATGTCGGCCCCTCCGGTCTGCGTGTCGCCTGACGTCGCGAGGACCTGGAAGACTCCGCCTCCGAACTCCATCACCGTGACGTCGTGGGTACCGCCGCCGAAGCTGAAGACGAGCACCTTCATCTCCTTCTCCGTCTTGTCGAGGCCGAACGCGAGGCATGCGGCGGTCGGCTCGTTGATGATCCGGACGACCTCCAGGCCCGCTATCTCGCCTGCGTCCTTGGTCGCCTGCCTCTGGTTGTCGTTGAAGTGGGCGGGGACGGTTATGACCGCCTTCTTCACAGGGTAGCCGAGGAATGTCTCGGCGTCCTTCTTGATCTTCTGCAGGATGAACGAGCTGATCTGCTGCGGGTTGAAGACCTTCCCCTGCAGGCGGATCGTGTAGTCGGTGCCCATCTTCCGCTTTATCTCGAAGACCGTTCCCTCCGGGTTGGCGACGACCTGCCTCTTCGCGGGCTCGCCGACGAGGAGGGTGCCGTCGTTGGTGAACGCGACCACTGACGGGAACATCTTCCCGGCCGCGGTCGGGCCTTCGGCGCTCGGGATTACCACCGGGCGACCAGCTTCCAGGACCGCGGCGGCCGAGTTGGTCGTGCCGAGGTCGATTCCGATTATCTTCTCTCTTGGTGTGCTCATCTTATTTCACTATCACTTTTCACTGCCGACTCCACCTTGACCAGGGTGGGGCGTAAGACCTTGTTCTTGAAGATGTAGCCTTTTCTGGTCTCGCCCACCACCATGTCAACCTTCGTCTCTGACCCGTCGACCCGCTCCACGGCTTCGTGCAGGTCGGGGTCGAACGGCATGCCGACAGCCTCTATGCTCTTCAGCCCTTCGCTCTCGAGGACCGCGCCGAGGTTCTTGCGGACCATGCCGACGCCCTCGAGCAGGCCCTTGGACTCGGGATTGGCCTCTGCAGAGCCGACGGCCAGATCAAGGTCGTCCAGGACGGGAAGCAGCTTCTTCATCAGCTCTCTCGTGGAGAAGTCCTCGGCGTCGCGCATGTCGCGGTCGACCCGTTTCCTGTAGTTCTCGAAGTCGGCCTGCAGGTACTTCAGGCGGTTGAGGTGCTCCTCGCTCCTGCGCTTCTCCTCGTCCATGAGCTTCTGGGCCCTGTCCAGGTCTGCCTCGAGGTCCGAGTCGCGGTGCTTGTCCAGCTTCGACCTAAGCTCCTCCAACTCCTCGTCCCTCTCCTTGAGCTCCTGCCTCAACCTGATCACCTCGTCCTCCTCCCGGCCAGGGACGCGCTCATCTGGCATTCGACCCACCTGTCGTAGCATCCGGGTAATTAACAACACAGCGCATAGCAATCAAGCAGTATACAACGCCGCGTTGTATACTAATAAATTTTGCTAGCCATCCGCCGCGGGTGGGGATGCACAAGCCTTAACCGCACCTCCCCGTTCCTAGGTCAGCTTGAGAGAGGAACAACTCAGAGAGAGACTTCTGAGGTTCGAACGCGAAGGCAGGCGCCTCACGAAGGACTCCAACGAGAGGAAGGTCATGGAGGAGGTCTTCGACAGGGCGACTCTCTGGGCTATCAACCATCTTCTCAGCAACGGTCAGCTGGAGTACCTCAACGGAGTTGTCAACACGGGCAAGGAGGCGCGCGTCTACTGGGGCGTGGCCCGCGACGGGACGCCCAGGGCGGTAAAAATCTATCTCACAGCCTCGGCCGAGTTCAAGAAGCGGCTCAGGTACATCGCCGGCGACAGAAGGTTCGCCAGGATCCCGAGCTCCTCGCGTGACATCGTCAACCTCTGGGTCCAGAAGGAGTACAAGAACCTCCAGCTGGCGGAGGAGGCGGGCATACGGGTCCCGAAGCCCTACGCCTTCAACGAGAACGTCCTGGTCACCGAGTACATCGGCGTACCGCCCGGCCACGCGCCAATCTTCGCCGAGGTCCAGGTGGACGAGGTTGACTACAGGTGGACCATGAAGATGGTGAAGAAGCTGTACACGAAGGCGGGCCTGGTCCACGCCGACCTCTCCGAGTACAACATCTTCAAGCTCGAAGGCTACAGGGTCCTCTTCGACATGGGCTCGGCGGTCCTCACGACGCACCCGGAATCAAGGGAACTTCTGCTGAGGGACGTGACCAATCTCGTCAACTTCTTCAGGAGGCGGGGAATTTATGAGAAGGCTCCCGAGGAGATAGTGGAGTCGATAATACCATGAGCTTCGAGCAGGCAGTCAGGGTGCCGCTGGAGAGGGTGGCCGCGGTCATAGGGAAGAAGGGCGAGACCAAGAAGCGCCTCGAGGAGGCCTGCCACGTCACCCTGGAGATCGACAGCCAGAGCGGGGAGATAACGGTCAAGAGCAATTCGCTCGAGGAAGGCGACCCCTTCAGGGCGATGAACGTCGTCGAGGCCGTTGGCAGGGGGTTCTCGCCACAGCGGGCTCTCAGGCTGATGGACCCGGAGACCGCTCTCGAGGTCATGGACCTCAGGGACTTCGGGAAGAGCGACAACAGCCTCGAGCGGATCAGGGGCAGGATCATCGGGCTCAACGGCAAGTCGAGGCGGGTGATCGAGGAGCTGACGAAGTGCTACGTCTCCGTGTACGGACGCACCGTCGCCATAATAGGAGAAATCACCGAGGTGAAGCTGGCCAAGGAGGCGATCGCTATGCTCGCGTCGGGGAGCAGACACAGGTCTGTCTACAACATGCTCCAGCGGGCGAGGACGAAGAGGAAGATGGACCGCGTGCTCCTCTGGGAGGACCAGTCTCCCGAGGTCGAGCCTCACTGACTCTTGAGTAGCTGAATCTTGTCGGGAAGATAGGTATCGACGATATAGCTGAGACCGTACCTAGAGAACGCTTCCTGCTCGCTCTTCTTCTTGATCCTGAGGAAGGTGTCCAGCTCTTCGTGCCACATCCTGTCCTTGTAGCGCGGGTCGGCCTTGAGCTCGTAGAGCCTCTTGATGTCGATCTCGGTGAGCGGGTCCGAGGGGAGCTTGTACTTGACGATGTCCGAGTTGTGAAGCAGGAGCCCTCCAACCCCTCCGACAAAGGTGTGAACACCCTCGACCTCGAGGTCATACACGGGTTGCGACGTCCTGCCGAGGTTAGCGACGCTCTTCACAGGGAGGAGAACGATCTTATTTTCGACCAACCACGACAGCGTCTTGAGGCGCTCATCCTCAAGCGGGGCCTCGAGCATCTCAAGCCCTTTGGCGAGTCGCTCATAGCCTATCGAGGTACTCCCATGTCCTGTGAAGAGAAGCTGATGGAGCGCCGTCTTCGCTCCCCTTGGAACGCGCCGCCTCATCTCGTCCCTCAGACCATACACGAGGTCTCCAGGCATGCTCTGAATCTTGGACTTTGTAGCGGTCGGCTTCCTGCAGATTTCGTTGACCAGGTCCTGGATTCCGGAAGCTTCAGCGCACGATACCACGTAGGCGGTCCCGCTCTTCCAGACGTAGGCTACGCAGTCCAGCTGCCTAAGGAGGACCACCAAGTCGGAGGCGAGCGTTCTGGAGACAGTCTTCAGGGACAGGCGTGTGTTGACGTCGTAGTTTACCGTCCTATCACCCCGGAAGCAGCCCCTTAGGAACTCGGTCTTGACCAGGTCAGGAGTGTTGAGGAACACGAAGGGGACGCGCTTGCTCCGGACGCCGTCGCCCGCCCTCAGTGCATCGCAGACGATTCTGACGAGCAGGCTGTTGCCGTACCTAATCCTCGTTGCGTGATGCCGCGCTTCCACTCTTCCGCGAATACCTAGGGAAGCACTCATGCAGTCCAGGGCGTCGTTAACGTACTCCTGCTCGCTCGAAGCGAAGGTCAGCTCGCAGCACCCGGTCTTGGATCCCGCCGAAAACCCGCCCTCCGCCGCATGGTAGCCCATGAGACGCCCGAACTTCGCGATTTGTGTTATCACCACGGGAAGTCTTTGGGTTGAGTACCTCAGCCTAAGCCGTCCTTCACTGGGCATTCGTCCCTCCTTGAGGAAGTACGAGAGCTTCACTCCGCCATGCTTGAGCACCTGATAGAACTGCTCTCGCAAAATCTTCTTGGGGTAGATGGTTCGGAGTTCCCTCGCGAAGTCGTCAGCTTGCTCGCCTTCAACGAAGACATCCTCTGCCAGTTGTGGGCATTCCCGAGCGACAGCTTGCGCAAGATTGATTTCCTTTAGGCTCTCGTTGTTCGGAAGCCTGAAGCATGACGCCACCAGGTCGCCTTCTGCCAACTGGTCGACTGGCTTCGACTGGAAGGAGAAGGAATCCCTGTCGAAGACTTCTATGCTGTGGTTTCCCGTGGTCTTAACGCTGAAGCCCCCAGGTGTCCTTATCTCGTACAAATCGCCGCTGTACTTGTGTTTGGTGAAGGCGGAGACGGGCATCACCCCTAGCCTTCCGGAGGATGAGCAGCACAGGGCGTTGACTTTCGTGGCTGCGGGCCAAGTCGCCTCGGTAGAGTCGCGTACGCTTTTGACCGAGTCGTAGAGTTCGCTAATCGCCTCGTTTCTTATCAGGCCATCCCGCTCTATAATGACAGGTTCGTCCCCCGTCACACTTGCCCAGACCCCCAGCCAGACGGCGGAGGGGGTGGTGAGGTCCCTGAGGTGCGCCGCGGCGGCTGAGCCGGATTTGATCACCATGGCGATGTGGGCCCCCCACGGGTCTGCGTCGCACAGGATGCCTATCGGGAGCTTGAGCTCCTGGTGGAGCCTCCTCAGCAGGTAGCGAGTCGAGCGCGGGGGCTGCCCGGCGGTGTTGACCAGGATTGCCTTGTACTTCTCATGGACTTTCTCCTCGATGAACCTGGTGAACAGGCCGCCCTTCTCGATTGCGAGGACCATCTCGGCGTCGGTGTCCCTGAACTCGGCGGTCGTGAGCGCGGGCCCGATCATCATCCCGTCCGGGTGCGAGGAAAGGTCGAGGCGCTTGCCCTCGTACCCCTTGACGGTGTACTCCACCGTGAGGTTCCCGAAGATCGCGCTCCTCTCTTCCGGGAAGACGTTGAACTCCTCCCTCGCGGACTCGAGTAGCACCTCGAGGTCGGTGATGAGCTCGTCGGACTCGGCCTGGTCCATGAACTCCACGTTGAAGGCCTGGGCGGAGTAGTAGACGTCTCTCAGCGTCGACGTCCTCTTCTCGGCGACGAGCTTCCTCGAGAAGAACGCGAGCCAGAGTAGCTGCGTGAACGGCCTGATGTGCTTGATGTTGCCCGCCGACCTCCTGACCGAGCTGGACCCGAGGATGAACTGCTGCAGCTTCTTGTCGTAGACGATGTTCCGCACCGACCTGCTGGCGAAGGTCACGCTGGGGAACTTCCCGCTGTCGAGGTCCTGGTAGACGTTCTGCCCGAGCGTCTTGAGGGCCTTCTCGACCTTCTCCTTCCTGGCTTCAGCGGTAGTCTTCGATCGTGGTTTGCTCAATTACCTTTTCACCATTCTTCCCGGCTTCGGCAGTCCCGGACTTCTCGGCCATCTCCTCCTGGACCTCCTCGATCTCGGCTTCTTCCTGCTTGATGAGCTGGTGGTACCTCGGCTCCTTCTTCTGGCCGGCCAACTCGGTGGAGAACTGCGCTATGAGGGGGAGGTACCTCTCGTAGATGCCCATCTTCCTCTGGACGGCCGCCATGGACCCTTTCTTCGAGAGGAAGAGGCTGAGCCGCCTGAGGGTCTCCCTCACGGCGTTGCGGATCTCGGACTCGATCTCGGGCCTGTCGGCGATGTACTCCTTGCCGACGGTCTTGTAGGGAATCTTGGTCGAACAGATGTGGGTGATTATCCCGATCGGGGCGTCCTCGGGAACGTGGTAGCGCCTCCAGTCTATCTCCTCGTTGAGCACCTTGAACGAGACGTCGTTGCCCTCGTCGTAGAGCAGGGGTATGCGATTCGCGAACCTGAAGAGCTTCCTCCCGGGCTCGAGGAGCTTCCCTCCGTAGACAAGCCCGACCTCGACCAGAAACGGAAACCCGGAGTAAGACGATGGCGGTCTCACGACGACGGTGGAGAACTCCGGCTGCAGCTCCTTCATGATCCCGGTCTGGAGAATCGGCTCCCCCACTGGTGAGAGGCAGGACGCGTCCGGCGGGAGGAACTCGGGATATCTCTGGAGAGCGTCGACAACCCTGACTATCTGTTCGTTCGAGAGCTTCTCGGGGGCGATCCTGGTCTCGATGCCGGCGAAGTTGAGGAACTTCCTTGCGTTGGTCTCGCCGACCCTGTGGAAGTGCTTGTTCCCCATGAACTTCTCCATCGTCTTCTCATCGGTGAGCTTGATCATCCGCTTGAACGCCTCGACGTCCACGCCGTACGGGTGCGGAAGGGTCTCCTTCGGCGCGGGGGGCATCGACTCGGTGGCCCTCTCGTAGGTGGTGATCCTGCCTATCGGGTCGACGAAGGTGAGGTTGGCGTATGACCCGACGAGTGCTGTCTGCTTGAAGTACTCGTTGATCTTCTGCGCCGCTCTGGTGAAGTCGCCCTCGAGGATGACGTCGACCCTTGTGCCCGTCTTCTCGGCGCCGTCCTCGGTGTCCTTTCGGAGGATGATGGGCTTGTTCTCGGAGATGTCTATGAGCATCTCGAAGATGTGCCTGCTCTTGCCGTCGGTCGAGGTCGTGATCTTCACGGGCTTGTTCGTCGTTATCTGGCCGTAGAGGATGGCCATCGTCCCTCCCATTCCGAACATCCCTCTGGACTGCCTCAGTACGTACTTGGAGCCATAGAAGACCTTCCCGAACGCCCTCGGGACGTGGTGGGGGTCGACTCCGGGACCGTTGTCTGCGACGGTGACCCTGTAGGCCTTCGGCTCCTGGTTTGCGTTCTCGGCGGAGGGGTCGTCGGCCACGATGCGGACGTAGATGTCGGGGAGGATGCCGGCGAGCTCCGTGGCGTCGAGCGAGTTCTCCACGAGCTCCCTTACGGCCATGTAGAGCGCCCTCGCGGGGTTGGTGAAACCAGCTAGGTCGCGGTTACGGTAGAAAGAATTCAGATGGACTAATCTCGGAGAAAGTCACCAATCTGTTCACTCACCTCCGGAAATGCCGCCGTACCATTGATTCAGAATAGACATTGTGTCTGCCCTCGCCGTGCAGTGCTGAGTTCGGCAAGAAATCAGGTCGTTCCGCACGAAAGTGTAAGATCTTTCTGTCTTGGATGCGATTTCGTTGATTGACATCCCTCCAGCGTACAATGAAGGGAACACGCTCGGGGAAATCTCAGAAGATGTTACCAAGTTACCTGATTAGCACCTTACTAACGTCTCGCGGCAGGGGTTCTATTAAAATTAGATTATAATGAGTTCTGTCAATCCCTTTGCCCGAAGCTGACGTTGACTCTCAACCGTCCACTCTGAGGATTTACCGTCCTCTCCTGGGACGGGTTCAGACATAGTCGGCTCAGGTCCAGAATCCCGCTGCAACAAAAAGGGAGGAGAGGCCCAGGCCTGTTGAGCCCAGACCTACCCTATCTTGTAGCGCTTCGCGAGCTTGACGATCATGAAGATGACGAAGGCTACGATCACGAAGGTGATGATAGCATTCAGGAAGTCCCCTAGGGCGAAGCTCTGCCCGCGGAAGATGGCGGTGTAGCTGGTCAGGTTGGCCCCAGGGTAGACTAGCCCGATTATGGGGAGGATCAGGTCGCCCACGAGTGCCTTTACTAGTGCGCCTAGATAGACACCGAGAATGAACGCGACAGCAAGCCCGAGAACCTTGTAGTCCGAGAGGAAGGCCTTGAATTCAGGTCCAATGCCCTTGGGCGCGGGAGGAGGTGGTGGCGGCGTTGCTGGAGTGAGCAGTTTCTTTATCTCGCGAAGCTCAGCAAGCATCTCTTCGTCTGTGGCCGTCATTGCGCGGAGAGGCCTTGAAACCGCATTTAAGCGTTGATGATGGAGAACCGGAGCGGCTGCGGTCCGTGGTGTCCGAGGATAGCAAACAGCTTAATTACTTGCAAAAGGCGCGCGGAACCAGCGAAATGACTCTAGATGCACCCGGCTCGAGGGTGAGCATGATGATAAGGCTCGTGGGCCTTCTCATCGCGGCCCTTGGCCTGGTCCTGACCTACTTCACCTATCAAGGGGCAAGCCAGGCCAGCATCGTTCCGCAGATCGTCCCTGTGTTCTATCTTGGATCAGGCCTGCTGGTGATCGTGGGCGTGGTCGCCGTCATCGCGCGCTACAAGTAGTCGTCCCCGGCGCGTCCTCCCGGATTCTGCCGTGGTCGACGGGATGGACGCGGTCTCAGTGCTTTCGAGAATCACGTCCGGTACACATCAAGCTCGGTGTATAGGGTAGGGCGTCTGAGACGCCTAGAAGACGAGGCCCATGACCAGATATCCTGCCAGCAAGAGCAGGCCGGTCCAGAGGGTAGCCATGACCATGCTGGCCATGCCCGGAATCAGTTCCACCACCTTGTCATGCTCCAGACTGAGGACGCGCGTCGCGGCCCAGGCCTTTGGCAGGGCGAGCAGAGAGAGCAGAGCAAGAGGGGTGACGTACCCTGCGACCACGCCGGCCACAAGCACCACGTATGCTCCCGCGACGAGGACCCTGAAGCGGGCCGCGGCCTTGGCCTTTCCCCACCTCGCGACGAGGTGCCGGCGTCCGACCGCCATGTCGGCGACCGTGTCCGGGAACTCGTTGATGTACAGGATGCCTGCGACCATAATCCCGAGCGTCGTCCCCAGCAAGAACGGTTCGACGGCGAGCCGTCCGGTCTGAAGGAAGTAGGTTCCGAGGATCAGGAGCGGCCCGAAGTTCAGGCCCGCCACGAGCTCGCCGATTCCCCAACGGGAGAGCAATGTGGTGTAGGCCACTATCGCGACCGAAGAGATTGCGATTATGCCGATGAGGACTGGGCTGAACGCGAACTTGAGGAAGAAGTAACCTCCTATAGCAAGACCGACTGCTAGAAATGCAATTCCTCCGCGGAGGACGCTCTTCGGCGTCAGCTGCCTCTCAGGGAGAACCCTGCTCCCCCCGCTGAAGGGGGTAGGTGTCGTCGCGAGGTCCAGACCGCTTTGGAAGTCGAAGTAGTCGTTCAGGACGTTCACGCTGGCGTGCATGCAGATGGCGCCGATGAAGGTCAGTATCGCGGTCGGCAGGTCGAAGCTGCCATGGACCCACGCGACAGCGACGCCGAGGGGGACGAATATCGTTGGAAGGAGCAGGAACGGAGCCCGGACTTCTCTGATCCAGACGCTGAGTCGCGTCGCTGGCATCTTACGCCGGGCAGAGCTAGTGCGGATTTAAGCCTTGGTCCCCTGCTTCGCAGGCTCCCGGAATCATTGGGTGTTTTGCGCAAATAACTCTCCCTCTAGCTCATTGCTCACGCCAGTTCCGACCCTGCGTTGGTCCCTGCAGCTCCCCAGAATGGGAACATGAGAAATGCCGAGGCTGAGGCTCGTGAAATCCTCGCAATGCCACACCAGCGGCCAGACGACAGGCTCGGGAGGTGCATCGAAGTCCGGATCGGGAACCACGAGGACTCTGTCATTGTCGGTGGATCGAAACGCAACCGCTACGGCAGCAGTCAGTGGAACTCGCCTCTGAAGCCCGACGCCCGGTTCCAGGAGCAATTCCAACGTCGCTCTTCGGGGTGTCGAGCTTTTGGGAAGAGCCTAAACGTGGAGATCTGGTTTGTCAGCGGGAACGGATGCCAATCTCCACGTACCGCTTTGGATCGCAGTTTTCCAGGAGCTCGGGATAGTTGTCTTGCTTGCTGGCCCAGAGAAGCAGAGGCTGAATTGCCTGCTCCAAGTCCTTTCCGTTCCGCGTCAGGCTGTACTCCACCCTCGGCGGTATCTCCGCGAAAGACTTCCTCTCGATCACTCCAGCCTCTCCAAGCTTCCTCAGGATCCAAGAGAGGGTCGAAGGCGACACACCGCGCAGTTCTTTGTAGAGCTCCGTGAACCTTACGGTGCCATGACCGCCTATGGAGTTTATCGCAAACAGGACCCACTTCTTCCCGAGCAGGTCCATCACTCCGTCCAGGGCGCACATGCAGACCTCCTCTGGTTCACTTCGGTTCTTCATAGTTGCTTTGGGGCTTCGAACATCGGAATATAAATGCTACGAATTCTGTAGTATTTGGGAAGCGAGCAAGTTTGTCAAACGATTTGTCGAACCAGTCAGCACTTCCAGTCAGGGATGAACGTCTAGGTCTAGAAGGAGGCAGGAATCCATGAACCACAGCAAGCACTTGGTGGTGTACGAAGGAGCCATGTGCTGCTCCACAGGCGTATGCGGTCCCGAGCCAGACAAGGAGCTAATCGAATTCAGTGAAGCGCTTAAGAAACTCCAGAGCGAATACAAGGACGAGCTATACGTCACGCGGGCGAGCTTGTCCTTCGACGTTCCCTTGTTTCTTGAGAACCGGGAGGTCGCGAAGACGATCAGGGAAGAGGGTCTGAGCACCCTCCCGATAGTGACCATCGATGGGAAGATAGTTTCCAAGCAGAGATACCCGAGGTACGCTGAGCTGAGAAACGAAATAGGAGAACGAGCAAAGCTAACCCTGTGATGATAAGCGGGGCATGGGCGAGATTGAGTTTCCATTGAATGCGCTTTCTGACCTGGTTGACCCGACGCGGCGAAGTGGCGAAACGAAATTCGTATTCTTCACCGGAAAGGGGGGCGTCGGAAAGAGCACCATGAGCTGCGCGACAGCCGTGTGGTTGGCGAAGAGAGGCTACAAGACCCTGCTGGTCACCACAGATCCAGCTCCAAATCTGTCAGACATATTCGGACAAGAGATAGGCGCCAAAGTCACGCAGATAAACGGGATTAGAGGTCTCTACTCCATTGAGATAGACCCCGACGTAGCAACCCAGGAGTACAAGGAAAGAACCATTTCGCCGATCAGACAAATCGTGAGCGACGAAAAGCAGTTGCAGGTCATAGGGGAGCAGCTGAACAGCCCCTGTGTGGACGAGGTCGCGGCGTTTGACAAGTTCATAGAGTTCATGTATGATCCGCAATACGACGTGGTGATATTCGACACGGCCCCGACGGGGCACACGATTAGGTTGCTCGAGCTACCGAGCGGGTGGAGCGAAACATTGAACGAGAACACTACGACATGCATTGGTCCCAGCGCCTCGCTACAAACCGCAAGGCTGAAGTATGAAAAGGCGATTTCTTACCTCCAGGACCAAGAGCGGACTCTTTTCATCTTTGTTTCAAGACCAGAGACTCTGTCCCTCTTTGAGACGAAGAGGAGCATGGAGGAGCTGAGCAGGCTCGGCATCACGACGCGCTCCTTGATAATCAATGGTGTTCTGCCAGAGGAGGCCTGCACGGACGAGTTCTTCAAGAAGAAGAGAGAGGATCAGGAAAAGGTGCTGGCTGCAATCGGGAAGGAGTTCAAAGACATTGAAAGATCCTACTTTCCGCTAAAAGACACCGAAATGATCGGGCTCAGCTCCCTTGAGTATGTCGGAAGGTACCTGTACGAAGGAGTGGCTGCCGCGAAAACGGGTGGTGCGAGCACCGTCACAGGCGCCGCCAGAACGAGCAACAAGCCATCACTGGATACTGGCAAACGTCAAACGGAGCTGATTGAACTACTTACCCCTCGCAACGCTAGGACGACGAGATACGTATTCTTCACCGGGAAGGGGGGTGTCGGAAAGAGCACCGTAGCTTCTATCACCGCGCTCTACCTCGCCGAAAAGGGGTACAAGACCCTGATTCTTACGACGGACCCAGCATCCCACCTTCAGGAAATCTTCGGTCAGCCGGTCGAACACGAAGTCAGAGGAATCAGACGGGTCGACAATCTATTCGCGGCGAGGATAGATCAGAAGAAAGCTCTTGAGGAGTACAAAAAGAGAATATTGGACGTAGTCAAAGACCGTGATGCCGATACAAGGAAGTCCGTCGAGGAGGACTTGAATTCGCCCTGCGCCGAGGAAATGTCAGCGTTCGAGAAATTCATGGGCTATTTCGAGCTTCGTGGCTACGACGTGATAATATTCGATACAGCCCCGACAGGCCACACGCTGAGGCTTCTCGAACTACCCAGCGAGTGGAAGGGCTTCATGGACCTGGGAACCCTGACCAAGAGCACGTCGGAGGAGACGCGCAGCAAGTATTCGAACGTCATTGAAACAATGAGGAACAAGGAGAAGAGCACCTTTGTCTTCGTGGTGTATCCGGAATTCACACCGATAGTCGAAGCGTGGCGTGCCTCTGAAGACCTGAAGAAGCAGGTCGGAATAGAAGCCGGCCTCGTCGCGGTCAATTATCTTCTGCCTCAGGACTACGGCAGGAATGAGTTCTTCGAGAACAGAAGAGCCCAGCAGGAAAGATACCTCTCGGTAATCCGAGACAAATTCGGAACGCCCCAGATGGCCATACCCCTTTTCGAGAGCGAACCAAAGGGACTAGACGATCTGAGATCACTGGGCAGGAGGGTGTTCGATGACACTCGAAGAACGAAGATCCTAACGAAACTGTCTTGATTGCAACCCCATGGCCAATCTCAGCGAAGCTGCAGTAAGTCTATGAACACATGGAGGGAATGCCTCGTGAGCCCTCATCCCTGTTGCTCTCGTGGTGCCTGCGGGCTACTGTTCAAGCGACTTTGCTACGGCGAACGAGAGAGAGGTCTGCGCGCGAGGAGCGACCCGTTGTTGTCATAAAGCCCCTGCTGCTTTGCAACCCGTCGGGAGAAAGCAAGGGCGGCCACAGAAGTAACTTCCGACCTCTTCATGCGCCGAACAGCGGATGCGTACCTCGACGGCTTCATGCTCTTGACGCGATTATCATCGTTGAGAATCCGACCAAACGTATTAATATACATCGATATGAGGATTTGATGCTTGAGAATTGACCCAGAACGCCTCGACGGAGAAGATGGAGGACCCTTTCACCCTTATCGCGTTGGGAGCGTTTCTCCCAACGCAGAATGCTGTCTCTGAGGTGCGCCCTCCCACCTATTCAATCCGTGCGATTACCCCGGGGAGGGGGATTGTATCCAACCATTCGTCCCGCATTCTAAGGGTGGTCCAAGATTCATGAAACGTGAGGAGAGCAAGTCCATACAGCGGCTGATTCAAGCTGGAATCTGCAACCCCTCAGACATAGAACAAGCCAGGAACGAGGCGGCGGTGCTCTCATCCCCCGAGTACTCGCAGAGGATTCGTCAGGCGGAGAGCGTCCTCGGGGCGATAGGTGAACCCAACAGGATCAAGATTCTGCTGCTTCTCTCCAAGCGGGAGATGTGCGTATGCCACCTCGAATCGGCGCTCGGGATGTCTCAACCGACGATTTCCCACCACCTTGGAGTCTTGGAACGGGCTGAGTTGCTCCAAAGGAGCAAGAGACAGAAGTGGGTCTTCTACAAGTTACGTGATTCACCAGCAACGGATCTTGTTAGGCGCATGGTGTCATAGTTGATTCCGCGATACGCCACCTCAAGACGCAACTTCGAGTTGCAACCAATGAAGGTACTGCGGACAAGGAGACAGGAATCAGGCTCTGAAGTCCTCCGAACACAATCGAGGGTCTTCTCGAAGTCGTTCCGCTTCGTCTCTTTAGCTTCTTGAGGAGAGACTGGCAATGACCAAACGAAGGATGTACACGATTGGTCTGACAGTATTGCTCCTAGGCGTCACGGTAACGACGTACGGTGTCTGGACCCAGAGCAGCTTCTCGCACGGTACGCCGGACCAGGACAATGGCTGCTACTGCCACAACAACGGAATCGAAGTCTTCGTCAACCGTACAGGAGACGGGAATGGTGGGGTCTCCTTCAGCCAAATAATGGTCGGAAGCACGTTCCACCTCCTCGTCAGCACGGACGACGCGTACGCCACGGGCGTAGTTCCGCAACTCCAGCTGTGGGAGTCGAACCAGACCGACAACGCCAAGTTCACGTTCAGCCCCACGAGTGTCATTGCCCTCTCCCCATACAACCTCAGCCAACAAACAGGAAACATCACCGCGCTATACGACATAACCGCACCTACGACTCCGGGCGATTACGTTCTCACCATTTACTCGCAGGGTACTCTGCTGAATGTAATATCTATCCAAGTAGTCTCGACGATCACATCCACCACAACGTCAAATTATACAGCACCTACAATTGCGACGAGCACAGATGCGAAGCCGAGTGATTCCATCCCCGGCTGGGGATATTGGGTGTTGGCGATAATCGTACTGTTCGTCGGCGCCTTCATCAGCCTCCCATTCGTCGGGACATGGTTGTTAAACATGAGGGATTCAAAACATCAAGAATCAGCGGGCAAGGGATCCAAAACAAGAACCGAAACAGCGTCTTTTCAGCGCGCGGAGGATGAGTTGGGGGGGTAGGCTACGGTCAAGAGCCCCGACGAGGCCGCCCTCCAGCGATTGTCAGTCAATCGAAAGGTGAGTCGGATGGGTTCTGTTTGTGCGCATTGAGACCTCGAGTCGAAGCGTGATGGCGGAAGCATTCGCAAGGAAGATCGGTTTGGAGGCCTCGAGCGCGGGAACGTTTCATTCAACCCGCGTCAATCCCCTGGTCATGGAAGCGATGGGCGAGTTAGGAGTCGACATCTCCGAGAGCAAACCGAAGCAGTGACCGAGGAGATGATAGAGGGCGCCGGCTTGGTGGTCCTTACCGACGCTCCACTGGAGACGGCGATCCCGGGCAACCTTGGGAAGAAGAAGCGGAAGAAGGTAGCGCGGTGGAACTCCCGGACCCTCAAGGGAAGTCCATCGAGGAGATGGGGTACCACAGGGACCATGTCGAACGGCTGGTGAAGGCTCTGGCGAGCCACTCTTCCACGATGAGCAGCTACCGGTTCGGACAGCTCGGGTTCCGAGTGGAGATTGAGCGACGCCTGTAAGATGCAACGGGACTTCAGCATGATCATGGAAATCGGCCCGGTGCGGTCCCTCACGGAAGGGCAAACGCATCGTTAGTTTCATATCCGGAGCTCATTGAAGCCGGGCTAGAAGTCTGGCGTCGTAGCTCAGCATGGCAGAGCGACCCAGTATATCCTAAGTTACGTTTGGGATTGCTCTTACTCCACCCTCGACTTTCCGGTGACAATTGGCGCAAATGAGAATACATTTGTCGAGTTCTGTTCTAATCGATTCCCACGATCTGATCATCCCCGTCTCAGATAACCCGAAACCTTTGGTCGCCTTGTCCAAATGGTGGAACTCCAGCGCGCCATTGTATCGATCGTATCCACATAGGGTTCTGTCAGGTCTTCGTCGGACGGCTCAGACCTGGCTTCGAGGCATCGACTCTGAGGATTACCTGCTGTTTCCTGCCTTCAGGGTTCCCCTTCACCGCTTCAACTGCCCCGCCTTCTCCTCTTGACTGGGCGAACCTCACCCAGCCCCTGCGGGAGATGTTCATCACCGCGACCAGGTCGCGGTCATCCCACCGACCACACCTCTGGCACCACTGCTGCCGGTGATGCTGCAGATCACCGCGGACAGCCGCTTGGAGTCCCTCCCCGCATCGCGGACAGCCCGTCGTGGTGTCTCTTGTCTCCTTCACCGTGAGCGTGACCACCGGCACGCCCTCCCACGCCGCCTTGTACTCGACTTCTCTCTTCAGCTCGCCGAAGGGCCAGGAGTTCATCCTTCCCCTGAGTTCTCGACCCTGGAGGTTCTCTCTCCGGTACAGCTTCCTTAGGCCCCTGATCTCTTCGAAGACGATCGCGCGCCTGTCTCTCTTGGCTTCTTCCACGATGTGCTTCGAGACGCGGTTGAGGATCTGCCTGACCCGCTCCTGTCTCCTCCGACCGTACTTGATGGCCAGCGGTCTCCTTACTCTTACATCGTTTCTCTTGAACGAGCGGATGATGCTCCTGGTGTTCTCCGCTATCTCCACCGCTTTCGAGATGTCGTAGTATGTGACCTTCCCCTCGTTCCCCGCCGTCACGTTTCGCAGGTTCCTATCGATGCCGGTGGCGTCAGTGACCTGGATCCATTCCACAGCCTTAGCGATGCAGAGCGAGAGCGAGCTCTCCGTGACGGTAAAGGACCGAACGACGACGCCGGGCTGGGTTAGGATGCTGAGCGTGTGCGGAGTTAGAGGGACCTTCTCAAACTTACGTCTCCGACGGGCACGAGGAGGCCATCGCCATCGATTCTGAACCCATAGCATGATGTGAGCAGAGGCTTCGAGAGGTAGGGCCGCCTTGTGCGGAACCCCCGCCTGATGGATTTCCTTCTCGCCGCCAGGATGCCGGTCGCTTTCGAGATCGCGCAGAGCCGGTAGTACGACGGGATCTCGCTTCCGTACCTCCCGCTGAGATCTTGGTAGACGAGGAGCGGGAGCCTCTTCAGTGAATGCGCATCCTTCTCCAATCCTACCCGTATGCAGTCGTTGACCATGAGCCTGAAAGTTTCCATGAGGCCGAAGAGACGGAACGTAGGCTCGTGTCGCTGCTTGAGGGCCTTCCTGGCGACCGTTCCAGGTGCAAGAGCGGCGAGGCTCATGCGGTATCAAGTAGGAGAACCATATAAGCACCCGGTTGCCGATCTATCCTGAGAGAACGTCACCCCGACGAAGACTTTACAGAGCCCCAGATGGTAAGAGTCAAATATAGAAGAAAATGCCCGACGTCTTCGCTTGGCGTCGTAGCTCAGACCACGTTGGCGACAGCGTGTGGGGAAGCATGGTAGAACTCTGATAAAGAGCTCGCCAAAAGCAGCAGGCTGTTAAATCGCGCAGGACGCGATGCAAACACCTGTTGGTCGACCGTTCAAATCGGTCCGACGCCGCTTCTCTCCCTCGCAACTTGACGGAGGGTGTCTTTGACGCTTCCTGGCAGGACGCCCAACGAAGGTGCCGAGCTGAGCGGTCGCTCTAACGGAAGCCTAGTGAGACGTTCCGCGAAGAGACGCATTACACCTTGGGGATGCGCTTTCCAGTCACTGTGTAAGCGACCGACTCTCCCACGTCCTCGGCGTGGTCCGCTATCCTCTCCAGATAACGAAGAATCAGGGTCCCGGTGACGTAGCACTTTGCGTCATCGTGGGTATCCAGGTTGACTTTGCGGAGGTAGTTACGATACAGCGCGTCGACCACGTTGTCCATGGCAGCGAGGCGCCCTGCGGACATCACGTCTCGTTCGGTGAATGCCTTGATGCTAATACGAATCATCTCTGATGCCTGCTTTCCGGCCGAAACCACATCGGTCTTGTCGCAGCTCTCAAAGTCCTTGAAGATGGAGAGTACGTCCGTGATGTCGTAGGCGTAGCGTCCAAATCGGGAGAACCCGTAAGCGATCTCCATGCTCGACGTGATGTATCGGAGGTCGGACGCCACAGGCTGATATCTCGCTATCAACTCCGTGGCCAGGTCGTTGACCTCCTCTTGCTTCACTCGGAGGTCCTCGGAGTTGTCGAAAACCTGCCTATGCAGGTCCTCGCCCTTGGTGTAGGCCTCTATTGCGAACGCCACCGTCTTCTCGGAAAGTTGGCCCATCTCGATTAGGAGGTTCTTCAGTTTCTCCAGACCCATGTCCATTAGTCTAGCCATCTCGATCCACTCCTACCCGAACTTCCCTGTGATGTACCGCTCCGTCAGCTCCTTGCTCGGGGCCTCGAACATCTTCTTCGTCGTATCGTATTCTACGACCTCGCCGAGGTAGAAGAACGCGGTGTAATCCGCGACCCTCGCGGCCTGCTGCATGTTGTGGGTGACTATCACGATTGTGTAGTCCTTCTTCAGCTCCGCCATCGCCTCTTCTATCTTAGCGGTCGCCGTGGGGTCCAGCGCCGAGGCGGGCTCGTCCATGAGGATGATCTCGGGCTCGACTGCAATCGCTCGAGCGATGCACAGCCTCTGTTGTTGGCCGCCAGAGAGCGCGGTCCCAGACTTCTTCAGCTCGTCCTTGACTTCATCCCAGAGGAAGGCTAGCCTGAGGCTCCTTTCTACCGCCTCGTCCAGGACCCTCTTGTTCCTGACCCCGTTCAGTTTGAGACCGGCCGCGACGTTGTCATAGACCGACATTGTCGGGAACGGGTTCGGCTTCTGGAAGACCATCCCGATTCTTCTCCTGATAGCGACAGGATTGACCCTTGGCGAATAGATGTTCATCCCATCCAGAATCACCTCTCCTTCGACGTTTGCTCCGGGAGTTAGTTCGTGCAGCCTGTTCAGGCATCTTATGAATGTGGTCTTCCCACAACCCGATGGTCCCATGAGAGCCGTTATGCTCTGGTCTTTGAACGAGAGACTGATGCTCCTGAGCACTTCCAGTGCACCAAAACCCGCCCTGAGGTTCCGAGTCTCCATCTTGGGGAGAAACGCTCCCATCGACGCCGGGACGCTCATTTCAACCGGAAGCTCCTTCTCGGTCTTCTCGTCCTGGATGATCATTGTCATCGTCCACCCTATACTTCCGCTCGTACGTCGGCAAATCGTCTCCCTATGATAAACCTAACCCCGAGATTCAGAGCGAGCGCAATGGCGACGAGCACAAGCGCAGCCCCCCAAGCGATTGCGTGCCATTGGGCGTACGGGGACGTTCCATAGACGTAGATGAGCAGGGGGAGTGCTCCTGTGGGTTGGAACAGACCCTGTGAGAAGAAATTGCTCCCAAAGGCTGTGAAGAGGAGAGGAGCGGTCTCGCCCGCGGCTCGTGCGACTGCCAGGAGTATTCCGGTCGCCAGCCCGGCCTTTCCGGTCGATATCACGACGCTCAGGACCGTCCGCCACCTCGAGACGCCCAGGGCCATCGAGGCTTCTCTCAGCGACCGCGGGACGATCTTCAGGGACTCCTCCGTCGTCCTGGCGACAATCGGGATCATTATGATGCTCAGAGCGACGGCCCCGGCCACCGCAGAGAAGGAGTGGGTCGTGAGGACGATTATCAAGTAAACGAATATCCCAATCACTATAGAGGGAAACTCGGCCAGCACGTCGTTCATGAAGCTGGAGAGCGTGGAGAGCCTGGACTCGGGCCACTCCGAGAAGAAGATGCCCGCGCCCACCCCGATGGGCACCGATATGAGCGTGGCAATCCCGACCATCACGAAGGTTCCCTCGATCATCGGTCCGACTCCCCCTCCGGGGACGCCCACCGGCGTGGGGATGTGAGTGAGGAAGGAGAGGCTAATTACGGGACCTCCGACCAGTATCGTCTCGTCCGAGAATCAGGATGAGAGGGACCAGGGCCAGCACGACGCCGAGCCAAATCAGCCCGGTCATCAGCCTGTCGACCAAGACGCGCCGCCGACCTATGCCAACCTCATTCTCGATTTTGGTCATCTTGGTCACTCAGGTCCTGAACTTGACTCCCCGGGTCATGCGCCAGATTAGGAACCTGGCGAAGACGTTTATCACGAGGGCGAGCAGGAACAATACAAGGCCAATCTCGATGAGCGAAGCGGTGTACAGGCCGCCGGACGCTTCCCTGAACTCGTTGGCGATCACCGCGGAGAGCGTGTAGCCTCCCGAGAAGAGGTCGGCGGTGATCTTGGGTTCGTTCCCTATGACCATCGTCACGGCCATGGTCTCTCCCACGGCCCTGCCGAGGCCGAGGATCGTCGCACCGAAGATTCCCGACCTTGCGTAAGGGAGCACGCTCTTCCAGGTCACCTCCCAATCGGTGGCCCCGAGCGAGTGCATCGCCTCCCTCTGACTGTTTGGAACGGCGTTCAGCACGCTTCTCGAGATCGCGGAGACCGTGGGGATTATCATGATCGCCAGGATCACTCCTGCAGTGAAGAAGTCCAGGCCGAACGGGGTCCCTGAGAAGAGGGGAACGGCGCCCAGGTATTGGTGGAGGGGGTCCTCGACGTACTGCTTCAGAAGCGGGCTAAGGAAGAGCAGACCCCACAACCCAAAGATTACGCTTGGAACAGCTGCGAGAAGCTCGACCAGCGTACCTATCAGCTGGCCCAAGCTCCTCCTAGCGTTCAACTTCTCCGTGAGGAAGACGGCCACCGCCAAACTGATGGGGAGGCCTATCAGGAGGGCGAGCAGGGAGGTCAGGATAGTGCCGTAGATGAAAGGAAGCGCACCGAAAATCTGATGATACGGGTCCCAGTCCGAGGTCCACAGGAAGGAGAGGCCGAACTTCAGCATACTCGGGCCGGATCCCGTGTAGAGCTCGTAGCCAAGAGCCAGGAGCAGGACAACGATTCCCAGCGCCGCGGCGCCGACGATTACCTTCAGGACTGAGTCGCCCTTCAGTAGACCGGCCTCGGGAATCGATTTCCTATCTGTGTTTGAAACCATAGCTAACTCTCTCAATAAAAAAGGGGGCGAGGACCCGCCCTAGGGCGGGTATCCTATCCTGAGTACAGAGGGGTCCCGTTGTACGTGATTGACTTGATTGTGGTGTCGTCAACCGCGATGACGTTCGCAGGGAGTGGGACGTAGCCGAGCGCGGCGCCAGCCGACTGGCCGCTGTTCACGACCCACCAGAGGAAGTTGACGATGTCGGTACCCAGCTGCTTGTTGGACTGTGCCTGACTGACGACGAGGTAGGTGAAGGTCGTGATGGGGTAGAGGTTCTTGACGGAGGTGTTGTTGAAGACGCTGTTGATGATGGAGACTGTGGACCACGCTGCGTTCCCGGCAGGCAGTCCTGAGGCGCCGGCCGTGGCGGCAGAGGCGATGGTGGTAAGGTTGGCCGTTATGAAGTTGCCCGCGGCGTTCTGCACGACTCCCGCGGAGATGAGGGCCGGGTTCTGGAGCACGTAGGCTATCTCGAGTGGGCCTATCGAGTACTGGGTGTTCTGGATGCAGCCGGCTACGCCCGCGTTCTGCGGGCAGCCGAGGCCGGTCGGCCAGTTGACGGATGTGCTGAAGCCTACCTGAGATGCCCAGACTGAACTGGAGTCAGAGAGGTACTGTGTGAAGGCGAACATCGTGCCGCTCCCGTCCGACCTGTGAACCACAGTGATCGCGTGGGCGGGGAGGGTTACGCCGGGGTTGAGGGCTGCGATGGCGGGGTCGTTCCACATCGTGATGGTCCCGAGGAATATCTGGGCAAGCACTGGACCAGTGAACTTCAGTCCGTTGCTTATGCCCGGAATGTTGTAGGCGGGCACGACTGCGCTGATGGACTCTGGGACTACGACGGCCGTCGAGGGGAAGGCGGCGTACTGCGCGGCGGTGGGAGGAGCATCGCTAGCTCCGATGTTCAACGTGCCGGCTGTGAACTGCGTGATTCCTGCGCCGCTGCCGATGCTCTGGTAGTTGACCTGGATGTTGGGTTGCACCTGAGTGTATGCGAACGTCCACTCAGACATGAGAGGGAAGACGAGGCTGGAGCCGCCGGCGTTTATTGTGGCAGCGGGTTCGTGGGCCCGAAGTCGAGCTGGTGGAGGTCGAGGCTAGTGGAAGTTGAAGTGGTGGTCGTTGGGCCACCCGTGACCCGTAACGGTAGTAGTGGATGTTGTGGTGACTGTGGAGGTGCTGACACTGGTGGTCGTCGACCCGAGCTCGAAGCGGCATAATAGCCCGCCGCCGCGGCCACTACTATGAGGACGAGGACAACGACGCCTAGTACAGCTCCACCTATTCCGTGTCTTTTGTTGTATCTTTGAGAAAGAGATTTCATATTTTCGTAGCTTTCCTGCCTTTTTTAATCTATAAGTGAAAAGCGCAAGGGAAATATATTGAAGTCTTCACCCATATTGGCATCTATCTTCTAGGTGTTTTGGTTGTCCACAGAGCATGAAAAAGGCGAAGTGAGGAAGATTCAGTTCTCCGGGAAGTCGTCGTACATGCTCGCACTGCCCAAGAAGTGGGTGTCGGAGATGGGGCTGGGAGCGGGCGACTCCGTCGCAGTAGAGAGACAGGGAGACTCCTCGCTCATCATCACCCCGCGCGTGGGGAGGGTCACTGCTGCCAAGGCCGAGGCTGTCTTGGAGGTCCATCCGAAGAACAAGACCGACTCGATAGTGAGGCGGCTGATCTCGATATACCTGCTCGGCTACAGTACCATCCACGTCAAGGCGAAGGAGGGCCTACTCACTTCGGCGCAGAGGGACGCGGTGAAAGAGGCCTCGCGACGCCACCTGATCGGGACGGAGATAATCGCCGACTCGAGGGAAGGGATAACCCTGCAGGTCCTGCTCAGCTATCCAGAGCTGAGCGTCAAGAACGTGCTCAAGAGGATGTTCCTCATAGCGGAGTCGATGCACCGCGACGCGATCCGCGCGCTGTCAAGCTCGACTTGGACACGGCCGCGGCGGTGACCAAGTCGGACGACGAGGTCGACAGGTTCAGCCTCTACGCCATCCGCCAGCTCAACATGGCGGTCCAGAACGACTTCATCCTGCGGGAGATAGAACTGAAGAGCAGGAGGGACTGCCTCGACTACAGGCTGATAGTCAAGAGCGTCGAGCGCGTCGCGGACCACGCGAACAAGATCGCCGAGGGGGTCTTGCACATCGACGGCCAGGTGAGCCAGAGCATCATCGACAAGATCGTCAAGATGAGCGAGTTCAGCGTGGGCCTCTTCGAGCGGGCGGGGCTCGCCCTGTCCAAAGGAGACTACGAGTCGGCGGACAACGTCGTGGAGCAGGCCAAGGAGGCCGAAGGTCTGCAGGAGGACCTCCTCAACCTTATCGAGAAGACGAAGGAGAGCGAGTCAGACCAGGTTCTCCCGCTCATAGTCGAGGACATCAGGCGAACAGCCGAGTACGCCGCCGACATTGCGGAGGTAGTGATCAACATGAACACGGAAAGCTCGATGCCCAGGGCCGAAGAGGGGCCAATCCTCCGGGCGAGTTAGGCCGTCCTGCCAGAAGAATCTAGTTCGTTGACTGGGAGAGCCACGGAAGCAGCACGTGCTCCGACTCGAAGTCGGCGTCGCTGCATTCCGCGGTGCAGACCGCAAGGCCTGCGAGGAAGAAGAAGTGCTTGTCCTGGCCCCTGTAGATTATTCTCGGCCGCTCGACGTGGACGATTTCAAGGAACTCCACTCTGCCGAAGTCCACCGTGCTTCTGCTCCCATGAACCCGACCGACTTCCTCTTCCGTCATTGCTGATGCCATTGCCATTTCTCTTTTCACTCATCCACCCATATTCAATGAGAGGACTATAAGGGTTGTCTACCATAACCATATTGGCAATAGGGTTGTAGGGACTGCTTACTTGTGAACTTTTTTTTTTTTTTTTGTGGCTCCCTCTCGGTCTGTCGGTTGAGGAGGAGCGTAGCCGATGATTATGGAGCCGTTTCGTTGAAGACGGGGAAGGGTCCGACGTCTTCCACAGCGGGACGAGCGAATCCCTTGGCAAGGAAGACTTCCTTGTCCGAAGGCTTGAACATCGGGCTCAGATATTGGGACCCACCATCACGTGCACGCTGTCGGGCTCCTTCTGCAGTTCCTTCCGGAATGGACGGTCCAATTCATCGAGTCCGAGATAGACCGCGGAGCCTTCTCTCACCGAGTAAGTCAGCGCCTCGTGGCCGCTCGGCTGTGATTGTGCGCCATATCGGCCTTGAGAACGCGTCACTACCGGGCTCAACTTGTGACCGCATCTGCTTGACCAGCTAGCCAGAGGAGGTTCTCGTGCGCTCGAGTATCATCGAGTTCCTATTGGTTCATAGCGCAGGGCCGGCCTAGGCTCTTGTATCTCTGTCCCATATTGCTCTGCTTTGGCGCGCTGCCTCGACGAAGATTGTCTCGTAACGGATGCTCGAGCGTGACGTAGCGAGCCAGGCGAGTTATCGCTGAACTCAGGCGGCGCGGTTTTTTTTTTTTTTTTTTTTTTTTTTTTTTTTTTTTTTTTTTTTTTTTTTTTTTTTTTTTTTTTTTTTTTTTTTTTTTTTTTTTTTTTTTTTTTTTTTTTTTTTTTTTTTTTTTTTTTTTTTTTTTTTTTTTTTTTTTTTTTTTTTTTTTTTTTTTTTTTTTTTTTTTTTTTTTTTTTTTTTTTTTTTTTTTTTTTTTTTTTTTTTTTTTTTTTTTTTTTTTTTTTTTTTTTTTTTTTTTTTTTTTTTTTTTTTTTTTTTTTTTTTTTTTTTTTTTTTTTTTTTTTTTTTTTTTTTTTTTTTTTTTTTTTTTTTTTTTTTTTTTTTTTTTTTTTTTTTTTTTTTTTTTTTTTTTTTTTTTTTTTTTTTTTTTTTTTTTTTTTTTTTTTTTTTTTTTTTTTTTTTTTTTTTTTTTTTTTTTTTTTTTTTTTTTTTTTTTTTTTTTTTTTTTTTTTTTTTTTTTTTTTTTTTTTTTTTTTTTTTTTTTTTTTTTTTTTTTTTTTTTTTTTTTTTTTTTTTTTTTTTTTTTTTTTTTTTTTTTTTTTTTTTTTTTTTTTTTTTTTTTTTTTTTTTTTTTTTTTTTTTTTTTTTTTTTTTTTTTTTTTTTTTTTTTTTTTTTTTTTTTTTTTTTTTTTTTTTTTTTTTTTTTTTTTTTTTTTTTTTTTTTTTTTTTTTTTTTTTTTTTTTTTTTTTTTTTTTTTTTTTTTTTTTTTTTTTTTTTTTTTTTTTTTTTTTTTTTTTTTTTTTTTTTTTTTTTTTTTTTTTTTTTTTTTTTTTTTTTTTTTTTTTTTTTTTTTTTTTTTTTTTTTTTTTTTTTTTTTTTTTTTTTTTTTTTTTTTTTTTTTTTTTTTTTTTTTTTTTTTTTTTTTTTTTTTTTTTTTTTTTTTTTTTTTTTTTTTTTTTTTTTTTTTTTTTTTTTTTTTTTTTTTTTTTTTTTTTTTTTTTTTTTTTTTTTTTTTTTTTTTTTTTTTTTTTTTTTTTTTTTTTTTTTTTTTTTTTTTTTTTTTTTTTTTTTTTTTTTTTTTTTTTTTTTTTTTTTTTTTTTTTTTTTTTTTTTTTTTTTTTTTTTTTTTTTTTTTTTTTTTTTTTTTTTTTTTTTTTTTTTTTTTTTTTTTTTTTTTTTTTTTTTTTTTTTTTTTTTTTTTTTTTTTTTTTTTTTTTTTTTTTTTTTTTTTTTTTTTTTTTTTTTTTTTTTTTTTTTTTTTTTTTTTTTTTTTTTTTTTTTTTTTTTTTTTTTTTTTTTTTTTTTTTTTTTTTTTTTTTTTTTCAGGGTCCTTCCGTGCCCAGCGTGATGATCGGCAGCCCGACCATAGACGCCCCGAAAGCCACCGTTGATCCGACAAAATCGGAAATCGCAGCAGCGTCGAGCGTGTCCGTGATAGGGTCCAAGCCAAACTGAGCTACGGAGATTGCAGCGAGTCCTATGGCTGCCCCGAGGAGCAGCCAGGTGATGGGTCGCCATGAGAGAGGATTCCACGAGAGCCCCGACGGGTCCACTATCGTGAGCGGGTTGTCCCTCGCGTAGGCGTAACCGTTCAGGCTCTGCGGGTCTGACTTCGCTCCCCCGATCGGGTCCGCCGTGAGGAACTTCCCAGTGCTCGGGTCGTAGAACCTCGCATTGTCGTAGTAGAGCCCGGTCGCCGCGTCGTAGAGCATCCCTGCGTACATGTACTCCTCGCTGCCGGTCGCCCCGTACTCGACCCCGTACGGCACGTAGTCGCTGCTGAAGACCTTCGAGCCCCCGCTCGTCACGAGCCTCGTGCTGCCGAGCTCGTCCTGGTGAGAGGAAGAACGTCCCCGCCGTGGTGATCGCCGCCACCTGCATGCCCGTCGGCGTAGACGTGCTTCGTCGCCACGCCCGTCTGGAGGTTCTTCTCGTAGAGCACGTTGAGCCCGGCATAGAGGTAGAGCGTGGTCGCACCGCCCGTCACCTGCTCGACGCGCCTCCCCTCTCCGTCGTAGTAGTTCTGCTGCACCACCACCCCGTTCTCGAGCACCTTCGTCATCTGGTCCTGCGCGTTGTAGACGTACGTCCAGACGTTGGTCCCGTCGTTCTTGACCACGAGGTCGCCGTCCCCGTTGTAGGAGTACGTCGCCGCCCCGGACGCCGTGCTCGACCTCACGAGCTCGTCCATGCTGTTGTAGGTGTACTTGGTCGTGGTCGACGAGGACGAGTTCTGCTTCTGCACCATGTTGCCCGCGGCGTCGTAGGAGTAGCTGGTCGTCCCCCACGGCGCCGGTCGCGCTCGTGAGCCGCTCGAGGGCATCGTAGCCGAACGACTCGGAGTTGATCGAGGCCACGTTCCCGGCCCCGTCGTAGCTGTACGAGAGGCTGAGCTCCTGGATCGCCTCCCAGGAAGGTGGTGATGGACTTCGGCCTGCCCATGCTGTCGTAGGCGTACGAGGTGACCTCCCCGTTGCCGTAGGTCATGGTGTTGATCGTGCCGTCGGCGTTGTAGGTGAACGAGGCGTAGGTCGTCGACCCGCTGGCGACCTTCGTCGCCCTGCCCAGCGCGTCGTACGAGTTCGTCACCGTCGAACCGTCCGGGTAGGTCACCGACTGCACGTTCCCGGCGAGGTCGTACGCGTACGAGACCGTGTACGGCGTCCCGCCGACCACATCCGTCTCGGAGATCATCCTGTTCAGGGCGTCATAGGAATACTTCACCTGGTCGATGCTGTTCGTGACCGTGAGCTCGTTCCCGTTCTTGTCGTAGGTGTAGGCTCGTGCTCGTCCCGTCCGGATAGTTCACCGCCGAGAGCCGGTACAGGAAGTCGTAGGAGTAGGTCGTGACGCGGCCCATCTGGTCCGTCGAGCTGAGCAGGTTCCCCACCGAGTCATAGCTCGCCTTCTGGGTCGTCCCGTCAGGATAGGTGGTCTTGACCAGCTGGTTGAGGTCGTCGTACGAGTACTGGGTGACCTGGTTCCCGTTCGGCCCCGCCACCTTCAGCAGGTTCCCGACCCCGTCGTAGGTGTACGTCGTCGCATTATAGCCGCCCCCGCTCCAGTACTCCCTCACCGCGACCAGGTTCTGCATGAAGTCGTAGACGTCCTGCGTCTCGTGCCCGTTCGCCGTCGGTCATCGTCTGGGTGTTGGCCGTGTCGTTGTAGCTCGAGGTCTCATGCGTCCCGTCAGGGTTCGTCACTCCGGTCTGCCTCCCCAGGCTGTCGTACGCTATACGAGGTGGTCGCCCCGTTCGGCGTCTGGTCGGTGAGGACCTGGTTCAGCCAGTTGTAGGTGTAGTACTCGGCGGAGTACGGCGACGAGGGCGAGAGGTACGTCTGCTCCTCGGTCAGCCTCCCCAGCCCGTCGTAGTAGTACTTGGTGATGTTCCCCCTCTGGTCGGTCGCCGTGACGACGTTGCTCGCGTCGTTGTAGGAGTATGAGGTCTTCGCTACCACTCCGTTGACCGCCGGATAGGTCTCCGTCGTCACCCGCCCCAGCGCGTCATAGGTGTACGAGGTCGTGTTCCCCTCGGCGTCGGTCTTTGAGGCCACTCCCCGGTGGCGAAGTTGTAGGCGAACGAGACGCGCCACGTTGGGCGCGGCGTAGCAGTTCGCCGTCCCCGACGAGGTCTCCGAGGTCACGTACGCCCCGTTGTACGTGGGCGAGTACGAGTAGCAGGTCTCGTGGTGCAGGGGGTCCGTCACCGTCTGCAGGTTCGCGAGGGCATCGTAGGTGTAGGAGGTGGTCAGCCAGTTCACCAGGCCCGAAGGCGGGATGTAGAGCTGCGCCTCCCTCAGCACCTCGTTGTTGCTGTAGAGGTAGAACGTCTCGATGGCGTGTTCGGTTCGCGGCGTCCTGGAACGTCCCCGTCCCGAGCAGGTCGGTGTGGATGTGCCTGTCGATGGTCGAGTTGGTGTAGAAGCTTCTGGATCAGCCCCGTCTTCCCGTTCCCGAACTGGTACTGGCCCTTGGTGCCGGCGTAGGCGTACCAGGTGTCGTGCCCGTTGAAGTCCTGGGTGAAGTTGACGTTCCCCCACGCTGTCGTGGTGCGTCACCGAGTAGGCCAGCTTCGCCCCCGCGGCCGAGTAGAGCGATCGTCTGGTTCGCGCGCCCCTGCTGGTCGAAGTCCGTCTCGACCTCCCCATCGACGTTGCCCGAACGCGTCCCTCTGGGACTCCAGTCTCGACGTACTTCCCGGCGACGGTCCGGAAGTCGAAGACCGTCAAGCCCTGCTTGGCGCTGGTGGCGTTCACGTAGATGACCTGGCTCGAGACCATCGAGCCGTCGACCATGTTGAAGAGGTAGGTGTTGGTCCGGGCGAGGATGTGCGACGCTGCCCGAGCTGTACTCGTACTGGCTGGAGACCGCGTAGGTCGAGACGTACGGCGCGACCAGCCCGGTGTCGTAGGTGTAGTACGTGGCCGCCCCGGTCGGGTACGCTATCTCGGTGATGAGCCACGGGTTGTATGACGCGTAGTAGAACCGGGTGACCCTGCCCAGCGGGTCGGTGACCGAGGAGAGGTCGAACCCCTTGTACGTGTACCTCCAGGTCTGCGACCCCGACGTGATGGAGGCGAGCGTGTTGTTCGAGTTGTAGCTGAAGGTGACCGTCCGCCCCTCGCCGTCCTGTATCTGGGTGATGTACCCGGGGCTGACGTTGTAGGAGAAGGTGAGCTTGTTGAACGGGCGAGTCGGGCGAGATGATCGTGGAGAGCCTCAGCCCCGCGTAGACGTACTTCGTCCCGTCCGCCGTGAAGAGCGTGTAGGTGTTGTTGTTCGAGTTCCTGTAGAGGACGAAGTCGATGGCCCCGTGGTACTCCATGATGTTGGAGCTGTTGAACGCCAGCGGTATCGCGGCGCCGTTGCCCGGGTGGAAGTAGTTCGCCGCCGATCCACGGGAAGCCCAGCTCCCAGCCTATCCCGAGGTTCGAGAGCGTGTAGTTGTCGTACCCGTACGGCACCTTGGCGTTCGCCGCCCCGACAAAGTCCGAGGGCTGGCTGTAGACCCTGGTCACCGAGAGCGCCGGGGCCCTGCCCGGGATGTGAGGTCGGTCTGGGAGACCCCGAGGAGCCCGTTCCCGGGCGAGACGTACTCGTTGAGCTGGGAGAAGTACGACTCGTAGGGCGAGTAGCCCGACTTGGCCCACGGGTCCGGCGTGCTGGCGGCCGACGGCACGACGACCGGGAAGGCCGGGAACCAGATCGCGTACGGCGCCGAGGTCCCGGTGACCCAGGCGACGTCCGTGGTCGCCACTATGTCGGTCCCCTGCGACGTAGTCGTAGTCGGCCTGGAGGGAGCCGCTCGCGATGATCCCGGTGGAGCCGTCGGCGATCTCCTGGGGCGGCGTCCACGTGTTCCCGCCGTCGTCGCTGCGTGCGCGACCAGACCTGCTTGAGGCTGTTGTGGTACGTCGCCGCTGATGGACAGCCCCGCCGCTGCGGCCGTTCGTCGAGAGGACGATGTTGTCGTAGCCGGTCCCGCTCGCGAGCGTCAGGGGCGCGCTGGTCGTCGTGCACGGGTAGACGCAGTTCAGGTACTGCTCGCCGGAGCTGGTCACGGTCGCGAAGTGGACCGTGTTCCCCATCGCCACCGCCGAGGACATCGTGATCGGCGCGGTCACCGGCACCGTGGTGGGGCGCGACCAGCCGTTCCCGTTCGCGCTCGTGATTATCGTCACCGGGCCCCGGTCGCCGCGGCGCCGTAGAGGAGGGCGTACCCGGAGGTGAGGCCGAGCGCGATGCACCCGTCTGGCTGTGCGCCCGTGGACGACGGCGACCTTCGAGAGCACCTGCTTGCTGGAAGCGCCGATGTGGTAGATCTCGAGCTGGTAGGCGCCCGACTTGGACGTCGCTATCCCCACCAGGACGTCGGTCGGGGTCCCGTAGACGCACGGGTACGAGTCGCCGGCGGTCCAGACGGTCCCGAACTGCGTCTGCGTCAGGCCGTTCACGGCCCCGTTGTCGCCGAGCGTCGCCGTCGCCGAGGATGAAGCCGCCCGCCGAGGGATTCGCCAGCACGTAGTAGAGCGTGTACACCCCGCTGTTGTACTCCATCCAGGACGAGAACGCCGCCCCGCTCGTGGCGCCCGAGCGCCCGAGGTGAGCGAGACCGTGTGCCACGTTATCCCGGTCGACGGACCACGCCTTCTCGATGTTCGCCCCGTCGAAGTAGAACGCCCAGTACTCGACCGTCCCGTTGGTCTCCACAGTGTGCCAGAGCTTGCGCTGGTCCCCCCAGTTGAGGGCCAGCTGCGAGGTCGAGGTCCCGACTATGGACGGGTCGATCTTGAAGGTGCCTCCCACCGACCACGAGACCGTCCCCGTCTGGCCCTGGTAGGAGCCGGGTAGACTGCTCCACGCTGTCCGACCAGTCGAAGACCAGCTGCATCCCGCCGTGCCCGCCGAAGGAGACCTGGGTGGCGTTCGACGAGAGCGCTGCCCCTGGAAGGCTATCTGGAGGGTGCCGCTGGACGAGCCGGCCAGTTCACCGACCCCTGTATCGTGACCTTGACGCCGTGGGGCTCGCACCCGCTGCGGTCTGCATGAGGCGGTAGGAGACGGTGAAGTTGGCCGATCGGGTGCGCGGCCGGGCCGACCGTGTAGAGCTGGAGCGCCTCGGTGCTGTTCCCGTAGAGCCTGATCGTCGTCGCTCCTGCGGGATAGCCGGTCACCGCCTTCCACGAGAGCGCGTTGCCCTGGTCGTCGGAGGCGACGAACGTCCCGTTGGAGAGCGCCGTGTACGTGTACCCGATGGGCTGCCCCGAGGGGGTCGTGCTCCCGGCCAGCACCGAGGGAACGGACGAGGTGATGGTCCAGGACTTGCTCTGCGGCCTCAGCGGGTCCTGTACCGCGGCCTGCGCCTGCAGGCAGATGGGCTGCTGCCCCGTCCGGTTCCACGTGTTGGTGTAGCTGAGCTCTCCCACGGAGGACGTCGAGGGAGGAGTCACGGGCGGCACCGAGGGCGGCGGCTGCGAGGCGGTCTGCTGCGGCGCTCCAGGCTTCACCGAGCCCGTGCTCCCGACCTGGGAGGAGAGCATCAGGAGCAGTATCGCGACGGCGGCTGCCGCTCTCCCCAGGTTGGACGGTCTGATCGCTCTCATCTCACTCTCAAGGTCCGAAGATTATCCCGACGTTGTTGTCCGAGTAGTCGGCCACGTACATCCCGCCGTCGGCGACGTCGTAGGCCATCCCCTGGGGGAAGTTCCCGACCGGGACGATGAACGACGCCTTGTCCGTCAGCCCGTTGATCACCCAGACGTTGTCGTCACCCGCCGCAGGAGACGTAGAGCGTGCCGGTCGCCTGGTTCACCGCAACCCCGCCGGGGAGGTCCCCCACCGGTATCGTCGCGATTACCTGGTTGGCGTTGTTGACCACCGAGACGGTCCCGTCGGCATAGTTGGTCACGTAGACGTTGCCGTTCCACGGGTCGTAGGCGACCGCTGTGGGGAAGGACCCGACCCGTATCGAGCCGATGACCGCGTTCGTGCCGGGATTCACCACAGTGACGTTGTTCGCGCCCTCCTGGGCGACGTAGAGGTACCCGTTGCCGGGGTCGAATGCGATGCCGGCAGGGAAGGACCCGATGTTGACCGTGTGGATGACCGCGTTGGTCGCGCTGTCGATCTCCGAGAGCGTCCCGTCCCCGTTGTTGGTCACATAGACCTGCCCGACCGAGGAAGCATAGGCCACACCCTGCGGGTTCGTCCCGACGGGCACCGTGGCGAGGAGAGCTGGTGCCGCTGATGACCGAGACCGTGTCCAGCCCGGCGTTCGCGACGTAGACGTCGTTGTTCGTCCCGTCGAAGGCCGCCGCGATCGGGCTCCCGCCCACGTTCACCGTCGCGATGACCGCCAAGTTCGAGACGACGGAGACCGTGCCCGACTTGTAGTCCGTCACGTACACGTCAGTTGTTCGAGGTGTCATAGGCGAGCCCGTACGGGTGCGCCCCAGCGTTGACAGTGGTCGAGCCGGACCCTTCCCCGTTGCAGTTCTGGACCACCGGGATGGCCTGGTTGATCGAGACGTAGACGCAGTCGCCGGCCGCCTCCGTCGCTGTCCTCCCCGGGAGAGTGCCTGAAGCCAGCCAGGTTCGCCAGCTCCGTATTGCTGGGGTTTGGCACGTGCCCCTCCGGTCACGAGGTTGAGGCCCTCCGTGGCTGCTCGGGTTCGGGAGGCTGTCGGCGCCGCTAAGGAGCAGCGACTCGAGGTTCGATCCGGGCGGTCTGGACGTCTCCCGAGAGCAGGGCGAGCGCCTCCGACTGCAGGGTACCCAGGTTCTCCGTCGCAAGGAGCCCGAGGTTCTCCGTCCCTACCCTGCTCGGCAAAGAGTCGGCCAACCCGAGGAGGAGGCTGTCGACGGCCGAGGCGCCGGGCAGCGAGTTCACCGGCCTGAGGTTGAGGAGCTCGTTCTGGACCGTGTTGGGGACGCCCTCGATTGCCGAGAGCGTCAGCGACTCCATCAGCGAGGCGCTGAGGGCGTTTGCAGCGATCACAAAGGTGAAAACGGCGGCAAGGGCCGAGATGAGGAGTACGATCCGGCGTCTGCGCTTGCCAAGCCGCAACCCTAGTCTCGCTCTCAGCTCATGCTCATCTCGAAGGTCGTGGTGATTGACGAGTCGGCGGGGACCGCGAGGGCGCTGAACGTGTTCCTGATCAGCAGGAAGAGTAGGTCGCGGAGCCGAATGACTGGTAGTAGCCCGCCTCGGTGAACGAGGTCGCAACGGGCGTCGGGATGACCGCGGTCACGGCCACGTAGGGCGAGAAGACGAAGCTGTTCACCGCCGTGTACGTCAGGACCGGCTGGCAGAGGTTGACGGCGCTCCGGGACTGGGCGAACCCGCCGGGGTTGTGACGGGCAGGTCGAGGCGGTGCCGGTCCCCACCCTTATCGCGGAGTCCGCGCCGGTGGTGCCAGAGCCGAGGTCCGCCCTCGGGGCCTGCCGTAGGTGTCGATGTAGCGGACATCCGCTGTAGGCCGAGGTAGCGAGGACGTAGACCCAGACCGACTGCGCGGTCCCGCTGGTGGGCGTGAGCATGACGGACGACACGGTGCCGAGCGGGTTGGCGAAGATGGCCGCCAGCAGCGTCCCGAGGTTGTTGTTGTAGGCCGTGCTGCCCAGCTGGACAGTGTACTGGATCGAGATGGTGTTCCCGGCCGAGACCGGCGACGGTCGAGAAGGTGTCGTGGAACATCAGGAAGTCGGCCCAGGACGTCGCCGGCGATGAACCAGTTCTCGAAGAACCCGACCTCGGATATGCTCGCGGCCGTCCCGGCGATGATCCCGGCGCCGAAGACGATGTTGCCCGTCGACGGGTCGTAGGTGGGCTGGGTCACGGTCACGAGGGACTGGTACTGGGCCGTCAGCTTGTGGTCAGTCCTGGCGACCGCCGTCGTGCCCGTCCCGACCGCGATGTAGCCCCCGGCGTAGGGCGCGGAGCTGACTCGCAGGCCCAGGTGCAGGTCGTGTAGGTGCTGAGCGAGTCCCTCCCGATCAGGGTGTCGACCGTCCCGGTGGTGTCGGTCATCGTGAACGTCGAGGGCGCGCTGCTGTAGCCCTCGTTGGTCAGCCAGGAAGCGAGGAAGTTCATGAAGTTGTTCATGACCATGTCGTCGTTCTGGGTCACCGAGGCCTTGAGGGCGCCGCTGGAGTCGTAGACCTTGACCGAGAGCTGCGCGGCCAGCGGAAAGTTGGGTGTGGGGGCTCCCGAGGAAGCCGCGCTCTGGTGAGCGAGAGAGAAACCGTAGACGCCTGCCATCGAGCTTACTGCGACTATCACGCCGAGGAATAGAACGAGGATCGCAGTCCTGTGCCCATGGCCAGTGACCTCAGCTGGATTGGTGGCCAGTCTCATGGCATCACTTTTGGCCTGTAAGACATTGGCGAAATGGTTAGCAGAGTACAGTGGAGAAGAGGCACGATTACCGGTCGAGGCGGGTAATTGCTTCAGTGTCTTTTGTAAGATTCACAATAATATTTAAGCGCGAGACGGCGGAACGTCTCTTCTGTGGGATCAGGCCCTGGATTTGAACCTCGGCAGCCTGCTGAGGACACCTAAGCAAGCTTGGACCCGTTGGGGACCATGCGCTCTGGTTGCGAAAGGACCACCTCCCCGTCGCCCACGATGAACCCCGTGGTGAGGACCTCGGAGACGAAACCGGCGACCCGCTTCGGGGGGAAGTTGGTGACACAGATGACCGGTCTTCCTATGAGCTCGTCGGTCGAATACAGAGTGGTTATCTGCGCGCTCGACTTTTTGATTCCGAGAACCCCGAGGTCTATGGTTAGCTTGTAGGCCGGCTTTTTGGCCTCCGGGAATTCATCCGCCCTGAGTATCGTACCAACCCTGAGCTCGACCTTCTCGAAGTCTTCCCACGTGATATGATCCTATGAATTGCGTTCAGGTTCCATTAACTGGGTCGCCTTCTCCTTACTTGCCTTCATCCTGGCATCCCTGTGACTCGCAGTCTCGCCCCACTGTGAAACCTCCAGGGCCTCCACGTTTCTCGAAGTGGGAATCGGAGCTTGCGGATGTGGTTCACTCGCGACTCGATCCCCAGGCCGCGCCCTTATGGCCTCATCGAGCGAGGCACCTCCCCGGAAGTAGGAGATGACAAGCGCGAGGACCGAGATCCCCAACCCGATGTAGAAGGTGACGCGCAGCGCAGACATGAAAGCGGGCGCTATGGCGTTGGGGAAGAAGGTGTTCCCGGTCAGATACGTGGTCGTCGCCGCGGATCGACGAGGTCACAGAGGCAGGGAGGCTCGTCAGTATCGAACTCACGGGGTTGAAGCCGAGAAAGGCGGCGAAGACCGCGCTCGTCGCGGGTATGTGATAGAAGTACTGGGAGAGCTGCGGGGCTCCGGCCGAGGACATCGCGGATGTGAAGGCACCCGGGAGGCTGCTCGTGAGGGACGAGATTATTATCGTGAAGAAGATCGCGAGGCTGATGTGGGCGTGTTCTGGAGGGTAGCGCGCACCCCGGAGGCGACGCCCCGGTCCTGGGGCGGGACGGAGTTCATGATCGAGAGGACGTTCGGTGACGCGAACATCCCGCTGCCGATTCCCATCACGAAGATTATCAGGGCGAAGGGTACGTAGTTGAAGTTGTAGGGAAGGAACGTGAGGGCGAAGAAGGAGACCGCCGAGACCCCCAGGCCCAGGGTCGTGAGCGTCCTTGTGCCGTACTTGTCCGCGAGCGAGCCGCTCACGGGCCCCATGACCACGAAGCCGACCAGCAGAGGGAGGATGAAGATCCCCGACCAGAACGGAGTCGAGTTGTAGGTGTACCCGTGGAGCGGGAGCCAGATCCCCTGGAGGAGTATTATCAGCATTATCTGCACGCCGCCCCTCGCTATCGACGCGAGCAGCCCGGCGATGTTGGCGGCGGCGAACATCCTGTTCCTGAAGAGCCCGAGGTTGAACATCGGCTCGGCGACGCGGGACTCGATGAAAGGGAAAGCCACGAGGAGGGCCGAACCGATGACCATCGAAGCGATGACCCATGGGTCTCCCCAGCCCGTGCTGGCCGACCCGTAGGGGATCAGCCCGTAGGAGATCCCGATGAGCAGGAGGGTGAGGCCGATCCCGAACGTGGCGTTCCCCCAGACGTCGAGCTTCTGGTTCGCCCGTATGTTCGCGGTCTCCTTGAGCTTCCAGTAGGACCAGATCGTCCCGACTATCCCCACAGGGACGCTTACGAGGAAGACGTACCTCCAGTTGAAGGTGGCCAGGACCCCGCCCAGGATGAGGCCTATGGTCGACCCGGCGAGGACCGAGATCATGTTGATTCCCAGGGCACGGCCCCGTTCGTTCGCAGGGAACGCGTCGGTGATTATGGCGGCCCCGTTCGCGAAGAGGAAAGCGCCTCCGACCCCCTGGACTATCCTGAATACGATCAGCTCCTCGGCTCCCAGGTCTCCGGTGCTGGGTGTCAGGTAGAGGAGGGTCGACCCCACCGTGAATATGGCAAAGCCGAGGTTGTAGAGCTTCACCCTCCCGAACATGTCCGAGATCCTTCCGAACGTGACGAGGAGGGTCGAGGTCACGACGCTGTAGCCGAAGAGCAGCCAGAGAAGGTACTGGAACGACGTCAGAGGGTCGATTTGAATTCCCCTGAATATCGCGGGAAGCGAGATTAGAACTATCGTTGTGTCGATTGACGCCATCAAAACGCCGATGGTGGTGTTCGAGAGCGCGATCCACTTGTACTCGACCATGGGGCTTGTTGCGAGAACAGCTCACTGGCAGATATTTAACCAGTCGAGCATCCTCCAGCTCAGGACCGTCCGCTTCGTGGGCCTAGTTTATCTAATCAACGCGGTTGCTTGCGGGGCATGATCGGGAGAGGGGACGAGCAGGCGAAGGCGGAGGTCGCCGCGTTCATCCGGTCGTTCTTCGAGGTGGGGAAGAGCAAAGATCTTACGTCCCTGCTGGACTTCCACTCGCCGGCCAGCCTCTTCACGAAGTTCGACGAGAACCCGCCCTACACCCGGCAGAACTCCGAGGAGGCGTTCATCTACGAGCAGGCTGCCTTCGCAAACATCTCGGACTACGAGTACAAATCGACGGGCAGAAGATAGACCTCGTAGGGGAGGTGGCAATCGCGACATTCTACCTCACGTTCACGGGGGTCTTCGTCAACGACTATTCCTTCGAGGGGATGACGGTCGGCTCGAAGTCGAGGGTCACGATGGTGCTGGCGAGGTTCGGCGGGTCATGGAAGATTGTCCATGCGCACTTCAGCCCCTTCCCCGACATCCCGAAGGAAAAGAGCCCCCGTCGCTAGCCGGATCTAACCTAGACTGTGCCGGAGCTTGGCCGCCTGATTGAAAGCGTCGCGCGCCTCTGCATCCTCGCCCTCCACATAGGAGATGAGGAAGTTGTTGGTGAAGTTCTCGTGCTTCTTGCTGTCGTTGCTCCTCGGGCCTAACTTCAGCGAGAACCGCTCCTCGACCGCGGAGAGGTCTGCCACGAGCTTTCCGAGCGAGTCCCTGAAGTTCTCTCTGCCGACACCCGCGACCTTCGCGACGCGTGGGTACAGCTCCATCATCATGTTTATCGTCTGCCAGGAGACGAGCGAGCCTACGGCCCTGAAGTCCTTCCTCAGGTTGACATAGGTGTTCTCTAGTGCTTTCCATTCCTCCCCACTCATCTCGGCGAGCGCGCTCGCTCCGATAAACTCTGGAGGGATGCCGACTGAATAGAAAGCGGCGGCGAAGGGTATCGCCCTTGGCATGGCCTTTCCCTTCACCATCCTGCTGTACCCGAAGAGGCCTATGTGCAGCTTCCTGGCCCGACGCCTTGGGACGAACTCGGCTATGCTATTGATGAAGGGCGCGAGTTCCTCGATCCTGGACTGATAGGAGGCGATCAGCTTGTACATTGCGGTCCGGAGCAGCTTCTCGTCGCCGTCTCCTATCATCGAGGGCTTCCGGTCGGGAAGTCTGGAGTTGAGCGCGGCGATGGCGGCTCGCACCTTCGCGAGCGGATAGTCATACCTGAAGGCGGACTGGACGGTGACCGTGCTCAGACCCTTGTACTCCTCGAGGAAGCCGTCCACGTTCGTCGGCGAGAGGTGCCCCCTGAACGGCATCGAGCCCACACCTATCATGGGGTGCATCTCCACCCCCGTGGAGACCTCGAGCGAGTGGAGCTTCGATAGCGCTATCTTGGCGAGGAGGACCGCGGGAACGAGGCCGTAGTTGAGGGCCGGGTCGGAACGGGCGATGAAGACGCGCAACCTGTCGACCTTCACCAGACCCAGATACTCCTTCAGCAGCTCGTCGATCAGGAGCAGGTGCTCCATGTCCTCGATGAGCGGGATGACGTCGATCTCCTTGGGCCTGATCTCTCCGATCCAGTCCCTCACCGTCATGGAACCTGAGAGCTTCATGTTCTGGACGCCCGGCGATCGCCTTGCCATAGTAGTCATGGAGCCACGCGAGTTCCCTTCCGCTCGTAGTGAAGGGCAGTATGACCTCGAAGACCGGCACCGCCTCCCTCTTGTGGAAGACGGTGGCGACGTCGGAGCTCAGAGGAATCGTGTCCAGCGTCGTGGTCACGATCTTCCGCTCAGCGATCTCGATCTGGGGGTTCGGGATGCGGTAGGTTAGGTAGATGTCCTCCCCGATTACTTTCTTATGGAAGTAGTCGGGATAAGAGCTGAAGAGCTTGCGGACGACGTTCGTGTCGACGTCCTTTCCTTCTGAGTCCCACATCACCTCGTCGCAGCCAAGGTCCCTGTACGCGAAGACGGCCTCTCGAAGCTCGGCCTCACCCTCTATGATCTCGTTCTCGGCCCACGGCGGCGGGGAGACGTTGTCCGGGTGCTGGGTGGACATCGTGCGAGGGATTCTTCGGTCTTTCAAGCTGCCGGGGTCGGAGCGGCCCTCTGGGTTCGAAGGTAGATTAACTAATCGGGGCTCCGAATAGTCTACCGGTCTCCCGAGACGAGAAGGCGGCCCGACTCAATGGTTGATGGTGTTGAACGCTTGGTCAAGCTCGTTCTTGGAGCTGGACATCCACCTCTTTGAGGGGCCAATGGCGATCTCAAGGACATCCTCTTCCAGGCCTCTGACGACGGCCTCGGCCACCTCCGACGAAGACGCGGTCCACTCGGCCCTTTCTATGGGCTTGCCCTTCAGCTCGGTGTCGTAGACTGTCGGAGGGATTACCTCATAGACCTTCACGGATGTTCCTCTCAGTTGATGTCTCAACGACATCGTGAAAGAGTGAATCGCGGCCTTCGTCGCAGAGTAGATGGGGAAGACTGTCAGGGGCACGAAACCCAGACCGGAAGATACATTGACTATCGCAGCCTCCTTGCGCTTCAGAAGCATCGGCACAAACTGGGCGGACGAGATAGACCTGCGCCTTGAAGTTTATGTCGATTTCGTCCTCTTGGTCCAGCAGGTCCTTTGTTCCCTTGGTGAAGTCCACCCGCCTCTGAATCCCCGCGTTGTTGACCAGCACATCGAGAGTCTTGAAATTATCCTCGACCCAGGCGTAGAGGGCCTGGCGATCGCTCTCCTTTGAGACATCGCACTGCCTAACGCTCAGAGCAGGGAGCATCTTCTTGGCGTCCTCTAACCTGTCCAATCTTCTGCCGCAGATTATCACCCTGTTCCCTAGCTTCACAAAGGATTCCGCCAGGGCCCAGCCTATCCCGGTGGCACCTCCCGTGATCAAGATGATCTTGTCTCTTGTCTTCACTTGTATCTGAATCTCGGTTGCACTTGGAAGACTACCCGGCTTTATAGCGTATCGCTCTTGCCTGAACACGTCTTCGCGGTATGATCTGCAACCTACTCTGGGTCTAAAGCCGGTGGGCCCGGAGAGATGTGACTACAGTTGTGTTCAAATCAGCATCAAGGAATGGTCCACAGGTTCAAGTCCGGCAGCATCTAGTCCCTAACTAGGTTCAAGCCCATGGCGACAGCGTTCGATGAGAAGAAACACTTAAATCTGATTATAGCATTATCTCCGATAGAGCCTGGTTGTCGGAAGAAACGATTGTGGTCGGAAAGCGCGGCGAGATATACACCGACGAGAAGCTGCGGAAGAAGGTGGGAATAAGGAAGGGCGGGCGCGTCAAGGCCACCGTGGTGGATGGCAAGCTGGTGATCGAGCCCATCGCTTCCGTTGAGGACTTAATCAAGAGCAGCCCTCTAATCTCTACGAGCGTGGAGAAGGTCGAGGAAGTGAGCGAGGAGGCTCAGAAGGAGGAAGAGGCCTTTGGTTGAGCCACTCCTGCTAGACACAACGTACTTGCTTCCAGTGTTCGGAATCGACGTCGGACTCGCTAGGTTCGAGATCAAATTCCCGGAAATGCTCGATGAATACGATATCCGCTACAACCCCGTCAGCCTACTCGAGGCCAAATGGATCAGCCTTAGGATTGGTCGACATGCCGACCGAGACAAGTTTCTCGCGAGGTATAGATCAGGCCTCGGCGCCATCATGGCCGACAAGAGGATGAAGCAGACCCGGCTCACCGATGGTGCCGTCGAGCTAATAGCCGATAGACTACTTGCTGACAACCGCCTCGACGACTACTTTGACAGGATGATCTACGCCACAGCTGCAGCCGAGAACAGCTACCTCCTCACCGAGGACAGGGTGCTGCTGGGCTTGATGCGTGCCAAGGGTGAGCCCATGCCGCGCAGCATCTATTCTTGGAAGGGCGTTCCATAAGTCGCCGGACCGAGCTCGTTTGGGCTCGCCGGGCGGTTCGGACCTATCCGAAGAGAGCAGGGTGTGCGCATTGCCACTATTTCGCCGGCGAGCCCTGCCAGGCCCGCCCGTGAATGGGTTCTCAAAGCGGACTCGGGCGAGAACGGTTTTGCAGATTCGGTTACGCGCCGAAGTCTTAGATCGAGCACAAAGGACAGCAAGACGCGTATCGATCCAATTCCTCCGAGAGTCTTTGCCTGACTTGCATGTGATTCTTCGAACCGTGGTGCGGTGAACCCCCTACGCACAGCAGAGCTCAACTCTCTTTTCAAGACTAATGCTCAGAATGGAATTGACCTGGCCGTGGAGTCACCACATTAGCTCAATATCAGCTCAGAATGCCGAACGGAGTGATATCTGAGCTTGTTATCAGTGGGCCCGGAGAGATTTGAACTCTCGACCGCTCCCGCCAGGAGTATCACTGGTACCGGTTTCTCACGGGCTTCGATATGAGCCGGTCGCTCTAACCGAACTTCCCGCTAGCAACAGCTCTGAGCTACGGGCCCTTGACTTCAGAGGCCCATACCGGCTCCTTTAAGACATTTCGAACTTTGCTAGTTCATGGTCTCCTGATACTCGCCTAGGGTCCATCCTGTTTTGAACCTCAACTTAGCATGGCGTCGCTAGGGTCGACGTGCCGAAATCGTGAGGACAATGACTCTGGTAATCCAGCTTGTATCCGTAAGGGAGAGCGTAACATGTCCTGTTTGAGCGGCGGGAATCCTCTTCATGTCCCTGCGGAGTGACTTCAGCATGTCGGTCATCTGCTTCCTGATCGAGTCGTTCATCTCCGCCGGCACCCGATAGTGTCCTTCCACCAGTAACCGAGCTTGGATGACTGTCCTACCTGCAAGCGAAAACAAATCGACGCCCGGTTGAGAGGGTTCTATCAAAGTTATGTCCGTCAGGCCGAGCTTGATCTTGGCCACGGCAAAGGCTATTTCGGCGCCAATACGACCGACATCGTACGGCGTCCCCACCTTTTGGACTAAACTCTCGAAGGACCGAAGGAATCTCACGTGGTCTACCATGAATGCGCCTGAGACGTCCTCCATACCCTCAGGAATGGGGCAAGCTGCAATCTCTCCCAGACCGTACAGTGTCGTCGGGTCGAGTAGATAGACGATGGCTACATGGGGGTTGAACTTGCAATCACGGTATGCCCATCTGAGTCTTGCGCCGTCAGATGAAACAGAGAAGACTGGAGAGAATTCTCGACCTACACGTATTCCAATTCTAGGATAATGACGCCCATCATGATACAGTCTCAGGATTCGAGAGTTTCCGATGGCACCTCTGACACGAATGTCAAGGTGTGCGCTGCCTTTGTCGAACTCAACTTCGCCTGATATCTCTCCCCGAATCTCGAGTCTCGAGACGTCGTTTACTGGAGGGCTCTGCATCATCCGAAGAATTACGCCTCCAGGGAAAGTGCTGGAATCCAATTCAACCACATCAGACATCCATCTCATCCCGAGTTCATTCGCCAGCACGAAACCGGAGAGTCCGCTGAGGAAGTCATCCGGATTTGGTTCCGTAACTTGGGTCGTGAGGATGTCTCCCTGGCTCGCGAGATCGGGAGGAATTGTGGGAACCCATCTCTTACCACCCCGATAGCAACTATACATTCGGCAGCTCTTCTTGAGGAAAGTCAACATGAGCGTTATCGGAATCCCTTCCTCGAGACCACGGATTCTCTCGACAAGACTGCTGCCGATAATGTAGCGGGAAGTCTGAGCTGATGAATACTCAAACGCGCGATTCTGGCTTCCGACCCTGAGCTGAATTTCCGCACCCTCGGGTCCTGGTCTTGAGTCGCTGGTGGGCACGCCTAAGCAAATTCCTTGAGGTTATATCCGCCACTGACCTGTAGAAATCCCAGATTCAGAGATTAGGGGCCGGTCGCTCTAACCGAACTTCCCGCTAGCGTAGCTCTGAGCTACGGGCCCTACGCCGCGACGGGTTGGACCCGGCCGTTTTAAGTCATTATTGGGCGACACCTAAGGTCTAAATATTATATGTGAAGAGGCCTAAACCCGTAGCAGTGAGTAGCAAAGACCCCGATGAAGGTTTCGACGACATTCTGGCCGAGCTCGACCGCGAGGAGGCTCGAATCAGGGTGAGAATGGAGATGCGGAGGTTCGGAAAGCCGACCACCGTCGTCGAGGGTCTGAAGATGAGCGAGAAGGACCTTCACGAGCTGGGAACCAAGATGAAGAAGATCCTGGCGACGGGAGGCACCGTGAAGGACGGGATCATTATCCTGCAGGGGGACCACAGGGATCGCTGCGTGGAGATCTTGGTGAAGCAGGGCTTCTCCGAGAGCTCGATTGAAGTGATCTAGCCAGCCGGCCTCGCGGACCGCTCGAGTCGGCGAGCTGACGGTCTCAGCCCCGATAACACTTAATTCGAGAGGTCTTAGGCGGGCACCACATATCACATGACAGGCATCTTCGAGTACATCGTCCTGATGCTCCTGGTCTCTGTCATCGCCGGCCTGATTGGATCGCTCGTCGGCGTCGGAGGAGGAATCCTGGTGGTCCCCGCCCTCACTCTGCTCTTCGGAGTGCCCATCCAGTACGCAATCGGGGCGAGCATCGTCTCTGTGATCGCCACCTCGAGCGGATCCGCCGCGGCGTACGTACGTGACCACATCACCAACCTTCGAATCGGGATGTTCCTCGAGATAGGTTCCACCACCGGTGCGATAGTAGGCGCCGTCGCCAGCATCGCGCTGGTCAGAAGCGGATATGCCTCGGTCGTCTTCCTAATCTTCGGGCTGATGCTGTTCTTGTCGGCCTACAGCTCCTCCGTAAGGTTGCGGAGCGAGAAGAGGAAAGGCTCAGAGATAATCAACCAGAGGCCAAACAGGCTCTCTGCGACTCTGAAGCTCAGCGGCGACTACTACGACGGTGCCACCAAGATGAGAGTCGGCTACATAGCAGACAGGGTGTTTCCGGCGTTTGGTGTGATGTTCCTCGCCGGGGTCCTCTCAGCGCTCCTCGGGGTCGGAGGAGGAGTCCTCAAGGTCGTCGGACTCGACTCCTTCATGAAGCTCCCGTTCAAGGTATCCACAACGACGAGCAACTTCATGATCGGCGTCACCGCGGCCGCCAGCACGACAATTTACTACATCGGCGGGTACGTCAACCCGGTCCTTGCCGCGCCGGTCGCCATCGGGGTCCTCATCGGCGCATTCGCCGGTACCAAGGTTCTGGTCCGCACCAAGCCCGGAGCCCTCCGATGGCTCTTCGTGGCGGTGCTGATCGTGATAGCCATCGAGATGATACACGAGGGCCTGCCTTGACTGCCAGCGCGAGCCGTCCCAAGGCGGACATGAACGTCGTGATCAGCGACGTGTTGAAGTATGGTGTGATGATCAGCGCGGTGCTGATCGGGCTCGGGGTCGCCATCCTCTTCCTGCACACGCCCCAGGCCCTCCCCAGTACAACGGGACAGCTGCTGGCCAACGACTACGGTAAGCCCACCCTCGACCTGTCACAACTTCTCGGCGGGGTGGCCGGAGCGAACCCGATCTTCATAATCCAGCTCGGGTTGATCGTGCTTCTCGCAACCCCTGTCGCGAGAGTAGCCGCCTCGGTACTCATGTTCGCGGCTGAGAAGGACAGGCTGTACGTGGCCATCACGCTCTTCGTACTCGTCGTCCTCCTCTTCGGGCTCTTCGTAGTCGGGCCGATCGAGGCTGCGGCCGCGTAGTTCAGGGAAACCCTGGGAAGGCTCTGCTCACCTTATGACCAGGACGGAGCAGTGTGCGTGGGAGACGACTCCGGTGGAGACGCTTCCGAGCAGGAGCTTCTTGAAGCCGCCCAGTCCTCGGGTCCCCATTACGATCAGATCCGCTTTCTCCCTCTCCGCGAACTCAACGATTGCGCCGACCGTGGAAGCGACAGGTTCGATTACCTCACCCCGGGCATCCACTCCGGCTTCCTTGGCAAGAACCAGCGCCGAGTCGATCGCGCGTCTTAGCCTCGGTTGTTCCGAGCTTGTAGTACTCGGTCAGGTCAGCCGGCGCGCCTGCCGGGCCGCTGAAAGAAAATCCAGGTGAGGCGACGACGCTTAGAACGACGACCTTTGCGTTGTACGCGCGGGCAAGCTCGAATGCGATCTTGGCGGACCTCTCCGCCGACTTGGAACCGTCCACGGGCACTAATATCAAACGCGTCGTGATACCCTCGTTCGCCTTGGTTGCTTGCATCCCAAACACCGTGCACCGCCGCCGGCCTGACGTATTTAAGGGAAGAAGGCGAAGGCTCTGTCAAGTCTTCGTTGGGTAAGGGTGGGCGCTTGAGTATGCTCTCAGCATGTTGTATCCGAGCAGTGAGGACGGGTCCCGGGCGAATCCGTCTGACCCATTGGCAAGATGGGCGGTTGAGGTTCGACCGTTCATTGAAAACAAGGCGGGGCAGGTGAAGGGGAACCCGACGCGGACCGTAATCCTCAGAGTCGATGCCCCGAAGCCAAGTCTTTTTGGTTACCCGACAAAGACTTGACAGAACCAAGGCGAGGATAGGAAAGCGCACTGCGGCAATGCGGGCTGTTCCATGGAGCGGTGACGGGGCGGCGTGTGAGCCTAACTTAAATAGAAGCGCCGCTGTCTCCCTTCAATATGAAGACCAGCCCCTTCGTCGGCACAAGTCAGCTCCAGCAGCTTGCAGTTTCAAGGTCGCTCGACGCGCCTGGCATGAAGAAGAGGGTGGCTGAAGCGACCAGGCCTTTGGCTGTCAACATCTCTCTGGTCCAACCGGTCACCGAGACGAGCACAAAGCAGACGAGCTCCACCGCTCTGGATCAATCAAAGACTCTCGAGCAGGCCAATGCAGCCTCGCCGAAGGTGGGCTTCGGGCTTTCCAGCCAGTTTCTCGAGCTCTGAGACAGCAACCTCCCACGTCCTCCGGGAAGACCTTCAGGGTCGGCCATGTTGGGTCGATTATGGATTCCGTCGTCTGCTGGATTGCGTTATTGCCCGAATCAGGATGAACTCTGCCGAGCAGAGGTCTCCGGCGATTGGGGCTGCAGGTGCCTGCTCAGGTTCATGGACTTTAGGGTGAAGATGCCGAAACCAGCCAGGGTGAGCGACAGGAACCAGACCCCATCAAAGAGTACCTTCACGGCCAGAAGTATGGCCGCGACGGCCAGGATGATCTCCACAATGGCGTTCTTGTCGTTGGTGAGGTGGTGGAAGTACGACATCTTCGTCGCCTCGCCGGATCCGCCATGGGGCGTCCTGTACGGAAAGAATCCCGTCCTGTCGAAGATTCCGTAGAAGAAGGCGACGGACCCGAGGCTCAGCATCGCCCCCGTTGCGTACCCGAGGAGCGGGATCAGCACTACGTTGCGGACGGTCATGAGGCCCTGCACCCACAGGGCCCAGATCCCGGAGGCCATCGATATGGCGAAGGGGACGGCGACGAAGCCTATGTAGAACGGGTTGTTGAATATCGAGTCAGCCGGCTGGATCGATCCCCGCCACGACCGCCGATGCGGACAGGAAGGTGACAAGGATCCAGCTGAAGCCGGAGAAGGGACCCAACAGCATCAGCAGCAACCCCGCCTTCGTCCTGAGGCTGACGTTTGGGGCTATGATGATGCTCCTCCAGTACTTCGCGATGCACCTCCACCATCCCTGCGAGGTCCTCGCGACCTGCTTCTTCCATGCCTCGAGGGTAGAAGGGTCCTCGCTCATCACCTTGACGCTGCTGAGGTAGATTCCGCGCTTTCCAGCGAGGTACATCTTGATCGAGACGTCCCCGTCGTCGGCTATCCTCTCGTTGGACCACTGACCGACTCCTCTGAGATCCTTCGCCCTGACGAGGGCCAGCCCGCCCTGGAAGGAGAACGGGGCATCGATGCGGTAGGCCCCCATCTTCGACAGCGTATCCCCGATGTCTTGGTACAGCGCGAAGAGGCGGGTTATCAGGTTGTAGTTGCGGTTGTAGTGCCCATACCGGAATGAGACGAAGGATGAGCGCGGATGGCTCTCCATGGCGTCGATTCCCTTGGTCAGGACGTCGGGCGGGACGATCGAGTCGGCGTCGAGAAGCAGCACGAAGTCGCCGTCGACCTGGTCCATGGCCTTGTTCAGGGCACCGCACTTGTAGTGCTCCCTGCTAGGCCGCCTCGACACGACAGTCCTTATTCCGAAGTCGTTGAGGTCCCTAACCTTCTCGTCGACGATCTTCACCGTCTGGTCGTTGGAATCGTCGGCTATCACGACCTGCAGCATCTCCTTGGGATAGTCGATATGCTTCAGCGCCTCCAGCGAGCGCTCGATCACGTATCTCTCGTTGTAGGAAGCTATCAGCACAGACACCATCGGGTGGCTCTTCAGCAGGACCGTCCGGCTCTCAAGATCCCTCGGATACCTGGTCGAGGTCCCGAGAAGGACCAGCCAGTAGTACTCGAGGCCGAGAACGGGGACCGTTATGGCCAAGGTGACGATTTCGATGAGGAACCAGACTTGTACTACCAATTATCTGAAACCCTAGCCGACGCAATGCCACCGTTTCGACTTGTTATGTAAGCCTTTGGATAGTTTTCCGTCGATATTACGTCGTTTTCACCCGTTTGCGGGGATCGGCCCGTCGGGTTGAGACGTCACTCGCTAGTCCAGATTCAATCCGCCCGTTGGCAGGCCATCTTCGGCCCCCCTTGTCCAGGTTCAGAAAAGGCGAGGTCGGAACCGAACTGATGACCCAACCCAACAGAGATATAGCCATTCCAGGCGCGGACTGAGAGGAACAGGCGGCCTTCCAAACCGGTAGAGAATAGAAAATGGTCTTGCGCAGAGTTTACTTCGCCGTCTTCGGCTCCGGGCTCGGCCATGCAAGCCGAATCGTGGAGATAGCACAACGTCTTAGAAGGGGCGGTGACGAGTTCCGCTATTCGTGCTCCGGACAGGCGCTGGACTACATCGCGACGCAGGCCCAGGGGGGGACCTTGGTGAAGAGCCCATCCCTGGACGTCGAATGGACGGAAGAGGGGAGCTTCGCCTCCAAGGATTTCATCCCTCGTTTCCCTTACATGTTCAGCGCCTTCCTGAGGCAGGTCGCGTTCGAACGCGAGAGCATAGCCAAATTCAACCCCAAGGTGGTCGTCTCGGACTCCAGGCTCTCGCCCATCCTGGCTTCAAGGGCCAAGTCCTATCCGGTCATCACCATGCTGAACCAGTTCAAGGTCAGTTTCCCGCCAAGGTTCAGCGGGAAGGGCGTGGGGCGGATATACGAGCGGTTCGCCGGCGACGTCCTTGGGCTCCTCTGGTCTCTCAGCGACGAGATACTGATGACCGACCTCCCGCCCCCTTACACGATCGGAGAGGCCAACCTTGCCGGGACGGACGTCTCGAACATCGTGAGATATGTCGGATTCACTTCGCCGGAGGCCAGGCCCAGCGAGGAGAGCGTCCAGAGGGCCAAGAGGGCGCTCGACATTGACGACAGACCCCTCGCGTTCTTCCAAATCAGCGGACCAGACGTCACCAAGAGGACGTTCGTCGACACCGTCATCCAAGCCACGGATGCGCTCGCGAAGAGCTACAACATGGTCATCTCGATGGGGCACCCGAACGGTTCCGGGAAGCCAAAGAAGCTCGCGAACGGGGCCTGGATCTACGACTGGTGCCCCATCAAGGACGAGCTCTTCTCTCTATCGAGCCTGGTGGTCGCTAGGGCGGGTCACAGGACGATAGGGCAGTGCATCGACGCCGGGAAGCCCGCGGTCCTCGTCCCCATTCACAACCACTCCGAGCAGATAGGAAACGCGAACAAGTTCAGCAAGCTGGGGCTCGGGATAGACATCAGGTCCGAGAAGCTGACCGCCCAGAATCTCACGGAGTCGGTAGAGACCTGTCTCGGCGACCCCAGATACAGGGACAGCGTCGAGAGGCTTCGGGCCATTTCCAAGAAGTATAACGGAATCCAACGATGCTCCGAGATAATCGAATCGTACACCTGACGTGGCGCGGGGCTCGCTCCTCGGCACTCGGGGCACAGGCTCAGATGTTGTAGATTACCTTGCTGCCCTGGAAGTCGAACCTGAACCGGTATTCGACCAGGCCCTCCTTCTCGAGCGCGGCCTTGACCTTGCGCCTCCCTTCTTCGCAGTAGAGCATCAAGAAACCGCCGCCGCCTGCACCGACGACCTTCCCGCCGAGTGCGCCGTTCTTCAGTGCGATGGAGTACCAAGAGTCTATGCTATGGTTCGTAATGCTGTCCGCGACACCCCGCTTGACGGTCCAGTGCTCGTGGAGCAACTCACCGAACCTCCTCAGATCTCCCTTCTCGAGGCTCTTCTTGCTCTCGAGCCCTATCGACTTGATTCGGTGCATCTTCTCGACCGCGTCGTCGTCCTCTGTGACCCTCTTCTGCTGCTTGCCGAGGATCTCGCTGGCGCTCCTCTTGATCCCCGTGTAGAACATCATGATCCCGTACTCGAGCTCCGAGAGCGTGTCTTCGGCTATCTTGAGTTCCTTGGCGGTCACCTTCCCCCGTCTGTCTATCTCGTACGCCCTCAACCCACCCAGGCTCGCCGCATACTCGTCCTGCTTCCCCGACGGCTCGTGGAGCCTGTTCTGGGCGATGTCGCAGGCGGCTTCTGCCACCTGCCCGGGCGTCTTGACGATCCTCTGGTGAGCATAGAGGGCATTGAGGAGCCCGACCGTGAAGCTCCCGGAGGAGCCGAGTCCGGTGGCCGCCGGGACGTCCGCCAGGGAGACGATCTCGATCCTGTCCTTGAAGTTGAGAAGCTTCAGGGCCTCCCTCACCAGGGGGTGGCGGATAGACAGCGGAGAATCGACGATCTCCGTCTGCGAGTAGCTGACCCTGATCCCGGGCTCGAACCGGTCGTTGACAACGATGTGCATGTACTTGTCGACAGCTCCGGAGATGAAGAAGCCACCATACTTTGAGTAGTAGAAGGGAAGGTCAGTCCCGCCACCTCCGAGCGGCAATCTGAACGGCGTCCTCGAGACAATCATTGGCTACCCGTTGGGCCCCTGTCTGGGCGCATTTATGCCTAGGACCTAGTCCGCAGCCGCCGGCAAGAGGCACGAAAGAAGGGTCGACTGTCACCGAGCCCAACGGACAAAGCTAATTAACGAAGCGACGGGCGGCGAAAAGGACTTGTCGCGCACGCACGAGTACCTAGACGAAGTCTCGGAGATAGTCGGGAAGCTGGACAGGCGCTCCATCGACAAAGCGATCGCGATACTCTACGGGGCCTGGAAGAACGACCGTCAGGTGTTCACCATCGGCAACGGCGGGAGTGCTTCGACAAGCACTCACTTCGCCTGCGACCTCAACAAGTGGGTCTCCGACGAGGCGGGGAGGAAGTTCAGGGCGTTCTCCCTCGTCGACAACATCCCCCTGATGAGCGCGCTGACCAACGACAACGGGTGGAGCGACGTCTACTACGAACAGCTGAGGAACTTCTTCCGGAAGGGTGACGTCCTCGTCGCAATCAGCGTCCACGGAGGCTCGGGCAGCGACAAAGCGGGCCCGTGGTCCCAGAACCTCCTCAAGGCCGTGAAGTACGCAAAGGAGAGCGGCGGGAAGGTCATCGGACTCTCCGGGTTCGACGGAGGCGTCCTGAAGACCGCCTCGGACGCGTGCGTGGTCGTCCCGGCAGACTCCACCCCCCACGTCGAAGGGATGCATCTTGTTCTCACGCATCTGATGTGCGAGCAGCTGAGAGAGAAGATCTCGGTTCGGGGCAAGAAGCGCGAGAAGGGAAGCTACTGAGGAGCGGTCGTCCCCTTGCAGGCTGAACGGCCGGGGGCCGCAATCCCGTCATAGGTCCGACCAAGGTCAGCAATTCTTATAGTCCTTCTCCCACCCCCGATGACAAGTGTAGACGGTTGGTACAGATATTTCTCGATACCGCGTCCCTGGCAGAGATTGAGGAGTTCGTGCGATGGGGGATTGCCGACGGAGTCACCACGAACCAGAAGATCTTCCTCTCCGAGGGGGGCGTGGACTTCAAGAGGCGGGTCCTGGATATCTGCGGCCTCGTCAACGGCCCCGTCAGCGTGGAGACGACCAAGAACACGGTTCCCGAGCTGATAGAGGAGGGCAAGGAATACGCTTCCTGGCACGGGAACGTCGTCGTGAAGGTGGCGATGTTCGGGGACGGGAGAGGCCTCCATGTAGTGAACCAGCTGGCAAGGTCAGGCATCAAGACCAACATGACCGTCATGATGACCTTCAACCAGCTGATCCTCGCCGCCAAAGCAGGCGCGACCTACGTCTCCCTCTTCTACAACCGATCGAAGGAGGCCGGACAGGACCCAGTGCAGATAATCAGGGACTACGCGGCGACTTCCAAGGAGCAGAACATCCCGGCGAGGCTGATAGTGGGCAGCATCAGGACCCCGGAGGACGTCGCGACCGCCATCGCGGCGGGCGCCCACGTGATGACCATCCCCTCGAAGGTCCTGAGACAGATGCCCTTCAACAAGAGGAGCGAGGAGACCGTCGCAGAGTTCGACAAGGCCTGGCAAGAGTTTCTCGCCGCCAATGCAAAGAAACCAGCCTAGGGACCGGATCTCCACTTTCGAAGAGTTCAGTTATTAAACAGGACAGGAGGAAGGCCCGTTTCGATGAGAAGAGCCCTGGTCACCGGCGGCCTGGGGTTCATCGGGAGCCACCTCGTCGACAGGCTGCTCAGAGACGGTTGGGAGGCGGTCGTCCTCGACAACCTCCTTACCGGAAACCGTAGCAACCTGGAGCAACACAGGGATGACCCGAGGCTACGAATCATAGAGGGGGACATCCGGGACCTCCAAACGGTCATCGAGGCTTCGAGAGGGTGTGACGCCGTCTTCCACCTGGCTGCGCACGCCCTGATGCGCGTCAGCCTCGGCGATCACAGAGCCGACCTCAACTACAACGTCATCGGGACGCTGAACGTCCTTGAGGGCATGTCCGCGAACAGGATACCAGACCTCGTCTTCGCCTCCACGTCGGCGCTCTATGGGGAAGCGGAGGTTGTGCCGACGCCGGAGGAGTACTCGGGGATCCAGACGTCACTCTACGGCGCTGCGAAGCTCGCCGGCGAGGCGTACGCCTCGGCCTTCGTTCAATTCACACCGATGAAGTTCTGGGCCTTCAGGTTCGGGACGGTTCTGGGCGAGAGGTGCAGGAGAGGCGCCATCTGGGACTTTGAGCACAAGCTACAGAAGGATCCCTCGGAGCTCGAGATACTGGGGGACGGCAGGCAGAGCAAGGACTACCTCTCTGTCAGTGACTGCGTCGACGGCATCATGGTGGGGTACGAGAGGAGTTCGAGACCCGTCAACATCTTCAATCTCGGTCTTCAGGAGCAGACGACGGTCGACGAGCTGGCGGACATCGTGATCCAGGAGATGGGGCTCCAGAACGTAAGGAAGAGATACACGGGAGGGCCCCGGGGGTGGGTCGGGGACAACCCGGTGGTCTACCTCTCGATCAAGAAGATTCACGACTTGGGTTGGAGGCCGAAGTCCTCACCAAGGGACGTCATAAGACAGACCGCGAGATGGACCCTCAGGGAGATAGGCGGAGCGAAAGGGGGACTCCAGCCCCGATCAGGTCGGTTGATCGGCATGACCAAAGTCGCAGTGACCGGAGGTGCGGGGTTCCTCGGGTCCAACCTCGTGAAGCGCCTCCTCGACGACGGCCACGATGTCTCCGTGGTCGACAACCTATCTTCCGGGTCCCTGGAGAACCTCAGGGGGCTCGGCATCGACCAAGAGTGCACTGTCGGTGACCTCAAGGACCATGGATTTGCACGCGACTCGCTTCGGGGAGCCGAGGCGGTCTTTCACCTGGCTGCGGAGGTCGGCAGCGTGGCGTATCTCCACGGGTCGGACGCCCGGGAGTTGGCAGCGCTGCAGGCCAACCTGGTGATCGACACAAACGTCTTCCGGGCTTGCTTGGAGAACGGGGTCCGCAGCGTGGTGTACGCTTCCAGCGTCTCGGTCTACCCCTTCGACCAGCAGCTGGGCTCTCACGTCCGGTTCAAAGAGGAGGACTCGGAGACGCACCTGAACCCCGAGGGAGGGTACGGGTGGTCGAAGTACATGGGGGAGAAGCAGCTCTCGCTGATGCGGGAGACCTCTGTCGGCGTGGCGAGGATCTTCCATGCGTACGGACAGAACTTGTACCTCAGGCCGGACCGGAGCCAGGTCATCGCCTCACTGATGAGGAAGGCCATAAGGTATCCAAAGGAAGGGTTCGTGGTCTGGGGCGACGGTAGCCAGAGGAGGTGCTTCGTCTACGTGGTCGACGCGGTCGACGCTCTCGCGAGGTTGCTGGATAGAGCCGAAAAGGGCGAGAGCCTCACCGTCAACGTGGGCTCAACGGAGGAGGTCACCGTCCGCGAGCTCGCAGACATGGTTATCTCCAGGTCCGGGAAGAGAATCCCCCTCAGCTTCGACAAATCAAAGCCCACGGGCGCCCTTAACAGGACTCCCGACCTGAGCAGGGCGAAGAGGGTCCTCGGTTGGGCGCCGACAACGACTCTCTCGGAGGGCCTGAGCAGCACGTACACGTGGGCGGAGAAGAGGCTCGCCGAGGATCGCTGAAGACGGGGCGAAGGGCCGCGCAGGGTGCTTGCTCGCGCCCAGGAGCGACGAGACGGTCATCCCCCGGAGCCTGCAACCCCACAGGAGATCCGAATCTAGGCTCCCACCTAGGTCGATGCTAAATAGAGAGTCGTCGGAAAGCACGAGGGAATCGCCTACGCGCCTCACCACGACGTTCCATCGAAAGCTGAACGCGCCCAGGAGAACGGTGTTCCGGTTGATAACCGACTACGAGAAACTTCAGGAGACGTTCCCGCAGATCTTCCTCTCGTTCAGGGTCCTGGAGAGGTCGAGGGGCGAGGTGGTCACTGAGGAGAAGGTCTTCATGGTCGGGGTGACGATGACGCAACTATGCAGGCACATGACCAAGTCGCAGACGACCCACATTGTCCGGATAATGACCGGTGACCTAGCAGGAAGCACGATTGTAGAGCGTTACTCCTCGGATTCAGACGGCGGGACGACCGTCCACGTCGAGGCCGATTTCGTGCTGGGCGGGTTGCTGTCATTGCTTCCAACGTTCGTCGCCCGGCCACTCATCGAAAACAACGTGGGACGAGTCTTCGACGAATTGGACGCCGTGCTAGGAACTGGCGCTAGAGCGTGATCATCTGCGCGAACGAAATTGCCTGTTGGAGGAACGCTCTGGGGTCAATGGTAACACTGGTCGGCTGAAGCTCTACTCCGTATCGGGCCTGGTTCTCCATCATGTGCGACAGGACGGCCTGAGACAGACTCGCCTGCTCTAGCAGTCCCATTTTCCTACGGAACACGGGCATAAGAAAGTCATAGGCCGTTTCGTAAAAGGCGTATTTTCTGAGCACCCTCCGACCATATCTGTCGAGGTCGTCGATGTTCTTGACGAGGAGCTCGGAGCACTCCAGTGTCGGGATTATGCCCTCGCCCAGCAGGGGAAAGACGGTCCCGATGCTCTCTCCCACGCCGACGACCCGGCCGGATCTGAAAGGTTGGCAGAACCTCGGAGGGCAGAGTCGTATCGGCCTTCCTACGATCTTCTCCCTTTCTCCCCCGTGGCGCTCGAAGAACGCCTCTATCGCTCTAATGTGGCCATGATTCAGGTCGCCCGCGCCCACGTGAGCCCAGCCTCCGCCCAACGGGAAGTACCACAGATAACCGCCCATCCCCTCCAGAATCTCGATGTAAAAGTCCCGGAACGGCGGTCGCTCATACTTTACCCTGTACTGCACACACGGAATCCGTAGCTCGTGGCTCTTTATCTTCGGAAGGAGGACCCTCAGCCCGGTGGCGTCGATTACGAGGTCGTAGCCCTTTAGATCTTCTTCGTTCTTCACCCAGGTGCCGTACCGGATGTCGTGTCCACGGCGCATCTCCTCCAATAGACTGTGCTTGTCGAAGCTGACTAGCCCGCACGTTCGGCTCTCGATCTCCATCCCTCCCACAGAGGTGAGGATGCTACGCCCCTCGTGCAGGATGTGGTCGTCGAAGTCGATGTCGCAATCCTCGGCGAACCGACGGATGTAATCCTTGCTCGTCCCCCAAGCGCAGACACACTCGAACCGCTCCTTCGGATAGCGTTCGAAGCCGGTGACCTCGTTAGTGCGGCTCAGCTGATTAATGAGATAGGAGCCAGCTACGCCCATCCCAACAACCGCAATCTTCAATGCCTCGATTTGAGCCATCGTGCTCATATATCCTTTCCCTGGCCGGGCAGACCGATTTCATCAGGTCGCGCTTCATCTCATATCGAAGCCAACTGAGTTGGAGAAAGAACTCACCCTCGAACATCCTAGAGCCCGCAAAGGCTTAAATCGAGCCGCACCTGAAATCACCCTTGGATGCCTACAGGAATCCTCATCCCCTGTTCTGAGATAGAATCGAGTTCAGGTGGGCCGATAACGGTCGACACCATCGAAGTCAGTGCCGTCGCAATACCGAGCGTCGAGCTGAAGGACTTCAATGGAGTGTTCAGCTACGCGTCGTCCAAGGCCAAGAATGTTGAAATCGAGATGGAACTGTCTATTTGCAGCACGTTCTGCGGAGTGGTATGCGTGCCATGGCCCATTTGCTGCGTCGGCGTCTCCGGAGGGCTCGCCATATCCAGCTTCACTCAAACCAGCAACCTGGGAGACATCACCATGAACAGCGGAAGCTTCTGCATGTCGTCGCCGGTGATGGATTTCGGTCCGTTCAGCATGAGCATTCCTCCTCTCGGAGGGGCCGTAAAGACCACAGTTGCAAAAATCCAGGTCGGCGAGATAAACATGCAGTGCACCGACGTCCCGATGCAAAACCCACTTGGGATAACCCTTGGCGACTCTTTTCAGGTGCCCAACCCGATGGCACCGATGGACGTTAACATCAAAGGCACTGAGATAGATGAAATCTCTTCGACCACCATATCCACTCCTCCGGCCACGGTGAAGAACATCAAGGCGCTGAACATTAACATCCCCTCTGTCACGACCAAACCCATCAACATAGCCTCGTCAACGGCGATGTCCGTGAGCATGTCGATGCCATTGTACAACGACGGTTCTACTCTCGGGAAGAAGGTAACCAGGACCGGGAGCGCCGAATGCGGGCAGATAAAGAGCAACGTGACTCTGAACGTCTCCTCGGTGTTGCTGAAGATAAAGTGCGGACTGGAATTCACCAACGTGAAGGGTAACGTTACCACCAGCTCGGCGAGTTCGGGGCCGTTTGACATAGATCTCGACCTCAAAGGACTCACGATCAAGGGATTGAGCATCCTCGGTCTGCAGATGCCCGAAGTCGAGGTTGACCTCTAGGTGGCAAAGGCGCCGAGCAAATCCGCCAAGACCCATCCGGCGAGCGCCGCTCCACGGGGGACGGTGCACCTGAAGCAGGAGGAACTGCGGAGGGTGGACGAACTGCGCGTCAACATAGTAAAGAAGAGCAAGACGCAAGCCAAGCCGGACATAGAATCGACGCTCGAACTGATGTATCTCCGGGTCTTGAGCCGAGTCAAGAACAGAGGATCGATGGAGAAAGAACTCAAGGACCTGAAGAGCCTCCTGGACAAGGCGGGCGCCAAGATGACAGAGATACTCGACAAAGCAGACTCGCCGACCGCTTCAAAGTGAAGATTCGGTGTGTCCACAAACTCCGACCAGTAGATGAGATAAGGTGTAGGCGGTGCGGACCACCCGGACTCCCGAGTCCCACCACGGGTAGGTGACAGGTGGGTAACGTTTATTACCGGAGGCTTCCCGAGAAATTCGATTAGGTTGCCAGCTGCGAAGACCATGAAGCAATCAGCGGTAGAGGCCGCAAACCCTGCGACGATAACCATACCCACGCTTTCATCTCTCTTTGCGCCGATCAGATTCGTCAACAATTCCACTACAGTCCCCAAGGCTTCCGGTAACTGCAACTGCGGATGCTGCGAACAAAGGTCGACCACCGTGTGCCTCACCTTCGATACCTCTCTCCTGCAGAGCCTGGTCAACATGTTCCCCAAGATCCAGGTAACGAACAACGTCACCACCTGTGACGACGAAGAAGACGAAGACGAGAAGTAACGCGAGAATGGTCGGAACCTAGGCGAGACTTCGGGGTCTCTCCGCCGCCAGGGCGGCCGTCGTCCACGCCTACACTTGAACAAAGACTACCGCAGTTTGTACGTCAGGAAATAGAATCGGGGGGAGGTCCGGGCCAGTGAAATCACCCGCTCCCATATCTTGTAACATCGCAGGAGCGTCAGAGGATCGCCGAACACCAACAGATCTCCGGCATTGATAGCTTCTTCAAGAGTCAAACGTCCTTCCAGAACTTTGAAGAGGCAGTCTCTGCTCATGTAGACGCGGGCGTTTATCTCGTTCTTCCTGGCCCGCGAGGTAATCCTGATCCTTCGGTTTCGGACCTCGATTATGGCCGTCTCTTTGTCGAGCATCTGGAAATAGGTGAGACCCTTCGCCTCCCTGATTATCCCGTCGAGCTGCTCGGGATAGTCTTCGCGCAGCAGATCGAGCAGCTCGTTCAGGAACCGTCCGAGTCTCAATGCCATCTTGTGTTCCCAGTGTTCCCTCGCGGTCTTACTGACTCGAACCAGGCAGGGATGGTCCCATAGTATTTTTCACCGCCCAAAGTGGCGCTGAAAGCTGCGCTGCAGTACATCTCGTTGAAAGTAGTTTCAGCCTCTTCAATGCCGGCGACGACTATCGTGCACACCGCCTTGGGCGTGAAGACGACACCCACGCTGTCCGAGTCTTGAGACGCTGAGAAGGTCGTTGTCTCCGGGATCTTGGGTCGATAGTCAGGGTAGAGCAGGCGGGTGACCCCGGGAAGGTAGGCCCTCTCACCGGAGAACTCGCCCGACTTGATGACCTTGACATTCTCGGACTCGAAGAATCTCTCGGTGCCATCGGGCGTCTTGACGATGATCCCACCGTATTCAGACTCGCCTGAGGGGCCGTATCTGTAGAACAGGAAACTGACTTTGTCCGGTTCACCCTTGTTCGCCGGGTCGCACAGTAGAACCCCGGTGTCCCAACCGGTCACGCTCCCCCAATCGAACCGGCCGCCTTCGTGGTCCTGATAGCCGGTTGTGGTATCAATCAAGTAGTTGGACCCGTCCACCCCTATGCTTCCGACGACGCTCAGCCTTGGAAGCTCCACCCACTTGTCCCAGATCTGAGCCATCTCGTTGGCTGCCCCTAGCATCCCCAGCGTTATCCGGTTATTGGCTAGAATGTCAGAGCCAATCTGGTTCATCGTCACCGGAGGCAAGACCACTGGGAGGTTCAGGTCAAGCGATACTCCGTCTATGTTTCCCTTTATCTTGAACGAGCTGTCACCCAGGTAAGAAACCGATACGCTCCCTGCCATGAAGTCCGGACTGTAGGGGGATACGCTCAACTCAGTGAGGGGAATCAACTTCATAGCCGTGTGGACCTTGCCGTCTGGCGCCACCAGGAAGGCGAGGGTCGCTCCGTAGCCGAGCGCGGCATCGTAGGGGTTACCATGAATGGCGAAGTTCAACAGGCCGAAGAGATCTCTCTTGCGGTCAAAGAAGACGAAGTCGTGCCACTCCTTGTAGAGAGACAGGCGCGGGTCGAAGACCGAGGGGAGGTCGAAAGAGTCAACCCAGGTTACGTCCGCGATGGTCGATGAAAGCACGGGTGGGGCGCACCTCGCCTCACTTCTCGCGCGATTGATTGTCTAAAATCTCTAGGGTCCGGGCCGAGAGCTTCTGCAGTAGGACCATCTGGTCGGTGTTGAACTGGAGGAAAGCCCTCGTCAGGTCCTTGATCGAGGCTTCCACCACGGTCGACATGTCCTTGCTGTCCAGCTTGGACAGCCGACCCGAGAGAGCACCCATCTTCTGAATCGATTGGAGGGAGTTCGCCAAGGACGCCTGGGTCAGCTTCGTTATCTGCGCCTGGTATTCAGGACTAGAGAGGGTCTTGACGGCCTGGTCGAGGACGCGCTGTACCGTCTTCGGGTCGACGTTGATCGTTGTAGTGCTGGTGGACGAGGCGTGGCGGTGATGACGAGCCGAGTCACCCTTCTTGGTTGTTCTCTTCGACGACACGACAAAACTTGGCTCGGTCGGGCACTTATCTCTTTCGATGTATCAGGTAGTTGGTTTGGTCTAAAAAGAAGTCCTTCCAGCGCCTCTCGGTCATCCAATCGCATTCATTCTGAAGTATCTCCTTCGCGTCCTTGGCCAATCCCAGCGCGACCTCCCTCGCATTCTCAAAACTGGAGTACTTCACCATGAGCTCACGCACGAAGGAGACGTCCGACTCCGTCTTCTCCTCTCTCGGCTTCCTGAGGATTCTCCTCATCTCCTTAAGCTCACGGGCGTCGCAAGAGTTGAGAAGGTGAATCAGGATGAGCGTCCTCTTTCCTTCGAGGATGTCACCGTTTATCTCCTTGCCGTAGACCTTCTCCGAGGCCGACAGGTTGAGAGTGTCGTCGGTGATCTGGAAGGCCAGCCCGATGTTCAGCGCGAACCGGGTGAATGTCTCGAGCTGTTCGGTGGTAGCAGAGTCGCTGCCGATGATCAACCCCGTCCTGCACGGGGTGATGGTCGTGTACCAGCAGGTCTTGTCCTCGCAGAGACGGAAATAGTCGCTGGGCCTCAGGTCGGTCGTGTTGTTCTTCACGTACGTGAGCTCGGTAATCTGCCCCGCGACGCTCCTGTTCGCCATCGTCTGAATCTCAAGAATCACCTGGAGGGACTTTCTGACTCCTATCACACTGAGGTTGTCTATCAAGGGGGACATGCTGAGTATCTTCAGAGCGTCCCCCGCGTTCGCTGCGAGGGCGAGGCCGTACTTCCTGTTCAGGGTGAGGTCCCCCCGCCGATAGAGAGACTGGTCAACCACGTCGTCCTTGATGAGAAAGGCGTTGTGGAGGAGTTCGATAGCGGCGCCCGTGTTCAGAGCGTTCTCGTAGTCTCCCCCGACCGACGCCGCCGCAGCAAGACAGAATGCGGGCCGGATACCCTTTGCCGGTCGCGTGGGGTAGTCTGAGAGGAGCTTGTACGCGAGGGTGCTAGGACTAAAGTTCTGTCTCAGGTAATGCTGCATCCGCTCGCCCACCTTCCTCCTAAGCAGTGACATGTCCTCCTTCAAACGATTCCCAACCTTCTCGAGAGTTATTTTAACAGTGCCGTCGAGCGGCGGTTCACGGTTGGAGACCGGGTGTGTTTGCGCTTCGGACTCGGCAAGAATCGCGTATCCCCCGCAGGCCGACTAGGGACTTGTGCACTGATTCCCGTTCTTCGGAGACTCATCAGAGCTACGGGACGACCCGCCGCCGGTCAGGGCGACCGAGGTTCGTGAATCGCAGCCCGGAGGCAGGCCGGGTCCGAGGAGAGCGGATCGCCGTAGAAGGAGTAGGCCCTCGCTCTGCTCCCGCCACAGACCTCCCTGAACTCGCAGACGCTGCAGGGGCCGCGCATCCGCCTCATCCTTACGTCCAGAAGGAGGTCGTCCTCCCTGTACACGCGTACCAGGTCGTCCGTCTTCACGTTGCCGATCTCGACCGGGACCAGGCCTCCGGGGTGGATCTTGCCGTCGTACCCGACGAAGATTATCCCGTCACCGTCGAGCGTGCCCCTCGGGTTCAGCGTGGAATGGCCCGTTGGCTGACCCTCGGCCTCGAGGAGTCCTGCCTTGAGCTTGAGGTACGCGTCCTGCGTCCAGTAGCCGCCCGACTGAGACCTCTGTCTGACGACACGTCTTATGAAGGGCGCCTCGACACACCGCACGATCACCCCGTAGAAGGAAGCGTCATAGAGGAAGTTGCAGACACTCTCACACTCCTCTGGCGTGAGATCGTCTACCTGCGAGCCTCTTCCGACTCGGACCAAGAAGAACAGCTCCCAGGTCTTGACCCCGAGGCTCCTTATCAGATGAAAGAGCTGGGGTAGCTCTGAATAGTTCCGTTCCATGATAGCGGTGTTGATCTGGGGATTCAGGCCGAGGCTCACCGCATCCTTCATCGCCTGAATCGTCCTATCGTAGGTGCCCGCTTCCCCCCGGATCGAGTCGTGGGTCTGCGCCAGAGCGCCATCCAGACTGAGCGAGACAGAGGTCGCTCCGGCATCTCTGATCCGCTTGAGCACGTCGTAGGTCAGCAGTTCGGTCGCCGCAGGCGAGACCGCGAACCTTACGCCCGACTTCGTCGCGTGCGTGAGAAGCTCGAAAAGGTCCTTCCGGAGGAGCGGATCCCCGCCCGTGAAGATTATGGTGGGGCTCGGCCTTCCGAAGGATGCGACCTGGTCGATGAGCCGCCGCCCCTCGTCCAGCGTGAGCTCTCCGGGCAATGCCTCCTTGATGGCCGAGGCCCTGCAGTGGACGCACGAGAGCAGACAGGCCCTGGTCATCTCCCAGAAGACCAGGACGGGCTTCTCGGAGAACAGCTTTCCCGGCCTAGTCCCGTTGCTCACCACCGCCGTGGGCGTCTGACTCGTTTCCATGTCAAATCACTCGAAGTGCTTTCCAACGACGAGAGAGTGCAGGCACCCTATAAGCTCGCTCGAGTCGTTCAGGGACTCGCACCTCGCGAGCTGAGCCCCATGGTCGTTGGCCCACTGCCTGCATTCGACGTCTATGTCGTAGAGTATCTCAAGATGGTCGGAGACGAACCCGACCGGCGCGATCAGGAAGCTCCTTCTCCCCTTCGCCAGCAGCGACTGAAGGTGGTCCAGTATGTCTGGTCCCAGCCATGGCTCGCGTGTATGGCTGGCGCTCTGGAACGCGAAGCTCCACCTGTCCGTCCCGACCTTCGCGGCTATCATCCCTGACGTCTCCAGTAGCTGATCTCTGTAGGGGTCCCCCTGGGCCAGTATGCTCTCTGGGAGGCTGTGCGCCGAGAAGACAAGGGAGTAGTCCTCGGGAAGGGCCTTCTCGGCCTCACGGATCCTTCCAGCCCAGGCCTCGATCAGCAGAGGATCGATTGTGCCACGAGGGAACCGAGTCGAGCTTCATCTTCTTGCTGAGGGATTCGTTCGCCAGCTCGACCGCAAGCAGGTACGTGCCCGTGCTCATCTTTGAGTAATGGGGCGCGAGCGCTATTGAGAGGAGTCGATCGACACCGTCGTCCGCGGCCTTGGCAACTACGTCGGAGATGAACGGCGGGGAGTGCTTCATTCCCGTGTACACGCGAGTCTCTGAGCCTCCGCTGCGGAGTCGAGCCTGCAGCCCGTCTCTCAGGCTCTCCGTGATCCGAATCAAGGGAGAAGTTCCCCCGATGGCTCGGTATCTCGCGACGAGGTTGGCAACGTCGGCCTCGGAGGGCGTCCGACCGCCCCGGATGTTGGTATAGTACGTCCCGACATCTTCGAGGGAGCGGGGCGTCCCGTAGGCCATGAGGATGACGCCTTTCATCATCTTCTGCTCCTGGTCCTCTCGTGGACCAGCTTGACGATGCTCTGGAGGTTCTGCGGGTTGGTCTCTCGCGCGACACCGTGTCCAAGGCTGAAGACGTGGCCCATGCGTCCCCGGGCCGCCGTGAGGATGCCGGAGACCTTCCTCTCCATCAACTCTCCGCCCGCCACAGCAGCTGCGGGGTCGAGGTTCCCTTGAACCGCGGTCTCCCCGACGCACCTGGTCCAGACATCCTCTATCGGCACTCTCCAGTCGACGCTCAGTACATCCGCTCCCGACCTGTGGAAGAGCTCTATCAGGGACGCCGAGTCTGCACAGAAGTGTATTTTGGGAACTCCGCTGATCGCGGCTAGGACCTCTGTGGTGTATGGGAGCACAGACTGCTCGTAGTCTTCGGGAGCCAGACACCCGACCCAGCTGTCGAAGAGCTGGACCGCTTGAACGCCATGCTTGACCTGGGCGCTCAGGTAGTCCCCGACCATCTTCGTCAGCTTGGCCATCAGCGACCTCCAGAGCTCCGGCTCGGAGTACATCGTCGCCTTCGTCCTCTCAAGATTTCTGCTCGGGCCTCCCTCGATCATGTACGCCGCGAGCGTGAACGGAGCGCCTGCGAACCCGATCAGGGGCACCGTCCCGTCTAGTTTCCTCAAGGTCGCCGCTATCCCGTCGTAGAGATAGGCCATGTCGTTCTCAGGCTCGAGGACGCCGAGCGACTCGACGTCTTCGAGGGCTCGGATCGGGTTTGAGACCACGGGCCCGACGTTCTCCTGGATCTTGAAGTCCACCCCGATGCCCTCCAGAGGGAGCATGATGTCTGCGAAGACGATCGCGGCGTCAACTCCGAGCACTCTCACCGCATCGACCGCGACCTCTGAGGCCAGCTCCGGGTCCCTTGCCAGATCTGTGATCACCATCTCGCCCTTGATCCGTGCGTAGCTCGGGAGATACCGCCCGGCCTGGCGCATGAACCAGACGGGCGTGGACTCGGTCTCCTTCCTGTTGCACGCCTCAAGAAAAGACGTGTTCACAGCGCTCACCTCCGGATCTCCCTGAAGGCACGCCCCGCCGTGTCGATCGTATGGTCGAGATCCTCCTCTGAATGGGCTGCGGACACGAAGATGGTCTCGAAGGCGGACGGGGGGAGGTACACCCCGCCTTCAAGCATCGCCCTGTGGAACCTGCCATAGAGCTTGAAGTTCGTGGCCTTTGCCTCTTCGAAGTTCCTCACTCCGTAGGGACCGAAGAATAGTCCGACCATCGAGGCGGCCCTGTTGATGGTGATCGCGCGACCTGCAGAGGCGGCGGCGTCTCTCATCCCGGCTTCGAGTCGAGCCGACCGCCTCTCGAGCTTCTGGTAGGTCTTCTGGTCGAGAAGGGAGAGGGTGGCAAGGCCCGCGGCCATGGCGACGGGGTTCCCCGAGAGAGTCCCTGCCTGATAGACGGGACCTTCGGGCGCGACCATCTGCATGACCTCGCGGCGGGCACCGTAAGCGCCGACCGGGAATCCGCCGCCGATTATCTTGCCGAGGCACGTTATGTCGGGCCGAACGCCGAAGATCCCCTGGGCGCCGCCGGCGGCGACCCGGAATCCCGTGATGACTTCGTCGAATATCAAGAGGGAGCCATGCGCTGTGCAGAGCTTCCTTAGGGCCTCCAGGAATCCGGGCTCCGGGACCACCACGCCCATGTTGCCCGCCACTGGTTCGACTATCGCGGCCGCGATCGTGTTTCCGTAGAGCCGGAACGCCGCCTCAAGCGCCGGGACGTCGTTGTAGGGGACCGTCACGGCGTCCGCGCCGATGTATCCCGGCACACCCCCGGAGCTCGGGAGGTCCAGCGTGGCCAGCCCCGAGCCCGCATGCGTCAGGAATGGGTCCGCGTGGCCGTGGTAACATCCGTCGAATTTCAGTAGCTTCGTTCTCGAGGTGTAAGCTCTCGCCAGACGGAGGGCGGACATCGTAGCCTCGGTGCCCGAATTCACGAACCGGACCTTCTCGATGCTCGGGACCAGGGAACACACTTTCTCGGCCAGTTTCAGCTCGGAGACGGTCGGCGCTCCGAAGCTTGTGCCCCGCTCCACGGCCCCGATGGTCGCCTTCACCACCGCCGGATGAGAGTGTCCAAGAATCATGGGCCCCCACGAACAGACGTAGTCGATGTACTCGTTTCCGTCGACGTCGCGAATCTTCGAGCCCCGACCGCTCGCCATGAAGATGGGCACCCCTCCGACGGCCTTGAACGCCCTCACGGGGCTGCTCACCCCTCCGACCATTACCCGCTCCGCCTTTTCGTAGAGCTCCTTCGAGCGAGTTGTCTTCAGCAAGGTCGCCTAGCCTATCAGGTCCAGCATTCTCTGGGCATCGACCCGCCGGCACGTGAAGATGGGCGTCTCGAGCTGGGTGTACATGCTCGCGTCCGACCCCCTCAGGTCCTCGACGAGGGCGAGAAACTCAGACGGGTCATCGCCCTCGAATGCCAGCATGAACTCCTGGTCGTCGAGTCCGAACGAGTAGCCTGTGTTGATCTTGATTCGTGGATACTTGTGGCCAACCTTGAAGTGCTCGGCCATCATCCGCTGCCGTTCTACGAAGGGGAGCTTGTACCATTCCCTCTTCTTGACGAACGGATAGACGAAAAGGTACTTTGAAGTGGAGGGTGTTTCTCCTCCTGTTCCTTCTTGCCCAGGGTGCCTGTGCGAGCCGAGGTAGCGGGACCGGCGGGTCATCGTCAGGTAGGAGTAAGGCGTCTCAAGGTATCTCCCCAGCCTGGTGAGCTGAAGGCTGGAGAACAAACCTTGGAAGGGGTCGAGGTCGGTCGAACTCGCGAGAATCATGAAGTCGGCATCCCCCCTGATCCCGACGAGCGAGAAGAATGAGAGCTCCACGTTCCTCTGATTCGTGAGAACGTCGAGGAACTCGCTCCGACCCTCTTCCCTGTCACTCCGATCGAGGAACCTCCACTCCCGGGCGGTCTTGAAGAAGGTATACCTGAGGTACCGCTTCTCGACCTCCATCTTCGAGGGTTCGCCGCTCGCCCCTTCCTCCATCTAGCTCGTCTCCCTGAGCCAGCCGGCGGCCTGCTCCGCGTAGTAGGTGACCAGAATGTCCGCGCCCGCTCTCCTTATGGCGGTCAGCACCTCCATCGCGGCCCTCTTCTCGTCCAGCCATCCTCTCTGACTGGCGGCCTTTATCATCGAGTACTCGCCGCTGACGTTGTACGCCGCTATTGGCAGATCGAACCGCGACCTAGCCTCCGCTATGACGTCGAGATATGGAAGAGCTGGCTTCACCATGATGATGTCTGCGCCTTCGTCGACGTCTCCCTCGATCTCCCTCATCGCCTCTCGCCGATTCGCACCGTTCATCTGGTACGCTCTCCTGTCCCCGAACGAGGGAGTCGAGCCCGCGGCCTCGCGGAAAGGTCCGTAGAACGACGAAGCGAACTTTGCGGAATACCCCATCACGAGCGTCTCTTGAAATCCCGAGTCGTCAAGGGCAGTCCTTATGGCACCGACCTGCTTGTCCATCATTGCGCTAGGAGCCACGATGTCCGCTCCAGCCCGTGCGTACTCCACAGCAGCCTTCGCCAGCAGGGGGAGGGTCAGGTCGTTGTCGACGCGACCGTCCTTCAGGACACCGCAGTGTCCGTGTGAGGTGTATTCGCAGAGGCAAACGTCAGCGATGACCAGGGCGGAAGGATTCTTCCTCTTGATCTCCGAGATCGCCTTCGGGACTATTCCGTCGCCGGAGTAGGCCTGGCTCCCCATCTCGTCCTTCGTCTCTGGCACTCCGAAGAGGAGGACTGTGTGGATTCCTAACTCCCAGAGGCGATTGACGTAGTCTCCCAGTCGATCCACCGAGTATCTGTAGACTCCGGGCATCGCCTCGACAGGCTCGAACACGTTCTCCCCATAGCGAACGAATATGGGTGCAACGAGTCGCGAGACCTGCAGGTCGGTCTCGTTGACGAGCCTCCTTACCGACTCCGACCTTCTCAGCCGTCTGAGCCTGACGCCTTCTCCCCCGTGCTCAATCAACGCCATTCAGCTCCAATATCCTCTCGACAAGTGAATCGAACGTCTGAACCTTGGGCGTGATGACATGCCCGAATCCGTGCGCTCTTGCGGCCTTGGCCGTGACCGGGCCGATGCAGACCACGCGCATCTTCCTGCTGCTCTCGAGTTCTCCCGACGATACCAACTGGCAGAAGCCCTCCACAGAGGAGGGGCTCGCGAACACTATGAGGTCGGCGCCTTCGAGCTGCACCTCTGCACCTTTCCCTCCATACTCGGTTCGATAGATTGCAAGCTCCTTCACGTCGAAGCCGCGGCCTCTGAGCTCCTCGGACATGGCCGGATCAGCGATGTCAGCCCGGAGCAGGAGCACCCTCCGTCCCGAGTTGCCGGGCAGTTCCTCGGCGAGCCTCCGGGTGAGGTAGCTCGACGGCGTGAAGACCGTAGCGGCTCCCATCTTGGAGAGCGCGCCCGCGGTACCCTTGCCGACGGCGGCAAAGCTCGGAGGCGCCTCCAGAGGCAGTTTGAGTGAGAGTTTCTTCATACGTCGGGCAAAGAACTCGACCCCGGTTGCTGAGGTGAAGACCAGCCAGTGGTAGGAGTCGAGGTCCTTCAGGCTTGCGTCGATGGCGGACCAGTTTCGTGGGGCGAGAAACGAGATAGTGTCCACGGATATTGGGTTGAACCCCCGTCGTCGCAAATCTGCTGCGAGCGCTCTGTTGCCTTCTTTCGACCGCGTAATCACGATGTTCTGAATCCGCGCCGTTCTGAGGGTCATGCGACGAGACTCCTGAGGATCTCCTCTCCTCCGAGCTTCAGCATCTCATCCCCGAGTTCTCTCCCGAGAACCTCGGCGTCCGCGGAATGCGAAGCACGGGTCCTCCTCAGCATCTGTCTGCCGTCGGTCGACGCGATCATGCCGCACACCGTGAGCGATTCGGCGCTCATCCGAGCGCAAGCCCCGACAGGCACGAAGCAGTCACCCCCGACCCTCCTTGCGAACGCCCTTTCGCAGTCGGACTCCAGCCTCGTCTTCTCGTCGTCGATGGTTGAGACGATCCTCTCAGTCTCGCCGTCTCCCTCCCTGACCTCGACGGCAAGGGTGGCCTGACCCGCAGCAGGGACCATTTCCTCCGTGGAAAAGAACTGGGAGACCTTCCGCGACTCGGAGATCCTCTCCACTCCCGCTGCCGCGAGGACTATCGCATCCAGTCGGAGGAGTTCCATCCTCTCGATTCTCGACTCCACGTTCCCATGCAGGTCGACTACAGACAAATCTCTCCTGAGGTTCAGGAGCTGCGCCCTCCTCCTCAGGCTGCTTGTACCGACGACTGCTCCTGGATGAAGGTCCCGCAGTCGTTCTCCGCGTAGAGAGATTAGCGCGTCGCGAGGGTCGCCCCGCGGGGGCGTCGCGGCGATCTTCAGGCCGTCCTTGAGCTGCACGGAGACATCCTTCATGCTGTGCACGGCGGCGTCTATCTCGCCGCTCAGCAGTAGCGATTCGATCTCCCCTGTGAAGGCCGTCTTCCCATCTATGGCCGTTCGCCTCTGCGGAGGCAACCGGTCACCGGTCGTCTTGATCGGGACGACCACAATCTCGAGGCCGGGGACCCGCCTCGAGAGCATCTCCACGACTGTCCGGGTCTGCGCCCGGGAAAGCCTGCTCCCCCGGGCGCCGATCTTCAGGGTGCACAAGTCATTTGCTCGCCTCGGGACAGAACAGGGCCTCGAGCACGCGCAGTCTCTCGGCCTGGTTGTTCTCACCCCCTGGTTGTTTCAACCAGTTTGTGTGGGGCGCTAGGAGCTTGCCCACCAGGCTCCTGCTCATCGCTTCGAGCACCTTCCTGTCGCTCTCGGAGAGATTCGGGAGCATCCTCAACGCGACCTCTGTCTCAGAGCTGCGGACATCCTCAGCCCACCGATAGATTATCGCAAGGATGGGAGACAGTCGACTTGCCACAAGCCGCCTCGTGAACCTCTCAGCCTCCTCGCGGACCATCCTCTCGCTGGAGGCAAGCGCTGGCGTCGCTGGGACCGACCTCGCATGGTTAGCAAGGTCGTCTAGATCATAGAGCTCTATGAATTTGGAAGTCCTGAAAGCGGGGTCGATATTCCGCGGGAAGGCTAGATCGAGCAGGATCATCTTCCGTTTGTCAGCGAGGTCGCCCTTCTTCATAACGTAGCCCGAATGTCGGGTGGCCGATATCACAAGGTCTCCCTCCCAGCCCTGTCGCCTGAGCTGCCCGTAGGTCAGCAGTGTGGCATTGGGGAAGCAATCGAGCGCGTCCTTCCGTCTCGAAGCGAGATGAGATCCTGGCTCCCTTGAGTTGGGTCGCAGCCAGCCTCGCGGTCTTCCCTGTACCGATTAGGAGAATCTTCTTTGGGCGCCTTCCAAGCTTCTTTAGCGCGAACTCCAGTGCAAATGCGCTCACGGAGCTGTTTTGCTGGGCGACGTCAAGTGACCCTCTCACGCGCTTGCCCACATTGAAGGCGGCGACGAAAAGGGCCGATAGAATCGAACCTGCTGACCCGACGGCTCTGGCCTTGGCTCCAGCCTCTCTGATTTGCTGGAGTATCTGCTCCTCGCCTATAACCAGGGAGTCCAGACCTGCCGCGACTTCAAAGATGTGCGAGACGGCGTCGAGGTCTGTCTTTACGTAGAAGCCATCATGTCCTTCCCCTTGGCTTGGCAATCCGGAGAGGACCGATTCAGCGACCCACTCCGGGTCGTCCGTCGCCACATAGAGTTCCATCCGGTTGCACGTGACTAGCAGACAACTCTCGAGAGCGTGCGGCCTGGCACGTCGGACGGCTCTACGACCTCTCGCTTGAAATAAGCTGAGCGTACGTTCTCGGTACCCTATAGACGAGGTCTTGAACGACGTGCCGATGAGGACGATCGATGTGAGCGGAGCGACGCCATGTGGACGCAGCCTAGGGACGATACCCTCGGTTCCAGAGGTGAGTGAGACCTCCATTGCAGCATCCGGAGCGGGCGCCAGGCTGGTTTATTTAACGTTTGTTAGCATCGGAAAGTCGCACGAATCCACCGCTGACGAATCCAAATGTTTAACAAACGCTCGCTAAACGGTCTAGCCCGAGGGAGCTTGGTCATGGCCCTGGGCACTCTTTCCAAGATGGCTTGAAATGAACAGAGCGGTGGCAGTCGTCGGAGGCGGGATCTCGGGTCTTGCAACAGCCTACTTCCTTCAGGACTACGCTTCCAGGTCCGGACTTACACTCGAATGCGCCGTTATTGAGGCAGAGCCGCGGCTGGGCGGGCGGATCCTGAGCGAGAACGTAGACGGGTGCGTCATCGAGGCGGGCCCCGATTCGTTCTTGACGTTGAAGCCCCAGGCGGTGGATCTTTGCGAGCGGCTCGGTCTCTCCGACCTGCTCATCGGGACGAATTCCGAACGGTCCAAGGTCTATGTGCTCGTCGCGGGAAGACTCAGAAGATTGCCGGATGGCCTCACCTCAGTTGTGCCACGGAAGCTGACGCCCTTTCTCTGGACGGGCTTGCTCACGCCCTGGGGCAAGTCCAGAATGCTCCTAGACGTGGTAATCCCGCGCAAGAGCGATGGCGTCGAGGAGACCCTTTCAGGTTTCGTCAGGAGACGCCTCGGTCATGAAGCCCTCGAGAGAATCGCCGAACCCCTGATGGCAGGCATCTACGCCGGAGATGCAGCTCAGTTGAGCATGTCGACCAACTTCCCACAGTTGGTCCAGCTCGAACTCAAGAAGCGCAGTCTCGTCCTGGGGACGATTGCAAACAGCCGACATCCCGCCCCAGGAACGATCCAGGCGGTTCACCGTCCGACGTTCATGGCGCTCAGGGGAGGCCTTGAACGCATGGTCGACGCCCTGGTCTCTCATCTTGAAGGGACAACGCTCCTCACGGGTAGGAAGCCCGTCATTCTCAGGAGAAAGCATTCGCACGAGAAGGGTGGATACGAGCTTGAGCTCGATGACGGGAGTCTCGTCTACGCCGACTCCGTGGTCCTGGCGACGCCCGCCTACGCATCGGCCGGCCTCCTGAAGGACCTGAGCCCTGAAGCGGCATCCATCCTGGGTAGCATCCCCTACGTCTCGACGGCGACGGTTTCTCTGGTCTATGATCGCTCCAGTTTCCCGCACCCTCTCGACGGGTCGGGTTTTGTCATTGCTCCGACTGAGATGAGGAAGATAACCGCCTGCACATGGGTATCCTCGAAGTGGCCCACACACTCACCCGGTGACCGCGTTTTGCTGAGGTGCTTCCTAGGCCGAGCCGGACACGAGGAGCTACTCCAGCGGGGAGATGCTGACCTGTGCCAGCTTGCCGAGGACGAGCTGAATTCCATCCTAGGCATAACCGCCAAGCCCTTGCTGAGGCGGATACATCGGTGCGGCAAGTCCCTTCCTCAGTACAACCTGGGGCACTCGGAGAAGCTCGTAGCACTTGGACAGGCAATGGAAGACCTACCGGGGATCTTCCTGACCGGCGCGGCCTACAGGGGGGTCGGTCTCCCGGACTGCATAAAGCAGGCTGCGCTGACCGCCTCGGGGACGATAAACTTCCTTGGCGAAACGGAGAACAGGGAATATGGAACACCAAGTGTCGTCGCTGGGACGGCGCGAGGGGCCCCTGGATCCTGCTAACCGCAAGCTGACCTCCTGGATGACCGAAGACTCTCGTTCGACCCCATTCTCGGCCGAACCCTGGTCAAGAATCCCACACTATTGAGAAGCGCGAAGAAGGGTGGCTTCCTCCCCCCGCTGCTAACGTCCAAGCGGCGGACTGACTGTGCGCAGGGGTGTCGATTATCGGACTGCCGAGATTGGACCGGGAACTATGTGAACGGGTGAGACGGGGTTGCCGGAGAACGCGGAGATGGTGTATTGCTCGTACGCGCCGGTCCTCCACCTGCCCTTGTAGACGTCGTAGGTCTTGGCGGCGATCTGGTTCTTCTCCATGTCAAATGTGAGTATCATGACCGTCGATCCTCCGACCTTGTCCCCGTCCGGAGTTGTAGAATCGGAAAAGTCGACCCCCCGTCCCGTCGGGCAGCTCGGGTCGTCCGTGCAGTCCTGCCTGTCGAACATCAGCTGGTTCCTGTTGTTTATCGGGGTCCCCGTATTGTATCCCTGATCCGTCGCAAAGTGCCCGTTCAAGCTGAGAAAGACGTTGGAGGAGTGCGCGTCCATGGCACCCTTCAGTCCCGTCACGAAGTCCGCCAGCGTCGGCCCCCACCTCGCGTCGTTGATCTCCCCGTACGCATCCATGTACGCGTGAGGCGCGATTATGACCTTATGGTCGGCGTACAACGGATCATCTAGCAGACCGGCGACCCATTCTAAAACATCCGGCTGACCGTTCCACTCGACATTGATCACGAGAAAGTTCCACCCGTTGGCGGAGAAGGTCACAGCCGTGTTCATCCCGTTGTGATAATCGCTGGCCCAGGTGGTGTAGCCCAGCGCATTCAGTTTTGGCTTGATGTTCGAAGGATCGAAGGCCGGAGCCCAGACATTCCCCATCCAGCCGGAGGCTGCTTCGCCGCCGATCAAATCGTCGTGATTTCCGGCACACCAGCTGTAGGGAATCTTGTTCTTTAGCAGGATGGACATGGCCTCATCTGCATTCTGCCACTGCACCTGCGTTGCGCCAGTCTCCACGATGTCCCCCGTGTGGATAACCATCTTTCCGTTGTAGGCGCTCCAGTTGTCGACTATCCAGTTCGTCGCCATCCTGAAGAGGGCGGGATTTGACTCTGAGAGAAACTGCGTGTCGGTAATCCAGAATATCGAGAAGCCGTTGGCGGGTAGTTCAGTCGCGGGCTGTGCCCCACTGCCTGCCGCCGAGGTTACGCTGGTCGTCCGGGTCGTCGTCACGGTCACAGTCTGAACACTCGAGGCGACGTCGGAGCCAGAAGCGGCGCTAGTCGTCGATGACGTCAGAGACCCAGAAGCGGCGGGTGATGCGCCATGGTTCGACTTTGCACGTACGTCTGCGGCGTAACCTAAACCTACGCCGGCAACTCCGGCAAGAGCCAGTGTACCTGTCCACTTGAGGAAACTCCTCCGAGCAATCTTCTTCTCCCCCTCTGCTTCCGATCGTGACATTGCGACAACCGGAAAAAAGTGCGAGAATTCGTCCGTAATAAGAGTAACGATGTTAATTGCGGCCGTAACGGTGGGCGTCCTAGGGGAAGGTTTCGAGCGGAAAGTGAAGGATGTCTTCCGGCTATAAACGGAGCCCAAACCAATGCGGGTAATCGAATATATATACACCCGGAATTTTGGTGAGAAACTGGGTGTAACTCTAGAATGAAATCCTCGAGCGCTATATCTGACTCAAGAAAGTATGCGATTAGCCACACGATTGTTGCCGTGGTAGTCATTGTCTTGGTCTTCGCGGCGGGCATCGCCTATCTCATAGCCTACCCGCCTTCGTCGACATCTGGAGCGACCGTCTCGAGCAACGAGCTCTCTTACACTAACTACGGCGCAACCCAGTCGTTGACCACGAACACGACCACCGCAGTCACTCCTGCAAACGCAGTGGTGGTGGACATTCCGAGTGACAATGGATATCCCTTCGCCCAGTTCACGCCTCAGGTGATCACTGTTGTCATCGGTGTGAACAACACGGTGACATGGACCAATCACGACGTACTGACCCATAACATCCTGACCGCCTCCGGCCTCTTCGCTTCGGGTGATCTCCCGACCGGTGCGTCCTACACCTTCACGTTCACCCAGGCTGGAACGTTCCCGTACTACTGCTCCTACCACCCGAGTCACACTGGGATAGTCATAGTCAAGAACGCCTAGTCCCGAACAACCTAGTACCGCGTCCAGTCTTCGGCCGGCCATGTGTCTCCGACCGTCCCCATTGACAATAGTCAGGGTTCAGGGCACGCACAGACTCGTGCTGACGCGTTATACACAAGAGCCCTACCGGATCAAGCCTGCGAGGTCAGACCAGCGTGATGCATTCGGAATTCTCGCATGGTCCGGGGAGCTTCGATCGCCGGGAGCCGCGGTGAATTGGCTCTACGCGACGGTAAGGAGTTTCTTCTTGTAGGCGTCGGCGCAGGCCTTCGCATGGAAGGTCAGCTCCTTCTTCCCTATGGTTTCCACGTAGGGCTCATAGACGATGGCTCCCCCGCAGAATCCGCACTTGCGGGCTTTGAAAGCTACGGCGCACTGTCTGGCGTGAAACGAGTACTTCTTCCCGCCGATTGTCAGATTGTATGGATCGTAGGCTATGACACCGCCGCAGTAGCCACACTTGACTTCCTTTGTCAATCTCTGTCGTGCCTTTCGGGACTCTCTTCTCTTATAAGCGTTCGAGTCCCACCCTCGGGGTCGTCCTCTGTTGACGCCCGGCCGGCGACAACTTGGGGCGGCCCAGCCAAGAATCCGGTCGGAGTCTTGAACTCGCCAGGGATGACCGCGAATAAATATGATTTCGTAGTGGCGAAACTGGCGCATGGGTTGGTGAAAACTGCGGGGGAGGCAGAGGGCTCGACAGACTACACCTGGACAGTCCGGGTTCATGGGTTAGCGGTCAAGGAAGCAAAGGCCTATTCGGGCATGCACGCGTTCTCCATAGGGAAGCAGGCCGGTTTCACAGAGGGAGATCCTCTTCCCAGCGCAGTCGAGTACACCCTGGGGGCCCTCGGAGGCGATTTGGTCGCGGGTTTCCGAAACCAAGCGGAGAAGCGCGGAGTCGATATCGACGCCGTGGAGTCGGTGGTCACGGGTCGTCTCGGCAATCCGATGGTCTTCCTGGGAGTGATCGGGGCCGAGGGCAACCCCGGCCTTGAGTCGGTCACTGCAACTCTCTATGTCAGCGCTGAAGCTGATGAGGCCGTATTGCAGGAGGTGTGGCTCGCCACCCTGGCGACCTCACCACTGGTCAACACGTTCAAACGCTCTGCTCCACTTACGCTTACTTTACGTCGGTCATAACCCGCGGTCGCGAGCGCGACGGTAAGATGGAACTAACCTTGCCGCCCACAGGCCCCGGCTCGTTCCTGCCAGAGGGTCAAATGCCTCGAGACTTCGACCATGGTGTGGCCTCAGAAAAGGAACACCGTAAGCACATTTAATTACGTGGCAGCCTCGGCATACCCAACCAATGACGGCCTATAGACTGAACGCAGAACAGACCGGTGTCGTTGAGCGCGCCCGCAAGATCGCCGACGAGGAGATAGCCCCTCACGCCGCCGACGTCGACGCAAGGGGGCGCTTTCCGCAGCGAAGGAATCGACGCACTCGGACGTGCCGGGTTTCTCGGGCTGAACATCCCGAAGGAAGAGGGAGGTATGGGCCAAGGGTTGCGCGTCGCAAGCGCCGTGCTGGATGAAATCGCTCAGCGAGACGCCTCGCTCGCGATGGTCTACAAGATGCACCTGTGCGGTTGCTCCTGTTATGTCGCTTTTCCTCAGACGGGTAAGGAGTACTTCCCCAAGATCGTCGCCGGCAAGCACCTGAGCACGCTCGCGTGGAGCGAGCAAGGTTCGCGGAGCCACTTCTGGGCGCCCGCGAGCCAGGCCACAGAGGAGGGCGGGAAGGTCGTCCTGAACGCCCAGAAATCCTGGGTGACCTCGGCCGGTGAAGCCGACGGATACGTGGTCTCCACGCGGACTGCAGGCGGAACCGCTACGACCGATACCATGCTCTATCTTGTCTTGAAGGGAGATGCTGGCGCTGCGGGTCGCAGGTGCCTGGAACGGGCTCGGCATGCGGGGCAACGCCAGCAACCCGATGGTTCTGGAGAACTGCAGCATCGCTGCCAGCCGCTCACTCTCCAAGAAGAGCGAGGGTTTTCAGACAATGCTCGGTGTTGTTCTTCCCTGGTTCAACCTCGGTAACGAGGCGATCTCGGTGGGAATCGCCGAGGCAGCGGTGGCTGCGACCACGACGCACCTCACGTCGAGACGCTTTTCGGACATGAACGATGCCCCACTCTCTGACTTACCGACTCTGCGGGCCCGTCTTGCGCAGATGCGGATCGCGACGGATACCGCCCGCGCCCATCTCTCTTCGGTCCTCGACTCGGTCGAGCAACCCGGGCCACAGACCACCCTGATGGTTCTCGAGTCGAAGGCCGTCGGCGCCGATGCCGCGCTAACCGTCACCGACCTCGGCATGAAGGCCTGCGGCGGAGCTGCCTTCAGCAGGCACCTCAGCATAGAGCGGAACTTCCGCGACGCTCGAGCGGCCTATGTCATGGCACCTACGTCGGACGTCCTGCAAGAGTTCATCGGGCGGGCCCTCTGCGGAATGCCTCTGTTCTAGCCGAGGTCCCAGACCCACGAAGCCCCGTGTCCTAGTGGGAGCGGTGATCTATGACCCGAAGGTCGTGACCATCTGGGAGATCATCAAGGGCTTCTTTGTAGACCAAGGGTACGCCATGGACTGCGTCTTCTACAATAGCTACGACCTGATGACGGACGCGCTTGTGGCAGGTCACATCCAAGTCGCCTGGAACTCTCCCCTTGCCTGGGTCGATGTCGTCCGACGGACAGGTGGCGCGTGCCACGCTGTCGCGATGCGTGACACAGACCGCGACCGGAGGACTCACTTCGTGGCACGCCGGAGCAGCAGGCTCGTGCGCCCGGAAGACCTGCGCGGGAAGACCCTGGCCACGGGGGCCAGCGATTCACCGCAGTCCCACCTGATCCCGCTGCACTACCTGAAGCAGAAGGGTCTAACAGCCGGTCGCGACTTCAACGTTAGGCGCTTTGATCTTCTTGTCGGCAAGCACGGCGACCACGTCGGTGGTGAGCTCGAAGCCCTGCGGAGCGTGCAACGCGGCGAGAGCGACGCTTGTGCGATACTCGATTTGAACTGGGCGCGCTGGCAGGCGGAGGGGATTGCCGACGCTGCTTCACTGGTGTCTCTTGGGACGACGGAATCCTTCGACCACTGCAACTTCAGCGTCCTGGAGTCCTTCCCCATTGACGAAGAACGCCGCTGGGCGACGACGCTCTTCTCCATGAGATACGATAATCCGTCTCACCGGGAAATGATGGACCTGGAGGGACTCAAGGCCTGGCTACCCGGTCGGACATCAGGCTACGCCGCTCTGACCGAGGCGGTGGTGGAGCAGAAGTTCTTCGAGGGACGCCCAGACCTTTGACGCGGGAGAATCCCCTGTTCCCTGTCACGTCGGTCGGGAGCTGGCCGCGCTCCCCCGAGGTGCTGAGGGCACTTCGACAGAGACACGAGGGAGGGGCCTCGGCGGAGACGTTCGAGCGCGTCACAGACGAGGCCGTGATCGAGGCGCTCCACGCCCAGGAGAGGGCGGGCGTCGATCTCGTGACAGACGGAGAACAGCGGAGGGACAACTTCTACTCTTTTGTTGCCGAGAAGCTGGACGGCGTGAAGCTCATGACCCTGGCCGAGATGCTGGAAGTGGTCGAGGACAAGGCCAGGTTCGAACGCATCCTCCAGACGCTAGACGTTCCGGCCTACGCCATGAAGACTGCCACGTGCGTCGGCAAGATCAAGCGGCGTGAACCGCTGGCGCTAGACGAGTACCAGTTCCTCCGAAAGCACACGAAGCGCGCCATCAAGGTCCCGCTCCCGGGGCCGTATCTGCTGACCCGAGCCATGTGGGTCAGAGAGGTATCGCAAGCCGCGTATCCAACAAAGGAGGACCTCGGGGAGGATGTCGTCCGGATGATGCGGGAGGAAGTTTTCGCCCTCCGCGACGCCGGCGTGGATTTCATCCAGTTTGACGAGCCGGTCCTGACGGAACTCGTCTTCACCCAGGGACAGACCAGGACCTTCATGTGCGCCGCGCTCGCCGCGCGCCACGACCCGGCAGAGGAGCTGGAGTTTGCCACCTCTCTCCTGAACCGCGTAGTCGAGGGGTTGGATGGGGTCAGAACGGGGTTGCACATCTGCCGGGGGAACTGGAGCCAGAACGAGAAGGTCCTGCTGGAGGGCTCCTATCACCCCCTGCTGCCTTACCTGAAGCGCATGAAGGTACAGCAGTTCGTGCTGGAGTTTGCCACGCCACGAGCAGGAGGATTGGAGGCCATCGCCGGGCTGCTCGAGGACAGGGAACTGGGCCTGGGAGTCGTCAATCCTCGCACAGCGGAGATTGAGACGTCCAATCAGATCGTTGCCAGGGCTAAGGAGGCCCTGCGCTACATCCCAGCGGAACGCCTCTTCCTAAACCCCGACTGCGGCTTCGGGACCTTCGCCCAGAGGCCCCTCAACACGCCCGAAGTAGCGACCCAGAAGCTCGCGGCAATTGCAAGGGCCGCCGCCAAGTTGAGAGAAGCGTACTCGTGATGGAGGACGCTGCCACCATCCCACCGCTCCAATTGGACTGACTGAGGCCGCTCGATCAGCGTCTAGAAGCGCGGCGCGGCTTGCCGACGTGGTCTGCGACTATCTTGCCTTCGGCGCGTCTGAGTACCTCATCGAGCGTCGATGGCGAGATCCCCAGCTCGGCCGAGAGAGCCTTCAGGCTCGTCTCTCGAGGAAACCGGAAGTAGCCGTTCTGTACGGCCAGGCCGACGGCCCGCTCCTGCTTCAGAGTCAGGGACCTGCTGCCCATCTGCTTGCCGACCTCCGTCACGCTCGCCTCGATGCCATCGCGCTTCAGCTCGGCCAGGAAGCTCTTGACCGATATCTTCCCCGGGAAGACGACGTGCCACTTCATGGCAACCTGCCCCCCCGTCCGGGCCACCATTGCGCAGTTCGTGCAGAAGCCCATCATTGAGGACACCGCCTTGCACACAGGTGAGATCTTTGTGACGACAATTCCCGAGGCCCTGTGCTTGTCAAAGACACTGAAACTGGTGTAGACGATGTTTGGCTCGGCGCTTATGGCTCGAAGAACGTCTTTGACCGACGAGTGGCTTGTTACCTCGATCAGCTCTATCATCCCTTTCCGGCCGAACGGTCTGCAATCGACCATCTTTATCATGGCGTTCGACTTGTTCACTACCGAAGTAGCCCACTGGTCGACGTGGTCCACCGCTTCGATGGTGACTTCTTTCAAGTAAGGTGCCTCATTTCTTCGGATCGAAACATTGGTAGGATTACTCTTTGTTTCAAACGTGACACCGCGCTGTGATTTCCGTGTTGTGCGTCAGGCACGTTCGTATAAAAAGACATCCCCAATCAGTTGGGGATGTGCATCTCCGCGGAATCGGACGCGCCCGCTGGCTCAGGGGACCTGGCGCAACTGGGACCTCTTCCTTGCCTCGGTTGAGAAACCTCTACACGAGTGAGATGGACTTTTTCTTCACGTCAACGGTGAGTTTGAAGTTCCTCAGGAAGCTTCGACCGAGCATGAAGTCGAAAGTGATGAAGCGTGGGGTCTCCAGCTCGAGCACGACGGCCTCAACATCCTTTGCGACGAGGCTCCCCACGGACACCTTCTGGAGCTTCACGAGGATTCCCCTTTCTATCCCGCGCATCTCCGTGAACCGTGGCACGGCCTCAGGGTGGAGTCTCTCCTCGTCAGGATGCTTGTTTCCGGCTTGGGCGTAGCCCATGTCCACCGCATCCATGGAGAGAATCGTGCAGTAGGGGGAGTTGAAGTTGATAATCGAGCTCAGCTCTCGCACGACGCCCATCCTGCCCTCTACACGAGCGGTCACCAGGGCGGGTTCCTTCAGCGGAAGCTTCAACCTTGCACCCCCTTCCTCACGTCCTCGACCCTTAGCTGCCCGACCGAGTAGTCAATCTCCAGCTTCATGAACTGCAAGACGCTCCGACCAAGAACTACGTCGAAACCTGTCACCGCAGGCAGGTCAAGGGCAAGGAAATCTACTTTCGTGAAGGACAGGTTCCCGAGCTCAACACGAGCCATCTCGATCAGTGCCGCCCTTCCGTATCCACCATAGCTTGTAAACGTTAGCGTGTTGTTGGCTGGCGTAACCGGGTCGTCGTTTGCTGCTTCTGGGTATCCGAGCGCGTAGGCGTCGACCTTGGGTACGATGCAATACTCCACGCCGGGATCAAGCAGCGCATTGAACTCCCTGGTGCCACCGCTTCTCCCGGTCAGCCGCACGAACACCGTAGGGAATTTGCCGTACGCGTGCTCGCTGATGGGAGCTGAGGACTGAACTAGAGGAGGAGCGGATATGGGGGCTCACCCGCAAAGAAGATGCAGATGTCCTTGTATTTCTTCAGTTTCATTCTCAGCAAGTAGCGGTCCATGTCGTCCGCGACCACCTTCCCCTTCGTCGGCTGGAGGTTCTTGTCACGTCCGGTGACACTGATAGCGACCCACCTACCCTTGTATCGTTTGAAGATTTCAGGTAGGGCAAGTTCCTCCGGCTCGCCTTGCCCTCCTGATGCTTGGACGTCCGTGCTCGAACTCATAGGAAGCAACGTCCCTATGAGTCCGAACTATTTCAACTTGTGCTAGAAGGTGATTGGGTTTGTGCTGGTGGCTGGCTGTACCCCGGGGGTCGCGCCTGGGAGGCTGCGGAGCGCATTCGTCACCGCCCCAGCCAGGATGTACGTCCGGAACCCGTTCCCCTGACCCAGGCCGTTCGCTCCGAGACTTTCGTGTGTCAGAGGCGTCGCTCCTTCGATGGCCTTAGCAGCCGCGTTTGCAATCGTCCCCTCGTTCAGAGTCTGGCCGTTGATGGCACCCTCTGCGGCGCTCGATCTGAAGGGTTTCGTGGCGACGTGTCCGAGCACTATCTTGGCGTTGGAGGGCGTGTTCCCGTTGAAGGTAGCGACCACTGCGCAACTTGCAAGCGGGAAGTCGATAGCCGTCCTGTCAGCTATCCTGAAGTAGGCCGACTGGCTTCCAGATGGAGGCGCGGGTATGTTGATCTGGGTCACTATCTCGTTGTAGCGGAGGCTGTTCTCCTTGACACGGCCGTCCACGATACTGACTCCGGGCAGGAACTGCTCCATCGTCTTGGTGCTGGAGCCTCCTGGGCCCTGTATCGTCAGGGTGGCGCCGAGTGCCATTAGCGCAGGCGAGAGGTCCGATGCGTGAACGGCATAGCACAGGTTGCCTCCGAAGAGGCTGTGGTAGTAGCGGTTGTCCCCGACTATGGCGTAGCAGACGTTGCCGCCGTTCCGCCAGCAGTCGTAGTTGTTTCGCAGGTACCAGCACCAGACCTCCTGGTTGATGTTCCCACCCGCGGTGGCCTGGCTGGCTATCTGGACAGTGTGTCCCGATGCTGCTGATGCGAGAGCGGGGTAGTACTGGATGACGTTGGGGTCGCTCTTGATGGTCGCGATGGGTGTAGTGGCGCCGATGGTCAGCCCACTACCCGAGCTGTAGTTGATCCCGGATAGTCCGAGCTGGGAGATGTCGATGACCGTCTCTGGTATCAGCGCATCTATGTGGTTCTTCATCTGATAGAGAAGGTCGGTGCCGCCGGAGATGACCCTCGCGTTGCCTCCGTTCTTGGTCAGAAGCGAGACTGCGTCGCTAACTGAGGTCGGTTGCAGATACCCGAATTTGCTTAGTTCGTATCTCATTTCTATTCACCATCCACCTATAGCTTCCCGTTCTGCTTCATCCATTGCAGAGCCAGGACGACGTCCTCCTTTCTGACTGGGGTTTTGATGAACCTGTACCCACCCATGGCGTTGCTCAGCGCGTTCAGGATAGTCGGGATGACGCTCATGAGCGTGTTCTCGCCGATTCCCACTGCGCCGAACGGGCCGTAGGCGTCGTTGTACTCTGACCACAGTGACAGAGCACGGTTGGGAGCCTGGTAGATGGTCGAAATCTTGCTGTCGAGATAGTTGGGGCTCAGAGTGCCTCCCGAGTACTTCAGGCCGGTCGAGGAGTCGTTCAAGGTTGTTTCGAAGAGCGTCTCACTGACTCCCAGCCCGAGGAATCCACCCTGGTTCTGGCCGTTCGCACCCATCGCGAAGATGACACGTCCGAGGCCAAGCGCTCCGACGTAGTCTACGACTCGGACATCGGCCGTCTCGGTGTCGACTTCGACTTCGCAGATCTTCGTCCCGCCGACACGATACGCGGTCCTCGGTGGAGGAGTGTACGTGCCGACGCCCGTGAGACCCGCGGCCGGCAAGAGCGCGCATGCCGCCTTGAAGGTCATCTGGTTCGTGGGGTTGGTGGTATCGAAGATGATTCCCGAAGGCTGGCCTGATAGGCCACCGCCGAACGCAAGGTTGGTCGCTTTGGTCCCTGCGGCTAGCTTTGCGGCGATCAGCGGGAACCACTGGGTCCCTAGGTTCGCCGCGGCTGCCACAAGTCCCATACCTCCGTTGCGAGTCATCCTGCTTCCAGCCGTGACTCCGGTGTCCGTTGTGAGGGTGGTGTCTGACATGACTGCTGTCAGGTTGGTCATGTCCGGTTGGCCCAGGAGCTCGGCCGCGATGATCGGCAGGGCTGTGACTCCTCCACCTCCGTGGTCCATCCCTCCGGAGTACATGGTGATCGCACCCGAGGGCACGACCTTGATCTGGCCGGTGTCAGGCGCCGAGAGCGCTCCCTTAGCCCCGGACGTCAGAGCGATTCCGACTCCTCTGAGCTTCTTCCCGGTCCCGGTCGTCTCGCCGGAGTTCGTCAACGAGTTGCTCGGGGTGCCCCAGCCCTTCCACCTGCCGCTCCAGTTGAAGGCCCTCGTGGCCTTGAAGTGGCAGTCTGGCTGTCCGTATCCGCTGTACGGGTATCCGGTGGTGTGGTCGAACGCGGTGTTGGAGAAGACCTGTCCCGTCACCGAGTCGGTGAACGCCGCGGTCCTCATGTTCTGCAGTCTGAATGCAGCCGGGTCCATGTTCATCTTCTCGGCGAGCATGTCCACAACAGTCTCAACGTACCAGTGGTTCTGGCTCTCGCCGACATCTCGCATCGGGCCCGCGAGGGCGTAGGCGTTGCTGTTCGCCGAGTAGCTGACGAGGTTCATGTTGTCGACTTTGTAGATGGCGTAGAAGGCGCCCAGGTCGGAGTTGGCACCGCCGTTCGCGCCGACATTCGCATAGATGACTGCCTTGAACGCTGTGATGTTCCCAGAACTGTCGCATGCGGCCGTGATGTAGCCGCGCTCCGGATACCGGCTGGTCGTGGCGAGCGTATTGGTGTAGCGGGTGTTAAGGAACTTCACGACGCCTCCCGACTTCTTAGACATCGCGGTCGCTATGATGTACTCCTCGCCTGACGACTTGTTCCCGAGTCCGTTGCCAATCGAAGCGTTCTCATTGCCGCCTAGAGAGGTCCTCACCTGCACGTTCGCCGATGGGATGCCAAAGTAGTTCGCGACCGTAGATACAATCGAGTGCGCATACTGGGTGTTGCCCCAGATCTTGGCGGTTCCCTGTGATGTCGAAGCCCACTGCGCGATGAGTCCGCGAGGCTCCATGTCCATGTGCTGGATGTACTGCGTGTCTAGCCTTATGGTGACGACCTGGGCGGCAGCCGCTATCGCTGCGTCCGCGTTACCGAATGCGACCTGCGCCGATGATGGCTGAGCCACACCCTCCGTTATCGAGCCGCCGGGCGAGTTGCCGCCTGGCCAGATGGCCGGCGCGTTCGCCGCCAGCGCACCTTCGACGTCGAAGACGTACGGCAGAGGCTCGTACTCCACCTTGACCATGTTGATGTAGTCGTTGAGGAGGTGGGGCGTAGTGGCTCCGACCGCGACGACCGGGCACCCTGCGTACCTAGCCTGGGTCGTGGGAAGTGGCCCGCGGACCCTGTTGCCTGAGGTCGAGTAGTAGGTGTATTCGGGTAGGAAGTCCGTATCAAACCCTGTCAGAGTTATGGCCCCGGCCGCTTCGGCCTCGCTGACGTCTACACTCTTGATCAGGGCGTTGGGGTATGGACAGGTGACGTAGCCCATGTAGATAAAGCCAGTCGTAGCAGAGACGCCGACGTCGGTGGGCATGATGTCGCTCGTGAACTTCTTGGCGCCCGTGACCTTGGCGTACTGGTCGCGCCTGACGACCTTGGGGTTGCCGACGATTGCGAACGACGTAGGTGTGGTGCTCATCGCTCTAGGCACCTCCTGAGGTCGCAGCCAGATTCGTCGCAGCTAGTTGTATTGCCGCTATTATTTGCATGTAGTTCCCACATCGGCACAGGTTCCCGCTGACCCCAGCTTTGATATCATTGACACTTGGGTTCGGGTTAGACTTTAGGAGGGCCGCTGCCGCCATGATGAAGCCGGGCCCACAGTAGGCACACTGGCCGCCGTCCTCCGTCACCCACGCCTGCTGCAGCGCGTTCACCACCGGATCGCCCTTGGCGATCTCTGCAGTCATTATGTTGTGACCGACGGCTCGGATCGCCATGATCGTGCAGGATTCATGTGGTGCTCCATCTATGAGGACTGTGCACGCGCCGCATTCCATCCTGTTGCATGGTCTCTTGGTCGCGATCAGGCCCATAGTGTCCCTCAGAACGTCAACGAGCATGCTTCTCGGTTCCACGGTGACGACGAAGGCCTTGTTGTTTACGTTTAGAGTGATCGTTCGCGGAGCGGTTGGATCAGTTGGTAACACCGGCGGTGGAGCTGGCAGGGTTGCGGTGTTGGTGAGAGTGTAGGTCGAGCTGGTCGAGGAGCTAGATGAAGCCTGCTCCTTTACCGGCTTGAACTGCGCACCCCTCATCGCAACCGAAGAAACGCCGACCACGGCGACCGCGGTCGCGGTACCCTTCAGCAGGGTCCTCCTGCTGACTTTGGCGTTCGCGATATCTGCCACCGCGCCGCCAATACCCGCTTTGGGGGCTTCGACTTTCTTAACTAGAGAAGAACCTTTCTTTTGCTCCTTCTTGACTTTCATTTCGGTCAGGTTGTGGCCCGTGCCGAGCTATATGTCACATTCCCCGAACGTATTCGGGTAACTGCTTTAATGGCGAACAGAGACGCTCAAGAACATCGCTGAGATCTGTTTGTCATCAGAGCCCGTCGAGGACGCAGAAGTCGTTCGGAGGAAGGTGCTGGCCGAAGGCCTAGGATTCGTCCTCAATGCGTACCTCGGGACCCGCAGCCTCCTTAGTCCGACGGGGCTCGCGGCCAACGCGCTCAACCAGTACGAGCAGCAGCTCACAAATCAGGAGAGGGAGCAGCTCGGCAAGCAAGAAACCGAGATGCGGGCGATGGTGAGTCAGATCGAGAACCTCAAGGCGACGTTCGAGGACGGCAGGCTCGTGGTCCATCTCGACAAGGCGACGGTGCTGGGGCTTGTTGAGAGGACGCTCAGGAAATCTCTGGCGCGTGAGGAGGCGGGGATGACTGGAGTCTTCAACCTTGACCTGGGCGTCCCTGACGATAAGGATCATGAAGCCGAATTCTCGCTGCCGAACCGCAGCGTATACTTGAAGTTCGTACCTGAAGGGAGGCCGCTGGCAGAGTTCGCGAACTCGTACCTTCTGAGGGCCCAGGACATGAACCCCTCCGAGTACTGGCTGATCACGCCGAGCTGGGATACGATCGACTTCCCTTTCGAACCGGTCTTCACCGAGAACAGGATTGCCCGAGGCAGGCTGAGAACCTTCAACCTAGCGAGCCTTCTCGTCGAGCTGGTCGGAACCGACTACGACGTCCTGGCGAGCTACGCCGCAGACGGCGGCTTCAGGTTCGTCATAAGCAAGAAGCAAGCGGCACCCTCAAACGAAGGTACGCGCTGACCATCTTTCGCCCGGACGTCATATAGTGGCTCGAGTGATCCGCCCGCCTCCTTCCTCTTGTCAATCGCGCGATGAATCTGGAGATCTGAACCCCCTAGGTCTATCGTGGTCGGCATCCAAGAGGGAACCGGACAGCCGGACTAATCTTTGCAGCTGAAGAGATCAGGGAACAGCGATATCGTTCCCTAGCGGTATCTGAAGCTGGGGCCCACTGAAGCTGCGGCGGCGAGTCTGAGCAGGTCCTCCTGCCTGTCTACGTCGAGGAGGGAGGCTTCCGAGGTCTCTACGAGCCGAAGCTGGGACCTGTGCCTTGACACGACGCTCTTGAGCCCTCTGGTCTCCTCGTCGATGTTCTCGAGCTCTCCGAGGAGATTCCGGTCGAAGAGGATGGGGTGTCCCGAACTCCCATGATACCCCGCCGTCACAATCGGGGAATAGCATGTCGAATACTCGTCTACCACGGCGTCAATCATGTTGTGGTCGACCAGGACGACGTCGCCCGGGAGGACTATCACCGCGTCGGCATTCTTCTTCACCCTGGTCAGACCTTTCCGTACCGAGAAGCTCTGTCCCTTCAGAAAGTCTTCGTTGAACACAAATTCGCACTTGTAGTCCTTGAGATTGCGCCTTATCTTCTCGGAGTCGTGTCCGAGCACAACGATGACCTGCTTGGCCTTCGACTTGAGGCTCTCTGAGACGACGCGCCCTACCATCGTGTTTGATCCGATCGGCTCGAGAAGCTTGTTGCGCCCGAAACGTGTGGACAATCCGGCCGCGAGAACAATGATCGAGACAAAGTCAGTTGTTTTTTCTGTCAACTAGGCATGACTTCACTCCCCAGAGGGGACGGTAGCTGCCTGGGCTCACGCGCGGCTGACGGAACCTATTCTCGGTGCCGATGGATTCGGACAGGACTCGTAGGAGGTCGCTCGAAACGAGATAGAGTCGTCCTTGGCTCAAGACGCACCGCACCTTACGACGGTGTTGTGCGACTTGGCCAAGCGCGTCCTCTCCTTAGACGTATCTCTTGCCGACGTACCCCATCGCGAGGCCCCACAGTCCGAAGAAGACTGCGAGGGGGATGAGGACCTCCAGTGTCACGGTGAAGGACATCGTCTGAAGGGTCCCGGTGAGCTGGGGCGCCGTCCAGAATGCCAGATAGACGAGGAAAAGGAACCAAGCCACCAGGCCGACCGCCAATCCCTGGAATACCGTGTGTTCCTTGAAGGCGAAGGCGAAGATGAGCCCGGCGACTATGCTCAATACGACGAACCAGAGCACGCCCATCTCGGACACATAGCCCGACATGCCCTGCGCACCGAAGATCGATCCTAACCACGTGTACCACTGAATCTGCCACGTATACCCTAGTGCCGTGCCGATGGACGTCACAACGATTATGGCAATCGTCGCCACCACCGTTGCCAGTACGCCCGCCATTATGCCCATTTCGGCCCTTGTCTTTGACGTCATGGTCATCTCACTTCCAACTCCTCTGAGTCATCTTTAACCCCGCCTGGAGGGCCGGCCTTGACTTCGTTGCCTGTGCCCGCCGCGGCCATCGCAGGGGCAGGCCCGCTCGACTGAGGAGCGGGTGCTGCGGCAGCCGCCTTCTTCTTCGGCGTCCACCTGCTGCTGTCAAAGTCGTGGTTGTATGCGTCTCCCGATATGGTCCCGGTCATGATGCTCCTGAGCACGGGCCAGTTGATCGGGAGGATTGCGAAGTAGATGTGTCCTGCCACGAGCCCGATGAGCAGGAACGCGAAGACGTCGTGCCAGAGCCTAAGCGCGCTTTCAAAGCTCGGGGAGATGGTTGGCATGATACTGTAAGGGCTCCAGAGATACAGTCCCGAGATTCCCAACACCACGAGGCAGAGAACGAGACCCCAGTGGAAGAGCTTCATGAAAGCGTCGTACTTACCGTGCCTGGGCTGTACGGAGGGGCCCAGACCGAGGAAGCCCTGCACTCGAACCATCGTGTCCTTGATGTCGTGCCCCCTGGGAATGATGGTCTTGCCGGTCCTCGAGACTGCCAGGTCCCAAACGATGTGTATGGCGATCAGGCCGAGCAGCAGCCAAAGCATGTCCGTGTGCCACGCCAGGTCAGCGGCAGTCTGAGCTGCGGCTGTCCCTGCGACACCGAAGGCGCTCAGAAGGAAATTGAACGAACCGGGCAGATAGATAGCGACTCCGCTAACCATGACGAGCCCGAGCGTGATGAACAGTGACCAATGGAAGAGCCTCTCAACAAGATCGAAGGCCTTCACCGTGTTTCCGGGAACCTCCATGGGTGTCCCGCCGATCCTCTTCGGCTGCCTGTATGCCCTTCTCACGAAGTGCACAGCGAACACCGCTGCAAAGAGAAGGACAAGTGCGGCAGCATATTCCACTTGAAGCCGACCCGCCGATTGCGATTGCGTGTCGGTATCAAGACCAACGGACTGAAGAATACCTAGCAGATTCAATCTGAGATTTCGCTCTCCGGAATCGTTAGTTCAGATTGCTGTATATCTCTAATTACCCTAACAGGTTCGGGTACCATGCTGAGTCAAACTCGGTTGTCAGAATTCGAGGGGCGCTGCGCGTCCCGGCGAAACTCAGACAATCGTGGCTTTGCGATGAATAGTCCCTATCGAGGAGGACTGTCCGAGACGTACGATGTTCGCAGTTCGCAGCGGCACGGCGGAACGAGTCTGCCAACGCTTTCCTCCCGTGGATGATCTTTCGTCGCGGGACCCTCAATTCATCTTTTGGGTCTATGACCGCCGGCCCCCGGTATAGGCAACGCAAGAACAGTGAGGACAGAGGATTCGGGGTACGGGGACGATGCGGATTTCAGGAGCGCTTCGAGAGGCCTAGGCGATCCCGGAGCCGACCTGCTTGCTTGCTGAGGCGAAGCAATGATGCTTCCGACGTCTTGACCAGATGGCTCTTCGACCTGTATCGGGCGAGGAGGCTCTTGAATCCGAGAATCTCGTCGTTCATGTTCTTAAGCTCCCCAAGAAGGTTCCTGTCAAAGAGGATAGGGTGCAGGGAGCTGCCGTGGTGACCGGTAGTCACGATTGGGGCGTAGCAGGTCGAGTACTCGCGAATCAACCTGTTTATCGTCGTGCGGTCCACCAGCGCGATGTCGCCGGGTACGACCATGACGGCGTCGGCCTCCTCTCTCACCGCAGAAAGACCTTTCTTGATCGAGTAGCTCTGCCCCCTTGCGAAGTCCTCGTCGAGGACGATGTCGCAGGGATAGTCCCCGAGTGCGCTCCTCACCTTCTCTGCCTCGTACCCGACCACTACTATGACCTGCTTGGCCTTCGAGGTCATGCATTCGGAGACGACGTAGTCTATCATCGGTCTCTCCGCGATAGGCTCGAGAAGCCTGTTCCGTCCTGACCTCATGGAGGAGCCGGAGGCGAGCACGATTATCGAGATGTAGTCCGGGTTCCTTTGTCTCATTTCTCTCGGTTCTTCTAACTTCTCAGGTGGCGCGTGAGACGCCCCTCGTATATCTCTATTGTTTCTTCCCGTACCGTTAGACTTGACGAAGCCGCACACCCCGACAGATTGCCATCGCATCAAGGTATCTGCCTGAGTCTTCCATCCTGGGAGAGAGGACCTGACAGCTAACTCTCTTCTGTTGGGCTCGCCAGACTTCGCCCTAATCCCGCGATGCGGTCCGATAGGACGTCCCTTCCTTGGTTCTAGTTTGCCTCTTCTTTGGCCGAATCTCCCCTCGGGCGCGATTTCATTCGCAGCTCGAGTGGAGCCACCTCAAGCGGGAATCGGCCTAGTAGTTCGATCTCAGAACCGATCAATCTGGTCCCTCTTCCACCAGGCTCTAAACCGGTTTCGACCCGGGCAATCTCGCGCACCTGGCTCTGGTCTCAATAAGCGATCTCGGGTCCCCATCGTTTCCGGATGCTGAGAGTTATGAAAGGCAAGACTATGTCTGAGTCGGTCTAGTGCCCATGAATCACCCCTCTTCCCAGCTTGACAAGCTGGGCCCTCAAACCCCTATGGTACAGAGTGAGACTTACCCTTCTCCGCTCAAGATTTGCCCACCTGCGCAGATACGGCAGGTTGTTGAGGAAGTCCAGCTCGCTTACCCTGCTTCTGTCGGAGAAGAGATTCTTTACTACTTCATGAAGGAGAACGAAACCCGGAGAGTAGTCAGAAAGGTCTTCTACGTACGCCGTGTACAGAGCGTAGGCCATTGGCCCTTGGTGGGACAAGAACCAGAAGGCTTCTGTCTCACCGTTAAGGGACAGCTCCTGTACATCGAGGCCCCCTCTCGCACTGGCCAGCTCGAACTGGTCCGTCATGAGCCTGAGCCCCGAGGCGAGCGTCTGTCTCTTGCCCTTCCAGCTCCTAGTCATGACGTTGGTCATCCTCTTGATCAGGCCCCCCGTCCCATCCGGCGACCTAGTTCTTTGGACGTTCCAGACTCCCAAACCGTAGAGGCGACTGGCGGCTTCGCGGTACCTCTTCCTCAGGTGCGCGCCTCTCGATGAGATGTAAGAATCCCAACTCCCTTCCAGGGATACCGATAATGTGCTTCCCCTTGAAGCAGAATGCAGAGGAAGCGCGAACTCTCGCGAAATCTTCTCGACCATTTGAACGGTGGGGGAGTCCTGGAGGAGGGAACACAGCTCCATGTAGTCCCAGTCCGTCTCTTCCCGGAGAAGAAACGTGATGAAGCTCCTGAGCACCTCAACCCTCTGGCCGGGATCCAGTAGAAAGTCAGAGGTCATGTATCTGGGCGTGATGAACGAGACCTTCCTGGCCTCGATTGAGCGCCACTTGACCCTCGTCAATCTCAATGGAGCAATCCCCACGACTCCTCCTCGTTCTCTAGCGACCAGGACCTTCAGAAACTTCCCCGCCAAATCCCGTTCGAAGACGAGGTTCTGGTCGAACGTCGCTCCGATGCCAAATCCGGGAGCGAGCGTGCTTAGTCTCGTCCAGTCGTCTTCCAGCTTCTTAACCTCGCGAACGGAGTCGACTAGTTCAATCGTGACCATTCCGGAGATCGACCCATCCCGTGCGCTCGGGCGTCGAGAACCCCGCACCATTTGAGCAGCTAACTAGAAATCTGCGTAGAATATAAGAGAACCTAGAAAAAGAGTGAAAGATAGCATAGAATTTGATGAGTTAAGGAGTCGAGCCGCTAGGGAGATGAAACGACTTGAGGCCGGACCTCGAGAAGCAACCAAACAATCTGCTAGGCCACGCAGCGGCTCAAACGCACTTGCAGTTGCCACCACGTCAGGGCCACCACCGTGGCAAGAGTTCCTCTTCTAGGTACGCGCATCCAGTCCTCCGCGGAGCACTCTTCGGATTCAGTCCAAAGTCTTTGCTCCTTCGCGTTCATGAAGAAGGACTTCCTTGTGACTCCCAGTCGGCACTGCCAACCTGCCAGAATGGCATGGCAATCCTGTAATCAGGCATTCCCGGCCGGGCTAGGTGGCCTCTTTCCCGAAGGGAGCAGAGAAAGGTAACCGTCCTTCCCATTATTCATGTCAACTGTGAGCTTGAAATTCTTCAAGAATGTGCGGCCCAGAATCATCTCGAAGGTGTGCAAGGGTAGATGTGGCAGTTCGAGCACCACAGCGTCCACGTTCTCGGAAACCAAGCTACCGAGCGACACCTTGGTGAGAGTCACCAGAATGCCTCGCTCTATGCCGCGCATGGTGGTAAACCAAGGCACCCTGTCGGGGTGAATCCGCCCCCAGCTGACGGCTTTGTTTGCCGCTTCCGGATAGCCAAGGTCTATCCCGTCTTGAAAGAGGACCACGCAATACGGAGAATTGAAGTCAATGACCGAGCTCAACTCCCTCACACGACCGTTTTGACCTTCTATTCGAGCGCTTACCAGCATAGGATACCTTAGAGCGAATTTCACGGTTCTGCTCCCTTCTTCCTCATGTCTTCTATCCTCAACTGCCCAACCGAATAATCGAATTCAAGCCTCATGAACTTCAACAGGCTCCGTCCTAGGACGACGTCGAACCCTGTCGTCTGAGGAAGGTCGGAGGCGACAAACTCGACATTCTCGAAGGAAGTGCTTCCCAGGCTCAGCTGCGCGATTCTGATCATTACCGCCCTGAAATACCCATTATAGCTTGAAAAGGTTACTGTGTTGGCAGGCATCGTTACGGGGTTATCGAGCGCGGCTTCTCGATAGCCGAGCAAGTGAGCATCTACCTTTGGCATGATACAGTACTCGGCGCCGACGTCGACCAGCGCGCTAAACTCTCTCACGATCTCGTTGCGGCCCCTTAGGCGCACAAATATGGTCGGGAATTTACGGAAGGTATGTTCGGTTACGGATGTGGGAGGGAAAGCTACAGGAGCAGAGGATATGGAGGTTCACCAGCATAGAGGATACAGATGTCGGCGTATTTCAATATCTTCTGCCTCAGTCTCTACCGGTCCAGGTCGGTCGCGACCACCCTGCCACTTGTCGGCTGAAAGTTCCTGTCTCTTGCGGTATCTGTCATGGCCACCCAAGTAGACTTGTGTCTCCTGAAATTTTCGGAGAGAGCAAGGTTCTCCGGCTCACCTTGCTCTCGGGTTGGCAGGTCGTTTGGAGTCGAACCCAGAGACATCGACTCTACGGGTTCAGTGCCCGCAGCGCGTTCTTCACCACTCCCTGCGCGATGAATACTCGGAATCCGTTCCCCTGACCCAGGCCGTGCGCCCCGACGCTCTCGTGCGTCAGCGGTGTGGCACCTGAGAGGGCGTTCTTCGCCGCCTGCGTGATGTCACTCTCTGACAGAGGGAGTGTCTTTCCGGCGAGGTATGATTCTGCCGAGGAGGATCTGATGGGCTTGTTGGCGACGTGACCCAGCACCACCCTGGCGCTGGAGATTGTGCTCCCGCTTGTCGTCGCGACGACAGCCGCGCTCGCGAGTGGGAAGTCGACCGCACCCCTGTCGGTCATTCTGAAGAACGTGCTGAGCGTCCCTGATGCGGGCGCGGGCACATTGATCTGGGTCACTATCTCGTTGAAGCGGAGGCTGTTCTCCTTGACACGGCCGTCCACTATGGAGACGCCCGGCATGAACTGGTCCATCGTCTTGGTGCTCGAGCCTCCCGGACCCTGCACCGTCAGAGTGGCGTCGTGGGCGAAGAGGGCCGTCGTAAGGTCTCCAGCGTGGACCGCGTAGCAGAGGTTGCCTCCGAAGATGCTGTGGTAGTAGCGGTTGTCCCCGGCGGTGGCGTAGCAGACGTTGCCGCCGTTCCTCCAGCAGTCGTAGTTGTTTCGCAGGTACCAGCACCAGACCTCCTGGCTGATGTCCCCGGCGGCGGTGGCCTGGCTGGCTATCTGGTTTGGATGCCCCGTGGTCGCCCCCGCGATCGCGCCGTAGTACTTGTTGACGTTCGGATCGTTCGAGACTGTGAGGACGTTCGCGGTCGCTCCGATGGTCAGACCGGTGCTCGGGCTGAAAGTTACCTGGTCGAGCCCAAGTCCTGCGATGTCCACCACGTACTCCGGCGTCAGCCCATCTATCTGGTTCTTCATCTGGTAGAGCAGGTCCGTCCCTCCGGCGATGACCTTCGCGTTTCCTGCATACTTCGTCAGGAGTGATACCGCGTCGTCAACCGAGGTCGGCACCAGGTATCCGAATTGGTTTAGTTCGTTTCTCATTTCAATCCACTCTCCTATGATGGGAGCTTCCCGTTCGCCTCCATCCATTGCAGCGCCGTGACGATGTCCTCCTTCCTCACCGGGGTCTTGGTGAACCTGTATCCGCCCAGCGCGTTGCTAAGAGCGTTCAGGATGCAGGGTATGACGCTGATGAGGCTGGGCTCGCCGATTCCGGTCGCGCCGAACGGACCTACCGGGTCGACGTATTCCTCATAGAGGACGTTCAGTGTGTCAGGCGCCATCGTTATCGTTGGGACCTTGTTGTCAAGGAAGTTGGCGTTGAGGGCGCCTCCGGAATACTTGAAGCCGTTTGACGAGTCGTTTATGTGCTCTTCGGTGAGCGACTCGCCTATCCCGTGTCCTATGAAGCCGCCCTGGGACTGACCCTCCGCGCCGTGCTGGAAGATGACGCGGCCAAGGCCAATTCCGACCACCGCGTTTATCACGCGAACGTCAGCGGTCTCGGTATCTACCTCGACTTCGCACATCTTCGTGCCGCCGACACGGTACGTAAGGTTGGGGGAACCGAACACCAACCCCGAGTTCCCCGTAATCGTGGCGGGGAGGAGAGCGGCGGCTGCCTTGAAGGACATCGAGTTGCTCGGGTTGGTCGTGTCGTAGATCGTGTTGTTCCCGAAGGCGAGGTTGGCAGCCTGCGTCCCGGGCGCTAGCTTGGCGGCGACGATCGGGAACCATTGGCTCGCCAGATTCTGGGCGGCAACTACCTGGCCCATGCCCCCGTCGCGTGTCCCCAGGCTGCCGAACGTGCCCAATGTGTCCGTCGTGAGGGAACTGTCCGACATGACGGCTGTCACGTTGCTGAAGTCGGTCTGACCCAGGCACTCGGCAGCAATCAGCGGGATCGTCGTGTTCCCTCCGCCTCCATGGTCCATTATCCCTGAGTAGACCGTTATCGCGCCCGTGGGATCGACCGATATCTGGCCCGAGCCGAACGCGAAGCCACCCTTCGCCGCAGAGAGTAGCGACATGCCGACCCCTCGCAGCTTCTGGCCTGTGCCCTGGGTCTCACCGGAGTTGACTGGCGTACCGCTCGGTACTCCCCAGCCCTTCCATCTGCCGCTCCAGTTGAAGGCTGCCGCTGTCCTGAGATGGATTGCCGGCTGGCTGAATCCGGAGAACGCTTGTCCGGTGCTCGGGTCGAACGCGGTGTCGGGGTAGACCGCTCCTGTTGACGGGTCGGTGTAACCCTTGGTTATCATGTTGTTGAGCCGGAAAGTCACGGGGTCTATGTTCAGCTTCTCGGCGAGCATGTCCACAGCCGTTTCCATGAAATAGGAGCACTGGCTCTCGCCGACATCGCGCATGGGACCGGATGAACACATGCCGTTCGTGTTGGCCGAATAGTTCACGACATCGACGTTTGGAATGGTGTAGCTGGCGTAGAACTCGCTGAGTTCCGTTTCCGCCCCGTCGAGTGCACCAACGTTCGAGTATACTGAGGCCTTAACCGCTGTGATCTTTCCCGCGCTCGTCCCTGCAATCGTGACATAGGCGCGCATCGGAAAGCGGGCAGTTGTGGCGAGTGCGTCAGTCACCCTGGTGTTGAGGAATTTCACCGGCGCCCCTGCCTTCTTCGAGAGCGCCACCGCTGTGAGGTACTCTTCGCCGGTTGTCTTGTTGCCGGTGGCGCAACCTGCAACGGGGTTTCCTGTGGTTGTGTCGGCTCCACCGAGACCGACTCTGCAGACTATGTCGGCCGCCGGTATCATGAAGTAGCTCGAGACCTGTGCGGGAATCGAGGCGGCGTACTGCGAGTCGCACCAGATGTTGACCCCGCCGTCGGTTGTCCACTCTGCGACCAGCCCGCGGGGCTCGGTCGTGTAGTGCTGGACGAATTGGGTGTTCAGCACCGGGAGCGTGACCACCGCGTCGGCCGCCGCGATAGCTGCGTCAGCGTCGCCGAAAGCGACGGCGGCCGTACTCGGCGGATACCCGTTGTCTATACCAGCAGCCCCATTTGGAGAGTTGCCGCCCGGCCACAGCTGTGGCGCGCCCGGCTTCAGCGCTCCCTCTACGTCGAAGACGTATGGGAGAGGCTCATATTCCACCTTGACCAGGTTGATTGCGTCGTTGAGCAAGTCCGGCGTGGCAGCCCCGACCGCGACCACGGGCTGGCCGGAGTACATACACTGGGGGTACGGGAGAGGTCCCCGGATTCTGCCATTCGAGGTGGAGTAATAGTTGAATTCAGGGAGGAAGTCCGTGTCCAGAGCCGATAGGGTAACGGCTCCAGCCGCCTCCGCTGCGCTCACATCAATGCTCTTGATCATCGCGTTTGGGTATGGGCAGGTGACGTAGCCCATGTAGACGAAGCTCGAGGCGCCGACGTGAGAGGGAAGGATGTCGCTCTGGTATACTCGCACACCTGTAATCTGGTTGTAGATGGCCCGTCTGTTGACCGTAGACTTTCCTACCAGGTTGAAGGGGCCGTTGCCCTTTCCAACGTTTGAACCTACGGGAGAACTCATCGCTCTAGGCACCTCCTAGACTCGCCGCCGCAGCCTGTACCGCATCGATTATGTGCAGGTAGTTTCCACATCGGCACAAGTTACCGCTCAACGCGGCCTTGATCTCGGGGACTGTCGGGTTCGGTTTGTTCTTCAGCAGGTATGTGGCGGCCATGATTTGACCCGACGCGCAGTAGCTGCACTGGCCCCCGTCTGAGGTAACCCAGGCCTGTTGTAGGGCGTTGACCACCGGGTCACCCGTGGTGATCTCTGAGGTCACAATGGTATGGCCGACCGCCCTCACCGCTAGGATCGTGCACGATTCATGCGGCACGCCATCGATCAGGACGGTGCATCCTCCGCAGCACATCCTGTCGCACGGCTTCTTCGTCGCTATCAGACCGAGGTCCTCCCTAAGCACGTCGACGAGCATCCTCCTGGGCTCCACGGTAGGAGTGTAGCTCGTACCATTGACATTGAGCGTAATCGTTCGTGCGTCAAACGGAGTTGTCGCCACTATTGGCCCCGGCGTAGGAATGGAAGTATTGACGCTCGCAGTGGGGGATATCGTGACGTAGGAGGCCGACGAAGCTGCGGCCTGTTCTTTGATCCTGGATCCTCTCATAGCAAGAGTTGAGACGCCGACGACCGCAACGACAGCCGCAGTGCCTTTCATGAGGGTCCGTCTGCTCACCTTTGTGCTTGCAACGTCCTGAATCACTCCACCGGTCCCCCCGACGGAGATAGAGGCCTTCTTCTCAGGTTGAGTTGCCGAGGGAGCCTTTGTTGTCTCCTTCTTGGATTTCATTCTGGTCAGAATTTAACATTACTCTTGGCATATTACGGGTATCCCCGAACCTATTCGGGGACATCCACACTTTTGCGGTGAGAGGAGTTTCATCAGATCGACTTAGCATGCGGGGATAGCCTACTCGGCAGTCTCTGGAGAGACTACTACAGATCACCTCTCCAGGTTCAAATTCCTTTCTAACGTGGGAAACCTCGCGCTCGACTCAAAAGGGAGGGCCCGGGCGAGCATCCAAGCCTAGGTTCGAATCCCTCCTGGACCCACCAAGTGTATCAGTCGGCTACACCTAATCGCTTAGATGGGCCTATGGACTCTTGACCATGACCACACCAGACATGGGGTGGTAGGAGCAATAGTAGGGATATGTTCCGGTCTGCGTGAATGTGAAGGTATAGGTCTGTCCGGGTGATAGATCTCCAGAAGCGAAAGAACCGTTGTTGCTGATTATGTTATGAGCGATGAGGTCTTGATTGATCCAAGTCACCGTATTGTTCACTCCAATCATCACAGTGATGGCCTGGGGAAGGAAATTGGTGGCACCGTCGTCGTTCTCGCCGCCGCCATATGGTATGTACACCTGAACTGCATCAGGAGGAGTGAAGGCGGTCGTGGTGTTTGTGCTGATTGAAACGGAACTTCCGGAGTCCGTGAAAGGGTAGAGCTGGGTCGGCGCCGACGTGAATGCTGTCGGGTTGACGTAGAGATAAGCCGCCCCCGCGACCATAACCAAGCCGACCGCCGCTGCAACAGCGCCTCGAGTAACGGCGCGCATTCTTGAGTGACGCGTAAATCTCGTGAGATTCAGCTTGAGGGTCTCGCTTTTCTGTTTATCTAATCAGGCTGACGTTTGGCCCTGGGAATGATCTCCCATTCGCGAAACTTCTTTCAGCGTCTGAATAAGTATGCGCCGGGCGGGATTTAGACCGAAAATAGGTACAAACCCACGCTGCCCTCTGTCTACGAGGACGATCGGCTTGTTTGTGCACACGTTGAGGACCTTCCTAAGGAATACGAGGGCGTACACTGGAGGTCGTTCAAGTATCGTGACAAGCACGATAGATCAAACATCTCAATCGCTTATCTTAACGGTATCGGGATAGTTAGAATAAGGAACTAACTAAGGTCATGGCGCAGAGGATGGTCCAGTCATATAGAGCATACACGCAAGAACCTCTGGTCCCGGAGGAATTCCATCCCTCGAATACATGAGCATTAGAGACGACTCGGCGTATAGCAAACTTCCATCCTTCGTCGGGTGAGCGCACTCTCCCAGTTCATACCAACTGCAATGGTATGTTCTTCAATTTCCAATTCTAGCCGTGATTGCAGAATGCTGCCCGAACTTGTTTGATGCAAAGGTCACTCCAATTGCAGCGACGATGGTTGCGATTCCTGCATAGGTCAGTGTGTAGTTAATGGCCGAAGCGCACTCTCCGGTCGCAGGTGAAACACAACTGATAGTTGTTATCGGATGAATAGCACCGAATATTAGAAGCATTGCTCCTATGATGGCTAACATCAATGCAACCTCCAGCATGGTCTTTCTAGTGATCGCTCTGTGCCGATTTCTTGAAACGTTAATGCTTAAAGACTTTTGTCCGAACGTCAGGGTTATCGTAACAGTATCGCTCACGTAAGTTTCTTCACTGAACAAGTCAATTACGGTTTTCTCCGTCTTAGGATTCAGATTAGATAACGGCCCGTCAGCAACAAATGATTCGGAATCTTGAGGGAACCTTGACCTTTGGCCAGCAGGCCGCCCAAGGGATTCTTCTAGCATCCGGTATTGGCCGCTGGGGTGTATTGGCTCGATGCCCAAGTCATAGTGAAGTCGCCCACTGAATTCAGAGTCCCGTAGTTCACGTTCGTGACAGAGGTGCCCGAACAAGAGCCGTAGATACCGAGGTAATCATTCTGATTGACCATTGTGTAAGCACCAGTGATGTAGTTGTTGATGTATCCAGCCGACCCCCCAGTATAGATATTTGCACCCGTAAAAGGCACCGTTCCGAACTTGTCAAGTGAGTCGCACCCTCCCAGAGGATAGCAAGTACATGTGGAAGCGCCACGACAATAGACTGGACTCCAAGGCGTGAGCTAGGCCAACACCTAACACGAAAAGGATTCCAAGCGTCAGCTGTATCGAGGGCGCTTGGTTCAGCCGTGAAGAAGTGGGGAACGCTGAGCAAGACTGAGATCGCATCGGGTGAGACCTGCTACGTTCCGTGTGACGGGCCTTACGATACCTTAGATCAATACTTCAAGAGACAGTCATCGAACAGATTCACCTTCAAGTTGAGAAAATCCTTCCAAGGCATGAGCAGATACACGCGCACTACTCCTCTGCTGGTCGATGTCATCGCTAACGAGTCCTCGACGAACTGCAAGGCCAAAGCGGTGGTTATTCCCCTCGGCGACAGAGAGGTGCAGGCATACTGGCAACCTCGCGACCTGCTCTCAATTGACCTGAATCAGGGCGAGACGGCAAGGGTGGAACTGGCGCAATTGGCGAACCCGCTGCTGACGGAGATCTCCAACTACGAGAGCGCGCTCAAGAAGGAAAAAGACGCCACGGTGATTGAGCACGTCAAGATGCGGCTACAGCAAACATATGAGAACGCGGCCAGACAAAACCCCGTCTGCTTCGTCAGGACTCCTGATGTAGAGGGAGGTAATGCGTGGGGCGTCGATGGCTTGGTCGTCTACATCCTCATTCTCACCGTCTACTCTGCTGGCGGGTTGGGCTGGTTCCCATTCCTCCTCCTGAGAAAGCACCTGGAAGAGAGCGAGATGGTGCCGATTATCAAGTACGAATCGAAGAGAATCCAATGGACGGGGAAGGACTTCTACACAGAGTAGCTTTGTCGGTCAGAAGGGAATCTTGACTATCGCCTCGTCATTCGGGAGGGACGCGACGTACTCGAAGCCCTGGCCGATGTATGATCTCACTTCTTGAATGGGTATGACTTTCTGCCTTGAGCCGTTGCTTGTCATCATACCGACGAGTCGCTTCCTGACAAGGCTCTGAAGCTCCTCGTTCGTCATGTCGTCCAGGTTCATGTTCTCTATCTCTTCCTTCTGGAATCCGGCCACAAGCAGGAACTGCTCCTTGAAGGTGCGCTTGATCTTATCCTCGCTGACCGATTCGGACTTTGTCTGTAGAAGCTCGCCGACCTTCTTATAGGACTCTCTCATGTCTTCCACGACGCTATCGGGCAGCCTGTTCTTGTTTGTCGTGTATTGGGCCTCAATATCACCCGTATGACCCATCCAGAACTGCTGGTAGGCGTGGCTCACCAGTCCCTTGCTCTCGGAGAGCATTAGAGTGGTGTCAAAGTAGGTGCGGAAGACGTACGGCCTCCATGGCAGCTGCACCGCCCTCATCGCCTTCCGTACCTCATCACCTATCTTCGTCGTCCTGAGGAAGGGAGAACGGTCAGAGGCGTTCAGCTGCGCGCTCTTCCTGGCCTGCGCAGGGGTGGTGGCGACTATTCCCGAGTCGGGACTAAGAGATTCGCCTTCTGACATCCTCCTTTCGAGGTACTCCCTGATGATCTCGCAGCCTTCTTCGCACATGAAGGTTAGATACCGACGCCTGACCTTGCTCAGCTCCTCCCTCACCACAATGACGGTGGGAACCTTAGCAAAACTGACCTTTCCATCGCTTAGCTCCATCTCTGGGAAATCCTTGACCCGAAGACCATCAAGACCAAGATAGTCGCCGAGAACCTCTAGCCTGACGCCCGAAAAGCCGATCAGCGATATGGATGCTCTAGCCCTGAGAGAAGTCATATCGCTGTACAGGACGCGCTTCAGTTCGTCTTTCGTTGGCGCCCTTTCATTCTCAAGGGTCGGGCGTTTGTTTGGATTGGATATCTTGATCTTCCTCTGGAACGGCTTCCTATTCCAGTTTGCCCAGCTTCTCACCACCTTGAGAAGAGAGCCCAGGTAGCCGGGAGAATATTTTGCTTCGAACTCATCGATGAAGTCCTGCGTCATGTCTTCGATCTTCTCCAACGGTAGCTCTGCGAACTGCTTCGGTGTCATCTTTGCGTATTCACAGAACCGCCCGAGTGCTCTGAGGTATATTTCGGCGGAGATTACGCTTCCTTTCCTGATGTTGCTGTACCAGCGCTTCAGGTTGGGATCGTCCAGCAGATTGGGCCTGGCCCTTCTCGCCATGGGAGAAGGTCAGTTAGCCCGGGCTAATATAGGTTTATACCTAAAATAGGAGTGCCCCGGGCGGGATTTGAACCCGCGCTCATCGACTCGAAAGGCCGACATACTCTCGACACTTCTCTGTTTGACCGGGCTATACGCAGAGGCTCTGTACTACCGGGGCTGAGCACCCCTTCAGGCTCTTGGATTAGAGCCTTTTGGGAGGGAACTCAAGGAAGCACCACTCTCCGAGCCCTTCGGCTGTCGGGAACCCAGGGGGAGACCCTGTCCTTACTCTGATCAGCGACGATCTAGGTAGGTAGCAGCTCCTTGGAGACGAACTGGAGACCGTTCGCAGCATAGAGGCGAACTCGCCAGCTGGTACGGACGAGCGGTAGTACTGCATCCCACCAACCAGGAGAACCGAGCAGCCCTCGGTTGGGTAGTCTGTGACGCACTCTACGTTCTGGTCCGAGTCGAGGAGGGCCTCCGAGACGGCCGCCTTCTCGTCCGGGGTCAGTCCGGACAGACCGCTCCGCCTGAGCTCAGTCCAGATCCGGAGGCCCTCCATCCTGGGGAAGAGCTGGAGCTCGAACCCGTCATTCAGCTTCTTCGCCGTGAAGTAGGGATTCCCTTCGACCGGTTCACGCGGGATGCTGAGCAGGCTCGGCATGGCCGGGGCGAGAGCATCGAGCAGCTCGCCGCTCGACCAAGCGAGGCCTGACCTGAGAATCGTCATCCTGCGGAAGCGGTCCTCCGCATTGAGAGTGTACCCGTCGTTCTTGACGCGAAAGCCCTTGGTCGCCAGACGCTTCTCAAGGGCCTGTAGCTGTCGCGAGGTGAGTTTGGGAAGAGGAAGGTAGTATCGTTCCAGGCCCTCCAAGTAGATCTGGTGTACTTCGTACCGGGGCAACGGCGTCCCAGTCTCATCCCCGAGTTAAGAACGGCACCGTCCATCATCGTCGGGCGAAGGGTGGGCAACAAACAGGTCGTTCACGAATTGTTAAATAACAACTGAGGAGGGTAGGGACGAAAAGGTTTCAATTTTTGGTTGAGAGGGACCCGGCGTTCTTAGATGAGATTACGCTCAAGACGAAGGATTATCTCGATCGTTCCAGCATCGCCATCGACAGGGAGCTGGAGCGTTACTCGAGTTCCCGGTTCTTCGGGCCTCTGAAGTACGCGCTCGAGGGGGGCAAGAGGATAAGGCCTGTCATCGCGCTCCTCTCTGCCGAATCCGTCGGCTCGAAGGACGACAGCGTGCTGGACGCCGCGGTTGCCGTGGAGCTTCTCCACGCAGAGTCGATCATCCACGACGACATAATAGACCAGGAGGTCGCTAGGAGGGGGAAGGCCGCCTTCCACGTGAGATACGGCTACAGCGCCTCGCTCCTCACGGCGGATTTCGTCTTCGCCATGATCCTCGCCATCTCGTCGAGATACCCCGACAGGAGGGTCGCGCACACTCTGAGCAAGGCCGCTCTGCAGATGTGCGAGGGCGAGTACATGGAGCTGACGATAGACCCGATAACGTACAAGCTAGGTTGGGACGAGTACATCGACATAATCTACAACAAGACCGGAGCGCTCTTCCAGACCGCGACGAAGCTGGGCGCAATAATCGGCGGTGGGACCAACGAACAGATCGAGGCCCTCTCCGGGTACGGAAAGTACCTGGGCATCGCCTACCAGGTCCACGACGACCTGCTGGACTGGGGGGCAAAGGACAAGGTCACGCTCGCGCTCAAGCAGGGGAATGAGGAGAGCTCGATACTGACAGAACTGAGGTCACTTACCAGGAGCTACTCGAAGAAGGCCAAGGAGCAGCTTTCTCTTCTTCCCGACGGCAAGGCGCGGGGACTCCTCTGGGAGCTGACGGATTTCTCGGTCCAGCGAGACTTTTAGGTCAGTGAGGGACAATCGAGGGCACGGCGCCCTGCGAGAATCCGATCCCGACCTGTGGAAAGACACCCAGGCCGATCATCAGCGCGACCAGGACCGCAAAGACCGCGACGTACAGGATGGGTTCGTTGATCCTTTCGGCGCTGGCAGGCTCGTCCATGTACATTCTCTTCACAATCCACACGTAGTACCCCAGGCTGAAGGCGCTGTTCAGCAGACCCGCGACCGCCAGCCAGGCGTAGGGACCGTTTACGACCGAGAGGAAGAGAAGGAGCTTGCTCCAGAACCCGTTCAGGGGAGGGACGCCCGCCAGGGCGAGCATGGAGACAGCGACAGTGAACGCCGTGACGGGGGCTCGCTTCGCAAGTCCTTCGAAGGCGGAGACATCTGCACGGCTGAGCGAGGTGAGCACGAGCGCCACGGCCACGAACGCCGCAGTGGCCATGATTGAGTGGTTGATGATCTGGAACAGGGCCCCCGCCATCCCGAGGGTGCCCTCCTTCGCGAAAGAAGGGTTCTGCTGCGCGTAGGAGAAGATGACGAACCCTATCAGGATGTACCCGGCCTGGGCTATGCTGGAGTAGGCCAACAGCCGGGTCATGGACTTCTGAGTCAGCGCGGCCATGTTGCCGAGTGTCATGGTCAAGAGGGCCAGCACCGCGAGGACATTCGCCACCGTAAAGACCGGATTCTGAGTGACGACGTACACCGTCGATACCGCGAGCACGACCCGGATCGCGGCGGAGAACCCGGCCTTCTTGGTCGCCGCTGCCAGCAGCGTAGTGACAGTGATCGGAGCGCCCTCGTACGTGTCCGGCACCCACATGTGGAAGGGCACAATCGACATCTTGAAGCCGAAGCCTACGATGAACAGGAGGACTGCGACCAGGGTTATCGGATTGGAGGTCTGAGTAGCCATTGCGCCGACGACCGTGACGATCCGGGTGCTTCCGGCCAGACCGTAGCTCAGGCTGATGGCGTACAGGATTATCGCCGAGGAGAGGGCGCCTATGATGGCGTATTTTGCGGAGGCCTCGTTGGACTCCTCCCGCTGTTTGTCGAAACCCGCCAGCGCGTAGGTCGGCAGGCTCATGAGCTCCCAGGCGACGAAGAGCATCAGGAGGTCGGCTGAATAGGAGAGGAAGAGCATGCCGAGAGCGGAGAAGGAGAGGAGCGAGAAGTAGAGAGGCCCGTTCGTCCTGTCGGCAATCGTTGGAACGGAGACCAGCGCTACCGCGAGGGTCACCGAGAGGGTAACCAAGGCGAAGAGGCCCCCAAGGCTGTCGGAGCTGAGAAGGTTGCCGAAATCGCCCGCGGGCTGGGGAGAGAGCGTGTTCAGCGCGACGAACAGCAGCGCCAGGGAGAGAGCAAGCACCAGGAGGTATCCGGGTAGCCTCCTCCGCGTCCCGGAGAGCTGGAAGAACGGGAGGCCGAGGGAGGAAGCCGCGAGCGAGACTGCGGCGAGGAGTATCAGGTCCATCTACTACGCACCCTCCACCAGATGGACGACCCACTGCGCGACGGGAGCCGCGGGAGCAAGGATCAGGGAGGAGAAGACGAGCAGCACCAGGAGGGGGACGAAGCACAACGCGAAGGCCGCCGCGTCAGACCATTCGATGTCCCTGATCTTCGCCCCGGGCTCCGAGGGGGAGAGGACGACGCGTTTGATCATCCAGAGCAGGTAGCCTCCAGTCAGGACCGGCGCAATCACCACGAAGGCGGTATAGGAGTTCGCGGCGATGCCGCCTGCGACGACGAAGAGTTCGGCGAGGAAGCTCGAGAAGGGTGGAAGCGCCATGGCGGCCGCGCTCGCGATGACCAGGAGTCCGGCTGTGCGGGGCATGACGTCGCGCAGGCCCTTCAGGTTCGCAAGCTGCGTCGTGCCTGCCTGCTGTCCCACGTAGCCCGCGATCATGAAGAGCGAGCCCGCCGTGAAGGCGTGGACGAACATCTGGAACACGGCCCCTTCCATCCCGAGCAGGTTGCCGGTCGCCACCGTCGCGAACGCCCCGAAGACGACGAAGCCCATGTGATTCAGGCTCGTGAAGGCGAACATGCGCTTGAGCTCATTGGCCCTCAGAGCGACCAGGGCGCCGTAGAGCATCGTGGCTATCCCGACCAGCATGAACCCCCAGGCCCACTGGTGCGCGGCCTGAGGGAAGAGCCCGATGCTGATACGGATCAGGCCGTACCCGCCCAGCGCGGACTGGATCCCAGCCAGGAGCGTCGTGACCGGCGAGGGAGCTTGGACGTATGCGTCCTGAAGCCACCCGTGAAACGGGACGACCGGGAGCTTGACTCCGAAGCCGATGAAGGAGGCTAGAAGGGGGAGGTACTGCAGGTCTTGGGGAACCCTGCCCGCCAGCTGGGGGATATCGAACGACGACGAGAAGGGACTTGCGTCGAGGTAGGCCGAGAAGAAGGCGAGCAGCATCATAGTGCTTCCGGCGAAGATGAAGATCATGAACTTCATGGCGGCGTAGGCCCTCTTGTCGCCACCCCAGATTCCGATGAGGAAGAACATCGGAATCGTCACGAGGTCCCAGAAGACATAGAAGAGGACGAGGTTGAGGGAAGTGAAGACGCCGATTATCGCCGCCTCAAAGAGGAGAATGAGCGCGAGGTAGGACGGGAGCTTTTCGTTGACAAGCTTCCTGGATCCGAGAACGACGAAGAGGGTGAGGATCGCAGCCGCCAGGATGAGCGGAGAGCTGAGGCCGTCGACACCAAGGAAGATATCGATGCTGAAGCTGGTCGTGCTGACCCACTGAAGCCTCTCCTGGAACGCGTACTGGCCCGCCAGCGGCACCTTCGCGCTCACGGACCAGAACGTGTAGACAGCGACCGAGAGGACGACCAGAGCGATCAGCAGGGTCGTCGCCACGCCAGCCCTCCGGTTGCTCCTGGTCAGGAGATAGGCGAGGGGCGACCCGGCCATTGGAATGAAGACCAGGAGCGCCAGGATCGGGATCATATTCCTGTTTGCAACCCCGTCAGGACGATCAGGAGCAAGAGAAGCGCCACCAGCCCGAGCGCGAGCACGAGCGCGTAGGATTCGACGACCCCGGTCTGCATCTTCCGGAAGACTCGTGAGAGGTACTGGCCCCCGTCGGAGAAGCGGTTGGTCACCACGTCGATGACGTGCCTGTCGAACCAGACTCCCGCCCCTGATAGGTCGAGTCCCAGCGCCTCGCCCCCTGTGTTCACCTTCTGGAGGACTCCCTGCTCAAAGTGGACCGCCAACCAGTTCGACGCGTCCAGGGGCACGTCCACGAACACTCTGTAGTATACCGCGTTGATGTACCACCGTTTCTCAAGGAACCCTCGGACGCCCCTCATCGACACAGAGCTCTCCACGATCTCAAGGGCCGAGGAGCGGCGCAGGACGTAGATCCAGGTCGCGGCCAGCGCGCCGACGGCCACGACCGCCAGGGTCAGCAGCCCCGGAAGTACCTCGAACGAAGGGGCGGGGCTCGTCAGACCAGCCGTGAATCCCTGCGTGAAGAGCGACCCGAGGTAGGTGTCGGCGGCAGAGGCGAGCGACCCCTCCAGCCCGAAGAACGCCAGGAGCCCCAGTGCCACTGTCCCCGAAGCCAGGAGGAGATAGGGCGCAAGGCTCAGCGCACCCGGCTCCTGAATCCCGCGGCCCTCCCTGTCCGATCCGGCGAGGTGCGCGCTCCGCTGGCCGAAGAAGACTATTCCGAGCAGGCGGAACGCGTAGAAGGCCGTGATGCCCGCTGTGAGCGACCCCACAATGAAGAGCCCCGTCTGGCCGGAGTTCCATGCCAGGGCCAAGACAGCATCCTTGCTCCAGAAGCCGCTCAGCGGAGGTATGCCGGAGAGGGACGCGACCGCGATCAGGAATACGCGCGAAGGTAAGCTTCAGCCTATCCTTCATGCCGCCCATGTCGCTGATGTACTTGGAGTGGGCTGAGTGGATGAGCACCCCTGCCATGAGGAAGAGCGCAGCCTTGAAGACGGCGTGGCTGATCAGCTGGAAGAGGCCTGCCGAAAGGCCCTGGGCGAAGTACCCTGCGTAGAGCCCGGCGAGGCCCAGCGCCATCATCATGTAACCGATCTGCGAGACGGTCGAGTAGGCGAGGATCTTCTTGAGCTCGTGGCCGACGAGGGCCTGAGTCGCGGCCAGGAACGCCGTGAATGCTCCTATCCAGGCGACTGCCACGAAAAACGGCTGGATCAGCGAGGGGTTAGAGGCCACCACGAAGTAGAAGATGGGGCCAATCCTCGCCACGAGGACCACGCCGGCATTCACCATCGTGGCCGCGTGGATGAGTGCCGAGACGGGGGCGGGGCCGGCCATGGCGTCCGGGAGCCACTCCTGGAGCGGGAACTGCGCAGACTTGCCGATGGCCCCTCCGAGTATCAGGAGAGCGGCCGGGACCAATAGGCCGTTCTTCGAGAGGGCGACGGCCCAGCTTGACGACGACGCGAGCTGGTGGTAGTTGAACGTCCCGGCGTAGACGAAGAGGATGAGGATCCCGGCGAGCATGGCGATGTCCCCGATGCGCGTCATGAAGAACGCCTTCATGCCCGCGTGCGATGGCGGGTAGGCCTGCTCCTCGCCGAGTGCCTTGGACCCGGGAGTCCCTACCCAGTTCTCTATTTCGTCCCTGTAGTAGTAGCCGATTAGCGCGTAGCTGCACAGGCCGACGCCCTCCCATCCGATGAAGAGGGAGAGCAGGTTGTCGGAGAGGACGATGAGCTGCATGCTGCCGATGAAGAAGTTCATGAAAAACCAGTACCTCGAGAGTCCGCTGTCGCCCTTCATGTAGTCCAGGCTGTAGACCATCACCAGGAAGCTGATCCACGCGACGAGGTTGGCGATGACCAGCGTGTACGGGTCTGATAGGACGCCGACGTTGATCCCCAGCTCTGGAACCCATGGCAGCGAGGTAGGGATGAGCGAGTTGTATACTGAAAGCGTCTGCCCCTCGATGACGGGCACGAGAAGGGAGAGCGCGAAGAGGGCGGAGACGAGCGAGAATCCGACGGCGACGTAGTCCCTCAGCCTCGACCTCCCCGTCAGGGGGGTCAGGAGGGCGCCCAGGAAGGGGGCGACGAAGACCATCCAGATGAAGTAAGAGGGTACGCTCGCGACAGGCATCGTCAGAGGCCTCCGAGCGGCAGGGTGCTCGCGTAGTGATAGAGGAACCTGAAGAAGAGGTCAGGGTAGATCCCGATAACAATCGACAGTCCGGCTAGGAAGAGGAGCGGCACCGTCATCGTGAGAGGAGCCTCCTTGACCTGGGCGAGCTCGGCAGGCAGCGCGCCGAAGAACATCCGGCGGAGAGGCCAGAACGTGTACGCCACTGTGAGGATCGTCGCCGCGATGCCGAAGATCGCGACCACGAAACTCCAGCCGAGCGGACCGGTTGTGCCGCGGCTGAAGACCCCGGCGAAGAGAATCCACTCGCCCTGGAATCCGCCCGTGGGCGGGACGGCCGAGAGTATCATCGACCCGAGGACGCACAGGGTGGCGGTCACCGGCATTCTGGCCGCCAGACCACCCATCTTCCGCATGTCCCTCGTGCCTACTTGGCTGATCAGGATGCCCGCGACGCAGAAGAGTATCGTCTTGCCGATGATGTGGTTAAGGAAGTAGAAAATCCCGCCCGAGACCCCGAGGAGGCTGAGGCTGCCTATCCCGAGCAACGAGTACGCGTTCTGACTAATCGTCGACCAGGCATAGAGGTACTTGACGTCGTTCTGGACCATCGTTAGAGCCCCTCCGTAGACCATGGTGATGAGGGCCACCACCATCAGCGGGAACGCGAACGGGGCGAAGATGGTTGGCATCCCCTGCACCAGCAGCCTCACCACGACGTAGTTCCCGACCCCTACGATGGTCACGATGAACGGAGCGAACGAGGTGGGGTGCTCCGCGTGGGCGGTGGGGAGCCACATGTGGACACCGAAGACTGCCATCTTGACCAGCCAGCCGAGAAGTATCAGCCCGGCGGCCCAGTAGGCGACGGTGCCGGGTTGCAGTTTCCCGAGGGCGGATATCTCGAAGCTTCCCGTACCTACGTACGCGAGTATTATCCCTGCGAAGAAGACGAAAGCTCCGATGTGGTTCCAGATGAAGTACATTATCGCAGTTCTCTCCTTGTTCGTGTAGCCGAAGAGGGCGACCATGAACGCTGATGGGATCAGCATGAGCTCCACGAAGAGGTAGAGCTCGATCAGGTTCGTCGCGAGCGCGACGCCGATCAGCCCGGCATCAAGAAGCATGAAGTTGATGAAGTAGAGGGAGTACTGGCTTTTCTTCTCCTCCCCGTACATCGCCTCCAGTCTGTGCTTCATGTAGTCCATGGAGTAGATGGCGGTCGTCGCGACTACGATGTTCATCACGAGCGCGACCGGGAGGCTCAGGTTGTCCGCGAGGAACCCGAAGTTAAGGCCCGCGATGGGCGCCCAGACATAGTTCTCGGTGACCTGCGCGCCGCCGTTGAAGAGTCCGGTGCCGACCGAGACCATGAGAATCGTCGTGTAGAGGAGAGACCCGAAGGCTATCCAACCCACCTTCTTCCCCATGCGACCACCCAAGAAGAAGACAACCGCCGCGAACACCAGAGGAACGGCCACCATCTGGAGGAGGACGTAGGGAATCGTCAATCAGGTCGGCTCCTCATGGATGCCGCTGCAGTCGCTCCCCGCGAGACGATATCCCAGTCGAAGGCCTGGAACGTCTTCAGCCTCCCAGTTTCTTCAGCTCGCTCACGTTGACATCGTCGTGCAGCCTGTAGGCGACGACGACTATGGCGAGGATCACGGCCGCTTCCGACGCGGCCAGGGCGATCGAGAAGAGGACTATGGTCTGGCCCAGCGCGTCGGGCCAGAGGAACCGGTTGAAGGCGACGAAGTTGATGTTCGCGGCGTTGATCAGCATCTCGACAGAGAAGACAAGGCGCATCGCGTTCTTCTTCGTCGCGAGGCCGTAGACGCCCACAGCGAAGAGGGCTGCGGAGACCATGAGGTAGTCTATCAGCGGGATCATGGTTCTCCCTTCCTCTCGACCTTCGCCAGCATCATGGCGCCGAGTATCCCTGCGGCGAGCACGAGCGCGAGGAGCTCCAGCGCAGGCGCGAACGGTCCGGCGATGAATCTGCCGATCCCGACGAAGGTCGGTGCGGTCGTCTGCTCCACCGCTCCCAGGAAGCTGGAAGCAACAAAGGCGAGTATCAGTGACGAGGCCAGAGCGAGAGCAGTCAGGAGGCCGATGACCTGCTGCCAAGAGCCGAGGGAGTCGCGCATCCACCTGCCTTCTCGGACCAGCATGACCGTGAAGAGGATCAGGACCGCGACCGCGCCGATGTAGACCGTTATCTGGAAGACCGCCACGAACGGCGCGTCGAGCAGGAAGAAGATCCCGGCGACACCGAAGAAGCTGAACGCCAGCCCGATCGCCCCGTAGACGATTTCGCGCGCTTCGAGCGCTGTGATCGCGCCGCCGATAGTCGCCACGATCATGGCGAAGAAGGTTATCTCGGTGAGGTCAACCATGGGTCACGTTCCCCTTCTTGGGGTCGATCTTCGCCTTGTATGTCCCCGTAGGCCTCGGCGGGCGGAAGAGCATCTCGGGAGTATACTTGAGGCTCGCTCTGTCGTAGGCTGCCATTTCGTAGTGGTTGGTCATCACCGAGCGCGTCAAAAGGACAGGCGTCGACGCAGTTTGATGTCGCCAAGCCCAATGGCGCGAATGTATGGTCTTCCTGCACGGTCACGTCCATCACCCGATAGTTAGCGACGTCAAGTCGTTCGATTCTCCTAATCGGTAGATACACGTAATCACACGTCAAATGGAATTTGTCGACAAACTTCGTCGGATGGTAATCGAATTCTACTTTCCACAAGTTGGCTAAACGAACAGCCCACCTACCAAATGCATTAACATGATAGGATGGCAATCTTTCCTCTTGGTCCTCGCGCTCAATCAAGCCAACTATTCCCAGCATGGCCAAGATAGACTGCTCTTGAAATGCGAGAACTCTGGATGAGGTTCTGAAGTTGATGTATTTTTGCCGAGGTTGCTGAACCCTGCAACCATCTCCCAACCATATTCCTTTCATCAGCTCAAGGAGTTTGGATCGTTCGGAGTGGAAGACCCAATCTGTAATCTTCTTGTTTTCTGCTCCTCTTCCAAACTGTGAAAAGAACTTAACGGCCAACACGGAATGCAGGACTACGTTTACTCGATTGCCTCCAAGGTGGGCCACCGTGCATCCCTTTCCGAAGAATTCCTTTGAGAGCGAATCGATATCCTTTGAAATGGTCGTTTCGTTCTTGTGTAGACTAAATCGAACAGAATACTCGTCACAAGAACCTTCTGCGATAAAGTATCCAATCAGCCTGAAAAGATTCTGATTCGCCTCCAGTACAAGGTGCTTCGTTCTATTTCCCGGACCAAATGGAATGTCCGCTTCGTATCTATCGACACCGACCGTCTTCTTCACAATCGGGTTGACAAGGTAATCTCCCGCCTTGAGGCCCTCTGGTAGAATCATGAGGAGAGGCTCCAGTGTCTTTAGTAGCCTTCCATCTTTGCGATTCCCACGGGGTCGAGAGACGGCTAAGATCCTATGATCTTTGGTACATACGAGAGGTTCGGGCTTCCCATAAACGTAGATCTTGTAGAGCGGTCCTGTGTACGTCATGTCCCAGACCTTGGTCACCGGCTTGTAAGTTCCAGCATGGGTCAGAACCATCTGTCCGACTTGTATCTGACTTATAGGAGTAAAGCCGAGATTTGTTTGAACGTATGTCTCAGAATCTACGCATAATCCGCAGTACACACATCTCCCGTAGTCAACCGCGGGCCAGATGTTCTTCTTGTTGTGCGGCCGGTCGAGCTTGACCTCCTGCATCTCTATCGCCACGGCGATGCCGTCGCAGGCTATGGCGCAGAGCTGGCAGCCCGTGCACTTGTCTTCTATGAGGAGGTGCCGTCCCTTGAAGCCTGGCCTGCCTGTTCCCGACTTGGCGTCGAACTGGTAACCGGGACCTTCGAGGTCGAGCTTCTGCTCGGGGTAGCGTAGGGTCATCCTCGGCTTGAAGAGGTGCCTCACACCCGACCAGAAGGAGACGATGCCCGCCTTGAGAGAGCTCAGGAAAGGCGCAGCTCAGACGCCTCCCATGTGGTAGAGCCCCAGGGAGACGACCAGCAGCGCCATGAACAGGTTCGCGAAGCTAAGCACCATCAGTCTGGACCAGCCCCCGCGCAGGAGTGTGTCTATCCTTACCCTCGGAAGCACGCCCCTTGGGAGCATCATGAGCAGCATCACGATGAACGTCTTCAGGACGAACCAGAACGCCGGAGGGATGGGCCCGGGCCCGTACCACCCGCCGAGGAAGAAAGCGGTGAAGACCCCAGCGAGAGCGTAGAACTTGATGTAGGTGGCGAGCTGGAAGATGCCGAAGGTCATCCCCGAGTACTCGGTCTGCCAGCCTGCGACGAGCTCGGAGTCAGCCTCTGGGAGGTCGAAAGGTATCCTCTCGAGCTCTGCAAGGACAGCTATGAAGAAGACGATTGCGCCCAGTGGTTGCAGGAGGATGAACCAGACGCTGCTCTGCGCCTCCACGACGCCCAGGAGGCTCAGGGAGCCCGAGAGGACGACGACGCCCAGCGCCGAGATGATCATCGGGATCTCGTAGGCCACCATCTGGTGGAGGGCCCTCAGTCCTCCTAACAGCGAGTACTTGTTGTTGCTCGCCCAGCCGGCCAGGAGCGCGATTATCGGACTGAACCCGATCAGCCCGAAGACGAAGACCACGCCGACCGAGGGGTTGGCGATGTAGGTCGAAGGACCGACCGGTACTAGCGCCAGGAGGGCGCCCGAGACGAACATCAAGGCCAGAGGGACGGCCAGGAAGACTCTCTTGTCTGCCTTGTCGGGCACTATGATCTCCTTGAAGAGGAGCTTGAAGAGGTCGGCGAAGTTCTGCAGGACTCCTTCGTATCTTCCGGCGTACTGCGGGCCCACCCGGAGCTGCATCTTGGCGACGAACTTCCTCTCCACCCAGATCATGAACACCGTCGAGAAGACCGCAGCAAAGGTGAACCCCGGGAAGGTCGTGAACATGAAGAGGCTCTTGGTCGGTTCGCTCTGGGTCGTCTGCATGAGGTAGGTCATCAGGCCCTGCGGGTCGGTCACCGAGACAGCGATGACGTGCAGGAGGTCAATCCCGAGGAAGAACCTCAGGATGAAGTACGCCGGTATCGATGCGATTCCTATCAGAAGGACGACCCATGGGATGAGAAGAAGGACGTGCTTCACAAACCCCCGAAAGGTTGTGATTGTCTTTGGCACGTCACGCAACCAATAGGCGACGCGAAGCCTTAGTTTATTTGAACCTTGTCATTGAAGAGCGCGGGTTCTGCTATGCGAGGCCGGCGGCGTACTCCTCAAGCCTCTGCCTGTAGACGCTCCGCGGCGGGAAGCCCATCCCCGTCAGGTATGTGGAGAACTTCACCCTCTTCTTGGGATCGGTGAGCCTCTCCTCGATTTCCCTTATCTCCTCGCCCACGACCGCGTAGCACGTGGCGTATCCGGGGAACATACCCTCGTGTGCGGGGAAGAGGTTGTAGTACATGTCCCTGCGAGGGACGGTGGTGTACTTCAGGGCCCAGTCCAGGAACTCAAAGAGGCCCTGCTTGTTGGTGTTTATCCTGACGTCGCCTACGACCCTCAGGAACCTTATCAGCCTGAACTTGCGGGTTCCGAGCTCGATCTCCATGTTAAGCAGGTCGAACCCGCCATGCTTCTCCAGGAGAGCCACGTAGCTCTTCTCAGCTTTGGTGAGAGTCGGTTTGCCCTTCAGCGCGAGCGAGGCTTCCAGGAACTCCCTCTCCCGGTTGAACGAGAGCCCCTCGGTGATCGGTCCGGAGAGCAGAGTGGGCAGCAGTTCGAGCTCGGTCGCCTTCCCGCCGAATCTGAACGCGCTGTTCGAGTGGTTGACGCAGTGCCCGTACTCTTCGTGGACCAGGAGATTGATGAGCTGGGAGACGGACTTGGCGGGGTTGCGCTTGGGGTCGGTCGTTAGGTAGTAGAGCTGGAACGGCTTCTTGGTGAAAGTGTCGAAGAACCCCGCAGCACCGGTGGGAAGCGTCGCCGAGAGGAAAGGCGGCGTCTCGATCACCTTGGTCCTGTAACGCTTGTTTATCTTCACCACCGACTCGTTCGCAAACTCCTGTATAACCCGACGTAGCGAGTTGGTCGTCCGGAGAAGGTGCTCCGGCTTGAGCTGTTGTCTCTCGACGACCTTCCTCTCGACTGCCTCGGGCGTAGCGTCGCATTTGTAGTATTTCGCCAACCGGTTCACCACGTCTCTGTACCTGGGGAGCTCCTCGTCGATCCACCCGAGGGCTTTCTGCTCGAGCTCGTCCGGAGTCTCGCTGTAGTCGAACCCTCCCTCGAGGGCGACGCGATAGAACTTCTCCCTGCCGAGCGAGAACTTCTGCTTCTGGAACACCTTCTCCACCTCCTCGAAGGTGCCAGACCCGAAACCCTCAAGCTCGAAGAGCGTGACGAACTTCCTGACCTTCTCGGCGAGGCGGTCGCAGTCCTCCTTCAGCTTCTTGCTCTTGGTCGAGCGCTTCACGGAGTCGAGGATCTCGAGCACGCCGTCAAGCCTGTACAAGGTGAGCGCCTTCACGGCCGTCGGAACCTTTGCGCCCCTGAATCTCTTCTGAGAGACATCGATAGCCTTCGAGGCTCCAGAGATAAGCGCGGTGAGGTTCTTCTCGTTCACGCCCTCTTTGGTGAGGTGGGCGAACATCGCGCCCACTATGTCGTCCAGTATGGCCTGAGGCTCAGGGAAGAGGAGCGTGACCTCCATGCTGTCGAGGGCCTTCGCCTGCACGTCGTTCTCGGCGCGCCGCCTGAGCGCCCGCACCCTCTGCAGGGCGTCCTTGATGTTCTGGTCACTGGGCAGGAACAGCCTCCCGGCATAGCCGTCCCATCCCAGGATGTAGGCCCCCGACGGGCTCAGGTCCTTCCAGAGTTCCACTATGTCGGCGTCCAGGGACTTGTACAAGCTACTCCGCCACCTCTATGGGCTTGAAGCGCTCCGTCGTCTCGTCTATCTCCGCCAGGAGCGTCTTCTGCCAGCCGACGAAACCAGCCGGGGTCGTGGGGTAGGCCAGGTTGTGTTGCACGAGCGTCTGGCTCTTCTTGGCGGTGTACCTGAGCCCCTTGGCGAGGTCGTACTCGCTCAGCGCCCTGAGGAGGAGGATGGGGTTGACCATCTGGGTCCTGTTGAACTCCGGATGACGTCTCTCGCTTATCGCCCTTACGTCTTCCTCCGAAAGGAAGTGCTTCATCCCGTAGTTAATCTGTTCGTTCGTGAGCGTCTGGAGGTATCTCCTGAGAACTTCGAAGCTGGCCATCTGGTAGCCGTGAGTCGTCATGTACTCGACGTTGTACGCCCAGAGCGATTCCTGGCTGTAGTCCTTCGCCTCGAGGGCGTGGGCAACGACCTTTCCGAGGATCACGCCCGCGTACATCGACGGGCCTATCCCTCCTGCGTCGAGCGGCCTGGGGAGCCAAGCCGCGTCGCCGACCACCGCGAACCCGTTCGCGACCATGCAGTCGTTGTGCCTCCTGACCGGGACCTGCCAGTTCCCCTTAGAATTGCCGTCGAACTCAGGACCGGTGGCCAGCCGCCAGGTCTTGATGGCAGGATTGTCCTTCACGTACTTGTCTATGAGACTCTGGAGGTTATCGTTAAGCTTGAACTTCTTGTTGCGGCGGGAGAGGCCGGACTTTGAGACCCCCAGCCCTATGTTGACCCTGCTCTTCCCTTTCGGAAAAACCCAGGCGTATCCAGCCGGTGCTATGAACTGGTCTAGATGGATCAGGCAGTAGTCGGGGGTGAAGAACGTCTCGTCTTGCTTTCCTTGGTCGAAATCGAGGATGTATCGGCCCGTCGCCTCGATGTCGTCCATGTCTATCTCCTTCTCGATGTAGCTCTCTATCGGCAGAAACTTCCTGAGGACCGAAGAGGAGCCCGTCGCGTCGACCACGATCTTGGCGGTCGCCTTGAAGGGCGTCCCGTCGTCCGCCCGGCCCGTGACGCCGGTGACGTACCCGTCCTCGGATAGGAGCCTCTCCGCGGTCAGGTTGAACTTGAACTCCACGTCGAAGCTCCTCGCGTCCCGCACCTGCCTCTGGGGGAGAATCTTCCTGTTCAGGATGTAGCCTTCGCCTTCGAACCTGACCTTGGTCTTGTGGTCAGGGGAGTAGACCAGCACTCCCTTGACCGGATGTTCAAGCTCGGGCGATTCGTATTTGATCCCGATATTCTTCTCTAGGAACCGAAGGCTGTTCAGGCTAGTTGCGTCCCCGCACGTCCAGCCGTTGTTCGTCTTCTTTCCAGCCTCCTCGGGCGGGTTCCTGTCCATCACCAGGATTCTCGCCGTCTTCTTGGAGTAAAAACCGATAGCAGACGCAGTGATCAGCCCCGCCATGCCGCCGCCTGCGATTATGACGTCATAGTCGGTCTTCAAACGTCACGACCCTCTCGGTTCCGCTTAAAAAGGCAAGCATGAGGGAGATGGGTTGTTTCAGGCCCAAGCGGAAGCTCGGTCACGACGCGATGCCTGCCCCCGGGCACCTTGAGACATCCTGTGGATGTCTGCCTCGTCCTCGACTGAGCGGTCGAGGCCCGACGCAACTAACATCCGGTGATTATTCGAAGTGCACTGAGTATAAGTTAGCAGGGCAGGCGAACCTCCTCTGAAGCAAGATGACCAGGACCATTGAAACGGAAGGTCTGACAAAGGTATACCCACCGTCGTTCCGGGCGGTCGACGGAATCTCATTCAGTGTTGAGAAAGGCGAGATCTTCGGCTTTCTTGGCCCGAACGGCGCTGGAAAGACCACGACCATCAAGATGCTCACGACCCTCGCCTCGATAAGCGAGGGGAGGTGCAGAGTGGCCGGGTTCGACGTCCAGAAGGACACAGACGAGGTCCGGAGGAAGATCGGGCTCGTGCCTCAGGACGCAGCCGCCGACGGCGACCTGACTGGAATGGAGAACCTCCTGCTGAGCGCAAAACTGTACAGGGTCCCAGACCAGACGGCGAAGGAGAAGGCCAAGGAGTTGATCGCCCTGGTAGGGCTCGAGGAGGCCGCGGGAAGGCTGGCGAGGACCTACTCCGGTGGGATGAGAAAGAGGCTTGAGCTGATCTCCGGACTGATCAACGAGCCCGAGGTTCTCTTCCTCGACGAACCGACGCTCGGGCTCGACATCCAGACGAGGAAGGCGATGTGGGATTACATCCGCGGCATCAACCGCGAGAGGAGGATGACGATCTTTCTGACCACTCACTACCTCGAGGAGGCAGACTCCCTGTGTGACCGGGTGGCCATAATCGACCATGGGCAGCTCAAGGTCTCGGGTTCGCCAAAGGAGCTCGAATCGAAGCTGGGTGGAGATGCTCTCCAGATCCAGGTACCAGAGGGACCGGACCTGACCGGTGCGCTCACATCGATGGCCGGCGTGAGCGAAGTCGTCCGGTCTGGTTCCACCTACACACTCAGGATGCCGAACAACGGGTCCTCTGTCCAGGACGTCTTCGGTGGCCTCTCGAGGATGGGCGTGAGGGTGGTCGATACCAGGCTGACGAAGGCAAGCCTGGAAGAGGTCTTCCTCAGTGTCACGGGCCGCTCGATCCGGGATGAGGTCGTCAACCCGGCGAGCGCGTTCGCAGTTCAGGCCAAGGCGAGGGGGCGCTAGACTTGATCTCCGAGACCTGGCAGCTCGTGATCCGGGACCTGAAGAAGTGGTATCGGACCCCCGCATGGATGGCCGCATCCCTGGTGCAGCCGGTACTATGGCTGGCCCTCTTCGGCAACGCCTTCAATCTTGCGAGCATGGTACCTGGAGGAGCGGGTGTGAAGGCCCTGATGCTGGCGGACTTCGGGGGCGCGGCCAACTACATCACCTTCCTCACCGGAGGCATGCTCTGCTTCCTGGTGGTCACAGGCGCGATGTGGGCCGGAGGGCCTCTGGTGATGGACAGGTCCCTCGGATACCTGAACAAGCTCCTGGCGACGCCCATCCCGCGGACGGCGCTGACCCTCTCGCTTCTAGTCTCGAACATCATTAAGGGGCTCATCATGTCGGCCATCCTGCTGCTCGTGGCTCTCGTCCTTCCGGGAGGGCTCGTCCTCGGCGCGAGCTTCGGCGTGCTGGACCTCCTGGGAGTCTTCTCGACCCTCGTCCTGCTATCGGTGGGCTTCCTCTGGCTCTTCATGTTGGTGGCGGTAAGGGCCACAAAGTTCGAGACGCTGGCGGCGATCGGCAGCACGCTCGGCCTCCCTCTGCTCTTCGCAAGCAGCGCCCTGCTCCCGGTCGCCTCAATGCCAGGTTGGCTCCGCTCGGTCGCAGACATCAACCCGATCTCGAAGGCGGCTGACGCAATCAGATATCTCATCATACAGGGGACGCTGAACGGCTCGGCAGTCACCGCGGTCACGAACGACCTCCTCTACCTCGGAGCCTTCGCAGCTGCCTGTACGGCCATCGGCGTCTACGCGTCGCGGCACGGACTGCGCATGGAGTGACGAGGCATGAATCCAGGCAACGCGCCGGCTCCGGTCGTGGACCCGGTTCGAGTCCCCCAGTGGGACATCTGTGGGGCGCTAACGCGAAGTGAGCGAACCTTATACGAAGGGGGGAGCAGGTGGTGCTAATGACAGACCAGGTCGTGAAGCGCGGCGAGACGGTCAAGCTGGGACGCGTCGAAGGAGACCTGCACGTCGGTCGCAAGGCCACGATCAAGGCAGATTCGGGCGGGAAGGTCGTCGTGACGGGAGACATCGTCTTCGACGGGGGCGCGACGGTCGACTGCTCTCTCGAGTGCAACGCAGTCGACGTGAGGGCTGCCCCTCACACTGGTGGGACGATCGAAGATCGGAGGCAACCTCACAGTCCACCAGACGGTGGACGTGGCTGACTCCTTGGAGGTGGTGGGGACGTCCTCGGCGGAGGACATAGATGTCGGCGGTCACTTCGGGACCGCCTCGGTCGTCGCAAAGCGCGTCCGCGTCGGCGGTCATCTCAGGGTCAAGGAGTCCCTTGAAGCAGACATCGTCGACGTGGCGGGTCACCTCTCAGCGCTGGGGAAGGTCAAGGTTGTTGACCTCTATGTCGGGGGACACGCAGAAGTCGGAGGAGGGGCCATAAGCGGCAGCATCCAGGTGCGCGGTCATATCGAGGCGATATCGAGCCTCGAGTACGGCCAGCTCCAGACTTTCGGGCACGTCTCCCTCCCTGCCAACAGCAGGGGTGACCGTTTGTCCGTGCTGGGCAGGGTGGAGCTCGGAAGGGGTTCTTCGTGCAGGGTGATAGAAGTGAAGGGAGTGGCTGAAGCGAAGGGCGACCTGAGCTGCGACGAGGTCGATGTCTCGGGCAAGCTTCGCGTCTCGGGATCCCTGAAGGTGACGAAGGAACTCAAGGTCCTCGGGCTGTCGGAAGTCGAGGGGCGCGTGGACTGTCAGAAGCTCACTCTGGAGGGAAGACTTAACGCCGACAAAGTCTTCGCCGTCGAAGCCGACATCAGCGGCGAGCTGAGCACCTCCGGCGGGATGAGGGCCAGCACGATAACCGTGAGAAGGGGCGCGAAGGTGACTGGTCTCTTGGTCGGGGACTCGGTCGAGGTCGGCGAAAAACCGGGTTTTGGGCAGTGGCCCTCCGTCTGGTCGGACGTTCGGCAGAGGATCGGGCAGATGACGAACGTGGAGGACGTGTACGGGCGGACAGTCACTGTAGGCAGCTACTCGCAGGCGAAGAGAGTGTTCGCAGAAGAAGTACGGATGGAGGCCGGGAGCGTGGCCAACCAGGTGACGTACACCAAGGACCTCAAATTGGCGCCGAGGAACTACCTGCACCAACCGCCACAGAAAACGGCGAAGCTGCCAGATCCACCGATTCTAGGATGTGTTGGTGGTGAGAGGGGGCGCCGATGGGCCGTAGGAGCGCCAAGAGGTCGAAGGTGGACATCTACGCCGAGGTCCTCGAGGTCATTACGCGGTATCCGGAGGGAGTCAGGATAACCAGGCTGTCGTACGGCGTCGGCGTCCCGGTCGACAGGCTCAAGAAAATGGTAGAGGCCCTGTGCTCGAACGGGCTGGTCAGAAAGTCGACGAACGAAGACGATGTCGCCTACGGCGCAACTTCGCGTGGTTTGGAGTTTCTAGAGACCTACTGGAAGATGAAGAGTTTCTTCGAAATCCTTGGTGGGGCTCCGTGACACGACATCTCTGGTCCACCGGGACCTGCTCCCATTTGGAGCCCCGCCGCTCATCCTGAGCTGACCCAGACCGGTTCTCCCGGCTTCCAGGCTAGCCCACCCTCCTCATGAGAGCGCTCGTCGCTACCACACCTGCCTGAAATCAGAATCCTCTGCTGGCCGCCTCGGGAAGACAGAGAGGACTGGCAGTGCACAAGGCGTTTATACCCGCAGGCGTCATTCCAGCCAAATGAGGGCCTGGACCAAGAGGGTCATCTCGGCATCCCTGGTCATGATCTTCGTCTCGATGGTATCACCCGGTATCGCCCACGCTTCGAGCCAGGCTTCGGCGCCGAAGCTGGTCCCTACCACGACCTGCGGCACATCGCAGGCAGTGGGGGTCGCCACAGCCAGCGCGCTGCTGAGGGGGCACCAGCCCCCGGCATCGTCCGCCGCTTACGACGAACAGCTGGGCATGACCTTCACCCAGAGCTTCTCCGCGCTGGAGTACAACGTGACGGCTGTCGTCCAGACGGACTCGGTGCTAGACACCGGGCCAGGTTATCTACTGAACGGGCTCGCGAACACGGGCTACTGGTATCAGGTAGGGCTATCGTGGAACTGGTCGCCCGGACAGGTTCCGGGTACGGGTTTCGCCATGAACTATGAGGTCTTCGACACATCTCAGAACTCGATATTCCCAACCAACGGAGGGGGCGGGGTCCAAGCCTTCTCCGGGAGCGTCAATCAGGGCGACACGGTCCTGCTGAACCTCTACTTCGCAAACTCGAGTGACGTCGTGATGGCGGCCAAGGACTTGAACACCGGGTCCTTCGCCCTGGAGACCTACAGCGCACTCTCGGGAACGTGTTTCGTCGGTTCGCCCAGCTCTCCCTCGAATTCCAACGGGTATTTCACGGGTCTCATGACCGAATGGTATCACGGCGACCCATACTTCGCGAACGGGAAGCAGGTCACGTACACAGACAACGCGTTCCCACTCTCCTCGGCGTGGATGTGGATGGATGAGTTCAACTCAAACACCCTGCGTTCGGTCTTCTCTGCGAACACTCCGTCCCCTGTGGGCTACGGCACTCCGACCAAACTGCAGGAGTTCTCCTACAACGGCACGAACGTCTTCAGCAGCGCATACGAGTTCCTGACGGGGAACGCGACGAGCACGGCTCCTCCGACGGAGATCCCGCTTACGCTCAGCTATTCGGTCCTAGGGACGGGGACGGGGTACGCCGCCCCTGTCCTGACCTACGTCACGAACGGAGTCCAGCTGACGGCGGCCCTGAACACCACGGCCTCCACGGTCGACCTCGACCAGGGGAGCGCGTGGAGCGTCTCGCAGACCCTCACCGGGTCCTCGACGACTCAGAGGTGGGAGACGGAGCAGACAACGACAGGGGTCGCGAACTCGGCGCAGACCATAACCCTCCAGTATTATCATCAATACCAGATCGGGTTCTCCTTCGGCGTAACGGGAGGCGGGACAGGCTTCACCGCGCCCGCCGTGACCTATCAGTCGTTCGGGTCCCCTCAGACCCTCGGCGGTCTGGGAGCTCAGCTCCCTTCAGGGGGCGTCTGGGCGGACGCAGCGTCGCGATACAGCTACACCAATCCTCTCTCGGGCTCGTCTGCCGGCGGAAGATGGTACTCGGTCGATCCCACGGGCATGGTGAGTGCTTCGGGAATGGTCGTCGCTACGTACTATCATCAATATGCGGTCGCCGTGGATGCCTCTTTCACAGGTAGCGGGATATTCCCCTCGGTCGCGCTGAGGTCCACGGCCGCAGGCTCGCCCTTCCTCGGCACTGTGATCCAGGGGGCGATCTCCTTCTGGCTGGACGCGAACGCGTCGTACTCCTTGCCTCAGACGATATCGCTCTCCCAGGGTGAACGGTGGGCGACGAACTCGTCCGGGACAGGGAGCGTCTCCGCCGAGCTCTCGATCTCGATGGACTACCAGTACCAGTACTACGTCTCGACAGGGGTGAACAGCGTCGATGGGGGCACGATATCCACGACCTCCGGATGGTATCCGTCTGGCACGAGCCTGCAGTTGACCGCATCGCCCAGTTCAGGCTGGAAGTTTGAGGGATGGAGCGGCCTGGGTGAGACAGCCCCTTCAGCCGCCCTTTCTCTCCTTCTCTCCGCTCCCGTCAACCTGACCGCGCTCTTCTACCCGGGTATCACGGTGACCGCGACCGGTCCTTTGACGATCTCCTATCAGGACGGATCCGCTTCGGGGAACGTCCCGGCTGGGACCAGCACGGTCGTCTATGCGGCTCCGTCTTCGACGCTCTCCTTGAGAGCCTCGTCGCCTCCTTTCCTCTATTCGTTCACAGGGTGGAACGGGGCGAGCTCCTCGACCGCATCCGACATCTCCCTCACGGTCAACGGACCCGAGGCAGTCACGGCGAACTCATCGTACAACTACCTCGACATCGTGATCATACTGGTCGCTGCGATCTTGATAGTCATGGGCGCCCTCCTAGCCGTGAGGAGACCCAAGAAACCAGTTGCAGGGATTTAGAAAGGACCGAGGTAGAGTCAAGAAAAACGGGATTGAGACAGCCCGGTTGCGTAATAATGCAACCGGACCGCCTCTAGCAGCCTAACTGCTGTAGACGGACTCGTTCGAAGCCGAGGGTATCTCGGGGAACGAGTCGCTCATGCGCTTCTCGGCGACCGCTGCCGCTTCGGCCATGATCTTGTCCGCCTCTTCGCTGCTCTCTGGAGTGAAGAAGTTGCCTCCGCTGAGTCCGCCGACGTCGGACATCAGCCCGCTGAGGGACGCGCCGATGTCTCCGAGCGCCGATTGGGCGTCGGGCATCGCGGTGCCGAGCGTAGTGCGGACGTTCTTAATCACGCCGATCGCAGGTGCGAGGGTGGCCGTGAAGTCGCCGATGTCGGTGACCGTCTGCAGCCTCGTGGTTATCTGTTCGAGCGCGATCTTGGACTGGGTGACTATCTTCGCCATCTTCCTGACCTCGGCGAGCTCGTTCGAGTAGGCCTTGCTGGTCTGCTCGTCGTGCTGCTGGACGGCGGTGACCGTCTTCTTGAATATTGCCTGCTCCCTCTGCTTCAGGCGGTCCATCGAGCGGTCCAGGCGGGTTATCTCCTGCTGGAGCTGGCTCGTGGCCTTCTGGATCTGAGGCCTCATGGGCTGCGCGCCCCTGACGGCCTCTCTTGTCTTCTGGCCGAAAGATCCCTGACTTTGTTGCGGCTTCCAGTTCTTTTCGAACTTACTCAATGTAATCTCGCGGTATCTCGTGCAGGGTGATACGATGATACCAGCGTCAGACAACAATTCTTGACATCTTGCTCAAAGTGACACGAATCTCACGTCTCAAGGCGAGTACAGCATCTCTTTTTTAGTCGCGGACAAGGCGGGCGGTCTGGCTTGGCTCTTGACCCGGCGATCTTTCTTGCCGCCCTGGGGATTACAGTGCTCGAGTTCACTGAAGCCGCGGCCGTCGGGCTGGCCTTGTACGCCGACTCTGGAAGGCACGCGGCGTTTCTCTACGTCTCGCTTGGCGCCCTAGCCGTGCTCATTCCCACCGTTCTCGTCGGCTCTCTGATCGGCCTCCTCCCCAGCGTCTACGTCAGGCTCGTCGCGGGAGTCCTCCTGCTCTACTTCGGGCTCAGACTCGCGGGGAGCGCGAGGAGGTCCGTGCTCAGGGCGAGGAAGGGCGGGGAGCACGCCGAGCACTTCGAGAAGGGGATAATGGCAACGGGGTTCTCCGTCGGGGCGATAGAGGCTTTCGAGGCTGCGATAGTCCTCGTCGGTCTCCTTCCGAACGGCTTTGTCGCGACCCTCGGGGGCATGGGCGTCGGCATTCTGCTGGTCGTGGTGGCAACCTACCTCCTGCGGTCGCAGGTCAGGAAGGTGAAGCAGGCAGACTCGAAGGTCGTCGTCTCGGCTCTTCTACTTTCGTTCGCGGGCTTCTGGTTCGCTGAGGCCTTCCTTTCGCCCCCGGACCTAACCCTGATCCCTCTGTTTGCCGGGTTCGCGCTTGTCGTATATTTCATCGCCAACCGACCATCGCCTGTTCCCGTGGCAAGCGCCTCGGCAGGCAACTAGCGGGTCCACGCGCGCTCAGGAGAGCCTTGAGATCACTTGCCTGCTCACAACCTCGCAAGCTCCTCTCGAAGCAACCTCTCCATCGCCCTCACGTTCGCCTGGATGATCCTGCGCCCCACCTCAGCGGAGGCGTGCAGCCTAGGATCCAAACCCATGATCCCGACGGGCCACTCCTTTGGATTTGTTGGAAGGTTTTCCATCCTGACGAGGTCCGGGTCGGTCGCGAGCATGATTGAGGTCTCGTTGGCCCCGGCGTGGTCAATCATGAATCCGAGTTCCTTCTCCGCCACGATTCCCTGCAGCGTGAGGACCCTCAGCCCGTACTTTGACTCCCAAGCCTTTCCGTGGACGGCGAAGAAGTCTGTCGACGGACCGTGACCGTGACCCACGAGGATCCGGACTCCTGCTCGGCTGAGCTGCTTGAGCATGCTGTCTGCATACTCCTCAAAGACGCGCGCGTCCGCGTAGTATGCGCTCCCAGGAAGTCGCCTCGGCCCCTCCCCCTCGACTAGGAATTCGAAATCCATCCCGTAGAAGACCCTGCCGTCGACGACCGTCTCCTCATCAGGTCCCAAGGACAGTGCAGGCAGGACGACTCCACCCACGCTCCTAGCCAGCTCGGCGTAGAGGCCTGTCGGCTGCAACATGTCAGAGCCCAGCGGCAGATGGGGCCCGTGGTACTCGAGTGTTCCGAGAGGCAGGTACGCCACTGGAGCTTCCCGAAGCCTCTCGAGGAGCACGTCCGGAGTCAGTCGTTGGTAGAGTATCTCCATCGGGTCACCTCTTTCACGTCGTCTTACTTAGCCGTTAACGCGCCTCCGCCGGACAAATGGATCAACTGGAGCTCAATTCTCGTCAAGGCCGACATCAAAGAATAAATTCGGTCGCGACAAAGAATCACTCGTGCGAGACGGGACCAGAATCGTTAGAGCAGGTCTGCCGAAGGCCGCCCAGGGGGAGCCGTTCCTTCCCGGCCCGACGTTTGCGGGCACGTACGGGTTCAGCGGCGAGGTGGGAACTTCGGCCTACACCTACGGCAGATATCATAATCCGACGTGGACCCGCTACGAGGAGGCACTAGGCGACCTTGAAGGCGGACCTTCACTGGTCTTCTCGTCGGGCATGGCAGCTGTCGCCGCGGTCCTCACGTCGGTGCTCACTCCGAGCGCTGCCGGCAGCGTCCTCGTAATGCCCTCCGACGGCTACTACACGGCGCGTATGCTCGCCGAAGGGTACTTCGCATCGCTCGGAGTCAAGGTTCGCAAGGCCCCGACCGCGGGAAACGCCCAGGCCGCCCACCTGGAGGGAGCGACCCTGCTCTGGCTGGAGACCCCGAGCAACCCAGGCCTTGAGACCTGTGACATCTCAGAGCTCGTCGAGAAGGCGCACAGCAGGAATGTCCTGGTCGCGGTCGACAACACGACGGCGACGGCGCTGGGTCAGCAACCCCTGAAGCTCGGGGCGGACTTCTCCGTATCAAGCGATTCCAAGGGGCTCACGGGCCACAGCGACCTGATCCTGGGCCACGTCGCGACCCGCGGACGAGATTGGTCGGAGCGCCTGAGAACCTTCAGGACGCAACAGGGAGCCGTACCCGGACCGATGGAGGTCTGGTTGGCGCACCGGTCACTCGCAACCCTCGAGCTGCGGATTCAGAGGCAGTGCGAGAACGCCATGAGGGTTGCGAGTCACCTCGCGGCCCTACCGGAGGTGCAGGCCGTGAGATATCCAGGACTCCCACGAGACCCGTCCCATGGAATAGCCGCCAGGCAGATGAAGTACTATGGTCCGATAGTGAGCTTCGTCCTCGGGACGCAGGAGAAGGCTGAGCGGTTCCTCGGCGCCTGCAACCTCGTGACGACGGCTACGAGCTTCGGCGGGCTGAACTCCACCGCGGAGCGCCGGGCGCGCTGGGGAGGGGACGCCATACCACCAGGGTTCATCCGCTTCAGCGCCGGGTGCGAAGACGGGGAGGACCTGGTGGAGGACATCTCACAGGCCCTGGGCTCGATCTAGGCAGACAGGGCCCCGAACGCAGCCTGGGAGTGCAGCCAGGAGAGGGGTCCACCGATCTCGATGGGCCGACCCGCCACAGATTATAACCGGCAGTAACCTCCCGTGGACTCGATTTGGCATCGACGAGAATCATCGTTGAGGAGAAGTACGCGGGGGCCCAGGTAGCCGTCCTCGAGAACGAGCACCTGCGGGTGAAGGTCGTGCCCGAGAAGGGCTCAGACATAGTCGAGATCTTCCACAAGAAACAAAATCTGAACCTCCTGTACGAGTCCCCCATCGGTTTTAGGCGCTTCGGCTCCGTCTCCGCTCCCTCGATGACCGCAGACTCCAGCTTCCTGGACTTCTACGAGGGCGGCTGGCAGGACATCGTACCCAACCCGGGGCTCGTCTCCTCGAACAGGGGAGCTTCGTGGGGGATGCACGGGGAGAGCTCGCTGGTCCCCTGGAAAGCGGCCGTCGCAGACGATGGTGAGGACGCGCACCTCGACCTGTCTACCTCGCTTATGCGGTACCCCCTGAAGCTCGAGAAGACACTCACGCTCACCGAGGGCAGCTCGGTCCTCAAGATCGACGAGGTGGTAAGGAACCTCGGCGAGCAGGACATCGAGTTCGCCTGGCTTCAGCACATCGTCTTCGGGAGACCGATCGTCGGTCCGGGGATGGCGGTGGACATGCGAGCAGGCGCGTGTACCGCGGGAGCCTACAAGCAGACGCGCCTGAAGCCCGGAGTCGAGTTCGAATGGCCCGGCGCTCCGGCCGTGGGCGGATCCACCATCGACATGAGCGGCGCTCCGCCTTCCGGGGCGAGATACGAGGACAACCTCTACGTCACGATGAAGGAGCCGTGGTACGCTATAAGGAACACCACGGCCGGGCTCACCGTGGGCGTCTCCTGGGACCTGAAGGTCTTCCCCTCACTCTGGTACTGGCTCAACAACGGGGCGATAGACTATCCCTGGTGGGGACGGTCGTACAACCTCGGCCTCGAGCCATCGAGCAGCATCACCGAGCTCGGCATGCAGGAGTACCTCGGGAAAGGGAACGCGCTCAAGCTCGGCGAGGGCGGGTCGATGAACCTAGGAATCAGGTACGCGGTCGCAGAAGGAGCAGCGAGGGTCCGCGGGGTGGACAGCGAAGGCAGGCTCCTGTAGCACCCGGCGTCCGCTGAACCCTGATCGTTTCTTCATTCATGTCGGCGAGACCGACACTTCGGCCGCCCATCCTCTCGGCAGCCCGAACTGGCGCCCCAGCTACCAGACTCGGTTCGGGTCAATCTCGGGCAACCTCCCCGCCCAAGCCAGGCACGCCGTCTCGTTCTGCTGGCTGGAACAAAGAGCAGGACTGGAAGCGGTGGTCTCTCCCTAGGTCAGGGAGGAGGAATCGGACGCGGACTACCGATCTCTCCCTGCTCGAGCTCTTTCATTCGGATGATGTACATCCGAATCGCCTCGTCGACGATTTCGGCTCTGCTTCTGTATCCCCATGCGCTCCCAAAACTGTCGAGGGTCTTGGCGAGCTCCTCTGGGATTTTCACCGTCGCGTATCTTCCCCTGGGCATCTTCTCATCTCAAAGAAATAGGGAAGAGTTGGGTCTTCACCCAAACTCTCACGTCCCGAAGCCGTCGTACCTGGACACAGGTCTGCCCCGAGGGCCGCTGCGTTCTGTGAGCCATGGCGAGGCACCTGCCGGGAGCCCTTACTTCGTCCTGGTTCTGAGGAGGAACCCGACACCGCCGAGCACAGCGCCCAAGGTCGCCAGGATGACGAGTGCGCCTATTGGCTCAACCAGCTGGCCGAGGTAGTTCACGTGGATCTGTCCGGATGTGTAGCCGAGCCCTCCAGATGAGACCGCCGCGCCCGCGTAGCCGGCCATGTAGCCGCCCCAGATCATCAGTATCATGGCGCCGGCGACCCCCACGTTCATGAGGACGTATTGGCCCCAAGCGAGGTAGTTCGACAGGCCGTGATACACCTTACCCCGGATTCCCTCGATGTAGAAGTACATCATCGCGGTGCCCGCGACCGCGACCACTCCTACGAGCAGGTAGAGGACGTAGCCTGTGAACATCCACGTCCCTCCGCCTCCCCCTGCAATCACCTTCGAGGGGCTGAAGTACCAGTTGATGTTGAAGATGCTCAGTGGCTCGACTATGAGCAGAGTGATTGCCGCGACTATCGCTCCCTGAATCACGGCTGCCCACATCCATCTTCCAGCCCATCTTCCATGCGCGCTCGAGACGAATCCCGCCAGACCAGACGAGGACCCGATCGATACGGCCTCGATTCCTTTCTCCACCTTTACTGATTCTGTCATGTTTTGTGCTTCCTGTGAACTACTGGTGAGGCACTGAATAAGAAGGCGTCCGTGCACTTGCACGCGATTGCGAACACGGTCGAGCTGTGTCGCAGCGTTGATCAGGCGGTTAGGTGCGGCCTATGCAGCTGTTGTACAGAGATAGACGATAAGTCGCAATCTCTGTGCTAGCTCGTTCAGCCTCCCGTTCCAAGGAGCGAGAATCACGGCAGAATATGGGGGCAGAAGACGCCAAGGGCTATAGTGGGGCCTGCGCATCGAGAAGCTGAATCCCCCTGATCTTTGATTCGAGGTATCTCCTTCCGAGCACTGGTTCAAACTTCCTGAGGATCTCTATGGCGCCGACATGGAGGAGCTTCGTCTCCTTTTCGGAGAGCGGCGCCGACGCCTCTCGGTTTAGGAGCGTCGATTCGAAGAGCGCAAAGACGATGTAGTCCTTCTCCCCCTCGTTGAGCCGCCTCCCGCTGTCCATCGTCCTCTCAACGATCCGCGCTGCGTCCAGCAGCGAATCGAGTTGTGCCTTCTCCAGTTCGCTGCAGTCGCGGTAGTACTTCCCGCTCGGCAACCGTTTCTCGTCGGTCAGGTTTGCCTCACAGTCCCTTACTAGGGAGCGAACGCCTCTGGCCCTCAAGAGCACCGTTGAGACAAAGCCGGTCCTTGAATATCATGGTTTGCTCATCATGTCTGGAGCAATGTCAGATAGCACTCCTCTGTTCTGGCAATACAGGACCCAAAAAAACGCATGAATTGAGCCGTCATCGTCAAAGAGCCGGACCTCTGCACGTCCGGAGGAGAAGTTGGAGTCCACGCAAATCCCCGTGGCAAAGACCTTTTAAGTCAGGGTGAGGCTTGGACCACATCGAAACAGGAGCCCGAGATGAAGAATGCCCCAGAGAACAGCTCGAAGAAGGCTCACCGGCACGGAAAGAAAGATTCTCAAGGCTTTGCTTGAAAGAGACGGGACACTGAACACCACGGCATTGGCGGAACGGATAGGGGTTCCCCGGAGCACCGTGGAAAGGAGGCGGAGATACCTCGAGGCCAACATCCTGAGATCATACTACCACCTGGATGTCACGAAGCTCGGTTTCAGACGCGTCGACTTCCTCATTGAGACCGGAAGCGGGTTCACCAGGCGCATAGCGAAGCAGCTCATGCGCTTACCACAGGTCATCGCCGTGGCCCAGACCATAGGGGAGCACACCATCGACCTGATAGCCGAATTGATAGTGAGGGACAACGGCGAGATCCTCTCCTTGAGCGAGAGGGTCAAAGCGATGCGGGGAGTAAAGGACGTGACCTGGACCGAGGTAATCGAAGAAGAGAGGAAGAATAAGACAGTCCCGGATTACATCATAGACGAACTCTGATCAGTCAGAAGAACCCGGCTCGACTCGAGGCATTCACTATACAGGGCCATGAAAGCGGTGAGAGTGTGCGAACTGCATCGCCAGAACGAGCGAATTACCCAGCTTTACGAAACAAACGGTGAGCTTATATACGAACATAACAATTGTTATCTCTCGTCATGTCTTATCGAGGACGGGCCCCCAGGATACTCGTCATAGACGATGAAGAAGACGTGACCCAGCTTCTGAGACTCGGGCTGGAACGTTATGGGTTCGAGGTTGACGCCTACAACGATCCCGTGGAAGCCGTCTCCGAGTTTCTACCAGGAACCTACGATCTCGCAGTCCTGGACATCAGGATGCCGCGCATGAACGGCTTTCTGGTCTATCGTGCGATGAAGAAGGCCGACAAGGAGGTCGAGGTGTGCTTCCTCACCGCGTTCGAGATGTACGAGAACGAGTTCAAGAAGCTCTTCCCCGACGTGAACGTACAGAGGTTCCTGAAGAAGCCGATAACCATGGAGGACCTCGCCCGCGAAGTGAACCGGCTCCTCGCGAAGAAGCGGGGGAGCCCACTGGACATGCCCGAAGCCCCCACACCCACTTCTAAGTGGAAGGACGCGTCCAACGCTGACAAGAAGCGAGGAAAAGCCGGATAGGCGCCCACCGCCGGGACGATGGTCGATCCCTGAAGGCGTGATATGTAAGGGAACCCGGTCCCGGCGAGTGGCGCGGCGAAGGTAAGCTGTGCGAGACCCCCTCATCAGAAGCTCTGGGTTCTGTGGCCAGGTGGGCGTGGTGGCTAAAGAGGCTTTCCAAATCTAGGGGGAATGAGCGCAGGACGGAAGCAGCCGGAAAGGATCGAGACTTCTGCGAACCTGAAGTGGCCCCCGACTAGGGACGACCTCGAGCGGATGTACCTGAACGAGCACCTCTCCGCGATGAAGATCTCGGCCCAGTACGGTCTGAAGTACGAGAACCCGAAGTGCGGCGAAACACTGATCCTCTATCACCTGAGGCACAGGGGGATCGCAAGGAGAGGATGCGCCGACCACGTGAGGAAGGTGACCAAGGAGATGGTCGACGAATGGGCCAGGAGGTATGAGTCAGGGGAGTCGCTGAACCAGATAGCCGCAGGCGAACTGTCTCCGGTGACGGTCTTCTCGCATCTGAGGAAGCGAGGCATGAAGCTGAGGGACAAGGTCGAGGCGCAAATCAAGGCCGTTACAAAACATCAGAAGAGGCCGTTTAGCGGTGACCCGCTCGAGAAATCGTACATGCTTGGCTATGCGAGAGGGGATTTGTGGATCGGGACTCACGGAAGGGCGATTAGGGCGCGGACTAGCACCACCCATCCAGCCATGCTGGAAGTGTTTACGGAACTCTTCAGCAAATATGGGCCAATCTACGAATATCCAAGGAAGTGTGAACTCACCGGATTCGAATGGAGCGTGGATGCGGATTTGGACACGACCTTCGAATTCCTCAAGCAACGCCCGGAAGAATGGCTTTCAGACAAATCCAAGTTCCTATCCTTCTTGGCCGGCTTCTTCGACGCGGAAGGGTCGATCCTGTACCACAAGAAAGGCCTGGATGGAGCTTTTGAGCTTATGCTGCCAAACCTGGAAGTCGGGCTTCTTCAGACGATTGCTGGCAAGCTGAATTCTTATGGATTGCATCCGAAATTGCGACTCCAACCCAGGAAGAACGACCTACGGGTGATCAACGGATATGTAGTAAGAGCATCCGGACAGATTTGGAGAATCGAAATCACTCGATACGCAGAGGTCAAACAACTCCTTCAAGAATTGCCTTTGCGGCATAGAGAGAAAGTCCACAAAGCGGCCATCGCGCTCAAGATGCCCTATGAAGCCTCAAGTTCGGAACGAGCGGGTGTGTTGAGGTCCTGGAGCGAACTCATTCAAAGGATTGAGGATGAGGTGCGAGCGTCAATACGAACTGCTGCTGAACTTTGTTTAGATTTATAGCAATAGTCGTATTCTAAATTCATTCTGCAAGGCATAAAATGGCCTTTGATTAAGAAAAGAAGTCTATTTCTTACCGGTCGGCCGAAACAGGCCACAGATTCATCCCCCAATACACGAGCGGGATGTCTGCGACGTGCACGCCCTTCAGTAGCTCCCTCAGGACTATCATGTTTCTGAAGCTGGGGTCCTCCATCTTCAACCTGTAGGGCCTGGGCGAGCCGTCGGAGACCAGGTGGTAGGCCCGCTCCCCGTGCGCGGCCTCGGTCCGGAAGTATGACTCGCCCGCGGGGACCCTCGGCTGCGGCCCCAGCTTGAGCCGGACCGGCCCCGACGGGATCTGCCTGAACGCCTGCCGCAATATGCGCATGGACTGCTTCAGCTCCTCGACGGCCACCCAGGCCCGTGCCCAGCAGTCGCCGTCGTGTGAGAACGGGACATCGAACTCAAAGTCGGGGTAGGCGCTATAGGGCTCCGCCTTGCGGATGTCGTGCCTCACCCCCGAGGCCCTCAGGACCGTCCCGGTCGCGCCGAACCTCACTGCGTCGCTGCGGCTCAGGACTCCCACGCCCTTCGTCCTCTGCTCGAAGACCGGGTTGTACAGCCAGACCTTCTCGTACTCATCGATGCGCTTCTCGAACCAGTCGAAGGTCCTGAAGGCGCGGTCGGCCAGTCCCTCGGGCATGTCGTTCCTCACGCCCCCTGGGACGAGGTAAGCGAATGTGACGCGGGCGCCCCCGATCCTCTCGGCGAGGTCTATGAAGAGGTCCCTGTCGCCGAGGCCCCAGGTTACCATCGTCGTGTGCCCACCGAAGAGCCCGTAGATCCCGAGGAAGTACATGTGGGAGATTATCCTGTTGAGCTCGGCCATGATCACCCGGAGGTATCTGGCCCTGGGCGGGACCTTGGTCCCCATCAGCTCGTCGACAGCCTCGACGTAGGGGAAGAGGATTCCGGAGCTATCAAGGATCGCGGGCCGCTCGAGGTGCGGGATGTTCTGTATGTAGTTGCGGTACTCTGCCATCTTCTCCTCGCCTCTGTGGACGTACCCCGGGTCGGGGTCGGCCCTGACGACGTAGTCGCCGTCTAGCCAGAGCCTGATGCGGAAGTGGCCGGAGCCCGGGTGCTGAGGGCCCAGCGAGACGGCCATGACCTTGTCCGGGTCCGGGGAGTACTCGGTCTGGCTCGGCTCTGGGACCCCTGTGCTCTCTGAGGAGGTCACCGCGTCATCTCCCCGGCGACCGGAAGTCCTTGCGGAGGGGGGGAATGTCGTCCCAGTCCTCCGGGAGCAGGATGCGTCTAAGGTCGGGGTGGCCGGTGAAGGTGACTCCGAGCATCTCGAAGGTCTCGCGCTCGTGGTATTCGGCAGCGGGCCAGAGCCCTACGAGCGAGGGGACGACTGGGCGGTCCCGGGGCACCCTAGTGGCGACCGCCACCACCAGGTCCTCCATACCCGGCTTCACCGACCCGACGAAGTAGATCACCTCGATCTCGTGCTTGGCCATGTAGTCGGTCCCTGAGACGGTCGCGAGGTGGTCGAAGCCCAGCTCGTCGCGCGCGAAGAGAGCGGCGCTCACCAGCAGGTCGGGCGTGACCGTGAACTTCAGCCGCCGGGGCTTGGCGTACTCGACCCTGGCGGAGGGGAAGCGGGACGCGACCTTGTCGGACATCTCTTTCGTCCTCGTGTCCGCCGGGTGCGGGTAGGAATCTGACGGTGGGTGCCCTGGAGGGTGCGCGGTCACCGAGGTCATCACTTTCCGCCGATGGTACCCGACTTGCGTATCTTGTCCTGTAGGAGGACGATGCCCTGGAGGAGCGCCTCGACCCTCGGCGGGCAGCCCGGGACGTAGACGTCGACGGGGATGAGGTCGTCGATTCCGCGGAGGACGTTGTAGGAGTCGAAGTAGAGGCCGCCTGTGATCGCACACGCGCCCATTGCGATGGTCCAGCGAGGTTCTGCCATCTGGTCGTAGATCAGCTTGAGGCGAGGGGCGAGCTTTCGAGTCACCGTCCCCATGACTATCAGGAGGTCGCACTGCCTCAGGGAGCCGAAGGCCTCGAGGACCCCGAACCGTTCCATGTCGAAGCGCGCGCCACCAGCTGCCCCGACCTCGACCGAGCAGTTGTGGACGACGGCGTTCGAGACAAGATATGTACTGTCTGCGGTCTCAAGATTGTTGACACGTCCCGAATATGGAACTTTGGATATGCTCCGGATCGGAACTGCGATGAAGTCAGGTTGAACTTCAAAACCTGAGCACTTCCGTTCGGAGGTCATGAGCCAGATCTCATACGAATCGTGTGTGTTCACCGACCGGCCCATTATCACCGATTGCCCTCCCTTGTGACCCAAGGCGATGCGAGCGAACATACCGAGTCGGGCATACGCCAGCTGGATCTGGAGGGCCAGAACTCTTGATGTCGTATCGGCCCTGTCGTAGACTGGACCCCTCGCGTCTACTGTCTCACTGCCATCGCCTTCGAGATATCCTGAGATGAACGCCTTCAGAATATCGATGTTCTTGTGGTACAGGATGAACTCAGGCATCCTCTTGTTCTCGGCCCCATGACCACACCATTTGCGGAGTGCTCTCGCCAGTATGCTGGATGAGAATCTTACATTGAGTCCAGTCTCTCGCGCCTTGATGAATGGCGAATAGCCGAGCGACTCCACTAATCTTGTGATACGCCGGGCTAACGATCCCTCATCATGGTCTAAGGCGAAGAAGACATCGTGATTCTCGGTGGTCCAGCCCTCTGCCACGTAGACTCCCAGGAGCCAAGCCGTCTCGACATTGAGTGGCAACTCAAGCGGAGGATCTTCTCCCCTGCCCCTGACTATGTTCAATCCGCGTCGCGATGCATAGTCATCGAGCTTGATTGATGTAGGGCTCAAGGATCCCGTTAGCCTCGGTATCAACAGACAGTCATGTCGTCCCGTCGGATAGAGATGGTGTCCGTTCTTCTTTACGGGGGGCGAGCGGATGAGATCCGCCGCCTGCTTCCAAATCTGTACGTCCGAGTAGGTTCCCTTACCACTACGCATGTCCCGCTCTACAGTTAGAATCGGATGCTCAGGCGTCACGCGGAATGGCAGCATGCCTCTTCCGCTTATCTGGAGAAGATCTCCATCAAAGTTTCTGGCGAATGTTTCTGTGACCCTCACATGCCCACTTGCGCTTACAACCCTGTCGCCCGCCTGGTAGGCCGAGATGGGCTTGTTGTCACCTAGGATGACGGTGTCAGGGGGGGTGCAGCACGCGGTTTCTAGGTGGACGGGCCACAGACTGTAGAGCCTCCCCCAGTTCACGATGTACCTCACCGGAGCTCCGACCGAGTCCTGCAAGACCTCGCTCGCCTTCCCGACCAGGGCGTCAAACGCTCCGGTCTTCTGCTGGGCGGCTACCAGATCTCCCGCCGTCCCGCCATGTAGACCGTGAAGCCCATCGGGAGGAGCAGCCCTGCGATGAAGATCGTCATCATCCAGCCCGAGAGGTTGCCCAGGCCGAGGGGCTGGTAGGCCGCAGCCCAGGCGTAGAGGAACATCGCCATGACGTCGAAGACGACGAACATGAGGAGGTAGGCGTAGTACTGCATCATGAAGTGCATCTTGCCCTTCCCGACGGGGACCTGGCCGCACTCGTAGGGGGCGTTCTTTATGGGGTTCGGCCTGCGCGGGGCCAGGAGCCTGGGTACGACCAGAGCCGGGACTGCGAACCCCACGCCTAGGAGACCCATCACGAAGACCGCGCCGATATCCCCGAACAGGACCAAGGCTATCTGGCCTCAGGGCGGCTCCGGTTCATAAAGGCTTGTTATGACGACCTGCCTTGCTAGGTCACCGGAGTGACAGGCTCCGGCATTCCAAAATCGTCCTGATTGCCAAACCTCTCCTTCGCTCAAGTGGATTAACCTGCTGTCAATGGGGACCCGCATTAGGTCGCATCACCGGGATTCATTCGACGCGGGAACCGGAATGGGCTCCTCTCGGTTCCAGCGGTCCAACGCTGGTCGGTGTAAGATCCAGGCCGCTTCTTCTCAAGCCTTCCTGCTCGCAGGCTCCTCTTCTAGCTCTGCAATCTCCCTAAGGTTCTTCAGACTCTCTACGACGTTTTGCTTGACCAACCTGTGTACGACGAGAGCGCTCGCCGTCTTGCCAAGATAGCCCGCGTGCGCCTCATACTCCACGCTCTCGGTCAACCTAGTACCTTTCTTTGTCTGCTCCAGGACTATCGAGCACAGGTACTTATCAAGGAAGCCGTCCGGCATGTGTTTGTAGGAGAACTTCTTGTTAGGGACGATCTCAGTGGCTACCAAAGAGGCCAGCATCCTCCGACCGGCGATCTTCGCGGTTATCGTCACGCTCTTGCCGACGGTGGCGATACGTGAATGGCCTGGGGTCACCGCGATGATGTGAGGGTACAGCTTGGGCACGAACGAGGGGTCCGCAACGATGCTCCAGACGACCTCTGGCGGCGCAGCTATCTCAATGCTCTTCTGAAGTTTTGGCATGGAGGTCGTGGCTGGTTTGGCCGCATATAAAACCAAAGGCGCCCGTGGTGCGGGCGCCAATAACGGGTTCCTCCAGCCGTTGCATCCTCAACAGAAAGAGCACGATCGTCTCCTATGACTGACGTCCTTCGACCCCCAGCGCCGGTATGCGCGCCTCAGCGCAGCAAGTCATCGCACCTGACCATTCGGGACGCGAAGACCAGTAGGCGCCGACTAATCGGTCAGATGGACCGGTCCACCCTAAGGATTCAGTCGGCGATGGCCGCCGACAGCCCAGCCCTGTGGAAAGCTTAAGACCGAATCCGGCCGCGTTTGTGGACACTTGGCAGTGGACTTCTCGGAGCTCACTAACTTCCTCGCTGCGATCAGCTCCGTGGCGGTCATCGCTGGGGCAGGGTTCGTGGTCCTGCAGCTTCGCCAGAACGCGGGCATCCTCAGGGCGACGCTTCGTCAGGAGAGGTCGAACTCGGCGTTCTCCATGCTCGAGAAAATCACCCACGAGTCGTTCGCCAAGAGGAGGGCCCGGATGTACGAGATCGAGAGGAAGGCCCAGGCATCGAACTGGGAAGGGTTCGACAATTCAGAGGACGACTTCGAGGCGAGGAACTTCGCCTACATCTACGAGCTCTACGGCGTCCTCGTCCGGGAGGAGATACTGGAGTTCCGCCTCACCGCGGAGACGCTCAAGTACCTCGTGGTCAACGACTGGGCGACCTTCAAACCTCACTCCGAGCACATCATGAAGACCTACGGGCTGAAGGTGAACCCGTGGGAGGATTTCGAGTGGCTCGCGGCGAAGGTCAGCGAACACATGCAGGAGAAGGAGAAGGCTGCGCTGGCCTAGCGAAGGCCCTCATGCCGCTTCCAGATCGAGCCAGCGGCCCTCCCGGGCGGAGGCGTAGGCCTTGTCCATGATCGCGTTCACCAGCCTGCCGTCCTCGAAGCTCTCCGAGGGTTGTCTCCCCGTTGATATCGAACCGACGAAGTGACGGAGCTCCGCGAGGTACCCGTTGTTGATGAACTCGTTCCATGCTGGGTAGAGCCATCCCTGCTTGGCGTCCGCCTTCTCGACGATGTAACCCGTCTTCTCATCGGACGCGATCGTGAAGACCTTGATGCCGGTCTCCCTGGTCGTGTCGATGAAGAGAGAACCCTCGGTCCCGAAGACCTCCAGACGCACGTCAAGCCCTCCCCTCGCCGTCCAGCTGTTCTCACACTGGCCGAGCCCGCCCCCTTCGTAACGCAACAGCACCAGGCTGTTGTCCTCCAGCGTGGTCTTGTGGCCCAGTGTCGCAATCCAGCCGCTGGCCGCCTCAGGTCTCAGCCCGAAGAGGTACCTGGTGACCTCTATCGAATGACAGCCCATGTCCAGCAGGACGCCCCCTCCCGCCCGCGCCGGGTCCCAGAACCACCGGCTGTGGGGACCTGAATGCGCCTCCCTCGATCTTATCCAGGTAACCTTGCCGAGCACGCCGCTCCCTATGAACGACTTGGCTCTTGAAATCTGCGGGATGAAAATCTGGTTCTCGGCGTAGCAATGAACCACCTTCTCCTTCCTCACTACCCGCAGCGCCTCGTCCGCCTCGACTAGATTTCTACCCAGAGGCTTCTCGCAGATGATGTCTTTCCCGTTCTCGGCTGCCGCCGTAATCGCAGGCAGGTGGAGGTCGTTGGGCAGCGCGACTATCACCGCGTCGACCCCCGGGTCTCTGCAGAGGCGTTCTATCGATCCTTCCCCGTGGTAGGCTTTCTTGATCCCCCACCTGCGCGGCGAACGCGCCGGTCCTTCCGCCTGTCCTCCCGGCTACCGCGACCACGCGCGCTTCAGGAATCTCTCGGAGCGCTGGCATGTGGAAATCGTTCAGAATGAACCCGGTACCCAGCAACCCGACATTCACCGGTCTCGAGGCGGCCATCTTGCCTCTTTGGCGAGCATCGTCTTATAACGATTCGGAACGATTACGCGGAGAAGCCGTTCTAGTGCAGGCGCCGAACCACGTCCGAAGAGAGGCCCAGAAGAGCATTAGTAAACTGAGAGGAGTCGGCCGGGCTCCCGGAGAAGGCAGCCCCTACTGCGAGCTGCCCCGTTGTCCCATCGGGATGTAGACGGCGTCCCGCAGCCCCACGTACTCGGCAATAGGCCTGATTATCCTGTTGTCCGAGTACTGCTCCATCACGTGGGCGAGCCAACCGGGGGTCCTTCCCATCGCAAAGATCGGCGTGAAGAGATACGTAGGTATCTTGAGGTGGTGGAGGACGAACCCGGAGTAGAAGTCGAGGTTCGGGTAGATGCCCTTCTCCCGGATCATCAGCGCGGCAAGGTAATCGAGGATTGCCAGGTTCTTCCGTTCCTCGTCCGTGGAGACTACCGCGCCCGCGTACGCCCTCATAATCGTCGCGCGGGGGTCATGGCCTTTGTAGATGCGGTGGCCGAACCCCATGACCTTCTCCTTGCGAGCGAGCTTCTCCCGCAGGTACCACTCGGCGCGGTCGAGCGACCGGATCTCCTCCACCATCGCGACGACCGCCTCGTTAGCCCCGCCATGAAGAGGCCCCTTCAGCGCCGCCACGGCGGCCGTGACGCTTGAGTAGACGTCCGAGAGGGTCGATGCGACCACGCGGGCGGTAAACGTGGAGGCGTTCAGCTCGTGGTCGGCGTGTAGAACGAGAATCGCGTTCATCAGTCTCTCGGAGGCCTTGTCTGGCTCCTCACCGTTAAGCATGTAGAGGAAGTTGGCTGCGAAGCTGAGGTCATCCCTGGGCTCCAGATGCGGGAGGAGGTGCTTGTGCCTGTGGATGTAGGCCACAATCGAGCCAATCTTCGAGGCGATCGACGCGGCCCTCTCGACGATGAGCATGTTCGGGTCGTCGTAGATCCCGAGGGCGGCAATCGCCATCTCGAGGGCGTCCATCGTGTCGCAGTCGTGGGAGAGCGAGTCCAGGCTGAGCCGGACTCCGGCGGGGAGACTCCTCTTCGAGACGAGGTCCCGGTTGAAGCGCCTGAGCTCGTCGCGCTTGGGAAGGTGCTCGTGCCACAGAAGGTATGCGACCTCTTCATAGTTCGAGTGAGCGACGAGGTCGTCGATGTCGTAACCCCGGTATGAGAGACGGCCTCGGGCGCCGTCGATGAACGTGATGCTGGTCGGACCCGCGACAACGTCCTCCAGTCCCTTCGACAAACGACGAGCCCACGCAACAGGCCGGAATTTATCCCTTCTTGTCGGGTGTTGCGATTGAGGTCACAGACATAGGACGGGAGCGGGCTCCCGACCCACCAGGATGTTGCACGGGAGACAACGAGAGCAGAAAAGGTTTAGAAGCGTCGGCGGGTCCGGCCTGAGAATCTTGAAGATCGCGATCGTCGGCGCGGGAGTCGCGGGATCCTACCTGCTGAACAGGCTGGATGGCCACCAGGTAGAGTGCTTCGAGATGCGTACCCAGGACAAGTGGTACACGGTCTGCGCCTGGGGGACGAGCGAGCCCTACATCTCAGAGATGGTAAAGAGGGCGGGCTTCAACTTCGAGGACTACGTTCTTCACAGAGGCAAGAAGATGACGGTCGACTCGGGCCATGGGACGTTCGACCTCCCGCTCAAGGGGCTGGTAAGCTACGACAAGCACCGGCTCTGTGAGGACATGCTCAAGGGGCACACAGTCCACTGGGGCACCCAGGTGAAGGAGCTCGACGGAAAGTTCAGCGACTTTGACATCGTCGTCGACGCTACGGGGATGCAGCGGGCGCTCCTCCCCAAAATCAAGGGGGACATCATCGTCCCTTGCCTCGAGTACCAGGTGAAGTCGAAGAACTTCCCCTGGGACGACTTTTACATCAAGCCGTACCACGGGCTCACGGGGTACTTGTGGTACTTCCCGCTCTGGGATGGCGTGGGCCACATCGGGGCCGGGGAGCTCCACGGCGCCTACAAGGGTGAGCTCGAGGCGATGCTCAAGAAATACGACTGCGAGGTGATAAGGAAGATCGGGAGGCCGGTCAGGATCGTGCCCCCCTCGGCCTGTCTTCCCTTCAGCGAAGGGAAGGTGGTGGGAGTTGGCGAGTCGGTGGGTACGGTCTTTCCCATGCTCGGCGAGGGGATAATACCGAGCATGCAGTGCGCGGAGATATTCATCGAGCACATCGACGACATGGCGGGGTACGAGGCCGCGGTCCTCAAGCACACGGAGGTCTACACCAAGGGCTTCAAGTTTGTGGAGTCGAAGATGGCGGGCAAGTTCAACCTGATGACCAGCTTCCCGAGGCTCTTCTCGGTCTATCGGTTCATGGCAGGGAACGAGAAGAGGTTTGGGATGCAGACCAGGCTCTCCGACCTGATCAAGCTGTCAAAGCTATAGCGTGCCACCGGGCAAAACCAGATATTGATGCTCCCACGGGCTCCGGATTGGGCCCGTAGCTCAGTACGGACAGAGTGGCAGCCCCCTAACCTAGACGGGGTAAGCTGTAGGCCGAGGGTTCAAATCCCTCCGGGCCCGCCAAAGCATCCAAAACATTAAACGAACCAAATCAGCGGGACTCACATGCTGCTTTCCATGACTGCGGGCGAATCTCCGAAAAGGCCGCCTTCCGCTGCTTTGGACAATGAGCGAACGGAGCCCTAGGCAATCATGGCAAGACAAGGGGTTGGAAACACCGCGACAGGGGCAGCAGTCTGTCGCTTGATAGAGCAGTCGCAGCCCAAAGGGGCCCGACTCTTTGACGACGAGGTGATCAAAGTCTTGGTCGGTCCGACCATCCGGATAATGATGCGCTTCGCACCCATGCGCAGCTTCACCATGGGACGAGCCGATGCAGTCTTGGATGGGCTTTATGGCGCCCAGGTCTGTCGCACGCGCTTCATCGATGATGCCGTCCAGGCGTCTCTGTCGCAGGGCATAGGACAGATAGTTATCCTGGGTGCCGGATTTGACACGCGCGCCTACCGCTTGCGTGGAGTGGAGCGTGTGAAGGTTCTTGAACTCGACTTGCTTGCAGTGCAAGAAGAGAAAAAGAAAAAACTCCTAGACCACTTTGCCAGATTGCCGGAGAACGTGACCCTTGTCCCCATCGACTTCACTAGTCAGAGCGTGGAAGCCGTCTTAGCCGGGACAGTGTTTGACCCATCTAGTCCCTCAGTTTTCGTCTGGGAGGGCGTTACACAATACCTCACAGACGAAGCAGTCCACCGTACATTTGCCTTTGTTGGCAAGTCGGCTCCTGGGAGCACCCTCGTGTTCACGTATGTCTTGAAGAGCGTCATAGAACGGCGCTCTGGTATTCCGGATGCAGACAGATTGATGGATGTGATGGCGAAGAATGGTGCACCCTGGCTCTTCGGTCTTGAGCCATCTGACGTCGCATCGTTCCTTGCACCGTACCACCTTGACTTGGTGGCGGACGTGGGAAACGCAGATTATCAAGCAACGTATCTCAAACCCCGCGGACGGAACCTACAGGTGTCTGAGTGTGAGCGGGTTGCTCAATCGATTGTTACTCGCTCGTGAATCATCTTCAGCCACGAGCTACTCGAATATCGCAGAGGACAAGTCCCTTCTCCGAAAGTGCACTAGGCAATTCCCTCCGGTCCCGTCTTCTATCACCTCAGAACGGGCTCCAGTCGGTCCGAAAGGCTCGATTCAAGAGTCCTTACGAGGGTTCATGGCCGCGAGAGCCTGGGCCGCCTCGCACCCCCTAGAGAACTATCTGGCTAAGTTCTCTGGGCGATAAAGGGGGCGAATGTCACCGGGCTAGACGAATCTCGTCTCCCGTCGAGAAGGCATCTTTCTCCCTGACGACGCCCACTATCTTGCCTTCCTTGTCTACCACTGGGATTGCCCTGAAGCGGTATCGTCTGAACAGGGCTTCAATCGTCCCGCGCCTCGTCCCTGGATCGACGGTGACGACATTCTTCACCATTATGTCCTCGAGTTTGCTCTCGGGATTGGCTTGGAGGAGTTCGTTGATGTCGATGACTCCTCTCAGGTGGCCATCGCTGCTCACGACGTAGATGTACATGACTACGAGGGTGCTGGGCGCTTCCTTCCTGAACCTGACAAACGCGTCCTCCACGATCAGGTCCCCCGGGAACTGCAAGAAGTGGCGGACCGCCAGAACCGACGCGGGGACGTCATGCTGCGTGAGCAGCTCCTGAACTCTGGCCGCGCGGCTCCCGCTCAGCATCTTCTGGAACTCCTCAGCTTCGTCCCTTGGCAGGACCGAGATGACGTCCGCGATCTCGACGGCGGATAGGTGGTCGAAGATCTGCGCCACGCGCTCGACGCTCGTGTCGGCAAGTATCTCTCTCTGCACCCTCGGCTCGGTGGCATCGAGGGTCGCCGCGGCCGCTTTGCTGTCAAGGTCGTTGAAGATGTGAATCCTCTCCTCTCGTCCCAGCTCTTCCAGTATGTCCGCCAGATCCTCCGGGTGTATCTCGCCAAGACGGTTCTTGGCGACGGTGAGCTTGACGTCCCCCTTGGTCGGTGTCAGGTCGGGTGCCAGGGGCTGGACGTACTTCCAGGGTATGAAGCCCTCTTCCCCAACGTCCTTCGGGCGGCCTCCGCCGAGCCTGCCGAGTCCGAGTCTCCGCAGGAGGGCGTGCCTGCTTACATCCGCGGCGACCATAAAGAGCTTGTTCTCCACCAAGAGAAGCTGAATGTCGTAGACGACCTCCACGGCGAAACCCGTCGTATCAAGCACTCGCTTGTCGAGGACCTTGTCGCGCAGCAGCAACAGATCTTCGTCAGGTCCGATCTCGGCGTAACCGCCCTCCGGAGGACTCTGCACAGTGATTTGCTTCGGTCCGAACTCGGCGACATCGCTCCAAGAAATCTTCAGCGAAGGGTCGCCGTAGGGTCGTCCCACGATGAGATGGGTGACCTCCGCGTACTTCGGGTCGTCCCTGGCCACGAAATCCTTCAACTTGCCGAGTTTGGCGCCCGCCTTCGTCCTTACCTTCCATCCGACGACGTCGCTCAGGAGGAAGTCCTGCGCATGGCCGTTGTTCGCGTGGCCGTTCTGACGCGCGCCTCCGTTCCGCGACGGGGTTTCCGACAATTGCACTCCCTCCGCTCTCGGCCCGAAGGCGGAGATACGCCTATCGGAACTCTTGTTCGGAGGTGTCGCGGGTCACAAGATAGTGAGGAACTTGTAGGCGAGCAGGATGACCAAGACTATGAGGTATATCCTGAGCGCGAGAAGAGATAGGCTGGTTCGTCTGGAAAGCCTGATTCTGGGCGTAGCGTACGTCTTGTTGATTTCCCTTATCCTGTTGACCAGTCGCTTGAGCGGGTTCATGGCTCTCAACCAAAGATTCCCGGGAACAAGGTCCCTAGGCCGTAGAGCGTGGACAATATGATGATGACGACGACTATGGTTCCTGCTGTCGCATTCTGCCTCTTGGTGTTCTTGAACCTCCCCACGAGCTGCTCTTCGTTGAGAAGCAGGATTAAGAAGATGAGGGCGGCTGGCAGCAGCGTCACGGCTATCACCTGAACGAACAGCGTGATTGTGACCAACGGGGCGCCCGGTATCAGTACTATGGAAGCGGCGAGGGTCAGGATGAAGAGGCGGAACAGTGTAAATCCTCTCGACTGGCCCTTCTTGGCGTTAAGCGAGTGCGACCAGCCGAAGACTTCGCCGAATGCCCAAGCGCTCGTCATTGAGATGGCAATGGCACCTAGGAGCCCGGCGTCGAACAGCCCGATGGCAACAAATGTCCCGATGTAGTTGTTGATCGGAATCAGTAACTTCGCGGCGTCCGCCGCAGAGTCAACGTTCCTTCCGAACAAGAGCGTACCCGCTACTATGACGAGAACGCTGGCGGTCACGACCGTGAAGAAGGCGCCGAGGGCGGTGTCAGCGCGCTCATAGGGGATGTCCTTGGCGCGAAGGCCCTTGTCGATCACGGAGCTCTGGTGGAAGAATAACATCCAGGGCGCTACGGTGGTGCCGACATTTGCCATCAGGAGAAAGACCACCGGACCTGTGATGCCGAAGGGGAAGCCAGGAACCACGCCGGTCCAGAAGACCTTGGACAGATCGGGATGCACGAGAAAGGCGGCAGGAATGTAGATGAGGTTCACGACGCAGAGCATCAGGACGATCTTCTCCCAGGTCCAGTATCGGCCGTTGATGACTATGGCCATGATGAAGGCGATGACGCAGATCTCCGTTATCCAAGGAGCCACACCGAATATGCTCATGGCCGCGGTCATGCCTATGAACTCGGTGACTATCGTCAGCGCATCGGTTAGCGTGAGGTCCGCCAGAGAGAACCATCCCCAGAACGGGCCAAAGGCGTCGAAGATCGATTCGGCGAAACCTCGCTTAGTTATCGCCCCCAGCCTGACGCACATCTCCTGGCAGGTATAGGCCACCGGGAAGAGCAGCAGCAGGACCCACACGAAGCTGAACCTGAACTGGGAACCGGTCACCATGTAGGTCGTAATTCCCCCGGCGTCGTTGTCCGCGACCATCACAATGATCCCGGGACCTAGGATGACTCCAAGGATGGCTAGCTGTTTCCGGAAACGGCGATAAGTGTAGTACAGCCGTGGGACCGGTTTCGTACTAAAGGACCTCCCTGATCACTCCTCTAGTAGGCTTTCTCGCCCGTTGGACTGCTCTCGCCGGTGGTTCGTTGCTCATCCAACGGGTCGCCCTTGAGTCCCGTGCCGAGAGGCCAAACGTATATACAGATATCCCCTCCCCATGGATGGCATAGACTTGGCGAACCACAAGAGAAAGGACGTTGCGAGGAGGGTCGCGAGGATACACGGCCACGTTCAGGGAGTCAGCGAGATGCTCGACGAAGGCAGATCATACTCTGAGGTCGTGCATCAGATTGTGGCGATCAGATCAGCTCTGGACAGCGTGATACAGGTAATCGTGGACGATCTGGTTGAGGACTGCGTTCAAAAGGCAGACAGAAGGGAACCGATGACGGACAGCCTGGTAGAGCTCCAGCAGATCGTTGCCAAGATAAGATGAGGTTGGGGGCTCACAGGGGTTGGCCCGCCCCATTCCAAACGCGCCCTCGCCAGGCGGGTTATGCCCGCGAACCTGCGAGCGGGACAGGCAATCAGTCTGGTTGAAGTGACCGGAGGCTTTGGCTCAACGACCTGAGCCACATGTGTGGAGGGTAGTCGCAGCCCTCCCGGCCCATCCAGCGGGTGACTCCTCGTGTTCCGCCTCTAACCCGACCCGGCCTCGCCGCCGAACTCGTGAGGCCAGATCTCCTCCATGGCTTTCTGGCTGAAGTACTTGTGGCCCTTGTGAGCCTCCCTGTCGCTCTCGAAGAAGTTCTGCCTGCAGGTCATGCAGTAGAAGTCCTCGGGGACCGGCTCATGTCCGGCCTCCAGAGCGTGGACTCTCTCGGAGAACGAGATGACCGGGAAAGTCTCGACCTTTCCGCGCATGTAGAGAGGCTCCAGGTAGTCGCGCAGAGCCTCCACGCTCTCCGCTTCGAGAATGATAAAACGCGAGTGTTGTATGGGAGCGGTATAGAGCGCCAGGACCTTGACCCCAAGCCTCTCCGCCACATCAGACTGAAGGCTCCGGTAGTGCTTTTCGACGGCCTCCTCTCCCTCACGGGCGGGACAGTTCTCAAGAGTGTGCGAGTGCGCCACGAGATAGAGCATGGCGCCTTCAATCCGGGTCCCAGATTAATGCGTTGCGAAATCTCTCGTGAACCGTTCGTGAACGGTCTTCAAGGATGCGCAGCTAGAAAGTCGTAGAGAACCGATCGAATCCAATCCATTACAAGGATTCTTTGCAATTCCGTCCGGGCACGCTCCACAAGGCATAGTCACTTGAGGAAAGGGGGAGGTCTGAAGCCGCGGAGGCAACGGACGAGTAAGTACATATATATCTCGGCCGTACATTTTCAGAAACAGATGGTCAGTTCGCCCAGTTCCGATGGTGCAGCAGAGAATCTCACCGAGGAAGACGGCCTAGACTCGATACTGCTCGCCATAGAGAACCCGGTCAGGAGGAAGATTATCAGGAGACTGAGCAGGCAGCCGAGCTACCAACTGCAGATCTCGAAGGAGTTAGGGTTCAGCCAGCAGTTGGTCGCGAAGCACCTCGACGCCATGGAGGGGACCGGTCTGGTCTCATCCCTCATGGAGAACAGCCCCCATGGACCCAGGAGGAGGGAGTATCTGCTCAACAGGAGCATTTCCCTCAGCATCGATTTTGCCCCCAATCTCTTCAGGGCGAGGCTCTTCTCGTTCGACTCGCCCGAGGCAGACACGAACGGTGACCCTAACGACCTCTTCAGGAGCCTCAACGACGTCGCCAAGCGGCCGGAGGAGAGCGGAAAGATGCGCCCCCTGGGTTCGATCATCTCCGAGATTGACAAGAGGCTTGCCAACATACAGGACGAGAGGTCTGTGCTGCTGTACGTGAGGCACCTTGCGATGAAGGAGGTCGCCAAGGCCATCAGCGGGATGCCCATGACCTGGGACGAGAAGAAGGCACTATACCAGCTGATCAGCGAACGCGAGAACAGCGTCGAGGGAATATCGAGGACTCTCAAGCTGAGGGAGGATTGGGTCCGAGAGGTAATCTCGAACCTGCAGAGAAACCTCTAGGGTTAGTTTCTAAAAAGAAGAGAAGGGGTCTCTTCCACGCAGGAAGATTACAGCTGATTACGCCTGGAAGGTCGTTTGTGGAACGCCGAGCTGCGCCTGAAGCGTCCTGATGCGCTCGGAGTATTCCTTCAGCCTGACCGCGTCGTTCTGGACCTTGGCAATCTTGTATGCCTTCCAAGCCTTCCTCAGTGCCCCCCACGTCTGGCCGGTTGTGTAGGTACTCATCTTTATTCTACCTTGTAGGACGATATCGCGCCTAGGATATTTTGGGGACGGGGTCTAGAGAACTTGAGCAGTCGATGCGAACAGATTCAACCGGGTCGGCGGCTACTGGGCAGCGGGAGGGTCAGTCTTGACCTCGGCACCTTGAGCCTCGGGCGCAATCTGGGTCTCTGCAGAGGGGGCCGGGGTGGCCTCTGACGTGGCTGAGGCCTGGGCCTCTACCGGCGCCGCCGGGAGCGGCTTGGTGGCGACCTTGTCCATGATTGCCTGCGAGACCTCTTCCCTTGTCATCCCCGCCGTGTTTATTCTCAGCGACCTGGCCATCTCGATTAGCATCTGGTCTGCCGACTTCGGAGGCGCGGGTGGCACGTTCACCACCGGGGCCGGCGCACCTGGTTCAAGCGTCGAGCCGGAAGTTGGCGCGCTCGGAGCAGGACCTCCCGCCGAGGCTTTGGCTATCTCCTCCGGGGTCGGGTTCCCTGGGATTCCCGGCGATGCCGCCCCCCCGAGCAGGGCGTTGCTGAGCGTGTCGATGTTCAGGTTGCCGGAATTCATCCCCGTCTGCAACTCCTTGGTAATTCCCTGGAGCTGTTTCGTGGCTCCGTCGAACTGCTTCTTCGCCTGGGCGAGAGTCTTTGCCATCTCTGGTATCCTGTCGGGTCCATAGATCAGGATGCCGGCGCCCATGGCCAAGATAACACCCCACTCAAGTAAATCCAAGGCCATGTAAGGTCAGATTGTTTCCGCCCGGCGCCGGTTATTTAAGGGAAGTGGCGCGAATGAGCTCCCGGAGAGACCGGCAGACCTTGTCAGGACCTCGCGCGGCTGGATACCGTAGGGAGGGACTTACCGGCCATCCCCCCGGGACGTCCTCGCTCGAATCCGCAGGTCTCTAATCCAGGCCCCTTATAGCCACAAATAGCGGAATTGTTCTGGAATGTGGGATGGCGAAAGGAACACCACCGCCCAGGATTGAGCGCCTCCGCAAGGGGGTCGCCAAGAGGGGTCTGAAAGGCGTCGTGCTAGCCCCCGGTCCGAACACTGAGTACTACACCGGCGTGCGCTCGAAGCTTCTCGAGCGACCTTTCCTTCTGTTCGTACCCGCGGAGGGAGACCCTCAGCTGGTCGCCCCGACGCTCGAATCGGGGCCATACACGAGGTCGCCGGTCGATATCACCGTGCACAGCTGGGATGATGCGAGCGGGCCCTCGGGTGCTTTCGCTTCGCTCCGTAGACAGATAGACCTAACCGGTGACTGGGGGTGCGAAGGTAGGGTCCCGTTCGGCTACCTCACCCACGTGGTGGGGGAGGGCCTCGAGCTCAGCCCAGCGGACCCGATCCTGCAGTCAATCCGAGAGGTCAAGGAGGCGTCAGAGATCAGGCTCCTGAAGGAGGCCGCGAAGATACTCGGTAAGGCGTTCCTGAGGATCCCGGAGTTGATGAAGGAGGGGATGACGGAGATCGAGCTCTCGGTCGCCATCAGGGAGGAGATATTCGCGCTGGGAGGAGAGGCCGTCGACTTCTGCGACGTGCAGGCCGGAGAGGACGCGGCAGATCCGCACTGGGCACCCTCCAAGAGAAAGATAGCGCAGGGGCTGGGGGTCGTGACGGACGTGGGATGCACGCTCTCCGGATACAACGCCGACATCACGAGGACCTTCCTCCTGGGCAAGAACCAGGAGCTTGAGGATGCGTACGGGCATGTGCTCGAGGCTCAGAGGAAGGGCATCAGGGCGATAGGTCCGGGGAAGAGGGTGGGAGAGGTCGACGCCGCAACCAGGGGCCATCTCGAGGCCAAGGGACTCGGGAAGTACTTCTTCCACAGGACCGGGCACGGACTCGGGCTTGAGATTCACGAGGAGCCCTACATCATCTCGGGAGGGAGGAAGGCGCTCAGGGAGGGGATGGTATTCACGGTGGAGCCTGGGGTGTACGTGGCCGGGCGGTACGGGGTGAGGATCGAGGACAACGTAATCGTGACCCCGGGAGGATGCGACGTCATATCCAGGTCCGTCCCGAAGGAATTCGGCTGGTGGGAGTGATGCGGAACCACGACGTCGCCGAGCTGCTGGAGAGGCTCTCCCTGCTCTCGGAGGCGAGTGGCGAAGACAGGTTCAAGGCGATAGCGTACAGGAGGGCCGCGACGAGCGTAAAGAACCTGGGCGAGGACATCGACGAGGTCCGAAAGCGCGGAGAACTGACCCAGATACAGTACATCGGTGAGGGCATCGCGAAGAAGATCGACGAGTATCTAAGGACTGGCAAGCTCGAGTTCCTGGACAGGCTCGAGAAGCAGGTCCCAGAAGGGACTCTCGAGCTGATGCAGGTGCCTGGCGTCGGGCCCCGGACCGCTCACAAGCTGTCGAAGGAGTATGGAGTGAGGAGCGTGGCTCAGCTCAGGGCCGAGCTGGGACGGGCAAGCTCAACGGACGCTCTGGGCGAGGTGATGGCCAAGAGAATCCTCGAGTCGGTCGAGAAGATGAAGACCGGACAGTCGCGGATGCTCCTGGTCGAGGCGGTCTATCTCTCCCGGGACCTTGTGGGCTACTTCGGGAGCCACGGACTGAAGGTAGACGTTGCCGGCAGCCTCCGAAGGGGTAAGAGCACGATAGGCGACCTCGACATCCTCTCAAGCGATGGCGAGGCGGCGGAGCGGCTAGTGGGATATCCCGGGGTGGACAGGGTCATCGAGAGGGGACCGACGAGGACGAGCGTCTTCCTGAAGAGCGGAGTCCAGGTCGACGTGCGGGTCCTCGCGAAGGAAGGAGTACGGGGCAGCGCCTCCTCTACTTCACCGGCTCGAAGGAGCACAACATCATCCTGCGCAACCTCGCGATCGAGAAGGGCTGGAAGCTGAACGAGTACGGGCTCTTCGAGACGAAGACGGGCGAAGGGTCGCCGGGAAGAGCGAGACGGAAATCTACAGGAAGCTCGGGCTCGAGTTCATCCCGCCAGAGCTGAGGGAGGCGACAGGGGAGGTAGAGGCTGCGAGAGAGGGAAGGCTTCCTCGCCTTGATCGAGGCGGGCGACCTCAGGGGAGACCTCCAGATGCACAGCACCTGGAGCGACGGCGCCGACGAGCTGGAGCAGATGGCGAGGGCGGCGAAGGCGAAGGGATACGAGTACATCGCCGTTCACCGACCACTCGTTCTCGGTGGGGGTCGCGAACGGCCTCTCCGAGGAGCGGTTCAGGAGGCAGTGGAAGGCGATAGACGACCTGAACGACGAGCTGAAGCCGTTCAGGATACTGAAGGGCGGTCGAGGCCGAGGTGAGGTCGGACGGAAGCCTCGACTACGACCGCCCTTTCTTCGAGAACTTCGACATGGTCGGCGCGTCAATCCATCAGGCCTACAGGCAGAGCCCCGAGAAGCTGACGGACAGGGCGGTCAAGGCACTGACCCATCCCTCGCGTCGACGTTCTCTTCCATCCCACGAACAGGCTCATCGGAAAGAGGGAGGGGAACCCGATCGACCTTCCGAAGGTCATCGCTACGGCGAAGGACAACGGGAAGATGCTCGAGATCGACGGATCGCCGATGAGGCTCGACCTCGACGAGGTCTGGGCGAGGAAGGCGATGGAGGAGGGAGTGACGCTCCTCATCGACTCCGACGCTCACAGCACGGGCGAGCTCGAGAACGTCGAGTACGGCACGATAGTGGCCAGGAGGGCCTGGATGGAGAAGAAGAATGTCGCGAACACGCATACTCTCAAGGGTCTGATGAGGAAACTCGCATAGCTTCGAAACCCCCCTCTCGTAATCTGGCTGCCCGTGCAATTTCGCTGGGCCTCGTTTTCTGCATCTACTCTACGTACTACTGCACTCGCGCTAAGATGAGCGAGGTTTCTTCCAAGGGATAAGCATGAACCTGGCTATTTGCTTCTTCCATAGAGTGTTGCTTCTAGCCAGAACGTAAAGATCGAAACAATCCTTTTGCGCGTGAATCTTCGATCCTGGGTAGTCTTCATTTGCTTTCCTCTTGTAAATTGAGACCTCTATCCCGTAAAGAACCCCCATCGCTTCCGCAATCCTGTCAAGAAGAAAGAGATTCGAGTTGTAGAGATGCGCTCTGACAGTTCAATTCACCTCACGATAGATGCCGCCGTCGGCATCCCAGAATCCAGCGATTAGACAACGCGCGTATCTTGAGGAATCGAGAACGAAATCAACATTCTGCCAGATCCGGGCCCCCTTTGGCGAACAGATAGCTCTTGACAAGACTGTCGAGTTACATCGAATAAGTAGCGCGCCGTTCCTTGGCACGATAAAGACGCTTCCGAAACTGCCGAGTACAGACCTAACTAACGGCTCAATGAACCTCTGTTCACGTTCTGAGACAATGGGATCTATCTCTCTCTTGTTGGTATACCCGTCCCCGAGGACCCATCCCAGAGTATACGCCAATTCCGCGGTCAACCTGACTTGATGTTTGACAATTGACACACCGTTCTCCATCACAATTCGGGGATGAAGGGGCGTCTCAATACTAGTTCAGTCATGATCGTCGGAGTTACTTGTGGCCGAGCTTCAACCCCAGAACGACGGAGCGTGCTGGCCACCGAACTACTGGAAATTCCCAGCTTTCGGGCAATCGAATCCCTGGACAAGCCTTCCTCAAGGTAAAGTCGCTTAACGGTTCTAGTTGGCACCACGACGCCTTTCATCGACCTAGAAGAGTCAATTCTTAATTAAACGCCAATAGGGAGGACGCGATTGCGGGGGTAGCTAAGCCTGGTCAACAGCTTGGGACTTAAGCACGTATCGGATAGCTCGTTGAGATATCCCATCCCCTAGGGGTTCGTGGGTTCGAATCCCACCCCCCGCACACAACCACGATTCGCGCGGCGCCGCGACACTCCCGTCGGGATACCCCGTGGCAGGAAGGTATATCCCCCATCGAACTAGAGAATCTCAGGAAGGCGAGCAGTGTTGAGCAAACTGGAAGAGAACTGGATAGCCGGCAAGACGTGCATGATTACCGGGAGCAATTCGGGAATAGGGAAGGCGACGGCGGTAGCTCTCGCGGGGATGGGGGCGTCTGTCATCATGGTCTGCAGGGATAGGACGAAGGGGGAGGCGGCGAGGCGGGACGTAATCGCAAAGAGCGGAGCGAAGGAAGAGGGCGTGTCGCTGATGTTGGCCGACCTCGCCTCGCTTAGCTCAGTGCGGCAGCTAGCAAACGACTTCCTGAGCAGGAATCAGAGGCTTCATGTGCTGATAAACAACGCAGGCTTGATTCTGGGCGAACGGACAGTGACCCAGGATGGGTTCGAGACGACCTTCGAGGTGAACTACCTCTCTCACTTCCTACTGACGAATCTCCTGCTTGACGCAATCCGGGGAGCTGCCCCCTCGAGGATAATCAACGTCAGTTCTGACGCACATCTGAGTGGACACATCGACTTTGACGACCTCCAGGGGGAGAAGAAGTACGGGGCCACCAGGTCCTATTCCCAATCCAAGCTTGCCCAGGTCCTTTTCACTCGCGAACTTGCCAGAAGACTGCAGGGGACCGGCGTGACCGTGAACTGCCTTCACCCCGGGGTCGTGGCCACGAACTGGGGACGCCATGCCGTGGGGGCGATGAGCCTGGGGATCAGGCTGGCCAGTCCTTTCATGGCCAGTCCCGAGAAGGGTGCCTCGATCTCAATCTTCCTTGCTTCCTCGCCGGAGGTGGCAGGCGTGACTGGCAAGTACTTCGCCAAGAAGAGAGAGACGAACTCATCCGCCGAGTCCAAAGACGACGCCGAAGCGCTCAAACTGTGGAACGTCAGCCTCGCCCTGGCGGGCGTTCCTGCCGGCGCAGCGTGAACGCGAGGCGGCCGCTCAGAAAGCCGAGGGCGCCGGTGATAGGCTGGGCTCGGCGCGCGGCCCGTTCTTCCTGAGCAGCGCGATGGTCGCGACGACAAGGGCCACGACGATTGCGAGAACGAGCACGTACACCAGGTTGGTCAGGGTCCGGAGGTTGTTCATCATCGAGCTTATCGTGCTCTGGTCAGAGCTCAGCTGAGAGTTGAGGTTCCCAATCGTGCCGTTCGCCGACGACACCTGGGAGGTCAGGGAACCGATGGAGCTGTTGACCATCGCAAGCTTGCCCTCGGAGCTGAAGCCGATTGTCGTCGAGGCAGACATTCCGTCCAGCTGCTCTGCGACGACTCGGAGAGAGTGGACGCCCACAGAAAGCGATGCCGAGTCCAGCGGGAACGTGTAGGAGGACGAGCCTCCGCTCAGCGTCGTCAGCTGCTTTCCGTCCAAGAAGACCGACACCGAGGTGATCTGCTGTCCGGTCACCGTGAGACTCCCCACCGTACCGTTGTAGTTCTCGTTCTGCGCAGGCGACTGGACGGAAATTATAGGGATCGAGGGAGAGATCTGTAGAACTGTCGAATCGTTCAGAGAGACTGTGGAGGCGGTGAGCTTCAGCGAGCCGAGGGTGGTCTGCTGCACCGACAGCTTGCTGTTCTGGGCGACTATCGACCCGCCCGAAACCCCGCTGAGGGTGACGGAGGCGTCACTCAGAATCAGCGTTCCCTCGATCTGTGAGGACGATATGGTGAAAGTCCCGCCCTCGACCGTGGTCGAACCCAGGAAGAGGTCGCCTGTGAGGGTCTGGGAGCCGGAGATCGTGTCGTTCACGAAGGCGGTCTGGGAGGTCTGAGCGAGGGAAGAAAGGTGCTGGCCGGCGAGGTACAGGTAGGGCTGCACCACGAGACCCTGCTGGGTCGAGATATCTGTCGACGAGGGAACGCCGTCGGCGGAGAGCCCTGAGACGAATATCTCGTACGGGCCGCTCAAGTAGAGCGCCCCTGGGTCTATCGACACCGTCCCGCCCGAGTTGTAAGCCGAGGGGAGGGTCACGTTCCCCGACCAGAGCCCGGTGACGGCGTCATACCAGAGCGGAACCTGTATGGTCTGGGTGAGTGCGTTGTACGAGTTCTGGAGGTCTTTGGGATAGACGGCGGCCGAGTACATTCCGTACTTCACACTGCTCCCGTTCGCGTAGTCTATCTTCGCAGAGACTCCAACCACCTGTCCCTCGAAGAGAGTCGGAGAAGATACCGTGATGCTCGGGCTGGACTCCGAGGGCCCGACGTAGACTTGGCCGAAGTAGTACCCGTCAATGGTCTTGCCCAGCGTGTACGAGTCGAAGGACGAGCGCATAATGACGTCGTAGAGGCCTGGCGCTGTGCCGCGAGGAACCGTCAATGCGCCCTGAATTCCTTGGACCGTCGAGAGGAAGCTGTTCTCGTAGATCGGCTCGATCGCCACTGTCTTCCCGGACTGGCTGACAAGGGAGACGGTGACGTTCGACCCGACCTCGATGTCATAGTAGACCGGGAGACCAGTCTCCAGCGACAGGACATCAGGTACGTTTGCCGGCGCGGCCAAGGTCGCGAGGACGAACAGAGACTGGCCGGGAGCGACGACGCCGGGCTCGGCCAAGACCGAGGTCTCGATGAAGGTCGACTGCATCCCGACCCCGTTTATGAAAGGCAGGTAGCCGTAGACTCCGTCGTTTCCGCTGAAGACCATGGGGCCATCGGCGTAGGCTCCCAGGAGCGTCCCGCTCCAGAAGCTCCCGATCGCGCCGCTGGTCTTGCCAGCCAGGGTCGCCGCCTTCGCGTAGGTGTTGGAGGCCAACGAGTACGTGGAGGCGGTGAAACTGAAGGTGGCAGGACCCGCAGGCGTACCGTCAAGGGCCGTGATGTTCGCGACCAGCAGGATGCCGAACTGCGAGTCGTATGGCGCGTCCGGCGAGGGCGTGGTGAAGTCTGCCAGATAGCCGGTGAAGACACCCGCGAAGCCGGTCCCGGAGACTCCTCCCGAACTCCCGATCACGGTGATGTACGCAAGCCCTGATGCGTTCTGCGGGGACACTAGCTGACCAACCCAGGACCCGCTCGAGGAGCTGAACGTGAGAGGGACCTTTGCGAGGGTTCCCGTCAGCGTATCCAGCTCTGCGCTGAAGCTTCCGGTGGAGACCGCCGATGGCCCACTAGCGACGGTCGCGCTCACGGCGAGGGTCGCTCCCGGCATGACATCGGAAGGAGGAAGACCGTTCTCGGTCACGGTGACGTTGACCGCCAGGGCCTTCGTGGAGACCGCGCCGAGGCCGTAGTGTGCCATCTCGCCGATGTTGGGGGCGCCCCAACCCGTCGCCATGTTGTAGCCTGGTTGCGAGACCCATGGGATGATGTATCCGAACGTGATCGGATGGTAGACCTTCGGGTACACCGAGGGGCTCTGGGCGAGGGCGTAGAGGCTGGGGTTGATCAGGCCAAGCTCCGATCTGGCCGACGCCATGAGCAGCGTGAGCAGTCCAGCTAGGAGGGGTGAGGCCTCGCTCGTTCCTCCGGACACCTCTGTCAAGTTTCCGGGGACGACCACGGTCACTCCGGGATAGACGTTGGCGTTGAGCGAGAGGTCGGGAACCTCCCTGCCCTGGGCGAACCCGGAGGGGGCCGTGAGCCCCGCCTGGTACCACGGCAACGGCTCGAGGTCGCTCACGCCACCCGTTCCTCCTCCGTAGTTTACACCGGCGGGGACGAAGCCGTAGTTCGACCACGCCGTCTGATCGAAGGACGAGACCCGCGACCCGTCGAACGTCAGGTAGGTCGTCGTCCCGCCGACCGCGACGACATAGGGAGAGGTCGAGGGATAGCCCACCGTGCCCTCCGGCCCGCCGGCGTATCCGCTGCCTCCGACGTCTCCCGTCGACGAGATGAACGTGATGCCCTCTGCGGAGCCGAGCATGTAGTATTGATCAGTCAACACGATGTTGAGGTCGAACGAGCTCGCTGTGACGGAGGAGAGCGTGGACTCTGGGAAGCCGAAACTCTGCGAGAGGTCCCCGACCTTGTCCTGGGCAACTATCGCCGCGATCGCCGCTGAGAGCGGGAGCGCGCCGTTGGCGACGTAGAGGTCGATGGTCGCCCCGGGGGCCATCGTGTGGGCGGACTCCACGTCCAGGCTGATCTCAGGCGCCCATCCCTCCGCTGTGCCCAGGCTAGGGTTGTACGCTTCGATCGGAATGACGTTCAGGGGGGAGTTGGGCAGGCCGTACAGCAGATCAAAGTAGGCCAGCTGCTGCGCGATATAGGGATCGCCGTAGAAGTCGAGTATCCCAGCGGTGTAGCCCTTCCCGGTGTCCCCCTTCGAGTAGAGCGAGGTAGCGTTGTAGACGGACTGGAGGTCCGTCAGAGGGTAGGCCTCACCAGGTGCGGTCTGGTTGCTCTCCGAGGACCTCGAGTCGAGGGCCGAGACCATCTTCTGCGTCACAAGGTCTGGAGGACGGCTGAGAAGGACGGCGGTAACGTTCGAGGCATCGACGTACGCTCCGGGGATGGGGGAGACGCCGGACGCGCTGTAGTACGAGCTCGTGCCGTTCGAGTACAGCTCGAATCTCAGACCCATGGTCTGAGACACCTGGGACGCGGTTCCCTCGGCCGTGATGATCGAGTCGAGGCTGCTGCTCATGACCTTGAGGCCTCGCTGCTCGAGGTAGGCGAGGGCCGCTTCGTATTGCGAGGTGGGCAGGAAACTCTGGACCTGGGCCTGTGAGAGGAACTGGTGGTAGAGTGGCGAGCCTGGCATGGAGATCTGCTGGGTGAGGTACTCGAGAGACTGCACGTTCTGCAGGGGAATCCCCACGGTCACGATCACCGGAGTCGAGGGTGAGAGAAGACCCGCAGGTCTGTAGCCCGCGAGGAGGGTAGGCTTAACCTGCGCCGGGATGGGAGCAGACAAGGCTCCGGGGCTCGCCGGCGTGGCCTCGGCGGAGCCGTGCACCGGAATCGAGACTATCAGGGAGAGCGCGAGAAGGAAGACCACCAGCGACGAGAGGAAGAACGCTCGGAGACGCTTCTCGCCGGGAGGAATCAACGGCGTTTTGAGCCAGGCCACGTTATTTAAGTCTCAGTCCAATTGTCACTTTGCATGACCACGGCACCGGGCCGCTGCAGACCCGGCTGGTCACCCGACGGTCGAGATGTCGTATCTGCTCTTCAGAAGCCTACCCGAACTGAACCGGTTCAGCCCGAAGACCGAGACGTCGTAGTCTGAGAACCGCCCGTCGATGACGAGCGAGGCCATGAGCCTGCCGAACTCGGGACACAGTTTGAACCCGTGCCCGCTGAGACCAACCAGGCAGTGGACTCCCGGATAGCCATAGCCGGAGAGCTCGTCGATGATCGGCTGCTGGTCTGGGGTGTTGTCGTAGAGACCGCTGTACCCGCGCTCGTACTTCCCCCTCGACGCCATGACGGGGTAGAGCCCCGCCGTCCACTCGGAGTACTTCTGGACCTCTTCGAAAGTCACTCCCTCATTGTAATCGTCGGGGTCAGCGGCGGCGCTTGACGCGTCGAGCTGCGCCTCCATCGACCCGACAAAGAGCAGGTCTCTCCCCTCGGCCTTGCAGTAGGCTGAACGGGTGAAGTCGAAGACGGCTGGACGGGTCCCCTGGAACTCATCTGGGCGCCCGAAGATCGCGACGGGGTGCCTGACCGGCTTGATCGGCACCGTAATCCCCAAGGCTTCGAAGATTGGGCCGGACCAGACTCCCGTGGCGAGCACGACCTTGCGCGCCTGCACCTCGCCGGCGGTCGTTTGGAGCGAGTACCCGTCGCCGGCCTTGCTGACATTGAGCAGGAAGGTCCCCGTCAGCACTCTGCCTCCGAGGGTAGCGGCCGCCGCCGCGAACGAGCCCGCAGTCGTGGATGGCTCTGCGTAGCCCATGTGCGGCTCGTAGACGACCGAGCTGAAACGGTCGGTGTCGAGAAGCGGCTCGATGCGCCTGGCCTCCTCCTTGTCCACGAAGTCCGACGTTATCCCCATCCGCCTGAACATCTCGAGGTTCTCGCGCACCAGCCCCTCCGAGCGTCCATCGACCCCTATCAGCAGCCCCGTCTCCCGGTATCCGGCGGTGTGTCCGGGGAGGACCTCACCGAAATCTCTGAAGAAGCGGTAGCTGAGCAGTGCCATCTTCGCGACCACGGGGACGCTGTAGTGGGTCCTGACGAGAGCGGTGGATCGGCTGGTCTGTCCGGAGGCGATCCCCGCCCCCCTCTCGATCAGGAGAGGGCTAGGCGAGCCTCGCTTGGCGAGGTGATAGAGGATGCTGGATCCGGTGGAACCCCCTCCGATCACGGCGACCTCTGTTCGCATGCGAGTCGCTCTAGGCGGGTATCGAGGCGGCTCTTGTCTGGTTGAAGATGTCGGAGGCTTCTTTGACGGTTGCGCCCTCGTGGACCAGGGACCTGACCCCCTTTATCATCGCGACCGGGTGGTCGTTCTGCCAGATGTTCCTTCCCATGTCGACGCCGATTGCTCCCGCCTGGAGAGCGTCGTATGTGAGCTGGAACGCGTCCACCTCGGTGTTGAGTTTGGGACCGCCTGCGACGACAAGTGGAACGGGGCAGCCTTCGACCACTTTTGAGAATCCTTCGCAGTAGTACGTCTTGACGATGTGGGCGCCTATCTCGGCCGCTATCCTGCAGGCGAGGCCCAGGTACCTCGCGTCCCTCTTTTCGAGCTCCTTCCCCACGGCGGTGATCGCGACGACCGGCATCCCACGTTCCTCTCCTTCGTCGACAAGCTTAGCGAGGTTCAGGAGGGTCTGCCTCTCGTGGGCGGTTCCGACGAAGATCGAGATCGAGACAGCAGAGGCGTTCAATCGCAGGGCGTCCTTCATCCGCACGGTTAGTCCCTCGTCGCTGAGGTCGTTCTGGAGCACGCTCGTGCCTCCGGAGACGCGGAGAAGTATGGGGACCTCCCAGGTGGGGTCGACCGACGTCCTGAGGACGCCCCTGGTGACCGAGAGCGCGTCGGCGTACGGTACGAGGGGCTCGAAGGTCCTCCGGGGGACCTCGAGCTTGCGCGTCGGACCCATGAAGTAGCCGTGATCGCAGGCGAGCATTACGGTCCGGCCGTCGGAAGGCTTGATCATCCGGGCAAGCCTGTTCTTTAGACCCCAGTCCATCTCTCCAATTACACCCTGGATGCGTTTCCAACGAGTACGTGATATACGTTATGCTTCTCCCATCAACGTTTAAAAAACCGCGGCAGAGAATTCGAAGCCATGGCAGGGGCCAGAGCGAAGGTTCCACCGGGCATGAAGATCACCCAGGTGGCTGTCGTCGCCAAGGATCTGAGGAAGACGATGGAGAACTACCACAGGGTCATGGGATGGAGGCCGTGGAGCGTCTACGAGCACAAGCCTCCGGTGCTCCATCATACCGAGGTGAGGGGAAAGCCCGTCCGCTACACCATGCTGGGCGCGGAGGTCCACTGCGACCCCATCGACTTTGAGATCCTGCAGCCGGTCGAGGGCCCGAGCATATACAAGGAGTTCCTCAGGGAGAAGGGAGAGGGCCTACACCACGTCTCGGTCGTGAACCCCGCCGAGGACGTCCACAGGGCTCTCTTGGAATTCAAGAAGGACGGGATAGAGGTCCTGATGAGCGGGAGGCTCGAGGGCATCGAGTTCTACTACATGGACACGGAACCAGTCCTGAAGATGGTCGCGGAGACGGTCAGCGGCCACGCGATCTCGCTAAAGCCGAGCTATACGTATCCCTAGGTCCCGGCGGCGCGCCAGAGCGGTCTCACGAGGCCTTCGTCCACCATGGCCAGGGATCGCTCATAGACCTCGAGCCAGTTTGAGTAGAGGCCCCGGTAGAGCTCGTAGTTCGTGCGTGAGGGCTCGATCTTCTTCTCGGTTTTTGCGAGGCCGACCGCGGCCTCCTGCACGTCACCGTACCATCCTGCGCCTTTCCCGGCGCAGATCGCGGTCCCCAACGAGGTGCTCTCTTTGACGACCGGAATCTTCACCTCGACACCCAGGACGTCCGAGACGACCTGCGGCCATAGGCTCCCCTTGGAAGCGCCTCCCGTTAGGGTGACCTGCCGCGTGCGACCCCTAGTAATCTCCTCTATGATATTCAGGTGGCCCAGGGCCACGTAGGCCGCGGCCTCCTCGATGGCGCGGACGCACTCCTTCTTGCCCGATCGGCTCGGGTTGCCGACGTCGAACTGCATCAGAGCAGGGGAGGCGTGAATCCAGCGCTTTGAGTTCATCATGTTGGAGAAGATACCCAGTACGCCCTCCGAGCCAGGCGGGACCGAGCGCGCCGAGTCCTCCATTATGGTGTAGGCGTCGGTCCCGTGGCGCCTCGCCTCCTCCTTCTCGCTCTGGCAGAACCCGTCCCTGAACCACCTCATCGTCAGGCCGCAGTAGAAGCCTATCCCTTCCATCATCCACTGTCCCGGGATAGCGTGGCAGAGGGTCCTGAGCCTCATCTTCCGGTCTATCCGCGCCGTGTCCATCAGCACCGTCGTCTGCCAGAAGCTTCCTCCCACTATCGTGATTCTGTTCGGACCGCCCGCGCCTATCCCGACGAGCCCCATCTGGGTGTCCCCGCCCCCTGTGACGACGGGAGTCCCAGGGGCCAGGCCGGTCTCGAGGGCTGCCTTAGGCGTGACTGCGCCAATCTCGTTCCCCGACTCGACCACCTCCGGGAAGATGTCTCTTTCAAGGCTGCAGAGTTCGGCTATCGCGGGAGACCATCTTCTCCGCTTAAGGTCGAACATCGCCGAGCTCGAGCCCACCGAAGGGTCGGTCACGAACCGACCCGAGAGCCGATAAAGTATCCAGTCACTCAGCATTCCCATGTGCGCGACCTTCCTGAAGATCTCGGGCCTGTTTCGCTGGATCCAGAGGAACCTCGGAGGGGCGGTTATCGAGACCCAGTCTCCGCTCTCAAAGTAGATCTTCTCGGCCGCGCCGTCCCTGACCATCATGCGGGCCTCCTCCAAGGCACGGGAATCGACGTTCGGACAGGCCCAGATCTCCCTGCCCCTGGCGTCGTAGAGGACCATGCCCTCCCTCATACTGCTTGCGCTCACGGCGCCGATCTGAGAAGGTTCAATCGACCCCGCGAACAGCGCCTCCCTGATGCAGTGTGAGATAAGCTTCCAGTTCCGTCTTGTCTCGAAGACCTGGGACCCCGGAACCCCGGGCACCGGCCGGTGGGTCCACTCGTGCTGTGCTATCGAGAGCTGGTGGCCCAGTCTGTCGAAGACCGTCGCCCGGCAGCTTCCCGTCCCCGCGTCTATCGCCATTACGTACTGCGGCAAACACGTCACCTCAGGGTCTCGGGGTTGACGACTGTCTCGAGCGGTTCGCCCTCCAGGTATCGCTCCACCTGCTTCGCGACTATCATGGCACCCTTGGTCGTTGTCTCGAAGGTCGCCCCGCCGATGTGGGGCATGACTATGGTGTTGTCCATCTCGATGAGCGGGTTGACCGGCCTCGACGGGTCATAGCGGACCACGTCCATCCCGGCGCCGGCAAGTCGACCCTCCCTGAGCGCAGAGCACAGGGCCCCCTCATCCACCATGCTGGGCCTGGAGGTGTTGATGAAGAAGGCCCCTCGCTTCATCATCGAGAACTGTCCCGATCCCATGAGGTTCTCGTTCTCCTTCGACTCCCGCGCATGAAGGGATACAAAGTCGGACCTTGTGAGCACCTCCTCGAGGCCGGCGACACGCACGCCTTCGGACTCGATCTTCGACCTGTCGACGTAGGGGTCGTAGACCAGCACCGCCATCCCGAACCCTATGGCCCGCTTGGCTACCCGGGAGCCGACCCTGCCGAACCCGATCAGACCGAGTGTCTTCCCATCCAGCTCGTGCCCGAAGAACTGGTTCCCCTCGTAGTTGTCTTTCCCCGCAACCCGGGTCGTTCTCACATGCGTATAGGCGCGGACGAGGTTCCGAGAGAGCATGACCATGAGGGCGACGGTGAGCTCCGCCACTGCCTCGGCGTTCTTCCCCGGAGCGGTGATGACCGGGATGCGCCTCGCGCTGGCTGCCGCCACGTCGACGTTCACGGGTCCACCGCGGGCGCAGCAGAGTACCTTCAGGTTCCTTCCTGCGGCGAGGACCTCCTCCGAGACCGGCGCGCCGTGCACGACGAGGACCTCGGCGTCACCAACCTCCGAGATGAGCTGGCGGTTGGATCCGAGATACTCTCGCAACGACTTCTCGGAGGCGCTCCCAGGCACGAGCTTCTCGTCCTCGTCGAGTTTCAGGAACCTGACCTCGTTGGCCTTCGCTATCCCCTCGAAAGCCTCCCTGAAGTAGTCCAGCGTGATGAAGCTGTCCCCGACGATGAGCATCCTCAAGGAGCCTTACCTCATCCCCCTGCCGCCGGCGACTGTGAGCACTTCTCCCGTTATCCAGTCGGCTTCGTCTGAAGCGAGGAAGGTCGCGGCGGCTGCCGTGTCGTAGGTTCTGCCCAGCCGCTTGAGGAAGGTCTCGCCCGCTATGAGGAGCTTCGTCTCCTGTGGCATCGAGGCGAGTATGTCAGTCTCCGTCGTTCCGGGGCAAATCGCGTTCACTGTGATCTCGGGTCCGAGCCTGACCGCGAGCGACCGGGTAAGCCCGATCATCCCGGCCTTTGACGAGACGTAGTCAGGATATCTCAGGGCCGAGGGCTGCGCGAGGGCCGAGACAGAGGAGATGTTGATGATCTTCCCCTTCTTCTGGGTGAGCATGAGGGGCGCGACCTCCCTGCAGCACAGGTAGGCTCCCTTGAGGTTCACGTCCAGCACGCGGTCCCAGTCCTCGTCCGTCGAGTCGAGGAAGTCCTTCGCGACTAATACCCCGGCGTTGTTGACCAGTATATCCACTCGACCGAACTTCCCGACGGTCTTGGAGACCATCCGCTTGACCTCGGGCGACTTCGAGACGTCAGCCTTCACGAGCAGAGATCTGCCGCCTTCTCTCTTGATCTCCTCTACGACGTTCTTCGCCTCCTCCTCGGAGCTCCGGTAGTTCACCACCACCCTCGCACCCTCGGAGGCGTACATTCTCGCGATCGCTGCGCCGATCCCCTTACTTGCGCCCGTCACTATAGCCACCTTTCCCCTGAGACGCTGCGCCATGGCTGCTCGGCCCACGCGGCAGATGCCCGTAATATAGGTTCAGACCGATTACTCTGGCGGAATCTCTTGGAGGACCGCGCCTAGGTTGATGCCCTTGCCCTTGAAGTAGTAGTACCTGGCGACGTAGATGATTATGCCAGACCCGAAGATGGTCGCGAGGAGGGCGTCAGCGGCAGGGGTAGCAGGCCCGATAGCCGGGGTCGTGACCGCGAAGTAGAGGGTTATCGCCATTGCGACGACCGAGAGAAACCCGAATATCTGGAGCACGCGGGGACCACCGGAAAGTCCCTTTGCCAGCTCCTTCCTCCGAATGGGGAAGACTATGGCAGATATCCCGACTATAATCCAGACGATCGACCAGATGGTGGTGGTGTTGAGGACCTGCCCGATGTAGCTCGTGTACGCGGTGAAGGCCACGAGGATGGCTCCAACTACAAGCGTGAGTATCGTGGCCTTGATCGGGATGTGCAACCTCTCGTTGATGTCCGCGAAGGTCGAGGGGAGTATCCTGTCGAAGGAGAACGCGAAGACGTACCTCGAGGCGCTCAGGACTAGTCCGCATGCCCACCAGGGGAAGAACACCAGGAACGAGAACTGAACGAAGGTCGCTAGGTACGCGTTCCCCAGAATCGCCGGTACAAAGACGGCCAGCCAGGGGGCGACACCGAGGGAGAGTTGGCCCGAACCGAAGAGCGAGAACGCGGCCTGATTGAACGGGTAGGAGAGCATGCGCATGGCGAAGAAGAGGCCGACAATGTCGATGATCGCGCATATCGCGAGCGCAATCACGACACCCCAGAGCATGCTGTACTTCGCGTTCTTGACCTCACCCGAGATGTAGACCGAGTAGTTGAATCCGTTGAAGAGAAGGACCCCGAAGGGGATGCTGAGAAGAGTCGCGCTGGTCGTGATGGGGAGATAGGGGAAGTTGTTGCTCGCAGCCGCGGACAACACGCCGTTGTAGGTCACGCTCGGAGCGCCCGATGTGCCACTGAAGAAGTTCGTGAAGTCGGTTGCGAACGAGGCGTTGGACGTCCCTATCACGAACGCGAGCATTATGAAGGTCCCGAGGAAGACTATAATCGCCAAGGTTATCATGACCTTGCTGTAGATCTTCGCGCCCAGGCTCGTTATGATGACACCGAAAATTACCACCCCTAGCATCCCCGACAGGAAGACGTTGTTGGGGGTAACGAAACTTGTGGCCCAGTTGATCAACCCCACGTTGTGCCAGGTGTAACCCATCGTGAGCGCGAAGTCGGGTACTACGACCGAACCCCAGGCGCCCGCGCCGCCCGAGAGCAGCGCGACGAAGGACAGCCACATAGCCCATCCCGCGACGAAGCCGACGCTCGGGTGAAGACTTCTGCCCATCCAGATGTAGTCGCCTCCGGAGCGAGGCATCTGAGTGGCAAAGATGTAGTACATTATCCCGAGCGGGACCATGAAGAGGACGCCGATGATCGCGGAGATGGTGAACTCGGCTCCAGGGTCGGACGGTGCGATGTAGCCAATCTGGGAAGCGATTCCGAAGTACGTGGGACCGGTGACGGCGAGACTTACGATGAGAGCGTCGTACCAGCTGAATGACCTTACTAGACCAGTAGCGTCCCGCATGAAAGCGGACTTGCTAGCCAATATGAGTTCACCTCTGGGTTAAGTTTACTATTTAACCTTTGAAAACCCAGGGATTCATCCAGCTTTTGTATCTTTTCATCTCTTAACCTCTTAGTTCTTGTCGTATTTCCGGTCAGGTTCGCCGGTAGGGACAAGGCTTTAGGGGCCTCGAGAGAAAGCGGCTGTGATGCGCCTAAATGGCAGGGTAACGATAGTGACGGGAGCTTCTCGAGGAATCGGCAGGGCGATCGCAAAACGCTTCGCCAAGGAAGGCGCGAAGGTCGTGATAAATTACAACCACTCCAGGTCCCAGGCAGCGAAGCTTCTCAGGGAGATACAGGGCGCGGGAGGCGAGGCGATCATAGTCAAGGCTGACGTCTCCAACCCCCGCGACGTCAAGAGGCTCGTGAAGAAAGCAGTTGAGGCTTACGGGCGGGTCGACGTGCTGGTCAACAACGCGGGAGTCTTGTTCCAAGAGACTTTCCTCGACGCGCCGGAAGACGTCTGGGACAAGACGATTGACATCAACCTCAAGGGAGCCTACCTGTGCTGCAGGGAGGTCGCGCCCCTCATGCTCACCCAGAAGAAGGGGAAGATCATCAACATCTCCTCGAACTCCGGAGCGTATCACCCTTCGGCGATGAGGCTTGTGGAGTACACCACCTCGAAGGCAGGAATGAACGGGCTGACCAAGGCCCTCGCTCTGAAGCTGGGACCGTACGTCACCGTCAATGCGATCCTACCCGGCAGGATAGAGACGGACATGACCGCCGGAGTCTCCCCGGAGTCTTCGAGGGCCGTCGTGGACGAGACGCCCCTGAAGAGGTTGGGTACGCCCGACGAGGTGGCGAACGCCGCCGTTTACCTCGCTTCGGACGATTCGGACTTCGTTACGGGCGAACTGCATATGGTCACCGGTGGCCGAGGCATGCACTGACCACGTGGACCCTGACCACCGACAACCATAAACAAGAGGACGGCCCGCCGGAAGCCTAAGGCATGTCTGTCTCAAGACGGCGCAAAGACCGCGCGATACCCGCGGAAGAAAAAGTCAATGCACCGATGACCGAGGCCGAGTTCGACCAGCTCTTTCACGACGTCTCGAACTGGGGCCGCTGGGGCGAAGCGGACGAGAGGGGGACCCTCAACTACCTGACCCCCGAACACGTGAAGAACGCCGCCTCGCTGGTCCGCTCAGGTCGGTCCATCTCGCTGTCGAGGGAGGTCGACTCGGTTCCGGAGGTCGACAACCCTAATCCGGCGATTCACCTTATGATCAGGGGCTACGACGTTCCCGCGAGCGGTGGCGAACCACAGTTCGTCTCAGACTACCTCGGTTGCGGCTGCCACGGGAATGCCCACTCTCACGTTGATGCGCTCTGCCACGTCGCCTACAAGGGGAGGCTCTACAACAACAGACCGCTCAGCACTGTGACCACCCAGGGTGCGAACGCCATGGACATCACGACCTACGCCAACGGGATCGTGGGCCGGGGAGTACTCCTGGACATACCGAAGGTGAGAGGGACCAGGTGGCTGGAACCTGGCGACGCGGTCACATCAGAGGACCTACTGGCCGCGGAACACAAGCAGGGGGTGCGCCTCGGCGAGGGAGACATCTTCGTGTTTCGCGTCGGCCATCCTCTGCGTCGTAAGGAGGTCGGGCCCTGGAACATCGAACACGGGGGCCAAGGCAGGGCGGGTCTCCACCCGACGGCGATGCGCCTTCTGCACGAACGGAAGATAGCGGCGTTCCTCCCGGACGGGGACGGTGAGACCGTTCCGAGCAATGTCACGGGCGTGCTCCATCCAGTCCACGCGCTTCAGATCGGCGCAATGGGCCTGGCGTGCGGCGACAGCCTGCAGTTCGAGGAGCTTGCAAAGGTCTGCGAGGAGGAGAGACGGTGGGAGTTCATGGTCACCCTCGCGCCGCTAAGGCTGCCCCACGGGACAGGCTCTCTCGTCAACCCGATCGCGATATTCTGAACATCCGTCCAGGCCGAGGGCAAGTTCAATACTCGGACGTTGGGGTAGACGGACGAGGAAAATGAACATCGACGAGCTACCTACTCCGGCGGTCGTCATCGACCTCGACGCGGTCGAGCGGAACATCAAGAAGATGCAGGACTTTGTGAACTCGAGGGGTTGCGGCGTCAGGCCGCACGCCAAGTCGCACAAGAGTCCGTTCATCGCGAGGAAGCAGATGGACGCTGGCGCCGTGGGCCAGTGCTGCCAGACGATAGTCGAGGCGGAGGCGTTGATGCTGAACGGGATTGACCACGTGCTCCTCACGACCAACCTGGCGAGCCAGGGTTCCATCGAGAGGTTCCTAAACCTCGGCAGGAACGGGGACATCAAGATCATAGTAGACGGAAAGGAGAACGCTGAGATGCTCGCCAGGGCTGCCCGGCACAGAGGGATGACAGCGGACGTGGTGGTCGACCTGGACGTTGGGGGGAACAAGACGGGACAGCAGCCCGGGGAACCGGCCGCGAGGTTCGCCAAGTGGATAATCGAGACGGACGGACTGCGCTTCAGAGGAATCCAGGGGTACGAGGGGCACCTACAGATCAGCACGCCAGACTTTGAGGAGAGGAAGACCAAGACCATGGAGGCGCTCGGGAAGATCACGGCTACCATCGAGGCGCTCAAGGCGCTCGGGATCACCCCTGAGATAGTCACCTGCGGCGGGACCGGGACCTACAACATCTCCGCGGGATATCCTGGCGTGACGGACATCCAGCCTGGTTCGTACATCTATATGGACCGGCGGTACGGAGAGATTGGGTCTGCCGGGACAGACTTCGAGAAATCGATGTCCGTCGTCGCCACGGTCATCAGCGCCCCCACCCCAACCAGGGCGGTGACCGATCTGGGCTGGAAAGGAGTCGGCATCGAGTACGAGGCAATCGGGTTCGGAGGAATGCCCACCCCGCTGCTCCCGGGCCTCAAGTACAGTCCCGGGGGCGACGAGCACGGGATCCTCACAGCGCAGGAGCCCAGATATCGGCCGAACGTCGGCGACAGGGTGAGGTTCCTACCCGCACACTGTGACACTACGCTGAACCTCTACGGATTCTTCTACGGGGTCAGGGGAGACAGGGTAGAGGTCGTCGGCCCTGTCGCCCGACGCTGAGGCGACTCGTGGTTGAAGTTCGGGCTGGCCGTCTCCGGCAGAGGCAATCTGAAGGTGATAGAGAAGATGGCGCTGAAGGCCGACGAGGTAGGGTACGACAGTTTCCTTGTCACGGATCACTTCCTTCACCCAGTGAGCAACGACCACATCGACGTCTGGTCCTTCCTGCCCTACCTCGCCGGGAAGACCAACAGGATAAGGCTCGGGACGTGCGTAACTCCGCTTCCGCTCCGTCAGCCGGCGGTCCTTGCCAAGACGATAGCCTCCTGCGACGTCCTGTCCGGGGGGAGGATGATCCTGGGCGCCGGCTTCGGCTGGTACAGGCCTGAGTTCGATGCGTTCTCAAAGTGGCTTGAGACCGGAGAGAGGATCGCCTACAGCAGGGAGGCGCTAGAGCTGATGCTCCGCCTCTGGCACGAGAAGGAGCCGTTCGACTTTCACGGGAGGTTCATCGAGGCCAAGGGGGTGGTTGTAGAGCCGAGACCAGTGCAGAAACCGCACCCGAGCATCCTCTGGGGTGGCCATCTGTCTGCCTCGCTAAGAACGGCCGGACGGTACGCAGATGGGTGGATGCCCATCGGGCCGAGGTGGTTCGACGACGAGTATCCCAGACCCCAGGAGTACGCCGTGATGAGGGAGAAGATCCTCGGGGAGATGAAGAGGCTCGGACGCCCTACATCTGGGTTCATCTTCACCAATATCATCAACATGGCAGATACCAAGATAGTGCGGGCGGACCTTGAGCGGTATGTCCAGTCGGGCGTCAACTACTTCACCCTGGGCGACAAGGCCAAAGACGAAGCGTCGGTAAGAGAGATAGAGAGGGTCGCAAGGGAAGTCGGGGGGTCGTTCTGAAATGGGAACGGAGGCCCGCTGGAAGATATCGTTCATACCCTACTACATGACCGCGACCGCAAAGTGGAGCTCGCCGCCCGCGAGTGAGGCGATCAAGGTCCTGAAGGGAGCCGGCTACGACGGGGTCGAATGGATGCTCGGGCAGCACTTCAGGAACACGAGGGAGCTCGGAGAGCTCACGGCCAGGACGCGGCAGAGCGGCCTGGCGGTCTCGAACATCATGTGCTGGAAGGATCTCGCGACCCGCGACCAAGATGCCAGGAAGGCGAGCGTGAAGACTCTTCAGGGGATGCTCACGGCGGCGGGCGACTTGGGCATCCCGGTAATGAACACCTTCACCGGACCGATGACCTGGAACCCTGGCGCGGCCAGGGTTGGGAAGGACATCTCGGAAGGAGAAGCGTGGAAGGTCGTCACCGAGTCGCTATCCTCTGTCGTCGAGACGGCCGAGAGGGCCAAGGTCGTCGTTACGGTGGAGCCGGTCTTCGGCATGCTCGTGCACGACTACTACACTCTCAAGGAGTTGCTCAGGCAGCTCGACTCCAGATATCTCGGGGTCAACCTGGATCCGTCGCACTTCGCCCTCTACGGGAACGACACGGCATGGGCGGTCCGGATGCTAGGCGGCAAGGTCAGGCACGTCCACGTGAAGGACGTCTTCGGGAGACCGGGCGTCTTCGGCGAGACGTTCACCTTCCCGTTCCTGGGGGAGGGAGTCATCGACTGGCAAGGCTTCTTTGGAGCGCTGAAGGAGATCGACTATCAGGGGTTCCTCTCGCTCGAGTTCGAGAACGACAGATACCTCAATAACGTCTGCGACGGAGACTGGGCCAAGGCCGCGGTCCAGCTCAGGGAGAGGGCAGACGAGCTTCTTCCAAGACGGTGAGGGCAGGGCCGCACGCCCGCGGGAGACTGGAAAAAAGGATAAGGCCCGCCCCCTGCAGGCGTTCAGAAAGTGATCGCCTCCAAGGTCTCCGAAGGGGTCTACATCATCGACACGTTCGCGCTCGGCCAACCCGGTTCCGTCGCTGCCTACGTCCTCAAGGGGTCCAAGGTCGCCCTCGTCGACTGCGGCTACGCAACATCATCGAAGACGGTGCTGGAAGGATTGAAGGAGCTCGGGATCCCTCCATCCGGGGTCGACTTCATCGTACCGACGCACGTCCATCTGGACCACGCCGGCGGCGCTGGAGAGCTCGCCAGACAGATGACCGGGGCCACCGTCCTAGCCCAAGAGCGGGGCGTCCCCCATCTCGTCGACCCGACCCGCCTGATCCAGAGCGCGACCAGCGTGTTCGGGGAGGCGACGATCAATGCCTACGGGAGGCCTACCGGCATAGACAGAGAGAGAATCATCCCAGTCGGGGAGGAGCTGCACGTCGAGCTCGGAGGGCTCTCTTTCACGGCTCTGCACTCGCCCGGACACGCCCCTCACCAGATCTCGGTCTTCATCGAGGAGACCAAGGTCCTCATCACGGCCGACGCGGTCGGGGCGGTCTATCCCACCGTGCCCATCGTGATGCCGGTGACCCCTCCGCCGAGCCTCGACCCGTCTGAGCTCGGCAGGACCACCGATCATCTGGGACAGCTTGGCGCTCGGACGCTGCTCGCGCCCCACTTCGGGGTCAGGGCAGACGTCGACCATGTCCTGGAGGCGACGAAGAGGAAGACCAGCGAGTGGGTCGCCAGCCTGAGACCTCTCAGGCAGGCCGGAGCCTCGCTCGACGAAGCGGCCGCTTTGCTGAAGAGAATGGTGTCCAGCGAATCCGGGATTCGCGAGAAGGACTTCCCCTCGTATGCCGACACCTCAATCAGGGTCAGCGCGATGGGGATCCTCCACTACCTCGAGAAGAACCCCTAGAGAACTTTAAGTGACTTTCGGGAGCTTGCTCGGCCATGGCCACGGAGAGGAGGTTCGCAGCATTCAGCAAGAAGGCCGTCCCGCCGAGGATGAGGAAGATGCCCGATGGGGGGATGTGCATCTCGGCGTTCGTGATCATCTCGAAACGCAGCGAACCGGGCAGCGTGCTCATGGGCAAGATAGACAAGAACGCGAACTGGGACCACATCGGCGCCCTGGACCCCAAGAGGGTCGAGCGCCTGAGGACAGGATGGATGCTCCCGTCCTCCCACCTTATGCTCTACGAGACCCCCGAGGGAGCCGCCCGGAGGATACTGAGGGAGCAGCTGAACATCCGCGGGATGAAGCTCGACGGCCCCCTGACGTTCGTGGACACCTCCGGCACCGAGAACCACTGGGACATCGGATTCATCTACACCGGGACCCGCGATCTGCCTCCCAAGAGCCCCGCCTGGCGCGAGCTCCGCTTCGTGAGGCCCGGCGAGCTCAAGAGCGAGGAGGTCGTCCGTTCCCAGGTCGACGTCCTGGCCTACGCCGGGAAGCGCAAGACCCAGTAGCGGGCGGGTTCAGGAAGCCTTATGCGGACCCGGGAGGCGCCAGGCCCGTTTGCGCAGCGCCCCTCCCGTCGACAAGTGGCGAGTCTTGGCGTTCACGTCCCTGGGTCACATGATAAACGACGGGTGGACCATGTTCCTACCCCTCGTCGCCGACATCGTCTCCAACGAGAAGCAGACCCTGCCCATCGTCGTAACGCTGATCCTCGTCTCCTTCTACTCCTCATCGGCGCTCCTGAACTTCCTCGTGGGCCACCTGGCAGACCGGGGAGGTTCCCAGGGAAGTATCCTCGCGAGGGGCATCGCCATCCTCTCGTTGGCGTTTCTCGGCTTCGCCCTGGCACTCGTCGCGCCGAGCAACGGCCTCCTCTACTTTCTCGTCGCAGCGGTCGCGATACTCGTGGGGCTGGGCAGCGCGTCATTCCACCCCATAGGAGCCGCGATACTGCAGACCTCCTTTGGGCCGGGGGACAGCGGGAAAGCGCTGGGTTTCAATGGGGCCCTCGGTCAGATAGGATCCGCTGTCTTCCCTCCCCTCTTCTTCGCGTTGGTGATAGTCTTCGGGGAGGACGGGGCGCTCGGGATCGACCAGGAGTACGCGCTAGCGCTCGTGACCATGTCCGTCATCGGGCTCGCCGCGGCATCGATAATCTGGAGGGGCATGCGAGGCTACGGGGTCCCCGGCGACCAGGCCGAGGGCCGGAGACGCAGCAGCATGAGGGCGGCCCTCACCAGGGGCATCGTGGTGCTCACTGTGATAACGGCCGTGCGCTCGATCGCCAACACCGGGATCTCGGCGTGGCTGCCCACGTACATCACGAAGGTCAAGGGGGAGGGGGTCGGCTCGCTCCTGGGCATAACGCTCGCCGTGATGTACCTCGGAGCGATCCCGGGCCAGCTCGTCTTCGGAACGCTGGTCGAGAGGCTCGACAAGAGATACGTCCTCGGGGTGAGCTCAGCGGGAGCCGCCCTCGGGATACTGGGCTACATCAACACCACGGGCTACCTAGCCATGGGGTTCATCGCGGTCTTCGGGTTCTTCTGCTTCAGCTCCTTCCCGACGCTCCTCAGCCTCGCCTCCGACTACGTCCCGCGCTCGTCGTGGTCGGCCGCGAACGGGTTCGTCTGGGGGCTGGGGATAATGGGAGGTAACGTCTTCGGGCCCGCGCTGACTCAGGTGATCATAGGTGAGGACTACTCGCGGCTGACCTTCGCATTCATCGTATTGGCGGCAATCGGTCTTGTAGGGGCCTTGGTGACGCCGCTGCTCGCCAACCCGAAGAGAACGCCCGAGGCGCCCTCAGAAAAAAGAGGTGGATGATCCCACGACCGGCGTGGGATCGAGGCGGGACCTACTCGAAGTCGCCGCCGCCCATGCCGCCCATTCCTCCTCCGCCGGGCGGCCCGGATGGGCCCTTGGACTTGCCGGAAGCGATGACGTCGTCGATCCTTAGTATCATGCATGCGGCCTCTGTGGCCGACCTGATGATCTGCTCCTTCACGGCGAGCGGCTCGATGACGTTCTCTCTGTGCATGTCCATCACCTTGGCTTGCTTCGCTTCGATTCCGAACCACTTCCCGCCCTCGGCGTGCTTCGCCCTTATCTCGACCATCGTGTCGATAGGGTCGAGGCCGGCATTGGTCGCAAGCGCGATCGGAATCGTCTCCAGGGCCTCCGCGAACTTCTGGGCTGCGAGCTGCTCCCTGCCCGAGAGGGTGTCCGTCCACTTCAGGATTCTCGTGGCCATCTCCGCCTCGGGGGCGCCTCCGCCCGCGACTATCGCAGGCTTCTCGATGACATCCTTGGTCACCATGAGCGCATCGTGCAGCGAGCGGTCAGCCTCATCGACGATCCTCTGTGTCCCTCCCCTGACGAGGATGGTTACCGCCTTCGGGTTCTTGGTGCCCTCGATAAAGACCCACTTGTCCTGCTCCACCTTGCGCTCTTCGACCAGGGCTGCGAAGCCCAGGTCCTTCGAGGAGAGGTCCTCGAAGTTGTTCGCGATGCGAGCTCCGGTTGCCTTTGCGAGGTTGGTCATGTCGCTCTCCTTGACACGCCTCACGGCGAGGATCCCTGCCTTGGAGAGGTAGTGTTGGGCGATGTCGTCGAGGCCCTTCTGACAGATCAGCACGTTGGCACCGATGGCCACGACCTTGTCCACCATCTCCTTCAGCATGTGCGTCTCCTCGTCGAGGAACTTCTTCATCATCGAGGGGTCGCTGATGTTCAGCTTCGCGTCGAACTCGGTCTTCTCGATCTCGAAGGCCGCGTTTACAATCGCGATCTTTGCGTTCTCGATGCGCCTCGGCATGCCCGAGTGAGCGACTTCCTTGTCGAGCACGAAGCCCATGACGAGCTTGGTGTCCTTGAGAGAGCCCCCGGGCTTCTTCTCCACCTTGATGTTGCTGATGTCCACCTTGTAGGTCGTACCCGTCTTCTCAGCTACCTGAGTGGCGGCGGCGACTACTATCTCCGCAAGGTCCTGCGCCTCGCGTGACACCAGCTTGGTCTGCATGCTGGTCCTTGCTATCTTGATGAGCCATTCCTTGTTGGTCGGAGGGATCTTCTCTGCGAACTCTTCCAAGAATTCGACGGCCTTCCGGGCCGCCTTGTTGTATCCCTCGACGATCACGGTGGGGTGGACGCCCTTGTCAATCAGCTCCTCGGCCTTCTCGAGCAGCGCTCCTGCGAGTATGACCGCAGAGGTGGTCCCGTCACCGACCTCGTTGTCGGTCGCCTTCGAGACCTCGACGAGCATCTTGGCGGCGGGGTGCTGGACGTCGATCTCCTTGAGCATGGTCGCGCCGTCGTTGGTGATGGTCACGTCGCCCAGCGAGTCGACGAGCATCTTGTCCATGCCGCGGGGACCCACCGAGGTCTTGACGATCTCGGCGATCAGCTTCGCTGCCGCGATGTTGTTCCGCTGTGCTTCCTTGCCCGACGACTTGTTGCTCCCTTCCTTCAGTATGAGAACGGGGGTGCCCCCAGAAGTCATTGCGGGAATAGCTGTTGTTGACATATTGTTCCTATAACACCACGCCAACTATACAACTTCGAGTTGTATATAAAAAATTCGGATTGAGCTCACCTCGGGCGTATGGGGGCCACGCTCGGGCGGGACCAGACCCTAATAATGCCCTTCCCGCCTGACCGCGCCGCTTGAGTTTCGGCACCATCCAATCCTATGTCGCCCTTGTCATCTTTGGTGCCACCTACGCAGCCCTGATCCTCAGAAACGTGCGGAGGACCCCGGTGCCGATCTGGCTGATCTTCCTCGCGGGGGCCGCTGCCATGGTTCTCTCAGGTTCGATCGGGGTGTCCGACGCCTACGCCGCGGTGAACCTTCAGGTGATAGTCTTCCTGTTCAGCATGTTCGTCCTGGTGACCGCCCTGGACATCTCCGGCGCACTGGAGGCGTTCGCAGGTAGTATACTCCGCAGGGCGAGGAGACCGCAGGACGTCCTCTACCTCAGCTTCTTCGGGTTCGCTCTGCTCTCCATGGTTCTCATGAACGATACGCTGGCGCTGATGGGGACGCCGATCATGATCTCTCTCGCAAAGAGGATGAAGATGAACGCAAAGCCGCTCCTGCTGACGCTGGCCTTCGCCGTTACCGCGGGCAGCGCCGCGACCCCGATGGGCAACCCGCAGAACCTCCTGATTGCCGTCTCAAGCGGTCTCAGCGCTCCGGTGCTCCAGTTCGCCTACTATCTTCTGATCCCAGTCCTGATTGACCTCGTTCTGACCGCCCTGGCGCTCAGGTTCATCTTTAGGAAGGAGATCGATAACCTCTCCGTCCCCGCCCCTGCCGGACTAGGAGAATCGGGGGACGCCCGGAGAGATGTTCCCCTCGCCCGGAAGGCAACGGGAGTGGTGATTCTCACGATGTCGGGGATACTCCTCGTCAACGCCGTTGCCATCTTCGGCGTCCATGAGCCCTTCGGCATTAGCGAGGTGTCGCTCTTCGGAGCCGTCCTGCTCCTCGGGATCAGCGGGAAGGGGCGAGAGATCCTCGAGAGGCTCGACTGGGGGATTCTTGTCCTCTTCGCGGCCCTCTTCGTGCTCATGCAGGCGGTCTCTGACAACGGAATAATATCCTACGTCGCCGGTTATCTCCCGTCGATAAGTGCTGCACACCCTGCGGCCGCAGTGGCTTCTATTCTTTCAACGTCGGTCGTCCTGAGTCAGATCCTCAGCAACGTGCCGATGGTCGCTCTGTATCTTCCGCTGATGAAGACGCTCGGGTTCACTTCAAGCTCCGCCTATGCGTGGGCCTCCCTCGCCGGTGGGAGCACGCTGGCGGGCAATCTGACACTTCTGGGTGCCGCGAGCAACCTGATAATCGCGCAGGGAGCGGAGAAGCACGGCTACCGACTCGGATTCTTCGAATTCATGAAGGTGGGAGCGCTGCTCACCGTGTTGGATGTGGCCGTCCTGTACGTCTACCTGCTGATCGTCTGACCGAGTCAGTCTGTCTTCTTCAGTTGCTTCTCGATCGCGGTCGCGAGCTTGATGTCGAGCGGTGTCACCCCGCCTTCGTCGTGCGTCTGGATCTCGAGGCGGACGGCCGTCCACCGGATGTGGATGTCTGGGTGGTGCTCGAGCTTCTCGGCGATGGCGGCGATCTCGTTCACAAACTCGATCCCGCCCATGAACTCGTCGAACTCGAAGGTCTTCGTGATGAAGCGGCCCTTCCTCTTCCATCCCGGGAGCGCGCGAATATTCTCGTCGACTTGGACCGCCGTCAGTCGCGTCATGGACCTTGCGCTTCGGGGGAGAGATTAAAGGCAATCGGAAGGCAAACTCGTGCGGGCATCGCCCCGCACCCGCTCTTTTGAGCGGATGGACAACCAGTATTGACCACCCCTGATTAACGGGTGTTGGTCGGCTTGTCCCCTGTGCCGGTAGATGTGAGGTTAGCGAAGGCCAGCGTCAGCGCGTTCGCTAGGACTTCACAGGACCTCATCGGCGTATCGACGATTGTGGCGAATCCTGAGACAAAGAAGAGGATGAAGATGGTCGTGGACCCTCCGAACATGTCGAAGACATTGAGGAACATGGGGATCGTGCTCCTGGTCACCCCGGACCCGTTCACGGGCATCCCCGGCGCCGCGCTACTGGGAGCCTCGTACGCCATGAAGGAAAGGGAGGCAGCGAACCTCCAATCTCTCGCAGGGGAGACGGCTCGGACAGTGCGCATGATCCGCGACCTTCAATCGCTTCTCTGACTTGCGAATTATTCTTAAGCAGCCTGAATTGGATTGTGAGGCAGTCGTCCATGGATGTGAAGCCGAGCAAGGGATTGAAGGTGAAGGTCAACGCGGTCAGGGAGGCGGTCTTCGGGGAGGACGGTGTCGAGGTGAAGAAAGCGGCGGTTCCGCCAGGGAAGAAGGCCTCCGGAACGATGACCGGGCGGACTCTTGTCGGGTACGCCGAGGTCGAGATGGAGGCACTCGATGGCACCAAGCACTGGTACCCCGTTGAACAGCTCACGACCGAGAAGGATGAGAAGATAGTCGAGGAAGAGATCCCGATCGAGAATCAAGGAAGACTCCTCCGAAGAAGCGGAAGAAGACGAAGAGTGACACCGTCGTCCGAATAAGCTAAAACCCCGTTGAGATTTCACTGCAGAGCGATAGCACAACTTGGAACGACACGAGCTCCCCGGAATAGCTGACATCGAAGCGGCGGCCAGACGCATTGAGGGAGTCGCGGTCAGGACCCCCCTGGTCGACTCACCCGCGCTCTCGAAAAGGTTGGGCCGACAGGTGTATCTGAAGCTCGAGTGCTTCCAGCCGATACGCGTCTTCAAGATCAGGGGAGCGTACAACAAGCTCTCGCAGCTGAAGGCGGAGAGCGTCGTTGCTGTCTCCTCCGGCAACCACGGAATGGCCGTCGCTTTCTCGGCGAGGGCGTTCGGCAAGAAGTGCACGGTCTTCCTCCCGGAGAATCCCGTGAAGGAGAAGGCCGACGCCATCGCGGAGTACGGGGCCGCCATCGTGAAGTTCGGCAAGTACCACAACGAAAGAGAGGAGAAGGCACGACAGTTTGCCACCGAGACGGGAGCTGTCCTGGTGCACCCGTTCAACGACCCCGACATAATCGCAGGTCAGGGGACCTGCGGCCTAGAGATCGCCGAGCAGCAGCCTGACGCCGACTCAGTTATCGTACCCGTGGGAGGCGGCGGGCTGATCTCGGGAATCTCGATCGCCGTCAAGGCACGAAGCCCCGGAACGAAGGTCTTGGGAGTCGAGCCTGCGACCGCAGCCAAGCTCACCGCGTCGATGAAGGCCGGGAGACTCGTGAGCATCGAGAACCCGCACTCGATCGCAGACGGTCTAATCCCTCCCTCGGTGGGCGATCTGACCTTCAAGGCCTGCTCCGAGAACGTCAGCGGAGTGTTCACGGTGACGGACGACGAGATAATGGAGGCGATGAAGCTCCTCATCAGGGAGGCGAGGATATTCCCCGAGCCTTCCTCGGCGGCCTCTCTGGCGGCCCTCCTGACTGGGAAGGAGACTGATAAGCTGGGCGAGAAGGTCGTCCTCGTCGTCTCGGGCGGAAACGTCTCACAGAAGCTTCTGGGACAAATCCTCACGTCCTAGGCTCCAGCAGCGGGCGCGGGACCCGCAGTGCGGATTTCGACGGCGCTTTCCAGGCAAGACTCTCAGGATGGAGCATCGGCGCGAGCATCTCCAACCCGTCGACCAGTCTCGGCCCGGGGCGTGAGAAGTACGATGAGCCGTCGGCAGCAAAGACCATCCCCTCCCTGACGGCCGCGAGGTCGCGCCAGCCGGAGTCCGGAGAGCAACCCGACGTCGGCGACCGCCCTCTGGACACCGAACCCGCAGGGGATCAGGACCAGGACCTCGGGGTCGTAGGCCACCACCGACTCCCAATCCACCCTCTTCGACTCGTTCCCGGCGGAGCCGAGACCTTCCTCTCCACCGGCCAGTCCCACCATCTCTGGTACCCAGTGACCTGAGGCGAAGACCGGGTCGTACCACTCGACGCAGAAGACGCGAGGGACGGAGAGACCGGCGACATTCGACTTCACCTGATCGATTCGGCTCCGAAGTCCGCGCACGAGCTGGGCAGCCTGCACCTGGGCACCGCACGCCCTCCCGATCGCTGTGATGTCTTGCAGGACTCCCTCGAGCCCCCGCGGCCTGAGCGAAATCACCTCGCACTCGCTGGACAGGTCGGACATCGTCTTCAGGGTCTCCCGAAGCGAGACCGAGCAGACTTCGCAGAGGTCCTGCGTCAGCACGACGTCGGGCTTCCGCTCGGCGAGGAGTTGCCTGTTGATCCGGTAGAGGCCGTGACCGTGGGAGAGGCTCTCGACCACCCGCGAATCGATTGCGCCCTGCGCCAGACCCGAAGGGTCCAGAAGTGACTGGACGACGACGGGCTTCCTCCTCGCATCAGGGGGGAAGTCGCATTCACTAGTGACACCGCAGAGCTGGTCCCCCAGGCCGAGCGCGTAGACGGTCTCGGTGGCGCTCGGGAGGAACGAGTAGATCCTCAAACCCTGGATTCCCGAGTCAGATGCGAATTTAGAGGTTCCTCCGCGACAGGCCGTGGTTTATAACACGACCCGCTTTCTCGGTCCAGGATGTCAAGCGAGATAGCCGGCAGGCTCTCCGAACAGACCAAGGGGCTGGTCTCGAGGTTCGAGGGGAGGGTAGCCAGGTTCGAGGGGAGAGAGGACCTCCTGGGCCTGCTCAGACCGCTGGACAGGGATGCGGCGAACGCCCTCGCAAGGGAGTACTTCGGCGAGGGTGACCACCTCGCCATGGGAATCGACGGCTCCAGGGACTTCGATGAAAGGCTGCAGATGATGCTATTCTACGCCAACGCCACCGGCTACTCTTGTCCGTTCCACGTGGGAAAGGAGATCACGTTCGACCTGGCGGGCGCCAGAAGGGAGGGCAGGCTCTCGGCCTCGGCCGCCATCCCCCTCTGGGCCGAGGACTTCTCGGACGTTCTCCCGGACCTGCCCGAGGTCGAGCTCGAGCTGGAGTACTCGATGCAGCGCATCCCGAACTCGTTCATGACCCTGGCTGAGCTCTATCTGGGGGCCAGGGCGACAGAGAAGGCGAGGATAATCTTCATGGACAGACCGCTCTCCGGCACCTACTCCGCGCTCGCAAGGGACGCGAGGCTTCTCCTCAGGACCGGTTCGACCAATCTCTCCAAGATGTCCGGGCAGGAGGGACGAGACACCATGCTGGACATCAGCCTTGCCGTGACCATGGGGGCGCCCTCCTTCTCCATCCCGAACCGGAGGAAGTTCGACGCCCACAGAGCGCTCCGCGAGCTGATGAAGGGAGAGCTTTCACGCGGTGAGCTGGCACAGAGGCTATCCTTCGACGAGAGGCAGCTCGCGACCGCCCTGAAGCGCCTCAAGAGGTTCGACGAGAAGCACTCGGGGGGTCTCCTCGAGGAGACGGGAGGAACCACGCTGAGGCTCAGGGACGGAGTGAGCGACTACTGGGACAACTCGGTCGCTCTTGCGGAGGAGTACGCCCGGCGGGTGTACGAAAGGGGCGAGCCCCCTCTCAACCTCGGAGACGACGATTGGCTCACCATCCTCGACGTGAACGCCGTCGCCCTGATCATGCTGCAAAGGCTCTGCGAACTCTCCATCCAGAGGAAGGTGCTGCTCGTGGGAGTGGCGAAGGACACGACCGCGACGGAGATCAGCAGGGCCGTCCTCCCCTTCGCGACCTCCAAGGGGCTGCTCAGCCTCAAGTCCAAGCCCCCCGGGCTGAACAACGACAGGGCGTTCCTGAGCATCCTCGGCTCGATGAACAGGCAGTTCCTGCCCCCCTGGAGGACATCGGGATACGACTCGGCGTTCACCACCATCTTCGCCCCGAAGGGCGAGGGGAGGTTCACTCCCGCCAGGAAGGTCGTCTCCCGCGAGGAGCTGTTCGTGCGCGGCTACTTCCAGTCGGGGAGCCTCGGCGGCCGCGGCAAGATCAGGTCGCAGGTCTTCTTCTTCGACAGGGTCTTCGACCCTGACTCGGACGCCGGCTCGCTGGGCAGCCTTGACGTCGAGGAGGCGGGACGCACCATCGTAGTCACCCCCTACTACGAGGGTGCAGCGCTCTGCCAGAGCTCAAACCTCATCCTGAACATCCTCTCGCTCACCGACAACCCAGAGGTCTACGAGGCTTTCGGCCACAACCAGCTCCTGTATCTCGCCGACAAGGCCGTGAAGTCGGAGATCAGGCTCATGCGGAGCTCGCTCAGGGGCGTCGCAGACCTGAGGCTCGGCGCGATCTCGAAACGGGAACAGGTTTACGGGATCATGACGCCTTATAGAGACCAGCGGTCGGAGGCAGAGGCGTCGCGAATGAGAGAGGCTTCGAGAAGTTGAGCGCCCGGCCCGACGGCATCTTCGACGACATGGACGGGAAGTTCGACGCCAGGCTGAGGCGGGTCTTCCCATCCACGAAGACCGCGAAGAACGGAGACCAGGAGATCGTCGTCACCAACATCGTGGCAAACGTCGAAGCGAGGTTTGACTTCCAGACGCTGGAGCGGTTGTACTCACCGAACTTCGTCGCCATAGAGAGGCAGGGGAAGGGGGCGGGCAGCTACCTGATCTTCGAGGTCGTCGGGGTCAACCCCATGCACTTCCAGATGCTCGGGATGGACGTCTCGATGCCGACCCTCCTCCGGAGGGAGTACCTCGACACGATAAGCGAGAGCTGGGGCAGGTCGCAGGAGACGTGGATCGACATGGGGGCGATCCCGACGTGGTACTCGATGACCGTCGAGGGCGGGAAGGTGACCTTCGACAAGTCGCGGGTCCTTCCCCTCGCGGGCGCCAAGGTCTATCTCCTCTCGAGGAAGACCGTCGAGGAGTTCCTGTGCGTCCCCAGGGGCGAGGTCGTGGGGACGATGCTAGGGTTCGAACTCCCTCTTACGATAAGTCTCGACAATCTGATCAGATATCATGCGGCCCTCTTTGGCTTCACCGGATCTGGAAAATCCAACCTCACTAGCATTCTGTTACGAAAGGTCATGAGGTCCAGCCCCGACATCACGACGATAGTCCTCGATGTCTCCGGGGAGTACGCCACGCACCTCATAGACCTGCTCGAGGAGGACGGCAGGATCCTCTCCTATGAGACCCTCGACGACCCCCAGCAGCTCTACAACTCGCAGGTGATACCCGAGAGCCTGGAGGGGACGGTCAGCGACGAGGCCATCCGGGGGATATTCTCCGGCCTGCTTTCTAAGAAACTCGTGCAGAGGCTCTCCTCCGGCACGGGCACATCGGCGCTCGACCTTGCGGCATTGGAGCAGCTGCTAGTGACCACGGCGGACGACGGAAAGTCAGGGGCGGTGGCCGCCAGGATAGGGCTCGAGAAGCTGACGAGCAGGTTCTTCAGGGAGCTCAAGCTCCAGAGGAGCACCAAGCTCGCCGAGCTGGACGATGCCGCCAAGGCCGAGCTGCTCACCCTCATCGACGGCATAAAGGGGAAGGTGAACGATAGGACCTCCCTGTTCTCGGAGCTCAGCGCCATAGCGGAGTACATCGAGGAGCCGGTCCGGGCCGAAGCTGAGGGAGACGAGGACGAGCTGACGCCGGAACGCCTGGCGTGGCAGGTCGTGAAAGAGGAAGCGCCGAGGCTCAACGTCCTCTACCTTCCCGACCCGAAGGAGGCGAGGATGGTCGCCAGCCGCCTGATCAACAGGCTTCTCTATCTGAGGAAGAAGCAGGGCAGCCGAAAGAAGGTGCTGATAGTCCTGGACGAAGCCCAGGAGTACATTCCTGGCGAGCCACGGGAGAGAGATGGTACGATACAGTCGAACATCGCGGTCGAGGCACTGCTGAGACAGGGCAGGAAGTACAGGATCCATTGCTGGCTGGCAACGCAGAGGGTCGCACGCCTGAACGTCTCGGCGCTCCAGCAGGTCCACAGCTACTTTGTGAGCACCCTCCCGAGGTTCTACGACAGGATGGTGATCTCGGAGTCCTTCGCGCTGCCGCTCGAGGTGCTGGAAAGGACGGCGCAGCTGGACACCGGGGAGTGGATCTTCGTCTCCTACAAGGCGACGAAGCGCAAGAACGTCCCAGTCTTTCTCAGGACGGAGGACAACGAGAAGGTGATAGCAGCCTTTCTGAAGGACAGATAGGCAGGCGGCCCATCAAGAGCTTTTCCGAACTTAAGTTCGTGCGATCGGCGCAAGCTGCGCCCCTGTTCGACACCAGGCGTATTGACATCCCGTCGAAGAATAGCTTAATAGTTGACGATGGAGCGGGCCCAGTTCACCTATGACAAGAGTTGGAATAGAGGCACTTTACGTTTATTCGCCCGGATACTACGTCGACAACGCGGAGCTTGCGGTGGCGAGGGGCAAGGAGCCGAGGCACTTCACCGAGGGCGTGGGGATCAAAGCCTTCGCGGTGCCGCCGCCCAACGAAGACCAGGCGAGCATGGCCGCGACCGCCGCGCACCGGCTGATGGATGCCTACGGGATCTCGCCTTCGGACATCTTCAGGATAGACACCCCGACCGAGAGCGCCTTGGACTCGTCGAGGGCCCTGGTCTCCGACGTGGTCGGGATGCTGGAACAGGCCTACGGGAAGGGTAGTCTATCCCACGTCCTCGGTTACGAGCAGAAGTTCGCCTGCGTGAGCGGGATGGAGAGATACATGGACACGTCCGCCTGGTTCGCGGCCAAGTGGAACCTGAGGAAGTATGCGCTCATCCTCGCCACGGACGTCGCAAAGTACAATCTGAACAGCGGGGAGGAGCCGACCCAGGGAGCGGCCGCGGCCGCTCTGCTCATCGGGAACGACGCGAGGGTCCTCGAGATTGTGCCTGGACAGATAGGTTCCGCCCTGAGGCACGAGATGAGGGACTTCAAGAAACCGGGAGCCAGGACCATCGCGATGGTCGACGGAGCGGTCTCCTACGCCTCCTACCTCACCGAGATGAAGGAGGCCTGGCTGAACTACCAGTCGGCGATTGCCCAGGCCGGGCTGATAAGGCCAAAGCCGGACCAGTCGACACTGGACTTCATCGACAGGGCGATCTACCACAACCCGCACAAGAAGATGGTGATATCCGCCTACGCCTCCCTCCTTATCCACGAGTGGAGGGACCTTCCCCGCTGGAAGAAGATCGAGGAGGAGATAGGGCCGGAGCCATCCCGCGCTGGGATGGGCGACCTCGAGTACTACATGAGCGAGGGATACAAGGACTACAGGCGGAAGTTCATGAAGGCGCCTCAGTTCGCCAGCGACTTCGAGGAGCACATCGGAAGCTCACTGATCGCGCCTGACCTCATAGGGAACTCGTACTCCGTCTCGGTCTTCGTGGGGCTCGACAGCCTCCTCGAGAACGACAAGGAGGACCTGACCGGGAAGACGGTCGTCCTGTGCGGGTACGGGAGCGGGAGCCACGCCGTGATCCTCGGGAACAGGATTCCCGAAGGGTACAGGGAGGTCTCCAAGAGGCTTGACTTGATGCAGTTACTTGGGGCCAGAAGGAAGCTCAGCATCGAGGAGTACGAGCGGATCCATCGGGGGGAGATCAAACCGGAGGAGTGGGCGGCCGGCACGGGAAAGAAGTTCCTTTTGAACAGCATAGGGAAGAAGGAGACGCCCTCCGAGGGCGACAGAGAGTACACGCTCGTGGGCTAGTGCTCTCGTTAGCATCCCGAACCCGGTGGCGGTTCATGATATGCAGGGAATTCGTGCCTAGTCCCGGCTCTTGAGGTCTACTGGGCTACTGAGGGCGACGGATGCGGAGGCGGTATGTCCATCGGAGTCGGCGGGGGTTCCAGGGAGGTGTCGTCGGGCATCGAGAAGAAGGCTACGACTATCAGGATGTCTGCTACGAAGAGGACGGCAAGCCCTACCACGACTATGGTGAGGGCAGCACCGATGAGATAGACGAGCGCGGCGGTAGCGAACATCTTCACGTTCAGCCTCGTGGAGACCTTGGTGAAGGCCCTCCTCAGGAAGATGGCCGATGGGATGAGGAAGACCCAGATCAGGACCAGCCCGACAACAGCGCCCACAACCAGGGGTCCGAGGCCCACGACGTTGCCCGAGGCGAACGATGTCCTGTTGAGGCTGCGCAGGGCTGCGAGCCCAGACGATGAGTCCCACCCGTTCTGGTGGACGAACCGCAGGGCGCTCGCAATTACGACCAGCACCCCGATGACAATGCCCACTATTGCGAGGACGACGGCGATCATCATGTCCCTGAATATCGACCTGTCCTTGACGACGTCGGCGATGTTGCTCACCGCGATGAGCACCAGGATCCACCCGACTATGGCGAGGAGCGTCCCCCAGGGCTGGAAGACGAAGAGCAAAATCATGAGTGAGCCGATGCCACCGAAGGTACGGGCCGTGGACAGCGAGCCCAAGTCACTTGCGCCCTTCGAATATCTGCTAATAAGCGCGGCGCGTGCTAAAACCGTCAGAGGCGTCGCTGGGTCTTTCCCTCGGTGATGACGTAGAGATGGTCCGCGAGCGTGCCCTCCGGCTCCTCCTGGGTCGTGAAGATCACATCTACCTCCGACTCGGACGCGAGCTTCCGGTAGGCCGTGATGAAGGCTTCCCTGTCGTGGATGTTGGTGAAGGCCTCGTCGACCAGGATGGCATTGGGAGAGGCGAGCAGGGCGGTAGCCAGCGAGACCCTCTCCCTCATCCCCAGGCTGAGGTCTCTTGCTCGGCCGCCGAAGTCGATCCCGAGGTCCGCCTTCACCCTGGAGACCCGCCCCTCGTCCAGTCGGACCTTCCGGAGCGTGGCACCCCACCTGAGATGAGAGTCCACTGAGAGATGGGGGATCGAGGAACCTGGGGTCACCATCACGACGCCTCTTCTCTCGACAGGTTGCCGGGTCACATCCTTCCCGCCGATCTTCACAAATCCCCGGTCGATTGACAGCTGCCCCGCTATCGTCCTGAGGAAGCAGGTCTTTCCGGAGCCGTTCTTTCCCGTCAGACAGATGAACCCTGCGTCAGTGAGCTCGGCGGACAAGGAGAAGGCCCCCAGCTTGCGCCTGACATTCGCCTCTATCATGTGCGACGCCCCCTCCTCCTGACGAAGTGGCCCGCCAGGGCTATCGGCAGGGCGACGAGGATCATGGCAGCCGAAGCGGTCACTGCGGCGTAGAGGCCCCCCGACATCGCGCCGCTGTAGAGCTCGAAGATCGTCACCGACGCAGAGCTCACGCCGTAGAACGGGTACTGAAGCACGTAGAAGGCGATTATGGAGATCGACCCGAACTCGCTCAGCGCCCGGCTCATCGAAATCAGAGAAGCGCTCGTCAGCCCATCGAACGAATCCGGGAGCACGACGGAGAAGAGAGTCCGGAGCCGGGACGCACCGAGGCCCATCGCGAAGTCCTCTGCTGAAGGGTCTTTGGACTCAAAGTACGGCTGTATGGCCTTGACGTAGATCGGGGCAGACATTATCACCAGCGCGGCGACGAGCCCGAGTATGGTGTTGTAGAAGTTGATGTGGAGACCCAGGAGGAACTTCCCTGTCGGAGTGATAGGGCTGTCGAGGATGAGGAGCGCCACCCCGATGATCGGGTGGGGGACGCTGATTGGGATGTCCACGAGCGACTCTGCGAGGCGGTCCTCCCCCCTCGCCAAGTAGTAGGCGAGCGGCGTGAACAGGAGGATATCGACCGCAACCGCCAGCGCAGAGGAGAGGAGCGAGAGCTCGATCGAGCGAAAGACGGCGTCGCTGTAGCCGGCTGGGTTGCGGAATGGACCGAGGCCGTAGTAGAGGAGGACGACGATGGGAACGAGGAGGAGGACCAGTGCACCGATGGAGATGGCCCTAAGCCAGTTCATCTTTGGTGCGCCAGTACCTGTCGGGTGGGGCCCGCTATATAGGCCCTGCCGCCACCAGCGTCCGCTGCGTGAGCAGGGCCTGTATCGCCGGTGGCAGCGTCTGTGGTGCAGCTACGCTGCTGTACAGGAGTAGGGGTGTGGGGATCACGAGCCCGTAGGATGAGAGGCTCGCGGCGTTCTTGACAACGTATTGCACGAACTGTATCGCCTCTGCGGTGTTGACGCTGCTCAGGGGCACCGTGATGCAGAGGACTATGGCAGCTCCAACGTTCTTCGTGGTACCGGCCGTGTAGGTGAAGTTGGAGTAGAATGCGTTCAGGCTTGCACTCGACAGGTTCACGTGGGAGTTCAGGGTAAGGTAGCCCACGCCGTCCCCAATCGCTGCGGACCTGTAGATGAAGAGGAACTGAATCTGCCCAGACTGGAGAGGGGCGACGAGCGCAGCCGCGCTAGCCGCTGTTACGTTACCTCCGGACTTGAGGAGGGGTGAGGCGTAGGCCTGCTGATTGCCGCCGGAGTAGACATAGCCTGCCGCCTCGAGTACCAGCCACGCTCTATACCCCGCGGGGTCGGCGGAGGGGTTCGAGATTCCGACCTTGACGCCACCGGAGGTCAGTGCCGTGAAGAAGGCGTTCCAGTCGGAGGTCGCGTTGGACTTGATCGCCGTCTGGTCCTGGGTTATGATGGCGGATGCCGCCGAGTTGGTGAGGGTGGCGTTCGAGTAGGCCAAGACCATCTGATCAGCCGCGAATCCTATGGCCCAGTTGGAGGAGAGAGTCCCAAGGTGCGCTGGCGCCGTCGCAGAGAGGGATGCCGAGACGAATATGTCGTCCGGGGCGCCCGCCACTATCGCGCTCGCGTCAGCGTTCGAACCTCCCGAGATGACGGGAGCTACTGGGATCCCGGTAGTCTTCGAGAAGCCAGCCAGAAGGGCCGTGGTCTCAGTCGAGTAGGCATCGGCCGAGTAGGAGATGACCGGAGCGAGGACGAATGAAGTCGTAGTGACTGTGTTAGTGTTCGTGATGGTGTTCGTGTTGGTCTGAGTGTTAGTGATCGTGTTCGTTACTGTTCCTGTTACCGCCAGTGTGAGCGTAGAAGTTACCGTTGTAGGGCTCTCAGTTATTGTTGTAGGGACAGAGACCGTCGTCGTCTGTCCAGACACCGTCACGACTTCGTATGCAGAGATAATCAGGACAACTGCTACCACGACGGCGGCTATTCCAACCGCCGACGAGATTCCATTTCTTGGGTTGCTCGGAGACATGAGCGTTATGCAGGGATTCGCATAACGCTATTTATGTGTTTGGAGTGGGCCTGCCTCGGCCACCATCCCAGGGAAGTGTGAGGACGACTCAGTCCTTGGCGATTATGACTTCGGTGGACTTGATGACCACCGACACCTTGTCGCCGGGCTTCAGCTTGAGCTCCTCCACCGCCTCCTTTGTGATCATGGAGGTTATGGTGAACGGGTCATTGACATCCACCTTTACCACCGATGCGACTGCTCCTTTCTCGACTGCGCTTACTGTCCCGGTAATCTTGTTTCGTGCACTGAGTTTCATTTCGACTTCAATGCGCAGCCTGGTTTTGGCAATATAAGCGTTATGCATTGACTTGCGATTCGGTCTTCAGTTGGGAACCAAGCATCGAATGAGTTCAGCGAGAACAAGGTTAAGGTCAGACTCAAGACTTAAAGTCAAGCCTCGAGCAAAATCGACACGAGATGGGAACCGCCCGTAAGCCGAACTTGCAGCCCTCATTCCGTCTTTCTCTTGAAGAGGGCAAGAATGTGGTCCTGGATCAGACAGACGCGCTTCTTCTCCGGCGGATTTCAGAGACCTCGTCTCTCACGGAGGGCGCCAAACTCGCCGACATATCATACCGAAACGCCTGGGACAGGATAAAGGCGATTGAGTCGAATCTTGACTTGAAGATCGTCGAGACGAAGGTCGGGGGAGCGACCGGGGGTGGCGCAACTCTGACGGCTGAGGGCATTTCCCTCCTGCATGATTTCCGCAAGGTGCGAAAGTATCTCCTCGACGCGCTCGACGAGCCGGAGTACATGGCCCACGCCAGCTACAAGTTGAGCGCAAGGAACAGGCTCAGGGTCCAGATAACGGACGTTCAGAAGGGCGAGGTGACCGCATCCATCAAGATGAAGGTGACCACCCCGGCCACGCTCACATCGATAATATCGAGGGAGGCAGTGGAAGACCTCGACCTGAAGGCCGGCGACGAAGTGGTGGCCATAATCAAGTCCACCGAGGTAATCATCGCAAAGGAGACCTCGGCTCGAAAGCGCGCGACCTGACCCACTCAGGACGCCTTTCGGAAGCTCTCCGCCTACTTCAGAGCTGCGTCTATCTTCTGCTTGTACATTGCCGCAGGACCGGCGCCCACCGTGGTCGAGTTGACCTGCCCGTTCTTGAAGACGATTATCGTTGGGATGCTCATGATCCCGAACTTCTGTGCTATCTCAGGGCTCTCGTCGGTGTTAATCTTGGCGAACTTAGCCCTGCCCGCGTACTCCTTCGAGAGAGCTTCGATTATCGGTGAGACCATCCTGCAGGGGCCGCACCAGTCGGCGTAGAAATCCACCACTGTTGGTATCTCCGAGTGCAGAACCTCCTTCTCAAATTCCTCGCTATGCAGATGTAGCATTGTCTTGCTTTCCAAAGTAGCTCAGCTGAGGAATTGGTGTTCTTTCGCGTATATGAGGGTTGTTGTGGCCGCCGACGGGGCTAGAGCCCGAAGCGGGGAGAGGCTTCCTTGTCGTGCTTCTTGAGCTCGGCGAGGACGGCTTCCTTGTCGGATTCTTCGGTCACTTGCTTGTAGAGGAGCCCCTTCACCTCGCCACCCTCCCTGAACGTGTCGATGTACCACCCGCAGACGAGCCACTCGTGCGGACTCTTCTTGTTTCGCAGGATCGTTATCGCGTTGTGGGGGTTTGGATGATAGACGTGGAACGGGACGATCTCGTACTGTTCTTTGACGCCCGTGGGTACGAGCTGGGCACCCGGGGGTACCGACTCGATGCCTCCGGACCTGAAGCTCCTCTTCGGCGGACGGGTGCCGTAGGCGTGGCTCAATCGCTCTCTCTCGGAGGGGAAAGTCGGAAGATTGTAAACGTTCCTCCTCACTCCTTGAATCCGAGCTTGCCGCAAATCTGCTCGAAGATGTCGATATGGGCTTCGAACCACGGATTGAGCGAGTAGATGGTCCCGTACTTCTCCCCGGACGAGACGAGGAGCGAGTTGTTAACGAGGATGCGGACGTGGTGCTGGATGGCCTTGTACTGCAGACCGAGGTCGCCCGCAAGCTGGTTCATGTTGCTCGGCTTGGTCCGCAGCCTCCGGATTATTCGGGCCCGGTTCTCTCCTCCGCGGCTGCCTCCAAGCAGGAAGAGGAGCAGCCTGCGAAAATCCGGGTCGTCGGACATTCGTCCTGAACTCCACCGGACGGTATTTATCACTTGAGAACCTGCAATTGGAAAAAGAGTTAAACGAGCCACGGTCTCGGCCGAAGTAAGACATGGAGCTTCTGATACTGGTCGCCACACTTTTCGCGACCTTCAACGTCATCCTGCTCCTTGGACTCATCTATCTCTACGCCCGGATTCTGAAGAAGACGCGGGCGAACTACTCAGCCGGGCTTCTGATTTTCGCGGTACTCCTCCTCTTCCACAACATCGTCACCCTTTTCGGCTACGCCGTGATGGGAGGCCTCTTCAACGACCAGCTCTACCCGGTCCTGGTTGCGATAACGGTCTGCGAGTTCGGCGGTCTTCTTGCCCTGCTCAAAGTCACAGTTTAGATATGAGGACCCTGTGAGTCGCCGCCATGAAGGGGTCGAGGGTATTCGGGGTATTTCTCCTGCTGATCGGTCTGCTCGCCGTCCCGTTCTTCAAGGATGCAATCTCGAGCCTCCTCCTGGTGGGCATCTGGGGAGGGATGATCGTCCTGGTCCTGGTCTTCGTGGTCGGCGGGACTATACTCGTGGCGATTCGGGGCGACGACTAGCCGTAGCTTGGGTATCTGTTCCTTACTAGTCGCAACATCTCAGTGGAGAGTCTTTCGTCTATGTTCTCCTGCTCGGTATCGCAGATCCGACGTGCCCCGCTGGCTATGACGAACGGTCCCTGGGCATAGGCCTTGCCCTCCTCTGGAGTGACTGGCGCATGGGCCTTGAGCAGCTCTGCGAGTCCTGGGACAGCGCCACCCCCGCCCAGGGCCCTGAGGATCGAGGAATCCACCTCTCTGTATCCGTACGAAAACGGGCCGGAGGTATCATAGGGTTGAAGGCGGACTTCAGCCCTGGAGCCCAAGACGAGCGGGGATGGTTTGAAGATCGTGTCGAGCTTGAGCTGCCAGGTCGCTTCAGGGCTGCCCACGACCGCGTCGTAGAAGCCGTGCGATCTCGAAGGAGAGAGGGTGAAGAACCACTGATTCGGATTCCTCGCGTATCGTCTGAAGATAATCTCATCGAGCGCGGGTTTGTCGAGGATCTCCATCCATCCGAGGACAGCCGGAGCCGTAATAAGCGTGAAGCGTATCGAGTCAGGGAGGGTGCGGGATCACGGGATGAGAATCCTCCGCAGTTCTCTTCCATAGGCCTCCACGATTCCCGGGCCAAAATCCCATGGCAGGCCCGCCCTCTTGAACAGCTCGGGCAGAGGTTTGGATCCGCCAAGACCTAGCGCATCCCTGTAGGCCCCGATCGCGCGTCTGGGGTCCTGAAGGTACCTTGACCAGACCCCGAGAGCGCCGAGCTGGGCGATACCGTACTCTATGTAGTAGAAGGGCGATTGGAACAGATGAATCTGCCTGTGCCAGAGCGAGCGCTTCTGATCCGTCCAGACCATCCCAATCGACCCCAGGGCCGAACCTTTCGTAGGTCCTCACCCACGCGTCCCGGCGTTCCTCGCGGGTATGTGACGCGTTCGTGTAGAGCCAATGCTGGAAGGCATCTATCGTAGCGACCCACGGAAGGAGGCTGGCTACGGACAGGAAGTGGTCGTACCTGGAGCGAGCGGCGTCGGCCGAATCATAGATCGTTCCCGTTAGATGCTCACCGCCCAGAAGCTCCATGCTCATCGAGGCGACCTCGGCGATCTCGATGGGCGTGTTGTCGCTCCTGTAGAGGTAGTGGAGTCTGCGGTTCCTCATCTCAAAGACCTGAAAGGCGTGCCCCGACTCATGGAGAAGCGTCCAGACGTCCTGGTCCCTCCCGACGGAGTTCATGAAGATGAAAGGCAGCCCGACATCGAGCAGTTCAGAGTTGTACCCTCCCGGGGCCTTTCCGGGTCGGCTCTCCAGATCGAGGAGGCCCATCTGCGTCATCCTTCGGAACCATTCGGAGAAGACATGGTCCACCTCCTCAAACACCCGTTCGCAGCCCCGCACGAGTTCTGGGGTGGACGCGAAGGGCCGCAGGGGCGCCCTTCCGCGAGTGTCTACGATGAGGTCCCATGGCCTGATCGAATCAAGACCCATCTCCTTCTCCCTTCTCCTGTGGACCTCTCTCACCAGCGGCACGATCTGTCTCTCGATTGCTTCGTGAAAGCGGAAGCAGTCTTCCGGACCGTAGTCGAATCTCTCCCGGCTGACGAAGATATAGTCCCTGTAGTCCTTGAATCCGGCGTTCCTCCCTATCCTGTCCCGCAACCCAATCATCTTGTCGAAGATGTCGTCGAGCTGGTCTCTGTCCTTCCCCATCCGGCTCTGGGTGAGCCGCCAAGACTCTTCTCTCTTGGTCCGCTCGGGGAGCTCCAGGTACTTGCTCATCTCGGGGATCGTCCTCTCGCGACCTTCGTAGGAGACGGTCATGGAGCCGGCCAGGGACTGCTGCTGTTGGGCCAGCCTCTTCTCCTCGATCTCCAGTTCGACGTTCGCCTCTCGGAAGAGACTGACGCTGTTCTCTATCTTCTTGGCCAGGAGAAGGTATCGGTCAGGGGGCAGCGATCGCCGGAACTGAGATTCAACGAATCTGCGGTTGAGATTGAACTGGGCGACCTTCACCTTCGGCTCGATCAATTCCACGAAGTCGAGGTAAGCCTCGCGGTACTCCCTCCTGTCGGTCTGTTCAGTCATCCTGATGTACCGAATTGAGGACGCCTCGGACAGGGCGATGAAGAGCTCGGAGTAGTCGTCGAGCCACTTCTGAAGCTCCTGCGCCGAACCGAGTTCGCGCTCCTGAAGCTCGGAGAAGTACTTCCCGACCTGGCTCCAGTCTGTAAGATCGATCTTCTGCGGCAGGAACCCCCGTGGATACTCGCGCGGGAGGGCCTCGTAGTCGAGCGACATCGTGGAGGAGGCCAAGATTCGATACCTCCTAAAAGCTATCCCAATCAGCGGGCGCCTAAGTCATGGATGCGTGAAGAAGGGTCGTCTCCCAGGCTCAGAAGCGTTATATCGAGAAGATCAAATGACGCGGAACGATGACAGCTTCCACGGAAGGACGTCAGGCAAGACAGGTTCGGGAGACGGTGCTCGGAATCTACCAGGCGTTTGAGGATCTCGACGCCCGGGCGCTCGACAAGAACTTTTCACACTCTGACGGCCTTTTGGCGTTTGGAACCGACTGGGACGAGAAGTTCGCGGGCTGGAAGATGTACAAGGACGTCCACACCGTCCAGTTCGCCGCCCTGAAGAAGTTCCGATTCAAGAGCAGAGAGCTTGAGGTCCACGTCCACGGGGACGTTGCCTGGGCCGCCGACAGGCCCCACTGGCGGATCGAGACCAGGGCCGGCGAGAAGGTGGAGAGCGACGTCCGGATCACCGCCGTGCTGGGTTGGGACTCCAAAGCAAGGCGATGGCTGGTCGAGCAGTGGCATGTCTCCTCCGGCCTGAAAGAAAGGCTCCACGAATACTGAAGTGACTGGAATTGGGAATGCTTATCACGATTCCGCCCAGAGAGGTGGAAGGACTATGAAGATCGATCACGTCTCGATAGCGTGGTCAGACCTCGGCGTGCTGCAGAAGGCGTTTGCGGCTGCGGGGATGGCGACCGAGTACGGTGGTCCGCACTCCACCGGGAACACGCACATGTCCCTTCTGGGTTTCAGAGACGGCTCCTACATTGAGCTCATCTCCACCGTGAGGCCCGGCGTCGAATCATCCTCTTGGAAGGAGCAGATTGCAAGAGACGGCGGCCCCTGCGCATGGTGCATCGAAGTCCAGGACGTTGGGCAGGAGGTTGCGAAGGCGAAGCGGCTCGGGATACCTGCGAGCGGGCCGGCGGACTACACCAGGAAGAGACCAGACGGAGTTCTCGTCGAGTGGGAGCTGGGCTTCCTCGGGGACACGGAACCTGGTTCAACGCTCCCCTTCATGATAAAGGACAAGACGCCCAGGGAGTTGAGGGTCAAGCCGTCGGCGAGCGTCTCGGGCGGCGACGCGCCGCTCAGAGGAATCGGGACCGTCGTCCTCGCAGTCGAAGACCTGAAGGTCGCCGCCGCGCTCTTCCAGAAGATGTACGGGTGGAAGCGACCCGAGACAGACTATGGGACTCTCGCAGGAGCCACTCTCGCACGCTTTGAGGGCACTCCGGTCGTGCTGGCGACGCCGAAGAGCGAGGGATGGTTGAGCGAGAGGCTCGCCGCGTTCGGGCCGTCCCCGTGCGCATTCCTCATCGACGCCGATGACCTCGATTCGGCCGGCAGAAGACATCAGCTGGGGCCAAGGCAACCGTGGTTCGACGGCAAGCAGCTGGAATGGGTGCAGCCGCTGGGAGACAAGGGCGTCATGCTTGGCGTGGTCGGGCCCTAGAACCGACATCAGCTGCCTGGCTTATTTATCCCAGTGACCTGACACGAGAGCCATGGGACGCGTAAAGATTGGAGTTCTTGTGCCGACTCGCGGCGAACTGATCCGTTCCCCAGAACATCCAAACTTCGACAACATCATGCGGATGGCGGAAGCCATCGAAGAGGAAGGATACCACTCAGTCTGGGTCGGGGACAGCGTGACGGCCAAACCACGCTTCGAAGCTCTCACGTCCCTTGGCGCCATAGCCGCGAGGACGAAGAAGGCCCTGCTCGGAACGTCCGTCCTGCTCTCAGGGTTGAGGAACCCGGTGGTTCTCGGACATCAGGTCGCGACCCTTGACGTGATATCCAAGGGAAGAATCATCCTTGGCGTCGGCGTCGGCGGGGGTGACTCGAAGAACCTCATGACCGAGTTCCCGGCATCCGGCGTGGACTACGGCAAGCGGGCCGAGATCTTCGAACTCGGGATTGAGACGATGAGGAAGGTCTGGACCAAGGACAAAATCTCCATGAAGACGCCCTATTTCGAGCTTGACGGCATATCCGTGGAACCGAAGCCCGTTCAGAAGCCTCATCCTCCGGTCTGGATCGCGGGCGCTCACTTCGGACAGGCCGGCGAGAAGCAGCTGGCGAGGATCGCCAGACTTGGGGATGGCTTCATCTCCACTCTGATAACGCCGGAGGAGTATGGCCACGCGCTCGGTCGGATCAGGGACATGGCAAGCGAGATGGGGAGGAAGCCCTCGGCGATCCGCGCGTGCCTCTACACGTCCGTGACCCTCAACGAGAGCAAGGCCGCCGCGACCAAGGAAGGCAACAGGTTCCTCACCGACTACTATGGATACTCGTTCTGGGGCGACCGCTGGGGTCCGTTCGGGCCCGCCGCTGGACTTGTAGAGTACATCCAGCGCTTCGCCGACGCCGGAGTGGATACCTTCGTCGTCAGGTTTGCTTCGAGGGATCAGGAGGGCCAGTTGAGTCTCTTCACCCGCGAGGTCTTCCCGAGCTTCAGATGACGGCCCCACGAATCGATTAATAGCCGCGTCGGTCGTATTCATTCCATGACGTCTGAGAAGAGAAAGCCCGGCGAGTTCACCGTTGACTATCAGCTCCAGAAGGCCCGAAGAGACTATGAGATGGGGCTTGCCACCATAAAGATCGACCCGAAGAAGACGGCCCTCGTCGTCGTGGACATGATCGAGGAGTTCACCAAGCCCGGCAGCGCCCCCTTCTGGGTGCCCGACGCGACGAAGATCCTCCCGCTGGTCAAACGGCTGATCGACGCGTGCAGGACCGCAGGAACGCCTGTGATCTACACCTACTACACGTTCAATCCGACCTACACCGACATGAACCCGTGGTTCAGGGAGGCCTGGGCTCCCATCGACAAGACCGAGGACTACGAGGGGCCACCCCTCTTCACAAAGGAGAGCATCGACCCGGCGATAAGGCCAGACTATACCAAGGACATCCTAGTCGCCAAACCGAGCTACGGAGCATTCACGAACACTGCGCTCGACTACATCCTGAAGAACCTGGGGGTTGACACGGTGATAGTCTGCGGGACCATGACCAACTTCTGCTGCAGCACGACGGCCCGGGAGGCACACGCACGGGGATACAAGGTAGTATTCGGGTCCGACTGCAACGCTACCGACGACCCCGCAATCCAGGAGGCCGAACTGAAGACACTCCGGCGGGGGTTCGCCCTGGTGCTCTCTACCAAGGAAATCGTCGACGCCGTCAACGGCGTCGGAGAATTTGCCGCTTCGTGGCTAGCGGGCGTCGGCTGAGGCCTAGGCGCTGGAGAGGTAGGGGCTCATCGCGCCCGGCTCTCCTCGAACGAATCCCTGCGCAAGAGCCGTCCACACTTCCAAATGCCCACGATCTCCCTGGTATCCGTGATGTGTACCGCCGGTTTGCCCCGTACCATCAGCATGTCGGCGCGGGCGCCGGGGGCAATCCGGCCACGGTCATCCAGGCCAAAGATCCGGGCGGGGACAGACGTTGCCGAAGTCAGGGCTTCCGTCGGCGTCATCCCCGAGCCGACCAAGAGCTCCAGCTCCCTGTGCATACTCGCCCCGTATGTCGTCCCAGGGTTAGGCGCGTCAGTGCCGGCCAATACTGGCACGTGGCCTCTCATCAGAAGGGGGATCGTCGATCGCGGCACTTCATAGTCCGGTGAAACCCCGCCCCGAGACCGAACTGACGCCCTGAGGCTCCCGATCGAGGATTCGGGAAGGTAGCGCCCGAAATCGCTCTCGGCAAGAAGGGCAACGCCTCCGAAGGCACCGCAGACGCTCTCGAGCACGGTGAGCGTCGGTATCACGAAGGCGTGGCCTCTGGAGAGCAGGCGCTTCAGGTCGGGTGTCGGAGGGGCGTCGATGAATAGGTGGACGAGCCCGTCCGCCCCACAATCCAGTGCGTCGATGACAAACCTCGACGAGAGGGCGTGCACGACCGCCAGCTTTCCTCGGGCGTGGGCGGCCCTGACCACGGCGGACATGGTCGCCCTGTCGATCGTGGGGAACGGCCTGCCGTAGGCGCTCCCGTCATCGTAGACGATCTTGATGAACTGTGAGCCCTCCGATATCCTCGCATCGACGAAGGCCTCTGCCTCCTCAGGCGCTGAGATCGTCGGGATGGGCAGCCCATACTCGGTTCCGTGCCCGTTCGGCGCGGTCACAAGTGTCCCCGCGGTCAAGAAATCGGCGATATCTCGCACCCCGGCCGTGACGAGCTTCCGGAGGTCCATGGCCTCCCTGTAGTCGCAGAACATGTCGATGACCGTGGTCACTCCGAAGTTCAGGGACTGCCGCAGGGAGGCCTCTCCCTCGATGTGGACGTGAGAGTCGATCAGGCCAGGTAGGAGGGTGCAGCCTGCCCCTTCAATCGTCCGGATGCCTCTGGGGGGCCCGTCGGATGGTCCGACTGCAGTGATGCTGCCGTCGGCGACCGTCACGGTCCGGTCTCTGGAGAAGGTCGAGCCGTCGAACAGGTCGGCGTGCGTGATCTCGAAAGAACTAAGGTCTGCGGACAACGGGGTCACTAGGATACGGAAACGACTCCAAGATAAACGATATAACGCCTAAGCTGGGGACTGGCTATGTGCGAAAGATCACCTTCGGAATTGTCCTTCCGACCAGGGGCGTCCTGTTCTCAGGCGCCGACCCCAGGAAGGACGTCATCGAGCTGAGCAAGCTTACTGAGGAGTACGGCTACGACGGCGTCTGGGCGGGAGACAGCATCCTCGCGAAGCCGCGGCTGGACTCCATAGCGGTCCTCTCGGCCGTCGCCGGGGCCACCGAGAAGCTGAAGCTTGGCACGTCGTGCTTCGCCAGCTTCCCGCTCAGGCACCCCATCCTGCTCGCCTACCAGTGGGCGACGCTCGACCAGCTCTCCGGGGGGCGGACGATACTGGTCGTCTGCCAGGGGACCCCGACCACGCACGGCAAGATCTACAGGAACGAGTACGACGCCTTCGGCATCCCTCCCATCGAGAAGGTGGAGAGGGTCAACGAAGGGATAGAGATTCTGAGGAAGCTCTGGAAGGAGGACGACGTGTCGTACGACGGGAAGATATTCAAGTTCAAGGACGTCACCGTTCTTCCCAAGCCAGTCCAGAAGAACTGTCCGATCTGGATAGCCTCCAACCCGAGGTCGACCGGGGAGCTCGAGGGTGCACCCGGGAACATCGAGGGGAACTTCGAGAGGGTCGGGAAGTACGCGGATGGGTGGATGACGACGATGGTGACTCCGCAGGAATACGACGAAGACCTGACCAAGGTGCTGAGCTACGCCAAGAAGTATGGCAAGAGCAAGTCGAAGTTCAAGGCGTCCCTCTACTACAACGTGAACATGGGAGAGAAGGACAAAGCCGGCGCCGAGGCCGTGGACTTCCTCACGAAGTACTACAGGGAGGACGCGTCGCACGTCCTCGACAAGTGGGTCGCCTTCGGGTCCAAGGGGGACGTGATGAAGAAGCTCGAGGCTTTCGTGGACGCGGGCGTAGGGGACTTCAACATCAGGTTCGTCGCCTGGGACCAAATCAAGCAGCTCAAGAAGTTCAGCAAGGAGATACTCCCCTCCTTCTCCTAGCGCTACCAGTGGACCTTCTCGTAGCGGGGTCAACACCTCGACCCCGCTGCCCGTTATCAACAGGCAGTCCTCGATGACGGCCGTCCCGAAGTCGAGGATGTGGGCCATCGGCTCGAACGCGAACGACATGTTCTTCCTTAGCCGGGTGTCGGGGAGCCCGAGCGAAGGTATCTCGAAGAAGGATGTGGCTATCGCGTGGTGGACGATGAGTCCGAGGTAAATCCGGCCGCGGTACTTCTCCTTCAGGCCTGAGCGCTGGGCCAGGTCGCTCGCCTTCTGAACCAGGCTGGACGTTCTGACGCCGGGCCGCATCATCCCTGTGAGAGTGTCATAGGCGTTCTCGATGACTTCGAGAACCTCCCTCTGCTCTGGATTGGCCCCGCCGACGACGACCGTCCTCGACATGTCGCTCTGGTAGCCGAACCTGACGGCGCCCATGTCAAGGTAGACCATATCCCCTCGCGTCATCTTCCTCGTCGTCGGGTAGCTGTGCTTGAGCCCGGACTTCGGGCCGGAGTTGACTATGATGGGGAAGCCGCCTCCGTGGCCTCCTTCGCTCGAGATTGTGTAGTTGGCGACGGCCGCGATCTCGCTCTCGGTCTTTCCGACGGAGATGCCTTCCACTGCTGCCTTCATCGCATGCGCGGTTATTCTTCCTACCTCGCGAAGCAGAGTCTATTTCCCTTGCGCTCCTGATGCTCTTGACCGATGTGTACTCGAACCAGAAATCGATGCACCTCGCTCTGACCCGGGGGGACATCACCTGCCATATCGACATGGGCAGGTTGTCCCTTCCCACTACGCCGACCTTGCCTCCGCCGAGCTTCAGAATGGTGGTCGAGATCGCGTCTGCGAAGTCCTGGGCGGAGTGCAGGACAGGTCTGAACTCCCGAACCCAGGTCATCCAGGCGTACGAATTGATGGGTTCGCCGTGCAGGACCGCGTCGGTCACGATCTGGGGGGGCCCGCTCAGGGGCAGGAGCAGGGCGGCCCTGCCGAACGGGATGTAGTTGGATAGATAGACAAGGTCGCCCGGATCGCCAGCATCGCCGAAGACCATGAGGACACCGACGCCCTTCTCCTCCATCGCCTTCCTGACCCTCCGGATTCTGGAGTCGTACTCAGAAATCGGAAAGGGCAGGTCGATGTACTCCTTCCTTGTCTCCCAGTCGTAGGGGACCTGCGAATCGTAGCTGGTCGTCATGGTTCTTCTCGGCTCTCTGACTTCGGAAGCTTGTGGGCCAGGTACGTCCCCGTTGTCAGCCAGACCCTACCTTCCCTTCGGAACAGTCGGGAGTATCACGCAGGAAGGGTGCGCGGCGTCGTGGAACACCGTCTGCTCGGCAACGAGGAGCTCCGAGTCCTGTCCGAAGTCGTGGCCCGTGTTGGGGTTCCTGTCGTACTTGGGGAAGGAACTGCTGGAGACGTCCAGCCTTATCCGGTGGCCCTTCATGAAGAGATTGCTGAGTCACCCAGAGGTCTATCCTAAACTCGTCGACCCTGCCGGGCAGAAGGAGCTTCGCTTTCCTCAGGCTCTTGCTGTAGCGCCCGCGGATTATGCCCTCGGTGAGGTGCATCGAGTAACCGTTCGGGAACACATCCACCAGCTGGGCCCAGAAGTCGGTGTCCCTGGCCGAGGTCGAGGCGAAGAGAGTGACCGTCACCGGCCCGCTTATCTCCGTCTCCCTCCCCAGCGGCATGGTTGAGTAGACGAGGACATCATCCCTCCGTTCGATGGGCCTTTGGTCAAAGGGGCCTTCCGCGCCCTGGCCCATGTCGTCGATGTTTGGGACAGGATTGGCCGGGTCATACTGGTAGATATCTCGAGCTGCGTCGGCCGACGGCTTCCGAGTTTCAAGAAGCCCATCGCCGAACGAAGTGTTCGCCTTGCCTCCGCTTCGGAGGTAGTATGGGACTAGGCGCATCGCTCTCGGCGGCCACTGGTCCTGCTTCTGCCAGCGGTTCGAACCCATCGTGAAGATGTCCACGCTCGGCTCCCTCTCGATGCCGTTGACGGCCCCCTTCAACCAGTGATCGAACCAGCGGAGCCTGGTGTTGCGAAGGTCGATCAGGGCAGACTCTCCGAAGTCTATGTCACCGAGCTTCCTCGTCGTGTTCACGTGGTGCGGCCAGGGCCCGATTATCAGCTTCTGGCTCTTCCTCGTCCGGCTGGACCTCCGGGGCGAAGTCATGCCGGAGGTAGTTTGCGTGTGTCCCTACTATGTCGTCGTCGTACCAACCTGAGATGTGGAGGACGGGGACGTCGACGCGGTCAAGCTTGTCCTCATAGAAGGCGCGGCGCCAGTACTCATCGGCGGCCGGGTGCGCGACCCACTCCTGCCACGTCCGGGAGCGCCTCCCGAACTCCTCGTCCATCGTCTTGAGAGGTAGGTGCCAGAAGAGCCTCTCGGTGTCGTAGAGCGATGTCGTGGTGTTCCTCTTTCCTTCGATCATGGCCATCCACTGGGCCATCCAGAGCACGAGCGCGCCGTTCTGATACGGGACGTTAAGGACTGGGTCCGGGAGCGAGACCGTGCAGACCATGGCTTTCAGGCCCGGCGGGTTCAGTGTGGCCGTCGTCCACTGGTTCCAGGCAGAGTAGGATGCCCCTGTCGTGCCCAGGCTTCCGGTCGACCACTCCTGTCGCGCACACCAAGCCAGGGTGTCGAAGCCATCCCTTGCGTCGTCGTCCTGAAAGGGCCGATAGGTCCCCTCCGAGTCGTTCTTTCCCCTGCAGTCCTGGATGACGTAGGCGTACCCGTGCTTGGCGAAGAAGAGGGCCTCGTCGTTCTGCATCTTCTGGTATCCGTCGACCGTCCGGTAGGGGGTCCTGGTGAGGATGACGGGGAACCTGCCATTCGCGTCGGGACGAAAGACATCGGACGAGAGTCTCTTCCCGTCCCGCATCCTCTGCCTGGTGCCGAGCTCTAACCTTACGGGATACTCGGGGCCCGGCATCGATCATCAGTCAGCCTTCCTCACTCGGGAGGAATCTCTTTGGAGATGAGGCCGAGGTTGATGCCCTGGCTGCGTCTTGCGAAGAAGGAGATCGCGTAGATGACGATGCCGAGCACGAAGGTGGGGATGATTCCTCTCTCAAGCACGTCCCCAAACGTGGGACCGCCTATCGCCGGCGCCAAGAGCGCATAGACGACATAGGCTGAGACCACGAATGAGAGGATGCCGAGTATCGTTATGAGCGGCACTCCTCCGTACTTCTTCTTCGCGACCTCATCGGAGGCGCTATCGAAGAGGTCCTTTCTCCTGTACGGGTAGACCATCGCCGCGACGGCCACGAACATGAAGGCGAGGAAGGTTCCCGCCGTAGAGTACGAGAACAGGACGCTGAGGAAGCTGGTCTGGTAGACCGAGATGTAGAGATAGATGAGAGACCCGACCACCATGACGACAACGGCGTTCACCGGGGTCCTCGTCCTTGAGTTCACGGAAGCGAACGCGTTCGGAAGGACGCGGTCGAACGACCATGCGAAGAGGTTGCGGCTGAAGACGAACAGCTCCGAGATGAACATCACTACTATCGTGCCGGCGAAAGCCAGGTTGAACAGAACAATCAGGGCTGTGTTGTGGGTCCAGAACATCGAAAGACCCGAGGACAACGGGATCGTGATGTACGGGTTGGCACCGCCCGACGCCCAAAGGCCTGCGATCGCGTTAACGAAGTCCGGCCCCTCGCCAAAGTATGCGACTGCGAAGATCAGAGTCACGACCACCATGAAGATGATGCTGCCTCCAACCTGCGCGAGGATCTGACTCCTCCTGTTCTGCTTCACCTCTCCCGCGAAGTACGCGGGGTAGTAGAACCCGAGATAGCCGAGAAGCCCCAGAGCGCCCGCTGCGAGTGTCGTCGTCGAGAAGATGGGAGGAACGCCGGGGTAGGTCCCGAGATTCGTCTCACCTGCCTGGATGACGGCGGTGTATGCAGAAGTTCCGTTGACCGAAGGATAGACTGCGTTGAAGTTAGATATGAAGGTCGTCTGCCCCGCTGACAGGACGGTTGCGACGAAGATTATCCCGATGATTATCGCAAGGACCGTCCAGTACTTGACGATCGCCCCAGAGAGTCTGGTGCTCCCAGCGACGACCAGCCCCGTGCCCAGCACGGAGATTGCCGCGATCCAGAAGGTCGGTCCGGGCTGCTGCAGGGTGTTGGCGAGACTGAGATAGGATTGGTTGTTCCCCAAGATTCCAAGGTCATAGAATATCGGGGAGAAAGACCATTGTGAGAGCCAAGGAGCCACCGCGCCTATCACCGAGAGCGTGAGGAGAGTTAGCGAGAAGTTGATCACAAACCCTACCCCGGAGTTCAGGACCCTGCTCGTCCAGACGTAGTCGCCTCCGGTCCTCGGCATGGCTATCGAGAACATGGCGTACATCCCGGCCACGGGGAGGATCAGGAACAGACCAATGAGCGGGCCCACCAGCGGGTTCGCATCCGGATAGAACGCGGGCGTGAAGACGGTCGCGTTGAAGACGTAGAGGAGCCCCATGCCAGAGAGGGCCATTCCAAGGGCCTCGAGCCCAGAGATCTGCTTCGTCAGTCCGGTAGCTTCCCGAACGAAAGTCGCCGGCGATTTCGCCATCGTTTAGCCTTGGGTTGAAGTAATATTTTAATTAGCTGAATTAGGCATTATTCATATAGTAATCACAGCGTCAGCGCTGGCGAGAGGGCCTTCTTCCGCAGACGCCCCTGTAATGAGTCAGCTAAGACGGCCCTGCGCGACCACGGTCTTGTCTCCTACGGTGAGCGAGCCGTGGTTCGTGGTGAAGTTCACCCCGAGAACCCTGATTCCGATAACGCCGGCCGAGTGTGCATTCTGACCGTACCCGTACTTCAGGAGGGGATTCAACCCCAGGGTCATCGAAGTTGCCTGTCTGCTCTTCTCCGAGGCCGCGGCCGCCAGCTTGCCGAACGCCGCTGACGAGACCTTGCTCTTCCACCCGACAACTCTGCCGTCCCTGAAGTCGATCGAGCCGTCCTTGATCAGGCCGAAGCGCGTCACGGTGGGGGCGAACGTGAACCTTCCCGATACAGACTTCGGGTCGATCTCGGCGTAGACGTAGCCGGGAGGGATGTAACAGACGTTGTTCTCGCTCTCCACGTCTTTGGCGTCGACGACTCCGTCGTCGATCTCTTTCACACCCATCAGCTTGAAGCTGAGCTTGGAGCCTGGCGTCTTGACGATCGCGTCAGAGCCTTCGGTCAGGACCGAGGCGAGATCGCGGGCCTTCCTGCCCAGTGAAGTGAAGTCGGTTAGCGCTGCCTTCAGCTGGTGGGAGACTGCGGACCCTATGGATCTACCCAGGATCGATGGAGCATCCTCCCCGATGTATCCGAACGCGAGGCGGACCCCGCGCAGCTTCGCCTTGGCGGCTGCTCTGTACCAGGACTCGCCGTACGCGGTGGAGCCGGTCTGCTCTTCGCGTGAGAGCCTGTGCGAGTAGTTGCCCAGGACAGGTCCGGGTATGAAGACGTACGCATCGGAGCCGGAGAGCAGCTTGTACTCCTGCTTCCCCATCTTCCCTAACACATCCTTGGGCGTATCGTGCACGCTCTCGACATAGGCATCTTCGTCCTCGAATATCGTCAACGGGATTGCGCCCATCTTCCTCGCCTCGAGTACCACTTGGCGGGCGAATGGCAGGCCGTTGTTCCAGGTCTCGACGGTCAGGGACTCACCCTTCTTCAAACAGAGGGACTCGGTCAGCACCTTCCTAGCGACCTTTCTGTAGAGGTCGTCGGCAGAAGATTCGGTAGTCAACGCTCGCACTGTGAGCGCCCTTGATACTTAACAGTTTGAGGCTTGAGACATAGGGAAGGATGGGTTGAATTCGGCAGCGTCTCGACTCGTTCGGCGGAGGGTCAGATTCGTGGGCGCGGGAACGGACAAGGATTATAACGGACGTCCGCCCTTTCTTGAAGGGAATGGCACGGAAAACGCTCAGGGGAGTCTTCCCCCTCATGCCCTTTGTCGTGAAGAAGAATCGCGAGATCGACCTTGCCGGGCTGGAGGAGAACGTCCGCGCCTACGAGGAGGCGGGGTTCGACGGCTTCGTCTCCTTCGGCTGCATGGGCGAGTTCTATGCCTCTAACTTCGAGGAGTTCAAGAAGGTCGTCGATGTCGCTGTCGGAGCCTCACGCAAGATAATGTGCGTCTTCGGGACCACGTTCCACAACACCCGTGAATGTATCGAACGCACGAAGTACGCGCAGGCCGCAGGGGCCGACGGGGTGATGATCGGACTTCCATATCTGATTCCATGCACGCCCGAGGCGGCCTACGAGCACTACAGGCTCGTCAACGACATTGCAGACGACGTGCAGATCATGCTCTACAACAACCCGGGCTCCTTCAAGTTCAACATCGACGTCTCCCTCTGGGACAGGCTCATGCAGCTCGACCGGGTCAAGGCCGTAAAGGAGTCGAACGGCGATGTCACGCACAGGACCCGGGTCATCAGCCACATCTCCAAAGGAATCAACGTCTTCTCTGGCGGAGAGAACTGGCTCCTGGGAGACTCGTTGGTCGGAGCAAACAGCCTCGTCGGCGTCGTTGCTCCCGGAGCCCCGCAGGCGGCGAGACAGTTCTTCGATGCCTGCATGAAGAGAGACGTTGCTCGGGCGGTACCCTATCACGTCAAGTTCACTCAGGTCTACGACGAACTGACGGCCCAGAACGAGGTCGCCTGGGAGAAGGCCTGCGCCGAGCTCGGGGGCTTCAAAGCCGGCCCCCCGAGGGAACCCTACCTCCCGCTCGAGGGTCCCGTGAGGTCAAGGCTGGCCGCTGGGCTGCGGGCGCTGAACCGCATGGCAGCCAGTCGATGATCCGCACGGGTCTTCCCTGGCGAAGGTATATCCACGGGAACTTCGCAGCGAAGGTCGTCAGATATTGCGAGTCGTGGTTCTCGGGGGCGGCATAACGGGGATGTTCGTCTCGTACTATCTGCTCGAGGACGGTCACGAAGTGACCCTCGTAGAGGAGAGGGCCGGTGAGCTTACCACTTCGTCCTACAACGGGGGTTTCATCACACCCTCGTTCAGCCCGGCGCCCCCGATCGGGCTCGCCAAGGTGGCGTCGACGGTCTTTGGAGCGAGCGGGCCCCTCTACATCTCCCCGTTCGAGGTCGTGAGGAACGCGGGCTGGTTCATCAAGGCGGCCCGCGAGGGTGTCACGGCGCACGAGAAGGAGGTCCTGGATCTCGGGGCGAAGAGCCTCGAGCTGTATCAGGAGTTCTTCAAGAACGACGACCTCCAACCCGAGAGGCACCAGGGCATAATCGGGCTCTACAAGGACGAGCGCGACGCCCAGAGGCTCGCAGAGAAGTTCGGCGAGAGGTTCGTCGGAGGGCGTGAGATCGCCGAGATGGGATATGTCGGCCTCGGAGGAGGCGTGATGGCGGAGAAGGAAATCTCCATCGACCCTGCGAAGTTCTGCGGTGCCCTGCTGGCGCGCCTGCGAGCGATGGGCGTGAAGGTGAGGCTCGGCGAGAAGGGTGTGCTCACGGGCTCGGGGGTTCGAGCAGAAGCGAAGCTGCAAAGCGGAGAGAGGTTGGAGGCCGACTCGATAGTCGTTGCCTCAGGGGCCATGAGTAAGGAAGTCCTCGCTCCCCTAGGATACGACCCAAAGGTGCTACCGGCGAGGGGCCTGGTTCTGCTCTATGACTCGGGAGGGAGGAAGATAGTCCCGATGCCGACCCTCCTCGAGGACTATGGGATAGCTCTGGTTCAGCACGAATCGGGGGCCGTCCGCCTCACCAGCTTCTTCGAGATGACAGGCTACAAGGACGACTTCGCCGAGGACAGGAAGGCTTGGCTGGAGGGGACCGGGCGGGCTCATCTGCCCGCGCTGGCAGGGCTCAAGCAGATCCAGGAAGGCACGGGATTCAGGCCCTGCACGCCGGACCAGATGCCCGTCATAGGCAGGGTTCCCGAATACGACAACCTGTTCGTCGCGACCGGCAACTGCAGACTGGGCATAACCCTCGCGCCGGTCACTGCGTACATCATTCGAGCCCTGGTAGACGGCGTTGAACCGGAGGGTGTCGCCTGGCGGCTCTTCGACCCTGCGAGGTTCGCCTAGGTTCTGACCAACTTTTTAAACCGAGGAAGCTGGCTTTTCCCGCATGGCAGGCCAAACACGACCAGGCACAATCGACCTCCACGCTGACCTTCCCGCAGACGTCATCAAGTATCGCGATCTGGGGGAGCACTCGGTCACGGAGAGGAGACACCTCCCGAAGCTGAAGAAGGGCGGGGTCACCGGTCTCGTGGCGCCGATATGGGTCGAGAGCAAGTTCAAGCCGAGGGGGGCCATGAAGAGGGGGCTGCGAATCGCCGACGCCTTCTTCGAAGACCTTTCGGAATCGACCAGCTTCGCCCTGGCGAAGGACCATTCGAGCCTGACGAAGGCGGAGTCGAAGGGAAAGGTCGCGGTCGTGCTGGGCTGCGAAGGCGGTGAGTTCATCGATGGCGACCTGGGAGTCCTCCGCAACTACCACCGGCTCGGGCTTCGCACCTTCGGATTCGTCTGGAACGAGAGGAACGCGCTCGCGGACGGGATGTATCACAGGGACGACGACAGGGGTCTGACCAAGCTCGGAAGGCAGGTCGTGGAAGAGCTGGACGATCTGAGGATACTCGTCGACCTCGCGCACATCGCTCCGAAGAGCTTCTGGGGCGTGGTCGACGTGGCCAAGAGGCCCGTCATGGTCTCCCACGGAGCCACTTCCGTGCACAAGTCCCTCCGGAACTCGACCGACGACCAGCTGAGGGCGGTCGCCCAGAGCGGCGGCGTGTTCGGAATCTTCGCGGTCAACTCCGGCGAGACGCACAACATCGACGATTACGTCGACCACGTGATGCACGCGGTCAAGGTGGCGGGAGTCGAACATGTGGCCCTGGGACCCGACTTCTATGACTACCTCTACGACGAGCTGAAGGGCAGCGGCGAGCTCCCTCCGATGGACGGCCTCGAGGACACCACCAAACTTGGCGCCGTCGCCGGGAGGCTCTCAAAGAGAGGGCTCTCGGAGGAGGAGATCCGGATGATAGCCAGGGACAACTTTCTGCGCGTATTCCGTGCAGTCGTGGGATAAGAATCAGCGGAAAGGGGCGGGTCTCAAATCTTCCCGTCGTACAGGTGGCACGCGACGAAGTGGCCCTTCGAGACCTCCTGAAGCACCGGATCGATCTTCGAACACACTTCCATGGCGGCGGGGCAGCGGGTGTGGAACCTGCACCCCTCTGGGAGGTCCATTGGGCTCGGTATGCTCCCGGACAGAGGGACCCTCCGGCTCGTCTTTGTCGGGTCGGGAACCGGCACGGCATCGAGAAGCGCCTTCGTGTAGGGGTGAAGCGGGTTCTCGAAGAGCTCCTGCGTCTCGCACATCTCGACTATCCTCCCGAGGTACATGACCGCGATGTTGTGGCACATGTAGCGCACGACGCTGAGGTCGTGGGCGATGAAGAGGTAGGTCAGGTCGAAGCCCCCCTGGATGTCCTGCAGCAGGTTCAGGACCTGTGCCCGGACCGACATGTCCAGTGCCGAGACAGGCTCGTCCAAGACGATGAGCTTGGGCTTGAGGGTCAGCGCCCGTGCGATCGCAACCCGCTGTTGCTGCCCGCCGCTCAACTCGTGGGCGTACCTCGAGTACGTCTCCCTCTTCAGGCCGACTGCCTGCAGTATCCCGAGCGCCGTCTCCCTCCTGTCGGTAGGGGTGCCCTGGTCGTGGATAACCATCGGCTCCTCGATTATCTGGCCTATCTTCATGCGCGGGTCGAGGGAGGCAGCGGGATCCTGAAAGACCGCCTGGATGTTGCGGCGGGCCGTCCTCCTGTCTGTACGGGAGAGAGGTCCGTTTAGGTCCTGTCCCTCAAACCGGACTGACCCGGAGGTCGGATGATACATCCCGAGGATTATCTTTGCCGTGGTCGTCTTTCCGCACCCGCTCTCGCCGACAAGCCCCAGGGTATCGCCCCGTCTTATCGTGAAGGAGATGCCGTCGACCGCCCGCACCGACCTCCTCTTCCCCGCGAAGAAGTCGCTGATGGTCCTCGCCGCAGGGAACTGCTTCGTCAGATCTCGGACCTCAAGGAGTGGTGCTTGTGTCTCGGACAACCATCTTCACCCTGCTATCTCGCGCCTTCCAGGAGCCAGCACTTCGACCTGCCGCCCGCCGCGGTCGGGAAGGTGGGGGGCTCTTCCACCCGGCACCTGTCAAAGACGTAGGGGCACCTGGGATTGAACCGGCAACCCCTGGGAGGGTGAATCAGGTCAGGAATCTCGCCTGGAATCGACTGAAGCCGGCCCACGTCCCGCTCGACCCTCGTTATCGAGTTCAGGAGTCCCTTGGTGTAGGGGTGTTGGGGGTTCAGGAAGATGTCACGCGTCGTTCCCGTCTCCATGCCGTGTCCGGCGTACATCACCAGCACCTCGTCGCAGAACTCGGCGACTATGCCGAGATCGTGGGTGATCAGCACGACGGTCATGTTCCTCTCCTTCTGGAGCGACTTGAGCAGCGTCAGGATCTGCGCCTGTGTGATCACGTCCAGTGCCGTTGTCGGTTCGTCTGCTATCAGGAGGTCAGGATTGTTGGCCAGCGCCATAGCGATGACGACGCGCTGCCGCATGCCGCCGCTGAACTGGTGAGGGTACCCGCGCGCCCTCTTCTCCGGCTCCGGGATGCCGGTCGCGCGCATCAGGTCGATCGCTCTCTGTTCGGCCTCAGAGCGCGGGAGGCCTTCGTGCACCATCAAGGTCTCGGCTATCTGGAACCCGATCCTCAGCACGGGGTTCAGCGCGGTCATGGGGTCCTGATAGACCATCGAGATCTTCTTCCCCCGGTACTCCCTCATCTCGTTCTTCGTCTTCTTCAGGAGGTCCTCACCCTTGTACAGTATCCTGCCGCTCTCGACCCTTCCGGGCGGGCTCGCGAGCAAGCCCATCACGGTGAGGGCGGTGACGCTCTTGCCCGAGCCCGACTCCCCTACTATGCCGAAGGCTGAGCCCTGGGAGACCTTGAAGGAGAGGTGATTCACAGCGTCGACCGAGCCGCGGGCGAGGTGAAACTGCACCGAGAGGTCGTCGACCTCGAGGAGCGTGTCGGCGGTCATGGGTTCATCTCTTCTCCTCGGCCAGCTGGACAGCGATGGATTCCCCTTTCCTTCTCAGCTTCGGGGTGAGCGCCTCCTTCAGGCCTTCGCTTATGAGATAGAAGGAGAGAGACGTGGCGAAGATCGCGAGGCCCGGAAAGAGGGACATCCACCACGCTCCCTGTATCATGTAGCTCAGGGAGATGTTGATGAGGAACCCCCAGCTCAGCGAGAGCGGAGCGAGACCGAGGAACTCTATGGTGGCCTCTGTGAGGATGACGACCGGTATGACCAGAGACGTGTAGACGAGGATGACGTTCGTCAAGTTCGGGAGCAGGTGCCTGAAGATTATCCTCCCCGTGCCGGCTCCCATCACCCTCTCGATCTGTATGAACTCCTGCTTCACCAGGGCAAGCGACGTTCGACCTGACTAGTCGGGCCATCAGCGGCCACATGGTCAGAGAGATCACGAGGAATATGTTGAACAAACTCGGCTGTGCGACCGCCACCACGACGAGTATCAGTGGAAGGGTAGGCAGGGTCAGGAAGACGTCGACTATACGCATCAGGACCCCGTCCACGTTCCCTCCATAGTAGCCGGCCACGAGACCGCATAGCGTCCCCAGGACCGCTATCAGTCCCCCAGCCGCGAATGCGACGAGCAGATCGGTCCGGGCTCCGTAGGCGATCAGGATGACCATGTTGCGGCCGAGATAGTCCGTTCCGAAGGGGAAGGCCAGGCTTGGGGCCTCGAGTTGCCTCTCGATGAAGTACTTGCTTGGGCTCTCCGGGAAGATGTAGTTAGCGAAGGTTGCCGTCAGGGTCAGCAGGACGAGGAAGACGAGGGCCCCGAGCGCCAGCCTGTTCCTGGCGAAGCTCCTGAACAGGCCCGTGGCGGAGGTCAGCCTGCCCTCCTGGCCATCCTCAGTCATAGGTGATCCTCGGGTCCAGGAACCCGTACACGACGTCCGTGACCAGGTTCACGACGATGATGCTGACGGCGAAGATGAAGAAGAGAGACAGGACGACGGGATAGTCCCGGGTGATTATCGACTGGTAGGTGAGCAGGCCCAGGCCAGGCCATGTGAAAACCGTCTCTGTGACGATCGCTCCTGTGAGGAGGAACGCTACGTACAGTCCGGTCATGGTCACGGTGGGAAGGAGGGCATTCCTGAGAGCATGCCTGAAGAAGATGGTGCGCTCGGGGAGGCCCTTCCCCCGGGCCGTCATGATATAGTTCTGGTCGAGCACTTCCAGGAGGCTCACCCGCATCACCATCGAGAAGTTGGCAAGGTTGACGAGGGCGAGGCTCACCATCGGCAGGATGAGGTGGCTGAGTATGTCCATGAACGAACCGCCGCCGACCGCAGAGGTGATCCCACTGGCAGGGAGCAGCCTCAGGTCGAGCGCGAAGATGGTGAGCATGATGAAGCCGAGCCAGAAGGCCGGCATCGCGAAGAAGAAGAACGAGAAGCCAGAGAGCGACCTGTCGAACAGCGAGAAAGGCTTCCTCGCCGCCAGGATGCCGAGCGATATCCCGAGGACTATGGTGAGGATCAAACTTGGAATCATCAGGAGAAGAGTTGCGGGGACCTTCTGGGCGATCACCTCTTGGGCCGGTTCGAGGTAGTAGTAGGAGACCCCCCAGTTACCTGTGAACAACCCCTCGATGTACGTGACGAACTGCACGTAGATCGGCTTGGAGAGTCCTAGGGAAGCGAGTATCTGCGCCCTCTCGGCAGGCGTGATTCTGGGATTTGAAGCCAGTATGTGACCCGGACCCCCTGGGGCAAGGTGGATGATGGCGAAGTTGATTACGGCGACGAGTACGATAAGTCCGAACGCGATGATGCAGCGCCGCACGAGGTAGGTCGCGAGACCCATTCGAGCCTCCCCACCTCACTTGAGAGCGGGGGACGCCGGACTACGCCCCGGTGATTGAATGTGGGAAAGCCTGACGTCTGTGGCTCTTGAGGACCCCAATCACCAACACCCCCGAGACGACCACGAGCGCGGCGATCGTGCCAATCAGCGCCAACGGCGTGTAGCTGGACGAGCTCCCGGTGCTGGTGCTCGCTGTGGTGGCCGCCGATGTCGAGGTCGAGCTCACGATGCTCACCTGGGATATCGAGGAAGGCTTCATGTCTCCCCAGTAGTCATACTCTGGGTCACCGAGTCCGAAGTGGAACCCCTGGTAGTTGGAGTCGTAGGCCACAAGTTCGATGTTGTAGTAGAGCGGGAAGACCGGGAAGTCCTGGTAGGCGATTGAATCAATCTGTCTCAGGATCGCGACCCTCTGTGCGGCGTTCGTGGTCCCTTCCTCCTGCTTCAGCAGCCCGTTGACGACCGTGTTATTGTAGCCGCCCGCGTTCCATCCTCCGGCACCTGCGTTTCCGCCGATGCCACCCACGATGTAGAAGGGTCCGACGTCGCCGTCAGGGGACTCAGAGATGGTCTGGACACTCATGCTCCAGACCAGCGGCTGGCCGTTGAACAGTTCGTTGTTGTAGGTGGCTGGGTCTAGCGGGACCAGGTTCAGGGTAATTCCCACGTTGCCGAGGTCAGCCTGAAACAGCTGCAGAATCTTCAGAGAAGCACCCGAGCCCGCACTCCCGAACCCGTTCGTGGGGTAGATCATGCTGATCGTGAATCTGTTCCCGCCGGTCATCGGGTATCCGGCCTTGTCGAGGAGTTGTCCCGCAGCCGTGGGATTGTAGGCATAGGCAGGACTCGGGATGCTGCTGTTCTGGGTGCTCAGGCCCAGGTAGAGCATGTTCGGGACCTCGATCTGGTTCGCCAGCAGATAGTGGCCCGCGCCCAGCGAAGCGTTGAGTATGGTGTTCATGTCGGTCGCCATGGCAATGGCGTGTCTCACATTCACGTTCGAGATAGGGTTCGTGGAGTTGTCGGCCATCTTGGCGCCCATGTTGAAGATGATGTAGATCATCGACTGGTCTTCCTGTGTGGCCAGGCTGATGCCGGGCGTCTTGCTGATTGCACTTGAGTCAGTAGGCGGAACGTCCTGGAGGACGTTAATCTGGCCGCTCTCAAGAGCGAGCTCCGCAGAAGGAGAGTCAGAGTAGAACTTTATGATCTCCTGGCTGAGCTTGGGAGCACCAAGATAGTAGTTCGGGTTGGCAGCCTCGGTCAGTTGGACCCCGGACGTGAACGAAGTTGGGATGAAGGCTCCGGAACCCACTATTTTGGTCATATCCGGGTTTCCCGTGTTCCAGTTGAAGTTCGCATAAGTGTGCTGCGGGATTATCTCCCATCCCCCTGCGTTCAGGATGAAGGGGGCGGAAGCCGCCGAGAGGTGGAAGATCGACCTCTGTCGAGTTAGGAGCGGTCACAGCACCCGGAGCAAGTGCTTCTCCGGAAGGATTGTTGCTGTTCGAGACGAGCAGCGGTCCGTAGATGCCGACTGCCCAGAACGAGGACTGGATGGCTGTCTGGTTCACGGAGAAGAGGACATCGGCGGACGTCAGGGCTTGCCCGTCGCTCCACTTTAGACCGCTTCTGAGGTTGAAGGTGTAGGTCAGCCCGTCGGACGAGATCTTCCACCAGTCTGCGAGCTGGGGAATCGTCGTGCCGTTGGAGGACCACCCTACCAGCCCCTGCCAGATCGCGCTGACATAGTAGGTCTGCGTGCTCTGCATGACGTTGAAAGTTTTCGGCGTGACAGCGTTCGTCGTACCGATGATAATCGTACCTCCTGACGAAGTTTGCGCCAGGACCGGACCGAAAGACGAGACAAGAAGAGCTCCCAAGACAGCCAGCGCCGTCACTGAGGTGTAACGCACACCTCCAAGAAGGGGAATTTACTATAAAAATATTCCGAGCGTTACAACAGAATTGGTAGTTTCGCGAATTTTCCAGATGGGAGATGTCCGGTTTGAAATCAGGCGCATCATACATCTGGGAAGTTCGCCGTAATCTAGGTCCCCAGATGCGGCCATTGCGAAATGGACGCTCGAACGATCGTCTAAACGCCGGACCTACCGATGACCGGAAGGACGACGCACGACGGGTGCTCCGGGTCATGGAAGACCTTCTGATGGGCGACCCTGGCAATGACATCGTCCCCGAACGGCTTGCCGGTGTTCATGTTCCGTGCGTATCTCGGAAAGTCCGAGCTCGTCAGCTCGACCCTAATCTTGTGTCCTTTCTGGAAGAGGTTGCTCGTGTACCAGAGATTCAAGACGAGTCTGTAGACCCTGCCAGGTTTGATGGCCGTCGGCTTCTCGAGGGAGTCCCGGTACCTGCAGGTGATGATGCCGTCGGCGACCGGATGGGCGTAGCCGCTTGGATAGACATCGACCAGCCTGGCAGCGAAATCCGTGTCGCGCGCCGAAGACGAGGCGAAGAGCTCGACCGTCACCTGTCCCGTCACCTCCGTGGATCTTATCAGAGGGACCGTGTCGTAGTTGAGAGCGTCATCCCGCCTCTCTCCTGGCCTTCTGTCGTCCGGTTCGTTGACGTTGAGGGGGCTCGGGTTAGGCTCGTCTGGGTCGTAGTCGAACTCGTCCGTCGCCGCGTCGCCCGTGTGGGGCGGCCTCGCGTTCAGGAGTCCGTCTCCCTGGAGCCCGTTTGCGTGGCCCTTGCTGTGGAGATAGACCCTAGTGGGCTTCGCCCGCTTGAGAGGCCACGCAGATTCCTCTCTCCACTCGTTCCGTCCCATGGTGAAGATTGTGACCGGCTTCTCCTTTTCCACACCGTTCTCGACTCCCTTGAGCCAGTAGTCGAACCACCGCTTTTGGACATCGTAGAGGTCGATCAGGGCTTCCTGGCCGAAGTCGATTCCTCCGTACCGACTCGACGCGTTGATTCCGTGGGGCCAGGGCCCGACCAACAGCATCTGACTCTTCCTCGCGGCGACGGTCCGGGCGGACGACTTCATCCTCAGGTAGTGCTGGAAGTTGCCGTCGGCGCAGTCGTCGTACCAGCCGGTGACGTTGAGGACGGGGACGTCGATCAGCTCGTGCTTCCCGTGAATGGACCTCGACTTCCAGAACTGGTCGTTGGTCTGGTGCTCCATGACCGCCCTCCAGAACTTGATATCTCGACCCATCGCCCTGTCCACCTCCTTCGCTGGCACGTGCATCCCGATCTTAGACAGGTCGTAGGCCAGGAGGTTCTGGCCCACGTGTGCATGGGTCTGTCCCATCCACCGGATGAGGTCGCCCCAGACGAGCGTCCCATTCCGGTACCAGCAGTTGATGAAGAGGTCCGAGGGCGAGACCATCGAGACCATCGCCTTGAGCTCTGGGGGCTGCAGGACGGCCAGGTCCCACTGGACCTGGGCGAGGTACGAGCCCCCTGTCATCCCGACGCGGCCGTTGGACCAAGGTTGTCCCCGCAGCCAGACGATGGTATCGAGGCCGTCGGGTCCCTCGTTGGTGAACGGGAAGAACTCCCCCTCTGAGTCGTTCCTCCCTCTCACGTCCTGAATCACGACGGCGTATCCCCACGACGCGAAGGTCTTCCCGAACCTGACGGATTCGTCGTTGTTGTTGCTGTAGGGTGTCCGGATGAGGATGACCGGGTGCCTCCCGGCCCCCTTTGGGCGATAGATGTCGGTCGACAGCTTCACACCGTCCCGGGCGGGTACGGCCACGTCGAACTCCATCTGCACCTCTCCGTAGGGTTCGTGGGCGCGCAGGGGCGCTACCTTCAAGGTTGCGGAATCCGGCCGATATTCTACTTAAGCGTTCGGGAGTTCAGACCGCCCGGTCGGGCCTCTTGCCTAGGGAGCTCCCCAGCGGTCGGGCTTCCACGCCGGCGAGAATTGGGGGCCTCTGAGCTCCTGGAAGGTCAGACGCGACGGGTGCTCCTCCGAGTGATAGACGGTCTGCTTCGCGACGATAGGTTTGGTCTCTTCCCATGTGCTCCCTCCGGTGTTGAAATTGGGGGCATAGGTCGGGAATGCGCTCGATGTGACCTCAAGTCTCATCTTGTGGCCCGCACTGAAGCGATGCGAGGTGGCCCACATGCACACGTTGACCTTCACTATCTCTCCCGGCTTGACCAGCTTGATCCTCTCGAACCCGTCTCGGAACCTCAACCTCATGATTCCGTGCTGCAGCCTCTGGGCGTAGCCGTCAGGCCCGACGTCAGATAGCCTGGTTACGAAGTCGGTGTCCACTGCCGAAGTGCTGACGTACAGCTCGCTTCCCAGCATGCCAACCACATCGAGGGGAGACTTCATCGGCTCAGATGTGAAGACGAGGACATCCTTCCGCCTCTGGATGTACCGGAGGTCCTCGTTCGTGCCGTTCTGGAACGCCTCCTTCCAGAACGGGGTCGGGGTGGGATCGGAGGGGTCGTAGGTGTATCTCGAGGATTTGGAACTCCCGTGAACCATGGTGAGCTTTCCCTTCCCCTCGAGCGTGTTGGAGGGCCCATCGGCGCTCAGCAGAAGCTCCCTCTGGACGCTCTTCGTCAGAGGGAACTCGGAGTGGTCCATCCACCTGTTGGCTCCCATGTGAAAGAGCCTGACGGGGGGCTCCCGCATGATACCGTTGTCATCCCCCTTCAGCCAGTAGTCGAACCACCGCACGGCCTCTCCGTGAAGCTGAACCACGGAGTCAGGCCCGTAGTCAAAGTCGCCCAGCTTGGTCGCCGGACGGTAGGGCGCCGAGAGCGGGTGGGCCCACGGACCGACCAGAAGCTTCTGGCTCCGCGCCACCATCGGGTCGTGGTGCTTCAGGAGGCGCGGAAAGAAGTCCATCCCTCCGCTTATGCTGTCGTCGAACCAGCCTGTGACAAAATAGCACGGGACGGTCATCTTCTCGATCATGTCATCCGACCAGATGCGCTTCATGTAGGCGTCGTAGGTCTCGTGCTCATAGAGGTGCGACTGGATGTCCTCGTTCAGCCCCGCCCTCTTGGCCCAGTCCTTTAGGGGACGGATGTTCAACCACTGCTGCCAGTCGAACTCGTCGTCGTAGATCTCGTCCTTGTTGGTCTTGCCCGTAATCAGCGCTTGCCAAGCCCTCATTATCTGAACGTAGGCGCCGAAGGCGTACGCCGTGCAGTCGCGGAACGGGTGTATGGAGGGCGCGCACTCGATGAAGGCCGCCTTGTGGTACTTCGAGCCGAGGCGCATGGTGTACAGCTGGGCGCAACCCCCGTACGACCTGCCGAAGGTGCCCACCTTTCCGCTCGACCAGGATTGGGTGCCACACCACGTCAGAGCGTCGTGCACGTCCTCTATCTCCTGGAAGTTCGGTGTGAACTCTCCCTCAGAGTTCCCCCTGCCGCGGACATCGACGTGGACGACCACATAGCCCGCCCTGACGAAGGATCTGATGACGGTGCGGACCGGGGACTTCATCCCCCCGTCCTTGACGTACGGAGTCACGTTGAGCAGGACCGGGTGCTTCCCCTTCTGTTTCGGGAAGTAGACGTTTGCGGCCAGGTTCACGCTGTCTCGCATCGGAATCCTGACGTCGTACATCACTTCGGGTTGCTGCGCTATCGGCATTGGGCGCCCATTGTCGCGCGGCGAAATTAAGTTTTGGCAGGGCCCTTCGGGCAACGGCCCCCACCCGGTCATGAGCCTTCAGAAGAGATGGAAATCCGACGGAAGCGACACCCCGAAGAGAGCGACGAGGACCAAGTTCATCACGAACGCCACGATCACGGCGAGCACGGCTATGCCTATCGCCCCCAGCCAGCCGACCTCGAAGATCGACCGGTAGAGGCCGAGCCAAGCGACGAACGCGAGCAGGACGGCAAACGCGTCGGCCGCACGCCCGATCAGCGCTCCAAGGAAGAAGGAGACCACGGCCAAGACTATCACGAACACGATCGCTCCCCCGAGAGTTGCCCACATGGCCTGCCCGAATCTTGCCTTGCCCGACGTGACGACCTTGGCTGCGACGTAGACGGGGAGGGAGACTATGACCCAGAGAATGATGAGGGCGACCAGAACGACGACTAGGCCAACCAGCCCTGCCATGCGTCCGATCGCGGCCTGCGGAGATTTAAGACTAACCAGCACGTCGAGATCTTGCAGAGATAAATAGCATTACCGAGGGAAATCTCCCGTGCAAGTCCCGTCCCAGATGTACATCGATGGAAGGTGGGTAGACTCCGAAACCTCGGAGACCATGAACATTCTGAACCCGGCCAATCAGGAGGTCCTCGCGACCCTCCCGAAGGGCGGGAGGCAGGACACGAGGATGGCTATCGACGCGGCCTCGGAGGCTTTGAAGAAGGCAGAGTCGATGACCGCGTACGAGAGGTCGAAGATCCTGCTGAAGGTGGCTGGCCTCCTGGAGCAGTCCTCCCAGCAGATGTCCGCCCTCATATCCAAGAACGTCGGGAAGCCAATCGCCGATGCTGAGGCCGAGACGGCCCGCGGAGTGCTCACGCTCACGTTCGCCTCCGAGGAGGCGAAGAGGATGTACGGACAGACGATCCCCCTGGACAACACCCCGTTCCCGCCGGGAAATCAGAACAGGCTGGGGTTCACGCTCCGCGAGCCGATAGGAGTGGTGGGGGCAATCTCGCCGTTCAACTTCCCGCTCAACCTGCTGCTGCACAAGGTGGCGCCGGCGCTCGCCGCCGGAAACACGGTCGTCGTGAAGCCACCGAGCGACGGCCCGCTCCCTGCGCTCATGATGGCCAAGCTCTTCGAGGAGGCGGGGCTCCCCAAGGGGTTGCTCAACGTCGTGATCGGGCCCGGTGGCGAGGTGGGAGACGAGATAGTCACCAGTTGGAAGGTGAACGCGATCACCTTCACCGGGGACACGGAGACAGGGAAGGAGATAGCGGAGAGGGCGGCGCGGACGAACAAGAAGGTCATTCTGGAACTTGGCGGGCACAACCCGCTGATCGTCTTGGATGACGCCAAGGTCGTGAACGCGGTCAACTCCGCGCTCACCGGGACCTTCTCCTACGCGGGGCAGGTCTGCACGGCGACGAGAAGAATCATCCTGAGCGAGAGGGTCAAGGAAAGGTTCCTGACCCAGTTCGAACAGGCCGTCGGGACGCTGAAGGTGGGCGACCCAATGGACCGGACGACGAGCGTCGGACCCATCATAAACGTCCGGAGCCTCGAGAAGATAGACGGCCTCGTCAGGGATGCCTCGGAGAAGGGTGCTAAGGTCAGGATGGGAGGGTCGCGCATGAGCAGCGGGGAGTACGCCCAGGGCAACTACTACTCGCCCACGATACTGGAAGGGGTCGTCGGAGGGATGGAGATCGCCCAGAAGGAGGTCTTCGGACCGGTCTCAGCCATCATGGAGGCTTCGAGCGACGACGAGGCCGTGGAGCTGGCGAACAACACCATCTATGGACTGCAGGCCTCCATCTACACATCTGACCTCGCCCGAGGCCTCAGGCTCGCCAAGAGGGTGAAGGCGGGCGCGGTCATGATAAACGATCGGACGAACCTGCGCTGGGACAACGCTCCGTTCGGGGGCATCAAGAGAAGCGGGATGGGCCGGGAGGGGGTGAGCCTGGCCATAGGGGAGCTCACGGAACTGAAGTTCATAGTAGCGAACCTGGCAGAGTAGGGAAATCTCCCTACTCGAAGTCGCTCCTTATCAGTTCAAGCTGGTTCTGCGACCCGAGCTTGCTCACCCTGATGTAGCCGAGCTGCTCGAGCCTCTTCGCCTGTCTCCAGGCGGTCGTCCTCGGGACGCTGAACCGTTCCCTTATCTCGGCCTCCACCACCTTCCCTCCCTTGTCCCTGATGAAGCGGAGCATCTCTATGTCGTCGGGCCTCAGGACGGCAGAACCGGCAGACACGGACCTCGTCCTACGGAGCACCAGGAAGCCCGTCGCTGCCGCAAGCACAATAGCGGCGAGGATCAAGGTTGCCGTCCCCGGGGTTGTCTGCGGGTTCCCAGAGGAAGACGATGATGAAGTACCCGATGAGACCGCTGAGGCGCCGGTGCCCGACCCCGTGGATGAGCTAGATTCAGTCCCGGACTTGGAGGTCGAAGTCTGTGACTGTGAGACAGCTATCGGAAGACCGTAGCTGACGTCCCAAGTTCCGGGACCCAAGACGAGGACCGGAACTCCTCCCTGGTTCGAGGTTGAGAGAGGCGTGCTGGAGAGCGAGAGGATGGTCGACTGCGGGGGCAGTTCCAGCGTGGAGTTAGACCCCCAGGTGTAGTCGACGGACCATACAGACCCTTGCTTCATGGTCAGCGAGCTCGTGTAATAGGTAAGGTCGATGAACGAGTCGCCGAGTGTGTAGATCGTGATGTTCGCGCCCGATATCTCGTATGAGGCTGGCGTTCCCACCTGGTCTACCGCCAGGATGTCGCCGATCTGCGCCGAGAGCAGTGGAATCGTTACCTCCGTCGTGTTCTGGGGCATGACCAGTGTCTGGTTGATGACCGCGTCTCCTTCGGCAGACACGTTGATCGAGGTGGCCTGGACGTAGCTGACAGGTGTCGCGACGGCGGATGCCGGATCAAGGTTCGTCCCTGCCACCATGAAGACCAAGAGAAGGCCCGCGGCGGTCAGCGAAATCTTCGGGTGCAAGGGACCATCGGGCTGGAGCTGCCGGAAGGCGGTCAATAACCTTGCGAGAGGGGCCGTGGGATGATTACGAAGGAACCCCGGGGGTGTTGGGACCCCGGGATTCCTGTCCATGGTTGTCGCTGGACAATCAGTGCCCGGTGTCTTGGGCAGTCTCGTGGGCCGCGAGGGTCATCAGCTGCGTGGCCTGGTTGGTCTGCTGCACGCCCGTGCTGAAGTTCCCTGACTGGAAGGACGTGATGGCCGTGCCCAGCAGAGTCTGGGCCTGTCCGAGCTGGCCCTGTATCTGCTGGCGCAGTGAAGACGTGATGTTTGCCTTCAGGGCCGACTGCTGCAGCTGAGCCGCTCTCGGGTTCAGTATCGTCTGAATGTACTGGACCGCCTTCACGTCTCTCATCGAGCTGGCCAGGCCGTTTATGTCGGAAGCGACCTGCTGCAGGTGGCTGGCCGCGTCGGTCAGGAGACTGACGACGGCATTAATCTGGGTCTCGGTGGAGGCGGAGGTAATCGAGGCGAGCAGTGTGGAGGCTTGGGTCGTGTCTGCCGATGCCTTGCCTAGATTCGCCTTCGCGTCGCTGCAGGTGGCTGCGGATGCGTTCTTGGAGCTGCAGAGGTTGTCCACCGCCGTCTGGAGCTGACCCGTCCTGTTCTCTATCCTGAGGATGTCACTCTGGAGGTACTGGAGTTGGTTCTCGATCTTGACTGAGACGACGACCTCGGACTGCAGGGACTCTGCGGCGCCCCTGAAGTCTTTCATGGCACCAAGCGCGTCGCGCGCCGCCTGGGTCGAGTTCGTGTTCGCTTCAGACTGGGCCTGGCTTAGCAGTCCGTTCCCTTGCTTTATCAGGGACTGTGCCGCGGTGACATTGACTCCATGCTGCTGGGCAATGGTGAGCAGCTGTCCGGCATAACCCTGGGCCGCCTGTGCCAGTTGGATCAGAGAGTTGGCGGAACTCGTCTGGGAATTCTGGCTCGTTTGGGCCACAACCGGGACGATCCCAATCACCAAGAGGGATAGGACTACCGCGCTCGCTGCGATTGACGTCGGTTTTGGCCTCATGGCATCTGTATGCCCAGGTTTGATGTAAAAGGGACAGCCCGTGGGACGTGAAACGGTTGTTCCACATGGAACCTAAGATATGATTTTCGCCGTCTGTCGAATTAAGTGTCGCTCGGCGACGGTCTTCCTGTCACGAAAGGCGCCGCTGAAGGACTGGCTGCTCGGTCACGAGAGGCTGAAGCAGGGCTTTGTCTTCTTTTAATAGTCCATCTATGACTCAGGTTAATGAAATGACAGACGAGAAACAAGAAGAGGAGACAAGGATGAATTTCTACAGTAACAAGGCTGTAGCCAAGTTTGTCATGGCTGAAGGAGTCCCAAAGACGACCGGCGCGTTCAGGAGGATGGTAGCGTCAGGCAGCTCGGAGAAGCTGGACAGCAAGAAGGGTGCCGCCCTGGTCGCGTGTCTTGGAAACGTGATGTTCACAAAGCACCCTCAGCAGATCAACGTCATGGACAAGGCAACCGGAAAGACGATCGCCACCTTCTCCTAAAGAGACAACAGCCCGGGTTGTCGTTGACAGGCCCGGGCCTGAATTTTTGCCTCTTTGGTCAGACAGCCTGAGACCTAGGAGGTTGCGTTCTGCCAGAGGCCGATAGTGTTCCCTTCACTGTCCTTGAAATAGGCGGTGAAGCCCATCTCCCCGATGGACTCCTTCTTTCCTACCGCCTTGCCGCCGAGTTTCACTATCGTCGCGATCGTCTTGTCGATGTCCTTCACCGCGATTGTCACGACCGGAACCTTGAGCGGACCACCCCTCGCTCCCATGCCGCCGTTGATCGCTCCCGGGTTCTTCGGCATCCTCTGCTCGTTGACCTCCGTCGTGGTCAACCCCCAATACTCCATGCCTCCCATCTGCTCGATGCTCCATCCGAAGGCCTTCTTGTAGAAAGCGGAGGCCCTCTTGACGTCGTCGGCAGGAATCTCGAAGTGCACTACTGAGTCCATGGAATAACTATGACTCCAGACCTATTTAATCGCAGCAGGGAAGAAAAGTATACTCTCTGCGGACTGACGTTTTCAAGGCGCAACCTTGATGAAAATCAGACGATGAGAGGGAAGGTGAAGAGCCTCGAAAGCACTCGCCCGGTCCCTGTTGCTGCGAAGACTCCGATCTTGTACTTGCCCTTCTGGAGGTTTGCGAAGCAGAAGATCACCTCACCGGTCGAGTGCGGGGTGAGCCCAGCTCCGGAGGAGGTTATCCGAATCGGCTGGCCGTCGGCGTTGTAGATGATCGCATAAACGACGGGAAGGAAGGTGATCGCCGAGTTGTTCCTGAAGGGGATCGATATCCGCACCGGGCAATTCAAGCCCGCCGACGACCTCTGCGGCCTTCCTGCGGTCAGGGACTTGTAGGAAAAACCCAAGATTCCGAACGGGGCCGTCTTCTGGAGGGCGCGGTAGACATCCTTCCTGTTCAGCAGGTCTATCTGGAAGCGGCCCCCTCCGACGTAGTCCGGCACGACAATGAGGGTGGTGGCCGAGCCTCTCGAGTCGGTGTCCAAAAGCCCGGCTGCGTATGGAATGTAACCCGGAGAGATCAGGGAAATCTGGTAGTTCTCATTGGGAAGGAGACCCTTCCCCTGTACCTTGACCTGGTCGCCGAGGTAGGCCGTAGGTGCCTCCGACGAGACCGAGGCCTGGAGCTCGAATTGCGCGCTTCCCCGGGCAGCCTCCCGAGCAGCTGGCACTGCTTCGATCTGTATCTTGGTGCCGAGCTCACCCTTGAGCCCCGCCGTGGGGACTTCCGGGACAGTGATCACGGTGCGAGCGGGGACTCCGCCTGTTCTTGTCGCCGTGAAGGTTGCGACCTTCGACCCGCCGAAGAGAAGGTCGTAGTTCATACCTCTCGCAAGCCCCTTGCCTCGGACGACTACCATATCTCCGACATTGCCGGCCTTTGGCTTCACATCCAGGGTTGACACGGAACGACCCCGGCCGAAGAAGAGAGGCTTATCAGCTTTCCTCAGAGAGTGTGGAATCCTGACCGAAGCTGGAGCTTTCTTGAGCGCGGGGCTGAAATGCTTCGAACTCGGGTCTGAGGCATGGAGTCGGATCTTCACCGGTCGATGAAGAGAATCGTGCGCGGAGTGCTGGAACGAGAAGGTTTCACGGTCATCGAGGAACCCCTCTTCCCACCGACGCGTTGGATATCCTGGGAGGCATACAGACCGGACCTCCTCGGCTTCCGCTCCGACTCTCAGAGAGAGGAGCTGGCAGTCGTCGAGTGCGAGACACATCCGAGCATGCCGAGGTTCAGCGCGAAGAACTACGCGAGCCTCTGGTTCGAGCCGTCCGTCCTGAGCGAGGGATCGTTACGGCGGATCCTTGCCGTGCCCCGCGGCAGGCTTCATGCCGTGGACCTGGGATTGCGCCAACAATGGGAGATCTGGGTGCTCGGCTCCACCCAGCCTCTCGAGAGGATCTCATCCATCGCCTAGGTCTGCTCGGGAGAAGCTCGCGCTGAAACGACTATGTTCTCCGTGTTTTAGTTAAACCATATGGGCGATGCATAAGAATCAAAGCCGCCGAGATTACCTTCGCAGTCAGGATCCGGAGGCTCAAAGACTCCCGGATGAGGGGAGAGAGGATGAAGGCCGAGGAGGGCGACCCGTCTGGAACTTGAGGTTCCACAGCGACTTGCTGGCTACCGGCCCCGTAAGGGTTGCCCAAGGGAGGCCCGACTCCCCCAGTTTCATCCCAGACAGCGCTCGAACATGTCCCCTAATCTGGGTGGTAAGCTCTGGCTGTACGCCCGGGGGAGGCATCAAGCGAGGGAGGCTCTGTTCGAAATGCCCGCTACGTACCTTGCTCTGTCCCGCTGGGTCCCGGCCAGTCACCCAACTGCTGAGCGCCGCAGTTGGGGCAGAACTTCACATCGTGGCCTATCTGGGTTCCGCACCTGCCGCACAGCCTCGGAGCCGACTGCATCGGTGAAGGTGCTTCGAGGACCGTGCCTCTGGCACCCCTTCTTCTCATTACCATCACAAGTGCTACGAGAATCACCGCCACTATGACGCCACCCGCAATCAAGGATGTGGGGAGAGCTGATGAGGGACCGTTTGAACCGGACGAGGTGGACTGCGCGGTCGTTGAGACTTGAGAGGAAACCGAGACGGTGACAGTCGTCCCTGCGAGAGGGAGAGTGTAGGTCCCGGAGACCGATCCAAGGTAAGCATAGTCAGGCGCACCGACGGAGACCGTCGAGAAACCGTTCGCAGGTTGGGAGACCTGCAGGTTGTCTGCCGCTTCCCCGGTGTTCCCTCCGAAGCTGTAGTAGGATGGATAGGCAGTCTGGGCGTCCGAGGTCGAGTTTCCGTAGAAGAGGCCGAGAGCTGCGCTGAGCTGTGTAAACTGGGTGGATTCTCCGTTCCCCTCCCCGCCCAGGACCAGTTCGGATTCGTAGAACAGGCCATCGGGGACGGTGGCATTGCCCGAGACCTCGAAGTAGGAGCTCTGGACTGAAGGATCGTGTATCGTAGCGTTGTCGAACCAGTTGATCGCCTGCGCCTGTTCAGACCCGTTTCTCATCACCTGGGCGCCGAATTGCACCTGGACGCCCACTCCAGGGGTCGTGGTCTCGCTGATGACAAGCGCGAGCGCCAGTGGAAAGTGATAGGTAGAGTTCCCTGATTGGAACGAGTAGTAGTATCCGGGGTTCGCGGGGTATGCATACCCTCCGTCGGTCGAGGTGATCGTTGTGTTGTCGAGGTAGCCCGAGACGCTCCCGTTCCAGATGTTGTCAGCCCAGGAGACGACAGAGGCACTAGTCACAAAGTCAGGGGTATCCTGTGTCCAGTACGACTGCTGGTTCCCCCCCTGCTCGTTCACCACGAGGATGGAGTTCAGCTGTAGAGTGGCACCCGAGACCGTGTCGTTGTAGAAGGACGCCGACGCGTTGTAGGCCTGCATGGACGCGATGTCAGCGATGCCTACAACGTCTGTGCTCTTGATGGTGTAGGATGTCACCTTCCCTGAGTCGTTGGTCAAACCGTAAGAGGCGACGCCCGTGGGTTCAGGCGGAGTAATGGGATAGCTGTAGTACGGGCTGATCGGGAACGTCTGGATGTTGTAGCTCACGTTCGCGCTGTATCCATAGGCAAAGAACACGAGGTAGTAAAAACCCTCCGAGACCTTCAGGGAGTGCTGGGGGATTGAGCTGCTGTTTTGAAGGAAGAGTGAGGCCGAGATATCGCTCAGGCCGTTGTCGAAGGATGTGTACTGCGAATTCGTCATGATCGCAGTGGAAAGCGTCGTGTTGCTGCTCATCGAGATGGAGATTGTCGTGGGGCTAGACGGAGCATCGATCTGTAGCGGCTGATAGTATCCCGAAAGGAGTACCATTTGATAGGGAAGGGGGCTAGCGGAGTGAATGGGTTGACCACTCACCAAGGGCGACGATGCCATTAGTAGTGCGATTAGTAGCACGCCGGGGGCGGTGTAACGGTGCAAGTGCGGACCCACCGCTCTTGACCCTATATACATGATTTACTTCTTCCCTAAGCGAGAACTTCCCGAGAAGCTTGCGGTCGTTTCGACGAAACGGATTGCCTCGGGAGCCGAGTTCTACTGGTCCCTCTTGGACGATGCGGCCCTCTCCTTCACCGGAGGGCTTGCTTCGATATCGACGGCCTTGTCGCCGCCCTGCTTCGACCCTATGTCTACGAACTGCTCCACGTTGCTGACGAAGATCTTTCCGTCGCCGGGAGAACCTGTGGTGGCGCTGCCTAGGATGGTGTCCACAACCTTGCTGACCTGGTCGTCCTTGGCGATTATCTCAAGTTTCGTGTGCCGGATATACTCGTCCTCCTGCGTCCATGTCCCTCTCATGTGAACGGTGGTGATTACCCTGGTCCTGCCCCTTCCCTTGACTTCTTCGAGAGTGAGCCCGCCGACCCCTATCTTCTTCAAGGCCTCATCGACTTCCTCAAACTTCTCACGCCGGATGACCGCTTCGATCTTCTTCACGGGTCTCAGGCCCCGCGAGGGCGCTGCGATACTTTTAAGACTTGTCCGGTGTTTTTACAGAGTCGGCACCATTATACATAACTCCGACACTTTGTCGTCGTTTCCTGTCTCCGCTAGCCTCAACAAATCCGGTGTGCGATTTCCCTGCCGGCAAAGGCCCCGCGGACCCCAGAGAGTCTCCGATCGGGCGAAAAAGAGGAGGACAGAACGGAATTATAGTGAAGAAACACACCCCCTTGAGTTAGCGTGATTCCCAGACACTTTTTCCTAACGAACGGCGTCGGAAGGCACAAGGAACGCCTGCAGTCATTCGAGCTGGCTTTGAGGGACGCAGGTATACAGCACTGCAATCTCGTCGGCGTTTCCAGCATCATCCCTGCTGGATGCAGGCTCATTCCCAGGGAAAAGGGTCGGAACATGCTCACGCCAGGAGAAATCACTTTCGTCGTCCTTGCGCGGAACGAGACCAACGAGGCGCACAGGCTCATCGTCTCCTCGGTCGGTCTCGCCATTCCCTCTAAGAAAGCCCAGTACGGATACATCTCCGAGCACCACACCTTCGGGCAGACCGAGGAAGCGGCAGGGGACTACGTCGAGGACCTTGCGGCCACCATGCTGGCGACGACTATGGGCATAGAGTTCAATCCGGAGACGGCCTGGCGCGAAAGGGAGCAGCTGTTCAAGTCGAGCGGAATGATAATCAAGACCACCCACATAACGCAATCCGCGGCCGGCGACAAGAATGGGCTTTGGACCTCGACCGTCGCTGCCGCTGTCTTCGTTCCGTAATCTGGGCGCCTAGTCGGGCATCGTTGAAAGCCCTAAGACAAAGTTAGTGCCACGCCCACGGCGTGAGGAGAGAGATTGCGGCGCTGGGGCTGGTCGCCATCCTTGTCCTTTCGTTCACGCTCTACTTCGTCGTAGTCCCACCAGCTGGAAGCGAGCGGACGTCCTCGTCCCAGGCGAGCCTTAGCACGACGGCATCAGCGAGCCTGAGCACCACCGGTTCGACCAGTTCGGTCCAGGATACGACATCCAGCTCCAGCCTTGTGTCCACTTCGAGTCGGACCTCGACATCCGCAGCTGGCGCGAATTGGACGACGTACCAAGGGAACAACGCCCGCACAGGGTACTACGCGGTCGCCAACTTCACTTCGGTCAAGCAGGGCTGGGAGTCTCCGGTCCTCGACGGGGCGGTCTACGCGCAGCCTTTGGTCTTCGGCAGTGATGTCTTCGTGGCTACCGAGAACGACTCCGTGTATTCCCTTGACGCCGCGAGCGGGACCGTCCTGTGGCGGACCAATCTCGGGGTGCCCGTTCAGGGTGGCGAGCTGCAGTGTGGGGACATCAATCCGAGCGGGATTACGGGAACCCCCGTGATAGACGCCTCGAAGGGGGTAATCTACGTCGTTGCCTTTTCATCGTTGCGCCACACACTCTTCGCGATCAACACGACCTCAGGGTCGGTCATCTTCCATCTGGCTGCCGACCCTCCGGGTTTCGTGGTGACCGCCCAGCAGCAGAGGTCCGCGCTCTCCCTCTCGGACGGGATGGTCTACATCCCCTACGGGGGTCTGGCGGGGGACTGCGGCCAGTACCATGGCTGGGTGGTCGCCCTTCCCGCGAACGACAGCGGAGGGATGGACGTCTATCAGGTCCAGACCTCGAGGGAGGGAGGAATATGGGCCCCGTCGGGGGCGGCGATTGACTCTCTGGGCAACGTGTACGTCACGACAGGCAACGGAGCGTCCCAGAGCGTCTTCGACTACGGGAACGCCGTCCTGAGGCTCGATCCTCAGCTCGCCTTGGACTCGTACTTCGCCCCCACAGACTGGTTGCAGCTTAACAACGATGACGGAGACCTCGGGTCTGTCGGTCCGGAGATCGTAGGCGCTAACCTCCTCTTCCAGGTGGGGAAGGAGGGGGTGGGCTATCTCCTGAGCATGGGGAGCCTCGGAGGCATCGGGGGCCAGCTCTACTCGGCGAGTGTCTGCTCGGGGGGCTACGGGGGAACCGCCTTCTCGCAGCCCCTGCTCTTCGTCCCATGCAGGGACGGACTTGTGGAGCTCGACGTCGGGAGCACGTCTTTCAGCGTGGTGTGGCGCTCTCCTAGCTTCAACGCTGGCCCTCCGGTGGTAACCGGGGGAATTGTCTGGTCGGTGGACATCTCGACGGGGGTTCTGAGCGGGTTCAGCGTGTCTACCGGTCATGAGGCATTCAGCTTCTCTCTCGGGAGCGTGGTCACCTTTTGTCCCCTCTCCGCGGGTGATGGGCGCATCTTCATTGCGGCGAGCGGCCGAGTCGCCGCGTTCTCCCTCGGGTGACTTGGTTACTCGCCCGCGGAGATTCCGACGTTGATCGGGCTCACTCTATGAATCTGTTCAGAAATTTGTCATCCGAGACCCTGTACCTGTACTTGCCCACTGTGACCTCTTTCCCCTTCCTGACGGCATCGACAAACTCCGGCGCCGAGTCCAACCACTCCACGATGTTGCCCTGCCTATCTTTCAGGAACGCCCACTCGCCGTCCTTCTTCTTGAAACCGGTCCATTCCAGCAGGTTCAGTGTCTTCTCCAGCACCTTGTCGGAGACGACGGGCGAGGGAGCAGCAGTCGGGACCGACACGGAGCCGCTGCTTCGGAGGGAGCGCTTCTCCTCAACCAGCGCGCGTCTCCTCTTCTGAAGCTCCTCGATGGAGGTGTCCACCGACTTCAGCTCGGCATCAATCTGCTTCTCCCTCTCGCCGGCACTGGCCATGTCTCCCTTTGTCCTAGGGCGGATATTTAGGCTTCCTGCCGTGTAGTGGTCTGTCCGCCGCCAATCAGGTTAGGAAGCCTCGCCTGTCCCGGGGAACGAGAGCTGGGATTACTATCGGGAAGTGAATCTCATTAGCGGTCAGGAATGGAAAAAAGGAGAGGGCCGAGTACAGTCTGTCCTAGACGCTGCCGTCAAGGATGATTATGTACTCGGTGGATCCCGATTTCAGGTCCAGCGACAGGGTCGCGGTCGAGCCTACGAAGCTCCCACGGGCCGCTCCCTGCAGGATGAACGCGCCGCTAGCGTTCGTTGTCCCTTGTCCGGATATGGAAGAGGCCGATGGGCTCAGCACGCCGGAGCCCGATGAGACAGTGTATGTTGTGGTACCGACGACGACACTCCCAGTTATTGAGAGGGTGTATCCTTCGGTGAGGTTGCCGGAGACGGTGAAGACCAGGGATCCGGATGCTGTCCCGTTCGTGGTCTTGCTTCCGACCACGGCGTATTGGCCTGAGGTGCTCGTGAAGGTGATGGCTTGTCCGACGGCGACGTTGGCTCTGCCCTGGGTGTGGCCGAACCCCTGACCGCCACTTCCACGGCCGTCCCCCGCGTTAGGAGGTAAGCCCATTCCGAAGCCCATACCATTGGGCCATGGCGGAAAGGTCGAGCCGGTCGGTGCGCCTGTGGTCGAGGACGAGGTCGTCGATGTCTGCGCGTTTGCTGTCGACAATGCCGGGTAAGCCAGCAGCATCGCTATGATGCCTATGGTCGCTGTCATGACTGTCGCTGTCTTCGCGAACTTGGTTGTCATTTTCGGAGGTCGAACCCCGCTGAGGATATTTACGGAGATTCCGGAATCGTTCCATGATTGCTAGAGAATCCCTCCAAGATGACCAAGCCTCAAATCAGGAACACATCCACCGTGAGGCAGATTCGCCGTCCATCTCTGGTCCGTCAGCTGGGCCATACCGGGCCGACCACGGAGGAGTTGTCCCGGAGGCATCTGAGAGGGAAAAGAAACAGCCGGGGATCAGGGGATCCCCGTGGCGGAACGGATCGGGACGGGACCGCCGGGAGGCAGACTCGAGTTCTCCATCGGCGGCTGAGTGCCTTGTTCGAGATCCTTCTTCTCTTCCTCGCCGCCTGAGTGGACTTGCCGATGTTTCACGAGCGCGTCCGCGTCCCTGAAGGTGGCTCCGCACCTGTCGCACTTGTAGGTGTTTTCTTGCTCTTCCATTTGCCTTCGGGACAGCAGTCAATGGCGGGAATAGCTGGCTTTGGCAACAATCTTATGGAAAGCGCCGACAGAGTCGCGTGTTGCGCTGCGGAGTCAAGGATCCCTTGGGCCCAAGGACCAATCAGAACACGAACTTCAGGAAAGAAGGGATCTGGTTCCCGCGTCGGTCGTCCTCCAGAAGGGTTGTCCCGTCAGGGGATGATCGGCACGTAGGTCTCCACGTCACTTGGAGCCCCGGTCGTCCTGTACTTGTAGTACTCGTCGGCTGGAGGCGCCATGTCCCTCTTGAATTCGGTCTCGGCCTGAGTCTCTGATACGTTGAACCGGAGCGTGTGGCCGTCGAACCCCCTCACCAGGTACTTGGGAATGAAGAACTTCGTCTTTGAGATGGTGCCCTTCTGGGTCAGGACGTAGTTAGTCCCGACCTCCTTCACCTCACCTAGGCTGAAGTCGTTCAGGCCCTTGGCTTCCTTCTTCACCACGCTGGTCCATGCGATTGGAGTTGTTTGCATGCTTCAACAACCGCTGGACTGACTCAGCAGTTATCCAATTCTCTTACGACGCTCTAGGACGGAAGTTTTCTCTGTAATTCGCAGTCCGGCCTGAAGACGAAGCGGTCTCCTGCCCTTCTGCGCTTGTGTTTCGAGCTGAAGGACGGTCTCCATCAGCAGGTTTCAGATTGGGAAGGCGACATTCTAGGGTTCGTTCTTCTTCTCCGCTTTCCGCTTGTTGACAGTCGCGTAGCCAATCCGTTCTGCTTCCTGGGCCGACTTGCCTCGCTCCTCCTCAGAGACCATTATGTGCTTGGCCTCTCTGTCTTCCTTAGGCATGAACCGGTGATTATTTCCCTTGGGCAAGATCAACACCTCCTAGGTGTACACGACTCCGAAGACTAGGGTCAGCAGAAACAGCACGACGAACACCACAAGCAGTACCTTCGCAATCTCCATGCTGAATCCGGCAACGCCCCTGGCGCCAAACAAATAGGCGACGAACGCTATGACCAGGAACAGGACCGCGACTCCGAGCAAATCGACCATATCGGTTCATGAGGTCTTGCTCAGGTCCGCTTATATCGGGGAGCTAGGTAAGTTCCTAAAGAGTCTTCTGTCTTCCAGGACGCCGCCGTTCTCAAGGCAGAAGTGAGCCAATCAGGACCTGAGCTGGACAACCGTGCTGCGGCGCTTCCCTGTCCGCGAGAGGCGCAATACCCTGGGACGAGATGATAGAAAACTTCGACGATAGAAAGCTAATCGAGCGGAGATTTGCACGATCGTGAGCAGACAAGAAGCGGGGCGACGCAAGAGAGTGGAAGGTCAAGTTCGGGAAGATGTCGGCAAGCTCGTGGACGGCAAGTCCGAGCAGACTCGCGGCAAGGGTGAGAAGCTCGAAGGAGAGATTCAGGAGGGCCTTGGGAAGGCAAAGCGGAACGCATCCAGATAATCCGACAGAGAGCCCATATCAACCTAGGAAGAGAAATAGGCTGGTAGCCCGCAGGGGTTCGCCTTGCCAAAGCACCTCGACGAAGTGGATACGCCGGCCCTAATCCTCGACCTCGATAGGATGGAACAGAACATCAAGAGGATGGCCGCGTTCGCGAAGGAGTGTGGGGTCTCGCTCCGGCCCCACGTAAAGACCCACAAGTCCCCTGAGATAGCGAAGATGCAGCTCGCGGCGGGCTCGAGTGGTGTCAGCCTGCAGAAGGTGAGCGAAGTCGAAGTCTTTGCCGGAGCGGGGATAAGGGACATCTTTCTCACCAACGAGGTGATTGTGCCTCAGAAGCTCGAACGGCTCGCTCGGGTAGCGGAGACCGCCCACATTGGACTCGCCGCAGATGACGTCGATGTGGTCAAGACGATAGGGAGGATCTTCAAGGAAGCGGGAGCTCGGTTGGACCTCTATGTCGATGTTGACACCGGCATGGGCCGGTGCGGAGTCCAGCCCAAGGACGCGCCCAAGATTGCGACCGAGATAGCGAGACAGGAGGCTCTGGTCTTCAAGGGGATAATGGGATACGAAGGGAACGTTAACGGGGCCAAGACAAAGGAAGAGCAGGTCAGGCTCTCGAACCTAGCGATGGACAAGATCGTCTCCTCAAAGAAGGGCGTGGAGCGAGCCGGACTCAGCGTGGACGTGGTCAGCGTCGGGTCCTCCGTGAGCAGCTGGATAAACGCGAAGCACCCTGCGACCACCGAGATTCAACCCGGAATGTATGCTCTAAACGACCACGTGCTGGTCAGCAGGGGAGTTGCGACGATGCAGCAGTGCGCCCTGACGGTGCTCGCGACTGTCATGAGCAAGCCGGCGAAAGATAGAGCGGTCGTGGACGCGGGCTCCAAGGCCTTCAACTTCGACACGGGGCTCTATCCGATACCGTTGGACAGGAAGGGAGTGGTGATGGAGCACTTCTCAGAGGAGCACGGCTGGCTGCATCTCACCGGGGAGGGGACGAGCGTGAAGATCGGTGACAGAATCAGGTTCGTGCCCGCCCACTGCTGCACCGCGGTCAACCAGCACGAGCAGTTCATCGGGATTAGGGGAGACAAGGTCGAGAGAACGATCCCGGTCCTCGCCCGCGGGAAGATGCTGTGAGCCGAGTTCGGGATTTCCGTCACTCTGGCGGGATTTCCCTGAACCTGAGCATCAGGTCGACACCCTTGCTCTTCTGGTAGTAGTAGGATACAGCGTATATCGCCAGCCCTCCGACGAAGACGCTGGCCAATCCCGCCACGTAGTAGGGGTTGACAGCCGCCCCCGTGTAGGCAGGACTTGCTGCTGCTATCGCAACGAACACCCCCACGAGGAATGTGACCAGCCCCAGTATTGCGATGATTGGGAAACCGCCTATCTTCTTCTGGACGACAGCGGGGGTGCTCTGGAAGAGCGCCTTCTTCCTAAAGGGGAATATCAGCCCGCTCAGGCCAACGAAGGCTATCGAGAGGTAAAGCCCGGAGGTAGTGTAGGCGAGGAACGTGAGGACGTTCGCCGAGAAGATAGAGATGAGTATGTAGGCAAGCCCTATCACCGCTATCAGCGCCAGCGCGAAGTTCGGCGAGCCGCCCCTCCGACTCAGCTGCGAGAGCTTGGAGGGCATGACGCCGTCGAAGCTCCATGCAAAGACTATGCGTACCGTCGCCAGCACGATCGTCTCAAGAGAGCCGAGAACGGAGGCGATTATTGCCAACGGCACGAGCACAGCGACTATGACGCTCGGGTTGGCGAAAATCACAAGGTAGGAGCTCACCGGGGGCGAGGGCAGAGTGTATGCAGCGTTGCCACTGGAGGCCAAGAGCGCTGCGGAGTTGATGAACTGCCCTCCCATTATGGCGAAAGGAGCCTCAAAGACCAGGAAGACTATGACGGCGAAGACGAGGACCGAGCCGATCACGCCTATCAGCTGAGACCTCTGGCTCTGCTTCACCTCCCCCCCGATGTACGTCGAGAAGTTGTAGCCGAGATAGTTGAGGAAGCTGTAGAAGGTCCCGAGGGTTATCCCCGCCAAGGTAAACGTCGTCACGAATCCCGCCTTGTTGGCGGCGTCGATTATCCCCTGATAGCTCGACCCGGACATAGAGTTGAAGTTGCTCTGGAAGGTGCTCGGAGACGAAGTGGCGAGTGCGAGCAGGAAGACCGTGAGCCCCAGCGCGACCACTATGAACGTCACCCAGGTGTACCTGAAGGTGTTCTTGATCCCCACCGCAGCGGCTAGGACTACTATCCCTAGCACGAGCAGGCTGCCTAGAAGTATTGAGTTCTGACTAGTGACGGCCGTAGCCATAGACATGTAGCTCGCGTTTCCCGTCGCTATCGCGAGGTTGTAGAACATTGTACCGAGACCGTACGTCATGAGCCACCCGGAGACCGGGCCGATGAAAGAGAGGAAGAATACCACGACCCCGAACGACTCCATGAATCCGACGGCCGGATGTATGATCCTGCTCACCCAGACATAGTCTCCCCCGGTCCTAGGGAAGGCTGTTGTCATGTAGTAGTACAGGACGGCTATCAGGATGTTGGGCACTAGCGCGATCAGGACGGTGATCGGGGTGTTGATCCCCTGGTAGGTTGCGCCCGCGAAGAAGATGTAGAGCAGGGGCCACGGCAGACCCATGTTGAGAAGGTTGAACATGAGGACATCCTTGGCGGAAAGATAGCGGACGAGCCCAGTAGCTTCCCTCACGAAGATGTTAGGCTTGGTGGCAGCCAAGTGACACTGTTTTGGGCATATCCGTTATTTATATCTTATTTCTTGAGGTTTTTTTCTTGTTTCCCCGATTTGGGGACGTTTCCGCTCAGCTGGGTGATGTAGAATAGGTAGGGCTGCGTCTGCGTCGGATAGGAATCGGCCGCCACGAAATTGATCCTGCAGACGACCATGCCATCGATGGGTGAGGATATTCTCTCCCTGACCTCCCCCTTGAAGTCCCATATCTCTCCCAGTATCTGTCCCTTGCTGACCTTCTCTCCGTAGTTCACTCTCGGGATGAACAGGCCGGCAGAGCGGTTGGCAACCAGGACCGGGTTCTCCAGGATGCTCACGTCTTCCTGGTACTCCGGCTTCCCGGCTAGCATCCCCAGATGCTTCATCACGTTGATCAGCCCTTCGTAGTGAATCGAGACCGTGTCATCCTCGAGCTTCCCTTCCTTCCCAGCCTCGACCATCGTGGCAGGAATCCCCCTGCTCGCGGCCTCCCAGTAGAGAGTGCCATCGGCTGTGACGGCGTAGGTCGTCCCTACGGGGGGGACGCTGGCGCTCTTGGAGGCCGGCAGAGCGTTCAGGTGATAGCGGACAGGGAAGCATGAGGCCAGCGCAGACGACCGGTCATCAATCTCCTTCCGGCCTGTTATCGGGACGTAGTTGAACGGGACGAGAGCTTCGTTGTAGTCGGCCCCGTGAAGGTGCACCACCGCGTCCCCCTTCAGCGCAATCTCGTGGAGGATCTTGTGAGCGATCTGGAACGTCACCGTCGCCCCGGGCGAGCCTGGATAGGCCCCGTAGGGGTTGACCTGGTCGATGGGGTTCACGAAGAGGTACCTCGCGTCGAAGGCGACGGGGTTGGCGAGCGGCACGATTATCACGGTTCCGGACAGCTCCGAGGCCTTAAGCCCGTGCGCGAGCTTCACGGCCGCGACGATGCCGGAGTATTCGCACCCGTGCTCCCCCGCGATCACGACAAGCGTGGGGCCCGCTTTCTTGCCCTGAATTATCGAGAGCGGCAGCTCGATGGTGCTCGCCGCCCTCTCGGCAACCTTGTACGACCCGTGGACGCTCTTCCCTGGAACGCTGGTAACTTCTCCGATGCTGATCGAGGAGACCATTGATTGACGCCCCGGCATAGAATCCTGTCGCTTTAAACGGGAGGTAGGCACGAGCCTAGGAGGCCTTCCGGGCCCTCTGCACCGCTGCGATGGCGCGCTCCATGATGTCGAGGCCCGTACCGGCGAGTTCCTCCGTGATGTTCAGTGCGGGAGTAATCCGGAAGACGTTCCCGTAGAGCCCATCATAGGCGGTCACCAGGCCGTTCTGAAAGGCCCGCAGGCAGGCGCTCCTTGCCGCTTCGACCCCGGGCTCCTTCGACGTCTTCGAGACGACAATCTCGACACCTATCAGGAGTCCCAGGCCCCTGACGTCGCCGACGATCTCGTACTCTTCCTTCATCCTCAGGTAGCGATCCTTCATCAAGGATCCTACCCTCGCAGCGTTCTTCCAGAGCCGCTCCCGCTCAAGGACGCGGATCATGGAGAGCGCGCCCGCGCATCCGAGGGGGTGCCCGGCTCCCGTCATGACGTGGGAGCCGTGGGGCCAGTCCATCACCTCGCTCCTTGCGACGCACGCGCTGACGGGTGTTCCTCCGCCGAGGGGCTTCCCGAGGAGAAGGATATCCGGTTCCAGCTTCCAGTGATCCGATGCGAACATCCTCCCCGTCCGTCCGAACCCTGTCTGGACTTCGTCCACAATGAACATGATGCCGTGTCTCTTGCACAACTCCTGCAATCCCTCCAGGAAGCCCTCGGGCGGCATGAGAACACCCCCGTCTCCCTGAACCGGCTCGACGAAGATGCCTGCGACCTCATCCGGAGGAGCTACCGTCCGGAAGACCTGTCCCTCGAGGTAGTCCAGGACCCACTGACCAGACTCCTGCCCTTCCTTCGAGCGATACGGATACGGAAACGGTATATGCGTCACCTCGGGGACGAGGGGCGAGAAACCTCTTACCGTTCCCGCGCTGTAGCCGGAGACCGAGAGCGCGCCGTAGGTCCCCAGGCCGTGGTTCGAACCCAGGAACGAGATGAATCGTTTGCGCTTGGTATGCCACCTTGACAGTTTCATCGCGGTGTCGGTGGCGTCGGCCCCCGAGAGTCCCAGCGAGATCTTCTTCTCATACTTCCCCGGGGTCATCCTCGCGAGCTTCTCGCAGAGATGGACCACCACCTCGTCGTAGAAGTAACCAGGAATCGGCTGGTAGGTCGCCAAGCCATCCGCCTGTCGCTTCAGCGACTCCACTATCTCGGGGTGGTCAATCCCCAGCGCCTGGGTCGCCGCTCCGGAGTTGAAGTCGAGAAACACGTTGCCGTCGACGTCCTCGATGAGCGAGCCTTGCCCATCCTTGATGACGAGGGGCAGATACCTCCAGTTCGACTGCGAAACAACCTTCTCGTCCCGCGAGATGATCTCCCTCGCGCGCGGACCAGGAGGCTTGACCTTGATCGAGGGTCTCGTGTATTTCAAACCAGGTTGTCTGGAGCAGTGGCAGTTCCTGATAAAAAGGTTGAAATGCACTAAACGAAAAAGACGCACGAGAGAAAGTTGGGCGACTCGAAGATAATCACGCCTCCTCCAGGACCTAAGGCAAGAAAGCTCATCGACAGGGAGCTGAAGCTGCTCCATCAGCCCTCGATAGACAGAGTGTACCCGATCTTCACCAAGAAGATCGAAGGCGCGGTCGTAGAGGATGTGGATGGAAACTGCTATCTGGACTTCGCGATCGGTTCGGGCAGCATGTCCCTGGGCGGAGCTCCAGAAGGGCTGGTGAAGACGATAACGGGAAGGGCCGGGGAGCTTGCCCACGGATCGTATCCCTACCTCAACCCCGCCGTGATAGAGTTCGCGGAGAAGCTCTCGTCAATCGCTCCCGGCAAGACCAAGAAGATGATTGCCATGCTCTCGACCGGAAGCGAAGCGGCAGACTTCGCATTTAGGGTGACGAGAGGCTTCCAGAGGAAGCCCCAATTCATAAGCTTCATAGGTGGCCACCACGGCTTCTCGCTCGGCGCGCTCGCTCTCTCGGGCCACTACGCCGCAATGTTCAGGAACCACCCTCACCTAGTTCCAGGGATCACGCACACCCCCTACGCATACTGCTACCGGTGTCCGTTCAAGCTGGAGTATCCCAGCTGCGGGCTGGCCTGCGCAGATTACATCGAGGAGACTCTGCTGACCACTATCTCGCCGCCCGAGAACACGGCGGGACTCATAGTGGAACCCATACAGGGACCCGCCGGCATCATCCCGCCCCCGCAAGGTTGGCTCGAGCGAGTCTACGAGATATGCAGGAAGAACGGCATCCTCTACATCGACGACGAGGTCTTCACCGGACTAGGCAGGACCGGCAGGATGTTCGCCATAGAGGAGCACCCAAAGATCGAGCCGGACATGATGGTGCTGGGCAAGACTTTGGGCGGCGGCGTCCTCCCTGTCAGCGCCGTGATAATGAAGGAGAAGATAGCTATGAGCATCGAGCCTGGCGCCACTTCGAGTACTCTTCACGGGTATCCGCTGGGTGCGGCGGTAGCCACGAGAGTGATCGAGACGATTCAGGAGGACTCCCTGCTTGCCAGCAACGCCAAGAACGGCAGGCACTTGATGAAGAGATGCCTCGAGCTCCAACAGAAGCACGAGTGGATCGGGGACGTCAGGGGAAGGGGGCTGATGGTCGGCCTCGAGTTCGTGAAGGACAGGAAGACAAAGGAGCCGCTCCGCAAGGAGGTTAGGGACATCGCTTGGCGTTCGGTCCAGAAGGGGCTGATCTTCGAATGGTTCGGCCTGAAGGGAAACGTAATCAAGCTCTATCCCAACTACTTCGTCACGCGCGAACAGATAGACGAGGGCCTCGACATCCTTGACGAAGCGATAACAGACGTCGAGAAGGGCAAAGTGTCCCCTACGAACTTCGATTCGGCGTACGTGGTCTCAGCAGGGTGGATGTGAGGGCTAGGTCGCGTCGAGCCGAGCTCCTGCACACCTTGCTAGCACCCGCCTATAGCAAGTCTGGCGATTAGGATCCCAGATTCTGCGCCAAGGCAGACCCCTCGGCCGCTCCGGACCCGATGTTCGTCGACACAGGCTCCCCTTCTTGGGACGCTGAGTCGCATTCGCACCCGTCTCTATTCTCGCAACCACTCCCACAGTCGCAGTCGCATTTGCTGTCGCACCTGCAACTGCAGTCACTCCCAGCGGTCGAGCGGGAGGCAAGGGAAGCCAAGAACTCGGTGTACGACAAGAACGCGAGGTTGGATAGGTATGCGAGGTACTGGGTCAGATCAGCCGGCGCGCCCAAGGGAGCAGGCAGAGCATTAGTCGCGTTGCTCGGGTTCTGACCTTCGGCTCCCCCTGTGGCTTTTCCAGTGTTGTTGATTGTCATGGGAAAAACCGGTCACTCTCCCTATATGTGCATTTGGAGCATTCCGACCTGTGTTTCCGCAGAGTACCTCGCGGTAGGGCGGTCAGAGCGTCTTCCCGCAGTTTCGGCAGAACCTGGCCGAGGCATCGACCGGGCTGCCGCAGGTTGGGCAGTATCGCTGCGAAGCCCCTGCGAGGGGAACCGCTGTGGCAGGTCCCGGGGGAGGCGGGACGCCCTGGGATTCGAACGGCCGCGCTTCGGGATTCTCGACATACCGGTCGCGTATGGAGAAGAACGCGATCGCCTGGAAGATGTAAGCTACGAAGATTAGTATGAAGCCGACGAGGATGATGACGAGACCGGAACCGATGAGGAACAAAAGCCCTGCTGTCCCGAACTGGGAGATTCCGAGCTTCGAGCCCATGCTGTCGTAGCTCTTCCTGAGAAAGTAGGCCGCGATCACGAAGCAGATCCACACCGCAGCTAGCCCGGTAAACACTCCCGCCGCGGCGGACAGACCACCGGTCATCGCCGACGCTGCGATGCCGGCAAAGATTACCCCGAAGCCTATCGCTACGCCCGCGATCTGAAGTATCGCGGCGATGATGGCGTTCGTGAAGATCGACCTATCCTGAACCGAAGCGGATATGTCGTTTATCGAAACCAGAAGGAGAATGTAGCCGATTATGTTAAGGATCGGGATGAAGACGAGGATCGACCCCACCTGCCCGAGCGTCTTTGCCTGCGAGAGACTCAAGGTTGCTGAAAGCCCCCCTGCGAATCTTTAATAAATTATTCCCCAGACTTCAATCTCCTGCCAATCAAAAGCCCCCCAAAAAGCTAATCTGAGATTTGCGGTGTTAGCAGGTCCTGGCAACCCTAGGCTTCTCGGCGTTCCGGAACTTCGACGACAAGGAGATATTACCCTCCGCTCCTGGGAGCAAGTGACAGGAATCACGAAGATGAAGCCCAAGGCAACGTCCAAGTCGAAACGCGCACCGGCCCGAAGGTCCGCGGGAGTCTCCAGTACCCCCTCGCACGCTCTGCACGGCTTTGGAGGGGTCCGCGATGCTCCGGACTCTCGGGACCATCCGTACGTTCCACCCGTTGGCGTTGCAAAGAATCTGCCTCCGAGCGCGGACCTGCGAGGGTACTTCCCGCCCGTCTACAACCAAGGTCAGGTGAACAGCTGCACTAGCAACGCCATAGCGGGCGCGATGGAGTTTGACGCGAAGCGGCAGGGCATGAAGGACGTGTTCACCCCCTCGCGCCTGTTCATCTACTACAACGAGCGCGCCATGGAAGGGACGCAGGGGAAGGACTCGGGAGGCCAGATCAGGGACGGAATCAAGAGCATCGCAAAGCAGGGGGACTGCCCTGAGCACCACTGGCCCTACGATGCAAAGATGGTAACGCAGAAGCCTCCCGACGAATGCTACTCTCAAGCGCGGAGCTTCAAGGCGCTTGAGTACCAGAGGATCGGACACAACCTCGACCACATGAGGGCCTGCCTGGCCTCTGGCTACCCCTTCGTCTTCGGAATCAAGGTCTTCTCGAGCTTCGAGGGAGACGCGGTCCGTGACAGCGGCCACCTCAAGATGCCGCGGAAGGGGGAGAAGACCGTGGGACTCCACGCGGTCGTCGCATGCGGGTACGATGACGCAAACCGGTGGTTCATAGTCAGGAACTCCTGGGGCGGTGGGTGGGGGATGCACGGCTACTTCACCATCCCCTACGACTATCTCCTGGACTCGAAGATATCGCACGACTTCTGGACCATACGCGTCGTGAGATAGACCCAGGCCCGGACGGCTCAGTCGGTCGGAAAACCGATCCGGCGCAGCAGCGCTGTGAAACGCGCGTCCGACCTCATGCCTTCAAACCAGTGCTCGACCTTGAGGGAGGAGAGGTATGGCGAGTGCTCCGCGTACCCCTTCTCGAGCCACTCGAGCGCCGCTTCGGTCTCACCCAGGCACGCGCACATCCCGGCTATCGCCACCGGCGAGATATGCTCGGTCTTCGCCGCTCCCTCTGTCTGCTCGAGGAGACTTCTCGCCTCGCTCATTCTTCCCGCCCTGCTGTAGAGGTAACAGAGGTCCGCTCTGAACATGACGTTCCTTGGATCGGAATCCGCGGCGGTCTTGACCGTCCGAATGCCCCCTTCGAGGTCTCCCTCCTGGAACTGTGCGAGTCCGAGGTTGACGCGTGGAAGCACGGCCTGGGGGTCCATCTCGAGGGCACGATTGAAGCGCTCGATGGCCTCCTGGTTGTGCCCGATGTAGTAGAGCACCGTCCCAGCGACCTGGTTGACCGCGACGGACAGCGGGTCGAGTTCCTCAGCGGACTTGAGCTCGACGATGGCCTGGTCGTTCCTTCCCATGGAGTGGAGGAGCAGCGCGTATCTGTAGTGGGCCTCCGCGCTGTTCGGGCTCAGCTCTATAGCGCGTCTGAACTCGGCCTCCGCACCTGACCAGTCCCAATCCTCGTCCATGAGAAGCCTGCCCATCAGCATGTGGGCGACATCGAGGTCGGCGTCAATCTCCAGGGCCCGCATGAGGGAGGGCCTCGCCCTGGCAAACGCCTCGCTCGGAGGCAGCAACCCGAAGAACCCCTGGAAGAGGTAGCACTGAGCAAGCATCGCGTGGGCCGACGCGAAGGCCGGGTCCTTCTGGACCGCCTGCTCGAAGAGGGAGGCAGCTTCCACCACGTCGGTCTCGGTGTGCCTCGTAAGGTGGTACCTTCCCTTCAGGTACAGGAGGAACGCCTCTGGATTCTCTGTGTTCTTCCTTGGCTTCGGCTCTTCTCCTCCCACCTGGGCCTTCAGGGCCTCCGTCACGCGCTTGGCGATGTCGTCCTGCACAGCAAGGACGTCCTCCAGGCCCCGGTCGTACTTCTCGGTCCAGAGGCACTCCTCGCTCTCCGTGTCGACGAGGTTCATGGTCACTCTGAGGCGGCTCGCGGACCTGCGAACGCTGCCTTCGAGTATCACGCCCACCCTTAGCTCCTTTCCGATCTCCGAGACGGTCTTGGTCGTCCCCTTGTACCTCATCACGGACATCCTCGCGATTACCTTCAGGTTCGGGAGGCCGGAGAGGACCGAGATCAGCTCCTCGGTGAGCCCGTCCGCAAGATACTCGTCCTCGTGCACCCCGCCGATGTTCTGGAGCGGGACCACGGCGACCCTCAGCCGGCCGGAATCCGCCTTCTCCGTCTTTACCCCGCCCCAGACAGGGTCCACCTTGTAGACAGTGGTCGGGACCTCGACGTTCTTGAGGTGGTATTCGCCCATCTTCGCGATCGGGTAGTCGATCTTGTTCCGAACCTGCTCGTAAACCTGCGAGGAGACCGAGATCCCCCCTGGCTCCGCCAGACCCTCTATCCTGGAGGCGATGTTGACCGTGTCCCCGTAGACGTCCCGTCCCATCTGGACGACGTCCCCGACGTGTATCCCGACCCTTATCCGGACGCGCTTCACAGGCGTGTTCTGGGCGTTCCTCCTGGTCAAGGACTGCTGCATCTCGATAGCGCAACTGACCGCGTCCAGCGCACTCTTGAACTCGACCAAGAACGCGTCGCCGATGGTTTTCACCTCCTGACCGCCCTTGGAGGCGAATATCGGGCGGAGCAGCGCCCTGTGCTCAGCCAAGACCTCGAGTGCGAGGTTCTCGTTGCTCTGAGTCATTGCGGTGTATCCTACGATGTCGGTGAACATGATCGCTGCGAGCCTTCTCTCCGAGCCCGGCTCGTGTAAGGGGGCGTCGGCGCCGTCATCGGTCTGCATGAAACGGATGGATTGGCGAGGTCGGCGATTTAAGCCTGATGAGCCGTCGCCGGGTCCTCCGGAAGGGAGCGCCGATTCACAATAGTACTCGGTGTTCAAATCTGTGATAATCGGGAGGAAACCAGGAGGAATAGACGGCATCGGCGTTCTACTGCGTAGGACTAAGTACCCTGAAGCCAATAGAACCGCCGTACCGACATGAAGTCGACCATGACAGTCCTCGCCTTCGCCGCGACGGTGGCACTCCTAGCGGCGGGCACGGTGTTAGTGGTTGGGATGCCCGGATCGCAATCGGGTTCTTCCACGCAGTCCACCGGCACAGCCTCCTCCTTGAGCAGCGCATCTACGACTAGCACAACGAGTCATTTGTCGAACGCCACAGCTTCAGAGAACATGAATGACAGCCTTCAACTCAGGCTCTCTCTGAACGCCACGACGATTAATCCGGGCCAGACCTTGATGATAACGATAAGCGAGTTCAACACTCTTTCGACGGCCAACAACGTGACTGCATCAGACTCGTGGGCTTTGGACGGCCTGGAACTTGGACCGTGCGGGCACAGTTATGGGCCGAATCAGGGTCCTCTCGGGGTAGAGGTCTTCTCCGGTCACTACACTGCGGCAAACATCTCCCAGGCCCAGCCGCTCGGTGTCTATCCATCTCCAATCGCCTGTCCGCAGTTCATCAGGCTGATGACAGGGTTCCTCTTCCAGCCGCTGAGCGACCGGGCGTACGTTCTCCCGGACTACGGCGGAAATGCGACGGGGGTGTCTGGAGGCGTTGCCGTGGGTCGTGAATATACTGATCTATCATCGGTTGGACAGCCCCTCAACCCCGGATTGTACACGATCGCTGGTGGAGACGAGTGGGGCAGCCTGCTGCTCCTCTATGTCGATGTCCGTTGAGGACGAGGCCGGTCCTAGGTCGCCATGGGCGAAGGGTTCTCCAGACGGACCGTCGGGTGAGCAAGGTTTCTCCTGATGAGTGATTGAACCTCAAGGCCGTTCTTGATCATCCTCAGCTGGAATCTTCTCCCATCGTTCGCCTCGACGACAATCAGGCTCCTCCCGACAATCCTCATGCCGAGCGACCTGATCAGTCTCGCGTCCGAGAAGGCCATCGCCGAGAGGAAGGTGTCTTGCAGGTTCGCTATCCCCCTGCTCACGTAGAGGCCATCTGTCCTCAGCTCGTAGCTGTTCTCGAACCTCACAATGAGCAACCCGACAAGCTTCGCAAGGAATCCGATGAACACGACCGCGGCCGTCACCACCTCCGCCCCGTAGGGGAGCGAGAAGGAGCCGAGGACGAGGGAAGCCCTGAGTAGGTTGACCGACGAGTGACCGAAGGCGAGCCACAATTCCGCACCGACGAAGGCCGCCGCCGTGACAAGCGCCGCGAGCCCATAGAGCGCCACGTAGGGGCCTATGCTCGGCCGGCCCTTCCAGACCACGTCTGTGCCATAGCTGGGTTTCTGCGACCTAGTAGCCGTGGCAGCATAGCGTGACCGCAGCTGTTAACGGTACAGAAAGAATGTTCGGTTGGAGTCCTCACCCTGACGGAAGGTCCAGTGCGGCCCTAGGCAGCTCTCCGATGGCGGCCTAGGGGCGAGGATTTAAGACATAAGGGAGCTAGCGTGAACCCGTGCATATCCCCTAATGTCAAGTAGCAGATCCGACCCCTATGATGCCTTCAACTTCCTGGTCGTGATAGACGGCGTGCCTGCGGCGGCCTTCTCGGAGTGTATTCTCCCGGCCATCTCGATCGAGGCGATTGAGTACAGAGAGGGCAACGATCTCCAGAGCAACGTCCATAAGCTTCCCGGCCTTGTGAGGTACGAAAATCTCGTCCTCTCGCGCGGTCTCACTCTCTCGACCGCGCTGTGGGACTGGTTCAACAGCTTCGTCCAGGGAACAGGGACCCCGAAGACTCTGGCGGTGACCCTCCTGGACAGCAGGAAGGTCCCAGTCTTCAAGTGGAGCTTCAGCAACGCCTGGCCCACGAAATACACGTCCCCTGTCCTAAGCGGCAAGGAGAGCGCAATTGCAATAGAGACCTTGGAGGTTTCCGTGGAAGGCATGGCGGTCTCCAACCTCGCACAGAGCGCATAAGACCGAAGGGAAGGACCACGGACCGATCATCCGTCGCCGAGGGAACCCCGACCCAGGGGAGACCGAGGGTCATCCTTGATACGGAACTCGAGCGGGGCTTCCTCTTCTTCCTTCTGAAGAACATCGGAGACGCGCCCGCGATAAAGGTCGTGACCAAGATCGGCGGAAAGATAATCGGGCCCGACGGAAAGACCGAACTCAACGGTCTGAACATCTTCAGGGGGGTCGAGTTCTTTGCTCCCGGGAAGGAATTCCGCATCCTCGTCGGCGGAGCTGCGGCATACTTCTCTAGCCAGCAGCCTGCCAAGTTCACCGCAGTGATCACCTATTCAGACGAGGCCAAGAACAGCTACGGAGAGACTATCACGCACGATCTCGCCATCTATAGGGACCTACCTCACGAGGTCTAGCCGACGCAAGGGGGCTCACTACAGCGCTTGTCAGAGCGGCATTCTCTCTCTGGTTCGGCGTCCTAGGACTTGGGCCGACGCGCTGACTCTCGTCCCCGTTTCTCGCGGAGGTACGAAAGAAACGCCGCATGGTCCTTCGCCTTGATCTTCGTCGAGACGATTGCCGTCGAGAGGTCGGCCGTCAGCGGTTCAAGTCTTCTCAGGACCTCCTCCCTAAGCGTCCGGAGGTCCCTGTCGAGTACGACGAGGAAGTACTCATCCGAGCCGAGGGTCGAGTAAGCCTCGATGACCCGCGGCTCGTTCTTTATGAACTCGTACAGCTTCGCGACGTCTTCGTCTCCGAGTCCCGTCATGGTCCCGACGAAGGCGAAGGCGTTGACCCCGATGAGCGACCAGTCTATCTCGGCCGTGATCTTCAGCGCGCCGTTCCTCTTCAGCACCTCCATGTGTTTTGAGACAGTCCTCTTGTCGACGCCGAGCCTGTCGGCAAGCTGCCTGTAGGTGAGGCTGCCATCCCCAGCCAAGAGCTCCATCATCCTCAGGTCCAGCGCGTCTGCGGTGAAGGAAGCCTCGCCATGGTGCGCGCCTCTGTCACTTGATATCATAACCATCGACAATCGATGCATGAATCGAGCAAGAACAATTAAGTCTTTGTCATGGCTGGGCAGCTCGACCGGTGGCAGCGCTTGGACATCTCGAGCCTCGCAGGGGGCTTCTTCACCATCGTCGCGACCATATTCATCGCGGAGCTCACCGACAAGGACGCGCTTCTGCTCCTGTCTCTCGCGACCAGGATGAGGCCTCTGTTCGCGTTCGCAGCCGGCGCGGTCGCGTTCACAGCGACCTCAGCCATCATAGTCCTGTTCGGTTCGGCGCTGGTCAGTTACGTCCCGATCTTCTGGGTAAAGATAGCGGGTGGCGTGATAATGATCGGCTACGCCCTGCTTGAGTACCTTCGCGGGCTCCGGATGGAGAGCAGCCTTGAGGAGAGAGAGGAGAGGCTCTTCAAACATTTTGGGAGGAAGGAGGTCTACACCTTCCTGGGAATCGTCGCGACCCTGATGCTGCTCGACCTCGCCGGCGATGCCACCGAGCTTATCACAGTGGTCTTCCTGGCCCAGTTCAGGGACGCTCTGCTGGTCTTCGCAGGCGTGGTGACCGCGCTGGTGGGAGCCAGCGCCGTGGAGACAGCACTTGGGAGCCAGATCGGTCGGGTCCTGACCGCGAAGAGACTCAGGAACCTCTCTGTGGTCGTGTTCCTGATCATCGGATCCATAATTATACTCACGAGTGGAATCCTGCCCTAGTTCGCGCGTCGAGAGAGCGCGGCTGCAGACGGGAGACCCGGACTTGCTGGCGCGGTCCCACTAGAACCCGATCGACTCGCGAATCAGGACCACGGTTGATCGGGTCGCCGGCCAATCGCCGTTGATTATCAGGATCTTCAGGAGAGCACTCGGCATCCCGTATCTCTCCCTCATCCGGGCGTCCTCCTTAGGGTAGCTGTAAGCTTCTACTCGCCTCAGTCCCGTCTCGAGGTCAGGGACTACCTTCTGGGCTCCAACGACGAATATCGCCCTCGAGGCGCCAGAAGAGTACAGTGCAAGCTGGCTCCCGCTCGCCGAGGCCGCCACGAGCTTCCCATCCTCGGTGACCGCGTGGACGCTCCCGACGACGACGTCTGCCGTGGCGCTCAGATGCCTCATCTCGGGCATCTGGGTGGCGCGGTCCATCTTTGCGAGCTGCTGGCGGATCGAGAGGTAACCACCGGACTGGTTTATGTCCTCGTCCAGACCGGAGAGCCGCAGCGTCTCGCTGGCGGAGGTGAAGATGCTCTTGTCCTTCGGAAGAATGGACTTCACATAGGAACGGGCATCTGCGGCCGTGTCGACGACCTCAACAGCGATGTTGTGTTTCCGGAGGGCCTCGGCAGCTCTCTGAATCATCTCCTCCGAGGCCGGCTTGGAGAACCTGTGATCAATCGGTATTCCATACTGCGTCTTGCTTTCGCCGTTCGCGCCTACGCTTTCGTTCATGGCTGTCATTTGTATCGCTCGTCCAATATTGGAGACCCAATATAAGTGTATCGGGCGTCCAACTTCAGAGGGATTCTCCAGTCAGGCCTGCGGGGCGGCACGCCACGCCCTGAGAGTCTCGTACCAAAAGATCCCGCACGCGAGCGCAAGGAGGGCGGTGAACCACGCGGCGATTGGAAGTGTGGAGTACTCCGTGAAGGCGATCCCGCCCATGTACCCGGCGAGTATAGTGAAGAACACAGCGTAGAAGACGAACCTCGGGATGAGCGAGGTGCCAATCCTGAGGAAGTCCCGCATCACGTCGACCTTCACCTCGCTCGCCACCTCGTACTCGCCGTTCTCCTCGCGCACTAGGCCGAGGTCCTTCAGCTTGCTGAGGTGATACTGGGCAAGCGATGCGTTTGAGAGGCCGAGGGCCCTCTGGACCTCTCTCACGCCGACCTGATTCTTCTTGAGCGCATAGACATAGACCCTGAGGGTGTTTCCTTTCAGCTCTGCGTCGACCTTTCCCTTCTCCGTCAATACTCGGGCCAAGCTACCAGCAACCCCGGGCACTATTAAGCCAAGTGAGCATGAAAAGCCAAGGGCGGGGTAGGAGCGGCTAGGAGGCCGTCACTACCACACTGGCGGATGTCTGCTCGCCGATCACGGTGACCAGGTACTGGTGGCCCTTGATTACCAGGCCGACAGGTGTCTCGATGGCCATGCCCATGAACCCGAGCAGGATGGTACCGCGAGGGTGCGTCAGGGTCGCAGTCGCGCCCGGAGGAAGGACCACTCCTCTCTGGGAGAAGAGAGACACCGAGATTGCACTGGCGCTCGTCGCACCCATCATCGAGTGCATGAAGAGCTGGAGCTGGACGAGCGTCCCGTTCTTGAGGACGATGAAGATGGCCGATTGGCCCAGGGCTGTTGGGAGCACTCCTTGGTGGCCGGCCGCCGTGGCATTGACGACCGGAGTTACCGTGACGAGGTTGAGCACGGTCGAGTTGCCTCCGGTGTTGAGGACCTTGAGGTTGAGGTACGTCTCATTCATCGAGGCAGCTCCGATTGAGAGGTCGGCGGTGTACTTCTGTTGGATCGTGCTCCACCAGGTGAGACCCATGAGGCCCATCTTCGACCCCACAGTCGTCAGCACGGTCTCAGGGAGCGTCGCCGTGCTTGATGTGACAGGATAGGCGAAGGCCACGGACTGGATGATGAACTCCGGACTCGACTGGCTTCCTACGTTGATCACGGTGGGCGAGATGTCGATTATCGTCGCCGCCGGTGCGGAGGAACTGACCATGACCCCGTTCACAATCGGCACGGTCAGCACGCTCGTCGGCACGAAGGCCGTGTAGTTCAGTCCTCCGTAGGTCACCACCGCGTTGGTGATGTCGAAGCGGACCAGGTTGTAGCTCCCAGAGCTTATCCTCGCCGAGGAGATGGTCTGGCTGATGTTTACCGTGCCCATCAGTTCGATCGACCCTGAGGTCTTCAGGATTGTCCATCCGCTATTGTTGTCCATCCCTGAGACGTGGACCGCCAGGTCAACATAGGTCACGTAGACCTTTGTCACGCCGACCGGGGCGTTGGGCGGGTCGGTCAGGAGGACCGCGAGGGTCCCCTGCGCCTGCTGGTTTGATGTCTGGCTAGTCGTCTGCTTGCTAGTCGTCTGCTGGCTAGTCGTCTGCTGGCTAGTCGTCTGCTGGCTAGTCGTCTGCTGGGAGGACTGCTGCGTCGAGGACTGGGCAGTTGAAGATTGACCTGTTGAAGACAGCTGAGAAGAAACCTGCGACGACTGAGTCAAGCCGGATTCAGTCGAGGTCTGCCGCTGACCGACGGACGAACCGAGGGTGGTAGTAATCGGAAATCCGGAATATGTCGAGGCGACGATAAGGGCGAATGCTGCCGCCACTGCTATCGAAGCCGCGAACGCCGTAGACTTTTTCATGTTCATGGCGTTACTTTGGTAGGGCGGAGCACTTGAACCAGCACCTTTGAACAGGCTCCGTTCAAGGATCGAGTGCAAGGACGTCGTGTTCAGCTGTGTTGTACAGGGCTGGAGCAGCAAGATATGTCCGGCCTCGCGATACCAGGCAGAGACCTGGGGAGTCCCGCACTGTTGGTAACCTAACGCTTAGAACAGCCGCCCTCAGGGCGAGCAGACAGGAAAAATTGGACCTGCTCCTGCTTCGGCTCTTCCTTTCATTTGTCATAGGGGGAAGTTGGGTCACCATCATCACCGAGGCGACGGTGAAGTACGGCCCGAGGGCGGGCGGTCTCTTGGCCGGCTTCCCCTCCACGGTCGCGTTTTCCCTCGCTTTCATCGGCTGGACCCAGAGCACAAGCGCAGCTGTGGAGGCGACCACCGCGCTCCCGCTGGCGCTGGGCTTCACCGCCGCGTTCCCTTTGGTTTACGCGGTCTTTGCGAAAGGAGGCAGGTTCCGATTCGCTCTCAGCGCTTCTCTCGCGTTTTGGGGGGGTTCCTCGTTCGTGCTCTCCTTGGTGGCGCTTACCATCGGGGCGGACTTCGAAGTCTCGCTCGTAGGATTCTTTGTCATCTCAGCTCTTGCGTACTATTTCCTGGCACGAGGCAGGAGACCGAGAATCCCAGGGCGCGTCGTCAGGCTCGCACCGTTCGATTGGGTCTGGCGTTTCGTCCTGGCAGGAGGGATCGTTGCCACCGCCGTCTTACTCAGCGGGACCCTCGGGCCGCTCGTGGGGGGCGTATTCTCATCCTTCCCCGCGATCATAACATCCACCATCTTCATCGTCAGGCGCGTCGAAGGGGTGGAGGCGTCCCTCGGGATAGCGACGCCGGTGATGGTCTCCACGGTCTTCACCATCGTCCCCTATACAGCCGTCGTGAGATACACCTTCCCGATTCTGGGGATACTACCCGGAACTCTTACGGGATATGCGGTTGCCATTCCACTCTCCTTCGTCGCGTACTATCTGACAGGTCGCATTGGCTCGAGATGAGGGTCGGCCTCGGCACTGAGAAGAGCCGCGGCTATTCAGGTACCCTTGCGCCGCACGCCCCGCAGAAGACTGCGCCGTCACGGAGCCTCGACCCGCACTTTATGCAATAGTTCAACGGCCCGCGGCCCACCTCTGAGTTTGCATCTGCCGACGGACCTGTGGTCGTAGGCCCGAGCGTGACTGACCCGACCGGTCCGAGCCCGACCACGAAGTTAGACCTCGTCGCCTTGTAGGTCAGACCCATGTAGCATCCAATCGCCGCTAGGATGAAACCTATGACGAAGCCGCCCAAGGTCGGCAGAACTCCGAGGAACAACATCACGACCGCCAGTATGCCTCCGGCCTTCCTCCTGTTCGGCTGTTCTGATCCCATCAGGATGCCACCGACGATTATCACGATTCCTGTCAGTACGCCGAACCCTCCGACCAGGTAGGCTATGTCGTTGAATCCAGAAGTGTTGAGCGTGGGTACCGCGGTCGAGTTGAATCCCGGGAACCCATTAAGCCCGAGATTGCCGTCCAGGTTGTCGAAGCTCGACGAGAGTGATCCCACAAGAAGGGTAATCGCCACCCCTGCAAGGAGGTAGAACACGCCTCCTGCCACTGTCAGGTAGACGGCGGTCGAGTTTCGCAATTTGCGATGTCTTGTTTCTTCGCAGACCGTTGTTATTTAAGGGAGAGAAAGACATCGGCGAATGAACCTGCCGCGGACCCCGAGAAGTGAATCGAGGTCTGCTCGGTGAGTCCGCGCGAGAGCTTATTATCAGGGGAGGCCCAATTTGCAGATGTGAAACCCGGCTCACCCGCTGACGAGGAGAGACAGAAAGTGGAAAGGAATCTCGAGTTGATGAAGACCTTGGACGATGCTTGGAACGGGCAGGACTGGAAGGTCTTCCGGAAGCGGCACGCCGAAAGGACTGCGGTCTTCTGGCCCGGTCAGCCCGACCCGACCCGGGGCAGGGACAACCACGAAGCGGAGGCGAAGGAGTTCTTCAAGACCTTTCCCGACAATCACCTAATCAACAACCCCTACAAGATTCTCTTCGGCCAGGGTGACATGACCTGCACGGTGGCCGACTTCTCCGGCACGATGAAGGGTCCAATGAAAGGAGCTGATGGAAAGACGATCCCCGCCACGAACAAGAGATTCCATGTCGAGTTCTGCACCGTTGCCCACTGGAGCGAGAGCGGCGAGATACTCGAGGAGAGGCTTTTCTACGACCTGGTAGGTCTGATGAAGCAGATCGGTCTTGGCTGACTCCCGGAGACCTTCCTCAGGCCGGGAGGTGGATGGGTTAGGACCGTCTCGCCTCAGTTTATTAGTCGGGAGCGGATAGACCCCTCGGTTGTCGGTAAGGATCCACCTTGCGGGCCATTTGGGCAACTACACCGAGAGGAGAGTGGACATCGAGATCCCCCAGGCAGATGACGTTTTCGATCTGCTGATGAGGCTGTCCGTCATGTTCCCACCTGTAAGAGACAGAATCCTGGATGAGCACGACACGACAAGGCCATATGTCAACATATTCGTCAACGAAGAGAACATCAGGGATCTTCAGAACGAGCGGACGAAGGTCAAGGACGGGGACGAGATATACATCCTTCCGTCCGTGGCCGGAGGATAGGATGACTTGAGATGAACTCTAGGAATATCGTGATGGTCGGGACGAAGAAGGGAGCCTTCGTCTTCGAATCGAAGGACGGAAGGAGGACCTGGAAGTCGACCGGGCCTCATTTCAAGGGCACACAGATCTACCACGTGACATACGACCCAAGGAACAAACTGATGCTGGCCGCCGTCGACAGCTTCGTCTGGGGTCCCACTGTCGCAAGGAGCTCCGACCTCGGAAAGACATGGAAGGAGAGCAAGAAGCCCCCGAAGTTCCCGAAGGGAGGGGATCTGACCGTCAACAGGGTGTGGCACATCGAGCCCGCGAGCGAGGACGAGCCAGAGGTGATCTACTGCGGGGTGGACCCAGGAGCGCTCTTCAAGAGCGTTGATGGGGGAGAGAGCTGGTCCCTAAACCGCGGGCTCCTCAATCATGAGACCAGGCCGAAATGGCAGCCGGGGTTCGGTGGGCTCTGCCTCCACACTATACTCGTCGACCCGAGGGACCCAGACTCGATGATCGTGGCAATCTCATCGGTCGGTGTCATGAAGTCCACAGACGGGGGTAAGACGTGGGACTTCCGCAACAAGGACATCCTCGCCGACTTCATGCCGCCCAAGCATCAGTTTCCAGTCTACGGACAGTGTCCTCACCACCTCGTCCGCCATCCATCCAGTCCAGACACGATCTATCAGCAGAATCACTCCGGAGTGTATCGGAGCGACGACGGCGCGGAGACATGGGTGGACATAAGCAAGGGTCTGCCCGCTCGCTTCGGCTTCGCGATAGCGACGGACGCCAACGACCCGAAGAGGGTCTTTGTCGCTCCCGAGGAGTCTGGTGCGGCGCGCCTTCCTCCGAACGGGCGGTTCCTGGTCTGGCGATCCGACGACGCCGGGAGGAGCTGGTCGCCGTTGGGTTCGGGCCTACCGCGGCGTTCGTACTACAACGTACTGAGAGACGGGATGTCCTCGGACAGGGAGGACCCTTCCGGCGTGTACTTCGGTACGACGACGGGCCAGCTCTACGGGAGCAGGAACGGCGGAAACAGATGGGAGTTGATTGCCGACGGGCTGCCTCCGATCTACTCGGTCAGCACGGGCTGACACGGTCGCCGACTCGTGTGCTGGCCAGACCTAGGGGATTCTGGAAGCGTTCACTTCTCCTCGGGTCCGGCAACACTGTTCAGTGCGTCCAGAGAGGGTGCGAAATAGTACGACCCGCTCACGGGGTGCGAGAAGTCAGTGAGCCGGTCGTGCAGGCCGTCTCCCACGGTACCGAACATACGCGACAACATTCGATCATACCGCGAAGGGTCGGAACTGAAGGCGAGGAAGTAGACGCCGTGCTGCTCGACGGTCCCCCAGGGGACGTTCCTTCGGAAGATCTCGATCTCTTCCCCGCCGGCGTCGATGTTTGCGCGCGCTATGTGGGAGTCAGGCGGCTTCCTATCGGCGGGCATCTCGACGCTGTCGGGCTTGCTCCTTCCAAAGACTCGCTCCTGCTCTTCGACCGGGAGCCGGCTGAAGGCGTCCAGGTCGTGTATCCACTTCATCGCAAGGACGTGGCTTCCTCCCTCGCCCGGCTGACCAAGAGGAACGAGCGCCGCGCCGGCGGCTCTGCGAATCGGAGGGTTCGCGCTGCCGTCGATGAAACCGGTTAGGTCGCGGTTATCACGGTAGGTGAAGGCCGGTTGCTCAGCAGCAAGCTTCGCGACGTCGCGTACGGACAAGGTCGCGGCACGAGCGTGGTCCCAGGTCACGTCGGGAGTGCTGCCGCTTATCCATAGCCAGGCGTCGTGCTGTGTTGCCGGAGCCCGGCGGCCATCCAATCCTATGATCTCGTGGAAGTCGGCCAGGGTCGAAGGTGCCATCGAAGGAGCGACCTCGTTCCAAGCGCTCGGCCGAAGGGCGATGACCAGGTTTATGCCGCCGGACGATACCTCGGGAGCGCGGAGTCGCCGGAAAGAAGTGACAGCCTCATCCTTGGTGACTCCAGGTAGCAGGTCGAACTCCAGAAAGTGGTGTGAGTGCGTGCCCTGGGCGAAGATCCCGAACTGCGGGAGGACGAATCGCACGGGTAAAGCGGGCTGCCTCAGCTAATTAAGCAAATCAGGAGTTCTACCCACTGCAGTTGCCTTGGTATTTGCCGTCGACCTTCCTGACGAGGCCGTGGATCGCCAGTCTGCGGACCACGCGAGACAGAACCTCCTGATGGAGGTCTGTGGAAGTCTTGAGCCGGGTGAAGGATATCGGCTCCGTCGAGCTGCAGATTGCATCGCAAACAGCCCATTCTCTGCTCGTGAGCTCAACGCACTCGTTTGGGTCGCAATTCACCGAGGAGCAGACTTGCATCAACGACGGACCAAGCGACGGGTCTATTTATTGACTTCCTGACCTACCACTTAGCACGGCTTCAAAGGTGGGCGAAGGGAGCGAGAAACATGGAGTGAGCGGTCGTGATGACCCGATTAGTCTTGGGCGGAAGAGTGGCTCAGTCAATAAATAGTGCCAGGCGCGCAGGTGCCGAACATGTCAGAGCTAGAGATAAGGAAAGCGGTCAAGGAAAGGTATACGAAGATAGCAACATCCACGGGCTCTGACAGCTGCGACGGCGGGAGTTGCTGCGGCGACTCGGAGCTGATATCCCTGGACAGCTCCGTCCCCGTCGAAGCCTCGTCGGTCAACGCCGGCTGCGGCTCTCCCCTCACGCTGGTCTCCCCAAAGCTCGGGGATATTGTGCTCGACCTGGGAAGCGGGGGCGGGATAGACGTGTTCAGAGCATCTCAGGTCGTGGGAGAGAGCGGGAAGGCGATAGGTGTGGACGCAACCCCAGAGATGATCTGGAGGGCCAGGGAGACTAAGTCGAAGTACGGGAGCAAGTATGCCAATGCTGAATTCCGGCTGGGCGAGATCGAGCATCTTCCGATTGGGTCGGGCAGCGTAGACTACGTCGTATCGAACTGCGTGATCAACCTCTCACCCGACAAACTCGCCGTCTTCAGGGAGTCCTTCCGAGTGCTCAAAGATGGCGGCAGCTTCGCGGTCGCGGACATCACGCTTCGGGACGAGATTCCCGAGAGCGCGAGGGCGGACATGGACGCGTGGTCAGCCTGCCTCGCAGGGGCGCTGACGGATAACGACTACAGGGCCAAGCTCCTCAGCGCAGGGTTCACAGAGGTCGTGATCGAGCACATATCCGATTCCAACATCGGGGAGTACCCGTTCAAGTACTACAGCTCGCACATCAAGGCGACGAAACCGGTTGCTCAACCCCGGATAGTTCGGTGACCAGCCTCTCTATCTCGTCCCTTATCCTCCGCACCTCCTCGATAGGCTTCCCTTTGGGGTCCTGGAGGTTCCAGTCCACCAGCTTCTTCTGCATCTGGGCCAACATGGGCCTGGGACAAGCCTCCTCGACTGAACATCCCATGGTGACGACTAGGCTTGCATGATTGATCATATCGCTGGTGAGGATCTTTGGAGAATTCGTTCCTATCTCAATCCCCTTCTCCTTCATGGCCTGGATGACGACCGGGTTCACTCTGGGCGAAGGGACCGTTCCCGCGCTCGTTGCGTTAATCCCGCGCTTCCTCGCGAACGCCTCGGCCATCTGGCTCCTACCGGCATTCTCGACACATACGAACAGGATCGAGCCTCTAGGCTGCTTTGCCATGCGAACTCCTCATCCTCCTGAATATTAACCCGGCGCCTGCTCCGCCGATGAGCGGTCCGACGTAGTAGACGACCTGGTTCTCAAAATAGCCCGAGAAGACCGAGGGTCCAAGGCTCCGTGCAGGGTTCAGCGACGCTCCCGTGAGCGGTCCGATGAAGATGATGAGAACAAAGAGCGTGCCACCTACCAAGACCGCCTGCTTCGCGGGGCTCTCCAGAAAGGAGGCTGCCGCCAGAGCGGAGGTGACCAGAACGAGAGTCCCCAAGATTTCGAGCACGATACCTTCGATAGGTGAGACACCCGCGGCGAGCTTCGTCGAGCCCAGGCTCGTGGTCGAGCTGAGGGATCCGAAGGCGATCTTGAGTGTGAGTCCAGCGAGCAACGCGCCCGCGACCTGGAAGAGGACGTATGGGATCAACAGGTCAGCTCTGGAGATCCCGGCCAGTGTGCTCCCGACGGTGACGGCTGGGTTGATGTTGGCTCCTGAGGTCCAGCCAAGAAGCCTGATCATACTGGCGACCGTCCCTCCAAAGACCGCGGCCACCAACACCAGGGACACGATTGGTGCGAGGCCCAACAGGGAGGCAGCGACGACCGACCCTGGCCCGAGAAAGACGAGCAGGTAGGTCCCGAGCAGCTCCGAAAAGCATTGCTTCTTGCTGTCAGGACCCGGAAATAGTCGCAAGTCTCCCGCGTAACCTTGCAGAAGGCTCCAAGGTAGGGGGTACTTATTGACTAATCTCCCGACCGAGCAGAACAAGGGGCAATGAGTGGGCTAGTCAATAATAGCACGGATCTCGCCCGTTGAGGTTATCATGACGAGCAACCAAGGCAGCCGTAAGCGCTCCATCCTGTTTGTGTGTGTGGAAAACTCTAGCCGCAGCATAATGGCAGAGGCATTCGCGAGGAAGATGGGGTTTGAAGCCTCGAGCGCGGGAACGGTCCCTTCGACCCACGTCAATCCGCTGGTGGTGGATGCGATGGGTGAGGTTGGAATCGACGTATCGGATGTCAAACCGAGGGCGCTGACAGAGGAGATGATTCAGCACGCTGACTCTGTGGTCCTGACCGATGCCTCGTTGGAGAAGGCTATTCCGAGAGGCCTAAGGGGGAAAATGCGAAAGAAGGTCGTGCACTGGAGCGTTCCAGACCCACAAGGCAGGTCGATAGAAGAGGTAAGGTTCCTCAGAGACATGATCCAGGAAAAGGTCGGTGACCTTCTGAAGGCTTCCGATAGAAATCAGTGATTGAATTAGACCCAATCAAGAACAGATTCGGAGCTCGGCCTCGGGGACTGTCGAGGTCCCAAGGAGGACCAGCACCGAGGCCCTCACCTGTCTCCTGCGGATAGACGAGGGCACGGTCGGCGACCATCTGAGGAGGGCAGGGAAGCAAGTCTTCGACGATCTGGTCTCGTGACCTCTCACAGGCGGGGCGTGAATTGTCGTGAAGTCAAGCCGACAGTTCCACTGCGAGGAGTCACGCTGATGGCTGTGTGGCGTCGTTGTACTTTTGCTGGCACATAGCCATCTCTCCGCCGCCGGGCAGCTTGATAGAGGTCACGTAGCCGAAACTGGTCTCTGAGATCGGCCGTGTGAATTCGACTCCCTTGCCCTTCAGTTCCTTGACCGAAGCTTCCAGATCGTCAGAGATGAGGTAGACCTCGTGGGGGTCAAACTTGCCCGCCGAGGAGATTCCCAGCTCAGAGGAGGTCAGGACGGGGATGAGCCAAAAGTCTGGATCGATGAACGGGTACTCTAGGACGTCGATGAGAAAGTCGCGGACATCCCTTACATACTCCTTGTCGGTCAATACGTGCAGGTCCACAATCATCGATTCGTCGCCATGACCAACTTCGACCGCCGGAGACCACGTTCGAGATAAACCTTCAGTCCGGAGCACGTGCGGAGATTCCTTCAGGCGGGGAGGTTCCTCAACAGGTCGACGTACCTGGGGTCGCCTCGGACCCTGTCAAACCACCATGCGTATCGGATGTCCTGGGGCTGGAGCATCTTCGAATCCAGCGCTATCCCGACCCACTTGAAGAAGCCGTCCGCGTCCCCGAGTACCGCCCAGAAGGGAGCCCGCAGCGCGGGAATCGACTTTTGAGAAGTTGCAGTCCTCTCGGCCTCCCCGAGGTACCCTAGTGCCTCCTCCCGGTGTCCGAACCAGGCGGCCACATACGCGAGACTGCTGCACCTCTCGAAGTCGGGCGCGCTTGCGACTGCCTGCGTGATGTCCCTCTTTGCCTCGTCCTCCATCCCTTTGTAGCAGTACACGTTACCTCGGAAGCTCAGGGTCGGGTGGAAGCTAGGGTCCAGCTTGAGGATGTCGTTGAAGACCTCCAGCGCCTTGTCAAACTGCCTTGCGTAGACGTACATCACTCCGAGGATGTTCCGCGAAGGAGGCGCGAGTGGGTCTGAGAGGGAGGCGAGCTTCGCCTCTTCTATCGCCTCGTCGAGCCGCCCCATGTCTGACAGGCAGATGGAGTACCAGTGGTGGGCAGACGCGTAGCTCTGGTTCAGCGAGAGCGCCCTCTTGAACTCGGCCTCGGCCTCCGCGAGCCGGAAATCGTTTCTCAGCAGCAATCCTCTGGACGCGTGAGCCTCGGCTACCTCGTCGTCCAGCTCGAGGGCCTTCTTGATCGCCGCCTCCGCCTGGGCCTCGGCTTCGTCGTGGTCGAAGACGTCAATCCCCCTGCCTATGAGGTAACAGTCGGCCATCCCAGAATAGGCCTTGGCGAAACCCTGGTCCTTTCCGGCGGCGGCGCGGAACAGCTTCAGCGCCTGGGTTATCCCTTCGGCGTTCCTGCGGTTCCAGTAGTTCCTCCCCTTGAGATACAGCTCGTAGGCTTCGATGTCGACCGCCCTGTGCACCGGGACCTCATGGACGAGCAGCCTACCCTTCAGGGCCTGGGCGACCTTGTTGGCGATGTCGGTCTGAATCGAGAAGATGTCCTGCATGTCGCCGTCGTAGTTCGAGGCCCACATGTGCTCCTCGGTCTTCGCGTCGATGAGCTGGACGGTGACCCGTATGCGCTCCCCGACCTTCCGGAAGCTCCCCTCCAGGATCGATCCAGCCCTCAGCATCCTTCCGATCTCCGCGATGTCCATCTCGGTGTTCTTGAAGCGCATCACCGAGGTCCTCGCGATGACCCTGAGCCCTTGGACCCCAGAGATCGCGGTTATCAGCTCCTCCGTCATCCCTTCGGCGAGGTACTCGTCCTGCAGGCTGGGGCTGAAGTTTGAGAGAGGGAGAACCGCGACCCTCTCCTTGGGCATGTCTTGGTCTGACGCCGTCTTCCGGGGCGACTCCGAGTCGATCACCTTGTAGATCTCTATTCGCATGCTCACGTTCTTGAGCTGCTGGACTGGCAGCCTCTCCAGCTTGAACTCGATCTTGTTGCTAACCTGGTCGAAGACCTGCTGGGAGATGCAGACACCTCCCGGGTCGGCGATCGGTTCCAGGCGCGAGGCGATGTTGACGGCGTCCCCGAAGACGTCGTTGTCCTTGTGGACCACATCCCCGACGTGTATCCCAATGCGCATCTTGAAACCTAGCTCGGGCGGGACGGATCCAGCGTACTCCCTTACCTGTCTCTGTATCTCCACCGCACACCTGACCGCCTCCAGCGCACTCTCAAATTCGGCGAGGTGGGCGTCGCCTATGGTCTTCACGGGCTTCCCACCGTGTTTCCTGATGAGCGGAAGGAGGATCCCGTTCTGCTTCTCGAGGAGGGTCATCGCGAGCGCCTCGTCTCTCTGCGTCGTCGCGGTGTAACCGACCATGTCGGTGAACATGACTGCGGCGAGACGCCTTACCTCGATGCTGCTGCTCAAGAAGCTGGGTCCTCGCCCGCTCCCTTTGTAAAATACTTAGCGGCGGTACCTCGCATAGAGTACCCCGGAACTGATCTGAAGGGGGACGACAGCAATCGCTTTGTAGCCGGCCTTGAGGCCCAGCGTCGGGATCCGACGATGCCGGCGCCATTTCTGGACGAGCTGCTGAAGGCGACGATAGCCCTCTTGATAGTCGTCGACCCTGCCGGACTCGTGCCGGTCGTCCTGGCACTGACCAAGGGGATGGAGAGGGAAGAGCGGAGAGGGACGTTCAGAGTCGCGCTCGATCGTCGGAATCGTCCTACTCGTCATCTTCGCCGTGGCGGGCCAGGAGCTCCTGAGCCTGTTCGGCATCACGGTCTATAGCTTCATGATAGCGGGCGGCATTCTTCTCCTCATTATCGCCATGCAGATGATCTTTCGGGGAGGATTTGTCGGTTCGTCGGCCTCGACAGATGAGGTAGGCGTCGTGCCGATCGCCTTCCCGCTGTTGGTGGGGCCCGGGGCGATAACCACGACCATAGTCTCTCTGCAAACCTACGGAATCCTGGTCACGCTTCTCTCCATCTTGATAGTGATGTCAGTGGTCTGGCTCGTGCTCAGGTACTTGGACAGGATCGATTCCTTTCTGGGAAAGAGAGGGACCACGGTCCTCTCGACGCTCATGGCGGTGTTCATTGCCGCAATCGCCGTGCAGTTCATCTTGACTGGAATTCAGTTCTACTATCCCGCCAGCTAGTAGAGCCAGAGAGGCACCGGCGCTGATGCTCAGGACTCGACGGCGTCAAATCCTCGCCCAGACTTCGGGAACGTTGTAGAGGGCCAATCCGCCGTGCGCGTGGCCCTCATGGGGCATCGTGACCTGATAAGAAAAAACAGAGCCTACTGCCACTTGGGCATGTAGGCGAAGAGAGTCTCGCTGGTCCAGACGCCGTCTACGTCGTCGATCTTCGAGACCTGGGAGAGAACATCTTCTTGGTTCTTTCCGTAGACTGTCGCGAGGATGTCGATTTCACCGGGGACGACATAGGCATTGCGGACTTGTGGGTATTGCTCGATGGATTGCAGCACCTTCAGCGCCTGCGTCTGCTCGTTGACGCGGAGCAGGACTAGTGCGAGTGAGTCGGTGGGCTGAATGTTCTTGCCGTTTGCAAAGCCCTCGAACGGGGTGTAGGTTCTTGTCGAAGTGACTCCAGTTATGGAGCGTACCTGCTTGACCACTTCATAGACCTGCTTCGGGTCGGCTGCCTTCAGCTCGATGGCGAAGTCGAATCTACCGGCGAGTGGTGAAGAATAGGTGATTCCTTGGATCTTCCTCAGCTGCTCAGCCACTTGGTTGCGCATCTTCGGGTGGATTGTTGCGATGATGGTCGTTGGATTCATGGTTGAAGTTATCATTTTGTTCAAATATGTAATAAGTGTCACACTATATAGGCTTATTGGTATGACACGAAATATTCATTACAGCGAGCTCGATGGACCGGGAGGCTGTCCTGGTGGTACCAGAGCCTCAAACTCTGCGATAGTCATCCTCGAGTCTCACGATGTCACCCTCGCTGAAGACGCCCAGCACAATCTCTAAGACCTTCGTGCCGAGCGGCCCCGCGCCAAGGCGATGCTTGACCCCGACCGGGACTTCGACCTCCTGGGTGGGAAGCAAGATTCGCTTCTTGCCGTTGATCTCTACGTGCGCCTCGCCTTCGAGGCAGATCCACCTCTCGCTGCGTCTCGAGTGATACTGCAGGCTCAGGCGCTTGCCGGGGTCGACCGCTATCGTCTTCACCGTGACACCGTTGGCGTTGACGATGAAGGTTGTGAAGCGGCCCCATGGCCTCTTGGTCACGACCCCCCGCTTCAAAGCGCGAGCCATCCTTCGACCAACGGGGATGCTCTTCTTATCTGTCTTGCCCCCTGCTGTTGCACGGAACTGGCTCTGTCATCGGACCTACCTGCCACCATCTCCAGGGGCCCACACCGACGTGCCGAGCTCCAAGCCCCGCGAGGGCGGTCTGAGACAGGTTCACCTCCTCCACTTCGGTGGAGACAAGCTCGTCGAGTACTGGGACATCGCGCAGCAAATCGAGGAGAACTCGCCCAACGCCGACGGGGCGTTCTAGGGGAAATCAAAGTCGCCTTCGGAGGATACCCGGGGAGAGGAGAGGCGCGCGGATGTCTCCGGGCGCCACATCGGAGCCGGCTCTTCTGGGCGACTCGCGGGAACCGCGTTCCTTTCATCCCCGGGGCGTCACTCTCTTTCCCATCCTCTCGGGAATGGCGGGCGCCTCAGAGACGTTCTGGACGGAGCACGGTATCTGAAGATTCATCCGAAGGGCGCCTACGAAGAGAGAGGCCGTAAGGGTCTTCACAACGGGATTTAACCGAAGGTCCGCCTTCTCTCCGGTGAAAACATGAGTTCCAGCGAGGAAGATGAGAGGAGGGAGTCCGTGAGGCGGGAGCCGAACCTTGGGACCGGAGGGGGCACGACCCAAGTTCTGGTCCGCGATTCCAGTGACGGCTCTTTCCGTCAGGTCATCGCAGAACCCGCGCCATCCGTTGAGAGGGAATCTGTGGTGAAGCACAAGACCACGAACACAAGCGCGCTGGTCGGGATGGCCGTCGGTATCGTCGTCCTGGCCCTCGGGCTATTCCTGGTCATACGGGACACACCCTTCCTACCATATCCCCTCTCGATATTTGCCGTGCTCATCGTGGGCGTGGGCCTCATAGGCATCGGTGCCAGCCTGGTGAGCAGCCGGAGCGAGATGAAGTAGTTCAGCGCCGAGAATGGCGCGCTTTCGCCCGGCATCCCAGTGAGTAGGGCCTCCGCTCCCGCAAGGCGATTTCCGGGAAGGATGCCCTGTCACGGAGAGTGCGGATGCGACGTCGATGAAGTGCACGGATGCCAGCGAGACCTCGGCGAGGAGACAGGTTGAACGTAGGCATCCTGACTCCCTGCGACGCTGGTCGCCAGCCTGGCCTAGAAGTTCCAAGGGTATGTTGGGCCGACCTCCGACGCGAGTTGATTGGCCCTGAGGGTGAGGGTATTCGGCACATCTCCATCGGTCAGTGCGACTCCGACGATGCTGCTGCCGATGCCCGCCTCGACCCCTCTATGCCCCCCTTTGATGGGGCCTGGAGCGGTCACGCCCTCGCGACTAGCACGCGACGAACGGAGGTTTCTTCTTTTTAGGGACCATGGCATGCAGAAGGAGAGCCTCTCGATTTAAGCTTGGCCAATCCGGGACTAGCCCGCGCCGACACGGCGCAACTCGGTGGGTCGGGCGACCGCGAATCGCCGCTGCAGCTAGCCGTTAGATGACCAGAGACTCTAATCTGGCTTGTGAGAATCAACGGGCGCGATGGATGACAGCAAGGGCGCGAGAACGTGGAAATCGTAGAAGCTTGGAATGCTAAGACAGCTCGGCGACCTTCTGCGAACATTAGGATTGTGCGATGTCTAGGCACCGTCAGACGCGCCCCGGGAAATGTTGCTTGACATTCAGTCCCCAGCTCTTGGATGTCACAGGGGTGATCCGCAGACTGAGGTCCTTTCCAGACTCACCCGCCACCTCAACTATCTCAGCCACCCCATCTATCTTCACGCCTCTCTGGCCTCCAGGGCCTCGTCGAAGCCAGATCGTCGATGACGAAGGAGACCCCAGTGTTGCCGTTCTTGACGTTCCAGAACTTTCGGGTCTTCTTCATGATGCTGCTCCCAATGTAGAAGTGCTCGCCATCGAACTCGAACCCTACCGGCGCGACGTCTGGCTTTCCGTCCTTCGAGACCGTGGCTATCCTGCCCAGCGGCTGGCTGCACGTATTCAATCTCCCTCTCTCTGAGAACGCGGTCCGTTGTCGAATCGGTCTGGTCAGCAATCGTATTGTTGACTGGGCGGCGGAAAACCCGGTCACAGAGGCCCGTCGATCCGGGGAGCTTAGGGCCCCACGTCCGCCTCGACCACGACTTCGCTCGAGTTTATGCTGACCCCGACGTAGGGTATCGGTATCTGGAGGTTGATGGTGGGAGGACCGGGCGTCACCGTGACCCTCGGATTAGAGGGCGAGACGACCTGGGTGCCGAGCGGGTTCGGTTGTGAGACCACGTAGGGGTCCCGGAGGCTGAAGAGCGGTGATGAGCCGGCGAAGTAGTTCAGGAGCGCGTTGTCTAGCAGGTTGGTCAGCCCCAGGAAGTTCTCATTCGTTATCCAGTCGACGATCGTCTCCGCCAGAGAACTGGCGTCGCTTAGGATCGCCGCGACCGCGCCGCCAATCGCCTCCAGTGCCGTCGTCAGGATGTCCTTGATGATGTCCTGCAACGGTCCGGGGAACGGGTCGAGTATGTCCGCGAACGCGTTGGCGATGCCGTCCTCTATCGCCTTCTGGAGCTTCGGGCCGAACTCAATCGGGAGGACGAATATCGGGAGCTGCGGGACGACATAGAACTCCCACCTGTTCGGGTCGTTCGAGACCGCGGTGTTGCCGACGGCGTAGTACGTCATCGGTTCAAGAACCATGCTGACCTGGCTCTCGAGGCCCCCGAGATCTATGGGGATGCTGATGTCCGGGTTGTGCCCGTTGCCCCCGAAGAGGCTGAATCCGGGGATGTTTATCGCCGGGATGATGGTGACTCCGTCCACTACGAGCGCTGGGGTACTGAACCCGGGAATCGAGATCTTGGGCAGGTCGATGTTGATCCTGAAGTTGAGGCTGTCCCAGGAGACCGTCAGATCCTTGACGAGTATCGAGCCGTTCGGCTGCGCTGACGTCGGGTTCTGGAGGGTCACCGCACCGCCTGCCAGCGAAATTTCGACCTGGTAATCCACATAGAGCGGCGGCCCACCATACGTGGACCACGGCTGGGCGGCCGGCGGCGGGGGACCGGGCGGGATCTCTATCTCGATGGATCCGGGAGCCAGCACGGTGGCCATTATCTTGTTGATAATGTTCTGGGAGATCGCGACCGTGAAGTCGCTCGGTCCCGTTCCGGGGCGCGGTACTATCGACCGCGACGTGGCAGGCCCGTACCCTGGACCGCCCGAGCCACCCCCGCCAGGAGGACCGAGGACCTCGCCATTCAGGTCGATGGTAGCGTCCATGAAGAGCTTGACCTGGTCGTCCTCTATCGAAGGGTTAATGGGCACCGTCGTCGAAGGAGAGATAGCGAGAGTGAACGTCGCCGGCTGGTAGTCGAGGAGGCTCTCAAGGTTGAAGGTCTCAGCTAGCAACGCGTTTATTGAGTTGCTCACGGAGTAGAGAACGCCGTTCGTGAAGTACATCAGGTAACAGTCGATGAGCTGCCTGAGTCCGTCGGGCTTGAACCCCGCGATGTCCAGCCCGTCGAGGCTCATGTTCAGGAATCGCACTGTGTTTGTGTTCTTCAGCACGCCTTCGGCGTACAGGTCGAGGGAGAAGCAGTCGAGATCGCTTCGGGGAAGTGGGCGCCCCCTCTTCTCTTCAATCGGGCCGAGCGGGCGGCCCTGGATCGGGCGACCCACTGTCAGGGGAGCGGATGGACAGGAAGCTCCCGCGAACGTCTGGGCGTGGATTGCGAAGTGCTCGACGGGAAGCGGGGTGGTGACCGTGGATGGGAGGGCGATCACGTTTCCCGGATAGAAGTCGACCTGCACCTTCGAGAGCTGGACGATGAAGTCAGGTGACGGTATGGGGATGTTGAGATTGAACGGGACAGGGGTGCCGATAGGCGGGCTCTCGCTCGGGAACGGGTTGAGCGTCGTACCGAGGAGGAGCGGTGGTATCCCCGAGATGTCGACGGGGGAGATGAGCGGGTCCTCCGGGTCGACCGGAGAGGCCTCGATGGCATTGCAGGCAAGCTGGGGGTATCTGGCGATGAATGTCGAGCCGAAATTGAAGAATGAGGGCACTTCCAACATCAGACGGGCGACAAGGTCGTTGATTCCGTTTTCGTGTACGGCTATGTACACATCGCAGTTTGTCGTGTAGGCCATTAGACAACATATGTAATAACAAATAAATATTTATGCGTTTGCGAATGGCCATCAGATATCTCACACATCCCCCGACATTCGGTACATCCGTGTCGGGCAGAAGACAATTGCATCACACACTCACCGCATAGCTTTAGGATGGCTTTGCGTCGCTGAGGTCGGCGTGCCTGGGATATCTAGATTCGAGAGAGGACGGCTCTTCCAACTCGAAGATTCCACTCACCGCCGTGCGCCGTGGCGCAGGCAGGACCTAGAGCGAGCTTGCCGAGGACGTTGAGACGCTGAGTGAAGACACTGCCCCGGGAACATGGACTGATCGTCTCGTGGGTCCTCACGATCGTCGCGGCTGCATTGCTGTCAAAGGAGTTTCATGCCTATGGAATCGGCTTGGTGGTCTTCCTCTTGCCGACGCTTCTGGTCTATGATAGACTCATCGTGGGTCTGAGGTTGTGGTCGATTGGCAAGATGGGTTTGGCCCAGATGTTGACCGAAAAGGTCGGGAGTCGGGCGTTGGCTCTTCTCCTTGTCGCGCTCGCCTACCTGGTCGCGGGTTTGTTGCTTCGCATGATGCCGTGGATTCCAGTGTTAGTCACAGTCTCAGTACTAGTGTCAGAAGGGGCTGCCTTCCGATACCTCAGGGAGAGGCACATAATCACTAGGGCACTTTCGATCCTAACGGTAACTTCTCAGTTCCTCCTGATCAATTCAGCTCTCAGCGGGGGCGTCTCGACATTCGAGGTCATCGCCTTCGCTCTCATTTCTGTGGTGAACCTGCAACTGGTCGCGGATGTCGTCCAGCAGGTGGAGACGTTCAGGATGCCGCAAGGGGGGACCGAAAAGTGGCCATCCGGGGTGGACGCGCCTTTCCTCGTTGTCGGGGTTGCTGCTGCCACGGCCATCTCCGCCTTGGTCTCGGTCTACTACCTGTCCTTTGTCGTCCTGCTGTTAACGATTCAGGTCGCATTCCGCTACCTGTTGCCAGGTAGGAGCATGAAGACAGTCGGGGCGGTCTCGTCCGCGGTCGAGGTGCTCGCGCTTCTTCTGCTGGTCGTGCGCTTCTACGCGAGCATGTGAGGCGCCGCAGAACGACTCCGAACTGGGGCGTCCAAGCAACTCTTCGGGAGCGAATATTTGTGACCGCATAATGGCAGGTTTGGACTAATTGGAGCCACAGAGAGCGTCCTCAAACAACCTGGGTAGGAAGACCCTGAAAAGGACGACGGTCTATGCGATAGGTCATTCGACGATGACCATAGAGAGATTCATTCGGATCCTCCACGCCCATTCCATCGAGTTGCTGGTCGACGTACGAACAATTCCCAAGTCCAGACACAACCCGCAGTTCGGTCAGAACGAGCTCTCGAAATCCCTAGGTTCTGTCGGGGTCGAGTATCTCCACATGAAGGAACTTGGAGGGCTCCGTCATCCCGCGAAGGATTCCGAGAACACAGGCTGGAGGAACGAAAGCTTCCGTGGCTACGCCGACCACATGCAAACAAGGGAGTTTGCAGCTGCAATAGGTAAACTGGGTATCCTGGCCAAGGAGAAACGGTTGGCGATAATGTGCGCCGAAGGGAACCCGTTCAGATGCCACAGGTCGTTGGTCGCGGACGCGCTGGTCGTTCGCGGTGCTCGCGTGGTCCACATTGCGAGCGAGAAACCCGGCAGGACACACCTGATCACGCCGTTCGCTCAGGTCAGGGGGACGCGAATACTCTATCCCGAGGAGCGAAAGGACTGACGAGTGGCGCATCGTGCCGCAGTCTTGCCTGTCCGATCAAGTGGGCGTCCTATGAAGACCACCAACTTTAGAACCTTACACCGCGTCGCTCACAATCTGCTTGCCGAGGACTCTAATCTGTGCCAGGTGCGGTGTGTCGTTCCAGTGTGAGGGCTCGAATGAGTGCTGGTGCGCCGCTGTACCGGTAGAAGGCAGGCTCCCGGTCGAGCTGAGGACGCAGAGCAAAGACTGCATTTGCGAGAACTGCCTCAAGGGATGAATCCAACCTCGGGGACCAATCTTCGCACCCGACTTTGGGCCGACAAACCCGGGGAGAATACTTATATAGGTATACTATCGTAGGTAGTCTACCCAAGGTGAATGAAATGACAGAAAAGAACGGCAAGGAAAAGTCCCAGAGACAGGACAAAGACGACTCTACAGCGCTGGCCATTCCGACCATAGGGTTGCCGGGAATCTTCGAGGGTTTCATGAAGCCCTTCGACGAGTTCATGGCGCCACTATTTTCGAGTTCGGCCGGTTCGATCTGGACCGAGCTCAGCGGCAAGGAACCTAGGCATGGACTTCCAAGACCGCGGAGACAGCTTCGTGCTGACGGCCGAGCTTCCAGGCTTCGACAAGAAAGATGTCGAGGTCCGCATCAGCTCCAACGCCCTCGAAGTGAAAGCGGAGAAGAGCTCAGAGAAGAAGAGCAAGGACGGCACACAAAGCTCTTACTCGTCCTTCCACAGATACTTCAGTCTCCCAGAGCAGGTCGTCTCGGAGAAGGTCAACGGGACCATGAAGAACGGCATCCTCGAGCTGAAGCTCCCCAAGAGCGAGCCGAAGCCCAGGGACGCCTCAAGAAGGGTGCACCTTAACTAGGTGCCCCCGTTTTTTGCTTAAGGTGAGCGCCATTGGATCAGGAAGAGCTTGATTCCCTCCTGCAACTAATCGAGAACCCTGTACGGCGCAGAATAATCAAGAGGCTGAGCCAGGAGCCGGGCTACGCGCTCCAGCTCTCCAAGGAGCTCGGACTTGGGCAGCCCCTCGTAGCCAAGCACCTTACGATAATGGAGCAAGCGGGCCTCGTGACCTCGGCGCCGGAGAGCAGCTCCAGCGGCCCCCGGAGAAAGAAGTACTCGCTGGCGAGGAGCGTCTCGATAACGATGGACGTCGCTCCGAACCTGTTCATCGAGCGAGGGGTGGCGTTCGAAAGCCACGCGCCGGGCAGGAGGGGGGCCCAGCGCGATACTGGAGTGCTCCGCGGTCGCGTCCAGAGCGCCGCGAAGGGCGGAGATGACAGAGAGCGACTCTCACTGCTCGCGGAGGCCCTGAAGGACGTGGACGCGAGGATGACCGAGGTCGAGGAGGAGCGGGTGGACCTGTTGGAGATCAGGAACCAGGCGATGCAGGAGGCCGCTAGGATCGCAGTCAAACTTGAAGGGCTCGACAAGAGGAGGGTGCTCTTTCACATCCTCGACGAGCACGACATGGAAGCCGAGAGCATCTCTGAGTCGCTGAACATCAGGGAGTTCGCCGTCAGGACAATCCTGAAAGAACTTGGAAGGGACTTCCTGGACTAATCCGAACCGAATCTCCCAGTTACCTCGCCGGTCTCCTCTTGTCCGGCCGGGAAGCGTTCTGAGACTTGTTGTTCCAGGCCAGAGATAGGGCTCGGCGGACGGATTCTTCGCTGGCCTCCTCTAGAAGCACAGTTGTTGAACCTTTGCGGCCCCAGCCTCCTTTCACAGGCACGAAGGCCGCGGGCTCTTGTTTGACCAGGGCTTCCTGCTGCGTGGGTGTGAGAAGAACCACCCCATTCCCCTTGAAGAGGGTGGCGAATATCTTTCCATCGACGCGAAAATCCGGGTGATCCATGTGGCTGCCTTCTGCCGCGCCGGAGAAGCTGAGTGCCACCCTCGTGTATTCGTCCGGCGTCATATGTGTTAGATCACCCTAGCCACGCATCACGCCAGCTTGAATTCCCAGCCCCACTCCTCCCCGCCATCCTTCGCGCTGTCGATGTACTGCACGAGATAGGCCACCAGCTGCTCCTTTGGAATCTCTTCTCCATCGTCATTCACGAACTCCATACCGTGCGGGTGGATACCATAGCTGCCCTCGAGGTCGGGGGCGGTCACGGAGCAGAGCTTGATGCTCACGGCACCGGAGGGACTGGAGAAGGCCAGGCTCGTCCCTGTAGAGTCGGTGAAGACATCGATCGAGCCCCCCTTCGGGACGCTCAACATCACCGGAACGAGCCTTTCGAGATTCTTCCCAATGATTTGCCAGGACCTTTGGCTGTCCATCGCATTTGATGAGATGATGGCGGATATTTACGGGTATTTTTTGGACCTTCGGTTCGCCAGTTCTATCGTGCCTCGGGACGGTGACGCCTGACCAAGCCGTAGAAGAAGAACCGGTGGCAACAAAATCCACCTAAAGAGGAGGCCGGCGCATGCCATCGTAAGCGCGAGCGGTACGCGTTTCGGATATCTTCTCATGCGATCCATCGATGAAGGGCACCATCCAGACTACAACTTCGTGGCTTAGCCGCTGCGGCCCCGTCTCCGAGCCGGCGCATTTGATATTTGCCCTGTCCCGTGTACTTCTCTGCAATCTTGTCTATGTGCGCCTCTGCTCCATCGAAGGTCGACTCCTTGACGAGTCCCCTGATGACGGCCATGTTGTAGGGACTGGCCCGATCGCAGACATCGAGTGCTATCTTGGGGTTCTTTGTGGCGTTTCTGTGTTTTTGGCTCCCTTCGAAGGCGTTGATGGGGACGATGTCGCCTTCGTGATCCACCCAGGTCTGCGTGACGTGAGGGGAGCCGTCCGGCATCAAAGTGGCGACGTCAGCGTAGGTCCTTGCCTCGATGAGCTTCTTGACGGAATCCGGGAGCGGCTTCATCTTGAGCCAAATCATGTTTTGTGTCATATCTGGTTAGTGGTTCTTTTGTCGGAATCCAATCCGGACTGGATACTGGCACCCAAGGCCAAGCCAAGACTTATCTTGGTTTGAACTCCGGCGAGTCGAGACAACCCCCGTGAACCCGAGCGCCGTCCTAGGGAACAGGAACTTCGCGCGCTTGTTTTTCGCAGGAGCCGCGTCGGTCGGAGGGTTCTCCATAGGTCAGGTTGCCATCAACTATCTCGTCTACACCAGCACTCACTCCTCCCTCGATCTGGCAGTCACCGGGGTCGCCTTCACCATCGCTCTGGTGAGCCTCAGCCTCTTCGGCGGGACACTTGCGGACAGGCAGGACAGAAGGATGCTGATGATCGTGTGTGATGCGGTGCGAGCTGTGTCTCTCGCGCTGGTGACAATCGCCCTCCTCTTCCTGGGGTTCAACCTCTGGCTTGTTCTTGCTGGGAGCTTCGCCCTGGGAGCATTCAGTGCAGTCTTTCAGCCTGCAGAGCGTGCGATGATCCCCGCGATCTTGGAGAAGGACCAGCTCGCCGATGCCAACGGCCTGATCCAGCTCACCTCCTCTCTGGCGCAGGCACTCTCGAACGCGCTGGGAGGCGCTCTGGTAGTCATAGTCGGGGCCATCCTAGCCATCGGCCTCAATTCGGTGACCTTTCTCGTCTCGGGACTCCTCATCGCCACGCTCACCACGCACAGGCCCTCTCCGGGGGAGGCGGCCGCCGAGAATCCAGCGCCGGCGAAGGCGAAGGCGGGTTTCTTCGAGGACACGCGCGAGGGGATGAGATACCTAGTGCACAACAGAGGTCTGCTGTTGCTCACCGTCTCAGCGGGGATCGTAAACCTCTTCTTCGGGATGACGCTGCCCTTCATCCTCATCTACACAACGCAGATGCTGCAAGGCGGCGCAACTACCTACGGAATCTTCCTCGGCTTGTTCTCGCTGGGCGCAGCCCCAGGCGCGCTCCTGGTCGGGAGGACCGGCGCTGTGAAGAGGGCCGGCCTCGTCTGGATCCTGACGGGTGTCCTCATAGGGATCCTCATCGTGGCCCTCGTCCTGATTCCGGAGCCTATCGTGGCCTTTTCGGCCATCTTCCTTGTCGGAGTGTTCATCGGCTTTGCCGTGACGACGTGGCTCTCGATAGTGCAGATCATAGTCCCGAACGAGATGCAGGGAAGATACTTCGGAATCGACCAGCTCGGGAGCCTCGCCGTGATCCCCGTCGGCCAGATAATAGGCGGACTTGCAATCGCCGCTTTCGGGATATCGTGGACGTATGGGATCGCTGGGGGAGGGATTGTGCTGACGACGCTTCCTTTTCTTGCGTCTGCCGACTTGCGGAAGCTAGGGTACTCCAAGGCTCAGGAGCGGCGGACGGATGTTCAATCCGAAGCCCGTTGATCCTCTGATGTGGTTGGGCCTGGGATCTGCTGGCGGCAGGGAGATATCAAAGCAGGAGGAGTGACAATTGCCGTCCCGTCCTATGGACTGGCTTGTTGCGACAGAGGTGGGACGACTTGGATCTCGAACAGATTGGGCCACATCTTCCCAGTAACGAAGAGCTGGTTGGTCTGTGCGTCGTACGCAATCCCGTTCAGGACGTCGTTCGCGAGGTCGCAGTTGCAACCCGTCAGGTTTTCTATCCCGGTGAGATCTATCCAGGCGGTAACCTGCCCCGTCGCTGGGTTGATCACCGCTATCCTGTTGGTGAGCCAGACGTTGGCGAAGATGCGTCCGTTGATGTACTCCAGCTCGTTGAGGTTGTCGACCGGGGCGGTCCCATCGCGCACGGTTATCTCGCCTGTCCTTTGGAACGTCTCGGGGTTCAGGAAGTAGAGGTTGTCGCTCCCGTCGGACATGATGAGCTGGGTGCCGTTGTCGGTAAGCCCCCAGCCCTCGTCGGGGTAGGTGAAGTTCCGGAGCAGGCTGAACGTCTTCAGGTCATAGACGAACCCCATGTGGCTCTGGTAGGTCAGCTGGATTATCGTGTTGTTGAATACCGTGATTCCCTCCCCGAAGTACTGGTCGGGCAGGTGGTAGATCTGGAGGACAGCTCCCGTGGTCAGGTCGACCCGGCGCAGGGACGAGTCTCCGTTGAGGCCCGTGCTCTCGTATAGGGAGCCGTTGTAGTACGTGAGCCCCTCTGTGAAGGCTCCTGTGTCGTGAGGATAGGTGTTGATGACCTTGTAGGAGTAGACAGAAGCCGTCGATGCGATACTTGTGACAGTCGTCGCCGTGTTGAGGGAGTGCGTGCCAGAGGAAGCCGATGAAGTGTTTCCGGGGGTTGCGAAGTAGTAGGTCGCTGCGGCACCCCCCGCAAGCAGGATGGCCACGAGGACGATGGCGAATGTGAGCTTTCCGGTCCTTCCGATGGCCCTTCTCATGTCAACGGTGGGAGCGGTTTCGCGCTTCAATTATGCGTTTGTCCTGCAGTCCTGCAGGGATCTTCTTCCGGGTCGGGCTGCTCGCAGAACCTTTGGGGACTCGACCCGATTACATTATAGGCAGCGACTGGCCGTACGCTCGAAGCGCAAGATAACGTGACGGCCCCCGACGTAGGCAGACTGCGGACGGAGTTCAAGGCACCTCACGAGCTCGTGACGACCTCTGACGGCAAGACGATCTTCCTCAGGCACTGGGTGGGGGCGAGGCCGGATCTTGCAGTCCTCATCTTCCACGGGATAACGGCGCATAGCGAGCCCTACGGGAAGCTCCTTGCGGAGGAGGTTGCGAGAGCCGGTTTCAACGTGTTCGGGATGAATCTGAGGGGGCACGGGTTGTCCGACGGGACGAGGGGCGACTACCCGAGCAGGAAGAGGCTCTCGAAGGATCTGTGCGAGACGATAGAGTTTCTCAAAGGAAGATTCCCGAAGGTCGTCGTGCTCGGGCACAGCCTCGGCGTCCTCTCCGCCGTGGCCGCGGTAAACAGTTGCGGGGCAAAGGTGGATGGCCTCATCCTTCTCAGTGCTGGGAAGAAGGTCAGACCGGGCGCCTACGGCAAGCCATCTGCGGGCGCCTCTCTGAAGACGCTCATCGGAATCACGCTGCTTCCCGGAAGCCGACTGATAGAGTACAAGAGGCGGGGGATGAGCGGCCGCGATCGATCCCCTCTTCAATTTCCACTACTCGGCCAGGTTCTACTCTACCCTGTACGGTACGAGCGCCATGTCGGTCGTCAGGATGCTTGGGAAGAGTGTTATCGATTCACCGAACCTCGTCATCTCAGGAGGGCTGGACGTCCCCCTGCTGGTCGGTGTGGGCGACCAGGACGAGCTCTTCTCAGAGGACTCCGCAAGAGAGCTCTTCGATGGCATCGAATCCCCCAGCAAGGAGTTCATCGTCATCCCGGGTGGACGGCACGCGGCATTTCCTGATGGTTCATGGGTGCCGCTCGTAGCGTGGCTGGGAAAGAACTATCCCCCCGAACGGAAATGAGGACTCGACAGGTACCCCTTCCCGAAACAAGACCGCGGCGACCTAGGAAGGTCCAGTCTAGACTGCCGACAAACGCAAGAGCCAAGGGAGGTAGACTGGCCGGCAATGAGGTATAGTGGACGATCCGAAGGGATCAGGGCCCGGCCATCCGCTTCTCTATCTCCTGCTCCTTTGCCCTCGCCTGCTTGACCTGCCTGCCAAGGCGGGTGGAGAAGAGATAGTTGACCGCCCCGGCGTCCGACTCCTTGAACTCGAACTGGCTCTACACAGTACAGGTTCAGAGCTCAGGCGCGTGTACCTTCGCGTACTGGGTGGGACTGGATAACGCGAACGATCCACTCGATATATCCATCATCGGTCCCCTCCACCTCGTCGCCGTATTCAACTGCGGGGGTTCTCCGTCCAGCGTGACCGTCGTCTCGCAGATGATAGGTGGCGAGACCATCGCTGGGTACTACACCGTGACCTACAACTCCAACGGCAACATCATGTCAACGGGGTTCACGCCCAAGACGTACGGTGCCATGCCGGGGAACACCTACTGGGTTCTGGCAGACAGCTATGGATCGTGCGCGTTCTCGCACTGGTCGGACGGAACGACCGCAAACCCGAGATCGGTCACGGTCTACAACTCGCCGGTCCTTCTGACAGCCGTGTACATGTGCGCGTGAAGAGGTAGAGCCTACCTCTTCTCACATCTTTTTGATCGACCGCTTCGCAAGCACTCTTCTGAGACCCAGGTCCGTGGACTCACGTGGCCCTGAGAGATAATAAAGCGGGCCTCCTCGGAGTGTTAACATCCGGTACACTCGAATCAAGCGAGGGGCGTCTCATCTGGTGGCCGGGGCGGCTCCGGGGACATACTCTCTCCAGATCTTCAGCCTTGAGATCGTGTAGGCAAAGACGAAGCCAACTGCCACAGCGATGATGTAGGCTATCGTGTAGAAGATCACGGTTGAGAGCAAGAGAGTGAGGACGTACTGGATCGCCGTGGCGACCGAACCGTTGAGGAAGTATTTGGAGAAGCGGTGGCGCGACAGAAGGGGGCTTCGGAAGACGACCTCGGACTTCCAGGTGTAGTCAGTGAAGATCGAGGTCAAGACGGCGACTAGGGTAGAGACGGGAAGAGCGAGACCCACGTCGTGAGTGAGGAGATAGAGCCACCCGTCGATAATCAGGGCGTTCACCGCTCCCGTCCCTGCGTAGACTATCGAGAGCCGGTTCACGTAGAACCTGAAGACCCTCCTGATCGTCACTGCAATCACACCACGGGCTCGCTGCCAACGGTCAAAAAGAAGATGTATGTTTGCTTCTAGCAATCGACTTCCTTGAGTCCCGGTGGGAGACCCATGGGCGTAACTTTGTTACGCCTCTTCCATCTCGGCCTCAGACCGGCCAACCGTGACCGGAATCTCGGGGAACGTGCCCTGCATCCTCGATTCCGCCACTGCTGCCGCCTCGGAGAGGACACCCTCTGCCTCCTCGTTGGCGACGCCGAAGTCTATCGAGGAGCCGCTCACCGAACCCGCGTCCACGAGGATTCCGCCGAGCAGGCTCGATATCTCGCTCATCCCACTCTCCGCCTCGGGCACGAGCCCCGAGAGGCTCTGCCTCATGCCGCTCAGGATGGAGGTGGCTGGAGCGAGAGTCGTTATGATGTCGCCCATGTCACTTATCGTGTTGAGTCTCAGGTTGATCTGCTCGAGAGCGAGCCTCGACTGAGTCACCATCCTGTTCATCTTCCTTAGCTCTCCCAGCTCGTTCGCATAAACGGACGCCCTGGCGGAATCGTGCTTCTGCGTAGCGGCCACGATCTTGTTGAAGAGGGCGGTGTCCTTTTCGCGCAGCTTCGCCATGGTCGAGTCGAGCCTCCCAATTACGCCTTGAATCTCACGGTTCGCCTGGTCAAGACGGGGCTTGAGAGGCGTACTCTGGTTGACGCTACCGCGCAGCCTCGTTCCCAATCCGGGTCCCTTCTTCTTTTCATTCCAATTCGCAGAGAACTGTGACATAACAGCTATTCGATGGCCGAAGGAGGTTATACCGGCGAGGGTGAAGGAGACTTCACGCTTAGATTAACCCTGCGTCCCGGAGAGTCGTTGTGGAACCGGCACCCGCTCGGTGTCGAGACCCTTCAGATCCACCGGCGCACTCTTGCCTTGTAGGCGCTGAACTCATCTCCGAACTTCGCCTGAAGATACCGTTCCTCGCGAGGTATCTGAATGCGGTCGAAGAGGACCAATACGATAAGGAGCATGACCAGGATGTACGCCGAATTGAGGATCAGGGCCACACTGAGGTACAACGTCCCGAATGCCAGATAGATCGGGTTCCTGGTGAACCTGTAGGGGCCGTCCTGGACCAACTTGGCGCTAGGAGTCCATGGCATTAGGGCCGTCTGGTGACGCTTGAACGAGAGCCTCGCAGAAGCGAACAGCCAGACTCCGGCGACCAGCGGGACGACTGCGGCGAGCCATGTCCATGCGCCGCTCCAGATTGGTACAGGGAAGAAGATGTTGATCACTGCGCCTCCTATGAGGCCACCCAGGAAGACCAAGGCAACTGGGACGAAAGCGCCGGCGGCTTTCGATCGGGGCTCAGTCATGAGATTCGCCGCATAAGAATTGTATATACGTACTCCCGAGGCGCTATGCTTCCCGCGATGGGCCTGAGCGTTACCCCCCGGGGAATCCTTAAGGTTCAACAAATCACCAAGAGGCCTTCGTGCACCTCGAGACCGCGGTCACGGTAAGAGCAGCCCGCGATAAGGTCTACGCGGTGTACACCGACTTCGATTCGATGTCGAAGTGGGCGAAGGTGCGAGGCGCCGTGACGGTGACCAAGAGGGAAGGGGACATGGTATACCTGGAGAGTGAGGGGAGACCCGACAGGAGAGGGCAGAAAGCTGCCCGGAGTCTGAAGCTCACGGAGCCGAGCTTGGTCGAGTCCGAAAGCGAGACGAGGTTCACCCGGACGAAACGGACCGTATCCTTCGAGGAGGTCCCTGGGGGGACGAAGGTGACGGCCAGACTCGACGTCCATGTGAAGGGGTTGTGGGCTAAGCTCCTGTCAACAAGGGAGAGCGAGGAGTTTGAGCCTCAGATTCGGGAAGAATTGGCATCCTTCGCCCGCTACGTCGAGGGACTGCCCTGACCCAATTCTCTCTTGGCTTGGCGACCGAACCGGGCAAGATTTATCTGATTCCCATAGCAACCTCGATCGACGACCTTCTGCATACATGCAAAATATCCAGGCAAAGATGGGGAAATCTTCCGAAGATTTCTGGAAACTTGCCAAAAAAAGGGGCTTCGTCAAGAACTCCGAAGTTGTCGCAACGCATGGAGTGAGGCTTGCCTGGCTCAAGTCGAAAGAGGTCGGGTTGGGACACGTCCACGCGAACTTCGTCACAACATATCTTCACGTGAAAACCGACGACCCCAAGGTCAGCGCTCAGATGAGAGAGCGGGCCGAAACCACTGGACATGCGGCGTCTTCAGGATGGGGGAGAGTGGACTAGAGCTTTGACAGTGAACAAGTCGTCGATCACCGGCCCCTTCGACACCACTGTAATCACAATCATCATCGTCATGGTAGTGGTAACCACGACGGTGGGCTACTCCGCGACACTCAACCCGAAGAGTTCGAGCACCGGACCCCTCGCTTCGACAAGCACTTCTGGCGTCGAGACTTCCACCGCTCCAGCAGTCCTGGCGTGGAACCCGTCTGTCAGCTACCCGGTCACCGCTTTGACCCAGTCGTGCGTGGAGTCGGGCGGGTACATCTACTGCGTCGGAGGCGAGACGGAATCCGGCAGCGTCGTCAACAACGTCTGGTACTCTTCCTAGGGCCCTGCAATGATCAACAGGACTCATCTGAGCGACACCCGCACTTGGTCATGGCTTCGCTCGGATAGGGTTAGGGCTTCTTGCACCCCGGAGTGTCTCACTTTGGCAGCTTCTTGCCGGTCAGCATTGGATCTTTGGTCTGGATGCGGAAGTAAAGAATCATCGCGTTTGCGTGGCCGTGTCCCAGACCCATGTCAGATTTGAGCCATCCAAGGAGCTCCGCATATTTCGCCACTATCTTTCCGTTCTTCACGAATCCCTTCTTCTTTGCCAGCTCTAGAAACTCTTCCGGTGACTTGCCCGTCTTTGCCTGGATATTCTCCAGATAAGCCTTGAATGTCACAACCCTTGGGCAGTACGAGCCGTGACACTTATTACTTTCACATTCCCAACTCGACCTATGCTAGACAAGGCAGGTTTCGTGACCTTTGTCCCGGTCCGGAAGATGGACCGTGCGATAAAGTTCTACACGGAGGGATTGGGAGGCAAGCTGGTGGCCGGGGGGGAGGGCGAGATGAAGGACTCGTTTGCCTCGGTAAAGATAGGAAAGAAGGAGTTCTGGCTGATAAAGCCGTCCGCTTGGGAGAAGCGGGAGCTCACGTACAACGCATTCGTCGTGGACGACATCTCGGCGGAGGTCTCTGAGCTGAAGAGCCGCGGCATCAAGTTCAGCCGGGCCGAGCGGTCCGGGCCGGAGACGAAGATCGAGGGCCCAATCTCCCGCGACCCGTGGGGGGCCGAGGCCTTCTTCAAGGACTCAGAGGGCAACCTTCTGATGCTCTGGCAGGCCGTATAGAAGCCCCCTGCCAAAGAACCGTCGGTGCGTGCGACCCCACTTTCGCCGGCACGATAGGTGCGAGCGTGCACCGCACCTTCACCTCTCTCTTGCCTTTGGGCCACGCCTTGGTGATTGCCCGACTTTGTCGACATCAAAGTCGCAGTTGAGCCACTCGTTGCTGATGGCCCCTGCGTGCTTCCCATAGAAGGAAATCGCATCCTTGTTCCAGTCAAGAACCTGCAGGCGCAGCCTCTTGCAATCCTCCCGCTTTGCAAGCTCAAAGACCTTCTCCAGGAGCATGCTACCGATCTTCTTGCGTCTGTGCTCGGGTTTGACGTAGAGGTCATCGAGGTAGAGGCTCTTCCCGACCCAGGTATAGTAGGCGAAGAAATAGACGGCTGCTCCCAGGACCTTCCCGTCCTCCTCTGCGACAAAGAAACCAAACAATCGTTTCTCCCGTTTCATCAGCTCGATTGAGTTCCTGACCTCGTGCAGTGCCCCTTCAAAGGTCGCCAGCTCCTTGATCAGCCCCAGGAGAGCGGGAAAGTCCGCCTCATCCCCCTTCCTGATCCTGACTCCCGATGAACTGTTGGGCGTGAAGCGATTCTTTCCTCAGTGCGTATAAAAGCCGTCCTCGCACGTCACGCAGTCTCGACTATGATGTCGGCGCGGTGGGCCTTGTGCATGTGGCCCGCAAGCTCTTCGGTGCCGGTGAACTGCGTCGCGCAGCAGGAGAGCACAGCCGTGAACTGGTCGGTTGGCGGATGGACCGCATGTGGTCGGTGAGCGCCTGACCGTGACCGAACTTCATCCCGCAGTATTCGTACTTTGCCGAGCTTGCAGCACGACGGCGAACTGATGTGTTAGCGTTACCGCCGTGTTGTTCCGCTAGAATCTGTTTTCGCTCCCAGCCTGCCGAAACGGGATTGGCACCTCAGCCTCAATGCGCATGGTCCGCGGGATTCCGCCAGCTGTGCTCTGGCTGATAGCCGAGCAGACGCCTCGCCTTCTCCAGAGAGAGCAGCGTCTCGTTCCTCCCGAGCTCCTTCCTAACGGGCACGCTTGGGAAGACCTCCGCCAGGAGTTCCTGGTCCGACCGGTCCATGACGGTCTCTGCGTTGGCTATGACGAACACCTCGGCGCCCTTTATCGGCGCCTCGAGCGCCCTGCGTATTGCCTGGGCGGCGTCGCGCGCATCGACGTAACCCCACAGATTCCACTTCCGAGAGCCCGGGTCATCGTTGAACGAAGGGAACCTCGCGTAGTCCTTCGGCTCCATGACGTTCGAAAATCTGAGCCCCACGATCTTCAGAGACCCGTCCCACCGGCAGAACTGCCTGGCCATCTCTTCGCCCAGCAGCTTGGAAAGCGAATAGGAGCTCCCCGGCCGCGCCGGTGCGTCCTCGTCCAGTGGCAGGTAGTCTGGCGGCTCATCGAATGGCAGCCCGAAGATAGATTCGCTTGAGGCCCAGACGATGTTCTTGATGCCGAGTAGTCTGGAGGCCTCGAAGACGTTGTAAGTGCTCGTGACATTGTTCGTGAACGTGACCGAGTCCGAGTAGATTCCTGGTGCGGGTATCGCCGCCAGGTGGACGATGCCGGCGACGTCCTTTGGATCAGAGTCCATGCTCGAGAGGACCCCGACCGTCTGTCCGAAATCGGCGAGGTCCGCAAGGACGAAGGGAGAGAGTCTCGGTTCTGGCGGCACCCTGTCGACGTTCAGGACGTCGTATCCGTGGGCGAGAAGGTCCTTGACACAAGCCTTTCCCGCCTTCCCGCTGCCACCTGTGACGATGATTCTGGACAACTGTGATGACTCGGCGTCAATGCGGTGTCGGTTCTAATAGAGTTTCCTGACGAGGCGCGGCCATCAACTCGCGAACCATTGAGATCCGGGCCCAGGAGGAGCTAGCCGAGGAATCTGTTCGCGAAGGCGCGGATGCTCTCGATCTGGTCCTGCGGCAGCGTCCTCCCCTCGGGGCTCGGGACGACGACAGCGTATGAGACTCCCAGGTCCTCCAGCTCCGTGAGCACCTTGGCGTTCTCGGCCGCGTTCCCAGTAAGCTTGAGGCGTCGGTCACCCTGAGGCCCTAGGTACTCACCCTTCTCAGCCCGCAGGTCGAGGGCAATTCTCACGCAGATTTCCTTCCCCTCCGCTTCCGGGGAGAGCTCGTGGAACCGGGCAACCATGGCGCTGAAGGTGTCGATAGGGTGGACATTCGGGTGCCACGCGTCGCCGAGGTTTGCGGCCCTCCTCATGGCGGCCTCGCTGTTCCCGCCTATCCAGATCTCGAGCTCCTTTGAATCGGGAATCGGATCGAAGACGGCATCCTCGAACCTCTGGGGCAGCCGCTTGGACTCGAACTTGGTCTCGCCCCTCCACAGGGACCTGATCAGCCTGATAGATTCATTGACTCTCCTCCCTCGGTCGTGAAAGTCGGTCCCAACCGACGCGAACTCCACCTGGCTCCAGCCCGCGCCGATCGCAAGGACGACCCTTCCCCCGCTGAAGGCGTCTATGGAGGCGAGCTGTTTCGCGACGACCACGGGATTGCGCATCGCAATGATGAGAGAGGAGACGCCGAGCTTCACCTTCTTGGTCTGAGGGGCGAGGTAGGCGAGGGACGCGAGGCTGTCGAAGATCCTTTCGTAGGGGGTCCCGCTGTTCCGCGGCATCAGCAGGTGGTCGGTCGTCCAGACAGAGTCGTACCCCAGTGCCTCGGCCTCGACGGCTACCGCAGTGAGAGACTCGACCGAGGACGTGACTCCATAGTTTGGGACGCAGACGCCGAACTTCATGCTATCCCCCGGCGTCCTCTGCTACTTTACTGATTCCTTGCTTGGATTCGCCGCGCGACCGGTGTTCGTGGGAGTCACCCGAAGGCTAATATGAGGAGGGATATCCGTTATGGCACAAGATGCCCAAGATATACTGGATGTCTGGGTTCAACATAAGAGAGGAAAAGCACAAGGAGTACAAGTCATTCCTGAATTCAAAGAGATTCAGGAAGGTGTGCGCGGAGATCGAGAAGGAGACCGGCATGAAGCACTTGGAGACCTACTTCACGATTATCCCGTCGTCGAGCGAAGAGGGAGACTACGACGCCTACGATTTCTGGGAGCTGCCCAACCACGCTGCAATGGACAAGTTGAGGAACTCGGCCGCCCTCGCTAGGCTCGCCGAAGCTTCATACGAGTTCACCGAACCGAGGCCATCGAAGAGCGTGGTGCTTAGAAAGGCCTCCGACACGAAGGTAGTCTTCGAGCCTAAGAAGAAGTAGCCCTCATCTCGGTTCTACCGCAGGAACCGGGCGGTTCAGTGCCGAGGGGTGGGGCTGCTAGAACAGGCGACTTCCCGTCCGGCATGGAGACCTAGCTTGTTCAGGGATGCCATCTGGACCGGATGACCAGGATCAATGGCAATCCTACCAAAAGTACCACGAACAGACCCGACGGGAATTCAGGAACCCCCTGAAGCGGGTTCGGGGTTCCGATGGCAATGGGGGTGCCAGTGAGTGCTGACACTGGTATGCTTCCGCAGATATCGGTCGAGCTGAGGAGGACCACGTGCACCGAAGTCCAACTGCTCGAGGAGGAATCGTAGTAGTCCATGGTCGTCGCGCCGTTCGAGGGCGGGATGCAGGTCTCGGCTGTTCCATCGGTAGCTCCGCTGACACTCACGTCGTAGTAGTGGCCGGGCGCACCGAGTAGACTGGGGTCCGGACCGCTCGGAGGCGGGGTGCCTCCATCATCAATTATTGTCAGAGTGACTCTCCCTATGGCCGCCGTTCCTGAGATATCAACGCTGACTCCGGTCGCGCTCGAGCTGAAGGAGAGTGTTCCGCCAGGCTGGACGGGAATTCCGGCGCAGACATCGACGGGGGAGGTCCCGGCGCAGGTCGTCGAGGGAGTTCCTATCCCGATCGGGGTGCCCGTGAGCGCCGAGACGGGGATGTCTCCGCATATCATGACCCCTATCACCTGAATGTTGGCGGCGCTGGCCCAGGACACGCCGTTCCAGTAATCCATCGTGGTCCCAAAGTAGATGTTGTAATTCGTGATGCAGACCCGGGCGATCCCGTCGGAGGCGCCGCTGACATGGACATCGTAGTAGGCGCCTCCGCCGCCGAGATTCAGATCCGCGCCCGACGGTGGAGGGGCGCTTCCGTCGACAGAGATAGTCATGGTGACTGTTCCCGTGGCCGACGTCCCCGAGATGTCGATGCTGATCCCGGTCGAGGTCGAGCTCGCCGACAGGGTCCCGCTTGGCTGACTCGGGGTTCCGGTGCAGGTGTCCGTGGGGAAGGTACCCGCGCAGGCGGCCGCGGATGTCTGCTCGGAAGCATAGGTTCCGGTGACGGTGGTGATGCCGGAAACGGTGAATGGGGACGTCAGCCCGATGACGGTCTGCAGCGCAAACTCGGTCCCGGAGGCACTCGTGTGAACCGGGCTGGAGTAGACGTAGTGCAAGATCGCGCCTGAGTCAATCCAGTCGCCCACTGGGAACTGAGAGAATGTGAAATCTGAAGGTATGAGGCTGCTCGACGAGGAGACTGACAGGACCGTGTTTCCGCCCGTCGAGCTGTCCAGGCCCGTCTCCCCGAAGGTGATGAGGTACTGGTGTGAGTACTCAGCGTACTGAGTGAAAGGGAGCAAGGGCTCGTAGAGGGTATTGCTCAGGAAAGTCGGGACACCCTCCCACCTCTCGGTGGAGCTCGAGCCGCCCAGCGGGTTCGGTGTTATGCTGTAGGACGCTCCCGCGTCCAAGAACACATAGTCGGGAGATGTCATTGAAAGTGTGGTTGCATAGGGTGACCCGAACTGCAGGCTTGAGAATGTCGGACTTGATGGCGGAGTGACTCCATCCGAAGTGGTGAAAGAAAGCTCCTCGAAGTACTGATGGTAGTAAGTGAGCGAGCTGGGAATCTGGTCGGCCGAAGTGATGGTCCAGGAGGTTGCCGTTCCGGGCAGGATGACCCAGGTCTCATCGCTACACACGGTTATCGGGCCGTGGAGCCCCGGGAGGGTTGTGGACGGCGTGCAGGCGGGTACGTCTGCGCCCGTCCCCCGCAACGCGTACAGCGTCAGAGGGCTGCCGCTGAGCGAGGCGTGAGTGGACTGCGGGTTGTCCGAGACGAAGTAGAGGGCGGGTGCAGTTGTGTAGTCCAGAGCGATCGTCGGAGAACCTCCGTCGACGATGTTTGCAGAGACTCTCTGTCGGAGGAGGTCAAAGTAGTAGTATGTGAGCGACTTGGCGCTGGAGCTCGCCGAGATGAAGAGGTCGAGAACATCGCACGAGCTCGTCAGACACCACTTTTCCTTGGCGCTGGAACCGGACGACGTGCCGCTTACCTTGATGTGAGAGTTCCCGTCCACGTGCAGCGTCAGCGTCGAGCCACCTGTGAAGTACGCCGTGTAGCCCGTCCCCCCTGAGGTGTAGTCGGCGGTGAAGTAGTTCGCACCCGAGATCGGATTGCTCGTGGCGTCGTTCAGGAGGGTGATGGAGACGGGAATAGTCACCGTTATCGTCCCGGCGTACACCCACTCTCTCTGCTGGTCCTTCGTGCTCGACAGCGTCGAATCCGGCGACCATACCATCGGGAACCATGGATAGCCGGCCGCGGCTACCGTCTTGTAGTAGAACGTGTAGGTCCCCGCGATGGTCGGGGTGAAACCCACGGTCATCGTGTGCACGACGCCCGGGCCCCAGTTGTCTGCGCGGCCCTCCACAAGGGGATGACTGAGAGTCACCACGCACTGGTCGTAGCACCCCGGGAAGGAAGAACCGGCACCCACTATGGCTGAGCCGAGGTCGCTCGATTCTATCGAGAGGTCACTCGCAGAGACACCGGGGAACGAAAGGGTCATGGTCTGTGTCACTGCTGCGGTGGCTCCCAGGTTCGAGGCGCTGAAGACGATATCCGCTGTCTGCCCCAGGTCCATCGACGAGGGGAACGAGACGCATCCGGTATCGCAGGTGTAAGGCGCGGGAAATGTGCCCGTCTGATACACTTCGAAATACCAGTCTCCTCCTCCTGCGGACGTTCCGTCATATTGGATCGTGCTCGTCGTTATTCCCGGCGGCTCGCCTGAACCCTGAAACCCCTCGGAGACCGGCGCGGTCTCTCCCGCCATTACCTTGAACTGGACAGAATAGAAGTTGGACAGCGAAGTGGTATCCGTTGACGTGTACCCTTCGACCCCGCTCACCGGTGAGAAGCACGCGGAATTCACCACTATGTTGAGGGATGGAACCGCGAATTCGACCCACCAGAAGTTACCGTTTGAGGTATCCGTGACGAGAAACACTACGTTGCTGCCTGCAGTCGCATACAGGGACCAGGTGTACGAGTCTCCCGGGTTGTAGGACAGACCGCCTCCTCCAGAACTTGCGACCACGTCAGGGTCGACATCGCCGGGATTCGGCGGAGATGAGGAGATATCGTGTTGATGGAACTGGGACCCAGACGGATTACAGGTGGAGAGTCCCTCCGGGGAGATTATGTTCCAGATGTACCAGTCGATCCCGCTGGCGCAGTTGAGAATGCCGCAGTCGTGGTAGTACTCGATGTCGAACTGGAACCAGTTCAGGTCGGTCGTCGAGCCCAGCGCTACGTTCATGGGAAGGAGGAGGACCTGATCACCGCTGCTCAAACTATTGATCTGGTTGTTCTCCGCGATGAAAGATCCGGCGAAAGGAAGGGAGGCCTGCGAATAGGACCACAGGTCCCACCAGTGATTTGTAGGGTCTCCTGGTGGGGGCGAGAGGTTCGAGGGAGTGCTGAGTGGCGGCCCTGCAGGGGGAGCTGAGGTATCGGTGGTCGTCACATTGACTTTGGGAGGCGGTGACGACCCGGACGCGGTCGATGACTCTGCTGGGGTCGATTCAGGCCCTGATGATGTCTGGGGCTGCGCTCGTTGAAGAGGCTCCAAACCCGAGGGAGACAGGCTGGGACTTCTGGCCGATGGCTGAACCCTGAGAGGCCGCCAGTGGTATCCTGTTTGCATTGGTGGAGGTATTGGGAGAGGATTGACCTTGAGTCGTCGGTTGTGCACCCTTCGGGGAGGCAGGCTGAGAACCGACAGCCATCATTGGGAAGAGTAACAGGAGCATCATGACGAGGTAGACGGACAAACCGAGTCGAAACGAAAGGCTGTTTCGGAATTCTCACCACCGATCGTTACCCCGAAGACGACACGCTGAGTGTGATGGAACCTGCCGCCGTATTTATCGTGCGTGAATGCGAGAATCACGTGCGTGTATCTGAAATTCATCCCCCTTGGCACAGGATTCAGGCGCGGACATGACCTTGAATCCTCGTTCGACCCCCAAACAGCCCTACTCTAACTTCGGACCTTGACGTGCGGGCATGGCCGCCTCTCTCTTTTTCTTCTGCACTTCATTCTCCTTTGCAATGTGCTCCAACAGGGACATCTCCTGAGCCGTCGTTATCACCGGGAAGGTCTTTCCGCAGACACACTGGGCGCGCGTATCCAGACCCTTGCCCTGAAAACTACCGTTGGCCTGATGAATCATCCGGTCTCTTGGTTCCCCGCATGGCTGCCCATGTCCGGTGTTCCGTATCCATGTCTGACTATAAAGCAGACGCGCGGACCTGTATCTGCGACAACAGATGGCCAGACCCTCTCCCGACGAGAGAGACGGGGACTGCGTCTAGCGCTCGGCCTCGAACTTCTTCGCGACCCGTTCCGCGGCCCCAGTCGCGGCCTCGACGGCGTTGATGACGCTCGTCCTGAACGACCCCTTCTCGAGCTCGTAGATTCCGGCGATGGTCGTCCCCGCCGGAGTGGTGACGGCGTCCCTGAGCTCCGTGACGCTCATTCCGGTCTCGCGCAGCAGCTTGGCGGTCCCGACGAGGGTCTGCGCTGCAAGCTTGAAGGCTGTGTCCCTCGGCAGTCCGACCTTGAGCCCGGCCGTCACGAGCGCGTCGATCAGGATTGCTATGTAGGCGGGGCCGCTTCCGCTCAAGGCGGTGACCGCGTCCAGCTGCGACTCTGGAACTTCCACTACCTCGCCCAGCCTTCCCAGGATGAACTCCACTTGTTGCACATCCGTCTCCGAAAGATTTACTCCGCGTGAGTAGGCGGTCACCGCCTCTCCGACCTGCGCGGCCATGTTGGTCATGGCGCGCACCACCTTTGCCGTCGGAAGGTGCCGCCCAAGTCTCGAGAGCGAGATCGCCGCCATGAGAGAGATAACGATCTTGCCCTCGCAGTAGGGAGAGATCTTGTCGAGGAGCTCCCTCGCATCCGCAGCCTTGACCGAGAGGATGACGATGTCGGCACTCCTCACGGCTGCCTCGTTGTCGGTCGATGCCTGTATCTTCGCCGGCAGAGGGCGGCGCAGCGTCGAGATGTTCCTCTTCGTCACGATGACCCGGGAGACTTTGGGGGACTTCGCAGTGGCTCTCGCCACCGCCTCACCTATCTTTCCGGCGCCCAGGACTGCGATGATCAACGCTGCACGCCGGGAGGATGCACGATATTACTCTAGGCCTCTGGACTAATCCCGGCAGAGCGGCCGTGTGGATGAGGGCTCGTGTCCGTTGGAGACCCTTGAGCGGCCGCGAGGTCGGTCCGGCTCTCCCTGTGACCCAGGTTCCTGAGCGCAGCCTCCAGCACGAAGTAAGAGAGGAGCATGATGGCCGCGGCTACCGTGAAGGTCGTCGAGTAGCCCAGATAATATGAGACGTAGCCCGTGAACAGCGAGCCTGCGACCGTGCCGAGCGCCCCCAGGGCTGCGTACGCTCCTATGAGGCTCCCCTGGCGCGCCCGGCCAAGGCTGGACAAGAGGGCCACCGAGGTCGAGGAGTTCCAGACTGCGTAGGTAAGACCCATCAGGGCATAGAACATCATCGCAAGCAGGAACATCGTGAATCCGCGGACCTCCAGTGCAGCTACCGCGAGCACAAGGCAGAGAATCGTGCGCGGGATGATGGAGCAGGAGCCTGCCTTCGCGCTTCCAAACCGCTTGGCGAAGCTACTCATCCAGCGATAGACCGCGGTCGCGGCGATCGTGTTGATCAGGGATATCGCGAAGACCTCATTGTCTCCGACGCCTGAGTGCACAAGGAAGGGCACGAACGGGGTGTTGAAGAACGCAGACCCAGTCATGAATAGGAAGGCCGAGAAGAAGAGGAGGGTTATGCCGGTCATCGCCCCGGCCCGGGTCGCGCGCACCATCCTCATCGCCTCCCTGGCCGTCCCCCTCGAGACGGCGAGATGGCGGTAGAGGAGGATCGCATCGTGGTACAACCTAGAAGGGAGGCTCTCCGAGTTGTGCGGAAGGTGGCCGGTCTCCAGTGTCCGGGCCGGTTCCGAGATCAAGTGGTAGGAGAGCACTACCGACGCGCAGGTCGCCGCCGCGCAGAAGACGAGGAAGGCCCCAAGGGGCAGCGTGCTCGTCCAGAAGATGCCGACCGCCACCCCGATGATCGACCCGAGATTGACGATCAGGTAGAGGGTCGAGTAGGAGGAGATCCAGTCTTTCTTCTCGGAGGTCTCCATCACAAGGAGGTTCGCCGCGACCGCGTTGGCGGTCACGACGAGCCCCAGAGCACCATAGAGTGCGGCCAGGTCGCTGAGATTGGGAAGCACAAACATCGCGGCGAAAATCGCCGTCGTCCCGGCGGAGGCAATCACGAAGAATACGCGCCGCCTGTCCAGCCTGTCGGTCATCCGGCCCCAGAATATCGAGGCAGGAATCAGGACGGCGTTGTAGAGCGTCGTGATGAGGGCGACCTGGACGACGTTCCCACCGAGGGAGAGGATGTAGAGCGGGACCATGGTGCCGAAACCAGCGACCCCGATGTTGAGCGGGAGGACCGTCCAGACCCAGCCCTGCCGATTTTTCGTCGCTCCTGCGCTCTCTGGCTGGGTGCTTCCCAAGTGGATTCCCGAAGGTCGGATGCAAAATGGTTATGCGTTATCTTCCTTTCTCCGCTCCGGTCGGCGGGACGAGGTCCGGAGGCGCGCGGACGAGTCGATGTCAGAGGCGGTTGGGAGCTACCGGCCACTGGCAAGAAAAGCGGGGGTCAAGATCGACGTCGGGTCGGCTAAGACAGCTGCATGAACTTCCTCAGCGTGAAACCGGAAGGCACCACCGACCTCAAGCCGTTGCCCCCGAGGTGGACCCCGCTCCAGGTCAGGAACTTCCTGACACTGGTGAGATTCGGTCCGGCGACCACGGTCACGAGATTTCCCCAGGTCGAGTAGTCGTAGTTCCAAAACTGGCTGACACCTCCGTTGACGTGGAACGTGTAGGTGGACCCTGGGACGGTGGGCGTCGTCCAGGAGCCCTGCGTCCCTCCGGTGTTGATGTCCACTCCTGCCATCTGTGTCCCATTCTGTGACCACCCCACAACGTACTTGTCGTAGCTCTTGGTTGAAGACCAGATCACCTTGATTGAGTTGCCCAGATTCACGGAGGCAGGCTGCGGGATGACCTCGACGATCTGTGGCGGCGGCATCGAAGGAGGGACCGTCTCCTTACCCTGGGTCGTGAAGTACTGCATCGCGCAATAGGTGTCCCAGGGCTGACCGTCGGTGTAGTCGTCGGGCGTGGTCTTCGATCCGGTCCTCGGGCAGGCGTAGATTGCGAAGAAGCTCGCGGCAGGTAGGTTGACCGTCTGGTCATATTGGGTCTGCTTGGGCACGATGCTCACCGTGGCAACTAGCTCGCCGGAGCCGACGCCGCCCCCGGCCGGTGCCGCGTAGATCTGCACGAAATTCCCCCCTGATACGGTGAAACTCACTTTGACCTTAGCCGTGGTCGCCGTAATCGGAGGGACCTGGGTTATCCCTGTGATCTGAATCTGCATTCGCTCATCACCCGGAGGTCGTCCCGGCCTTTACTGCAGCGCGACGAGGATCGGTATCAACCCCACACCCGAATCCAGACTGGACATGGCCTTCCCTATGACCGCCCCGAATGCGAGTGAGGGTTCGGACGCCTTCATTGCGCAACCCGAGGTCGGAGAGGTCGTGAGTAGGTCCCCCACGCTAATCGGCCCGTAGCTGGCATCGACTCTGCAGTAGACCCTGCCGGAAAGAGCCAGGGGCGCCCTGCGGCCTGATGTCTCCAGAGTCCTTCCCATGATGACGGCCGGCCTGAAGAGCCCGGCACCGGAGATGACGCCTGCGACCCTCCTGTCGTAGGCCTTGGCGCCCTCTCGAAGCGCTCCGCTGTCGTCCATCACCACGACGCTCCCGGGCTCAATCTCGACAGAAGCCGCAAACTCCTCCGCGCAGTCGCTTCCCGTGAGTGTGATGTCGCCCCCCACGGCTATGTTGCCCGCGGCGTTTATCGTCCCGGCGACGTTCAAATCCGCACTCGCCGAAAGCGTCCCGGTCACGGTGACCGGCCCGTCAAACTGCCCCGCCTGGGTCGATCCCTTCCCGTACACGCCGATGCCACCCCTGCTGACGCCGGAGACGCCCGTCCCGTGGCCGTAGGCTTCTCCTAACACCCCGCTGTCGGTCGTGACCTGCGACATGGAGATCCCGTGGATCCCGTTCGACCCTCCCGACCCAGCCACGCCTTCGCCTGTGGTACTCCTACCCGCGACCCCAGTTCCGGAGTTACTCACGCCGAGTACGCCTATGCCCGTGTCCTGAGTCCCCGTGAGTCCGGCGGGCATGTTTATCGGAGTGTTTGTTGGTAATGCGACTTTTTCGGCCAACTAGCTTCAAGCAAAGAGACCGGGTTTTCTATTTAAAATTTGGGCCAAATCTCGGGCATCTCCCTGGCCCCTCGACCCCGTCTCAGAATCGAGACCTGCGCTCAGCTTCAGGACAGGGGCACCGTCGCGACGGTGGCGAGAGAGCTAAGACTGCTGACCATCACCTCGCTCTGAGATATGGTGTAGAGGTAGTCCCCGATTATGACGGACCGGTCTATCTGCAGATTCCCGTTCGGGGAGTCGCCGTAATTCTGGCCTGCAGGGTATTGGGACACCCGCCCCAGGAGCGTGAAGCCTGTCGAGTTCACCCTGAAGACGTAGGCGCCCTGCCACACAGGGTTCCCGAAGGGAGGCGGGTTCTGCGAAGAGGTGCCGGTTGACTGCTGGCTCGCAGGGACCTGAGCGAGTAGGACCGGGATCACGGTGACGTTGTTCGCGGGGTCGTAGGTCAGGGCCAGGTGGTCTGTCAAGACTGGCGAGTCGGTGCCTCGGTCCCCGATCATGTAGTCGGAGACGTCCGACGAGGACCCGTTGGCCGCCACGTGGAAGAGCGAGAGCTTCAGCCCGAGGTAATAGGCGAAGTTCCCCGTCGATGAGGCCACTGTGTCCTTGCCCACGCCGAGCAGGTACGAGCTGCCGAAGAGCGGCTGGAGGTAGTCCGAGTACCCGTTCACCTTCAGCGCGCTGAGGATGACGGGGTGGGCGACGTCCGCGAAGGAGATCGCGAAGAGCGGGTCGATCTGCTCGAAGGTCACCACGTATCCCATGTCGCCCGCGAACCTCACCGCATAGAGGTTCTCACCGGGCGCGATGTTCCTGAGGGCCGAGACCTGACTCATGTTCTGGTTCAGGACGTAGACGTCGTCGCTCTCGGTTGCGTTCCCGTCGATGGTCGCGACGCGGCTCGTCGCGACCCTGAAGTAGCCGTTGTACTCGTCCATCGAGAACTGGTTCAGGACGGATCCGGGCACAGTCCCGACCGCCTGCACGACGACGTTCCCGCTCGACGAATAGGATGCGCGGAAGATGGTGCTGTTCTGGTCCTGCTGGACGGAGGGCGAGGTGATGATGACCCCGCCGGTGAAGACGTCCCCAGGGATGTCATCGGCGTTGGCGAACATCCTGTAGTCGGAGTAGACGACGTAGATGTTCGAGGTCGAGACGTAGACCGTCGAGGAAGGTCCGGTCAGGACCGAGACGGTCGTCTCGGCGCCCGAGGCCATGCTGACGCTGAGGATCATCGTGTAGTCGCCGATCTGCGAGTTGTTCGGCGTGTAGAGCACGGAGGACGGGGGCAACGCCACCCTCTGGCCGTTCACGGTCACGTAGGGCATCACACTGGTCGCGTTCCCCTGGTTGTTGAACCGGTAGGAGGGCTGCTGCACGATCGCGTAGAGGAAGCCCTGAGCCATGCGGGCGGCGACGTAGCTCCCCGAGACGGTCACGTTGCTGATGAGTCTGGGCGACGAGAGGCTCGAGGTGTTGTAAAGGAGGAGCCCCAGGTACGTAGTGCCGTTCGTGTACCCCTGGTCGATGACCATGAGGCGACCCTGGGCGATCTCGATCCCGATGGCCTGACCGGAGAGGCGCACCGTGGAGAGGACCGCGTTGGAGGTCGGCGGATAGGCCTGGATTATCGTGACCGAGCTGCCTCCTGTCGGGGAACCTGAGACGGTGCTCGCGACGAAGAGGTGCGTGCCGTCGGTCTTGACGATGTCGGGCTCGTCGACGCCCTGGACCTGGACGTTGGTCCCCGTGAACGAAGGAGAGGAAGTAGACGAAACGGCAGACTGGTCGGTTGTCAGGGTGCCGGCCACGGCCATGGTCGCGCTCGACTCCATTGTGGCCGTCATGGTAACACCTGGAGCAAACATGATCGGACCGCCTATGAAGGACGACCCTCCGTAGGCGTCGTACTCCTGGGCGCTCTTGGCGTTTGCCGCCATGAAGCTCTGGAGCTGGGAGTAGTTCTGGAACGAGCGAAGCGGTCCGGAATGCGCGTTAGACGAGGAGGAACCGAACGAGGAGGAGCTCGTCGATGATGGGATCGTGCTATTGCTCGTCAGCGTAGGAACAAACCCTATCGCCGCCGCGAGCACAAGAACTATGGCTACGAAGAGGACGGGCGTCCTGTCAGCCGCTCCCCGCCTTCTCGAAATCGCTTCGAGCCTGAGTTTCATTCATTAGGCTGATGAGCGTCGTTTCTGATTAATAGTTTTGTCCGACAATTCGGACATTCGTCTGAACAGACACTTCGCACTCTCCCTTCAAACGGGTGGCGCTGTTCAGTCTCTGTTTGATCAGGCGTAACCCATTCACCATCGAACGCCAACCCAATAGGACTGCCACCGAGCCCATGAGGAAGGTCAGGGAGAGATTCCCGACGGCGCTAAACCTCTTTTTGTTTCGGATGGCCTCGGCTTCTACCCGAACCCTTCGGTGAGAGGCCGATTGATTCTGCTCTGGATACGGCAGCAATGGACCAAGACAGAACCGAACCCAGATATCTCTCTGAAGCGCTTCCGGGTCGGGGGCGAGGGAGCGAGGATGAGACCGGATCGACCGCTGAGCACGAAGGACCTCGTTTTCACAGGGCTTGTCATCCTTCTGATCCTCGCTGTAACCTACTTGGTCGGCTACGCCATCTACACGCTCCTGGGGCTTCTTGTCGGGTACCAGCTCATCTTTGGACCCCCCATCGAGGTCAGGCTGCTCGGCGCGGGCCTGATCCTCGTTGGCGTGGCGGTCGCGGCTGACGCTTTCAGGTTCAGGCGCCCGTGGGACGTCTGGGTCTCCACATCTGTCACCTTCATGAAGCTGCTCGGGAGGCTGCCCCTTTCGGAGACTATGGCGAGGACCGAGCCGTTCGTCCCGCGGGGTCCCTATGTTTACGTGAGGAGCCCGATGTACTTTGGCGTGGTCGCGATCTCGTTCGGGTACGGTCTCGCGGTCGCGTCGCCCACTCTGCTTCTCTGGGGACTCATCCTTGCCTGCTGGTACTGGTTCTTCCTCATCCCGTTCGAGGAGAGGGAGCTCTTGGCCCTCTTCGGGGCGAGCTACGCGGACTACCGCCGGCAGGTGCCGAAGCTTTTCCCCTACGGCAGAAGGTACAGACAGAAGTAGCACGCCTGCCACACCAGCGATATCTGAGTCCCCGAAGCTTCCGGGGTACCTACTGGGTTGCAGCGGTCTTCCTGTGAAGGTGCGCACTCTGAACTCCTTCGATTCCCTACTTGAATCCCTGCGTCCGCCCGCAAGTGGACTAGGTCCCAAACAAGGAGGAAATCCTATTAGAGCTCGCTCTCCGTCAACCGCCAGTCCGGAATGTCGAAGATAGTCGTGACAGGCGGTAGCGGCAAGGCGGGCAGGGCGTGCATCAAGGACCTCCAAGCCCATGGATACGAAGTTCTGAACGTCGACAGGGCGGCTCCCGAAGGAACGCCACGCCCCTTCATGCTCGCAGACCTTACCGACTACGGACAGGTCGTAGGAGTTCTCTCGGGCCCGGGGCTGGGATCGCAAGAAGTCATGGGGGTTGTCCACCTGGCTGCCCTGCGTGTGAGGGTTTACTCGGATCAAGTGACCTTCTTCAACAACGTCGTGAGCACTTACAACGTCTTCCAGGCAGCCCGCCTCCTCGGCATCAAGAACGTCGTCTGGGCCTCGAGCGATTCTGTACTGGGTGTCCCCTACGACGAGCCGCCCGCCTACGTGCCCGTTGATGAGTACTCGGCCTTGCGGCCGGAGAGCGACTACTCGCTCTCAAAGCTGCTCTGCGAGGAGATGGCCGAGCAGCTCTGTCGCTGGGACCCCACGATGAAGATCATCGGGCTAAGGTTCTCGAACATCATGGAACCACACGACTACGCCAGATTCGCAGCATTCCAGAATGATTCCCATCTCCGCAAGTGGAACCTCTGGGGTTACGTGGACGTGCGGGACGCAGCCCAGGCCATCCGCAAGGCGCTGGAGGCCCCAATCAAGGGAGCGGACGTCTTCTGTATAGCGAGCGATGACACGGTCATGGCTAGGAACAGCTCGGAACTCATGGCTGACACCTTTCCAAGCGTCCCCATGAGGAAGGCGCTCGGCCCGGACGAGACCCTGCACTCAATCGAGAAGGCGAAGCGCATGCTTGGGTATCAGCCAGATCACAGCTGGCGCAACCCGGCAGACCGCGAGTGAACGGGGAGACCGCGAGGGCCCTCCTGGACTGGCTCGATGCGAAGTCATTGCTTCGGCGCTGCCTATTCGATCATCTGTTTACTCTGGGCGACTTCCGAGCCTACATGATTGTCTGTATGCGGACCTGCCTCTGCCCCTTGACGCGCGCTCCCGTCCCTGCGGTCGCGGATATCCGGCGAGGACTCCTCAGGACTTCTCTAATCTGTGCTTCTTCTGGAAATTGTGGAAAGACATCGAGTAGCTCTTTGAGACTGCTCGCGCAGTCCGCGTGCTGACGCCGTCAGTCGCGGACTCGACGGCTTTGTCGAGCAGGTTGAATCCGAGTCCTGACAACAACCCGACTCTCTCGGGAGAGGCAGATAGGACCTGCCCGGCCGCAACACCTCCTGCAGCCATGCCAAAGCTGAGCCCATATGAGACGCCCTTGATTGTCGTGTCCCTGTTTCTCGCCTCGTCCCACACATTTTGAAGGGCTTCCGTGAGTTCTGCTGAAGTCGAATTGATCACGTCGAGCTTCGAATCCGAGACCGCCGAGCCTAGGTCGCCTACGAGACGCGTCACGTCCTCGTGTCCGTAGAGGGCGGCGACGTCCCTGCACGCTTCGAGGCTTTCAGGTGCAAGCGTGACCGACTTCATCAGGGACGCCCCAATTTCGCACGGGAATTGATCGCTAACCGAGTTCGTATCGGACCCGGAAAGCCTCTTCATGCCCTTGAGATAATCCCACGAGAAGCAGTATACGCCCTTCAGCGGGTCGAACATAGGACCCTGGACAAACTGGTTGTAGAGGTACAGAATCCGGTGCGCGCGGGGCGCATCCGAGAGTATGCATTCGTCAATCTGGGCCACGACCTTCTGGTATCCCAACAGTTTGAGCACTGAGTAGGCGGACCGTACCACGTCGTAGTTCTGGAGGGCATACTCACGGTCAAGGCCTGCGCTGGCCAGGTTCGCCTTAATCAGGGGCCAGAGGGAGAAAGCCGCCATCGTGTCAAACTCGATGTTCGATCTCTTCAGTGATGCCTCTTCAAAGACGGCAGAGGGCGGGATCGCTCGAACGACGGGAGGCCGGAGCTCGTTCAGGAGAGGGTCCAGGTAATCCATGCCGGCAAACTGGGTCGGTCGAGCGGCCAACGTGAACTGGACCTGCCCCGTCTCTTTGCAGAAGTCGACCAGGCGAGCTATCTCTGAGACTTCAAACCGGTGCACCTTGGAGAAACTCTCGCGCTGAGTTGGGAATATCGGGATGATGAGCGAGCCAAAGATCGGGACCTGCGGCCAAAGACTCGAGTCGACGGCGCGCTTGGCGACCGGCCCGGTCAACCGCCTGAATCGCTCTGGACTTGGGTATTGGCTGACTTCGCCTTTCTCCAGCTGTTTGACAAAGACATCAAATTGCTCGCTTTCGTCACTCTCGTAGTCTCTCAGCTTCTCGACGTTCAGTTCTATCGCTCCCCAGACCATGTCTTGAAAGCCGACTTTAGGCTTCCGTAGCGGAATAGCAGGCTAACACCATCGGACTGGCTGTGAGCCGCTGGATGTGCGTCCCTTCGCCGCTCCCGCGCAGAGCACGGCCACAACCTGCCGCGAGTGCCTTGTGCCCGCGGGTTCTCGAGGAAGGGGGTCCGGGTTTGACAGCGCTGCCGAACTCGTCGCGGCCCTTAAATAAAGTGAGAAGGCGCCCTCGATTGGGCGAATCGGAATTGTTCTGCCCGAACTGCGGCAACGCAGTCGAGGAAGGCAACGCCTTCTGCCCCAATTGTGGGGCCCAGATTACGGGGAGTCCTGTAACCTCTGGAGCGCCGAACGCAGAGAAATATTCGCCGACGGCAAAGACAAGACCAAGAACCGGGTACCTTCTCAGCCTGGTTGGAGGAGCCCTCACACTTCTGAGCGGCATCGGCTATCTCGTCCTCGGAAACCCGGTCGCGGGGGTTCTCGGAATCATCTTCGGCATCCTGATCATAACTCTATCACGGAGGTTGCACATGATAACAGACAGGAAGGAGATGGGGCTCTTTGGCTTCGTACCGTTCTTAATCGGGTGGTTTCTCCTGATAGCCAGCGGAACCTTGCTTCCTTTCGACCTTGTGGTCAGCATCGCCGGCTTTCTCACGATAGTCGGCAGTTCCGGCATGTTCGCTGGAAAATAGACTCCGAAGAGTCACACAGACAAAGACGCGGTAGCAGAGAAGATTATTTATCGCTCGCATCCCTAAGAAAGGTAAGGAGATTCAATTAAAATCACGAGGATTTCGGTGTACAGGGTAGACCTCCCCGTGGCCGAGGGGAGCTACAACTTCTCCGGCGGCAAGTCCGTCGCGGTCTTCGATTCGACCGTCGTCTCGGTGGAGACCGACGCGGGCATCGTCGGATACGGAGAGTTCTGCCCTCTCGGTTCTGCATACCTCCCCGCCTTCCCGGAGGGGGCGCGCGTGGGCATCGCTAGGCTCGCGCCCGCCCTGATAGGTGCCGACCCTACACAGCTCTCAGCCCTCAACGAGCTGATGGACGGCGAGCTCCTTGGGCACCCGTACGTCAAGGCGCCGCTCGACATGGCCTGCTGGGACATCCTCGGCAAGGCCTCTGGGCTCCCCGTCTGCGTCCTGATGGGCGGCCGCTACGGGCCGGACATGCCCCTCTATCGTGCCATCTCCCAGGGTACTCCGGCTGAGATGGCGCGGAAGGTGGCCCGCTACGGCAGGGAGGGCTACAGGAAGTTCCAGCTCAAGGTCGGCGGGAGCGTGGAGGACGACATCGGGAGGATAAGGGCCGTTGCCGCGGCGGCTCGCCCGGGGGACGTGGTGATCGCCGATGCCAACACGGGCTGGCTGACCCACGAGGCGATGGAGGTCCTGAACGCGACGAAGGACCTGCGGTATTACGTCGAGCAGCCGTGCAGGACCTATGAGGAGTGCCTCTCGGTGCGGAGGAGAACGGATAGGCCATTCATCCTGGACGAGGTCATCGACGGTGTGGTCCCACTCGTGAGGGCCTTCGGAGACTCCGCTGCAGACGTCGTCAACCTGAAGATATCGAAGGTGGGAGGCTTGACCCGTGCGAAGCAGATACGCGATCTATGCGTCTCTCTGGGGATAGCCCTGACCATCGAGGACACCTGGGGGTCCGACATCCTGACCGCAGCCATAGCGCACCTCGCGCACAGCACCCCGCCGCGCTTCCTTTTCTCGACAACCGACTTCAACAGCTACGGCACCGTCAAGACGGCAGATGGGGCCCCGAGGAGGAAGGAGGGTCGGTTCGCTGCCTCCACGGAACCTGGCCTCGGGATAACGCCGATCAAGAAGGTTCTGGGAGAGCCGGTCGCAGAGTACTCGAAGGAGTAACGGAGATTGATAATCGATAGGTCACTTCGTGCGGTGTTGTGATTCTTCGGAAATCTTGCGATCTTCCCCGTGAACCTGTATATAGCACGGCTCCTCGGAAGAGTCAGGTAATCACGAAGAATGGAAAAGCCCTCAACCGTCTCAGACCCGTTCACGCCCCCGACTGACCTGATCATGGTCACGACGCCGTTCGTATCTGGATATCGCGTGACCCGTGTCATCGGTGCGACGTTTGGGCTGATCGTGAGGTCCCGAGGGCTGGGACAGAACGTCTTTGCCTACTTCCGTGCGTGGGGTGGCGGGGAGATCAAGGTGTACACCACTCTCCTCGAGCAAGTGCGTCATCAGGCCCTGCAGCGGCTCGCCGATCATGCCAGGAGCCTTGGGGCGAACGCGGTCGTCTCGATCGGATTTGACACGTCGGAGATGGGCGGGTCGATGACAGAGGTTCTCGCCTATGGGACGGCGGTGGTCGTGGAGCCTGACGGGTCACCTGCACAGCCGGTCGCGCTCCGCTGAGATAGCCCGCGGTTGCAACCTACATCTTTGAGATAGGCAGTTCGGAGAGACTGACCGACTACCCGAGCGCTACCCTTCGCAGTCCCGCTATCTTGTCGAACTCTCTGTCGGTGGAGACAATCTCGCCGTCGTGCTCAGTTGCCTCGGCCGCGATGAGGGAATCGAAGTAGTCCAGGCCAAACTGCTGCTCGTAGAGCGCCGCGAGGTAGACCGTGCGCGGACCGATTGGGTGGGTCGATGAGGCGGCGGCTCTCGACGGCGCTTGGGTCCGATGGAGTCTGGGTGCTCGATGTGCCCGTCGACACCAAGGAGAACTCGCTGCTCTCAGGGCGCCTCGGGGAGAAGGTCGTCTGCCCGGGCGAGCGACAATCCTGAATTGAGCCCCCCGCATGCGAGACTGGCTGTCGATGGTGCGTCTCAGAGGATGGCCTGAAGTTCCTGAAGCATCTTACGCGTTCTCGTTGTACACCGATTTGACGCTCTCGGGACGCCTCCTCTGCATCACATAGGACGCGCCCAGCATTGCGATGCCCGGGACGTCGGCGATGGGCCCGAGGGGATCGGAGAGAGGAGCACCGCGACGCCTGCCTTCCTCAGATTCGCTGAGACCGAGTTTGGTCTCACGACCTGGCTGAGTCTCCTCCTGGTCTCGGTCTGGGCCATGCCACCTGCTACCTGCGCCCTATCCTGGGCGGTCCTTGCGAGAGCGCTTGCTCCTGCTTTAACCAGCCTCGCCCGGCCTTTCATCGGCGGTCGTCCGGGCCTCGCCCGGTTAATCTAGGCTGGTCAACAGTTCTTGTCGACCCGCTCAGTTACGGCAACGCAGGAGCTGGTCCACTCGGGCCTTCTGGTCTCCAGCCCTGCCGAACTCCCCCGTCGGGAATCCTTCACCCAACGACCGAGGTGCCGACCAGCTTGTCGCTGAACTTCTGGTTGTACTGTTTCGAGGTGGCCAGACCGACGATGACGTCGAGGAGCAGCAGGATCCAGGTAGATCTTGCTCACGTTCCTCACCAGGGACTCGATGAGGGTGGGGTTCCCTCCTTTGGGGCCGACGACCTTCAGGTGCATCGCATGCTTGCCGACTGTCGCTCCCCTCGTCACCTCTGCCACGATGAAGTAGAGGAACAGGATGACCCCGGCTACAACCGCGAACGCCCCTGCGAAAAAGGAAGTCACGCCGGCTGATCCCGACAGGGCGAAGCTGGGAATCGCAACCGCTACTGCGACCACGACAAGGATGACGCCGACGATGACGGCATCGATGACGAAAGCCACGAAACGTCTTAGCCAGTAGTTCTGGGCGCCGGACTCTTTCATCAGCGCGTCGACGCCGCTCAGAGGGGCGGTTGTGGGGCCCGAGGCCTGTCCGACGGGAGCGCCGCAATTCGGGCAGAATGTGGACCCGGGCTGCAGCTGCGCTCCGCACTTACTGCAGAATTGGTTCTCCGACATGGGTTCGACTTGCGACCCTGAGTGATTTAAGACTTCGGCGCGATTCGCGGGCCTGGTCATCTGTGAGGGCATGACCGTCCAACTCGATCCCCAACCAGGGCAACGCGCTCTGTCGGCTTGCCGTGCCCAGTCGCCGGGTGGGAGAGCGAACGGCTTGTCGGCTGACCTACCTGATTCCTGTGTCGACGCTGACGTTCACGACCAACTGCTGTCCGGCTTCGACTACGACGGACTTTGGAAATGCGGAGGGACAGCCGACCCAGTTGCACGAAGGGGAGAGGCCTGTTATCGTGTAGGTTCCGGGCGCGAGCAGGATGGAATAGTGACCGCTCGGCGCGATCTGCGCTCCGTAGGTCTGCCCTTGGCAAGGCGAAGAGGAGACGCCGCTCGTTCCTCCGCATGCCGAGGCAAACTCCAGGCTGTAGCCTGTGAGGTCTTCCGTGCATGACGATTGGTTCGCACTGCAGGTCGGTTGGGAAGGTCCGACGGTCACGTAGCCGGCTACAATTCCCTGTATCGTGGATTGCAACGTGGACGAGGAAGATGAACTCGAAGTCGTCGAATGACCGGTGCCAGCGACCGCGACGTAGTAGAACAGCGACGCGGCGAGAATTATGGCGACGACCACAACAACGATCAAGATGGACCTGCCAAGAGCGATGCGATGGCTCCTCTCCACTCCTTCAGGTTTCGATGGAACTTCCCGATTCAAGCCACGACATCAGGGATTCGAAGGCGCCAAATTTAATCCCGGGAGACGATTCTCATGGACTGAGAAGGGTCATTGGCAGACCTTCACCTTGGTCGCGGCGACTGGCTCAAGCGTCGAGACGCGCAAGAGCAGAGAGGACGCCGAAGAGAAGGAGGAGAGCTTGAGGAGCTATGGCGTGAAGGTTGTCCCCGTGGACGCGGTCTCGCCGCTCTGGAAGAGAGCAGCCTCCCTGAAGGCGGGGCTCAGCGTGTCGCTGGCTGACGCATTCGCGGCGACGACCGCGCTGGAGCTCCGCGCCAAGCTAGTGACGGGGGCGGATGTGGACTTCGATGGCGTACGCGCTCTGCAGGTGGAGAGGGTGTAGACCTGCCGCCCAGGTACCTGTGACTTGTTGGGTGTCGGCTTCGCCCTTCTCGCCCAGAACGCAACCTCAGACCTCTCAAGAACTCCTAAAAGTTTAACATAGACGTTCACTCCCACTGGACACATTGGCGCCAAGAAAAGGCAGTGAGTCCGACACCGCAGCGAAGAGTTTGATCGGTCCGGAAATCCTTAAGCGGGTGGCGACCGTAAACGCGATAGAGGCGGAACTCAGGTCGCTCAGTCGCTTGGTTGGCGCGGCCGGCCAGAAGAACGCCCCGGTCGGGGACATGTCGTCCCGCCGGGGTGAGCTGATCCAGAAGCTGCGAAAGGAACAGTCGAAGAGCGCTTTCAGGCGCACCCTCGAAGCGAGACGGGCCTCCAACCCAAACATCCAGAGCGCTCTCAACAGCATCTCGCAGCTGCTTGGTTGGTGCAACACGCTGGCGGTGCCCGTGATGGCTGAGGGAATCAACCAGACTCCAGGGATAGCGGGAACCCAGGGGGAAATCGGGACTGCTGGGATCTTTGGGGGTGGCGTGGCTTTCGGGGGCACGCCTGAGGACGATGGCACGCACGACCCCAACACCGAGAAGTGGTGGATCCACAACTGGAACTCCACGGCCGTGTTCCCTGCGGCAGCCTCGGACGGGACGATCTCCTACAAGTTTGGGATAAGCAACGAGACGGATATCTATCAAGCCTACGGGAACTCTGGGAGCGTCACCGTCTTCGTCACGGTCGGGACGACGGGCGACGTGAATCAGCCCATCTCCAACTGGCAGACGGTCGGATGGCCCACAGACATCCCCTTGCCTCAGGGGCACTACTACGGCGGAGGGGGCTTCCCCGTCACGGGGACCATACCCGTCAAGGGCGGGAAGAGCGCCGCGCTCGGCTTGATCTTCGGTGCGATAGTGAGCGTGGCGAGCGGACTGTGCATGTTCCTTCCGACCTCTAACATATGGACGGGCATCATTCGCCCTCCGGGGCAGCAGAGCCAGCCCGGGGACTACGGAAAGATCGAGTACTGCTTCAACCCCACGTGGTGGTACCACGCACTGGAGCAGAGGATGCTCATTCCGCAGGAATAGCCGTCTTCTGCATCTTTCGACGCGCCGCGGCGTGGGCCGCGGATGTTCACGGCTCAGTCCTCAGCGCTATCTCTCCATTCTTCCCAAGAGCTTAACGTGCATTCATCACAGCCGCGAAGCCGCTGCGCAGGGCGTTTCAACCCATGGTCGTCCCAGTTTACATCTCTTCGTGGATGCGCTCCGCTTCGACTCTTATCAGTATTCGCGGGTCCTTTGGTTTTCGATCCTCGTAAGGGTATTTTGGTTTCCCAAGGTACTTCATACTCATCTTGTCGATGTGCTCTTCCGCCCCCTCCTCCGTGATCTCGATGGCCTTTCCCCGTATCGAGACGTTCGAGTACGGGTTGTCCTGGTCAAAGATGGTAATCGCGACTCGCCGATCTCTCCTGAGGTTCTTGGTGCGCTGTCTGCTTCTGGTCGTGTTGAGTATGATGGTGTCTCCTTCACGGTCTATCCAGAGAGGTGCCACCTGGGGCGAGCCGTCCTGCATCAACGTTGCCACGCTCCCGAAGTTCTTTCCGTCGATGAGCTCCTTCGCCCTGGTTGACAATCTCATGGCGGCCCTGGTGTGGGATGTTGCTAAAATCAGTTGAATGAGTCGGAACTCTCACATCCACGTTTCCTGGGTGCCTGTCATTGGCTTGTTGTGGACTTGCCGCACTGCGGGCGAATCTGGTCACGGATGCCTTGAAGGAATTCCATGATCCCCATGCCATTCGAGTCTCTGTCCGAGATCTTCGCTAACCCGTCGCACGGTGAGCGCCTACACTGCTTCCTCGCTCGATCGCCTCAGCTAACTGCGCCCCGTGACAGACCGCGGAGAGACGCGCCTTCTCTCATGAAAGGGCTTTCCTAAGAGTACTCCAGTCGACGTATCAGCGCTTGTCCGCTTCTCCCCCAGAGGTCGACAACCTCGGTCGACGAGGCGTCGGGTCGGGCAGGGGCTGGAGCGAGCTATGCGCCTTCCGCGCGACGAGAGCCTGGCTTGCTGCGTAGGCACAGAAGGGCCCTGGGGTGGTTGGGCGCCGGGACCTACGGATGGCTTATGCTCTGTGCAATCTCGTAAGGGGTGACGCAGTCGACCTCGGTGAGCTCGCACGGGATCCAGCCTGGCACGCCCCATCCATCGCGCTCCTCATCGGGCCGGCCGGTTCGATGTTCTACCTCGCGCAGTTGATAACCTATGGAAGCGTCCACGTCTGCGGAACCTTCGCCTCGCCCTGCGCGTGGCCCAACACTTGGCCTGGACCGCGCCCCCTTCCGGTCGCAGTTTCGGGGTCGGCCCGTCTCCGGCGCCCGCTTCATGAGTGGGTTTTCTTGATTCCCGGGTTCAAACGATTAGGCTACGTCACCTTTATCGCCATGACGACGATGGAGACTCATGACCGAAGCATTCTGCATGAAGGAGAAAACGAAGCGTGAGATGAACGGAGTGTCCGAGGTTCAGATGAGGAACGGCCGAAGGGCTCTCCAGGGGACGTGCCCGAGCTGCGGGACCAAGCTCTTCAGGATCGTGGGTAAGGCGAATCAGGCCGCGCCCCTGATCGTGTTCACTGCCCCTCGCGACGAGCTAACCACCGTTCAAACGACATTCTAGCCAGCCGACGGCCTGCGGCGATCTCTGCCAAGTCCAGCGGGTAGTCACTGCGCGAGGAAGCAGGACCGTACTGACTCTCAAAATGCCTCTGAGGCTCGCGCTGATTCTCGATTCCCGGGAAGGTTCCGCCGCGGAGGTTGCCTTCAGACTCGCATGAAGAAGTTGTCGCCGCTCGTGAGCGCCTGCGGGCTTCGCTTGTGCGTCGTTCCACAGCGCCTGATGTGCCTCGCGTAGTTCTTCGAGCTGATCAGCTTGTGGCACTTCGGACAGATTGGCATCGTCCGAACGCTCTCTCCCTTCCTATTACGCGTTTCGCGTAGGTCTCTCCGGCAGGACCGTGGTTTCCTGGCCGACCCGCATCGAGCCGGCCCTACCGGTCCAGCCTCGGGACTCCCGGAGGCCGGGTGCCCGTTCCGCCTCCCTCCCAGAGACATATTAGCTGCGTCATCCTTGCGGACGGTGAGGATGAGCGCCGTGGTCGCCTCGGCCGGTCACATGAGACGCAGGGTATTCGAGTTCATACTGATCCTCCTCGCCGCCCTGGCGGCGGCGCTCGTGGTGCGCTACCTGTCCGACCGCGGAGAGATCTCAGGAGGCTATGTCCCGCCGATCAACGCGGTCATAGTCCTCGTGGGGGGCTACCTGGCGATCAGGGCCGTCACCCGGGTGATCGGGCGTGTCGCCGAGCCGGCGTTCGGGATGACGCGCACGAGGGGGCTCGAGAACGTGTTCCAGGTGCTCGCCTGGATTGTCGTCTTCGTCTTCGTTTTCGCCGTGTTCGGCTTCAACCTCACGGCGGCCCTGATCGGGGCGGGCTTCCTCGGGATCGTCCTCGGCCTCGCGGCCCAGCAGGTCCTGGGCAACATATTCGCGGGCCTCTCGATGCTCGCCTCGAAGCCTTTCGAGATAGGCGACCGGGTAAAGCTGGCGACCTCATCCTACGGGCTGACCGGGTCGACCTACTCGCACGAGAGCGAGACCAGCGGCTTCACAGGGGTGGTTCAGGACGTCGGAATCTTCTTCACCCGTGTCCAGCTGGACAACGGGATCCCTGCGGTCTTCCCAAACTCGGTGGTCATCGGGGCCCTGATTCTGAACTACTCCCGGATCACCCTGCGAACGGTCAGGGTGAGGATGGACCTGGACAGGAAGACCGACTTCGACAGGTTCAGGGAAGGGCTCCTCGGATCCCTGAAGAAGCATGACGAGATTGACGGGCAGAGGTCGAGCGTGGAGATTGTGGGTCTCGGGGCCACCACCTACGAGGTCGTCATCGAGGTCTGGACGAAGAGCGAGGTCGACGAGCCCATCAGGACGCTCGTGATACGGGAAGGCATGAAGCTTCAGGGAGACGTCTCAGGGGCCTAGGACTCGTTGCAGGACCGCACCCCGCGGCGGACATCCCTGGCGACCCCGCGCACGTCGAGGCAGTCTAACTTCCGCTTGCGCGCTCCTTCTCCCTGAGTTCTGTCCATTCGTGGCCGCAGTTCTTGCACTTGAACTTGTACTCGTACGTAAGATCGTCCACTTCCGTCTCCCTGCCGAAAGACCCGGGCACGCGTCGGCTGAATGGAACGAGATTGTCCAGCCCCTCTTCTATTTTCTCCGGCACACTCTCCTTGATGTCCTCCGCCTTTTCATCATCGATCAGCTGCGCGCTCTCTTCGGTCACGACGCTGAAGAGGTGATGACAGTTTGGGCACTCTATCTTCCACATATCGCGACTGGGACTCCGAGCAGGACGTGCGATTTATGGATTTGCCGTGGGCCCCGGTCGTCACCGGGGAGGAGGTCCCCTACCGTTGTGCCAGGTCGAAGAAACGAGCGTACGTCTCTATCCCCTTGAAGTATGACGGCAGGTGGAGCCCCTCGTTCGGCGCGTGGATGCGGGCGTCCGCGAGTGCGCACCCGAGAAGCACGCTATTGACACCCAGGCGGTTCTTGAGCATCGTGACCACCGGGACGCTTCCTCCCTCGAGCTCGAGGAACGGCTTGGCGCCGAATGACTCCTCCAGAGCCCTCGAAGCGGCCACGAGCTCTGCTGCGTCGCGCTGGACAATGGCGTAGGGCCCCGAGGCGAGCCTCTTGATCTCCCAAGTGACCGTGGAAGGGGCGTTCTTCTCGAAGTACTCGTGGAACGAGGCCTCGATCTGCGCCGAATCCTGGTATGGGACCGTTCTCATGGACACCTTGGCCATGGCCGTGGCGGGCAGCACGGTCTTCGAGCCGGTCCCGGTGAACCCCGACAGCATCCCGTTGACCTCCAGCGTAGGCCGAGCGCCGGCCCTCTCGGTAGGCGAGAACCCCACCTCCCCGTAGAGCAGTGTCACGCCGGCCGCGTTCCGCCACTGCTCGTCGGAAGGCCCGTGGCGGACCAGCTCCTCCCTCTCCTCCGGCGGGAGAGTCCGGACCTTGTCGTAGAAGCCCCTGAGAGTCACCCTGGCGTCCTCGTCGTGCAGCCCGGCCAGGAGCTGGGAGAGCACGACCGCCGGGTTCGCTACGACACCTCCGTACCTCCCAGAATGGAGGTCGGACTGAGCGCCGCGCACCCAGACCTCGAAGTACTCGAGGCCGCGGAGGCCGTAGACGATCGACGGCTTGTCCGCGCCCGCAATGGCCCCGTCGCAGTTGAGGCAGAAGGTGCAGGCCAGCTTCTCCCTGTTCTCCTCGATGAACGAATCTAGGTGGGCGGAGCCTATCTCCTCCTCTCCCTCGAAGAAGAACTTGACGTTGACGGGTAGGCCGCCGGTCGTCGCGATCCACGCCTCTAGGGACTTCATGAGGCCGTGGCCCTGTCCCTTCATGTCCGAGGACCCGCGGCGTAGATCTCATCGCCCCTGACCGTGGGAGTGAACGGCGGCGAGACCCACTCGTCTAGCGGGTCGACCGGCTGGACGTCATAGTGCCCATAGATCAGGATGGTGGGTCGGCCAGCGGGCGCCTTGAGCCACTCGCCGTAGACGACCGGGTGACCTCCGGTCGGCATGACCTCGGTCCTCTCCAAGCCCATACGGTCGAGCCGCGCCTTGATCCAGCCGGCGGTCCGCTCGACGTCACCCTTTCGCTCGGGGAGGGTCGAGATGCTGGGCATCGAGAGGTACTCCTTGAGTTCGGAGAGATACCTGTCGTGGTTCTCCCTCACGTAGCCGATGACCGCCGCGATGGGGCCATCGCCGTTGCCGCTGTTGTGGGTCTCCAAGCGCTCGCTTCCTTCGACCGCGCAGGCGAACCCGTTCAAAAGTCTTTGATTGAGGCCTCCTTTTTGCGCCCAGCTTCTGGAAGTGGAGCGCGTCGACTTGCAGGGGACGACTAGACTGATTTGCCCTCGAACTCGATCTTCACCGGAATGGGCTCCTTGAAGATGAACACGACCGGGCAGTTCGCCTCGGTCCTCCTCCGAGCGGCTTCCAGAGAAGGATCCACCTAGGCGGGAACGAGCACGACGGGCACGCTCAGACCGGACATCGAGCTCAGCCTGAAGCCGCCCAATCCGAGCTTGGCCAGTAACGACTTTCTGGGGAGGGCAAGAACCACCATGAGGACCCGGGCGTCTCCCTGGCAGGCCCTTACAGCCTCGCCGAGGCTTCCCACGAAGGCGTAGCCCGTGCACTCCACGCCCTCCTCTTCGACCCTCCTCCGCAACCTCGCAATCGTACCGTCCCCGAGCGAGCTGAGGTACCTCGGGCCGTAGTCGCGTATCCCCTCCACCCTGGCGTACTCCGCGTATCCCTTGGGCACGACAGCTTCTCCGGTGACGTACATCAGGACCACCCTGGCGCCGTACGTCTTCGCCAGCTTGATCGAGTGCCCCAGGGCCGTCTCGGTCTCTGTCCGGCCGTCCACCGGGAGGACCAGGTCGCCTCCAGTGCCCCTTCCCCTCTGGGGGGAGAGACCCCTCCTGGCGTGGGGACGCATCTCGCCGGGTCGCTTATCGTCTCTGGCGCTCTCAAAGGGAGCTGGTTCGAACTCGATTTCCTGGACAGTTGACATCTTCTCTCGACTTCCGCGCGGGCCCTCGCCGAGAGCAACATAAACCAGTCACACGGGAAATAGTAATAACATATGGTGCAGGTCTCATTCGCAGATAGACGCAGAGCCAGGGCGAGTGGCACGCGGCGGAAGCCCCCGGCAGACGATAGCCGAACCGCTGTCCACATCGTCCAACTCCAGGGAAGAGGGATGAGTCGGGAGTACGGCATGGCTGGTTCCGCCCCCGGCCTGACCGAGGGCATGCCAGCGTCCCGGGATTTACCCCGGTCCCTCCTTTCTCGATCCCCCGTTTGCTAATGCCCGGTAATAACGGATAAATGACGGCCGTCCCGTGCTAAAAGGTTTGTGGACTCGACGAGGACGATTCCGTGCCGGGGTATCTACGTGCGGACGGCATACTCCTTCGCCATCCCCGAGGTCCTGATCGCGGAGGACGGCGTCCGCAGCGAGTTCCACCAGGACAGCTTGCTGAAGAGGCTGCACCAGAGCCAGCCCATCTCGGTGCAGTTTCAGGACTTCCAGATAGCAAAGCCGATCTACGACTTCAGCAGGCCCCGCCAGCAATACAACGAGCAGTTCTGGGGCTCCTTCTGGCCCCACACGAACGACGTCTACCCGATCCACTTCCCGTTCCAGGCGAGGTACGCCAAGTCAATGACGTGGCCGGTCGACGAGTCCCCGTCGCCGCTGCTGTCTCCCGAACCCCGCGCTCCCCTCGTCAAGTGCAGGTACTTCCCCTACGGGGCCGCTTCGATACACCTGACGCAGTACCTCGACTTTACGAGGCAGCCCACGGCGAGGGAGATCGTCGACCTGATGTACTCGCCGGTCATCTCAGGCTCGACCCGGACGACGCTGCCCGCGTTCTTCCAGAGCATACGGCAGAGCATCACCGGCCAGGTCGTGCGGAAGACCGAGAACTTCTATCAGCCGGACTGCCGTCCCCAGACCCTGGTCCTTCACCTGATGCCCGACGGCCCGTACGACCCCGTCGCGGCGTGGCCCGACATGGCGACCCTGCTGGCGATGGAGAGGTACGACAACCCCGACCACGTCGCGCGGTACACGCAGCAGAACAGCGCGAATCAGGGAAGGGCCGGGCAGTACATCGCGTTCAGCCCGTACACGTGCCTCCTGGTCGCCCCGAACCTCGACAAGGGATGGAGGAGGAGACGGCTAAGGAACCACGTCGGCAGCGTGGCGGAGCTGGTTGCGATACAGGAGTCGTACCTGGAGCAGCTGTACGGGACCTACAGGCAGAGGATGAGGAACACGACGAACAAGATGGGGTACCCGGGCGAGGAGCTGAGCGCCTTCTTCCACAACTACGGCGACAAGCTCGGAAAGGGCCTGGCAGGCCTCACGTGCGTCCTCGACCTGCAGAGCTCGCTCCAGCAGCAGTCCAAGCGCCGCTGGTACACATGGTACCAGTCTATTGCCGCGAGGATGGGCGACGACCTGAAGCAGTTCGACGACCTTCTCGCCCAGCTCAACGTGCAGAACAAGGCGGTCGGTGACGACCTCAGGAAGATCGTCTCGGGGCTCATCGACAAGGTCTCAGGACTGATATCGTCCCTCCCCCTGCCGGGCAAGTAGCGCCTATTTCTTCCGGTCTTTGATCATGCAGCGAGGGGATCTGCGAGTATCACCCCTCGGCCGCGATATTCCAGCTTCCCGATTCGCAGGAGTTCTCGGTCATGGGTCAGCACTCGCTCGATTCCACCCTTCAAGTAGCACCCAAGGATCAGGGAGTCCCTTCCGCCCACGTCGAACTCCGAAGCCAGTTCCATCGAGTAGAGCGAAATTGCCTTGGTGGGGTTAGGGAATGCGGTTCGGCTATCCCTTACCAGTGTACCTAACTTCAGTCTTGAGTCTGCTGATGAAAAGCCTCGCTTGAACACAAGAGTATGGTAAACCTCATGCACAACCGTCGCGTTTACGGCCCATCTCTGTATGGAGAGGATTGAATCCTTAGGTTTCCCGTGTTCCTCGGTCGTCGGATCCAGCGCGTACACGACGATGCTGGGGTCGAGCCCGTTCAACTTGTCTTCCAGACCTCCTTGATTTCACGCTCGTTCACCGGCCTCTGTTTTCCTACCCTCCGGGGGTTTCATGACATCATCTCGCCCAGCGGGTCGCCGGTCTTCTCGATCTTCTTGACGAGAACGCTGTCCCCGTCTCCGGTGAAGGAGACCCTGCTCCCTTCTGTCAGCCCCAGCTGTTCAGCGACATCCCTGGGAAGCACGATCCTCCTCTTATCGTCTAGAACCGACGTCATGTCCCACCATAATTGGAGGGACAGATCCAGATAAGGACTGCGAATGCCCAAGTCCCAAATCTATATCAAGATCGTCGCGCCGCTTTCCTGCGGGTCGACGACCTCACACCTGGCCGATCAGCGTGCCACCCACCGTCTCGATGAATCTCTCCACTGCCCTCTCATCCGCATCCTGTGGAGGGACGAGGTTCAACCGATGGACGCCGAGGTCCGAGAACCGCTGAGCGGTCGCCTTGTCCACGGACACCCTGGGGGCTACGCTGATCTCGAGCTCCCCCAGCTCGGCGGGACGCGAATGCCTGCTCGCAGCATCTCGCAAGCCCGCGACGGCGCGCCTGGTATCCTCGAGGTCCAGCCCGAAGCCGAACCATCCGTTCCCCTGCCGCACGGCTCGACGGTAGGCCTCCTCTGAGAGTCCGCCTATCACGATCGGAGGGTTCGGCTGCTGCGCGGGTCGAGGGTTGGCCTGCAGGCCGTCGAAAGAGACGAACTTTCCGTGGTAGACCGGCTTGTCCTGGCTCCAGAGGGCCTTCATCGCTCTCAGGTAGTCGTCGGCCCGGCTCCCGCGGTCGTGATAGGGAATCCCCAGCACCTCGTACTCGTGCTCCGACCAGCCGACCCCGATGCCCACCGTCAGCCGACCGCCAGCGAGGACATCGAGACTGGCGAGCTGCTTCGCCACGATCACCGGATTGAACTGCGGAAGCAGGAGGATGCCGGTGCCGAGCCGGACGGTCCGGGTGTGGGCCGCGATGAAGGTGAGCGCCACTATCGGGTCGAGCATCCGCAGGCTCGGCGGCATGCGCGTCTGTTTCTCTGAGAGGAAGGGGTGGCCGCCCGCCCAGATGGAATCGAAGCCGGCCTTCTCAGCGGCCTGGGCGAGCCGGGCCATCCGTTCAGGGTAGCTGTTGTAGCCGGAGTTTACAGAAGTCAGCCCGAATTTCATGTGGGTGGTCATATCGATCCTCTAGGAGAGGACGAGTGTCCGGCATAGTCGGTTATAAGCTCGGCTCGCTTTTGGCTGTAATCGACAAACATTCAGACCTTCAGCTTGGTTGCGATGACCGGCTGTGGCGTGACGGCGGCCGGTCAACCGTTAAATCCCTCCCGGGCTTGAAGATGGGCATTGGAAGCCCCGGGTCGTAGCCTCAGCGCCGGCGCGCCGCCCATCCTTCATCTGGGCGGAGACGAGGAGGGGCCTTTCGACGTGGACGCCAACGTGATCGCGACGGGGCGGACCTGCGTGATCGGGGCCTCGGGGTCGGGAAAGAGCTACGCGGTCGGGGTGATCTGCGAGGAGCTCTGCAAGAGCGGAGTGCCCTTCGCTCTCGTGGACACCGAGGGCGAGCACTCCGGGCTCAAGGAGAAGTACGACATGCTCCTGGTCGGCGACGGACAGGGGTGCGACCTCAGGTGGTCGAGCCTCGATCTCAGTGATCTGGGCCGTCAGGCGCCCGACCTCGCCCCGCTAATCCTGGACCTCTCCGAGACGGACGAGCCCAGGCAGAAGGTCTCGGACCTGCTCTCGAGCGTGTACGCGGAGGTCGAGAAGAGGAGGACGCCCTACCTGATCGTGGTCGAGGAGGCCGACAGGTTCGTCCCGCAGAACGGCGAGAGGGTCGCGATCTTCGGCGAGATAGCCAGGAGGGGGAGGAAGCGCGGCGTCGGGCTAATGGTCTGCACCCAGCGGCCCTCGCTCGTCGACAAGAACATACTGAGCCAGTGCGGGAACCAGCTCATCGGGAAGCTCGTCATAAGGAACGACCTGCAGGCCGTGAGCCAGTTCTTTCACGGCCGTGACCTCCCCAAGGAGCTCACCGCGCTCTCGGCAGGAAGGTTCTACGCCATGGGAGGGCTCTCCCCGCGGCCGAGGCTCGTCACGATAAGGGAGAAGGAGACCCACTACCGAGGGGGGACCCCGAGGATCGTCCCGCGGGTCGTGAGGGCGTTCAGACCTTCTGGCGTCGCGCCATGGCGGGACGGCTTTGGAATCCGCCCCCGCTGGGCCCGTCCGGGGGCCATCCCTCGTCGGGTTCAGCCCCACGTTCGGGCTCGAGGACATCCCCTCCATGGTCAGGCGCGACAAGGCGTTCATCTTCTTCGGCGGCAAGGAGACCGTCGCCAGCGCTCGGCTGGTCCTCCGGCCGATGGTCGAGCTCGGCGTCGCCGTCAGGACAGGGGTCCTCAGGAAGAGGGTCGGGCTGAGGTACCTCCTGCTCGACGGGCCGACGGGCAGGTTCGTCGAGCTCTGGGACGCTCCCGTCGGCCCGCGACGGGTTGCAGGGCCTAATCGGGCTGACCGCGGAGCAGGTCGAGGTCCTCCGGGAGACCAGCACCGACAGGGACAGGGGGGCCCTGGAGATAGCCAGCAAGGTCGGCGTCTCGGTCCAGACGCTCAGGCGCGAGATGAGGGTCCTGGAGGGGAGGAGGCTCGTCAGGTCGGTCCAGGCGGGCAGGTCACACCTCTACAGGCGCGTCTACGACTTCCCCGAGCTCGCATGGCACGACTCGGAGCAGGCACTCGAGCCGGTCGACGCGCCCGGGACCGCGGAGGCGAGCGTCCTCGCCGAGGAGAAGCTCCGGGAGCTGATCAAGGGCCTCGTTCCGCACTCCGAGGTCCAGGCGTACAGGGAGTTCGTCTATCCGCTCTACCGCGTCGAGATGGTCCTCAAGAGGAAGAAGAGGATTGTCTGGCTCGACGGCCGCACGGGGAAGGAAGTCGGTCCCTAGGGACGCACGAATTTGCGCGGAGCTTCTATCCTGTCGTGCTAGGCTCTTCGGCCATCCTAGCCTTTGATATCACGGGTCTGAACTTGGCCCTGAAATCTGTCCTCCCGCTATCTGAGACCTCTATCTCCGCATCCTCGCCCAGAACCCTGCGGCACCTGGCAACGAGCTCTTCTTTGGCCACGTCAGGCTCACCCTTTCTCTTCATCAGCTGTATCCTGAACTGGCCCATGGTCTCCTGCACCGCCTGGTATCTTGACACCCCGGGAGATCCTTGTACTGCAGTCATGATGGTCCTCGGGGTGACCAGCCGACCGCCAGGGAGGGCAAAGCAGTCAGACATCCTTCCCTCGATGGACTTCAACAGGGGTAGGCCTCGCCCGCAAGAGCAGTACTTGTCGTCGAGGACACCGATGTCCCCTACCCTGTATCTTATCAGGGGCATGGCGTAGTTCAGGAGATTTGTGACGACGATCTCTCCCCTCTCGCCAGCCGAGATCCGTTCGCCTCCCCTCACCACCTCCATGATGAGCATATCCGCATCGATATGGTAGCCCTCCCTTTTCGTGCACTCCCAAGCCCCATTCCCAAAATCCCAGGAGGAGTACTCGTCGAAGACCCTGCACTTGAACGACGACTCGAGGTATCGCCTCGTCTCGCCGTCGGTGAGCTCCCCTTCGGTCCTCACGACCTTGTCGGCGAGGCTTTCGATTCCCCTGTCAGCCATCGCCTCCGCAAGCAGCCTGAGATAGGATGGAGAACCGCGGACGAGCTTCGGATCGAACTTCAGCATGTGGGTCAACACCTGGTTCGCATCATCGAACAGAGGGATGCTCCTCCTTCTATCGTGCAGCAGACGGACTATCGGCCCCAGACTCTCTCTCCCGCGGGATAATCTCCTCCCTTCCGCCGGCTCCCTGGTTCGGTCTTGATCTCTCTTGGGGGGCGCGCCGAATTCTATCACCAGGACCTTCCGCCAGGGTTCGACCCCGATCGCCCACTGCTTCCTGAATATCCAGGCGGCCTGACAGTAGTCCCAGAACCTCTTGTCGTAGAACACGGGCATCGGGCCGCCGCTTGTCCCGGAGGTCGAGGCCCGGATGCAGTTCCGGAGATCGAATCCCCTGGCTATGCTCCGGTGGGGTATGCCGTCCCGGACCTCCTGCTTCGTCGTGAAGGGAAGCTTCTGGAGGTCCTCCAGCGACCTGATGTCTTCCGGCTTGATCCCTTGGGCGTCGAACTTTTCCTTGTAGAGAGGCACGGCATTGTACGCGTGGCTGATTATCTCCCTCAGCCTCTTCTCTTGAAGCCGTCTGAGCTCGCCGGGCCGGAGCCACTGGTTTCTTGACAGCTCGTAGCAGTACCAGACGACCCGGCGGAGCATCCGGCGCGGCGATTTCAGCCGCGGATATAACGACTCGCCAGAGCCGGCCTTTGGGAGGTGCGCACGTACCACCGTTGGACCCTTGGCGCTCGGTCAGGTCGAATGGAGGACCTCGAAGATCAGCGTGGCCGATTTCAGTCAGTGCCATCAGCCAGCTCGACAGCAGCAGTATCAGTGGGCACGATTCCGAGCTTGTTGGCCGTAGATTCATCTATCTTCGTGAGAGTCGAACCCGTGTCAGCCAACATCCCCACCTCGGCGCCACCCAAGGTCCAACGAAGATGTCGATGACGGGAGCCTTATTAGGAATTCATCTAGAGAAGCTACTAGAGACGATAGAATGTCAGGCGACAAACTCCCGCTCGCCATATCAATCTTCAACGAGGTTCAAGATCAATCCAGTGCCGTCTACCACCTTCTTATGGAACTTGAATCCAATGTGAAAGGGAGGAGCCTCACCGTCGAAGAGGCCACGCGGGCCCTTGACTGTGTTGCGGGATTTCAAAAGCTCTTGGAATCGAAAGAACTTGATCTTGCGGCCTACAAGGGAGCCGAGCATTTCGAGGCAGCTTCAGCGACGCTTCATACTATGCTAGAGATAGCGCGAACAGAGAGCGTCTACGTCGGAGGTAGGGTAGGAAGAGGACTCACTCCTGAAGCGAGGCTATTGCTTGAAGCATGCAAGAACGCCAATCGCGACGACCAGTCTTTCCACATGGACACGCTCGTAACCATTTCTTGGGAAGTGAAAAGTCACTTTGTCGACTTGGCCATGAATCTGATACCGCTCGCTGGAGAAGGCAACAGGTTAGGTCTGGCCAGGTCGTGACCCAGCGCCCAAGGTCGGTTTTCGACTGATCGTGGGTTCTGCTTCTTCAGACAGTCCTTCAAGTGACGGGAAGGCGCGGCTCCGAGACATGGGCGACCAGCTGGGCCATCGGCCGCTGGGAGCCCTCCCTCTTGAAGCGGTAGCCGAAACCTGGGATGCGTGCCATGCCCGCGCCGTACGCTAGGGACGAGTGCTTGAGTGTGAACGACGTCCCCGGCTCGATTGCACGCGCTGGTCCAGACGTCGCAGCTGGCGCTGCGGTCGACTACGCGAGCGACAGTTTGACCTTGAGCTCCAGTACCTCGTTGAGAGCCTCGATTTCCTCCGAGAGGGTCTCCGGACTGCGGTCCCCTGCCCTTGGTATTCTGGTCAGGAGCTTCTCTTCGAGCGCGCCGAGGACTTCCCTGACTTCCCTTGCTTTCGCTTGATCCGCGCATCGATCACCCTGTCGGCCCACTCGCTTCTCTTCTTGGGGTCGTCGAGCACGCGTTTTTCGAACGCCTTCCAGTCCTCTTCGGTGTACTCGTCATCCATCATTCGCACCGAATGCTGTCGCGATGATATAAGCACCATGGGCCTCTAGGATCTTGAGAGGCGGCTTTCATTGGCGGTCAAGAGCACCGATGAACTTCTGCTTAGTTACTTGAAGCGCCGAATGAACCTCGAAGGGACGTCGTAGGCGTCCGGGAGAATTGTTCTAGACTTAACGCTGAGTCCGTCGACTCGGCCGGTGAGACTGGAGATGTGGCGAACGAGGACGATTTTAGATTCACAGTATGATCTCACCCTTCATCATGAATACATGCGGGGGTCACGCTCTCAAGTCAAACAGGATGAGTGGATCGAGTTCGCCAAGACTCATCTTTCCTGCTGCGGTGCTGACGCCGCTCGTGATTATGCTGTTTCATGGCGACGCCCTTCCCACCACCTCCACCGGTACCGCAATTCCCTCTCGGCGGAGCCCTGCTGGTAGCGCTCGCTTTTCCCCTGGTACTGCTTCTGAGAAGAAGCAAGTTGCGGCAGATTTGATGACTCGGCCTATCCCAGGACTATCCTCCGATAGAGCATGACCGAGCAGGCCAGCTGGACGAGCGCAAGTTAGTTCTCCGCCTTCTCCCATCCTAGCTTGGGATTCCCGGCTGTGTCATGGAGCCGTACGCGCGCCTGTTAGGTATCGTCGCTCTTCGGACTTCTGAAGAACGTTGCGTTGATGAGAATCGTCCCTATCAGGGGGATCCACCACAGAGCGAACCGGAGGGGGACATGGTCGTATGACCAGTCCCAGGCCTGCGGCAGGACGGTGAACAGGAACAGGACCGCGAAGAAGGCGTTCGCTTTAGCCGCGAGCCTCGCCTTGCGCAGGTATCCCCGGGGGATGAGGTGCTTCTCTTCGACCGAGAGGTTGTAGCTGAAGAAGCCGAGTATCCCCGCGACCCCGGCCAGGACCAATCCGTAGAGCTGCGAGGAATAGTCGACCAGCGGCGTGGGCGCGGGGATGGGGAGCGGCGGGCTCTTGAACTGCACCCCGTTGATGAGATAGGACATCAGGATTATCAGGAGGAGCAGGAAGGCGTTCGCGAAGACCATCTTGCCCGTCTCCACGGGCATCCTGGACATGACCATCGTGTACTGGAGCCAGACCGCGATGAGGACGACGAAGTTGAAGATGAAGGCGATCAGGCGCGGGGTCAGCTCGTCTGGGGTCGTGGGGGGCTGGGCGACGAGGGACAACGCGCCGACGGACAGGGCAAGCCCGAACATCAGGTCGGAGAGCGACTCGATGCGCCTCCTCGAGATGGGGCCCTGGGGCTTCCCTCCATCCTCTTCCTTCTGGTCTCTTTCGTCGTCGGGCAAAGAGCAAGACAGGGCATCAGGGCGCGCCCAGATTTAAGGTGCTTGTGACTGGTCGAACGCGGGTCTCTTCGCAGTTCCCGCCGAGAGCGCAGCCGGCAGCCTGGGGCTCGTAGCCGCCTGTGCGCTCGAGGGCGTGCGCAAAGTTCGCGACGAAGCGCTCGTCATGCGGAGTGATCAGGGGCTCAAGAGTCGTTGAAAAGGTCCGTCGAGTCCAAACATCTTTCAAGGTTCTACGGCCGCTCTAATCGCGGTTCTAGCAGATTCCGATTATGCTCGAGGCAAGCATATAACCGCCGGTCCCCATACCAATCCACGCCGAAACTCGAATGCAGCGAAGAGATTTCCTCAAGGCGAGCCTCGCGGCGGCGGCCGTCTCGGTCGCGGGTCTTTATGGACTCGACCAGCTTGCCTCGGTGAACGCGGCCGCCCTGGCCCTTCCGAGTCTGGCAAGGAATGCGGGGTCGGCGGTCCATGTCTTCACCTCGACGATCGAGAGCATGCAGTCCCTCCAGACCAGCTACGACGTCCAGACTACGTCAACGACGAGCACGACCACGTCGACGACGAACTCTGACGTAATCCCCGACGAGCTTCAGGTGCCACACCTCCTCAGGAGGGCGAGCTTCGGGGGGACCCCGATAGAGCTCCAGAACTATCAGGACATGGGTTTCGAGGGCGCCGTCGACTACCTCCTGAACTACCTCGACGTCACCTCGAACGACGTCCCCGCGGCTCCTAACATAGTGCTGTCTTATTCCGGGCAGCAGACCGGGAACCCCCTCCAAGCCCTGCAGACCTGGTGGCTTCAGAGGATGGTCGGGACGTATCGCCCCCTCGAGGAGAAGATGACCCTCTTCTGGGCCAACCACTTTGCTACGGGGTACTCCAAGGTGGAGAACGCCTACCTGATGTACAAACAGAACGACTTCCTGAGGCTGAACGCCCTCGGCAACTTCGAGGACATCCTGACTGGCATCACGGCTGACGGGGCGATGCTGATCTGGCTCGACGGGAACCAGAGCCGGAAGGGGAACCCGAACGAGAACTACGCCAGGGAGGTGATGGAGGTCTTCTCGACCGGAAGGGGTCCATACACGCAGGACGACGTGACGAACGGCGCCCTAGCCTTCACCGGGTACGAGATCGATGCGAACGGCAACGGGTACTTCAACCCCGCCCTGCACGACAACTCCACCAAGACCTTCATGGGCGTCACGGGGAACCTTGGCCCCGAAGACATCATCGACATACTCGTGGCGCATCCTGCCACGGCCGCCAACCTCTCGACTGAGCTCTTCGAGTTCTTCGCATACCCCAACCCCTCGCAGGACACGGTGAACGGCCTCGCGCAAGTTTACCTCGACAGCGGGTACGACATCAAGGCGCTGGTTCAGGCCATTCTCACCTCCCCTGAGTTCGTCTCCTCGTCGGCATACCTCGCCAACGTGAAGAGCCCAGCGGAGTACATCGCCACCTCGATGCGCTCCCTAGGAGCTACGGCCAACATGAACGGCGCCGTCTCCGCGATGGGGAACATGGGGCAGGAACTCTTCAACCCACCCTCCGTCTTCGGATGGCCATCGGGGGAGGGGTGGATCAACACGGCTTCGGTCCTCGAGAGATACAACTTCCCTCCGATGATCCAGACGACGCAGGACAACCCCGACAGCCTCCTCGATGCTACGAAGTACTTCGCGCCGAAGAGCCAGAACTCCGCTGACGTCGAGGCGATCGCGAACATCCTCTTCCCCGATGGGGTCCCAGCACCTCTGCTGCAGGTGATACAGAACTCGACCTCGGGATTGACGACCCCGGTCCTTCAGACCCTGGACGCGGTGAGGCTCGTGATGGCCACACCGTTCTACAACCTGAACTGATGGCGAGAGAATGAAGACATCGAGACGAACCTTCCTGAAGGAGATGGCAAAGTCGTTCGGGAAAATCCCGTCGATAACGCCCATGAGCTTCGGTCCGACGGTCGTCGAGGCGAGCGACCTGGGGCTCGGACCACTTCAGAGTGCGTCGAATCGCACACTCGTCGTCATACAGCTCATGGGAGGGAACGACGGCATCAACACCATCGTGCCCTACGGCCAGCCCGCGTACTACACCAACAGGCCGACGCTGGGGCTCTCAGGGAGCCAGATACTCCCCATCGACGGCAACGTCGCTTTCAACGCGAATATGTCGGCGCTCTCGCAGATATACAGCAAGAACAACGTCGCGATAGTCCAGGGCGTCTCCTACCCGAACCCCAACCTCTCGCACTTCGAGGCCACGGCGATCTGGGAGAGCGGCTCCCCGGACAACCCCCAGACGACTGGATGGCTGGGGCGCTACCTGGACGCTGCGACTCAGGCGGACTCCACTACGGTGGCCGTCAACCTCAACGACCTTCTCCCGCAGACCCTGGAGGGCGTCTCCTCGAGTCCCCTCTCGATCGGGACCCTGACCGGCTTCAAACTCTCGCCGCTGGGGAAGATACCGGCCGCGAGCCAGCAGAACGACATCCAGACGCTGAACAACGTCGGTCTCAACCAGTCGGGGTGCGTCGCGTGCCAGGAGTACAACTCGCTCGTCTCTCAGATGATGCAGTCGGGCCTCGATGCGCTCAGCGCTTCCACGCTGATACAGACGGCGGCGAGCGCCTACCAGGCCACGGTGACCTATCCCAACAACGACTTCGCGAACAGGCTCAAGCTGGCGGCGGCGATCGTCACGTCGAGCCTGACCCCAAAGGTCGTCTACGTGACCCTCGGCGGGTTCGACACCCACGCGTCCCAGCTCGCGACTCAGAACGGTCTTCTCAAGACCCTCTCAGACGGGCTCGCCGCGTTCTACGACGACCTCTCCGGTCAGGGGGTGGCCAACAGCACCGCGATCATGACCTTCTCCGAGTTCGGCAGGAGGGTCAAGGAGAACGGTAGCAAGGGAACGGACCACGGCTCGTCGCTCCCTCAGTTGATAATGGGCGGGCAGGTGAGCGCCGGTCTCTACGGCACCTATCCCGACCTCACCAACCTCGACTCCTCCGGCAACCTCCTGTTCGACATAGACTATCGGCAGGTGTACGCCTCGGTCCTCGACGACTGGCTCGGGGTCGACTCGACCAGCATCCTCGGCTCGCAGTGGAACAAGGTCTCGGTCTTCAAATAGGACGGCCCTCCGCAGGAGGGCAGAGATGAAAGGAAGGCTCATCGTCGCGGCCGCGGGGGTACTGATCATCTTCGCCGCCGCAGCCTTCGTCGGTGCGTCCTTTGTGCGCCACTCGACGACGAGCACCAGCCAGTCCATCACCACCGCCTCTTCCCCGAGCACTTCATCGTCATACGCCCAGTCCGGCTCGACGACGACATCCACGCCTTCCTCCACGACCTTGACCACGACCTCCGCCTCCACGAGCTCAACTTCGACGGCTCTCTCGAGCTCCGCTTCGTCGGCGTCCACGACCAGCTCGAGCACCGCTTCATCGACATCGTCCAGCTCGACGACCTCGAGCAGCCAGAGTTCCACGACGACCTCTAGCTCGAGTTCATCCCCCACGCCAACGATGATAGTGATCCCCTATGACACGGGGGACAACGAATCCTTGAACTTCACTCCCTCAAACGTCACCGTGGTGATTGGGGTGAACAACACCATCACGTGGGTGGACGAGGATGCGATACAGCACACCGTCGTCTCCCTCTCCGTTCCGCAGGGCGCGCAGAGGTGGAACTCGGGTATCCTCAACCAGGCCCAGGAGTTCACGGTAACCCTCACCGTCCCGGGCAAGTACCTGTACTACTGCGACATCCACCCGACCTGGATGAGGGGCACGATCATCGTGAAGCCCTGATTGAAGGTTTGATCGAGATGAAACAACCCGCGAAGAATTCGACGAAGAGCGAATGAACGCGCAGTCGACGAGTCGTCTTAGCGAGGACCTACCGGCCGAGGCCTATGAAAGCAGGGGCCATCTTCCTCAGCACCAGAAGCGCGGGGACGAGGAAGACGAAGAGGAGGGCGAACCCGAACGGGAACTCCGGGACGCCTACGGTGGAGCACCCCCTGGTTATCTGGATGAAGTTAGAGCCGGATTCCTCAGTTATGCTAGCGGCCGAGGGTGCTATCGTTCCACCGCATTCGTTGGTGATCGTGCCGAAGTTGTCGACGCCGGTGCCGCCGGTGTTCTCGATGTTGATCGTGCCGTAGTTGTAGATGACGCCACCGGGGGTAAAGTTGGCGATGCCAGTGGTCACCGCGCCGGAGGTCTCAATGTTGATAGTGCCGTGGTTGGTGATGGTGCCGAAGCTGGAGATGCCATCGCCGTCGTTGTCCTGGATGTTGATTATGCCCCCGCTGTCGACCGTGAGAGAGGCGCCGCCGGCGACCGATATGAAGCCATTACTTGTTGTCGTGAGGGTCGTCCCGGAGGGAACTTCAAGGGTGTCCCCTGTACTGATCGTATAGCCCGAGCCCCCCGAAACTGTGCACGTCCCGGAGCTCCAGGACCCTCCTATCGGGGAGACGCATGTAGAACTATTGAGAGTAATAGTAGTCGCCGCGTGTGCGGCCGGGACAACGCCGAGGGCGAAAATCCCCACCAGGGCGAAAGCGACCGCGACCCTAACGTGCGCGGACCTGCTGCCATGTTGGAACATGTTCTGGGCGTTTTTCGCACGTCTTGGATTTAAGGGTTCAGGCTTTGAAGTTCAGGGCGATGAATCCCAGATTCATGTCCCGCAAGAGACTCTGGCCATCCAGGTCTGGATGTGAGTCTCTTCGCAGTTCTCGCGGAGGTTGTAGCCGGGTCGCCGGGCGGTGCCCCTGGTGAATATCGCCAGCTCATCCGACGGCAGGAGAAACATCGTCCTTCTCATGCACCACGCCCTCACCAGCGTCCTTTCCTTCCACAGCGCAGTGTCCACGTCCTGGATGCTGGGCACCTCGACCCGTGTCCAAAGCGACATCTGAGCCGCCAACAGCACCTGTGCCTGCGCCCCCATCATGTCGCCGGCTGCCGAACCCAGGGCTGCGGCAGGGGCCCGCTTTGAGAGATGGTGCCGGGAAAGCCTGAAGGCGGCCACCTAGTTCCAAGAGGCTCGGATGGCGTCTTCCCCGGAAGAAAGAGCAGCCTCCGAGATATAAAATCGCCCGGCTCTCGACAGGTCCAAGTTTTGGTTCCAGATGATTTGAGACTTCGGCGCGATTCGCGGGGAATCACGTCTCTCGTTCGACCCGCTGCCCGAAGAAGCCCTTCGCAGAGAGGAGCAGCCCCAGCACCGCCGGCAGGGTGGAGAAGAGCCCGGTGTACCAGCCTCCCCAGCTCAGGTAGTCGAAGGCGCTGGTTACCAGTCCCACGACGACGAAGAGCAGAATCGAGTACCATCCCCACTTTTCGCCCCGTCTGAAAGCCTTGATGCCGATCAGGACGGCGAACAACCCGATAGCCGCGGCGTAGAAGTTGATGTAGAGCTGGTTCCATGTGAGGCTAGTCAGGGCCTGAGCCGAGTAGCCGGCGACCGACCCGCTCACCGCCACACCCCAACCGCACGATGGAAAGCAGGCGGCCGCCGTCGCGCCGAACACGATCCCTGCGACGGTCCAGGCCGCACCGCCAAGCACGACGAGCGCGACCGCGTACCTCGAGACCACGGCCTGACCGGCCATCGCTGTCTCACTTCGCGCCGGGACTTTCCTGCGTCCGCACCTTCACGGAGATGACGGCAGTCAGCCGTTCCCCCCTCAGCCGGGCGACTCGATCCACGATCGCGCTCCCGATCGCACCGTATTCTTTCCTGAAGAGTTTCTGTATCCGGACGACTTCATCCCCCTCCACCGCGTGCGCGTCTCCGTCGACCCAGGGTCCGGTCGGCTTTCCGTTCCTGTCCGAGAGCGCTATGCGGACATGAGCGTCCCTCCTGATCCTCTTTACCTTCCATGTCCTCGGGTCTGTGCGGAACCAGACCAGACCGCCGTCTTCGATGGACTGGACGGGAGTCAGTTTCGGGGTCCCGTCCTTCTTGTACGACTCTACGGTGATGTACCTTCGCCCTGAGAACTGCTCGACGGGATTCCCTGGTTCCATAACGGTCGTCTGGCGAGAATTTGGTCTGCTTCGGTTAATAAAGGAGAGATGCGATTCCCAGCAATGGGAGCCGGACTCGCCCGCGTCGCGCCTACCCGGAGATTTTCACCTTGGTCGCTTGGACCTGGTCCGGCGTCTAGGTTGGTGAGGGTTGGGAACGTGACAGAGATCCTGTTCAGCAGCGTGCTCGAAGCTCGGTGCCTCTACACGGAGATGTCGGAAAGGCATAAACGGGACGAGAAGAGGTTGAGGGAAGAATGACCTCGGCGAGGCTAACGAAGAAGAAGGAGGCTGAGCTTAGGCTCGTCGCGGACTCCACTCATGACGCCCTGCTAGCGACTGCGGCCAAAGTAACAAAGGTCGCCAAGAGCTAGGGCCCCAGTGCGGGTCAGCGTCTGCCTGAGATTTTTGATACTATCAAGGGGGCATCCTCCTTGAACGAGCGCTTGGCTCCGAGGATTTCTATTCCGATGATTTCGCCCTTGGCCGATAGATCAACGACGACGTTCTTGGACACCTCTACGCTCTTCCAGTATTCGCGATTCTTCAGCTGTATGCCGAGAATATCCTCCTTCTCGTCGTACCAGGTCTCGCTCAAGGTGTTCGACTAATCGAGCCAGTACGCAGTTATAATCTTATACCTTCTCGGACCGATGATTCTGTATGCGACCTTGAGCGTTCGACCCACAGATGGGACGCGAAAGGTCGCGTTTAGTGCATCCTCCCATCTCGCGTCCCTTCTTGTTGTTCCGCGAAGGATCGTGGCGAGTATGAATTCATCAGTGACCGTGGACCTGTACTTCCTCTTTCGCTTCCAGTGCTCGGTCGGCTCTAGGCTCGTGTCCTTTCGTCTCTAGGATGAGATTCGGGCTGATAAACCCAACCAAGCTCGGCGGGTACCACCTCATATCGCGACGCTCGAGTACACTTAGCTCAGCGGAAAGGCACAAACGGGACGAGAAGAGGTTGAGAGAAGTATGACCGCGGAGAGGCTAACGAAGAAGAAGGAGGCTGAACTTAGGCTCATCGCCGACTCCACCTATGACGCCGTCCTGGCCACTGCGGTCAAGGTACCAAGGGTCGCCAAGAGTTAGGGATTCGGACGGGAAGCCGTCTGGCCCTCCCAAACAGCTCAATTCCGATTCTACACCCTGATCAAGCCTGAATCACGGCATTTGCCCCAGGCGGAGCACATAGACGCGACTCACGACACTCACCGGTATGGCTCGCCACTTCTCATGCTCGCAACCCTTACGGCCATTCTCATCGCCTTCGCGAATGAAGGCAAATGGTCGCTGCGCTTAAGTAGTACCAAGCGCATGTAGTACTGCGAGAGATTATGGCTGAAGAAGTGGTAGTAACCCGGAAGGGCCAGACAACAGTTCCGATTAGACTGAGGAAGAAATATGGCATATCCGAGGGAACGAGACTTGTAGTTGAGGACACCGGTACAGGCATCCTGTTCCGGAAGGCGTCGAGCGTCCTGGACTTGGCAGGCACGGGCGCCAAGTCTGCTACTGTGGACGAAATGAAGAAGCTGCTGGACGAGATGAGAGCCGAAGAGGATTGAAAGGCAGTTCCTTCGACACAAGGTTTTTGGTGGAACTGTTCTATTCTACAGATGAAAACACCCAGAGCAAGATCAGAGCCATACTTCTAAACTCGAAGCCGAATATCCTCTCGACCGCTGCTCTTTCAGAAGTCTACAAGCTCACCCTAGAAAAGGAGGGCGAGGATGTGGCTGAGATCCGAGCGAATTCCCTAGGTAAGGACTTCCGGTTGGTAGACGTGGACAAAGAAATCGCCATTCAAGCGGCAATCATCAAGCACAGGTACGGGATACCCTTTGCCGATAGCTTGATCGCGTCTACCGCCACGGTCCTCGGCGTACCTTGCTACACCGACGACCCGCACTTTCACGACATCTCGGGTTTGAACGTAAAGTGGCTTCGCTGAAGACGAGAAGCTTGCTGATTCCCACCATTCGAGACCCTGCACCAGGCTCTCCTCATCAGGGACCTGAAGAGAGGCCTACGGGCGTTCGCGAAACCATAATCGGCCAAGCGGGGCAATGACTCCGGCCCGAACGTCTGAGAGTCGTCTGGTCACGCCGAGACCTTCACCTTGGTCGTCTGGACCTGGTCCGGCGTCGAGACGCGCACCATGGCCCCGCCGATCTTAAGGAGACCTCGTTCAGAGATGGACTCGTCCTCTCCAATGTCCACAGAATCATGCAGGCACTTCGATACGCTTCGATCGGCCTGCCTCCAGCCCCAATCGAAGATGTCTCTTCTTCGTTGGCGCATTCTCCAGCCGCGCCTCGACGAGCTTCCTTAGGCGCTTGTACTGCTTCCGGACCGTCACTTCTCCTACCCCAGCCGCCTCTGCAGCCTCACGCTGGGTCAGCGCGCTGCCCTCAAGCATCGAGGCCAGATAGAGGGCCGAGGCAGCGAGCCCCCGGGGGTAGACGCCGTCGGTGATTCCCGCTCTCTCGGCTTGCGACAGTATCTCTCGAGCATCCGCCTCCACCTTCAGCCCCACATTCGTTCGGTATGCGACCCTCGCCAAGCACTCCGTTGGGTCGCCGACGGGGATCTTCAGGTCGAGCTCGTTGACCAGCGACCTGTACCACCTAGCTACCGTTATGCTTCCCACGCCGCTGGCCGCGGCCACGTCATCGAGGGTTGTTGCGATGCTCCTCTCCCTGCAGGCGGCATAGAGCGATGAGACGGCGATTTTGGCGAGTGGCTTCCCCTTCGCCAGACCCGTTTTCAGACTTCTATTGTAGATAGAGGTCGCTTCGTCTGTCACCTCGTGGGGGAGGAGAAGTTTGTCGGAGGCCTTCTTGATTTCTCTGAGAGCAACTCCTGCTGCTTCAACCCTGTTCTCTGTGATCAATGCCTTCAGCCTCCTGGGCTGAGAACCTCCTGACCAAGTTGTCCATTCCAACCACGGCAATCAGTCATCCCGCAGTTTCGGCCGCTGCTGTGAAGATCCAATCTTGCCGAGCGCGGGCTGATTATGTGCTATTTCGACCGAGCTCCCCTAGACGCGAAGATCACTCCGGCTAACACAATGGCGACAGCCACCACAACGTAGCTCGCGTCATTGCCGAACGACGAGGAACCCGAGGTCGTTGACGATGAGGTAGACGAAGTGGTCGATGACATGGAGGTTGAAGTGGTTGTGGAGCTTGAGCTGGCACCACTTGAGACCATGGAACTGGTCGTACTCGTTGAAGGTGTAGTGTTGGTGGTGCTCGAAGTCGCAGTTGTGCTTGCCGTGTAGGTCTGGCTGCTCAGGCTCAGCAGATATGTGTTCATGTCAGTTGCCGCGTGGGCCCCGGGTTCGGAGAACTCTCCCACCGCAAAGCCAACCTCAATCGAAGTTCCTGAAGCGAGGCCGAGGAACGGGTCGTGAGGCGAAGCGTTGGTGAGATGGAGTGGCCGATAGCATTCTGCCGTGTAGACGGTCCCTGAGAGGGCCAGTGCACAGGTCGACTGGGTCTTGTAGCCGTCGGTTTCGACCGATGTCGGAGTGGTCTCAGCCTGAGATATGAACTCGTCGTAACCTCCCTTGAAGGAGGGACTGACGAGAAGCATGATGGCTGGGTTGAGCGCAGTTCCCATTACACCGACGTTGCTCGCGTTATCGAACTCGACGCCGCCGTAACAGTACTGGTCGGTACAAAGTCCGCTGGTGATCATCTCGGGCCACTGCATGAGAATGAACAATCCGGTCGCGTTGTGTTTGAAGGCGACGCCCATGCTCGAGACCGAATCGTTAATCATCTGGGCATCGCTCCATTCACCAGGAGAGACCTTCCCGTCGAGCTTCACCGGCGCTTGAGCCTGATAGGCTACGAGGGTCTGGGCTGCGCTCACGTGTGGAACGGCCGCTGCCAGCAGAAGGGCCAGGAGGAGCGCCAGAGGGAGGGTACCGAATCTTCGTTTACGGAGCACAGCTAACCTATCTTCCAATGACATCCACCCTGAGGTCAGGAGGACATTCCCAATGGTCTACTCGTTCCGACCTGTCCGAAGCTCTCCACGGGGAGAGTGCATCGCCTACTGCATGCCCGTTAGCGGACCGTTTGCTCCTGTAATTTCCTCGCTGACCCTTCATGTCTACATCTAGGTCCCTCTGGTCTCTTCTCCAGTCCTCTTGGTTCTCGCTGTTGAGTCGTAGCTTGTGGGTGCTATGACCAGGCGGTCTCCGCTGCTGCATTGGTCCCCGCGATGCGACCGGAGATGAAGGTCCAGATCATGTGTGTGCCGTGACCTGCGGGCATCGACCCGCCCTTGCCACTGTCGCCACCGGCATACAGCCTGGGGATTGGTTTGCCGGCTTCATCCACCACGTGCAGGTCTGGGAAGGAGATGTTCAGCGTACCGTTAGTCTGCTGTGTCGAGTACATCGACGACTTCATGCCGTAGAAGGGCGGGGTGAGTATTCCGGGCCCAAGTGTCGACCTATTGAAGTCGGCGTCCTTGCCTGCAGTGCAGTAGCCGTTATACTTCGTCACCGTGGCCGCCAGACCCGTCGCGCTTATGCCAAGGGCATTGGCCAGGTCTGTCAAGGTGCTGGCTTGCGACAGCACCCCCTGGGCCAGCCATTCATTGAAGTATGTGTGCCCCGAGCTAATGTGCATCACCACATTGGCTTTGGCTGGAACGCTGTCGAAGATCATGTAAGCTGTGCTATTCGTCTGCGCCAGCGTGTCTGTAGCAGTGGTGCTCCCTATCTCGTTCGTGAATCTGACCCCTTGGTTGTTGACCCATATGGCGTACGACATGATTGCTGGCTGATACTGGTAGGCTGTCAGCTTCGCGTTGGGGTTGGTGGAAGTCGACGGGTATCCATATGAGGTGTCAGGGTTGATGTGAGTGTTCACTACGTCCCACTTGAGCTGGGGCGCAGGCACGTTGTCGAGGCAAATCGGCGCGCCTCCGATAGCCATCGCCTCTATGATCGCATCGCCAGTGTCCCCTGGACATGCGGAGCTTGGCAATGAGAAGTAGCTCGGAGTCGTTCCAAACATCCCAAGGAACTTCTTGTTGGCGGATGGGTCACCCGCGGCCAAGACCACGGCTTTCCTTGCCTTGACGTTGATGACTTTGTTTGCGCTCTGCGCAGTGACACCTATGACACCGTTGACGGGATCTCGGATGAGAGACGTCACCGGGGTACTGTACAGGAACGTGACGCCTTTGGCGGTCGCGGCTCGCATTGAGAGTCGTTGGGTATGTTGAGGAGTTCGGTACGGCCGCCATGAGACGAGGGGCGGTGCTCGTCCCGTCAAGAAGTGGGCTGTACGGCTGCCAAATCACTCCCTGCGCAGTCAGGAAATCGATTGCCGCGGCGCCGTTGTTGGTGATAAGCGTCGCAAGCCCCGGGTTGATTCTTGGGTCGGTGCCAGGGCCCGTCAGTTCGGCAAAGTATTGGGCGGGTGAGTCCGTTATGCCCGCTGCAGCTTGGTACTTGGTGCCGCATCCTGATAGCGTGCCAGCGCAATGGCCAGAATCCGCCAATAGCGAACTGGGCTCCTTCTCCAGGACGAGTACCTTGGCTCCGGCACCAACTGCTTCTATCGCAGCGGATAGGCCGGTTGTGCCTGCGCCCATTATGACGACATCTGCTGTGTAGTCCCAGGTTGAAGGGATTCCCAGAGTCGTCGTGGCCGTCTGCGTCTGGGTGACAGCAGGCTGCGTCGTGGTCTGAGTCGAAGTCTCTGTCGTCGTCGAGGCGGACTTCCCCAGGTATCCGCCCGTCGCACCTATCACAGCGCCGACCGCAAGGCCTGCTACTGTTCCAGCTACGAATCTCCGCCGTGTTAGTGTGCCTTTTGATTCTTCAGTCAATCTATATCTGAGTAACGAGTTGTGTCCAGTTCGTATTAAGGTGGGACGTAACATGTGCAACCAATCCGACATCATTTGCACCCGCAATTCGAGATGAGTGCGAGAATCGTAAACGAATCCTGTTCTAGGCATCCGGAACGAGCAGGCTCGAAACCCCTTCATCGGCTTCGCCTGTTGGGGCGCTTGCCTTGTTGCCCTTTTGGGTCTGCGGACGTGAGGAACTTCGTAAGAATCGACCGGAAACGAGGGTCAAAGTCCGTTCGAATTGGAACCGATTCATCAGCAGCCTCGGCCAAAACCCACCCGGCACTGCGCTCATACGCGAGTCAGGAATATCAGGTTGTTGAGGACCGGGGCGATGGCCCCAGCTAGGAGGGCAAGGGAGAGCACCAGATAGAAATCAAAGATATACTCGTTCATCCTGTGCCACCACCGCCACACGACGATCGACACTACCGCGAAGAACAGCGAGACGACGATCTTTGCGATTACGTATCCTTGGACCCCTACACTGGCGATGACATAGGCAGAAATCCCGTTGATCTCCGTCCTCCGTTCGAAAGGCCGACTTCGGTCGTGTATGCGTCGACTGCGTTGAGGATGCAGAAGACGGCGATCATCGCTGAGGCCAGCTTGATGCGGGTACTCACGGTAAGTTGCTGAATCCCGCCATCAGGTCGGGCTCTCATGACCTTGTCACACAATTGGCTCGTCGTTAACCCTTTCGCTGGACAAATAGCCTCACCAAGGATTCTCTTGCCTGCGCCGGACCCCGCGACCTGTCTTCCGCATACTCGTGGTGCCTTTTGTTCAACTTATCCTCTTGCCCAGCGGCTGCAGCCTCCAGTGCCGTGGGGTAAACGCCGCCTGTGATCCCCGCCTTCTCGGCCTTCGACAGCATCTCGAGAGCGTCAGCCTCCACCTTCGGCCCCACTTTCGCTCGGCACGCCACGCTTGCCAGGCACTCCGCTGGGTCGGCGACGGGGATCTTCAGGTCGAGCTCCCCGACCAGCAATCTGTATCGCCTGGGTACTGCTTCCTTTCCACGCGGCTGGCTGCTGACACGTCTCCCAGCGTCACCGGGGCCTTCCTCTCCCTCCAGGCGGCATATAGGGGACGCGGCAGCGATTTGGGAGAGCGGCCTCTCTCTGGCGAGACTTCTATCCAGACTCTTCTTGCATATGCGAGCAGCCTCGTCCGAGACCGCCACTGGGATTGAGAGTTTCTCGGAGAACTGACCGAGTTCCCCGAGCGCGATTCCCACTTCAGTTCTGCTTAATCGACAGTCTCTTGACCGTGTACCCTATTACCAGCCCAATCAGCAGGAGGACGACCGTCGCGCCGAAATTCGCAGTGGTCACCAGTCCACTTTCACTTGTCTCTAGCTGTTCAGGAATTCGCGGGCATGGGGAGAGATGCTCCAGTGAGGAGCACCTCGCGGAGTGGGCCTACGATGTCCAGGGGACCTCGTTGGTAGCGTTGTTCCCGGCGATCCGGCCGAAGGCGACCAACTCGCCTAGGTTGCTGCTTCCCGTGGGATAGAGGAACGCCACGCCTGACCCGAGCTCTCCCGCAGAGTAAAGTCTTGGGATAGCTGTGCCATCGTAGCGGCAAACCTGAGCTTTCTCATTCCGTATGGGTCCTCCGTTCGTGTTTGGTCCTCCGGGCCACACCGCAACGGCATAGAAGGGCGGGGTCACAATCGGAGCCATCGTGCTAGCAGCCCTACCGAACTGGGCGTCACTCTTTGCTGCGACCGCTTGGTTCCATGTGTTTACCGTGGCTGTCAGGACCTTCGGATCGATGTTGAAGCTTATCGTGGTCGCAGGCCCCCCAATACCTGACCCAGGATACACGTCCACGATTGTCGCGCTGTTAATGGCGTTCGCCAGGTCTGCAATGCTCGTTTGCCCCTTTATGATCCATCCCTTCGCTATCTCTGGAAGGTTGGTCGTGCTCCACGCAGGAGCACCTCCCAACTGGGACGGAAGCTCGCACTGCGCAGCTGTCGGCTGTGGTCCGATTGGTCCGGCCAGCCTCAAGGTCTCGTCGAATATTATGAAGCTGGGGATTCGAGTGTACTCAGGTACATCTGGATTGAAGTCTTCCATCCATATCCATCCTCCGTGGCCAGTCATGGTAGAGTCAACTTCATTTACGTACCTGTATCCGTACTTGTTTACGTAGATGTAGTTGTTGCTAGGGGTTGAAACGTTCGTAGCCGTGGGGGACCATGCCGCATTCCAGAGAATTGGGCGTCCCGCCATCGAATTGGTGTGCCATAACCCCGCCCCGACTTTGAGACCCATCTCTATTCCGTCGCCTGTGTTGAATTGCCAGCCGTAGAAGTGAACTGGGTACGACCTGAGGTAATTCAGCTTCATGTCCTCGTTGTACTCGAAGCCCCCAGTGCACAGAACCACCGCCCTCTTCGCCTGGATGTTCACCATTTCGCCCATGTTCTGAATGGCTTGCACTCCTAGAATCTCATTGGTCTTCGGGTCTTGGACGAGGTCGGTTGCTCGGGTGTTGAAGGCAACAGGAATGCCCCGACTCTGGACGAGCCCATCTAGGGCTTGGAAGAATCCAGCACCCGCGCCTGCAATCATGTACGACGTTGTCATACCTGCGTATATGCCCGGAAGCCCTGGGTACTCTTGGGCTCGTAAACTGCCGGCATACTTGATACCCATCGCATCAAGCCAAGCTTTATTCTGGTATGCCACTGCATCCCACGCTTGACAGTACGGCATTGGTGTTGCTCCCCAGGCTCCATTGTAGAGTCCCTCAACCGCGGCGACAGGGTCGTTTGGGCTCTCTACGCCGCCACCAGACATGTGAGTGTTTCCACCGCCGCCAGAGATCTGAGTATAAGCTGTAGTTCCGTTGGTTACTCCTAAGCTAGCGAGGCTCGGAGTCTTCTCGAGTATGAGTACTTTGGCTCCCATGTCGAAGGCGGTGATTGCGGTGATGGCGCCCGCGCCTCCGTAGCCCACGACGACGACGTCGGCCGACATGGTCCAGTTCGATGGTACCGGGACTGGTTCACTTCGGGGGGCCGCGGAGCCTCTGCCGATTGGCACCGCCCCGACCTTCGGAACAAAACCTGCTGCCCCTGCCACAGCGCCGAAGGCCGCCGCACCAGCTACCGCTGATCCCATGAACTGTCTCCTTGATAGTTTCGTACCCGATATTGGATCTGTCAATTTAAGACGTCTGAAAATTTGCGATCTGCAACTCTATTTAGGCGGGACGTAATGTTTGCAAGCAATTTGGGTGCAAGTGACATCATTTCCCCGGATGAGCGAGAGCGGTCAGCATAATCGAGACTTCTGTTGGGACCGCTCCCAATTCATCAGTGTCTTATCTCGGGGCGCCAACGCTGGTCACTAAAGCCGGGCCAGGGCGCTTGTTTCTCATCTGTACATGCCTTCCCCTGATTCTCCCCGATATCCCGTTACCCATTACAATCTGAGCGTCGGGCCTGTAGAAAGATGTGCTCAATGTCGCCTCTCATCGACTCTTATCATTGTCTATTCGGCGACTTTCACTTTGGTCGTCGCGACCTGCTTTGGCGTCGAGACGTGCACCATGGCCTCGCCGATCTTCAGGAGCATGAACTGGGAGATGAACCTGTCGGCCTCGTGCTTGTTGACCATGAACCGAAGCATCAGGTCGATGTCCGACCTTCGAAGATCGCAACCCCGTTCTCGCAGAGCTCCTCGCAGAGTACCCCGACGGCGTAGGAGGGGAGACTCGCGAAATTCTGTGTCCGCCTCCAAGGGGAGAAGTTCTCCAAGCAGGACCACCTTTAACTAGGCAAAAAAATTCAATGATGTAAAAGGAGTCTATAGCTTGAGTGAATACAGCGCCTGGTCTGCAACCGCCGCCGCGACCAGCACCATCGCCGGCCAGAATTCCCTTTCCTTCAACTTCAAGGGGAGTCTTGCGTTCAACGTTTACCTCTCGCAAGTCTCGAATCCGGAGGGGGCCGCAGTTTCGGCCATTCCAAAGAACTCAGTTCTAGGAAGGATGGTAGGGGTATTCGACGCGGAGCTTTCGACCCCGACGAGGAAGGTGAGGGGGGAGGGGACCGTGGGGTGGATTGTCGGGGGGGTATACGACCCGACGACGGAGACGATCAGCATCGCGATTCGAAGCTGTGACGTTGATGCGACCGGAACTGACACTACCTTTGGAGACGCTGTCCAGAGGTCGGCTTCTGCGGGAGTGCCATTCTCGACAACTCTAAGCTGGGGATGGAAGGCCCCCAGAGACTACTTGGGGCAGATTGCATGGAATTTGGATCCCTCGAGCGTCCTCGAGGCCATGAAGGTTCCTGCAGCGCAGTTCACTTCGGGACGCGAAATCGATACCTACGTGGTGAACAGCATTCCCCTGACCGGCGTGAGAGGGTTGGAGCCTTTGGTATTGGATCTTAAGGAGCCCAAAGCGCAGACGCTCACACAGACGTTCCAGGACGAGACCGGATTGGGGACCCGGACAACGACGTGGTCGTTCACCCTCATGCCGCACTTCAGCATCGAACGGGATGGGCGGACGGCTGATGCAAGCCATTCGTTTGTCTCGACGGATTCAATCAATCTTCAATTGGCCATTCCAGGGGTGACTCTCTCAAGGTCGGGTTGGGCAAACCTTCATTCATGGGAGGTAAAGGGAACAGGACCGTACAGCGGGAGCGGGATCCCCAGTCAGATGCTTCGCAGCACGACGTTTAGCTTTAGGCCTAATCCAGGAGAACGGCCGACGGCCGGTTCGATATATCGCAATCGTCCACTTCAGTACACCGTGTCGGCAACACTCAGCGGTAGAATGGAGTTCTTCATCCTCACCCAGGATGAAACAGACATCCTCCGTCAGGAGTACATCGACCACGGCGAGGGCTTCGTCCCAACGCGTGGCGACTGCGTGGACCACCGGATTGACGACTCCTTCAATGAAGGCAACTACAACTTGGTGCTAGACGGCGGGATGCAGGCCGCCTTCGACAAGGTGGTTTCGGAGTTCGGAGAAGAGCACGGTAATGTCCAGGTGGTCGGAGGGTTTCGATCCCCCCAGAGGAACAAGGCAATCGGCGACGCTCCATCCCAATAACAAGCACACTCTTGGCAGGGCCCTGAATCTGACGCCTCAGCCACTAAGCCCCAGCTCCCTGGTGGCGCTGTACCAGGCATGTGTGAGAGCTGGGTACCAAAGCAGCTGCGAAGCGGCGCCGGGCAGAACAGTTTCTCCGGGCAGCCCAGAAGGGAAGCACGTACACATAGACTGGTAAGGACTGTTTCGAGATTACGGGTATTGCTCCTCACAGCCAGTGTGAGTCAGCCGATCTACGCGGTCAATACCACGACGACAATCAGGAGAGTCATGCGAGCGTAACGTGACTAACATGCGAACGACTTTGCCCACTTCGTCGGTTACGGTGAACTTCGCCGACTGTCATGCAACGGAAATTCACCAATTCATGAAGCACTTATGGTCCTCATAAAATTTGGGAGGGGAAAGCTCCCTGGTCCTGGAGCTTTCCGGCCGTGAAATCTACGATGTCCACGGGTTCTCTGCGGCGGCGTTGTTGCCCGCGATGCGCCCAAAGGCGCAGACCTCTCCCAGGTTGGACCCACTATAGATCTCGGCGAAGACGGACCCGAGTTCCCCGGCGCTGTACAGCCTCGGTATCGGGTTGTAGTCCGGGTCGCACACGCGAGCCATCTCATCCCGAATAGGACCTCCATTTACGTTGGGCCCCTCCGGCCAGAGGGGGAGCGCGTAGTATGGCGGAGTCGATATTGCGGCCATGGTCGACGGGGCCCTGCCGAAGACCGTATCACCCTTGCCAGCCGCGACGTCGTTGTTCCACTGGTTTATGGCTGCAGTCAGGTTCGCAGCGCTGAAGTGCGGGCAGCTTGTGCCTTGCGGCAGGGTTACGTTATCCATGCTTTCGGAGGCGTTCCAGCCTGGTGGAGTCGCCATCCCCTGGTTCGAACCGATGATTGTTGCCGAGGCAATATTCGCGGCCAGCGTTGGTATGTCCTGCCCCTTGAAGATGATTCCTGCCGCCACCAGGGCGTCGTTGGTCCAAGCAGTTCCTGCCGCTGAGCCTGTGAAGTTGCCGTTTGAACCCCAGCCTCCCAGCTGGACTGGTACCGCTCCGCCCCCGTTGGCCACCCCTCCTTCGTAGCCAAACACAGGTCCGGCATTGTACATCTTTGAATCGAAGATCAGCATGGTCGGGACGCGGGAGAACTCACCATATGTGAAATTCCATTCCGTGGCTACCTTCCAAGTGCTATGACTCGGAAGGCCAGTCTCACCCGCGAATCTATTGCCGTACCTGTCGGTCCAGATCCAGTTGTTTGACGGAGTGTTAAAGGCCCCGCCCATGTTGTGGGTGGGTTCCCAAGTCCCAAGACGTCCGCCAATCGAGGTCATGTGCCACAGACCCGCTCCTGCTTTCAGTGCCATTTTGACCCCGTCGCCTGTGTTGTACTGCCAACCACCGAGGTGACAAGGTTTCAGACCCAGATAGTTCGCCTTCATGACCCCGTCGTATTCGAAGCTCCCTGTAGTGAGGACGACCGCCCTGTTGGCCTGGACTGTCACGACCTGGCTCTCGTTCTGCAGCGCCTGTACTCCTAGTACTTCACCCGTCGTGGGATTCTGGATCAGGCCGGTTCCCCTGGTGCTGAAGAGGACGGGGATGCCTCTCGTGACGGTTACCAGTTGGTCGAGATCGTGGAAAAGTTGCCTGCCCGCGTTCGGGGGTGTGACGGTTGTCCACCCTGCTGTGGCCCCGCCTGGCCATATTGTACCATACTCCACGGAACGTGAAGTACCGGGATAATTGTATGTGAGCCCCAGTGAATGCATGTACGCCCCGTTTTGAGCGTACATTTCTGCGAAGGCCTGACACACCTTCATCGGAGTCTGGCCGAACCAGCTGTAGTAGAAGAATGTCGCGGCCGAGACCGGATCGCTACAAGAGTCGGTATTCCCACCGCATATGTGCGTGTTACCTCCGCCACCGCTGATTTCGGTTTCGAATGTCTTGTTGTTCGCAACCCCAAGGGCAGCGAGACTCGGGGTCTTTTCGAGTATGAGCACCTTGGCTCCCGCATCGTAGGCGCTGATGGCTGCATAGGCCCCCGCCCCCCCGTAGCCCACTACGACCACGTCAGAGGAGTACGTCCACCTAGAGGGAACCGGTATCGGGGCAGCCTTGTTACTAGGAAAGGAATCTGGAAACAGGAGATTCGTCCTTCGCTCCAGCGGTCAACGCATTGAGAGTTGACCCAGTTGCGGCGTGCGGCGCAAGAGACGTTGCTACCACTGAACCACCGATTGCGGCTGCGCCGACGGCAGCCGTCCCGAGGAAATTCCTCCTCGAGACCTTCATATCGCTAACACTCTCCTTCTCGTTATGCATGAAATTCGCGTTTGTTAGAACGTTATTTACGGATTAGGACGATTCTCAATTATGAGAATACACGTTGCAACGATCCACATCCAGCCCGCCTTAATGGAATCCGCCATCCCATTGAGGATCAGTCCTGCTTTAAGATTCATACTCCTCAGGCCGCAGAAAGGGGCAGAAGGCCGAGGCGGGATTTTAGCGTCTAACTAGACGCCCGAATCGTCAAGACAGCCCGGTATCACCAAGATGCTTCGCGATGAGGGCGATGCCGTGGGACTTGCCCGCGCCTTGCGCCTGCCTAGCAACAAAGACAGGCCGGCGACTACGAGTATGGCGCCCACTCCTATCCCGAAGTAAGGCGAGACGCTGGTGCTGCTGGAGGACGTACTCTGACTGCTCGTCGTCGTGGTCGTTGTCGTTGTGGACGACGTTATCGATGGGGACGTGCTAGATGTTGTTGTGGAGGGAGAAGTGGTTGAAGTGGTTGTCGAGGACGCGGTCGACGACGATGTGGTAGTTGGGTTCGTGACTGTGAGAGACGGGAACTGCAGCTGGAACGTGACCACCGCGTTAGCACTCCCCGTATTGTTCACCGCGATGGTCACCGGGTCGTTGCCAGAGGGGCTGATTAGCGGTATCGGCATCTCGGTTGGAATGCCAGAAAGAGCCATGACTCCGCTCGCGGAGGTGGAAGTCTTGTTTTCGCCGCTCGCAAGTATTGCGATGGCGGAGGAGTTGCTGGTCGCGGTGTAGAGACTTATCATGTTCTGAAGTGAAGGAGGTACGGAGAATTGCAATCTGGTCACCTTTCCCGCAGGGACGCAGAATTGAATCGTATTCAAATCACCAGATATGGGTTGCCCGGAGTTGAGAAGGATCGTGCCGCTGTTGCATGTCCGTGGAACGGTCGTGTAGGTCGTGGTGTCGTTCTTCTGCAATGTCGTGAAGCTTTCATTGGCGTTCACCGTCACCCTCTGACTGTATGTTCCGAGAGCTCCCGACAGAAAGACGGTGCCACCGCTGTTTAGAGCCCCGACCTGGACAATGCCGTCGAGATCATTCACAGTGAGGTGATTCCCAGCAGCCGAAAGAGAAAACTCTGCTCCACTGATAGCCGTTATTGTTGCACAGGGGCCCGAAGGGCAGTCCACATTCACAATCGTGCCCCAACTTCCTCTTAGGAAGTTGAAGGAGTCTGAGGCGCAGGTCTGCGGACAGTTGAGGGTGAAGTTCCCCCTTGAACTCCAGGAGAGCGTGCTCCCTCCTAGGTGGATAGTGCTGCCGTCCGAGAGGGTTACCATGTTCGGGGAAGGAATATTGACTGGCGTAGAAATCGGGCCTTGGTCGTCTTTACCGGATTCGACGCAGACGGGAGGCTGATATGAGCCTATGCTAGTTGACTAGTGTACATGTTGCAATAGGTCTGGAGCTGCCAAAGTCCAACGGTGACGCTATGAATGTCTTGGTAAGACGCCGTGCCGCCTCCTGGAAGGGTCTGGGATGTCTGCCTGTCCGTTAGGGTAGAAAAGGTGTAGCCGTCCACCCAAGGCAAATCCTCCAGGCCCGTGATACGCTGGGGCTGGAAGACGTTGGCCCTGCTAGTGAGTAATCCTGAACATTCACTCAAGCCGCTAGTTTGGTTTTCGCTCTGAGTGATTGAAGGCGACGATGCGGACAAGTTAGCCGCTTGACCTGTTACTGACCCTGTTACCCCGAATACGAATGAAACCCGTATCTCGCCACTACAAGCAAGTGATCCGTTCAAGTAGCCAATGAACTCAAAGAGATACTCGCCTTCCGGGGTCCCAGACGTATCGACTTTTCCTTCTTCGGTTACGTTGAGATAACTCTGTGATGCCAGCTGGCTGTTATAGTGGATATTCCAACCGTCCGTTGCCGTCACATTCTGGTCATCTTGAGCATCAGTAAAAAGCGTCCAAAGTCCGGCGGGGTTTGACTGGGCCTGAGCGCGGGCGGTGGAGAAGAGTGGGGGAGACGCGAGGAGAAAGATGGCAAGAAACGCAAGACCGACGACAAAACTCCCAGAGTTTCCGGGCTTCTCCAACGTTCCTCACGAGAGGAATCTGTTTTCGTCCGAATCTATTAAGGATTGGTCTGATTCCCAGAAGGGAGAAGAGAGAGGGCGGGCTCGAGGAGCAGTCGACGAAGAGGATGAATCGCTGGAACCGTTACCAGGTCTCCGAAGTCGAGCAACCAGAGCCGATTTAAGGACCGGGAAAACCGCACCCGTCAGGATGGAACTCAAGCCCTTCGGCCCGACAGGCAGGCAGGTAAGCGCCATGGGGATGGGCACCTACTACGACTTCCCCTGGATCATCAAGGCCAGACTCGGGAGCAGGGGAGGGGCGTCATCGAAGGTGGAGGCGCTCAAGGCGGGTCTCGATGGAGGCATCACGCTGATAGACACGGCCGAGATCTACAACTCTGAACCGCTCGTAGCTAAGGCCATATCCGGGCGGAAGAGGGAGGACCTCTTCATCGCCACGAAGGTCATGTTCCTCCACCTGCGGCACGATGCGCTGGTCAGGGCCCTCGAAAGGAGCCTGAAGAGCCTCGAGGTCGACTACGTGGACCTCTACCAGGTCCACCAACCCAGCCCGTTCGTGCCGATCAAGGAGACGATGGGGGCCCTGGAGGAGATGGTCGACGGGGGCCTCACGCGCTCCGTCGGGATCTCGAACTTCTCCCTCAAGCAGACCATCGCTGCGAAGGACGCGATGAAGAAGCACCGCATCGCCTCGATCCAGATGCCGTACAACCTGGCGGACAGGAGGATGGAGAGGGAGATACTCCCGTTCTGCAGGAAGGAGAACGTCGCGCTCCTCGCCTACTTCCCCATGGGCCACGGGAAGCTCGTCTCGAACCCAAAGCTCCGAGAGATCGGGGCGAGGCATGGGAAGACGGCCGCCCAGGTGGCGCTCAACTGGCTGCTCTCGCAGGAGAACGTCTTCCCCATCCCGAGGGCATCCCACGCGGCGCACGTTGAGGAGAACTTCGGCTCGATGGACTGGAGGCTCACCGACGAAGAGAAGAAGGAGCTGGATAGGGTCTTCCCTCCCCCGAGTTGAGCGGCGCGGATTCCCGATGAAGCCGACGCTCTCTTCAGAGCAGCTAACTTCACGCTCTGGTGCTATGCACCGTCCTCGTCCTGAATGGATATGCCAATTAGTCCGTCCGGTACATTGAATCGAGCAGAACAGTCATTTCCATATCCTCGAGAGGTCTGTTATGAGCGACCGAGACCGCACGTCCGCTTTGCTCATTACCACGTCGGGCCCTGCCACTCGACAAGGGCTAGGGTCCAGTGATGGGCTGGATGTGGATCTCTTCGCCGTTCTCGTCGGGAACTTATCTTATGTTTTCCGCTGGGGTTCGCGGTTCAGTTCTCAGCAGATAGCTTTCCAATCCTTCAGGAGCTTGGAAAGCGAGGTAGGCTGTTCCGATTTGGAAAAGAGAATCAAAAAGAGGTCTATCCGAGTCGAGAGCGGGTAAGAAGTGACTCGCTCAAGCCCTAGTAGGGTGGCCTTGTCCTGTCGCCAGTTTTAGACTAATCATCTGCTTGAGAATCTCGTCCACTGCAACGCAACAATCGTTCTCAGCCTTGATTGCGTGAACGTGTGAAAGTTCCTGGAGGGTGGAATTGAGAGCTTGGTCACTCGCCTCGGCATCGTCGTACGAGAATCTGTAACGGTCAAACAGACCTCTTCTCGAAATCGTTACCGGCTTTTCGGCATCCAGAGCGAACCAATAGTAGCTACTATCAAGGTGAATGGATTTCTCGAAAATATTGATGCGGAAATTGTCCCTGATTGTCGGATACCTATTCTTCAATAGATGGGCAAATACTGCTCGGTCGAAGTCCATATCGTTCTTCAAGACCTTTTCCTCTAATGCAAGAAATGTGGGACCGTATGTCCATCCCTTTTCTTCGGGAAGATATCTTACAATCTCAAGCTCCGCTAGCAAAGTTAGATACTTGAACCAATTAGGGTCGCTGGCTTGAACTTCGGCCCTAGTAACGTAGTGGCTTCCCATGAACAGGATACCTCAAATTGTCGAGGATCATGACTACGGGAGAGAGGAATTGGTCTGCACCTCGCGTCATCGCAAGTTGGTCGGCGGATGCCTCCACCATTATTCTTTCGGCTTGAATCTTCCATAAGTCTAGCCTATCCCAGACTTGTCTTCCGCACTCGCCTCTGGTCGTGGCTTGTATCACGTTCATGTCTGAGTCAAAGATGATTTGTCCAATGCCGTCCATCGGAATGTATCGTAGAATTGGTTCTTCCGCACTTTTCTCATCCTTAATCCATCGCGGATAGTCAGTCCGAAGTTCGGCAATCCATTTGCCAGATTCGGATTTGATTCTGCCGACACTTGTCAGGTTGCCATAGTGGCGAAATACGTAGTTCTCTATGATTTGCTTAGCATCCATCTTTGGTCTCGCTCTCGAATTCATCAATTCTGGTACTCCTTCCTATTTGAACTTTCAAGAGGTCGAATCCTCCATAGAGCCACTTTCGCTCGAAGTCGGCAAGACGCTCCGTTTTCTCCATTGGTGGTCCTGGGTCATTGTAAGTTATCCGACCCGCCTGAACGTCGATGTCAATCACCACGACCGCGTGTTGGTGGTGAGAAACCCCGTCGCCAACGTATTGCCAAGCGATGCATGGTAAGCCCTTTGAAATCTCTTCAGCTATTTCATTCACGGTACGAAATCTAAATCCGTCATCAAATTCGACCGACGGGGAAGCAGCCGCTATGTGTCCATTTAACAGAGGAACGTCGCTCGCTAACGTGCCATCACTCTCCCTTACAATTTTCGCTATCTCACGAATTGTCAGGTCGGTAATTGGCGTCCGCAATCTGCCGCTCTGATTCAGATACTCAATCACCATCTTTACACAGGTTGGCACGCAAAAGAATTCTTCTTGTTGGGCTATCAAAGGAACATTGAGCTTTCGGCCAACACTCACGTCGAGCGCACCGAGTGTTGTCTTGAGTATCACGCTTATATCACTTCTACGATGTCTCCTTATCCATCTGGATTCGCGATTTCAATCATAGCCGTGGAGCACCGGTAAAGTGGAGGCAGGATTACAACCTCCTGATGCGCAGCTCAGAATGGGATGAATAGAAATGAAGACCGAGAGCTCCGTGGCTCTCGATGCTTAGGTGCCGGTGATTGGCTGGATGTGGATCTCTTCGCCGTTCTCGACCAAGGCGCATCTCCAGGAGAAGAGACTTTCAAAGCGGCGTTGATGAGTAGAACAAACCTAGGGAAGAGTGCATCAGCTCCGAGGCGAAGCATGTGCACATAGACTGGTGAGACAGGTCACAGAGTCGCGGGCGACGCGAGGGTGCCATCAAACCTGTTGTGGTTTGACTGCTGTGGTCGTGCTGCCGCCGAGCCAACGCTACCGGGGTTGCGTTTGCGCATGACTACACATGCCTACACATGCCACATAACCTCCTAATGAGCGGGAATGGGTGCCCAAGGTCAGGCAAAAGAGATGCGCACCTTGAGGGGGAGGCGTGAGTTCCTCTGGACTGCTGCGGTTGTCTCGCTACTGGTCTTGGGGCCCATATCCGTCTTGGGGACCGTCCCTGCCGCCCACGCCGCGGACCCCACCACGATTTCGATCACCACCTCGAACGGCGCGACGGTGTGCCCTGGCTCCCTCCACGGGGCCTGGACTACGGGCTCCATTGGGTCGATAGTAACCGACACCTGTTCGATTACCGCTGTCGATGAGGCGATAAAGTTGTCCGGGGAAGGTTGGGCTGCATTTGGTGAATTCCTAGACGTTTTCTTTGACCTGGCTATCCCCGACCCAGGCTGCGCGCTTTACATCCCCCAAGGGACGACCCTGAACGTAGGCACGGGCGTCACCATCTCCGTCACGAGCGAGGCGACTTATTCTGACGCAAGAAGAGTACGCCATCATCAACGCCGGCACCATCAACAACAACGGGTCCATAATCGGCGTATCCAGTGGAAATGGCGCAGCTACTCAACTCCGGCACCATCAACAACAACTACTACCTACAAGCCGGCGCCACCAACACCAACATTGGCATCTTCAACTCCGGAGTCATCAACAACGACCGGGTACTTGCAGGGATACAGCGACCTCTACGGCATCATCAACCTCGGCACCATCAACAACGAACTATTCGGCTTCATGGAAGGCGACGGCGGCTCAATATTCTTGGGAATACTGCGACCAGCGGTCAGGGCATATTCAACGATGAGGGTACCATTAACAACGTCGGGGTCGTGTGAACGGTGACCAGCTCATGGGGTGAAATAGGTGATATGACGTCGGGTACTATCTGCCCCCTCCCCTACGGCATCTACAACGTGGCCGGCGCCATCAACGACTACTGCGGCACTCCACTGACGGATTCTTCATACGGTGGCACCGCCCCCAACCCCATCTCCTGCGCAACGGTCGTATTCTACGTGGAAGGTGAAGGCGTCACTGGAGCGATCGTGGGTGGGGAAAGCGTGCCAGGAGAGGATGTGTATATCGCCATGTCCTGGGGGCCCTTCGTCCTTCCGTGGACGGATGGTGAATGGCAAGAGGAGAGTTTTTCGCCCGCGAACAGCAACACGATTACCACCTTGGTGGTGTTCTACGAGCTCATTCCCGCCACGGAGTCGTTCACCTACTCCTTCCCTTCCCACCTCATCTGCACGACACACCCATGGCCTGCAATCGGTAATGTGGTGCCAACTTCTAACTGTGCTGCGATGGGGCAACCACTATACACCTGCCTGTCCGGCTGCTCGGGCACGGTCACGCTGGCCGAAGGAGAACATGGGCCTTTCGTGGTGACGTACTCGCCTCTCGTCCCCCCGACCATTCCGCCCACTGGCGTCCCACAGTTCCCCCTTGGCTTTGCTATTCTATTCGCACTCGCGGTCCCTTCACTGCTCTTGCTGAGGAAGAGGGCGCTGTCACCGAGAAGTCTCGGTATCTGATTCCAAGGTTGTCGTTGATTTAGGCGTCGAAGTAGTTTCAGTGGTTGCATTTCTAGAAGTATAGCTGTCGAAGCTCACCGGCCCGATCACCTATAGCTGACGAGTGCCGCGGTTCTAGGGCCATTAAGGATACGATCCGAGAAGTTTCGATGGAGGAAGGGATTCGAACCCTCGGCGAGAGGTCGAAGAGCCAGCATAACCGGTACAGTCAGGGGAGAAGACAGGGCTCGATGGCCCACATTGACTACAGCGAGAAAAATGGTTAACTGGACAGTTGGGAGTTTGAGTCAGTAGAATCAAGCTCATCTTCTGCTCATGCAGGCACTTCAATGCGACTGGACCGGTGAGCCTCCAATTCGAATCGGCGGTGGACTTTCCTTCTGTGCGCTCTTTCCAGCCGCGCCTTTACGAGCTTCCTGAGGCGCTTATACTGGTTCCTGACCGTCACATCTTTCACCCCAGCCGCTTCCGCCGCGTCGAACTGGGTCAGCGCCTCGCCGTTCAGCAGCGACGCCAGATAGAGGGCTGCGGCCGCCAGTCCGGTCGGGTAGACGCCGTCTGTGATCCCCGCCTTCTCCGCCTTCGACAGTATCTCGAGGGCGTCAGCCTCCACCTTCGGGTGAACTTTCGCTCTGGAGGCGACCATCGCCAGGCATTCCGCCGGGTCGGCGACGGGGATTTTCAGGTCGAGCTCCTCGACCAGCAGCCTGTACCGCCGGGCTACCGCTTTCCTCTCCACGCCGCTGGCTGCTGACACGTCTGCCAGCGTCGCCGGGACCTCACTCTCCCTGCAGGCGGCATACAGGGACGCGGCCGCAATCTGGGAGAGCGGCCTACCCCTGGCGAGACCTCTCTCCAGGCTCTTCTTGAAGATGCGAGCAGCCTCGTCCGTGACCGCTACTGGGATTGAGAGTTTCTCGGAGAACTCGATTAGTTCTTCGAGAACAATCCCTACCTCAGCCCTGTCGGGTTGAGGGTCGCTTAACGACGTAGCCTATCACCAGCCCAGAGAATCAGGAGGACAGCCATCGCTCCGTATGCCCAGGCCGGGCACGGTAGACGTCGTGGTAGTAGTGGTGCTGGTGGTGGTCAGGGTTGAGGTCACGGTGCTCCCAGGCAGGGTGCTGGTCACAGTCGAGGTCGTGGTGATTGTGCTCCGAGGTCAGGGTATTGGTCACAGTCGACGTCGTAGTGATTGTGCTCCCGGGCAAGGTTACAGTGGTTGTAGCGGTGGACGCCGTAGAGGTGACAGAGCTGGTAGAGATAGTGTCGGAGATGACGGAGACTGTGTTGGAGCCTTGATTGGTCACGAAGACCTCGCCCTTGGCGGAGTCGTAGGCGAGGCCGATGGGAGCACGTCCCACGGTCACGTTAGCGATCACCGTGTTGGAGGCGTCTGAGATGACAGAGACTGTGTTGGACGCGTAATTGCCGACGAAGACCTCTCCCTTGCCGGAGTCGTAGGCGAGGCCGACGGGAGCAGTTCCCACGGTCACGTTGGCGACCACTGAGTTGGAGGCGTCGGAGATGATAGAGACGGAGTTGGAGCCTTGATTGGTCACGAAGACCTCGCCCTTGGCGGAGTCGTAGGCTAGACCCTGCGAGACCACTTCCAACGGCCACGGTGGCGACTACCGAGTTGGAGGCGTCGGAGATGACAGAGACGAAGCCGCCTGCGCTTACCGCGAAGACCTCGCCCTTGCCGGAGTCGTAGGCGAGGGCACTAGGACTGCCCTTCACGGTCACGTTGGCGATCGCTGTTGCTGGTGTCTGAGATGACAGCGACACCGGAGGCGGCATTGGCGACGAAGACCTCTCCCTTGGCGGAGTCGTAGGCGAGGCCCTGGGGAGCAGTTCCCACGGTCACGTTGGCGACTACCGAGTTGGAGGCGTCGGAGATGACAGAGACGGTGTTGCCCGCGTAATTGGCGACGAAGACCTCTCCCTTTGCGGAGTCGTAGGCGAGGCCCAAAGGACCGGCGAAATGAGTCACGGTTGCGACCATGGAGCCTGAGGCGTCGGAGATGACGGAGACTGAGTTGGAGCCAGGATTGCTCACGAAGACCTCTCCCTTGGCGGAGTCGTAGGCGAGGCCCTGGGGAGCAGTCCCCACGGCTACGCTCACGGTCAAAGCCGCTCCTGGATGAGCCAGAAGAATCAGGGGGCCGAGCAGGACCAGGAGCAGGAGCGCTGACTTTGCCCCGCGCTGAAGCGATGTAGTACGGCTACTGATAAGCTCCGCGTCCAAGGTTGATCAGCGACCCCCTGTGCTCACGCCGGCAATCCCCAGGTACTGTCCTGTCACCAGCTCTGTGCCAAGGAGGCGTTCTCGCCGGCAACACGACCCATTACTACTCCCTTGGCCATGCCGATTGTGTCTAGCCCAGCCGCAGCCTCTCCAGCTGCATACAGGTTCGGGATTGTGTTACCGTTTATGTCCAGCACTTGAGAGTCTCCGTTTACTGGGACGCCGCCGCAGGTGTCGTGGAGAACGACGTTCGTCCAGATGGCGTAGTATGGTGGGGTGCTTATCTGGTGGATCAATAGGGTTGCAGGCTTGCCATAGTCCGGGTCCGCGGGAGGAGAGGCGGCGACGTACGAGTTGTACTTGCTGATTGTTGCGGTCAGGCTACCCGGAGGCACATTTATCGCCGTCTCAAGCGCGCCTAGCGTCGAGGCACTGGCGACAAGGTTAGGGTCTACCACTGCGGGAGGTCCGGCCCAGGTCGCGGGATTGATGAGCTCCCTTGACAAGCCTGCGGAATCCATTATGGTCCAGCACCCGAGAGTTCCGTACGGGCCGGTCGTGTTCTGGTCTATGGTGTAGTCGTAGAACGAATAAGGCGGATCCCCAAAGAACCACCCCGAGGTCTCTGGAGTGTTCTCGTCCATGTACCTGTTCCCAAGGCTATTCACGAAGATGTAGTCTGCCGCGCTTGATGGACTGAGGCCCGGCACTGTGTAGGCTGAACCTAGCGGGAACGAGTGATACAGAGTTCCCCACTGCCTGTGCCAAGCGTGGATGTCCATGTTCCTGTCGGGTTCTAGTGCCGCGCCTGCATTTATCGCCGCCAACAAACCGGTGCCATCGTCGTAACAGAATGGGGTCCCAGAGTAGGTTATGTTCGGTCCAATTCTTGGATCAAATAGTGAGCGCAACCATGGGTTCCCCTTCCAACCCCCGGTTCCGACTATCACAGCCCTGTTCGCTCTGAAATACACCGTCCCCGTGGCCGTCTCTGCTGCGATTCCCAAGACTCTGCCGGTGAGTGGCTGTTCCCTGATTATCTGGGTCATCTTTGTGTTCAGTTCGATGTCGACGTTGCTCAACTTCTTCAGGGCGGCTATCAAGGGGTTGCACCACCCCGCGCCACCGGCTGCGGATTGAGGATGAGTGGCACCCAGCCCGCTGGGGTCCACCACGTCAGTGACGGTATCGCTGTACCACCTTGATCCCCAGAATACGGCCGAGCCGGAGGCTGTGGTGACACCACTGAACTTCGCACCATGTGCTACCAACCAGTTCCAAGTGTCCAGGCTGCGGTCAGCAAAGGTCCGAGCTACCTCGTGCTTACTCTTCTGTCCCGGTGAGGAATACACGGCTGGGTTTCCGAGCGTCTTGGTCTCAACGTTTGTGTAGTTAGGCACGTGCGCAGTAAGGTCCGAGTATAGCGTCGCTGCCGACTCGTAATGTCCTGCTTTGATCTGCACAGCGTTGCCTCCTCCAACTCCCAGGAGACCTCCTGAAATCGTGGCACATCCTCCGAGAACGCTGTTCGATTCGACCAACATTACGGTGGCTCCTGCTTCAGCAGCTGCGAGAGCGGCAGGAAGCCCAGCAGCCCCAGATCCACAAACGATCACATCTGCAGCTTTGTTCCACGATGACGGGACCACAGCAGGTTGTGCCCTAACAGGCGTTGTCGCTTGCCCGGTCGCTGCTCGCCCTATTTCGGCGAGCTTCGACGCTGCGGGCGAGCTGAATCGCGGCGCAAGAATCGCCCCCGCGCTGAGTGCCGCGGCTCCTCCAGCCGCGGCTCCTACGAACTGCCGTCTGGACAGTTTCTTATCCGTGATTTTTTCTTCTGTCAATTGTGATCCCTGGTTGTGAAAATGCGACGGCGAGTATATGGGCAGGACGAGGCGTTTGTAGGCAAAGGTAGGCATGCGTAAATACAACCCTTGTAGCTCGGAATTGCGGTTGACATGACCGCTCTTGAGGTCGAGGGGTCGATGAGAAGGAGCGTCTCGGTGCACTTCAGAATCTCGACGAATATGTACGATTCGCTCGAAGAGGAGGCCAAGAATAAAAACGTCAGTCTGAATACGCTGTTGAATCAGGTAATCTCCCGCCACACACTCGATGACTTGCTGTTCGAAGAAGAGGGATTTGTGAAGATGACCAAGAATACGCTCCGCGCGGCCTTGAGCCTGATACCGGATGACAAACTCAGCGAATTCGGCAGGTTGGCGGCAAAGAATGGCGCGGACGCAAGGATGTTGGCGAGGAGCGACTGCATCACCGTTGACACCGTTCTGGATGAACTTCGCCTTTTTTCGAGATCCGGATGGTACTCGTTAAATGAAGCGAAAAGGAACGGGAGGGAGATGATCTCCTTGATACACGATCTCGGACCAACAACTGGGCCAAGGCAATCCACGGTCCTTAGTGCTTATGCTACGGGTCTGTTCGCGCTGGTTGGCGTCCGTCCCAAGATTACGACCACAAGTTCCTCGGTCATGATCGAGTACTAGTCCGTTGTCACTGACTCAACGTCAAGGCGACTTGGGGAGTTCGCAGTCGCCTGAAAAGAAACGAAATCGCCTCAAGATCGCGAGGATCTCGGAGTACAGCGTAGAGCTTCCAGTGTCTATTCGGAGATTTTCAACTTGGCCGCAGGGACAGGCTCAGGCGTCGAGACGCGCACCATAGCCCTCAGAGCGCCCAGGGAAGACGACGTGACAATCTCATGACTGTTACGTCCGTCGGTGGTCAAACCCCATGATACACGAAGGCTATTGCCACATGTGCATACATCTCACATCGCCGGAGCGGAGCAGGCCGGTGTGTTCGAAGCATGACTTTCCCGTCACGCTCTACCAGACGTGCGATAGCTTTGAGGATCTCATGAAGACGCACATGAAGGACAGCTCCAAGCATCGCGAGTAGCCGCTTCAGCCTAAGGATAGACGCCAAAGCGCGGGGTTCGAGCCGGGCAAACCGCCGCCCGCGCCTTAGACCTACTTTCCACCCATCAAGGTACGCTCCGACGATGCCGCTGACCCTCTCGGGCCAGCTCCTCCCCTGCAATACAACTGAGGGGTGCCCGGTGACTTGAATGTGCTGGGCCAGGGCACCGGATTGCGGACGCGCTCTTTTATTAGGAGAACCCGGGGGCCCTGCTGACGGGGAACAGGTTGGCAAACCTGAGCACGGCCAAGACCCTCGGCGAGATTGGCTCGATCCTCGAGCTGATACCCTTCGTCAACATAGTCGGCTACATACTCACGCTGATAGCGGTGAAGTACATCTCCGACGACCTTCAGGACAGGTCGATCTTCAACGACATGCTCTACGCCGTGATCACCGGGATTGTTGGAGTCCTGGTCGGCTTCTTCATCCTGCTCGGGGGGATATTTGCCTCGGCGTTCACGGGAGGGATGAGCGCAGTCGGCGGAGTGATCGCCTTCCTCGCCGCACCCTGGATCGTTCTGATAGTCTCGGCGATATTCGTCCGCCGGGCGTTCGAGACGATGGCTACGAAGCTCAACGTCGGCTCCTTCCGGACCGCCGGGACCCTGTACCTCATCGGAGCAGCGCTGACCATAGTCTTCGGGGTCGGGTTCATCATCTTGTTCATCGCGTACATCTTCCAGATAGTCTCGTTCTTCGGGATCAAGGATACGGCCAGCTCACCCCCGGCCTATGCGGGTGTACCCCCAACGGCCCAGCCACAGGGCGCTGTGAGATTCTGCCAGAACTGCGGCGCGCAGATGCCCGCCGACAGCAACTTCTGCCGCATCTGTGGCGCAAGGCAATCGTGACCCGGCTGGCAGGGTCTGATGATTTCATCGCCCTTTGAAGGTTGTCCGGTACATGCTGAAGGATCGCGCCCGAACCTGTCGCTCTTGCCCGAGACCAGCGGGGAAGCACGTCGAGGGCGGTTGTCCAGGCTGCGATTCATCCTGGAGGTTCTCGGGGCGCCTACTGGGAGATCTTCACCTTGGTCGCGGGGACCGGCTCGGGCGTCGAGACGCGCACCATGGCCTCGCCGATCTTCAGGACCATGAAGTCGGAGATGTACCTGTCCTCCTCGTACTTGTTGACCATGAATCTGAGCATCAGGTCGATGTCCGGGCCGTCGTTCAGCAGGTGGCAGACCTTGATGGAGATGTTCTTGAGGAGCCATCGTAAGAGCTTGGAAGGGCTGGTCGCCGCCACGAGGCCCCAACGAGACGCCGACTCTCACCACTGCACGTGGACGTGGTTTACACCCGGCGTCTCGCACGGCACGCCGTGCACCGCTCCCTGCGCCTCGCAGATGCTCAACGGGTTCCCAGCGTCCGTGCCAGCCTGGCGCAGGGCGTTCAGCGTCGCGATGAAGGCCGGAGTGCCAGGAGCGTTGGGCGTCGGCTGAAGGTCGAGCGCCCTCCCCCAGACGTGGTGGCTCGTTGTCCCGACGTGGCTCACGCACGCGTTGTTCCTCGGATTGCGGTATCCGCAGGAGACGATCCAGGTCGACTGAGACAGGGCATCGAAGGCTTGGGTTATCGCGTCGAGGTGGGTCTGCAGCCCGTCGTCCATTATGAGCGAATAGCTTCCGTTGTCGAAGGACGCGCTCGCCGGCGGGACGAACTGATCCTCGTGGGGACGCTCTGCGCCTGAAGGTCGAGGTACTCCTGTCGCATGATGTCCGTCTCGTCCTGGACGAGGTTGTAGGTCTGCGAGGATTCCTGCAGCGTGGCCGACAGGTCGTACATGATCGGTTCGTTCGGCACTCGGGAGCAGCCGGTGGGCCTGTTCGTCGGGTTTGGCGTGAAGCTGAAGGTGTCACCGCCGGTCTGCTGGTTGGGGTTCCCGTCGCCGCTATCTGTGCTCTTGCCGGTCACGTTCCAGGAGATCTGGCTCGACCAGCTCGAGGCCTGCGCGCCCGTGATCTCTATGTGGAACTGCAGTGTGTCGGTCGAGATGAACGACTGAGTCGCGTCGGTCCTGTCATCTCGCTTTATGGTGAATGGAGGGGTGAGCTTGAAGGTCCAGACCGTGGTCCTCGAACCGAGTTCCATCTCGTCCTGGAAGGTCTGCGTGACCGATTGCGAGTCAGCATCGTTGAGGCTGATGGTCATGGGCTGAGGGTTGAGAGCGGCCATGTGCGGGATGCACGCGGGGAGATAGACCGAGTCCCCGGTGTAGGAGTTCGGATTCATCGTCGTCGACATCCACTCGGCCGCAGTCGTCCCACCCAGAGCGTTCGAGATGGCGTTCTCCGTGGGTGGAGGACTGCCGCTCTTGATCAGGTTTGCGAGCGCCGACCAGTTGCCGAGATATCCAGGTGCGTCCACAGAGAACGGGGTGGTCGTCTGCTGGCCGTCGCCCGTCTGGGTCGTACTTCCCGAGGCCTGCAGTCCCGTCGTGCTGATCCCCGTGATGCTTATTGTCTGGGTTCCCCCATCGTAGGTTCCGCCGGCGAAGTAGTCGATCGTCCCGGACGCAGCGAACTGCGCGGTCCCCTGACTGCCGTTGGCGTTGAAAGTGCCCTTCATCGGGCCCGCGAACGAGTTCGGGGACGGCCCGGGCTGTTGCGGCTGGCCCACGACGAGCTCGAAGCTCCACTGTCCGCTGTAGCTGCAGTTGAGGCTGTTGCGTCCCGAGATGGTGACGACCGCGCTCACCGCCACGGTCCAGACGTTGGGGGGAATGAGGGCCACGCGTCTTCTCCTCCTCCCAGGGCAGGAGGTCTATTAAGAGATTCTAAGATCAGGCTCTGTCAAGCCTTCGTTGGGCAAGGGTGGGCGCTCAAGCATGCTCTCAGCGTGTTGTATCCGAGTAGTAAGGACGGATCCCGAGCGAATCCGTCTGACTCATGGGCAAGAAGGGCGGTTGAGGTTCGACCGTCCATTGAACACAAGGCGGGGCACGTTGGAGCAGTGAGTGGGAACCCGACGACGGGCATCCTCAGAGTCGATGCCTCGAAGCCAAGTTTTTTTGGTTACCCGACAAAGGCCTGACAGAACCCTCGGGTGATCTGAGTTCGTAGCTCAAGGTTCCAGATTCGGATCTGCTTGTATCGATAGGGCGATTTTTCCTCTCATGCCAGAAAAGAGGGCGCTGGCACCGCTATGGTAAGCCCGGTTCGGAGAGAGGGTCAAGCTTCTCGATGAACCGCAGCGCGTTCCTCTTGATCTCAACTCCGAACGCCAAGAGTCTTCATGAGCTCTCTTTCTTCCACAACCTCGTCGCGCTCTGCTATTGCCTTCTTCTCTACCCTCGTCGGTTCTTCGATTGGTATCAGCCTATCGACCATGTGCTTGTACAAAAGCCTCAATTCCGTGAGTTCGTCGTGAACATCCTTCAGAGTAACAGACTTTGCCATCTCGAGGATTCATACGAGGCGCACGCTGTTATTTGTGCCCGTCGCGGGGAGCCTTCGTTGCCCCACGGAAGGACGCCCTTTTCGATTCGCCGACAGTAATGACCTGCGTCGAGATCTTCACCTCGATGGCCGAGACAAGGCTTATTATCTTGTATAGACGTTGTATATACAATGGCCGATTCGCTGGTGACGATACGGGTCCCGAAGGAGACGAAGGATAGGATGAGAAAGGCGGGGTTGAACTGGAGCGAAGAGTTGCGCAAGGTGATAGAAGAGCGCCTGTCGGAGGACCGAAGGCGGGAGGCGCGCAACGAACTGGAGAGACTCCTGATTTCGGTGAAGCCTGGTTTCGACAGCGGCATCCAGATAAGGGAGTCAAGAAGGCGTGGTTGAGTCCTACGTCGTCGACGCCAGCGTGGTCGCAAAGTGGTTCAACAGAGGGGAGGCGAACGAGAGGGAGGCCACCCTCCTGAGAGACGCCTGGATCGACCGAAGGACCGAACTGTTCGCGCCTTCGCTGCTCCTCTTCGAGGTCGCCAACGCAATCTGGAAGAATCCAAATGTTGATAGAAAGACCGCCCGCTCTCTCACAAGACTGGCGGTACGGATCTCTCCAAGCCTCCTCAACCCGAAGGAGGAGGTTGCCGAGCAGGCGATGAGGTTGGCGAGAGCCCAGAAGATTACCTTCTATGACGCCGTGTACCCCGCCATCAGCAAGTCCCTGTCTTTTCCCCTGATTACCGCCGACCGAGAGCAGCTGACCGTCTCACAGGGGTACACAAAGGCGATGCATCTGTCTGCGATCCCAAATCCGGCCACGTGAATCTGCGAACGGCGCCTCTCGCGGAGAAGACTAGGCGGTTCAAGATGACGCCGCTTGCCCCCCTCGACGAGGGCGCGTCTCTGGAGTAAGGAGGACTCATCAGTGAGATCTCGGCGTGCAGGCTAAAGCTTCCGCGTCTGCTCAGAGACATTCACCTTGGTCACAGGGACAGGCTCAGGCGTCGAGACGCGCACCATGGCCTCGCCGATCTTCAGGAGCATGAACTGCGAGACGAACCTGTCCTCCTCATACTTGTTGACCATGAACCGGAGCATGAGGTCGATGTCCCGGCCGTCGTTCAGGAGGTGGCAGACCTTGATGGAGATGTTCTTGAGGAGCCACTGCGAGAGCTGGGAAGGGCTGGTCGTCGCCACGAGGACCCCCTGGCCGTACTTCCTGTTCTCGACGACCATGGCGTCGAGGAACCCCTTGTAGTTCCCCCTGTCCGGCGCGACGTGGTGCGCCTCGTCGATGATGAGGAGCTGGCGGAGGTAGTCGGCCGGGCCCTTCTCCTTCGCCATGCGGTAGAGGCGCTTTATGATGACCTGCGAGACCAGGTCCTTCGGCTGCTCGAACTTGAAGGGGGAGAGGTCGACGATGTGGATGCCCGGCCCGAAGAACGTCTCGAACGAGAGCGACTCACCAGAGTCGAAGACCTTTCTTGCAGCCCCCACCGTCAGAGGCCTCAGCCTCGAGATGACCGCCTCCCGGGACTCTGCCAACCCCTGGAACTGCCGGTCCTCCCGGTACTCCTCGACCGCCTCCATGAGGTCGGAGATCCGCGACTGCCCGGACTTGGAGATGTCGGCCTGCAGCCTCTCCATGCTCTTGCCGACTATCCTCTGCTGCAGGAAGCCGAGCGGCTGCCCGTCCTCATAGGAGACCTGGACGTAGTGGGAGACGGTGTCGATGGCACCCTCGACCGCCTCGTCGGCGTCCCAGCCCCGGTCGGCGGCGAGCAGCGAGAGGTGGAGGTTCCTGCCTGCGGCGTAGACCGTGCAGTAGGGCAGGCCCGAGAGCGCCTCGGCGTGCTCGCCCGTCCTGTCGAGGATGACAACGGCGACTCCGGTGTCGCCGAGGTGCTTCGCGATGAGGGCGATGTCGTGGGACTTGCCCACGCCGGGGATGCCGACGATTACAGCCCCGCGGGTGAGCCACGAGTACTTGACCATGAAGGGCTTCACCTCTCTCGTGTCATGCTCCTCGATAACGGTCCCCAGCTGGAACGATTCAGAGTTGAGATTCATGTCCGAAGAGGTGCAGGGATGATATGAACGCCACGCGTCAAGGCGACGAAGTTGAAGGTTACGGCGAGCCGGACGCGAAAGTGGTCCGGTCGACAAATGTTAGCTCCACTATCGCGTCGCTTCAAGCTCGGCGATCTCCTCCTGGCATGCCAAACCGGAGGCACAACGAAATTCGGGGCAGAAGATTCCTTGACCCTGGTATGCAGGATGACACAGTGGACTCGATTAGTCGAGAAGCTTGACAAAACTCTCCATATCTAGCTCTGCGTCGGTAATGATCTGTCGCAACGTCCCTTTCTTCAACGTTTGATGCATCGGAACAGTGAGTTTGATTACCTTCTCGCCCTCGACCTTTTCCAACCGTACGTGACTTCCTTTCTGTCTGACGACTCTGAAGCCCACCTTGCTCAGCGCCTTGATTACATCCCTGCCCGAGGCGACTGGCAACCTGCCGCTCGAGCCCAAGCCCTACACCGTCACTTCTGCAATCTTATCGTTCTTCGATCGCTTGACCTGTGACGCATCGACCTCCAAGTAGAGTTCGATGGCTTCTTTGATGTTGTTGAGAGCTTCTTCCTTGTTGTCTCCCTCGCTTATGCAGCCAGGGAGAGAAGGAACGTAGACCGAGTAGCCGCCCTCCTCCTGGGGCTCCAGAACTACCTTGAGCTTCACAGTTTACCATTTACGGTTGGTGGGTAATAAGATTGTTGCGAAAATCAATGACCCATCTTGAACCATTAGCGAGAAACAGAGTTCACAGTGGGTTGCTTTCGCGGGCCGATGGGTTATCATTCCAGATGTCTACGGCACGCTTCCACTTGTCAAGGAAGTTTTTTGCCCAGACTGTCACGGCCTTGCCTCCCTGTGTGCGAAGCTTCCCGCTCTCATCGAGGAAGGTGACTCGGTTCCGCTCCACCATGTAGCCGAGTCTCCCTCCGGCGGCGATGAAAGCTTGCTCGGGCTCCCAGGTGATCGAGAAGCCTGGCATCGCCAAGCTCTGCCGAATGTATTCCCGTATCGCCTTCTTGCCGGCCACGGTGGGCTGGTCCGGCGGCAGGACGACTGCGTCATCCGCCCAGAAGGATACGATCAGGTCCACGTCCCGGTCGGCGGCGGCCCGCGCCCAATCTCGGCTCACCTGCATAAGGGAGGCGCGCTCGGCTTCGGAGTCCATGACATCCACGCGGGATACCAAGGGGCCAACCGGCTTAAAGATATTCAGATCCCTACTTTGATGCCGACGATGGTCGTCCTTCTGGTCAGCCCCGAGTGCTTGAGCATGAAGGGGTTCCCCTCCTTGCCGTTCCTCTCGACCACGTCTCCGGCTGGAACGATTCCGTGTTGAGGTTCATGCATGAGAGAGTGGAGGGAGGATATGAGCGCCACGCGTCGAGGCGGCTCGGTGATGGATGTCGTCCGGTTTGTAGGACGACACGAAGACATTGGTGTCGATAAATGCAGCTTTCAGCTGTAGCCCCTGCCTTCTGAAACGATCTTCGCTGCGCTCTTGCGCCCTTTCAACCCTGCGGCCATTCTCTCCTCGAATTCGACGTCGGACATGTTGCCTGCCTCCTTCAGCAGCTCCGCAATGTCATCATTGGCGAAGAGTTCCGGATGCTCTTCCATGTGCTCGTTCAGCATGTCCCTGACGGCCTCAGATTTGTTCTTGTAGACTCTCGCCTTGACGAGGCGTTCTAGCTTCTCGTGTGTCTCCTTCTCCACCTTCACGTGGATGGGTTCCACGGTATCACGATTGTAACACGCAGCCTATAATCATGTCGCGACGTCAAGAGCCTGCATCGTGGCACACGAGGAAGGTTCGCGGAGGGTCACCCGGACGTGGGAAGCGGCCCGACGGGATGCAGCCAACTGTCTGGGCTAGTCTTCGACCGCAGGGAGGCAGGGCCTTCCTCCTTTGATCAAGCCCTGATCTTGGTCTTTCGAAGGGCGACGAGAGCCAGCGGCAGCATCACCCCGACCGTCACGGCAACCAGGAGCAGGTAGGAGGCAGAGAGCGACGTGCTGGATGCCTGGCTCGAGGTGGACGGGGTCGTGGTGGCCACGTTTGAGGTCGTGGGGGTCGTGGAAGCGGTCGTGGGCGCACTCGAGGTCGGAGAAGTGGAAGAGACGGAAGTCCCACTCGATGAATCTGATATCACGGCTACGGTGCCGGGGATGAGCGAGTTTGCTGCATAGACCGCTCCGGTCCCCGGATCGTAGGCTATGTCCGTAGGCTGGGTGAAGCCGGTGCTCCAGGTCCCTATCACCTTGTTGGTGCTGTCGGAGATCACTTCGACCTCGTTCTCCCCGTTCATGTATATCACGCCTTTGCCGGAATCATACGCCAGTGTCCCTTCCCATCCGAAGTTCACTCCGCTGACGGTGGCGACGACCTTGTTGCTGCTGTCCGATATGACCGAGACCGTGCTGCCTGACTGCGCGAAGATCTCGCCCTTGGCAGGGTCATATGCCAGGAACCCAGTGGCAGTGACGGGTATGGTCGTGATGACGGAATTCGTCGAATCTGATATGACCGCAACGTTGGCGCCTCCAGCCTGGCCGTTTGACTGTGAGAGGAATATCTCCCCCTTGGCTGAGTCATAGACCATCGCGAACGGGGTCTGGGTCGTGATGTTGTCCACGACCTTGTTGGTGCTGTCCGATATGACCTGGACCACGTCGGGGGTCGGGGTGTCGTAGGCAGATGGAGACACGAATATCTCCCCTTTGCCGGAATCGTAGGCTATGCGCGTCAGGTTAGGAAGGACATCGGTCACGTTTCCGACGATCTTCTTGGTCGCGTCCGATATGGCGTATGCCACGGCGCCGCCTGTCACCCACATCTCGCCCTTGCCGGAGTCGTAGGCCAGGTCGTACACGCCGCTAGGTCCTGTTATGTCGGCGACGACCGAGTTCGTGGTATCCGAGAAAATCTGAACATCGTCGCTCTGGTAGTTGGCGACGAAGACCTCACGCGTGGCGGGATCGTAGGCTACTCCGACAGGGTTGCTTCCTGCGGTTATTGTCGTGGTCACACTGATGGCATGAATTGTGTTGGCCGCCGATAGAGCAAAGAGCACGATCATTATCAACCCGAAGAACTTGGGAGCCTTTGCTTTCACAAATTGAACTCCGCGGCGCGGCGCCGGGCAAAGAGTATTTAACGATGCCCCGGGTGGTTTGGATTCGTAACCCAAGGATCTTGATTCGGGTCTGTCTGTATCGATAGGGCGATTTTTCCTTTCATGCCGGACAGTAAGGCATACTGGCTCCCGCCAACAACCTGCTGCAGCCGACCGTGGACGGCGAGATGTCTCGAACGATGGCTTCTACGCCTGGCGCTGGGTCAGGGTCTGGAACGCGCCCCTGGGCAGCTACGGCGGAAGCCGCACGGAACAGTACACCACGCCGACGCCGCCCGAGAGCACCCCGGACCTCCCTACGGCGTCTACGGCCTGGATGTTCGACAACGCCCCCGCAGACGGCGCGAGGTCGACGGGCTGGGTCGACATCCCGGGAGGTCCAGCCCTGGCATCCGACCCGACCAAGTGGCCGAGCGTGCGCCAGCTCGACGGGTTCGTGGCGAGCGTCTACCAGTATCCCGAGTTCGGCCTCGTCTACTACATCGTCGTCTACGACGTCCTGCCGAACGCGTGCAGGGTGACGATGTACCCTGCCCAGAGCGTCACGGTCGAGCAGTGGTGCTCTGTCAAGAGCTCCTCCGCACCCTACATGGCCGAGGGCCACATCGCAGGAGACCCCGCCGGTACGCAGACCTTGCAGCCTCCTGCAGCGAGCAACGCCGCGACCTCGACCGCCGTGACGTCGGGATGGACCGACCCGAGCGGTGCCCCGACTCTGCCGGGCGGAGCGGGGACTGAAAGTCCCGCCGAATGAAGAATCTCCTTCGACCTCGAATCTTCTCTCACCTCAGCAAACGGTCGGCGAGAACGGCGAAGCGACCCACATCCAGCCGACCACAGGAGACCCGGGTATAGGGCAGAACCCGAAGACACCCTCTCAACCCTCTTCGCGGTTCAGGAAGCTCAAGGACGGCCTCCAAAGGCGCAGAGTCTTTCGCCAAAGTCCTCTCGGTTCCATCATCATCGAGCCGAGATTCAGCCCGCACATGGATGACGACCCTCGATGCATCTCCGCGGTTTCAATCTTTATTAATCGTGGAAGCCGTCATGGCGACGAAAGAAAGCTGACCCACGGACCCCCGCTCGAGTCGAGCGCACCTTCCTCGTCTTGGTCCTGTCTCTCCTCCTCGTTGCATGTATCCCCGTGACGGTGTCGCCCATGCATCTACCAAGACCGCATCCGTGGACATCGTCTCGACCCTCTCGAGCTCCTCGTGTGAGGACGCGGAGACGAGCACCCAGTGGTCCTGCAACATATCCGTGGTGAAGGGCAGTGCCGTCGTGGTGCTCCTCGGCTGCTTGAGCGTGACCACCGACTGCTCAGGCGACCAGGCACTGGTCGGGGACTCTGAGGCAGACTCCTATGCGGGTATCAGCAGCGTATTCACTCCGTGCTCCTCTGAAGGCTGCAACGAGTACGCGTTCTGGACGTCGCCCACCATCACGGGGGTGGATTCTATCACGTTCAAGGTCTCCGAGAAGGAGTTCTTCGCCGCGGACATCTTCGACCTCACAGGGGTGAATTCGTCGGTCGCTCCGACCCACTTCGGCTTTGGGTCAGTCTCGGGCGGAGTTCCCGGCGGCAGTCTCACGTCTCTCGAGCCGTTCACGGGGGGCATCGTGCTGGCAGGGGTGGTCGCCGACTCGGTCCAGAAATTCTTGGCGGGCGCGGACTACGCCATGATCCCCGGCCAGCCGTGCCCTCAGGGGTGCGACGGCACACTGGGAGACTGGCAGGCCGCGGAGTACAGCAACCCGGCCTCCGGCTCATCGTTGCCGGTCGCCTTCAACTACCCGTCCACGAACGGCGGCTGGCAGGAACTGGCGGTTAGCTTCGCCCCGGTCAGGGCCTCCACCACCATCTCCTGCGCCGGATCCTTCGTCGCGGCGGGCGGCTCAAAGTGCACCGCCACCGTGACGGGGGATGGTCCGAACGGGACGGTGTCGTGGTCGGCCAATTCCACGGGCACCTTCTCCCCCACCACCTGCACTGTATCCTCGGGCCAGTGCGACGTCCTGTTCACGCCCTCGAGCGCCGCGGCGGTCAACGTGACCGCAAGGTATGGAGGCGACGCCAGCAACCCCTTGACGGCGGGGAGCGCCGTCCTGAAGGTCGAAAAAGCGACGCCCCACGTCGGCGTGGTGTGCGGACCATCCCCTGTCCCGACGGGCTCCGAGACGACCTGCACCGCAACTGTCACGGGAGCGTCGCCTGCGGGTACGATCACCTGGGCCTCGAGCGGAGTCGCCAGACTTCTCGCCCGCCGCCACCTGCACCCTCTCGGCGGGGGCCTGCGCCGTCGACTACGTGCCCTCCCTCTCCTCCATCCCGATAGTCGTCACCGCGGCCTACTCGGGAGACGGGAACAACAGGGCGAGCTCGGGAACCTTCCAGCTCTCGACCGTGCAGGCTCAGAGCTCATCCTCCACCTCCGTAAGCACCACCTCTTCGACCATCGCTTCCACGCCCACGACCTCTTCCGCCTCGCCATCGTCGGCTTCGACGACGAGCTCTCCCTCTCAGACAACGACAGCAAGCCAGCAGACGAGCACCGGCGGGTCCTCTTCCTCCGCGCTTCCGCTTTCATATCTGGCGGTCGTCATCGTCATACAAGCCGTCATACTCGTCGCGCTTGCCGCGCGCCCTGCCAGAACGCCGAATAGACGCGCATTAGACCAGTCGCACGCACCTTAAACCCGGGCGCGCCCTAACGTCTGTATTTCTCTTTTGCACGACGACGAAGGAGACCAGAAGGAAGACGATGGAGAGAAGCTCCAGGGCCCCATCTCGAGGAGAAGCTGCAGGAATGTCCTGGAAACTCAGCCACTGAAAGGGTTGGCTTTCATCGTTGTGCCTTTCTTACCCATTCGTGGAAGCCAACGATTGGTGGGTCTATTTCCAGTTGCCAGAGCAGCGCATTGATTTCTCCTCGATGTTGCAGTTCCTCCTCTATCATGTGATGCAGCATGTCTCCGACTCTGATGGTCTTCACAATCCGACCATCCCTGTATCGAAGCACTCTGTCGATGTCTTGCTCGTCCAGATGTTCGATGAAACTAGTGACAAGCAGATCAACTTCATTTTCCTCCTTCACCACCTCTCTCTTCGTATGTCGCTTCCGAGCGTGTCGTTCATAATCGGGCAGTCGATTCTCGTAAACATACACGAACCACCACCGGTAGGCGTCCAACACGTGGACAAAGATGTCGACCATCGTCGGGAAAGAGGCACCGCTGGGCTGATACCTTACTCTGGCGGGAACCTTGCCAAAGATGGTGTTGAGATACCTCTTCCTTGCGAAGGAATTGTATTCGTACCAGCGCCTGATTGTTTCCAGCTCGGTACTCAATGACAGTCTAACTTGCTACGTAGCTAGATAAGGACCTTGAAAGAGGTGACCCCTCGCGAGAAGGACAGATGTCACTACTCCTTCGCTGCGAGAGACAGTATCTGCTTGTAATTCTTCGTGTCCGGATTGAACAATGGGATCTTGGCGGCATCGCTGACGCTCACGGCGATTGAGATTGGATCAGTTCCAAAGATGTGCGTGGCCACGTTCAGTTCCCTCAGCAACCGGATGATGTTCAACAGGTAGAGGGATGACACAGGAAGCAGGACCATACGTTCCTTGACTAGCACCTTCGCAGATTTCTCGAAGAAACCCTGCAGATACACTACCCGCAGGTCACGCGAAGCTGATTGGATCCGGCCGACTTCAGAGTCAGACATGGCATAGAACATCAAGACTATTCTTAAGCACAACGAATCCGATATCGACTGCTTAGTCTCTCATGACCTTGGGCTTGAAAAATGGCGAGGATTGAGGCAAACGAAACCGGTGAGCCACGTGACCTGCCGTACGCCTAACCCTCAATCCGCTTCAAGATCTTGTCTTCTTCCTCTCGCAGCTTCTTGACCCTGCCGCCTATGCGGCGGGCCCACAGAAAGTTCACCGCTCCGACATACAGCCAAGCCACTGTCAGAAGAATCAGCAACCCTTCGAATACAAGAAGCCCCGGGTCCAGCAGGTTGACTGTCGCTGTCGTCTGTCCGGTCGCGAAGGGAAGTATGACCTGCGACGCGTAGGATGCAAGCAGGAGGACCGAGACGATGAGCGTGACGATGGATAGCAGTCTGATCCTTGCCGTGCCCTCCTCGACGCGTTGAACGAACAGCTCATTCAGTTCCATCGCCTGGATGCCTGGAGGCATCTCCGGAGGAAAGTCTTCTAAATCGGACAAGTGGCGGTGTTGAGCCGTTCCGAAATAAAACCATTCCTTACGTCGCGTAAGGCTCCAGTAGCGTATGGGGGGACGATTCGCAGTTTGACGAGCTCTGAGAGCTTAATTACTACAACGCTCACTCTTGCGACCGGTTGAAGCCTAGCAGGGCCAGGCTGCTTTCTCTGATGGAGATCCTGCACGCCCTAAGGGAGGGCCCGCTCATCCGCAACAGGATCAGCCAAGTCTGCAACATCAACTACCAGCGCCTCGTTGAGATGCTCGAACATCTCGAGAAGAGGGGGCTGATTGCCCACGCTCTGCAGGAAGGCCACGACTCATACAGCCTCACGCCGGAAGGTCTCAAGGTCTCGATGAACTACGAGTGGATCAATGCGATGGTCGTGGGCGATGCACCGGAATCTTTCGGTACGCCTACGCATCAAGGTTCCAAGGGGCCACCTTAGCCACGCGAATCTTCTCGCTTCCAAACCCGCATTTAACCTTGCCTTACAGCGCGTAACTACTGCGAGTAAGGAATTCTCTTTAAGCAAACGACGTCCCTTCTCCCTATGTTCACTCGTTCGAAGCAGGAAACGGTCGAAAGGGAGGGCCGAGATGACGGAGCGGGGCCGGCTAGGCCCATCTGGATTGGGTATGGCCTCACAGGTGGCCGGATTTCTCTGAGCCACGCCGAACTGAGGAAGAGACTCATTATCTCCGGTCGCAGGGCCGACGAGATGGCCGCTCTGCTGGCTTTCGCGTGCAGGGAGGCGGGGCTGAGAACGCTCGTTCTCGACCTGGACGGCTCGATTGCCGAGCGAGTCTCGGGCTACTTCGAGGCCTACGACTTCAACTGCTTTCTCTACGATGCCTTCGAGATCGAGGAGGAAGACGCCGTCAGGCACAGTCAGCTCCTCGCGGCCGCGTACACTTCTGCGCTGGGGCTGGATGCTGAGGAGGAGGCCATCCTGATCGCCGCAATGCACAAGCAGGCGGTCGAGGACACAAGGGCGAGCCCGGCCCCGCTCTTCGCCCCCATCGGGGCCGTGGAGGGGTTCAGGGGCTTCTACGTCGAGAAGCTCCAGGGTAGGATTGGAGGGCTCCGATACCTCGAAGTAGCTGAAGGCGGGTCGCTCAGGTCTCTCCTGTCGCTCCCCGGGTCGTTGGTAAGCTTCAGGAGCGCCCGTTACGCCCAGGCGATGGAGCTAGCGGCCGCAGCCTTCATTGCGAAGCTCCTCGATATGTGGCCTGCTGCCAAGACCACTCCAGACGTGCTGATAGTGAATGGCGCGCACAGGCTCTTCAAGGCCACAGCGCGCCCCGCGCACACCAACAGGCTCCTCACGGAGTGGCTCGACTCGCAGATGACCGTGATCCTGGCCTGCGACGAGACGCAGTTCCTCGACGAGGCTGTCCCCCAGGCGTTCCCTCTCAAGATAATGTCGAGCGACGCCTGGAACGAGGGGGTCGAGGACCGGTGGAAGGCAAACACCAGGGAGCCTCTGCTCCCGAACGCCTTCGTGCTCGCCGACGGCCACTACGGGCACCAGAGGGCGTTCATAGCCAGGAACTACGAGCAGAGGGCCTCGCCGCTGAGGTCCGGGCCTGCCGCGGTCGAACCTCTGAACAGGGAGCAAGCCGACACGCTCACCACGCTAATCCTCCAAGACATCAAGAGCTACGAGGCCCCGACGAGAAACTCGATCGATTGATTTCCTCTCCGCGGAGTTCGGCGCCGACCGCGTGAAGGGCGAGCTCGACCGCCTGCACTCCCAGGGACACATCGCGCTCGAGAGCGTCGACGTCAGGTCGGGGCCCTCCATCATGGCCTACAGGCTGACGGAGTCCGGCGTGACCCTTCTGGAGGCGCTCTCCAATTGACCTTCACACTCGCGGCCCTGCCGCGCATCCAGACGCAGTGCAAGGCGATAGACACGCTCACGGACGGAGGGCTCCCGACCGGCACGATAACGCAGATCTTCGGCGAGAAGGCGCTGGGCAAGTCGATAATCTCGTTCCAGACGGCGTGCGCGGCCGTCGCGGCCGGGTCGAGCGCGATCATCCTGGACACCGAGCAGTCCTACGGCTCCTACCTGGTCCCGTACTGGGCGGAGCGGATGAGCCGGAGGTTCGGGAAGGACATCCCGATCTACGACGTGAAGCTCGAGAGGACCCCCAAGGTGAGCGGGAAGAAGAAGGGGGTCACGAGGGGCCAGGTCATCTCCGCCTTCAGCGGCGTCCTGGACAACCTCGGGATCGTCTACAGCGACATGGGCCTGAACTCGCTCGCCGACGTCGTCTCCCCCGAGTTCCACGCCGAGATACCGAAGAGCGACGGGCCGTCCGTGATGCTCCTCCAGGCGCCGGACGTGATCGACCTGCTCGCGCTCCACGGTATAGACGCGAAGAAGACCGTCTCCGAGGGGTCCAGGGTTGAGCTCAGGCTCCAGTCGACGCCCACGTACGAGTCGGTCCTGCACCAGATCGATCCAGCAGACCAAGGCGAAGCTGCTGATCTACGACTCGGTCTCGGCGCCCTTCAAGGCGGCCTTCTCGAACACCCAGGACCTCCCGGCGAGGTCAGCCGGCCTCGCGATGCTGCTCGCCCACGCCCAGCGGCTCTGCGTCGAGTTCGGCATCGCGGTCGAGGTGGTCAGCCACGTCTCGATAGACCCCATCAAGGCGTGGGACCGGCGCCCCTACGGCGGGGTGATACTCGGCCACGACGCCAAGTTCTCGCTCGAGCTGACCAAGGGGACGGCCAAGAGGAACGCCGCGGCGTCGGCCGTCAACCCCGAGGACGGGGCCGAGGGCGTCAAGGCGTTCTGGGTCGCCCGGCACCCGGCGATGGAGGAGTACTCGAAGTTCGGGTACTCGAGGCAGGACGACGAGGGGTTCCACTGACCATGGGGCTCCTCCTCAAGGGGTTCGTGCTCGTCGTCGGCCTCGTCTCGCTGACGCTCGGGATCTTCCCGGTCTGGATAGCCTGCTTCGGCTACCTGGCGTACTCGCTCTGGTCATCGACCCGGCGCAGGAACGTCTACGTGATGGACAAGACCGGAGGGGAGCAGGTGCCTCCGCAGCCGAACAAGCGCGGCTTCTTCAGGAAGCGGTACGCGGTTGCGGGCCTCCTCTTCATCCTCGCCGCGCGTCGCGGCCGCAGACAGGGGGACGTACTCGCCGCTCGTCTTCCTCTCCCTGGGGGTCGTGATCATCCTCTCAGGGGTGCTAAGCTTCGGCCCCGGGCGGCTCGACGGTCCGGCCCGTCCCCGGCTCGATCCTGCTCAGGTCGAGGTGGTTCCCCCTCTCGTGGACGTCCCTCGTCGAGGTGAAGTTCGCCACGTCCCAGATGTCAAAGGCGCTCTCCTCGGTCGGGAGCGAGGTGCTGCTCACCACCGACTCCGAGAAGGTCTCGGTCTACCTGCCCGTGAGGGCGCTCGCACTCTCAGCCCCCCAGGCGGACAGGAAGGTCGTCGAGAGGTTGGAGCCCATAGCGAGGTCCCTGAGCGGGAAGGGCGCCTACGTCCTGCCCCTCGACGGCAAGGAGGCCGGCGCCCGGCTCTCCTGGTCCCTGAAGCCCGTGGACCTCGCGCTTGAGTACGGGAGGAACGGGGTCGTCTCTCTGAACTCCACGCCCTTCGACGCGCTCGTGCTGAGGCCGGAGGGCCACCTCGTCGAGGCCGCCGCGGCGTACGTGAAGGTCCCGAGCAAGAAGGAAGGGATGGCGGTCCCGTCGGCGGGGCGCAAGCTGGAGAGCCAGCCGCTCGTCTGGGAGGCGCTCGAGGTCCTGGCGGAGAAGTTCCAGGGGCGCGAGGCGGACGCCTACACGACCTTCCTGAGCAGCGTCTGCGCCACGCGGGGCGAGGCCCTCGGGGAGAGGCTGACCAACGCGGGGCCGGGAGGCTCGTCGACCGTCACGATCAGCGCCCTTGGCTCGGACCAGGTGGTCCTGACGAGGCCGCAGCTCCGGGCGATAGTGAGGGTCTATGGCTGACCAGATGATAGACTACGACTCAGAGGAGTTCAGGAGGCTCGGGGCGGTCCTGGCAGCCCTCGTCGACCTGAGGGAGGCGGAGATACTTTCGAGCTGCCGGGAGGTGATAGACGCGGCGTTCGCGGACTCGGCGGGTGGGTGGGTCATGGAGGTCCTGCGCAGGTCCTCCGAGCCGCTGAGCCTGCGTCAGCTGGCGGCGAGGTGCAAGAGCGGGAAGCGGTCAGTCCTGCCCGAGGGCAGGGTCAGGATGGTTGTCGACGGGCTCAGCAGGGCGGGCATGCTCGTGAACCTCGGGACCCCGGAGAAGCCGAGGTACTCCCTCGACGGGGAGGACAGGCGCGTCAGGGTCCTTGAGAAGATTTACGGTCCTACCGCTTCGCGGGGTCTGAGGGAAGTCGTTAGCAGGGCAACGAGGGAGCAAAGCGACGACCGATAGTCCGAAGAGTCATCAGGACCAACCCTGCAAAGGTTGAAGACTGCATACTCTGCAGTGATTCCCTGCGTTGACGTTCCTCCTGACTCCGGCGACGGGAAGCCGCTTCATCGGGAGAAAGGAACTCGTCCCTGAGCTCGTCACAGAGCTTTCCAAGAACAAGATCGGTTTCTCGCTCTCGGGCATCCGGAGGATCGGGAAGACGAGTGTGTTGCTGTTCGCGATGATGTTGGCGCCGACCAGCATCGGTCTCGTGGCGCGTCCCCTTGAGCTTCTCCTAGGTACCGGTGCCGCACCATCTATCTATCGGGAGATTTCTTGCACCTTCGCCGTCTCGACCTAGTGTCGGGCGTCGAGACCCGCACCATAGTCTAGCCGATCTTAAGGAAGGTGAAGTCCGGGTTGAACCCTGCCGGCCGCCATGGTCGTCCGGCTACAGCATGATCGCATCGGGGAGACCGCTGAAGTGCCCGTCTCCCGTCACGACCCTGGCCGAGCCCGCCCTCGCGGTCGCCAGGATTATCGAGTCCATCATCCCCCAGTCTCTGACCGTCTTCTTCAGGGTGTGGTTCAGCTCCCCTGCCAGGAGCGCGATCTGCCTGTCAACTGGCGTGAGGAGCGTGCGACCCACTATGAACGCCACGTCCTCCTCCAAGGAGGGCCACTTCTCCCTGAGGTACTTCTCCCTGAGCTCGGCGAGCGTGACGGTCGAGGTCGCGGTGCGGTCGCCTTCGATGTACCCGCGGACCTTCCGCCCCGCCTCCGTCCCCCTGAAGTACTCGACCCAGGCGAACGAATCTATCACGTACTCATAGCTCGTGGGGCGCTTCCTCCTTTCGCGTGAAGGGCTTCATCTGAGGGTGGGCGCCGAACATCGACTCGGGGACGTTCTCGGCCTTGCTGATGAGGCGCCTGACGGTCTCGTCCATGCTCCTCGCACCGTACTTCTCCTTGAGGTCCTCGAGCATCCTCGCCGTCGTCCTCTTCAGCTCCACGGTCGTCGTGGCTGTAGTCGCTGGCATGGTTTCCATAGCCCATAGCCCATGGTTATCTTAAAGCCTTCGTCAGGGATGCCCCCTGAGCGTTGAGCTTGCGCCGCATGTGCTGCACCACCCCCTCGATCTTTGTCGCGCCGCAGCTGCACCGGTACCTCAGCCTCTTGCCCTGGCGTCCCGAACGCTCCCACCTGTGCCTGTGAGCGGACGGTCCTGCCCCCATGGCGTCGGGGAAGCCCTTGTAGTTCCCCCTGTCCGGCGCGGCGAGCCACCGTTCAGACCTGCCTGTTCAGGACTGCAAGGTTCGGATCGACTCTGCAGCGGATGGGGTTGAGCGGCTTTGGTGAGTTGATCTGGATCATCGCCTCGCCGACCGGCAGCCGCCTGAGGGAGTCGGCTGTGGATGCCCCGCCCATGAAGAACCCTGCGGCGGTCTCGATGTCCTCGGCGTTGTTGAGCATGTGGCAGATGAGCGTGTTGCTGTTCGCGATGATGTTGGGGCTCACGAGGATCGGCCTGGTGGCGCAGGTGATGAGCGAGAACCCGTACTTCCTCAGCTCGATGGCGCACCTCTCGGGGATGCTGATGTAGTCCCGCCTGTTCGGGCAGACGTGGTGGGCCTCGTCTATCACGAAGGCCAGGGAGATCGCGTCGCCCGAGGGCTTGCTCCTCCTCCTGACCTCCTCGTAGACCTGCTTGAGGACGACCTGGCTGAGCAGGTTCCTCGCGTTGTCGTCTGGGAGCACCGACAGGTCGATCACGGTCAGGTTCGGCTCGAAGAGCTGCGCCACCCCGAAGGTACTGTAGGAGCGGTTGAAGGTCGCGCCCACCTTCGAGACCGTCAGCGGCCAGAGGCGCGATATGGCAGCCTCGATGGCCTCGGGCCAGCCGCCCTTGTCCTCGTTCTCGCTCATCAGCCTCTGGAGGTCCGCTATCAGATCCGTGATGGTGAGGACCTTCTTGGACCCGCGGTAGTGGCGGGACAGGGTGGTCCGGAGGACGCGACCCTGGAGCGGAGAGAGCTCCTGCAGGTAGGAGACGCGGTAGAAGTGGTCCACGAGCGACAGCCAGCCCTCCAGCTGCGTATCCAGGTCGCCCTCCTCGAGCCCGAAGAGCGCTATGGAGAGGTTCTCGCCGGGTCGGAGAGTGACGACCCTGTTGGCTCCGGCGAAGGCCTCGGCGTACTCGCCCGTCCTGTCGAGGACGACCGTCGGGACGCGGTTCCCGGCCAGGCCGGCGCACACGACCTTGGCGGTCGTGGACTTGCCCGAGCCCGTGGTGCCGGTGATGTGGACGTGCCGGGCGAGCGACCGGAGCTCGAGGCGCACGTCGCCCTTGGGTTCCGGGTCCATCGCAAGCGTCGCACGGCCCAGGAGGACCGACGGCGTCTGCTTCGGTTGTACGGTGTTCTGCATGTTAGTAACGACGTCGTGACCATCGGATTAGCTCACGGTCTCGCTTTCGTGACCATGGAGGGCTCCACGGTCACGTTTCCGGTACCATGCGTTGATTTGTCGGTCACGCGCATGATACCGTCGTGCCTCACTGAAGCGCATAGATGAACGCCCGATCGAAGGGTCGGGCGCGATTTAGGCCTGTGCACGAGAGCGGTCTGCGACAAAGCGCGGTGAAGGTGGGGAGGCGACCGTGTACCGCACAGGAGGAAGGAAGGGAGGAATGACAGTGCAGCCACGTCAGCACTACATCGCGTACAGGTAGGGCATGGTCGGCTCGAGCGTACCATCGACGGGGTTGACCTTGAGGCGCAGGGCTTCCAGGGTCGTCACGCCGAGCAGGAGCGCGTCTCCGGGCCCCACCAGGACGGTCACCGCCCTCTTCGAGGAACCATACTCGATCACGGCGTCGGCCAGACCCGCCTCCCTCGTCGTGCCGTCGGCGAGACTGACCTTGATGACCTCGTTCGGGGTTATCCCGAGCTCCCGGGCCAGCGAGGGCGAGAGCTTCGTGTAAAGCGCTCCCGTGTCGACGAGCATCTCCACATCCCTGTGGCCCTTCGTCCCATGCACCCGGACAACCACCCTGGTCTCTCCCATCTTCATTGACTCACTGAAGACCAACGCCGGCAATAAACATTAGCGCCACGGTCGCCCGGCGCTGCAAACCACCTCCGGCTGCGTTTGCAACGGATGAAACCGATCACCGTTCCGTTGAGCCAAAACTCAAAGGAGGTGATAAGAAATGGAAAGCAACGAAGGTACCAAACCCAAGAAGGCAGCAGGGGAGGAAGGACACAGAACGCGATGGCCAGAATACACAGACCTCGAAAGGCAGCTCCTCGACCACAAGTTTCGCCCGCCTGGTGACTGGGAATCCCTCGAATTCATGAACGACTTTTGGAACGTCGTCCACGATGAGAAGGATCTCCAGCAGTACCGAAGGCTGGCGAGAGTGTGGCAGATGAGATGCGCAGCACCCCCAATCCCATACAGCGAGATCGGCACAGCACTCGAGTTCGACAAGATCGAAGCGAACAGGATGTTCTCCGGAAAGAACCAGAGGACAAACCTCGCAGAGATGTACCTCAACCGCGCCATGCTCGGGAGACCGCGCAACGGCTGGAAGTGGATACTCGAATGCACACCCAAACCGACCAATCCGTATCCCAAGGCGACACAAGTCCCCGAGCAGATCCGAGATTACGGCGACGTCCTCGAGTTCCTGAAGCAGTTCCCGCGGATTCCCGAATCGAACCCGAACCTCTCATTCTTCGGAGTGACGAGCGGATGGGCCGAGGCGCAGAGACCGCAGCTGTTCAGCTTCCTGCTCGCGTTCCTCGTCGGCGATGGTGGCAAGTACTACTCAGAGTACGAGAGTAGAGCGAGGCACTATCGGAAGGCGGCGATGACGACGAACATGAAGCGGACAGACAGCAACTTCAGGGTTCTCAGGTACGTGCAGCTGTGTCTCGAGACAATCGGCATTCCGTCGGGTGAGATCGATGCGCACACGCTACCGAATGGCTACGAGGTCATAAGGTGGAACTCGGTGTACAGCAACCTCATCACGTGGATCGTCCGCGTCTGCATGGGTCTGAAGGAAGGAGAAAGGACGAGCGAGAATCCGATAAAGATGGAGTGGCTTCTAGGCTGTCCGCACGACTTCATCGTGGCATTCCTTCAGGGACTAGGCAGACTCGGATGGGCACGTGCACAAGTCCGGGTACTATGCAGACATCAGCAGTGTTCCGAACTCAGAGTTCTACGTGCGACTTCTCAAGCGAGTGTCAGTAGAAGCGAACGCCTATCCCAGAATCATGCCCCAGAGCGTACACATGTCATTGCAAGACGCGCTTGCAACTCCATTGTTCAACCCCATCATCAATAGCTACAGACATCAAAAACTCCTCGAACACGCAAAGCAACGTAAGCTCTTGTAAACCCAGATCCGTCGATTCCTCCCCCTCCCTCTTTTTTTCTTCCGTGATGATTAAATAAGATCACAGTATTGTTAAGTGATGGATCTTGAGGACCGAGAGACTGGGCTGGGTCTACGCTTGCGTTGAACCAAGTGCCCGAACTCGAGGCGTGCGATTGCACGGGATACTTGAGTTTGATGAGAAGGCAAAGCTGATTCAGGAACGAACAGGACCGGGCTATGACTTGCTCAAGGGCTTGACGATGGAAGATCCTGATGCCATTAAGAGTAAGATTGTTGAGATCCTTCAGGGTAATCTGGAAGAGACTGCGGGCCTCAAGCTCGAGCCAGATTATACGAAATTTGTCATTATGGGGAGGCAGGAATTCGAGAAGGTCGCCAGAAAGGCAGGCTCGATGTACTACCAGGACGTTGATCGACACAAGGACATCAAGAGACCAATAACCGTCTACTTCTCTCCTTTCCGGAGCGCTTCAACGGGCAAAGTGAGGAGCAAGCACATTCTCGTGATAGATGCTGACGGGAAAGTTGCGGATGACTGGAGCGACCCTTCGGGCTGGATAGTCGGATGGACCGACAAACCGCTGACCAACCTCAACGCTCTCAGTATGGTCAGAGAGTTCCTCGCGGAGAACGGGATATCGATGTCAAAGCGCGATAGAGCCTACAGGCTTAATCCGCAGGCGATGAGGAACAAGTTGGTTCAATTCCAGATTCCTGAGGAACCGAGTCCCTAGAGCTTGACCTCGGTCAGACCTGGGCATGAGCTTACATTCAGGAAAGTGGGGCGTCGGAAGTAAGATTCACGAGGCATGCGACAGAGAAACTCCGTATGCTCGAAAGCCATGGTGTGAAGATATCGAGAGCACAGGTGGAGCGGTCGGTGCTGGAACCGGAGAACATCATCTCAGGGTTGGGAGGCAGGTCCATAGCCGAGAGCAGACGACGAGGAACACGCCCTGCGGGTCGTATTCGTCAGGGAGGAAAGCCAGATATGAGTCATCACCATGTATCAGGCGAGGAGAGGGAGATACCATTGAACGTCCATTACAGCAGGGACGAAGACATCCTGACCTACGAAGTCAGCGGCGAACCGATCGACTACGCCGAAGGGATGGACTCTGTTATCGTCCACTTCACCAAAGACGGGAAGCCCGTGATGCTCGAGATACTCGATGCAAGGAAGTTCCTCGCTCAGACCGTCGACGCGACAAAGAAGAGAACGGTTTCTGCACGCAGTTAGCCGGTCGGCCCGATCTGGGCGGGCGGCGAACACGGAGAAGCCGAGGTCCTCAGCGATTGCTATAGGAATTCCCTTCAGCTGGCGGCAAAGATGAGAGTCGAGTCGATCGCCTTCCCTTCGATAAGCACGGGCGCATATGGGTATCCGATTGGCGAAGAGAGCAAAGTGGCGCCGAGGACAGTCAGGGGGTGCGTAGAACGGGAATCGGGACCATCGGAGGTTCGTTCTGTCCTGTTTGACCTGCGCGATCTGGCAATCTACGAGAGCGTTGCATCCAGCCTTCGGTGAAGGGCGAGGACCAAGGCGAATCCCCTTGACACTAGGGCGGATTGGCGACTGGAGATTTCCTGGTTTTTGGTCGCCAGCGAGGCGACTCGCCTGTATTTCTTGCTCTTCGCGTCCGCATCGAATAGTGGAAGCCTCACCGCATCGTCCACGCTTAGGCTACTGAGATTCGATTGGTTCCGAAGACGTGCGAAGGAACATTGAGGTCCTTGAGAAGCCGTATCAGGGCAACGAGTGAGAACGATGAGACGGGAATCACGACCGCACGTTCCTTGGGGCTGATCTTCGCCGACTTCTCGAAGAGGTCCCGAAGGAAAGCTATCCGCAGATCACGTGACGCCGACTGAATACGTTCGAGTTCAGATTCTTGCATGCCAAGATACTTCAGAACTATTCTTAAGCATCACCAGAATGCATTTTCAGAGAAGACGAATAGCAGGATAGTCCTTCGCAGGTCGATAATTCATTATCAGGACATCAATCGCGCGTTTGGTTCCGTCTTCCGCGGTGACCGTTACTCCCTTTTCCTGCAGGTTCTCCTTCACATGCCAATCGAGGTTGTCATAGGCATAGTCTGAGAGACCTTTGATGCAGAGCCAGACGTCGACGTCGCTTGCCTTGGTCCATCTTCCAGCCGCCATCGAACCGATGATCCAAGCGCCTTTGAGTTTCCCTTGTTTCTGATGATATTTGCAATCTTCCTCTGCGTAGTCATCATATTCTGTAATACAATCGTACTCGTCGAGAACAAGCTCCAAGGCGCCCAGGCCGTCGTCCCGGCGTATCGGGTCCTTGTGACGGCGATGCTTCCACTTATCCGCCTGTATGGATTTCGCTTCTCTCTGGATGACTTCGGCCTCTAACATGGAGTAATCAGCCCCGGACAGTATTTAGGGGGATCTGAGGACGAGATTCAACTCTTCGGGTGTTGCGTGCCTTCGTCGTGTTTCCCTAGATATTCATACTCGCCAGGACTCACGAACTTGACGAGCCCTAGGTCGCGGAGCACCTGGAGTTGCTGCCTTATCTTGGGACGTACGTTGTGATTGTCGCGATGCTTTCCTGCCAGTTCCTCCTCGAACTCGTAGAGCTCATCGAGCTTGAATGTGGTTGGCAATCTCTCGACGCACGTTAGTATGTCCGCGACCCAACCCCTGAGATTGGGTTTGGTCCTGAGGAGGGAATTACTCTGTTTCCATTGTGCTAGGACTTCCTTCTTTTCTCTAATTACTCCTTGATTGACGACTTCAATCTTGCCGAGCTTCGGGATATCGTCAAGCGAATAGAGACACCCTTGCCAACCGGCACGTCGTGCCGTCGGCGACAATGGCCTCCTGGGAATTATGCAGCTAGTCGTTATGCACGATCTATGAATTATCGTGAGCGCTTCTGCCGACCAGTTTGGTTGATCGTAGTGCAAGAGAAACATGGAAGGCTGTGTTCCTGAGAGGATACTGTTTAGTGTCGTATGATACTCTGACCCAAGGAGAACGTGAGAGAATCTGTGGGCGCTAGACTTGAGTTGGAATCTCTCTGAGCAGGTCGGAGAATAGAAGTCGTAAACACTCGTCCCTTGTGGGAAGGATGCGAGCTCAACTCCACATGACGGGCAATAGAAATTCTGAAGAGCCCACGCTTCCGTTGAGACTCTAGCTATCTGAGAGGCACTCTTAAGTCGGCCATCCGGAGGAGGTAATGCCAGCTCCATACCCTTCCAGTCATGGCAGCAATCAGACCTTATTCTCCTTTATTCCTTCGGGGGGAATCGACCCAATCCAACTTCCTCTCCTTGGCTTACCGTCTCAATGTTTGGATTAGATAGACTCAGCCAGCGATCTTATTTCCTGAAACTTCTTGCTACGTAACCGTTTGCTGAAAACTGGGATGCGCGCCGCTTCCTCTACGTTAATAGATACTGTGATTGGATCAACTCCGGCAACTCGGGGGAGGCTCCGATACTCCGCAGAAGTTCTACGACGCCGTTGAGATAGGACGGGCTCACGGGTACCCAGACCGTTCTCGACTTTACTTCCACCACCCCCAGACTTTCGAAGACACCTTGTATGAAAACGAGTTTGACATTATCAGGAGCCGCCCTGACCAAATTAGAAAATGCGTCACTCATGCATTCAACCGTCAGGGAATCTAATAAACACCCCCGCTGGACTGGATGAGACTACAACCTATTCCTTGTCTGTCGTCGAATTGCGTGTGGCAATCTTCCGGACCTTGATGGTGACCAAGTCTCCTTCCTGAATTTGGAGCGCGGCGCGAATCTCCTTCGGGATTGCCACGCGTCCCAATGCCTGAACCTTCGCTGTGAAGGTGATTTCCAATCTTCCTCATACCGTTACCTAAACACATTATTTAAGGACATATGCTCTAATGTTTCCTTATAGCATATACCAAATCTTTAGAAAAAGACCTAGCTAGGCAAGTTCAAGTTGCCGCTGAAGGAGTCTGAAGGGAAAGTTCTGCTCGCCCTCCTCCTGAACGGAGACACTCCGATTATGACACTTCCAAAGAAAGCAAATCTCGGTGGCAATGCGGTATACAACTCCATCAGGTGGTTGTCTGAGCGCAGCCTGGTTGAAGACATCAGGGAAAAGGGGCGGCCGGGGCGTAGAATCATCAAGCTGACCGAGAAGGGGAAAAGAGTGGCGGAGCTCCTTCTGAAGGTCGAACATAGTCTCTGAAAGACTCAAAAAGTATCTCGGATACTATATTGCGGGATGCAATTCGGTGGAGCGAGGACTCCTCTAGCGAAGCTGGGTATCAACAGGAAGTATGTCTCCTTGCCCGTTGGCAAATCACCGCAGTCTTCCTCCTCGGCCGTTTCGAAGTCGATGCGATCCAACAAGGCGTCAGGCACAAAGCCCGAACTCACACTTTCAAGACTTCTTAGGAAGAAAATCAGGCGAAATTCCCTTCCCGGCCGACCTGACTTCGCCTATTCGCGGGAAAAGGTGGCCGTTTTCGTTAACGGTTGTTTTTGGCACAGGTGCCCTGCTTGCAATCTTCCCATCCCTAGAAGGAACTCGTCCTTCTGGAAGCGCAAGTTCTCCAGAAACGTTGAGCGAGATGAACTAAATCGCAAAGAACTCGAGGCGAAAGGATGGACGGTCGTTGAACTTTGGGAGCACGAGATTAAGACTAGCCCAAAGGATTCGTCGCTCAAGGTACTTAACGCGCTGAATCGGTCTTTGCGGGGCGACCGACTAAATCGGTGAATCGGGATGTCTAGAGAGTCCAACGAGTCTCACAATCCTGGTCCAAGTCTCTCTCATCTCGCTAGCTCGGATTCTCAGGTCTCGCTGTTCGAGCCTGAAAGTTCCCTTCGAACCCGAAATCGGTGTACGGACAGATGGATTAAACTGATGAGGGATGAACTCCCTAAGATCTTCTCCGTCAATTCCGAAGGACTCGTCGTAGCTAGAAACCGCCTAAGAACCATGGATGAGAAACAGGGCGAAGTCATTAAGGATACAGCCAAAGGGTCGAGCCAACGCTATTCTGTCATATTCACGAACCAAGGGGAAAAGGCGAAATCCAATCCGAACCGAATCAATTTCGAAGTTTCAAAGTCGGAGAGGGTATTCGACCGCTGTCTGGTCTCCTCTTGCAGAAATCCGAGGTCGAAAAAGGGCAACATACGGGGTTTGTGCAAGGGAAACCAACACAAGCATCTTGAGGTAATCGAGAAACGTAAAGATCTGCCAGACGGCACGTACTATGCGAGACGCAATGACGAAAACGGTCACTTGGTAACTGGACCTCCGTTGACGGTTTCTCAAGCAGAGGACCTTCTCAATTCACTCAAGACTAAACTAAGGGAAAGAAGGGAAAGAAAGAAGAAAAGCGGAAAGGACGAGAGGGATGAGAAGAATCCCCGATTGTGGGGCCCATCTGAACTTAAGAAGCTAGACCATTATGTCGACTGGGTAGGCGTTCTCAGGGAGGATGGCAGCGGACGAGAGATTTTCGCCCCATGGCACGGGGGCATCGCGGAAGTCCTTCTTACCTGGATAGGGGCCGATGAAGAGAGAGGAAAAAAGGTGGATGAGTTTGTGGGCGACGTGCTCCAGAATGTAGTGGTAGGCCACATCAAGGATTCGACGACGATGCAGATAGAGTATGAAAGAGGCCTCGGTGAAACCGAAACAGGTTGCAAAGGACTCGGGGCGCTAGACGTGATTTCCTCTGTGAGGAGTGTCGTAAACAAACACTTCGATGACACAAACGAAGGGATAAGCTGGAAAGTTGAAGACCGGGAACCGTTCGAGCAAGTTCCCATTAGAATAGTAGCGGCTATGATGGCTCTGGGCTTTGCTGCCGAGGAGGCAAACAGGAGTGATGCTTGGTTCTGCAAAGAAATCCTAGGGGGAGAGAAGTCTCATTACGCGAGCGCCTACATGTCAGCGGTCTACTATCTCCTCAGACGAGCAAAAGCTAGTCAACCCCAAGCGACGATGGTAGTACAGGCAATGACGCGTTAAGCGACCGAACTAGATTGTTTGATACACCAGTGAGTCTTGGGGTGGACTGAGCCCCTCTTCTCGCAGAATCGCTTTGGCCATGGCTGAGGAAAGCTTGACAGGGACTGAATTCCCTACTAGTTTGTACTTTGAAGTCAACGTCTTGGCGGGAAACCTGTAGCTGATAGGATAACATTGCATCGACGCGCATTCTCTGACCGTGGGCTTACGATATCTGACTTCGCCCTTGTAATCGGTCTTGATTACCATGGTCTCCCTTGAAGCGTTGAACTGGGTTGCCATCACCGTCCGTGAAGGCCTGTCGAGGTCGTCCGGGAATTTCATCTTCCCGTAGTATGCGTGGGCGACCTTCTGCCTCTTGTTCCTCTCCGCCTCCTCCTTGGTCATGAGCGCATCATCGGGGCTCATGAAGTGGTCCTCCAACTGCCGTGAGGGCATCGATAGCTTGTAGTTGGGATCATGGACGACCTTTCGCTTCGGTACGGGTTCGATGGGATTTGGAAAGGCATCGATGACCCTTCTCATCGGGACCCACGGTTCGTAAAGCAGGTTATCCAGCGTCAAAGCAGATTCCGCGAAGTGTGTCTGAACCGGGCTCGGGTACTTCCCAGAAAGGAGCCTCAGGCGCTTCTGCGGAGCCCCGAAGTTGGCCGAATTGAAGACTTCCCGGCGCGGGATGTCGAAGAATCCGTCTTCAGCTATGCCCATGTCCTGAAGACGGACACGAGAAGGAAGCGTTTGCAGGAGGCGTGGAACGTTCTCCATAATCCACCATTTTGGTTTGAGTGTATGCACGAACTTGAAATATGCTAGGACCAACTTCATGCCTTTCTTGAAGTCGCCGCCTCCCCCTCTTTTGGATCCCGAGAACTCAGTACAGGGTGGCCCTCCGATCAAGACATCCGGGTGGGGGAACTGAGATGGGTCCAGCGTCTCAATGTCAGCCTTGACAACCTCAGCTTCAGGCTGATTCAGCTTGTGCGCCTCCAGGGCAGGGTTCCAGTTGTCTATCGCGTGAGTGACTTGAAATCCCATCTGTCTGAATCCTTCAGAAAAGCCACCTGCACCGCAGAAGAGATCTATGACGGTGAGACGACCCAAAGCTAACCTTTTCGGCCCTTTTGGAGTCTATTAAATACTATTCAATACTCCAGACATACGAGGGAAACAGAGGATAGTACAGGTCTTCTGAATCCCAAGGATCGCAGGCTACCAGTGTCCAAACGACGTAATCCTAGTGATCTCACGGTCCTGACGCACACTCCTTGAGAGTTGGTGGTTATATCTAGGTTAGAGATATGGGAACCGTGAACAGAGCAGTCTCTGTGCAGGGAGGTTTGCTTGACCTGTTCGCGCCCAAGTTCGGTCTGGACTCTCTTGGCGCGCCCGGTGAGACAATCATTCTGAAGGTCGTGATAGAATTAAGGAATCAGGGGAGGCTCGTCCTCTTTGCCTCGTATCCAATCAATGGGAGGCACGTCCAGATAAGAACGAAGAAGCTCATCGAGCTTGGTCCTGAGGTGAGTGTGGTCTCAGTGAGCCGATACTCGAAGAAGACCTTCATCGCAGAAGCCAACGATGCGCTCTCGCGCCAGAGCCTGCAGGATCTCCGCGCTTGGTTTCAGATGGCGAGCAGCTTTCACTCAGCGTTGAAGGGAAGCTCGCCCCCGCGAACCTTGACAGCCTGTACACCGCTGCGGCGAAGGTTTTCGCGCTCATAGAGTGCCAGGGCGCGACCCTCAGGGTCGCTCTTGGAGACGAAGTCGAACTCTTCGACACGTCGAGGCGTCGACTAGTCGGGATGAGGATGGAGGGCGAGAAGCTGACTCTCGAGAGGACCTTTCAGCACGGCGGAACTTCGCGTCTGACAAGGATGGGGGGTGCCTCGTTTGACGATGAACCGAAAACCGAGAGGCGACGGAGATTGGATAGTTTATGCATTCCATGCCGTGGTAGGCACAGGAAAAATCAAGATTCTTGATGTCGTTGTGCTGGATTCAGAAGGCAATCTAGTAGATGAGACCGGAGGATTTCATCTTGTTGAGGTCGACGATGGCAGAGTAACCCCAAAGAAAGTGAAACTGTTTGTCCAAGAATTTACGGAGGGTTTTCTTCACGCCGAAGGCATCGACGTAGAGCTTCCACTTGAGAACATCAGGCTGACCGATCTGGATGGGTTGAGCGCGGTTCTCGCCAGGGCAAACTCGCAGAAGTATGGGCCGATCAGAGACCTCCGCTAGGCGACGACGCGAACAGTTCACCCGGGGAGCAGCGGAAATGAAGACCGAGAGCTAAGTGGCTCTCGATTCTTAGGTTCCTGTGATTGGCTGGATGTGGACTCTCTTCGCCGTTCTCGCCCCAACGCATGGCCAAAATAACAGGTTCTTGACCTAATGGTCGCCGGCCCCGCCGCGGGCCGTGTAGCTCAACCTGATTACGACATCGGGGATGGCGCTAGAGTCGAAGTCCCAGTCTGAATCTCAGGGACGTCTCGCGACCTGGTCTATTGGAGCACCTAGGATGTCGAGTAGGTCTTGAAGCTCGTTTCGTTGGTCATTTGATTGACCGTGCCCTCGACCCAGCCCTTTGTCGAGTTCAGCCAGCCGAGCTTCTGGGACTGGGTCATGTAGGTAACCGACCCGGAGAGTGTCTCCGTAGTGGCGGTCGTCTGCCTGCCCGTCCCCTTGCCCGTCAGGACGATCACTTCCCCATCCGGGGTGGATTCGATGGCCCTCGATTCGTACTCGAAGGTACCGTCCAGCTTCTGGGTGATGTCTACGGTCTCGAGGTGGCTCGCTGTGTACCTACCATTGACCTGACCCTGCGCGTTGTACTGGACCTTGATGCCGGACTCGGAGATCTCCTTGATGATTATTGCGGTCGCCTTCTCGGTGCACTCGCTGATCTGCTCGCGCTTCCCCATCATGGGCTTTCCCTCCCACGTCCCGGTTATAGGTTGGATGTGGATCTCCTCGACGTTCTTACCCAAGACGCAGCCACAGCCGGCTACGCGCCCGCCCGAACAGCCTAGCCCTTGAGGGTTATCGTACCTATCTGGGCGTACTGGCATCCCGATGACGTGCTGTAGGCCCCCGCGCAGGACTGTCCGCCGCTGGCCGTCGTGTAGGCTATCCACAGGGACCCGTTGTAGGTCTGACTCATGACTGCGGGACCGGTCGCGTTGAGGTTGTGGACCGTCACGGACTGCCCCGACGAGAGCATGTTGCCGGAGAAGTCGCCCGGGTCCGCGGTGAAGTACGCGGCTGTGGGAGAGAGGTTCGGGTCGCCGGGCACGTACGCGACGGCTACGTTGTACCACGTGGAGCCGTAGGACTGGCTGACCTGCGGGATGGTGATGTCGCCCGTAGAGGCGTCGTAGGTGATGGCGTTGCCGCCTGCGCCGCAGTTGGTCCTGAGGTAGGGGATACAGGTGTCGGACGAGGCAGGCGCCAGGTAGATCGAGTAGACGGAGAGGCCGCCGTAGGCCACGATGGCGATGAGGACTATCGCCGCGACTATCTTGACGGTTCTCTTCACGTCGCTGACTCAGGTTCCGGTGATGGGTTGGATGTGGATCTCTTCGCCGTTCTCGCCGAGAGCACAGCCGCAGCCAGCCACGTGGCCGCCACGCCTCAGGGTCCCGCGGTAGAGACCGTCCTCGAGCTTGCGACCGACCTTCTTCTCCCAGGCCTCGATGGGCATACCGTACTTCTGCTGGACCTTGTCCCTGTACCATTCAGGCAAAACATTAAATGAACAAAATGGTATAATTCTCAGGTCCGGCGTGAGGTAGTGGATGTCGCAGCGCTGGAGACGCTCCTCGTCCTGGTTATATTTATCTTGAAAATGCATCATCCCCAGGAACATCGACTTCAGGTGGAAGTCGCCTATGGCGGCGTAGTCGTGGCGTATCAGTGCGTTGGTTATCATCTTGGAGAACGAGAGCCCCTTGGGCTGCTTCTGCTTGTTGACGAACCTGTTTATCTGGGTGAGGACCTTCGCCGCAATCACGTACCTGTTCGTCCCGGAGTATATCTCGTCCGTCTTCTCCTCGAGGTACTCGACGAGCCCCTGGATGTCGACGAAGTTGGTCAGCGGGACGAGCTTCTTGGTCTCGGCGTCCTCGAAGACGTAGGTCCCGGCTCCGCAGGCGAAGTGTATCGAGAGCTCGTACTGCTCCTTCTTGGTGAACGCCTCGATGAACGACGTGAGCGGCGAGCACGACGGCACGGGGAACCAGCCCTCCTGTGTTATCTCGCCGTTGGTCTGCTCCTCTATCCTCTTGATGCAGTCCGGTATCGTTATGCGGTACTTCTCCCTCTCCTTCTTGGTCATGCGCCCCGTGAGCGAGACGGGCTGGAAGTTCACCGCGTGTACGGTGCCGAGGTTGCGGTGCCCAAAGTCGATTATGGAGCCGAGCTCGTGGTCGTTGATGCCCTTGATCACCGTCGGGACGAGCACCACGCCGATGCCGGCCCTCTTGCACGCCTCTATCGCATAGGGCGCCTCCCAGTGGTTCTTGGGGTTCGTCTTGGGCGACGTGCCGTCGAAGGACATGTAGAGGTTGGAGACCCCGGCGACCTTGAGCCGCTGGGCCATGCCGGGGTCGAGCGCGAGGTTGATCCCGTTGGTGTTGAGCTGGATGTGGTCGACGCCCTCCTCCTTCATTATCTGGATTATCTCGGGCAGGTCGTCCCTTATGGTGGGCTCGCCGCCGGTAATCTGGACCGAGTTCCCGGGGACCGGCCGCTCCGCCTTCAGGGTGCGGGCCATCTCGCGGACCTGGGCGAGGGTGGGCTCGTAGACGTAGGCGCCCTCGAGGCCCTTCTTGACGTAGAAGAAGCAGTACCAGCAGGTGAGGTCGCAGCGGTTCGTCACGATGATGTTCGAGAGCCCTGTGTGCGAGAGGTGGTTCGAGCAGAGCCCGCAGTTGGCGGGGCACGAGCAGACGTCCATGGGGACGTTCGCGGCGTGGGTGCCCTTGCCGTCCTTCCAGTACCTCGAGAACTTGGCGAACATCTCGTACGACCCGAAGTAGAGCTCCTCGGTCTCGCCGTGCTGGGGGCAGGTCTTGGTCATGAAGACCTTGCCTTCGCGCTCGAAGATTATCGCCGGCAGTATCTTGTTACAGTCCGGGCATATCGATTGAGTCTGTCTGATGAAGTTCCCTTTCGAGACCTCCCTCCTCAGTTCTAGGGAGATGTCTGCGATCTGAGCCATTGCATAGCCCTGGTGCAAACATACGTTATAAGCCTTTTAACTTCTCTGAGGGTAAATGGTGAAATGAGCGCGGGACGGTCCGGAAGACGATTCTTCTGTATCGCGTCCGCGGAATCGGGCGCATGGGTGAATCACGGGGGCGGCAGAGGACGGCACGGGGCAGGACGAGCCCGGGCGGGGTCCAGCCATCCGCCCATCCCTCCATTAATTCAACCGCGGGTCGAACGGGCGAGCTCCGGGCTTTTGCGTGCGAACATGACCGGGCCCCGTGGCCGCTTGGTCGTGCGACGGCGCGTCGAGCACCCACTGCCGACGGAAAGGTCGGCGCACGCAAGCGAGGTGGAGGGAGCAGGGACCGTTCGCTCCCGGACCTCCCCTCCTTCCGGCATCGACGTACTGCTCGAGAGGACTCCAGTCAGCTGGTCAGTTCGGAGCCGATGCAACATCGGTCGAGGAGAGCGCGTCCGCGACCTCTTTCCGCCCGACCTCCTTGACCTTGTCGAAGTGCCTGTCTGCGGAGACGATCGCATCGGCGCCCCCGTTCATCGCCGAGGCGGCGTGGATCGAATCCCTCGGGTCGAGGTGGTACCTCCTCATCACGGAGAGGGCCTCCGCGAGCAGGTCCCCGTCGACGGCGATGAGCTCCAACCCCGGCATGTTGAGAAACGCCTCGCCGGCCAGCACCGACGCCTCAGCGGTCCTGTTCTTCTTCACTATCCACACGATTTCGTCGAAGGTGAGGGCCGAAGAGGCGGCTCTTACCCGGCCGGATTGGACGCGCCTCAGCAGCGAGCGCGCGTCTTCCCCCTCCTTCCCGAGGTCGAGGTTCGCCGAGATGAAAACGTTGGCGTCCAGGTAGATCATCCTCGCTTCACCGCCTCGTTCCTCTCTTCCAGTTCTTCCTCGTAGGCGTGGACCGATACCCTCCCCGTGGACCTGGCGCCGCCGCTGCGTGCGATCTTCTCGAAGACCGCGACCGCGTCCGTCTCCTGCTTCTCGATGATCGCACGGTTGTCCTCGAGTCTGAACACGACCTTCGAGCCGGGATGGATGTTCAGCGCCTTCCTCATGACCCGAGGGATGACCACCTGCCCCTTGGGCCCGACCTTCATCTCCTCTTCAATCATGTATGATTCGAGGTTATACTCTTGTATAACTGTGATTTATACTCATCGTCCTGGAGTGACAAGTGACCGGTGACGGGGTCCCCTCCGAGAACTTCCCCTCGCCGGACGGCCGCTGTCCCGTGGTAGTCGCCAGTTGGGACGCCCACGCGACCATGTTCCTGGTGGAGCTCCCAAGAAGAACGGCTCGAACTGTGCCTGAACGCGCTTCATCCGGAGCCCCTTCTCTCGTGCTTCTCTCAGGGTGAAGGATGAATCGGGCGCGGGGCGCGCCAGCGAGGCAGGTCCCGACCGGTCCTGGCGGCCGAATCATCCTCTCCTGTGATGATGGTGAATTGGGCGTGGAGGGGAAGCCTCGGCGCTTGAAACAGGGGCCAGGCGTGGCGCTTATATCTTACTGTAAGGAAGTAGTGCTATGAAGCAGTACCAGGTGACGCGTAAGCTTCAGGTCACCATCCCGAAGAAGCTGGCAGACAAGACGGGGATAAGACCGGGCGACTCGGTCGTCTTCGAGGAGGCCGATGGGGCGATAACGCTGAGGAGGGCAGGGCGCGGCGAGGTAGACAGGCGCGCCCTGATATCCGCGATCGAAGGCATGGCGGGCGACATGGAGAAGGTCGGGCCGAAGGTGAAAGAAGCGGAGCGGGGACTGGTTGAAGGTCTTTCTCGACACGTCTCTCCTCAGTGACGCGGGGCTGGCCCGGTTTGCGAAGGAGATCGCAGACGGAGTCGAATCAGGCAGCACCTTCTGCGTGTCTGCGGTCACGCACTTCCAGCTGCAGTGGGGGTACTCGATGGCTGGGATGTCCCAGGCAAAGTACGATGCATTCCTCGACGCGACCAGGACCGAGGTGGTGCCGCTCACCAAGACAGACGCGGAAGAGGCTGCTTCGATGAGGCCGGGCAGGGATGACATCCCGGACGCCCTGATCGCTGCTACCGCGAAGAGGTATGACGCGAGCGTATGGACCCTCGACAGGGACTTCCTGAGGTTGCTTCCAAAGGCGCGCGTCCGCCTGCTGAGAAAATCCCCGGACGTTGAAGGGTGAATCGAGCGTGAAACCACCCGGAAGACGATTGTTCTGCATCGCTGTTGCGGAATCGGGGTCGCACCGGTGAATCACGAGCATTTGCGTGCGGACAGGACCGGGCCTCTTAGCCTGCCGCCCGCCGATTCCGGGGTCACGAGACTGCCGTCGCTCACGGACAAGGGGAAGAACGCGATCAGGCCGCGTCCCGCGTGAGTCCCAGGGGCGTGTTGCTTATCTAGGGCCGGGGGGGGCGATTCTTCGTGAGAATGAAGACCAAAGGGGGACGTTCCTTCACCGTTGCCATCGAGAAGGGAGAGGTCGGATACTACGTCGCCAGCGTGGTCGAACTTCCCGGATGTCATACCTAGGCCAGGACCCTGAAGGAGCTGGACGCACGGGTGAAGGAGGCAATCGAGCTCAACCTCGAAGCAGGGGGCGGTGACCTCAAGATCCCTGAGCTCGTCGCTGTGAAGAAGGTCCGTGTTTGAGCGGTCGCGGCAAGAGGAACAGCGGGCTGCGGGCACAGAGGTCGAGAGGCGTGGTCAGGGCGCTCGTCAGACTCGGGTTCTCGACAAGGCACACAGACGGGTCGCACGTCTTCCTGAAGCAGCCTCATCGACGAGGCCTAGGACGACCCTCGGAAATAGGACGGGGCCGGCCCAAGCCATGGCGAGACCCGACGGCGAAAGGTGTATCGAGCGCGGGACGGCTGTGTTGCATCTCCGGGAGATTTGAAGCGGCTTTGCGTGGGGTGATGCCTCGTAGAACGAGTTAAGCAGGGCGCTCAGTCTCAGCAGAGAGGCACCGGGTCCTTCTCCGTCTGGAATCGACGGTTTGGCTCTTATATCAAGGTCGAACGACTCGATGGTCATGAGCCCAAACAAGAAAGTCGTAGAGACGTACATAGATGGCCTAGGTAGGATGGACCGTGCGGCGCTGCTCTCCTGCCTGGCGGAGGACGTAGAGAGGGTGGAGTGGGCCGAAGGATTCCCCGGGTCGGGAATCCCGGTGCGAGGAAGGACCGCCGTCATTCAGAACCTGGATCGCCCCGCGGACGTGGCCCTCCAAATCGAGATCGCGAGGATGACGGAGGAGAACGACGTCGTGGTCGCTGAGGGCACGGCTCGCGTCACCAAGAAAGGGAGCGCCCCCGTGACCGTCAGGACTCTGAGCGTCTTCGAGTTCGAGGGTGGCAGGATGAAGCGCCTTGACTCGTTCACGGCTACGGTAAACTCCCCTTAGATGGGCACTGGTGGGGATCCTTTCACACCCCATCCGTCATGCAACACGCCTCAAGACAACCCGAAGACGCGCCAGTGGCCATCGGACTCGCCGGTGAGCCGCAACGCCGGATTTTTGTCCCGTGAATCGAGTCTGGACTGCGCGCTTCGCGTGGGTAGGCGACGATGCGGGCGTCGAAACGGCTTCGGCTCTCCTCCGGCAAGTGGCGAATTGAGGATACGGGGGCTCACGAAGCCTGTGCTGCTACGCTTTCCCGGGATGAGGGACCTACGTCCCGCTCCACCCTCCCCAGCGGGGTCAGAGACATCACCGAGAGGTAGAGGAAGATGGTCGCGCCGAGGGTGAGGAAGTCACCCAGGATCGTCACGGGGTCGGTCGAGCTGATGGAGGAGGTGACCAGCGAGAGCACGAACAGCAAGAGTGCCAGGCTGAGCAGCCGGATGTTCCTGTTCAGCGTCTTGTCTGGCGTCCTTCGTGAGCCGACAGCGGCCGCGACGCCCCCGAGGCCCAGGACCGCCACGGCGACGACGATCAGCAGATCGAACGCGACCATGAGCAGGAACGGCCCTCCTGGGGAAGAGCTTCCCGGCAGCAGGGAAAGAGAGGTGAGTACAGCGCAGCCCTCGAGGAAGACTAGGGTTGCCGCCAGAGCGATGCCTGCCGGTTTCCTGACCTGCACCCAGCCGAGGACGTTCCTGTGGAAGAAGTCCGAACTAATCGACACGAGCACGGTCCTGTCGATGAAGGCAAAGGACACTCCGATGATGGCCAAGAACGGGAGAACGCCGACCGAAATCCCCAGCAGGTCGTTGGACTGGGGGATGAGGTTCTCCGAGAGAGTAGCGACGACCGCGGTCATCAGGAAGATCGACCAGAGGGCTCTGCTGCGGTAGGTGGAATCAACGAACCCCCTTCTCATCTCGAGCGCACGATAGATCCCGAGGAGGAGGATCGCCAGCTGTGCCAGGTTGGTGACGTCTGTGATCAGGTAGGTCGGGTCACCTGACATGTGGCAGGACCTCCATCCCTGTGTTCGAGACCGAGAAGCGGAAGTATCCGTGGAGCGGCGGAAGGCCTAGCATCTTCCTCACGCGGAAGAGGGGGGTTATGGCTAGCCCCTCTTCGTAGAGCCTCATCTCTATGACGCCGTCGAAGAGCTGTTCCATCGTCGTGAGCACGTTCTGGGGGTGCATACCCTCCTCGGCGAGCGCGAGCAAGACCGAGTCCTGCCGCTTCAGGTCGGCCAGGAGCTGGGACCAGTAGCCGTACATCGATTCTAGCGGGTTCAGCACTAGAAGCGGCGAGAGGACGTCGGTTGCCACCCTGACCCTCCTCCCCTTGTTCCTGTGGACGGCCTCCTTGATGTTGTACGAGATGGAGGTAGAGTCGCGGAGGTCGCACTTGACGGCGGAGCCGGAGCTCGCAATCCACTCGGGGACTCTGTCGCTGCCTACCCCGACCCCTTTCATGTCCTTCATGACGTCAGAAGCCGGGCGATGGGTGGCGTAGAGGCAGTAGTCACCCTGAACCAGACCTGAACGAATGAACCAGTAGCCCAGCGCCTCCTTGCCGATACCAGGCGGGCCGACGACCAGTATGGCTGATCTTTCAGGGTACCCATCGTTGCCAAGGAGGTTGTCGAGGGATGGGACACCCGTGGAAACCAAGCGATACTAGGAGGAGAGTCAGCGCCAGAGATAAGTGTATCCAGCGCGCGTGACCGACGCCGACAAGTCGAGTCCTTAGTTTCCAGTGCGGGGCCATCGGTGACCTTGGAATCTGAACTTGTAGTTCAGGTTACGCCCGGGGCGCCTTCCATCATCTGGGAACGAAATCTGGCGTGAAGGATTGGGATTTGAACCGTGCCCCACGCGGCCGAATCTCCGATCGGCCCAAGGACAGTCCTTGGGACTTGGACGTGTCCATTCTCGCGGCAGGGAGACCCGGAAAAAGGCGTGCCGCTCACGGATGAACTGGCTGTGTCATGCCGCTCTCGCCTGGCTTCGAGGGGACGCCCACCTCCTTCTCGACGCGGCCCACCGGAGATAGCGCCATGACCGCCTGATAGAGGAAGTAGGCGGCCGCAGGGACGAAGAAGTCAGAGATGAGATTCCCCAGGTCCGCCACGGTCACGCTGAATGCTTGGAACGGAATCCAAACGGTAAAGAAGAGGACCATGCAGATGATCGCCAGACCGAGCATCCTGACGAACCTTCTCATCGACCTCTCCGGAGTTCTCCGAGCTCCGACGACCAGAGCCGCTGCCGAGTATGAAAACACTGATATTATCACGGCGAACCAGAGAACCACCCCTACGCCGGAGAGGATGGCATTCGAGGATTCGAGTAAGGCGAAGGCCCCCGCCGTCGAAATTGCGAACACCAGGACGTACAGGGGCTTCCTGAGACGCTGCCACCCCAGCGGGCTCCTGTGAAAGAAGTCCATTTCCTGAGTAACCCCGATGCTGCTGTCAACGAAGGCGAGAAGGATCAGAACTATCACAAGAAACGAGAGCGTACTCAATGGGTTTGAAGCGGGCAGGTCACTCGCAAGAGTGAAGAGAATGAGAGTGATCATCGTGCCGCCGGCCCAGAAAGCCCGATTCCTGTAAACCCCCCTGACGAGGACCCTTCCTAACGTGAACGCCCTGTACGTCGCGAAGAGGAAGATGCCTAAGGCCGCAAGGGCGACCGGCGTCTGCGCCGCATTGAAGATGTCACTTAACATGGGGGGTGACCTCCATCCCTGTGCTGGAAACCGAGAAGCGGAAGTATCCGTGAAGCGGTGGCAAACCGAGCATCTTCCTCACGCGGAAGAGCGGTGTGATCGCGAGGCCCTCCTCGTAGAGCCGCATCTCGATGACCCCGTCGAAGAGTTGCTCCATGGTGGTCAAGACGTTCGGGGGGTGCATCCCCTCCTCGGCAAGGGCGAAAGTCACGGAGTCCTGTTGCTTCAGGTCCGAGAGTAGCTGAGACCAGTATCCGTACATGGATTCAAGAGGATTGAGGACGAGCAGTGGAGAGAGCACGTCGGTCGCGACCCTGATCCTTCTCTGCTTGTTCCTGTGGACGGCCTCCTTCACGTTGAAGGAGATCGCTGTGGAGTCGCGGAGGTCGCACTTGACCGGCGAGCCGGAGCTCGCCATCCACTCAGGGACGCGGTCGGCTCCGATTCCCACGCCCTTCATGTCTCTCAGCACGTCGGAGACCGGACGGTGGGTGGCGTAGAGGCAGAAGTCGCCCTGAATCAGACCGGAGCGGACGAACCAATACCCGAGGGCTTCCTTGCCTATTCCCGGTGGCCCGACGACCAAGATCGCAGACCTGTCCGGGTACCCATCACCGCCGAGGAGGGCATCGAGCGATGCCACGCCGGTGGAGACCATACGATGCCGTGGTTACTAGGAACGCAGGAGATAAGAGTATCTCGACGCTGTCACGGCAACAACGGGCTTGTCGCTTTGCGATAATGGCAGTGCGGCCATCCTGCCCGCAATACACGACTACCCCTGGCCGGCCCTTTGTCCGCCACGGCGAGCGAACCCCATTCCCCGACGACCGCTTCCATCATCGTCATCCTCCTTTCGTCTGGCGCCCCCAAGCCATCGGTCGGCGCGCTGCCGGCGCAAACCTGGCAATTCGGACTTCGAAGGGGTCCCCCTCCCTTGTTGTCCAGTCAGTTGTCAGATGGACCGGGTCCAAGCAAACCACCCCGGAGGCCGTGATAGACATTGTGGGCCGAGACCACTCCGACCAGGGCTACGACGAGCTCGGCGATTCCAACCACATCCCCGCCGAACGGGATCGTGTCGCGAGTCGACAGCAGCTCCACCAGGAAGACGATGATTGGTATCCAGAAGATTATGCCGGCGAGGAGCGGACCGAGCTTGAATCTTGCACGCAGTAAGAGAATCGTAGCGATCAGACCCACAAAGAAGATGGGCTGCGCCTCGGACTGGAAGGCAGGGTCGAAACCGAGCCCCTCTATCACCCCGAGCGCATCCAGGATCGCTGCGCACGCGATGCAAATCCACAGGACCTTCAAGCTCACGGCCATGTGGATCTCCCTCCGCGCTCAGCCACTAACCCAACGCTCTCCTTCAACAGGACCCCGCGTCCAAGCACCAGACTTCCCAAAGAATTGAGTGCGGGTTGCCCTAGTTTTCGCACTCGTCGGCAGGCTTCGAGACAGTCCGATTCGACGGCGCCGGGGAGTCTGTCTCGGGACGAAGCCCCCTGCAGACAAATCCCATGGTTCGATTTCTCTACGGGGCATGAACTCGTCGCCGGCGACACGGTCTCGTCCCGAAACCGATATAAAACGGAGTTATGAACTTACGACAAGGTTCCATTTAGTGGGCGCAAAGATTCCAATCGGCATCGCCGGGCTGGACTCCATCCTCAGGGGCGGACTCCCGGAGGAGCGCGTGGTCCTCGTACTCGGCGAGCCCGGGACGGGAAAGACAATACTGTGCTCCCAGTTCCTCTACCACGGCGCATCCACGGGTGAAGGGAACGCCGTCTTCGTCGGGATGAACGAGCCGAAGTCGCGCTTCATCGCGGAGATGGCCCAGTTCGGGATGGACTTCGCCAGGCTGGAGTCTGCCGGGAGCTTTTCGTATGTCGACGCCACCGAGATCAGGCGGATACCCGAGCAGGCAAGGGTCGGGCGGATCCCGGTGGGCGGCAAGGAGCTGGGGGTGGTCAACCTCATCGACATGATCCAAGAGGCCGTCGAGAAGACCAAGCCCAAACGGATAGTGGTCGACTCGATCTCAGACCTGATATTCCGATTCCCCCTCGTCGAGGAGCGCAGGCCGGTGGTCCTCGACATGGTCGAGACCCTGCAGTCCTCCGGGGCCACCTCGCTGCTCACGAGCGAGCTGCTGTCGACCGGGGACGAAAGAGCCCTGCAGCCGGAGGAATACCTCGCGGAAGGCGTGATACTGTTACGGACCCTGAGGAAGGGCGTCAGAGCTCTCCAGGTCCCAAAGATGAGGGGCTCGGACGTCGACACGGCCCAGAGGCCCTATGCCATCAAGGACAGGGGCCTGGAGGTCTACGCGACGGAAGAGGTCTACTGAGCCCCAGCGCGATGTGATGCTCTTGGCGGCCATCGAATATTCGGACATCCCGGAACCGGTGCTGGCGGTCCTCAAGACTTCCAAGATCGGCTACCTCTCGGTCAAGTCGGAGAAGGGAGACCTGTACACCTATCCCGTCGCCTTCCTCTTCTCAGGGAAGCAGGTCTACACCATGACGCCCATAAGCGCGGCGAAGCTCAGGTTCATGAAGGCCAATCCGGGTGTCTCCTTCCTCGTCGAGAACAAGGGCCTGACTCTTGGGGCGGTCGGCGCGATGGTACAGGGAAACGCCAAGGTCTACAGCATCGCGAAGACCGTCTCCTCGATCCTGTCGATCGGTCCCAACATGGCCAAGTATGCCAAGAAGTACCCGAGCCAATTCACGTTCTACGCACGCGGGAAGCACCTGCCCGACGAGAGGAAGCTCTACAAGTACAGGTTCATACGGATCCAGCCGACCAAGATCCTGTACTGGGTCGGGTACGAGTTCGGGCGCTACAAGGGGAAGGGTGCAAAGGAGGACGCGCTCGCCGGCGCGTCCGACGACGAGAAGATGGAGGCGTTCGCCACCCTGATGAAAGGGGCGGACGAGGAGTTCGCAGCGGGGGAGGTCCCTCCACCGACCGGAGAGTGGGCGAGCAGGGTCGAGGAGGCGGTCGAGAACGGAACCATCTCGGAAGAGGAGCGCCAGGCGATGGGTTCGTTCAGGGGCTTCCTGAGACAGGCGACCGAGCAGAGCAAGGTCGGGCACAAGGTCACGGATGATGAGAAGCGATTGCTGAAGAAGTGGAAGTCGGCTTCCTGAGTAGCAACGAGCACTCAACATCTTGGAAGGGCTCGCCCTGAAATCGTGTCGGAACTCGACCTGATCCGCGGGTGGTTTGCATACGGCGCATGGGCTCGCCAAGAGCACCTCCAAGCCTTCTCCAAGCTGTCACCCTGCGGGCGCCGGGCTCTTACGCGCGAACTGGACCGGACCTTGCGGCCGCTCTGATAGGTCAGGACGACAATCCTCCCGCATCAGTGCACACGACGCCCGGTGACGGCGGCTAGGGTGCTGCGGAGGAGAGGAGCCCCGTTTGAAATGTCTGACCTTCTCCACCACGAGCGGAGCTGCACGGGAAACCAGGGCGCTAGAGAGCTGTCACGACCCAAAGGTAGCCGGCCAGGAGCGCGGCCACCGCGAGCACGGCCACGACGACCAGGAGCGTCCGCCTGCCGTGCCGCTGCCAGGACCTGCTCGGAGGGCCGTAGGTTATCCCCCTGTGCGGGCCCTCTATCTGCGCGACGAAGGACGGCACGTGAAGCGATTGGGCCACGTGCTTGTGCGTAGTCCCGCAGCGCTTGAGGTGCCTCTCGTAGTGGCTGTCGCTGATGAGCGTGCGGCACTTGGGGCAGACAGGCATGGTTGAACTCCGTTCTTTTGGGGTCGAGGCCGCTGTTACGTGTTTCTGGCTTTCTCGAAGGACGAGGCTCTGCGCTACCTTAGCGTCGCTTCGCTCTGGTCATACAACGACCTTGCGCGATGACGAACGAATAGGCCCATCGACCTTGTCCGAAAGGGGTGCGTGCGGGCTGGCTTAATACGGGGCAGCCGTTGATTGGAGACGTGAAGAAGACCCCGACCGACTGGCTCCTCGAGGAGGACCAGCCTGCCGCCGGGTATCTCGCCCTGACACAGCTCCTGGGCAGGGGTGAGAGGGACCCGGACGTCGTCGCGGCCCGAGAGCAGATTCCCCGAAGGGGCTGGGCGGCGGAGATAATGGCCGCCCAGGAGCCGGAGGGCTGGTGGGTGAACGGCGAGAAGAGCCTCTACACCCCGAAGTATCTCTCGACCAACTGGATGCTCCTGATGCTCGCCGACCTCGGGATGACCAGGAGCGACCCCAGGATAGCGAAGGCCTCAGAGGTCTGGATCGAGCGGTTCTCGAGGCCGGACGGGGGTTTCGGGACCAGCGGGAAGAAGAGCCATCTGTGCGTGGTGGGGAACACGACGAGGGCGCTGGTCCAGTTCGGGTATGCGGACCACCCGAGGGTCGCCATGGCCTTCGAGTGGCTGGTGAAGAACGCGGCCGAGAAGGGAGGCTGGTCGTGCTTCGGGAGCAGGAGGAACCTGGACTCCTGGGAGCCCATGAGCGCCTTCGCCGTGTATCCCAGGCAGCGGTGGACCAGGGGCATGAAGCTTGCGGTGGAGAAGGGTGCCGAGTTCTTTCTCGAGAGGGAGATGCACGTCCAGGGAGACCACTACGAGCCATGGTATCGCTTCCACTACCCGGTCCACTACTACTACGACCTTCTCGTCGGCCTCGACTTCATGACAGCCCTGGGGTACGGCAATGACCCGAGGCTGGGCCACGCGACAGAGGTCCTCAAGAAGAAGAGGTCGAAGGACGGGAGATGGAACCTTGATGCGGTCCATCCCGACGCGGAGGGAGGGACGGCAGAATGGTACAGCAAGCACCCGACGCAGGCGCCCACCCCTTTCTCGCTCGAGAAGACCGGAGAGCCGAGCAAGATGATCACGCTGACGGCGCTCAGAGTGCTGAATCGGCTCGGGGGAGATTGATGACGTCAGGCGGGCATCGAAGTGAATGTCTAGGCTCCAGGTCCTGTCCAGTCAACTGGTGACCTTAGACCCGCCTCACGCGGGACGGTGACGATGCCGGAGACCTACGATCATGATGCCGACCAGCTCGCCCTTCCTCGTCCGCATGATGACGCCGTCCTGAGGCTCGATTGAGTCGTCCCGCCTCTCTGGGCTTGCCGAGCGAGATGTAGAGGACGTCGCCCTTCTCGTCGTAGTCTATGTCCAGCTTGTCGGGCTTCATGACTAATCCTTCCATATCAGTTCACCCTTGATCCTCTTCAGATCGGAAGTGAAGTGCGCTGTTATCATAGCCTTGTGCCTGTTCCTCTCCCTGTAAACCGCGACGAGGTATTTTGGCCCTGGATGCGTCTACTCGAAGAATCTGACGCTTACCTCTCCTCCTCCGTGGCTCTTAAATATGTGCATGCGCTTGTGCACACATCAACGACCAAAGTCATCAGCCTCTCCAACGAGGCCTACGGCGAGCTCAAGAAACGGAAGGCGGCGGGAGAGTCGTTCTCGGACGTGGTCCTCAAGATCGTGAAGGGAAAGAGGTCAGAGTCGATTATGGAGCTCGCCGGGACCTGGGCGGGGGGCGACGCCGACGAGGTGATAATGCGGTTGTCGAAGCAGCGTAGCGCCACCAAGCCCAGGGAGTTCGGCGCCTAGTTGGTCTGTCTCGACTCGGACCTGCTGATCTCGTTCCTCCGCGGCCAACCGGCGGCGAAGTGGACTAGGCCCGTGATCGCCCCGTCCCCGGTGCTCGTGTCCGTGATGACGACGGAGAGCGAGGAGGCGTTGTCGGTCTTCGCGCCCGCCATTCGGACAAAGGTGTATTAGTCGAGAATCGGGCCGATTTCAAGGGAGAGCAGATTGCACCAGAGCCTGGGAAGGAGAAGGACGCTCCTGGCGCTGGCCGTCCTGGTACTCGTCGCCGCGGGCGCCGCGGCCGCCTACGCGTACCTTGTGGTGTACCAGCCGGGAGCATCCAGGCCGCAGGGCGCTCTCTGGTCCAAGACCTTCGACTACACCCCCGGAGTCAAGATCTGGTCGGCCGACGATGACGGGATCGGGCAGGTCGTCGTCTCGCAGGACGACTCGACCATCCTGGTCGGCACCGGGCAGGCGATAGGCAACGGGAGCATCTACGCGTACGGCGAGAGCGGGACGATGCTGTGGAGCCACCAGCTCGACCGCTCCGTCTCGTCGATACGCACCTACGCCAACGGCTCGGTCATAGTCGTCAGCGGTTACGAGATCAGGCAGAATCCGGCGGGGACCTACGAGAACCCTGCCCTCTTCGTCTTCGACGGGCGGGGCGCGGAGCTGTGGAACCAGAGCTTCGCCGGGCAGTCGGTGGACGCACAGGTCTCCTCCAACGGTTCGAGGCTAGCGGTCGCGACCGATGCGGCGCTGCTCTTCATGAACGACCAGGGGAACGTGATCTGGAGTTTCGCCCTTGGGGCCCGGGGAAGCTTCGAGGGCTTGGCGATGTCGCCCGACGCGAGCAGCGTGACCGTCGCCGTGTACTACTCTCCGGCGAGCAACATCTCGCAGACCGTCTCCCGGTCCCTAATCGTGTTCAACTCGATTGGAAGGGTCGTCTCCAATCGGACGACGACCGGTACGCTGACGAATCCTCCTCCCGGCATCACCAGCGACCTGACCTCGACAGCGAGCGCGTCCGAAGCCTCGTCGACGACGGGCCAATCCTGCGCGCCCGCTACCTTCTGGAACGGCGATGGTGTCCCGTCTGAGAACTTCCTCTCGCCGGACGGCCACTATGCCATGGTCGTCTCCAATTGGGACAGTCGCGCGACCATGTTCTTCGTGGAGCTCCAGAAGAACGGCCTGAACTGCACCTGAATGCGCTTCAGCTGGGACCCCTAATCTCTGCCTCCAGCGGGCTCCTCTCCGAGGGTGAACGGCGGCTCGAACGGAAGGGTCCTCTGCGACGATTGACCACGAACGCGGACTTCCTGAATTTCCTCTCGAAGGCCCCGCGTGCGGCTGCTGCGTGGTTGAGGCTAGGCCGACCGGACGGCCCGTAGTCGGGTGGCACGGGAGGGTCACTGACCGGCGGGGCAGCAGAGAACGGCACCGGCCAGGACGGACGCGGTGGGAGAGCCCGGAGGTCCACCGTGAAGTTCAGCTCGTCGACCCGGCCCCAGGGGCCGAGGGCGGCTATCATGCAGCAGCCAAGACTGGACTTGCTGCCCGAAGATGCGTGCGCGCAAAGCGTGCTCCCTGCATTAACAACATGTCAGAACAATTCAGCTAAAGACGTATCATGACTTAGAACCACCAAACTGCCATGAACCCCATCAGCAAGCCAAGGCGGAAACAGATCAGGGGAAGAGTGCGCGAGAAGATCGGCGGGATGACAGGCAATCGGAAGCAGCAGATATCTGGCAGGATGGAACGATACGAGGGGACGGCTCGCCTTGAGGTAGGGAGGGTCGCCAAGAAGATCAAAAGGCGACTCTAGTCAGAATTCGTATTTCCGCTACTCCAACCTCCTCTACGGAACTCGACGAACTCCCTTGACTACGCACGGATGGACTTGAAATTCATCCACCCAGCCGCGAATCGAGCGCGGAGAGCTAGCTACCGGCCGTGACTCCGACCCTAAACGGCATCGCGCCTATCCGAACGGCAGGTACACCACGCCAATCCCCTGGACCGACACGCCGACCGGCGCGAACGGGAGGAATGGACAAGAGGGCGCCGCGATGGGGGCGAAATCGGACGCGTTGACCTGGGAGTATCCCACCGCCATCGGCATCCCGCTGCAGCGCTCATAGGGCGCCGAGCGGTCGTAGAACCCCGTCGAGCTGCCCAGGGCGGTGACCGTGTACACCATCGAGACGTAGTCCATGGTCGGCGTCGGGATGATCGAGGCGGGGGAGGCTGTGATGACGAAGGAGTGCGAGACGGTCTCGGCGCAGTAGGTCCCTGTCCCTCCTCCGCTCGCCGTGCAGCTCTCGGTCCCTATGGAGAGCTCGAACGGGTAGATGCCGTTCACGAAGTACTGCTTCTGGTACAGGCTTGAGTTCCCCTCCCAGACCGACTGGTAGGTCACGCAGATGTATCCGGTCGAGCCGGGCTGCATCAGGAGCACTGGGACGTTCTCCATGGTCATGGCGGTCCTGCTGTTGTACACGTCTTCGCTGCAGGACTGGGGTACGCTGGTCGTGACGGTCTCCGAGCTCGTCGACGGACCTGTCGACCGCGGGGCGGCCGTTCCGGAGTAGGACGACGCGGCGATGGCCGCTCCTATGACCGCCGCGGCCACGACCAGGGCTATGACCGGACGGGCAAAGCCCCTGACCGGTCGATCGCTCATCCGTTCCTAGCCTTCTGGACATTCGGCGCAGCTACGTGATTAATAGTTTTGTCCCAGCGGGGCCCGGTCACGAGAAGGCAACGCGTGAGGTGACGACTAGCCGTAAATGATGGTGGTCGCGCTGAGCCAGAGCAGGAGCGTCCCGAGGATGAGCAGGAAGGGAGACCCGAGGACCAGCGTCCTCTTCTCAACCTGGCCCCTTCGCAGGAGCGCGACCACGGAGACCAGCAGCGAGAACTCGATCACGAGCAGCTCCGCCTCCAGGAGCCCCTTCAGGAGGGCGCTTCTTGAGACGATTTCGACCGTCCCGAGGGTCGTGAGCATCGTCGCTGCGGCCGTCGCGATGGCTGCCGCAATCAGGTTGTAGTTTGCTTCGTGAGGGGTCAGTTCGTCGCTGGCCGACGTTGCGCGGAAGACAGGATTCCAGGGGGTAAATGTAAGCCGTTCGGTCTCGACCAGAGATTGGAAGGAAACGGTGGCATGGTGCGCCCCCGGTCGAGACCAGAGGATGCTTATAGGCAGGCGCTGTTCCATTCTCGGCTCGAGAGCCTGTTATCGAGACTCCGGGGTCGGACGGTCATCCTCATCGCGCTGCTCATCGTCGTGCCTTTCGCCGCGATATCAACAGCCCTGCCGGCCCATGCCGGAGGGTCGGGCCCGGTCTGCCCGGCGGGGACGTCCTACGACTCTGTGGCAGGCGACTGCAGTGGGTCGGCCACCTGCCCGGCGGGCTTCGTGAACACGGGCCCCAAGTGCGAAGGGTACGCCACCGGGTACTGTCCCTCAGGATATTCCTATGAGGCGGTCTTCGATTCTTGCGTCACTTGCCCGACCGGCACGAACTTCAACCCGCTGGCTGGCAACTTCTGCTCGGCACCCCCCATCTGTCCGCCCGGCTTCGCGAACATAGGCCCCAAGTGCGAGGGCTATGGCACCGGATACTGTCCGTCGGGCTACTCCTACGAGGCGGTCTTCGACTCCTGCGTCACATGCCCTGCGGGGACGAACTTCGATCCTTCAGCCGGCAACTTCTGCGCAACGCCCGCCATCTGTCCACCCGGAACGACCCTCACGGGGTCGACATGTTCAGACGGGTCCAAGCCGACGTGCCCCACCGGCACAGGTACGACGTTCAACACGACCTACGACGATTGCAGTTTACCCTCTACCACGACGCCCTACCTGTGCGAGGCAGGAACGTACAACGACAGTGGGCGGTCCTGCCAGTCCATACCGACCTGTCCAGCAGGCACGGCCTTCGACACGACCTACGACGTGTGCAGCGTACCGTCCACGACGACTCCCTATCTGTGCGAGGCGGGGACATACAACGACAGCGGGAGGGCCTGCCAGTCCATACCTGCTTGCCCCTCGGGGACGAGCCTCACCGCTCCTTCGTATCTCTGCATCGCCGGGGCATCTTTCCCATGCCTCGTAACCTCGGCCCTCGGCACATTGAGCATATGCACGGTGATCGGCCAGCCGGACCTGACTGCCCTGGCCGCCGGTAAACCCCCCAGTGCCACCTCGATCGGCAATCCGACGGCGGTCGCCCTTGACTCCAAGGGAGACCTCTGGGTCGTCGACAACAGCAATGCTCGGGTCCTGGAGTACAAGCCTCCCTTCTCGACAGACGAGGCCGCCAGCCTGGTCATTGGCCAGACGAGCCTCACCGGGTCGGGGGACTCGTCGCCGGCAGGGAGCCTTTACGGCCCCACGGGCCTCGCGTTTGACTCGGCCGGGAACCTATGGGTGGTCGACACGGGCAACGACAGGGTCCTCGAGTTCAAGGCCCCGTTCTCCGACGGGGAGATGGCGTCCCTCGTCCTGGGGCAACCCACCTTCGGCGGGTACATCGGGCAGACGACCGCCGCGGGTATGAACTCCCCCTCCTATCTTGCGTTCGACCCGAGCGGGAACCTGTGGGTAACCGACCAGGGCAACAACAGGGTGCTCGAGTTCACGACCCCCTTCTCGATCGGCCAGAAGGCATCGGTGGTCCTCGGCCAGTCGAACTTCACCTCGCTCGCCCCGGCATCGGGCGCGAAAGGCCTGTTCGAGCCCCTCGGGATCGGGTTCGACTCGAAGGGAGACCTGTGGGTGGTCGACAGCGCGAACCACCGCATCCTCGAATATGGCGCCCCGTTCTCGACCGATGAATCCGCCAGCGTCGTCATCGGCCAGCCCGACTTCAGCGGAGGGGCCGGGAGCGCCACGGGGAGCAATGTCTATGCAATCACGTTCGACTCGGGCGGCAACCTCTGGGTCTCGGACGGGATTAACGGGGTCGCGGAGTACGCGGCTCCCCTGTCGACTGCCGAGATAGGCAGCCAGATGATAGGCCCGAAGACCGTCACGGGCAACGGCACGACGCCGGGCTCCAGGCTGAGCGACCCTCAGGGCCTCGCGTTCGACTCGGGCGGCAACCTCTGGATTGCGGACTACGGACACGGGAGGGTCCTGGAGTACGGCAGTGGCGCCCCATCCTCCACAACATCCAGTTCGTCCTCGTCGACCACATCCTCAGGCACATCTGGGGGAGGAGTGCCGGTCTTCCCCTACCAACCCGTCATTGCGGCGACCTTCACCGTCCTTCTGGTAGCCTCCTACCTGCTCATCCGCCGCCGCACAGGGCCGTGGGACCACGGTCCTCGCTGAGGGACAGGTCCTCCAGGACGGGAGGTCCCTCTCGCCGAGGCGTCCGCTCCCCTCTCTTTCTCCCACCGTAAGAAAGGGGGTCCAGCTTAACTACAAGTGGCCTCAAGGACACTCCAGACACACTATGAGCGCAGTGGAACAGGACGCAAAGACAACGGTTGAAGAGCTCCTGAAGGTGATCTCGACGAAGAACGTCATCGCCGATCCCATCGAGGTCGGCGACAACGTGGTCATCACGATCACCAAGGTCGGTCTCGGCTTCGGGACTGGTGCAGGCGAGGGGAAGGGGGAGAAGGGCGAGGCGGGCAGCGGGAGAGGGATGGGAGGGGTGGCCGGCGTCAGCCCGGTGGCCGTGATCATCGTCCACAAGTCGATGATGGGGCCCGAGGGCGTCGAGGTCAAGTCGCTGGTGCCGCCGAGCGCGGTCGGAAAGGCCATCGGCGAGATCGCCTCGACGATCATGGAACGGGTCGGCAAGTCAAAGCCCAAGACCGAGAAGAAAGCCGAGTAGCCGGGTCGAGGAGGGAGACGGTCGCCCTTACTGCTCGAACTTCTGGCGATTGTCCTTCTCGCGTTCCTCGGCCTGATAGTTGCTGTGCTCCTGATCCCGTTCGAGGTCGTCTTCGAGGGGTCAAGGACCGGCTCCTCCCAGGAGAGCAGCATCGCAATCCGGTGGCTCGGCCTCACCCTCAGGCGGGTCAGACCCGGAAACCGGGCGGAGAAGCCTCGGAAGGCGAAGCCCTCAGAGGACCTGGACTCGAAGAAGACCGGGTTTGACCCCCGTCGTCTCTGGAGGATACTCACGCTGCTCCGGGACTCGACCGCACCCCTATCGATCATCGCGAGGTCCTTCCCAAAGGCGGTCTCGGTCAGAAGGATCTCCATCGACCTGACCTTCGGGCTCGGCGACCCGGCCGAGACTGCGCTGGCCGCAGGATACATCTGGTCGTTTGCCTGGATCCTCGACCGGTCGGCTAGGATCTCGCTGGCCGTGCACCCTGACATGGAGGCCCTCCGGCTGGACGGGTCGGTCTTTGCGCAGCTGAGGGTGAGGCTGTTCCCCCTCGTCTCAGCTTTCGTGAGGGCCTACCTGCACAGGTCCTTTCGGTCGCTGATCAGGGAGGTCAGAAGCCGGTGATGGACGTCCAGAGGGAGACGAGGATGCAGGCGGACGCGTCCTTCACCGTGGGGGAGAGGGTCTTCTACGTCGTATGCGAGGTCTCCACCATGAAGGCCTTCGGGGGGAAGGCCGGCGGGACCATGGTCTCTCCGGCGGCCCTGCTGGTCGATGAGGGCGGACGCCTCTACTCGGTGCCCCTCGGAGCGGAGGAGATGGATGTCGAGGAGATCCTCCGCCTCGTACCATCGTTGAAGGATAAGACCCGGCCAGTTCCGGACCCTGAGCCAGGCTCAATATAGGCGACCGTAGGGTGAACTAGGCTCCGGGAGGCCGACCGACCATCCGCCTTCTTTCCCATATCAAACAACCCCCGGTGTCATGTGAATTCTAAATTCATGTCTCTGAATTTCGGATTCGTACGGCTTGGGATCTCAATCAGCTCGTCCTGTCGATATGGGTGGCCCGTGCTGGCTCTGGATCTCCGCCTCGACCAGCAGTCCCCGGGGTCGTCGGCGCAAGATGAGCAGGACGAACGCGATGCCCGTTATCACCAACAGGAACTGAAAGGAGGCGATCCTCCACATCACGATCCCTGCCCACGAGGAGAACCCGAAGACGGACGAGAGGTACGACTGGACTGCGAGCTCCATTACCCCGGAGCCTCCTATGGAGATCGGTATCGCCGACATCGTGACACCCCCATAGGCTACGAGCGTAGACGATAGGAGGTCGATCTTCACGTCCGCGGCGGAGAGGACGATCCAGAGCGACAGGCCAATCAAGATGGCCTCGACCGCGCTGAGGGCGAAGACCGCCGCTGCCAGAGGTAGCGACTCCCTGCGCAGCATCGCACGCGCCGCCACGGAGAACCCCTCGGCGCCCTTCTCGAAGGTCCTCATGAGATGGCGCGCCCTTGTCCTGCCCATCAACCGCGAGGCGACGCGGAACATCCAAGTGGGGACCCTGAGAGGACCCCTCATCGCCGGTAATAGGAAGACGACGGTGTAAGCCGCGGTCAGGAGAATCACGACGACCATGATGACAGAGCCGACGGCGAGCGCACCTCTCGAGAGCGCGTAGATCGATGCCACGAGCCCGAGGGCCGAGGCGACGTAGACCTCGGATATGAGCTCGAAGTAGCCGATCCAGAAAGCCTTGCCGACCTCTACCCCCCTCGAGTTCAGCCACGCTCCGCGCAGGAACTCTCCCCCGCTCATCGAAGGCGTCGAGAGGGCGATGAACTCGCTCGCCATTCGGGCGGTGGCGAGCCCGCTCAGGTCCTTGTGAGGGTCAACGAGCCTCGTCGCCACCAGCCTGAACCTGATTACCTGGACCAACAGCCGGCCCACGGAGACTGCCGCAGCCGCGAAGAAAGCGACGTAGCCAATCTTCTCCAAGTCCGAGAGATTCACGCCTGATAGCAACGAGATCGCCAGGATGACAGTGGTGCTCACGACAAGACCGGCGATGGCCCAGGAGACCGCCCGCTTGGGCAACCCGAGGTCGCTCGCCGAGCTGCTCCCACCCTTGCGGGCCATCCCAATCTCTCGAGCATCTCTTGTGGCACCCACCTCGCTCACCGACACCTAGACAGTGGCTCCTCCACGGGCGCAGTCACCGGCCGCCTGGAAGGCGGCAAGGGGAAGCAGAGCCAGGGGTGCGCAACTGCGGCTGCTTGCGGCACGTGGGCCGCAAGGACGATCGGGAGACGCGAGCCCTGGTTCGCTGAACGGGATTCCAGTTCAGGCTGGGGCAGCTGGATCGACTTCTCGCCTGCCTGGCTGACATACCATCTGGGCGTCGCAGGGGCTTAAATGACTAATCTACGAATTTCTTCGCCGCCGGTTCAGAAAGATGATTCGGGATGTGGACGAGCGCCGGCTCAATGGCTCCCGGAGTCGTCGAGGCGGGACAGGTACATTCCCGCCCACCTTGCCCGCGGGGGTCAGTAGAAGGAACGCCCCGACCTCAGCGCGTCGGGAGGGAGCTCCGTTCGGCCTCAGAGTGGTTTTGGCATGACCAGCATGACCTTGGCGAACTCCTCGATGAGTTCCGCCACCCTGTCGGCGTCCTTCTTGGTGTAGAGGGGCTTCTTCGTGATGGTGGCCAGCTCCCTTCGAAATTCGTCCCCTTTGGCGCGGACCTTTACCTGGTACTCCGACCACTCCTTCAGCTTGTTCTCCATCTCCTCTTTCGAGTGCTGTGCGACCAATGCTAATCCCCGCCGACCTTATGGGTTTCCGGTTATTTACGTGGTTTACTCTGGCGATCCTAAGCAGGTCGGAAGGAGCGAGGCAGCCCGCAAGGGAAACGGCTAGGGATGCGGCACAGGGACGGGGTCCGTGTCGGAGTGCAGAGCCGTGTTGTGAGCGATGAGCTCTTCCTGGGAGTTGAACGCCGCGCCGCACTGCAGGCACTTGTAGTCCGCGAAATCGGATCTCTCCATTCTCGACACCAGTGAAGGTCTTGCCCGGACTCGATAGCAGTGAAGCATCACTCTTCGCTAAGATTCCTCTGCAGGCCGCGCCTCCCCCGGACCTCGGGCAGGAGTCCTACTGAGTCCCGGCTTTCATGCCTCTGCAGGCCGCGATGGAGCTCGTCGCGTCGGAGACGATCGCTGGCGGGTCCGCTAGGGATGGACCCAGCGGCGTGCCATTGCAGCGACCTGCCCGTCGTGCCTGGCCCGAAGTAGCTAGGATCGTGTCTCTTCCATGTACGTGAGCATCCATTCGTTCCCGAATCTGTCGACCAGCTGGCCGTAGAGGCCGCCCCAGGACGCAGGAGCCACGGAGAACCCGACCCTTCCACCCGCCGAGAGCTTCGCAAAGAACCTCCACATCTCCTGCTCGCTGGCGCACTCGAGAGCGAGGGCCATCGTGTTCCCCTTCAGCAGCCCTCCCTTGGGAGCCATGTCCGACCCCAGGAGCTCTATGCTCCCGCTCGTGAGGCTGGAATGGAAGACGTGGTTTGGGTTCTCGGTCGGCATATGGCTCTTCTCCGGCGACTCCGCGACGGTCATCAGAGTCAGTTCCCCTCCGATGCACTCCTTGTAGAACTGCATCGCCTCGCGGCAGTTTCCGTTGAACCTGAGGTAGGGGCTTACCCGGGTCGCCATCCTCGTCTCCCTGCGCATCCTAGACTGGGTGCTCACGCCCATGACAGAAAATCCGCTGGAACGTTAACTGTCTAATCGAAGAGAGATAGGTAGGCGGATTACATTGCGCGCCTAGGCTCCGGACAGACGATGAACGGGTGGAAGGAGCCGCTCCATCTGCTCGACTGTGGGAGATAGTCGCGCGCGGCTAGGCGGGGACGTAGTACGCGCCGCGGGCACACGGGCCGCAGAGAGGCATGCCGTTCACGACGATCTCCTTCCCGTCCATTATCTCGTCACCGCACTCGGCGCAGGGTACGTTCGGCACCTTCATGCGGGAGAGGAAGGGAGCGGCGCCCACCATCGTGACCCTCTCGACGTCGAAGAGCTCCTCGGGCTTCATCTTCATGAACGCATTCTTGGATACCTTCCTGTCCAGGTGCGATCTCGGCTCCACCTCCTCGCCCTCCTTGAGCAGCCCGTCCCTGACCGCCAGGTCCCTGGCGCGCCTTGGGAGGTCCCTCTTCGTCGCCACCCTGAACCCCATCCCTGTTGTACCGTCTAAGAAGACTGCCGCCGATTTCCCGTAATCGAGGACCCTCAGCCTTCTGCTCCCGGCGCTGCAGCCGGTCGCCACCTGGATCCCGTCGACGGGACACTTGTTGTTCTCGACTATGACCATGAGGTTGGCCCTCTCTTCCGGCGCCTCCATCTTCAGGAGCCGGAGACCCTCCAAGCCCATCTTGACGCCCAGCGGGAGACCGACGCAGAGATGTCCCCTGAGCTTCGCTGCCTCGCCGACAAGGGCGTCGAAACCATCCGATTCGATCATATCCACCGGACCTCGCGAAGGAAGGGGGTTAACTACCCTTGGGAAGAACGATGGGTCGCTCGTGGATTGAAGAGCCCCGCCTCGAAGGCATAGGCCCACGGCGGCATGCAGAGATGCAAACAATAGAATAGGATACTCGTAAATAGAGATATGGGCTGCTTCGCCGCGTCCGGATAGCATTGAAACAAGCGGATTTCGTCGAGGTGATGAACGGACTCCTCGCCAGGGGCGAGCCTTTCGCGGTCGCCACCGTCGTCAGAATCGAAGGCTCGACACTCGGCAAGCTGGGGTTCAAGACGATCATCTCGAAGGAGGGAGAGGTGCTCTGCGGGTCGCTGGGAGGCCCCTGCCCGGAGTCAGCGATAGCTGAGAAGGCCAAGGAGACGCTCAGTTCGGGAACCCCGAGGACCGTCGAGGTCTTCCTGGAGAACGTCGAGGACGCCGTCGGACGGATGGTGACGGTCCAGGACAAGGACGAGGTCCACCTCGAGACCAACTGCGGCGGGAAGATGGAGGTCTTCATCGAGCCCTACGTCCCGCAGCAGAGGATCCTACTGGTCGGCCAGGGCGGGAGGAGCGACGTCGAGGACTCCCTTGTCAGGTTTGGGAAGATCCTCGACTTCGAAGTCATTGTCGTGGATCACAGTCCCGTCTTGACAGAGGAGCCGGACCAGCTCATCGATGATCTGGACTTTGACATCGCCGGCTTCAAGTTCTTCGAGTCCGATTCGGTGGTGGTGCTTACCCACAGCGAGAGGGACGTCGACGTCCTGCGAGCGCTCTCAGGCTTCAAGCTGAGATACGTGGGCCTCCTCGGAAGCCGGCAGAGGGTCAAGGAGAACCTGGACGCCCTGCGCTCCAGGGGAGCGGAGGAGAAGTTCGTCTCCTCAATCAGGGCCCCAGTCGGCGCTGACATCGGCGCGAGGACGCCCTCGGAGATCGCGCTCAGCATCATGGCCGAGGTCGTCGCGACGAAGTACGGGAGGAAGCTTCTCCGGAAGGACGCTGCGACGGCGGAAGGACTGGTACCCACCAGCGGCGCAGGGTAGGACCTGGCCTCACCCGGGCCATGCCGAAGAAGGTTTAACCGAACGAAGGCGCGCCCGCAGGCAGAATCATGCCCAGCACACTCGTGAAAGACGCCCTTGAAGAGGTCCTCCTGAGGATTGGGAAGAAGAGGGACGAGATCAAGGTCAAGGAGCTGGTCGTTAGCGTCCTCTACACGGCTGTCAGGCTCTCCTCCGACGACATCGGCTTTGCCTCCACGCCCCTCTCTGACCTTCCGGCCGAGAGCCGCGAGTTCTTCTCCAGGGCCGGGACCCTGACCGACCTTCCCGTGGGCGAGCTCGCGGAGTTGGCCCAGTCTTGGGATTTCAGCGAGCGCGTGATAGGAATAGCCGCGCTTAACGCGCTATCGCAGCTGGCGGTCAGGACCAGAGGTGACGACATCGTCAGGAGCTACGGGGACGTCGTGGACATGGTGAAGGTGGGGATGGGGGACACGGTTGTCGTGGTTGGGAACATGCGCCACAGCGTGGAGAAGCTCAGAGCCCGTGCGAAGCAAGTCCTGGTTCTCGAGAGAAGCGTCGGTCTCAGGGACGAGGGCTCGTATCCCGACACTGCCGGAGAAGAGGTGATCCCCAAGGGCGACCTGGTCTTCATCACCGGCGCGACCCTGTGCAACGGCACGATAGACCGCATCCTGGAGCTGAGCAGGAACGCGCGGGAAGTCGTGATGCTCGGGGCCACGGCCGGCATCTTTCCTCCGCCGGTGTTCGAGAAGGGCGGTACCGCCGTCGCCACGATGGAGATCCTTGACGCTGAGAAGGCGATGAGAGCGATATCTCAGGGCGGCGGAAAGCCGGCGCTTATCAAGAACGCCCGTCTCGTGGTCTTCAGGCCCCGGAAGAGACTACCTCGAGCTGGCATCAGAAGCTGAAGACGGCGTCCGCCTGCAGCATTTTCTGCCTCAGCTCCTCCCGGGATGCAACCCCGAACCCCCCGTCGAGCTCCGACTCGGATATTCCTTCTTCCTCGAGTGACTCGCTTTCCACGTAGAAGAGGTGGCCCGCTGCGTCCTTCGGGAGCAGCTCAAAGAAGTCCTGGGCGTAGGACCTGTCGACTCCCTTGAGCGCGCACATGACGCCCTTCCCGAGGTGGGCTATGGTGATGTCGTGCTCGTCGGTCCCCCCGAGGATCCCGAGCGCCATCCTGAGGCCCTCGACGTAGTAGGACGTGCCGACCGGGGGCCTGAGTATCGAGATGAAGACCTTCTTGCGCAACCATGACACCTAGAGGAAGTTTACGACCTTCTCTTCTTCCATCATCGCCACGAGGTCCTCGTAGCCTATGATGCGGACAGAGGAGGGTATCCTCGACCCCAGGCCCCTTCGCATGACGTCTTCCTCCATGACGTACAGCTGGGCTGGCGTGCGGACACTCGTCGCTGAGTAGACGGCGTCCTGGAGGAGGACCAGTCGGGCGCCGGCGTCCCCGGCCGCGTAGGAGACCGCGACATCGACGAAGGGCTCATCCACGAGATAGACCGTCATAGCTCGTCGGACCTCAAAGGTTTATGATCCTCTCGCACTTGCTGACCATCTCCCCCGCCTCGGTCGCGCCCGTCACCTGGACCCGCTTCAGGTACCCCTTTCCGTCCTCGAGTCCCCGGTTGTCAGTGCAGGTCAGGCACGCAAAGACTTGGGCGCCTTTGTCGAGCAGGGAGTCGAAATGGTCTTTTGGGAGCTTCTCCATCGCCGAGAAGTCCTCGGCCGAGAGCGCGTTGTACACCCCGTCCATGTAAAGGAAGACAGTGACCGTGTCCGACCTGCTCAGGGCTGCTTCGGCTATCTTGTATGCCGTCTCCCAGCGCTGGGTCTGATAGGGGCCGCGGCGGAGGACGATCCCGAAGTCGGTCAAATCGACTCGAAGGGTTGAAATCCTTCGGATAAGCGTTTCCCGGAGTTGCCCGAACAGGCTGATCCCGCGCCGGGTACGGAAGAGCTGAAGAACTTCCGAATCCGGTCGAGGACTTGATTCACGTTGACCAGCGAAGACGATTCAGCCGTCGAGGGCGAGCATTCTGTCTTCCTCTTCGAGCACTTCCGGGACGGGATGAGGGCCGAGGACGCGCTCATCAGCGCGGGATTCCACACCCATTCAGGCGCCCCGCCACCGGACGTGAGGACCGGCTGCGACCTTTCCGTCTCGGTGCCGACCAGCGAGACGGCAGCGGCGGAGAAGAAGCTGCTGGAGAAGGGGATCAAGGTCTGGGACGTGATCTTCAAGTTCAGCGGATCCCTGCCAGAGCTGCAAATCAGCAAGCTCGTGAAGAGGGTGGACTACGGCGACTACGTCATGATAAGGGTCGGGAACATGAAGCTCACCTATCAGAAGAAGACGGGAGTGATAGTCAACATCTCGGGCGGAGGCTGTCCGGACATCCCCCTCCTTGCAGTGAAGATGATCGGGAGGAGCCTGCAGGACGTCACGCCCCCCGCCCAGACCGGCTTCACGCTCTGCGCCTACACCCTCCAGAAAGCATACGAGGTGGCGCTCAGGCAATGGAGAGAAGGCGCCTAGATGCTCCTACTCTCCGGGACGCTGCCTTCGGCTGACGTATCCATCACAGTCGGGCGGGTGAAGCTGGAGGGAAGGCGGATGAGCATCGGCGACACGGAGGTACCGCCGGAAATGCTCTCGATCGGCGCGACCGCGATGATGGCCGCCGCGCTGAAGACGACCGAGGCTCTCGGGGTCGAGCCTCCGATGAGTGTGGTAGCCGGGGACCTTGGCGACGGCGCCGGGTCGAAGCTGGTCTACAAGTTCCTTACCGAGGAGGCGGGCGGTCTCGGTCCGTCGATAGTCACCCTCCACTACATACTGCCGCTCAGGAACGAGTTCCTCGGCTTCGTTGAGATGGCCGACTACTGGGCGAAGAGGCCGTTTCTGGTCGCAGACGCCGGGGCGCTTCTCATCGCCAAGGCGACGAAGGTCTGCGACAAGTTCGACCTGTTCACACCGGATGCCGGAGAGATATCCTTCCTTGCCGATCCAGATGCGGGTCACCCAGCGTACGTGAAGGCCGCACTCTTCGAGGTCGATACGACAGACGTCCCAAGGTTGATCGCGGCGGCCTACGCCGCAAAGAACACCCCGCGGTACCTTCTGGTGAAGGGGCCCACCGACTACATTGTTGAGGACGGGAAGATCCTGTTCACGGTATCGGAACCGAGCATACCGGCCCTGGAGCCAATAGGAGGGACCGGAGACACGCTGACCGGGATAGTCTCGGCACTGATATCGGGAGGGATCGACCCCATCAAGGCAGGCTTAATCGCGTCCAAGGCCAACAGGCTAGCCGGCGCGCTCTGCAATCCGACTCCCGCGACGAGGGTCTTCGAGGTCGTCGACCAAATTGAGGAAGCGGTCCGCAAAACGGTGGATGAACAGCGGTAGCCCTGATTCACAGACAGGTCCAGGCCATAGATCTACCTCAGAACGGAAACTCCCCTAGGCGTTAGTCTTGCGGGCCCTGTGAGAGAAGGACAGCCAACCAATGATGACCATGCCGGCCACCAGCACGACCGATGTCGTCAGAGCTACTTCGAAGACGCCCGGGTCGAACCCCACCACCGCGAATGCGTAGAGGAAGACGGCCCAGGTAAGAACCCAGGACAACCGCTGTCGTGACCAAGAGAACTACAAAGCGCCGGTCTACCAACGAACTCGCAGGACGCTCCGGTCTGCTATAAGAGTTAACGTAGCATCGAAGGATGATCAGTGATTGGCTCGACATACCCATATTGCTGACCCCAACCAAGGCGCGAAAACGCCGATTAGGGGGGTAACGTTTTTACCTTGACGAAACCGGCTCCCATATATATCAGACAATCGCTCTCCTCCATCCATGGAGAAAACAGTCGCGGTAGACGCTGAGCGAGCTGCAGCGTCGATTCCCAGCGAGAGCGGCGACTTTCAAGGGCATGCGAATCACACCGTCGACTGCAGGGATCAGCTCTGCCCGAAGCCCATCCTGATGGTCAAGAGGTCGCTCTCAGAAGCGCTCCTCGGTGAGGTCCTCGAGGTGATAGTCAACGAGCACGTGTCCAAAGAGAACGTCCTCAAGTACTGCTGGAACCACGGTCAGGAGGTATTCAAGTCATACGAGAGCGGCCCTGACTTCCACATCTTCGTGAAGAAGTCTCCCGAGGTCAGGGTCGAGAAACCGATGCCCGTAATAGGCCCGTGCGGCGCACGGTGGGATTGAACACATCCGAGCGTCTCTGGAAGTGCGATAACAATGGAAGAGTTTTACAGTTTCGTCGGAAAGAGGCTCGCCGAAGGGAAGCGAGTCGTAGTAGCCACCGTCATCGAGGCGGAGGGGTCGGCCCCGCAGGGCGGCGGAGCAGCGATGGCGATTACCGAGGATGGCCCGATTGCTGGGACCGTGGGTGGGGGTTGCGTTGAAAGGTACATCGTCAAGTCCTCAAGAAAGGTCTTCGCAGACGGCAAGACAAGGATCGAGGAGTTCAACCTCGGGGACGACAGCTGGTCCGGGATCGGGATGTCCTGCGGCGGAAAGGTGAAGATGCTGATGCAACTAGTAGAACCGGTTGAGAGGCTCATTGTCTTCGGCTCCGGAGGAGTGGCGAGGAGCTGCTGCCAGATCGCGAAGATGATGGGCTACGACGTCATAGTGCTCGATCCCTTCGCAGACAAGGAGTTGTTCCCGGGCTGTGAGATCTACACACAGGGGATACTCCACAAGATCGAGGAGATACCGATAACACCGTTCGACAGTATACTCATGCTGACGGACCACCGCTACGACTTCGAGGCACTCCAGAAGGTTCTGGGCTCCAAGGCGAGGTTCATCGGCATGATCGGCAGCAAGAACAGGGTCAACCAGACCTTCAAGCAACTCCTGGAGACTGGGGTGCCTCTCGAGAAGCTCCTCACGGTTAACGCCCCCGTTGGGCTGGACATTGGAGCGGTCTCGCCTGCGGAGATTGCCGTCAGCATAATGGCGGAGGTGATACAGGCCCGGAAGGGCGGCTCCCTGAAGCATCTTCGCCTCACGGGGATTCTAGAAAAGCCTGAGAAGCTGCACGCCTCGAATGAACCTGCGAAGGAAGAGACGGAGGCCGCCATGGAAGTACCTCCGGCGGCGTCGAAGCCCGAGTAGACGGTCCTTCGGCGGGTCTGAAGCCGAAGCTGGTCAATTCTCAACCAGATGGGGCCCTGCCGCTCGCTCTCGCCTTCTCCGGTCCCGTCTCCTAACGAAAAAGAGGGCCAGCAGGAGCGAGACACCGATGATGATGAGAGCCACCAGGTAGGCGAGGGGCGCGTCCAAGCTCGGTGAAGAGGATGTCGATGCTGCGGGGGCGCTGAGTACGATCAAGCTGGTGACGTCATCCTCGGTGATGTAGAGGCTTCCCGTGACCGGGCTGAAGGCCATGGAGGTTATGCCCGCGAACGAGATTCCTTCCGGCTGGTCCCCCGTCGAGTTCAGGATAACCTCACCGCTCGCTCCGTCGACCTCGTAGAGACTGTTCACACCGGGGTCGCTGACGTAGACATCGGGCGAGGAGCCGGCCGCCAAGAGCTGCGGGGCGTCTCCCAGATGGAGCTCGCGGACAATCTGGAACGTCCTGTCGTCTATGACGACGAAGTTGGGTGACGAGGAGTTCGACCCCGGCCCGGTCACGAAGAGGAGGTGCGTGCTAGGGTCGACCGCGAAGCTCATCGGCGCGACGGGTATCGGGATCGATCGGATCGCCGTCAGGCTGTCGCTGCTCACGACCGTGACGGACCCGCTGTGGTAGTCAGAGGAGACGTTCCCGATGAAGGCCTCGTGGGCGCCGGGGTCGAAAGCTAGCGCCGACGTATCACCCATCGAGACGCGCGACTCAACCGTGCCTGCCGAGGCGTTGATGACCCAGAGAGAGTTGCTGGCCGTATCCGCCGCGAAGAGGAGGTTCTGGGACTCGTCGACCACCATTGCGTAGGGCGTCCCTGCCCCGTCGATCGTCGAGAGAACCGTGTTGCCGGAGCTGTCGATGACCGAGACGGAGGCGCGCTCGCCCTGCGACACGTAGACTAGACCTGTGACCGAGTCGACCGCGACGGCGTAGGGGGAGGGCGTCGCGACCCTCCCGAAGACGGTGAAGGTGAGCGGCGAGAGGGTCACGGTGGTCCCGTTCAGGAAGAGCACCGTGTAGATCACTCCCGAGTTGGAGTTCACCGCGACGCCCCGCGGGACAGTGCCTAGGCCGACCGAGGAGAGCGTCGCTGTCGCGTTGCCCGACACCTCGCCCTCGGCGGAGAGCAGCGCGACGGAGGCCACCAGCAGAAACAGGGCCATCGCAATGACCATCGGCGGTGCGTGGGGGCGTGGCATGATTTCACATCAGGGATGAACGCCGGCGCTACCTCGGTCTGAAAGCCGTCGGGAGAATCCGACCTTCGACGCTCGAGCGTGGACCACACTTGCGGGACAAACTCGGCGAACGATTTGGCGGGGTGGGACACGCGCCCGAAGGCCGATACGTCATTCCTTCCGGACTCAGCCGGGTCGGAAATATAAAGGGAAGGGATGAATGCTCCGCTTTTGTCCGGAAGAGCGACCCCCGACCCTGGAGTCATCCATCTCGATTATATTCTGCGGATGAGCATGAGGATGGCGGGAAGACAATTGGACCTTCTCAAGAAATGCCCGAATTGCGGCAAGCACTTCTCGGTCGAGAAGAAGGGGAAGGAGCTCGTTGAGACCGAGCACCACATGGAACACATAGACCTCGACCTCGCGACCCGTACGTCGGGCTTGATGCACGACAACAGCATCCAGCACCCTCCGCCCAACCCGATCTCCGAGGAGATACCGATCGAGACGGAGACTTTCGAGACCAGTTACGAGTGCTCGCACTGCCACTACAGGTGGACCGAGAAGTCGGTCGACGTGGTCGAAGGGACGGCCGACACCAAGGGCTTCCGCGCCTAGGGAAGAACTCCGCCCGACGGCGACTCACTCCGCGCTCGAACTCTCTTTCTCGAACACCAGTCCGAACCCATTCGGGACTCGGCCCCGCAGGATGGAACACGTTTGAGGGATGACGTCCCCCAACCTATTCGGGACACCCCGTAAATATCTCAGGTATTGCTGGGGGGTAAGCGAATTAGCTTGACAAACCAGCAATATGCGGAGATGTGGAAGGACCTCGGGCTGAATCTCGAGAAGCACGATGTGCTCCTCAGCGCCCTCGCCAAGGGGTACGGAGACCTCTTCATGACGCAGAAGAACCGGCCGGCCGGGATGGGCTACTTTGACTTCGTCATCTCGGAGGTGCACGGGCTCAGGATCAAGGAGTTGGTCGACCGCAAGAAGGCTGGTAAGAAGATTATCGGAGCGTTCTGCCTCTACGTCCCCGAGGAACTCGTCTACGCCGCTGACGCCACCATGGTGGGCCTCTGCGGAGGCGCCGACTTCTCGATACCCGACGCCGAGACTGTGCTGCCCAGGAACATCTGCCCGCTGGTCAAGTCCTTCTTCGGGTTCAAGGTCGGAGCGACCTGTCCCTACTTCAATTCATGCGACATGGTTGTCGGCGAAACGACCTGCGATGCGAAGAAGAAGGTCTACGAGGTCCTCGCAGACTACGCCCCCACCTACGTGATGGAAATCCCACACAAGGTGGACACGGAGCAGTCCAAGGCCCTCTGGCTTGCTGAGATCAAGCTGTTCAAGCAGCAGATGGAGACGCTGACGGGCAACGTCATAGAGAAGGACTCCCTGAAGGAAGCCATCCGCCTGATCAACGAGAAAAAGAAGGCGATGAAGAGGGTGAGCGAGGCCCGCAAGGCCTCACCGACCCCGATCAGCGGTCTGGACGCCCTGCTGGTCAACCAGGTGAGCTTCTACGACGACGTCAACAGGTTCACCCTGAAGACCAACGAGCTCGCAGACGAGCTGGAGGAACGGAACAGGAAGGGAGTGGGCGTCGGCGACCCGACCAAGCCGAGGCTGATGTTCTCTGGATGCCCCATGGCCATCCCGAACTGGAAGCTGCACTCGATCGTAGAGTCGACGGGATCGCCCGTAGTGGCCGAGGAGAGCTGCATCGGCTCACGGTACTTCACCGACCCCGTCGTCCCCAAGGGTGACTCCATGGAGTCCCTCCTCGAGGCACTCTGGGAGAGATACCACAACATCTCCTGCGCGTGCTTCACGCCCAACAACGACAGGGTAGACAAAGTGGTCGAGATGGCCAAGGAGTTCAACGCCAGCGGGGTCGTCTACAACGTGCTCCAGTACTGCCACACCTACAACATAGAGGCCATCAAGGTCGACAAGGCCCTGAAGAAGGCGGGAGTGCCAATGCTGAAGGTCGAGACGGACTACGGGTCGGAGGACGTCGAGCAGATCAGGACGAGGGTCGAGGCCTTCACTGAGATGCTCAGCTCTGCGTAAGCACAGGGGTGAGCCCGATTGGCCGTCGCGGGAGTGGACATAGGCGCGGTGGCGACGAAGGTCGCCGTTCTCGCCGACGGGAAGGTGCTGGCCTTCCAGATACTCCCGTCCGGCTATGACGGAAACGGGGCCGCACGACGGGCCCTTAGGCTGGCGCTCGAAGGGGCCCGTCTGGCCCGAGGGGACATCGACTTCATCGTCTCCACCGGGTACGGGAGAAAGGTCTTCAGCGAGGCCAACAAGAGCGTCACAGAGATAACCGCCCACGCCGAAGGGGCGAAGGCAGTCTGCCTCTCTGCCAGGACCATCCTGGACATAGGCGGGCAGGATAGCAAGGCGATCAGCCTGACCGACGACGGTCAGGTGGCGAACTTCGTCATGAACGACAGGTGCGCGGCCGGCACGGGCAGGTTCATCGAGGTCATGGCTAGGGTCCTGCACGTCAGGGTCGCCAAGATGGGGGAGCTTGCGCTCAAGAGCTCCAACCCGGCGAGGATAAACAGCATGTGCACCGTGTTCTCGGAGTCTGAGGTGATATCTCTCCTCACGAACGGAAGGAGCAGGGAGGACGTTGCCGCGGGACTGTGTGAGTCCATTGCGAGAAGGGTCTGCACGATGGTGAGGTACGTCGGCGTCAAGGAGGGGGTCGTGTTCAGCGGCGGAGTGGCGAAGAACGTCGGTATGGTCGCCGCCCTCGAGAAGGAACTCAAGACCAAGCTGCTGATCCCACCCGAGCCGCAGTTGATCGGAGCCTTGGGCGCCGCGTCGATCGCCCGGAAGTCCCTGGACAAAGAGGCGAATGCTGCCGTGCCGCTTCAGGTCGAAGAGGGTGGCGCCTGCGCCTTGACGGCCGGGGTTGCCGATCCCATGTCCCAAGGCATCATTGCGCCCGGCATCGCCGCCGTAACTCATCGTCTCGGCGAATCATCTGGCCGAGAGATTCCAATCTAGTGGGATGGAGAGTCTCTCAGCCGTCGAACTTGTTTGTGGGCAGTCCCCTGACTCCAGGCTTCACCACGAATAGAGCGCCGCTGAGAGGCTTGGCGGCGAGGGCCTCGGCGTCCAGCCTCTTCCTCGCAGTCGTGATGTACAGGTCGTCGAGATTTTTCCCACCGAAGCAACACGAGGCGACCTGGTCGGCGGGCACGGCCATCGTCTCAAGGAGCCTGCCGGTCGAGGGGTTCCATCTGGTCAGTCTCGCTCCACCCCAGTGAGCCACCCACATCATGCCCTCAGAGTCCACCGACATTCCGTCCGGATTTCCCGGCTGCTGGCTGACCGAGAAATCCACTATCGTCCGCCTGTTCCCAACACTGCCCGTCTTCAGGTCGTAGTCCAGGGCCGAGACCTTCCTGGTCGGGCTGTCGATGTAGTACATCGTAGCGTTGTCCGGACTCCACCCGAGCCCGTTTGAGATCGTCACATCCGCCAAGACCTTCTTCGGTGTCCGCCCGTTCTCCAAGACGTAGAGGGCTCCGCTGGGGGTCTTCTGCAGTTTGTCCATCGTCCCGGCCCAGAACCTCCCCGCCGCGTCGCACTTGCCGTCGTTGAACCTGTTTGTCTCGACATCGGCTTCCACCGGTCTCGTCAGCGGCGAGAGCTTCCTGCTCTGTATGTCCAGCCCGTAGAAACCGTGCTGGGAGGTCACTGCGAGCCCGCCGCTCCTCCTCGGGACGACGGAGCTGACGTCCTTCACCCTTTGAACTACCTCGTCCTCCGGATCGTTTGGCTTGTGGGCATAGACGATTCCGCCGCCTATGTCAACCCAGTAGAGGACTCCTCTCTTCTCGTCCCAGCTGGGCCCCTCTCCTATCTCCGCTCTTGGGTTGGACGCTACCTCCGGTTTCACGGTCGATCGTCGGGTCGGCTCATCTTCGTAATAACTGTGACCTCCCGAAAAAGGAGAGTGGAGCACCCAAGCGGGTGCTCAGCTGATCGCGTAGACGGATTGGACGGAGCGCGGAGACGGTGAGCGACTGGGGCGCGACAATCGGCGTCGCGCTCGAGCCTGAGGCGACGGCGTACTGCATGGATGGGGAGGGCGTGTAGGACGGGCTCGTGGAGACAGAGACGACGCCTGTGATGGTCACGCCGAGCGCGGTCGCGATTGCCTTGGCCTGGCTCGCACCGTTCTGGACCGCCAGCTGGAGAGCCTGCTGGTTTGCCTGTTGGACCGCTGCGTTCGAGGCGGTGAACTGTACTCCGTAGACTTCGTTGGCTCCCTGTCCGACGGCTGCGTCGATGGCCGAACCCACCTTGGTACCCAGCTGGACCTGCGCCTGGCTGGCGGTCGTGGCCGCCGATATCGTGACTTGGATCTGGCTGTCAACCTGGTAGCCCGTGATCGAAGGCTTCTCGTTTTGGTAGTAGTTGGTCTGGGGGTTGATGCTGTACGAGACCGTCTGGATGCTGCTGCTGTTTATCCCGAGGTTCTCGAGCGCTGTTATCACGTTGGCCATGATGTTCGCGTTCTGCTGGGCCGCGGTCTGGGCCGACGGGTCCTGGGTGTTCACCCCGATGGTGAGGATGGCCGTGGTCGGTTGGATCTCAACCTGACCTACGCCCGTGACGGTCACCGTGCCGTTGGTGGGAGGGTCGGTGGTACCGCCGGCCTTGGGGATCCCGGCCGTGCTGAGGGCCCCGCCGGTCGTCAGGGTGTACGCCTGGAGGGATAAGAGAGCGAGCGCCAGAACGGCGCCCACCGCGATGAGCTTCTGCGTCCGTGAGCTTACTGCTGTTTGCATGTTTCGTCGCATGTGCTATGCGCCGCAGGGGGGATAATCCTGAGTGCACGAACAGCTGTTCTAATGGCTGGTCGGACAAAAGTATTAATCATGACGGGGTCGAAAACGACCCGAGGCAGGCTTATTAGACGTCGCCGGCTAGGACGTTCAGCCGTGAAACCGTCGTCTGCTAGATACAGAGTCCCGGTCAAGATAAACAGGAACTCGCCAACACCAGCGCTCGAGACGTTCACCGATTATTTCCAGGGGTTCGAACGGGTCGGGGCCGTACGGTCGGTCTTCGGGGACAGGACGGAGGAGGTGCTCGGGGGGCTGCGGATAGGGTTCATGCCCAACAGGAGGATGTACATGGGAATCAGGGACAACGACGGGAACATCGCGGTCGGGACCTACCACCTCAAGAACAGCCCGACGAGGACGCTCTACCTTGACGTCGTCCACGAGCTCTTCCACATCAACCAGAGGATGACCGACGAGAGGTACTTCCACGACGAGTTCATGAAGTTCATGGGTGACAGGTCGCTCTACTACGCCAGCCCCATCGAGATCCCCGCCTACGAGCACACGGTGAGGGAGGCCGAGAGGATCGGGATGACGCCGGACGAGATAACGGAGTACCTCAAGATGGGCGAGGCGCCCCCTAAGGTCTGGAAGAGCTTCCTGAGAGAAGATGAACCTGAAGAAGGAGACGCCGAAGCCCGCAAAGCGGATCACGAGGTTCCCCGTCAAGATCAAGCGGGACGCTCCCTCCAGGCTCCATGCGTTCTCCGAGTACTTCCTGGGCTTCGAGAGGGTCGGCGCCGTGAGAGACCTCTTTGGAGAGGCGACGGAGCGGGTGCTCCGCGACTTGAAGGTCGAGTTCATCGACAGTCCCTTCCCGACGATATACCCGAACGAGGACGACGGCCACCTGATCGTGGCGAGCGAGTACTTCCGGAAGGCCCCCGTCAGCTCATTGTACCTGGACGCCTTCGTCTGCCTCAATCTCATGAAGGCCTTATCCACGGGCGGGGAATCCGCGGACCCCGCTGTCGAGTTCGGCGACAATCCTGCCGTCTTCCAGGCGTACGGGGCCATGGTAAAGGAAGCGAGGAGGTTGGGTGTGGCCGACGCGAAAATCCTAGGGCACCTTCAACTGATGCGGTTCATGATGTCTCCGCCTGAATTCAAGCGATTCCTCAGGGGCGTCGGACTGAAAGGGTCTGAAATTAACAACTGAGGGTCAAACGCGAATCGCGCCTCTTATTACTGCTCGCCACCAAAACCGGTCCGCCGATGTCAAAACAGAACAAGGGCAAGGGCACCAAGGAGCAGCCTTGGCTGCTGAAGACCCCTCCCGGAACATCAGAGTTCGAGGCTTACAGGGACGAAAGCTCGACCCCCGCGAGTCTCGTGGTGCAGGTCGGAAAGACCCAGCTGAAGTACGACCTGCGCTGCCTGGACGACCTCCATGCGATGCTGAAGAAGCACGGTGACTGGATGGAGCTCGGCAGCGCCGACGAGCAGAAGCCGGCCAAGGATGGCACTGTCGAGGCCTGGGGACGCTCGGCAAAGAACCCTGTCGGAGGGTGGTACGGCCTGAAGAAGGGGTTGAGGGGAAGGTTCGGCATGTATGTCCCTCCGGTCATGGAGGTGCTCGGGACCGCCGAGGTCGAGCACAACCCGAAGGGCAACCGCATGCGCGCTCTCTGACCAGGTTCAGACCGGCGGGCGTCTTCCCGGGCTCGGCGGAGGCGGACGAGACCTCGGAGACCCCAATCGTTAAGATGAGCGTGCCATCGGGGCCATCGTAGGAAATTGGTGGTGGGCTGGACCACGCGGTCGAGGACGATCTTCGTCGCGGCAGTCTTGTGTCTGCTCGCGCTGAACCTCGTGGTGCTGGCGGCCGCGTATCCGGAGACAATGACCATAGACTCTGGATGCTGTTCGAACCGATTGCTCCAGAAGGACTTCTCGGCGTTCTACACGGCCGCCTGGAGGCTCCTCTACGACCCTTCTCACGTCTACACCCCCGGAAACGTGAGCGATGGCGGACTTCAGACCACCCCGCCGCCGGAGTCTTACAAGTACCTGCCGTCGTTCTTGCTGATGGTGCTGCCCTTCGCCGTCCTGCCATACCAGCAGGCGCTGACGGCATTCGATGTCCTCCAGTTCCTGCTTCTGCCGCTTGTGGCCCTACTCGTCTACGAGCTCACTAAGGAGAAGGGGGCAGCCGCGGCCGTCGTAGTAGCCGTCATAGCGCTCTTGCTGCCGTCTCCGAGCACTCACTGGAGCCTCTCGGCCGCGTACTACTGGCAGTGGGCCGAGGGGCAGTCGAAGGTCCTGGAGACCTTCCTGCTGCTCCTTTCGCTCCACCTCGGCAAGACGAAGAAGCCGGTCCTCTCGGGGGTTGTCCTCGCTCTCTCTGCGTTCGATCCGAGGTTCGCGCTCCTCGCGCTCCCGCTCTTCTTCATGTACAACAGACCCAGCCTCAGAGCCGCATTCGGGGCTGGGGCACTAGCGCTGCTCGTGACCAACGCCGTCCTATTCATCCCCGGGGTGGGGAGCGGCTTCCTTGTCATGCTCTCGACGAGCGGGCTCACCACTCCGCTCTACTGGTACGCGCTCATACCCCTCTTCACGGTGGTCTCGCTGACGCTGCTGAACCTGCGAGCCATCGCGGGCTCGCTCAAAGCGCATATTAGGGACGATGCAGAATAGGTCGCGTTTGATACTGAATACGGTGGTCCTCTGGGTCCACATATTCGGCGCGATAGGCTGGCTTGGTGCGGGCATGGTGTTTGCGATAGTCATCGGTCCGTCGCTCTCGAAGACGTCTCCACAGGCAAGAATGGAGTTCTTTGCGCAGGTCATGCCCAAGTACATCGCGTACGTCAGAGTCTTCTCGATCGTGGCGGTGCTCTTCGGGGTCGCCATGGTCCTAGTGATAGCCGACGGCGACTATTCCATCATGTCGCCTTCGACCACGTTCGGCCTGTTCATCTCGGCGGGCGCACTCCTCGCGCTCGTTGCCATCGGGTTGGCCATGAGCGTGATTCTGCCTACCGCGACCAAGATAAGCAGGATTTCTCAGAAGCTGCTGGAAAGCCCGGGTCAGCCACCTCCGGAGATGGCAGCCCTATCCAAGAGACTCAGGGGGAGCTCGACCGCGGCTCTCGTGATACTGATACTGGTCACGATCTGCATGGTCGCAGCCGCTACCCTCTAGGGACCTCTAGACCAAAGAGCGTGAGTCAGGTCGGAGGCAACTTCGCAGCTCTAGCTTCTGACGCCGGTTCCTCTTTCCGTCCTCTGCGGAAGAGGCTGCTGATGACGTTGCTGTGGTGCGCGTATTCGTGGTTGATGTACTCCATGAGGAGGTAGTAGCTTGTCTCGAACTGCTCCATGTTGTCGTTCTTGAACTTGAAGAACGGGAGGGTGTGGGCCGGCTCCTGCCAGACCGCCTCGAAGGCCCTCAGAGGACCGAGCTTGCCGCCCTTCCGGGCCCTCTCCTGGAGGATCTTCTTGTCGACGTCCATCACGATGGCCAGGTGCCTGCTGCGGTTGTTCCCGCTGAGGAAGTACTCCCTTGTGATGTGTCTCGGGGCCGTGGAGTCTATGATCACCGAGTGGCCGTACGAGAGAGCGAGGTCGCGGAGGCTGCTCAGTGCCTTGTAGACGAGGTCCTCGTCGTGCTGCGGGGCGAGGTCGTTGAAGAGCATCAGGCGCACCTCGTCGGGATTGATCCGGACAGAGTCCCTCACGCTCTGTAGGAGTCTCCTCGCTAGGAAGCTCTTCCCGGAAGTGGGAGGGCCGATAACCAGTATGGTCCAGATCGGTGCCATCTTCGCTGCACTGCTTTGGCGCGCGCGATTCTTCAAGATAAGGTTTAGCGAAGCGCGGCGGTAGGAACCAGGGAGTCCGGCCCCCTTTTCGTGGTCGAGGGGAAGGGAAAGACGCAAAAGGGGGTGGTTTTCGCTATCTTCCCATGTTCTCGAAGAGCTTCAGCGTGGCCGTTATGGTCTCGGACGCGAAGAAATCGGCGAAGTGGTACAAGACGAAGCTGGGCTTCAACGCCTCTGTCGAAGATCACTGGGTCACCGTCTGGCCGAAGGGAGCGACCTGGAAGCTTCACCTCTGCGAGGGGAAGCTCGAGCCTGGCAACACGGGTATCGCCTTCTACGCCGAGGACCTGGAGAAGGCCGTGACTTCGCTCAAGAAGAAGGGCGTGAACTTCTCCAAGGACTACACCAAGGCCGAGTGGGGAGAGTTCGCCGGCTTCGACGACCCTGACGGAAACGTCTTCTCGTTCCTGAAGGGAAGCCCCTAGGCCCACCACACTATCCGCTGAGAAGGAAGTTTCGGCCGCTTACGACCGGAGACAGCGATAGCGCAATTGAGCCTTAGCGAGAAGGCTGGGTCCGCCCTGGAGGCCCTCGGTCTCACCAAGACCCAGGTCAAGGCGTACGTCGCGCTCATTGAGAGGGGGACCATGACCGCGAGCGAGGTCAGCAGGGCGGCGAGAATCCCATACTCGAAGGTCTACGAGGCGCTGGAGGGGCTCCACGCCAGCGGATGGATAGAGGAGCAGAAGAGCAGGCCGATCCTCTACACAGCCAAGTCTCCGGGCACTGCGATCGAGGAGATGAACTCGAGATACGACGCCGAGAGGAGGGAGAGGGAGCAGCTCGTCCTGAAGGAGCTCACCGGGATCTACGAGAAGAAGGGAGAGCAGGAGAGGCCCGAGATCTGGATACTCAGGGGGACGGCGGAGATCCTCTCGAGGCTCAGGACGATGGTCCTCGAGTGCAGGAACGAGCTGCTCATCGCGCTTCCGCTGGTCATCGCTCCCTACGCCGAGGAGATAGCGGGCATCCTGGCAGCGCTCAAGGAGAAGGGCGTCAAGATCGAGATACTCACCTCGAAGGACCTCCCTGACTCTACGCAGACGGTCCTCGGCTCCGTGGCCGAGGTGAAGACCAGGAGCGTGCTCTACGGAGGAGGAGTGATCGCAGACTCGAAGCAGGTCGTGCTCCTGCTCGGGGGAGGCGAGACGGCGAGCTCCGCTCTGGCCATCTGGGCTGAGCACATAGGCCTCGCCGGGTTCGCCAAGGACTACTTCCAGATCCTCTGGAACTCCCCGGACACCTCGAAGAAGAGGTAGAGGTCCGCCGGAAGCCTTTTGCTTGGGCGAGGTCGGGTCCCAAAGATCGCTTGATTAGAGACGAGGGGTCGGTGGTCCAGAGGCTCACCCTCGAGCTCGGCCTGACCCGGGGCGAGGCCGAGACGTATCTTAGGGTCTTGAGAGAGGGTTCGATACCCGTCGGCGACAAGGCAGCCCATCCGCTCTTCGCGCGGGGAATGCTCGATCCGGGCCTCTGACGAAAAGGTCTATCTCCCGGTCCACCCGAGGCTGGCAATATCCAACTTGTTCCGGTCCTTTCCCGACAGGGCGTCGCCCCAGATGAAGGCTAAGAGGAGGATGGCCGACAAGCTTACCTTGGAGCTCATCCCGGCCTACGAAGCGAGGAGAGGGAGAGAATGAGCCAGCCCGCGCACGAGCACGAGATCGTCATGGTCGGGATGATCAACGTCGACAGGGACAACTACCTCCAGGGTACGGTCGACGTCTGGAGGTGCAGGTCCTGCAGGAGGCTCTTCTGCGACGACAAGAGGTACGGAGAGCCGCTGAGGCCGAGCGTCGGGTTCGAGGAGATCGGGCCGAACGAACAGTGGGCCATTCTGACCTGCACCAACATCAGGGAGGTCTACATGATGAGCCTGGGCGTCGAGCCGGGCAAGAAGATCTCGCACACCTGCAAGGACGGGGCCCAACACGAGTTCACCGTGCTCGATGACTGGACGATTGCGCCGGACGACGGCGAGTCGGTCCACAGGCTCTTCATGGTGAAGGACAACATCAACAAGCACATCGAGGCAGGGTTCTACAAGCTCCGGATGCTGAAGTAGTTGAAGCTCAAGACGGTCGCGGCAACCGTGAGCCTCCTAAACGGGGTGTGGCTCGTCGCCGCGGGCGCATACTGGAATCAGATATTCAGCTTCCCGCTCCTCGGATTGGGAACGAGGCAGGCAGAGAACTGGATTCTCCTGGCGTTGGCTGTGATCCTGGTGCTAGATTCGGCCATCTGCTTCTTGGGCTGGGTCGAGGCGCTCTACGCCTCGGCCGCGATCTCTGCGCTCGGCGTCATGGGCATAGCGATAGGCGGGGTTGAGTTGGCCACGTCGGCATTTGCATTTTCTGCGTTTGTTGGCCTCCTGGCAATATCCCTGGACATCCTCGCTGCAAGGAGAACGGTGTTCATCCCGGAGGAAGACCATCCCCTGAATCTTCCGGTGTTCGGCTAGAGTCTGAGGAGGGAGAGCTCCCCATCATCCACCATTCTGGTCATTCTTCCCCTGACATTCGGTACATCGATAGAGTAGTAAGACGAGTTGTTCCTGCCGAGCAGGGGTAGTCCTCGACGTGCGACCCCTAGGGCGACGCTCTTCTCGCCCTTCTGCAGATGAACGAAGGCAGCGCAGACCAAAATCAGCCCCTGAAGCAGCTTCTTCTCCTCGCCCTCGGCGGCCCTCCAGAGCGACTCTAACACTTCGTGGGCCTCCCAGAACCGCTCAGCGTTGAAGAGGGTGACCACTTCCTTCACCGCCTCCTCCGTCGGCATGAAACGCGGGGGCTCCTGGAGGTCCTTCTTGAACTCCAGCCTTCCGAGCGGCTCAATCGCCGCCATGATGACCTGAAAATCCTGGCGAGCGGGGGCGAAGATGTCTATCTCAAGGGCCCCGTAGGAGGTCCACTTAGGGTTCACCGCCCTCCCGCCTAGGTTGGCAGCGATGCTCCGGACCGCAGACAGGAGCCGGGCGCGGTCTTTGTCTTCGGGCAGGAACCTCACGAGGAACCTCATTGCCGGGCAGGTGGTCCTAGAAGACGGGCTCGGAACTCAAGATCGTGGATCACAAATCACCAGGGCTAATGTCGTCACTGCCCGCCTCTCCCAGAGATTCCGCATCCTGCATATCACCCTTTCGAGGTCATCGGCTCCGACCCGTGGAACTGCATCCAAAGCCACTTGTCCCCGCGCTTCTCGAAGACAGCACTCAGCCTGTACGGCGAGGGCGTCTCCGTCTTCCCGGTGCTCGTGCGGCAGTCTCCGGTTGCGAGTACCCAGGCCACCGAACCTGAGGTGGAGACCGAGTGCCATTTCCATTCCCACCTGTAGGTCTCGTCTCTGGAGAGTAGCCTGGTGAAGAGGGCGCGCAGGTTCTTGTAGCCTACCCCCATCTCCCAGTCTTCCGAACCCAGCATCACGACGTCCGCCTCCTGGGCGAAGAGGCTGAGCACCCCGTCGATGTCCTTCGTCCAGAAGCAGTCGCTGAATCCCTTGAGGAGGCTGAGGATGGCCTTCTCGGTCTTGGCGTCGGCCTTCATCCGAGGACGATTCGCGCCGCCGCCAGATAAGCTTGAAGGTCAGGACCGCCGGCGGCGCAGGGGCCCTATGTTCAAATATAGGCCCAAAGCGCTCCTGAGTTGGAAGGGGTCAACGGTGGTAGAGATTGATCTGACGTGCCATCTTGAGGGATTCCGGCGGTTCCTGATAAACAGCACGTGCAGGAGCTTCATACCAGAGTCATACCTCAGGGACGATGAGGTCTTCCCCGAGAAGGAGATGGACCCTGGCTCGATCTACATCGAGGCCGCGGACAAGGTGACGCTCAAGAAGATCAGGGACATCACCTTCATCAACGCCCAGGACATACTCGGCATCATCTACACCTCGAAGTCCGGCAACACGAAGCTCAAGTGGCGCCAGGCGAGGGGACCGATCGGCAGGCTCACCGGAGACGCCAGCAACAACAGCCTCGTCAACCTGTCCATGGCAAGGATAATCACGCCGCAGGAGGTCGAGGAGATAATCAGGAACGCCGGGACGGGCCCGCAGGAACCGATGGAGCAGCAGGTGAGCGAGCCGGGGATCTCGGGAGAGGATTCGGGGTTTCCCGAGGCCGGGAAGACCGCCGCAGAACTCCTGGGCGTGGAGACCGAGGAGCCCAGGCAACAGGACGACGACGGCGAGACTGGATAAGACGTTCAACCTGCTTTAATACCGGCGCGTTTTCACTCGGCACATGGTCCAGGTCAGGGTTCACAGGATAAGCAGCGTAACCGAGCCGCTCACCGGCCTGCCCGCCAAGCAGATAGAACTCGTCGAGGTGAAGCAGAGGGGGAGCCAGACCTACGGGATGGGCGACGAGGGGAGGATGGTCCAGAGCATGGTCAACCAGCTGCAGTCGATGGGTCTGGTCCCCCAGGTCCGTGAGATGGTCTTCCCCAAGGTGACGATGGTCCTGACCGAGAGCGAGTACGACATGTTCGGGCTGCGCCTCGACGTCAACGACGTCTTCGAGCTCGAGATAAAGAACGGCAGTCTTGCTCTCAAGAAGTCTACCGAAGGGACATAGGCACCCAACGGAAGATTTGGAAGAAGGCAGTTATATCTCCGTCTTCCACCAAGCAGTGGATTGTCGAAGATAGCAGTCGGTGACAGAGCACCCGATTTTTCTCTCCATTCCCAGAGCGGAGAGGTCGTCCGCCTTAGTGACTACATCGGAAAGAAGAACGTCGTCCTCTATTTCTATCCGAAGGACTTCACCGCGGGCTGCACGGCCGAGGCTCGGGGGTTCAGGGACAGCTACCAGGAGTTCCGGGACAGCGAGACCGAGGTTATAGGGGTCAGCTCCGACAGCGTCGAGACCCATCAGCGGTTCTCCCAGCAGTGCAGCCTCCCGTTCAAGCTTCTCAGCGACTCCGGCAAGGAGCTGCGGGAGCTCTACGGGGTCTCGTCGACCCTGGGCATGTCGGGGCGCGTGACGTTCGTGATCGACAGGGAGGGCATCGTACGACACGTGTTCTCGTCCCAGCTTCGACCTACGAAACACATCAACGAAGCCCTGGACGCCCTGAAGGCCGTGAAGAAGACTCTGAGTGCTACCTGATTACTAGCACGCTGCATGGAGCGTGCGAGACGAGCGCCCCCGAGACGCTGCCCAAGAGCAGTTTCTTGAACCCGCTCAGGCCCCGGGTCCCTACCACGATGAGGTCGACCCTCCACTCCTGGGCGTACTCGGATATCGCCTCGACGACGGATGGGACGTTCTCTGTAATCTCGCCCCGTACCTTGACATCCTGGGCCTCAGCCTTGGAGACGATGCCCCCCACGAACGCCTCGGCTTCCTTCTTGGCCCTGTCGAAGAACTCCTCCGAGACCGGGCCGGAACCCACCGCGCCCTGGGCTCCCGTCGCCGCGTAGATGGGTGTGGGAATCACGCTGAGGACGTAGAGGAGCGCGCCGCTCCTCTTCGCGAGGTCTATCGCCTCATCCGCAGCCCTCGAGGAGTTCGCTGAACCGTCGACCGCGACCAGGATACCCTTGAACGAGCTCAACACGGTCCTAGGCTCGATTCCAACTTATGAAGATAATGGTCGGGTGCGGTCGGAGGTCATGGTAGCTTGGCTCGTGACTTTCCTAGAACGTAAGTGTCGAAGGTCCGTCGACAAGAGCAAAGCCCGAATTACGGCCTAAATCGACCTAAAAGGTAGGAATCCAACCCGCTTTTGGCAAAAGGAGTGGTGCGGCGTGCGGGATTCGAACCCGCGCAATAGGCTGTCTTCCCCTCATCTTCCGACGAGGGATGGGAAGCCCATATCCTAACCACTGGATCAACGCCGCGCTGCCCGAGCAACCCTGAGTGCCAGTTATAAATCAGGTTTCGCTCGGTCAGAAATTGCGTGTCATTGGCCCATAAATCCTGAATGACCGTGTTAGCCCATGGACTTGAACGAAGTTGGTACCGTGTTGTATTGGTGTGAAGGCAGCAAGAGAGAAGAGGACTACCGAGTGGAGTTCGTGAACTCAGATCCGAAGATGGTCGCTGTATTCATGAAGTACATTCGGGCCAAGCACATAGATGAGGCACGACTGAGGATCAGGATGGCAATTCATATCCAGGACGATGAGAGCGAGTGCAGAAAGTACTGGATGGGAGTCACAGGATTGAGGGACTCCAATTTCATGTGTACGATCGTGAAAGAACAAAGTCTGTGGAAGAAGCCGTTGCCTCACGGAACAGTGACAATCCGGTACAACTCCATTGCACTGCTTCAGGAGATAAAGCGCGAAATCTTGGTCTTGGCTGAAAAACTCTCGCAGAACTGTACACTGGCGACAGGCTGACTCCCTCCTATCTTCCGACAGGAGATGGGAAGCCTATATCCTAACCACTGGATCACAGCCGCGCTGCACCGGCAGGCCCGGAGGCCCATTATAAATCGCATCTCAGCCTGGTTAAATACGTAATGAGGGGTATCCATGCGAAGCCTTGGCGGGCGAACTACTGCTCGGGATTACAATCCTCAGTCCGGGGGGAACAACGACCGTCCCCAGACGGGTCAGGGAGGTGTTGAAGCTGGAACCCACGCCCCACAAGAGGGGAAGATCCTGTGGACCCAGGAGGGCGATGATGTCATCGTCACGAAAGGGACGCCGCAGTCGAGCTTCAGGAAGACGATGCTCAGGAGAGGCGGAAGGGCGGCGGTCCCCAAGCACATAATGGAGGCGCTGGGGCTGAGATCCACGCCGCACAAGGAGGAGAGAATAGTGTGGATACAGAGGGGGGACGAAATCGTCGTCAGGAAAGGCGCACCGCTCTCGAGTCCCACCGACTAGGAGTCTGCGTGAAAGGATGGGGATTCGACCCGTCCTAACCTGGCCTCAGATTCTTCGCCAGGCCCGTCCTCTCCAGCATCGAGAGATAGCGGGGGTCTGACCTCACGCCGTCCAGCTCGGATTCCACCGCCATCGCGTAGATCCTGCGGTCCAAGGATGTGAAGGCCCTCTCCAGCCACTCGAAGCCTGCGTCGTTGTCCTTCAGGATGAAATAGAGCGATGCGATCAAGAACGGACTCGCGGTCTTCACATCGGGCGAGCGTTCCACCTCGGAGAGCAGTCTGCGGCTCTCCTCAGCCCTCCCCATGGCCGCGTAGATCCAGGCATATACGAGCTTCGCGTCGGTCGGGTCGGTGAGCCTGCTGTAGATGTCGGCCATCGCCAGCGCCTCGCCGAACATCGACTTCGCAAGGTACGTCTGGATGAGGCTCGGGTAGACGCTGGAGAACCCGGGATCCATCTCGATGACCTTCTTCCCCTGTGCGATGGACTTGTCGAGCTCCCCGTTGTAGTAAAGGCCATCCATCAGGTTGGTGTTTATGATGAGCGACAGCGGGCTCAGCTCGACGGCCTTCCTTATCTCTGCCAGCGCCTCGGTACGCCTCAGCTCGAACGCGAGCAGGTGGGAGTACCACTGGTGCGCGGTGGCATAGCTCGGATTGAGTTCGATGGCCTTCCGGAATGCTGCTTCGCTCCTCGCCGGGTCCCGCTCGTAGGTCAAGGATGCGGCCGCGATGACCGTGTGAGCCTCAGCCAGGCCGTCGTCCAGCGAGAGCGCATTCCGGGCGTTCTCGATAGCCCTGGGATAGTAGACCGACGGTTCATCGTAGTAATTGGCCGCCATGACCTGATAGCACTGGGCCATCCCCGCATAGCCTAGGGCGAAGGCAGGGTCGAGGTCGACGGCCATGGTGAAGAGCTCGGCAGCCTTCCTGAGCGCCTCCGGGGTCCTCCTGTTCCACTGAAACATCCCTTTCAGGTAGAGCGTGTGCGCCTCCGGGTTCCTGGTGGCGCCCTTCTCGATTCTCTTGAGCCCCTCATCGCTCAACCTGACCTTCAGGGCCTCCGCCACCTTCTGCGCGACCTCGCTCTGGATGGCGAAGACGTCGTCGAGCTGCTTGTCGTAGTTCTGGGCCCACAGGTGCCCCTCGTTGCGGGCGTCGATGAGCTGGACGGTTATCCTGACCTTGTTCCCGGCCTTCCTCACGCTCCCCTCTATCAGGGTCCCGGTGCTCAGTTCCCTGCCGATCTCGCCTATCCTCTTCGTGGAGTTCTTGTACTGCATGGTCGAGGTCCTTGCGATGACCGTGAGGTCGGTGACGGTGGCTAGCGATGTTATCAGCTCCTCGGTCATGCCCTCGGCGAAGTACTCGTCGTTCGGGTCTGGGCTCATGTTCTTCAGAGGAAGGACCGCGACCCTCCGCACATCCAGCTCCCCAACCTCCGGCGTGCTCTCCATCTCCCAGGGCATGACTATCCTGTAGACTTCGATGGGGATGCTGACGTTCTTTAGAGTCTTGCCCTCCAGCTTCTCCAAGGGCAGGCCTATCTTGTTCCTGACCTGGTCATAGACCTGTGCCGAGATACAGACGCCTCCCGGCGCCGCGAGCGGCTCGATGCGGGAGGAGACGTTGACGGCATCGCCGAGGATGTCTCCCTGGGAGTGGACCACGTCGCCCACGTGGACGCCGACCCGGATCTGGATGCGCCTCTCGGGCGGCAGAACCGCGTTCCTTTCGTGCATCGCCTGCTGGATCTCGGCGGAGCATGCGACCGCCTCCAGCGCGCTCGGGAACTCGACGAGGAAGGCGTCGCCGATCGTCTTCACCTCCTTCCCGTTGTGCCTGGGGAAGATCGTGCGGAGGAGTACCCGGTGCTCCTCAAGCACGAGGAGCGTTCGGGCCTCGTCAGCCTGGGAAAGGGCGGTGAAACCCACTATGTCGGTGAACATGATAGCGGCGAGCCTCCGCTCGGATTTGACTGCCATCGGGCTGTGTGTTTGTACCAGCCCTCGAGTTAAAACTATTTGCTGGTCCAGCGCCCGACGCTTATCGGTCAAGCCTGCCCGGTATGATGGAGGCTACGTTCTCGACATGAACATGGCGACCTTGTTCACCTTGAAAAGCCGGTCGTCTGCTGCCGAAACAGCAAGCGTCCTCCTTGCCTGCCTATCCGGACACCCTAGCTGCGGAGGGCCTCTGCCATCCTCACGACCCTGCAGGTCGAACCCGCCGCGCCAGGACGCTATGATCGTCTGGTGAATACTATAAATCAACCCACCCGTGCGCGCCACCGTGCAAAAGGACCTCCTAGACGGCGTCTCGGCGAGGATCAAGGAGCTCGGCAAGGGAGGCTACTCGAGGGTCTACAGGTCCAGCGGCCGCGAGTACCCTGATGCTCTGCACGTCCTTGTGAGCAGAATCCTGGACGCGGCGGGCGTCGAGTACCGGACCGGCGAGCCAATCTTCCCCGGCTCTCCCAGGCTGGCCGACTTTGCCGTCGGGGACAGGCTGATCATCCTCGGCGGAGACCTCAGCGCTGACGAGAGGAAGAGGGCCGCCCGCGCCGGGAAGAAGTGCGTCGTGATCGCAAAGAGCGAGATGCGCAGCGACGTCTTCGACACCGGGACGAGGGTCCTCCGTTCGGGCGACCGCTCGAAGGAGAGGCTTCAGACGATCTTCCTCGACGACCCGTCGTTCAACTTCGACTATGCACACATCCTCCCCAAGACCGAGAAGTGCTCCGTGATGCACGGGCACACGTCCTCGGTTCTCGTCGAGCTCGTGGGCTCGCCGAGGGACGGAATGGTCGTCGACTTCAACGACGCCAAGCCGATAATCAGGGAGGCGGTGCGAGGACTCGACCACAAGCTCTTCATCAGCAACAGGTACGTCACGGGGAGGGAAGGGAGGAGCGTGCTCATAGGGTTCGACACGGTCCACGGGAGGTTCGAGATGAGGGTCCCCGCCAAGACCACCGTCCTCCTCGAGGAGGAGGCGACCGTCGAGAACCTGGCGCAGGAGCTGGTCCGTAGGATAGCCCCAGGGATGCCCGAGAACGTGGAGGCCGTAGGAGTCTACGTCTACGAGGGCCTCAACAAGGGCACCCACCTCCTTGCGCTCATCCATTCGAGAGAGGCCGAGCGGCGACGGAAGTAATAGTCCTCCTCTCGGGGGGCATCGACTCGGCCACGTGCCTCTACCTCTCAAAGAAGAAGGGGTACCTGAACAGGGCCCTCACGATGCGGTTCCACGGGATGGCCGCCGGAGAGGAGCGGGCCGCAACCCGCCTGGGTGTCGCTGCGGGGGTCGAGGAGCACAGGTTCTTCTCGATGCCGGAGCTGAGGGAGCTCGGCGACATCGGCCCGCTCGAACGGCTCGCTGGCCTTCCTTCCGCCTACATCCCCATGAAGAACTCGATCTACTACAACGTGGCCGCCGCCTTCGCCGAGGAGGTCGGGGCGGGACGGGTCGTCGGGGGCCACAACGGCGACGACAGGGCGGTCTACGAGGACACGAGCGACGCGTTCTTCAGGAACCTGCAGCGGACGCTCAGGTCGGGCTCGGCCAGGCTCAGGCAGCAGGACTTCAGGATCTGGAGGCCGCTCCAGCGCGATGAGCAAGGCGGAGGTGGTGGCGCTGGCGTCGACCCTGGGCGTACCCTTCGAGATGACCTGGAGCTGCCACAGGGAGGGCAGCAAGCACTGCTGGGAGTGCGAAGGATGCCTAGGGAGGGTCCTTGCGTTCCGTCAGGCGGGGGTCCTGGACCCGTTGAGTGCAGCCAAATACCGAAAGGGTATAAAACGGGCTCTTCCCGGCTAGATTCGTGCGTCGCGGAAAGGATCAGGACGAAACCGCAGTCAGGACCCAGCTAGTGGACGTCCTGGCAGACACCCAGAGCGAGCCCGCCGAGGTCGTGGTAGACGCAGGAGTGTCCGACCTCCAGGTCCTTTACCACAACGGGCAGACCTCCATCCCGGTATTCCTGACCATACAGACCTCCACAGGGCTGCACCGGGGCGTCCACATGAGCAGGCTGGTCCACGCGGCCTCCGCCAAGGACGGGTCGGGCATCGAGGGATGGCTGAAGTCGATCTGCCGGGAGGTCAACAGGACCCAGCCGGGGTCGTGGGTCACGTGCAGGTTCGAGATCCCGTACTCCGACCAGTTCATCCCCGTCTCGATAAGGACGACCGAGAAGGGCGCCGTGAGATACCAGTTCACCGCAAAGGGTATGACTGCCTGCCCCTGCAGCAAGAGGATGATCGGCATAGGACACATGCAGAGGGCCGAGATAACGATGGTCCTCGATAGGAAGGGCCCCCTCGACATGATGGAGACCATAGGGAAGATGGAGGAGTGCTTCTCCGCCATGCCGACCGAGAAGATGAAGAGGGTCGAGGAGGCGAAGAAGATCCTCGAGGCCCAGGAGAACGGGAGGTTCGCCGAGGACCTGGTGAGGGAGTGCGCGAAGAGGTTCCCCAACTCGCTCTTCATCCGCGCCAGGTGCTTCGAGTCGATACACGCCCACGACGCAGTCGCGACTTGGTCAAAGAAGGCGGGCTGGGCGCCCCTGCTCTAGGCGCGTCTGCTACTGCTGAATCTCTTGTTGCGGCGGGGCCGAGACGGGTTCGGCCGCGGGTTGCGGTGCCGGGGCGGCCGCCGGAGCTTGGGCCGGAGCGGGGGCGACCGCTGCGACGGGCTTGGCCTCGGGCTTGGTCATGTATCCGTTGTTCTCCAGCCACTCGGCATGGTCCTTGATGTATCGCCAGATGATGTCGGCGCGCTTGTTGTCAAAGTCCCATGGCGAGACGAGTACGATGTCCCTCTCCCGGATCCACATCCTGCCGCTTCATCTTGCCTCGGATCCTGCAGAGCCTTGTCAGCCCGTCGACGCAGGCGACTATGACCTGGTTCCCTCCGGAGATCTTCACCACGCGGCCGAGGATCTCTCCCTGCTGGGGGAGGACCAGCTCTTTCAGGTGCGCTTCGTTCAGGACCTTTCTCTTACCCAACTCAATCTCCTCACTTGGGAGTAGCATGCGCCGCACAGGCTCTTGAATGTTCTGGAATCCTCATTGAAGATGATGCTCGAGTGCGACCTGCAGACCCAGCGCTGACAGTCGCCGCACTGGACCTTGGCCACGGAGTTGCAGTTGTAGCACTTCACCATCGAGAACCCCTCCAGCTCCCTCCTCTGCTGTCGTTGTTGCTGTTGTTGTAGCCGCCGCCTCTTCCGCGGCCCCTGTAGCCCGAGCTGTATCCCCGCCTACCTCCGCCGCCGTGCCTCTGGTTCTGCAGCTCGGTTATCGTGCCCCTCGTGTTGATGTAGAAGTTGTGCTCCGCGTCCTCCGGCCGCATTGGCTTGATCACGGCCTTGGTCAGGCCCATGATGCGTGCGAAGTCCGTGTCCTCCTCGTAGGAGACGAGTGTGAAGGCCTTGCCGGAGTCTCCCGCTCTCGCGGTCCTCCCGACCCTGTGGAAGTAGAGCACCGGGTCCTCGGGGACGTCATAGTTGATGACGCAGTCCACCTGGGAGATGTCGATCCCCCTGGACGCGACGTCTGTGGCCACGAGCACGTCTGCGTGGCCCGACCTGAAGACGCCCATCGAGTGGTCTCTCTGGTGCTGGCTCAGGTCGCCGTGTAGCGGGACCGCGTTGATGTAGTTCCTCTGTAGCTCCCTGGCGAGCTTGTGCGCTCCGTACTTCGTCCTGCAGAATATTATGGCGCTGTCGGGCTTCTCCCTCTGAAGGAGGTCGAGGAGAACGTTCTGCTTGTCCTTCTGCTCTACCATGGCGTAGAACTGCTCCAGCGTGTCCACGGTCGGCTCGTCAGCGGAGACCAGTATCTTCTCAGCGTCGTGCATGTACTTGTTGGCGATGTCCATGATCCTCCTCGGCATCGTCGCCGAGAAGAGGCCCATCTGCCTCGGCTCCGGGATGGAGTCCAGTATGAACTCGATGTCCTCGATGAAGCCCATGTCGAGCATCGTGTCCGCCTCGTCGAGGATGACGTACTTGACCCTGCTGAGGTCGAGGCTGCCACGCTTGATGTGGTCCATTATCCTGCCCGGGGTGCCGACCACGACCTGTACGCCGCGGTCCAGGGCCTCGAACTGGACGTTTATCGACTGACCACCATAGATCGTCACGAGCTTTATGCGGGTGAATGCGGCGAGCCTCTTCAGCTCGGCGGTTATCTGGACAGCCAGCTCCCTCGTCGGGGCCAGCACCAGCGCCTGCACGTCCCAGCTGTCTGGGTTCACCCTCTGCAGCAGCGGCAGTCCGAACGCCGCCGTCTTTCCGCTTCCTGTCTTCGCCTGTCCTATCACGTTACGGCCTGATAAAAGGGGGCCTATCGCGAGTTCCTGGATCGGGAACGGGTTCTCAAATCCAAGCTGATCTCACACCCTTCAATAACTGAGGGTGTAAGTCCATTTCTTCGAAAGTTTTCATTTTCTTTTGTTTTCCACGGCAATTCGACGTCAGAGAATCAGAGCGTAATCGTCCTGAATCAACAAGACTGCGACTTGCAGTAGTCCAATTCCCCGACTCGTCCTATTTAAGCATATCACTGCCGACCCGAGTCGACGACGGTATCCAATCGCGCAAGCGAGATATACCGAAGACGACGATAATCCGGCGATACAGATGGCCCAAGGTGACGAACCCGCGGACGGGATTGCGTCCAGGCTGCTTCTGGACATCAAAGCGCTGACCCTCCTATATCCTTCGGACCAGGGACTGAGGGGAGCGCTCGAGAAGTCCTTCGTGGACTACAGCGACGACGACGTTCGGCGGCTGGCGGACATCATACGGCCCGGCCGCCCGGAGAGCAGGGTGGGAGGCGTCCTGGTGGCGGCGGGCGAGATCCTGTTCGCCTCGTTCTTGGCCATCTTGGGGATCGGCGCGTTCGTACCCAGCATGATCGGCGTCGAGTCCCCTCAACAGTTCTTCAACTACTTCTCCGGTAGGCTCTCTCCGTCGTTCGGGACGGGCGCGCTCGCCGTAGCGGCACCGGTCATAGACCTCGGGTTCGCAATCGTCTTGATAATAGCCGCGCTCTACCTCCTCCGCCGCGCCGCCGCAGAGCTGAAGGGGGCCGGGCTCGTCATGGAAACGAGCGGGAAGTAGCTTTTGCGCAGGTTCCATGCGGCCGCGGTCGTCGTGAAGGTGGCTGCGCTCCTCGTCGGGCTGGCAGCGATGGTCTTCGGCGCAGGATATCTGTATGACAGGGTCTCCGTCATGATACACCAAGGAGTGGCGACCGTAGCCGACATCTTCTTGGTGATCGCGGCCCTTAGCCTGCTCTTCTCGGGCGGGGCCCTGACCGCCTCTCTCCCTCAGTCGCTGAGGGTCAGGTTCAGGAGGCCGCAGAAGAAAGAGACTACGAAGCAGGTCTACGGCTTCGGCACGGTGGTCGCTGTGGGGGTGGGCGCGACGCTCGGGTCACCGCTCTTCATCCTGATACCGCAGAACGTCGTTCAGTACCTCTTCGTCTCGATCGGATCGCTCTGCCTCGCGACGATCCTCTCCGTCCTGATGGCGAAGGTCTATGGCGATATGTACGTGGAGATGGGAAAGCGAGGCCTTGAGGCGGTGGGCGGGCCTTCCTTCACAAAGATCGCCGTCGGGACCCGCAGCGTAAGGTACTTCCTCTCGAGGATATCGATGTGGATAGCCAACACAGCCCTAGCGGCGTACTCCCAGATTGTCTTCGTGATCTTCGACTTCTCGTACTTGCCGGGCATACTCGGCTCTCTGGGGGTGAGTGCTCCGATAGCCACTCTGTTGGTCTGGGCCATCGCCGGAGCCCTGGTGACCTGGACCGGGCTCAACCTTGTCTTCGAGAGGAACCTCCTCAGGGCGACCGGGGTCATCCAGGTGCTCCTCGCATCCGTCCTGGTCATCATCCTTCTCGCTCACAGTTACCTGCTCGGCTCGACCGGGTCCTGGAACCTGACCGGGATAATGGATCTGCCCGCGGCAGGGAACTGGCCTCTCGCGCTGGTGACAAACACGGCCTACCTCTACCTCCTCTTCTTCGGTTTCCAGGAAATCCAGTCCCTCGAGAGGGATGCGATCTCCTCGTCGCCGATCCCGGTGATATCTTGGATCAAGCGCGGGTACCGGCTCGACAAGACCAAGTACCTCGGGGCGGCGATGATCCTGACGGTCCTGATCGCCTCGGCGGTCAACATATTCTATGCGCTCGCGGTCTTCTCATCGCACCCCGATCCGGCCGCTGTCAAAGCATCCCAGATCCCCGCGTTGTACCTCGCCGAACGCTTCCTGGGGCCGACCCAGGAACTCCTGATCGCGATCGCGTTCCTCATAGCGACCCTGACGACGTTCGTGCCTGCCTTCCTGGCCGCGACGCGCCACTTCTCCGCGCTCAGCGAAGACGGATACATACCAGGATCCCTCAAGAACGCGTCCTGGATATTCACCCTCGCGGCGATTCTCTTCCTGGCGGTGGGGAACCAGTCGTTCTTGGTCGAAATCACAGACTTTATGGTCCTGATCTCCCTCGGGATCATAGTGCTCTCGTCCGCGTGGTTCAAGAAGGCGAAGACCGGGTCGTTCGGCGGCTCCCGCCTGCCGATCTTCGTCAGCGCCAGTTGCTTCGTCGCGGGCGCGGCCGTCTATCTCATAGATTCGTCGGTGGTCGTGTTCGGTGCGCTGGCCATCCTCTTCTCGTACTTCATCTTCGATGTCCTTGAACTCGGCACCTTCGGGGTGCAGTTGTTCCTATCCATCTTCAGCCTCTCCTGCCTTCCCCTACTCGCCCTCTTCAGCCTGGATTCGCTGCCCGCGGGCGCCTTCCTCGGCGCCCTATCCATCAGTGGGTACCAAGCGGATACGATCCTCTACGCGCTGCTGGTGATCGCGCCGATAGCCATCTTCGCGAATCTGTACGTGGATTCAAGGATCTTCCTGCCGGCTCAGAGGCGCCGGCCCGGTTGACAGGACCCCGGTCCCGCGGTCGTTGCGCTCCCTGGCCTAGGGGCTGAGGGGCTTGGAGGCCCGTGTACCAAGCCCCAGCTGGGATGAGAAGGCCTCGCCCTTCTGGCCCAGGAGCATCAGCCGGTCCGTGGTCATCCGAGGGTCGAGCTCGCGCATCGCCTGAAGCATGTCCTTGGACTGGACGAAGACCCCGACCACCGCCTGCATGAAGTCGAAGCACGCGAGGGTCTCGAGGATGTCCTCTCCAGCCGACTCGAGCCTGACGAGCCTGAGCTTGTCCCGGTCGAGCTGAATGATCGCATCCAGGAGACGGCCCATCGTCTGCTTCAGCGTGCTCAGGTCCAGGTACCTGTTCAGCGAGGGCTCTCCGGTGACGTCAATCTTCCCCGTCTTCTCGGAGTACTCCACCGTCACGAAGGAGTCCTTGTTGGAGCGTGAGAAGACCACGGTCGCGCTCGCGGAGGTCTCATGGTTGGTGAAGACCGCGGAGAGGTGGTTCCCGGAGGCGCGTGCCTCGGACAGAACGTAGTTGTCGAGCTTCTCGTAGTCCGGGACAGGCTCCTTCTTCAGCCAGCCCTTGCCGGTCCGTACGGGAATCCTCGTGCCTTTCCAGATCGTCGCCACGGCAAGCTCGCTCTTGAAGAGCTTCGAGTTGGCCGTGTTCAGGAGGAACTGGTACTCGATGTCCCCCGGCGACTTGTAATTTGCGTAGGTGGCGTACGACCCCTCCGAGAGGTTGAGGCCTATCTCCTCGTCCAGAATCGGAAGGGGCGTCACCGCGAGGAACGACTCAAGGCTCTTGACCGCCTTCACCTTCAGCGAGTTGACCTCCGCCGAGAACTCCTCAATCGTCTTCTTCAACCTCTCGTTGACCCTGGCCCTGCTCTGCTGGACAGCGGCCGAGACGAAGTCGTTCACGGTCTTCGCCAGCGGCTCGATGTACTCCGAGTCGAGCTTGCTCGCGTGGAAGAGCGCCGATATCCCCGTCTGGAGCTCCTCGATAGCGTCCAGCTGTCTCTCCATGTCCCTCTTGGCCCCGTTCTGCTTCTCGATCGACTCGACCAAGCTCTGCGAGTATCTGACCGCGTCGATCAGCTCCGTGAAGAAGGCGGTAGCCCCCGTATCTGCGTCGGACACGCTCGTCGCGGACGTGGGAGAGGCGAATTAGATAAGGTAGGCGTTTTCGGCGAAGCTCGCCCTGCGGCCGTTCCCCCGTGGCGAACGCCCGGGTGTGGCGCCTCGAGCGGCAGCGCACCCGGCATCTGCGCCGGATGCCGATCCGGGTGGCGATGGTGAAGGGGTCGGTGGGCACCCGGGCTGAGCAGGAGGGCGCAGGTGAGCGCGAGGCTTCAGCCCCAACCCACCAGCGCACGGAAGAACCCCGAGATCACGTCGCGCACGGAGATCAGGAGTGCGTGCCTTGTCTCGACTCCCCCGGCGGCGATCACCGACAGTCGCTTGACCCTGAAGTAGATGGGCGGGTGGGGGTCGAACCTCAGCCAGTCGATGAACCGCGCCCGCGAGGAGTACTTCTCGTAGTAGAGCTGTCTGAAGCCTATCTGGGTGAGCGCTGCCGCCAGCGCGCCGGGCTTCCCCAAGACAGCCACGGACGCCGTGTCGGCCCGGGTCTCGAGGAACTTCCCGACCATGTAGATGACCGCGAACGCCAGGAGGAAGTAGAAGAGTTGCAGATCCAGCAGAAGAGGGAGCCAGAGGTACAGGCCGCCTAGGTACATCACGCTCATCACCGCATAGAGTATTATCGGGTCTCGCCCCCTTATGTGGCCGAGCTCGTGACCGATCACCGACTCCAGCTCCTCGTCGTTGAGGTCCTCCAGGGCGCCGGCCGTGATCGTCATCGAGGACATTCGGGGCGATATCCCGGTCGCCGCCGCGTTGTTGACCGGCGTGTTCACGATCGCGATCTTGGGCATCGGAAGGCGGAACCGTTCGGCCGCGTTCTTGACGAGGGCGTAGGGGTTCCTCGTCTTGATCTCTATGTCGTCAAGGCTGCAGTTCACTCCCGCCTGGACGAGGATGCCGTGGATCGCGACCTTTGTCTCGGGATCACCCACGTTCCCCGCGGAGACGGTCTTTCCGAGCTGTTCCCTAATCTGGCGCATGACCTGTCTTCCCATTCTTGACAGCGAGCCGATCGCCTCGGGAGTGGACATCACTGTGACCACGGTGACGTCCGGCTGGTCCTTGGTGGGACGGACAGACCCGGCTCCCAGCACCAGCCGGTCGGAGAAGGCGAGGGCGACGGCCTGGACGACCAGAAGAGCGACCAGGGCGTTGTTGCCCAGGAGGAAGATGAAGAGGAAGCTGACGGCGACCAGGACGAGGTAGAGGTTCACGGTGTTCCCGGCGAAGACTCTCTTGATCACCTCCCGACGGAAGCTCGAGCTCGTCTGGTTCGGCGCCTCCATCCTCTCCTCCCTGCCAAGGGAGAAGACGAAGTGAAGGCTCGTCCGCTTTGCGTTTGTCAGGAACGCCGCAATCACCGCCCGGATGTCGTCGGTGACGTGGGCGCGGATGCTATCGATTCTCGGGGCTCCCTTGTCGTAGTCGCTGTAGTCGACGCTCGCCCCTTCCTGCGATATGGAGAGCTTGACCGACATCGTTGGCGGAAAGGCGATCACCGGCTCGCTGATCTTGGTCAAGTCCAGACTCCAGAGGAACTCGAGGAGACCGCCGTCCTCCGATTGGGACTTCTGGTAGGAGCGCGGCCGGAAGAAGCGGAGGTTTGGGGTGAGATAATACGTCTCCACGAACGCGCCAAGCCCCTTCAACGCGGGGGCGGGGATGTTCTCGCCGATCTCGATCCTCTCGTTCACCACGGCCCCGTAACCCGCGCCTTCAGAGGTCAATCAAAACACCCTGCTTCGTGAGATTGTGAGTTTCACGGGTCCTTATTTGCGTTCGCGGGGCCCGAGGTAGGTCTCGGACGGAGTGGTCAGGGGATGGCCGAGAGGAACTTGGTGACTCGCTCGTTGAACTCGGACGCGTTCTCGATGTGGGGGAAGTGCCGCGACCCGGAGATCACCGCGAACCAAGCCTGCGGGATCGATGTGGCGGCGAGCTTGCCGATGCGCCTCAGCCAGAGGGCGCTCTGTTCGCCGTTCACGACCAGTGTCTTGCATGCGATCTTGCGAATCTGAGTCTTGAACGGGGGGAACTTCGTCCTGAGTTCGCCTATGGTCCTGGCGTTGTCGAGCATCATCAGCCTCTGCGCCTCAGGCAAGGCGGCGAACGCCCCTGGCGAGCCCTGTACACCGTCCACGTTCAGCTCCACGGCCTTCTCCGTCTCCCCGGCATCGAGGGCCTTGAGGGAGGGATAGAGAGACTTCAGTTGGAAGTCCCTCGCCGAGAGTGCCACCGAAGGGCTGCGAAGGAGGAGCGAGAACATCTGACCCCGGCTGCGTTCGTCCTCGACGAGCAGGGTGGAGATCGCCGGCTCCACGAGGACGAGCGAGCGAACGAGCTCGGGATGGTCCGCAGCCAGCTGGGCGGCGATGAACCCGCCGTACGAATGACCGATGAGGTCGACGGGGCCTGCACCAAGCTTCTCTATCAGGCCCTTCAGGTCCCCGGCGTTGTTCCCAACAGTGCTGTCCAGGACGTCGCCCTCCCTCTTGTTTGGATGGGCGTACCGCCTGCTGTACGAGACCACCCGGCGGTCCTTGGAGAACGACCCAATCTGCGAGTTCCAGGCGCGGTAGTCCGTTGGGATTCCATGGGAGAAGACGACTGCTGGACCCGTGCCAGATTCCTCGTAGTAGAGAGTCACTCCGTTGACGTCGACGCTGGGCATCGGTTCTTACCGCAGTTTCGCGTGCTATAAGCAGTTCGAGGGATCCGGGACACGGCGAAACGAAGAGAGGCGGGTTCGGTTCCTTGAAGGCTAGGCCGGTCGACCTAGCCGACCGTTATCGCCCCGGTCATCCAGCCCGCCGTCGTCATCGCCCCGGCCGTCCCGTCCGCGCCAGACCCGCACGCCGACTCGCACAGCCAGGTGAAGGACCCCGCCGCGCCCGTTGTGAAGTAGGCCACTATGGTCGACTCCGATGCCATGGGTAGGTTCAGCCCGAGCGAGGGCACGGTAAAGGTGTGGGAGATCTCGTTGAGGGGTAACGTCGACACCTTCTGAGATCCCCTGAGAACTATGCCGTTCGGACCCTCTGTGGAGTTGATGGCGGTGCTGTTGTAGACAAGCTCCGACCCGTCGGATGTCCCCGTGACATTCGTGTACTGCGGAGCCGCGAGGCTGGCGTTACCCTCATCGAAGTTTGTGATGACAAGTTCGATCAGGCGGTGCGCAGGAAGGGAGATGTTCGCGGACGACTCCAGGCCGCTGGGTCCCAAGACGTAGTAGGCCGGCTGCGAGCCCACCGTGGAGTTGAAGTCGTTCTCCGTGGTTATTATGAGCGTTAGGACGTAGGGTTCCGTCGAGTTCCCCCCGGTTGTTGTGGTTATCGTTGTGCCGGTCCCGCTGAATCCCCCGTTCTGGGACGCGACCAGCCCCAGACCCGCGCCTGCGAGAACGCTCGCTGCTATCAGCCCGACTATCATGAATGCGGAGACGCCCTGTCTCATACTGCTACCCTCCCCGCCCTTTCACTTAAGATGTTCCACGGGTCGGTATCACGACATCCGCCGCGGCCGCCGCGGCCGCCGCGGCGAACTGGGGGAATCACCTAGGCATCACCGGTCGCACAATTCATTTACCGACCGAGTAGCCCTTCGTCCTCGATGGATTCGTCCCGCCGGATGCTCACGAGGCTGAGGCGAAGAGCGCATTTCGAGATAGACGTCCTGCCCCCGTTCAACTTCCGTCTGACCGTCAGGAAGCCAGCCGGCTGGAGTCTCTTCACATCGGAGGAGGTATACGAAGAAGGGACGCTCTGGACGGGCGTCCGCCTCGGAGGAAGGCCGATCGGGCTCAAGATCCAATCCCTTGGCACCGCCCAGAGGCCGCGGATGCTGGTGGGAGTCTATGCCGACCGCGAGGTCTCCGACGCCGACGCTGAAAGGCTGCGAGACATCCTGTCGGTCTGTCTGGGAGCGAAACAGGACCTCGGAGACTTCTACGGATTCGCAAGGAAAGACGAGATCCTGAAGCACGTGGTCGAGAGCCTGTACGGGATGCACGATACCCAGGCCGTCTCTCTCTTCAACTCCGTCATCCTCGCAATCTGCCTTCAGATGGCCAGGCTCAAGAGAAGCAACCAGATGATGGCGGCAATCGACCGGAGGTACGGCGAAGCCATCCAGTTCGACGGAAAACAGGTTGTGCTCCAGCCCACCGCAAAGAGGATTGCCAGGCTCAATCCGGAGGTCTTTGCGGAGGAGTGCAAGCTCGGTTACAGGGCCAAGTACATCGTGGCTTCTGCGAAGATGATCGATGCAGGGTTCCCGGAGATGCAGGAAATCATGAAGATGCCGCCGGAGAAGGCGAAGGAGGAGCTGGTCAAGCTACCGGGCATAGGGGACTACGCGGCCGACATCATCAACCCTCATGCCGGCTTCCCCATCGACGCCTGGTCGGTCGATGTCTTCGGGCTCCTCTTCTTCGGGAAGCAGCCCGAGAACAGGAGGGAGGCCATCGAGGAGGTGAAGCGAGAGGGAATCAGGCGCTGGGGCAGGTGGTCCTGGATGGCCTTCTTCTACGTCGCACAGGACCTCCGGAACCTCTCCAAGCAGCTCGGCATCCAGCTGCGGCTGGAGTGAGCCGCTAGGCGCGCTTCGCCATGGAGTGCAAGGCCTTGGTCGTCCTCCAGTTTCTGGTCGTCGCTGTCACCTTCAGCGTCCTTTCGAAGAACGAGTTCGACAACTTGGTCCGGCCGTATCCCTTGGGACAGTAGAGGTAGACTTCCCTTTCACCCATTGAGAAAGCCTCCCCTTCACCAGCCGCCTGATTTATTCTGTCGATTGAGGAGACTGCTGGCTTGTTGTACAGGAACGTTACATGGATCCAATCCTCGACGCGCTCCGCGAAGGGATTCTCCTTGATCAACCTCTGAAGCTCGTCGCCTGACCTGATGAAGACTGGAATGTCAAACCCGAAGCGTTGCCTCAGACTCTTCTCTATCTCCAGGGCGAGGCTGGGAGATGGGGCTCCTGGATGCTCCGACACGACGTTCCCACTCTGGAGGTACGTCCTCACGTTCTGGTGGCCCAGCGAGACGTAGACCTGTTTCAGCTCCGCCATCGTCACCTTCTTGTGTCCACTGACGTTTATGCCACGGAGCATCGAGACATAGCTGTTCATCCGGAATCGTCTGGGTTAATCGGCCGTAGGGACGATTACTTAACGGTCATGGATCCGCGAGTTCGATCATACCGGGATGAGGTTATCCTTGCTTCCACTTTTTGGTAAGGTCGCAAATCATGTCCGATTGTATGTTGAGGCCGATGTTGGTAATGTTGTACAGGTGCTCGCTGGCGACCAGGTAAACAATCTCGCATATCTCTCGCTCCGAGTAGTGTCGAGCCAAGCGGTCGAATGTATCCGGGTCAATCTTCTTTTTGGTTGTAAGCTCCGTCGCATAGTCGAGAGCCGCGCGCTCCGCATCGTTGAAGAACGGACTCGTTCGGTACTCCTCAAGCGCATCGAACTTCGCCTGGTTCATCGACATCAGGATCGAGTAGGCCCGGCTGCTGTCGATGCAAAAAGGACAGACATTGATCTGCGCCACACGCTGGCGAACAAGAAGGTTGGTCTCGGGGGGCAACTTGAGCCCCCTGTCCAGCTCGCCAATCTGGCCATAGAACTGCGCGAACGCAGACGGAAGGCGAGCAGAATGGACCTTGGAGGGAGTGAGCGCCCTACCCAACGTGGCAGCTTGAGCAGCGTAGATCTGCTTCATTACCGGATCCTCAGGTTCCTCGATGGGGGGAAGGAACGGACCGTCTTGGTGGTGTTTCATGGTAGTTTGGGGCCCCGCTTGCAGTTGAACCCTAGCCTAAGCGAATTAGGCAAAAAGGAAGACGGAGATTGACACAAAGGAGCGCAGGTTCGAATGAAAGGCAGAAAGCTGCGGGCCGGAAGGAGCCCGGCGACTTCACATCGCTCTGTTCCCGGCCCAGACCTGGGCCTCCCTGACAAGGATTCGTGTCAAGGTAGATTCGAAGCATTGGCACGGCATGGAGTTGTTATGCTCGTCAATCCTTTCTTACTCTATCAGTTCGACACATCCCCAATGTGCTCACGTTCCGTGCAGCAGCTTGCATGTCGTGTCGAATTGAGCGGTGCACGTGACGCTTGCGGAGGCGCGATTAATCCGAGAAAGCGGATTTTTCGATCCTGCTCACTCTCAGGAGTTCCACGAGCTTCTCAGGGAACATCATGGTCTTGGTAAGTAAGTCGACCCTAGCGCTTGTGACCCCTGGTTGCGACTTCGCCCACTCTAGGTAGCTCTGAACATCTGCCATCGTGGACGCGCTCACGACGACCCACCCATTGGCAGGGTCAGAGAACAGAACGGAGAGGTAGCTTGCTTCGAAGTGCGAAAGCATCGCCCGGTCCACGGTTCCCTTCGCCCCGTTCTGGGCGCAGCCGTAGGACAGGTATACAGGGATCAGCCCCGGGATGCCGCCCGCGTCGAGGCTCGCAAGAGCGAAGACCGTGTTTTCCATCCTCAAACGGCGCACGCTGTTTCTTACGGTCCTCGTTGAGAGGCCGAGTTCCTTTGATAACTTGACGAAGCTCTTGCGAGCATCGTTCGAGAGCGCGCGGATGATAGATACGTCCGTCTCTGAAATGCGCTCAGTCCTGCACCGTGGGAGGGCCCATCGGACCTGCGTCATCCTCTCGGTGTTCGTGATTCGGGAGATCAGCTCGATGGTTCGTGAACGCGACTCTTCACCGTTGTACACGACTATGAGCTTGAGTGCTCTCCCGTAGAAATCTATCATCCCTGTGACCTCGTTGACGAGCTTGAGCTTCCTGATCATGTCTGGCTTCGCGGATTCGGGTTCCACGTCCACCGTCGCGTCCATAACCCTGCAGCCGAAGAAGGTCGGGTTGACTATGAGCCGCCACCCCGACATCGCGCCGGACACCTGCAGCCTCTTGTATCTGTAGTTCACCGTCATGTCGTCCGCCCCCAGACGTGCTGCGATGGACCTCAGGGATGAGCTCACCTGTGTGTCTGATGGAGCCACGGAGCCCTCTGACATGAGGGCCCTGAGGATCTTCACGTCGAGTTCGTCCACTGGATTCCCCTAGCAATCAATCTTGCACGCTTCCTATTTATCCATCGCTTCACTTCTGCCCAAATCGTTTAGGCAACGATTCAAATGTCCGCGCCACTTACGTTCTGGCATGGATGCGAAAATCACCTCGATTGCGCTGGTCGTAAAGAACAAGGCGGAGGCGCTGGAGTTCTACACCGAGAAGGCGGGCTTCGAGAAGAAGACGGATTACACCAATGGCGGGTACAGGTATGTTACGGTCGGCCCCAAGGGACAAGATCTGGAACTGGTCCTCTGGCAGGAGGGGTCACCAGAACTGGGCGGCTCGTCCAGCCAGTTGAAGGCAGGGATGTATCCCCCGATTGTGATGCTCGTCGATGACGTTCGCAAGACCTCGGCCGAGCTGAAGGCCCACGGGGTGCAGTTCAAGCAGGAGCCGCAGGAGTTCGCCTGGGGGGTATCGGCCACATTCGCAGACCCAGACGGGAACCGCTTCTCAATCAATAGACTCTCCCAGAAGAACCCCTGAACTCGAAAAAGATATTTAATCTCTGGAGAAGAATAGAATTCCATGGCACCTGCACAGAAGGGCACACAAAAGTCCGCCGGGAGCGCCACCGCGACCAGCAAGAAGTCCGAGGGTTTCACGGACGAGGAACGAGCCGCGATGAAGGAGCGCGTCCAAGAGATGAAGGCGGACAAGGAAAAAGTAGAGGGGGAAAGCGCCGTACTCGCGAAAATCGCTGAAATGTCGGAACCGGATCGCACTATGGCCAAGCGACTCCACACTGTCATCAAAGCCAGCGCGCCTGGGCTCACGCCTAGACTCTGGTACGGGATGCCCGCGTATTCCAAGGACGGCAACGTCGTCTTCTCCTTCAAACCAGCGGAGAAGTTCAAAATGAGGTATGCGACCTTTGAATTCAGCGACGAGGCGAACCTCGACGAAGGCTCCATGTGGCCGGTCGCCTTCGCATTGAAGGGGTTGACCGCCGCCGAAGAGGCGAGGATCGTCGCGCTCGTGAAGAAAGCGGTGAGCTAAAGGCGAAGTCACGCACGAGTCCCTCCCCGGAGGGCACTTCGGCCTCTCAACAGATAGACGCGATAATCAAGGAGCCGGGTGACTGGCGGGGCAAGGCATTATCGCAGCTGCGTACTCTAATCAAGAAAGCCGACCCCGCCGTGGTCGAAGAAGTGAAGTGGAAGAAACCCACCAACCCAATGGGAGTCCCCGTCTGGTCACATGACGGAATTGTCTGCACAGGAGGGACGCTCAAGAACGCCGTGAGGCTGACATTCCTCAAAGGTGCTCAGATGAAGGATCCAAGGAAGCTCTTCAACGCGAGTCTGAAAGGGAACGCGCTGCGTGCCATCGACTTCCACGAAGGTGACGCTGTAGATGAGGCTGCGTTAAGGGCACTCATCCTCGAGGCAGTAGAGCTGAACACGTCGAAAGTGCGCGAGCGATAAGGCCTTGGCAGACTGAGAAGGAACGTTCCGAGTTCGAATGGGGTTCGGATCCGTTGACCTCCGAGAGCGGTTTTCCCCGGTCAGTCAATGATTCGTCGGGCTGAGCAGGAAAGCGGGCCGAAAGGGACCTACCCCTTGCAGGGGGTTGAACCTACGTCCAAAGCCACGAGGGTTCGAGCCGCAGTCGGTCTCGAACCTTCCTATCATGTAGATATCATCAGGTCGTGGATGTTCGCGTCCCACTTTTCGAGACGCGCCATGCACTCCAGGACATCCTGCTACACCAGCAGCAGCCAAGCGGCAAAGATGACTAACGTAGCGATGAAGAGCCCCGCCCAAAGCCGCTTGCTGTGGTCGAAGATGTCTTTCCCGCTCATTGGAGAAATAGGAAAGGTGTAGAAGAAAGCGCCTATCACGCACATGGACAGGCCAGCTCCGCCAACGGCGGTGTAACCTCCCTTCAAGAGCAGGAAGAACAGCCCGGCAAAGGCCAGGTAGATGAGAACTCCAGACGCAGAGACTATGGCGCCCAACTTCTCCGTGAACTTCTTGGAGTTCACGTCCCGCGTAGGCGAAGAGAAAGGAACCTTGAAGACGAAGGTGGTGAAAAGAAAGAGGACGAGCCCCAGGGGCCAGATCACGTGCTCACTCCACACGCCCTTCATTCGCAGGTACACTATGGAGAAGAAGCTCTGAACAAATGCAACGACAAAGCTTGTGGCGAGGAAGACCGGGAGCAACGCCCAAATCTGGCTCAGTGTAATGACCTTGACGTAGGAGAAGGAAACAGCCAGGACGATTATGGACACGATGTACGCTAGGACTTCAGGTTTGGTGGGCCTGAAGAGAGAACCTTTCTTTTCTTTTGCATCGAGCTTGCGCTTGGATTCAATTACTTCTTCGAACCATTGTCTTATGTTGTCAGGGATTACGCCCTCGGTCTTGTCGGCGAGCGTTCCACCCAAGCCACCCAGGGGGTTGCTTATGGCGGCAAAGATCAGCGAAGCTGCTCCCACTATCGCCGCGGATACGCCCACCGCAGCAACCGCATTAGTTGGCGTGGGAACCCAGACCTGCTGCACGATGTCTTGCGTAGAAGACGTTGTCGTCTGAACAATGCTTGATGTAGTGGTGGTGGACGCTGATGTAGTTGAACTGGTGGACCCGGATGCGGTGGATGAATCTGATATGACAGAGACCGTGCCCTCGCCTTCGTTGGCTACGAAGATCTCGCCCCTAGCAGGGTCATAGGCGGCGCCGTAAGGATTGATCCCCACGGTTACAGTTGCGACGACGGAGTTGTTGCTGTCGGACATGACCGAGACCGAGGCCGAACCTCTGTTGAGCACGAATATCAGGCCCTTAGCAGGATCATAGATCGTGCCCCCGGGAGTGGTCCCCACCGTTGTGGTTGCGACGACGGAGTTGTTGCTGTCGGATATGACCGAAACGCTGCCTGAGACGGAATTGGCCACGAATACCTCGCCCTTGGCGGAATCATAGACTACGCCCAGGGGACCGCTTCCCACAGAGATGGTCGCGACCACCTGATTGCTGCTGTCCGATATGACTGAGACAGAGCGGGAGTAGCTGTTGGCCACAAAGATCTCGCCTTTGGACGAATCATAGCCCAGGTCGTATGGACCGCTCCCCACAGGCACAGTTGCTACGACGGTATTGCTCTTGTCTGAGATGACGGAGACGGTGCCGGCGCCGGAATTGGCCACGAATACCTCGCCCCTAGCGGAATCATAGGCAAAGGATGAAGGGAAGGTCCCAACGGGCACCGTTGCTACTACTGTGTTGGTCTTGTCCGAGATGACTGAGACGGAGTTGGCACCATAGTTGGCAACGAAGACATCGCCTTGGCCGGAATCATAGACATCCCTGTATGGCGAGTGCCCCACGGTCACAGTTGCCCGCACGGCATAGCTGCTGTCCGACAGTACCACGACGGTGCCCGCGCTGGAATTGACCACGAATATTTCGGCCTTGCCGGAATCGTAGGCGACTCCATAGGGAGCGCCTCCAACCTTTATGGTTGAGATTACTCCGACGGCATGGACCGCGCCCGCTGCTGACAAAGCAAGAACCACGATGAATGATAGGCCCAAGAGCGTCGAAACTTTGAAGCCCATGATCGCTCACCAGCCTCGCTGGCAGGATGAGGAAGATCGACTGTGACGCGATGAGTACAGAGGGGCCAACGTATGCGGAGGGAACGCAGAAGTCATTCTGTCGTACCGCGCCTTCTGTCCCTCTTCTGCGCGATGAGCGACAACGAGAGGACCACTCCGACCTGGACGGCCACGAGCACCAGGTAAGAAGCAGGGAGCGACGTGCTGGATGCTTGGCTTGATGTGGCGCTCTGGGTCGTGGTCGGACTTTGGCTGGTGGCTGTCGCGGAACTAGTCGCGATCGTTGATGCGGAAGAAGAATCTGAAAAGATATCGAGCGCGGCTGGCGTTGATCCGATGATTTCGCCCTTGCCAGAATCATACACTACCGACCCTAGTGAATTGGGAACTTGTGCGACCACTGCATTGTTGCTATCCGATATCACCGAGTTACCTACGAATATTTCGCCTTTGGCAGAATCATACGCTATGCCCTGAACTCCTGATAGCCCGGTCACGTTTGCAACCACTGCGTTTGAGCTGTCCGAGATGACCGAAACACCGTTGTAGCCGTTCGCCGCGAAGATTTCTCCTTTACTGGAATCATAAACTAAGCCAGAGGCGGTGACCCCGTTTATGGTTGCTACTACGGTGTTGGTGCTATCAGATATTACTGAGATGCCCGGGCCAGAATTAGCGACGAAGATTTCGCCCTTGCCAGAATCATAAGCCATCTCTCTGGGGAAAATTCCCACACCAACAAATGCGGTTACTGTATTGGTGCTATCCGATATGACGTAGACGCCTCCGAAGACATTTTGGCCGTTGCCTGCATCGGCAAGAAATATCTCTCCTTTGGCGGAGTCATAAGCTACACCCCAAGGAAGCCACCATGAACCCGATGTCACGTTTGCAACCACTCGGTTTGTACTACCAGATAGAACCCAAACCGCGGGAGGGATACCCTGAGCAGTTCCACTGCCTGAGGAGAGGAATATCTCGTGTTGTCCAGAATCGTAAGTCATCTCTGTCAGGAATCCGGGATACCCGGCTATGGTTACCGTTGCGACCACTTGGTTTGTACCATCAGATACAGCCGAAATGCCAGAGTAGCCTACCACGAATATTTCGCCATTGCTATAATCATAAGCCATTGCGCCGCTAATCTTGGGTATCGTGGAGGATACTGCCAGTGTTGGAATAGCATGAACACTGCTGATTGCTGAAAACGCAAAGGTCGTGATGAATACCAAGCCTAAGAGTTTCCAAACTCTAACTTTCATAAACACTCTCAACCTTCTGGCACCCATCGCCAAGCCGAACTCCTCCCATATAGGACTTTTGCAATTCCTACAACATAAGTTGTTGCTTCAGGAGAGTCTTATATCATCTGCCCGTCGAAACGATTGCAAATCAGGTTCTGCGAGTCGTTCTTGAAGCGCCGGGTCACAGCCCCGCGAGACCGTCGCGCTTCTCCGGAAGATGAAATGGCCCATGCGTTCTCGGCATCTGCTTCAAGACCTATGAATTCTATGACATATGTTCTTTTTTAATGCAAAGTTTATAACGCAAAGCCAGTATCGGTTATCAGAGGGATTCGAATTGGCCCAACAAACGACCACTGCGATAAAAGGGAATACGCATGCGATGATCCTGGCTGTGTTAGGAGTGATTGCATTTATCGCCGGAGTCGCGGTATCGACCATCCACGGGACCGGTCTGCGTGGCTCGGGCTTGGGAACCCTTCTCATCGTGGCCGGCGTAGTGCTACTGATCATCTCCTACCTGCGTTTCTCTCGAAAGGTCTAGCAGAAGCCCAACCCTAGGAACTTGAAGTCGTTCTCACGATCGATCTGGGTTTCAGAGATCATGACGCGCTCAGATTCGGGATTGGCGCACTGGCCAGGGAAGGTGGGTCGACGGGCGGAGTCGCTCGTGCCATCGCCCTCCTAGTGGTTATCGCGCTTACAGCGTCCGCCACCGTCCCCCTCCTGGTCGCGCCCTCCCCGGCAGGGGCAGCTACTCTATACAGGTCTGACGTGGTAATCTGATGACGACTTTGAGTCAACCTTCGGAAGCAGAAAAATGCGGCCCGCTGGCAAATGATGGTGGGCCGGAAGGGACCTACCCCTTGCAGGGGTGGACCCTGAGCCCAGAGCTACAAGGGTTCGAGCCGCGACTGGTTTCGAACCTTGTTGCCGTAGCATGTTACTGTCGGTCTCGGTTTACTATCCCCACAGTCGGGCCCTCCTAAATTCACTCACAATAGGTCTGGTCATTTGACCGGGACGAACACTACAGGACCCGGTCGACAAGAGGTATCTTCCTGATAAGATAGGCCAGCCCCCAGGTCGAGGGCACTATCATCACCGCTGCCAAGCCAAACTTGAGCAGCGACTCTAACTGGACCTGATAGAGCACGAGAGCCGAGAACATGACTATGACGGTGGCCTGCAGGAAGTACGCGGCGTAGAAGTTCTTCGCGGCAAAGCTCCAGAGTCTTCCCGGGGAGTTGAAGCGCTTGCGGAAGAACGAGATGGCGAACATGGTCATCCCCACAGCGAAGGTGGAATCCCAGAGCGCGTAGATGGCGGAGGACAACGACCCGTATCCGACCAGGCTGCCCCAGCCAAGCGAGCTCACTTCTGTGCCGATTATCGCAAGGACAAGCAGCGTCGCGCTCGCGATGAGGGCGATCTCAAAGAAGCGCTTCGCCATGGCGTCGGGCATCTTCCTCAGCCAGTCGCCGCGGGCGGCCATCGTCCCGACGATGAAGAAGCTCAGATACTGCGGCAGGTCGAAGAGGGAGGGGAAACCGAGCACTTGGGCATCTAGTGGCACCACGATTCTTAGCGCATAGGCAGCCGCAGCAAGGATCAGGATGAAGGCAGCTATCTTCCGGTATGATGGGAAAGAGCGGGCTTCTTTCGTTGCCCTGTCTCTCACAGCCACGCGCCAGATGACATAGCCGAACTCGAAGATGAGCAGCAGCTCGACGAACCAGAGAGGCCCGGTGCCCACCGACTGGGTAATGAAGGTCAGGTTCAATCCCATGGGGGCAGTAATCCCCTGCTGGACCAGCTGATCAGCAGTCATGTGATAGAACGCTAGGTAGATGGTCAGCGGGTTGATGACGAAGAAGAAGACGGCGAGCGGGATGAACAGACGAATCAGCCTGTCCTTGATGAACAGCTTGGCACCCTTCCGGTCAAAAGAGCCAGGCGTGAAGTAGGCGGAGAGCAGGAAGAAGGCGCCGAGGAACCAGGCCTGGTTGAAGTTCGTGAGGAGAGTCAGCACCAGCGAGGCAACCGGGTCGGTTGCAGGCTCCGTGTAGTAGAAGGACCCTGACCCTCCGTAGGTGATCGCCGTATGATGGAGGATCACGAGGCTCACCAGCGCCCCCCTGAGGTAGTCTACAAAGTAGATGCGCGTCTTACCGGGTTTGGTCCCCTTTTCCACCGGCGCCGGGCCCTGCGCGCTCACTTCCAAAGCACCCCAAGCACCACTATCACCGCCCCGACAACGAGCAGCGGGGCGGCGTACGGGTCTCCGAGACCTCCGATGCCGACGCGGACCACACCGATCAACGCGACTATGGCGCCCACCAGCAGGAGCCTGAGTTTCATGGCTTTCATGCACTCCACCTCCCTGGCCGCGGGAAGTATCGGGCCAGCCCGACTACTTCCATTTCGTGAGTATCTCCTCTCTGCGGAAAGTGGCTCTGGCGACGTAAAGGAGCAGCAGGTCGACCACCAGTAGGATGACGGCGATGATGAGGAGGACGCCCGTGTTGCCGAGCGGTACTATGCCGATTTCGCCGCCGACGTAGACCCCAGCGAACGGGAGTATCAAGAGCATGCCGACCTGTTGCGCAACCCGAACGTCGCTCACCCTAGACGAGACGATGACGTTCCATTCAACACTCATTATCGCTGCGAGAGGGACGGCGAGCAAGAAGACGATGACAGCATTCCAGTTGGGAAAGAAGTAGTAACCCAATGTACCGTGTGTCACGAGGTCAATGAGGGTCATGTAGATTGCAGCCCCGACCAGGATCGCGCCTATGGGCGGCAGGAATGATGAGATTCCCTTTCCCAGCAGGATTTCGCCGTCGGTGGTGGGGGTTGCCAGGAGCCGCTCGAAGCTCTTCTCGACTTTTTCGCCGATTATGCTGTAGGATGCGATCGTAGTCGGAATCAGGCCTGCGAGGATGAGGAAGAAGAAGGTGAGCGCCGGAAGAAGGTATGTGAGTTCGGAGGCGGCAATCCCGCTTTCAAGCTCGACATAGTAGATCACGACGGGAAGGAAGATCGCGGCAAGCAAGGGGATGACGAAGGCCGAATAGATTATGTTCTTCTTCTTCAAGAACGTCTTGAAGTCCTTCGAGGCGATTATCCAGGATTTCGAGAGTCTCAATTGTTGTCACGCCTCACGAGCTTCAGGTACGCATCCTCCAGGGTTGAGCCGACGACTGTGACGGATTGGACATGGCCGCCGGCCTGGTAGATCGCGTCCGTGATGGCGACGTTCTCTTTCTCTGGATCCTTGACATCGAATGTCAGTTTGTTGCCGTCGATTGACAAGTCTACGGGTGACAGTTTCCTCAGCGCGGCGAGGATCGCGTCGTTCACCTCCACGACCTGAACCACGGTCTTCCTCCCGCTTACCGAACGCTCCAACTCTTCCGGGGTGCCCAGCGCCATCAGCTTCGTGTTCAGGATTGCAATCCTGTCGCAGATTCTCTGCGCCTCATCCAGGTTGTGCGTGTTCAGAAAGATGGTCCTTCTCTCTCTCTTCAGCTCCAGGATGAAGTCCCTGACCGTCTTCGCCGACTCTGGGTCGAGGTTCGCCGTTGGCTCGTCCATGAAGAGTATCTGTGGGTCGTGGATGAGGGCGCACGCTATCCCGAGCTTCTGCTTCATCCCCTTCGAGTAGGTGCCGACCGCGGCGTCTTTCCTCTCCCAGAGCCCCAGCATCATGAGGAACCTCCGGATGTTCTCCTTCCTCTGCGCCTCCGTGCAGTCATAGAGCTTCCCGTAAAAGTCCAGGTTGTCGTAGGCGCTGAGGGCATCGTAGAGGCCCACGTTGTCGGGGACGAACCCGACGAGCTTCCTTATCTTGAGTGACTCAGCTTCGTTACTAACGTCATAGCCAGCGACCCTCGCATCACCGCTGGTCTTTGATATCAGACAGCAGAGCATTCTGACCGTGGTGGTCTTCCCCGCTCCGTTGGGCCCGAGGAACCCAAAGACCTCTCCCTCCTCGACTCGGAGGGTCACGCCATCGACCGCGGTCAGGTCCCCGAATTTCTTGGTCAGGTTAACTGTCTCGATCAATCACACCACAACGGCTCGACGTTTTGAAGAACGCCCCTGGCGGGTAGTTAAACGGGGGAGATAGTTCACTTTAGTGAACTCGCACCATCATTTTATAGCGAGCGGATTCTGATTCTGGAATAGTCTGCCCATTGGAAAGCGATGTCCTGCAACAGCAGCGCATAGAGGCCGAACTGATCGCCGCGAGGCTCTTCCGATTCAGGGCAAGAAGGGGCCTTGGAGTACTCTACTCTCTCGCTTCAGTGGTACCTCTGATGGCAATCATCCTCTACGTCACGGTTCCAATCCCGTTCGCAATCGCTGGAGCGATAGCCGGCAGCGTCGCTGTCTGGTTTGTCGCGAGGTTGTGCGGATACGGCGGATTCTCGAGGATGCAGTACAGCCTGGACTTCCTGAAGGGAGAGGGAGGGACGACCTACGATGAGAGGAGGGGCCGCTGGTTGTCTTGGCGCAACTTCGCTTGGTTCTTCTTGACCGTCGGGCCCTGGCTTGGATACACGATCGCCAATGAAGAGGGCTATCCTATCTTTTCAGGGATGTCCCTCGTGATTGTGGCCTTGATCTTGGGATTTTCACAAGCGACGAAGCAGGATCGCATCGTCGAAAGAAGGGTGGAAGACTGGGCATTCGTAGCGGGGATGATCCTAATCGCCTTCGCGGCCATCCTCCCCGGAGCTCCGGCATGGACCTGGGTTCTCGCGTCACCTCTCTTTGTATTCTGTGGAACGAAATCGCTCTACGAGGCACCCAAGGAGTTTGCACTGGTTGCCTCCTGAGTCGGGACAGGGCGACAGCCGGGTGGGAAAGGAAGAGGAGGACCTGGTTTCTGACGTGGGATTACCCGGACCGTTTTCGGTCTCGACACGGGTGGGAATAATGACTGCTCTTCTCGGATTCAAGAGGACCACCTTCACGGAATTGCTCCTTGCCGTCAAGACTCCGAAGAGCTCGCTCAACAAGAATCTCGGGATCCTGGAAGACTATGGACTCATCAAGCAACGCAAGGCTTTTGTCCTCGCCCCGGGCCCGAGGACAGTCATCGAGATAACCCCTGAAGGAGAGGAAGCCACCAAGAAGCACCTTGAATTCATGCGCACTCTGGCAGACCGACTTCTCGGACCGAAGGAATAAGCGTCTCCTGCGAGGCGTTAGCTGAAGATAAAAGTGATTGGGTCGTAAAGGAGTCCCTGGTCTGTCGCTGATACGACTCCCTCCCTCTCGCTCCTCTTCGAACGAGCCCAAAATAGCATCAAATCACCACACGCAGTTCATTCTGGGCTAATCTGAATAATGGGCCGGAAGGTATGCATTTAATTAATTAAGCGAATCCTTACAACCGCACCATTCATTTTTCAGAGGTTTCTGATTCATTCGTATCTCCTTGGCGTGTCGCCGTATATTACTCGAAGATCCCGCTGAAGGAAAGTGTCTGACCATCACTCATCGTAATGACTCCGGCGAAGGAGTCGCCATAGCTTTGGTTCCCGGGTAGACTCGTGATGTAGACAGAGCAAAACGAATAGCGGTCGAATAGTTTAGCGCATTGATCCATTGACAGGTGAAGAATACGTTGACCCTCCAAATGTAAGGGCGATGGAGGAAATGTTTGGGCTATACCCTCCGGCATCCCACGGCTCGTAGACGCTTATTACTCCTACCGCATTTGCTGGCGAAACAACAGCTTCCGAGTCTAGGCTTGGACTGCAGCATACGAGCGACTAGCTGAGAACCCTGACCCTCTGGGTGGACCAAGTCGGCCATTACACTGACATTGTAACCTTTAGAAGGATAGTTGCTTCCTGGATAGGTATAGTTGATTCTGAGCAATTGTTGGTCGGGTATGAGAGCTATATGGGTAGATTCCCTTGGCGTCGAGATACAGACTCCCAAGGTAATCACTTACTGGCGCGGCCAATGTGACCGTGATTCCCTTGGAAGGCCCTAGTCCATCGACTCTCCCCACAATGAACCACTTAGGGGAGGACTGGGCTTCATGCTTATGATGGAGAATGGAAGCGATGCCTCTAAGCTGGTTATTGTCGCATTGGTCGAAGTGAATTGTGGTGCGAAGTAAAGTTGACTGTCAGGCTGGTTGAAATAATGTCGTGAGATGGGACCCAATCATTGTAGCATGGGTTGTAATTGAATTGAGCGCAAAGGCTGAGTGGTTGGATAGCCCGTGAGGCCGGAATCGCATCCCAGACTGAAACCGCCCCTTGAAGTTCGATGGTGACTCCCGATGGGAGAAAGCAAGGGAACATTGCACACTGATTGGTGACCGTTAGATTATACCCATTCGGCCCTAACGGAGAAGGGTACAATCCAATCCCGGTCAAGACTATGAATGGGGGTCCCGTATCGTTGTAAATTGAAAGCACCATGACGTCGCCCACTTCAGCTCCTGTAAGCAAGGAGATTCTTGACGGAAGGCTGACGTTCTGCACGACGAACGAGCTGTAAAGTGAACTGGAGGAAGTCGAGTACGCTTTCCCCACCGTCGAATATAGTGCGTGTTGAATGGTGCGATCGGATGCTGTTACGTAGACGTCTCGTCCCTCAGGCATCGTAGTGCCTGAGGCGGGGACCTGAAGCACCTGTCTCCCCACAAACGAAATATTTTGCCATGCGAAATATCCGTACTTCGAATCGCTTGAGGAAATCAGGGCCTGGAACTGAAACAGCGCAGGTCCAGCCGTATGCCCACTGCTAATCTCTGAGTTGGTGTTGGTAGACGTAAGGGATTGTGTTGTCTGAAACGACGATGAACCAATTGTGGCCGTTGAAGACGAGTTACCTGGTTGTGTTATCGAGGAAGACGAACTTTTTTGGGGATTTAGTGATGTGGCCAGTCCTATTCCAGCTCCAAGAATTACAAGAAGAACTATTCCGATTATCACTATCCTGCCAATGGCATAGCGTCGTCGAGATAGACTGCGACTCACGTTTTGACTTCTAAATCTCCAAAAATCCCATCGACTTCTTATTCTTTCCGAGTCAGGTAGCTATTGCGTTTCCTGACCATGCGACAGGTTCCGTTCAACCAATAGCACGCCTCATCCTTATCCAGCTAGCTAGGCACGGCTTAATAGAAACGAACCTGGTCTATCGGGCGTGTCAGAAGATTCGTTACCTCCTGGTTTCACGATAGCACGCCCGAGCATCACTCAAAGGATGCGGGCGTTGCGAACAAACAGGTTCCTGAGAATCGGTGTCATCCTCGTTCTCGCGGCAAGTTTGGTGCTTCTGACCTATTCCTATGGGGTTCGGTTTCCGACCAGCGCACCAATCGCTGACTGGATCACCGCCACAACGCTGGTCATCGGGTTAATATTCGGAGAAGATATTCGCACTCGCTTTTTTATCAAACCTGAACTTGGCTAACACTCTCAACCCGAGACCAAAAAACTTCGGGAAAGACCACTGAAGCAAGCGAGACTCTTACCGATTGGCTCTCGCCACAATTACGAGTTACAACAGGAGTTCTCAGGGTTGTATCGCCTATTTCTCTGCAGACGGATTGCGCATGGCGCCTTAGGTGCATATGAACGGCTAAGCTGGCAATTTTCGATAGGCGATCCCGATGTAGAGGAGATAGCAGACAGGACGGACATCCGAGAAGGAGACAGTAAGGTATTGATGCTGGTTTATTCGAGGAGCGAAGGCGCATCCTATTACTTCGATTCTCAGGAGCATCAAACGGCGGACGACCCGAAATACAGGTTAGAAACCTGACAGATGGTATAAGGCAACAATCCTCATCGTGGATAGGAACCGACGAGAGAAGGAATGGAATATCCGAATCCATTCTACTAAGAAAGGCGAGTTAGGAGTCTATCGTAAAGAAGAGGTCCCCGATGATGAGAAGTAAATATCAATTCCCTTCGACATGAACTCGCTCTTGGATACCCTAAGGATGGGTGTACCTCCAAAGCAGCTTCTTTTCCCCAAAATAGCTCAATTATTCCCCCTTTCCTAGCCCCCCTCAGGCGAGCCCATAGCAAGCAACACCCCCGCGAATCGAGCTCTTTCGGAGCGAAGATGAGCGGCCCCGCTTCAAGGCGGGGTGAAGGCGAAAGCCGAGCGGAGGGGCAAAGAGGGGGGAGGGAGCCCCGAAGGGGCGGAAGGCCGTGAGGAGCGAAGCGACGGACACGGCGAGCGAAGCGAGGGGGTGAATTTGCACCGAAGCGAAGGATGAGCCTGAAGGGCGTTGCTTGCTATGGGCGAGCATTCTTTTCGCTAAGGAACTCTGCGAGTGTCGCCACATTGACCCGCGAACTCTTCAGCCTGGCGTATCTGTCGCTCTTCGCGATGTCAGAGTTCGGGACAAGGACAATGAACGGCTTGATAGCGCTGAGCTTGGAGATGCGTTCCTCAAGGTCGCTCGTCCTCGTCTTGAGCCCCGTCTCTATCTCGTAGTATGCGCTCTCGGTCTCTACATCGGCGAGGCTCTGCCCCGACTCTGCCACGCTGATGACCTTCTCCTGATTCTCGCTCAGCCTGTCGAGTAGCTGCCTTACCATGTATCGGTGAAGGCCGCTGACCTTCTCTTCCCCGCTCTTCGCAAAGTACAGGGAGAGGGTCTCTCCCGACTCGGCATCGTCGTACTTCTGCGCCTGGACTTCTCCGGCGCTGAGAAGCTTCAGGAGAACGTCCCTGACCTTCAGCTTCGCGACATTCTTGTCAATGTGGTAGTTCTCTTCTATTTGGCTGGCTAGATCGGGAGACCCAGACCACGTCACCATTGTCGAGCCTCTCCCTGACTATCGCGCCGTAGTCTATCGCGGGGTTTTGCGACTGAGCACTAGCAACATCAGCGGGCGCGCCATACTGCGCCTGGCGGTCTGGAAGCTCGACCCTGTCCGCCCTGAAGATCGGGATTATGCCGCCGTTCCCGACCCGAAAGGTGAGGTCTATGAACTGGTGAGGGCGCAGCTCCTTCACTATCCAGACGTAGGCGGAGTCTATCTTGCGTATCGCCTCCAAATCTCTCTCGGACGTGGTGTTGAAGACAAGCTGAGTCGCAAACTGGTTCCTGAGCGCGTCGGGTATGTCGGAGTAGTTCTGCGTGGCCGTATAGAGGGCGCCGAACTGCCTGATTTGCCGCATCAGGGTATCAACAATCGTCCTCGCCTCGGTCTCGTAGAGCTGTGTGAGCCTGTGAACCTCGTCTATCACGATGAGGGTCTTCCTCTTCTCCTGCAATCCGAGCCTGCTCGTCAGCGAACTCCATATCTGCCTCAGCGCGATCTCGGCGTAGAACGTCTTCGCGCTCTCGTCGAGGTATGAGAAGTCTAGGACTGTGTCTTTGGCGAGGTCTATGCTGAAGGAACCCTCCCCGACGACCAGACCCCCAATCTGTGCCTCTATCAGCGCGAGCGCTTCCTTCTGTATGTCGGTGGCCTTCCTTCCCGTGCGCTTGAGGTTGTCCTTGAACTCGCTCCAGTTCTTGCTTTCGCGAGCGACGCTCTTGACTATCGCCCTGACCTGCGAGAAGGTAATACCCCTCACATTGGCTGGGAAGGCCAAGAGCGTATGCTATCGAGAACGCGTCCGCGTCCTGGAACGGGTCGGGTATGTGTCTTGGAGACGTCTATCACCTGGCATGGCATACGAAGGTAGGCGTCGTTCGGCTTGAACGAGAAGACGATCTTGGGCTCCTTCGCCGAGAGCAGGAGGACGTTCATCAGCTCGCTCTTGCCCATGCCAGAGCGGCCGCAGACCATCACGGACGGGTTTCCCTTCCGTCCGATGTATTCCTCAAAGTTCACGTAGCAGTGGTCTATCCGCTTGACGAGAGGTATCTCCCGCTTCCCGTATCTGACTACCTCGGGACGGCTCCTGCCAGACGCGGATTGCCTGTATTCTACGATGGGCTCCAAGAGGTCGGCGAAGGCAACCTGCCTTATCGGGGTGCGAGCGAACCTCCTCAGTATGCTCGTTCTCATTATCAGCAGCGCAGCCATGGCAATAGGAATGAGAGCGACTGCGATCAGGACGGGCTTGCGACTGTAGAGGAGCGGGAAGGCTATCAGGATCAGGAATGCTACGATCTCGTGCTTCGTCTTCTCGGTGAAGGTTGAGACGTTCATCTGAATTCCTCCCTGAGTATGGCAAGCCAGGTCCCTAGCTTCGCTACGAACTCAGTGGCCGAGAGAGTGTCAGGCTCGGCGGCAAGGACTCTTCTGAGGAGGGACTCGCTGTCCAGTGTTGTTGCGGCCAATTCCTTCAGCTGCCGGATGTCCACCGTGCGCTCGTCCAGCACTAACTTACCTACCATATCGGTAGGAGCCGAAAAACGACAGAATTATAAGCCTTCCTACTTAGTAGGTATGCGATGAATGCAGTCCCAGTAAAGGTCTCTCTCCTTCAGCTTCTCGAAGTTGAGCCGAAGCGTTACTCCGACGTGGTGAGAGAGCTGGGAAGGCCGGACAAGACGGTTTACGTGACGCTGGTGGCGCTCGTGGACTCGAAGCTCGTTGCCAAGAACGACGAAGGAAAATATATCCTGACGGACGCTGGCAAGCGTGAACTGGAACGAATAAGGTTCGTCAGAATGGCGGAGGAGGAGGACGATATCGAGATTATCTCGAACACGCGGACGGCGATAGCGTTGGGCAGGTGCTACGATCTCCTGTTTGACATCCGCTATTTATTGTCCCGAACGCCAAAAGCCGAAGGAGAAGACAGACGGGCGGTTGGCGAAAGGATGAATGTCATTAGAAACCTTCTGCTGAAGTACAACCCATCACTGAAGAAGGATGAGCTGCTGAAGGAAGAGAAGAAAGGACTTGACATCGGCATTGCAGACCTAGTAAGCGGCGGGATATGGTGGGGAAAGAGGTTCGTCAAGTGGGGGCTGAAGGATAGGTACATTCACCTCGTGAATCTTACGCGCGAACTCCCTGAGGGCCCGGTAAAGGACGAAATACTAGCCTCACTTGCGTTGTTTAGAGAGGTGGTCGGGAAGCTGGATAGCAGACTGAAGGAGTTGGCCGCGTATTCTTGACGCTCTCGGAGAGAGCCTGGAAGCACATCCGCGAGAGGCATCCCGAACTCTCGAACTACGAAGGATTGATCAGGGACGCGCTCGCCGGGCCCGACATCGTCCTGAAGGGCGATCAGGAAGAAAGGAAGGCGGTCAAGCTGTTCACGAAGACTCATCTCGGGTCCAAGTACCTCGTTGTTGTCTATCGGGAGGAGAGCGGAAAGAAGGATATAATAACGGCCTACTTCACTTCAGATTTGAAGAGAGTCAAGGGTGAGCCAATATGGAAAGCCTAGTCGTGAAGCCTAAGAAACTGGACATAGACTACGACGAGAAGAGCGACGTGCTCTATATCTCAGTGGGCAAACCGAAGGAGGCAGACGACTCAATCGAGCCACAAGAGGGCGTTGTGATGAGGACTCGGAAGGGCGAGCTCGTGGGCATCACGATCGTGGGTCTGAAAGCTCATCTCAGCAGATAGGTGCGGGCATTTCAAAACGGGAGTTTCATTATCGCTTCTCCGTCCGGCAGCGAAGCCACGTATTCGAAGCCCTGATTGATGTATGACTTGACCTCCTTAACGGGTATGACCTTCTGCCTCGACCCATTGCTGTTCATCATCCCAACTAGCCGCTGCCTGACCAGGCTCTGAAGTTCCTCATTCGTCATGTCGTCGAGATTCATCTTCTCAAGCTCTTCTTTCTTGAACCCTGCAACGATGAGGAACCGTTCGTTGAACGCCTTACTGATCTGCTTCTCGGTGGCTGACTCTGCCTTTGTGGAGAGGAGAGAGTCGCACTTCTTGTAGGCTTCCCTCATCTCCTCGATCATCGAGGGTGGGAGCGTCCTTTGTTCGTCGAATACCTGGCCTCGATGTCCCCTTTGTGCCCCATCAGGAACTGGAGGTAAGGATGTGAGATGAAGCCCTTCGACTCCGCAACGATCATGCCGGTGTCACAGTAGGCTCTAAGGACGTAGGGTCTCCATGTGAAACCTGCCTTGAGAATCGCTTCCTTCACGTCTCTCGTCACGAGGGTGGTTCTCAAGAACCGATTCTTCCTGATGCCCCTCGGGTCGAATGCGAGGAGCGCGCTTTCGGCGGTAAGCTTCTCTCCCTGCTTGACCCTCTCCTGAATGTGCTCTTGGATGTAGGTGATCGCCTCGCCGCTGACGAACGCGAAGTAAGGGTGCCTCGCCTTGCTCAGCGCCCTTCTCACGAGCAGAATCGTAGGGACCTTCTCGAACTCGATTCCGTCGTCCCTTACCTTTGCCTCGGTGAAGTCTCCCAATCGTATCCCATCCGTCCCGAGGTAGTCGCCGAGGCTCTCAGGTCTGAGACCGCTGAACGCCATCAGCGCAACCGAAGTTCTTCCTCTGGGTGATGCCATCCTGAGGATTCTCGATAGTTCGTCCTTGCTCGGAATCCTTTCGCGGGCTATCGTTGGGGTGTCGGAACTTCCCTTGATGTTCACCTTCAGCTTCACGTCGAGGTTGTTGTAGGAAGTCCAAGAGAGGATGACCTTCCTGAATCGCTCGATGTAGGAGCCCGCCTTCCCGTCCTTCTCCATCCTCCTGACGAAGTCGGTAAATTCGTCCCTGAACTTCTTGGATCGTGCCTCTGCCAGTATCTCTCTCGGCGTGGTCTTTGCGAGGTTGGAGTATAGCCCCAGCGTCCTCAGGTAGACCGTCGCAGTGATGACGGACTTGGCTTCGAGGTTCTCATACCATCTGCGGACATCCTGATCGTCGAGAAGATGCCTGTATTTGCTCCCAAAGGGCATATTTGGTCACTGGAAGGGCAATTTAATAAAGGATTCTCTTAATAATTTAAGTGGGCCGGAAGGGATTCGAACCCTCGACCTCTCGATTATCAGTCGAGTGCTCTAGCTAAGCTGCCCGCTCTCTTATCGGAGCTCTGAGCTACCGGCCCAAGGGGTAATGAACTCGTTCGTAATCAGCGGGGAAAGGACAGGGAAGGTCAGAGAGGGTGGTCCCCCTTTCACGCTCCTGGAGGGCAGAGAGTTGGCATTGATAGCGGCGGGAATCAGGAAAGTCATAGAATCAGAGTTTAGGGTCGAGGTCGGGCCTGAATTCTTCAGGGACGGCTGAGTCGACGGACGTCGGCGTCCCTCCGGTTATCCTTGTGGTTATAACGACTTCGAAAAATCCGCCGACAAGACGTTATTAGTCCAAACGATTACGGCACTGGTACTTGTCCACAGAGAACGGAAGGCTGAAGGGAAGGGTCGCCATCGTGACAGGCGCGTCCAGAGGGATCGGGCGTGCAATCGCCAGAAGGTTCGCCGAGGAGGGCGCGAAGGTCGCCATCAACTACAACGCGTCCTCGAAGGAGGCTGAGGACCTCCGGCGAGAGATATCTGAACGCGGAGGAGAGTCCATCACATTCAAGGGAGACGTCTCGAACTATGAGGATGTGAAGCGGTTGGTCGAGGCGACGGTGTCGAAGTTCGGTCGGATCGACGTCCTCGTCAACAACGCAGGGATCGTCTTTCGGAAGAAGATCTTGGAGTCCACCGAAGAGGATTGGGACAGGACGATGGACGTGAACCTGAAGAGCGTCTATCTCTGCAGCAAGGCCGTCGCTCCCATCATGATTGCGCAGAAGCACGGCAAGATCGTCAACATATCTTCGATCTCCGGCATCAACGGCCCCGCATCTGCGCTGGAAGTACCGGACTACACCGCGTCCAAGGCGGGGGTAATCGGACTGACCCGGGCCCTTGCGGTGGACCTCGCCCCTTTGATCAACGTCAACGTGGTCTGTCCAGGTGCCGTCGAGACCGACATGCTCGCGACGATGAGCGACCAGGCGAGGAGCGCCAGGATAGCGGAGACACCGCTCAGGAGGTTCGGGAGGCCGGAGGAGATCGCCTCGGCCGTGCTCTTCCTCGCCTCCGACGACTCCGACTTCGTGACCGGGGAGACCCTCGTCGTATCCGGCGGAAGACCCGTTACGTGACCGCGCCCCTTCAACAGTCTTAATACAATCATGAACCTGAGCGGCCCCGATGGGCCGGTAGTTCAGTTGGTACGAACGCCCGCCTTGCACGCGGGAGAAGGCAAACGAGCCTCCCTAGGCCGAGGGTTCAAGTCCCTCCCGGTCCACCATCATTCATTCGGTTCCTGACCAAATTGGCCCTCGTTAGGGCCCCAGAAACTCGCCAAAAATTGTGTGAACATGAAAAGATGAGAAGGCCGAGCCTGGGAGTCGCCGTACGACGTCCTCGAGCCACTTCAAGACCATCGAAATCTCCTCCCTACTCTCGTGTCCTCGCGAGTCAGGAGCCTCGCCTTGAGCATTCTCGCGACGCGCTCTTCTCCGACTCGATCAATCTGAGGAGGTCATTTCGACGTCGGCCGAGGCTACTTTGTCTCCGGGTTCCGGAGCAAGACTACGGGCTCGCCTGAGAACAAAGTGGAGGTTCGCCAAGAGCATGAGAACCCCGCTCCCGCCCAGACGAGCAAGATGGTCGGGATGTTTGGATGGTGACCCCGACGAGGACGGGACTTGAACCTCCATTCTCAAAGACTTGGCCGGTCGCCGGACCGGCGCTAGTCGTCGGACTTGCTACAACGTAGATGCCCTGCGTCGAAGACTAGATGGATCGGATTGAGAAAGACGCGTCCGGAGCGGGGAAGAACTTGAGAAGGGTGCTGGATGTTCCGTTTTGGCCCCTTATTGTATAGCTCACCAGCGTGTCTTTCGACGCTGAGATTGCTGTGGCCGGGCATATCGACGGTGCCAGCTGGCCCTCATCCAACTTGTTGATAGAGGCGTCGCCAAGAAGCAGGCCCGACAGGAGAGATGGCTTCGTTCGCTGATGGACTCGTTCTCTCCGACATCCGCAAAGTCAAGCAGGCACTTCAATACGCCTCGAATGCCCTGCCTCCAGCTCAAATCGGCGATGGATTCTCCTCCTCGGCGCTCTTTCAAGCCGCGCCTTTACGAGCTTCCTGAGGTGCTTGTACTGGTTCCTGATCGTCACGTCTTTCACCCCAGCCGCCTCCGCCGCTTCGACCTGGGTCAGCGCCTCGCCGTTCAGCAGTGACGCCAAATAGAGGGCAGCAGCCGCCAATCCCTGGGGGAATACACCTGCCGTGATTCCAGCCTTCTCGGCTGCTGACAGTATCTCTCGGGCGTCTGCCTCCACCTTCGGGTGAACTTTCACTCGGGAGGCAACCATCGCCAGGCATTCTGTCGGGTCGGCGACGGGGATCTTCAAGTCGAGCTCCTCGACCAGCAACCTGTAGCGCCTAGCTACCACTATCTTGTTCACGCCGCTGGCTGCTGACACGTCTGCCAGCGTCGCCGGGACCTTCCTCTCCCTGCAGGCGGCATACAGGGACGCGGCCGCGATTTGGCGAGACCGGTGCCACTCTGGCGAGGCCCCTTCCCAGACTCTTCTTGCATATGCGGGCGGCCTCGTCCGCAACCGCCACTGGGATTGAGAGTTTCTCGGAGAACTCAGTCAGTTCTTCGAGAGCAATCCCTACCTCAGCCCTGTGGAGTTCGGGGCCTCTTGACAACGTAGCCTATTACCAGCCCGACCAGAAGCAGGACCACCATAGCTCCGTACGCCCAGTCAGGTGTAACGGAAGTCGTCGAAGTGCTGGTCACAGTTGTCGTGGGGCCTGACACAGTCGTTGTTGGCCCAGGCGCAGTCTTGGTGGTGGTTGAGGTTGTAGTCGTCGTGACCAGAGTGGTGGTCGTCACTGTCTTAGTACCGGTCTGGGTAGCGGATGATGTGGTGCTGGTCGAGGCTGATTGTGTACTGGTGCTTGACGTGGTAGTTGTGGTAGCACTTGACGAGGTTGATGTGGTAGATGTGGTAGTCACGGCCGGGGCGGTGTACTGGAAGGTCGTGTACCCTGTCGCTCCGAACGAGTCTGTGGCGGCCACGACGTAGGTCCCCGTCACCCACGACGGAGTGCCGCCCACGTGCGTGGCGTAGGAGAAGGTGCCTGAAGAGGTGACCGCCTGTGTGGAGGAATCAATCGACGAAGAGTAACCCAAGAGCGTCACGTCAACGGAGACGCTGTCCGGGAGCGAGGGCGTTGGACTGATCGTCCCGGAGATGGTGTACGTCTGGGTGCCCGTGAACGAGGCACCGGAAGACGGGCTCGTGAATGCTATCGAGCCAGCGGTCGAAGCTGTGGTCGACGATGTCGTGGATGACGTGACGGTCGAGCTGGATGTTGAAGTTGCGGTCGTGCTGGTCGCGGCCGGGGCGGTGTACTGGAAGGTCGTGTACCCTGTCGCTCCGAACGAGTCTGTGGCGACCACGACGTAGGTCCCTGTCGCCCACGACGGTGTGCTGCCTACGTGCGTGGCGTATGAGAAGGTGCCTGAAGCTGTCACCGCTTGGGTCGAGGAATCAACCGCAGAGGAAGAACCCAAGAGCGTTACGTCAATGGAGACACGTTATCTCGCGATGGCGGGGCCGGACTGATCGTCCCGGAGATGGTGTACGTCTGGGTGCCCGTGAACGAGGCACCGGAAGACGGGCTCGTGAATGCTATCGAGTCAGCGGTCGATGTCGAAGTAGACGTCTGGTCTGGCGCGCCGTGCGCAGAGCTGCCAAGCAGCCAGACGCCAGAGGTCCCGGTGACGAGGCCGAGGAGCAGTACCGCGAGCGCGACTTTGTAGAGGCTTCGCTTGTTCATCGTCATTTTGGCCACCCGATTGCAAGGCAAACCCATTTTCTTTGAGACCAATTTCTATTTCATCCCCGTTTTGACCGACGGTCTCTTGAGCACATAGCCTATCGCCAGCCCGACAAGAAGCAGGACCACCATCGCTCCGTACGCCCAGTCAGGCGTGGCGGAGGTCGTCGAGGTGCTGGTCACAGTTGACGTGGGTCCGGTCACAGTCGTTGCTGGTCCTGTCACAGTCTGGGTGGCGATTGCCGTTGCGGTCGTCGTGACTGAAATGGTCGTCGTCACCGTCTGGGTAGCTGATGACGTTGTGCTGGTCGAGGCTGATTGTAGTACTGGTGCGTTGACGTGGTAGACGTGGTAGACGTGGTAACGTGGTAGTGGGAATACGCGAATGTCGTGGTCCCGGTCGCACCGGAAGAGTCGGTGGCCGTTATGACGTACGTCCCTGTCACCCACGAAGGGCTGCCGCCCACGTGCGTGGTGTAGGAGAAGGTGCCTGAAGCGGTGACCGCCTGTGTCGAGGAATCAAGTATCGTGAAAGAACCCTGGAGATTCACTTTGATCGTGACGCTGTCCGGGAGCGAGGGCGTTGGACTGATCGTCCCGGAGATTGTGTAGCTCTGATCTCCCACGAGCGATGCGCTGGAAGACGGGCTCGTTATTGAGACCGCGACTGGTGTGGTCGATGTGGTAGAGGTGGTCGAGTGCGTGCTGGAGGTGGTAGATGTGGAGCTTGTAGTCGAGGTTGTTGAAGAGGTGGTTGAGGTGGTAGAGGTTGTAGTCGAGGTTGTTGAAGAGGTGGTTGAGGTGGTTGAGGTTGTAGTCGATCCGCCAGTCACCTGTATCGCGATGCCCTGCATCAGCGAACCCTGCGCATAGAGAGTGAGCGTGTAGAGGCCTGCAGTCGTCGGCGCGGTCATCTTGTAGAGCGCGGTGATGTTTCCCGATCTCGGCGAGAGGTCCTGGGCGGAGCCGTCGGTGACCTGTGCTGGGGAGATCGTGAACTTGGCGTTGTCGGTCTGGTTCGACTCCCACAGCTGGAGTCCAGTGACGACGCCCATGGGAGCCGTCGCTGTTGGTGCTGATCCGGAGGTGGAACGAGCTTCCGGCAGCTATAGAGCCGAAGAAGACTCCTGCCTCGCCGTCACCCGTGCCGTTAACGAAAATGGCGATGCCGTTGTTGTGGCACCAGCAGCCCTGGTCGAAGCCAGGCTCGCCGTGCGAGAAGCTGGTCGTGGTCCAGATGCCGTACGTCGTAAACATGACGCCCAGGAGCAACGCCGTCAGACCAATGACGTACATTCTCCGTTTGTTCATTGCCAATTTCACATCGAGATTCTAAAGAAGATGGGATGGAAGCTCCTTGCTAGGGAGCTTCCAAAGCATCGAGTCTACGACTGATGTCTCTCCGCTACTACGTCCAGCTCGGCAGGGTGGCAGCGTGCGCGCCAGCGACGCGTCCCATCGCAATCGCCTCGGGGACGTTCCCACCGCCGTAGTACAGGCCGCCCCACAGAGAGCCGAGTTCCCCTGGAGTGTAGAGTCTCGGAATCGGGTTGTTGTTGACGTCCAGAGTCCTTGTGTACTTGTCGTGAGCTGGACCTCCGTCCGTGTTGGTCTGGCACTCTATCAGTTGCATGGCGTAGAACGGTGGATTCGTCAACGGCTTCAGAGTCGAAGTTGGGTCTGCCAAACGCTGTATCAGCTCCTGCAGCGCAGGCGGCGTTCCAGGCAGTCACCGTCGCATCGAGGCCCGCGGGGTCCATCCCGACAACATGTGCCGAAGAAGTCTCTGCATGTGATCTTGGCTCCCAGGTGCGTCGGCGTGTCGGCGGTTACGATCCAGCCTTTGGCTAGTTCGACGCTGTTGTCCGAACTCCAGTTGTAGAGATTGTGGACCCCGTGTAATACTGGAGCTGAAGCCTGGAGCCGGGGATGCCGGTAGCGCCGATAGGCCCGTACTTCATCCCGAGCGAGTCGAAGATGGCGTAGAATGGGATGTTTGGCCAGTCGCAGAAGATTTACTCCCTCCGTGGCCTGTGAACTGTCTCGTCGAATATGTCGTATTCTTTCGTTTGATCGGTGTGTCCAGAATAGCAGTATTCATTCATGAATCTCTTCCCGTATCTGTTCACATAGATGACTGGATATAGGGCTGCGCCCGGACATCCATAGCCGATATTAGCCAACCACTACACCGACGCCCAGTTCCACGCTTCCCGCCGCGCATGCAATCGCAGTGGATTTCTTTCTTGTTCATGTGCCAGAGCTTCGCACCCACCTGTTCTGTGCCATGTAGATTCCGTCTCCGGTGTTGTAGGGAGTCCCGTAGAAGGTTATGAGCTCAGTCTATCGGTGACTCTGGCGCAAAATTGGCTTTGATCTCAGGATTGTTCTCGTATCCACCGCAGGCGAGAATCACCCCCTTGTTGGCTCGAACATATATGTCCTGTCCGGTCCAGTTTGTGGCAATGACGCCAAGTATCTCGTTCGTAGTGGGATTCTGTATCAGTTGCTTCCCAGGCGTCTGGTACATGATTGGTATGTTCCTGGAGGCTCTGCAGTTGTCAAGGAATGCGAAGAAGTCCTTTCCAGCGCCACTTGACCCAGTCGCACTGGTCCCTTTAGTAGGGTATGAGAATGACGGGACGGCGATGCTGTAAGAGTTCACGCTCAAGTTTGGGGAAACAAAGCCAGCATAGAGAGGAGGAGGGAAGCCCGTAGTGGTGGATGCGGTGCCCCCATTCATACTGCCCCCGAGGCTGCTTATCCATGTCGGAATGTTTGATATTTCTGTCAGGTGGCGGTGATTAGGTCGAGGGGAACGATACCATATGCTCACCATGTTCGCCACGGTAATCATGTCTGTTAGGGGCGTAATTATCGTGGAGGTTCCCCCTGGCCACACCCGTGTTTCCTCCATCGAGTCCCTTTGGAGCCTTCTCAAGCATGAGGACACTTGCCCCTCCGTCGTAAGCTCCTATGGCTGCAGCAAGTACCGGCATCCTCCATCCCCTACGACCACAACATCCGCGGAGTAGTCCCAACTGGAGGGAGCCGACCAGACACTATTCCCACTGGCAGCTTGTGCTGGCACCGCGATGCGTGGCGCTGCCATCGCCACCGGGATGGCCAATTTCTCACCCGCTACATGTTACGTGTGGCGCGAACGACTTTGCTCCCGCCACAGCGCCGAGCGCTACGGCTCCTGCGGCTGCGGCTCCCACGAACTGTCTCCTGGACAGTTTCTTATCCGTAATTGCTTCATCTGTCAATTGTATTACTTGGAACGAAGTTGCGATGTCAAACATATACAGATGATGAGTCATCTGTAGACAAGTGGAGTCATGCGTAAATACAACCCCCGTAGCGTTCGCTCGAGGGCAATATGACCGCTGTTGATGTCGAGGGTTCGATGAGAGCGAGTGTTCCAGGGCACTTCAGGGTCTGGAAGGACGTGTACGACTCGCTCGAGCAGGAGGCCAGGACACGCAAGGTCAGTCTGAACACGCTGGTGAATCAGGTGCTCTCCACCCATACACGCGACGACCTGCTGTGGGAAGAAATGGAATATGTGAAATTGACAAAGATCGCATTCCGTGCGTTTCTGGACTGTATACCTGACGACGAGCTAGCCGAATTGGGGGCTGTGTTAGCCAACGATACCCCAAGCACGATGATGCTGGCGAGGAAGGGCGCCGTCGACCTTGATGCCGTTCTGGACTACCTGCGCTTCCGTTCCAGAGCAGGATGGTTTTCAATGAATGAATCGAAAAGGAATGGGAAGACCACCCTTTGTTTCATGCACGAGTTCGGACCAAGAGAATCCGTTGTTCTCCGTTCTTATTTTATGAGCCTATTCGGGCTGATTGGCATCCATCCCAAGGTAATTACCTCAAATTCCTCGGTCGTAATCGAGTACTAGTCAATCGCCGACGACTCAACGGAAATGTGAGCCTGAGAAGTCCTGAAGCTCACTTGGACGGGAGCGCGTATCGGGACAAGCCGATTTGTTCCACCTTCTCGAAGAACAGTGGCCGACGTGACCCACTCAGGCATGAGCTGCCGCCGAAATCTGTAGCGGGGCTACTCTTCACTGAATCGACCCTATCATTCAGGTTGGCCACGGTCCCGGACCGAGAACCCTACACGTCGAGACCACGACCTCCACGCTTCCACTCTCACGGGATTATCTCGCAGCCGTTGTTGAGCTCTGGATACTCGAAAGTCCGACCGGCTCACCGAGCCGTCTTCGATGAGCGCCTGGACCCGTGGAAGGGCGTCCTGCAATTCCGCAACGAGATGTCTGACCGTGCTGCAGATGTATGAGAAGCCGTTCTCCCGGAGCATCCCCTGCGACCTGTTCACGAAGAGGCACCTCCCGCCGCAGATGTGGTAGATGTCGCATGACAGGCACGGCTCCCCGATCACCGCCACGTCGCGAAGAGAGCTCGGTTCGCTCTGCGAATATCGAGCCGACGACCGAGAAGTCGTGGTCGATCGATACCGGGCACGCGGATATCCTCCCGTCGGGCATGACCGAGAAGAAATCAACCCCTGAACCGCATCGCAGGGTCGACCTCTCTCCCGAGAGGAGCGAGTTCATCAATGCGACGAACGGTACCATCCCCAGGACCCGGTGCGAGCTGGACATCTCGGCCACCCACGAGTCGACGAGCGAAGAGATGCCGGAGTTGTAGGACTCGAGCCACTCCGGCAGCCCCGGGACCGTCTGGTCCCCGGCTTCCCAGAACATGCTGAAGCTGAGCTGCCAGTGGACGTGGTCGAAGAGTCCGGTTCGCAGAAGGTGGAGCACGTTCTCGGCGATGTCTGTGCCCTGCTCCACCGTCATCCTCGCAACGAGGTCGCCGCGGAAGCCCCTCTGTCTGATGAGACCGGCATTCCGTGTGACCCGTTCGTACACGCGCTTGCCCCGCTCCCTGTCCGTGACCTCTTCCGTCCCGTCGATGGAGACGAGTATGGAGTGGAACCTCGACAGGTACTCCGGCTCGATCCGGTCCAGGAAGATGCCGTTCGTCTGGACGACGTACCGTCCCGGGACCGCGTCCATGATGCTCTTCATGGTCTTTGTGCGGAGGAGGGGTTCGCCTCCGTAGAACTCGATGACTGGATCGCTGTCCTTGGAGAGGAAGCACTTGAGGTCTGCAACCGAGTACTGCATCTCTCTCGGGGGGGTGTCGCTCCCTCCCCCACAATAGCTGCAGAAGAGATTGCATTCTTTCGTCAGGATGATGAAGTAGTGCAATTCTCTCCGGCCCGGCGGCGTCGCGCCGTCTTTCGCGTTAAAAGGAGTTCTCAAGGTCGCTCTGCGGGTCCCTGAGGGTGGGTCAAAGCGGGGCATGGAGACCCCATGACGCTTGGGGGCTCGTCGATCAGGCCGAGTAATCGGGAACGGGACCGTGAGCCAAGTCTTAAGTGGAGTGTTCAGGGGGCGACTGAGCTTATGGAGAGGCTCAAGCAGGATCTCGTGATCGTGGGTTCGGGCATCGCGGGCCTGAGGGCTGCGATCGAGGCCTCTCGAGTGAGCCCGGGGTTGAAGGTCGCGGTGGTCACGAAGGTCCAGGCGATGCGCTCGCACTCCGTCTGCGCAGAGGGGGGCACCGCTGCGGTGCTCTACCCCGAACTGGGGGACACCGATCGAGTCCCACATCTTCGACACCGTGAAGGGGTCAGACTACCTCGGCAGACCAGGACGCGGTCGAGAGGTTCGTGAACACGATTCCCTCTGAGATCTACCAGCTCGAGCACTGGGGGATGCCCTGGTCGAGGAGGGAGGACGGGCGGATCGCCCAGCGGGATTTCGGCGGCTACAGCTATCCGAGAGCGACCTTCGCCGAGGACAAGGTCGGGTTCCACGAGATGCAGACCCTCTACGACACCTGCACGAAGTTCCCCAACATCACGTTCTATCAGGAGTGGTACGTCGACCTCGCTTCTCGTCGAGCAGGGGGAGTTCAGAGGGATCACCGCCATAGAGATGAAGACCGGCGAGTTCGCCGTGATCGCCGCCAAGGCCGGCATCATCGCCACCGGTGGGGCGGGCAGGCTCTTCAGCTTCGCGACCTACGGGCACAGCTCGACGCCCGACGGCCTGTCGATGGCGCTCAGGGCCGGGATCGCCCTCAAGGACATGGAGTTCTTCCAGTTCCATCCCTCCGGGCTGATCCCTTCAGGGATACTGATCACCGAGGGCGCGAGGGCGGAGGGAGGGGTCCTCCTGAACAAGGACGGCGAGCGGTTCATGAAGAGGTACGCGCCCGAGAAGCTCGAACTCGCCTCGAGGGACGTCGTCTCCAGGGCGATGATAACGGAGATCGACGAGGGGAGAGGGTTCAGGGACGGGAGAGCGGGCTGCGAGTACCTCCATCTCGACCTCACGCAGATCGGCGCCGAGAAGGTCAAGGAGAGGCTCGGCGGAATCAGGGAGATCGCGATGAAGTTCAGGGCAATCGACCCGGTAGAGGCGCCTCTCCCGGTGAGGCCCGTCTGCCACTACACGATGGGCGGGGTCGACGTCGACATCGACGGCGCGACGTAGGTCAAGGGGCTCTGGGCCGCGGGGGAGGCCGCCTGCGTGAGCATCAACGGCGCGAACCGGCTCGGGGCGAACTCCACTGCGGAGTGCCTGGTCTGGGGGCGGATCACCGGGCGCCGCCGCGGCGAACTACGCCGCGGAGAGGTCCGAGACTCCAGCCCCCCGACGAGCGGTGCTGGGGGAGGAGAAGCACATCTTCGACGAGGTCTTCCACGGGAAGGGAGGGACCAACCCCTACGAGGTGAGGGACAAGCTCCAGCGGGCGATGGACACGAACGCCTACGTCTACCGGACGGGGGACGGCCTGGCAGAGGCGCTCAGGGCCGTGAGAAGGCTCAAGGCAGAGGACTTCCTGCACTGCGACGACCAGAGCAGGCGATACAACACCAACCTCACGAACGTCCTCGAGGTCGAGAGCCTCCTGCTGGTGGCCGAGGCCTTTCTCGTGGGCGCCCTGGCGAGGACGGAGTCGAGGGGAGCCCACGCCAGGCGCGACTACCCACAGCGGGACGACGTCAACTGGCTGAAGCACACCCTCGCGTTCTACACAGAAGGGAGGGAGTGACGCTGGACTACTCTCCCGTCAAGATAACGAGGTTTCAGCCGGCGGCGAGGCACTACTGATGAAAACTGTTAAGCGCCCTGCCCACCGCGTCGGTCCCGAGGGATGGTGCGAAGATTGGCCGCTGAGAAGGAGGTCCTCAACAAGCGGGGCGTGGCGGGGTGGATCAACCCGTACCACTACAACCTCGAGCGGTGGGCGTACACCTTCCAGAGGATCACGGGCGTCTCGATCCTGCTGTACGTGCTCGGCCACATCGGCGACACCAGCTTCTTCGTGGGCGGCCCCTTCGGCTCTGGACCGAGCGTGGCCAGCTGGTCCTCGGACATCGCGGCCACGGAGAACATCGCTCGGGAACGTCATCCTCACGATGATAGTGCTCGTGGTCGTCTTCCACGGGATAAACGGGATAAGGCTGATACTCTCCGAGTACGGACTCATCTTCCAGAAGCCCTCGAGGCCGGACTATCCCTACAGGGCGAAGTCGCTGAGGGCGCTGCAGAGGCACATGATCTGGGTGGCCATCGTCGCCGCCATCGTGGCCTCTCTGTGGACCGGGAGCATCCTCTTCGGGTGAGTTGGCATTGAAGGAATCGAACCTCATGCTGCTCCAGTACGTGACCGCGGTGGCCGCGATCGTGCTTGTCAGCATCCACCTCCTGATGCAGGGGGTGCTCGTCCCGTACTCCCACGCCGTCTCTTTCGGCCAGGTCCTTTCTGTCTACAGGAGCTGGTTCGACGGCGCCCTGCTCGAGCTCCTGCTGGTCGTCGTCGTGGTCCACGGGTTCAACGGTCTGCGGACGATCCTCCTGGAGTGGAGGCAGAGCCAGACCTGGACAAAGGGAGTGAACTGGTCCGTGCCTTCTCGTGATGGTCGCCGTGGTCATCTACGGTACAAGGACCGTCATCCTCGCCGTGACAGGAGTCGTCGTCCTAGATGGTGGAGGTCAAGCTTAGGGTCCAGAGGTTCGACCCTTCGCAGGACAAGAAGCCGGCCTTCCGGGAGTACGCGGTCCCGACCGACGAGGCGGGGACCGTCCTCGAGGCCCTGATCTACGCAAAGGAGCGCATCGACCACTCGATCGCGGTCAGATTCTCCTGCCGGATGTCCTCGTGCGGCTCGTGTGGTATGAAGATCGACGGGAGACCCAGGCTCGCCTGCGAGACGCAGCTCTCGAGCGCTCGGCCCCGAAGTCACCGTCCAGCCGATGGACAACTTTCCGATAGTGAGGGACCTTGTCGTCGACCTGGAGGGCTTCTTCAGCCATCACGAGGAGATGATGCCGCATCTCGTGAGGGTCGACGCCGGCGAGCAGGAGCATCCTACGACGGAGTACCTGATGAAGCCGGAGGAGCTCGATGCGATACAGCAGTTCACCTACTGCATAAAGTGCGGCCTCTGCACTTCCTCGTGCCCCACGGCCTCGACCGACACGCTCTTCCCGGGCCCCCAGGCCCTGGCCCAGGAATACCGTTACCTGATGGATACGAGAGACGAGGCAGGGGCGGACAGGTTGGAGCTGGTCAACACTCCCCACGGCGTCTGGCGGTGCCACTTCGCCGGAAGCTGCTCCCAGGTCTGCCCCAAGGGGGTCGACCCGTCGCTCGGGATACAGCTGCTGAAGAGGCACGTCATGTCGGGGAGGCCTCCCCGCGGAAGAGGCGGGGGCGCCGAAGCTCCTCCCCGGCCCTAGGCGACGTTCCCCATCGCGCTCGGCTTGCGCCCCGCCGTGGAACCCTTAAAGCGACGAGGGGCTCAGTGCAGGTCAATGAACCCGGAGCAGCTGGAGGGTCCAGACGTGATGTACGAGAGACGGGGGGCCGTCGCGATACTGACCCTCAACCGCGAGAAGAAGCTCAACGCGTTGAGGAAGAGGACCATAAAGGAGCTCTCGAACCTCCTGAAGACGATCGAGGACGACCCGGAGGTCAGGGCTGTGGTGCTCACCGGCAGCGGCAGGGCGTTCTGCGCAGGCGCTGACATCTTCGAGTACAGCGAGATGAAGGACAGGGAGGAGTTCATGAGGTTCCAGATGCGGGGAGAGAAGCTCCACGAGGCGATAGAGAACCTCTCGAAGCCGGTCGTCGCAGCGGTGAACGGGCTCGCGCTCGGAGGGGGTTTCGAGCTCGCGCTCACGTGCGACGTGATCGTGGCTAGCGAGGCCTCCCAGTTCGGCTTCCCCGAGATCAAGATCGGATTGATCCCAGGGGGAGGGGGAACCCAGAGGCTCCCCCGGATAGTCGGCCCCAAGACGGCGAAGAAAATCTTCATGACCGGCGACCCGATCTCCCCCCAGGAGGCGCTGAGACTCAACGTCGTCGTGGAGGTCGTGCCCGCCTCGAAGCTGATGGAGAGGTCGCTCGAGCTCGCCGGCAGGATGGCCGCGATGTCTCCTGAGGCGCTCGCCGCCCTGAAGCGCCTCGTCAACATGGGGACGGTCGGGGCGTTCGGGATGGCGCTTCCCTACGAGCGGATGATGGTCACGTACCTCTATGACACCGACGACTCGAGAGCGAGGGTCAAGGAGTTCGTCGAGAAGCGGAAGTCGAGATGATGGAATCCGCCCTCAAGGGGATACGCGTCGTCGAGAACTCGGTCCATCTGGCCGGTCCATACTGTGGCAGGCTCCTCGCAGAACTCGGCGCCGAGGTGATCAAGGTCGAGCCGCCGAACGGCGAGGCGAACAGGAGGAGCCCTCCCTTCGTCAACGGCGAGGCGCTCCTGTACCTATACTACAACAGCGGCAAGAAAGGGATGGCGCTGGACCTCAAACAAGAGAGAGGGAGAGAGGTCTTCAAGGAGCTTATCGCAAAGTCCGACGTCTTCCTCTGCAACTACAGGCCGGGGGCGATGGAGCGGCTCGGGCTCGGGTACGAGGACCTCAAGAAGGTCAATCCGGGCATAATCTACGTCTCGGTGACAGGTTTCGGCTACACGGGTCCGCTCTCGCAGATGGCGGGGTACGACCCTCTCGCTCAGGCCGTGTCCGGGCTGATGGACGCGAACGGATGCGAGGATGGGGTTCCGAAGGTGAACGCGATGTCGCTCGACTACTCAACGTCGATGATCGCCGCATGCGCGACCGTCTCCGCGCTGTTCTACAGGGAGAGGACAGGCAGAGGCCAGTTCATCGACATGAGCCTTCACGACAGCGGCGTGATATTCTCGGTCCCCTGGATGGGTTTCCAGCTCTCCGGGATGAAGTACCGTCACGGGAACAAGAGCAGGGTCTTCGCACCCTACAACATGTACAGGGCCAGCGACGGCTACGTGATGATAGCGATCAACGAGGACAGCCGGTGGAAGGCCTTCCTGAAGTCGATCGGCAGGGGGTCACTCGCGGACGACCCGAGGTTCCAGTCCGTCGCCGACCGCGTGAAGAACTACGACGACATCGACGAGATAATCTCGGGATGGTCCGAGCGACTCACTGTGAAGGAGGTGATGGACGTGGTCATCGCGGCGGGCGGTGCCTCCGCCCCGGTCAGGACGATCGTCGAGGCGCAGCACGAGCCCCACTCCGTGAGCAGGGAGATGCTGATCGAGATGGAGCACCCGAAGGTGGGCAAGCTGAAGGTCGCAGGCTCGGGTTTCAAGATGAGCGAGACTCCGGGAAGGGTCGCGGGAAGGGCACCTGGCCTGGGGGAGCACAACGAGGCAGTCCTTCGAGACATCCTAGGCTACTCCCCCGAGACCATCGATCAGCTGAGGAAGCTGGGCGTGATCACCCAGGCCGCGACCTGAGGCCGCCCGGGAGCGAGCGGCGCTCTCAGTACTCGGAGCCCTGTCTCGTGCCCGCGTAGCAGGCGTTGAGGTCCGAGTAGACCTTCTCGGGGTCGCGCTCGTTGACCAGCCCTTCGTGGACTATCCTCCCGCACTCCGTCTGGACGGCCACGTATCCGTCGTACCGCGGACGGAGGTATGCCCCCGAGATCGTTGCCACGGTCCTCCTGAAGAAGTCGTCCGACCTGCGGTTGACGCCCTCGTCGAGCCAGGCGACCCTGTTCCCGGGCTGCCCTCCCGACTCGAAGTAGACCCCTCTCTGCACCTCCGGCTGGCAGACCCACATCGAGTAGTCCGCTGCGGCCTTCACATCCGGGCACCCTGACGAGATCGCGATGCCCGCCCCTCCGAGCAGGCTGCCCGTTGGCCCGTCCCCCGAGGACGGGATGTCGGCGAACCTCACCGATCTGGGCCTGAATCCGGGTCTCGAGTAGTTGGAGTATCCGAAGAGGAGCGGCGCGTAGGCAATCTGGTCGGTCGTGGACATCACCTCCAGTATCCCTGGAGGGTCGAGGGCGAACGAGGCCGGATTCACGTGTCTCGCGAGCCGCTGCAGGAGAGAGAGGGCGCGCAGCCCCGCCTCCCTGGGGACGATTACGTCGTCACTGACGAATGGGGGGTCGCCGCCGTTCGCGCAGATGGTCAGGAACGAAGCGAAGGCATCCGTGGGGATGAGAGGAATCGCGACCTTCGCGCCCTCGCGCAGCGCCAGGTCGACGACGGAATCCCAGTCGCCCGGCGGGGCCTCGAGAAGGTCGGGACGGTAGGCCGAGACCTGGGCGGCAGCGTCAACGGCGAGAGCCCACTGATGCCCGGCGTACTCGTACGAACGGTGGCTCGGACCCGCCGATTGCTCGTGCTGCAGCTCGAGGAAGCCGGTAGGAAGGACGGCGTCGAGAGGAATGAGACAACCCGCCCTGGCCGCGTAGCCGACGAAGGGATGATCGATGACAAGGAGGTCGTACGATTCAGCGAGTTCGTCCATGCTCTGCTCGCCGAACTTCAGCAGAGACCTCCTCTCCCACGTCACCTGGATTCCTGCGTGCGACTGGCTGTAGACACTGGCCGTCGCTTCGAGTCCGCCCGCGCCCCTTGGGTGGTCCCAGGTAATGCCTCGAAGGAGGGTCATCTCTGAGTCACCGCGCGGCTCCGGCAGGCAGATTAATCTCTTCCTGACCGGCGAGGGATTGCCTCTGCCGGCGGGCGCCTATTCTATCTTGAGCCTGACGCCCGCGCTTCCGCCCTCCCTCTTCGGGAAGGTTATCTCGAGTATGCCGTTGTTGAAGCTCGACTTGGCCCCCTCGACCAGCGCCGACTCGGGAAGCTGCAGCTCCTTCCGGTACCTCCTCTCACCGGTGTCTACCGAGATGGTGAGGGTCCGCTCGCGGACCGACATCTCGATGTCCTCCTTGGTCGCCCCGGGGACCTCCGCGATTATCCGCACCTGCTTGTCGCCCTCCACTACGTCGACGAGCGGTTCTCTCTGGTTGGTTATCCCCTTGAGCGGCTCGTCGCTCCTCTTGACGTTCCCGAACTCCCTTACGACCGGCTTCCCGTCGGGGCCGATGGTCATGGAGTAGCCGTAGACGATGGGACCTATCTCCTTCCTCACGCTCCCGTCCGGAGAGGTGCGCTCCCGGATCATGTCCTTCGGGACCTGCTTCTCGATGTCCTTGAACTGCATAAAGTCCTTCTCCATCTCCTTCATCATCTCTTCGATGTCCGGGAAGGACCAGGGTCCGAATGGCATCATCTTCCTCCACCTGCTCTGCCAGTTGTCGTCTTCCGACATGTCTTCTCGAGGGGCGAGCGCCCGCGGAAATCTAAAAAGGTTTTCCGAGAAAGGTTTTTACGGATGCTCAAGGGCGCGAATTCGAAGGTGCAAGGGTTCTGTCATTCTATCTGAGGATGGCCGCGTTATTCTTCGTCCTCACGGGACTCCTGATGCTCGTGGGATATGCCATAGGGGCCTACTTTGGGGACCCGCTCGTCTTCATGTTCCTGGGGCTGCTGCTCGCCGGCGGGATCAACTTCGGATCCTACTACTGGAGCGACAAGCTCGTGGTGAAGATGACGAGGGCAAAGCTGATCCAGGAGAGCGACAACCCGACCCTCTACGGGATCGTGCGGAAGGTCGCGAACGAGGCGAACATACCCATGCCCAAGGTGGGCATCGTCGACAACCCGCAGCCCAACGCCTTCGCGACGGGGAGGGGACCGAGCAAGGCCGTCGTTGTCGCCACCTCGGGCATCCTCTCAACGCTGAATGCGGGCGAACTTGAGGCGGTGATAGGCCACGAGATCGGTCACGTCGTCCACAAGGACGTCCTGCTTTCCTCGGTAGCCGCAACGATGGCGGGCGTAATCTCCTACATCGGGAACATAGCGATGTGGTCGATGATGTTCGGCGGCTACGGGGGCAACAACAGGAACGGAGGGAACCCGCTCTTTCTAATCGCGGCGATCGTCCTCGTGCCCATGGGGGCGATGTTCGTACAGCTGGGCATCTCCAGGAGCGTCGAGTACAACGCCGACGACTACGGGGCGAAGCTCACCCACAACCCCGGTGGTCTGGCGTCGGCCCTGGTCAAGATCTCGACCAAGGCGAAGACCCAGAGCTTCGGGCGCAACTCGAACAACAGCCCGTCGCCCGCCACCGCGTCCCTCTGGATCGTCAACCCCTTCAGGGGGAGCTCCCTGGTGGAGCTCTTCTCTACTCACCCTTCGACCGAGCACCGTGTCGAGCGGCTGAGGAAGATCGCCGAGGAGATGGGCGTCTACGTGCCCTGATCGCCGTCCCTAGCTTCCTTCCGGCGCACATAGAGACGAAGTTGGCCACGATAACCCGCGCGGGAGAGTCTCCAACTTCGGGATGAAACTGCACGGCGAACTGAGCCTTGCCCACGACCTTCACCGCCTGGATCGGATGCCCTGGGGCTGTGAAGTTCTCCAGGGAGTCTGGCAGGGGAGGGAGCAGCTCGTACCTGTGGTTCTGGCGGACGGTGAACTCCGAGAGCTCCGGGCTGAGCGGGAAGCCCCTGAGCGAGACCCGGTAGTCCCCGACCACGGGCCTCCTCTTCCCTATCCTGGCGCCGTAGCAGAATCCGAGTATCTTCATCCCCAGGCATATCCCGAGGAACGGGGACTCGAGCTCCTCGAAGAATACGGAGTATCTTCCCAGAGTCTCCTGGCGCGTGGTCGACTTCAGGAACCCGCCCGAGGCTATGACCCCGTCGTAACCCCGGACCGGCAGCGGCCCGGCTATCGCCTCCGGCTCGATCAGGTCGACGCCAACACCAAGGCTCCCGACGAGCCCTACCAGAGCGTCCAGGGAAACCCCGCGATGGTTCAGGACTAGCATCCTTGTCATGCGACTGTGCCCCACCTTTCGAACGCACCCTTATTGCTTCATTGGTTCCTGGCTCCACGCAGGTCCCGGCTCGGGATGGAGCGATACGGCAAAGCACATATCCTTGGACCGCTGCGGAGGGACGTTCGGGTGCCGATGCGTCCTTACCCGTCCAAGAATTGAAACACGATTTGAAGGCCGTCGAAGCCGAGAACCTGACCAAGGTGTACGGTAGGGAGACCACGGCCCTAGACCACGTCAGCTTCTCCGTGGATGAGGGAGAGATCTTCGGGCTGCTCGGTCCCAACGGCGCAGGGAAGACGACTACGATCAAGATCATCACGACCCTGACAAAGCCGACTTCGGGGACGGCCCGCGTCTTCGGCACCGACGTCCTGATCCACCCCCAGCAGGTTAGGCAGATGATGGGCTACGTCCCGCAGGCGGTCTCGGTGGACGGCGACCTCACCGGGTACGAGAATCTCCTGATATTCTCGAAGCTCTTCTACGTCGACAAGAAGGAGAGGCAGGGACGCATCGCCGAAGCCCTGGACTTCATGCAGCTCAGCAGCAGGGCCGACGACCTCGTTAAGCACTACTCCGGAGGGATGATGAGGAGGCTCGAGATTGCCCAGGCCCTTGTCAACAGGCCGCGGATCCTCTTCCTCGACGAGCCCAGCATCGGACTCGACCCGTTCTCGAAGAACGAGGTAAAGAACCAGGTCAAGGAACTGAACAAGGAGCTCAACATGACGATGATCGTCACGACCCACGACATGGTTGAGGCCGACGAGATATGTGACAGAGTCGCGATCATGAACGCGGGACGCATCGCTGTCATTGACACCCCGACCCGCCTGAAGGAGTCGGTGGGCGGGGACATAATCACGGTCAGGCTCTCTCAGGGCGCGGGGGCCGTCTCTCTCCCTGCCGAGGTCGGGAGGCTGCTGAGCTACGAGGGAGGGGAGATGAGGGTCCTGACCGAGAACGGCGAGGAGAAGGTCCCGAAGATAGTCGACTTCCTGGAGTCGAAAGGTATGGTGATAGACTCGATTGTCCTTGCCAAGCCGACGCTCGACGACGTCTTCATCAAGTACGCCGGGTCGCGGGTCGACCAGGGCCGCTACGTCGAGGCCAGGTCTGAGAGACGGAACTTCGCGAGGCGCGGCAGATGAGCCTGGGAAGGTCACTCTCAAGCGTCTTCACGGTCGCCGAGATGGAAGCCAGGAAGATCAGGCACGACTCGACCGAGCTCTGGATGAGGGCGGTCCAGCCCGCCCTCTGGCTTCTGATCTTCGGGGAGGTGCTTAACTCGGTGAAGGTGCTCGCGCCTGCCGGCTACTCGTACATCCAGTACATAGCGCCCGGGGTCCTCGCCCAGTCGGTCCTCTTCGTGGCGATATTCTACGGGATAACGATCGTCTGGGAGCGCGACGTGGGCCTCCTGACCAAGCTGCTCTCCACGCCCTCTCCGCGGTCGTCCATCGTAATCGGGAAGGCGCTGGCCTCCGCCGTGAGAGGCGTCTTCCAGGCCGTCGTCATCTTCGCGCTCTCGCTGCTGCTCGGCATACACCTGAGGCTCGACCCGCTCGACGTGCTCGGGGTCTTTGGGATAGTGGTGCTGCTCTCGATGTGCTTCTCGAGCTTCTCGATGATCCTCGCCTCGTTCCTGAAGACCAGGGACCGGATGATGGGGATAGGGCAGGTCCTGACGATGCCCCTCTTCTTCGCCAGCAGCGCCATCTACCCGATCTCGCTGATGCCGACGTGGCTCAAGTACATAGCCTACGTCAACCCGCTGAGCTACGTCGTGGACGCCCTGAGGTCGCTGCTCCTCACGGGAGACTACTCAGCGGTGCCGCTCGACATGGCCGCGCTCCTGATCTCGACGGTCTTCTTCGCAGGGCTGGCGTCGGTCGTGGTCAAGCGTCTGGTACAGTAGAAGAAACCTGGAGGTTGGGGGTGGTGGGCCGGGAGTGAGTTGAACACTCGACCTTGGCGGTGTCTGCTTTCGCCGTGTCAGAGCGACGTCCTAACCAGGCTAAGGAGCTGTGCTCTCTGGTCTGAGATACAGATTCCCCACTTGGAGCGGACTAGACGACCGGCCCAACAATACCCGTCTGGGAGATTCCCTTAAAGATGTTGAGGCCGAACAAGGTTTAGGGTCCTGGCGGCGGGGGTCCCTTCTAGGCCTGGTTCTGTGAATGGACCAAGGAGAGAGGTCTCCTTTCTTAGGCTTGGTGGGTGGTCGGCTCTGGAGCTAAGAACTCAAAACTGCACTGGATTCGCCGTCAATTGGGAGCTTCAGCCATCTTCCCCTGCACTTGGAGTACATTTGCAACCATCTGGCTGCGCGCTTCCTCGAAATCAAAAAGCCGACCTTTTCGTCGAACCGTTGAAGATTTCTGATTCCGGCGATGTGAAGTGAAAATGAGGTCTTTTTCATCCGAAAGGACTCGCCTCGGATAATCTTCAAAGTACCTGATTTGCGTTTCAAGTTAATCCTCGATTTGATTTGGAAGGACCTTCTAAAAATCCCTTGGACCCATCTGAGAAGCTCGGCGTTTGGTACCCCCCGGTCGGTCCATTCATCTGGAACCGGCAGCGCGCCTCTTTTCTCTAGTCGGGAGAGCTTTTATCCGTATTGTCCAGGGCGGGACCTCATGGGTCCTGTCGACACATACTCCATCGTCGCCATCGACAAGAGGTCAGGGGAGATGGGAGTGGCGGTCCAGTCCCACTGGTTCTCCGTCGGTTCGGTCGTCACCTGGGCCGAGGCAGGCGTCGGTATAGTCGCCACTCAGGCCTCGGTCGAGATAAGCTACGGGCCGCTCGGTCTTGCGCTGATGAAGGGGGGTAAGACGCCTCAGCAGGCGCTCAAGTCGCTCCTTGCGACGGATCCGAGACCGGAGGTCCGGCAGGTCGCGATGCTCGACTCTCACGGCAGGGTGGCAGTCCACACCGGCAGGAGGTGCATGCCCGAGGCCGGGCACGAGTCGGGGCGCGGCTTCAGCGTCCAGGCGAACATCATGCGGAACCGCAGGGTGTGGAGAGCCATGGCCCGCTCCTTCAGGAAGTCGAAGGGCAGCCTCGCAGAGAGGCTCATGCTCGCGCTCGAGAGCGCCGAGCAGGCAGGAGGCGATCTCAGGGGGAGACAGTCAGCGGCGATTCTGGTCGTGAGGATCACCGGCAGCAGCTCGCCTTGGCACGACAGGGTCGTCGACCTCAGGGTCGAGGACCACCCGCAGCCTCTCGTCGAGATGAGGAGGCTGCTCAGGATTCATCAGGCGTTCACCCACGCGAACAACGGCGACCTGCTCATGGAGAAGGGCGAGAACAGGAAGGCGCTCGAAGAGTACAAGAGGTCGGTCGAGCTCTCGCCCGAGAACCCCGAGCTCAGGTTCTGGCAGGGGGTCACCCTCCTCAACCACGGCGAGCTGGCAGAGGGCAGGGCCACCCTCAAGTCGGTCTTCAGGGCCAACAGCGACCTGAGGACGCTCTTTGGAAGGCTTCCCGAGGTCGGTCTCCTCAAGATAGACAAGGCGACCCTCCAGCAGCTCCTGAAGCTCTAGGTACCGCCTTCGGCTCCCGCCGATTCGCGCCCCGGTGGTTTCGCTCAAATTAAATAGCCGAAGGCGCTGCCCCGACGGGAAATGCAGGAATCATCAGAGCAGCCAGGCTTCTACAAGCTCCCGATGGCCGAGAGGCTCAGGCTGGTCCAGAAGCTGACCGGGCTCTCGGAGGAAGAGGTAAGAACGCTCAGCAACACGGGAGGGCTGCCTGCGGAGGTCGCAGACAGGATGATCGAGAACGTGATCGGCGGGATAACCATGCCGATGGGCGTCGCCACGAACTTCATGATCAACGGGAAGGACTACCTCGTCCCGATGGCGATAGAGGAGCCGTCGGTCGTGGCCGCCGCGAGCAACGCCGCCAAGATGGCGAGGGTGAAGGGTGGGTTCCACGTCACGAACACCGGGCCCGTCATGATAGGGCAAATCCAGGCGGTAGACGTCGGGGACCCCTTCCGGGCGAGGATGGACCTTCTCCTGCACAAGGACGAGATACTTGCAAAGGCGAACGAGCAGGACCCGATGCTCGTCTCCCTCGGAGGCGGAGCCAAGGACCTCAACGTAAAGGTGCTCTCATCGATAAAGGGACCGATGGTCATCGCTGAGCTGATCGTGAACACGGGCGACGCGATGGGAGGGAACGCCGTCAACACCATGGCGGAGGCCGTGGCCCCCATAATAGAGAGAGTGACGGGCGGTAAGGTCTACCTCAGGATAATCTCGAACCTGGCAGACAGGAGGTTGGTCAGAGTCTCTGCCACCTTCGACAAGGAGGCGATCGGGGGAGAGGCCGCGGTCGACGGGGTCGTCTACGCCTACGCCTTCGCCGAGGCGGACCCGTACAGGTGCTCGACCCACAACAAAGGCATCATGAACGGGGTCATAGCGGTCGCGATCGCGTGCGGTCAGGACATCAGGGCGCTCGAGGCCGGGGCGCACAGCTATGCCGCGAAGCACGGAGGCTACAAACCGCTCTCTACATGGGAGAAGAACCAGGACGGCGACCTGGTGGGGACGCTCGAGATGCCCATGGCCGTCGGTCTCGTCGGAGGGGCGGCCAAGACCCATCCAGCAGCGAAGGCCGCCATAAAGGTGCTCGGCGTCAAGACCGCGATAGAGCTGGCCGAGGTCATGGGAGCGGTCGGGCTGGCGCAGAACTTCGCGGCGCTCAGGGCGTTGGCGTCCGAGGGGATCCAGAGGGGGCACATGAAGCTGCACGCCCGCAACGTGGCAGCTAACGCTGGCGCGACCGGAGACCTCGTCGACATCGTGGCGAACAGGATGATTCAGGAGAAGATGATCCGTTTCGACAGGGCGAAGGCTCTCGTGGAAGAACTCGGGAAGAAGTGAAGGGTCGCCTCCGCCTCCCACGCCTGGAATAGAAGGGTCGTGCCCCTCTCCGCGCAAGGCGCGGGGGTGCGCCGGGAGAGCCCAGGACGAAGGGCCGGGCCAGGGACAGATTTTCGGTGTGGAGCCCGCTACTTGTACTTGGAGAAGGACGGGATCATCGTGTTGGTGTCCTGAAGGTATGGTAGGTTGCTAATCTTGTCCATTACGAGCTCGAGCACCTTCTCGTCTGTCGGGAGCACGAGCTCCCTCTCGGTCTCGACCACGACCAGGAGGTCCCACTCGCCGGTGATGATGTGGACTTCTTTGACCTCGGGGAGCTTGTTCAACTTGTCCGCGACCTCTCTTTCTCGTCCCGGGTCGGTCTTTATCAGCACGAAAGCTTTCTGGGGTCTCAACGGGTTATTGTACGGAATCTTTCGCTTTTAAACACTCAGTCACGATGGGAGCGCCGTGCAGGCTCTAACCCTGCGCGAGCCCGCGGGGGACTCGGGCCTCATTAGGCGGCCGGAGCGGAGGGTGCGGGACCATCAGGATCCGCCGCGTCGTTCTTGGCGGTCCTGTAGACGTGCGCGATGAGGGCGAAGGCCATCACGTCGGCGGCCAACAGGAATGCGAAGGCGGCGGTAGCCTGGACCGAGAAGGCGTTCAGGAGCCAGAGCAGCGCGACCGTTACTGCCTGAAGCGCCAGCATCCCAACCACGAACACCTTCACCGTATCACTCTTCATCTGACCACCCCACCTGTAGGACCGCCACCTTTGTCCTTATCGAGCCGTTGGCTAGGTCGAGCCTGTACAGGAGATAGATCGTGCCGAGTACGACGAGCCCGACCGCCGATAGGTACGCCGCGAGGTTGACCAGGCCCGCCCCTGTGATCCCGAGGGTCGCCATCTGGACGACGCTGCTGATGGAGCCGGATATCGCGAGTGAGCCCCCCACCAAGAGCAAGGTGAAGATCGCCGCAGTCCAGAGCTGGGCGGTCTTCATCGGCATAGTGGACTGGACCCCCGTCGAAAGCTTGCCCTTGAGCCTTGAGAACATTACGCGGTAGACTCCGACGAAGACGACCGCCACGACCAGGGCCGTCCCCCCCAGCACGAGCGCGGCGGTCTCGGTCGGGATGATCTGGCCCGGGGTCACCTTTCCCCAGTAGCTGAGGACCGTGAGTTCGACGATGAGGATCACGCCCAGCATAACGAACTTCGGGCGGTTCGCGAGCCTTCTCTCTCCTCCCCTGTCTATGAACGGGAGGACGAAGAGGGCGACGAAGAGCAGGGTGATCAGCGTGAGCGCTATCGGAAGGCCCGCTCCCTCGAAGGCCGCTATCTTCAGGACCTGGTAGGTCCAGAGGAAGTACCAGTCTGGCTGGGGCGTGGCGGCCTGAGATGCGGCCACAGAATACTCTGCGGGCAGCGTGTACGGGAAGAGGGCGGAGATCACCAGTAGGGCCGCCGAGAAGAGCGCTCCGAGCTCGAGGAGGTAGAGGGTCGCGTCTGGGAAGAACGAGATGCCCTTCTTCTGTACCTCGGGGATGTCCTTTGCGGGGGCGCCCGCTCCGTGGGCCTCGAACATGTACATCTTCCCGAAGAGTAGGAGCAGGAGGATCGCCGGCAGGATGATGATGTGAAGGTCATAGAACCGGACGAGTTCGGTCGTGGCATTGCCTCCGGATATCCCCAGCAGCGACTGGGCGAAGCTGCCGAGTGCGGCAGGGAGGGGAGGACCGAGGAGGCCCAGACCGACGTTCGTTGCATCGACCGACACCACCGTCCAGGGCAGGAGGTACCCCGTGAACCCGAAGCCGAGGGTGAGGAACCCCATCCCCATCCCGAAGACCCACATCAGCTCTCTCGGGCTCTTGTGGGAGGAGACGAAGTAGTTCCTCATCATGTGCATGAAGGCCAGCAGGATCATGGAGTATGCGCCGTAGAGGTGGACCGTCTCCAGGAACCTCCCATAGTTGACGCTGCTGAAGACGTAGGAGGTCGACTGGTAGGCGACGGCCGGGTCGGGCACGTACCAAATCAGGAGTATTATCCCAGTCACGCCCTGGATTACGAAGGCGACGACCGTGAGCGCACCGATCCAGTAGAACGGGTTGATGGAATACTGGGGGACTGGACGCAGGAGGGGATAAGACAGACCAAGGCGGGAGTCCAGCCACCTCACAAACCGCACAACGGGGCCGGCCTTTTCTTGGGAGGTCTCGACGGTCATCTGCTAGGACACCGGGGTTCCGCCCTGAAGGTCGTAAGAGACGTCGTCCGACCCCGCCGGACCGTGCTGGTAGATCGTCGGCCCGGTCATGCCGGTCGCAAGGATATTGCCGGAGCCGTCGACCTCGAGGATGACCCGGGGGACGGGATACTTTGCGGGGCCGCCTATGACCTCTGCCTGGTTTGCCAAGTCGTAGATGCTGCCGTGGCAGCAACAATACATCACCGGCCCCTTGGCGCTGTACGAGGAGTTGCAGGGCGGAGACGCCCCGGCGGCGACGAATCCGGGGTTGCACCCGAGGTGCTGGCACGTGTCGCTGAAGGCGATTATGTCGCTCTCGGGTCCGACCCCATCGGCGACCGCCACTCCGAGCTTGACGATTATGTTGGGCTCGTTGTCCAGCGGGTAGTAGAAGCTAAGTGGTGTGTTGGTCACCATGTTGCTCACGGTCGCGAGCAACCCTGAAGCTATGTCCTTGACCTGCACCCTCGGAAACGTCGTCGCGGTGGTGGTGTTCGCTTGGGCCACCCCGGGGGTGGCAATCGTCTTCGCGAGGGCGGCCATCCCTCCGACGGCCAGCGCGGCGGACGCGACGACGGTCGCCTTGAGGAATATCCGCCGGTCCTCGTCGACATCGTGGCCCTCCTCCTTGTCGGTATCCAATTCCTTCTTTGGACCTCCTGACACAGGCCACCTGCGTTCTCCTCTGTAATATCCTTATCACTGGCAGGGAGCGGGACACGAAGGTCGGGGCCTCGGTCACGCCCAGTCCTCTTGGCATTTTAATGAATATTTTCTGCGTTCTTTACGACAAGCGTTAAATCTCTTGGGTCCGAACAGGAGGTCGCCGTATTTGAAGACGATATTTGCGCTCGCAGCGTTGGCGCTGCTAATTTCCGCCGGGATCGGAGGCTATATTCTGGCGACCGATACAATTCTCTGGCAAGACGCCCCCACGCATGCGGACGGGCTCATCGCGTTCGTCGTTCTGGACCTGGGGCTGATCCTCGGCCTCTGGTGGAAGCCCAGACTCGCCACAATCGGCATTACCCTGCTTGCTCTGATTCAGCTCGGCGCGATGGGTGCCGACGCCTTCATCGGTCAGTCAGTGGGGACGACAATAAGCTCGCAGTCATTCCTGCAGAAACACCTGTTGGGGGACGCAGCCTTCATGTTCCTTCTCGGCGTTCAGGCCCTACTGATAGCGATCGGTATCGCCGCCATTATCGTGGGACGTCGATCTTCGCCCGTGACCTCGCCCCTGACACTCCCGAAGCCGGGCGCCTGATTCCGCGGTCCGGCAGACACGGCTCCGCACGATTGCACCAGCACTCAACCTAGCGCGCCCGCCGGTCAGTCGTGTCCAGCGGGGGGCCCGGCCGGCAGCAGACGGCCCAACCCAGAGTATCCTTAAATTTCGACCGGATTCGCGGGGGTCACCCCATGGAAGTGAAGATCGGGCTCGTCCAGATGAAGATGGCAGAGGATCGCCAGAAGAACCTCAGCAGCGCCGTCCGCATGGTCGGCGCGGCCGCCCGCGAGGGAGCGCAGATAGTCTGCCTCCCCGAGCTCTTCGACGTACCGTACTTTCCTCAGGAAGAGAGGTCTGAGATAGAGCCCGAGAAGATTCCCAACGACGCGACCGAGGCGCTCTCGCAGGCGGCCAGGACGAACGGGGTCGTGCTGGTCGGAGGGTCGCTCTACGAGAAGTCGAGGGGGAAGACCTACAACACCGCTACGGTCTACGACGAGCGCGGCAGACTGTTGGGGTCCTATCGCAAGGTGCACATCCCGCAGGATCCGGGTTTCTACGAGCAGGACTACTTCGCGCCAGGGGAGGTCTACCAGGTCTTCGAGACCAAGTTCGGGAAGGTCGGCGTCCTCATATGTTTCGACCAGTGGTATCCCGAGGCGGCCAGGGCAAACAAGCTTCTCGGGGCGGACTTCCTCTTCTACCCTACGGCCATAGGAACGGTGAAGGGCATCGACCAGGCCGAGGGCGACTGGCAGGAGGCTTGGGAGACAGTGCAGCGGGGACACGCAATCGCCAACAGCATCGTGGTGGCGGCCGTCAACAGGGTGGGAGTCGAGAAGGACACGACGTTCTGGGGTGGGTCTTTCGTCAGCGACCAGTTCGGGAAGCTGCTTGTGCGGGGCGGAGATGCGGAGCAGGTGCTCGTCGCCGCCTGCGACGTAGGACTGGGACGGGACATCGAACGCGGCTGGGGCTTCCTCAGGAACAGAAAGCCGGCCACCTACATGGGGCTGGTTGGCTCGCCATGAGCGGGATCGTGACGCCTCTGTCCCAGAGGTATTCCATGCCGGCGGAGTGGGGAAGACACGACGCAACTTGGCTCGCCTGGCCGAAGGACCCTCTCACGTTCCCGGAGGAGGTCCTAGGGAAGGTCGAGGAGACCTACACGAAGATGGTGGCCGCGCTCACGCTGGGGGAGCGGGTGAACCTCCTGGTCGACGACGAAGTGATGGAACAGAGGGTCTCCGGAATCCTCGGCGAGAACGAGCGGGTCTGCTACCACAGGATAAGGACGGCCGACGTCTGGATGAGGGATTACGGCCCCATCTTCGTCAGAAAGGAGGACGGAAAGCTGGCCGCGACCAAATGGACATTCAACGCCTGGGGGAACAAGTACGACGAGCTGCTGGCCGACAACCGCGCCGGGATGGATGTGGCGAGGGCCTCCGGGGTAGAGGTCCTGGAACCGGGGGTGGTGCTGGAGGGCGGATCGATCGACGCCAACGGGCGCGGGAGCTGCCTGACGACGGAGCAGTGTCTGCTCAACAGGAACCGCAACCCCCAGCTAACTAGAGAACAGATCCAGGGCTACCTGCAACGGTACCTCGGGTTCACCAACTTCCTCTGGCTCAGGGAGGGCATAGTGGGCGACGACACGGACGGCCACGTCGACGACATCGCCAGGTTCGTCGACGAGAGGAGGGTGGTCTGCATGGTGGAAGAAGACCCCCTCGACGGGAACTACGAGGCGCTGAGGCAGAACCTCGCCTTGCTGAGGACCGCGAAGGACGAGCGGGGAAGGGACCTTGAGGTAGTGCCGGTCTCGATGCCCCGGAAGAGGGTGGGAGGAGACGAGAGGCTACCCGCAAGCTATGCCAACTTCTACATCGGCAACTCTGTCGTCCTAGTCCCCACGTTCGACGACGCGAACGACGGTCCGGCTCTCGAGAAGCTAGCGGAGGCCTTCCCGGGAAGAAAGGTCGTTGGAATAGACTGTGAAGCGCTCGTGTACGGCTTCGGCGGGATACACTGCGTAACCCAGCAGCAGCCGGGCGCGACGGTCTGAGAGCAGGCCCACACCCACCGATTCCGAGTCTCATGCCCATCGAGACTACCCAAAGATTATAATCTTCCACGGCCTCCTGGAGGCGACTAGATGACCTCTCAGAAGAAGATCGTTGTGTCGAAGGACGGGCCATATCTCGTCTCGGGAGACGTTCCAATAAGCATGCAGATCATAACCCCGAACGAAGACGGTCTTTCCTGGGAATGGAAGGAGGCAAAGGCGTTCAGGACGGGAAGGAGCTATTCGCTCTGTCGTTGCGGGCACTCAAAGAACAAGCCGTTCTGTGATGACACCCACAAAAAGATCCGCTTCGACGGTACGGAGACCGCGACGCGCCAGCCTTTCGCACGGCAGGCGGAGGTCTTCGACGGTCCAGTCCTCACCCTCGAGGATGCCGAGGAGCTCTGCGCCTTCGCACGCTTCTGCGACCCCGGCGGCAAGATCTGGAGCCTGATTGGCGAGTCGGACGATCCCGAAGCGCGCAAGCTCGCGATCAGGGAGGCGGCCCACTGTCCCTCCGGAAGGCTGGTGGTCCACAACAAGAAGACGAGGGAGGAGATCGAACCGAAGCTTCCAGAATCCATCGGCGTCGTGGAGGACCCGGCCCTCGGGTGCAGCGGACCGCTATGGGTCCGCGGCGGGATAACGATCGAGTCGGAGAACGGGGTGCCTTTCGAGAAGAGGAACCGTGTGGCGCTCTGCAGATGCGGCGCGTCCGTCAACAAGCCGTTCTGCAACGGAAGCCACGCGAGCATCAAGTTCAGAGACGGGCTCGTCGAGTTCGTAAGGCTGAAGCAAGACGAGTAGAACTAGTCCGGATGGCCGCGCAATCTGCACTTGGAGCGCGGACCCTGGTGGTGAATTGTTCCTGAAGCTCCTGGCATACTCCAGGCTCTGAAGTGGGTCAGCTCAATCGTCTGGTCAATGCGGACTTGTGGAGGTTCCGAGGAGTGCGCTTGGGCCTGAGGCGGCCTGGCGGCTCGCTCTATCTCTTGCCCTCTGCCTGCTTCAGCTCCTTCATCCTCAAGATGTACATCCGGATCGCTTCGTCGACGATCTCGGCCCTGCTTCTATATCCCCATGCCTCGCTGAAGCCGTCGAGGGTCTTTGCGAGCTCCTCTGGAATCTTCACCGTAGCGTATCGACCCCTAGGCATGTTTCCACCTTAAAGGATGTGGCGGGGCCTGGGTCCTCGCCCCTTGAACCGATGCGACCGAGAGCAAGATGACGAGCACGCAATCGGGACGCCGGCAGAGCTCCTACTGCGCGCTGTCATCAGCTTCTCCTTCACGTCGAGCTCGGCGGCTAGACAAACGCTCATTGCCGGTCTACGACGTCCACGGGTTTTCGGTCGCCGCGTTGTGACCGGAGATCTGCCCGAACACGATTAGTTCGCCGTTGTGTGAGACGGTGTCGAGGACCGAGCCCCTGATGGAGCCGAGCTCTCCCGCGCTGTAGAGTCTCGGAATCGGCTCGTAATCCGGGCCGCAGACCTGCCCCTGCCCATTTCGGATGGGACCCGCGAATGCTGCCTCGCCTCCTGGCCACAGGGCCATGGCGTAGAACGGCGGCGTCACTATCGGGATTAGCGAGGATGCAGTCCTCCCGAACTGGGGATCGAGCTTCGCCGCGCAGTAGCCGTTGTAGGTGTTGATGGTGTTCGCTAGGTTGGTTGCGCTCATCGTGACTGTAATCTCCGCTGGAAGGGCCGCGTTGTTTGTCCCGGGCGCTAAGCTGACGAACGTGGTGCTGTTTATCGCCGCGGCCAGGGTGGGGATGTCCTGACCCTTGAGAATCCAACCCTTGCTTATCTCCACGCTGTTGTCGCTGCTCCATGTCGGCCGTGCATCGAGGTAGGCTGGAAGGCTCCCGCTGGACCCGCTGGAGATGGCGCCGGCCTTCCTGCACGTCTCATCGAATATGATGAAGGAGGGAATGCGGGTGTACTCGGGAACGGAGAGGTTGAAGTCGGAGAGGTTCAGGTAGGTGTTGGTTCGGTTGATGTTCGGTTCGTTCATGAACCTGTTCCCGTACTTGTCGACATAGATCCACCCGTGCTGGGCCGGGGCGCTCATGCCGAATGATTGGGCATAGGCCGGGAACCACGGCACCATAGTTGCCGCGACGCAGTCGTTATGCCATATCCCGGCTCCGACGCTCTCAGCCATGACCAGCCCGTCTCCGGTGGAGAAAGCCCAGCCCTGGAAGTGCGCGGGATAGGATCTGAAGTAGTTCAGCTTGAGCTGCTCGTTGAACTCTATGCTACCGGTGCAGAGCACCACAGCCCGATTGGCTCTGATGTTCAGCATCTCGCTCCCGTAGGCGAGGGCCTGGACGCCGACCACCTCCCTTGTCGATGGATTCTGAATCAGGCTTGTTGCCGGGGTGTTGAACAGGACCGGGATGTTTCTGCTCGTCACCGCCGCGTCAAGGGCCGTGAAGAAGGCGAAGCCGCCGCCGGCTATGGACCCGCTATTGATTGTTGACGCGCCTGCGACCGCAGGAAAACCCGCACCCCCTGAGCTGGTAGTGAATTTTATCCCCATTTGGGTGAGCCAAGCTGGAATTTGGCTGGCGACACTCGCCCACGCCTGACACGTGGTCATCGGGGTCGCTCCCCACGAAGTCTGGTAGAGGTATGTCGCACCCAAGGTTGGGTCAACCGGATAGTCAAGGTGTCCGCCATTCATGGACGTGCTGCCACCTCCGCCTGAGATTGCGGGGTTCTGCACCCCCAGAGAGGCGTAGCTTGGCGTCTTCTCCAGGATGAGGACGTTGGCGCCCAAATCAAAGGCGGTGATGGCCGCTACCGCTCCAGCCCCGCCGTACCCGACGACGATTACGTCGGCCGTCTGGGACCATTTGGACGGCAACTGAATCGGCTGCGCGTCCGATCTCCTCCCTAACATCGCGCTTGCGCCCGCCGAGGCCGGCGCACCCGGGGCATTCGGCGCGAAGCCCTTCGCTCCTGCCACAGCACTCAGCACTGCGGCGCTTGCGGCACCCGCTGCGACTGTTCCGACGAACTGTCGTCTCGAAAGCTTCTTGCTAGTGATCGACTCTTCGGTCATGTCTGTGATTCCTGTGAGCCATCCGTGAGTCACAGAATATTAATGCATCCGTGCATTTGCTCGCAATTGCGAACAGGCACCTATGAGTAGATTCGAAATCTACTCAGACTCGGGTCACCACGCGAGGACGAGATGGTGTTGCGATTGGGCGCCCTCAGGGAAGCAGTTTCTCCCTGCTGATCAGCCGGCTCGAAGAGAAGTACATCAGGACTGAGAGGGCGGCAACTATTCCGGCTAGGAGCAGATCGATCTCCAGAGCGACCGAAGGTGCGACGACAGAGACCAGATAGGCCGGCATGACGATCAAGACGCCAACCGCCATCCCGAGAGGCTGGTTCGAGCCCACCCTCTGCTTCTGGAGGGAACTGAACGACATCATGATCAGCGTGCCAAACGCAACCGCCGGGAGAGCCAGTGCCAGGACCAGCCCGGAGACCTCCACCAGAATCGGCCATCCCAGGCCCTCTGCCAGACCCGCAGCCGTACCCACGACGACCTCGAAGCCCACTAGGCCTGAGGCGAGAATCAGCGCTGCCTTTAGGTACTGACGATAGATTTCCCCCTGGTCCATCCCCAGAGACAGGAAGTATTCGAGGACTCCGTTGTTCTTGTCGTAGACGTAGAGCAGGAGGACTGGGGTCGAGAAGAGAATCGCCGAAAGGACCTGTAGTGCGACCGAGAGCAGGGGGAGGGTCGTAGAGAGGTCAAGGCTGCCCGTCGCGTTGGCGGGGATTCCAGAGGTCGAGACATTGCCGACTATCCCGGACAGCCCGGTCAGAAGCGCGCTGACCAGTGCCATGCCTATGCCCAGTATGGGGTAGGTCTTGGAGAGGGAGACGCTCCTCTTCGCGATTGTCGTGCCTTGACCGGTCGTCAATTCTGGTTCTCGGCGCTCCCTTCCTTCCTTGTGGCGAAGCCTCGTGGGTGGTTATCCTCGAAGAGGTCCTGGAGCGGGTTGTCCAGCTCACGCATCTCCGTCACGAGCACTCCGTTCTCGACGAGCTTCCTCAGGACGACACCCGCATCCTCCGGCGTCGGGACGCTAAGGACATAGTAGCCGCCTTCGAGTCTGGCGTCGACCATACCGGAGATATCCGTCGTCGTCCTGATCCCGACCCTGTACTCCTTCGATCTAATGTTGGATATCTTGTCGAAGTAGCCTATCGTCCCGTCACGCACGAGGATCAGGTTCGTCCCGACGTCCTTGGCTTCGTAGAGGTTGTGCGAGGAATAGAGGACAATCCTGTCCTTCGAGAGTCTCAGGAGGATGTCCCTTATCTCCTTCGAGACCGCGGGGTCGAGGCTCGATGTGGGTTCGTCGAGCAGGTACAGGTCCCTTTCTCGCAAGAAGACCTTGGCGATCGATACCCTCTTCTTCTGTCCCTGGGACAGGTCTGAGACCTTCTTGTCCTTGAGCTCCTCGAGGTTCAGGAGGGAGATGACCTCGTCAGGGCTCCCGCCTTCAATCCTCGCGTAGAACTCGAGGGCACCGCGGACCGTCATCTCCTCAGGTATGGCGTTGTAGTGCGAGAGGTAGTTGATCCTCCTCCTCGCCTCCTTCGACCTCGTCAGGTCTTCGCCGTCGAACAGCACCTCTCCGGAGTAGGGCTCTAGTATTCCTGCAATCGTCCTGAACAGTGTGGTCTTTCCTGCGCCGTTTGGACCCAAGACGACGTAGATCGCGGACTCTTGGGCTTTGAAGGAGATGTCGTGGAGGACCGTCTTCCCCTCGTACCCCGAGCTCACTCCTGCGAGTTCCAGCGTGGGCAACTCTGGGCATCACTTCGACGGGACCAGTTCGGTGCCCGGGTCAATCCCCTGCGGTGCGGCCTGTCGGCCGCATGGTGGGTCTCGGAGTTGCATTCTTCGATTACCTCGTCCGATTCTCGGGCTTTCGGAAGCCCTATTTATTCAGGGAGAACACGCTTTCATCCGATGAAGACCGTCATCATTATGGACGACAGGGCGTCTGAGCTGCTCCTTGACGGCCTCAACCAGAGAGTGGTGAGGGAACTCGTGTTCTCCGAGTACGGGATCGCGGAACTATCGAGGAAGCTGAACGTCCCTCCGCTGAAGATCTGGAGGAGAATCCAGAAACTCGTCGACGCGAAGGTTGTCGAGGTCGCGCGGGTCGACACGATACGCAACCTCGAGAAGAAGATCTATCGGGCGACCGCCACCAACTTCGTCGCCCGACAGTTCCTCGACCTGAAACCAAAAGACAGGGCGCTGGGGAACGCGTTCAGGACCTACCTCGAGATCCAAGGCCAGCTCATGCGCAGGGTGTCATCGCTTGCGGACATTCCGAAGGGGGTGGACCCCATCGACTTCACCATCTACGCCGCGGTGAAGTCGTACTGTCAGGTCTTCCTTGATCCCAAACTGGAGGAGAAGCTCAGGCGGCTGGAGCGTGACATCGCCGAATTTGAGCAGGCCCAAAAGTTTCAGCCGGCATCGAAGGAATCTGTTGCGAATCAGGACTCCTGAACCCGCGCGACTGCTCAGCTCCGGCGAGGAGGGCTCCTCGGACGTCGCCATTGGGACCCCAGCGGAGGTCTTGAGATGGCGCGTGCGACGCGTTCCAGGAACGAGGGGCCGTCCCTCCGGGCTCCCCGATGCCCTGGACGAAGGGCCATCGAGATGAACTCAGAGTAAAAGGCCACAAATTGCCTTAAATCTGTAATAGAGGCTGGAGGTGCGCTTTAATAAGTGCGGTCGCCGGGATTTGAACCCGGGCGTCTGGTCCCGTTTACGGGATTACCAGCTTGGCAAGCCTACACGCACTCTTCGCGCTTGATGTCCTGACCAGGCTGTCCTCCATTCGAGATCTAGACGACGACCGCGCAGTCGTGAACACTCAAAAGTAGCGGATAAAAATGTGACGTACCGCCTAGACGACCTTTGTCCCGAGTGGCATCTCCTTGTCTGGGGTGACCAGGGAGAGGTCGGTCTCGGCGAACGCGGAGAGCATCATGCACTCGGAGATCACCCCGACGACCGACTTTGGCTCGAGGTTGACCACCGCGACGACGGTCTTGCCGAGCAGCTGCTCCTTGGTGTAGTAGGCCTTTATCCCGCCGGCGCACGTCTTGGTCCCGAGGGGTCCGAAGTCTATCTTGAACTTGTACAGCGGCTTCCTCGCCTGCGGAATGTCATCCACCTCGACGATCCTCCCGACCCTTATGTCGAGCTGAGCGAAGACATCTATCGATACCGACACGGACGAACCTCCGCCGAATATTCAGATAAGCTTTGGCGGGGTCTGACCTAGCTCGGGTCGGATGCGACGGATGGTCACCTTCTTCAGAACCGGAACCTTCTTTTCCTGGGAGGGACTACTGTGTCGAGGTGTCCTGAGTGAGCGATTTCTTCTTCGAACGCATGCGCAGAGAGCTGTTCATCCTCTTCGTGGAGGCCAGGAACGAGAAGGCCCAGCACGAGCTAGACGAGGAGGTCGAGAGGATCACAGGAAAGGAGTGCGACGACGCAGCCCGTGCGCTCTCGAAGGAGGAGTTCAAGAAGGTGGCTCAGGAGGCGATGGAGAATATCAGGAAGAGAAAGAAGAAGGTGGCGGACGGACCCTCGAGCCACGACGAGCTATTGGCCTACAGATGAGCCTTCCCAAAAAGGAAAAGTAGGAGTTCCTCCGGGAATAAATGGGGTAACCTCGCAATGAGCGAAGAACAGTTTACTGAATGGGTAAACAGAAGGTCGCGCCTCCCCCTGGCAGTTCGGGGACACTCTCTGGTAATGAGGGGCGACAACCTCATCCTCATCGACCGTGGTCAGTTCGTCTATGAAGAGGCGCTGCAACTGGTCAGGATGCTCAACTCTCGGAACCCCTTCAACCAAATCAGCGCAAACGTGACGATCTGGGAGCGGAACGGGATGCTGCGCCTGTTGGCACTGGCCCTGGTCGCGCTGATACTCATCGTCGTGGTCCTGTTCGCCGTGCGCTAAGAGGCCGAAGCTTCAAGGTTTGATCGTCACATAGTAAAGCTCGGTCACGCCCTGGGCCAAGACCCTGAGCACACCGAAGTTGACGTTCCCAGAGCTGTCGACCCAGGTGTAGACCGTGTTCGCGACGCTCCCGGGTCCGTAGTTCTGAAGCAGGTTGGTGACCTTGGCGATGGTCGTGTTCGCTCCTACTGCGGCGTACGAGACCGTCGCCACATTGTTCCAGATGGTCGGGTTTAGCGAGGTGACGTTCGCCAGCATGTACCCCTGGGCCGCGACGAGACTGTCAATCTGGCGTTCGGTCGTTCCTCTATTCTGCGTGACGGTTATGGACTGGTTGCTGGAGCCCAGAGCCAAGAACGCCGATGTGGCATCGGAGCCGACCCCGACTATCCCCGAGTTCGGGTTTACAGCGGTCATGAACGGCAGCTGGGTTACCACCCCCGATGTTCCCGGGTTCGTATAGACAGCGACAAAATACGTCAGCTGCCCCCCCACCGAGTAGAGGAGATAGGAACCAATTCTGTAGTTGGGGAGGAGTGTGAGCTGTGTCCTAACGGCCTGGTTTGTCGTGAGGGCGTTCTCTGCCGCGGAGGGGCCGATTACCGGCGTGGAGGATGATGGATTCTGGTAGAGGTCGATGGTGCCGAGCTTATCTCCGCCATACGCAATGTACAGCCCTGCGAGGTTCTTGCTCACGGCACCTTGATACTGCACGAGCTGGATGCCGACGAAGTACGTCTGAGTGCCCACGGCGAACGGGATGTACTGAACGGTGTTGTTCGCCGGGCGCTCATAGAACTGCGTCCCGCCCCTGAAGACGAACGGGTCGCTCACGTGGTAGACGAAGTCGTAGTCCAGCTGACCAGGAACGGAAGGAGTCCCCAGCAGCTGCTCGGGGTACCGTATCTGAGGCACGAGCCAGGCCGGAGGCGCCTGCCAGCTACTGTAGTAGTTCTGGTAGTACTGCGTGAGGAAGTCCGAGCTGTTCGTCCCTCCCATGAGATTTGAGACCGTGTAGCCCTGCATCGACCCGTCCTGGATGTTCACCAATACCACCCCGAAGAACCGGAGGTAGGGGCTCGCGGAGAAGCCTGACTGGAGAGGGTAGTTGATGTAGACCTGGACGGCATAGTAGAGGCTCTTCCCGTCAGAGACGATGTAGGCGGCGGGGTCCATGGTCAGGCCAGGGATGAGGATGTCCCCCACCCTAGCGAAGATGTTCCTATTCCAGAGCATGTTGATTGACTCGCTCGAGAAGGCAAACCCGAGCTGCCCTTCCGCGAAGGTGAACCATAACGTCTTCTGCCAGCCGCTCAGCGTGTAGTCCGGCGTCCCTGGATAGGCGACGTTCTGAATCTCGTCGTAGCCGGGCACGTGTACGTAGACGCTCTGGTTGAACCCCGCGCCTTCTCCGTAGTAGATCAGGGGCTCGCTGGGTATGCCGAAGGCCGTCGTCGCGTTCACCACGGCCCCGGTGTGCGTGTTTATCACCAGTACCTTTGCCGCGTGTGTGTAGATCAGATGCTCGCTGATCCAGTCCGTCGAAGGGAAGGTCGGCGTGGTCGGGGAGACCCAGTACTCCGTGCCGTTATAGAATACGATCTCCGAGCTGGCGAGGCCCATCCAGTTGTATGCTCCTATCTCCTTGGTGTTCGTTACTGCGGCCGCGGTCTGGTCCCATTGCCTGACGAGGTTGAGGGTCGTGGTGGGGTTGCTGGTTGGCAGGGAGGTAATGTTGCTAACGTCGATGTTGTTCAACCCGGCCGACCACCTCGTCACGGTGATCTCCTTCTGGGTCTGGGGCGTCCACTGGTAAGGGATGTAGTTGTTGTTCCAGTTGAAGAAGAGGTACGCTCCCGCGCCCACCTGAATCACGAGGACGATGGCAAAGACGACGGCGATGATCTTGAAGACGTTGACCCTCATCGCGAGAAGGTCTCTCCTCCGGGATGCGTAGAAGTAGCCCGTGACCGAGAAGGCGAAGAGGGTCCACGCTATCCCGTAGACGTAGGGCGTCGCTATGTTCATCAGCCAATACGGGGCTCCGATTATCACCTCGAGGATTATCGCCGCGGCGATGGCTAGCAGGTTCTTGATCCAGATCTCGCTCCTCCTCGTCGGTAGGTTGGTGAAGAACCGTAGCACCATCCTAATCGCGAAGATTAGCAGAAAGGCGGAGATCACATAGGAGGTGACGGCGTACTGGACCTGCATGGCCGGCATGAGCGTGACGAGCTCCTGACCCGACGCTGGGAAGAGTGGAAGCACGAAGATTCTCGGCACGCTCGACCAGCTCCCGATGCCCATGGTCGCCATCATGATCGAGTTCATCGTCTCCCCGAGGAGCGGGACCCCGTGAACGGCCACGAACGCGTAGAAACCGAAAGCCCACTTGATCGTCTGCCAGAGAGCCCAGAGCCAGGTGTTCATCTTCCCGTCGCTCCTCGGTCTCTCCTCCTGCTCGAACTCGTCCCGCCTCATCCGCCTTCCCAGCACCTCGATCAGACCCCTCAGGTCGCTCCCTCCCACTTTGGGGTAGACCAAGAGTAACGCGAAGAGGGCCGCCGCTACGAAGACGTAGTCGTGGTAGAACGTGATGCCGAACCAGTTGAGGTCGGCCTTGGTCGAGTAGACCGACTCCGCGATCGACCACTGGAGGATGACCCAGGCGATCGAGAGGATTATGGTCACGCCTATGACGGCGAGCAGCACCCAGGTCAGCCCCCTGCCGAACCTGAATCTCCTAGGCTCCTCTGCTTCCATTCACAAGACAAGACGGATTGGGGCTATTTATTGATGGTTAGGCAATCCCGGGAAAGCATGAGACCGGACATCTTCCAGACAGACATCGGGTCCTGATGCGAACAACCTGAGCGTCGAGCGGGACAAGCCGCCGGGAAGACCGGCGGGCGATCTGGATTCCAAGGGAATTCATATGAATCTCAAGTTAATCTCGAGATACGCTCCAAGAAGCTCGGGTCATGCATGGGTTCGCCGTACTCGCGACCTCACAAGGCAGGAAAGACGGACAGGTGGCTAGGCTCTAACTCTTTTAACCTGAGGCGATTAGGCGACCCCGTGGGCCGGTAGTCTAGTCTGGAAGGATACAGCAGGGCGTCCAACCCCTTGGCAAGACAGACTCCCATAGTGGGGGAGGTCGGGGGTTCGAGTCTCATCGCCGAAGAGCGATGGGCGAATATCCCCCCCGGTCCACCAAATTTCTCCGACTCTGCAGTTTGACGATTGCGTCTCTGGGACAGGTTCGCCAGATGAAAGCGTGTTCAAGCTCCTTAAGAGTCTCCTGATGTGCATGGTCGCACAGGTCAGGTGATATGGCGTGAGAGACGTAGCCATCGAAAATAGAGAGGTGACATGGAAGGTTCTTGACCTCCCAGTTTATGGAACCATCACGGCGCCAGCCGACGGCGGGGTTCACCCCGCAGTTGTGTTCGTCGCAGGTAGCGGCCCAACCGACAGGGACTGGTGTTCGCCTCTCCTTCCTGGATCCAACGGGAGCGCCAAGCTCTTGGCCGAATCTCTCGCAAGCCAGGGCTTTCTCACCCTGCGCTACGACAAACTTGCCTCTGGACCGCACGTCAAAGAGAACTTGGCCAGATTTGCGGGCAAGCTAAGCATGCAAACTCACATGGACGAACTGTCGGGGGCCGTCGAGACGGCGGTCTCTGAGAAGAGCGTGGACAAGGATAGGCTCTATGTGCTGACGAACAGCGAAGGCGCCATACATGCGGTGAACTACCAGCTTCAGGCAAAGGGCAATCGCTTCAGTGGACTGGTGCTGACCGGAGTCCCTGGAAGGGCGATTGGTCCGGTGGGTCGCAGCCAGATTCTCAGTCAAGTCAGATACCTGCCCGACGCGGAGGGAATCATGAAGCACTACGACCAAGCCATCGCGGACTTTCTGTCCGGTAGGCCGATGGTCATGGATCCGTCCCTTCCCGAAGGCTTAAGGCTGGTGCTGCACAGTCTGGAGAATCCAAACAATCTTCCGTTTGCTCGAGAGTTGTGGACCTACAGCCTGCCAGAATTCATCGCAAAAGTCAGCAATCCCATGCTGATCCTGATCGGCAAGAAGGACCTTCAAATCGACTGGAAGGTGGACGGAGCAGCACTGGAGACGGCCACCGCCCAAGAAAGGGCTGCGTCGTTTGCCTATCCGGAAGACGCCAACCACGTACTGAAGCACGAGGAGAAACCCATGGAGGAACTCACCGCCCAATACGTCGGTCTACACTACAATGCCCCAGACGCAGAGCTTGATGAGGAAGCCGCCGCTGCTATCTTGGACTGGCTGGCCAGGCACAGCAACTAGGGAGCGAGCGAGCGGTCACTTTTCGGACTTCTCTCGTTCCTTGATATCCTCCTCTATCTTCCTGGCCCCTCCTTCGACACGCTCTAGCCCCTCCCTCCAGACCATCGCCAGTATCGGTCCAAGCGTAAAGACGAGTGAAGTTATCACCGAACCGACTGAGACGAAAGCCATGATCGAAGCGAAGATCTTCCCAGCGTCGGTGTTCAGCTGGAGAGGGGGCCCCTGTCCCGTCGCGAGCATGCTCTCGAAGTAGAGAGCGTTGACGTAGTTCATCCCTTCCAAGAGGTGGAACCCGATGATCCCGACAATCATCACCAACACTATCCCGCAGATGGCGTAGACAGCTCTCCTCAGCGCCGTCTGAGTGTAGATTGGCTGACTAGGCGAACTCATGGACCTCGAAGGGCCTGTTCCTGATAAATACCTAGCGAACAGGTCTAGGCAGCCTACGAGTCCCTAGTTGAACTCTTTTCTCTCGAAGAGAAAGAGGCCGACGACTGCCCCCAGAACCAGGTACACCACCATGATTGCCAACCCTTCTGGGACGGTAGCGTTGTAGGTGGGGAATGAGAAGCGTGCCCCTGGCCCCGTGGTGACGGCGGCAATGAAGTGCTGCGGATACGGGTTCATCAGGATGTTCCCGATGATGCCCTCTGCGTAGGATATGGAGAACCAGGGTTCTATCTTGATTAGGATCGTGGACAACTCGTCTACGACGGTGAAGACGAAAAGGAAGAGGATTACCGTTAGGAGTATCGAGATCGACGTGGTCTTGAATAGGGAGCTGAACATGAACGTCACGCCGAGAGCCGTCAGAAGATAGAACCATGCGAAGAGGAAGGACTCTGCGAACTCAGTCGGCACGCCCATGCCGTAGTAGAGTGCGTTCGCTATGGTGATGGCCGCGAAGAGCGCGAGGATGAGCGTCGACGCGATGAACGCTGCCAGGTACTTCCCTATGTAGATGGTGGACCTTCGCACCGGGTTCGGGACCAGGAAGTAGCCGGTCTTGTTCTGGAACTCCCCCGCGATGGCGTCGCCCCCGAAGAAGACGACCGTAAGCAGAATCAATATGCTGATGAAGCCGCCCCACCACGTGCCGTAGAACGCGAGCGGAGAGACCAGGAAGACCTGGGAACGGGTGTATGCGACCGCCACCGTCAGAGCGAGGTTGACGAGGATGACGATGAGCGCCATAACTAGGAACCTCCTCGCCCGGAAGTAGTTCAGGAAGGAGTACTTCGTGATAATCCCGAGCTGGGTGAAGGTTGAGGCTGTTCCCCTTTGAGCGTCAGTCATGCTAGAGCGTCTCCTTGATCAGGTTGAGATAGACGTCCTCCAGTGCAGATGCCGCCGGTCTGTAGCTGACGACCTGCAGGTTCTGTTTCAGGAGCGCAGAGAGTATGCTCGCCTGTGCCTCTGGACCTCCCGTGAACCGGATCCTGACGTTCTTCGAGTCGATTCCCTCGGCGCCTACGACGCCCGGAATCTTCGATATGGTGGAGGAGATGAGCGACGGGTCGAGCGGCCTCAGCAGGCCCGCATCTACGATGTTCGCGTCTCCAGAGAACCTTGTCGTCACGTTCGGGAGCGTGTCGTACACGATGAGCTTGCCGTGGTCGATTATCGCCACCTCGTCGCAGACCTCCGACACCTCGCTCAGGATGTGGGAGCTCATGAAGATCAGCCTCTTCTGGCTCTTCAGGGATTTCACGATGTCCCTCACCTCGCTCATCCCACGGGGGTCGAGGCCCGTGCTGGGCTCGTCCAGTAGCAGTATCGTCGGATCGTTGATTAGCGAAGAAGCGATGTCAACCCGCTGCTTCATTCCCTTGGAGAACTTGCCCACCCGCTTGTCCAGCCACTCTGTCATGCGCACCTGAGCCATAGCGTCCTCTATCCGCTTCTTCCTCTCCGCCCTCGGGACTCCACGGATCTCGGCTATCATGCTCAGAGCCTCCCTCGGTGTCAGCGAGGGGTAGATCTCTGGCGTCTCTATCAGGGTCCCGACCGACTCAAGGGCCGCCTTCTTGTTGGTGTGGGCATTCTCTCCGTTGATGAACGCCTGGCCCGAGGAGGGTTTTATCAGGTCGGTGAGCATCTTCAGCGTGGTCGTCTTGCCGGCACCGTTTGGACCTAGGAAACCGACGCACTTCGCCCCCTCGATTTTGAGGTTGAGGTTCGAGACCGCCGTAAAAGAGCCGTAGGCCTTCGAGAGGTTGACTATGTCGATTGATGGGTTTGTCATGCGGCTCTACCCTTGTGCTATTGGCCGATACCGAGGGTGTTGCCTATGCCTGCGATGAGCACCTTGTCGCCTTCCTTCGTCCTCTCGTCGATCAGGTGCCTCACCATGACGACCGACTTGTCCACCGCGTCGGCCAGCTCCTTCCTCATCGCAGTCAGCGTCTCGACGTCGCCCTGCTTGATCAGGATCGCGTAGACCGGGATGTGGTGCCTTGCGGAGACCTCCTCGATGTCGAACTTCTCGACGCCCAATCCGCCTATGGCAGCGCCGACTCCCTGGGCGATCTCGCCGCTCTGCTCCCCCTCGAACTTCTGGGCGGCGTCGACCATGACGATCAGGTTGAGCGGGACCGACATCTCCTCGACTAGGCGTTGGAGGCCGACGTGTGGTTCACCAACGTATCCCATCGGGCCCTCGGCCTTCATGACGTAGACCGTCCTCCCGTTGTACTCTGTCTTCGCCATGACAGTGTCCTTGGCGATCCTCTGGGTCGGCGCGCCGTTGATTAGCTTTGAAGCGAGCAGGGGGCCGACTCCGTCCCCAATCGGCTGCGCGAGCTTGAAGGTCTCCGTCGCCTTGGAGAGCGCTCCGGCCATCTCCATTATCTGGGGCAGGACCATCTGGAGCTGGAATATCGCGATGAAGGAGTTCGTTTTCTTGCTGGTCAGGTAGTAGTGTCTCACAACCTTGTGGATGATGTTCAGCGTGCTGGAGATCTCCACAAGATTGGCGGCAACCGAGACTTTGACCGGGTCGTCCGTCCCGAGAAGAGCCTGGACCTCGGACCTGACCCTCTCCTCGCCGGTCTTGGTGATGTGCTCGAGCTTGTTGACCAGCCCGGCCGGGTCCATGCTCACCGGCGGTATCGTGACGTATTCCAGGAACTGGGTGAGGCGCTCAGAGACGCCCTGGCTGTTCTTCGTGATTCCGAGGAAATAGTCCATGGTCTGCTTCACCGAGGTGTCCTTCATCACCACGAGCTTCTTCAGGGACCTCGTGACGCTCGTCTCGGCCACGTAGAACTGAATCCTCTGACCGTACATCATGAAGACGAAGAAGAATCCGTAGGTGATGAAGGTGACGACGGTACTTAGGCTGACGCCCGGAAAGAGGCTCGAAACGGTGCTAGACAAGTGGGAAACTCTTTGGTTTTGGGAAAACTCTGGCTATTTAACGATATTGATACCGATATAGTATCTCAGAAGGGGGCTCTCTCGGTGATCCGAGTCTCGGAGACGAACGCAGACGCGCCAAGGCTACTTCAGTGGGACGTAGAGGCTCGAGCGGCTCGCGCCGATGCCTGGGGTCCCGTGGACGACCTTCTTGTTGGTGATCACGTATTCGCCAAGGTAGTGGCCTATCATGTCCGGCTTGATCTCGAGGGCCACGAACTCCTTCCCGCTGTGCACGCTTATCTTCGCTCCAACCATGACGGGGAGGATGATCATGTCCCTCGCATGAGTCCGAATGGCGCTCTCCAGCTTGCCATCCTTCTGAGCACGGATGTCTTCTAGCAGCTTCCTCTTGTCGTCGGAGATGCCCCTGTTGAGCGACCTTCTCGCCCTCGATGGCAGCAGCTGAAGAATGGCCTCGGTCGACATCGAGTTGAGCTGGTCCAGCGAGTAGCCGCGGTACCTGAACTCCTTCGGCATCTACCTCTCTACCTCCGTGCTCGCCCTCGCCAACCGTTTCCTGCCGGTCTTTCGGGGAGCTATAAGCCCTACCTTTCTTCCCGGAGGAGCGTTCCTCGAGGTGCTGGTGGACTTGCCCGGGTGCTGGTGCCTGCCTCCTCCGAACGGGTGGTAGACGACCGCCATCGCGATTCCTCTCATCCTCGGATACGGCCTGCCAGACGCCTGCATAGCATGATATCTCGGGCCTGCACGCATGAAAGGCTTCTCGAGCCTTCCTCCGCCCGCTATCTCGCCGACCGTCGCCCTGCACTTCTCGTCGACCAGTATGCTCTTCCCCGACGGGAGTCTTAGTATCGCCTTGCCGTTACCCTTGGAGAAGAGAACGGCCGAACCGCCCGATGCCCTGACCAGTTTCCCGCCGTCGCCGGCCCTGAGCTCGATGTTGGAGATTCTGGTGCCTTCTGGGATTGTCTGAAGCGGGAGGATGTTTCCGGTCGAGGCTGGCGCCTGCGACCCGAGCGAGATCTGGTTTCCCACCGTGAGACCGCTCACGGCCGGGATGTAAGCGTAGTTCCCGGTGCCGTACTCTAGCTGGGCGAGAGGCGCCGTCCGACCCCGCTCGTCCAGAATCGCCTTCACGAGAAGCTTCTGCTCGCCTTCTGTCGGAAGGTTGGGATACCTGACTGGGGCAATCTTGCCCTTGTGTGGAACGCGCCACTGTATGCCGCCCTTTCCCCGTCTTCTCTGTAGAATTCGTTTGCCCAACTTGTTACACCAATCCCAGTTTTGTCGCTAGCGTCGCTGCGGAGCTCTCCTCCGTCAGCCGCACGAAGGCCTTCTTTCCGGTCAGGGTCCTGGTCGTGTTGACCGTCTCGACCTTGACCTCATAGAGAGCCTCTACGGCGCCGGCGATCTGCGTCTTCGAGGCAGAGTCCAGCACTATGAAGCAGAGCTTGTTCTCTCGCTCTATCTGCTCGAAGGTCCTCTCTGTGAGATAGGGCCTCAGGACTATCTTCTGAGCGTCTTCAAGCCTCAAGCTTCATCTCAACTCCTTTCGTCCTAGACCGCAGCACGTCGAACGACGATTCTGTCCAGAATGTGAGCCTCCCCGCCACGCCCGCTGGCGCCAGGTGGAGCACACTGAGGCTGTCCACTGTGACGACCTTGGCTCCGGGTATCGCCTCCGCGGCCTTGCCGACGCCTCGGTCGTTCGTGACGACGATGAGAGGTCCAATCGGCTCCTTGTAGGCGCGTCCGCGCATCCTCGGCTTGCCCGACCGTCTCTTCACTCCGCCATAGAGGCGCTTCAGCTCGTCGGTGAGCCCGACCTTCTCGAAGAACGAGTGGAGCTCCGAGGTCTTTGAGATGCTCTCTATGTCGTCGGTGACGACCAGCGGGAACCCCAGGGTGCCGACCCTGTGGCCCCTCCATGCGACTGCGTTCGCGTCGCCCGTGAACGCGATCGCGGTCTCGAGTGCCAGCTTCTTCTCCTTCTTGTTGATCTTGTTGTAGATTACCTTCTCGGACTTCGGAGGATGCGGCAGCCTTCCGCCCACGACGCTGGCGACGCCTGCGGCCTGCCCTGCCCGCCGACTCCGTTCCCCCTTGACCCGCGGAATCCTCGATATCCCACGCCCAGTCGGTGGCCATCCGCTCTCGGCGCTCGTCTTCTCTCCAGCTTCAGGGTCTCTTCCGTAGGCCTGGAGTCCGTGGGACCTCAGTATCCAGAACGCCCTGATGATGATGTCCGGCCGGAGAGGCCGGGAGAAGACGTCGGGAACCTCGATTTCCTTGGTCGGCTTGCCTTCCAGGTCCAGGATGTTGGCCATTTCGCTCATCTTCCTGTTCTGGTGCTCAGCTCAATGAGCTGTACCGGGGTCGTCTTTCCTTTCACCGCGCGTACCGGGTGCCTCACGACTACCACCCTTCTGGGGGTTCCTGGGACCGAGCCCCTAAGAAGGGCGTAGTCCGTCTTGACCTCGCCAAAGTGCATGAACCCGCCCTTCTGGGCGATGGGGGTATCCTTCGGGTTGGATATCGTGATGATCCGCTTCCCGGTCTCGGTCCTCTGGTGGAAGCCGTGCTGGCCCGCCCTCGCGACCGTGTACATGACGGCTGCAGGATGCCACGGGCCGATCACACCGACCGCTCTGACGCTCTTCCTCGACTTGTGCTGCTTCCTCTTGATTCCCATCCTGGTGACCGGGCCCTCGAAGCCCTGTCCCTTGGTGATACCTATCACGTCGACGTACGAGCCAGCCTTGAAGACCTCGGCAAACTTCACGCCCTTTCCCAACATCTTCGTCACGTAGTCGAGCTGTGCCTGTATGTCGCCCCCTCCTACGCCGACCTCGAAGACTATCGGGACCTTCTGAGAGAGACCGGCGTCACGCGGCACTATCGAGACGAGCGCGGCTATCCTGACGACGCCCCCGAGCTTGCCCTTCCAGGCCTCGGCGAACTTCTCTGGCTCGATGGAGCTCTTCAGAGACAGTCCCTTGGGAAGGCTCTTGGAATAGACCTCGCCGATGGCCTTCTCCGCTCCATTCTCGCGGGAGTACAGCCTGAGGCCGACGATAGCCGTCTCCGGAACTGCCAGTACGCTCGTCGGGTTGAACAGAGGTTTTCCGAAGTTCGGGGTCTTCTCCCTGTCGTCGAGCGTGATGCTGTGCATCGTGCCGACCTTGATGGCGGGAAAACCGAGTAACGTCGGAGAAGCAGAAGCGATCTTCGGCCAGGTATGGACGGTCGGGACGAAGCTCCCGGCGCGTGCCCTGGGTCTGAAGGCAAGACTTCCTCTCCTTGGTGCGCTATGTTTACGGTGACCCAAGCTAAAACACTGTGGAGTTTACCCCGATTTTCCATTAGCCTTTAAACTTTCGTGTTTTGCGAGGCATTCAGCACCTCGAGTAGATAGAGCGCGGAGGCGATCGCCTCCTCAGACCGGACCGTCGCCACGTGCTGCTCGGGGTAGATGTTCAGCACGAAACCCACTCGTCCCCGGAGGTCCCCGGCCAAGTCGAAGAGGCCGCGGGAGGGAGAGCCGAAGAGCACCAGGATGCCTCCTGAAGCGCCGACGCGACCGCCGATGTCGGGGAGGCTCGGCCCGAGCGGATCGCCAAGACGGGAGGTGGCTATCTTCAGCCCGAAGCGGGAATCCGCGAGGACGTCCTCCATGCTTCTCTCTTCGACGGAGTAGCCCCAGTACTCGCCGGTCTGCGAGCGATTCGCGGGGACGCCCTGGAGGGGTGCGGTGGATGTTATCTTCACCGTGAGCCTCCTTCTGCCGGCGACCCTTTGGCTCAGCGCGAGGGGCACGTCGAGGCCGACGTCCACGGTAACTCCGTCCTCGAGGACCGCGCCCTCCCTGTACTCTCCCTGGCGCAGGCTCGCGACAGCGACCCTCGGCTTGTGGGAGGGTATCCTAAGGGGAGGGAGGAGCCCTGCGTACTTCAGCGACTCGTCGAGCGGGAAGAGCCGTCTCCTGAGGTACTGCGGCGTCTCGAGGTACTCCAGGACCCGCCTGATGAGACCGGACTCGCCTCCCCCGCGTGGGTCGTGGAAGACCTGTATCACGTCGACCCCGAAGATGGAACAGGTCCTGGCGATCTGACCGAGCTTGACCGTCTTCTCCCTGAGGGAGTCGCGCTCCTCCAGAACGGTGTCGGGGAACGCGATTGAAAGCTTCTTACCGGCGAGTGTCATTGGCTGTCATCGCTCCGCGCAAGTCTCGATTGCTTCGGTTACGACACTCAAAAGCACCTTTAACTATATTGCCCCCGGACGACGGCTCAGGTCATGTCTGAGAGGGAGAAGATAGAGTATGAGCTCCGCGGGAAGACTCTGACGATCTATCTCTACATGCTCAAACAGGGCAAGCCGGTCGGGGTCAGGGAGGTTCAGCGGGACCTTAAGCTGTCAAGCCCGAGCGTGGCATTCCACCACCTGGACAAGATGACGCGGCTCGGGGTGGTCGAGCAGGACCAGCTTGGCAACTATGTCATCTTGAAGAAGGTCGATCCGGGTATACTTCAGGCCTTCGTGAACGTGGGCAAGTTCAGCCTTCCTAGGGTCGGATTCTATGCCGTCTTCTTCACCACAATCGCCGTGGCCTATCTGATTTCTAACCTCAGCTTCCTCGACGTCTACGCGCTCATCGGGACGTTCGGCGCCGCTGCCGTCTTCTGGTACGAGCTTGTCAGGATATGGAGGAGGAGGCCGATCTAGATGACGCAACCTGATGCGACAGAAGAGGGCCTCCCCAGATGAACGCTGGTCGTCCCTTGGCGGGCGCGGCCTCGGGCCTTCTGCTGGCGGTCATCCTGATCGCTGGGGTGAGCGTTGCTGGCGGTGGGTCGCTGCATCTCGACCTGGCCAAGGCCAGCAGCAACGCGGCGGGGTCCGGCGGCGCGTCCATCCAGAGCGGAGAGCCCGGAGGAGTCGCCATAGCCCCCCAGACGACGCAGGCGGCCTCGGCGAGCTCCGGTGCCTGGCCCGTCTCCTCGGTCAATGGCCTCGAAGGCCAGAGCGGAGGCTCGGTAGGGCTGCTGCTGCTCCCGGTTGCCCTGGGAGCGGCCCTCGGAGCGGTCTTCTACATCGCTTACAACCGTAGAATCGATGCGCGAGTGATGTCTACCCCGTCACTACGGTCTGTGACTGCTCTCTCAGGTACGAGAGGAGATAGTTGGGTCCTCCGACTCCCTTGCCTGTCGCTCCGCTTGCCTTCCACCCAACGAACGTCTGTGCCCCCGGCCATGCCCCCGTGGTCGCGCCTCCCTTCCTGTTGGCGTAGACGACACCGAACTGTATCCCGTCAAGGAACCGCTTGATCTCGGCCTTGTCCTCGCTGAATATCCCGGCCGTGAGACCGTACTCTGTGTCGTTGGCCTTCTCAAGAGCCTCGTCGAGCGTCTTGAACTCGTCGACCACCACGAACGGCACGAAGAGTTCTTCCCTGAAGAGCCTGTGCCCGCTCGGGACATCGACCGCAACCGTGGGCTCGACGTAGTAGCCCTTGCCGTAGAGGCCTTTGTCCAGGACGCTTCCCTCCGAAGAAGATCTTCCCCTTCTTCTCGGCGCTCTTGACTGCGTCCTGGAAGGTCTCCACGGCGGCCTTGTTGATCACCGGGCCCATGAAGGCCTCCTTGGCCCGGGGGTCCATGACCCGAACCTCCTTGAGGCGGTTCTTCAGCGCCGCAAGGAAGGCCTTCTTGACCGAGCGCTGCACGTAGACGCGGGACGCGGCACTGCACTTCTGGCCGGAGTAGCCGTAGGCGGCCCGCACGACGCCCTCGACGGCTTTCTTCAGGTCCGCCTTCTCGGTGATGATCACGGGGTTCTTGCTCCCCAGCTCCATCACGACGGGTTTGATGCAAGACCCTCGCTGGAATTCGTGGAAGAGTCTCAGGCCCACGTCCATCGACCCAGTGAAGGCCAACCCGGCGACGTGCCGGTTCTTGGTGAACTCGTTCTCGTAGTTCGCCCCTGGGCCCGTCACGAAGTTGACCGCGCCGGCAGGGACACCTGCGTCTCGGTATGCGTGGTAGAGCATCAGTCCGGTGAGCGGCGCCGCGCTCGTGGGCTTCAGGATCACGGTGTTGCCGGTTATCAGGGCGCCGCTCGCCATCCCGTTCGCGAGCATGAAGGGGAAGTTGAACGGGGATATCACAGGCCAGACGCCGTACGGCTTCATGACCATCGTGCAGTCTTCGCCTGGACCTCCAGGACCCATCTTCCTGATGTACCCGTCGTTCTCCTCCATCGACTTGGCGAACTCCCGGATGGCGTCGACGGCCTCCCACACCTCGGCGAGCGCCTCGGTCCGGTTCTTTCCGACTTCGTAGCTGATCGTGGCAGCTATCTCGAACTTGCTCTCGTCCATCAGCTCCGCCGTCCTCAGCAGAATCTTGACTCGCTCCTTCCACGGAAGTCGGCTCCAGGCAGGGAAGGCCCTGCGCGCGGCGCCTATGGCGGCTTTGGCGTGCTTCTTGTTCCCGACCGGAAAGTATCCGACAACAAGCGATGTGTCGATCGGGCTCCTGACGGCGAACTCTCCGTCCTTCGACACGACCGCCTCGTCGCCGATGTACATCCGGTAGTGCTTGCCAAGCGACTTCGACAGCTTCCTGACCGCTGACTCGTACTTCGGATGGATGCTCTCGTCGGCGAATAGGGTCACGTAGGTTATCTTTGGTGCTTGCGTGGGCACGAACAATTCGGCCCTCTTTAGCCTAATTAACGTTTACCAAGAGTTCCGGTCAGGCGGGCGTCCTCGGCAGTGGCGAAGGCGCATCCACGAGATCGGCCTTGAAGACCTTTGAGAAGCTGCTGACGACCTCCCGCTTCACCGATTCCATCTCGACCTTCCTGCCCGTGAGCCTCTCCAGCGAGGTCATCGTATCGGGGTCGAGTCCGCACGGTCTGATCAGCTGAAAGTAGCTCATGTCGGTGTTCACGTTTAGGGCGAACCCGTGGTAGGTGACCCAGTTCGTCACGGCCACCCCGATCGAAGCGAGCTTCTTCTCTCCCACCCATACCCCCGTGTGGTTTTCCTTGCGGCCGGCTTCCACCGAGAACCGTCTGGAGGCGGTGATGAGCACCTCTTCGAGCGCCCTCACGAAGCCTCTGACGTCCGGGACCTCCATCTTGATGATTGGATACCCGACGAGCTGTCCGGGACCGTGGTAGGTCGCGTCGCCGCCCCGCTCGACCTGGAACACCGGTACATCGAGTGGCTTGAAGTTCTCGGGCGTGGTCTTCCTTCCCAGGGTTATGACGTGTTCGTGCTCGACGAGAATCAGCGTGTCTTGGACCTCTCCCCTCGATCTCGCCTCGACGAGAGCCCTCTGCAGGTCCCAGACCTCAGGGTACGGCCTCCTCCCGAGGTCGAGCAGCGACACCCTCATAGTCTCAGCTGATGTATCGGCCTTCCCGACGGCCGATTCCGCGGCCTCCATTATCGCCTCAGGAAGCGTGGGGTGGGGATGGATCGTCAGGGCCAGGTCCTCCGTGGTCGCACCCATCTCGATCGCGAGTGCCGCTTCGCTTATCAGGTCCGAGGCCTCCGGTCCAACTATCTGGACCCCTATGACGACTCGGCTGGTGGCATCAGAGATTATCCTAACGAATCCATCAGTCTCTCCAGCGGCGATCGCCCTCCCGAGAGCGACGAATGGGAATCTCGACTTCTTCACCTGATAACCTGCCTCGACCGCCTGCTTCTCTGTGAGACCCACGCCCGATATCTCGGGGTCGGTGAATATCGCCCACGGAATGCTCTTCCATTCGGCCACGGTCGGCAGGCCTGACGCAGATTCGGCAGCGACTATTCCCTCCTTCTGGGCCTTATGGGCCAAGAGCGGCATCCCCCTCACGTCCCCTATGGCGAAGATGTTCCTGACGTTCGTGCGCATCTGCTGGTCGCTCTTGATGTAGCCCTTGGGGTCGACCTCGATGCCCAGCCTTTCAAGGTTGAGATTGCGCGTGACCGGTCGTCTGCCGACGCTCACCAGGACGATGTCCGCTTCGACTAGCGTCTCGCCCTGCGGGGTCTCGACCTTCGCCCTCGCTCCTTCGGAGGTCTTCTCAATGGACAGCACCTTCGATTTTAGGTGAATCTTGGCGCCCCTTCGTTCGAGGCTCTTCTGGACGTACCTCACGAGGTCAGGCTCGGTCCCGGGCAGGAGCTGGTCCATCAGCTCAACGACGGTGATCTGGCTCCCCAGTCGCTGGTACATGCCTGCGATCTCGAGCCCGATGTAGCCTCCTCCGACTATCAGCATCCTCTTGGGCAGCTTCTCGAGCTCGAGAGCCTCCCTCGAGCTAACGATCCTCTTGCCATCGAACTCCAGACCTGGCAGTGAAATCGCGCTCGAGCCCGTGGCTATCACGACATTCTTGGTCGACAATTCTTCCGTCCCGCTCTCGGTCTTCACGACGACCCTGTTGGTCTCGGCGAGTTCGGCCTCCCCCTTGATCACTTCTACCTTGTATCCCTGGCAAAGGGTGGCAACCCCGGTCTCCAGGCTCCGGACCACCCCCGCCTTCCAGGACTGGAGGGCGGCGAAGTCGATGGTCAGGCCCTCCGCGTGCATCCCGAACTTCGCGCCCTCACGCACCTTGTCGTACGCCTTGGCGACCGCGATGATGGACTTGGATGGAATGCAACCGGCAATCAGGCACTCGCCGCCCAGCCGTGCCCTCTCGACGAGGACGGTCTTGAGGCCCAACTGAGACGCTCGGATGGCGCAGACATATCCGCCGGGGCCTCCGCCGATGACGACGAGGTCTACCTCTCTCAAATTACCATTACTCAGGCCCGGCGGGTCGACATTCTCCTTAAACGTTCCTGAGGGACCGGAGGTCTCAGCGGACGTAGGAGAGCCAGGGCTTGTACTTCTCGATCCTTCCGTGAATGGCGTCCAGATAGATCTTCTGTATCTTCTTGGTCGTCGGGTACTGGCCGTCACCTATCATCCTCCCGTCGACCTCCCGGATCGGGGTGACGTTGGCGGCGGTGCCGCTGAAGAAGAGCTCGTCGGCAGTGTACAGCTCGTCCTTGGTGAAGTCCTCCTCGAGTATCTCCATCCCGCTGTCCCGGGCGATCTGGATGACCGACGCTCTCGTCACCCCGCCCAGTATCCCCGACTGCATCGTGGGCGTGTACACGACGCCGTCCCTCACCCTGAAGATGTTCTCACCCGACCCCTCAGCCACGTGGCCGTCCAGGGTCAGGAGAATGGCCTCGTCGTACCCTGCGGCCATGGCGTCGGTCTTCGCGAGTATCGAATTGGCGTAGTTCGCCGAGCACTTTGCCTGGGGCGGAAGAATCCGCGAGTCTATCCTGGCCCAGCTCGAGACTCCGCACCTTATTCCCTTCTCCATGCCCTCCTCTCCTAGATAGGCCCCCCACTCCCAGCACCCGATCGCCCCGATGACCTTGTTCTTCAGCGGATTGACGCCCATCTCGCCAAAGGAGCTGAAGACGATGGGGCGGACGTAGCAGGCCTGGAGCCTGTTCTCCTTCACGAGGTCGAGGCATGCACCGGTGAGCTGCTCCTTCGTGTATGGCAACTTCATCCTGTAGACCTTGGCGCCGTCGAAGAGCCTGTCGATGTGCTCCCTCAGCCTGAATATCGCCGGACCGTCGGCGGTGTCGTTGCAACGGATGCCCTCGAAGATAGCGTATCCGTAGTGCAGCGCATGTGTGAGTACGTGTATCTTGGCATCATCCCACGGGACGAACTTCCCGTCGAACCAGATTGCCTTTGTCGGTTGCAACTTGCTAACACCTGGTTCTCCCGCCCTGAGGCTATTTACGTATCGCTCAAGCCCGACAGGTGTTTGGCGACGGCGGACTCCGACCTCTGAGGTGGAGCTCGCCCCGCCCAGGTCGCTGGGTCCTGACGCCCGCCCTCGAGCGTGTGGTTGACAGCCGACCTGATGGCAGACGCCGCTTCGGTGCAGCTCGCGTCGCCGCGGGTCTTCGAGAGCCATTCCAGCATCATGGCACACGTGAGCAGCATCGCGACGGGGTTGGCGAGCCCCTTGCCCGCTATGTCGGGGGCTGCCCCGTGAACGGGCTCGAATATGGCAGAGCCTTCGCCGATGTTGGCAGAGGGCGCGACCCCGAGCCCCCCGACGAGCTGGGCCGCCTCGTCAGAGAGTATGTCGCCGTACATGTTCGTGGTAACAATGACGTCGAAGGTCTCGGGCATCCTGATCAGGTTCATCGCGGCCGAGTCGACGAGCATCTCGCTGAAGGCGATCGACGGATGGCCTCGGCGAGACCTCTCTGCAGACCTGCGAGAATAGCCCATCGCTCTTCCTGAGCACGTTTGACTTGTGCACGGCGAGGACCTTCCTCGGGCCGTTCCTCTGCTCGGCCAGCTCGAACGCGTACTTGGCTATCCTCTCCGAGGCCCTCCGCGTTATCGTGCGGAGTGCGACGACCCCTCCCTCGAACTCGAACTCCATCCCGCGGTAGAGGCACTCTGTGTTCTCCCTTACGATTACGAAGTCGATGTCGGGCCTCAGCGAAGCGACATGGGGCAGGCTCTTGGACGGTCTGATGTTGGCGTAGAGGTTGAGCACCTGTCTCAGCTTGACGATCGTCTCCGCAGCGGTGTCGCCGACTGGTGCCTTGAGGCACGCGTCCGAGTCCCTTATCGTCGAGAGCGAGCCCTCGGGGAGCGCCTCCCCGGTCCTTGACTTGCAGCCGTCTCCCGCCGGGGCGGCCCTGAACTCGAACCTCAGGTCGAAGCGGGCCCGGAGAGCCTCGAGGACTTGGAGCGATACCGAGGAGATCTCTGGTCCGATTCCGTCACCCTCGATTGTGGCGATCGTATAGGTCGTCAAGCGAGAATCACAGGAGCTACTGAGCGGGGGCTTTCAGCTTTTGCCTCAGCCGCTCTCGGACATATCCGAGGAAGCCGCCCCTCTTCATCTGCTCCACCGCGGCGTCTGTCGCTACTATGACGAACTCCGTCCCCTTCGTCAGGTCCTTGAGGCTCCGTGCGTCGAGGTCGATAAGGAGCTCGTCCCCCAGCTCGATCCTGCTCGTGTCGCTTATCTGGATGGGCAGCAGCCCGTTGTTGAGCGCGTTCCTGTAGAAGATGTCAGGGAACGATTGTGCCACGACCGCGATGACGTTGTTGTACTTCACCGCGTAGACGGCCTGCTCCCTCGAGCTCCCGCATCCGAAGTTGTTCCCCGCAACGACGATGCTCTCCTTGTTGGCCCGGCAGGCGGACTTGAACGAGGGGTCGTAATACTCGAAGGCGTGGTCTGCGAAGAACTGCTTGTCCCAGCTCTCCTGGAGCAGATACGCTGGGATGATGTAGTCGGTGTTGATGTCGTCCGGGTACTTCTTGGCGACCTTCCCTCTGAGTCTGCATGGTCAATCACCCAGGTACTTCCGCGGGTCGGCGATCCTACCCTCGAGGGCGGTCGCCGCTGCGACCGCAGGCGAAGCCGAGATAGATGAAAGCCTCCGGCGAGCCCATCCTGCCCCTTGTAGTTCCGGTTGCTCGTGCTGAGGCACCGGTCGCCGGGGGCGAGAATACCCATGTGCTTCCCGAAGCAGGGTCCGCAGTTCGAGGACTCGATGTTAGCGCCGCTCTGGGCGATGGTATTGAGGATGCCGTTGTCCATGGCCCAGTTGTAGACCTTCCTGCTCGCAGGGATGACTATCAGGTTCGTGTCGGGGTGCACCTTCCTCCCCTTCAGGATCTTGGCGGCCACAGTCAGGTCGCTCCTCCTGGCGTTCGCGCACGAGCCAAGGAAGACGACGTTGATGGGATCGCTCACCTCGCTGACGGGCTTCGCGTTTGCTGGTGAATGCGGCAGCGAGACGGTCGGTTCGATTGCCGAGGCGTCGACGTTCACGGTCTGTGAGTAGGACGCGTCCTCGTCGCTCCGCATGACCATCCCCGTCTGCTCTGCGCTGACCGACTGGCCCTTTCCCGAGAGTGCGTTGTTGACGTAACCCATAGTCGTCTGGTCCGGATTGACTATTGCAGTCCTGGCGCTCATCTCGACCGAGAGGTTGCAGATCGTGAACCGTCCGTCCATCTCCATCGAGGAGATGGTTGGGCCCTCGTACTCGGCGACCCTCTTGGAGCATCCTCCCTCGCCCATGAGTCCCAGGACGTGAAGCACGAGGTCCTTGGGATAGACGCCGAGCTGCAGGTTCCCGTCGACGTGGAACCGGACGGTCTCGGGAACCGTGAAAGAGTAGAGCTCCCCCGTAGCCAGCAGGTTCTCGCCCTCCGTCGTCCCTATCCCGAAGGCGAGCGCACCGAGGGCGCCCTGGGTGCAGGTGTGCGAGTCCGTCGCCACCGCTATCTCGCCGGGCAGGACAAACCCCTCCTCCGAGGCTATCGTGTGCTCGATCCCGTCCCCCTCCTTGTACATCGCTATCTGCTGCTGTTTGGCGAAATCAGCCATCAGCTTGATCCCCGAGCTGACCATGATCGAGCACGATGGGACGGTGTGGTCGGGCATGAACGCGACTCTCAGAAGGGTCGAAGACCTTCATCCTCCTCCCTGCATCCTGATAGACGTCCCCGAAGTCCTTCTGGAAGTTGAGGATGGCTGGGGGACCGATGACCTCGTTGAAGTACAGCTTGTCGACAGGAAGGGCCTCGATCAGCTCCCCGGCCTTGACAGTCCTCCCCACGGCGCGCGAGACTATCTTCTCGGTTATTGTGGAGCCCATTCACAAACCCTCTATGGGACCCGTGGGCTTCTCCGGCTCGAGAACCCTGATCCTCTCCGTGTCCTGCTTCTTCGCCAGCAGGGCGTTGGTACCGGCGACGATGGCTTCCACGCTGGCCACGACGATGTCCCTCTTCATGCCTCTTCCGGAAGCGGTGTGTCCGGCGTCGTCCTCGACCTCCACCGTCACGTCGGCGACCGCGCCCGAGTCTCCGGTCAGGGCCTCCAGCCTGTAGTTCTTCAGCCGGACCGTCTCGATGTTGCTGAATATCTTCTGGATGGCGTTCACCGCTGCGTCGACCGCCCCGGACCCCACCTCTGTGGCCTCGTGGAGATGGCCGCGCACCAGCAGCTTGACGGTCGCGGTCGGGAGCCTCTTGATGCCCGTCACGACCTCCAGTCCCTCCAGCTCGACGAGCTCGTTCTTCTCGGCGCTGCCGCCCCCCATGATCTGGACGGCTATCTGATAGAGGTCGGAGTCGGTCACGCTGGATCCTCCGTCGCCCATCTCCTTGACCCTCCCTACGATGAGCCTCAAGCTCTCCTCCTTGGGCTTGAGCCCCATGCCTCGCAGCTGCGCCGAGATGCCATGGCGGCCCGCGTGCTTCCCTGCCTGCAGCCACCTCGTCCTTCCGACCATCGACGGATCGAACGGCTCGAAGGTCGAGGGGTTGTTCAGGACCCCGTCGGTGTGTATCCCTGACTCATGGCCGAACGCGTTGTCCCCGATTATCGCCTTGTTCGGTTGTATCGGCACGCCGGTGAGCCTGTTGACAAGGCGTGACGTCTCGTAGAGCAACTGGTAGTTGGTGTTGGTGGGGAGCGCGTAGAGGTTGTTGCAGGCCATCACGAACTCCTCCAGCGAGGTGTTGCCAGACCTCTCCCCTATTCCGTTGATCGTGACGTGCACCTGGTCTGCGCCCGCGACCACTCCGGCAAGGCTGTTCGCAACTGCCAGTCCGTAGTCGTTGTGGCAGTGCATGCTGATCATGATGTCAGAGACCGACCTGGCGGCTCTGACGTAGTCCGCCATCAGCTGCGGTGTCGCTATGCCCACCGTGTCCGGGATGTCGAAGCGGTCCGCGCCGGCCTCAGAGACGGCCTTCACGACCTGCTTGAAGAACCCGATTTCCGTCCTCGTGGCGTCCATGGCCGAGAACTCGACCTTCACCCCGAAGCTCTTCGCGTACCTCACGGCCTCGGTGGACTGCTCGATCATCCGATCTCTGGTGATGTTCATCTGGTGCTGGAGGTGGATGTCCGAGGAGGAGAGGAAGACGTGGATTCCGTTTATCCCACACCCGATGGCGGTGTCGATGTCTGCCTTCTCGGCGCGGGCCAGGCCGCACACCTCCGCCCTGAGACCGGCTCTGCGCGATGGCGCGGATCGCCTCCTGCTCTCCCTTCGAGGTGATCGGGAAGCCTGCCTCTATCACGTCGACGCCCAGCCGATCGAGGGCCTGAGCTATCTCGAGCTTCTCCTGCGGCGTGAGCGAGACGCCCGGGGTCTGCTCCCCGTCCCTCAGGGTTGTGTCGAAGATCCTGAATCAGACGGCCGGCGGTCATGTCTGGACCTCCTTTGGGAGGGCCGCGACGCCTGTCCTCGCTATGTCGAGGACGCTGGTGTTGAGCCCGGCGACGAAGTCGTCAATCTGTTTGGCGCTCCCGACTATCTCCACCACGGCGGACCGGGTCGACGAGTCCACGATGCGGCAGGATTGCATCTTCTGTATGTCGGCTATGGACATCTTGTCGGTGTTGATCCTCACGAGTGCCAGCTCTCTGGCCGTCACCTCCTCAGGACTGTAGGTGTGGGCTTCGAGGACGTCTATCACTTTCATCAGCTGCCTGGCCACGTGCTCTACGGCGGCGTCGTCTCCTTCGAGCGTTATGGTGATCCGGACGTCTTCGCCCCCGTTGGTCGCGCCAGCTGTCATCCCGTCGATGTTCAGGCGCATCAGCCTCACCAGGTGGACCACCCTGAAGAGGGCGCCGGGCTTGTTCTCGACCAGTGCCGAGAGAACCTTCGAGGCCCTCAGAAGACGGACATCTCCTTGGATGTGCCGTAGACGGTCTCCTTGATGCTCTTCCCGGGAGGCATGAACGGGAAGACGTCCTCCTCGTGCGAGACGGGGACCTCTATGAGCGTGGGCGAGTCGCTCCTGACGCCCTCCCTCAGCGCCTTCCCGAACTCGTCGAGCGAGCCGACGCGCGTGCCCTGCACGCCGTAGGATTCGGCCAGCTTCACGAAATCGGGCAGGTTCTGGAATCTGATGCCGATGAAGCGTCGGTTGTACATCAGCCTCTGCCACTGCTCGACCATCCCCAAGCTCCTGTCGTTCATCACTATGGCGACCACGGGGATCTTCTCCTCCACTGCCGTCGCGAGGGCCTGCTCGGTCATCACGAAGCTTCCGTCGCCATCGAAGTCGACCACCGGAACACCGGGCATTGCGAACTTCGCGCCCACTGCGGCCGGGAGTCCGAAGCCCATCGTCCCCAGGCCCGTAGAGGTCACCCAGGTCCTCGGCCGCATCACGCGGTAGTGGATTTCGCACCACATCTGGTGTCTGCCGACGCCGGTCGTGAGAATCGCTTCCGGAGGCAGTATGTCTCTCATCAGCTTGACAATCTTGGGTCCCGACAGTTCCGCGTAGGCGTCCTTGTAGGCGGGGATGCCCTTCATCTCCTCCCGGACCTGGTTGAGGCGCGCAAGCCACGCGTTGTCGTCGGTCTTCCTGGTGATTCGCCTTACCAGCGCGTCGAAGAGCATGGTGAGAACTCGGTTCGCGTCACCGAGTATGCTCAGGGTGACGAGCTTGTTCTTGTTGAACTCGGTCGGGTCCGCGTCTATGTGGATGATCTTGGCGTCGGGCGCGAACTCGCTGAAGGTCCCCGTCGAGCGGTCGGAGAACCTAACGCCCACGGCAAGAAGAACGTCACACTCTCCGACGAGCTTGTTGGCCTCGGCCCGTCCGTGCATCCCTATGGGTCCCACGGAGAGGGGATGGTCCTCTGGGAATGTCCCCTTGCCCTGGAGCGTCGTGATGACGGGGGCCACCAGGAGTTCGGCTATGGCCTTGAACTGAAGGGAGGCGTCCGCTATCCTGATCCCTCCTCCCCCGAAGAGCAGGGGCCTCTGGGCTTTCACCAGCATGTCGGCCGCCCTCTCGATGTCCTGCGAGTCGACCGCCGCACTGGGCCTGTATCCTCTAATCTCGATCGAGTCCGGGAAGGTAATTTCGGCCTCCTCCTGCTGCACGTCCTTGGGTATGTCGAGCAGGACGGGTCCTGGCCTCCCGGTCTGGGCGATGTAGAAACTCTTCTTCACGGCGGAGGGTATCTCGGCCGCGGAGAGGGGCTGAAGAGTGTACTTGGTTATCGGGGTGAGCACACCGACCACATCCGTCTCCTGGAAGCCGCTCTTCCCCGTCATGCTCTTCGAGACCTGTCCCGTGATTGCGACCACTGGGGAAGAGTCGGCAAACGCCGTCGCGATCCCGGTGACGAGGTTTGTCGCTCCGGGACCCGAGGTGGCGGAGCAGACCCCGGCCTTCCTCGAGACCCTGCCGTAGGCGTCCGCCATGTGGGCGCCGATCTGCTCGTGCCTTACGAGCACGTGCTTGATCTTCGAGTCCCACAGCGCGTCATAGAACGGGAGGTTGGCGCCTCCAGGCATCCCGAAGATGTACTCTACCTTCTCCTTCTCAAGGGCCTCCACGATGGCCCGTGCCCCGGACATTTTTTCAGGCATTGTAACTATCACTTGTTTTTAGAAATCCCTCGCTTGAACCCTAGAGCGAGAGACTCTAGAGTAAGACAATCAACGCTACTTGAGCAAGAACCGACTGTGTCGTAGCGTTGCCGCGTTGCATTGCCAGAAGGTAGGCGGGAGATATATTTAAGAATTAACAGATTCAAATCAAGAACAGCAGCAGAATCAGGTCCGCGATGGGATTCCTTTGCCGCGTAGATTTAAATATAACGGCTTTATAGTCTATCATGAAGAAAATGATCAATCCCTACGAGATGATATCCAAGAGCGCCCTGCCTGCCTTCAGGGCCATGATCGCCAAGAGGCTCACGGAGAACTACGACCTGACACAGCAAGAGGTCGCGACAAGGCTGGGATTGACACAGGCCTCCATAAGCAACTACGCGAGGAAGGCCCGCGGCATGATGCTGAACCTTGAGATCGACCCCAACCTGGCGAAGGCCGCCGACCAGGTCGCGGAGGTCCTCTCCTCGGAGACTCCCAACCAGAGGGAGGCGCTCCGCATGATGACCGAGGTCTGCGACTACATCAGATTCAACCACGTGATGTGCCGGCTCCATGAAGACCTGGACCCTGCCTTCAGGACGGAGGGGTGCTACGCCTGCGCGGGAGGTCTCCCGCTCGATAGCAGCCAGATAAAGGGAAAGCTCGTCGCCTAGGGCAAGAACGATTTGGAAAGAAAGCCGGAGTGGCTGACGGTCCTCCCCTCTGGAGGTGAAAACCACCAGAGGCTGAAGACGCTCTTTGAAAACCTGAATCTTCACACCGTCTGTCAGGAAGCCCACTGCCCGAACGTGGCCGAGTGCTGGGGAGGCGGCACTGCCACCCTGATGCTCATGGGGGACATGTGCTCCCGGGCGTGCAGGTTCTGCATGGTCACCCCTGGCAGGCCCACGGCTCCGCTGGACGAGCTCGAACCAGACAACGTGGCCTTCGCCCTCTCCCAGATGGACCTGAACTATGTCGTCCTGACGTCCGTGGACAGAGACGACGTGCCCGACGGGGGCGCTTCGCACTTCGCAAGAACGATTGAGAAAATCAGGGAGAGCAGCCCCGGGATGATGGTCGAGGTACTCATCCCGGATTTCCAGAACGACGTTGACGCGATACGGACGGTGGTCGAATCCCGTCCGGACGTGATCGCCCACAACATCGAGACGACCCTCTTCCTGAGCGACCGGGTGAGAGACCCCCGGGCCAACTACTGGCAGTCGCTCTCGGTCTTGAGGACCGTGAAGAAGCTGGACCCGAGGATGTTCACGAAGTCTTCGATCATGGTCGGGCTCGGAGAGCAGGAGGAGGAGATGAGGCTCGCAATGGCGCACCTGCGCGGAGCGGGAGTAGACTTCCTCACCATCGGGCAGTACCTCAGGCCGTCGAAGAGGCACCTTCCCGTGAGGGAGTACGTCAATCCGGAGGCCTTCGAGGCGTACAAAAGGATGGGAGAGGAGATGGGGTTCAGATACGTGGCCTCGGGCCCGCTGGTCAGGACCAGCTACAGGGCCGGGGAGTTCTTCGTTCGCTCCATAGTGACCAGAGCCAAGGCAATCAACGAAGTCTGAAGCAAAGATAGCATAGTCTTATCAGCGAGAAACGCGCCTGACGGTCAGTAGGTTTCCGCCCATGGAGATGCTGCAAATCGTCAGAGCGGACGGCGAATTCGACTCCAAGTCGGAGCCCAACCTTCGTGCCGAGGACCTGCAGAAGATGTACCGGCAGATGCTCACAATCAGGCGGTTCAATGAGAGGATGCTCCTTCTCCAGAGGCAGGGGAGGATCGGTTTCTTCATCGAGTCCACCGGGCAGGAGGCATGCCAGATTGGGAGCGCGTTCCCCCTCACCCAGGGCGACTGGGTCTACGGGGGTTACAGGGACCCAGGCATCTGTCTCGTGAGGGGCGTGCCCCTCAAGGCGCTGGTCGACCAGCTCATGTCGAACGCGGACGACCCGAACAAGGGCAGGCAGATGGGGGTCCACTGGGGCTACAAGGAGTGGAACATCGTGAGCCTGTCCAGTCCCGTTGCCTGCCGCCTCTCGCAGGCGGTCGGGACGGCCTACGCGGCCAAGATAAAGAAGGACAACATCGTCTGCCTCACGAGCTTCGGCGACGGCGCGACGTCCCAGGGCGAGTTCCACTCGGCGATGAACTTCGCCGGTGTCTTCAAGGTCCCGGTCATATTCTTCTGCGAGAACAACCAGTACGCCATATCCCTCCCCGTGAGGAGGCAGACGGCGAGCGAGAACATCGCGGTCAAGGCGGACGCCTACGGCTTCGAGGGAGTGCTCGTCGACGGCAACGACGTGCTCGCGGTCTACAAGGCGACGAGGGCGGCGGTCGACAAGGCCAGGTCTGGCGGCGGCGCGACCCTGATCGAGGCGGTCACCTACAGGATCGGAGGCCACTCCTCATCGGACGACCCCACCAAGTACAGGACCTCCGAGGAGCTGGAGCTCTGGAGGTCCAGGGACCCGATCAAGCGGTTCAGGATCTACCTGATGAAGAAGGGCCTGCTGACGTCTCAGGAGGACAGGAAGGTGCAGGACGAGGTCGACTCGGAGCTGGTCTCAGATCATCAAGGCGAGCGAGAAGGTCCCGCACCCGGCGCGCCTCTCGATGTTCACGGACGTCTACGCGGAGATGCCGTGGCATCTCAAGGAGGAGGCCGACGAGCTCGAGCAGGAGGGGAGATAGACGGCCCTGCAGACCATAGTGCAGGCGGTCAACCAGACGCTGCGCGATGAGATGAGACGGAACGGGAACATGGTCATCTTGGGAGAGGACGTCGGGAGGGACGGAGGCGTCTTCAGGGCGACCGAGGGGCTCTTCGACGAGTTCGGCGGGGAGAGGGTGCTCGACACGCCTCTGGCGGAGGACGCGATAGTGGGGATGGCCATAGGCATGGCGCTCTACGGGCTCCAGCCGGTCGCTGAGATCCAGTTCATGGACTTCATCTACCCCGCCTTCAACGAGATAGTCAGCGAGCTTGCGAAGATGAGGTACAGGTCCGGTGGGCAGTTCCAGGCGCACGTGGTCATCCGCACGCCCTACGGCGGGGGTGTCAAGGGCGGTCACTATCACTCACAGAGCACCGAGGCTTACTTCATCCACACTCCAGGGCTCGTTGTCCTCGCGCCGTCGACGCCCTACGACACCAAGGGTCTGCTCTTGTCCGCGATGAGGTCGCCGGACCCCGTGATCTTCCTCGAGCCGAAGCGAATCTACAGGACGGTCAAGGAGGAGGTCCCCACCGAGGAGTACCTCGTCCCCATCGGCAAGGCCAAGGTGGTCCAGGAGGGGACCGACGTGACCCTCGTGAGCTGGGGCGCCATGGTTCAGACGTGCAGGGAGGCCGTGGCCCTCGGGTGCCAAGGAGAACCTGAGCGTGGAGCTGATCGACCTGCGGTCGCTGCTCCCCTTCGACATCGAGACGGTCGTGCAGTCGGTCAGGAAGACGGGCAGGCTGGTCATAGCGCACGAAGCCACGAAGATTGCGGGTTTCGGGGCGGAGATATCGGCACAGGTAAGCGAGAGGGCCATCGACTCGCTGAGAGCGCCGATCCTGAGGCTCGCAGGGTTCGATACGCCATTCCCGTACGCCCTTGAGAACGTCTACCTGCCTTCACCAGAAAGGATACTTAGAGCCGTCAGGAAGGCCTCTAGCTACTGAGACTTCATTGGTTCAATACGAGCTCAAGTTACCTGACATAGGTGAGGGTGTTGCTGAAGGAGAGATTCTCAAGTGGCTCGTCAAGGAGGGCGAGGAGGTGAAGGAGGACCAGTCGCTCGTCGAGGTCATGACGGACAAGGTGAACGTCCAGATCCCTTCTCCCAAGGACGGGACTGTGGCGAAGCTTCTAGTCAAGGAGGGGGAGGTCGTCAAGGTCGGGCTAGGCATACTCCTGATCGAGGTCGCCGAGTCGGGTCAGGCTACCCCCGATGAGGCCGGACCCGCGCCCGCGTCCGTCCCTACCCCGCAGGTCCTCCAGTCTCCAGCATCCCCCGACCGCGTCCTTGCGACGCCGGCGACCCGGAAGCTTGCGCGAGAGCTCGGGGTCGACATCACACAGGTCACGGGCACGGGTCCTAGCGGCCGTGTGACCGAGGACGACCTGAGGGGCAAGGGTTCATCGGCCCCGGTGATGAAGGAGACGGTTCCCGTGCCTCCCGGTGGAGACGAGCGTGTGCAACTCAGGGGAGTCAGGAAGCTCATGGCGGAAAGGATGGCGAAGTCGTTCCACACGATGGCCCAGGTCACGCTGGTCGACGAGGTCGACATGACCGAGCTGGTCCTTCTCAGGGAGGCGTTCAAGGGCAGCGCCCAGAAGAAGGGAGTGAAGCTCACGTTCCTGCCGCTCGTCATCAAGGCTGTGCTCCCCGCCCTGAAGGAGTTCCCCTTCGTCAACTCGATGATGGACGAGAGGAGCGGGGAGATAGTCCTGAAGAAGCGGTACAACATCGGAATCGCTGTCGACACCCCGAACGGGCTCATGGTCCCGGTCGTCAAGGACGCAGACAGGAAGGACATCTTCGAGCTCTCGGCGGAGATGGAGAGGCTTGCGGCGAGGGCGCGGACCGGAGAACTGGGGCTGGAGGAGGTCCAGGGCTCGACGTTCACGATCACCAACCTGGGATCGATCGGGGGGCTCTTCGGGACCCCGATTGTCAACTACCCGGAGGTCGCCATACTGGGGACGCACCGCATCTCGAAGAGGCCCGTCGTGAAGGAGGGGGAGATTGAGATCAGGGACATGATGTACCTTTCCATGAGCTTCGACCACAGGGTGATGGACGGCGCCTACGGCGCGAGGTTCATGAACCGGGTCATCGACATCATACAGGACCCGAAGAAGATACTCTCAGAGATACTCTGAGCTCAGGCCTGGACCAGGGTCTCTGTGCTTCTGACGCCGCGCGCCGAGTTGATCTGGCCCGTCAGCTTCCTGATCTCGGGATAGCCAGACGCCTCGATGAACGCGACCATGTCGTACCTCCCGTAGGCGATGAAAGCCTTCCTGACGCCCTTGAGGGACTTGGTCTTCTGAAGGACCGAGTCCGTCTCCAGCGGCACCGTCTTGATCAGGATGCAGGCGTTGAGGGTCAACCTAGGACACCTCTACCTCGGGCAGCGTCTCTGTGAAGACAACCCCGGAGAGCCTGTTCACCTTCAGGATGGCGTGGGCGAGGGCCTTCGTATTGGTTGCCTCGAAATCGGCGACAATATCATAGCGGCCGAGCACCGAGAAGGCGCTCCTGACCTGGGGAATCTGCTTCAGATTGTCGGCGACTTCGTCGAACTTTCCCCGCTCTGCCCTTATCAGAACACATGCGGAAATCAATCCAACCGAGGATTGTCCCGGAGCCTAGCTAATAAACGGTTCCCGGGCAGATCTCCGGAATCCCTGAAGCGTGCCAGGAATAGGTTCAAATTCGTCATCCCTGCATCATGGCCAGATCACATGATGCCAGCTTCAGTTAGTGTACATGGGAGGATGGAGAGTCATGGAGACGAGTGGAAGAGCCCGCTCAGCGTCTCTCCCGAAGGACCTGTCGTGGCCTATGCCCTTTCGCATGAAACGTATACCGTGCCGCAGCTTCTCGAGTACGGGGCAGCGGCGGAGCGAGCGGGGTTCAGGATGGCATGGACCAGCGACCACTTCCAGCCCTGGCAGGACAACCAGGGTCACTCCGGTCTGGCCTGGGTTACCCTGGCGGCTCTCAGCCAGCGCACGTCCCATCTGGCCTTCGGCACAGGTGTGACCTGCCCGACGTTCCGCTATCTCCCGGCGATAGTCGCGGAAGCCTGGGCGTCGCTCAGCCATCTGGCCCCGGGCCGCGTCTTCCTAGGACTGGGGACCGGGGAGAACCTGAACGAGGGGGCTTCGGGCGGTGGATGGGGCAAGTACCAGGAGCGCTCCGAGCGGCTTATCGAAGCCATCAGAATCATCCGGGAGCTTTGGACCGGGGAGCGCGTGAAGATCCATGGGAAGTACTGGGACGTCGATGCCAAGCTCTATGACAAGCCGGCATCGCCCATCCCAATCTACATCGCCGCGGGTGGCCCGAAGAGCGCGCGGATCGCGGGGCTCCACGGAGACGGCCTGATCGCAGAGGGAGGGCCGCTCGGTTCCAACCCGCTCTACAAGGCAGCTTGGCAGGAAGGGGCGCGCGAGTCGGGGAAGGACCCTTCCACCCTCCCGATCATCGTCGAGCTCTACGCGGTCGTGGGAGGGGAGAGAGAGGCGAGGCAGAGTGCCGACCTCTGGCACTTCACTCCGCAGGCCTGGAAGCACGGATATTTTGACGAGGTCGACCCCCTCCGAATACAGCAGAAGGCCGAGCGCGAGATCCCGTTGGAGGTCGTCTACAGGGACTGGCCCGTAGGCACGGATCCCGAGGTCCACCTCAAGGCGATCAGGGATACGGCCGCGAGGGGCGCGACCCACGTGGTGATCACGACCGCGACCCCGAACCAGCTGGAGGTGATCGACTTCTACGGAACCAAGGTACTCCCCTATGTTAGGGGCGGGACCCGAACTATGGGTCGATGAGGCCGCCCCGGTGCCTGAACGTGCTCCCGAATAGTAGAGGCCGGTGGCCGCATCGGTGGGTTTGGCCGTGTACTCGAACTTGGAGGTACACCATACGCGCCGTAGATCGTCCCGTACGGCTTGTAGTCGGAGCTGAACAGGGTCGAATCAGAGGAGCTGGTGATTTTGCAAACTTCGTTGATCGCTTAAGGCATTGGGGGGCACACGCCGTTCGAAAGAGCCTAATTAGTGCTCAGATTGGTTTGAATAGCCCAATTACGGCTTGTATGCAATAGCCCGGCCAGGATTCGCTACTAGGATGGGGTTGGAACCACCAACGGGATTACGAGCACATTGACTTCTGGTACTGAAATCAAGCCGGCTCCGAAGTACTGATGGATGACTCCAAAAGTGGTGGATCCTACTTCTCCTGGTCCATCCCTTTTGGCAGACTTGACTGTCGTCCTCGAGGTCTGACAAGAAGAAAGTGGAAAAAAAGAAACACTACAACGTAGGCCGCCATCCCCACCACATCTGCAATCAGCTCGGCTACTCCGGCCCAATGAGGCCTCGGTGACTGCTCCCCCCAAGAGAAGGGCGATGATCATGACAACGATGGTCTTCACGTGCGTCGAGGATGAAGTCGCTACCCGTCCTTGTCCTAGATATGGGAATGCTTAGTATGGGCTCTTCAGAATCGCCAAGACTTGTTCCAGTTCGCGGGGCTCTCGAAAGCCAAGGTCCAATGCCGAATGATTCTTGAACTGAATCGCTACGCTGGCAATGGTCTTCTTCTCCGTCACCAGAAGGCCTCCGCGGAAAGGTGAAAGCGAAATCATCAGCGGGACATTTGGCCTCGGATCTACATGGGTCACAATCAAGTCCTCGGACCTCTTGCTCCCGGCACTAGCGAATGAGACTAGGAGGAAACCCCCTTCATCTCTGAAGTCCTTGTAGCTGACAACGAGAGGCCGAACCCTAAAGGTCGCTAGCCGCACTGAGGCTATGGCAAGTATCGAGATGACAAACGCCAACACGGAGACATAGAAGACCGTGAATGCCTCACCCTCTGGGCTGAGGGCCAAGAAAGGAGCAGATGCGAACGCAACCAAGACCGAGACACAGAGGGCAACAGTCGGGGTCAGTAACTTGACATTCCGGAATCCTATCCTTTCTGTCCCAAGAGCTTCGAACGAACCCGACTTCATGACAAGACCAGAGCTCGCTCTTCCTAGTAGCCACCCGCTTGATAGGTGTTCCAGCTGTTCTGTGCTTCTCCCAGAAACTCGCCTATCTCCCCACCAGCCACCGCACTTCCTAGCCCCGAAGCAACCCATTGGGAGGCTCCGCCAGTGAGAACGTCAGTTGCACCCCAAGCGACGCCTTCCGCAGCCAGTACCACGCCTTGCGCGAGGGTTAGTGAATCTATGAAGGTTGAGATACCAGCGCTTTCGACTTGGACGAGAGCTGCGGCTATAGCGTAGGTCTGACCTTGGGCAACCGCGTTTGCAAGGTCTGCCTTCGCGTTCGGATCGGAGAGGTAATCATTAAGCGCCTCAATCATTGTAAGGGTCAGCCTATCTCTGAAGGTAAACAGAAGTGGGTCAATACCGTAGGCAGGCTTGAGCCAGAAGAGTGAAGAAGGCTATGCGGTTTATGAGGTTACGTCCGAGTAGCAAGAAATGTCTGTTATTCTGTCAAAATCGTACATTATCTATCTGTGAAATCTCTTTATGTCTACATCATCAGAATCATGTATGATAAACAAGGATCGAACAGTGAAGGTCACAGTCCCTCTGACCCTCGCAGTGAGCATGACGATCTTAGTTATGGCGCTCGTCGTATATGCCAACGCGATGGCTTCAACAGTGCCGACAGAGACTCTGAACTCCACGACTACCCAGGCTCCAAATGTGCTTAGCATTGGGGAAAATGAACCGCCCGGCTGCTACACCGGATCTTTAGATCCCTTCACAATCGTTCAGGTTACGTGCATGACGAACCTTCAACCCTTCGACAGCCCGCTCGAGCCTACGCTTACCGGAAATATGGTATCCCTAGGAGCTTTTCCGCTAGTAGGACTGCTTATCCCAACGTTTACCACCTCGGATGAAGACAAGAACTCTGCAAGGCGCCACAATAGCATTGCAGAAGCGCGCTAGTTCGACAGTCGTGCTCGCAAATAGCCGAGGGAGGTGAAGCAAGAACGAACTTCGCCTGTTGAGCTAGGAAGACCTGAAACATCAAGACGCCATGTTTACATTTAGCTTTCTTGAGTTCTTCGATAGGGATGAACGCGCCCTGTACCACGTCGCTCTTGCTCCATGAACCGCATCAAGTTCAAGTTGTCCGACTATTCTCCCCAAAAGTAATGCTTCTTACAGGTCCGTCCGTGACCAACGAGAAAATCCGTATAGTTGCCACAAATTAACTGCGAAAGTTATCTGTGAAATATCTAAATAATCAATACAGAAAATTTTTCTGACCACAATGAAACCTAGAAGCAGAAAAGAAACAGCGGCCCTTGAAGCAGCAGCAATCTGCATTACAGCGTTGTTCCTGGGATTCGGCGCAGCTCCAGTCCTCGCGAACACAACTGACGATTCGTCATCACCGAGCAGCTCCCCTCTCCCACAATTCCTCCAGAATTGGGAAGAAGCGAATCCCGCGTATAGTGGTTGCGTAACTGGAAATGTACAACAGCAAACTGCAGTAGAAGTCCCGTGTCTAACCAATCTCCCACCTTTTGATGTGTTGCCGCCCTCAGTATCTGTTAACACCACATCTCAGGGAACCTCGAGCATTCCAGCATCAGAATCCGTAGAGGCGAGTAATCTATCCGTGGGTCCACTCATGGAGTATGGTCCGACTACCATCAATTGCACTTCGACCTGCAATGCTGGAGGCGAGTTCTACTACTATGGACCGTACGCTGAAATGACCGGATACGTGACGGTGCCCTCAGCCCCCTCGAACGACCCCGCCAAGGTAGGCGGTTGGATAGGCCTTTACAACTGCACTAACTCTGGATGTCCCAGTAAAACCCTCATCGTGCAATCAGGATTCGGGTTCGGTACAGCATGGAACGGGACAACACCAGACATGTGGGTGGAAGTGTACGGCAACTTCAACTACAATGGTCACAACTGCTACACCAGCTTCTGCGGATACAAGATAGCGGTGACCGTTGGTGACTCACTCTACCTCTCCAACTTCTATTCCGGATCTGGCTACTGGACTGCCTACGTTCAAGACGACACGCACTCCGGGTATACCCTCTATCAAGTACCTGGGTCGACCGTTGGATTGACCGGCACTCTACCGTACGCAACTGTCGACATGGAGGCGATAGGTGCTTCGAGCAATTCGTACATACCTTCACCAATCCTCTTTGACACCCTAAATGTATACAATCCCATCGGAACCCAAGTCAACATTGATCCATTTGACATGTATCAATATATCAATCCAACCGCATCATCCGGGGTGACAGAAACATTCTGGGGCCTAGGTAATACACAGACCGCCTCCGCCGAAATCTTCACTTAGAATCAGGTCTTTTGGGAGAGACAGCCTCTCTCCCTTCTCTCATGTTTTCTCGGAACTCAGCTCATTCTCAAGAAGATTCAAGGCTACTCCTCCTTTCCCGGTCACCCCGTATAAGTTTGAACGCCCTTGTCTTGTTTGTATTTCGACTAGGCCCAGGTTTTGCATAAGTCTTACTTCCCTGTCAACCTCACGCCAATCGATGCCCGTTACGTCTGATATGTAGCCCCGATGTCTTGGATTCCTTAGTACCTCTAGGATTCTCATCCTAGAGAGAGCGCCGCGCTTCTCTGTCATTAACCCAATGGTTGACTCGTCGAATCCTTCTCTCTTCCAATCTCTCCGATTCCCTCGCGATAGATGTAGAACGCTGTAGACTGACAAAATCCAAAAGGCGGCTGCTGCGGTTGCATAACCAATCCAGATACGCGACTGTGTGGCAGAAAGCGCTTGCATCAGATTTGCATAGTTCTGTGGTAATCCGCTTGGTATTGTTGCTGCGGAGAGAAACGTCCAGAATGAGGCAGTAAGTATTAGGGCGATGGATAGAAGAATTGATTTCGACCGCATTTCTTTTCTTTAGCAAGAGAGAGCACGCTTCCAATAAGTCTTTCCCCGATTCTTGTTATTTCAGCGTTGGCTCACTGGGGTGTTAGGACAAGTGATTGCATCATGTCCATTATGCAAGATTGTCATCCTGACGCTCGGACAACCCATGCCGTCTTGCATTGGAGTTTCTGACCACGACAAGTTTGTTCCCCCACTTGTTCCAGCCGTACTCCTTGCGTTTGATTTCGTCGTAGGATTCCACCATGTCGACGTCGATTCAATTGACGTCTTCGAGGCGAAGAAGATGGTGAAATGGCATGCTAAATCGGTCGACACGAGGCTCGTGTCATTGGGTTAGCCTCAAGAACTCCTCTTGCAGAATCGTTCCCAAATTCGCAAGGACTTAGAACTCGGTACACGGCGTCCACCGGTTGTGGAACACCTACGGAACCTTATCTCGAATCGACCAAGGGGGAACTGAATCAGATAGAACAAGCCCCTAGATTGGCCGAGTCTTTGCAAAACCCGAATGGTGCCTAGTTTCTACTACCCAACGACTGTGAATGATGTAGATCCAGTTATTTCGCCGTATGCTTCGAGCGATGATCCCTTGTATAGGTAGAGTAGGCCGACATTGTAACTCGAGCCGATGGAGACGTCACCGGCGCTAGTGTGTGGGCTCTCACCCCAACCGGTCAATGAAGGAGCAGACGGCGACCAGACGACGATTACCGGCGACGAAGTCCCGAGAGCCTCAAAGACTCCTTCTGTCTGAACAAACGTAGACTGAGAGGAACCCCCATTCGCGAGGCTAACCGTCAGGTAATAATCTGTAGAGCCGAAGCTCCATTGGAAAGTGGGACTTTGGCTTGTTTCAGTAAATGAAAACACAAATTCCTCTTGAGTGCTATTGATGGATGTTGGATAAGTGCTGAGGTCTTTTTCAGTCTTGTTCGAGCCATGGAGGTCCGCGTAGAATAGCACCCAAGTCATCGTGCCATGACCAGTGTAACTTCCACCACCGTTGCAGCCCGCATGGTTGTAGCAAACATTTATTCCGTTCTGAAGCAGATCTCCGCTGACGTCATTACTTCCGCTTAGACCGGTCCAGAAACCCGTTGCACAGGATGAACCGGTCCAGCAACTACCATCCCAAGTCATGGTGCTTGGACCATACACCCCACTTGTCTCTTGTGTATAGGCCGCGCTACCGCACTGAAGACCTCCATTGGATGCCACTGAAAAAGTGCAGTCGCCTGCCGCAGCCCCTGCCCAGTTACCACTATCGCTTGTCGGATAACCGTCTTTGAGGTTACCAGAGGTGTCTCCCGGATTCAGGATGACAGTGTAGCCAACAGCAGCGTTGCCTACAACCTGAGAGACACTCGCTGAGAACCCAGTGTAAGGATCCTTCATCAACTGCTGGTAAGATGCAAGAGTCATCGACATTTGACCATCACCTATGTAGTTTATTGTATAAGTTCCGGAGGGGTCCTTGACTATCTCAGTGTCCATAGGCGGAACGATGGAAGGAGTAAGGGTTGGCGAGATTGCGGAACTAGGTGTGCCTGGAAGCGCCTGGGCAGTCATTCCATTAAGTGAGAGTAGGGGGAGTAGAAGACCCAAACAAACGGCCGTTGAAAAAATCCTGGGGGGACTCATTGAGAAGAAAGAAGCTAACGCGTTATATAGATATTTCACAGATAGTTTCTCTACGAAATTATCTTATGAACGCGCTTTTCTCTAATCACTCATGCAACTCATTGCAAAACATTGTTTCTCTGGATGGGTATCTTTCTCCGCACGGAGGTTCAGATGCGTAACGGTCCTCTGAACTACCTAGACCTGAAGGCGTTAAGTCTAGAAATCCGTGAGCCTGGCTGCGCCTTTCTCCCGCTCCGCTTCGTCGAGTCGTCGAACTTCGTGCAGTGCTTCTTCTGGCTGTTCTGGACGTAGCATCCGACCGCCTCTGCCGTGATGGCGCCCACCTGCCTGTAGTAGCCGTCCGACCACAACGAGTCGCCCCACAGCTTCACTGTGCCCGCGTACAGCCATGCGGTACATCAGGATTCCAACGCCAATGGAGGCGAAGACAAGGGCGATGGCCAACGAAGCTACTCCAAAGAGACCAGACGGGTTGGTCCGTCGCGGGGTAAGAAAGAGAGCGGAAGACTCGGTTCCAAGGAAGACCGGATATGAGATGGTCACCGCGGCGAGCGAAGCAATAACTTTAGCGATTTTTGAGAGCCTTGACATCGTGTGCTCATAGACGATGATATGCTCGGCAAAGGCCTCGTCGAGATGTCCCACCCTGCAGGGCGTGGGGGGGTGCATGGAACCACATCGGCGCAAGATGGAGCGCTGCCTCGTACACTACCTGAGGGAGCTGGAGGAGATGGTCAAGTACAAAGAGCGCTGGGAAGAGCTTCCCACCATTCGGAAAAAGCTGCGCAGAATACTCAGGGACGCGATTAGGACGGCTGATGAGCAGGACCACGGCGAGACGCTGAGGGCGAGGAGAGGCTCGAGGCGAGGATATATGCGCTCATCTCGTCAAGGTCGGCAGTCATGGTTTCGAAGAGAGCTAAGTATGACAGGAGCCCGAGTAAACCGCCGTAAAGGTTTGTCCCGAACTAGTTGCACTGAAGCTTCGCTGGCTATTCGTGTTGCCATTGTCCTGCCAATACGCGAAATCGCACGAACCGTAATTCTGCGGGTGGACAACGTACGACTGTCCAGAGACTAGTCCGGTAAAGGTCACATCGCTGTATCCCGAGGCTATTACATTACCTGATTGACTAAGGGTGGTATAGTACCCTGATATTTGCTGTCCTGATGTGTTGATGGTATTGACAGTCACCGAGCCGTTACAGTCATACATGGCTTCGAACTCATTATGACTAGTGGCTGTGAACGAGAGAGGATCCGATGTAGAACCGCTGGACCATTGGGTAAACGTGCAATCTCCATAACTGTCTGCTTCTACCGTATAGGTTTCACCGCTCACTAAATCTCCAAACGCCATCGGTGTGAAATTCGAAACAACTAATGTCCCGCTTTGCTTTACCGCCGAGTAGAACCCGGTTATCGGTTCTCCGTTTTGATTCACGGAGCTTACCGTTATGTTCGACTGGGCGAAGAAGGGTTGTGTACATGCGTATGACTCTGTACAAGTCAACGAGCCATAGCCCATGTTGGATGAGTCGCCTGACCAAGTCTCCGAGAAGCACCGATTCGTAGAAATTGAGCCGCCGGGCATAGAATACGAGAACAGACCGTGACCTGACGTGAAGTTCATTCCAGTACCGCCTTCGTCTGTAAGGATGACGCTGCTGTACTGCACTGGATTACCGGTCTGCTCTTCTGCAGGGAAGTCTATGGAATGATTAGGCAGTTGTTCGACTCCATTGTCATAGATCTCCCACGTCACAGATGTAACTACTCCATTACTTACCGTTGGTATCATGTACAGCGTGATAGCCGAATTCGAAACGTTCCAAGTTCCAGTTACGTCTAAAGTACTTGCAGGAACGGCTTGATGATTTATCGACCCATTGTACAGATACTGTATGTACATCTGACCGAAGTCAGAGCCATATATATTCGAAATGAATTGAAGATATGGGTCGTTTTGGGTTCCATTTGGATCACGGGTGTTCACGTTAAGCTGCCACCCATAATCGTTAATGTCTGCACCCTGGACTGACTTGAGCGGAGCGAGTTCATTGAAACTCTCCGACATGAATACATTCGAGCAACTCTTATCACTGTCTGTAAGTACCGAAACATTGTATATGCCGTTGCCCCCAGCACGGACGGCCACGGGCGATATCATCAATAAGCATAGGACAAGTACTACGCCGAGGAAAGTAGGTATCTTTGGCAGTTGGTTCGACCTAATCATATCCCCACATACTCGGGTTGTATGACAATGAGGTAGCCCCATTGGTCGATGGAAGGGTAAGCGGAAGTGATGCGATTGCAACTTCATAAGACCTGTACGTGGCATCGTGGTTCGAGTACACTTGAATTGCGCTTTGGCAATAGAATGCCAGCGCGACGGTCGTCCCCGGTGCGATATTCGCTTGGATAATCACGGTTAAGGCGCTTATCGTAGGACCAGAAACAGTCGACTGTCCAGATGGCGCAGGAGCACTTGTAATTTCGTAAGTGTCGTGACCAGAGAGCGTCCCATCGATATATGCAGCGACTGTGAAATTACTACCTAGGTTGGAAGTCATATCCTCATAGGCAACGACTTCAGCGGCGCCCAACCTAGTTGTCTGGTTTTCCCAGGTGAAGGTCGTCCAGACAAGGGTGTTTGCTGGGAAGAGTTCAGTCGTGGAATTGTTGTCAGGAACAACTCGGAAAAGCATTCTCTGCGGATTTGAATGAAACGTCGTAGTGTCAGTCTGGGAGGTCGTGGTGGTACTAGTCGAACTTGACGATGAGGAATTGGAAGTGACAGAGTCAGAAGTAGAAGTGGAACTTACAGTGGCCGATGCAGTAAGTCCCAGATACGCAACCGATGTAATAGATGCGACGACGATAATCATAGTCACGACAGTGCCGGCGAGAGTCATTCCCCGTCGATGACCATTCATACCCTGGATTCAGTACCAAGGTCAATATGAGCCTTGGGAAGGGACTTCCTAGTGCTTGGTTATATAGTGTTTCTTCACGGGAAAATCTTGTTTTCCTTGATATTGGAATGAGTATCCTTTAGCATTTCAAACATCAGATTTCGATTACCTAGGAAGCCACGTGCAAACTGTACTGTTCCATGCTGGACCGCCTGAGTTAAGAATCGAAGTCGTAGTAGTGGTCGAATAGCCCGCTGGATGTCCAACCGAAGTCGTGGTCGTGTAATCCGTTTCGAGGACAGATCCCGTTTGGTTGGTCCCGTTCGAAACAATGAGTACTTGGAAGTTGGAAACAACGCAATTCAAGAGGTTCGCTCCTTGGCTTGGGGTGATCGTAGTTGTGTAAGTGCTCGTTAGAACGGTGACGTACGTACTCGTTTCAGTGGTAGTGGGCTTCAAGGCGTACACTGTTCCAAAACCAGCCAGCAGCATGACCACTGCTAGAGCAGCGATAATCAAACGGTTCCGTCGGGCAGGATTATCGCTCAAACAAAACTCCGATGCAAAACGGGCAGGACAGATTAATAGTTTTGCCCGAACGCAGGAGATGGAGATGTGATTTTGAGCTGCTTTCATTCGAGGATCTTGCATGGCCTGGCCGCTAAGCAGTTATTGGGGCTAGACTTGTCTCAGTGTGCACGTTGTGCACACGATTCGTCTCAAGACGGCCGTTTCTGTTGAGGATGATAAGCTCCCTCCTCTTGACCCTGTGATCTATTCCTGCCCTGAAGAAGGCCTTCAGGATGGTATTGACCACTTCGCTCCTATCCAGGAACCTACTGGCTCTGGCCCTCCTTGGCAGGCAGTCCATGATCTACGAAGTGGACCGGTCGAGAGGCAAGCACGTCCCCAGGAGGGTCCTCGGAGACTACCGAGGTACCGTGATCAGCGACTTCACCCGAGGATCTTGATGCAAGGCAGGATTCGTCGCTCGCGTCTCATGGAGATAACTGGCCAGTGATTTTCTTCTCGAGCTCTCGCTCGGCCGCCCTGATCTCCCGGACCTGCTTCCCGAGCCGCGAGGCGAACAGGTAGTTGACCGTTCCCACGTAGAGCCAGGCCGCGCTGAGAGCCAACAGGGTGACCTCGAAGACGATCAGGCCGGGGTTGAGAAGGTCGACCGTCTGGTACCTGTCGCCGCCGACGAAGGGTAGGACTATCTGAGAGAAATAGGAAGCCGCCATCAGGAACGCGACGACGATGGTTATCGCCGAGAGGAACCTTATCCTCGATTGGCCGTTCTCGATGTGCTCGATGAGCTCCTCCTGGGCCTCGATCATCATCACCCCGGGCGACTTTTCGCGCCCCGCCTCCGATTCCGGTGCAGGCATCCTCCTTCGAGAGAGGCGGGCCATCGGCATAAAACGGTTCCTCATCAGTGGTGAGTCTACGTCGGGAGCTAGGGGTGGAGCCGGTCCATCACCTTCCTGAAGTCCTGGTAGATCTGGTGGCCGTCGGGGGTCAGCGAGTATATCTCGTGTCCCTGCTCGCTGGACCTGCTGACCAGGCTCCTGGACTCCAGGAAGTCCGCCCACTTCACGAAGTTGTCGTAGCTGAGGTTGCAGGTCTGGGCGATTCGGGTCGGGAGCTTCGGGCCCTCGAGGAGCGCGGCGAGGATGTCCATCATGATGACGAGGTCGGGTCTCCTCTTCAAGAGTACGCCCGTCCATAAGATCGGTCTCGATAGATAAACAAGGCTGATTGGCCTCCGTCAGCTCCCACAGCCACCCGTTTGCGGCACTCATCTCTGATACTCATCAGTGATGAGCACCACTGATGAGGAATTCTCTTTAGATGGGCTCCATCCTTTCGCTCCATGGGCCTGACCGGTTCACTCTGGCCGAAAGACGCACGGCTTGGCACGCTCGACGCGAAGCTCGAGGGGATTGGCAGAGCAACTGCGGTGCTCGGCCGCGTCTCGGATGACCGCGCAACCACCGCATCGACATCGTGCGAAGAGGCTGCGATGAAAGCGCGCGCCGAGCTAGTCCATTCGACTCCGTGAGGCGATTGGGGCTCTACTCTTTCCTTGCGAAGGTCATCGTCCTCGCGGCCATCCTTCTGGTCGGCTTCGTCCTAGCGGGGGCGCTGCTCGACGCAGTGACCTGGACCTCCGCCGCCATCGGGCTCCGCCAGGGGTCCAGCTCGCCGTTCGAGCTGTACTCCGGCGACGCCCTGGTCCTCAGCGTCTACGCGTGCGTCGCCGTCCTCTTCACGGTCCCCGCCTCGCTCGCCCTGGTCGGTCACGCCGGCGCGTGGCTCAGGATCGTCGCGGCGAGGTCCGCCAAGTACCTCGGCGCGGCGCTGGTCTGCGCGTGCGGGGTCTATCTCGCCGGCAACGCGGCGGTGGACCTCACAGCCGGCGTCGGAGGGCTGGAGGACGGCCTCGAGGCAGGGGTGCTGCTGGTCTCAGCGGCAGCCCTCCTGCTCCTCCTCGTCTCGAGGGTCGCTCTCCTGAAGGCGGGGGGTCACCTGTTCGAAGGGGTGGCGGGAGCCGCGGGGGCGGTGCGTAGTCGGAGCCTCGCCCGGGCCAGCGTCGAGCTGAGGGCCACGCCCACGGAGCGGATCCGGGAGAAGGAGAGGCCCGAGAGGATACGCTCGGAGGCGATCAGGGTCCAGAGGCTCGTCCAGAGCCTCACCTCGGCGGGCGGGCGGGTGGAGTTCAGGCTGGGCTTCACCGAGGGCAGGGGGAAGGTGGCCGTCTCGGTTTGCCGCCACACCTCCGCTGAGGAGCTGCAGCGATGGCTGCTCTCAATGGTCAAGGCGCATCTCCCAGAGTACGACCCGGTGGGCCCCGTCCAGCCCTCCGTCCGGAGGGGAGTCGGCCGGTGCGTCCCCGTCGGCGGCGTCCCCGAGGCGGTCGAGAACCCCCTCGAGCCCCTCTCACGATACTTCCTCGAGAACGGCCTCTCCGGCGAGTACGTCGCGGTCCTCGAGAAGAGGCGGGCGAACCCGTTCAGGAGGCTCGCCGTGAGGGCCGAGCAGAGGCAAACGGCCGGGAGGTCGGGCGGCCAGCTGACGAGGCAGCCAACGCTCGCGGGCGAGCAGCGTTCCACACAGATTCGGGACCACGCGGAGGAGATGCGGCTCGAAGACTCCGTCAAGACCGTGGAGAGGCACGAGTCGAGCCTCTCCCTGAGGTGCTGGGTGTGGGTGACGGCCTACTCGGCCCTCCGCAGGGACGCCGAGCTCGCTGCCAAGGGCGCGTCCTCCGTCCTGGTGGGCGCGCTCTCCGGCCACACGCCAGGCTCGACCCTGAAGGTCGGCCCTGCGCGGGACCCTCCGGTCACCCCGGATACGTGTGGAAACCCAACCCTTCTCCTGCCCGGCGAGGCGGTGCCCTATGCCTGGATGCCCCAGCATGCCATGGGCATGGCCATCGTCCCGTCCTCCGAGTTCGAGCTCCCGCCGAAGCTAGAGGGGGAGATACTGCTGGGGAGGGTGGTCGTCCACTCGGCCCCGACCGAGCACGAGGCCAGGATACCCGTCGACGCACTGAAGAAGCACCTCTTCCTCACGGGGATGACCGGCACCGGCAAGACCACCTCCAGCTTCAGCCTGCTCACCCAGCTCTACCGGCTCGGGGTCCCGTTCCTGGTCGTGGAGCCCGTCAAGAGCGAGTACCGCGCCCTCGCGGCGACGATCCCGGGCCTGCAGGTGTTCACCCTGGGTGACGAGGGGACCGCCCCCTTCCGGCTGAACATCTTCGAGCCGCCCTCGGGGGTGAGGATACAGACCCACCTGGAGAACCTCGAGGCCGCGTGGAACGCCAGCTTCGTCATGTACGCGCCCCTCCCATATGTCATCAAGGAGGTCCTCGCAGAGACCTACCGCGCCAGCGACTGGGACCTGCGGGACGACAGGAGGGGCAGGCCGATCACCCTCGAGGACTTCCGTGCGCAGTGCGAGAGGGTCTCGAGGAGGCTCGGCTACGAGCCGAAGGTGACGATGGACATCGAGGCGGCCCTCAGGACCAGGATGACCAGCCTCACGCTCGGCGGCAAGGGGCCGATGTTCGACTCGACCGCGTCGACCCCGGTCGAGGACGTGTTCAGGCGGCCGACGGTCATCGAGCTCAAGCGGATCCCCAACAACGAGGAGAAGGCGTTCGTCGCGTCCCTGATCCTCATGAACCTCGTCGAGTACATCGAGGCCAAGGGTTCGTCGAGGCAGCTGAGGCACGTCACCGTCATCGAGGAGGCCCACAGGCTCCTGCCCAACGTCTCCGCGGGGAAGGGCGACCCCGAGAGCGCAGACCCGCGGAAGAGGATGGTGGAGCAGTTCGCCAGCATGCTCGCCGAGGTCCGCGCCTACGGGGAGGGGCTGGTCATCGTCGAGCAGATCCCGACGAAGATAATCCCCGACGCCATGAAGAACACGGCCACGAAGGTCGCCCACAGGGTCGCGGCGGCCGACGACAGGGAGGCGCTCGCGGGCGCCATGAACCTCACGAAGGAGCAGGCGGCCGTCTTCGCGGCGCTACAGCCGGGGGAGGCGATAGTGAGCCTGGAGAGGCACGCCCTCCCCGTAAGGGTCCTGGTCCCGAACGTCGTCGAGGAGGCCGGGATGCCGGTCGGGGAGGTCGGCGACGAGGAGGTCAGGCGCCTCATGGCCGACTACTACCTGCGGAACCCGCTACCCAAGGCGCCGCCGGGCCTGGTCGAGGACGGGATACTCTCCATTGTGGACACGGACTGGTTCAAGGTCAGGTTCAGAGAGGCGTACCGCATCTGGTTGGGCACAGGGAGCGCGGCCCCGCTCGCTGACCTGCTCGTGGACTCGGCGAGGAGACATCCGGGCGGCGGCGGGGAGGATGGGGAGACGCTGGAGGTGGCAGCCAAGATACTCTCCATGGCGGTGGCGTTCTACCTGCCCTTCGACGAGGAGGACCGGTCGAAGTTCCCGAGGCTGTTCATGTCCCAGGTGGAGAGGTCGATGAGGAATGGAAGGTGCGGGTGACAGGAGGGAGCAGCGCGACTCGCGCGAGGCACCAGACGGCGGGCTCGATGACTACAGGGTGGAGCTCGCGAAGAAGTACCGCGAGCCTGCCGGCGAGGAGGGCAAGAAGGAGCAGGCAGACATCCGGGAGCGGTCGAACGACGACGGAGGAAGACGGGTGGGAACGGACCCTGAGAGGGGCGAGAGACCAGCCGGGAGCGAGAATCAGAATCCGCATAGATACGAAGGCGATGGCGAGGCTACAGGACGGGTCAGCCAACCGCGTGAGCAGAGGGAAAGAACCTCCAAGGCTGTCCACAAGGACGAATCGCCTCGCTCGGACGAGCCAAGAGACACAGAGTCGTCAAGAGGGCGAGCATCGAGTGCGGGACGCGCCGGACCAAGTGAGGGACAGCCCAGCGAGAATGGAGGGACGGACCGGGCCGGTTCGGCAGCCGGGAGTCCCGAGTCGAGATCAGAAAACAGCGGTGGCGAGGAACTAGAGCGGTTCAGGAAGGATGTCAGAGACAAGTACCCTGAGTCAGAACACAGTGGGAGGCAGAACGAGGGCTCGATCGAGGAGGAAAGGAAATCGCTGCAGCGTGGGAATCCTGCCGACGAGAAAGCGGGACCGGCCCAATTCTCGGAGAGAGGTGAAAAGCCGATGGACCCTGACGAAGAAAGACGGACGGCTGCACCCGGCATTGATGGTCGTGGTGCCGGCCAGGAAGTCCACGAACCGAGGGAGGTTCCGCAAGGCCGGAACCAAGAGGAGAACGAAGGTCCACCGGTGAAGGCTGGTGGAGGGACTAGAATCGACGGCGATAGCAGGTCACATGATCGCCCGGAGCGCGGGCCTTTTGCGACGGCCGACGGCCCCGAACCGCGCACAGAACGCGAAGGTCACCGAGAAATAGGGCGGGCGGAGGGAGACGGAGGCAATCAGTCTGCGAAAGTTGAGGATTCACGCAGCGGCGTTGTAGCCATCGAAGAAGATGGTCATTCGTCCCAGGACAGGAATCGGGCGAGCGAAACGGCGGAGTCAGTTCGGAGTTTGGGAACCGAAGCCCCGCCACCCCCGATGCACTCTGGTTCCCCAGAAAGCAAAGCGCAGGAGACCGTCGTAAATGACCAGGTGGAGCAGAATCAGAGTGTTCCAGCTGAGCGCGACCCATCGAGGAGCTTGGATTCTCGGGAATCCGTTAACACTCATCAAAAGGCCGAGTCTAACGATGGCAAAGGACATGCCAAGATCGACGCAGCCGAGGTCAGACTCCGGGAGAGTTCGACAACGAACAGACCGAGCGAGCAGGCCGAACCTCATACTGACCTTGGCTCGAAAGCCAAGCCGGCATCGGAAGAGGGGGTCGCTCGACTCGAGCAGGTCAAAGAGCCCCCTGGTGCGAAAGGCTCGGTAGATTCCGAACCAGACAAGTTGCCCGCGAGGGCAATGGGGGTCAAGTCCGAGAACAAGGAATCCGAACTAGAACCCTCCCTCAGCGACGATAAAGTGCAAAAGATAGCAGCGATCGATGAGAGTGCATCATCGAGTGCACAGGAAGGACGGCACGAAACTCTCGATCCAGAGACCGCCGTCAGTCAGGGTAGGGCAGCGAATCCAAGAGAGACGAATGGGACTGAGAGCGGGGCCAACCCGGAACTCGGCGAACTTCAATCACAACATGAACTGAGAGGCGGACGGCCCGAAAGCCGAATGGACCGCGGTCAGGACAGGTCCGAAAAACCAGAACTTCAAACCATTCAGGCGAAGCTGGACTCGGATTCAGCGGCTAGACATGAGGCTCGGCCAGATGCTGCTGAGCAGCGGCCGTTGGCAGTCTTCCCACGAACGATCTACACCGTGGACAATCCGGACCACAAACTTCGATGGGATATGCACATTCCTACCTTCAAGGCAAGAACCGGTGTCACCCTCGGGGAGGGCAAGATACACCACATCAAGGGGACCATAGATGGGAAATACGACTTCGAGGCGAGGCACTTCAAAGGCAAGAGGCTGGTAGTGACCGTTCCGAAGGAGTACACCGATAAGTTAACGCCTGGGAAGCACATGGTAGTGATACACTCTGTCGAGGAAAAGAGGCAATTTGTTGCGTTTCCTCGGGGAAGTGACCGGACGATAATCGCTTTGAGAAAATCCGCAGTTGAGTCACTGGCAATCGGCAATGTGGAACGCGGTAGGGCGATTATTGAGATGGAGATGCGGAACCGATCGAAGCCCAATGATCCGCCCGTGAAAATTTTCGCTCACATAGCAGAATACAATGGAGGAGTAAGATTGTACATGAAAAAGTTCGGGGCGCGCGAGAGAGATGCCTACGAGATGACCCGTGCAGAAAGACTTTCGGTGAAGGACTTCATAGGCCGCTTCAACGCCCAGAAATCAGAAGAATTCAAGAATGTGCGGCTTGAATTGGAGGGAAACAGGCTTGGCATCCAGGTAGACGAAAACAAGTTTCCATTCAAGGAATATCGGTTGTGCACCAGTGATTCAAAGGCGCTGCTGAGGACAAGGCTGGATTTCTACAAGATGGAACTGAGATTCTGGTACGATGGAGAGAAGTTCAGGGCGAGATTTGGGGTATACCCAATCACAGAATTTAGGATTCGGAATGGCAAACCGAAGTTTGAACACTCGGCTAATCCAAGTTTGGTCGCCCAGAGAGTCACACACTTTGAGTCGATGAGGACAAGGAACACGGAAAGGCTCCACGAGGTAGCTCTGATGGAGAGAATCAACCTAACTTCAAGACCAGAGGGAATTGATGGAAGGTACGCGTTTGAGGTAACTCAGGAACTACGTGATTACGTCAAGAAGAAACTTGAAGGTGCGTCTACGTTGCGGAAGTTCACCACTCTCAAAGGAACGCTGGGAGAAAGGATGGCCCCTTTCATAATTAGAGATGACTGGGACCTTATCGCGGAACATCCAGATGTGAAGATGCCAAAGACTTTGAGTTGTCACAGGCCTGGTCCCGACCTTCTGATGGGGTTGAAGACGACAAAGGAGTTCAATTATTTCGAGGTGAAATGGTATGACAACGTTGCTCAGGCCCTTGCAAGCGGATCCAAGGATGCGCGTAAGCATCTTCGTGAGAAGCGGAAATCCAACAAATATGGAAAGATTGTGGGCGCTTATGTAGCTGCATTAGATTGGAATCCTGAAGAGATGGATGGGAATCTCCATGTCAAAAGAGCGAAATAAATTGGAGGATTCGATGAAGGAAGTCGCGGCGGTCTGCGACGCCATGTCGGATTGGACAGGGGCAAAATACGCCATCATGCCCCCCGAAGATTGTCATCGCAGCTCTAATCCACCGAAATGGTTCATATTTGCGGATGACATAGACGAGTGTGAGTCTACTGCACATGCGGAGGCTCTGTGGAAGGACGATTCTGAAGTAATATGGATTGAATCGTACGAGCTCGGAGATACAACGAGTTGGGCCGAGCTAGACTACGGTGAGAAAGGGGCTATCGAATCGAGCGAGATGGACCTGACGGAATTCTCGAAGCCCGAGGTTCGAAGGAACTATGGGAATCGCTTCCCTATCGTTTATGAGTACCTCGTCGGGTATGAAAGCATACTCGCTGAGGTCTCAGCCGAGTACGGGGTGAATCTCCAGATGAGATACGCGGCCGAGGAAGGGGTCGCCTATTTCTATATGGACGCCGGGATAGACATGCGCGGGCTTGATCTCGATTCAATCCTTGAGAAGATTCGATTGAATGTCAAGGCTCTGGCGATGGCCTCAGAATCCATTGACAACTACGAAGAGAAGCAAGCTGCCTTCTATGAGAAGAACATGGCCGGCTAGGTAACCTCCTCGCCCGGCCACATCATAGCCCGGAGCTTCTTTCCGACGACCTCGATCTGGTGCTTGTCCAGTTCGGCCATATACTTGTCGAACGACTGCTTCCCCTCCTTTTCGTAGACACTCACCCATTCCTTCGCGAACGTGCCATCCTGGATCTGCGTTAGGACCTTCTTCATGTTCTTCTTGACGTTCTGGTCGAGGGCCACCTTGCCTCTCGTGAGGCCGCCGTAGCGGGCCGTCTCGCTGACCCTTCGGTACATGCCCGCGATGCCGTATTTCTGGACGAGGTCGACGATCAGGCGCAGCTCATGTAATGTTTCGTAGTACGCCCCCTCTGGACTGTACCCGGCTTCGACGAGGGTCTCGAACGAGTCCTTCACCATGTTCTCCACGCCGCCGCAGAGGTCCACCTGCTCGCCGAACCAGTCCGTCTCGACCTCCTCCCTGAAAGTCGTCTCTAGTATGCCCGCCCTCGAGCACCCGGTCGCCTTTGCCATCCCGAGTATCCTGTCCCAGGCCTTGCCGGAGTAGTCCTTCTCCACTGCGACGAGCGCTGGCGTCCCGAAGTTCTGAAGGTAGAGCTCGCGGACCCGCTGGCCCGGCGCCTTGGGGGCGAGCATTATCACGTCGGCCGTCTTTGGGGGGACAATCCACTTCCAGTGTATCGCCGCACCATGCGAGAAGGAGAGCGCGGCGCCTCTAGCGAGGTTCGGCGCTATCTCGTTCTTGTAGATGCTGGCTTGCTGCATATCCGGCGCCAGCACGTGGACGATGTCCGCCTTCTTCGTCGCCTCCGGGACCGTCATCACCTTGTGGCCCTCCTTCTTCGCCTTCGCCCAGCTCTTGCCTCCCTCCCGCAGTCCGACGACGACCTTGATCCCAGAGTCCCTCATATTGGAAGCCTGAGCGGAGCCCTGGATCCCGTAGCCGATCACCGCGATGGTCTCGCCCTTCAGCGGGGCAAGACTGAGCTGTTCGTCCTTCCAGATTCTGACCATGATTCTTGCGATGATGCGTCCCATCCACCGGATATAAGTCTAGGAGAGCCAGCTGAACTGTCCATCACCGATTGGGCCGATGGCAGTTGCCGGGTCAGACGAGGCGCGGTGCTAGAAGGTCGAGACTACGTCGTTTCCGAAGGTAGTCACGGCCTCCAGCTCGCGTCTAGGGTCGAAGGAGAATATCAGGTAGTCGATTCCGGCTTCCCTGAACGTCTCTACTTCCCGACGTATCTCTTCCGGAGTCCCGTACGTCAGGAACTCTTTCATCCTCTCCTTCGTCATGCCGCTACCCATCTGCTCGAACCCCCTCTCTATGCCCTCCCTGTCGCCGAAGATGACCCTCCCCAACTTCGACTTGATGATGGAATCGTAATCCCTCCCCACGTCTTTGCAGTGTTCGCGCAGGATGCCCAGCTTCCTCTTCACCGTCTCCGGCGATCCGAAGATGTTGGAGGCGTCTCCGTACCTGGCGACGGTCCTCAGCGTCCGTCTCTCGCCGCCTCCGCCTATCAGAATCGGGGGGTGCGGCTTCTGTATCGGCTTGGGGTTGCAGTAGGCGTCTCGCAGCTGGTAGAACTTCCCATCAAAGCTGGCTTTGTCGTCGGTCCACATCCGTCGAATCACCTGAACAGCCTCGTCCAGGCGCTGCAACCTCTCCTTCGTCGCCGGGAACGGTATCCCGTACGCGGAAGCCTCCTGGTCGTTCCAGGCGGCACCGATACCCATGAAGAGCCTACCCTTGCTCAGCACGTCCAGGGTCGCGCCCATCTTGGCGAGGACGGACGGGTGCCTGTAGGCGTTCCCCGTGACCATCGTGCCGAGCTTGATCTTCGATGTCAGACCAGCCAGCGCCGATATGGTCACCCATCCTTCGAGCATGGGCTCTTGTGGCTGACCAACACTCGGAATCTGATGAAAGTGATCCATCACCCAGAAGGAGTCGTAACCGAGATCCTCTCCCCTGACGGCAACGTTCTTGACTGTATCCACGATCGCTACGCCGTCGCCGTCGAACGTGAAGCTCGGGTGCTGGATGCCGAATTTCATGTTGATTCATCGGGCAGGGTGCTATTGAAGGTTCTCTCAATGAAGCTAGAGAACCCGTCGCCCGCATGTCTTCCCAGCGGGTCCGCGCCTCGTTGGTATCAGAGCTCACTGCACTTCGCTTATATGCACCTCATTCCGGAAACCGGCCAGATTTCATTGTCGGGGACCGTGCGCAATCGACTGACGGCAGGGGTGGAGAGGGCGCCCCAGAGAGCTATGCTCAGGGCCATCGGGCTGACGGATGAGGACCTTGAGCGTCCGATAATCGGCATCGCGAACACGTGGGTCGAGGCGCAGCCCTGCAACTACCATCTGCGCGAGGTCGCCCAGAAGGTGAAGGAGGGAGTACGGGACGCCGGAGGGACGCCCCTGGAGTTCAACACCATAGCGGTCAACGACGCCATAGGCATGGGACACGAGGGGATGAAGGCCTCGCTGATCAGCAGAGAGGTGATCGCCGACTCGATCGAGCTCGGCGCAGTCGGGTACCAGTTCGACGCACTCGTGACCATAGGGGGATGCGACAAGACCCAGCCGGCCTGCGTGATGGCGATGGCCAGGACCAACCTCCCGAGCATCTACCTGTACGGGGGGAGCATCCCACCCGGCGAGTGGAACGGGAAGCGGGTCACAATCCAGGACGTCTTCGAGGGCGCCGGCGCTGTCTCGAGAGGCACGATGACCGTGCAGCAACTCCACGACCTCGAGTGCAACGCCTGTCCGACCTACGGGGCGTGCGGCGGGATGTTCACGGCGAACACGATGTCCTCGGCAATCGAGGCGCTGGGTCTCACGGTGCCCAACTGTGCAGCCCCCATCGCTCCGAGCGAGCTCCGGATGCAGAAGGCCTACGAGAGCGGCCGGGCGGTGATGAAGATACTCGAGTCGAACACGCGGCCGAGGGACATCCTGACCCGCGAGGCGTTCGAGAACGCGGTCGCGGTCGTCGCTGCCATGGGCGGCTCGACCAACGCCGTCCTCCACATGCTCGCCATAGCGTTCGAGGCGGGGGTAAGGCTCGACATAGATGATATCGAGCGGATGGGCTCGAACGTGCCCGAGCTCGCCGACCTGAAGCCGGCGGGCAAGTACGTCATGTCGGACGTCGATGTCGTGGGCGGGGTGCCCGTCGTGATGAAGCTCCTCTTGGACGCTGGGCTGATCCACAGTGGCACGAGGACCGTGACCGGAGAGACGCTGCAGGAGCGGCTCGAGGCAGTCTCCTATCCCGCGGACCAAGACGTCATCCACACGCTGGCCAGCCCGGTGAGGAAGACCGGAGGCTTTGCCATAATGAGGGGGAACCTGGCGCCCGAAGGGGCGGTGCTCAAGGTCACGGGCGCTTCTAGGAACACCCACCGGGGACCCGCGAAGGTCTTCGACAGGGAGGAGGACGCCTTCCACGCGATCATGGAGAAGAAGATAGTGCCGGGAGACGTGGTCGTCGTCCGCTACGAGGGACCGAAGGGCGGCCCGGGGATGAGGGAGATGCTCGTGGTCACGGCCGCGATAGTGGGTCAGGGATTCAAGGACTCGGTCGCGCTCGATCACAGATGGGAGGTTCTCCGGGGCGTCGCACGGGCTCATGATAGGGCACGTCTCTCCGGAGGCGGCCGTCGGCGGGGCGATCGCCCTGCTGCGTGACGGCGATATCGTGGACGTGGATGTCGAGAAGAGGAGCCTCAGCGTCGAGCTCTCAGAGACTGAGCTGGCGGCGAGGAGGGCCGAGTGGAAGGCCCCCGTCCCGCGCTACACCCATGGGGTCTTCGCGAAGTACGCTAAGCTCGTGACGTCAGCTTCGAAGGGCGCGGTCTGCGTGGTCTGAGACCGGGCTCTGCCCCTCTGGTCCGACGCCCCTCCCGCCAACGTTATCTTCTAGGACGAAAAGCGGACGGTCGAGCGTGATTTTCGGGTGAGCGAGGTCAATGTATTCGAGCTGTTCTCGCCACCCCTAACGAAGGCGCTCCAGGAGAAGGGCTTCCTGGCGCCGACCGACCCACAGATGAAGCTCTCACCCCTGGTGATGAGCGGCAGGAACGCCCTCCTAATGTCGCCCACGGGGACCGGGAAGACCGAGGCAGCGTTCCTCCCGATCCTGGACAACATCATCCGCAACGGCCTCGCGAGGACAAAGGGGATCAAGCTGCTCTACATCACCCCGCTCAGGGCCCTCAACAGGGACATGCTCGAGAGGATGAAGTGGTGGTGCAAGAGGTTCGACGTCCGACTGGGTGTCAGACACGGCGACACGACCGCGGCCGAGAGGTCCAGCCAGAGCATGGTCCCGCCTGACATATTGATCACCACGCCCGAGACTCTGCAGGCCATGCTCACCGGGAGGAGGATCAGGGATGCCCTCACGTCGCTCAGATGGGTCGTCGTGGACGAGGTCCACGAGCTAGCCGAGGACAAGAGGGGGAGCCAGCTCTCTATTGCGATGGAGAGGCTGAAGAGGACCGCCGGGAGGCCCTTCCAGATCATCGGGCTCTCGGCGACGGTCGGCTCGCCCGAGACGATCGCAAAGTTCCTCGTCGGCCAGGCCGGCGACTGCGACGTCGTGAGAGTGCCCGTTGAGAAGAGCCTGGAACTCACCGTCACAAGCCCGGAGCCCACCGCCGACGACAAGGTCTTCGCCGAGACCATCTTCACCTTCCCAGAGGTGGCGGCGCGCCTCAGGGTCATCAGGGAGATAGTCGAGAGGTACAGGTCCGTGCTGATCTTCACCAACACCAGGAGCGAGGCCGAGGCGCTGGCTAACAGGTTCAGGGTCTGGGATTCCAAGCTGCCCATAGGTATCCACCACAGCTCCCTCTCGCGGGCGACCAGGGAGGCGGTGGAGAGGAGCCTGAGGGAGGGGAACACCCGGGGGGTCATCTGCACGAGCAGCCTCGAGCTCGGCATCGACATCGGCTTCCTCGACTACGTCATCCAGTACAACTCGCCGAGGCAGGTATCGCGGCTGATACAGAGGGTCGGGAGGAGCGGGCACAAGATAGGGAAGACCTCCAAGGGCCTGATCATAACCCAGGACTCCGACGACACGCTGGAGGCGATGGTCCTATGCAGGAGGTCGCTTCTGGGGCTGCTGGAGCCGCTTGCCCCCTTCAAGAACGCGAACGACGCCGCGATTCACCAGATTGCGGGCCTGCTGGTCGAGACGAGCTCCTGGAGGCTCGAGGACATGTACACCCTGATCAGGAGCGCGTACCCCTACTCCACGCTGAGCCTGGAGAGCCTGAAGAACATCCTAGCCTACATGAGGGACAGGTACCCCAAGCTGCTCCACTTCGCCGAGGGCGAGAACATCGTCAAGAGGGCGAGGGACTTCAAGCCCCTCTTCGACTACTACTTCGAGAACCTCTCCATGATCCCCGACGAGAAGCAGTACATCGTCATAGCGGAGGGGGACCGCCCCGTCGGCGTGCTCGATGAGGCCTTCGTCTCCGAGTACGGCCAGGTCGGGGTCAAGTTCGTGGAGGCGGGAAGGTGCTGGAAGATTCTGGAGATCTACGAGAACAAGGTGTACGTCGCGCCAGAGGAGGACCCGACGGGGGCCGTGCCCAGCTGGGTCGGGGACGAGATACCCGTCCCCCTGGAGGTCGCGCTCGAGGTCGGCGCCATACGGAGGGAGTACGCCGAGCAGGTCGCGGGGTCGAACGGCGAGGCCTTCATCGAGCAGCTCTGCACGAGGTACCCGATCGACGCCCACGCCGCTGCCGTGTCCCTCAAGGAGGTCGTCGAACAGCACTCGATCGGCCTCCCCGTCCCCTCGGACAGGCTCGTCACCATAGAGAGGTGGGACCGGTACGTCATCGTGCAGGCCTCGTTCGGGCACAGGGTGAACCGGGTCCTCGCGAGGGTCCTCGCCCACGCGATATCCGAGAGGCTCGGCCAGTCGGTCGCGGTCCACCAGGACCCGTACCGGATCATACTCGAGGTCGACGCATCCACAGAGCTGGTGCGCACGACGCTCGAGGGGCTCGTCGACAAGGACCTCGCGGAGCTCGCGCGGGTCGCGGTCGAGCGGTCCGGAATCTTCAAGCGACGCCTCATCCACGTCGGAAAGAAGTGCGGAGCCATTGCCAAGGAGGCCGACTACGCCAGCGTCTCGATCTCGGGCCTGATGGAGGCCTTGAGGGGGACGCCGGTCTACGAGGAGGCGATCAGCGTCATCTTCCACGACGACTTCGACGTGCAGGCCGCCCGCGACGTGCTGCTGAAGATCAAGGGTGGGGAAATCGGGGTCCAGGTGATAGAGGCCGAGAGCATCAGTCCTCTGGCCCGAATTGGGGTCGAGGAGGTCAGCAGGAGGGGCGAGATAGTCTCGCCCGAGAGGCTCAGGGCGATTATCCGGCAGTCGACCGAGGCCCGGGTGATGGACGCCTTCCTTACGGCGGTCTGCACCAACTGCTGGGAGTACACGGAGCCGAAGCGGATCGGGAGCGTGGAGTTGGGGAGGTGCCCGAAGTGCGGGAGCGACTCGATTGGATTCTCGACCGAGTCCTACGAGTCGATCTTCAGTCTCGCCCTGAAAGCGAGGAGCAGGGCAGACCTGCGCGGCAAGACCCTGAGGATGGTAGAGACGCTGAAGAAGTCCACCGAGCTCCGCAGGGAGTATGGCCTCGACGCGCTCGTCCTCATGGGTGGGAGGGGAATAAGGCTCGCCGACGCCACGGGCCTGCTCGCCCGGAAGAAGAAGGAGGGTGGGGACATCATCGACTACGTGATCGAGGGCGAGAGAGAGGCGCTGAAGAGGCGCTACTTCGCTTCCTAGTCGGCTGCCTCATCAGCCCGAGAACGAGCGCACCCGGGACATGGCGTCCTCGGCCTCCAGCTCGTACTGCATCGAGGACATCAGAAAGTCGACTCCCCTCTTCGAGTAGAGCGTGCGTATCAGGTCCCTCTCGGTGACCAGGCCGAACTTGTGCGACGGGAGGTCTTTGACCACCAGTCCGCCCACACCGAAGGTGGTCATCTGGTTCGCGGCCACGCGGACGTCCTCCTCGGCTCCGATGGTAATCACGTCGGCAGTCATGAACTCGGAGATGTGCCGCTCGAACCCCGGGGAGCCGCCGCCTCCGTTCATGATCCTGGCAATGTGCCGTATCACGTCCTTGTTCGTCAGGACGCCGCTCAGCTCGCCCTTCCCCGTCACCACGGGTAGCCGCCTGACCCTCTTCTCGGACATCAGCTTCACCGCGTGGCCAAGCGCCGCTTCAGGCTCGGCGGTCGTGACATTGGAGTTCATTATCTCCGAGACCTGAACGTTCATCGGGGAGGAGCTCGTCCCCATCAGACTGACCAGGTCCCTTAGCGTCATTATCCCCTCGACGACCCCGAGCAGGTTGACGACGGGGAGGGCGCCCACGTTGTGGAAGAAGAACTTCTTGATGACCTCCCGCAGGCCATCACCCGGCTCGACCACGATCGGCTGGACGGTCATCAGGAGCTCGACAGGGATCTGGAGCGAGGCCTTCACGTCCTCGGCCGTCTTGAAGGACGCCATGGTGAGGTTGAGGGAGTCGATTATGTCCTGGACCGAGATGATTCCGAGTATCTTCCCTGACTCGGCGATCACTGGCAGGTGCCTGAAGTTTCTGTTCTTCATGAGCATGGCGGCGTTAAGGACGGTCTCCTTTGTCGAGACGGCCACGGTCTGCCTAGAGAAGAGCCACCAGATGTCGGAGGTCTTTTCGGGCATCTCGCCATCTACTCCTCTATCGGCGTCTCCTGGGGCGGCACGTGCATCTCCTTCTTCTCCTCCTTGACCCGGACCACGGTGAACTCGGAGGCCAGCACCATCTGCCTCGTCTCGTCGGGGAGGGCGAAGATCCTGAAGAACTCCTCGAGCTTTGGCCCAACGATGCGGAGGTCTTCGTCGCCGAGGCGCCGCCTCTCAATCGTGGTTGGCTTCGTGTACTTGGTCGAGAAGAAGAGCACCAGGACCCTCATCATGAGGGCATCCGGAAGGGTCTTCGAGAGCAGCTGGACGCTGGGATACTCTGCCCGGCCTATCTGATCGTAAAGCTCCTTGGCGAGGGTCCCGTCGAGGGTCTGGGAGTGCAGGTACCGGAGGACGTCCTCGCGCTGTGGTATCAGCCCCACCTGTTCTTCGCCTACCCTTCCCCTGATGTAGATCCTGCCTCCGACCATGCCCGTCCCGATGTAGTTCCTCGCGGGCCTCTTTGAATCGGAGAGGTTCAGCACCATCACGACCCCTCCGGCCATGTACTCGCCGAGGTAGTCGTCGGCCGTCTCTCCGACGACGAGGAATGGGCGGTGGTTCTCGTACTCGCGCATCTGTATCGCTGCCCTGTTCCCGACGGTCCCCCGGACAAAGATGCTGCCGCCCTGGATGGCCTGGCCGGTCACGTCCCGTGAGCTCCCGTGCACCACGATGGAACCACTCTGCATCGTGTCAGCGAGGTCGTCCGCGGCGTTGCCATATATCTCGAACGTCGCCCCGTCGTTCAGATTGGCGAGGCAGTTCCCCGGGAAGCCGGTTATCTGTATCCTGAACGGCTCTTCCCGCCCGTCGGCCTTGGGAGTTATGCCAATCCCGAGGTACCGCTGGCCGGTGCAGTTCTCGATGACGATGCCCGCCTCACCTCTGGAGTGGGCCTCGCTGATTAGCTCGTTGAGCTCATGGAACCCCTTGCCAGTCGCGTCGATCTTCCCGACCTGGCTCCCCGGAAGAGGGGGTATTTCGGTGGTCAGGGCTCCCGCCTGGAGGCCCAAGCTCCTCTCCGTCCCCGGCTCGATCATCCCGCGGCGCAGGGACGCTATGAAGAAGGCCCCCGGCTCGGGCGTCCAGATCTTTGCGTGCCTTGACCGGTTCCTTATCTGATTCTCCTCGCTCGCGACATAGAAGTAGTCCGCGTCCTCCCCGACGAGCAGCGGCCTGAACTTCGACCTGTCCGTCAGAGCCACGAGGTAAGTGTCATGCCCGTCCGCGTATCCGGCGACGACGGCGAACGGCCCATCGAGTCTCGCCCCTCGGTACCGGTACAGGAGGTCCCGTACCGCCGGGGTGATGTTCCTCTCGAACGGGTTGGTGAGGACCCTCGCGGCGTCTCCCATGCTGAGACCATCTATCCTCAGGAGGTGGTCGAGCAGCCTCGCAATCACCTCGCTGTCTGTGCCGACGTGGCTCTTGATGCCCCAGGAGTTCAGCAGCTCCATGTTCGAGCCGTAGGAGCTGATGTCACCGTTGTGGACTATGGCTGTGTTCATAGATGCGAACGGATGGGACCAGATGGGGAGCGACCCTGGGGAGTTCGTCGGCTGCCTCGTGTGGGCGAGCCACATATCGGCGCCTCCCTCCTCCCTGTCGAGCCCCCACATGCCCGCGACCTCGGCCGGGAAGCCCACCTCCTTGTACACGCTGAGATATCTTCCGTACGAGAAGACCCTTCCCTCGAAACCGTCCCTGAAGAGCGATGTGTTGAGCGAGTCCACCGCCTTCTCGACCGACTCGTCGGGGTCCTGGCCGCGGGGTCTCAGATTCGCTTCCCAGACCACGAGGTCGGTCCGCCTCTTGTCGACTCTTCTGATCGTCGAACCGTCAACCGGACCGACGCGCTCTTCGAGCACGCCCATGATCCGGTTCGCGACGTTCTCGGTCGTCACGAACGCCTGAATCCGATATGGCGCTGACCCCGGTGTCTGAGGCGTCCTGAAGGCGGCGTACCCTGCGCCTAGGTCGCTCCCCCTATACTTTATGCAGGATATCCCGTTGATCGCGGCGCTGTTGGGGATCAGTGGCGAGTCGACCTTCCTGAGCATCCCGAAGACGCCGCACCCGTCCTTTACGACGGGGTGTCCGAAGCGCCGGTCGAACGCTATGCCGTCGAGGTCCAACTCAAGCAGCTCCTGCCGGTTTCACCCCGAGCTCGATCCGAGATGACGGGTCGAGGTCGATGGAGCGCAGCAGCTCCCTGTTGCCGGTCAGGGTGGAGTTGATGTTGCTTATCCCCGCCGCCCCGGCGAGCAGCTTGATGTCCTTCTGGGTGGCCGAGACGAAGTTCTCGAGCCTCTGATAGGCTCTCGAGTCGAGGATCATCTCGCGGTCCCCTTCCTCCACTCCGATCGCGAGCAGAGCGGCCTTTCCCATCCCGACACAGTCCGCCCCCAACGCCACTATCTTGAAGACGTCGTCGGAGCCGCGGACCCCGTTGCTCTCGGCTATTATGTTCAACCTGCCCCTCATCCCGTGTTCCTTCAGCTCACGGTCGAGAAGCGAGACTGCAGCCTCTATCTGCATGTCAGAGCCGATCTCGTCCTCGTCAAGTATGATCCCCGAGAAGCCCTCCTCCGACCTGACGAGCTTGATGATGGAAGCTATGGCCGACCATGAGGTGGGCGACCGCAGGAGGACCTTCACTCCGCTCTTGGCGAGGTCGCTCACCCGTGATCTGGTCTGAGGGTCGCCGAGGAACCACTCCAGTCGTACGGCGCGCACGCGGGACTCGATTTCAGATTCGATGTCACTGATCATGCGCTCCCGGTACGGGGCCAGGGCACCTGCGCGGGCGTCGTCGGTGTCGATGAGCAGCCCCATGCCCGCGGCGACCTTGGCGAAGATCGAGACGACGCTGGGGGGCACCTCTTTCGATAGGTGCGTGAAGAAGAACGGGGACGAGAGCCTGAGATCTGTACCCCCTATGTAGGTGGAGATCTCGATCTCTTCCCTGTAGGGGTCGATGCTGGGCCTGGTCACCTGCGCTCCGTCCGAGACCAGCCAGTCTGAGAGACGGACCGGTTCGTCGATGAAGGGAGGGCTGTTCGTGCCCATGCTGGAGATCTCCGACTCAGCGGGGAACTTGCCGGTCGTCCCAGCCATGTCCCTGAGGATGCCGATGCGTCCCGGAGGCCAGAGGTACTGCCCTTCGGGCAGGCGGGAGTATCCGTGGACGTCCCTCCTCGTCTGGGACGCTGTGGCCTCGAAACCGAGTATCGACGCCGTCTCTTCGTTGAGAGAGCCGTGTGAGAGCAGGTCCCTTCGCCCGACAACATCCCGGATGTCGTCCACGCCCATCTGCTCCAGCAGGAGCCTCATCTCGGCGTTCCAGCCATTGATGAGATTGACCATCCACTTGATGGACTGCTGCAGCGAGAGCGTCCTGGCCTGGTTCGGGGAGATCTTGTTCGTCAGGACAGCCGGGCAGTAGCCGATGTGGCACTTGTGGACCATGAGGCACCCCAGCGCCATCAGCGTGGCTGTACCGAGGCTGGTGACGTCGGCGCCGAGCGCCATCAGCTTGAGCGAGTCCTCGGGCGTGCTGACCCTTCCGGCCGCTATCACTGTGAAGCCCTTCCGGAGACCCTCCTTCCGAAGTATCGCGTCCACCGAGGCCGTCGCGAGCTCTATCGGTATCCCCACGTTGTTCTTCACGACGGAGGGGGCCGCGCCGGTCCCCGCACCCGCACCGTCGATGATGATGCCGGCCGCGCCCATCCTCGCGATGCCCGAAGCGATGTACGGGATGTAGTTCGTCGCGCCCACCTTCACGAAGATAGGCTTGCCCGTAGCCTCCTTCAGACCCAGGATTCTCTGGCCGAGGTCCTCGATCGAGTAGATGTCGTGATGGGGGGCAGGCGATATGGCGTCCTTCCCGATCGGAATCCGCCGCGTCTCGGAGATTGGTTCGGTCACTTTGACGCCCGGGAGATGGCCACCTATGCCAGGCTTCGCCCCCTGCCCTATCTTTATCACGACCGCCTGGCCCTTCGTGAGGGACGATATCGTGACCCCGAACCTCGCCGAGGCCCACTGGACAGTGATCCGCGAGCAGTCGGCCACCTCCTTCAGCAGTCCGCCCTCGCCCGTCCCCGCTAGGACTTCCGTGATGTCGGCCGCCTTCGCTATGGCGATGTTGGGTGTCCCCGAGAGCGCGCCGAACGACATGTCCCCGAGATAGAGCGGAGAGGCGAGCGAGACGGATGACCCGCCGAACAGCGGGACGCTCAAACTCACCTTGCGGGGCGGCGGTACCCCAGGGGTGAACTTGAGGCGAAGCTTGTCGAGGACCCTCTGGGTGCGCTCGGAATCAGGGATCACAACTTCGGTGGTTGCCAAGCCCGTCGTCGCTAGCTGCCTTATGTGCTGGATCTTCCACTTCGTCCAGAACTCCCTTGACCTGGATGGCGGGATGGGCAGGTACGTGGTGACCTCTATTTGCCGACCCCTGCTCAGGTTGTTGAGCGTGGACACTACTGATGGGTACCGCCGGTCGAATTTAAGATGATAGGTGGGGTCACGGGGCAGCCTCGCCTCTTGCCAGTATCAGGGTCATCAGAGACTTCTCGTCGACCTCGGCCCTGGTCCTCCAGCCAATCCTGAGAAGGCCCTTCTCGTCCTGGTCGAGGTAGCCTCGCTTTATGAACCGCTCAAGGGAGTAGTCCACCCTCCAGCGTGGGAACTTCTCCCTGAGGAAGGTCTCGAGCTCCTTTCGACCGACCCGTCCCTGCCTGGAGTTGACCATCGCGATCGAAGACGCGAGCACGGCAAGATCGTCTATGCGGAAACCTGCGCTCTCGGCTTCGCTGAGGGTCGGGCTCTCCCTGAACCGGAGCAGGAACCTCGTGGAGTCGTCCGTCCCCTCGATCCCCGGGACCTCGTGCACCTCCATCCCGAGCTGCTTCAGGTCCCCCGAGAGCACCTGGAGGATTGTCTTGTAGTCCTTGCCCAGGTACCTCTTCATCTCCCATCCCTTCACACCGGGGTTCCTGCCCCGCTGGAGTATCAGGACCTGGAGCGCCTTCCTCATCTTCCTCTCCAGGAGAGCTCTCTCTCCGTCGCCTGTGCTCATGTTATCGCAATCGCCACCGATTTTGTCTCCGTGCCCGCCGGTCCGTCTGTGGGTGCGAGGAATATCTCCTCCGTGAGGGGGTCGACCCTGATGCTGGCGCGCCCTTCGGTCACCACGAACGCTACGAGGTAGGCGCGCACAGCGGTCTCCTCGAAGGTCGGTGCCCGTATGAACTGTCTGTAGTCCATCTCCCCGCCCGCGGACCTTTGGACTAGCTCGCCGCGGATGGCGTTGAGTCTAGTCTCGAACTCCTCCTTCGTGAAGATGTTGAGCGCCTGCAGCTCCTCGAAGTTCATCTGCCCCGGAGCGACCGCGTAGTTGCCCAGGCCCTCCCTGAACCGCTCTGACATCGGGACCAGCTCTCGCCAGTAGGTGAACGCCCTCTCCAGGCCCCTCGCGGTAAGCTGGTCGACCTGGGCCACGGGGTGCCAGCACTTGACGAAGCTGTCCGCCAGATCCTCGCGGGTGAGGAGCCGGATCTTGAGCTCGAGCAGGAGCGGGTCGATGTAGAGCGACGACGCGCGGTGCTTGATCCACTGGTCCTGCAACCTGACGATCGCGACCAGCTGCTGCAACGCCTCCGAGTCCTTCAGCATCACGTCGATGAGCTTCCACTCTGGGAGGTGCTTCTTGAGCATCATGAGCTTCTCCCTGATGTCGACCTCGAAGGGGTTCACGCTCGACGACTGGACCGACTTGCAGAGCTCGATCAGCCTGAGGATGTCCTCGAGCTTCTTATCTTCCCTTTCCGGCAAACTCCTTCACCTCAGAGGCGCCGTGCACCGACTGCACCGTTATGACGTGGGCTGACCTGTCGATCACCGTTATTATCGAAGGAGTGATGACGATGTTCTGCGAGTTGCTGTTCTGCTTCGACCCTGCGAGTATCATCTTGAATATCGCCTCCCGGTTCCTCGGATCCATGTGGATGTCGAACTCGTCCATCGCCCTCAGCGGCGAGATTATCCTGCTCTGGAGCGACAGGATGAAGGCGACGAGGGCGACCGACCGCTCTCCTCCGCTCTGCGTGTACGGGTCGAGGACGCTGGGAGGCGCGCCCTTGTAGCCGACCAGCAGCTGGAAGCCGGTCTCCTCTATGCTGTCGCCCTCTTCGAGCCTGATGGCTCCGCTCGCCCCGACGGTCGAGAGCACCTGCTGGTACACCGGCGTTATCTCGTCGATGAGGTTCTGGATCGCCGTCCGCCAGGCCTTTTTGCGCTCCTCGAGCTCCCGCAGCATGAGTCCCTTGTTCTCCTGGAGCTGGGTGAGCTTGTCCTTCAGGCCCTCGATGTTCCCCATGTAGTCCTTGTAGATCCGCTCAGCGTCCTCGGGGAGGTCCTGGAGCTTCTGGATCTGGGCGGAGACGAGCTTCAGCTCCTCAGAGACCTCGTAGGGCTGCCTCTCGGTGACTATCCTCTCGCCTGCCCTCTCCAGCTCGGGTCTCAGCGCCCCCAGCTCCCCCACTACCTCCTTCTCGGAGCGCTCCAGCTCCCTGATCTCTGACTCGGTGATCTTTATCCGGTACGCGAGCACCTCGAACCTGACTCGCTGCGAGATGTACTCGTCGGTCGTCTTTCTGATGAGGTCCTCCACCCCGCCCAGCTCGGCCTGCAGCGAGGCGACCTCCCGGTCCAGCTCTAACTTCTTTCGTCCTGCCTCCTCCGAGGCGGTCTTCGAGCTCTGTGAGGAGAAGTCCAGGAACTCCTCGAAACGCTTCAGCTTCTTCTGGTCCGCACCTGACCTGAGATCGCGGAGGTCTTCCCTGATCATCTCGAGCTCGGTCCTGAGCTTCTCCATCGCGCCGCGGGCGCCCTCGTCTCCGGCCCGCTCTCTCTCCGCGCGGACCACAGCACCGTAGAGCTTCCCGAGCTCGACCTGCCTGTCAAGAAGGGCTCGGTGCAGCGCCTCGGACTCCACCCCAGACTTCTGCTGCTGGTCGGAGACGTCATCGAGGCTCTCCCTCTTCATCGCGAGCTTCTCGCGGACGGACTGGATGGACTTGGAGAGCTTTCCCTCCTGGGCCCAGAGCAGCTCCCTCCCGAGAAGCGCACGGTGGTCCACCAGCTTCTTCTTCTCCAGGTAGCGGTCGTAGATCTGCTTCCAGTACTCGATTGTCTGGTTGGCGTTCTCCATCAACTGGATCAGCGAGCCCTCCTCGCTTATCATGCTCTTCAGGTCGCTCTCCGACTGGAAGATCCTCTCGCGATACTCGCGGAACCCGACGGCCTCCTCTACCATCGTGAGCCGCTGCTGGGTGGAGATCGCGCCGAGCTCCTCGATCATGCCCTGGTGCATGATGATCAGGAGGTTGTCGGGGTTGATCCCGAACTCGCTGAGGAGCCTCACGACCTCGCTCTTGTCTATCTCCTTGTAGTCCGCCTCATACCAGTACGAGCCGTCCTTCCTGAGGTAGCGCGATAGCATGAAAGTGTCGGACTTGGAGTAGGGGATGGGCCTCTTTCCCTTGGTCTCCCTGTTGTCGAAGATCAGCGAGACCCTCGCGATGTCCTTCCCGCGCCGTATCAGGTCGCTGAGCTTCCTCGACCTCTCCGTGTACGCCTGGCCGAAGGCTACGGAGATGGCGAGCAGGACGGACGACTTGCCCGCGCCGTTCGGCCCCACGATGAGGTTGAGGCCGCCCGTCAGAGGTATTCTTGCGTACTCGTAGCTCATGAAGTTCTCTAGGATTATCTCCTTGATCGGGGGAGAGAACGTCTTCTCCCTGGTTGATAACTCTCCAAGAGGCTTCGACAAGGGTCGGAAAGGCAAACCGTTTAGGTATTTTAGGCGTGCGGTGTCCGCGTGCGAAAATCTCGATTAGCTTTTACCATGGCTGTCCGTGGCTCCCAGCGTCTTGGTCCTAGCGGCGAAACTGTTCGTGGTCAAGGAGGAAAAGAACCTCCCCCTCCTCGCTACGAAGCTAAAGAACTTCAAGATTGAGCAGGAGATGACGGTCGAGGAGAAGAGCTTCAACCTCCTCTCGGAGATATCGGACATCAGCATCTCCAAGGACACGCTCGAAGGGACGTTCTCCTACGACACGGTATTCATGGTCAACCAGAGAGGCGACTCCATCCCGGTGAGCAGGACGTTCCAGGCGCCGTTCACGTTCAACCTCTTCGGGGAGAACGTCTACCTCACCATCTTCGACAAGAAGAGCAGGGCCAACAACGTGGCGAACGAGATGAGCAAGGCTCTCTTCATGAGTCTCGGCCAGATAGTGGAGGCGAGAATCCCTCCTGAGGTCCTCAAGAGGTTCCACGAGGAGAACTTCGAGAACACGAAGATACTCTTCTTCGATTCCGTGGACCTCCCCAACATCTCCAAGCTCTCGCTCTACGGTGAGGCGCTGGGCACGACGACTCTCTACAACGACTATCTCGAGCACGGCCAGATCTGGTACGCGGTCGTGAAGTCGAAGAAGTTCGGATACGTGGTCGGGGTCACGAGGAACGCCGTCGTGACGTGCTTCAGCAGGGCAGAGATGCCCGAGTTCAAGACGTACGTCAAGGCGGAGATTATCCCCCTCCTGAAGTGAGCCTTCCGGGAACGAGGGCGCGCTCCGTCTCCGGGCATTCAGCTAGCGTAATTAGGCTCCTCGTCCGAGCCGCGAGAGGCATTGCTGAAGGTCGTTCCTGGAGAGGCCGCGCTGGTATTCTTGGAGCAGGAGGAGCGCACCCTCTTGATCTCAGACCTCCACCTCGGCCTCGAGAAGGAGATGGCCAAGAAAGGATTCAGGATAACGTCGTACTCCGCGAAGATCCTGGACAGGATAAACGCGCTAGCCGAGAGGTACAGGGCGAACAGGATCGTGGTCTTGGGCGACGTGAAGCACTCCATCGGCAAGGTCGAGGATATCGACTGGACCGTCCTCCCGTGGTTCTTCGAGACCCTCCTCGACGTCTTCGCCTCGGTCGAGGTCGTCCCGGGCAACCACGATGGGGGGATAAGGTCGCTCATCCCCGGCAGGGTGAAGGTTCACCCCTCCGACGGCATGGTGATAGGGACGGAGGAGAAGGTCGGGGTGACCCACGGCCACTCCTGGCCCTCGAGGGAAGTGATATCCTGCGGGAAGATGGTGATGGGACACTCCCACTTCAGGTACGAGATGAGGGACAGGTTCGGGGCGAGGAGCAAGGAGGCGGTCTGGCTCTTTGCAAAGTATGACGTCGGGAAACTGCTCAGCAAGGCGGGCTACGAGGGTGGCGCAGGGGAGGTGGGGGAGCTGATGGTCATGCCTCCCTTCAACAACCTGGTCGGAGGCCAGGCTATCAACGCGAAGGGTGGCTTCGACTTCGGGCCTGTTCTGTCTTCAGGGACCGTCGACGTGGAAGGCGCCGACATATTCCTCTTGGACGGGACGCGCGTCTGAGGCTACCGATACGCGCCCGACCCGTTGAGCGACTTCTGGATGAGCCGGTCGAGTGCGACCTCGCCGACCGCGCCGATGGCGGCGTCCACAGGGTGGCCGTGCTTGAAGACCATGAAGGTCGGTATCGACTGGACGTCGTATCTTGTCGCTATCTCAGACTGTTCGTCGGTGTTCAGCTTCCCGAAGACGACCTTCCCGGCGTACTTCGCGGCAAGGCGGTCCACGACCGGCTCCATCGCCCTGCAGGGCGGGCACCAGACAGCCCAGAAGTCCACGAAGACGGGCCGTCCGTCGTTCACGTACTTGTCGAAGTCGGAAGAGGTTAGCGTGACTATCGACGCGTGTTTCGAGGAGGCTTCCAGAGTCATCCTCTTCGCCTTCTCGTTTAGAATGTTTGCAAGTTCAGGATCAGACAACAGGTTTATGTCGGACTGAGCGATGTATTTTAAGATTCCCGGGTTGTAGATCGATTGACACTTCCATCTGAGGCGCGAATCGACGCCAACTCTGAGGGGCTTTGGCACGAGGAGCCGGTCGAGAGAATCGCGCGCAAGACCGCGGCCGTCGCAGTGATTCTCAGGTCAAGCCGTTCCGGCCAAGAACTGCTCCTGATGAGACGGGCAGACAGGGAAGGCGACCCCTGGTCCGGACAGGTGGCGTTTCCGGGTGGAAGGGTCGAAAGGGCTGACCGAAGCTTCAGGGAGACGGCAGCCCGTGAAGCCTTCGAGGAGTTGGGCCTAGTCCTGGACACGGAGAGGGACTTCATCGGTTACATGAGCCCGTTTCATACGCACGTCGGGGAGATGCCGGTGGTTCCGGCCCTCTTCAACGTGAGCGCGCCAGCACCAATCCTGCCAAACGCGGAGGTCTCCTCGTTCCGCTGGATAGCCCTCAGGGCCATCCGAGACCCGAAGAACCGCTCGGCATATGTCTTCGAGAGCGGGGGTATAGAACGGAGCCTCCCCTCGTACTCCCTCGATGGGTATCTGGTCTGGGGTCTGACGGAGAGGATGCTCTCTGCGCTCCTGGAATTGGGGCCGGCATCGCTCCCCGAAACGACCCCGACCCGTTCGAGAACTACTTAGAGTAGGCCCTTATCTCTGCGAGCAGCGAGGGGTTTTCGCGCAGGAGCTCAACAAGCTTCTCAATCCTGTAGATCGTTATTGGTTGGACGTGGTGCTCGATTCCCTCGGTGTCCTCATAGGCGACCTTGCCCTCCACCCCGATGAGAGTGAGGAACTCCGAGAGGATTTCATGCCTCCTTATCACCGAGCGAGCCAGCTTCTCGCCCATTTCGGTGAGCAAGGTTCCCCGGTACGCTTCGTGCAGCACGTATCCCTTCGACGCGAGCTTCCCGATCATGATCGATACCGTCGGAGGGGTGACCTCGAGCTTGTCCGAGATGTCGACAGTCGTCGCGTAGCCCTTCTCCTTGATGAGGTGATAGACTGCTTCAAGGTAGTCCTCGGAACGAGGAGTCTCATGCTTGCTCCGCGGTTGCCTCGGCATCCTTTCACATGCAATCACAGGCAACTTAAAAGGTTTATAATTAGGCTAGTCTAAACTCTTTTGACTGGTCTAAGTTGAAGATCGCGAAGCTAGAGGCAGACCTCGATTCGCGGAAGGACCGTAGGGTGCGGTCGATCAGGCAGTTCATCGCGTACCTAGGGCCGACGCTCATCGTGAGCATGGCCTACATGGACCCGGGCAACTACGGCACGGGGATCCAGGCGGGGGCCCATCTTCAACTACGACCTGCTCTGGTCGGTCTGGGCAGCGAGCCTCTTCGCCATGGTTCTGCAGTACCTCTCCGGGAAGCTAGGTATCGCGACGAATCACAGCCTTCCAGAGCTTCTGAGGACGTCGCTCAAGAAGCGCAGATACATAATCCCATACTGGCTGGGGGCCGAAATCGCTGCGGCCGCAACCGACCTCGCCGAATATCTCGGGACAGTGATAGCGCTCAACATCCTGTTCGACATCCCGCTCCTCTACGCCGCCGTCTTCGGCGCGTTCGACGTCCTCATCCTGCTCGCCCTGACCTCTAGAAAGTTCAAGGTGCTCGAGCACTTCTTCCTGCTCTTCGTCTCGATAATCAGCTTCGGGTTCCTCTACGAGTCGATCGTGATCAAGCCGAACATCAACCAGAAACTTGTGCACTCGGTATCAATCAGCGTCAACCAGATGAGCGTTCTGGCGGTAGTCGGGATAATCGGCGCGACGGTGATGCCCCACGCGCTGTTCCTGCACTCCGACCTCACCAAGACGAGGGCAGAGGGCGCGACGATAGAAGAGAAGAGGGATCTGAGGAGGCTCCACCGGAACGAGGTCATGGTCATCCTTGGTATCGCCGCGCTTGTGATCGTGGCCATCCTCGTAACGGCGGCCGCGGCCTTCTATCCGAATTACCAGAACATCTCCACCATCAAGCAGGCCTACGACATCCTCGTCCCCCTGTTCGGCAAGCTCGCTGCGGTCATCTTCGCGATAACTCTCCTCTCCTCGGGGCTCGCGTCGTCAATCACCGGGACCCTGGCCGGCATCTCGATAATGAACGGACTTCTAGGGGTGTCGGTTAATGTCACGCTGAGGAGGATAGTGACGAGGTTCATCAATGTGTTCCCGACGACGATAGCGATACTCCTGGGGATCAACCCACTCGCGCTGCTCGTGTACAGCCAGATCTTCCTCAGCATCCTGATTCCGCTTCCCATGATACCGCTGCTCATCTACACGAGCAGGCGGGGGGTGATGGGAGAGTTCGTCAACCGCCACACGACGACCATCGTCGCGTCACTGGTGGCGCTTGTGATCGTAGTCCTCAACGTGTACCTGACATTCAGTTCTGTCTAGAAGACAGGGACGAGCGACTGCTGCCTCTTCTGCGCCCGCGACCTCCTCACCTCGCCGCGCTCGTAGGGGAAGACGACCCAGGTGTCGACGGTCTGGAGAGAGAAATCGGGGACGAAGGCGCTCCATGGTTTCGTGAAAAGGACGGCCGTCTTTATGGCTCGCGGCTTCTCGGAGCCGAGGTACCCCGTGACGGTCTCCATCGTCTCGCCGCCGTCCACGAGATCGTCGACCACGAGCACCTTCTTCCCAGAGATGTCTTCTATGATCGTCGTGAGGATCTTCGGCTTCGTCCGCTCCCCTACGTCGGTGTATGACTTCACGTTGAGGAAGTCTATCTTGCAGCCGAGTCTGTCCGATACAACCATGGCGACCGGGATCCCGCCCCTCGCGATCCCGACCACCAAGTCAAACTTCTCTCCGCTCGAGATCACGATGTCAGCCAGCCTGGTCACGAGTTCGCCGTACTGGGCCCAACTCAGATAACGCAGCTTCGGCAATCGACCTGCTCCTCCGCGACCCTCTAAAAAGTCTTCAAGCCGCGTCCGCCGGGCCGGCTGATTCTGGCTTCGGCTCAGGCGGCGCCACCAGGACCCTCCCCGGCCTGATGCGGGAGATGTAGATCCCGGCGAACATTATGACCACCCCGAGAATCTCGACCGAGGTCGGTATCTCGCCCGTAAGGAGGGCTTGGATGACGACCGAGGTGGCAGGGACGGCGAACGCCAGAGTGGTGACCCTGCCTATCGAGTCCATCCTAGCCATGGTGTTCCACAGCAGAAGCGTGATGGCGCCCCCGATCACCGAGACGTATCCGAGGTCGATGAAGAACCCGGGGGCGGGGTTCAGGTAGAATGTGAATGGAAAGAATGGTAGGAAAAGGAGACCTCCGATGAAGAACTGGGTCGCGACCGTCCGGACAGGCTCCTGGTTCTTCAGCTTCCTGTAGTACACCGTGTAGAGGCCCCAGAAGAACGCGTTGGTGACACTGAAGACCACCCCAGTCGTCGAGCCCCCTACCTCTGTCAGCGCGAGGCCGTAGGTCGCGACCCCGACGAACCCGATCAGCGCGCCAAGGGCTCCAAAACGCGTGGTACCCTCCTTCAGTATCACCACGGCGAGCGGGATCGCGAAGAGCGGCATGGTGTAGCTCAGGACCGCAGACTGCCCTGCGGAGACGTACTGGAGACCCAGGGCCCAGAAGGCGCTGCTCAGGAACGCGAACAGCCCCAGGAAGATGGTGTCCCTGTTCAGGATAGGTCTGAAGTTTCGGGCGATTGCGAAGCATATCGTCGACGCTATGAGGTAGCGGATGCCCATGAAGACGAGTGGGTCGACATACTGGAGACCATCCTTGGCGAACTGGTACTGGAGGCTCGCCACGAGCACGTAGGGCAGGGCGTAGGCGAACATGCTTCGAGGGGTGCTCATCGGGGCTGAGCCGGTGGGCATCCCACCTCGCTTCATAAGTTAGCTGAACGCAGACTGTTGTCGAGAGTGGGCCGGGAGTGATTTGAACACTCGACTTTGGCGGCGACTGCTTTCGCTGTGTAAGAGCGACGTCATAACCAGGCTAGACCACCGGCCCAAGCTCGTCCCGGTTGTGACCGGTAATAAGCATTGGAAGGGTCGCGCACCGCCAAGTCCGGCCGCTGTTCCTCCCACTGCAGGGCGGGCACGCGGATGGCATCATAGGCGGTCCGAATCCGCATGAGGCAGGCGCAGGGAGGAACCGGGTCCGCGGGAAGCGCCACAAAAACTTAAATATAATTCGCGGGGCCGACTATCTCGAGTGGCGCGAATGAGAGGGGATCGACTTCATGGGAGCTGGTTCGGTTCATCAGTCGCGTTGACATGCATCTGAATATCAGAAGATTACCCTCCGGTATTTTCACCGTTACACGTCTTGCGCGTATGTCAACTACGAGAGGTGTAGGATACGGCTGAGCAGCTGAAACTCGCCCTTCCGAAGGGTTCTCTTGAGAAGGCCACATTCGAGATCTTCCAGAAATCGTACTACAAGATCTCCGGCCAGGATAGGACCTACAGGCCCTATTTCAGCGACCCCGAGATAGAGCTCAGGATCCTGAGGCCGCAGGAGATCCCCGTCTACGTTGCGGACGGGGTCCAGGACGTGGGCATCACCGGAATAGACTGGATACGAGAGACGGGCGCCAACGTGGAGAAGGTCCTGGACTTGGAGTACGGGAAGGTGAAGATCGTGACTGCGTTCCCGAAGTCAGCGCCCTACGAGAAGGCGAGCGACCTGCTGGAGGACTACTGGAAGAAGGGTAGGTCCGTCCGCGTCTCGGCGGAGTACCTCAATATCACCGCGGAGTACATTAAATCGATACCCACGTACAGGAAGCTCTTCGGGAAGAAGGAGCCCATGATAATCACCCCGTGGTGGAGGAAGGGGGACAACCCCAGGGCCAGCGTCTACCTCTCGTTCGGGGCGACCGAGGCGAAGCCTCCGGAGATTGCCGACATCATAGTGGATGTCACCGAGACGGGCACGACCCTGGAGCAGAACAACCTCAGACAGGCGGAGACCATAATGGTCTCGACGGCCCACCTGGTCGCGAACAAGTCGGCGCTCAAGGACAGGTGGAAGAGAGAGAAAATCTTCGACCTCAAGGTCATGCTCGGAGGGGTCGTGGAGGCCCAGAAGAAGCTCCACATCTTCGTCAACGTGAGGGAGGAGAATCTCCAGAAGCTCCTCTCGCAGCTGCCCGCGCTGAAGAGGCCGACGGTGAGCCCGCTCTCTGAGAAGGGCTGGTACGACGTGAACACCGTAATCGGTCGGAGCGACCTGCTCAGGATGCTGCCCACGCTCAGGAAGCTCAGTCAGGGCCTCGTTGTCCACGAGCCGCAGCAGATCCTCTCTCTTGAGGAGTTCGCGGGAGAGAACGGCGAGAAATGAATGAGCTCCTTCCCCTGATCAGGACCGAAGGAAAGGACTTCGCCCGCGTGGCCGCCCGCATCAGGGGCCGGAAGCGCGACCTGACCTCCGTGGAGGAGGGGGCGCAGATGATCGATCGCGAGCGTCAGGAGCGGAGGCGACTCCGCGCTCAGGGAGCTGACGCTCGAGCTGGACCACGCGGACATCGGCCAGGAGATCCGGGTGGGGAAGGACGAGATCGACCGGGCGCTGGGGAGGGTCGACGCCAGACTGCTTGAGGCGATGAGGTTCTCTCTGAACCGCATCAGGAAGACACAGGGGCAGCTGCTTCGCAGGCTCTCGTACTCCTACGTCTCGAACGGCTTCATCGTGCGGACCACCGCCAGGGGCCTTCCCTCTGTTGGGTGCTACATCCCGGGGGGGAGGGCCGTCTACGCCAGCACGGTCCTCATGACGGCGGGGGTGGCCAAGCTAGCCGGGGTCGGCCGGGTCGTGGTCTGCTCCCCTCCCGACCGGGACGGGGGCGTCAATGATGCCATCCTCGCCGCGGCCAGCATGTGCGGCGTGGATGAGGTCTACAGGGTCGGAGGCGCACAGTCGATCGCGGCTCTCGCCTACGGGACAGAGTCGGTGCCGAGCGTCTCCAAGATCGTGGGCCCGGGCGGGCTCTACGTCTCGGTCGCGAAGCGGCTGGTCTCGAGGGATGTGCCGATCGACTTCTTCGCCGGACCCACGGAGATAGTTGTGGTCGGCGACCGGACGACAGACGCGAGGGTCGCTGCCTGGGACCTCGTCGGGCAGGCGGAGCACGGACAGGACAGCCTCTGTGGTCTGATCACCTGGGACCCCGGCCTCGCCAGGAAGGTCAGAGAGGAGGTCGCCAAGATTTCTTCGGGCGCCGAGAGACAGGAGTTCGTGAAGGGCGCCCTGGCCCGCGGGTTTGCGGCGGTCTGTCTCGACAGCGACGCTGCCGTCCGGCTTGTCAACGCCCTGGCCCCCGAGCATCTGGAGCTCATGATGGACGACCCCGGGGCCTTCTCTGAGAAGGTCAAGAGCGCGGGGTTGGTCCTCTCCGGGAAGTACGCGCCGTGCGCGGCGAGCGACTACTGCATAGGGACCGACCACGTGATCCCCACCGAAGGATACGCCGCAGTGAGGTCGAGCCTCTCGGTCCTAGACTTCGTCAGGCTGAACTGGGCGGTAGAGGGCACGAGGGCGGGACTGAAGGCGGTCATGCCTTCTCTCAAGCTGCTCGCGGAGGCAGAGGGCCTACCCAACCACTACAGGTCGGCGGAGTCGCGATTCACGCGATGAAGGAGACCAGCTACGAAGCTGTCGACCCCGGCGGCGGGACAGCTCTGATACGTCCCGGATCGCGGGAACTGCTGAAGAAGGTCGATGCCGTCGTCTTCGACTGCGACGGGACGCTGATTGACGTGCGCGAGTCCTACGATGCCACCATAATGAGGACCGTCACTGCGATGGTCGAGGATTTCTCGGGGATGAGCATGCCGATGGGGGAGGTCGGAGGGAGGATGATCCTGAAAGTCAGGAGCACCGGCGGGTTCAACGGCGACTGGGACACAACCTATGCCCTCTCGCTCTTCTCCGAGGTTGCCATTGAAAAGTCTCGTAAGGCGGCCCGCGGGAGAGAGGCATCCCTCGAACGCATCGTCGAGGAACTCTGGCAGCTGGTCGGCGACTTCGCCTCGAAGAAGAGGCTGGCGGGGCACAAGTCGGTGGACAGCTATCTCCTGCGGGAAGGCCTTGCATCCGACAGGCTCCAAGAGTTTCGAGAGTTTCTCGGTTACCCGGGGACTGCCATGACGAGCGCGATGGCAGCCACGTTCGACCAGATATACTACGGCGGGAAGCTCTACCGCGAGATCTACGGAGTCAGACCGGCGGTCTGGCGTGACGAAGGGCTCATAGATAGGGAGACACTCCTGATCAGCCGCGGGGACCTTGTCCGCTTCAAGAGGATCGTCGGAGGAAAGAAGATGGCAATAGCGACGGGAAGGCCCTTCGTGGCGGTTAAGCACACGTTGGGGCGTCTTCTCGGATACTTCGAGAGGGACGCCTCCGTCTACATAGGAGACGGCGACATCGACCCTGAGCTCACTTCCGAGATGGCAAGGTACAGGAAACCTAGCGGCGCGAGCCTGGTCCGGGCGCACGAGGCCCTCTCGGCGAAGGTCATGCTCTACGTCGGAGACTCCGCTGAGGACAGGCTCATGGTGGATGACGCGCGCAGGCGGTACCAGAACACATTCTTTGCGGGCATATGCGGGAGCTCGTTCGACGAGAGAGCGCAGGTCTCGTATTTCACTCGGACCGATTCCGACCTGCTCGTCGGCTCGGTCAGCCAGGTTCCTGCGGTACTTGAGATGATCAGAAGATGAGAGAAGCGAGACTCACGAGGAAGACAAAGGAGACGCAGATAGAGCTGTCCGTCAGCATAGACGGGACAGGGAAGTCGGACTGCAGAACGGGGGTGAAGTTCCTCGACCACATGCTCGACTCCTTCGCCACCCACAGCCTCGTCGACATCAGAGTGAGGGCCAAGGGCGACCTCCAGCACCACCTGGTGGAGGACGTCGCTCTCGCGCTGGGGCAGGCCCTGAGCATGGCGCTCTCCGACAGGGCGGGGATAACCCGCTTCGGGCACGCCGTCGTCCCCATGGACGACACGCTGGCCCTGGTCAGCATCGACCTCGTCAAGAGGCCGTACTCGTCGATCCAGCTCGGGCTCGAACGGGTGATGGTCGAGGACGCCCCGAGGGAGGACCTCGAGCACTTCTTCGTCTCGCTCGCGACGAGCCTGGGCTCCACGGTGCACGTGAAGATGCTCGACGGGAGGAACGACCACCACAAGTTCGAGGCGGCCGTCAAGGGCGTCGCCCTTGCTTTCCGCGGCGCCGCGACCCCCGACCCCAGGCGATCCAAGAAGCCGCCTTCCTCCAAGGGCTCGATGTGACGTTGAGGTTCAAGGTCTTCAACTACGGAGCCGGTAACCTCTACAGCATACAGGCGGCTCTGAGAAGGGAGGGGGTGACCCCGAGCGTGACGAGGAAGGGGGCCGGCATTGAGGAGGCCGACGCGCTGATACTCCCAGGGGTGGGGAGCTTCGACCAGGCCGCGAGGACCCTCCCAATGGAACGGACTCGGGAAGTCATTCGTTCGGGCAAGCCGGTGCTTGGCGTCTGCCTTGGCCTCCAGTTGTTCTATTCATCGAGCGAGGAGGGTTCGTCGAAGGGGCTGTCGCTTCTCGAAGGCAGGGTGAGGCGCTTCCCGTCCTCGGTGAAGGTCCCCCAGATCGGCTGGAATACGCTGGCCATCAAGGAGACGAACGATTTCACAGATGGGGTGCCGGACGGGTCTTGGGTATACTACGTCAACTCCTATGTCCCTGTGGCGAAGGGCGAGTCGGTGGCAGCCACGAGCAGGTACGGAGTGGACTATCCCGCCCTCGTCGCCCAGAAGAACATCTTCGGCACCCAGTTTCATCCCGAGAAGTCGGGAACCGTCGGTCGCAGGGTCCTTCAGAACTTCATCCGGTCGGTGAGGAGGTAGCGGCATGGAACTTTGGGCTGCCATCGACCTCATGGAGGGCTCCGTGGTGACGCTGGTCCAGGGGAGGGCGAAGGAGAGGACGATCTGGGATGACAGTCCGCTCCAGCTCGCGGATAGATGGCAGGGGGAAGGAGCGGACGGGTTGCACGTCGATCGACCTCGACGCAGCGCTCGGCACTGGCTCGAACGCAGAGACGGTTCGCAGGATCATCGGGGAATCGAGGACGCCGGTGCAGGTGGGAGGGGGGATCCGGAGCACAAAGATGGCCGGAGGATGGCTGGAGGATGGCGCGGCCAGGGTCGTCCTGGGGACGCTCGCGTTCAGCGATCCGGCCGCGGCTCGATCCCTCGTCGAGAGCTACGGACCTGACCGAGTGGTGGTCGCAGCGGACTACAGGGAGGGGATGATCGTGACCAAGGGGTGGAAGGAGAGCCAGGGGATTCCCATCGTCGTTGGCGCGAAGAGGCTGGAGGCTCAGGGGTTCCAGAACCTGCTCACGACCGCTGTGGGAAGGGACGGCATGAGGTCAGGGCCTGACGTCGCGACCGTCAGGGAGCTCTCGCTGGCGAACCCGGATGAGGATAATCGCCTCTGGAGGGATTCGCGATCTCCGGGACCTTCTGGAACTGGAGCAGGCAGGCGCCCAGGCAGCGATAATCGGGAGGGCGCTCTACGAGGAGACGGTCAGGCTGGCCGAGGCGAAGGGGAGGACTGTCTGATGCCCCTGGCCAAGAGGATCGTCCCGTGCCTGGACGTCAAGGACGGGAGGGTCGTCAAGGGGGTGAAGTTCGAGGGGCTCAGGGACGCCGGAGACCCCGTGGAGCTCGCAGAGAGATACAGGGATGAGGGCGCCGACGAGATCGTCTTCCTCGACATCACGGCGAGCCTCGAGAAGAGGGCTACCCTCAGGTCCCTCGTCAGGAAGGTGGCCGCGAACCTGGACATCCCCTTCACAGTCGGTGGCGGCATCCGGACGATGAGCGACGCGAGGCTCGCGCTCTGCAGCGGCGCCGACAAGGTCGCGGTGAACACCGCCGCGATACAGAGGCCATCGCTCATCGGGAGGCTCGCCGGGGTCTTCGGGTCCCAGTGCGTCGTCCTGGCCATAGACGTGAAGAGTACCGATAGGGGTTATGAGGTGTTCAGCCACTCAGCCACCAGGCCCACCGGTCTCAGCGCTGGAGAGTGGGCGAAGAGGGCTGAGGGGCTGGGGGCGGGAGAGCTGCTCGTCACGTCCATAGACCGGGACGGGACCAAGAAGGGCTACGACGTACGGCTCCTCAGGGAGATCACGGCGAGCGTCAACATCCCCGTCGTCGCGAGCGGTGGGGCCGGGAAGCTCGAGCACTTCCTTGAGGCGTTCCGTGACGCCGGATGCGACGCGGCTCTCGCGGCCTCGCTCTTCCACTACAGGGAGCTGACCGTCGGTCAGGTGAAAGATTATCTCAGGGGGAAGAACGTCGTGGTGAGACCTTGAACCAGGCCGACGATGAAGGAGATAGACTTCGCCAAGGGGGACGGGCTGGTCCCCGTGGTGACCCAGGAAGCCACCTCGGGAAAGGTCCTGATGGTGGCCTACGCCAACGAGCAGGCGGTGAGGCTCACCCTCGAGACGCACATGGCGCACTACTGGAGCAGGAGCAGGAACAAGCTCTGGAAGAAGGGCGAGGAGTCGGGGAACGTCCAGAGGGTCCACGACGTGCTGATAGACTGCGACGGCGATACCCTGCTCTATGTGGTGGACCAGTCTGGACCGGCCTGTCATACCGGGAACGAGACCTGCTTCTTCAGGAAGCTCTAGAATAGCCGCTGCCTATCGCGCCGATTCCACGTCGGCGGTTAAGTACGGCAGGAAGCTAGTCGTTCGTGGAAACGAGGTCCGGTCTTCCGGAAAGTACTGAAGACGAGTCTGAGGCCCCGCGATCTGGCGCAAGAAAGTTCCAGCCTCTTGACGTTCGAATCTATCTTCGTAAGGAGGCGCTCGCGCTGCGGCGATGGGTTCCTGAACGTCAATGCGCGGACCTACCAGTACAGAATCAGGCTGAGGGCGGTGGACCGCGAGTTCGTGGAGGCGTTCAACCAGGCGGTCTCGAAGGTTCTCGGGTGTCCGCCGCACTGGTTGTGGAAGGGAGGAAGGCGAAGGAGACCGAGGTCGAGTTCGGGAGCCACTTGCTGCACAAGTTCTTGTCGCAGTAACTGGATGACTTGAAGCCCTTCATTGAGCATGACAAGACCTGCGCCGCTTCGTTAATCAGGGGGTTCTTCGACTCTGAAGGATGCGTCAACACTCGACGAGAGCTCACGGCGAGCAATACTGACTTGGGTCTCCTTCACTAGGTCCAAGAACTGCTGGAAGGAAGATTCGGCATCGAGACCACCGGACCTCACCTGGCTTCCAAAAAGAGCTCAACCCTAACAAATCGCGGGAAATCGCACTTCCGAAAGTCGGATTGCTTTCAGATCTACGTCCGAAAGTCTGGAATACAGGCGTTCCTTCGAGAAATCGGACTTACCATCAGGAGAAAATCTAATCGTATCCTCAAGCTTATAGAATGAATAATTCTATAATCTAGTTATATTTCTTGAGAGAAATGCGCAGGGGGTGGGACATCCGTCGACGCTCGAGGAAGCCCTTTCAGGCCCTCTGTTTCGGGCATCGAATTCGAACCCACGAGTCCTTGCGAACAAAGGATTAGCAATCCTTCGCCATACCAGGCTTGGCTACCCCTGCCCGCCGCGAATTCCGCGAGCCTCCTTATTGTGTGTTAGGGATTCTCTCGCTTGTGCTGTGTGACCACAGCCGAGCGAACGATGGTCCATAGTCCGAAGCCGACTAGGCGCAGCCCGACGAAGACGAGCGCGTGGTCGAAGACTCACCGAGTTTCCGACCCCGTGCCGCTCTAGGCAGCCTTGATTGTCGGCGCGCTCGGGACTTCGCCCAGGAGGCTCGCGGCGTCAGGCCTCACGCCCTTCTCCATGAGGATGTACTCGGCGTGGGCCCATCCCAGAGGGCACGCCCAGCAGACGTAGTCGGGAGATCTTATCGAGTGCACACCTCGCTCTATCTTTCGCACGCCGTTGAGGACGCGATCGCCGAACTCGAGCTCGTTCTCCTTCCAAAGGTTGTAGCCTTTCAGGGGCGCGACCTTCTCAGGGATGAAGAGGTCCGAGGTCACGACGGAATCGAGAAAATCGTAGCACGCCTCCTCGTCCTCGCTGCTGCCAATCTGATTGTAGAATCTGGCCGCCCAGATGGTGAAGAAGGGCCAGGAGGCTCCGGTCCCACCGGTGTACCAGTGCCAGTCATGAACGACCTCGAAGTCCTGAAACCTGTTGAAGCCGCCGATTTCTTTGTTCCAGAGCGAGCTCCTGAGGCGCCCGAGAGTGCTCTCCAGAATCTTGTTGTCGTCGGACAATCCGAAGTAGAAGGGGGCAAGCACGCTCATGTCTGCAGCCTTGACTAACTCGCCAGACCTGCGCATGACCTTGACGAACGCGCCCGCCTCGGCGTCGTAGAGCTTCTCCGCGATCCTTGCGAATAGCGCCCGAGCGCGGCCAAGCCACTCCTCCTGCAGGTTGGGCAGCCCCACGGCCTCAGCCATGCGGGAGGCGTCGAGGAGCCCCCTGGCGGCCGCGCAGTTCGTCCAGATCTCGAACCCCTCCTCGAGCTCCCGGTTCTCGTGGATAGCGTTGGTGGTGTACACCAGCCCGGCCTGTCCGTCGATTGACCTGAGGGTGAAGGCGGAGCACTCCTCGACAAGACTCCACATCTCGCGCAGGAAGGCCACGTCGCCCGATTTCGAGTAGGTGTCGTGGATTCCCTGAAGAACTATCGGCGTGGTGTCGAGCTCGTGCTCGTTGGTGACGTATGGCAAACCGGCGTTGTAGCGCTGGTAGAACTCTCCTGCCGGTCTGCGCAGATCAGTCAGAAACCTGTAGAATCTCTTTGAACGCTCGAATTCGGCGCAGGCATTGAGCGCCATCGTCATGAAGACCGCGTCGCGAGGGTAGACGTAGGGGTACGCGTCGTCCGCCATGGTGGCCGTAAACCCTCCGCTCTTCTCCTGAAGACTCATGATGACCGCAAGGCTGCTGTCCACGAGTCTGGAGTTGCGCATCAAATTCGACAGGTTGAATCATAGATATAATTCGTATGGAGGCAAGTTACACCTTGGCGGGCTCACGGCCTTGGGTGCAGCACAGCCAAGAGGGCCGGATCGGTTTGTGGGATAGGCGGTTCTGAGAGCGGCTCTGCAATTCTTACAGCATTCTCATTCCGAACGTGGCGTCGAACGTGACCCATGCCTTTCTCGAGCGTCCTGAGGGATGGAAAAGACAGCGACGGTCGGCGTTAGGATTCGACTGTACATGGGGCCGAGCGACGGAAGTCACGAAGGTCTGATCTTTGGAGGGGTTTCAGGCGAGCTTGCGGGGGGCTGAATCGCGCTTGAAGAATGGCAATTCGGCAGGAAGACGAGGTGTCAAGAAGCAGTCTGTTGCGGCTCCTGAACTTCAACATCGAGGGTCGATTCTTTCATGGCGAGACCTCCTGACGACTTCATCCACGGCCTCCGCATGACGAACCGGACCCTTGCGCGTCCAGGGCGGATCGCTCTTATCGCGAACTGCATCTCCGCTTCTGCGGTCCCTCGAACGCCACCCGGGGCGGCGGAGGGTTCTTCCACGTCCCTCTTGACCACCTCCACGACGCCGGCGCCCTCCTCGACCGTCGCTTCCCAAGCATATCCGACACTTCCCAGGCCCCTCAAAGCAACTATGTGCTCTTGGCCAATCCGGAGGCGCAGGGGTTGGGCAATCAACTAGAGGATGATTTCGGCAGCGTTCCAGTTGAGGTTACCATCGCGCCAATAGTGCTGTATGTGACCATCGTCGCGCTCCACGATTAGCTCGAGGTTGAAGCCGAAGCTGCCTTCGACGAGTCCACCGACAGCGGTTATGTGGCCATCTCCGAACGTGGCACTGTGGTTCCACGACTGATTCCCACCATTGTCCCTCCACCAGTGCTGTACCATCCCTCCCGAGGCCACGCAAAGCTCGAAGTTGCTCGCGGAGTACTCATTCGTGCCCCCGTACATGCCCTCTATCATGCATGGGTGGCTCGAGATGCCGGAGCCGAAGGTTGTAGACGCTGCCCACGGCAGGTTCGGGTCGTCGTTGTTGCGCCACCAGTGCTGCATTTGTCCACTCTGGAGTACGCACACTAGCTCAAAGTTGCCCTTGGTCCCAAACTGGCTCTGAATAAGGGTGGGTCCGCTGAAGGCGACGTTGCTCGCGAAACGGCCCCCGTCGTGCCATGGGTACCCGGCCGTGCTGTTGTCCCTCCACCAGTGGTTCAGCCTGCCGTCCGCCGTTCCCACCACGACCTCAAAGTTGCCGGGAGCGCCGTAGTTGCCCTGGATGAACCCCGGGAGTCCGGCCGCGTCGGAAGGGCCGAAGACACCACCGTCGTTCCACGTCTTCGAGCTCTGGTCGAAGTACCAGTGATGCAGCCTGCTGCCCGTCGTCAAGAAGACCGTCTCGAAGTTCCGGTTGAAGGTCGTCGCGGTTAGGGTGGGCCAGGTTGCCGGGGAATCGTTGCCGAAAGGCGCGTATGCCTTCGACCATGGATACCCGCCGGCGTCGTTGTTTCTCCACCAATGCTGCAGCGCGGCCCCCGGCGCCCAGAGCAGCATCTCGAAGTTCCTGTGGTTCGTGCCGTTCCCGCTCTCGATGATGTTTCCACTGTGCAGCCTTCGCTTCGTCCAGGGATCTGGATTTGTGAGCGAGAGTCCTGTCTTCGCGTAGTAGTCGATGTTGCACTGTCCGTAGCCGACGAGAACGTAGCCGCCGTCCCCCCACCCCGTCCCCCAGGAGTTCTTCACTATCCAGGAATTCTGCGTGTCGTCGTAGCCGACGACCAGCATAACGTGGCCGCCCGCGTACTTCGCGGTCGCAGACTTCTTGTAGACGCCGTTACCGTAGCCGAAGAAATCGTCATACACATCGAACCCGCAAACCAGTGGGCCCACGGTGTCAAGCCAGGTCTTCTGGTCGTCGACGCTGCCCACGTCTGTGTATCCGTCCAGCCTCACCGAACGCCCCGACCTGTCGCTCGTGGGATTGTAGTTCGCAGCTTGGGTGGTACCGGTGTAGTCCTTTGCGCCGAGACAGTCGTTGGGCGCGGGACTGAAGTACGAGCTCGTCCTCATCGTTGCGATCTGGCTATCATTGGTCACGTTCGGCCATCCATAGCAACCAGGGTCCGCTATCCCGTTCGATTTCACCCAATCGAGGGCCTGGTGTGCGTTCCCGCACGACCCGCATTTTGCACCGAGCCCGTCGTGGACGTCCCCTTCGGAGAGAACCGCCCAGACGCCCTGGTTGATACGCACCATGCTCTCCATCAACCCGGTGGAGGCGAACGCCCAGCATGCCTCGCACGGATCCTGGTCCCTTATCTCGGTCACCCAGGATTGGCCCCATCTGTTCCTCCAGTCGACGGAGACAGGGTTGGTCATGCGTCTCAGCTCGTCCCAGCGACATCCTTGAGCTCACTCGTTAGTGCGGCGGTGGCGGGCCGCCTCGTGAGCTGACTGACGAACGCAGGGCCGACCGTCATCCTGGGGTTCGCAGAGAGCAAGCTCTGGGCCACTCTGCGTTGATACACGAAAGGGTTTCCGGGCTGGTCCGTCAGGACCTGCTTGAAGTCAATCGGAGGGGTCGCCGACGCAACGGTCATCTGCTCGGTGATGCCTCCGAGCGGGTGCCGGGGGATCGGATTGGAACCTGCGAACTTCGGGTGAACTGTCCAAGAAGCGTTCTCAGTCGTGAGAGCTTTCTTCAGGTCTCCGGCCGCGGAATAAGCCATGGTTAGAATGTGCCTGAAGAATTATTTAAGGTAATCCATACTTCCACCAGTGGTGAGCACTGTAGTGCTCTCGGCGTTCGGGGTTCGTCACTAAGTGGTGGCAGTCCCGCCGGAGTTCGTCACCTCGGCCTCCCCCAGTCCCGCACATCCGGCGGTCCCCCACGTAGACGGAGCAGCGTAACCGCGTCACCTTAGGGCTGCTCCCTCCCGGACCTCGCCCGGTTCGGCGATCCAGAGTCAGAGCCCCTCCTTCGAGGGACCTGCTCCTCACGACCACCCGCTCCGGCGTGAGATCAGCCCGCCCGAGTGCGTAGGTAGAAGGAGAGATGGCTTTACCCGACGGTTGCTGGCCACTGCGTAAAGCCGGTTTCAGCCTATCGGGAGACGGCTAGCCTCCCTGCCCTACCCGCCACCGAGACCGCGGACTATTCTGGAGTATATTTACTGTGCTGTTCGACCAGCTGCTTCATCCTGCAGACGCTGCAGATTCCCCCTGAGGAGGGGTGGCCGCAGATTGCACAGGGGACGGGGCTGGGACCCTTGGAGACGGAGAGCTTGGAAGCGACCGACAGCGCCGAGTTCAGGAGCACATTTTTCATTCCGGGGTGTTTGGCCTCCAGCTCGTTGAGGTAATCCCTGACCTCGCTCCGGAGCCCTTCGTGCATGTACGGGCAGCTCGCGCTCTGGAAGGGCAGCCCGGAGAGGTGGGCGTACAGCGCCACCTCCTCCTCGTAGATTTCCATGAAAGGCTTGACCCGACGGAGGGGGAAGTCTCCGGGGACCACCTGTGGGTCAATCCAGCCCAGCCTCTCGACATCTCCGTGCATCAGGTTCATCATGAACGTCTGCACATAGTCGTCGAGGTTGTGCGCCGTCGCGATTACCTTCACTCCCGCCCGGACAGCCGCCTCGTCGATGGCGCGCCTCCTGAATACCCCGCACACGCTGCACGACGAAATCTCGCGCTCGTCTTTCCACGCGAGCGCATGGTCGAGGTCGAAGCCATAGAGCTCCTTGTATGAGACCACCACGTGCTCCAGACCGAGCTCCTTCGTGAGGGCCGCAGAGTGCCCGATCGACTCCTCCCTGTATCCCTCAACCCCCTCGTCCACCGTCAGGACGACCAGCTCGTAGCGCCTGGTATCGCTGAGGGCGTGAAGCACGCGCAGCAGCGAGAGGCTGTCTTTTCCCCCGGAGACTGCAACGCCGACCTTCTCGCCGTGGCCGAGCATGCTGAAGCGCGAGATCGTCTTCCTCGTCTTCTCGACTACGGAGGCTTGAAAGCACACCCCGCAGAGCACCTCACCCGAGTACCTGCGCGTGTAGAACGCAGGCCCCCCGCACCTTGCACACTCCGATCCGGACATAGGCTGGCCTCTCGAGATGGATGAACGCTTAAAGAGTTCCGTCTTTGGTCGAAGTTCGGCACTTGGAGCAGGAATACAAGCGGTTTACGTTCACATACGGCATCATAATGCTGCGCACCAAGAGCGGCCTGTCTATCATGGACAGGCTGGGCAAGCGCAGGATTACCAAGCCGTTGGCCTGGTTCATGCTCTACCTGATGCCGATATCCGGGGGGCTGGCTCTCTTCCTGATACTCTCGGAGGTCTTCATCTTCCTTGGGCCCAAGGGCCAGCAGACCGTCGACTACGTGCGCACCATCACGCCGCTCGCGAACCTGCTGCTTCCCGGGCTCAACCCTTACGTGCCCATAGTCTACGGATGGCTGGCGATAGTCGTCGCCATCGTGATTCACGAGTCGGCGCACGGAATAGTCGCGAGGAGCCTGGGGCTCCCCGTCAAGACTGCGGGGCTGATCTTCTTCTTCATCATCCCTCTGGGCGCCTTCGTCGAGCTCGACGAGACGCAGCTAAGAGAGACGAAGGTCCGGAACTCGCTGAGGGTCCTCGCCGCAGGATCTGGAATAAACTTCATTGTCGGGTTGGTCTGCCTGGGCCTCCTCCTGCTCTCTGTCTCGGCCATGGTGCCCGCCGCGAACGGCTCAGCCATCGCCGGAGTCGAACAGGACACGTCCGGGCTTCCTTCGCCGGCTCTGCACGCGGGAATCATGCCAGGCGACTTCATAGTTCGGATAAACGGGGTCCCCAACAACGACCTTGGAAGCCTCAGCCTTCAACCGGGCCAGGTCATCAACGTCACAATCTGGAGGAATGGGCACACCATGACGTTGCCGCCCATAACTCTTGGGGAAACGATAACGGAGAACACGCAGACCCATCAGAACACGACTCACCCATACCTGGGGGTCAGCTACATTCCCTACCAGGGACTCACGGGTGTAGTGAACAGCTACCTGCACGCCTCGAGGTCGGTGGTCCTCTACGTCATCCCTCCCGCGTTCCCCGGAGTCGCAGGAGAGGTCCCGTTCTCGGCCCAGCTCAGCATCTATTACGTATCGCCGCTCGGCGCCGCCACGCCGATAGTGCAGAACATGCTCTTCTGGCTCTTCTTCGTTAACTTCAACCTGGCAATCTTCAACAACCTCCCCATCTATCCCATGGACGGCGGCCAGGCCCTGGAGCGGTTCCTGGTGGGCATAGGCAGGGGCAAGATCAACGATGACATCGCGAACAGAATCTCAATCGCAGTCACCGTCGTGCTCGCATTCACGCTGCTCTCGGTCGTTGTGGGACCGTATCTCAGCGCCTACGTCTGAGGTTTGCCGGTTAAATAGTCCGAAGAACTCATCTGTCGATGATAGAGCCACTTCTTCCCCCGCTCGCGTCGTCGCTGTACGTCGCACCAGTCGTACCCATCCCCCCTCCTCCCGACTTCGGATCGATGGTGCAGCATCTCGCCAGTGAGTTCAGCTCTGGTGGCTCGCAGTTGCTGCTCGCCATAGACGGTAGCGTGACAGACGTTATCAGGGTGGCCTACATCACGGTGCTCCTGGTCGGAGTCTTCATCTACTTCACCAAGATCAACAGGAGGTTGGGTAGGGAGCTGATTATGGGAGGGATAGCCCTGGCAATCCTCTCGGAGTTCGTCTTCCCGGCCATGGTCACTGTCTGAGTGCGTACCTGAGGGTGGCGACGATCCCGCCGAAGGAGGCGACCTGCTTGCCGGTCTCGAGCGAAGAGTCGCAGAGATAGATCGTCCCGCCCTTCTGTTCGACGGTTTTAAGCACCTGGACAACCTCCTCCTCGTCTGTGTTCCGTGCGAAGACGTCGTCGGAGACGAGGCATGACTCCACCGCCCCCGCCTCGGCCGCGGCCTTCACGCGGGGAAGCGCGTAGGCCACGCTCCCCTCGCCGCGCGCTATCCGCTTTATCACCTCCTCGACAATCGATTGAACCTTGACGAGCAGGCTGTCGCTGGCGACGCTCTTGAAGCCCTCGAACTTGAGGAGGCCCCTCACACCGTCGGCGCCGGAGAGGTCGAATCCCTCCATCAAGACGTAGCGTTTTCGCAGGTCTGGATCTGCAGCGACCCTGTTCGCGAGGGCCATCTTGGTGTGCCCCGGTCCGGCTATCGCAATCAAGTCACCTTCACGCCAGGAGTTCCTGAGCACGCCCACTATCTTCCTTAGGAAGGGCTCCGTGTCGACCTCCTGGCCGCCCTTTCCCGACGCTCCTGAATCGATGGTGGAGAGGATGGCGAGGTGGGAACCGCTCAGGAGGCCAACGCCCGCCTCCCGTCTGTCCATCGCGACCAGCAAGAAGCGCCCACCGGTCTTCCTCGCAGAGTCCAGGATGCTGGTGTAGACGGGCGACCACTGCTCCTTCTTGAGCGTGAGGCCGAAACCCGGGGTGATCGAGACGGAGTGCTTCCCCGATGTGCTGACGCTCTCGTCGCTGGACTCCGTGATCCTCCCGCGGACGCGGAGACGGCCGACGCTGCTGTCCAGGAAGGCCTCCTCGACCAAGAGGGCTATGGTCACCTTAACTCTCTCTCCCCTGTCGGGCCGGGAGAACTCGTCCTCCCTCTTCGAGACCCTAGAACTCTTGGTTACTATGGTGTCGCCTGGGCTGATGAGTCTTCGCAGAGTCCAGAGGTCATCCGGGAACTCCACGACGAGAGCGCAGATTCCTTGCTTCGGGATGAACTTCGATACGATCAATGGGTCCAGGTTACTCGAGGCCCAGGTCCCTGAACGTCCCGACGCGTAGAGCCTCAGGCATATTCTTGATCTCGCCCACCCTGTGCCCGATAATCCCGTCCACCTTCGCCTTGGCTGCGGCATCGACGAGCCTTTGGGTTATGATCCCGTCGAAGATGATGAACTTGACCCCGGACTCTCCGTCGACCTTCTGGACGAGTTCGCTGATGGGGAACCTGCCCTTCTCGGCGAGCGCTTCATCGAGCAGGATGGCCTCCAGCGTCCCGTTGAGGGAGGGGAAGATCTCCGCGACCTTCTGCACCACCGGCTCCGGAGCCTGAGGTTCGGCGACCTGTTCGGGCGCCGCCTGGGCGACCTGTGGTTCGCTGGGCTGGCGGGGTTCGCGCTGCTCGCGGGACTCGCGCGACTCACGGGGCTGCCGCGGCTCGCGCGGCTCGCGGTAGGGCCGTCTCGACTCTTCCGACCTTTCGCCGCGGTCTGACCTCGACGGCCTCTGAGGCATGTCGGCTCTTAGAAGCTGTATGACCTCCATCGGCGTGAGGTCCTCTACCTCCTTGCCGTGGGGGGCCCTTAGAACTCTCTCGACCCTCGCAACCTGTTCAAGCTCCTTCTCGATCAGGTCACCGCCTCTGTCGCCGTCGAGTACCGCGATGAGCCTTCTCTTCCTTCCCAAGTCGATGACCGACTGCGGGATGCTCGTCCCTTCGACCGCGACTACGTTCTCTATCCCTGCCCTCAGGAAGAGTATGACATCGGCGCGACCCTCGACGATGTAGACCATCTCGGAGGTGTAGACGCCCGGACCGGCTGGGAGGTTTTCCGTCCCGTAGCTCACGACCCTAGCCCTCTTCGTGGAGTCCTGAACGTCCTTCAGCAGATTCTCCCCCTCGCTCGCGGTCCTCGAGCCCCACTCCTTCATGATGTCCTTGGCCCTGTCGACTATCTGCTTTCTCCTCGAGGCCCTTACGTCCTCGATCGTGACAAGCTCGACCCTGGCGGAGCACGGGCCCACCTTGTCGACACTCTCCACGGCCGCCGCGATGAGGGCTGCGGTGCTGACATCGGTCGACATGGGGATGAGAATCTCGCCGTATGTCCGATCATTCTTGGACTCTAGATTGATCTCTATCCTCCCGACCTTCCAGCTCTTCTGCAGCTCGTTCAGGTTCATCTCTGGACCGAACAAGCCCTCCGTCTGACCAAAGATGGCGCCGATCATGTCGGCCTTTTCCACTACTCCATCTACTTCGAACCTCAGTTTAACGAGGTACTTTACTATAGCCGAATCTGGCAAATTGCATTCAACTCGTGTCAGCTAGTTATCCGAACTAACCTTAACGAGCCGAAGCAAATTTCTCCTTTATTTAAACTCTTGGTAATGGTGGCGACCCGGCTGATCCCTCCCCCTGAGGGGTTGTGAGAATGGCTTCCAGAGGTCTGGGGAGCAACGCCTAGCTGCGTTCCAGACAGGCGCGTCTCCGCAGGGCGCCCCTGAGCAGGTACCGGTAGGCCAATGATTCTATCGACCCTCAGGCTGGGTCCGGGTCCGAGCGATTGTCGGAAGGCATTAAGTCTGCGGTCCCCCGGCCGCCTGTGAAGTAGCGCATGGCTTTCCTCTCAGTCGAAGGGGGACGGTTGTACTACGAGGCCGCTGGCTCAGGCAGGCCCCTGGTGATGATACACGCTGGCTTCCTCGACAGCAGGATGTGGGACGGCCAGTTCATGGCGTTCGCGGAGAAGAACAAGGTCGTTCGTTACGACGTGCGCGGCTTCGGTAGGTCAAGCAGGCCCGCCGAGGCCTACTCCGACGCGGAGGATCTACTCAGGCTGATGGAGCATCTCGGAATACCGGATGCTTGCATCCTAGGCGTCTCCTACGGCGGGAGGATAGCGCTCGACTTGGCGACAGCGGTCCCGCGCAAGGTCTGCGGCCTCGTTCTGATCTCTCCCGGGATAAGCGGGTACGTGAGCTCTGGTCCGGAGGAGACCAGGGAATGGGAGGAGTTCGAGAAGATGGAGAGCAGGCAGAACTTGGCAATCAGGCAGAAGAGGATACGCGAAGCCGTCGGGATAGACCTTGAGATGTGGGCCTCAGCCCAAAGCCCGGCAGGGAGAAGGCGCCTGCTCCAGATAGCACTGGCCAACTCGCACGTCCACAAGAACCCCTGGTGGTGGAGATCAGCATACGCTCTGCAGGAATCTCCCCGACCTCTTGCTTTCGAGAGGCTGCCGTGGATCCGCGTCCCCACTCTGCTCATCGTGGGTGACGAAGATGTGAAGGGGATGCTGTCGAGGACCATGAGGCTGCACCGGCTCATCCCAGGCTCAGAACTCAGAATCATACGCGGGGCGGATCATATCCCAAACATGTCTCGACCCCGCGAGTTCAACGCGGTCGTCTCCGCATTCCTGAAGAATCTCGACCGCTAGTACTATGATCATCGAGTTCTGCGAGACCCAAGAGTCTGTACAGCGTGGTCCGTACCCCAGAATTCGACTGCCCCCGGAACCGAGGCTCCTATCGGCTCGGTCCGGTTTCGGCCCGACCCGTGTCGGTGACGCACTGGCTGCGGCCTCGCAAGGCAGATCATCTCCAAGAGACAGATTAAGAGGAGCCGTCAGTCTGTGAAGGGGTCACCGTCTTCTCATCCTCCGCCGCCGCACCCGTTCGTGCAGGTGTACCAGGCATCGACGTAGGTGCCATTGGCGATCAACTGGAGCGGCCTGGTCGAGGTGGTGTTGTCCCCCCAGTAGGCGAAGAGCACGTCGTGAGTTGAGCCGTGGCACCTGTCGCAGTCCGCCGGATACAGATAGTAGGTAGCTGACGGGTTCAATCCGCTGAAGGTGAGGCCGTTCTCATCTGAGAAACCGGTCGCGACGACGGTCCCAGTCGAATCGTAGAGGGTCACCCACATCGCGGCACCCGGACCTGTGCATGACTCGTCGCAGGACGCTTGAGCGTTGACGCATGAGCTCGCAAAGCACGGAGCCCAGGTCGACGCAGGTACTCTGTGATCGTAGAGGGTTATCGTTCCAGGTCCTCCGCCGCCCTCAACACCGCCACTGCCGCACCCGTAGACGGCGGTGAAGGACGCGCTTCCACTCGTCGCCGTGAAGGGCCTCGGGTTTCCCCTGACGCCGTCTGACCAGTTGCTGAACGTGCAGTTACCGTAGCTGTCGGCCTGAACGACATACGAAGCACCTGCGTTGGTAGTGAATATTGCTGTGGTGAATCCGGTTGCCACGGTACTCCCGCCCTCAAGCAGGACTATGTAGAAGCCCGAGAGCGGATTCCCGCCCTTGTCCACGGAGTTCACCGTCACGCTCGAGCCACCGCCGCTCCCACAGTTGTAGACAGCTGTAATCTGGGTGTTGCCCTCTATGGAGATTGGTCGTGAGGGGTTTGTGCTGCCTGTGTCGGCCCAGTGGTCGAAACTGCAGGAGCCGTAGTTGTCCACCTGTACGGTGTACGACTGCCCGTCGCCTAGGGCGAACGTGGCAGGGGTGAAGCCGCTGGAGGCTAGACTGCTCCCCTGATAGAGGACTGTGTAGTATCCAGTGAGCGAAGATCCATCCAGGTTCTCGCTCGTCACCGAAAGCTGGGATTGCGTCTGGCCGCCAGCGGGGATATGAGGCGCAACTGCCATGCAGGCCAAAGACAGGATTACGATGATGAAGAGCCCGGACGGATAGGTAGACCTCCCCAGCCGGCCCTGAGCATCAGTCGGCATGTGCACCGATTGAAGCGCCCCAGGGTTTCAGAAGAACTCAAGGAGTTCTATGGAGAAGGGTTCTGACACGGCCTTCCATTCTGTGCCTCCAGAATCCTGTCAGCCCGGAATTTCTCAGCTCCCGAGCCGGTTTCCCGAGTCGGGTCCATCTACTTCTCTATCCACTCGGACTCCCCGTCTTCGTAGACCTCCTTCTTCCTCAGGTGGCCCTCCGGCTTGAATCGGCTCACCAGTTCCTGGAGCGCCGAGAAAGTCTCAGGGCGAGCCCTGCCAGCAGCTATCACCATCACGAGCACCTCTCCCGGCCGGAAACTTCCCTCATAGTGATAGATCAGGGCGACCTGCAAGCCGAACTTCCTCTTCACCTCGGCGCATATGCGACGGAAGGCCTTGGCCGAGTACTCGTGCTCGGTCCCTATCTGAAGTTCCTCGACCTTCCTGCCTGCGAACCCAGGGGACTTCGCCAGGCCCACATAGGTGGCGATGGCTCCGGTGGCGTCCTCGGTGACCTTGAGGACCGCGCCCATGATCTCTTCATAGCTCAGTGAACCTTTCCTGTAGACGCCGGAGGCTGGAAGTTTGGGCGGATTGTCTTTGGGCACGGGCGCGGCCGTTCCCGGAATCTCTGATATAGATTCCCCTCCGACAACCCCCCCCCCGACGCCAGATCTGGAGGAAGCTGAGGGTCGGACGCGATTGGCAGAGCGGCCGATGAATCCACAAGCGGCTGCGCACGCCGGACAAACCGCGCCGTCATCGCAAGAGCCCTCAGGTCTTCGTGGTGAGGGCAATGATTTCAGGGACCGTGGGCGCGAAGCGCGCAAGGTTCTCCACGTGGAGGAAGGTCCCGTGCGAGGCTTTCAGGAGACGTCTCCTGTGGGTCAGAGAGGTCTTCACGCCCCTCAGGGCGAAGAACCCCGCGTACCTTGCGGCGAGCCTCCTGCCTTCATCATCAAGGTCTGTTAGGATGATCGCGAGCTTGACCCGGCGCAGGGCCGCGGCCGCCCTCTCGGAATGGAGGGCTGCCTTCGTGAAGATGGGCCCGTTGTATCCGAGCCCGGTGAGCGCGTCCCGGTCGCGTTTCCCCTCAACTACGACCGCCGCGCCATCTTCGGCGAGTGCGTTGAGCTCGCAGACGAACCCTGTGAGGAACTCGATGAACTCTTGGAAGCGTCTTCCAGGGTCGACCATGTCTATCGCTATGTGGCCCGCCTCTGAACAGCTCGACTCATCTCCCGGCTTGTAGCCGGCATCGGCAAGCCTCTTTAAACGGGCCGAGCGTTTTCAGCGTCAGTCGCATAAAAGTCTATCCAGCGGGAGGTGGCTTCCGCCTGTCGCGCGACTGGGTAAACCATCCGTTCATCAAAGCATTATTGGTGCCTTCGCGGGTGGCCGTTTTTCGCGCGTTCCGACGGAAGCCGTGCGCAATCCCAGAATCCTGGTTATAATAGATTGCAGTGACGGTGAAGTCACGAGCCCGGCTCCCCAGCGGGGTCTCTGGTGGTCAAGCCCCGGTCGCCCTGGTCCGGGCGAAGAACCGAAGCACCTAGAAGAATCGTGTGAGGTCTATCTCGAAGCCCGCGACCGGGACGTCGAGTCCGAACGCGGCAACCGCCGACGGCTTCAGCTCGCCCACGTATCCAATCCCGGTTCCGTCCACCACGACTTCGGCGCATCTTCCCTCTGCGAAGGCCCAGTGCTGTGCGATCTTCGTCTCGATCCCGAGGCCGAGGTGCTCTCGCACAAGGGCCTCGAGGTACGTCTTCGCCTCCGAGAAGGAGGACGAGGAATGTGCGACGACCGCGGCCAGACGCGGCACCTCGACGATATCGGAATGGGCCCTCACGAAGACGCGGCCGACTTCGAAGACCCTCTGAGGATAGGCCGCCTTCACGTTCCGTGCGAGGGTGGTCATAAGCGAGGGAATGATCGAGTCGCGGAGGATGTGATGCTCCAGCGTCCTCGGATTCTCAACCTCTATCCTCAGGTCCTCAGGTCTCGAGAACTTCTCGTACAGCGAGATGGCGTCCACCAGGTCGTAGTTCATCGTCTCAATGAATCCGGCCATCGCCACCGATTCGGAGACCCCGTCGAGAGCGGAGTTCACCCGGGCGAGCCGACCCGGTTCTTTGCTCGCAGGGTAGAGCGGTTCTATCCTGTCTAGTCCGTATCCTATGGCTACCTCCTCGGCCAAGTCCACAGCATGTATGATGTCGACCCGGTATCGCGGGATAAGGGCAATGCCGTCGCTGCCGAGCCCGAGCCTGCTCCTCCCGAGGCAGTCCTTCATCTCGGACTGACTCAGGTCCAGGCCCGTCATCCTCGCCGCCAGCTTCCCGTCGAACCTCATCTCCATCGGGGACAGGTCGGGCGTGATCCTCGACGAGTCCTTGTACTCCATGCGCACGGACTCTACCCTGCCGCCGGCGTCGGCCAGAGCAGAGCAGATTATCGCGAGCGCTTCCCCGCCCACCCTTTCGTCGGTCGAGGTCACGTCGATGAAGAGGTCCCTGGTCGTGGTGTCGACCTTCGTCGAGTTCCCGTTGATGATCGGAGGGAACGAGAGGACCGTGTCCTTGGAGTCATAGAGCATGGGATACACCGCCGCGCCTCTGAGGATCGGCCCGTAGACTACGCCTGTCTCGGTCTCCCGGAGTATCTCTCCCACTGTCATCTTCTTCGTCGAACCGAGCGGAGCGAACTGGAATGATTCGGGGACCCCCTTGTAGTGGAGCGGTGGCCTGATCGCGTCGAGGTTGTGCAGTCCTATGGCGGCCTTCTTCCTCCTCCTGCCGATGCCGTTGTGCAGATCCTCCTGCATCGAGATCAGCTGTCTGACCGTCTCGTCGTCCAACCTCAGGCCCCGTGCCACCGCGCCGGCGATCCATGGGCGAACCTTCGCAAGATTGGCGTCCGCGATGACCGTGATCGACCCCTCCGCGACCTGGTAGGTGGGGAGCCCGACCTCCGACCCGACGAGGCCCCTGAGCGCTCTTGCTATACCGTAGTCGGTCGAGAAGTCGGCCCTGTTCGGGTTGTACTCGATCCTTACCGAGTCCGCATCCACGCTCTCGATGTCCAGGCCGAGGAAGGGAAGCCTATCCAGGATCCTCTCCTGGGAGAGGCCTGTCATCTTGCTGAGCCGGTTAAAGTATATCTTCAGAACTGGCAATTTGTCTCCTCCTCAACCAATCAAGGTCGTTGTTGTAGAGCTCCCGAATGTCCTCTAACCCGAGTCGCAGCATTAGCAATCGCTCGAGCCCGCACCCCCAGGCGATGACGGGCTTCTTGACACCAAGAGGCTGGGTCACTTCCGGACGGAAGATACCCGAGCCGCCCATCTCCAGCCACTTCCCTACCTTCTCGTAGTAGACCATGACCTGCATCGAGGGCTCGGTGTAGGGGAAGTACGAGGGCCAGAGCTTGACGCCGCTCATCCCCAGCTTCCCGTAGAACCTCGTCAGGACTCCCATCAGGTGCCGGAGGTTGAGCCCCTCCCCGATCACGATTCCCTCCATCTGGTGCAGCTCTGCGAGGTGCTTGTAGTCCAGGTTCTCGTTCCTGTACACCCTGCCGACGCTGAAGACACGGGTCTCCCTGTCCCCCGAATCCATGGTAGCCCTGATGGTGAGAGCGGTGTTGTGGGTCCTGAGCACAAGCCGCCGAGCCTCCTCAACGTCCCACTTGTACCTCCAACCCTTGCTCCCTGTCTCGCCCCCGTTCTCGTGCGCGGCAGCGACCCGGTCGACGTGGTCCTTCCTCTGGAGAGTCCCGTCCCTGCCGCCCTTGATGTAGAAGGTGTCCTGAAGCTCCCTTGCTGGGTGGTCCTGAGGAGTGAAGAGTGCATCAAAGTTCCAGAAGGAAGTCTGTATCGAGTTCCCGGCTATCTCGACGAACCCCATCGAGAGGTAGACCTCCCTGACCTCGTTGATGAATTCCTTTACCGGGTGCCTTCTCCCCGGGAAGAAGCTGGCCGAGGGAGCCCTGACGTCGATGGGCCTGAGCTTCACGGCGGCTCCGGAGGACCTGATGGAGGCGAGCAGGTCGGGAGTCAGCTTCTCCACATAGGGCTCGGTCTCCGCCGAGGAGAGCGCTTCCAGGCCGGCCTTGGTTATCGTCACCGTCGTGACCCTGGAGTCCTTGCGGACCACGAGGCCTCGCTTGAGGAGGTCCACGATGAGCATCCTGAATTCAGGTCCGACCTTCGACTCCTCCACACCTCCGGCAAGCTTAGAGAGCAGGCCCCGAAGCTTCTTCGCGCCCGCGGGGTCCTTGATCACTACAATGGGGCCGCCCGGCTGCTGGACGATCGATACCCACCCCATCGACGATGCGCGGCCCAGAGCCGCGGAGAACTCCTGGTTCGACTTGAACTGAGCCTTCAACTCCGACATCGGGAGCGAACCCTTGGCCTCTTCGAGCTTGCCCACGATTAGGAGTTCTGGAGGTTCAGCGTTCGTCGCGACCAGGTACGAACGTCGACGTCTCCTGGACCATCAGGAGGGCCTTCGAGCTGAGCCAGCTTAGGGAGCGTCTAATCTGGTCTGGAAGAAGGCCCGTTGATTCGACGAGCGAGTCGAAGTCGAAGGTCTTGCCGGAGCTCAGGCCGTAGAGGACCTTCCTCTCGATGGGATGGAGCGGGGTCTTCTCGGCTTCGCTCATCGTGCCATCGAGTCCAAGGTCTTCCGGCTCTTCTCCAGCAGTTCTTCCGCGTCCCTCATCAGCGACTCGCGCTTCTTCTGGTGCTCCTCCAGGTATCTCTTGACCAGTGTCGCGAGCTCCTTCTTGCAGTCGCCGCACATCCTGACTCCTCCGTAGCACTCGTCGTACACCCTCTTCGCATAGGCGTCATCGGTCGCGAAGTGGAACAGGTAGAGATCGTAGATGGGGCACTTGTCCGCCTCCCCACCTATCCTCCTCTGCTCCTCGACCGTCGACCTCCCTCCGGTGAACCCCGCCATGACCTTGCGCGCCGCCGAGGATGGGTCCTCGTTCAGGTAGAAGGTCGATGCAGCGCTTCGTTTGGACATCTTCGTCGCGCCGTCGAGGCTCTTGATGAGCTTGTGGTAGATCGCCGAGGGAGGGATGAAGCCGAAGTCTTTGTGGAAGCTGTTTGCGAGGTCCCTCGCCAGCCTGATGTGCGGGTCCTGGTCCGCGCCGACGGGGACCATGATGGGCTTGGGGCCGCCGAACTCCGGGAGCTGGGGCATGAGTATGTCACCCGCCTGGATGAGGGCCGACAGGTAGAGCCCCACCTGCCTCTCCCCGTAGATCGCCCTGAGCATGTTGTTGGTCACCCCGGCCGAGAAGATCGTGGCCAGCCGCATCACCCGAATCTCTTGGCTCTGCTTGTAGACCACGGCCCTCTCAGGGTCTAGTCCCAGGGCGAGGATATCGGCCACGTTCTGTATCGCAATCTTAGAGGACTCCTGCAGGGACAGCCCGTTGTCATTGTAGGCCTCCACGTCGGCGATCGCATAGAAGACCGTGGCCTTCTTCGAGAGCGACTGGAAGTAGATCATGTCGTCAGCGGTCATCTTCGTGCCCAGATGGAAGATGCCAGAGGGCTTGATGCCGCTCATCACCGCGAACGGTTTGTTGTTGTCGATGGCGTCGGCGATCCTGCCGAGGTCTCTCTGTCCGAAGTCTATCCCGCGTCTCATGTGGAGGCTCGGACTCTTGAAGCGAGGAAGGACGGAGTCCATCCTCTCGATCCCGAACTCCGAATGCAGGCGCTGGTAGTTGTCCACCGAGGTCTCGCCCCAGGGGTCCAGCCGGTCGCTCTCCACAATGCGCAGGTCGAACCGACGGATTAAATTACTTTCTCGGCTGGTTCTCAGACACTGCTCTCACTCTCGGCGGAGCCTGCCCTCTACGTCGACCTCGCCCTTCCGTATCCTAGTGGACGATATCGGCTTGCCATCCTCTGCCGAGACCCATCGGATGGTCACCAGTGCGAGTGGGGGGAACCCCTTCTCCGCCCTGAGCCGGTTGGCGAGCTCCAGCCGCGACGCGGTCTCCGGGCTGGCGACGAGTGCCTGCACGCCTCCGTCCACGATCCCGGGCCCGAAGTAGTCGTAGAGCTTGGCGATGACGTACCGCCTTCCCGGGAAGTTCTGCTTGAGGAAGCGCCTCAGGTCCGCCTCCCTCCAATCGTAGTTGTGCTCGGTCTTCTTCCCGACCCTCTCGACGAACTCGTCCGAGGTCAGGCCGATTACCACCTCGTCACCGACCTCGAAGCTCTTCTCGAGGAGCCTCCGGTGCCCGGCGTGGATGTGGTCGAACGTTCCGCCGGTCGCGACCCTCCTGAACCTCAAATCGAGGCTCGCCCCGGCTCAGCCCGAAGTTTCAAATAACATTCGCCACCGAGTCGCCGGTGGAAAGCGGATAAAAAGAGTTGATGAGAACACGCGCATCCCGGAACAGTATGTGAAGTCGGGGAGGATCGCCAGGGAGGTCAGGCAGTGGATCCTCGCAAACGTCCGAGCGGGCTCAGGCCTGCTCGATGTGGCGGAGAAGGTGGAGGCGGAGATAGTCCGCAGGGGCGGTCAGCCCGCATTCCCGACCGGGCTCGGAGTCAACGAGGTCACGGCACATTACGCGCCTCAGGAGGACGAGGTTGGGGTGATCCAGGAGAGCGACGTCGTGAAGATAGACTATGGCGTCCACATCGACGGATACGTCGCCGATACGTCGATAACGATAACAGAGAACCCGCAGTTTCAGTCGCTTCTCGAGGCGACCGAGAAGGCCCTGCAGGCGGCGATCGACGTAGTCAAGCGCGACAGGAGGATCGGCGAGATAGGCAAGGCCATCAGCTCCTCGGCGGAGAGGGATGGATTCAGGCCCATAAGCAACCTGAGCGGCCACACGGTCGAGCAGTACCAGGTCCACGCAGGGAAGAGCATACCCAACCTCTACTCGCCCAACCTTCCGATGCTGAAGAACGAAGACGTGTTCGCCATCGAGCCTTTCCTGACGCTCCCTGACGCCGCCGGCTATGTCGTCGAGGCGCCGCAAGAGAACATATTCTCGCTCATCGTCAGGCGGAAGACAGGCAACAAGGAACTCGACGAGCTCATGGACTTCATCTGGAACGAAAGGAAGACACTCCCGTTCTCGCCGCGCTGGTACGGCGGGAGGTACAAGGAAGGACGGCTACTCGTCCTGCTCGAGGAGCTCGAGAAGAGACGGATGGTCACCTCGTACGCGACGCTGGTCGAGGCCTCTGGTAAGGCCGTGGCCCAGTTCGAGCACACGATGGCGATCGACGAGGGCGGTCTGGTTATCTTGACCTAGGTCTTCGGCGGAGCCTCACCGTAGATCAGGGTTATCTTCGTCGGATTGCCGCACTTGGAGCACTTTCCTCCCTCCTTCGTGACGAAGTCCCCCACCTGGAAGGGCCTCTTGGTCTTTTGCCCGTCGACCGGACACTCCTCAATCGTGTAGACCAGAAACTTGGCCTTGCCGTCCTTTGACATCGAGTTCATTTCTACTGCGCGACCCCGAGGGTGTTGCCGATGCCGGCTAGCAAGACCTTGTCGCCCTCCTTCGTCTTCTCCTCGATCACCCTGTTGATGAGGACCTGGACCTTGTCCGAGGCCTCTGCTATCTCCTTGCGCATCACGGTTATCGCCTCGAGTATGCTCTGCTTCACCAGTATCGCGTAGACGGGCACCTTGTGGGTGGACGAGACCTCTTCTATCTTGAACTTGTCGACGCCTATCCCCCCGATGGCAGCACCGACGCCTTCCGCTATCTCGCCGGTCTTCTCGCCTTCGAGCTTGAGCGCCGCGTCCACCATGATGATCGCGTTGAGCGGCACCTTCATCTCCTCGACGAGCTTCTGGATCGCGACTCCTGGCTCGCCCACGTAGCCCATCGGACCTTCAGCCTTCAGCACGTACAGCGTCCTACCCTTGTACTCGCCGACCGTCATCACTGTGTCCTTCCCGACGACCTGCTTCGGCAGGTTCGCCATGTAGCGCGAGGCTATGACCGGGCCTATCCCATCTCCCACGGGTTGGCCCAGCTTGAACGTGTCGACGGCGTTCACGAGGGCATCCGCCTCCTGGAGCACCATCGGCATTATCATCTGGAGCTGGAAGAGGAGCATGTACGAGTTCGTCTTCTTCCCGAGGAGGTAGTAGTGCCTGACGACCTTGTGAATCTGGTTCAGCGATGTCGCTATCTCGAGGATGTTCTCGGCAACAGAGATCTTTGTCGGGTCGAGGTTCGGGATCATCTGGCTCACCTCTGCCCGCACCCTCTCGTCCCTGGTGTTGGTGATGTGCTGGAGCTTACCCACAATGCCGTTCGGGTCCATGTCGACGGGCATTATCGTGACGTAGTCGAGGAACTCGTCGATTCGCTGGGTGGGGTCGCCCGTCACCTTTCCCGAGCTCGTGAAGTAGTCTATCGCTTCCTTGCGCGACTTGTCCCTCATGAGCTTGAGGCGGCCGAGCGCCCGCGAGATGTCGTTCGCAATGAGGTACATCTGGAGCCTCTGTCCATAGATGAAGAACACGAAGATCGAGAGCAGCCAGACAACATTCACGAGGCTGTTCACATCGACCAACTGTAGGACCTGACCGGAAATCAACGACACTCTATTGCACTAAAGAGGCTGGTCGCGGGCACCTAAACTTAAACGTTTTACAGAACAGAAAATGCAAGAAAAGTTGATGGAAGGGAATGGGTGCCGGCACTTGGACTTCGCGAGAGCTCTCGCACCTCACTAACACCCAAGCGACGTGTGGTTTGACGTCTGGGTTCGGAATGAGACCAGGTCGGACCCACACGCTATGGCCGGCTGAGGAAGCCGTCCTGGCGCGGCTAGATTAACCTTTCCAATCTGCCGAATCCCGTGAGCACAACGGTCGAAGCGCCCAAACGCATAAGAGCAGAAAAGTCTCCCGGAGTGGGCGTGCAGAGGAGACTCCTGGACATCCTGGCATGTCCCATAGACAAGTACTACCCGCTCAGACTGATCGAGCTCAAGGCCGAGGGAGAGAAGGTGGTCAGCGGCGTGATACTCTGCGACAAGTGCGGGAGGTTCTACCCCATAATCGACGAGATACCGGTGATGCTCCCCGACGAGCTCAGGAACAAGAAGGAGGACCTCGACTTCCTGGCCCAGTGGAAGTCTCAGCTTCCCTCGGAGGTCGTCCAGAAGGGTCTCCCACACAACCTTTCATAAGAGGGCCTCGCAGACATTCATGTCCGCCTGTCTTCTTCTCTTGCACGATTTCTTGGCCCCCTGACGAAAGTCTCCCTGCGGATTGCCGTCGGCTTGGGTTGCCGGTCCGGGGAAGGAACGAGTCACGTACCTAGAAGATTCTTCTGTTTGCGATATAATGTTGGTTGGGATCTCGAACCTGAGAGTCATGGCCAAGCTGACGACCGAGAAAAGAGAAGAACTTCCAGCCTCTGAATACGCCTGCCCTATCGACAAGAAGCTGCCGATAAACGACGCCGCGCACGTCCGGAACGCGATGGCCCGCTTCGACCAGGTGATTACGGACAAGTGCCACCCAGTGGAGGCGAGAAACAGGATACTCGCAGCGGCCAAGAGGTACGGTGTAGACGTCAAGGAGTTCGGGAAGGTCAGGGAGTTCAAGAGCACCTCAAGAGAAGGCTAGCGCGGCGATGCGGCGGGGTCAAATCTAGGGCGGAACATTTTTCCTCAGCCTAATAATCAAAAGGATTGTTCTGTTTCAACATGGTCGTCGGCCGATTCCAAGTGATGGCTGTCCTGCAGGCCGCGCGAGCGCGCACACTAGGCCTCCCGCTCGAATCTGCGCACTCCTGGGGACTCAATCGGGCGATATTCTACGCAGCCGCGAAGAGGGGCTTCAGAGGCAAGCAGGCCCCGTCCGGGCATGTGTCTGATAAGATCCACCCCGCCCACGCCAAGTCGGAGGCGAAGGTGGGAGAATATCACCTCGGAGACGAACTAGCATTCAAGGACGCGGGGAGCAGCAAGACAAGCCCGATATTCTCGATTGGGGGAGAACCACAGACCGAGGAGGACTTCCAGAGACAGGTAGAAGCAAGGTTTCAGGGCAGGTTTGGGGAGGCCTGGGAGGAAGCTCTCGACTATCTGAAGCATTTCGACAGAGCTACCCTCGAGTCGCAGAGCAGGTTCTTCTCCGACGTCTACCGCCCGAAGAGGGATGAGTTTGCAAGCAAGTGGACGCAGATCAGCAACGCCAAGGTCGTGGGGGTCGCTCCCAGAACGAGACGGAAGAGTAGTTAGAACTCCCCTGATGAGTTGAGGCCAATAAGGAGGATTAGGAATTTCTTGGCAAGCGGAAGGAGAGGTTGCCTAAGCATCGTCAAAGGAGTGCACATATAGCCCTTCATAAACCCAACTCCACAAGATTCAAAAGGGAATATCACCTACCCTTATGGTCTTTGTCAGTTTCAACCATCGACCCGAAGCAGCTCAAGAAGATAAGGGTCCAGCTTGGAATAACCCAGTCCGAGCTGGCGCGCGCAGCGGGTGTTAGCCAATCTCTCATCGCGAAGCTCGAGTCCGGTCTGGTCGACCCGTCGTTCAGCACTATGAAGTCAATATCGGAGGCGCTGAGGTCCCAGATCAGGATAGAGGGCAAGAAGGCTTCCGAGGTCATGTCCAAGCCTGTCATATCGATACAGTCGAACGTGACGGTCTCGGACAGTGTCAATGCGATGAAGAAGAGCGGGATATCACAGCTCCCCGTCTACTCAGGGCCCCGACTGGTCGGCTCCATAACCGAGAACCAGATAGTCCAACTCCTCAGCACAGTGGACGACCCCAGGAGCATCCTCAGCAAGCCTGTGGCGAACTACCTGCAGCCGACCTTCCCCGTCGTTAGCGCAGACACCCCTGTCGAGGCGCTATTCTCGCTCTTCAAGTTCGTCCCGGCTGTCCTCGTGGCGACGGGAGACAAGGTCGAGGGTGTGATCACGAAGATAGACATGCTCTCGGCCGAGGTCTAGGCGCACAGATCCCGAGTGGCACCCCGGCGGGACGTCTCGAGGGCGGCGGAAGCGGTGGCGACGAGACGATCCCGCGCAAAGGTCTCACAAGGCTTAAAGAATCTGAATCGGGCAAACCTGACGTTGAATCAGAAGATAGGGTTGGGTCTGGTGGGAGCCGGCGCAATCGGCCGGGTGCACGCGAAGAACATCTACGAGAAGGTACCGAATGCGACGCTCGCCGCGGTCGCGGACATCGACCAGAAGGCTGCGACGAGCATAGCGGATCTCAACGGCCACGCCAAGGTCTATTCGGATTACGCTGACATGCTGCGCGACGACTCCGTCCACGCCCTCGTGCTCTGCGTCCCGCCCTTCCTCAAGCTTGAGATAACCAAGAAGGCCGCCCAGGCCGGGAAGCACATCTTCTGCGAGAAGCCCATGGCCCTCACGATGCAGGACGCCGACGAGATGGTCTCGGCGGTGGACGGCTCGGGGATAAAGTTCCAGGTCGGTTATCAGAGGAGGTTCGATCCCTCCTACGTCAAGGCGAGGTGGGCGGTGGAGACGGGCAAGCTGGGCAGGCTGCTCATGATCAAGGAGCACAACAGGGACCCGCCCGCCCCTATCACGGGCTGGTCGACCAACCCCAAGAAGAGCGGGGGAATCTTCCTGGACACCACGAGCCACGACTTCGACGCAGTCAGGTGGCTCGCGGGTAGCGAGGTCGTCCGGGTATATGCCGAGGGGGACGCCTTAATCTATGAGGACCTGAAGAAGAACGGCGATTACGATACGGTGACGGTGATGATGAGGCTCGCGAACGGAGCCCTCGGGTTTGTGGACAACTGCTACCACACCGTCTACGGGTTTGACGGCAGGCTGGAGATCCTCGGCACCGAGGCAGCCGTCTCGACCTCGATCGGGGAGCAGACCTTCGCGCACATCTACACCAAGGACGGGACCTCAAACGAGTTCTTCGACGGATACGCCACCAGGTGGGCTCAGGCGTACCTAGACGAGCTCGTCGACTTCGTCCAGTGCGTAATCACGGGGAAGGACCCGAAGGCCACAGTAAGAGACGGACGGGCCGCCGTGGAGATAGGACTCGCGGCACGAGCATCCATAGAGCAGCAGAAGCCGATAACGCTCCCCTTCCGATAAGAGGGGGAGGTGGGGGAGTCGGCAGGGCTAATCCTTCAGAAGTTTCTGTAGATATTTGTAGTTCTTCTTCGCTGATTCAGCCATGCTCCCCTTGTGGGGGAAGTCGACTTCGACCATGATCCATCCTTTGTACTTGGCTTTCTTTAGCGCTCGCGCCACCGCCGGCATGTCTACCACGCCCTCGCCCAGGTCGACGAAGTCCTTGTCGTAGTCTATCTTGGCAGGGTCAACGTGCTCCCTGAGGTCCTTGAGGTGCACGAGCACGATCCTGCTCTTGTACTTCGCTATGAACTTGGGAAGGTCTATCCTCAGGGCTTCGAGGTGGGCCGAATCGAAGCAGATCCCGGCGTCCGAGGCCTTGAGGAGGGCGTCCAGCTGGCGGAGGTTCTCGGCATTGCTGCGGACGTGAGGGTGAACGGCAATCTTCATCCCCTTCTTCCCGAACGCGACCGTGAGCGCCTTCGTCACCTTGGCGGCGCTCTTGTCATCCTTCTCGAAGAGGCACAGCCACCCCGACTCGGCACCCATCTTCTTCGCGACGTCGGCCATGTCCGTCGTCGTCTCATTCAGGGCCATAGAGACGACCTCCAGGCCCACCTTCTTTGCGAGCTTCTTGACCTGGCCCGGATTCCTCTTGAGGACCTCCGGCATCACCGCGTACTCTATGCCGACGCCTTCGTAGCCGGCGTCCTTGATCGAGCCAAGTATCTCGCTGAACTGCTTGACGTCCTTTATGTCGCCCCATCCGAGGGCCGCGCACGATATTTTCATCGCCCTGTGTCACCCTTCTATCTAACTGTCAAGGCAGCCTAGCCTTGGTTCGACACGAACTGAACGGTGTTGAAGATCACCGTCGACGACTGGCCGCTGTAGACTGGGTCAACGTAGAAGCTGTTGACTACCTGGTTGTTCCAGACGATGGAGCCCGCTCCGAAGAACAGCTTGATCGTCCCCAGCCAGATGTACGGAGCATCGTTGTACTCCTGGGCCTGGGCCTTGGTGCAGAGCGCGACGATCTGCGAGGTGTTCGAGGTGGAGGTGAACGCGTTCACGCACGCCTGAACTATCGGGTTCGAGTATATCGCCCAGTTGTTGGACGCCGTGTTGTTGTTGGACGAGAGCAACCAGTTGTCCGCCGGAGTGTCGGCCGCCGGAGCGAACGTGCCTGTGCCGAACCAGGTCAGCTGGGATATGGACTGAGAGTCGTTCAGCGCCAGCGCGTAGGAGCCGGTCCCTCCGGTGTTCGGGAGAGCGTACTGGGAGGCCGGCGTGACGATGATGTTCACCGTCAGGCCGATCTTCGAGAGGTCTAGGGCGACTATCTGTGCAGCGTTGTTGCAGTAGTCGCATCCCTGCACGACCCTGAATTGGAGCGGAGGCAGCGCCGCGACGTTGATGTTGGCCGCCTTGAGTATAGCCAAGGACTGGGTCACGTTGTACTGGTACGGAGGCAGATTCCCTAGGTCGTAGAACTGGGAAAATATCGGATATTCAGGTCCGACCATCGGATTCAGCCCTCCGAAGAAGACGGTGTCCGATATGGCCGTATAGTTGATCGCGTGTACGATCGCCTGTCGGACGGCGGTGATGTTTGTCGGAGACCTCTGTGTGTTCATTGCTATGCCAACGAACACAGCGGCCTTGCTCGGGAACTGGAAGACTCCGTACTGGCTCGGCTTGGCCTGGGCGAGCGGCAGATCTTGGCTCAGGATGCCCGCTATCTGGGCCTGTCCGCTCGAGAGGTCCGTGTAGCGAGAGACGTCATTGAAGTTCGCCTTCACGACCACGTTCTTGACGTGGCCTGGGTCGAGGTATGGGTTGGCCTGTACCTGGGCGGCTGTGAGGTCAGCGCCCCAGTAGCCAGGGTTCTGTGTGAACTGGACGTAAGAGTTCTCGGAGAACCCCGAGACGACGTACGGTCCTGTGCCGGGTATCGGGTTCTCATTGAAGTAGGTGTTCATCTGTACCGGCGTGCCAAAGCCTCCGTGGTCGAGCAGCCACTGTGTGTCGAACATCAGCCCGACGTAGACCACCAGGGCGCCTAGGAAGTAGTTGAACGGAGCCTGCAGATGGAAAACTATGGTATTGGGGTTCGTCACGTAAATCGGCCAGTTCTGGTTCTCCATCATCGAGAGTGCGGCCGGGCCGGGGTTGATCAGACCACCGCTCTGGTTCAGGAGAGCGATCGAGGAAGGCCCGAAGTTCACAGGCGCCATGTTGAAGACGTTGTACGACTCCAGGAAGGCCGAACTGTTGCCCGAGAGGTAGTAGAATCCGTACATCTCAGCCCAGACCTGGTAGGCGTTGAACGGGTTACCGTCGGAGAACTTGACGCCCTGACGGAGGTTGAAGGTGTAGGTCCTCCCATCCGCAGACTGGGTGAAGTTACTCGCCAGGTCCGGCAGGTACTGCACCGTCCCCTGCTTGTAGAGCGCGCTCGCGTTGAGCGTGATGAGGGGCTGGTAGACCGTGTAGGTCAGCCAGTTTGGATACGGGACCTCGCCTATGGCGGTAAGCTGGTCGAGGTCCGCCGGCGCAGGCCAGAAGACATCGTCGATCGTGAGCGTGTTCGGCGCGCTCGAACTCGACGTGGTGCTGCTGCTATTGCTCGACGAATTGTTGGAGCCCGAGAAGTAGATGAAAGCCACCGCGGCTACGACGATGAGGACAATTACAACAGCTGCGACCGCCATGCGGCCTATCGCAGACCTGCGACTCGCTAAGAATTGCAAGACTAAGGGCGAAATGTGCCCAGAACTGTATTTAAGCGTTCTTCGGTCTAGACTCACTCAGCTTCACTTGCGGGCTGAGAGAATTCCCTGCATCCGCCGATTCTTCCTTCTCAGTGCGAACAGGCCACCCAGTGCGAGAAGGAGTACGGCGTTCGCAGCGACCGGCGCGAGGTAGTTCCACGACACCGATGACGAACTGGCGGTGCTACTTGGGGTCGTGGCAGATGAGGTCGACGGCGCGGAGCCCGTCGTCGCCACGCTCGTCAGAGAAGAGCTAGACGGCGAGGTCAGGGTCGTTGAGGCTGCCGAGGAGGTGGTGACCGATACGAGGTTTGCATCAGAGATGACAGATACGGTCCCTGCACCATACTCAGTGACATAGACTTCCCCCTTCGCGGAGTCGTAGGCGACGCCCGTCGGGTTGCCCGCCGCCGGCACGGTCGCGACGACCTTGTCGTCGCTGTCAGATGCCACCGAGACGGTGTTGCCGCCGGCGTTGGCCACGAACATTTCACCCTTGCCAGAATCATAGGCGACGCCATCGGGGTTGCTTCCCACGGTCACGGTCGCGACGACCTGGTTGCTGACGTCCGATATCACGGAGAGTGTGTTGGAGCCCTGATTGCTGACGAAGAGCTGTCCCTTGGCCGGGTCGTAGGCTATGCCATAGGGCGAGATCCCCACGGATATGTTCGCCACCACCGCGTTTGTGGTGTCAGATATCACGGACACGGTGTTGGATAGGGACAGGGCAGGGCCGGGCGTGGCGACGAAAACCTCGCCTTTTCCGGAGTCATAGGCCATCCCTTCGGGAGCGCTCACTCCCTTCACGGTTGCGACGACCGCACCGGTACTGTCCGAGATCACAGACACCGTGTTCGAACCCTGGTTGCCGACAAAGACCTCCCCCTTGCCCGAATCGTAGACTATGCCGATGGGCTCACTTCCAACGGGCACCGACTCTGTGACCACGTTGTTACTGTCTGATATCGCGGAGACGGCGCTCCCGAACGCGTTGGCGACCCAGACCTCGCCCTTTGCTGGGTCGTAGGCCACGCCGAGAGGGCTTCTCACCGAGACGTTTGCCGAGACCGACTTGGTGGCGTCTGATATCACCGAGACCGTACCGGAGACATAGTTTGCGACGAACAACTCACCCTTGGCCGAGTCGTAGGCGATTCCAGATGGTTGCGCTCCGACGACGATGGTCGAAGGCTGGCCGCGAGCCGTAGAGGCGGTAGAAACAGAGAGGAGGAAGAGGACCCATATCAAGAAGGTAATCGACCTATGGCTGGAGGGTAGAGCGGCCACGACAGTGATGGCATTCACGTCGCGATATCTAAGTCTTCGAGGACTGCGACAGGTACTCCCGGCTCTCGTCCAGCTCGGGACCTCGGCCGCTCTCGGGGCAGACCCACCGTAAGCGTACCCGAGCTTTCGACGATTCCTACATCACACATGAATGCCTTCGGACGAGCGATGGACCATGTACGATGGCGAGCTTCGACGCTACAAGCTTGTGAACCTCGGCCGCCAGCTGGAAGGTCCCACGCTCGCTCGGGTCGATATCAACCTGCCCGCATCTCATGAGAGGATAGAGGAGGACGCGCTCAGGATGCGGGTGTATTCCCACGTCCTCGAGATGTACTCGGAGTATTCGGGGTTGGTCGTCATGAGCCACCAGGGCAGGAAGGGAGACGACGACTTCACCTCGCTCAGTCCCCACATGCGCTCGCTCAGGAGGCTCCTACCGCGGGACGTGGCGATCGAGTTCGTCCAGTACCAGAACGTCTTCACCGAAGAGACCAGAGAGAAGATCCGCAGCTTGAGGCGCAGGCAGATAATGCTGCTCGACAACATGCGATACTTCGAAGAGGAGAAGAAATGGGACCCGCTGAGGTCTAGGTACGTCCAGTTCTTCAAGGGAGTCATAGGAACGTGCGTCAACGACTCGATGCCGACCTGGCACAGAGAGGACTCGAGCCTGATGTGCCTGCCGCACATCGCACAGACCTACATCGGGCTGCGCTCCAGCCACGAGCTGAGAATCCTGCACGATGTGATTCAGAGCAAGGAGCCGAAAGCACTCGTGATGGGCGGGGCGAAGCTCCAGAAGGTCTCCGATCTGAAGAAGATAGCACACTCTGGCGTCGAGATCTATACGGGGGGCCTCGCGGGGCAGCTGATCGCGAGGGCCAAAGGATACGATTTGGGCGAACTGAACAACGCCTACCTGGAGCGGAGATTCACCCCGGCCGAGTACGAAGACGCAAGGGCACTGAACGACCTATCGCCGGAAGCCGGGATCCCCAAGGTTCGCCATCCTATCGATTTCGTCGTCGAGATGAACGGCTCGAGGGATAACGTCCGGCTGGAAGAACTTCCGGACCGGCCCGGAGTCATAAAGGACATCGGAGAGGAGACGATGGAGATCTACGCAGAATCGCTACAGGACAGCCCGATAAGAGTTAGGGCCGGTCCTCTCGGCGTCTACGAAGAGAACTACCTCAACGGGCTGGAGCTGACGAAGAGGATAAGCGGAGATGGGCTGATCTTCCTCGGAGGAGACACGTCCCAGGAACTCAATGAAGGTGGCTTGCTTGGACACATAGAGGATGCCGGAGGGAGCATCTGCGTCAGCGGAGGTTCGTTCCTGCACGGATGGGCCGGGGGGTCGTTCCCCTCCATCGACCTGCTCCTCCGCTCGCAGACCCCGGTCCTAGCCGACTAGCTCGACCCTGCGGACGCCGGGCGGGTGCCGGGGTTGGCCGTGCTCGCAGCGGAAGCAAGGTCGAGCAGCAAGAGCGGGAGGCGACGTTCAGATCGGGGTCACATGAGGGCCGAGAGCGATCTAGGCGGGACTAGAGCGCGGCCTCACTCATGGCTAGGGTCAACGCTGAGACAAAGAGCCACCACAGAGCTGTCAGCGCCGCCAGCGCCGCTCTCAGGAAGTCGAGTACAGAGGACGATGGGCCCGTGAAAGCCAGATCGCCCGTTCCATTCTGAGGGCCCGTGGCGGCCGAGGTGACCGGCTCCGTATTCGTGGATGTGGAACTGGACACGGTCGTGGAAGAGAGGGAGACGCTCGAGGTCGTGCTCGTCGTCGTGACAGCCGTCGTGCTAGTGGAGGTCGTTTCAGAGGCGGGTGACGCTAGCGATCGCGACCTCGGCCGCGAAGTAGCTCGGCAGGGTGCCGTAGGGGTTGGGGAGGCGGTCATCGGTGAAGTAGACGTAGCCCACGCGACCCTCCATCGCACGAAGTTCGCCCGTTGTCGGTTCCCCCGTCCCATAGGAGATGATGGAGAGATTTCCGCTCGTGTAGCCGGGATAGAGGGTCTGGGTCGAGGTGAGGTTGGGAAGCCCAGAGTGCTCATAGATGACGATAGTGGTCATCGTCCCGAGGTAGCTCGCTGGTACCAGCGTCCCCGCGTTGCCTGCGGTGAACGTGAAGCCCAGCGACCTTGCGTAAGAGTCGACAGCTGAGTAATACCCGACGTATCCAACCGAGCTAGCCATCTCGTCGAAGAAGATGCCATTGACGTGATACCACGAAAGGTAGTGAAGCGCATCCGAGTCCACCTGGTTCATCGGCCTCGCGCCATAGCTCGTATGGTCGTATCCGAGCACCGTGATGCCGGCGGCCTCGAGCTGAGCTATTCCCCGGACATAGTTTGGGTCTAACGAATTCCCCGGCCCGCTGTCCGGGTTGACAATCGCCACGACCGCGACCGAAGGATTGGCCTGCTCGGCCTGGATGACCGTTCTCCAGGTGCTGCCGGGATAGGTGTAGAGCGGAATCATGATTCCCGCGCGTGGGGCCGCTGAGGCAGGGGCTGCTCGCGCAACAGGGTAGCAGACGGAACAGAGGATCACGGCAAGGAGTAGGACTCGAAGGAGCGGTCTCCTGGGTCCTGGTGGACGCGCCTGAATGAAGCTACTCGATGAGTCGTTTCTCGGGACCGGTGACGGCTTTCCCTCCCTTTGGACTTCTCTTTCCACCCACATCGCATGTCACCTGTGCCTGCCACCTGTGACTCATCGGCGAGGCAGCGAAGAAAAGAGCATCCGAGCAGGTGCTCGCACCTGTGAGCAAATGCGAGCATCCTCTCCCGAGGTTCGAGGCTTCCAAACCCCCAACGGGCACCCAGGGACGAACAATCAGGGCTATCTGGGAAGCGAGGTTCGGTCGGCTGGTCGAAGGACCCGCCATGCAACTGGGCAACCCGAAGTCCGGTCCCCGCCCGTACTTTGCGGCATTCCGAGTCGGATGTCCTCCTCGGCTGAACGACCCCATCAGATTCGGCTATAAGATAGCAGTGAGGTATGCCCGCCGAGGGGGCGTAGCCTAGCCAGGTATGCTATGCCGTTTATGTCGCCATATCTCTAAATCAGGGACCTTTGAGCCATGGAGCAGGCTACCCTGCGTAGGCTGCCCGAGAGTTGTCCTCCTCGACGAAGTGCATTCAATTGGCCCCTAGCTCAGTAGTGGCCTTCGGGCGAAGGCCGATACCATCCGCGTAAAGGAGGTCGGTGACAGGCTCGCCGGTTCTCGTCGCAAAATAGTGACAGAACCACGGCTGAGGGAAGGTATGGTGGTCATCGTAGGCGACAGACGGCGGCTAGGTACTTATGATCCACTTTAAAGCACGACATCAAAGTCGTGCATGTTGGGTCCCCTACGAGCTGGTCTCCAAATACAAAACAAGAATTGAAACTGCGGATTAGCTTGGCACTAGTGATTTCTCCCGAACCTCACTCATTACTACCAGGCGATTTTACGTTTGAAATCATGACACTCCCTAGACCGGAACTCGGGGGTGAGCTTGTTCCGCGACCAAGAAAGAGGTCGAGTTTACTGGAATGCAGAAGGCGAAGCTCGTTTGTGGGCCTGGCGGTGTAGGGAGGGATTGAGTGTACCTACAGTTTTGCCACGACTCCTCTCCGCTACCGGATGTGAGTGGGAACCAAATTGTTATGGTGAAGTTCTGGTTCGATGTGCCAGTGATGTCAATCTGTTGGGTGCAACCCTTGGAGGAAGCAGCCGCTGCGGCACAGTTGAACAAGTACCCGCCAGAAGAGGAGAAACAAGGCGCAGAGTAATTCATGACCCCGTAGCTTATGCCGCATCCTGGGGCGGCGCCCAAATACACCAGGCCGTACCAGGTGCTTACTGTCGCGGTTGTTGTTTCAGTGGCGGTGCGGGTCTCTGTCGTGCTGAAGTTGGTTTGGGAGACCACAGTTTCCGTTTGATACGATGTAGTAGTTGTCGTGTAGTTCGTCCGTAAAGTCAGAGTTTGGGTGGAAGTGGACGTGCTAGTAAGCGTACGTGTGGCCGATAGGGGCGAGATTGCCAAAGAGGCGACCAAAACCACTAGGACGATTGTGCAGGCCAGTAAGGCTACAACAGTTGACTTGATCCCTCTTCTTCGGCGCGTCAAATCCACGTAAGTGTTGACAATGTCACTAATCATAAAGACTTTTGTCAGAATTGATTTCGTTTTGGTCATGGTCGTATTCCTCAATCGTAACTTGATTATTTGGTTCCCATGTCAGCAGATAAGAGATCATGAAACCACCTGCTTAGGGAGGCCAGGCTAGTTGCTTTGACCAAAATCCATGTAGCCTGATCCAGCCGAACAGCTCCCGCTATTGAGTGTGAGGTTGTTCGACTCTCCTGTGTATCCACCACCATTACAAGTTGCCGTGTCCGAGTTACCATTCAAGTCCCACAAATGGACTTCCACGTACATATATGTCCCGGTGTTAAATTCTGCTCGGCTCCCTCCTGCAATACCAAACACATTGAATTCACTATATGTCCAATTGCTTGAAGCCAAATTCATGAAGTCCGTAACGGTATTCGTCCAGCATGTATCTGTGGAGAAGTCGCACATCTTCGAAATGTCATTTCCGTTCTGGCCCGTAATCCCCTCTAGCAGCACACTACCCAAGTGAGTAGGTAATTCCGTCGAAGTCGTCGTTGGGCTACTGCTTGCCGCATAGCAACTGGTTTCGCTTCCTACCGTATATGGAGTCCAACTAGTCACTCCGGTTGGGCTACTCGATGGGCATGATCCGTGCACGGTGTAATAGTCTATCAAGACGTACTCCATGAATAACGAACCCTCATTTGTGCCCGAACCAAAATTTTGGAAGACGAATTGCTGCCATGCAGTTACGGTGCCGCTCGTATATGAGGTAGTTGTCGACCAATGGTTGGTGTTTACCTGAAGACTGTATAGGTCGGAGCCTGACGTGTTGTCAGTTTCTGAAGTCAGGCCGGTGATTCCGCTGAAAAGCCCCTCAGTCTCGCCAATGGCATTCGACGCACCAGCGACCTTATCAACTCCATTTCCGACGACAGTGAGGGTCGATGAAGGAGTGCCACATGCTGCGGCGCTCCAAGTAGTACTGGGATAACTGATAGAGGAGCAACCTTCGTTCGCTGGGTTAGTCTGGAGCGCTAGTTGCTCCCATTCGGATTTGGTAATCGTAGTTGCGGACGCCGACAGAACAGGCATACCTACCAAGAGAATTACAAACGCCATTACGGTGAACCTTCCTAACTTCGTCCCGTATCCCAAGCGGCTCATGTGATTTCTGTGATTCACAATTCCTATTTATTACCGTGGCTTACAATGTAGAACAAGTGCTTGAAGTTGCAGTAGTGCTTCACAGGACGGATTGAAATTATTTCAAATCCACGCATCCTTGTGACCAAATCTTCAGAAATGGTTAAACGCAATATGATGAGTATCGGTCGAAGAAAAATTCGTTTGGAATAAACCTCATTAGAAAGCTCATAAATGCTCTTATGTGCATCTTACGTAGTAGCAGCGGAAGACCCAAACCAAGGCCTTTCGGTTCGATGTCAGCTCACTTGAGAGACGAGAGAAAGCAGCCATGCATGTTCGTATGATCAAGAATGACTTCATGAGCATGATGCTGGCCGACAGGCTTTTCATCGATCCGATTGTCAGGGCTTTCACGAGATCAGCTTCAGCGATGAGACCTTCCTGTTTATTCTAGGCAGCGCTGACACAGACGCGCTGGAGATGACAGGCTCCGAGATGGCAAGAAAGCATTTTCCGCTGGCGCCCGAACTATACAGGAGTAATAGGCACCCTCTGGCGTTCAGGGAATTCGTTACAGAGGTTCTGGGAAAGCACGCCGGCTGGTCTTATGTGGAAGTCCACGGCAAGGAACTGAGTGGACCACGCTGAGGCATCCCTTTGGCCGCGGAACTGACGTAGGGATTATTGAACGACAAGAATCTTAATTAGCGAGTCCACAAATATCTTACTGCATGTCCATGGAAACGAGAAGGACGAAAACGAAGACCTTCCGTTTTGACGTTGACTTGATTGAGGCATTGGGGAGAAGCGCGAAGCGCGCACAAATGACTGAGAATGCTTTCTTGAGTGAAATGCTGAAAGATCGTGTTATGATTGACCCTCTCTTTCCAGCATTTGAGGAACTCAGGCTAAGCACTGACATGTTTCGTACTATCCTAAGTGCCACCAATGCAGATGTATTGGAAGCCGTAGCTTCGGAGACTGCGCAGAAGAATGCGCAGCTGATTCGCGAGCTCTATGAGAGCAATGACCGTGCCCTGACCTTACAAGAATTCATAACCGAAGTGCTAGCGAGCCATTCACATTGGTTCCACATCGAGGGCAACTACAAGTCGTCTCATCGTTCCATGACCTTGCGCCACACCTTCGGCTTGAAATGGTCAACTTTTGTCAGAGCATATGTTAGCAGTACACATGATGTCTTCTCAAAAGACAAGATCAAGATTGATGTGGCGGATCAATTTGTCCGGATAGAGTGGACGCCAACGTAGAGAGTTGAAGGACATAGTTACGCAACAGGCAAATCAAACGGTCCGGGCAATGATGCAGGTGGTCCAAGACTGCCTGCAAGTCGAAATCTCACTAACTAGTTGCGCCTAGCTGTCCTGCCTTGCATCCTCGACGCCAAGAACTCGCGTTCTTGCCAGACACATCGCGCCGAGCCGAGTGGGGCCACCAGACCTCTACTCGTCCTCTCGTAAGTTCATGGTCGTTTTAGACTACGCGGCGTGGAACATTTTCGTGGCCATGGCGGGGGGCTTTGCGATTCTCTACATGGCAATGCTGATAATACTAAGTAGCGGCCCTGGTGAAACTCGCAAGCTGAAGGTTGCGCAAGACGATAATCCCTCCATACATGAGTTCTCCCCCACACCGGCCTAAAGTCGTCTGAATTTGCAGGGTAGACGGTTCGAAGGTCCAAATGAGGTCCAGAAGCCCTGCAATCTGCGTCTCTTAAAACTCAGGTGAATCTGAGAGAAGGGAGGAAAGGTTTAGAAAAAAGGGCAACATCTTGACCGTCATGGGTGCCAGCGCTAGGCAGGTTCAAACTAGGAAGTCCATGCGCGAGGCACCCTTGAAAGTGGGACTTACCTACGACACGCGGGACGACTTCAAGTTCGTCAGTGATGAGCCAGACGACTGGGATGCAGAGTTCGAGGTCTCAACGGCGATAGACGACATCGCTCATGCCATAGAAGACGGAGGTCACGAAGCCGTCTTCATCGGAAGCGGCAGGAAACTGCTGGAGAACTTCCATCACTTCGAAAGCTCGGTCGACGTCGTATTCAACATAGCTGAAGGCTACTTCGGGAGAGCCCGGGAGGCACAGATCCCCGCCATGCTCGAACTGGCCGGGGTCCCCTACGTCGGTTCCGACAGCTACGCTCTCGCTCTTGCGGCGAACAAGTGGCACACAAAGGTCCTGGCACTGAACTACGGCGTCAGGACCCCGGCATTCGAGGTCGTTCACACGGCCGATGAACTCGACACACTCGGTCTGAAGTATCCGGTGATTCCAAAGTTGTGTTACGAGGGCAGCAGCAAAGGACTGAGAGCCGATTCGGTAGCCCACGACAAGATAGAGTTGACGCGCCTGACGCGGTATCTGCTTCGGTCGTACAAGCAGCCAGTGATAATCGAGGAGTTCATCGAAGGAAAGGAAGTCGACGTGCCGATGATCGGTACCTCCCCTTCGAGTGCGTTTGGCGTCGTCGGACTCACACTTGATGGCAGTCTCGACCTGAACGAGCGGTTTCTCACTTCGAGCATAGTTCGAGCCGACGGGTACGGGTTCAGATTCCCGCTGGATGAACCGTATGTCGGAGAAGTGGAGAGAGGTGCGGTCAAGATTTACAATCTGCTGGAATGCAAGGATTTTGGACGGATAGACATGAGAATCAGCAGGGAAGGCACACCATATCTCCTTGAAGTAAACCCATACCCATTCCTGGGAAAGCACAGCAGCTTCAACGCGATAGCGGAATCGACCATCGGCTACACCAGGATGATAGGGATGATCCTCGAAAGCGCCCTTCGCAGGTACAGCCTGAAGCCGGTGCCCTAGTCCAGGAAATGTATGTCGCAGGGGTAGTAGCCGAGCTCGTAGAACCATTTCTGGGGGCGGTTTGTGAGAAGATCTGGTTCGACGTCTCGACATCCTTCATTCCCTCCGTTTCCTTCCCAAGTCTTGAGAGGATTGTCCCCCTCAGTCTCAGTCGCTTGCCATGGACGAGGGACGTGTCTCCTTTCCACTCGTTGGGAGGATACTTCTCGACCCATTCCAGAGCCTCACGATACCTCCCCATCGCCAGCAGGACGGTCGACAGATTGAAGGCGAAGTAGTCTTGGATCAGCGGTTCCCCCGACCTTTCGACGAGCGGAATCAACCTCGCCAAGATCTCGAAGCTCTCCGTGTACTCACCTCGCAAGCTGTAAATCATGGCGATGTTGGTGAGGATGCAGATTCTGTCGAAGTCCTCGGTTGCTTTGCTCTCGGCCTCGCTTAGGACATCGTAGGCATTGTCGAGCCGCTTCATCTGCGTGTAAACGATCCCCAGGTTGTTGAGAGGGGCATCTATCTCATAGGAGTCGATTTTGCGGTATATCACAAGCGCCTGGGACAGGTTGGACTCTGCAGACTCGAATTGGCCCAAGTACAGTTGTTCTGCACCCATGTTATTGAAGGACCGAGCCAGCTCGATTGTTGAGTCGCTCTGCCTGAATACATTGATGGCTTGAGTTATCATGTCCACCGCCCGTCTCGAATCATAGATCATCCCAGACTTCCTCTGCAACACCGCCAACCCTGTAAGGTCTCTCACGAGATTGAAGGCCTTCTGACTCTCCCCGTAGTAATCCTTCGCCTGCTCATGGTTTCCGAAGTGGTCGGCCAAGGTGGACAGGATTGAATACGTCGAACCCCTCATGTGCTGATTCTGGGTCTTCTCGAACACTCGTGCTGCGACTTCGAGGTGTTCTCTTCCTCTCTCGCTGGCTTCGATGGTGCCGATAAAGCGGCAGCACTTCCCGGCCAGAAGGTGAGATTGAGCGAATTGCTCAGTCTCGAGAGTGCATCTCTTGATCGCGGACAAGGAGTGAGCAAAGGCGTCGCCGAACAACCCGCTCGAGAACTCTGCGGTTGCGAGCTCCAGCAAGAGTGAGGCTTCCGAAAGGGGCTCGATCCTGACCTTCCCACTCTCGACCATGAACAAGCAGCTTCGTAGGTAGTTTACCGCACTGCCGAACGAGAGGTTCCTTGTCGACATCTCGGCAGCGTTCCGATACAGCGGAAAGGCGGTGTAGTAGTTGCCGGCCATCTCATAGTGATAGGCCGTCAGTTGCGGTTCGTCAGCGGTCCTTCCAATCCTGTCGTAGTATTCGGCAACTTCACGGTGCTGGTCCCTTGCGAGGGAGCCTTGAGAGGCGAGGATGACCTCTCTGGTGGTATCGTGGTCGAACTCGCAAGAGTCGGGCGATTCCGTCTCACGGATGATCCCGTAATCAGAGTCGACCTGTTCGAGAATGTGCTTCACCTTCAGAGCTTGGAGGCCCGAGATGAACGCCACATCCTCGACCGAGAACCGCCTTCCCAGCATCGCGGCGTAGTCCAGCACCAGACGAGCGTCTCCGCTCTCCTTCTGAATCTGCAAGAGCTGGTTACCCACGAAACTCCGGAGTTCAGCGGGCAAAGCCTTCGGGAGTGCGTCCGAACCTCTCATCTCCTTGATTGTCTTCACGATGTACAGGGGGTTGCCGCCGGTACGCTCGACGAGCACGTTCACGTTCCGGCCCTCGATCCTCCCTCGGGACATCTGCTTGACGAGTTGTGCGGACGAACGAACGCGGAGCGGCTCGAGATGTACGAAGGTTGAACCGACGTGACTAGCCATCGCTTCAATTATCGCAGCGTTACCCTTTTCTCGCTCAAACGTAGCGCTCTTCTCCCTGAAGCACAGGACCGCCAACACTCTAATCTTGGCTATGTTGTCGATCAGGTAGCCGAGGGCCTCAAGGGAGGAAGAGTCGAACCTCTGGGCGTCGTCGAAGAATGCCACGATGGGCCTCTTCTTGGAGACCTTCTCGAACAACGCGAAGAAGACGTTTCTTACGTAGAGGGAGTTCGAGATCTGTCTCACGTCGGTCGAGGACAATCCTGCGACGCTTTTGGCTAAGTTGACCCCGATGTCAACGTACTGGCCAATCGAAGGCATTAGCACAGCGAGGTTCGCCAGTGTCGAAGCCACCTGTTTCCCTCGATCGCGGCTGGTCGTGGTTTTGAGGAGCCCTTCCAGCATCTCTCCCAGGGCCGAATAGGGGCCCGTCGCGTATTCTCGGCCCACCGCCCGGACGACGAAGGCAGACTCTTGATTCACCTCTCCGAGGAACCTGGCTGCAAGCGCTGTCTTCCCCACCCCGGGCTCGCCGTTAATGAAGACCGCCCTTCCGATTCCTGTTTGAATAACCTCAGCGAGAGCTTCGTTTAGAATCGAGAGTGGTTCCTCTCTGTCGACGAAGATGTCCTCGGTTTCCGTCCGCACTCTGGACAACTGGCGTTTCGAGGCAGCGGGTGGTTATATTTGGCTTACCAATCATAATCACCGCCCGCTTTAGTCACGTCTTCTAGATGGGTCAGAGATGCTTCAAAAAATCGAGATTCGGCCGGTTGAACTGTATGACGCTGTTCCGCTCCTGCGGCTGGAAGCGAGATGCTTCGGGATGAGGTATTCGTCGAATTCGCTGTATTACTGGCGACCGATACTCGATTACTGCTGGGCCTACAAGGCCGCCCGAGACGACGAGATTCTTGGCGGAGTGATAGCAATGCCGACTCGGCAAGGGAAGGTGTACATCAACTCACTTTTCGTTCATCCTCGAATGCGAGGGTTGGGCATCGGGTCCCAACTCTTGGGAACAGTCCTCGGGTTGCCTGCCATTGGTTTCGTTCTGGATGTCAAAGTTGACAAGAGACGACTAATCGAGATGTACCAGAGGCATGGATTCAAGATCATTAGGAACGAGACAAACTACTACCTGGACGGGTCGGACAGAGTTGTAATGGAAAGGTAGCTGTAAGACTTGGGTTCATGGCCCTTCATCTTCGCGGTTCAATGCAAACGCGTTCGAGAGACCTTACCCAAGTTTCCCGTCATTTTCGGGAAAGGTATGGCTGTCATTGCAACCGTTGGACGGCGGTTCGGTGTTTATCCGCAGTGAAGCTGGGTTGGATTTCCAACTAGCGCGCCGGTGTGGATTACGGCCGCCGACAAAGACTAGCATCATCCCAAGAATACTAAGGGCGACGGAAAGTCCAAAGACCCAGCCAGAGTAGGCAAGACTTGAGACTGAGCTTGGCCCGAGGTAACTTTGAGGAGAGCTCCGGAGGCTGACCGATCCCGTCGCAACTACCAAAGCGAACAGGATCATGGCGACACCGCAAGCCAACTCTAACTTCCAACTATACTCGTTGATTCCCGTTTCGTGTTTCAAACTCAATCATCTAGCCCGCGCTTGGAGGGAAGTATTTACGTCTAACTTGAGACGGGCAGATGCCATCGTGCTGTCTAAAACTATTGGGGTGAGGTCGCCTCTCGCCAAGTTCGACCTCAGCTTGATTCATCACTTGGCGGCGAGACCTTCTCGACTACCCACGCAATCACTAGAAGGAGGGGAATGAGTAGCTCCATCCGGTGCAGTAGGAGCCGAGGTACCACCAGCTGGTCGAATCAGGACTCATATAGCTCCAGGTGTCAGATGCAGAGTTGTACTGGACAGCGGGCCAGCTCGCGATGCCTTGGGCCGTTATGACGCCTTCCGCTCCTCCTTGCGCTTCCTCCGTCCAGGCAATTGTGCCTCCCTGACCATACGAAGTACTTCCCGGACCAGAGCATTGAGCTTCGCCGTTGCTTACATAGCCAGTGGAACAGTTACTCGGACCGTTGCAGATTCCCACTCCAGTAATGACGCCTTGGGCATTGACATTGACTTCGAGGACGTCCTGGGTGTACATAGCGACGCCAAGAACGTTGGTCCAGGTCATCGACTCTTGTGACGACATCTCACACGGACACGTGATGAGCGGTTGAGCGCCGCCTGCGCTAGTTGAGCTCTGAGTCGTATTGATGGATATAGTTGTTTGTTCCCATAGACCTGGCGATACCTGTATCTTGGGGAGAGTTTCTGACCAATAGCCACCTGGCCCTACAACAGAACCACTGATTGTGATGTATGTGGGTTGAGTAGAGGCAAGTGTATGGGACACGGGAAGTGCCAGCATGAGAAGGATTATGGAAATGCTAGCGGCTTTCATCAATGAAGATCCTTTAGCCTTCCATCCTTTAGCTGAGAGTCTTGTATTCGGCAGAAACGTTTCTTTCATGATTGTAGTCTCATCACAGATGACATATAATGAGCAGACATACCAAGTGATACTTTTTACATGGGTTAATCCGGCCTTTGCCCATGGAAACGATAATCCACCACGCCGCAGAACGCCACCAACTTCACCCTGTTCATGTCAACTTCAAGATTCCGTCAGAAGTGCACAACTCTCTGGAGAGAGCGGCGATAGACGATAAGTTAAGTTTGAATGCACTAGTAAACCAGATTCTCTCTAGGTATGTCTCGTTTGAGAAGACAACGGTCGACGAACCCGTCTTAATTCCAAAGTTTCTATTCGCCGAACTGATCAAAGCTTTCCCGGAGGAGCAGGCCAAAGCGGCAGGGGCGCTGTTGGGCGCCAAGCTAAGACAGGATTTTGCTTTCCATGGGATCAGACAAGACTCCCAGGCGATTCTGAATTTTCACCTTCGGCAGATGGGTGCGTATTCAAGATGGTATAATCTTGAAGTGTCGAGGACCGACGTTCGAATAAGAGCCGCTCTCTTGCATGGGTATGGTCAAAACTGGTCGGCATTCTTGACCCAGTACTATCAATCAGCCATAAAGGCCGTCACAGGCGCAGATCCTCGAATAGAACATGAAGGCGGCACCATAGTAATCACATTCTGAGCGAAGAAGCAGTTATTCTGACTCTCATCCCAATGGTTTCTGCGGCGCAGGGCCCGATTGACTTGGTTGAGCCTTGGGATTCCTAGTTCGAGTATTGGGAAATCTAGTGTCGGCGGCACAGGGACGCCGATCGCGAGGATTTCAGCCAAACTGTGAACCGTAGCTAGAGCCGGTCGAGAAGGCTGATATGCCAACTAGCGTCAAGACCAAGGACAGGGCGGACGAATGCGGCCTTTCTGTCAACCGTCCCACTGAATCAGGCTAGTTTCCATTTTCGTGCCTAATCGTGAAGTACTTTTGCTGAAGGTTCTCTAACCGAGAGAGCAGTTCTAGACCGTGCGAAGTGATATACATCTTGGTCCTAGAATTATTGGTCTCGGCGCGCATGAAACCCTCGAGGATCAGATGGTCGAGCGTGCTTCTGAGCTCCTTCTCCTCAGGCCTCAAGCCTGACCAGCCATAGATCTCATCGATCAGCTCCCATTCATCCATTGGTTGACTGCGCAAGGCCGTCAGGATGACTAGCTGCAGGTTGGCTTTCAACCACTTTAAGCGTATTCTGAACTGCGTCCAGTTCATCATGCTCCCATCACCGAATGCCTTCTGAGTCAGCGGACGTGGTCTGCCTGAGGACCTGTGACGCTGAGGCGCAGCTGCATGAGACTGAGCTCATCCCTCCACCCCTTTAGCAAGATGCGGCCAAGAGGCGTCAATCGTAGGGAGGTCCTTCTTCCGTTCTTCACCTTTGTAATCGCCCCGCTGCCTTCCATTGAGTCAATCACAGGGTACACCTGTCCGGGGCTGAGGAGGACCTCGAAATCCACGCACACTGTGGCGATGATGTCATAGCCGCATACGTCTCGTCTATCGACGTTATCCAAGATCAGGTATTCAAGCATGGAATTGACAAGGCCCCGCCTGTAACGTCTTACCATCAATTCGACGCCGTCGCTTCCTATCGATTGGGCCAACAATCCCGATACCTATGGCTGAAATGACAATGCACCTGTAATAAACGTTTCATGAAGATAGGAGCGATTATTAGGGTATTCGTTAACGTCTTGCCGTTGAGCGAGAGAATCGCTGACCTAGTTCAGGCGATTAACCGCATCGGGATAAAGAACGTCGCTGCGCTGTCACGCATGACCAGCATGCCCAAAGAAACCATCAGGTATATGCTCAAGAAGAGGTTCCCCGTGCTCGACCTTGCTGTCGAGACCGTCTTCAACTTGGGTGAGCTGGGCCTGCAGCGGTACTCTGCAACCTTCAAATTCGCGCCGAACGCGCTGCCGCACGCCAATTCAATCCTCGACAAACTGGCGAGCGTGGCCTTCCTGACATACCGCTCGGGGACGCTCCTAGAGCCAACGCACGTCGCGCTTTTTGCGGTCCCAGTGCTCGTTGAGGAAGAGTTCCAGTCGTTTCTGAGAGGCCTCGTCGACGCAGGAGTCCTGAAGGGCGTGGAGTCCAAGAGGTTGGAGTGGGCGAGGAACCCAGAGTTGAAGTGCGAGTACTACGATTTCGACTCCGGACACTGGAACGTAGACTGGAAGGCGGTCGGGTCGCATCACGAGGCACCCCCCTCTCCAATCGTCGTGGACCAGCCTCGCCTGAAGCCGGCCATCGATCGGAGCGACATCCTCCTGATTAAGGAGCTTGAGGCAAGTTCGCTGAGGAACCTTGCGGAGATCTCGGGGAAGCTCAAGATGAACGCCGTGACCCTCAGGTGGCACTACAGGAAACACGTGCTGCCAGTCATCTCTCATCACAGGGTGCGTTGGATCCCGGCGCGCGGTGGTGACAAGTCCAAGGTTGTGGGTGTCTCATTCGGCTTCAGCCAGCTTACGAGGTCGCAGATCGGAAAGGCCAGACTGCTATTCAACAATTTTCCTTTTGCCTGGTACGAGGCGGGGTCGCGCGACGGGAGCTACAGGGCCGACTTGGCGATTCCAATCAACGAGTTGGTCCCTTCGCTCGAGTTCCTGAACGCAAGGTTGGGCGAGATGTCGCCTCCTCCATGGAAGACTTACGTCCTCGATCTCCCATCGAGCATGCATTACACTGTTCCCTACGAGAACTTCACCGAGGAAGGGGGGTGGGCCTTCGACCCCGAGGAGGCCCTGAACTCGATTCTTTCAGTCGCGAGAGTCTGAGAGCAGCATCGTCAGTCTGTCATTCTAGGTGGGGCCTCCTCCGATCGGATCTCCGTCGAGCCCGCCGATGTGAAGCGGGAGGAGCCCGTGAGTCGCGAGGGTGATCGCGACCAATCCAAGGACGAGGGGGACCCACAGGTGGAGGTTGTTCCGTAGCGATAGTCTCATGACCGCGGGGTGCCCCGACGAATATTAGCACACTATTCAGACCGAAGTTACTAAATTCGTAAAGTCCAGCGGATAACGTAAGTCAAATTCGATGACGTTGGCGGTTGGCCTTCTTTCCTGCCGACCGAAAGCCTCCTACAACCATGCAATAGTTGTGGAAAATGTGGCGGGTCGGCATGTCAACTTTATCGTTCGCACGATACGCATGTATGTCTGTGGTGTAAACGCTTATCTCAGCCTCTCATCCTCCGAAAGATGTGAGCGACACAGAACTCTTGGTGGGGGAGGACGCCAAGCTCGTAGTTCTAACCGAGGTAGAAGAGAAGGTTCTGACGATAACCGCCAACGTCACGCCAGAAAGCGTGGGCACTGACAAGATAAAGAGGGAAGGGACGAAGTTCTTCGCTCCCGGAGGCAAGTTCGGGGCGTTCCTCGGCGCGGTCAAGCCCGACGACATCAAGGTCGCCAGGAAGACGGCCGTGCTCCGCCCTTATTGGCGGATATCCGGAGGCTTTGCCTGCAGGTACCTGAGACGGCACAGCCACAGGCTCTCGCTGGAGAACGATGTGGAATCTGTGACCATCTACGGAAAGCCACAGTCCGTCACCGGCGAGAGGTTGCGATTGAGCGACATGCTCGCCAAGGCCGGTGCGAGCACAAGCTTGGGTTACGGACCTGTGAAGCTGTCGCTTGGCCCTCTGGAGAGCATTATGAAGGGGAAGATTTCCTCTGTACTCGGCAGCAAGGATACCGAGCTGGAGCGCAGGGTGGAGGTTGCCCTGCCCGACATAATCGAGAGCGCAGTATTCACCTACACGGGGCGGTTCCTGTTCGACGCGACTCAGGGAACGGAGAGCAAGGAGATCTTCGACCTTCTCGAAGGCAAGGACCTCATTCCAACGAGAGAACCTGCGCTCAAGAGGACAGGGCTCGTGCTGGAGCCGTCATTTACCAGGGAGGAAGTTATCGAGGAGGTCAGGAAGCGTCTAGCCAAGAAGCCGGAGGAGACTCCCCGCAGGGTCATCGAGCAGGAATTCGTGTTGACCGAGCTGTGCCTCATATACCTGCCCTCGTACGACTTCACGCTGGAGTATAACGGAAAAATGAGGACTCTGCGCCTCGATGGCGTGACAGGCGAGTTCAAGGCGAGTTGACCAAAGAATGGGAGATATGGACGACCTAATCATGATTCCAAGCGCTTTGATAATCATGGCGGTCATGGATTACGCGGCGTGGCAGATTTTTGTGACAGTCGCTGGAGGCTTTGCAATCCTCTACATGGGCTTGCTGATAATACTCGAAGTGGCGGTCGTCGCAAAACTCGTAAGCTGATGTTTGATCGATAAAGGACGTAAGATCACTCAGGGCTAGTTCTTCTCTACCAACGGCTTCCGCTTTCTCCCTGAGATTGACTCATCTAATTGTGATGCTCTAAAACATAACTTTTTACACAACCAATTGGTATGATTGTGGTGCGAACGCTAATGAAGCCTCAGCATTATGCTCACGTCTCGTTGCGAGTTGCTTTCGTCGTCGTAGTCTCATTAGTGTTGATGATGCTCGGAATGGTCGTAGCGCCATTGGTGTCGGCTTCCTCTAATCAGTCCCTCCCGTTATCGCAATCCACGGGGCAAGCACAATTCCGGTTCAATGATACGGTCTCTGCCGTGGTGAATCTGGTATACGCGACTCCAATACCTGGGGCGGGACAACCCCACTCAAATGGGACAGTAGTCGTCCCAAACGCGATCTCATCACCTGCGAACACGTCTGCCCCATGCGTGCCGAGCTTGGCATATCCAAGGTCGAATAACCCTACGGAATCCACGGGCCCACGAACCGCTTGCTCTTCTGGAGTCGCTCTCCTCACAGTGGTTGGAGTGTGTTGGAGCGTCCCCGATTAAGGTGAAAGAATGGGACTTTCTCTCAGGAAACTATCAGTCGAATTTGGAATCGAGAGACCGGTCTTGCTCAAATTGAAGGCCGAATTCGAGAGGGAAAAATAGCGTAGTCTGAACTACGAGCGTCTCAGGATAAGGTTGCGGAACATGCGGGATGCAAGATTAGAGAATAGGCCTGTCGTTCAATTTCAAAGAGAGCGAGTATCAAGCAGGGCAAGATTGATGAGACAGATTTGAATCTGAGGCTAATGCGACTGGGTACAAGAATTGAAATAGGCAGGTTGGCATGCTGCATTCAACGGGAGCAGCGACATAGCCTAGTCTGCCCTCTCTTTCGAGAGACCTACCCCAATCTTCCGACAGCCTATACTACGAAGGAATCAAGAGGAATGACGACATAGGTTCGGTAAGCTTCAAGTGGAATTTGCTGCAAGAACACATCTTGTTCCAGCACGTTACAGTCTTAGAAGCAGCAGGAAAGACATAGAGCAAAATGGAAGGACTATGCTAGTGTCGAGTATGAACCGAAGAAGAGACCACAGCTAATCGCCTAGCGTTTCAATAGAGTGGCGAAGAAATCCAATATGATTGTCTTGTTAGTCCTGTAGAATTCCAAGGCCGCTTGAAGGTTATGAGCCCTCTCACCCATGTAGCTGTCATCCAACTTCGAGAAGAACAAGACTGCGGTATCTAGAAGGTCGTCCACAAGCGGCACCAAGTTCCAACTCCTCTCTTCGGGTTTCACATTCAGCCTTCTCCAATCAAGGTGGGCGATCTCATTGTTCACCCTCTGTTCTAGTTTCTGGAGGTTATCCGTCCAATCTCCTCTAATCTTCTGCCACCCGTTGACGTAGTCAGATGCTTGTGCATGACCCTTGACCGCTCCGTAGAAGAAGAATTCGAGAAGATTGCGAGAGTGCAGGAGGGTGTGCTCGAGTGCCGTATTCTGAAACACGACGAAGAGGTTCCCATCAATCGAGGCCTGATGTTTCACAAGGGAACCAAAGAAGGACCTGCAATTGAGCAGCTCCTCGACCTCGTAGCAGACATGCTCGTTGAGGAAGCGTACCTTGTCTTCCTCGCTCCGCTCCACAAAGTCTTGACTATGGCGGTAAGAGATATTCGTTGCGCACTATTTAGTCTCCGGTTGACGAGTCAACACGTCTACGATTTGTGGTATTCTACGATAGACGAAATAGATTAGACCGAACACGATGGCAAGTGTGAGGAAATACCAAGGAAAGGCTTGTGTCCTTATGAGTTCGAAGAAGGGTAAGAGTAGCGTAGCGAGGATAAGCAAGAGGGTAATTGTGATTAGAGACACCGAAAGACGTTCAAGGTTCTTTGATGACTTCTTGACTTCATCAATACTCGCCACTTGTCTTTTCATGGTCAGATAGAGAATCCTGCCGTGTAATTCTAAGGCCTTGATGCTATCATTTACAGCAGGTGACCTGTCCTTTTCTACCTCGCCTATCTTGTCGGTTGTCTTCTTAGTCAGTTCGTCAATCTGGGAGATCAACTGTTCAATATCTGCGTCAGGCGGGAGTTCAGCAACCACAGAGGCATCGGAGGCAGCGGTAGATGCGGCTTGAGTAGGTTGCTGAGGTGTTGTAGGTGTCGGTGGTTGCAAAGGCGGTGGGTTTGGCTCTCTAAGATTGAGCAGGTTCCCTAGGAATAGGATTAGCACGATGAGGAATCCAATCATGGCTGCAATGGTGGCGTCAGCTATCCAGACATTGCTGAACTTGATGATTATCCCGCTGACTAGACCGATCACCACTAAGCTGCTAAACGCAGTTGCCATGAGGTAAGACGAGACGACATACATCGACTTGGCAAAATTGTGGAATCTTACCACCCGGTCACGGTAAAGCAAGAGAGTGTAGGTCAGGAGAGCGAAGACGATGAAGAGGACTCCGAAAGTAATCACAATTTCGAAGTGTAGAGAGTTGATTTGCTGCGCCAGCGTCTGAGTTGTCGCGGTTGAATTTCCACTTGGGGTGGGAGTGAGAGAAGATTCCGAGGGTAAGGTGAAACCTAGGAACACGGCGAGCAGTGAGCCCAGGGTGAGAATGTGTTCAACGAACCTTAGCTTTCTCTCATATTCGTCCAATAACGATGTTAGACTTCGAGCAGTTTCTTAAGGGTTCTCACCGTTTATTCTCGCACTGCCGAAGGCAGTTTCAAGACGAAACGGCTCATTATGGTAGCATTGGAACTTGGACCAACAGATATTACATGCGCCCTGACCATTATTTCGGACAGCGTCGAAAGATGGATGTATGGCAGATAGGAATTCGGGGGTTCGCTATGCCAGTGCTCTCAGTCGCAGATGCTGGGTTCACCTATGCCATTAATCAGGTGGTTACGAGTTTGGCTCAGACATGGATAGGAAACGGTCGCGTGCTAACCACGATTCCAGAATACGGGTTGTTTGCCATTTCCGTGGTCCTAATGATGTTGTTCATGACGATCCTGGGCTACTTTGAAGATCTGACACATGGACTTGACTTCCCTAAACAGGCCGTGGTTTATGCTATAGGAGCTTCGGCTGGGCTTGCTTATTTTGGCGGTGCGATAACCGAAGTAACCTTGGGGGGCATAGGTTCAGACGCCATCTACTCTTCTGTAGCTTCCATCATCATACTGCTGATAGGAGCGGCAATTAGCATGAACCTGAATTGAACGTTAACCCCTTCTTGAACTTGCTATTATGGTCTTTTCGTCTTCTACTTCGGGTATATGCTAAGAACGTTGCCTTCTCGCTCTTCGAGTAGCCCTATTGCGACGGTTGTCCGAAAGTCCGAGTTGGCGAGAAAGCCCTTGAGCATCCCCTTCGGATTGAAGACTCTCAAATCGCCGTTATCTCCGCCTCTTCCCTTGACCAGCTTGATTACGTCCTGCGTATAAGGACTGATGGATGCGAAGCGAGAGATTCTGACCGATTCCCCGATCGCGGCTTTAGAGATCTGCTCCGTTGCAGCGAGCCATTTGGTGACGTCTTCCTTGGTGGGAGACCCGCCTCGGCTCTTGCACTCGGCAATGGCGACTAACTTGCCATCGCTATTGAATCCGGCGACGTCGATGTCATAGGGCACCCCGTCCCTGCCAACAATCTTCTGCCTGAACTTGATCGTTTCAATCTTGTTCTTGTCGTGTATGTACTCTCCCATCCTCCACTCGAAGAATCTCCCCTGAGGGTCAGACTGCATCTCGCAGAAGGAGGTATACAGACCCGCGAGGGCTCCATCGCTAAGAAGCTCGAGCAGCTCAACCATGTTCTTCTTGAATTCAAACCTAGACCTGTAGTACTCGGCAATCTGCTCTATGACCGTCTTGCTGATCTTCGCCTTGGTGAGTTCAACGATCATCTTCTCTTTGGGAACGTCGATTCGCTTGACCTCACGGAGTGAAGTACGGACGACGGTTCTCCTGATCTTCTCCTTGACGGTCGTCTCACGCTCAATTTCTTCCTCGGTATACTGAACGACATACTCCTTGACTTTCTCGTAGGATAAGACCCCACCCACCAACATGGAAAGGAAAGCTTTGTCTGCGCTCGCAGGGTACCTGATCCCTTCACTGTCAGCTATCTTCTTGAGCTGCTCTGCGTCCAGCTTTCCAATCAACTCCTGGGCAGACAACGCACATTCTGATACAATCCTACATAGATAAGCTCTTCCGATGCTTCCTCAATGTGGGTGGCAAGGCGAGTGACTGCCGAGATGCACTATGTTGCTCTCGCCGATTTCATTGAGAGGTCATGCGATTCTCAATGCATTGAATGGAAGAGTTGCGACCACGATTGAAAGATCGGGTCCAGGCTGTACTGCACGATGTACGGTGATACAGCGATGAGAACCGGGACTGCTATCGCTAATGTGCCCAGGATCCAAGTTTGGTTCCTTCTGACAGCCACGCCGAGACCAGCCCTATCCACTAGCTCGGTTGTTGTCTTCCCCGTTCTCTCAGAGAGTTCCTTCACAAAGCCGTTGTAGTCTACGGAATCCGAATCAAGACACCTCAGCAGTCTTGAGATGGACAGCCTCCTCAGGGGAGAGCCGAATAGAGTTGCGTTAAGGCTCAAGTCGTCTCTTAGTGCCAGGCCCACGTTTTTAGCGCTCAAACGGCTGAAGTACGCCAATGAATCGTCGAGCCATGAGGTCGTGGGTGGTCTTTCGGCGTCAAACTCCGACAACAAGCAGGCACGCAGGGCGTACACGGGTCGAGGAGACCAGAAATTCAACTGCGTCTGAATCAGAACTAACTCTACCGCCCAGATGTATAGGAAAGCGAGCGTTAGTGGGCTGCTTGAGAAGAACGTGGCAAGGTCATCATGAATGAGCGGGGTGGCGACGCCCAGGATTAGAGCTCCAAGCATAATGAAGTACCCTGTCCGTTTGATCCCTCTCACCTTGGTAAGGAATGCAGAAGGATGGGCAGCCGACATGGTCGGTGTCTCATCGTCCCAGCGCCCCGCTAGACGTCTCCCAACCGCAAAAGGAAGGAGTAACATTGCCGATCCCGTGACAAGCAAGCTGAACGCCTTTGGAACCCCTGCAAGGATGGGGACGACAGCCATCGTCAGAGAGAGAATTCCGATTAGTAAGCTCCACCACAACAAGAGAATGAATTCCGTGTATCTGGTCTGCCAGAACTTGTCATTCAATCAACACGTCTGCCCCAGCCCTGATACTTAGGCTTGATTGCCCTCGCAGCAGGACACTGTGGACATGCAATGGTTGGCGACTATTCATACTCGACTGGCCTTACGATTGGTCGCCGCTAGGGCAGTTGGTCTTTCGCCAATCTTGAACTGGCGAACCGGTTGTCGATGAAGAGCCTTTCGATGGACTCCTTGAGCTCCTTATTGTCGAATTTCCACTCCTCTGGGGAGAAGACAAAGCTGCTTGCCGCACTGTAGAGCAAACCAAGGAAGAAAAATTGAGCTTCGTGGCTCAGCTCGCAATTGTGGCACCACGCCTCTTCCGATTGCTTGGGAATGAACTCCAGCGGGATGGTCCTCTTGCTTGCTCTTTCCATAGTATCTTGCAGGAATTTGTGGAAGACTGGGAATAGCGTCTTCTCAATCTCGACGCCAAAATTCTCGTCTATCCAATCGCCGAAGCCTGTGTCCAAGATGGCAGGAAGCCACCTTGAGCGTAGGATGTTCCTATGCGCCTTGAGTTCATTGTCCCACTCCCTTTCAACAACTCCTCTTTCATGTAGAGCCTTGAGAGTCTGATAGATTATCGATCGCCCAACTCGAATCTTCTGTTCGCTCAACCTGTCGGAAACCTTGCTCGCAGTCAGTCCTTTGGGTCCTGCTTCCCAGAGGATGTTTATGACGGCGAATGTGGGCTCCTTCGAGAGCCACAGCGCTTCGCTCTCGCTCTCCACGGGATAGCTGGAGAAATACCTGTTTTCAAATACCGAGTCCTTTGATGACATGATCTTACCTCATGGTGAGGGTGACTCCCGAGGTAGATAAGCAGGAATCATGGATTCTAGAGAATCCCGTATTCTCTGGATTTCTAAACCCAGGGACATAGACGGGCGGTTGGACCTGGCATGGCATGACACGAATCAAAGACTGGTCTAAGGTCGGGAATATACCCGAAGAGCCGTGCGAGTACAAACTATTTGATGGTGATAAGCTGATCCGCAATGGCAGCTCATGCAACTGCAAGAGAAGACTGAAAGAACACCGAAGAAGCATTGCCGAGGCGACCGGGTTCAAGGTTCGCCTGACTCGAAACTGCGAGGAAGCCAGAACTCTCGAGAAGGCGGCCTGCAACACGAGCAAGCCTCGACTCAACAAGAGATGCGGATAGACGAACTGAGCGATTATTCGGAATGGCGTCAAGAGCGTCGCTTGACTAACGAGAAGAATTCGGAGACTCTGGTCAATCAGGTAATATAGAAGGTCGCTGTCCCGCGCCTTTGTAAAAATTGGCTGAGGAAGAGAAGGACGAGCACAACAAACTGTTCGGATACATCGGGCTACTAGCCGTAGCACTTATCGTGCTCATTAGCGGACTTCTAAGCTTAAGTTGGCCTACTGCACTGATAGGCGCTCTTCTGTCAGCATTCGGAGCATTTGAAGTCAAGATTACCTACAGCAGAATCCAGTACGAGAACCAGAGCATCCAGGCAAAGCAGAGCGGACAGGGAAACATCCAAACCAATCAGACGAACCCCAGGCATTCTCCTGTCATTCATGCAGAGAACGTGTACTATGGAATTCCGAAACCTGATTCCGAACCGCGGGAAGCCATAGATCCGAAGACGACGAGACATGAGAGGCAAGTTCAACCTGACGATGCCGAATGGCTGGTCAATGGAGAGGTCAGATTCCAAGACTATGAGGAGTTCGAATCGAAGCTCAACAAGGGAGACCAGCTCAAGGGACACGTTGAGTCGAAGGACCCGATTTCAGTCGAAATTATGGATAGTGAGAACTTCGAGGCTTTTGAGGAAGATGATGACGAGGACAATTACGGTACACTGTGGAGTTCGCCTCGAACTACCGATTTCCAAGTCTCATACACCTCAACCGCAAAAAGAACCGTTCACTTGGTAATCATTGATGAGCTGGAAGATGACGATGAAGAGTCTGACGAGGAGGCCAAGGCCGTGGCTAGAATCAAGGTTATCCGCAAAAGTGTTGGATAATGGCTGCGCATGCAAAGAACAATAACAGAATCCCGAGTTCAGTGAGAGATTTCTCGGGAAAGCCTGAAGTTACGAACACCAAGGAATTCCTTGGTTTCAAGGATTGGCAGTTTGAACAAGAGACAAAAGCCAAGGATTGCATAATCGTTGCACGCCACCAGATTACTCCAACCCCCCATGGAGAAAGTAACTTGTTCACCTACAGTGCTCTTGCGGAAACGAGTAATGACGGTCTACAGAAACTGCTTTCGAAGCCTGAATGGGATGTCGACCTGGAATTAGGACAACCCACATTCTACACCAAAGGATTTGGAGGTTCGGTTCTATATGACTCTGGAACAACTCTTGAGAAGAATGGAATTGTGATTAGACCATTCGTGCTTCACCGCTTCTTCAACAATTATGTTCCTACGGTGTTTCAACTCGTTCAGAATTTCATCTTGTACCATAACGCTTTCTTCGTTCGCGATAAATCCGAGTACCAAAGGATTGACGACGACGGAGAGATTCATTCCGTTGTCCGCATCATAGTTGAAGACAAGAATCAGGTTGTCTTGGTGGACGCCCACCACTTGAAGGATTACCTTGCGGCGAACAAGTGCTACCTAGTTCGCTACCACGATCACTTGCGTCACACGATGGACGAGATCGACGGCCTCACTAAGGGAGAGCCCATTCGTGGGAGTTTGGCAGGTGACACATGGTCCTTCCAGCTCACGATCAGCGCTGATAGTTTCCTTGGCGAATGGAAGACTCTATCATGGCTTCACGGAAAAGATATCGTGTTCCCATATTCAGAACCCGACAGGAGCCATACCTCGTTCGCGAGACAGGAGAGTGATAAAGAATTTGCCAAGTTCATCATAGCCCGTGACGAAAAAGGGAATGAAATCGAGTCAACGTGCAACGATGACGAACTGAGCAACTACTTTGTCGATCGTGGGACACCCCATGCTCTAACCCCGGTTTACTTCAAGCGCGAAGTCCTCTCAAAATACTATCAAGAACCGCGGCGCTTCGAAGTCACTGATTCAGAGGTCAACTGTCTCGGCATTTGGGGTATCACATTTGATATTACCGATGAAGGACTCGTCCAAGTCTGGCTTTACCACCTGGGGCAACTGCCCTACAACGAACAGGTATACTGGCGAGGATTCAACGTAGTACCCAAAGGAACGATCACCGCGCACCGATGGAGACGTGACTTCTTAGCTGAATTCGCCGACTCGAAAGATCCCGTGTTACACTTCAAGGAGGCCTTTAGCGAATTACAGACTTGGTACGCGACAGAATATGGTGCTCCTCTATTTTGCAAATTGGACGAAATGGATAAGCATGTGTTTGGTACTCTACACGTTCCTCTGACTGAAGAACAGAAGGAGTTCGACGAACAGATTCAGTCATTAGCTAAGGTTGTTGTTGATTCTCTCAACGTGCAACTCCTGTCCAGTCAGACAGGGCAAGAAATCGATGGAACGACGGTTAAGGATTCTATCGGTCTCCTTGCGGTCTTCCTGAAGAAGATTGGTCTTCCAGAGGAGGAAAGAGCTCAAGTCAGTGGCGCACTCTCCGCCATCCAAAGCATAAGATCATCCGGCGTAGCCCATCGCAAGGGAGAGAAGTTCCACGAGACATTGAAACGGTTTGGATTGGAAGGTCTATCAAACCAAGACAAGATGCAAAGACTCCTTGTGAACCTTACCAGTGCGTTACTGTTGCTGAACCAGACAATCAAGCCGAAGTCGTGATTTGTTCTTCTGAGTGAGATATGTTGCATAAAAGTATAATACTTATATGTAATTTCAGCATTATGAAACACATTGAAGCAGACGCTTGACAAGCTCACGTTCACAAAGTCCGAAGTATCGGCGTTCAGAGAAATCTCCAAGCGGTCGCTGTCTATCACTGAACTCGCCGCAGATATGGGAAGATCGACGGCGTTGGCCAGCCACATCGTCAAATCACTCCAAGGCAAGGGCCTCGTGGACACCCAGAAGATGGGCATGCGGACGGTCGCCTCCATCGCCCAGAGGAGCCATGCGCAGCTTCTCTCGGACTTGCTTAGGAGCGAACCAAGCGTCCCCTGGGAAGATATCCTGTCGTACTCGACGATGGTGCTCCTTCTGGACAAGTTCGAAGGTCTGAACCTCAACGACCTCTCGAGGTCGACGAGATGGAGGGTGATGCGAAACCTTGCGGCGCACGGGATGCTCTCCGACACCTCTCTGGTCGCTTCGAACGCCGGGGTAAGACGCTTTCTCGACTCCTACGTCGAGTATGTCAGTAGGGTCTTCGCCTCGCAGGTCTTGCCTCCTGACGCCGTAATCATATGGAACCGCGGGTACAGGTACCTGCTCCGGGTCGAGACGCGCGATAGGCTCAAAGGAGATTTCACTAAGACCGCGGTCTCGGCTTTAGCGTCGTACGGAATCCAGCTTGTCACCAAGGACGAATACTACTTCTACGCCAAAGGGGTCCGCAGCCTTACCTTCGAAGATGTCCTCATCCACACTCTGCTCATAGATCAGACGAGTCAGACCTACGCGACCTATGCATTGCTGGCCATATTCAAGAACCTAGACAGGGTGAAGTTCGATTCGCTCCTTGAAAAGGCTGAGGCCTACGGAATCAGGCAGTATGCCGAGTTGATTGAGCGATACGTCGACTCGAAGGGCGCGTCCCAGGTCAGCCCTTTACCGCGCTGGGCCGAGCTAAAGGAACAGGCCTCGGCATACGGTGTCGATCTATGACGCAGAGAAGGGAGTTCAGCCTCGGCTACATAGAGAATGAACTCACCCGCCTGGATTCAGGGCTCGCAAGCCCTCTGGACATCTACGTGGCCGGAGGTTTCGTCATGGCCCACCGCGGCCTGAAGCCTGGGACGAAGGACATCGACGTGGTCTTGGAGGACAGGCCGCGGTTCAGGAACCTCGTGAAGCTCCTTCTGCGCCACGGGTACCGCGAACTCACCGTAAACGTGCTCCCGTCAGCGTACGTGAATCTCTTCGCGTCCGCGATACTTGAGAACAGCGACGGGTTCAGGTGGGACGTCTTCGAGAAAGTCGTGGCCGACAAGCTCGCCCTGACCGAGACCATGAAGTCGCGTGCGACGCCCTCGTACAAGAAGAAGAAGCTGAGGTTGTTCCTGCTGTCGAAGGAAGACGTCTTCCTTATGAAATCGGTGACGGACAGGGACCGCGACCTAGAGGATATGTTCCTGCTCGCCCGGTCCGGGCTCGACTACGACGCGATATTCGAGGAATGTCTCGTCCAGTCCGAGCTGACGGACCGCGTCTGGGAGAGCGGCCTCTACGAAAGGTGCGAAGAGCTGAACGAGCGCTACGGAGTCAAGGTGCCATTCTTGAATAAGCTGAGAAGGGTGGCCGACGAGAAGACGATGATGCGCGCGCTGACGAGCCTCATCAGGGATGGGCGAGACTCAGAGGGCGCATTGATTGCGGCCTCCAGAGGCAAGCTCCGGGCGGGCGACGTCTCATTCGGCCTGAAGGCTCTTCTGAGGAAGGGAAGAATCAAGGTGGCAGAAAGCGGAAGGATCACATTAGTGCAGGGGCACGCCAAAGCCAGCAGAAGGAAGTCCGGAAAGGCGGCGGCTCAGAAAGAACACGGAGGCAGATAGAATAGGCATCTCAAGTCATACAGGTCTTGTAACCCATGTCATTGTTATCATGATTGTCATCTTTGAGCGCTCTGCAAGTCGAACTCCCATCATGAGACTAGACAACTTCTTTCAATTGAGGCTACTTGCATGACCGTGGATGGGTCCATCGCACGAGCAGCCCGTGCCTGTCTCGATCCAAAGAGGACATCGGCGGAGATGGCGGGATTGTTCGATGCGAGCGACCAATACAAGTGGATGAGCCTGCCAAGAAGCCCTCCAAAAGTCTCAATAGCACGAAGTCAATCCCGATTCGGAGGAAGATGACCTATCTCTTAGGGGCGAGATGCAAGGACGGAGTGGTTATGATAGCAGACACGAAATCCATCGAAGAGGCCACGGGGCGAGAAAAAACAACTTATGACAAAATCACCAGGATTTCTCAATCGGTGGTCTTGGGAGCCTCGGGGTTTTCCGATTTCCGACGTTCTCTATTGCGGCGCATGGGCATCGCACCAGAAGGACAAGAACCCAAACCGTTTCTAAACAATCTTGAGGAAACCTTCGAGCAGATGGCAAGAATTCATGGCAATGATTTCCGTGGGAACATTGGACTACTCGTAGGGACTCGCGAAGGTGAGAAATGCCAATTATACGCTGCAGAAAACCGAGGGTTGGCTGTGCCAGTGACGACTTACCGAGCTTTGGGGAGTAGTCCGCAATGCGGCGAGCTGTTCCTTAGCAAGTTCTGGGGTGGAAGCCTCACTATGGAGCAGACCGCCGCGCTTGGTCTTCTTGTAATCGAATTCATAGAAACCTACAAACTCGATCCATACGTCGGAATCAAAGGGACGGGAGAGCCGAACATCTGGTTCATGGAAGATGGAATAAGCGGCCTAACTTACAAACTCAGCCCTGCGATGTTGCCAAAGCTGGAATCCTATGCCAAAGAGAAACTTGGGAAGATAGACCAACTAATCGCTGGTTGGGGGAACTAGCCACCCGTTTCAGACACCCGCCTTGGACACCATGAGAATTGGACAATGTACACAGGTGCACAGGCTGCCAAAATCATTCAAAAAAACAACTGGTCAGATATGAAGAATAACAGATGGTTTCAAGGTCTCAACTCCTTTAGGATCCACACGCCCGTGTTGGGACCGTGCCAAGTGACCAAGGTTCCCCATATGAACTTTCAATCACGATCCATATTTGTGTTGGGCAACCATAGTCGGCACCGATAATAGTCAATGGACTATTCTGGTATGGTGCGCCAACAGCGGCATTATGCCACGTGCCCCCAGAGTTCATGCACATGAGCGATGGGTCGAAGGCAAGGACAGCTGCGTCACTAGCAAAATAACTGTTAGTGGTAGTGCTCGACTCCATCATGTCCACGCTGGGATTGCCGCTGGAAGCAACACCTGTCGAGGAACCGACACCTACTTGCCCGACGCTAGAGCAACCCGAATTGGAATAATCCCAATGGTGCGACCCTCCGTGAGAGACCGGATGTTGCTGGAGTTCAGAGTAACCCGCAGCTAAAGGCCGTCGACAGGGACCTCAGAGGCATTCAATACCAACGTCCCCGTTGTTTCGACGGTCAAAGTGAAGTGAACGAAGGCGATCTGTCCCCACTCGTCCTGTGCAAGCACCGTGTAGAAGCCTGGCGGGAACGGATTGAAGGTTGCAGAGGAGGAGGTACCGGTCCAGTACCCGGTTCCGGCGTAGTTCCCGAAGACTAGTTCTCCAAGAGAGGTCTCGTCGCTGAGCGGGAGAAAGAGATAGTAGCGTGGTGGTGAGTTGTTCCCTACGCATTCAACAGGAACTACGGTGCTGTAGAGAGTCAGTGCGCTGCCTGCGGAGTAGTTACTGGCATCATAATTTCCCTTGAAGACCGCGTATTGGATGGGAAAACTATCTGAGCCTCCGCACGGGTCGCTGCCGGTCTTGCCAGGCGATATGGGCCAGCCATCAGCCACGGTCACAGTGTTCATCTTGTTCAGAAGGTTGGTAGCATTTGTGTTGATGATCAGAGCGCCGGTCGCATTCGTGGAGATTCTGAGGTCAAGGATCAACCCCAACGAAGTGTTCTGCGTGGAGGCAAAAGGGACAGGTATGTGAACCGAGGAGGTCGTGCCTACGGCACCTGAAGCGGTAGTGATTCTGGTGACGGTCACTGTCGTTGTTACGGTGGCGGTCCTCCCTTCGTAGGATGATGCATAAATCGCGGCGCCGATGATGAGCGCGCCTACCACCATGGCTATCGCTGGTCCGGTGTACCTGCGAGGCGGCTGGCTGTTCTGAAGAGACAATCTCAACGATATGAACTCATTTTGTGATTAATAGTTTTGTCCGAACGCGAATCCCCACAATGGCAAAAGGGAAGGCCGCCATTATAAGTCAGGTCATTGTAAAGTACATGTAATCGTTTACGGGTACAGAGGTTACTGTGTAACACGAGTTGGGGAGGGTCAAGCTGTTTGTTTCAACGGTGTAGGCGCCTTGAGAAGAAGTAGACTTACACGAAGAAGCAGTATTGGTGCCCGCAGAGTTGTAGAGGTATTGTGTGATTGTCACAGATGGACTCCCACTAGGCCCGGAACATGGATTGCCAGACCCATTGAAACAGGCGGTAGAACCATTGTTGTAGCCGAGGACGTTCCATTCGGCGGCTGTCCACCCCGCGGCCAGGTCGAGTACAGCATACGTGACCGACACACCGTGGCAGGTGCCGCCATTGCAGAAGATGGCTTCGTCATACCCACCATTGTCAGCGTAGGCCTTCACTTGATAGCTAGCAAGACTCGTTGCAGGCTCCGAAGCCAAAACCGAGCCCGTCCCACTACTTCCGAAACAATTTGTCCCAACTTTTTGCCAGTAAGGATATGCTAAGCCTGTGTAGGTAGTTGGGCATGTGGTTTGCGTTCCGCTAATGTAGCCAAGCAGCCAGTACTGAATGAAGACATAGCCGTTACCAGAGCCTGGACTTACGAAAACCAATTGTTCGAGGCAGTTCGCATTTATCCCACCCGTGTCGGAAGTGTTACAGGTGAATTTATTACTATTATCTTGTATTGTGTAATAGTTATTTCCTGAGGCATTGTCTGCCTCGGATGTGACACCGCTCATTGAGCTTACGTACCCCTGCGACTCTCCAATATTGCCTGATGAGATTTGCGCAGAATAATCATTGCCGTCACCCACCTTAAGGATCAGTGATGGAGCGGGGCCACAGCTGCTTTCGCCTCCCACCCACTCTACAACGGGAAAAGTAGCTTCGAAACACCCCGCAGATGGCATTGGCAGATTTGTGACCTGTTGCTGCCAGCTGGAGTATTCGGGGGTCGGGCCTGGAACAGGCGTTACTGTCGGTTGTGTAGCTGCATACGCCACATTTCCGAATGATCCCAAAAGGAGCAACCCCAAGACGATTGCCGCGCTCCACCGGAAAAGCTTCAGGCTGACAGTCGCCGCGGATTCCATGGGATTTTCTTGGCTCGTTGTCTATTTAGGGGCTGTGGCTTACAATGTGACACAGATGCCGGCAGGTGCATGATCGGCGCTGAGAGTCGGATACACCCACTTGTGGAACGAATTGCAGTTATTTCTGATCCGCGCTTCCTAGTAGCTGAGAATTCCACTCCGGCAGATCGTAGTATTTGGTCATTGGAAAGGCACTTTGAATACAAGATTCCCTAAACAGTTTAATTGGACCGGAAGGGATTCTCGTCTTACTCCCTGACCTCAACGAGGACTTCTATCATCACATGGACTCAACGATATATGTGAACACGGGCTTCGGACAGTCACGACCACCACTTACTCTTATCCGACGGGGATAATTAATTCGTCTGCTATCTCTTTCACCACAGTTACCAACAGCACACTTACATTCTCAAATCAAACAGTTGGACCCAGCATCTCCTGCTAGCGCTCGTTTGGAGCGACTCTTGCCCAAGATCTGGTTAGGAATTACTTCTTGCCGATGGGCATCTATTCAGGTTGGTATCGTTCTAAGGTGGTCAAGACGCCGCCGGGAAACAAGCTAATCCTTCAGCATGACTACGGCCCGAAGTGGACAGTTTTTCCGAAGGAGTATTACACCGAGGTTATCAAGTCGCTTGGTCAAGACGAAGTGAGCATTGTCGCTCACGACGGGCTCCTTGAGTTCGACTATCGATAGTGAGGCATCATTAGACGGCCACCTTCGAACCGACCCAAGTCGTCGAGTGACCGGACTGCCGATGTCCCAGAGTTCTCAGCGTGTCACATATCTCGGGTGATTTGAACACACAATCTTCGGCTCACCCGGCACACTCCTCCGCCCTCTCGCTCGAGAGACCTTATCCCACTTTTCTAAGGTTTTCTGATAAGGTATGTCGGTCATTGCAACTTTTGTACGGCTAATCGGCACTTATGCTTCTCTGATTGGGTAGAGGCGCCACCGGGGGGGGAATTTGCTAATCTGGCTCCGCTTTCAGTTCCCGCTAACGTGCTTGTTCTTGAACCACTCAGAGAGTCTGATATCGAGATCTCCATTGAACGGGTCTCCACTAACTCGACGGTCGAGAGCGAGGAGGAGAGAGTGACCGTCGAGTTACCCACAGTCTCCACCATGGTGAAGTTATCGTGATAGTCACCGAGTACGTTCCGGAGACGTTCCCCACGACCTGGAGCAGCCAGCCTCCCTGCGCGACCAGGACGGCGCCGTCGTACGACCGGGAGTACGAGTATGAAGTCGTATTGGGCCCGAGCAAGACTGAGGGAGTCACCGCGAACTCATTGCCGAGGTAGAGAGAGTCGTCCGGATTGGAAGGTATATAGCCAATCGACGAAGAGATTTAGTTCGCGTATGCGTCATATGGGTCCTTGAATGGGGAAAACGACGCTGAAACGAAAATCAGCGGTAATACTGTGGCCCGCTGCGAATATTGCAAATCGCACTGCTTTTTCACGGACGCAGGCGACATTAAGGCTCAAGCATAGGAAGGGATTGTTGAATTGGTTGAAATCGAATACTCGTTAAACATCGTCGCAGTAAGGCCTCAAATGTGAGAATCTTACTCATCTCTACCTCTCTGCTACAAACGTGGAAAAAGGGAAAAGTCGATCCAGTTCTTCTCATGACTAGGAGAAATCAATCCTTATGAATTGATCTTCGACTTCTATATTGATTTTGTTTTTCGAGCTTGCTCCATAGGCGCTGACTATGTATGACTTGAGGAATCTCGACCACCTGACGCCATAGGGATGGCGTAACATTAATGCCCGATTACCTGCGACCATGCCACCCTCATGATAGAACCAATGAGAATGATTCGCCAGAATTTCTGTAACGAATTCCCTAAAAGTGAGTGACCTGCCGTCAGAATCGTATAGCTCGTGAACTAGTCGAAAATTCTTTTGAGCAACATCAGATGCACCCGTCTCCAACGAATCGAGGTTGGTGGCATTTAGGATCGTCTGGAAGGTGTTCGAACTCATCGTAATTTCTTGAAATGCCGGGAAAAGTGGGTCAATGGCCAATCTTTCTGCCAGCACGCGGCTCACGAACGCATTTTAGCTCATTTGCGCGCGTTTTGTTGCTCGATCAAGCAATTCGAGTAGCGCGGTATCGAGCCGAAATGTCTTGGTTCGAGACTTTGGTTCTTGCATAGACAATCACGATTGGACAGTGATAGTGGTATTAGCAGAAATCAGTTGTCCGTTGCTAAGCGTAATCGTTACAACGATGAAGTAACTTGCTCCAGAGCTTAGCCCGGAGCCAAAGTCATGCATCCCAATTGCGGAATCCCCAATGGCTAACGGGTTTGATTGGCTGACGGCCATGCCATTGTAGCTGAAGATGATGTTGTGGGCGGCACCTGCCATGGATGGATTGGTACTTGATACATCGATACGGGTAAACGGATAGTTCGCTCCATTAGAGACAGTCAGATTCAGGACACCTGCACCCGATTCGGAATTTGCCGTGATGGTTCCCTTCAAGCTCGCGAGAGGCCCTCCGGGCGCAACATTGACCAGATCAGTAGGCGGGAAGAAAGTCAGACCGACCACGACCATGGCGATTGCTAGTGCGAGCGCGATACCGACTGTTGAAAACGTTCGCTTGCTCTTCAGCGTCATAACCCCCCCAAGGCCGAGATGACTAAATACATCTACGCCGTCGAATAGCCTGTATGTTGCTTACAAAGCCTTTGAAGGATATTCTAAGGCTTAGAAATAAATCTGAAGATGGTGAATCATGATTAATGACGGAGCGCTCTACGGAGGAGCCGAGAGGGACAACGCTGAAGGTCTACCGGTACATCGTAGCCAGCAGAAAAGCCGTCAGAATCTCCGATATTCAAGCCGACTTGCGACTTAGTTCACCATCGTTGGCTCACTACCATGTGAAGAAGTTGCTCGAACTCGGAATGGTTCGCGAGGAGGGATCGGGTTACACTGTCGACAAACTTATCATTCAGAACTTCTTCTTAATTAGAGGATTATTGGTTCCTTTTCAAGCGGCTTATACCTCATTTTTTTGTGCGACTCTAATCTCAATGATTACAATTCTGGTTACGGTTAACCATTCAATCATAACTTCCTTTGTTTTTGTCGCGTTGGGCGCAAACGTAGCAGCTCTGTTCGTCTCCGCATATGAATTACGGAGAACTCTACGCGGAATCCCCTAGCACGAATCTGAATCGCGTCGGCGGAAAGCATCGTTCTACGCATTGGTACTGCTGTACCAAGTCGCAGTGAACGTGTTGGAGCTACTTACCGCTCCTTCATTCACATTGATCGTCCCGGTTCCTGGAGGACAACCGGAAGTGGGATTGCACATGACGTTGGGCCAGTACCACCCATTACTATATGGGGTGTATATTCCTGGAAACGGAGTCGAACAGCTACTTCCTGTAGTGTAGCATATGTACGCGCTTGAGAACGCAACTGTGCTGAACTCAGGCAGGTGAGTGTAGCTGCCGCTTCGTGACGCTCTCTCGACAATCCATTGGCCGAACTGAGGCCCAGGGGAGAAAGACGAATAGGTTTGAGTTACTCCATTTCCTCCTGAGCCGCATCCGGTGGCGTTTGTTGTATCGATTGCATTAGCGAACCAGCTTGTATTTGACCCGCCATTGTAAGCGGCGCTATCTACGGCACCATCAATGGTATCGCCTGAGCTAACCGTTGCGCACTGCGTCAGGGTGCTCGAACCACTCGTGTCGAATTCATACCAGGTGAAGTAACTACTGCCGGTAGATCCACCCGATGGACAACTGCTAGCAGTGCAGTAGATCTGAGACATTGAGCCTGCTTGAACAATGTGATTGTCTCCTCCAGACAGAGCATCTGTGATTCCTGGCCAGACCGCCAAGTCACAGTAAGTGTTGTGGCATTCATTATTGGAGGCTTCAGTTACCGCTGGAACGCTCCAAGTGGCATCGGCGACATACACGGCTGGAAAGCTCATGGAACCTGGAGCAGCTCCAGCCATAGTGTAGCCTGCCCAGTTCGCGAGATATTGCGTCGAACCGCTTGCGCCTAAGCTGGGTTGCGTCGCCACCCCGAGAACTTGGGTTAGAGTCGGATTCTCCTTCAGCACGAGATTGCCTGCGGTACCATTGGGAAATGTGATGACATAGACTACATTCACCGATGTAACGTTGACGCTCAGGGCTCTGTTGAATACAAATGTTTCAAATACGCTGTTGAACATCAGCCTCGAAGTCAAGCTATACGCTTGAAAGGATGAAGTTGCGGATGCCAATGACGTTGCGGCAAGTTGGTCCACACCGCTCTCGATCTTGTTCATCGTAGCCAAGATGCTTTGCACGTCGGCGTGGCTATAGCCATTTGGGTCAACCGAGGTCTGGGCGCTGACAATAGCAATTGGAGAGACGGTTGCCGTTACCGAGACCCCAAGAATGACTAGAAGAAACACTGAACGAATTGCATGCATAAGACCAGCCATGTGTCGTAGTTATTCATTGGAGCATATATGCCTAAGTCTGACAATGTATGACATGTGCTGATGACAGGCAACCAATCAGTGGCAGATTTTCAAATCATCTCATGAGTCGTCCAGAAGGTCGAGAAATCATTCAAAAAAAACACATCATGGGATATGAATCATATCCGCATTTGGCTTCAGGTGGCTGTATGGATGAGGTTTAGGACCTTCTTTGTTCTGTCTAGGACGCGCATGCACATCCTGCCGACTTGCTGAGGGCTGTTCGAGGCTGCGTAGGCGGCTATGTAGTTCCAGCTGAAGTTGTCCGCTGGTCTCCCGTAGAGCCTGGCGAGGGTCGCTGCGACTAGCTGGGCGATGGTCTCGGCTTCGGGTTCCTGTCCGTGGTCTGTCTTTGGCTCGAACGACCGATGGATGGCGTGGGCAAGCTCATGAAAGAAGACATCGTGGTCTTCCGTTGCCAGAAGGATCGTCTTGCTTACGTGGTCTGTGGCGCCGTAGATTCCTGGGGCCAGTCGCTCGTACCGGACTTTCATGCCGAACCTCTCGGCAACCTCCATGAGGGGAGGCGGGCTTCTTGGCTGGAAGATGGGGAGCGGCGGTCCCTGCGTGTCCTCGAAGCGAAAGACTGGGACGGGCATGAACCCCACGAGGACGTCCGCGAACTCCTCACGTTCCCCTTCATGCTCGTCCGAGGCCTTCCGCTTGACCCTCTTCATGACTGGTCCTAGTATGTAGAGCGCTTTGGCGCCCTTGCTGACCGAGCGTCCCGCTTCCTGCCACTGCCTGAAACCCCTGGCATCCGCCGTTCCAGCCAGTAGCATCAGGAGCTGATTTCCGAAGGACCACTTCGAGGAAGGTCTTGCAGAGCTGTTGATCAGAGCTTTTGCGCACAGGTCCGGGAGTTGCTTCGACGAGAAGAGCTGGACTATCTTCTCGAGTTCCGAGTTTGCTCGTTCTCTCCAAGGTGTTTGGACTGGTGCAGCTGGTGTCTCTTGCGTGCATGGCTCGACAGCTTGCGCTGCCTGTCCGTTGGCTGACACGAAAGCGCCCGCCCGCCCCTACTGCTGTGTTCCGTCGGCGGGGAACCTCTTCAGGAACTTGTCCTTGATCCTGTACCCGTGGTCGCCAACGACTATCTCCTCGCCGGCCTTGAGTCTGTCAATGAATCCGCCGGCACCCTTCAGCTCGGGAAGGAGAGCCCCTTCGCGGTCCATGTAGAAGGTCCACTCGCCTCCTCCGTTGGCGTACTCCTTCCACGGGCGCTTGTCGAGCAGGGCAGCGTCCACTGTTGACGGTGCTGGTTGGTTGCTGGAAGGGCTGTTCTTCTCGGGTGTAGGATGGCTTTCGCCGTTGAACCTCTGCCTGCCGAGGACGTAGACGATGTTGCTGAACTGCCTGTCGGTGTCGTTGGTGTACTTCTCGAGCACCTTTACGAGGATGAAGCCCTGCTTAAGCAGGTCGTTCGCCGCTTCCGGCGTGGGTGCCTCCCTGATCTCCGTGATTCGCGAGTATGGTGTTTCCATTCTTCTTCGCCTCCCTGCACTCTTGTCAGACATGCCCTCCTTGGGCCGGCCCGCATTTAACGGGCCGAACCTGCGGTCCTCCTGGAGTCACGAACTCCTCGTTCAGCCTCCGGCTGCAGTACTCCCTGACGGTATACTCGCGTATCCCGAGTGTTTCCGCCGCCTCTCTCTGCGTGAAGGTCTTGGGGCGCATCGCCAAGGACGCCAGGTAGACAGATCCTGCTGCGACGGTCCTTGGGTTGAAGCCGTTCGGCTCCGCTGCGGAAGACGCGAGCTCCTTCGAGCGCTCGAAGAGGGTCGTGAAGTACTGCTTCGGGTCTGCTTCGGACTTCCTCAGCCGCTCGGCAACCCTCTCGCTGGATTGCAACCTGCCGATGGCGGCCCTCACGAAGTCGTCCTTGCTGGGATGGGGGAGATGCATCCCGGACTCGAGGCCTAACTTCAGCAGGTCAGACTTGCGGACCCTGTAGCCCGCGTCGGTGTAGGCCTTCAGGACCTCCCTGTGGCTGATGTGCACGATGGCAGCCGACCTGCAGGCGAAGAGGAGCGAGTACGCCGATATCGAAGGGATCGTGGCTTTGTAGGACTCCCTTTGGGTGAGGAGCCTCCTCGCCGTGATGTCGGCAGCCTGCGCGATTCTCTTGGGGAGGGACAGCCTCTCGGCTATCCTGTTCGTCAGCATCGAGCACGTCGGCATCGGTCCGCCTCGCCCGACGATGTTCGGCATCAGCTTCGCCCACCCGAAGGCGGGGCCCTTCAGGGAGGAGGCGCTCTCCGTGTCCGCGACTATGTACGAGCCAAGGGGCTCGCTCTTGCTCACGGATGGCGCCGTCGACCCGTCCTCCCGCGTGTAGTCCGCCCTGCTCACGACGATCCCGCAGAAGGAGCACGTGAGCTCCGTCCGTTCCTCTCCCGCGTAGACGAGGCCTTCCCTGCACTCAGGGCACCTGCCCAGGATGCTGTACTCCTCGTTCGCGGCCAGCTTCGTCCGTCCACTCTTCATGAATTCCTTGAACCCCTTGCATGTTTTTCGGTCTCCTGCCTTTCGTCCTGGAATGCTCCCGGTGGTTCTACGACCGGCGTAAGCGCTCCAGCTTCTCGTGCTCGATGCCGCGGATGATTTCAGGAAGAGATGGCGAAAAGCAGAGGCTTCACTTGGTCCCCGTCCGGGATCGCATGGGCGCATAATAATTGGCCCGACGTGGTCTGTCTAGCCGGTCCTCAAGTCGCAGCTTCGTCTCTGCCCAGTGGTTGGGTAGAAACTATTGGATAATGGCTGCGGCCCGGACCGGTCAAGGAACGGGGGTGAAGCTTCCGCTTCCGACACTCTCCTGAAGGCCGATGGAGGAGAAGTTGTTTCGCATCCTTCTGGGTGGACTGATGGCAACTGTATGCCCAGAGGATGGCCGTTGGACCCGGATACTTCCGTCCGGATGGGAAACGGTCAACCAAAGACTGCGCTCATCGTCATATCGAAGAATCGGATGAGGCGTCACGGGTATCCAGTTTTCTCTCCCTTACGGCTTGCGAACAATGGTGTTCGATGGCACACGCTAGTGTCGAAACTTCAGATGCATGCCGAAATCAGAGAGAAAGATAGAATACGACGTCTGAGGCTCTGTCAGTATTTAACACGGGCCGGGGCATGTTGACATCCGGGAATGGACGTTGACATCCAAGGACGGCAAAATGTCAACATCTCGAGCCGATTTGACAACGTCAGACTGTCCAATGTCAACACGGAGGATGGCATGTCAACATGAGATTGCCAAAGATGTCAACATTGACCGTCCTTAAGAGTCCGAGACCTCGTATCAACGGATGAATCCCGCGGAGGCGGTCTTTCTGTACCTGCCGATCCCATACTGGGCTGCGTTTCTATTGCTGCTTTACAGGCACGGCCTGTCAAGGCTGACGCATCCGGTGAGGGATAACGGCAGCCTGAGGAACTGGTGGGCCATCCTGAGCTACCTGGGGCTCCTCGACGCAGGGACGCGCAGGCCGAGCAGGAAGAAGGAAATCCTCCCCTACCTTTTCTATCTCTCGATTTCGGCAGCTGCGAGCCTGTCGTGGACCTACAGGGTATTCCCGCTCATCTGGTATTACTTAATCATCGTCCAAGGAATCTCCGGCATCGTCCTGACGGCCGCGACCATGCAGTACCTTGGTTCTCCTCCCAGAAGGCGATACGTCGATGTGCTCAGGTATCCGCGGCTGGGATCGAGGTTGAGGCACCTTGGTAGAATCCCAGAGGACAGGCCCGAGGTTGAGCCGACCGATGAATCTCAGGAGGGTGCGAAATGACCTCAAATCAGGGCCAAAAGGAGAAGGACGCCAAGAAACGGGTCCGCTTCTTCAACGTCTCCCTGAGGAACGGGATCGTCATGTCAACCCCGGCGTACGAGGAGAGGCAGACCTTTGTCGCGCACCTCATCCGCGCCCTTGAGACGTCGAACCCAGACTTCGCCTGGGTCCAGTTCCTGTTCTTGAGGTCCGACTACGGCGCCGATCTGATCCGGCTCAAGAACTCGATTCACAGGGCCAAGGTCGCGATAGAGCAGCCCTCCCTGGACCTCATCAGCGGAGAGGAGCAGGACAGGAAGCAGCTCTACAGGGACTACTACAGGCGGGCGGATTCGAGGATGAAAAAAGTGGATGAAATCGTCACGAAGCCTACGATTACGATGGCTATCCAGGGGATGTGGGTGAGCGACGAGCCGGACTCGGTCTACACCCTCCCGTTCGACCACTGCAACGATGAGCATGACAGCCTGGCGCTATTCCGCTACCGAGACCCTAGGATGCTCCTCGAGCTCGTCGACCGGAGGATGGTCGTCAACATTTCGGAATACCTTGACCGATACACCAAATCGAGGCTCGAACCCCCTTCGTTCCTCGTCACGCCGGAGGAGCTGCAGTCGTACGTCCACCTGCCCGCGGGCGAGACAGCGGCTTCCCTCCGCTCGCTGGAAGGCGGGACCTCAACCCGGGCGTTCATCCTGGCGAACCTCGCGGGTGGTGAGGCGGATTCCAGCCTCCACGAAGTCTGCTCGAGGCTCGTGAGGCTGGCCGCGGTGCCGAAGATGGAGAAGGCGCTCGAAGACATCTCGGTCCAGCCTCTCGCCCATCTCGCATCGTCGACGGTGAGGACGTTCGAACTGGTCTACTCGGGTGGGAAGACCGACATTCTCCTCTCCGCCGAGACGGTCGAGGACATGAGGAAGTACACAGGGCTACTCGGCCTCGTCTATGGTGGCCTGAAGTTCGAGAGGGCCGAGCCCCTGCCCGCATTCATGAGGGAGCTGCCCGTAGTCATGGGCCTCCTCTCGGCAGACCTAGAAAAGGAGCGGGCCGCAGCCAACACCGAAACTCCGGTCATAGGAATAGACCCCGATCCACTGTCCGGGCCCAGCTCCTAGGAGATAGCAGTCCAGCGACTGCGTAAAGTGGATTTGGGAGTTGGCGCAGGGGATGCTCGGGCCGCACATGGGATTGAAGTACGACCTGCTGGCACTCACCACAGGAACTGCGAAGACGAATGCTACTGCTAGGACGACGACAAAGAGAATCACCTTTCGACTCAACCCTCCGCGTGGTAGTCTCATCCCTGCGTCGAATGCTTGTTGCGTTGCTTCTTGATTAATAGTTATGTCCGAACTCAACCTTCTTCTTGGTACGACTTCCAGTACCGCTCGAAGTATCCAGAAACCGTTCGGACAAAGGCGTATATCGAAGCAGGATGCCAACCGAGTCGACTTGCATGAAGCGAGGAGTGAAGTTGGGTCTCAGCCTGGTGGTTGCCCTGCTCGTAGTCTCGGTCTTTGGCTACGCACTCTTCGGGAGGCCGACTGGAAACACGCAGACTTCGTCTGGGCTGTCATACTCAATTGAAATCCGTTCCCTCAACTCCACCATGAGCGTTAACGCTGGTTCGACGGTGGACTTCATGTTCAATGTGACCTCTCCCGTTGTGGGGCCGCTTTACTTCTACGCCAGCGACGTCCCTGCGCCAGGGTCGCACTGGAGCGTCAGGCTCCAGAACGTAACGACGGGCAACATCGAACTTCCCCCGGGAGTGCAGGTGTCGTACCCTACGGGGCAGGCGGTGTTTGGCACGAGCCACGCGATTCTGACGCTAAGGGTCACCTTCTCACAGGCCGTCAATGGAACCGTGGGTCTGGCCGTGGGTGCACTCCAGCAAGTGAGCCCAGATCAAGTGCTTGGGGACGGGAGTGGCTTCTATATCACAGTAAATCGGACGTAACCGTTGCTGGCTGATTGCGAAGATTTCCGAATGAGGAATGCCTGAGCTTCTTGATGAGTAGTTCTGTTCGAACTACGCCCTGTTGGTACCACAGCAATAACGGGAGTTGAGAGCATCGGCTCCCGAGAGGTCGAGAGTAGATTTCTAGGGACTCGGAGGCAGAGCTTCCGAATCGATATTCCAGTATCCCATTATCCTTCTCCCCCAGACCTCTGCGACGACGACAGTGCCCGACGATAGGGCCATTACGTAGCCATACGCAATCAGCACTGGAGTGTGTTCCTGGACGCTGATGAATGTTATGAGGAGACCCCAACCAAGGAGAGACAGGCTCGACAGGATCGTAATCCTTCGGAATCCGAGGAGCGCAATGGACGCGGCGATGATTGGCAAGACGACAAAGAACAGGGCGCCGGAAGACGTGAAGGTCGAAACTCCTCCCGGATAGGTGTAAGTGATGGCTGGCGGCGTGTATCCGCCGAGATAGGTGTTCGAGGCCCCCCACTGGACGAGATAGAATCCCAACGAGAGGTAGTTGAGAGAGCCGGGCGGGACAACCACCGCCGGTCCGCACAGGCCGAAGCTGATGAAGCCCGGTCCGCCACATGACACAGTAGGAGCGACCGCCTGCACCGGAATGAAGGGGACAAAGAAGACCAGCAAGAATGCTGACAACACAGCGACTGCGCCTAGTCGGAGCCACTTTACCTGCATGCGCGAGCCATTTTGTAAGGCACCAAGACGGCATTAAAGCTTGCTGGACGCATCATCCACAATATCTCTCGCATTATAAGCAGCCGAATCCTCCCATTCTGTGTCCCGCACCATCGACTATGAGGACATGATGTTCCACGCCCTCTTCATCGGGTCGACCGGCGCTGGAAAGACCAACGCCCTTCTCTACTGGCTACTAGGACTCTTCTCCGGCCGAAAAGATGCGGCCCTGGTCCTTATCGACCCGCACGGGGATGCCGCGCTCGACCTCGTCCGCCACATTCCCGAGGCTGAGAGAGACAGGATTGCCATTCTCGACCCTAACTTCGTCTCGTTCGGGCTCAATCCTCTTTCGCTCCCCCAAGGGGTGGAAATCGGCGACAGGGTCCAGGTGCTCCAGACTCAGGTCGAGGAGCTATCGGCCCTCCTCTCAGACGTCTTCAACACCGACGCGTCGACCGCCCCACGCCTGATGTGGATCTTCAAGGGCGCGCTGTATTACCTCTACACCCTGGACGACAACCCGACCTTCAAGGACCTCTACAGAATCCTGGTGGACTTCATCTCCCTGCCGAAGGAGATGATAGAGAGGATGCTCAGGACCAAGGACCTCAAGGACGAGATAATCCGGAGCACTATAGACGCCATCTCGAAGCTCCAGAAGGACGCCTTCGCGCCCGTCGTGAACAGGATCTCGAACTTCGTCCTCCCTCCGCAGTCGATGACCTCGCGGACCTTCTGCGCCCGCACGAGCAAGCTCGACTTCGACGAGATGACGACGCCCGGGAGGCTCACGATCTTCAGGATAACGAAGTCGCTGCCCTATGACTTCCGGAGGCTCATCTCCGCTTCCATAGTGATGAGGTTCTACTTCGAGGTGGAGAAGCGGGCCGCGAAGCTAGAGAGGGCCGGAGAGACGCCGTCCGCGAGGACCCCGATCATCCTTGCGGTCGACGAGTTCCAGAACATAAGCGACCTGAAGCTGCTCGACACCATCCTCTCCGAGTCGAGGAAGTACGGTCTCTATCTCTGGATCGTGAACCAGAACATCAGGCAGATACGGGAAGAGCTCTACAGCGCGATATGCGGGAACGTCGGGCCGATATTCTGCTTCAGGGTGGGGCCGGACGACGCCTCGAAGATGTCCGAGCTCATCTCCCCGCGCTCGAGCGACGAGGTCAGGAAGGCGCTCATCTCCCTGCCAGACTACACCTGCGTCGTCAGGAAGAGGCCTCACGGCGAGGACGTCGCGAGCAAGCCGCTGCTTCTAGAGCCGTTCCCCAAAGTCAGGGAGCCCCTGTGCGAGATGAAGGAAGTCATCGACTACATGAAGAACGAGATGGAGGAGAGGTACGGCGGGGCGGAAGAGGCGACCGACCTCGTCTACAAGAGCTTCTACGACCAGATCACGGGGTCGAGGGGCGACGACACCCACGACAACTCGAGGGTCCCCTTCATGCCGGTCCACTGGAAGATACTCACGACGGGATACCTCAAGGTCCTCTCTGACGAGTACTCCATCGAGTTCTCGCGCATCAGGTCTGAGCTGTACCACAAGTATTCCTGGCAGACGTCGACCGTCCAGCAGGCGCTCAACGACCTCGTGAACACCGGCTACCTCACACAGACCTTCGCCCGCCAGGAGTACGTGATGAAGGGCAAGGATGTCTACGGGAACCCGATAATGGTCCCTCCCGACCCGTCGGTGAAGGACGACATGGAGCGGGCCAAGACGGTCGTGTACAGCCTGACCCCCAGAGCAATGGACTGGTTCAAGATGAAGGTGGGCCCCTCCAAGATGGGAGACCCGAAGCACGGGCGTGTAATAGAAAAGCTGCTGAAGGAGGACTACTGGCCTCTGGGGTACTACTGCGTGGTTGACTGGGGCGAGACGAGCCTGGAGAGGCCCGACATCGCCGTGCTAAAGCCCGCCCCCAAGACGGTCAAGGACAAGCTGGGCAACGACCAGAGGATATCGAACCCGTACGCGTGGGACTACACGACGGCGACAGCCGTGGAGATCGAGATGTCGCCCCTGAAGAGCAAGGAGCAGGTGCTCAGGAACTACCGGAAGAACAAGGGGGTCTACGAGCAGATCAGGTTCGTGGTCACCTCGGAGAACCACGCGCAGCAGCTCTTGCAAATCCTCGGCGAGGAGGGGACGGCGGACCCCGTCAAGTACAGGGTGGACCTGATCGAGTTCGAGAGCCTGAACACGATTGAACCAAGACCCCAAGAAGAGAGCAAAGAGCCAGAGGAGCCGGCGAGGACCAATCCTCAGCTGAATCCCGAAGATAGGATTCTCTCTTACATCAAGGAACACGGCTTCACGGGTCGAGAGGACATTGTGCAGAAGTGCAGAGAAGCGGGAATCGAGATTGGACCCAGGCAGGTCTCGAGGTATCTCAAGGTCTTGACCGAGAAAGGGCTACTGCGAAGGGAAGGCAAGCGGTACGTGCCACCAGATTCATCGATGAAACCGGAGCGTCAGGACACTCTGGGACCCGAAGAGGCTTCCAGCTCTTGAATGGGCTTTAATAGGAAAAGCACTTCAAGGAATCGGAGAATGTGGGGCAAGGTGAACGAGAAAGTGGAGACCCTCTGGCCCTACGGCGGCTTCACAGTCGGGGCATCGGAGAGGAAACTGGGCGAGGGAAAGCTCACCCTTACAGAGCAGTCTCTGCTTTTTGAGGCAAAGACCGGCGAAACGATTGGGTTCGACCTCCCCACTCTCAGACTCGTGAGGCTCAAGGACACCCACACCGTCGAACTCGCTTACTCGATTCAAGGCGAACTCCGAAATGCATCCCTACGAATCGTGTGCACCTTCACCGACGGGACCGAAAGGGAAGAGCTGCCTCCGGATGAAGACCCCTATCGGATGAGCCTCTTCCGAGCGATAACTGGAGGCGTGCTTGCAAGGTTCCTTGCGGATCATGCGAGCACGAGGGAGGAGGGTTTGACGAGGATGACGGATGAAAAGTTCGAAACTCGAATCAAAGACCTAGAGAGGAACATTGGCCTGTTCCCCGACAAGAAGCAGTATGAGGATAATGTATGGTGGGATGATGAACTGAAGAAACGTTCGTTAGAGGAAGCGGAGTCTGAATTGAAGGTCTGGGATGACCCTTACAGGGACAAGTTGTACTTCACCGGTACGAATCCGAGGATGACCGTCGACAATGCGTTCGAGAAGCTAGACATCTTGCAAGAGGATTGGGTGAATGGAAGAATCAGTCCGATTCAGCGAGCAAAGTGCGTCGCTATGGATTACGCTATCGAGATGCGGATGTCACAGATGGGCTATACTGACAATCGGGGAGGCTCAGCTGAATCTTGGAAAGCCAGCGCTGAGAAACTTGCTCGGTTTGAGAAGGCTCATCTCGGCGTAGACATCCTACACATCGCCTAGCTCGGGCTTATTCCTAGCTGTTGCTGCCTTCAATCCTTGTGCTTGGGCCCCTTCAATCGCGCTCTTCAGGTTGGCTGTTCGGCCGAGACCCTCCTGCGTCAGGTTTCCCAAGGCGTCCCGTTCTGATATCGTATTGAGCTGCACCTTGTAGGTCTCAGCGAATTCTGCCTGCGCGCGTGGATCTCTGGCCAAAGCCTGGTACTGGTTGACATTGATTATGTGGTTCTGCCTCGCTTGGGAAAGAAACTGGGCGGGGGCGACCTGGCTTTGCTGCGTGTACCAACGGTTCAAAGCCGGAGCCTGCGAGGTCAGGAAGTCTGGGGCAGGGCTCGATGTCGTGGCTGCGTTGAAGATAAGTGTCCCTATGGCCTGATTCCCATCCTGCAGTGCTGTGGAGGTTTCGAACTCCTGTGCAGCCTGCTGCCTGACCGCATTGATCTGCCCTATTCCGCGAGACACAGAGGCGGAGCTGCTCAGGGGAGCTACAGTCGATATCGACTTGGCCGCGCTGTACGCGCCCATTCCTGCTAGGACTCCCGTGGCTCCGACCACGGCCATGTTCTTCAGCGAATGGGGGGCCGCATAGAGGAGCCTCTCGCCGAGTCCCATGCTCTGCATGGTGCTGGCTGCTTCCTGACCTATCGTCTGAGGCGCCGCGCCCAGAGCGCCCGATGCTCCCTTGCCAAGGCTGCCTAGGGCTCCCATCCCACCCGCTCCTCCCGCCCCGCCAATGCCTCCTGCTGCGGCTCCCGCAACAGGTGCTGCTGCAGCTCCGGCCATCGAGGCTGCCACCCCTACCCCGACCATCGCCGCCTGCGAAGCAGTCTGGAAGAGCGTGCCAGTCAGAGGAGCGAAGACGGTCGGAATCAATACGGCAGTGAAGAGGGCCGCAGCGGCCACCCAGTTCGATATCCCGTTTATTCCGGTGCTGGCGAAGATGGTCGCGCTCCAGACAGGACCGCTTGGAGCGTCGGCAAGGACGTAGGCCGCCACCCCGATGGCTATCGAGCTCATGAGCGACGCGAGCATCAGCCCATAGAGTGTGTCCTCGACCATCGAGCTCAGCTTCCTAGCGAATGGAACTTGTTTGAGAGCCAAGGAGATTGGGAACCCTATCACCATGACCGTAATCAGCCAGATCCGGATTACCCCAAGGAAAATGGTCATCAGGTAGACGATGAGGGCGACGAGCCAGCCGGCCACGCTCGTTATCGGGGAGACGAGGATGCCCCAGATGCCCCCTCCCTGCGCCCACGAGAGCAGCTTGCCCCAGACGAGGCTGACCTGCAGGCTATAGTCGGTGTACGGAAGGTTTGGGCCGGCAATTATCGTCATGTCGAGGTAGTTTGTGAGGAGGGCGATGTTGTTGTAGATCACCGGGAAGAGGACGATGAAGAGCACCGCGAGGACGAAATCGAGCACGACGTTCTTCCTCTCGTCCCCGGTGTACTGCTTGTTGGCGAGGGCGATGAGGAGCCCTCCTCCGGCCAGGATTATCGCAATGATGAAGACGAAGTCGTAGAAGCCTTGCAACGGAAGCCCACAGGGCGAGGTCGTGGGAGCACAGTGGACGGTCGTGCCCAGGGTGGTCTCGTTGAAGAGGGGCATCTCCATCACCAGCTGGAACATCTGGGTGGACCCGCTCGTCACGGAGACGGTCACGCGTGGAGTTCGCGAGAAGGCAAGCGCCGGTGAAGCACCCTGACTGCGAGGAAGCGGCGACCCAGTATGTGTAGCCGTCGATGAACGGCTTGCAGAAGCCGGAGTCCACCTGCGGGTTGTTCACGACTCCTGCCTGGCTCTGGCCGGGGAAGCCTATCGGGCTTGGGCTGAAATCAGACTGGGGGAGGGCCAGCGTCTGGGTTTCCGGCTTGTCGGTCGCTTGGTCGTGGCCGTAGATCGTGACGAAACCCTCGAAATAGACATTGCCGGAGTAGGTGCCCGAGGCCGAGACCCCGCCGCTGGCCTGATAGGAGCCGTGGGATGGGAACAGTGGAAGACCGCAACCGAAGGGCGAGTTGGCGTTCACGTTGATGTCAGGCGAGAGGTTGAGGCTTCCAGGTCCTGCGGCCATGACAAAGGGGACCGCGAATGAAGCGAGGAGGATGATGAAGACCGCGAAGCGCGCGCTCTTCCTGTAGTAGCCCGCGACGAGCCTGATGGTCTTCCTGACTGGCATCTCTCAAGGACCAGCTTAGCGAATAAAAGAGGGGGAGAGGGAACTGCGCGGCTCCCTCTATCGGCCTCAGTCTTCTCTTGTCACGAGCAGGCTTCCGACCAGCCTTATCGCCTCGATCACGGTCACTATCGCGACGATGAAGAGGAGAGCCGTGTTGAGCAGGGTCAGCAGCACCGTCGGGAGGGTCGGGCCGCCGGGTAGCCAGATTGCGCTGACGCCGTTGGCCGTACACGCCGCCGCGGCGCACGCCGAGATTCCGTACCCGACGACCGGAAGGGATGTCGCCCCCGCTGCGCTCGCCAGGATGTACAGGAAGAACTGTACGATCAGCGGGACCGAAAGTGCCACTAGAAGGATGATGATCCGTTCGCGGGTCTGTCCGAGGGTTGATGCGTTACGAGAACTCATGCAACCTTGGTTGAACTCAGGTTAAAACGGGCCTGAGAATCGGATTTCTCTACTACTGAGATGGATTTGGCAAGCTCGTCCCGTTCGTTATTGGCTGACCGTTGTAGTATGCCTGGCTGTAGTTGCTGTTGAACGTGACGCCCGGCTTTAGCACGAGCAGGTGAGTTTGGAGGCTGACGTAGAACACATCAGAGTACCCGTTCGCAACCATTGGGCGCAGGTTGGGGTCAGCCGTCACGTTGAGCCACGCTGCGTTCTGCTCTATCGTCGCTACTTGACCCAACCCTATGCCGGATGGCGCAAACGGGCCGGGTGGAAGCTTTCCACCGAGCTGGCAGGACAACTGCGTGCCTCCGCCCAGTATCGCGCCGTTTGTGGTGTTGTATGTGATCAGGTAGGTGTATCCCGGAATCGGCGCATCCTTGAAGAGGTCTGTCGGCACCGGCTGATTGATGTTTGAGGAGCTGCATGTGACGGTGCTCTGTGTCGTTCCCGCCGACGGGAAATAGTAACTCGAGACCGCCGCAAGAATCGCTATGCCGAATATCACCACGGCGGCTCCCGCGCCGATTTCCTTTCGGTATCCTTTGAGGGCGCTCAATTCAATCGCTGCTTGAGAATAGCATGAGGTGGAGGTATAATACTACGGTTTTGGCCCCGCATACGAACCAATTACAACTTTTAGATTGATAAGCATCTGGCGCCCGGAGAAGGTAGATGTCCAAGGAGGGTCCTGACAGCGATGATGACGTTCTCAAGGGGACTACCCTCCGCGTCTACAGGTTCATCTTCAAGGAAGGCAAGCCCGTCCGAATATACGAGATTCAAAGGGCTCTGAAGATGAGCTCTCCCTCGCTCGCTCAATATCACGTCTCGAAGCTGCTGCGGGCAGGATTGATCAAAGAGTCCGAGAATGGCTACACGGTAGACAGAGTGCTCTTCGGCAATCTGGTGCGGGTCAGGCGCATGGTTGTGCCTTTTCAGATCACGTACACAATCCTGTTCGCCTCCGCCCTCGTGGTCATGCTCACAATCCTCCGTCCACCGACGCTCACCTCCCTCTACGTGTTTGCGCTTGTCGTGGTCTGGATCGCTCTCGCAGCTTCACTCTACGAGAGCCTGAAGGCAATCAGGGGACTGTGACCCGAAGCCGATCCAGATGTTTTAAGGTCGCCATGCCTCGACACGTGTGTCAGAGTCTATCTGGTGGGCTGACCTTTCGTGGTGGGAAAGAAAATCGCTTCCCCTTGGGTTCATCACACTCTCCCTTCGACAGTTAGGGACGATGCTATTCTCATTCGCGGCTGCGTTCGTAATCTCTCTACCCTTCGAGTTTCCGATAGCGGGAGCAACTTTCGGGGGAAGAGCGGCGATCTTCTGCCTCGTCTTCGGGATAGGCTACATGATCTCGAGCAGGCGGGTGAAGCTGCTTCCAATCGAACTTCAGGCATTCTATTTTCTCCGGACGGAAGGGCTAACCAAGGCGAAATTAGCCCTGTTAGGGTCTAAGAGGCACGAGATTGACCCTCCTGGTGACGCGGGGCTGCAATCCGGGTTGCAGGTAGTCTCCGTGGAGGATTTCAAGAATCCTGTACCCCTTACAGTCTCGGACGCGGTGAAGAACATTCAGAAGGAGACGAGGGTGCTGCTCTTCCTAGACGAGCAAGCAAGGGGAGAAGACGTCGTTTCGCCGCAGAAGCCGAGATACAGACTGTCCTACGTCCCACTTCAGGCTGATGTGGGCAAGCATCTGCTCACGGTCAGGCTGGACGGCTCGGTCGAGCCGCTGGTTTCGTTCGAGCTTCTCGTGCAAGGAAGGACGATGGATGTCGTCGAGTCGATTACGAGGGTAAAGTGAAGATGTTGTTCAAGAAGAAGCCGTCAGCAGGGCTGCGCCCATCCGTCCTCTACGAGCTAAGGTCTGTCAACCTGGCAAACCTGCCGGAGAAGGAGCAGGGGTCTGTGCTCGACAGGTTCGCATCCTTCCTCGACTCTTTAACCGAGCCGATCACGTTCCACATATTCCAGGACGAGAGGGAGGTGGAGGCCATCGGAGCGCTCTACGAGATTCCCTTCAAGCGCTTCTTCCTTGAGACGCACTCCCAGCAGGATTCGCTGGTCCAGAAGCTCGGGACGAGGATGGTGCGCGTCCACGCCCTTCCCCTGGTCAAACCGGTAAGAGCGAACTCGAGGTACATCATCGACTCCGAAGGCCATTATGTCCAGACCTACTGTATCAGTCGGCTCGGGGGAACCCTCGTACCGGGCTACTTGGCGGAACTCTACCAGATAGCCTACTGTCTCATGCTGGACATTGAGCCGATTGACATCTACGAGGCGAAAAAGATGGTGAGGTCCTACGCCCGTTCAGTCGGTTCAAGGCTTCTCCTGAGGCAGACCGAGGGAAGGTCTCTCGACCCGGAGGAGCAGGTGGAGTTCCAGAGAGCGTCAGGTGCGGCCCAACTAATCGGGGCCGGCAAGGAGAGGCTGTTCAGGACCCGCATCCGAATCGTCCTGCGCGTGAACGGGTACAAGGAGCTCGTGGAGGCGAGGAAGAAGCTGAGGCAGCTCGTCGGGGGGATGGTGGGGCAGGTGGACTCTCCGGCGCACCTGCAGGAAGCCCTCCTCTCCGGAGTAGGCCCTAAGTATGCCACCGGAAGGTGGTTCTTCATTACGACTTCGGGAGCGCTGAGTCTCTTCCCGTTCTGCGGGCTGGACGTGGTCGACCCCTCCGGAGTCTTTCTGGGCCAGAACCTCCAGACCGGGAACGCCATCCTCTACGATGTGTTCGAGAAGGAGAATTACAACGTCGCCCTGATGGGACAGAGCGGGTTCGGAAAGAGCACCTTCGTGAAGACCTACCTCGGCAGGATGCTGAACCAGGACAAGGACATGATGGTCTTCCTCTTCGACAGCATAGTGAGGCCGGAGTATGCCCTCGGCCCTGATGGCAGGTACGAGACGTCGTTCGCGGGCATGACGGGTTGCAAGGTCCAGCGCTTCGGCGGCGAGAAGGGGGCCGGTCTGGACCCATTCGCCGTATTTCCCACCAGGCGTGTCGCGGCAAACTTCCTTGCGAGCGTGGCGAAGGTCGAAAACGACCAGAATCTGCTCGCCGACCTCTACCTGACCGCAGAGAAGGCCTCCAACGTGAACGAGCTCATCGAACTGGCGACGGGCGACCTGAAGAAGCGCCTGCTGGCGAACCTCCCTCCATATCGGTTCCTCTTCGAGGGCGAGATGGAGATCTATCCGCGGATGGTCTTCGTCCTCTACGACCTCCCTCCAGGGGAGCAGAGGGACGCGGCAGCCTTCCTGGCGCTCTCGGCCATCTGGAAGAAGATCCAGGACACCGACACGATCCCGATCTCGAGGAGGAAGGCGATAGTGGTGGACGAGGGATGGTCGCTCGTCGAGATCAACCCGAGGACGGGCAGACCGTATTTCCCTCTGGCGGTCGAATACGTGCCCGAGATCGCGAGGACGGGAAGGCACTACAACACCGCCTTCGTTGTCGCTACCCAGCTCGTATCCGACTTCATGGGGAGGGGAGGAGTCTATGGTCCGGGGAGGATAATCATCGAGAGCTGCTCCACGAAGATCGTGCTGAAGCAGGACCAGGCCGCGTCTCAGGTCCTCAAGGAGGCGTTCAACCTCAGCGACGGCGAGGAGAAGTTCATCGTCAACGCAAAGATCGGTCAGGGAATCTTGGTAACGCAGGAAGGCCGCATACCTTTCTATAACTTCCTCAGCGACGAGGAGAGGAGGCTCTTCACGACAAAACCGAAGGAAGTTACTGCTTGAACCCTACAAAGCTAGGCGGCGCATCGACGCGACCTTACGCGCTCTCGGCTAGTTCGCCAGCACAGATGCGCTCGCCGTCGCGTTGGTGCCGTCCGTGAACGTGACCGTGAACGTAATCAGGTACGTGCTCCCCGCCGTGATCGGACCGCAGGGCGCCCCCTGGAAGAAATACGCGAAGTTGTTCAGCGTGGTCGATGTCCCGAACGGTCGTGTTCCGCAGTCGGTGCCGTTCGTGTAGAGGGTGTAGCTGGGTGGTGTGTCGAGTAAGTGAGGTTAGAGTAAGGGTGATGGACCATGTGACGCCGGATGCTGCGCTGACATAGATGTCCCCCGAGAGGTACGGGGTCGGTTGCACGACGCCCGTCGTCGCTATGGAGAAGCCCGAGAGCGAGATGGTGTTCGTCCCTCTCGACGGAGGAGACGACACCAGGAAGTAGACCGCTCCCGTTGATGGATAGATGAGCAGCCCGGCCTGGGGGTCGACGTGGTTCGAGAGCCTGACGACCGTGGGCGGATTCACACCGACCGTGCAGGTGGTCATGGTCTCAGACGAGCCGCCCGGGAACGTGATGACGTAGCCGCCGTACCCTCCTGCCCCATAGCACGACCCGCCGGTGTAGGTCACCGTGGTGTTGGTCCAGAGCGCGAACTTGACGCCGGAGATGGCGAAACTGTTGGGGGTCGAGCTGTTCCATTGGGTGTACGTGAAGGTCGTCCCTCCGACGACGATGGTCGGAAGGGACTGCGGCGCCATCGACGTGAGGGTCATGGTCGTCGTAGTTGTGTAGACGGAGGTCGCGGTCATCGTCTTCGCTTCTCCCTGAAGTGCCACGAACAGGCTCGCCGATATCAGCACCCCCGCTATGACTATCGCCGCGGCGATGACAAGGTAACTGCGTGATGGTCGCTCGCTGCAGAGTGAAGACCTCTGCTTGAGGAGAAGCCTGAATTCTGTTTAATAGTTTTGTCCGAACGAACCGCTAACGCGCTGGCCTGAACCCTCGCGAGATTCTTCCTAGAAAATAGAGGCCTGCCATCAGAAACCCGAAGAAGGTCATGAGGAAGTACTCCTCGTCCGGCGGCGGGGGTATGTGAACGACGTTATCGTAGGTCTGGAAAACGCTGCTCACCCCCCAAGAATTGCTAATCCCGAACTGGTAAGTCCCGTTCACGCTCATCGGGAACGACAGCCCATAGAATCCGAAGTACCCGGAAGGGGATGGAGGTTCCGTATTCGGTGTCAAAGAATCGTTGACAATCAAGTTCCCGTTCGGGTCCTTCACCCAAAGGCTCGTCACCCCTCCGGTCTGAGGCCCTAGCATCGCCAAGGCCTCGAAGTTCGTTTGCTGTCGCTGTATGTTCACCAAGCTCCCGCCTCCCCCGCCGAGGTTCGCGTAGATCGTGCTGTTCCCGCCGTAGAGGAAGCCGTAGACGCTGCTGAGGTTTCCGGGTTCGTATGTGACGGGTGAGATGAAGCTCGGCGAACTCCCGTTGTAGTCCCATGCGAGGTATGGATTGTTGGGGAGGGTCAGGCTGAAGTTGAGGGGAAGCGCGACCAGCTGCCTCAGTTGGTCCAGGTAGTATCCATCTACGCTCTGGAACGGGAGAGACGGAATCAGGGTCCTGTTAACGAGGAAGGATGAGAAGGCGTCGGCGACGGTGTACGAGTAGCTCCCGGACGCGCCTGTCACGGTGATGTTAAGGTACGGCACGGTGGTATCGTTCGTCATGGCGAGGTTGGTGTCGTTGAGGAGGAAGACCCACCTCCCTCCCGAAGAGGAAACGGGCTTGAGGTTCATCACGTTCGAATAGGCGGGGAAGAGGTCGTCCTCGAAGGCCTTCGCTACCTGTTGATTTGAGCCGAATGTATGGTTCAGCGACGACAGCAGGTGTAGGTTGAGCGGGTCAGGCGTCACGAGGGAGATGTTGACGGAGTCTGAAGGATCGAGGCCCGAAGGCCCGTAGGTGAAGACCGAGATGTATCCACTATAATAGAAAGGCTGGTAGAGGTACGAAGTATTGAACAGCCCGTAGTTGCCTCCTGCGAAGCCCTTTGAGACGGCCAACTCGGTGACGTTGAAGTATTCGAGCCCCTGGCCACTGTAACCCTGAATCCGTCCTAGGTCTGAGCTGAAGTAGAACTTCACGACCCTGTGCGCGAAGGTGATGACAGGATAGGTCGTGTTAGTGGTCCGGGTCCCCAGGCTAGTGGACGTCTGGTTCCAGAACGAGAGGTCCTGACTGATGTCGCCCGAAATGAGGTTTGCTTTCACTCCCCAACCCACTGTCGTGAAGTTGAACGAGTTGATCAAGGCCCTCTCGCGGGTATCGTTTACTGCCAGAATCCCAGCCGTGTTGGCATCCCCTCCATACGAGTAGCCCGGGTTGTTCCCGTCGTACCTTACGAGCGTGACGAAGAGCCTCTCGTATGCGCTCGAGTTCTTCGAGTTGTACCCCATATACGTGAAATATTTGAAATAAGGCGCGTAGTTGACGACCGCGAAAGGCTGTTTCTGTGTCTTTGAGCCGAGCAGGGCGCCTTGGTAGTCGAACGCCTTCGCTGTCATGGTGATCTTCGAGGTTCCTGTGGTGTTGGCAACCGTGAATAGGAAGTGCCCCGTGGAGCTGGAGTTCTGGTAGGAGGTCAGTTTCGCAAAGCTCGGGTCGAACTGGGGCTCGACGACGACCTTGATGTCCGGGCGCTGCTGCATGAAGAGGAAGCTGTAGCTGTAGTTGACGATGAACTGGTCGTCGTGGTAGAAAGAGCCGTCGGGGTTACGGAGAACCTGATGGAGCGAGTTGGTGACGTTGCTCAGCTCAGTCTGGAAGGTCAGTTCGAATGCCCGGGTTTCGACCGACTCGCTGGCCGAGAGGGAGGAGGAGAGAGTGATCGTTGAGTTGCCTGACGTCTCCACCATGGTGAAGGTCGCCGTGATCGTCACGGAATACGTCCCAGAGACGTTCCCCACGACCTGGAGCAACCAGCCGCCCCGCGCGGCGAGGACGGCGCCGTCGTATGACCACGAGTAGCGAGAAGGATGTCGTGTTGGGCCCGAGCGAGACCGAAGGGGTCACTGCGAACTCGTCCCCGAGATAGAGCGAGCCGTCAGGATTCGAGCGCATGTAGCTGACCGACGAGGAGATGCAGTTCCCGTAGGTGTCGCAGGGGTCCCTTGAGCCGCTGGGTGAGTGGACAAAGGCAAGTGGGAGTATCGTCAGGAGAAACATAGCCGAGGCAGCGATTGCAAGTTTCACTCTTTCGTCGTAGCAAAGGGCTGAATCGGGCTATAACGCAATCAAGGAAGCCGCCTTTTATCTCCCTGCGACTCTTCCAGCGTTGCCTGCCGATGGAAGGAATCACAGGAAGAGCCACAAGGTCGAATTCAACAAGAGAATGGAACGATTAATCTGTGGTTGCGGCTGGAAAGGAAGGAAGGTCAATTCTAGAAAGCCCCGCCAAAAGGTCATGAGACTTTCAAATGACAATCGCAGGCTTGGGGATCCAATACGGCCACTCAAGACCAAATGGCCAGAAGGAACCTTGAATGACGCGATTCAGGAACTACCCGTCTTTGTGCTCTTGGGCCGGGAGACTTCGCAAGCCGCATCCTTTATCCAGTGATCGCCGCAGTTCGAGCACATCGTCCCAACCTTCACCCAGGTTCGCTTCCGGCGGACGTACAGATTGACGAGCCTGCCGAACGGGTCGTCGCCCGGCTTGCGACCCCCGTCGCAAATGTGAGTCTTGGAGCCGACCTTCATCCCGCGCAGCCTCCGACCGAGAGTGTATACACACTTGGAAGTCGCTCAGGACAGGGTGTATACACAATGGCCCGCGCAGGACAGAGCGTATACACTGTGGGAAACAGGTGCGGACAGAGTGTATACACTTTCGGCTCGGGGCGCGTCACTCGACCCGCACCCTAGCTGCCGGGACCCCGACGCTGACGGGGACGATCCACTTCCTGGCCCCCTCATCGTATCCGAAGTACGCCTGACCGCCCGCGCCATTGGAGACGCACTTGAGCCAGGCCCCTTCGACGTCGTCCCAGATGAGCGACCCTCGCCCGCTGTCGTGGGGCTCCTGCTTCTTCTCGACCAGGGAGAGGAACTCCCTCTTGCTGGTGAGCACGGTGCCATCGCTCCGCTGGTCGAGCATGATCTCGAGCTCCTCCCCGCACTTCTCGTTGGTGCAGGTCCCAAGGAGCATGGCAGACCTGAGCGAGATGGCCTCCTTTCCGAGCTGGACCGCGCCGCCTTTCGCCTTCTCTGGCCTCCCGGGCTTGAACATGATGGCGTCCGGGTACCAGGGGAGCTCGATCACGTTCTCGGAGCCGCACTCTGGGCAGATGAGGAACTGCGCGAACCTTGCGACCGTCTGGTACCTCGAGGGGCTGTTCTCGCTCCGCGGGGCCGCGGGCTTGTCGGCCTCCTGCTCTTCCTTCGGGTTACCGCCCGTCACGCTCCTTTCCCGCGTTTCGGACTCCGCCTTGGGTGCGCGAGGAGAACCTTCCCGTGATTTCGGCGGGTTGGGGACGAACTGCCAGCCCCAGGCCGGGAGCGCCGAGAGGAGTGAATCGAGGCCGAACTTCGTCCCCATCCTCTCTATCTCCTCGGCCTTCCAGTTGTGGTCCGCCGCCTGGATCGCAAGCGGGAGCCACTTCGCCTCCTCGAGGGCCATCAACCTCTCGATGTGCCTGTGGGTGAACCTGAACTCCGATATGCGCTCGATCTTGTAGAGGCTCTCGATGAGGCCCTTGTCCTGGATGAGGACGGCGAGCATCACCCTCTCCTTCGCCCGCTTCGCGGTGAGCCCGATGTCGCCGGCGAGGGCCTCGAGCGAATGGTGGTTCCGGTAGTAGCTCGCGAGCAGGTTGAGCTCCTCGAGGACGCTGAGGTTGGCCCGCTTCACGTTCTCGGTGAGCAGCTCCCTCTGGAGCCTGCCCTCCTCCATGTGGTTGACGACAATCGCCTTGAAGTACCCCAGACCCGCCTTCCTGCAGGCGTAGAAGCGCCTGCAGCCGATGTAGACGAGGTACTTTGGGTCCGACCCGCCGGATCGACCGGTGGAAGGAGGCGCGATCACAGCCTTCCCCGGCTGCACCTGACCCATCGCCTTCAGGCTCTCCGCGAGCTCGTCGACGTTGCCGTAGTCGAACCTTATCCTGGCGGACGGGTGGACCGCGCACTCTTCGAGGGGGAGGAGGGAGTACGTCTCCTCAGCTTCGTTCATCCCTGCCGTACTCCGCCCAGGAATTTAACGGCCAGAGAGAAGGCGTCGTTCCAATCGGTGCCCGAGATTGTGGAGAATTCGCTCGGTATCATCAGGCCCCTCGTGCACGTGTATGCCTCGTCGCCTTGTCTGAGCGGCAGCCTCTCCAGCGCGAAGGCGAGTCTGGTCCTCGTGCCCGCGTCCAGCGCCGAGAAGTGCCCCATGTCGGCGGCTATCAGGGCGGCGGAAGCCTTCTTCCTGGGGCTCACCGCGACCTGTGAGTTCTCGGGAGCCCTGATTATCTTCTGGGCGCCGCCCCAGATGCTGCTCGTGGCCGTCCCACCAGCCGCCTCCCTGAACAGCGCCCCCGTCACTTCGAGCTGGTCGAGCCTCTTGCCGATGGCTCTCAGCATGAGCTCGGAGTCGGAAGCAGTACCCTCCACGGTGGGGACGCCTATGTCGACCTCGATCTCCTTCCTCTTGGAGAAGCCGTAGAACAGCCTCCGTGGGTCCAAAGTCACTTGGATGCTCTGGACCATCTCGCCGGGCGCATCCGTCCAAGCAATCTTGATCGGGAAGATTCCGTCTTCGGCCTCTACCTCGGCTGCCACCGTCCTCCTGATGGTACCGAACCCCTCCCCGAAGCACTCGGAGAGGAGCGGGCTCCAGTAGAGTGCATAGAGCTTGCGGTGCCCGACCTCCTCCAGCAAGGCGGTCTTGCACTTCCTGCGCTCGCCATCGACCAGCAGAGCGGGAGCGGCCGTGCAATCTCCCGATACCTCCGCTACGAACCTTAGGGGCGGGAGCCTGACGTTGGCGAGTCCGAGTCTCAGGTTCGAGTCGAGGAGCTGACCCTCGGCGAGTGCCCTGAGGGCACGGTCTCCCGTCCCCGCGTGCCGTGAGGCCTCAAGGAAGGCAAAGATCACGCACTCGGCGTGGGTCAGCCTGGCGCCCTTCTTCGAGGCACCTCTCAGGACCTGGAGGGCCCGGGACTCGATTAGCTCTCGGTTCAGGGGCGCTTCGAGCTTCTGGCAGAGCAACTCGGCCAGCCTGTGTATCCTCTCCCTGTCCCTGTCGACCATCCCGCGGACCATGTAGAACTCCCTCCTGCTGGGCGTTCTGCCGAGGATGCGCTGGACGTCCGAGAGCTCGGGGGACTGGGCAGGCGCGGGGGATCCCGTCGGGCTGTATCCGGAAGGGAGTGAGCCGAAGCCGCACTGAGGACACGACGGCTCCTTGCTCGGGGTCCCGCACCTAGGGCAGATTCGACCGCAGCTCGGGCACCGACCCTCGCTCATCGCCGAGCCGCAGTACGGACACGGGGAGCTTTCCCGCTTTTCGACGCGGGTGGGTGAGAGGGGGATGGTGCCTGCTGGGGTCAAGTAACATCTCTACGTATCTTCCTCATAGAAGATTTAAATCTTCCGTAGTTTTACCGTACTTCCATGCCAGACAGGGGTTTCCGAACCGTCACCGTGACAGAGGGGATCTACGAGCGGGTAAAGCAGCGCGCCAAGAAGGAGCACAAGAGCGCCGCGAGCTTCGTAAGCGAGGCGCTGGAGATAATGCTCTTCGTCGAGGAGAGGTTCTCGACCTATGTCCCCTACCTCCAGATAGTCTCTGTCGACCAGGACGAAGTGATCATAAAGGACAACAAGGTCGACAGGGTCGTCGCGAATCAAGGCAAGATCCTCCGACAACGGCAAGGTCAGGTTCTACTGCGACATTGACGATACCGACTACTGCCCACACACGGCGTTCGCCGCTGCCCTGCCACAGGTAAGGAACGCAATCAGAAGGTGAACGACGCAGGGGATTCATCGCGCCCTGGCGAGGATAGCCGCTGCCTCATGCTGTGGCCGTGGTAGTCGTGCAGGCCACCACCGGACCGTATACAGGGACCGATACGTCGGCTCCGTTCACTGTGACGGTGCCGGAAAGGATGGTGAACGGCCCTGATGGAGCAATCCTGTACTGGTAGACCCCGTCAGGAATAGATGTGAAAACGATGGTGTAGTAGTAAGGCTGCTCTGGTCCCGCGGTGTAGGAGCCGTTTGCGATGGGGAGCGGCGTGTTTGGCGGTCTGGCCTCGGTCACGCCATTGAGCGTCACCGACCAGGGTACGGTGTAGACGGCCGGGGAACAGGCGCCGATCTGCTGGAAGGTCACCGTATAGACAGGTGCTCCGGTGTATGCTGGAGTCCCGCCGTAGGTTATTGAGCCAAGGACTTGGTTATCGAGGCTGACGACGCTAGACGGCAGAGCGGGGTAGCCCAGAGGGGGCCCGGATTTCTGGCCAGAGTTCACAACCCACCAGAGGAAGTTGATAGTGGCCACAGCCTGAGCTTGACTCGTGTTGGCATATGATGCACTGAGGCTCTGGTAGATCAAGGCATAGGTGAAGGCGGTGATTGGATAGATACCAGCGTCCGTAGAGTCGTTGAAGATGTTGTTGATTACAGAGAAGGACGACCATTGCGAGGCGGATGCGGGAAGGCCGTTCTTCACACCCGCATCCATGGCAAGTTGGATGGTGTGGAGATTGGCCAGGCTGAAGTTTCCAGCGTGATTCTGGACAGCTCCGTAGTTGATCTCACCAGGGTTGGCGATCTCATAGGCAACCTCCAGAGGCCCTATGGAGTACTGGTTGTCTGCTACGCACTTGGCCAGGCCGTCGTCGTGTAGGCATCCGGTGCCAGTGGGCCAGTTGACGAGAGTGCCGTATCCAAGATTGACCCTCCAGGTGTAGTTCGAGTCTGAAAGGTATTGGGTGAATGCATACGTGCTCCCGCTAACGTCGGACCTGTGGTACACCTGAATCGCATGCGCTGGGAGCGTGACATGAGGGTTGAGGGAGGCTATTCGGGGGTCGTTCCACTGCGTAACCGTCCCGTAGAAAATCTCGGCGAGGACGTTACCCGTGAAGTTCAGGTGTGCTGTGACCCCTGGGAGGTTGTAGGCGGGTACGATTCCGCTGTCAGATATCGGGATAGTCAGAAGGTTCGAACCGGTCGGAAGAAGTGCATACTGCGTAGATGCAATGGAAGTGTCACTCTCCCCGAATTGACATGGGCTCTCTGTGGTAGTAGAGGCTGTCCCCATTGTACCTCCCTCCGTGGTGTAAGACACGTGGACGTTCGGCTGGACAGACGCATACGTGCTTATCCAGGATGTCATCAACGGCAACACCAGGGCTCCCCCACAGCCGTTGATCGACGCAGGGGCCTCGTTGGCCGCAGTAGTCGTCGTGTTGTTCGTGGCTGTCGTCTTGATGGTGGTAGTCAGGGTGGAGGTATCGGTTACGGTCGTTGTTGTGGTCTCTGTCTTCGTCCCCTCCCCAATTGCGAGAAACAGGCTTGCTGAGATCAGCACGCCGGCTATGATTATCGCTGCGGCAATGACGAGATAGCTCCGAATCGGCTGAGAGCTCAAACCGAAGCGCCTTGCACCGTCGCGCCGGACTTGGTGATTAATAGTTTTGTCCGAACGGAACCTCTAGCCGTTTAATCGAAGATGCAGAAAAGAGCTTTCGCCATGTATAGGGCTCATTGCGCCTCCGCCGAGGATATCGTCCACGTGGCTGCGTTAAATCGGACAAACGTCACTAGAGACGATTCGGCATGCAAGCAGGCACGGTCGCTCGTCAGAATGTCAATCTCGCAGGCCTCAAGCAATACGCGCTTCAGAAGCTCCCTGATGGCCCTCTCCGAGACGACATCCTGGCTCAGCCAGACGAGATCACGGCGGAGGACTACGTCGCGAACTGCCGCGTGTGGCTGAGGATGCTCAGAAACATCAGGGCGTAGCTTGGATTCTAGCCAGCCACAGTTCGGATTATATACACTTATATAAATCCTGAAAGTAATCTTGTCAGGTTGCTCAAGGAACCCCGCCGACCGAAGGCCGATGCCGCGATTCACTCTCCCACGCTGGAGACGATCCTGATGGTAGAGTCCGCGATAAAGGAGAGCGACCTCCCCCCGTCGAAGGTGCAGCTGTGGCGTTCGCTCCCGCGAAAGATGATGTACCAGACATTCACCGGCGTCCTGCGGTACCTGGAAGCCTCGAACAAGATCCTCTTCGACGGAAAGGGCAGAATCGTGTGGGTCGCCATCGACAACCCGAAGCTCGAGGCGCTCCTGAAGGCCAGGGTGAAGCTGCGAGACTAGAGGTCGTACCCCCGGCAGGCCGACATGGAACGCATGCAACGCAGGCAGACTTATAAGAATACCCTGGTATGGTCAGAGTATGATAAAGACGACCGTTTCGATGACTCCAGAGCTCTACTCGGCACTGACCCGGGCCGCGCTCGATAGTGGTACCAATGTATCAAGAGAGATCGAGACTCACCTTAGAGAGAACGATTACATCCAGAAGTACATCAAAGAAGTGCGCGCGGAGCCCAACGAGGGCGCTCATCTTGTCAACCCCAGGATGCTGCGCGCGAAGTCTAAGGTCGCCGAGGCAACAGTTTCCTCTTAGGTGTAAGCAGGCCCCATTCGGGGTCCCGGTAAGGCTTGCCCGTCTCCTCGTACCCCAGAACGTCGTCGTAATACTTCACGACGTGCTCGAGGGCCTCCATCCTGACCTCCCTGACGCCGACCTGAGGGGCCACGACGCGTTCGACGACCCTCACCAAGTCGCCTCCTGCGCCCGGGTAGTCTAGCAGCTTGTTGCGCGCCAGCATCTCCAGCATTATGTATCCGCTATGCACCGTCACTAACTGGACTCCCGCGATGAGCCCTTCGATTTCCCTGACTATGACCAGCGCGTCAGGTTCAAGGCTCCAATCGTAGTACTGGCGCAGGGTGTACCTGTCCATGCGCGGTTCACCGCAGCTGAACGTCTGCTGGACATCCTCCCGTCGTATCAGTCTGAACCCCTCAGGCAGGGTGACCCTGTCTTTCGGCGGACGTTTACTCGTCACCTGGTACACCTCTCCTTGATGCTCACAACGATGCGCCTTTTCACGAGGGAAGCTTGAGGATCGCCTTGTCGTTCGAGAGCGAGGCCACGTACTCCCAGCCCTGCTGGATGTACCGCTCCACCTCCCCTATCTGGATGACCTTCTGCTTGGACCCGTTGTTCGCCATCGCCCCGAGCAGCTTCTCCCTCACCATCCTCTGGAACTCCTGGTCGGTCACGGACGAGAGGTCCATGGCGTCGATCTCGCCCTCGCCAAACCCGGCAACCAATAGGAGCTGCCTCCTCGTGGACTCCTTCAGGTCCTCCTGCGTCACCTCCGAGGAGCGCTTGAACGAGAGGCGGTTGTACTCCGCCCGCATCTCCTCGACCTTCGTCTTGTCGAAGTAGGTGTCCTGGGACGCGGGGAGGATGTGCCCCATGAGGAACTCCTGCACCTTCCCGTCCATCCGCCCGTGGTCCACGTACTCGGCCCTCAGCACGGACTGGAACGCCTTCCGCAGGCAGTGCGGGTGCACGGAGGCCCACTGCTCGATGCCCGCCTTCCGGGCCGCGTCCTTGACCATCCTCTCGAGCGTCCTCAGGTTGACGTGTGTGACCTCGCCCTCCACCCTCTCCCCGAGGAAGAGGGGGGTCCCGTCCTCGAACCTGCCGACCTTCCTCTCGGTCTCCGCGATGTAGGTCCTCAGTATCCTCGTGGCATAGGGGTGGATGAACGTGTAGTAGGAGACGGACCCCTTGCAGGCGTCCGCGACCACCTTCTTCATCTCCGGATACACTGGCACGAGGAGGGTCTCCTGGCCCGCCGCGAGCTCCTTCTTCACGTCCCTGTACAGCAGGGCCCGCAGCGTCGAGTTCCTCAGCCCGCTCGTGTACAGGCAGGCGACGATCGCCCTGTTCTTCGGGCTCCCCGTGTTCTCGACCATCTGCCACGCCTCCTCGTTAGTGGGGATGTACTCGCTCGTCTTGCGGTAGCGCGCGGGCTGGTGGTACCTTTCGACCTCGACCTCCCTGCCCTTCCTGTACCCGTTCTCCCTCAGGAAGGTGGAGAGGAAGGCCTGCGTGACGTTGATGTACCGTATGCTGAGGTCCTTCGACTTCATCCCGTCGAGGAAGGCCTGGACGTCGGACTGCGCAACCTTCGGGGTGCTCTTCACGTAGGCGTCGGGGTCGGGGGCTCCCACCGAACGGAGGAACGAGTCGACGATCTCCAGGAACGTCTTCTTCGTGTGCTCGCTGGAGGTGCGTCTGCTGTAGTGCTTCAGTGCCCTGTCTATCGAGGGGTATTCGCTGGACCATCCCTTGACCTTCAACCTTAATTCGTAGCCCTTGACCATGGCCGGCCGGTGGATGGAAAGCCGGGCTAGATAAAGTATTGCGACATAGGGGGCGTAGCCTAGCCAGGTATGGCGACAGGCTCCAGTGGTCAAACTACTATAGGTTTGATGACACGTTCGCGTGGATGATTACCCAATTGGAGCGGCGAAGAAACCTGTAGGCCGCCGGTTCAAGTCCGGCCGCCCCCACCACTTTTGATAGGTATAGGGGAGCTTATTACCACCATTTGCTTAGTCTTCCATGAACTGGGAAGCTAGGGACGAGTTCGTCGAGAAGATGTTCAGGAGGTCTGGCTCGGTCTACTCCAGGCGGTACTACGGCTTCGGCGTCGACAACTTCCGGAAGTTCTGCGAGGGGGCGGGCATCGGGGAAGTCGACGGGAAGAACGTCTACTCCGTGATGGACGCCTACGTCGGCTACCTGCACGGCACGAAGGGCCTCAAGGCGAAGACCATCCACGACTACATCACCGCCGTGAGGAAGTTCCTCGGCTACGTCGACGTGGAGGTGGACCCGCTCAAGTTCAGGAACAAGGTGGTGATGCCCAAGGTCACGCAGATAGCGGACGTGCCGCTCAGGCTCGAGGACGTCCAGACCCTGCTCACGAGGGGGAGGCCCAGCCCCAAGCTCAGGGCCCTGATCCTGGTGCTGCTCTCCTCCGGGATGAGGATCGGCGAGGCGCTCAGCGTGAGGTGGGTGGACCTCGACCTGAGCTCGACCCCGGGGACGATCGGGCTGAGGGCGGAGTACACCAAGACCAGGGCGGCCCGCACCGCGTACGTGAGCGAGGAGGCGAAGCAGGCGCTGCTCGAGCTGAAGGCGAGCTCCCCGCCCACCGAGAGGGTACGTGGACTACTCGGGGGACATGTGGCAGAAGCAGAAGGAGGCGGGCAGGACGTTCAGGCGCCTGGTGGGCAGGGTGGGGCTGGGGGAGAGGCTGGAGGGCCACAGGACGCACAGGATACACTTCCACAGCTTCAGGAAGTTCTTCCTCACCAGGGCCGTGGACACCCTCGGGGACCACGCCGGGCACGCCCTCTGCGGGCACGGGTTCTACATGGACACCTACTACAGGAAGAGCGAGGAGGAGAGGAAGGCGGAGTACCTCAGGCTCATGCCGCGGCTGACGGTCTTCTCGAAGGAAGCCGTGAGCACGGACCAGATGCTCGCCACCTTCAACAGGCAGTTCCTGAAGATCTCGAGGTACACGGACAAGGAGATAGAGGCGCTCGGGGACCTCTCACAGCTCTCGAACGAGCAGCTGCAGGACCTGATCGCGAGGAAGCAGCTGGAGAAGCTCGGGCTGAGCAACGGGAGCCGCCAGAAGGTGATCAGGCTGGACGAGTTGGAGAGGTACATCGGCGATGGCTGGGAGTTCGTCACGAACCTGAACGGCGACAAGGCGATAGTCAGGCTGCCGCCGCATTAAGGACGTAGTGCGCTGGACGTAGCCTAGCTAGGTTATGCTATGCCCTTTTTATCGCCATAGCGTATGAAACAGGGACCTTTGACCAATGGAGCAGCCTACCCTGCGTAGGCTGTCCGTGATGTCTTCCTCTACGAAGTATCTTCAATTGGCCCATATCTGAGGTTAAGTCTCATCAATGAAACCAAACTTCTTCCGTTCCTCGGTGAACTGGCCCTGTATCGCGGTTCTTTTTGCCTCGATAGCTGGATAGATATCTTGCTCTATTGCGTACCTGATCCACAGTCTCACCAATTCGTCATATCGGTTCTTCGCCTTCTTTGACCTAGTTCCGATCCGATAGGCGCCTGGAGCCTCCTCTTTGACAAAGCCAATTGCGAGCCCCATTCTCAATATTGCGTCTGTCTGTTTCTTGATCGCGATCTCCCCCGCATATCCAATTTCATTCTTCACAAGCTCCTCAAGATCGTCGGTTGTGAATATCCCCTCCTCCTTCCCTACATCTACGATTGTTAGAATAGTCATCTTTGCAACTGGATGACTCTCTAGAAAGAAGGTCTTGAATTCATAACTCGTCTTGACATCCACCAATGCCCGATTCAATGCCTCGTCGGAATGCATCATCGTTCTGCCTACAGGACCGTCTTCTCGTCCAGGTGCGAATAATCCCAGCTTCACATCAGAGTCCCTGAAATCAATCCCGCTCTGCCAGACTACCACTCCACCACTCCTTCTCAATAGACACTTGCAAAGCCGATTTGCGTCTGCGAAGGACACGCCAAGTACGAACTCATCATTGACTTCCGCTGAATTAAGGTAATTTGTTTGGAGATATCTCTGACTAGATCGAACTTTGTATATTCGCTCCTGCATCTGCTCGACGACTCGTCCTTCATCGCCGATGGAGCCCTTCGCATCACCTATGATTGCAATTCCTTTGTCGGGGTTGAAGATCAGGAAATCAAGATTTGTGACGCCTAGCTCTAGGAGCGGCGATCCCCGGACGAAGTGGTATCCAATCTTGGAAAGCGATTCGCTCTCTGTAAACGGGAAAATGCACACGTTGAGGGCGTTTCGATGCCACTTGTCGATCTCCAACCCCTCCAACTTTCCACGAGTCAGGTCCTTTTCCTTCTGTTCGAACTCCTCCTCAACTTCGGCGATAGCCCGTTCAATGGCTATTGTGTAGTTGTCCTGCAGTTCCTTTACCCTAAGATACCTTACGAACTCGTCATCTAGCAACTGGCTCACTTAGTGTTTGCTCGCTGAACATCGTCAGGTGAGCGTCTCCGTCAACGTCCTCGGCTATCGTCTCGTAGAATCTTACAAAGGACTCGAACGTAGTCCTGTATTTCGGAATGAGAGCCAACTCGCCATTGTGCACGCTTAGACCGAACACTGTCCCCTTGCGGTCGTCGACAACAGTTGCAGAGAATGATACTGCATCGTCGGAAACATAGGTATCGATGAATGAAAAGTCTGAGAACTCATCGGCTTCTTCATCTGACTTGCCCAAGTCAACTTCGTTCTTCGCCTCACCGAAGAGCATCTTCACGGTCTTGACGTCAAACTTGGCATTGGGCACCGTGATCTTCCCGGCAACCAGCGTTGGTACGATGATCTGGTGCTGCGTCAGGCCGATAGTCCTTGTCGAAGTCTTGAATCTTCCAGATGTAATTCTGATCGTGGACAGTTCTTCGCTGATCGAACCGATTATGTCCAGCAGGATACTGATTGTACTCTCGTTGACATCTCTTATCAAGACCATGCCGTTTCTGTTCAATTGGATCTTGTCGCTCCCTATCCGAAAATCCATTCTTGTGGAGATGGTCCCATACATCAGTTGAGTCTCCTTCAGAACTTCAGAGGCGTCTTCTCCTGAGTAGCTCATTCTACGGTTATATTCTTGACGACCTATCTTCGCGATGGCCTCTGAGAATCTTGATCGTCTACTAATGAAGCTGTACATGGTTGCGCTGTATTTCGTCAAGACGCGATTCTTCAAGTTCTCGAACAGAGGCGGCGATATCCATGCTTCAGAAATCCCTCTCTTCTCTGTGACGAAGCGACGTAAGGTCTTCTCGTAATCCTCCTTCGTTGAACCGGTGAAACAGAGAATCAGTCCTGGCTTCCACTCGTAGACGTAGTAATCGGCAGATCTCTCTTCGTCGGCTATTGTAAAATGCCAGACGTCACCCATCTTTTGAAGGCTGTGCTGCAGAAACAGGGACTGCCAGTCGTCATTAACATAGAGAAGGTATGACTTGAGCCACTTTCCCTCGCTCTCGGTTTCGAAAATCTCACCGGCGTTCTCTGAGAGATAATCAAGGAAAGAACGGAGTGAGTACTGAGAAGCCGGAATTCTCAAAGCTTTTCGAAGTAATGAGGTTAAACGTGATATAAAGATATACAGTCTTTGTTGGCAATGCCTCTACATAACTAGAGAGGCACACCACGTTAAGCAAGGGCGGTAGTATAACGAATCACAGATATCACTCCGGTTGCGAAGAGCCCGGAATGCACCCCCCATCACCATTAGACCTTTGGAAGTGCTCCGAATCGCAAGACTGTTTATATGCGAGCCCCTTTAGCGGAACATGACTTAGGATGGGGGAGGAACCTGACAGGTTCGGGGTAATGATTCGGAACAAGGAGAAGGGTGTGTTTGTAGACGTCAGTCCGGATCGCATTGTCCTCGGACCCCGCAATTCAGACAAGAAGATTGGTGAAGATGATCATGTCACCGTTGTTATGAACGGAGACCGCATAGATCAGGCGCATCGCAAGGTCGATGGCAGGGAGGTATGGCACCTTACCGGCGAAGCTCTTCAAGCTCATCTTGACAGCTTGTTAGCCAATGCGACAGAGCCGGTGGATGGAAGCGAATTCGTCGCTCCAGACACTTACATCATTTCAATAAGACGAGCTAAACTACTGTTCTCGGTCGTTACTCTCCCCTTCTCCGTCTTTTTGACCTTCTTCTGGAGGTTGTTCGCTCATATTGAGAAGTACGAGGATGAGAACGGACTAGATGCCCGAATTATCTTTAATCAGAGTAGAATCCAGCATCTCATCCAAAGCGCACAACTCCCTCTCTCTTTGCTCTCTAGAATAGTTCAGAAGGTACCCCCGGCGGCGTTCTTGAAGCCGATGACCTTAATCGCAAAGCGAGTTCTGGTGAATCCCCAAAAAGTCCAGAACCTCAAAGACGACATGCTGTTCGTCATATCGGAGAAACGTGTCGGGTTCGTCTCTCGGAGCGACGACGGCGACCTTAAGTTCACTTCGGTGGTCCCCCTTCTTGAGGCATACGAACGCCTCAATGCCAGTGTTCCTGTGTCCCTCGATGATATAGGGAATTTCGGGGCAGGATCGGAGATTAGGGTTAAGGGCAGCCGAGCTCCAACCTCGCTTGCATGACGAAGTTCAGATGCACGCGCTCCCCACGTAACGAGATATACGAGTCGAACCCACACGCCAGTGATGTCACCATCGGGCGAGGGAGAACCTGACAATGGTCCAAAGTCGGTCTTTGTTGATGATGAAATTGAATCGCAAGTCTTGCAGGTAATCAGAGGTGCAACAAAGTACATCACCTTCGTCACCCCGTACGTCGACTTGTGGATGCATCTAACAGACGCAATGCGCGATGCAATCGATAAGAGAGTTGACATCACATTCTTCCTACGCGAAGGCGAGAACCGGCAAAGGCCTGAGGACCTGAAATGGCTCCGGCAAAACGTCAAAGTGTACGAAGTCCCAAACCTGCATGCCAAGATTTACCTTAACGAGACGACAGTTCTCGTTAGTTCCATGAACATCACAGAGTATTCGACCAGAAACTCGAAGGAGTTCGCAATGATAGTGAGGCGCCAAGGCGACTCGACCGTATTCAGAGATTACGTTTCTCGCCTGATTGGAAAAGCAGCAGTGACACAAACTACACGCCCAATACGAGACTACGTTTCGAGCTTAGTTGAAAAAGCCACCATAATCCAACCTTCACGTTCATTTGGACACCACACTTCAGAAGATGGATACTGCATCCGATCTCGTGACAGGATTCCCTTCAATACGGAAAAGCCTCTTTGCGTCGACTGCTTCAGCAAGTGGAATAGGTATCACGACGAAGATTACGCCGAGAAGTTCTGCCATTCGTGTGGAAAGAGCGCGAGAACAAGCTTCGCCAAGCCCCTGTGCATAGCTTGTTGGAAGAAGTCGAACTGAGCTTATGGACGTCGAGACAGACACATGTTCGAAGACACTAAACCTCTCAAGAACATCGGTTCACCGGAGGACCCTGATGGCACGTTCGACCAGGCCAGGACCAGTTGCATGGCCGCTGGCAACGCCGCCCGCCCCGTCGTGCTCGAAGAGGAATGTTCACCGCGATAGCGTTCTCGCATGAGAGTCGTCTCGTGAAGCTTTAGAGCGGCATTGAAGAGTTCAGATTCTCGCTGAGAACAAATCCTTGCACTGAGATACGAAACTGAAGGCGGACTTCTAGGTGACCTTCCTTGATTAGCTTCGCCTCGCTACCTCCTTTTCACTGAAATCTGTCTGGACTCAATAGCCGAAGCGAGATTTCCACGGAAGCCAGAAGATGGTCAGGGGAGACGCCCATGAGAGCAAGCGCCTAGCCTGAACACGAAATGCAGGAACAATCGAGCGTCCCGTCAAGAACAAAAAGGAGAACTGAAAGTATTAAGGCGAGAAACCTCGTCTGCCCCCAATATCACACATGAAGATTCTGGCATTCTCCGATTACCGTGTTCAGGACATAGACCTTCTAATCCAATTCATCAAGAAGAGGAATATTCAGCCTGACTTGATTCTTTACGCCGGCGACGACATCGAGAGGTTCTCTCCCCTACCCAACTCTTCGCTCGACAACTTATTGCTGGAGCACAAGTCACTGCTCTTATCGGGCTTCAAAGGGAAGAAGCGAGGACAGGAGGTGTTCGTCGATCATATTTCGAACTGCGTACGTGGTTTTTGCCTTGAAGGCCCTCTTGAAGGGAGGCTTGATGAAGTGTTGGAAGCCAGGGACATCCACGGTTGCTATTTCGAGTGCGAGCCAGAGAATTGCATAAGAAAGACCGTTACCGATGGAGACTTGACCGTCGGAATCATCTATGACCCTGAAGACAAGAGAAACCTCTTCGAGAATCTTGCTTCTCTCTCAAAATACGGACTTTGCGCTGTAATTGGAAATGATGACTCCCCTTCAGTACGAGATTGCATCAGAGGGTTGAATGTGTACGACGTTCAGAAGGAAGCCCTGTCGCTGGGTGGATCGGTCGTAGTCGGCATAGAAGGCGCGGTCGATGACCCTAAGCGGATGACAGGGATAGGGTACACCCTATACGACGAAAAGACGCTCTCCAAGTACTTGGAAGCGGTAGAGAAAGAGGCCAACGGGAGAAGACTGATTCTGTTATCCCACTGCCCGCCCTACCAAGTCCTCGATTTTGCACGAAGGTTTGGCATTCAGCACATAGGTTCAATCGCGCTTCGGGAGTTTGTGCTGGATGAATCAGAGCGCGTCCCTCTGATCGTGTGCGGCCATGCTCACCTAATGGGGGGACGAAACACTATGTTGGAGCAGACGATGGTGGTCAATGCGGCCTCACACGACGACATTGGAGCACCCGGCCGAATCGCGATTATCCAACTGGAAGAAAGCGTCTCAGTTGAGTGGCATCAGATTTACGGGTTGAGAAGCGTGTTCGGAATCGGGCCAGCAACAGAAGCGAGGCTCAAAGACGCGGGGATGGTGGGAGTCGAAGACATTGCGGTGACTCAGCCTTCAGACCTCGCCGCGCGAGCGGGTATGTCTCTAAACAGAGCATCGGGACTGTGTGTTCGGGCGAAGTCCATTGCCGATGGCAGAGCCATCCCGCTAACGGGAATCGAGTTCGACGACGCTCGAGGTATCTACCTCGACATTGAAACTGACTTGACTCGGTCCCTCGTCTGGTTGGTAGGGATCTATTCGCGCGAAAGAGACGAACTGACCCAAATTGTTGCCCGCACACCCGCTGAGGAAAGGAGTTTGCTCGAGGAATTTGTGAACAAGATGAGCGGATTCGACGGGAGAGTCTTCACCTTCTCAGGGACGAGTTTTGATCAGCGGGTTTTGCTGGAAAGATTAGATGTCCACAATCTGCGCTTGTGTTCGCACCCGGAGTTCGTAGACCTCTTCAGAATCATCCAGCCCTCTGTCGCGTTGCCACTAAAGTCATACGGACTCAAATCGATTGCAGCCTACTTGGGATACATCTACAGACATCCAGATTTAGATGGAATCACCGTTGCAATGCATTATCTAATCGACTACCAGAAGAATCGAGATTCCGGGCTCCTTAAGAGACTACTCGAATACAACGAGGATGACATTCGTTCGCTACCTTGGATTATGGAACGAATAGCAGAATTGTCGCATAATGCTAAGTAAGGTCTAAGGTCCAAATACGAATTCTATTTCAATTGGACTCGCTTCGAGGATCGAAGCGAGCACTAAGGCTGAGAGCGCTGGAAAATCGTTCAAGAAAAGAAGAGAGGCGGATATTGAATACTTCAAACTCGTCTCTCGCCCGCTGAAGGCCCGCAAGGGAAGATGGGGGCCCTTAACTCGAGTTCTGCGCCTGAACCCAGAAGAAGAACGTTCCATATTGATTGATGTTGATAGTCACCAAGTAGTAGGTCCCGGCCGAGACTCCCGTCGTCACGGTTGATAGGTTGGTGGCAAGAGTGATGGTTGTGGTCGGACCACTCGCGATTACGTTTGGGCAAGACGTGCTTGTGCAGCCCCACGTGGCGGACGCCAGACTTTTCGGTTCTTCAATGCCATATTGATTCGTCAAATTATTCAGGTTGGCGGTAACGCCGTAGGTTGGATAGTTGTCGGAGCTGACAGAGATGATCATAGTCGCGCTTAGATTCCCTGAAATCGTAAGACTCGAAGAGGTTACAGCCGTAAGTGCTATCATGGGTGGAACCGTCGAAGTGTAGAATTGTTCCGTGTGGCTGAACCTGCCTGAAGCAACCGCAGCAACTGGGACGTTGATCGAATTCCCGGCTGGGAGCGTGATCTGTACTTCAAAATAGTATGTTTGTCCTGTGATTGGTAACCCCCATCCAGGGACGAAGTTGGGCGAGAAGCCTGCCTGGGGAAGAGTGAGATTCACTTCGTATGCGCTTCCTGCAGGGAGAACGAACGTCGACGACTCTGCACCCAGAGAGGCGCAATCAGTGTAGTCAGGAGCGCACTCTTCCAGAGGAAGTATCGACTGAGTGGAGGTCTTGCCGTTGTTTGCGATATCGGCAACCAGATGACCTCCAGGCTCGATGAAGGCCGAGTTCACATGGAAATCGGACGAGGAGGGTCCACCAGGGCCCCCTATGCCAGCGCCCAACTGTCCGGTTTCGTAGAAGTAAGCTGCCACTCCCACTACCAGAACGAGGACTACCACCACTAGACCCGCAATGACTCTCAACTCCGAAGGCACCTCGGTCGCAAACTCTGCTGCCTCACCAAGTGCGACAGCGGGTACGCCTGATAAGCTTGAGGGCTCACGATGTGTTGCTGGTCGGTGTTACGGGTCTCAAAAGGATGAGTTGTGTAAAATGTAGTGCAAAAAAGAGAGACGGAGGCTATTGAATAATAGCCGCATTGTGCAGATTTTGTATGTCATTCGGGGATTTGGTCAAGGATTCGCATGGGAACCGGCTCGTCGTTTTTTGGTGCGCGGGTAGAGTTCTTTGAAGAGGTACTCCTCGGCGTCCCCGTCCACATGACCCTTCAGCTTGCCCTGCATCAGTTCTCTGAACTTCGCGACCCTAGCTTCGAGCTCTGCCCTGGACGGCCTCTTCTCCTCCCGTTTGGGTTCCATGCTTCTATAGACTCTCCGATGGGGTTTTGTCCTGATAAGGGTTGTCGGGGTGGTCGGGGTATATCAGCTCCAGGACCTTCTTGGTGCGGTCCAGGACGCGCATGCACATCCTGCCGACCTGCTGAGGGTTGTTCGAGTTGGCGTAGCTGGAGATGTAGCGACCAGCTGAAGCCGTCTGCGGGCCTGCCGTAGAGTCTCGCCAGCGTCGCTGCCACCAGCTGCGCTATGGTCTCCGCTTCTGGCTCCTGCCCGTGGCCGCTCTTGGGCTCGAATGTCCTGTGGAGGGCGTGCCCCAGTTCGTGGAAGAAGGTGTCCCAGTCCTCTGTCGCGAGGACGATTGTCTTGTTGGTGTGGTCGGTGGCGCCGTAGATGCCCGGGGCTAGTCGCTCGTACTGGACCTTCATGCCGAACTTCTCTGCGACCTCCATGAGCGGGGGCGGGTCTCTGGGCTCGTAGATGGGGAGGTCCTTGCCGGAGGTGTCCTCGAAGCGGAAGACGGGGATGGCTTTGAATCCCACGAGGACTTCTGCGAACCCTTCCTCCTCTGGCCCTCCGTGTCGTCTGGTGGCCTTCCTCTTGACCTTCTTCCTGACGGGCCCCAGGATGAAGAAGGCTTTGCTCCCCTTGGAGACGGAGCGGCCGACTTCGTTCCACTGCCTGAAGCCCCTGGCGTCCGTCGTTCCTGCCAGGAGCATCAGCAGTTGGTTTCCGAAGGACCACCTTGAGGAAGGCTTGACAGGGCTGTTGATGATGGCCTTCGCGCACATGTCGGGGAGCTGCTTCGACGAGAAGAGCTGGACTATCTTCTCCAGCTCCGAGTTCGCACGCTCCCTCCAGGAGGCTTGGGACGTTGCTGGCTGACTCGTTGGTTCGGTGGCTTGCGGTGCCGTCTGGTTTGCTGACACGATAGAGTCCGCCTGCCTACTCTTCCGTGCCGTCGGCTGGGAATCGCTTCATGAATTTGTCCTTGATCCTGTATGTATAGTTCCCGAGGACTATTTCGTCGCCACCCTTCATCTTCTCGATGACGTCGCTATGCTCGCCAGCTCGGGGAGAAGGTTCTCGTCCCTGTCCATGTAGAAGGTCCACTCGCCCCCTCCGTTGGCGTACTTCTTCCAGGGGCGCTTCTCCAGTATTGCTGGATTAATGGCTGGTGGAGTTGCGTGGTTGCTGGTTGAGTTGTTCTGTGCAGGTGCGGCATGGCTCTCGCCATTGGACCTGTGCCTTCCTAGGACGTAGACGATGTTGCTGAACTGCCTCTCGGGGGTGTTCGTGTAGCTCTCGAGCACCTTGATCAAGGTGAAGCCCTCCTTGAGAAGGCCGTTCGCCTCCTCAGGAGTACCGGCTTCCTTGATCTCGGTTATCTGGGAGTACGGTGTCTCCATTCTTCTTCGCCTCCGCCTCGCTCGGGGCCTCTCAGACATGCCCTCCTAGGGCCGGCCCGCATTTAACGGGCGAACTGCCTAGCCTCCTCGTTCAGCCTCCGGCAGCAGTACTCCCTCACGGTGTATTCTCTGATGCCGAGAGTCTCGGCAGCCTCCCGCTGAGAGACGGTCTTGGGCGAGATTGCCAGGGACGCCAGATAGACCGATCCTGCTGCGACGGTCCTGGGGTTGAAGCCGTTGGGCTCCGCTGCTGAGGCTACGAGCTCCTTCGCGCGCTCGAAGAGGGTCGTGAAGTACTCCTTCGGGTCTGCTTCTGACTTCCTCAGCCGCTCGGCAATCCTCTCGCTGGATTGCAGCCTGCCGATGGCGGCCTTCACGAAGTCATCCTTGCTGGGATGGGGGAGGTGCATCCCGGACTCGAGGCCTAACTTCAGCAGGTCGGACTTGCGGACCCTGTAGCCCGCGTCGGTGTAGGCCTTCAGGACCTCCCTGTGGCTGACGTGCACGACACCTGCTGCCCTGCAGGCGTAGAGCTGAGGTAAGAGTGCGCTGCCACGCCCTTCAAATCGGGCAGGAAACACGCACCCTCCCTCCCAAACCCGGCGTGATACTTTCGCATCACCGGGCTTTCACTCCTACGTCTTCCGTCCTCTTCTTGTGCATTAGATGGATTGATTTCAGCTACCTTTCTTGAGGCAGCTTACTGTGGCATTTCGCGCACAATGTCTGAAGATTTTCGACTCGGTGCACGACCTGCGGGTCGAAGACCATTCCTCTGGGGACACGTTCTATGTGGTGCGCCTGTAGTTTCTCCCGACTGCTGCACTGGGTACACTTCCATCCATCCCTCTCAAACGTCAGAAGGCGGTTGGAGAGATAGGTTTCATCATTGTACTCGGGCGCAACCGGGTGGGCGTTGGGCGCATCTATGATTGGGTCGTCGGTTTTCTCTGAAATGCTGGTTGCCGTGTGGCTCTGGTTGGTGTACGGATTCCTGATTGACCTGTATTTCCAGATGAGTTTATGGTTCATGGAGGTGTGCATGCTCGTATTGGAGGTCATCCTGAAGAGTTCAACCTTGATGTCGCCCCTCTGAATGACCACCCTTCCGTTCGTGCACACGGTTGACAGGTACTTCCCGACACTGATGTGGTACTTCCTTCGGTACCACTGCCGAAACAAGCGTTCGGCGAGGAAGTCTCCTGTCCTGAATTGTTGGTAGGCATTTACTGCTTTGTAGTAGTTGGCCCATCCCTTCAAGACCCTGTTCATCGCCGCAACCTTCGTCGGGGGGTCATCGCTTATCGCAGCTGTCCCTAACATCGCTTGCAGCTTGTTCTTGAGACGGGAAAGATTTCGCTGTGTTGGTCGTATTCTGACACAACTGTAGTATCCCATGTTCACCCGCCGGATGTGGAAACCGAGGAAGTCGAATCCATTCTCCAGCGGAATGAGTCTTGTCTTCTCTGTTGACAGGTTCAGATTGAGTCTCTCCTTAAAGAAGCTCCGTATGCTGTTCATGACTGCGGTGGCTCCCGCTTGGGTGCCTTTCACACTCAAGATGAAGTCATCCGCATACCTGAACAGTACACAACTGGCCTGTTCCGTTTTCTGTTGTTGTACTCTCTGCGTCCTTGTGAGCTTGCCCCAGTATTCATCCCAGAACTGGTCAAACTCGTTGAGGTAGATGTTGGCTAGCAATGGCGAAAGGACACCACCTTGCGGGGTTCCTTTCCGGACTTGTACCTGAATGCCATCTTCGATGACGGGTGCCTTAAGGAACTGACGAATCAGCCACAGGATGCTAGTGTCTGCTATCCTTTTCTTGACAGCTCGCATTAGTATCTCATGGTCGATGTTGTCAAAGCACCCTTCGATGTCTCCTTCTATGACCCATTCGTATCTTCGGACGTTGTCCCCGTACCGATACATCGGCAATACACACTCCAACGTGCTTCTCTCAGGTCGGAAGCCATTCGAGTTTGGCAGGAAGTCGGCCTCGAAGATTGGTTCAAGAACCATCTTCAAGACCATCTGCACGACCCGATCTCTTATCGTTGGGATGCCTATTGGGCGCCTCCCTCCGTTAGCCTTCGGAATGTACTTCCTAAGCACCGGAGAGGGGTGATATGTTCGCTGTTTCAGCTCTGTACGCAGTTCTTCGACAAATCTGGCCCTAGCAGACGGCTCGTGCAGGTCTGCCCCGCACACTCCGTCCACACCTGAGGTCTTCGCGCCAGCGTTGTCTAGAACCGCTTCGAGAGCCGAGTTGAGCCACTCTCTTTTCCAGAGTAGCGAATGGAGGTTGTAGAATTGCTTGCTTGGTCGTAGTGTTGCGATTCTTGCGAGTCCACTCTGGATGCAGAGAATGGCTCTGCCTTCCCTCTTGCGGGGGACTACCGATGATTGCTCATCGGTTTTGTTGTTTGAGCCCATTCTCTCACCTCCTTTTGTGTTTCGTGGACTGAATCCATCCTTTGCACAGTTCGGACTTCGGATTTCGGACTAGAGTCCTTCCCCACAGGTCGGTAATTGGCCGACATTCAGGGTACTATGACTCCTCGGAGCCAACCCAGTCAAATCAGACGCAGCCGTCCTATCCACTCGCCCTTTATCGACGAGAGGCAGACCGGGTTGGGTCTCACGTTCTGTAAGGAGCACGTCTGTAGACGGATTTAGGCACCCACCAGTATTCGGGAAGATTCCGCCACGCCGGGCGGTTCTCGCCTTCCTAAAGGAAGGGGATTTGCCATTCCTCTCACTGCACAGGAATGGTAACCCTCCATGTCGTGCGCCCTTCTATCCTAGTGTCTTCGCACGACCGGCCTACTATCTGTTGTGGGTTCCTTATCGTTGCCATGTCCGTCCTTAGGTCGCCGTCTCGGGAACCTAGGCTGTTCCCTTATCGGCTGTCTATGTCTGGGGCTAGCCCCATGCTGGGCTCTGCTCAGAGCCCAACATGCCAGACGACTTTCACCTTCGGGAGTCCAAACCTTACGGCTGTGGACGCCCAGCCCTACCTACTGTAGTGTGGGATGATAATTCCGGAACGCTTTCAATTCGTAGTGGTAGCGATGGTTGTGGTGTGTGGCTTCCACTTGTTTGATGCAAAGGCTATTGTGACTGCAGACACAAGGACTGCAATTCCTATGTAATTCAGTGTGTAGTTGGCTGGAGCTGTATCCTTGGTTCGAGGCAGGATTGTACTGTGTGGCTGTTACTGATGGATTGATGGCACCAAAGATGAGAAGTATGGCTCCTATGATGCCTAGTATGAGTGCCAGTCCCAAGATAGTCTGTTTGGTCATCTTGTCGTACCTGCACCTATGGGACTGTTCATGTCTTAAGTACTTTTGTCCGAACGGAAATGTTCATAGTGGTCGGTGGTTGACCCTACAGTCCTTCGGGCATTGCTCCTTACAGCGGGCCTCGGTTACTTTTCAGTAACAGGGGCTTTCGTGACGCGCCAGCGAGTAGGCCGATATCGAGGGGATCGTGGCCTCGTAGGACTCCCTTTGGGGGAGGAGCCTCCTCGCCGTGATGTCGGCAGCCTGCGCGATGCTCTTGGGGAGGGACAGCCTCTCGGCTATCCTGTTCGTCAGCATCGAGCACGTCGGCATCGGTCCGCCTCGCCCGACGATGTTCGGCATCAGCTTCGCCCACCCGAAGGCGGGGCCCTTCAGAGAGGAGGCGCTCTCCGTGTCCGCGACTATGTACGAGCCAAGGGGCTCGCTCTTGCTCACGGATGGCGCCGTCGACCCGTCCTCGCGCGTGTAGTCCGCCCTGCTCACGACGATCCCGCAGAAGGAGCACGTGAGCTCCGTTCGTTCCTCTCCCGCGTAGACCTGAGGTAAGAGTGCGCCGCCATGCTCAAAATATCGAGCAGGAAGCACGCACCCTCCCTCCCAAACCCGGCGTGATACTTTCGCATCACCGGGCTTTCACCCCTACGTCCTCCGTCCTCTTCTTGTGCATTGGATGGATGATTCCGATTCTCCCAGACTTGTCGCTTCTTCGGTATGGGTCGCGAATATTGTTCTTACTCCGCAAGGTTCTTATGTTACGGATGAGGTTGTTCCGAGTTGAAATGAAGTGGATTCAGCTGGCTCCGGTAGTTGGCTTCGTTTTGACGCTTGCTTCCTTGTTGTATGTGTGGAATCCCTATACTTGGGGTGTTACAGAGTTAAGCTACGGTTATCCTTTGCCGTGGCTTACCAGCTTTGCCTCTGTAGCGGGTACACATTGGGCAATGAATGTTGTGGGTCTTGCCGTCGACTTCTTGGTCTGGCTTGCTATATCTGCTGCAGGAATTTTCTTGTTGTCCTTGCGCAGTGCAAGAGAATTGTTGTTCCAGAGGTCAGCTTGGTCTAGGCTGTTTTAGATGGCATTTTGCGCATAGGGTCTGTAAGTTCGCAATCCTGTGCACAACTTCCGGGTCGAATATTCCTTTGGGCACTGGTTCGACATGATGCGCCTGAAGTTGCTCCCGACTGCCGCACCGAGTACACCTCCATCCATCCCTCTCAAACGCTAGTAGGCGGTTGGAGGAATAGATTTCACCGTCGTACGCAGGTGCAAGCGGTTGGATGTTGGGCGCATCTATGATTGGGTCGTCGTTTTCCTCTGGAATGCCGGTTGCCTTATGATCCTGGCTGATGTATGGATTCCTGATTGACCTGTATCGCCAGAGGAGCTCATGATTCCTTATGGTGTGCGTGCTCGTGCTGGATGCCATCCGGAAAAGTTCGGCTTTTACACCCCGCCTCTGGACGACCACTTTGCCATTACTGAGGACTTGCGCTAGGAACTTCCGGACGCTTACCTTGTACTTGCGACAGTACCACTTGCAGAACAGGCGTTCGGCCAGAAAGTCCCCGGTTCTGAATTGCTGGTACGAATTGACTGACGTGTAGTAGTTGGCCCATCCCCTCAAGACTCTGTTCAGGGCTGCAATTTTCATGTGCGGCTCGTCGCGCGACGCGGTGGGCCCGAGCATGGATTGCAATTTGTTCCTGAGGCGGTATAGGTTCCTCTGTGTAGGTCGTATTCTGACGCACTCGCCGTAGTCTAGGTGCACCCGCTGGATGTGGAATCCAAGAAAATTGAATCCCTCTTCCAGACGGACGACCCTGGTCTTGTCTGTGGATAGGTCCAGCCTGAGCTTGCTCTTGAAGAAGCTCCTGATGCTGTCCATGACGGCGTTGACCCCCTCTTCAGTGCCTCTCGCACTTAGGATGAAGTCATCAGCGTACCTGAACAGCACACAGTTGGCCTGTCCGTGTCTCTGGCGTTTCTTTCTTTGATCTGCTGTGAGTCTGCCCCAGTTTTCATACCAGAACTGGTCAAACTTGTTGAGGTAGATGTTGGCGAGCAGTGGTGAAAGAACACCTCCTTGTGGTGTTCCCTTGCGGGTTTTTGTCCGGATGCCTTCGTCGATGACGGGTGCCTTGAGGAACCGACGAATCAGCCACAGGATACTGTTGTCGGCTATCCTCTTCTGGACAGCTTCCATCAGGATTCCGTGGTCGATGTTGTCGAAGCACCCTTCGATGTCTCCCTCGATGACCCATTGGTAGAGGTTGTGGCTGTTCCCGTAGCGGTACATTGGCAATACGCACTCCAGCGTGCTTCGCTCAGGTCTGAAGCCGTTGGAATTGGGCAGGAAGTCGGCCTCGAAGATTGGTTCGAGAACCATCTTCAAGACCATCTGCACCACCCTATCCCTTATCGTTGGAATGCCTATTGGCCGCTCCTTCCCGTTGGCTTTTGGAATATACTTCCTGAGCACTGGGGAGGGATGGTAGGTTCGTTGCTTCAGCTCCGTCCGCAGTTCCTCGACGAATCTGGCCCTAGCAGACGGTTCGTGCAGGTCAGCCCCGCACACTCCGTCCACGCCTGAGGTCTTCGCGCCAGCGTTGTCTAAGACTGCTTCAAGAGCTGTTTGTAGCCACTCTCTTCTCCAGAGTAGTGAGTGTAGGTTGTGGAATTGCTTGTCTTTCCTTCTTGTTGCTGATATGGCGAGTCCACTCTGGATATGGAGAATGACTCTGCCTTCGTCCTTGCGGACTACTGGACTCAGCGATTGCTCACCGAGCTTATTGTTTAAGTCCATTCTCTCACCTCCTTTTTTGTGTTTCGTGGACTGAATCCATCCTTTGCACAGTTCGGACTTCGGATTTCGGGCTAGAGTCCTTCCCCGCAGGTCGGTAATTAGCCGACGTTCAGGGTACTATGACTCCTCGGAGCCAACCCGGTCAAATCGGACGCAGCTGTCCTATCCACTCGCCCTTTATCGACGAGAGGCAGACCGAATTGGGTCTCACGTTCTGCAGGGAGCACATCTACAGACAGGTTTAGGCACCCACCAGTGACCGAGAGAGCCCCGGCACGTCGGCTGGTTCTCGCCTTCCTGCGGAAGGGGATTTGCCACACTATGGTCTCGTAAAGTGTGGTGGTTCTCTATACCATGCGCGCCTCGTCCTATCCTAGCGTCTTCGCATGGCGCAGGGACATTCTGTTGTGGGTTCCTTATCGTTGCCTTGCCTGTCCTCAGGTCGCCGCCTCGAATGCCTAGGCTGCACTCTTTGCGGCTGTCTATGTCTGGGGCTAGCCCCATGCCGGACTCTGCTCAGAGTCCAACACGCCAGACGACTTTCACCTTCGGGAGTCCTGACCTCACGGTCGAGGACGCCCAGCCCTACCAGCTGCTTTCGCAGCCCTTCGGGCATTGCTCCTTACAGCGGGGAAGTGGCTTATTCAGCTACTTCCTTTCGTGACGCGCGAGGCCTTCCCTGCACTCCGGGCACCTGCCCAGGATGCTGTACTCCTCGTACGCGGCCAGCTCTCGTCCGTCCACTCTTCTGAATTCCTTGAACCCCTTGCATGTTTTTCGGTCTCCTGCCATGCTTCGTCCTGGCACGCTCCGGTGGTTCAACCGGCGTAGGCGCTGCCAGCTTCTCGTTCTCGAATCCTTCAGGAAGGGATGGCGGACAGCAGAGGCTTCACTTGGTCCCCGTCCGGGATCGCATGGGCGGATAATAATGGGCCCAATGTGATCTGTCTAGCCGGTCCTCAAGTCGCAGCTTCGTTTCTGCCCAGTGGTTGGGTAGAAACTATTGGATATGGCTGCGGCCCGGACCGGTCAAGGAACGGGGGTGAAGCTTCCGCTTCCGTCACTCTCCTGAAGGCCGATGGAGGAGAAGTTCTTTCGCGTCCTTCTGGGTGGACTTATGGCATCGAGTGTGCCCAGAGGACGGCCGTTGGGCCCGGATACTTCCGTCCGGGTGGAGAACGGTCAACCAAAGACTGCGCTCATCTTCATGTCGAAAAGTCGGATGAGCCGTCACCGGGTATCCCGTTCTCTCCCGCAGACGATTGGCCGACGAAGGCGTTCAGTAGCCTACGCTGGTGCCAAGGTCACAGGTTCATACCGAAATCAGAGAGAGAAAGACGAAATACGGCAGCAAAGGCTCGTTCAGTATTTAACACGGGCACGGGGATGTTGCCAACCGACAGTCCGAATCACCAGTTTGGCAACGTAATTGGCAACATCGGAGACCAATTTGGCAACATCGTTGGCAACATGACTTGGCAACATCATTCTCACGTTAAGAATGACCTCGCCGATAGATGGCATGAACCCCGGGGCGCCCATCTTCCTCTACATTCCGTTTCCTTACTGGGGTGTCTTCGTCTTGGTGCTGTACAGGCACGACCTGTCGAGGCTGTCTCATCCCTTCAGGGACGACGGGAGCCCGATCAAGTGGTGGTCGGTCTTGAACCACATGGGTCTGCTCGCCACTGCTAAGGCAGCGAGGCCGCGGAGCATCAGGGGAGTCCTACCCTACGTCGCCCTGTTCGCCGTCTCGGCGGTGGTGAGCCTGAGCTGGACCTTTCGGCTTTTCCCTCCATTCTATTACTACCTGATCATCGTCCAGGGCATCTCCGCCATCGTCCTCGACCGCGGCGACCTTGCGGTACCTCGGCCCGCCTCCCAGGAGGCCTACGTCGACGTTCTCAGATACCCGCGGCTCGGGTCGAGGATAAGGCACCTCGGGAAGGTCCCACAGGACAGGCGAGAGAATCGAGCCCTCCAGAGAGCCTCAGGAGATTCAGAAATGACCTCAAATCAGGCTCAGAAGAAGGAGAGCGCCAAGAAACGGGTCCGGTTCTTCAATGTCTCCCTCAGGAACGGCATCGTGGTCTCCACCCCGGCATACCCGGAGAAGCAGGCCTTCCTCGGCCATGTCATCAGGGCGCTTGAGAGTTCCAACCCCGACTTCGCCTGGATCCAGTTCCTCTTCGTCAGGTCAGACTACAGCTCAGCGCTGGTCAGGCTGAAGAACTCCATGCACAGGGCCAAGGTATCCATCGAGCAGCCGACAATCGACATGGTCAGCGGTGAGGAGCGGGACAGGAGGGAGCTGCACCGGGACTACTACAGGCAGTCGGACGCCAGGATGAAGAAGATCGATGACATCGCGACCAAGCCGACAGTTACTCTTGCGATTCAGGGGATGTGGGTCTGCGATAAGGGAGCAAGTTCGCCCAACTCTCTTCCCTTCGACCACTGTTCGGACGAGCACGACAGCCTGGCGGTCTTCCAGTACCGCGACCCGAGGATGCTCCTTGAGCTGGTCGACAGGAGGATGGTCGTGGACATCTCGGAGTACTTCGACCGCTACACAAAGTCGAGGATGGAGCCGCCCTCCTTCCTCGTTACTCCGGAGGAGCTGGTGTCGTACATCCATCTGCCTGCCGGTGAGGTGGCCAAGTCTCTCAGCTCCCTGCAGGATGAGGAATCCAAGCGGGAGTTCTCTCAGGGAAAGGTCGAGGAGGATGAGGAGACCAAAGAGAGTCAGAGCAGCGATATCTCCTCAAAACTGGTCAGGCTCGTGAAGGTGCCCACCACTGACGAGGTCTTGGAGGATTCAGCGATTCAGCCTCTCTCCCACCTCGCAGCCCCGACGGTGAGGACGCTCGAACTCGTATACTCCGGTGGGAAGACCGAGGTGTTGCTCTCCGCCGAGACGGTCGAGGACATGAGGAAGTACACAGGGCTACTCAGCCTTGTCTATGGTGGCCTGAAGTTCGAGAGGGCCGAGCCCCAGCCCGCATTCATGATAGAGCTGCCCGTAGTCATAGGCCTCCTCTCGGCAGACCTAGAAAAGGAGCGGCCCGCAGCCAACACCGAAACTCCGGTCATAGGAATAGACCCCGATCCATTGTCCGGGCCCAGCTCCTAGGAGATAACAGTCCAGCGACTGCGTAAAGTGGATCTGGAAGTTGGCGCAGGGGATGCTCGAGCCGCACATGGGATCGACGTACGAACTGCTGACACTCACCACAGGAACTGCGAAGACGAATGCTAGTGCCAGGACGACGACAAGGAGAATCACCTTTCGACTCAACCTCGGCGTGGTAATCTCATCCCTGCGTCGAACGCTTGTTGGGTTGATTCTTGATTAATACCTTTGTCCGAACGGCGCCATCAAGACTCTTCGCAGCTCCAGACTCTCTCCGGGCGAGACGAAGCGACGGACAACGCCAGCGCCTGGCAGACGGCCTTGACCGACATGGCAGATTTCACCATCTCGTTGGTGACCTCGATCCAGCGAACTCCTGCCCTGTAATAGAAATCAACCTTGGAGCGGTCGTGAATCGAACTCTTCGCACCTGAGATTTCTATAACTATCCGCTTCTCGCGGCTCACCATGAGGTCGGGCAGGTACGCCCTCGGGATGGCATCGCCCCCGCAGCATTCGCAAGCGACCGAAGGCAGACTGTCGTGAGGACCTATGATCGGAGCATCGCCACGCTCGACGGAGGACTCGGCCCCGCACTTCGAGCACCTGACCGAGGACCAGTCCACAATCCTGCAGTCGCGCTCCGCGGCGATGCCGTACCAGTTGAGGGAGGCGAGGAACGAGGACTCGGAGTCAGTATGGCTGACCCGGAACTCACTGTAATTTCTGCTGAATCTCTTCGGGTTCGCCGGGCTGGTCGGCGTTCGACCCCTCCTCCCTTTCTACTACATTCGCCCTCTCCTCCACCTGCACGATCCCGAGGTACCGGGTCACGACTCTGCCGTTCACCCTGCTCACCCCCTGAGCGAACGCGTAGGGGCCGGTCCTAGCTGCCTTCGGATATAATCTGCCTTTGATATGCTTCCTGTAGAAGACTGTCGCGCACATAGCCTATCGTGCGCGAGGGAAGATAAGCACCCATGATGTTGTAGAAACACGAAATCTATGCGCTTCTCACGCCCCAAAGTGAGCCGATCTGGGACGAAGATGCTGCCCAAGCGGCGATTATCACGACCACAAGCAGCGCAATCACTGCGAGGATTCCCATGGTCATTCCCCACTGTCGGCTTTTCCTGAATACCGTTATCGACAACCCTGCCATGGAGATGGGCGCGACGTAGAGCAGACCCCAGGGCAGGGCGAGCGGAATCGGCGAGAACGGGACGAGCAGGCCGGTGGCGACGAAGACCAGGCCAGCGCTGAGGTTTAGCGGGTTCATGGTCACTTCGCGGTGTCGCTCCCGAATTCAGCAAAGGTTTGGTGGTCCGCCGCAGGACGAAGCCAGCAGGAAGACGGCGTAGGGTACCGGACTGTGAGGATAGTTGTAGTCGCCGACGTATTCGACGAGGATGCCTGCTCGTGGAGAAGTGTGGTTGATGGTTAGGATGTACGTAGGCAGGGGTTCGAAGTACCCGGCTCGCCCTATGGTCTCGTTGCTCCCACCGGGGAACTTTATGTTCAGTTGAACCACGTCTGCCCATACCACGGTGGACGAGCTGTTCGAGCCTGGGCAGCCTTGATCGATAGGAGGGCATATCGTCTGGAACGTCAATCCATCAAATGTGACCGACCCGTTCAGGAAGTAGCTGTATCCGGGACTTCCGATCACGATGTCGCCTGAGATGTCGTCGGCCCAGTACCACCTCCCGTTCACGTCAAGCGAGAAGACGACGCTGGAGGGAGAGGTCGTGCTTTCGGGACTCGTGATTGTGCTCGTCGTGGTTGTCGTTGTCGTCTGAGTCGAGGTTGTAGTGGTGGTCTTCGGCATTCCCGTGAACGCGACGAAGACGCTTGCCGAGATCAGCACACCGGCTATGACTATCGCCGCCGCGCTGCCACAGGTCAGGAACGCAATCAGACGCTAGAGCTTCGCGGTTCTCGCCGTTCAATCGCGGACGTTCCCTCCTCTGGAGGGCCCGTGACCCGCTGGGTATTCATCGAACCGCAGATTCTCCGAGACTTCGCATCTATTTATCCTAATGTCTGTAGGCCCCTTCCAGAGGGGCGCTTGGTTACCGCCAAGAAGAAGGACTATCTCGGGACCTTCAGTGGTCTGGCGCGAGCCACGTTCCTAGGCGAGACCTATCACCTTGACAACAATAGTTACGTCCTGCAGCCAGCCCTTCTGGGGAAGTATGACCTGCTGCGCTCTATCACCAACCCAGCTTCCGAGTTTGACCGATTAGTCCGGGATCTACCGTCGGAGTTCAAGTCAGTCGCCCGAACCGAGCTATACCGGAAGAACGCCGGATGGATCGAACGAGGCGAGAGAGACAGGAGATTCAAGGAAATCGAACTCGACGGCAAACCATTCATCATCCCCATCTTGAGCAAGGGTAGCGTAGGGATAGACACGAGCAGCGATTCTGGTCTCACCTACATCTGCATAGCGTGCTTTGATGACGCCGAGTGTGGATACACATTCTTGGAAAGGCACCTCAAGCTGCCGAAGGCTATCGAGCCGACCGAATTCAAGTGGTCGAAACTCGACTCCGACAATCGAAATGCGGTGGTCAGCGCCCTCCCAGGCCTCGTCAAGATGTCCACAAACGCAATCTTGGTGATTAAGACCAATGCCTTGGTAAGTCCCGAAGAGAAGACGACGGACGCTTTCATTAAGCTGATTGACGGATGCTTTTCAGGCTACGAGCGACTCCAGGGCGAGTTCAGGGTGCGGCTGAGGCAAAGGTTCTTCTCGCTTACGAACGACGTGGCGGTACACTGCGACGCGGATTTCAGCCCGACGACAACGGAGAAGATTGTCCGACACCTGGTGAGGGTTGTCTCTGGCGGGAGCGCCTACACTCCTCTCCTTGCCAGCTTGAAGTCGGAGGAGTCCCATCCGATCCAGGTCGCGGATGTGATTTGTGGAGCCGCAAAAGCCCTGATTCGGGAGGGGCGGCTTTCCGAAGCGGGATTGGAGCAATTACCCTTCAATAACAGACTGAAAGGCAAGGGCAAGGAGGCCAAGGCTTACTACTGGACCAGATGAGGAAAGAGGACTCAGGTGCCGAGAGTCGTTGACCCTTGGCGCGGACGTTCCCTCCTCTGGAGGGCCCGTGACCCGCTGGACTCTCGACCTTGGGTACCTAAGCCTGCCACAACGAATTCGCCCCGCTATATAAGCAGGTATCTGGTAACGACTTCCAGACGCTGGCCCTATCGCAGCATCGTGACTCCGAAAGACGAGTGGTCTCACCGAGCAAGGTCAAGTCTACTGCGAGATGGACGACAACACGGACTACTGCCCGCAGATGGCGTTCGCGGCGGCTCTACCCCCAGGTAAGGAAGGCCATCAGAAGATGAAGGTAGAGGCTCCATTGCGGGTTCTCCAGGGAGTGATACTGTCCTGGATGGTCGCTGTCGCGTCGGGGCGAGATCTAGACAGCAGAGCTAGCACGAGATGCTCTCGGTTTGCGTTTGATTCGAAGCGGTTAGCGTCCTGTTGGTTACGGTGGTGAAGGACACAGCGGACGAGTTTGTTATGGTAGCTGGATAGGTGTACGTAATGGTGGTCGATTGCCCAAAAGGCGGGCTCGTGTACGTGATGCTGGTCGTTCCAGAAACCGTGACGCACTTCGGCACATAGATTATCACGAGTACGGTCTGCTCGGTTACGGTGAGCAGCGTGTAGATGTGACCCGACGAATAGATCACGGTTACGGTGGTTGGCACCGTTTCAGTCGAGGTGGTAAGGAGCGTCTGAAAGCGCGTGACAGATGAGGTTCTCGTGGGAGCGAAACCGTACCCGATCGAGACTCCTAGCCCCAGAGCGACGAGCACGAGGGCGACCGAGACCAGAAGAATCCTTCTGACGTGCAACTTCGGTCTTACCTGAATGACAATTGGCTGCATTCTGATTAATAGTTATGTCCGAACGGCAGAGCCACTAGCCGTTTGTTGATTTGAGATGCATAAAAGAGCCATCGCTATGTACAGGGTTCATTGCGCCTCCGCCGGTGCATTTCATCCACACCTTGAATATCGTAGATCAGGACTTTCGCTAGATACAGGTAAGGCTTTGATGATTGCCCTGAGGATGGGAGCCACCAGAGATGACCGCCGGCGGGGACGTAGACTACTCCATAGTGCGACAACATGTACGAAGCGGAGCCGTAAATCACCAGAGTCGGAGCTGGTTCGATTTCAGTGCAGATGCACATACCATGCTGTGAATACAAGTCATAGGTCGTGACTATCGTCGGGATGATTGGAACGAGGAACAAGAAGGCCAGCACACCAACAGCACCGATGCAGGCTACTGCCACCTTAGTGATGCGCTTCATGCCATCGCCGAGCCAGCTCTGTAGCCAAGGAGCGTCGAGTTATCGAAGTACATGTGCTGAACCGTGTCGTTGCCCGCAAAGACGTCGACCTCGATCTGGCCGCTCATATTGGGCGAGTAGAAGATTATCGTCTCGATCGAGGCTATGTTAGGCCCCCAGCTGTAGCCGAAGCTCGAGTACGGCTGGACGTGGTACTGTATTCCGTGCGAGAGGGACTGGAACTGGGAGGTGTTCTCTATCATTGGAATGAGTGACGAGCCGAGGGATGATATCTGTGCGTCACCGGGGTAACCGGGAGGCAGAGTCGGAGCCGCCTGCCCGACCTGGGTACTGGCAGCGGTTCCTGAGATGTTGAGTCCAACCGCAATCAACAACAAGGTAATCATCGCCGCTGCGGAGATCGAGAGCGTCGCCTTGGCTTGGTGGGATGCCACGTCGAACGGGGCAGCCTTCGTGTCTCGGGTTAAGGTTACTTCCGAAGACTCGGAATAAAGTATTTATCAACAGAGCCATCCTTTTGACCGATGTCGCGAGCTACCTTCGTCCTGGCGGTGGTCGTCGCGGTCGCGATAGTCAATACCGTGTTTCTGGGAGTCCATCTGGCGAGCCCGTCGGAATCTGGTCCCGCCCTGCAGACCTCAATCACGAACCTTGGGACAGGAATCAACGGCTACACCGCTTCGGGTTCCCTCTCCCTCCCGCCAAACAACCAGCCGGCGTTCCAGTTCCTCCTCGCCAACTCTCCGGTGTTGTCCACGGCCAGTTGGGCGCTGGTAGGAGGCGTCTGGATCTGGCGGGGTAGGATGAAGTCGCGCTGGGAGAGCCTCGGCTTCGACTCTGGCATCTTCGACCTCTTCATCAAGATGAAGGGAGCCAAGACGAGGTTGAACCTCCTGGATGCGCTCTCGAGGCCGAAGGACAGGCTGCAGCTCGCGCAAGAGCTCGGCCTTGACTGGAAGGCCGTCGACTACCACATCGTCCTGCTCAACAGGTACGGTCTCGTCCACGAAGACCACGCCTTCGGGAACGTGAGGATGTACACTCTCACGAGGCAGGGAGAGGTCCTGCTTCAACTGCTCAAGGAATTCAACAAGGAGATCGTGAGAGGCGCCGAACCGAGCGCTGCTGTCGTCCCCTCTACCCTGCCTATCCCATAATCAGGGTGCGAAGCCGTTGCCGAAGCTCGTCGAAGAATTGAGCGACAGATGACACGTAATGACTTCAGGAAGCTGTCTGGCTGAACCGTCGGCCTGATTGGGGCGACGCTGCTCTGTGCGGTATTGCGTCGATGGTGGCCTTGCTCCCAGCGATTACGCTGTTCTGGGTCCTCAGCTGCAGTCCCATCGGCGGAGGTACGCAGTACTTCTGAGGTCCGAACAGAGGTTATCAGAATTGGACGTACATTATACCCATCCCGCCAACGCTCATAGACACCGGTTGGAACGGTTGTCCGAACACGCATCCTTGAGGCTGGATGATTGTAAAGTCAGAGGCGTTCACCTGCGACGCCGCGTAGCCTACGGCCAAGGGGAACCCTCCATTGCAAAACCCGGTCACGCCGGGGTCGTAGAATCCGGTCGCGTTGCCCAGGGCGGTGACCGTGTACACGACGGTGACGAAGTCTGTGGAGCTCGTCGCCTGTATGGAGCTTGGAGCACTGGTCACAGTGAAGGAATAGGAGGGGACAGGCAAGCATCCCTTGACGGCGCAGGTCTCGGTTGCCATAAGGAGCGTGAAGTTCTGGGTGAAGGGCTGGTTGTCGAAGGCGCTCGCCTTGCCTTGCCAACTCGACTGGTACGTCACGCAGACCGTTCCGGTCGACCCGGGCTGCATGAGCCAAACCGGGCTCGTGTTGGTCGAGGGACTGCCTGCGCTATACACCGGCTCATTGCAGGGCGTGGTGATGGTTACGGTGACTGTGGTCTTCGCTCCTCCGACTGCGACGAACAGGCTCGCGGAAATCAGCACGCCGGCTATGATTATCGCCGAAGCGATCACTATGTAGCTCCGGTTGGCGTGGCCGCTTATGGGAGCCGGACCGCTCAAACGAAACTCACCAGCGGCCCGTTCGGCTCGGAGAGGACGAAGACTCCGTGCTGGATCAGCGCGAAGGAGATCGAGCCGTAGAGGGGATACAGAAATCCGACTGGGCAGGAGCACTGAGGGCAGGTCACCGCGCAGGGGGTGGACTGGCCCATCGGGACTATCGGGACGAGGAGCACGAAGAGAAAGGCTGCGACGGCGACTACGGTGACTGCAATCGGACCGACCGCTCTCCGATGTTGCACGGCAACTCGGCGGGTGAGAGTGGGATTCATGATTAATAGTTATGTCCGAACAAAATCCCAAAAAGCGTGCCTACCCCGGCAAGCTTCAGTTGAACGGCTGGCAGGGGCTGGGCGTCAATGAAGAGCCTACGGACAGGAAACTGTTCATTGAGGTCACTATCGCGATGTCCTGAGTCTCTTCGGCCTGAAGGGTGGCGATCATGCCGGCGTAGCCGGAAGGCTTGGTCGAGTTGAGGGCCGCGATTATCGAGTTGTCCATCTGTATCTGCTGCTGCATCGCCTGGGTCGTGTTGGAGTCGACTCGATAGGCGGACCCGGCCACGCTCGTGAGGGTGGTGCACACGCTCCTGCCGTCGCTCTTGAGCGAGGAGATCTGGGCGGTCGCGGTGCTGTAGTAGTATACAAGACTCCCGGCGAGTATCACAATCGTCAGGGCGGCCAAGCCTGCGTAAGTTCTGCCCCTAGAGTTCATGATTATCCGGGTTTTGCGGCGCTTGATGATTAATAGTTTTGTCCGAAGGCCATCCTACTCTGCGTTAAGTCCCACACCGGCCATGAGACGCGACCGAGGATGGAGTCTCCAAGGCAGGAACAAGCGCTCGTCAGCATGGTCGAGCTGAAGAAGCTGGCCGGGACCAAGCTGCCTCCCTCGAGCGCGCCGAGGGACCTCATCCTCTCCGAACCGGGCCACCTTCCGAGCGATGAAGCCGCGGTCAAGGCCGCGCTCTACGCCATACTTCTCTATCATGAGCTGAAATGACGCAGAGTGTTCACTGACACGGCAGATTGGTCGGGCTCAGACTCGATCTCTCGCACTCTTCTTTGCCGGACGATGACGAAGAGGATGAACAGCACTATGATGATTATCGTAGTTAGGAGACTGGCGCCCGATCCCAGACCCGGGAAGAAGTCCCCCAGAGCATAAAGGACGATGCCCCCTATCATTACCGAGGCGATTAGAAGAGTGGCGAGAGCAACCCAGGTGGTCGTCCCTCTTCGGGTTGTATCCAAATCGATCTTCTTGATTCTCAAGCCATTCGTTCTAGATGAGCACAGCGCAACGCCTCACAAATCTGGCCGCGGCCGGAATGCTGTCAACAACCGATCTTCGCGACGTCTCTGTCACAGGCCAGGAGCGCAATCTGCCGATAACGTGGAGAGGTGTTGACTGCTGTCCTCGATAGCGTGGCTATAAAGGAGGACGGCGACTAACTGCACATCAATGACCGTAATCGGCGGAGATGAGCAATGAGCGGCGAACCTGCGGGGAAGAAGTTCGGCCTTGTCGTCTCCGTCGAGTTCAGGGCGCTCTACCGAATGATGAAAGACGAGCAGATGAAAAGATCGATAGATTCGCTCGCTGACGCGCTCGAACAGAGGCCTCTGGACGCGGGCGCGTTCGTGCCGAAGGACAGATGGCCCGACGAGTACAGAACTATGGGATTGAGCAACGTCTACAAGGCCAACCTCGCCAAAGGAGCTAGGATCACCTACACGGTGACCCTGAGTCAAGCCGGAAGCGGTCTAGTAAGGGTGATCGAGTTCTTTCCCACGCACAAGGATTACGCGAAGAAGTTCGGCTACGGCGTCTAGGCGCGCAGCTTCACGCTCGCCTTGAGGAGCGCTTCCAGCTTGGGGTTCTCGACCGCCACCCAGACGACCCTGCCCTTCCCGTCGAACATGATCTTGTTTGACGCCTCCAGGTACTCCAGGACGCCGACGAACGTCTGGTACATCGTCTTCCGCGGGAGGGAGCGCCACAGCTGCATCCTTGAAGGCGGGAGATTGCTGTTCTTGATCGCAGACTCCACCATCATGACGGTGTCTAGGGTAGGAGAATGAATCGCAGAACTGTCCTTTAGTCGATGGGGCTCCTTGAGCAATGTGAGCGCTGGCTGAGCAACGAATTATATAAGTGTATATAGTTTTAATCAAGTTCTACTGCGAGATGGACGACAACACGGACTACTGCCCGCACACGGCCTTCGCGGCGGCTCTGCCACAGGTATGGGGTGCCATCAAGCGCTGAGCAGTACAGGAGGTTCATTACGCCTCGAGCTCGGCTGGAGGGATGGGCTACGGTTGCATGTCGGGGCAGGAGGAACTCAACTCTCCAGCCAGAATGTCTCGGGGCTGAGTAAGATAGTAGCCTCCGTTCGCCAGCGCAAGAGCTCCGCTTCCAAGATAGCAGAAGCTGATTGAGGCCGACCCTTTGTATACCACACTGCTTCCACAAGAGGGCTGGCTCGTCGCACCGCAATTCACCTGATTGCCTGGAGGCGATGCCGAAACGGGAATGACGGGCAAGAAGTAGATGGTAACGAGCAGGGCCACGATGATAACTCCAACGATTGAAATCTTAAGGAGGCGCCGCATGTGTCAGACGGGCGTCTACTTCTATTTACTCTTTGTTTCATCTTACGCTTCGGGTGGGGGAAGAAGAAGTCAAGCCATACCAGGTTTCGTTGCGCCTCCGCCGCAAAATGCCCCCTTTCGCGATAAACGGCTGCCAAGGTCATAGTCTGCTCTGACACCCGTGGACCCATGACACCCGCATTAGGGTGGCGCAGTAGGGTGCAATTCCGCGTGTAGCTTCCTGCTATCCAGGGTCCAGGAGCCGCCGATCATCCGCAGGAGGTAGCCGAAGGCGAACACGACGGCAACGGGCAGCAGGTTCAGCACGGCCCAGTTCGGCGGCTGATGCGTGGTCGACAGGTTGGCCACTCCGATCAGGAAGACGTAGCCGTACGCGAAGAGCTCCACGGCAACGAGCATCACGGTCCCCTGCCATGAAAGCGTCTTCGAGAACCAGATAGGCAGAAGGAGGAGGTTCAGGAGAAGGAAGAGTGAGAGGCCGTCCAGCACGTAGCCCCAGAGAGAGAGTCCCGGATAGCACGCGCACGTTCGATGGATGTCACCAAATGAAGCTGAATCGACTCTTCCACGATGAAGTAGACTGAGGTTGGAACCAGAATCAGTGAGAGGAGCCAGAGTCTGGAGCGCATCACGCGGTCTTGTTTTGGAAACCGTGTTTCTGGTTAATAGACTTGTCCAAGGCACAGCCTTTAGCCGCTTGTTAGTCTAAGATACCTCAAAAGGCACGCCACGTATAGGGTTCATTGCCTCAGTTGAATCTGGATGCTTCCCGGTCTGCGGAAGGACTTGATCAACACGAATATTGAGAGGTTGATCGAAATGACCAGCGCTACGAGAGTTCCCCACCCTTCGGCAGCGCTGGGTATGGAGGGACAGACGCCCGGTGCGATGGGCTCCGTACTCATACAGGGAGGGGTGGTAACCCACGAGAGCCAGGCTAGGATTGCCACCAGCCCGATTATGACCCCGATGACGGAGATGAACTTGATCCAGCGCAGCGCGGGCGTCAACTTGAACCAGTAGGAGTTAATCAGGGCAGCTGACGAGACGGTGATTACCAGGACGAGTGCTGCCAGACAGATAAGAACCAGCGCGATTCCCCACTCTTCGTCTGTGAGGACAGAGTAGGGCACCAGCCAAATCCACGCCAGGACGCCCACGAATCCGAGACCAATCCCAATCACAGACGTGGCTCTCGGATTCATCGATGGGGGTCCCTTCGGTTCTCAATGTATACGCCTTTGTCCGAACATAGTGCCTAGGCGCGGTCTGTTTCAGGGAGATGCCGAAAGAAAGGCATGCCATGTATGGGTTCATTGCGCTTCCGCCGGGGCATATGGTCAAGGACAAAGGAAGGATGGACCATGAATCGCGACCGTCACGTCCGCTCCGCTCACCGTGACGTTGCCAGAAGTGGGGTAGAGCACCTGGTTGGGGCTGACGGTGTAGTTGTAACTCCCACTAGGCAGCGAAAAGACGATCAAAGAATAGTTCACGTACGCCGGTGACCATCTCGCTTCTGTGTTGGGTATGGGAATGCTCGCGTTGGCCGGCGCCGCCTCCGTCCATCCGCCGAGGGTGACCGACCAAGGAGCTTGATAGACGGTGGGAATGATGCCGCACGAACCCGTCTCCTGGAACGTCACCTGGTACAGCCGTGCCGCCGTCAGGAAGACGGAGGGCGCTGTACGGACCGTCAGGAGGAGCGAACCATCCTGCACGATCCAGTCGATGTGCAGGAACCCGCCGAACATCGTCGCGTTCGCGGGGGCGGGTAGGGCCGCGCTGAACCCTCCCGGCCATGAGAAGCTGGCGTTCTGCGGCGGGATGATCACGCAGCTTAAGCTCGGCGGGCAGTTCTGGTCTATCTCGAAGGAGACCGAGGTGCCTGAGAGCTGTGAACAGGAGACCTCGTTGGCGGTGACGCATGAGGGAGACCACGTGTCGTTGATGAGGTAGTCCCCGACCGCGAAATCCCCCGGGATGTCCGTAGGACGCGCGACCTGCAGAGTGACGTTGCTGCCGAAGAGGTAGGTCGCCTTCGCCGTCGTCGTCACCGTGGTGGTCGTCGTGCTGGTTGTGGTCTTCGCTCCGCCGATTGCGACGAACAGGCTCGCTGAAACAAGCACCCCCGCTATGACTATCGCCGCAGCAATCATGAGATAGCTCCGAACCGGCTGAGAGCTCAAACCGAAGCGCCTTGAATCGTCGCGCCGGGCTTTGCGATTAATAGTTTTGTCCGAACGCCATCCCAACCCTGCGTTAAATCCCCCGCGGGCCATAATACGCGACTGAGGATGCAGTCTCCCAAACAGGAACAAGAGCTCGTGAGCATGATCGACCTGAAGGACCTCGCTCGGACCATGCTCCCAGCCTCGAGCGTCCTTAGGGACCTGATACTGTCGGATCCAGACTACCTGCCGCGCGACTCGGCCGCAGTAAAGGCGCAGACCTACGCCCGCCTGCTCTACCTGGAGCTCAAGAGTTCACGGACCGACCACCGCACCGTGTGATCCGCGCTTTCCCCGCTGGTCGGACAGCAGTGGATACAAGCTAAGTTCGTCGCCCGACCCGCCCGCGGGCATCTGCGAATCCGCGACAGAGGAATCCTTATCACTCGGCGCGTTGAAATCCGACGCGGAGGTCAAGCAAGTGAGATACTCACCGAAATCTCCTCCTCTATCCCCACCTAAAATGGTAGGTAAATGTCCGGCCGCCCCCACCACCTTTGACTTGCAGAGCGGCCGCTGAAGCCCCTCACGATTATAGACTTAATGCTGGCGAGATTGGCGCCATTCGCGGGCCCACATCTTGGCAGAGTCAGAGACCGAATCCCTCGAGTCTCCGGAAGTGACGGGGACCGAAGAGGAGCTGTACGAGTGGTTCTGGGACAGAGTCCAGAACAAATGGGTCAAGATAACGGCTTCGAACAGCCAGGGAAGGCGCTGTGGTCGTTGCGGGTGTAGCTGTCCCTGCACGTGCCCTGACTGTCTGTATCAGTGCTGCTCATAGAGGTTCGTTAGGCTCTCTTCGCCACGGGCCAACTTTCATGCGACCGTCGCGGCGGAACTCAACTCGGGGATGTCTCCCCGCTTTGCCATGATGGATTAATATCGGTCCAGACAGGTTTCCAGCTGTGCTGGACTTCGTTCCGATGTCGCAGGAAGGATACGAATCGTGGAGGGAGACTTCAATCACAGGGTACGCCGAAGAGAACATCGTATCCGGAAGGTGGACCTCACAAGAAGCCCAGTCGAGATCGGAGCAGGAGTTCGCCAAGCTCCTCCCCTACGGCCTATCGACGCCTGACAACTATGTCTACTCGCTCGTCGAGGCTCAGACTTCCGAGCCAGTTGGGATGATCTGGTTCGCCTTGGTCCGGGAGAAGGGAGAGAAGGGGCACGCCTTCCTCTACGACTTCCGCGTCTTCGAGGCATACCGCCGAAGAGGCTACGCCACACAGGCCCTGCTCCGCCTCGACGAGCGCGTCAGAGCGATGGGGATAAGCGCGATATCGTTGCACGTGTTCGCGCACAACACGGCCGCGAGGGACCTGTACGCGAAGCTCGGGTACAAGGAGACCAACATCATCATGTCCAAGGAACTGAAGTGACCGTGAGCGCTCCGAGGCCAGAGTTCACGTAGCTCTACTCGCGCATCTACTTTTCCAGTGGGCTGGCATCGCTCACGAAGACGGGGAGAAATCCGAGGCAGACGAGGTCGTCTGCCGTGTACCATGGCCCCTCCCTCCATATCGCGGCCCTGCATGCCACCGACGCCCCGGCCTTGTTGGCCAGCTCCTCGAGAGCGCTCAGGGTCGCGCCGGTCGAGACGACATCATCTAGCAGGCAGACCCGCTTTCCGGAGAGCCACCGCATCTCCTCCGTGGTCAGAAGGAGCTCCTGCTCCGCCCTTGTGGTGATCGACTTGAGCTTCTGGGCCGCGTAGTCCCCCATGTACGACTTGATGCTCTTGCGTGCGACCACGAAACGATCGCGGCCCAGCCTCTTGGACAGTTCGTATGCCAGCGCTATCGACTTTGCCTCGGCCGTCAAGACGGCGTCGATCTTGAGCGGCCGAATCTTCTTCGCGAGTTGTCCGGCCGCTACGGATAGGAAGCGGACGTCACCCAGGATCAGTGCGGCGTCCGACGCTATCCAGGTGTGTGGGTCTATCTGGACCACCGGCAGCCTCCAGACGAGGTCGGAGAGCCTGACGACGAGCTCGGTCTGTCCTGTGTACTTCATCACGGGCGCCACTGGCAAGACGCAGGGCCAGCTAACCCGCGATATATGTCCTCGACTCGAGACTGGCTACTCTGGTGGGATTTCCTTGTAAGCCAGCGTGACGTCGATTCCCTTGCCCGCGTAGTAGCGCTTGCACCCGAAGTAGAGGGCGAGGCCGGCTATGAACGAAGCGACGACGTAGCCATAGGCGTAGTAGTATCCGGCGATGCCGTTGATGACAGTCGACGTCCCCCAGACCGCCGGGGAGGCGAGGAACTGGTAGGTGATGTATGAGAAGACAACGGCCATGAGAGCGCCACACAGGATGAGCAGGCTCTTGACCCGGCCCTGCTCGTTCCTGGCCCCGTGCAGTATGGCCGTTATGCCGATGAAGACGAAGTAGATCATCGCCGCGATCACGCCCGCGAACAGCGCCTGCAGCGTCCCATAGAATGCCGAGACGACCCCCACCAGCGACACGGTCAGGATCAGCACGATCGCCTGGGCGACGATTGGGGAGCCGGTCTGTGCGTTGACGTGGGCGACTTTGGCGGGCAGGAATCGGTCGAACCCCTGGGCGAGTAGGTATCTCGAGATCACAATCACGCCGTACGCGAGGATGCCGACGTTCCAGAGGATCCACGAGGCGCCTATGAAGGCCTTGAGCGCCATGCTGCCTGCTGACGCCCATCGCGAGCGTCCAGAAGTTGAACGAGTAGTTGAAGACGAGCGCTCCGTTGGATAGCGCGGCGTTGGTAAAGGCGAAGCCTCCGACGTAGTACATGGTGGCGAAGGCACCGGTCAGGAGCACGAGCACCAGCATCGAGGCCAGGGGCACGTTCCACTTCGCTGTCCCGGTGCCCTTGAGCTCCGAGCCGACCGCCGGCCCTGCGTTAATCCATGGATAGACGAATATCGCGAAGAACGGGAGGATCGAGATGGTAGCGCCGAGGTCAAAGGTCGACCCAGTGTACGAGCTGACCAGGGAGTTGTACGTGATCGGGTTGTTGCTGAAGTCCACCGCGCCTATGTTGTTTATGTAGCTCGCGACGCCGCTCTGGCCCGCAGACAGCAGGGTGGCAATCGCGGTGAGGATTCCGACCACGCCGAGCAGGATGGTCACCGTGACGATCTTGTATCCTATCTTCGGCCTTACCATGTTGGCCAGGATGAGTATCGCGAAGATCGCCGCCCCGACTGCAAACTGCTCGGACGGCGCCGATCCCGGAATGGTTCCCGGGAGCGAGAGGCCGTGGAAACTCGCGTTGCCCAACGCGACTCCCACCGAACCAATGGCGAAGACCATCGAGAGCACGATGAGGGCGAAGTAGACCTGGGTCTCGAGCACGTAGCCCATGAAAGACAGCGATCCGCCGAGAGCGCCGCCCAGTTGGCGTGTGATCCAGACATAGTCGCCTCCGGTCCTCTTTATTCGGCTCCCCATGAGAGAGTAGACAACTATCTGCGGGACCGAGAGGATGAACGCTATGATGGAGGCGTAGACGAGGTTCACGCCTGCAACGGAGGTAAGCGAGGCCATGGTGAACCCGATCGTGGCGAGCGCAGCGCCCGCCGACATGTTCCCCATGTTCAGGGTCAGGGCGTCGAGCAGGGAAACGTTCTTCACGAGCCCCGTGCTCTCTCTAACAAAGACCGCAGGCTTCACCTTGTCGGCCATCAAGAATGTCGCAAAAAGAATAGTGTATTTAATTGTGATTTCGCACGTAGTCGTTAAAACGGTCGCAATTTGCTAACGCGGAGTTTTGGACCGGTGGCAACAGTCCATTGACCCGACGAGTCTCATCGCGAAACAGTCGGGATAATAAACAGGGCCGCGACCGCGCAACGTCTTGGCCCGGCTGGATCGTTCATTCTACTCGAGATACACGCCAGACGTCGCCAGAGAACTCCTCGGGTCCGTCCTCGTCAGAGTGATTGACGGCATGGTCCTACGGTCGAGAGTCGTCGAGGTCGAAGCATACCGAGGCGCCGACGACCCCGCGAGCCATGCGTACAGGGGTCTGACCAAGAGGACCGCGGTCATGTTCGGGGAGCCCGGGCACGCCTACGTCTACTTCACCTACGGGTTCCACTACTGCCTCAACCTTACCACGGAGACAGAGGGCGAGCCCGGAGCGGTGCTGATCCGGGCGGTCGAGCCGCTGGAAGGTGTCGAGGAGATGAAGAGGAGGCGAGGCGTCGAGGAGATCACGAACCTCACCAACGGACCCGGCAAGCTCACAAAGGCAATGGGCATAGACCTCCGCCTGAACGGTGAGGACCTAGTCGAATCGGAGGAGCTCTTCCTGCTCTCCGGTCGCCGGAACGGTAAGGTCGCGGTCTCGACCCGCATAGGAGTCAGCTCGGGCCGTGAGAGGCTGTGGAGATACTACGTGGAAGACAATCCTTTCGTCTCGGGCGGGAGAATGCATAACTACCACACGCGCGAATCGGCGAGGAGAGGGGTCGTCGGCTGAGATCGTTCGGGACAACCTGACGTTCCAACGAGACCAGTCTGGTCAAGGCTTCAAGCCTTGGGTGATCCGTCAGACCTTCTCTCTGACGGACAAAGATCGCTTGAGAGCGCCGGTTCAAATCCGGCCGACCCCATCATTGTCGCGAAAAGTGGTAGTCTTATTAGTTCATTGCGGCCCGAGGTGAATGACGAGCATTGAAGATCGGCTCTGTCGTGATAGACTGCGTTGATTTTGAAAGGATGTTGGCGTTCTGGCAGGAGGCGCTCCGCTACGTCCCCAGGTCGCCGGCCAAGGACGGGTGGGTGATTCTCCGAGACCCCGAAGGAAGAAACGTCAGCGTGTCCCTGAATCAGGATCCTGAGAGAGCCCAGGGCAGGAACTGGCTGCACTTCGACCTCTATGCCGAGGACCAAGAGGGCGAGGTGGAGAGGCTGCTCAGACTGGGAGCGAGGCGCCATCCCCAGTCCTATAGGGGGGATGAAGACTTCCTCGTTCTCGAGGATCCCGACGGGAACCTGTTCTGCGTGGTCGACACCAGCGGACGATGAAGCCGGAAGAATCCCGTGCGACCTCCGACCCGTCACTTCGCCTCTGGTGTGGGTGCCATCGTGCTGGTGTCCTCCTCCTCGTCCTCAGGGTAGGCTACCTCCCCGTGTATCGCGAAGTCTCCGACCTTGAGCACCGATTCGGTCTCCCGAAGCGGGATCATCTTCCCTACCACCTTGAAGATGGTGAACGTGACACAGAAGCTGTAGACAATTGTCACCCCGGCCGCGAAGACCTGGATCTCCAACTGGTAGAAGTTCCCGAAGATTGCCCCGGTGAGGCCAGGGTAGACATACTGGCTCACGTTGGGATCGGCGAGGACTCCGGTCAGGAGTCCTCCCGTCAGGCCCGCGACTCCGTGACCCGGGAAGACGCCCAGCGGATCGTCGACCTTTAGACGAGGCATCAGCTTGTACATCGCCAGCCAGGGGATGATGCCCGAGCAGATCCCAATTATGATGGCACCCCAGCCGCTCACGTAGCCCGCCGCTGGAGTGATAGCCACCAGGCCGGTGATCGCTCCCGTCATGGCTCCGGTGAGGCTCGGCCTGCCGAACCCCTTCATGTCCATGCACATCCAGACGATGGCGCTCACAGCGGTGGCAAGGTCGGTGTTCAGGACGGCTATGGAGGCGTCGATCGAGCTGCCGTAGGGGTCGCCCCCGTTGAAGCCGTTCCACCCGAGCCAGACCAGGCCGCAGCCTATGAGGACGAACATGAGGTTGTTCGGCCTCACACCCCTCTTGCCTAGCGCCCTCGGGCCGATGGCGAGAGCCGCGGCCAGACCTGCTATCCCCGCATCGAGGTGGATGACGAACCCTCCGGAGAAGTCGACGGCGCCCATCTGGTTCAGCCAGCCACCCGCGAACATCCAGTAGGCAAGCGGGCTGTAGACCAGGAGGGACCAGACCGGTACGATTACGAGCCACGCCTTGAAGCTCATCCTCTCGATGATGGCTCCGATGAAGAGGATTGGCGTGATAGCCGCGAAGACGAACTGGAACCAGACGACCGTAGACGTCGGGAGATTGAGAGCCAGCTGCATCGGACCGACCAGCGCCTGCGAACCCTCGGTGAGCCCCGGAGCGACCGACGAGAGAGTGCCCAAGATCCCGTACTTGCCGATCGTGATCGAGGCCGCCCCGAAACCGAGGTTGTATCCGGCAAGAATCCAGACTACAAGCACGGCCGCGAAGGCGTAGAAGGTCATCATGGCTGTGTTGAGCGCGAACTTCTTCCTCGACAGGCCTCCGTAGTACAGTGCCAGCCCGGGGACGCTCATGAGGCCCACCAGCGTCGCCGCCGTGAGCATCCAGGCGTTGCTCCCTGTGTCAAGCCAGTTTGGCACCGCGGGGGCCGGGAAGCTGTTGAGGTTCGACGGAGGCGTAGTGGGCTGGGCCCCCGCCGCGTGCACCCCGAGTACGGTCAGCGCCATCGCGAAGACTGCGAGGAGGGCGACGGCGCGCCAATCTCCAAGAGTTCCAAGAATCTTGCGGGTCGTGCTCTCTCGTAGAGAGGGCGAACTGTTCAATTCGGTCGGCCTAAACTGGCAGTATATTTAACCATTGCATCGCCATCTTTACAATTGATAACAAAACAGTATTGTTGTTGCACGTATGTGCAGTCGTGTTAAATATCATTGTACATCGTCAAACATACTAGAGAAGGAAGAAGAATGCAGATGGCAGCGCGGTCGTCTTCCTTCCAAGAGTGGGTGTGCAATCGCGCGTTGTGCGTGTTCGACGTACACGGGGCTATATACCAAGGTTGGCTCTTACTCTGTTGGATTCCACGAGGGTCTGTAAGAAATGCGGCAGGGAGCTGTCGGTTTCGTGCTTCTACCAGTCGCCTAGGTCAGGAACAAGATACAGTTGCAAAGAATGTTTTCTAAGGATGGGCGCAAACTATAGGAAATCACATAGAGAAAGTAAGAAGCGATGCTACAGAGATTACTCGATCAAGAATCCCGGAGGGCGATGGGCCATCGCCTGCCTCGCTGGGCACAGAAGGAGAGGGTTCACGACGGAGATTATAACAAGGGAACTCTACCAGATGGCTTCGGCGACGGAGATGTGTTACATATGTGACATGCAATTGAACTGGGAGCTAGGAAACAAAGGTAAGATAAAGAGCAACAGCCCCACATTGGATAGACTTGACAATGAGAAGGTGATAAGGAAGGACAACGTCGTGATTCTCTGTTACCGATGCAACGCAACCAAATGCGACAGAAGTATGGGCGAGTTCCTATTGTATTGCTATTCAGTGGTCGCTAAACTTCACTCACACTTCGAATATCCACAGCTTGTGCATTTATAGCACCCTCCTTCGAAGATTATCGCGTTCTCGCCGCAGTCCGGGCACGTACCCCCTTGCACGAGTGGGGAGCTTGCCTCTTTGGTCACGCGCCCCGCCACCAGAACCTCCAGCGCCTTGGCGGTCGCGTCGGGGATTGACAGCAGCTGTACGCCCTCATCCCAGGAGACGTACTTGCCTCTGATGCCCTTCATCATCCTTATGACATTCTGTATGTCTCCTCCGTGCTGCAGGTAGAGGCTGATGAGACGTCCTATCGCCTCGGCGTCAGCCTTCTCGTCCCCGCCGAGCTTGCCAAGGGTTACGAAGACCTCCTTGAGCGCGCCCGCCTCGTCGGTGTTCGCGGTCACGTACAGGCTGCCCTGGGGGAGCTTGAGCTTCAGCGTCCTGCCGATCAGCACCTTCGGCCTCTCGAACTCGGACATGGTCTTCTGTTCCGTCTTCTTGTCGACGTTCTTGGTCTCGAGGATCCCCTCCCTGCTCCCCTCGCGATAGATCGTTATGCCCTTGCAGCCGAGCTTCCACGCGAGGAAGTAGATCTTCTCGACCTCTTCAGTGGAGATGTCCTGGGGCAGGTTGACAGTGCTGGAAATCGCAGTGTCGATGTGCTTCTGGATCGCGGCCTGCATCCTGACCCTCATCTCCGGTCTTATCTGGTGGGACGTGACGAAGTAGGACGGCAGCTGCCTCTCGTCGGTGATCCGGTGCACCTGCATGTAGTCCTTGACGAGCGGATGGAAGACCTTGAACTCACCCTCGCTCAGCGATTTGCTCCTCCGGGTGTAGGAGAGGGCGAAGACCGGCTCGACGCCGCTCGAGCACGCCGCGAGTATCGAGCCTGAGCCGACTGGCGGCACGGTCGTCACCGCCGAGTTCCTGATGCCCTGGGTCTTGATCTTCTCCTTCACCTTCTGGTCGAGCCTCTGGATGAACGGCTGTGCGAGGTGTTTCTCAGCGTCGAAGGCCGGGGCCGGCCCCTTCTCCGCGGCCAGGTCGGTCGAGTAGTCGTAGATTACGTTCTTGATGCGCTCGAAGAGCTTGTCGACGAACTCCACCGTCGCCTCGTCGTCATATTTCAGGCCGAGCTTGATCAGCATGTCGCCCAGACCTGTTATCCCAACCCCAATCCTCCTGCTCCAGAGAGACGCCTGCCGCTGCTGCGGGAGGGGGTGTCTGTCGGCGTTGTAGTCCAGCACATTGTCCAGGAACCTCGTCGCGTAGTGAGAGGCCTGCACCAGCCCGTCCCAGTCGATGCTGGCTCGTTCGGTGAACGCGTCCTTCACGAAGTAGGACAGGTTCACAGACCCAAGGCAGCAGCAGCCATAGTTCTCGAGCGTCTGCTCGCTACAGGGGTTCACCCCCTGCACTTCCATGTTGTTGTACTCGGTCGTGGAGTCCCTCTTTATCGTGTCCCAGAAGAGCAGACCCGGCTCGTCACTCTGCCACGCCGCCTTCACCAGCTGGCTCCAGATCGTCCTCGCCTTCACGGTCTTGTGGAAGTCGACTCGTTCGTTCTTGAAGCGAAGCTCGAAGTCGGTGTCTCCCTCCACGGCCTTCATGAATTCGTCCGTCATCTTGACTGAGACGTTCGCGTAGTTGACCTTCTTGAGGTCCTTCTTGACGTTGATGAAGTCGAGTACGTCAGGGTGATCGACCCTTATGGAGATCATCAGGGCACCCCTCCTCCCGGCCTGCCCAATCGTGCCTGTGGTCGTGGAGAGCAGCTCCATGAAGGAGACTGATCCGGTGCTGTATATCGCGGAGTTGTTCACCGGTGAGCCGCGCGGCCTGAGGATGGATATGTCGGTGCCGACCCCCCCTCCGAAGCTGTACGTCCGCGCAGCTTCCTTGCACCAGTCGAAGATCGCCTCTATCGAATCCTCCTTAATCTTGAAGAAGTAACAGTTCAGAAGAGTAGCCCTCCTCGGCTGCCCTGCGCCGAAGAGAATCCTTCCTCCGGGTACAAACTTGAAGTCCTCCAGGAGCCAGTAGAACTTCTCGGTCCACTCCTTCCTCTTCTCCGGCTCTTCGACCGAGGCCAGCTCGCGCGCCACCCTTAGCCAGAGCTGGTCAGGGGTCTTCTCCACCTGTTTTCCGCCCGCGTCTCTGAGCGCATACTTCTCGTAGAACACCCTCGACCTTAGCTCGTCTCCGCCGAAGACGTCCAGGGTCTCCTGAGGTAGAGTGATTTCCTCCTTCTGTCCCTTCTCCGAGTCTTCCGGTTTTTCTATTGCAGTCATTATGTACCACTTATTGCGAATTGCGCACTTTCACCCATTGCAGGTATATATCTCTACGACGCGAGATTGAAGTTGACCTGCGACGTTCTCTGCATGCTGAATCGGGAGTCAGTGAGACGCTCTTGGGTGAATTAATATTGACTTGTAGTCAATCGAATTTGTCATAATTCATTCGGCCGTCGAGTAAAGAGTCGTCGCGGTTGACTTGCACTTCTTGCACCTTCCCGAGTCTGGCGGGAGCTTCGCTCCACAGTTCCTGCAGAACGAGACGGGTCTGTGCACCCTGAAGAACGGGATGCTCGAGGAGGCGGCCAGCATCATCTGGTAGGTTCCCCTGAGATCTGCCGCCGAGGCGTCGAGAATCACCGAGAAGCCCCCAGCGAGACCTCCGGAGAGCTTCGTGACATACTCGATCTTCTCCTGGTTCTGCAGGTCCTCGGGCGAGAGCCTCGGCGAGAGGGAGTAGCCCTGGCGGCCTCCCGCCTGTAGGCTGGCCTTGCCGTACTTCTCGGCATCAAGCGCCGCAAGCCTCTGGGCGCCCTCTTCCTCGATTATCGCGACACCGAGCCTCGCGTTCTTCGCTGATTTCTCCGAGGAGACTTGCGAAGCGGTCTGGATGATCTTCTCGGCAATCGACGACCTGGCCCCCAGGGAAGGGTCCTTCGTCAGGTTCGAGAGGGCTTCCTCTAGGCCGACGAGGTTCATCACCAGAGGCATGGCGTCTGTGCTCACCCCCTCTGAGCCGAAGCTGAGCGTCGGTAGGAGGCCCTTCTTCATGACGCGCTCCAGGACCATCCTCCTTGTGGTGAGCGCGTCGGCCGCCACCCCTATGAGCATTGCCAGCTTCGCCCTGAAGTAGGTCTCATCCTGGTTCGAGTCGTAGGAGAGCCGCGGCAGGTTGAGGCTGAGGTTGTGGAGGACGCTGACGTGGTCCCCCTGGAGCTCGGCGGGGAGGATGTCGGGGTTGATTCCCAGCGAGCTTCTCTTCTGGCCGGACGGGAAGAGCGCAATCCTTCCTCCTGCGAAGATCGTGGAAGCCGCGTCCTTCAGGAACCTGTTGTCGTCCTCCTTGAGCTTCGCCAGCAGTATCCTGACCTCAGGCCTGGGTACCTGGTCAACCAATCCCCTGTATGCTTCGAGGGTGGCGTCGAGCACCTTCTCTATGAGTTCCCTTCCGGTCTCGTCCTTGACGTACGGGTCGAGCTCTAGCGCGATCATCGGCCTCTGGGAGGAGGGGAGCTGCGAGGAGGCCTGGTCGAGGAACCTGAGGATAGCGTCGACGATCTCGTGCTTCGTCTTGGAGCGGGTGAACGGGGCGAGGTACTGGAGGAAGTTCCTGTACACTATCTCGACGGAAGCCTCCCTCCTGATCAGGGAAGTGATGTTGGATATTATCGTCATGGCGGACTCCAGCCCTTCGGGGCTCGGTATGATTGGGGCGTAGGGGAGCCTGCCCTTCGGGTTGAACCCCGACGCCCTCACAGAGAGGAGGTCGACGAATATCGTATCCGGCGTCAGCCCCCAGCTTCCCGCGTCGGCGATGTGGATGTCACCAGCCAGATGAGCGTCTGCGACATCGCGCGGAATCTGCTCCAGGAGGAGGTACTCGGAGAAGACAGACTTACCGGTCTGGTGAAGCAGCGACTCCACGTCGCTCCCGTCGTCTCCGGCCCTCGCCAGCAGCTGGGTGACGTCGTAGACCGGCAGCCCGAGGCGCGTAAGCTTGTGCCGATACTCCTCGAGGTTGTGCTCGACCAGGAGCGAGTTGACCATCTCGCGGATGAGCGGTGCGGTCAGATACTGGGTCTGGAACTTGTAGAGCCGCGACTCTGTCTCGCTTGTTATCTTCTGCGCGAGCTCGACGGGCATCCCCGCCTCCTTGACCAGGGATTGCAGGATCTTGTCGGCGTTGAACTCCTCCATCGCTTGCCGGGACGACCTTACGTAGAGCTTTCCGCTCTCGACCAGGGACTGTTCCTCGATCTGGCGCGTCAGGTTCAAGACCAGCCGCCCCAGGTTGGTCACGGTGTACTTCCTCTCCTGCCTGTTGAGCTGTATCAGGAGCTGCCTCACGAGCTTCCTCAGGTGATAAGCGAACTTCCCGGACTCCTTCTTCGACTTGAAACCTGCGAGCGTCTTGAGGGCGCTGTAGGTCAGGGGGCCCTTGACGTTCAGAATCTTCAGAATCTCCAGTCGCTGAGGTGATGCGATTACACTGTAGATCGTCTTGACTCTTCGCGGTGCTGCTTGCAACTCAGCTGTGGCTCTGGGTCAAATGTATTTAATCATGCCTCGGGTTCTGGTCAAACAAATTCGACACCTGCGTGGAGCAAGACCCCCCGCGACGCCGGGTCTCAGACTCTAGGGAAGAGCTCAGGCAGGGCTGAGCGCGCCGCTACGCCCAGGCGGGCTGCATCATCTTCCGATATGCCCTCATAGGGCCACCTCAGGCGGGTGAACAACCCCGGCAGCCAGCCTCCGGCCACCGCCATGCCTTTGTCCGCTGCCATGTTGGGGAATTTCTTCACCGTGATGTACGGTAGAACCTCCTGGGAGAAGAAGCGTTCTATCCTGTGCCCGAGCTCCAACCCCTCTTCCGGGTTTTGGCGGCAGAGTTCGTACCATCTCTGAGCTCCTCGGGGGCTCAGGCAGGCGACGTTGGAGTAGGCTCCGTGGGCTCCGCGCTTCAGGCCGGTCGCCAACGTGTGACCTGGAATGAAGACGGAGATGCGGTCGAGCACGGGCCGCATCTCTTCGAACCAGACAGCATCGCCGCCCGCCACCTTTATTCCGACCACGCCGGGATGGCGTTCCACGATCTCGATCCATTCCGCTGGGACGAGGTTTCGCTTGGCGTGAGGCGGGTTATAGAGGATCAGCGGAATAGGATCCGCCGCCGCCTCCATGACCTCGAGGAAGCGGTGTATGTCACCCATCGTCGGGGGAAACCAGTCCGGGAGGATGACCTGAAATCCCGAGGGCTCCCAGTCTCGAGCCCGGCGCAGGCGAGCGAGGGAGAGCTGCGGGCTCATGTGAGAGACCCCAATCTGGAAAGGAAGCCGCAGACGCTCGCATCCCTCTGCCAGGATCTGGTTCACAGAGTCGAATTCAGATTCCGTCTGGGTGTAGAATTCCCCCGCAGTGCCGTTGGAATAGACGCCGTTGACCCCTGCGGCACCGAAGTGGCCGATCTCGGTCTCCAGAAGACCATAGTCGATGGATTGATCGGCCCGGATTGGTAGAAGAAGGGTCGCCCAGTTTCCGCGTATCTCCGAAGAGCGAAGCGGGTTCAAGGTTTCGGGCGCCCCGACCCTTCCGGAGATGCGGTCGACCTAGGGAGGATGCCTGCCCCGGTCCCGTTCCATCCCGTCGGGTCCCTCACGGTCGAAACCCTGTCTCAGCCGGTGACCGGGACCGGATCAGGAATCTTCTTGCTCATCAGCTCGAGCTCGCTGGTAGTGTGCGTCCTGCTTCCCTTGAAGGGCGTGAACAATCGGCCCCCTCCGTGAAGGTACTTCGAAAAGTGCTCGACATAGATCAACCTCGCACCCTGTATCCCGGGCTCGAGTATGCCCAGCACGAGGTTGAAGATGTGCCCTGCGACCAGAAGCACGATTCCCCCTATGGCGAAGCCGATGCCGCCTAGCATGAGGCCGGGTTCGGCCGAGGTTCCGACGGCCTCCTTGTCTATCACATATGCGAGCACGAAGGAGGCCAGGAGTATCCCCAGCAACCTCGTGTACGAGATCATGTGGCTGACGATGGTCGGCAGCTCCACGAGTGATTGGGGACCCTCGCCGTAGGCGATCAACGCCAATCCCACCACAGCCATCCCGATGTAGACCCCTCCGAGAGGATTGGAGGTGGGGACGATGGTGCCGTGATGCAGCATCGTCAGTCCGATCAGTGCGATTCCCCAGGCCTCGAACAGCCACCCCAGCTTCGCCACGATGTGCTTCCTCTCTTGCATCCAGTAGCCGTTGACCATGCCCAGCACCAGCCCGAACGAGACCATGAACAGGCCGATGTATCCCGAGTAGAGTAAAAGCGTCTTCAACCCCCTAGTCGACAGCGGATCGAGGAACGTCCCGTTCGAGGGGAGGTTCGTGTGTAGGTTGGAGTTGAGGTACGAGAAGAGATACTGATTCAGCTGGAACCCGAAGTATGCGTTGACGAGGAAGCCCATCACGATCCCGACCATGCAGCCGAGGATCATCGCCATGGATAGTTTCCTGAACTGGGGCGGCTTGAGAATCTTCGACGCGAAGGACCTCAGCGCCACAGGGATCACCGTCCTTCTGTCCGGATGGTTGACCCTCCTTATGATCCAGACGGAGATCAACAGGATGGCCACCGCATATCCGACGTCCCCCAGCATCATCCCGAAGAACACGGGGAATGCGAACGCGAATATTATGCTCGGATCGACCTCGTTCGACAGCGGGACCTGGTAGAACCGGATGAACGATTCGAAGAACTTCAGCCTCTTCGGGGTCTCCATCAGAGTCGGAGGCTTCGTGTCCTGTTCGATGGTGAAGAACGAGCTCGAGCTGGCGTGGCTTGTGAGTATCTCCTTGAACTCCGGGAGGCGCCGGCTTGGCACCCATCCCTCCAGGACGAAGGTGTTGTCGGTGAAACCGAAGTTGTTCAGGACCTCGAGCTTCTTTGCCTCGATGGAGAGCTGCTCCTCCACGACGGACATGATGCCGTAGTGCTTCTCCGAGAGAGCGCGCAGCTGCGCGTTCGTCTTGACGAGCTCGGCCTCCTTGAGCCTCTTCTCCTCTCCGAGCGCAACGAGCAGGTCTGCCGGCTTGCCGGTCATCGGAGGGATCGGTTGCAGCCGGAGGTCGGCCTTCTGCACGATTGCGCCGAACTTCTCCAGGTCCGCCTTAGGAACCACCACCACGAGACGGACGGGGTCGGTCCCTGATGAGTAGGGCATGACGCCCTGCATCGGGGCCAGGTCGGTCAGGAGCTGCTGGTACGGCTTTGTGGGGAGTACCCCGAAGAACGAGGTCGCGCTCTCCAGGTCCAAGATGCTGAGGTCTCCGTTGATGAACGAGAGGTTCGTGACCAGTTCCATCCTGTTCCTCAGCTCGTCGAGGCGCAGCGAGAGCTGGTCCTGGGACTGCTTGAGCCGGGAGACTTCGTCGTCAATCCCGATCGATTTCGAGGTCTGCATGACCTCGGTGAACGACCCGAACCCCCTCTTCTCCGCGACCGTGGTCGGTGGCAGAGCGGCCTTGAGCGACCTTATCCTAAGAAGCTCCTGGGAGACGCCCCTCGCGTCGTCGGTCTCGAGCTCGGCCCTGAGATAGGCCTGTGACGACTTGGAGAGGGGCTCGATCTGGATGGCACCGAGGTCGTAGAGGATCGAGACGACCTTCTGCCTTTCCTCGCGAAGGCCCACCACCGCTATCTTTTCCATCCGGGCGGGCTTCAGCAACGGCTAGTCCTCCTTGAACTCGGATAGCAGGACGTCGTCTACGATCTTCCGGAACTCCTTCTTGTCGAGTCTCATCGCGGCGATCTTTTCCACGTCCTTCGCTGCCGTGGACAGGAGCTTCTCTGCCTCGGACTGCGCGGCGGATCGCGCAGTCTCTACCGACCTCGCTTCGAAGGCCTCGGCTTCGCCCTTGGCTTCCTCGATGGAACGCGCAGACTCCTCCTCCAGCTTGGTCAGCTCCTCCTCGAGCGCCTTCCTCCGCGCCGCCAGCTCTGTAGCAGCTGAGACTTCGGTCTCCTTCAGCTTCCTCAGCGTCTCCGCGTAGTCGTTGGACGTGGACATTATCTCAAATCATCCCCGCAATCAAGAGAAAGAGCGCCAGTACCGCCGCTACCTTGGCGATGTTGAAGCCAGTCATCACCAGCCGAAGCTTCCTCTGTTCCCTGTTGACGGAGCCCTGCCGAGTAACTGCCTCTGGGGTCTCCGAGAGATGGCCACGGGCTGGCGTTCCTAGCCTCGGCCCCTGTGGATTCTCCTCAGACATGCTCCACTTCCTTCCTCTTGGCCATCTTCCTCTTCACGTTCTTCAGCTTCGTGAAATTCTCCCTCTCCATCTCGTCGAACCTGAGTTTAATGTACCTCGCGGTGGCCTCCAAGCGAGGAATCAAGACGTTCTCAATTGCGTTCGAGCGCCTCTTCGTCTTCTCTATCTCAACGAGGAGTTTCCTCAGTGCGGTCTCCTTCTCGGCTACGTCGAGGACCATCTGGTGGACCTCCTGGAAGGCCTTGATCGACTGGTTGATCGCAACGGGGACCTCGATGAGGTACTCCTGGCCGGCGCCGCCCGATGCTTCCGTCGAGAGCTCGGGTATCTTTACTCCCATCACGTTCTTGCTCTTCACCGTCAGCTGGTGAATCCGTGGTATGCGCATCGACTCGTATTCCAGCCTCAACGGGCCGACGAACATCTCAGCGTTGTGGATGCCGTCATAGCCCCTGGCGAGCTTCGCCTGCAGACCGCTCCTCAAGCTGGCCACCGTCTTACTCATGTTGAAGAACTCGAGGATGAGCGCCGTCCTCTTGAGCTTGAGGAGCTTCAGTCCCTTGCGGGACATCGCGATCCTGCGAACTGTCCGCAGGTATTCCATTCTTGTAGGCCGGATGTTGCTCACGACTGGCAGTGTCTATCGCCGCCTACTTCGGAGCCTGTCTTCTCCGGTACTTCTCGATCAGTTCAGGCTTTATCCTCTTGATCTCGGAATCGGAGAGCGGGGATATCACCTCCCAGCCGAGGTCGAGGGTCTGCTCGATTGACCTGTCCTCGTTCAATCCCTGCCTCACGAACATCTTCTCGAACCTCTCGGCGACCTTCAGGAACTTCCTGTCGGTCTCGCTGAGCGCCTCCTCGCCGACGATGGCGGAGAGCGCGCGGACGTCCTTCCCCTGCGCGTACGAGGCGTAGAGCTGGTCGGCCATCCCGCGATGGTCCTCGCGGGTCCTCTTCGGGCCGATCCCCTGGTTCATCAACCTGGAGAGGCTCTCGAGGACGTCGATGGGCGGGTAGATGCCGGACCTGTCGAGGTCCCTGCTGACATAGATCTGGCCCTCTGTGATGTAGCCGGTGAGGTCCGGAATCGGATGGGTCTTGTCGTCTGCCGGCATGGTCAGAATCGGAATCTGGGTGATCGACCCCTTCCTCCCCTTGATCTTGCCCGCGCGTTCGTAGATGGTGGCGAGGTCGGTGTACATGTATCCGGGGTATCCTCTCCTCCCTGGGACTTCGCTGCGCGCGGCCGAGATCTCTCTCAGCGCTTCGCAGTAGTTGGTCATGTCGGTAAGTATGACAAGAACGTGTGACTCACTCTCGTAGGCCAGGTACTCGGCGGTCGTCAGGGCGAGTCTGGGAGTGAGGATCCTCTCCATGGCCGGGTCGGACGACAGGTTGAGGAAGAGGACCGTCCTCTGCAGCGCGCCCGTCTCCTCGAACTGCCGGATGAAGAAGTTGGCCTCCTCGCTGGTGATGCCCATCGCCGCGAAGACGACGGAGAAGTTCTCGGATGAGCTCAAGACCTTGGCCTGCCTCGCTATCTGCGCAGCGAGGACGTTGTGGGGGAGACCTGCCGCCGAGAAGAGCGGGAGCTTCTGTCCCCTGACCAGGGTGTTCATGCCGTCTATGCTCGAGATCCCTGTCTGGATGAACTCTGATGGTTCCTCCCTGCTGTAGGGGTTGATTCCTGACCCGACGATCTCCACCTTGTGCTTCGCGATGATGCCGGGGCCGCCGTCGCGCGGGTTCCCGAGCCCGTCGAAGGTCCTCCCGAGCATCTCGTCGGAGACCGAGATGCGGGCCGTCTCGCCGAGGAACCGGACGGACGTCCCCATGGTGCTCAGCCCCAGGGTTGCCCCGAAGACCTGGATCACGGCCAGACCTGCGCTCGAATCGAGCACCTGGCCGCGGACCCTCTCGCCCAGCGAGTTGGTCACCTCGACCATCTCGCCGTAGGACGCGTTCTGCACCTTGTCCACGAAGAGGAGAGGCCCTGCGACCTGCGAGACCGTCTTGTAGGAAATGGGTTCCATCAGGCTCTTATCTCCCTTGCGAGTGCGCTGAACTCCTGGTCCAGGGTCCCGTCTATGTCCTGGACGAAGGTCTCGAACTCGTCCTCCGGCGTCCACTTCATCTTGGCTATCTTGGACTTCACTGGAAAATTCGCTATCTGAGACGCCTGCGCCCCGGTCTTGATGGCCTCGGCCTCCCTCTTCCCGAAGAAGAGAATCGTCTTCATCATCAGGTACTGTTTCCTGATAGACGAGAAGGTGTCTACGGGGTCATAGGCGCTCTGCTGGAGGTAGTCCTCCCTGATCATCTTCGCAATGTCCATCACACCCTTCTCGGACTCGGGGAGAGCGTCGTAGCCCACGAGCTGGACGATATCCTGGAGTTCGGCCTCTTTCTGAAGGATCTCGAGTGCCTCAATCCTCATCTCAGGCCAGTCTTTCGCAACGGTCTTCTGGTACCAGTTCCGGAGATCGCCGGTGTACAGCGAGTAGCTCGTCAGCCAGTTTATCGAGGGGAAGTGCCTGCGCGCGGCGAGGTTTGCGTCCAGCGCCCAGAACACCCTCGTCACCCGAAGCGTGTTCTGAGAGACCGGCTCTGAGAAGTCGCCGCCTGGCGGGGAGACCGCACCGACCACGGTCACCGACCCGATGCGCTCCTTGGGTGAGAGGGTGACCACCTTGCCCGCCCTCTCGTAGAACTCTGCGAGCCTGCTGCCCAGATATGCGGGGTACCCTTCCTCGCCGGGCATCTCCTCGAGCCTGCCCGAGATTTCCCTGAGCGCCTCTGCCCACCTGGATGTACTGTCGGCCATGAGGGCGACGTCGTAGCCCATGTCTCTGTAGTATTCAGCAATCGTGATACCGGTGTAGATGCTTGCCTCCCTGGCGGCGACGGGCATGTTAGACGTGTTCGCGACGAGGACGGTCCGTTCCATGAGAGGCCTCTTCGACCGGGGGTCCTCGAGTTCAGGGAACGTCGAGAGGACTTCGGCCATCTCGTTGCCTCTCTCTCCGCATCCCACGTAGACGATCACGGTGGCATCGCTCCACTTGGCAAGCTGCTGCTGCGCGACGGTCTTCCCGGAGCCGAATGGACCTGGAATCGCCGCGGTTCCGCCCTTTGCGACAGGGAAGAACGTGTCGAAGACGCGCTGACCCGTGAGGAGCGGCGCGTCAGGCGGGAGCTTCCGGGAAATGGGCCTCGGTATCCTGACCTTCCACTTGTTCGCAAGGAAGACGTCCACCTCTCCGTCAGAGGTCTTTACCCGACCGATGGATTCTCTGATGGTGAACTTCCCTTCCTTGATCTCCTTGAGCTCTCCGGTGACGCCCGGAGGTATCATGATCTTGTGAAGGACCGGGGGAGTCTCCTGGACCGTGCCGATTATCTCGCCGGGCGAGACCCGGTCGCCCTTCTTCTTGGTGGGTACAAAGTCCCACTTCTTCTTCTCGTCGAGAGGCGGGATGACAAGCCCCCTGCTGATGAAGTCACCGCTCTGCTCTCTGAGGATGTTGAGGGGCCTCTGGATTCCGTCGTAGATTGAAGTGAGAAGACCGGGGCCCAGCTCGACCGAGAGGGCTTGACCCGTGTTTATCACCTTGTCTCCCGGCTTTACACCCGTCGTATCCTCGTAGATCTGAATGGTGGCGGTCCCTCCCTCGAGCTTGATGACTTCTCCGATCAGACCCAGCTCGCCCACTCTGACGACGTCGAACATCTTCGCCCCTTCCGGACCGTCTGATGTTACGACCGGTCCGCTGACTCTGATTATTTTGGCTTCCTTCATCAGGCGCTCACCTTGAGGTCCACACCGAGTATGCGTCTCGCGAGACTCGCAATCGACTCTTCTGAAACGTCAGCGGTCAGCGACGGCATGAAGACCACCAACGGGACTATAGACGACCTGAGCTTCTCCCTCGTCGTCATCGAGAGATCCCTTCGTGCTTCGTCTCCTACCACTATCAGGCTGTAGTCGCCCGAGTTGAATAGGTCGAGCACCGTCTTCTGGGTCTCGCCCTTGCGGGCGATGAACGCGTCCTGGACGCCGAGAAGCTGATAGCCAAGAACGAGCTCCCTCTCCCCCACGACCGCGATCTTGCCGCTCTGCGCAGGTGTTCTGGAGCTCAATTGTGCTCAAACCGCTAAAATTACAGACTTAATGTATTCTTCGGTCATGCCATACTGCTTTGCGTAGGTTATTCTGCGGATGTTCTGCCGTTCTATCTCCGCCTGGAAGATGAAGGCGAACACCGATGTGAGCGAGAGCGCCATGGCATCCAGGCTGGGCAGCGACCTCGCGACGATGAGCTTGTCGATCGCGACCTCGAACTCGTTGAGGTTCTGGTCCAGGCGGTACTTGGCGAAGGCCGGCGAGAGGTCGAACCACGGCTCGAACCTCTTCACGACGTCTCCGACATCTGCCGAGGAGTACGCCTCGAGGAGACTGGCCTGGCTGACCAGACCGCCGTCGATTAGGTGCCTGGAGACGGTCTCGCGGTCCAGGTTCAACTCCTTCGACTTTAGTATGCTCAGCAGGTTCTTCTTCGCGATCTCAGACCGGATGTACTCGCGGAGGACGCCTTCGTCACCCTGGATGAATCTCAACTGCCAGAGCAGCTTGGAGTAGTAGTAATTCTGCAGGGCACCCGAGAAGACCCCGAGGTCCCCCGACTTTCTGAATTCTCCGAGCTGCTGGAGTAGGACCGCCCCGTATCCGTATCGCACGAGCGAGTTTATCACGCCCTCGATGTCCGGCTGTTCCAGCATCCCGCGGAGCTCGCTCAGAGGGATGACGTTGGTGGAGACGCCCTCGGGCAGGTTGCGGCGCGGGACCAGGAAAGCCTCCGTCTCCTCCCTGCTCCTGCCCAGGCTCTTGGCGGCAAGTATGAGTTCGATGTTCTCGATGTCCCATTTCGCGAGGTAGGCCACGAGGATGGTCTTGCCGGAGCTTGGGGTGACCGACAGCGCTATCTTGTTCAGGTCCGCGATGTGGCTGTTCACGGCGAACTCGATGAGCTCCGGGGGCTTGTGTACCGCCGCGGACTCCTCGATGTCGGCCTTGTACCAGGTGGCTTCCAGCCTCTGGGCGACCTCGGCCACGTCCTTGGACCACGCGAGCTCGTAGAGCTGGTCGTTCGTGAGGAAGTCTATGGACATCGCCTTCAGTCTTCCGAAGGCCCCGGAGTAGGATTGCTTCATCCGCGCCTGACTACTCCTTGCCCATTATTGATGCGCGTACTTTCTCATCGTGGTTGCGGAGCATCTCCTCGAAGGTGAGGTCGAGCTCGAAGTTCCCGTCCTCGCTCTCTGCCTTGAAACCTCCAATCGCTGGAAGGTCCGCAGAGAGAACTCTGGCGCCGACCTTCTTGAACGTCTGGGCGTCTGCCGCCCTGCACCTCACCCCAATGTTCCCGCCGAGCCTCTTCGAGGCATATTGGACCAGCCTCGGGAGGAGCTGAGGATACTCCTTCGAATCGGCAAACTCGGCCAGGACCTGCCTGAGCGCGGAGATGTTCGACTCGAGCATCTTCTCCGTCGCGTCGAAGCCCATCTTCTTGACCTGGAGCTTCGCGGCCCCGGCTATGCGCGCCTGTTCCTTTTGCGAGAGCAACGCAGCCTCTGTCTTGGAGGCCTCGATTATGCGGTTCCGCTCATCCGACGTGCGCTTGCGGACTTCAGCCGTCTTGGCACCGTACTCATCCTCGAGCTGCTTGAGAGCCGCCTTCCGTTTCTCCTCAACCTCCTTCAGTAAGGTCTCGGTGCCCACAAGGAACCAGTCCGTCCCTTACAGGATGTTGAGTAGCAGTATGACGCCCAAGACGAACCCGATGATCCAGAGTGTCTCGGGGATGACGAAGAAGAATAGTACCGTGCCGAACTTCTCCGGCTTCTCACCGATGATGCCCATTCCCGCGGCTCCCATCCCGTGCTGAGCAATGCCAGTGGCGATCAGGCCCGAGGACATTACCATGGCCGCTGCTAGAGCTAGAGTTGTATCGACGACTACCATCTCTAAAGTCGTGCGGAGCGCCGATAAACCGTATTTATGTATATCTGTGGGAACAATCGCGAATTCTCTCTCGCAGACAGTTTGGCCCGAGCCTGAGACGTCGCGTCGCCTGTCTTGGGCTCCATCTCTGGCTCAGTGCTCGGCCTCGGGCCCGCGACCCTCGCTGGAGAGCCTCATCGTGATGAAGGCCGCGACGCCCACCAGCAGGCCGGCGAGGATGAACGTGACGTGGAAGCCCAAGAAGTGGGAGACGAGCCCCGAGACGACCGAGCCGACCGTGGTAGAGACTCCTACTATGGCGCTGTAGACCCCCAGGGACGACCCGTGGTTGTTCCCCCTTATCGAGTTGAAGACCATCGTGTTCGACGCGGTGTAGTATATCCCGTAGGCGACCCCGCTCGAGACAGGAAAGAGGATGAGCGCGGGGACGAAGAACCAGGTCCCGGCCACGAAGATGGAGACGAACCCGAGGGCTGCGTAGCAGGCGCCCCTCAGGACGAGGCTCTGGACGGCGACTCTTGTCAGCGACCTGTTCGCTATGTAGCGCCCGGCGTACCTGAACGAGAAGACCGTGGCGACGAGCGCGGCGACGTTGAGCGTGTACACCTCGCTCTCGGTGAGCGAGTGCGAGTAGAACGAGGGGACCAGGGACGTGTTGAAAATCCCCCCGGCAAAGTAGAACACGACGATCGAGATGTAGAGCAGGGGGACGTAGCTGGTAAGCTCGTTTTGGAGACCCTTGAAGAGCCGCTGGAAGTCGGAGGGCCGGGGGACGTTGAGGAAGATGAGCGGGGATGCGGAGAGCCTCTGGAAGAATCCCGGCCGCTGCATGACGACGATCTCCTTCTCGAAGAGGAACGTCGGCTCCTGCATCAGTAGCGCGGCCGACGCCGCCGAGATGAGCGAGAGCAGGCCCAGAGGGATCATTAGCCAGACCGTCAGGTCCGGAAGGAACTGGGCCCACGCGGCGCTGACGACGTAGCCGAGGATAGAGCCGACCGTCGACATGAGGGACAGCCTCGCGAACCCCGAGGCCCAGCGGCTCTTCGTCTCGGTCTCCATGATGAGCAGGTTCAGTGGTGTGGCAGAGGCGGCGGAGATGAAGGAGACCAGGGAATAGACGAAGATCACCCCTGTGGTCGAGTTGGCGAAGAAGAAGGAGAAGAGGTAGATCGAAGTTATGGCATAGCTGGTCACGATGATGAGCCTCCGCCGGTGAAGCCTGTCGGTTACGATTCCCCAGATGATGGCGGCGGGGATGCTGACGGCGCTGAAGAGCGAGAGAGCGACCGTGACATAGACGGTCCCCTCCTGGACCCCGTTGACGTGGAGCAGATAGAGCTGGACGTAGGTCCCGATGGGGCCAAGCGCTATGTTCACAGGAAGCGTCGAGTATACCCAGTCGATTCTCTTTCGTGGTGCCTTCTGTTTGGTGGACAATCGATTGTGGCGACCCTTCCTCGGACTTGTTACGGACCCGGCGGCATGGTCATAAAGACATATACCGCGAGGCTCTGACGGAAGAGAGCTTGGTCTCGACGAGCGGCTTCATGCTTGGCGTAATCGGGGGGTTGCTAGACTTCGCCTCAGCGACCAGCGTAGTCATCAACCAAGGAGGCAGCGGCATGATGAACGGCTATCTCCTCTCCCCCGACGGGTGGGCCGTGGTCCTCGTCGGCCTCGGCATCCTGGTGGTAGCCGTGGCGGTCCTCTCGGCGACCTCGACCGGGGTGATGCACCTGAAGGGCTTCTCCCTGCTCATGGTGCTCCTCGGGTTCCTCATGGCGGTCATCGGCACACTCATGTCAGCGGGCTCGGTCGAGGGGTCGTCGACGATCTACAGCTACGGGATGGTGATCGTGGGAGCGCTGATGGCTATAAACGGCGCCTTGATGCTCAGGACTCCGATGCCGATCTAGGTACGCGGCATTCGTGATCGCGCTGGGGAACGGGTGTCGCTGCCGGAACTGGAAGGCCCCTAGCTCCAGTGACCTTCAGGCGTGACGTCCTCTTCCATGACTCTCTTGAAGATGTACATCGATGCGAAGACGAGCACGACGACTATGGCTATGTAAATCGGGACGAAAAACAAAGTCGACTGGGTCGGAACTGGGCCTTGGTTGCTTGGGAGGAGCGCCGTCGCGGCGAACGCGATGAGGACCAGAATCGAGCCTATCGGAACTGCGATGCGGATCATACGCGGCAGGACGGATGGGGCGGCCCCTTTGTTATGCGCGGGTTCTTCGTTGTTCTCGGGCACGTCTGTGACCATTACGCCCGAGGTATTTCATGTTTTTCCTTCCTCCCGGGGCTCGGGGCCGGCCGGATAGCTTCGACACGGCAAGGGGCCCAGCGGGCGTGATGGGTCTCAGGTGGTCAGCCGAAGGATCGCTTTGGCGACCTCGCCGTCAGACTCCTCGAGCGCTATCACGGCCTTCTCCTTGGTGACGTTCGCCTGCTGCTGAACTAGCAGTATGTCCTCGTCCGAGAACTTCTTCCTCTCCCTCTCAACCTCCTCCACCTCGCCCATAACCTGGAATATGCGGCTCCCCTGGGCGTTGACTTCGGAGACCTGGGCGCCCGTGATGTGGATGTCCTTCGAGGAGGTCTTGATCACCACCTCCTCGACGTCAGCGATCTCCTTCATGTTGATGCCCATCCGGTCCATCATGCGGCGGGTCTTCCTGTCATCCAGTTTCATTCGTGAGCACTCCTCACCTTGACCGCCACCCCTGCCTTAAACTCTCTCATGAATGCGCCTGGGACCTTCGCCCTTCCCACGGCTATCGGCGACCCGCGCTCGTCCAATACCACGACCTCCCCTCCGGGAAGGACGTGCTTGCCGGTCCTCACGACGAACTTGCAGAAGACGGACTTGCCCATGCGCACGAACCTGGCCGCCTCATCGCTCACCGTCACCGAGTTCTGCATGAACGCTCGGGAGGAGGCCAGGAGGCGGGCTGCATACAGCGAGAGCGCTATGGCCCCGTTCGGCCTGACGACGGCGAAGATCTTCCCCTCGTGCATGACCTCCTTGAGTCGGTCGGACTTGCGCGAGTAGAGATAGTCGAGGCCGTCCCGTGGGAGGGCGCCGCTCGTCCCCCTGCCGAACTCGTAGTCGAGCATCAGCGAGAACCTCCTCCGTTCGTCCAACAGCCTCAAGGCGTGACCGCCGCCGGTCACCGTGTTAAAAGGCTGTGCGCGGGGCTTTCGAGAGCTTTTTAAGGCGAAGCGATTTCGAAACTCCGGTTTCTATGAGAGCAGCTTGCGAGGTCTGCGGCGGTCCCATGAGGACCGGGCCCAACAAGGTCGAGATTGACGGCGCGATCATGGTCGTCTGCAGTGGCTGCTCGAGGCTCGGGAGGGCGGTGGGGGGAGCCATCGTGAGGGAGACGCATGTCCGACCGATCCAGGCCAGCTTCAGACCGGCGGCCGCACCGGTGGCCTCCGAACCGGAGTATGAGATGGATCCTGACTACAACGTGAAGATAAGACAAGCGAGAGAGAAGATGGGCCTCTCTCAGGAGGATCTCGGCAGGATCCTCAACGAGAAGCCGTCGGTCATCAGGATGGTGGAGTCGAAGAAGCTCAAGCCGGACGCAGTCCTGACGCGGAAGCTCACGCACCAGCTGAAGGTCACGCTCCTTATCCCCCTGTCCGAACTGGAAGGGGGGAAAGTCGGCGCCTGAGATAGCCAAGGAACCCCGGAGACCGAGGACTCTCATGGGCCTCTGGTGGAGAAGGACCTCTTGAACACAGTTAGGAGCATCAGGATACTCAGAATCGGACACAGGTACGTCAGGGACTACCGGACCCTCACCCACCTCTGTCTCGTCTCGCGCGCCCTAGGGGCTGAGGTCGTCTACCTCGAGGAGATCGACGACGGGCTCCTTGAGGGGATAGGGGAGGTCAACGACGCCTGGGGTGGCGGCTTCCAGGTGCTCAAGGTCCCATCCTGGAGGTCCGCGGTCTCCGAGGCGAAGAAGGAAGGGAGGACCGTGGTCCATCTGACCATGTACGGCATGCCGCTCCAGGACAGGGTCGAGGAGCTCAGGAGGAGCTCGAAGCTCCTCGTGGCCGTGGGCGGCCCCAAGGTCCCGGCGGAGGCCTACCACCTTTCCGACTACAACATCGCCGTGACGTCGCAGCCGCACTCTGAGATTGCCGCCCTGGCGATAGTGCTCCACGAGCTGCAGGAGGGGGAAGAACTTAAGAAGGAGTTTGGCCCCGCTAAAATGAAGATAATTCCTTCTGAAAAAGGCAAAAAGGTTGAGAAACTAGCGTGAAAATAGAGTATGAGGATACATTCGTCAAGGTAGCCGGGCTCATCGGGGGTCCGGACTACGTGAGGGTAGCCAGGGCCCTCCTGAACAACGAGAACGCGACCGACGAGGAGATAGCCTCGGCCACCGGCCTGAAGATAAAGACCGTAAGGAAGGCGCTCTACGACCTCTTCGGCAGGTCCCTGATAACGGGCGTCAGGGTCAGGGACCCGAAGAGGGGCTGGTTCGTCTACAGGTGGAAGGCGCAGCGCGACCAGACCGACGGCTTCATTCAGACGCAGAAGAAGAAGATACTGAAGAGGCTGCTGCAGCGCCTGGAGTACGAGGAGGCGCACGAGTTCTACCACTGCGGGACCCAGACGTGCGTGACCCGGACCTTCGAGGAGTCGATGGAGTCCTTCTTCAAGTGCCCGACCTGCCAGCGGCCCCTCAACAGGATCGACAACGCCGACCTGAAAGCGGCTCTGCGCTGGAAGATCAAGCAGCTCGAAGAGGACATCAGCAAGTGATCCCGGACGAGAGACAGGCGCTCGCACTACACGCCAAGTACGGGAGCAGCGAGCGCATAGTCGAGCACTGCAGGACCGTCGCCAGAGTCTCAATGGTCCTCAGTGACGCGTTTGTGGCGCACGGCAAGAGCATCGATTCGAAGGCCGTACTCGCGGGCGCGCTCCTGCACGACATCGGGAGGAGCAGGGTCCAGACCGTGGAGCATGGGTATGTCGGCGCGAAGATCCTCGAGGAGGAAGGGGTCGATGCGGTCGTCGTCGAGATAGTCAGGCGGCACGTCGGGGCAGGAATCTCGGAAGAGGAGGCGGCCTCGCTCGGGTTTCCAAAGGCGGATTACATCCCGCGTACCCTCGAGGAGAGGGTGGTCTGCTTCGCGGACAAGATGGTCAGCTCGGACACCGTGAGGCCGTTCGAGGAGGAGGTGAAGAGGTTCGAGAGGAAGGGGCACGATGTGCGGAGGCTGATTGCGCTCAAAGATAGCCTACAAGACGAACTCGGTGAGGATCCAGACAAATTCTTACTCGAGTCCGCTAAGACCTGATACGTCTCCGCCTAGTGTGGAGCTTATAGGCAGAGACAACCTCACAGGTCATGAGTTTCGATTCCGGTGTAACCGAGCTTGAACTTGGATGGCTCACTGGACTGATAGATGGCGAAGGATGTATCCACGTGGCCTATTCGAAGAGAGATAATCTGACGTTCCCTCGTTTGCGAATCTATGGCACGTCGAAGCCTATCATTGAACGTGCTTGCCAGATTATGCGAATAAATCCATCCCCGCGAAGAGATCACGGCAAGCTGCTGGGATGGAATGCGCAGGTTACTTCTCGTAAGGCGGTTTTCCTAATCAAGGACATCGGGCCTAGACTGCTTGATCCCTCAAAGAAGTGCCGTGCCTTAACGATTCTGAAGGTCTTCAGCAAAAGTGGAAGCATGCACGGGAGGTTTTCGTCAGCCCAAGTCTTCTCGCATTGTCCACCGCCCCTCAGGTTCAGAGTTAGAAGATAGATCTGGGTCGAAGAACTCCGTCCCTAGAGAGCCGCAACGGGTGGGAGAACAGCATTGAGATAGGTGATTGATAGGCTTTGAGTATTGCTTTGGAGTGTGATACCTTTGACAAGGGATGGCTCTGCGGAATCGTAGATGGTGAGGGATATATCCACATCCGATTTAGAGGCGATCGTGGAACGACATACCCTCGCTTGAGGGTATTTGTCAAGTCGAAACCCATTATCGATGAGGTAGGGCGACTCATGGCCGTCAACCCATACCCTAGGCGTCGTCACGGAAGACAGATTGGATGGTATGCCTCGGTTTCGCATCTCTAGGCGTTGCGGGTTCTTCGGCTACTTACTCCACACTTGACAGACCCTTCAAAACATTGTAGAGCCAATCGGATACTCGCCTCCTTCGGAAGCGTCGGAAGCATCCGCGGAAGATTGAGCAGTTCTGATTTCTTCAGCGACTGTCCTCCCCCTTCAAGAGTTCGAAAATCCAGAAGGATAATAAACAGCAAATAATCTGCTGCGGCTAGCGAGGTGGGGAAGCCAGGTCATCCCGGCGGGCTCATAAGCTTCGGCAGAGAGACCCGCAGACCGGAGATCGAGCTAAAATCTCGACCGGGGGTTCAAATCCTCCCCTCGCTACTCCTTCTTACTGAAATCTGTCTGGACTGCAATAGCCGAAGCGGGATTTGATGAGGCCGCAGTCATAGCTTCGCCAATGATGCAAGCGTAAATCGCTGGAGTGTCACAGCCAATCAAGAGGACGTGGCATTTGAGTACTTTGCCCCCCAAATGATTATCATGAAGGCCCACTGTGAGGAAAGACAGGCTCGGGGGAAGATGAGTCTCTATAGAACAGGTGCAAGCAGAACGAAGATAGGGATTGTTGTCGTGGTGGCAGCGATCGTAATCGCTACGGCGATGCTCGCTCCCGGCTTCGGCGGAAGATCCGGAACCACAACGACGACTGCTGCTAGCCAAACGACGACTACTACACCTTCAGCTACCGAGGCCGCTGCGTCCATCAACGGCTGCGGGGGAACCCTGGTGTCCCCGTTGATGACGTCTTGGATAACAGTGTACGCGTCTGTCCAGCCGAACGTCCAAGTGTCTTACACAACAGAGGGAGGTACAATGGGGACAGCCTATACTACCACAAGGAGCCCATGTCAATTCGGGGAGAGTGACACTTCTATTGCATCTACGCAATATACACTTCTTCCGACCGGTTCGAACCTTCTAACTATCCCGATATCTGACAGCGGAATCGTACCTGCCTACAACCTCCCAGGAGTCACAGCACACCTGAATTTCACGGGTAACGTGCTCGCCGAGATTTTCTACGGGACGATTAACCAATGGAACGACCCCCAAATAGCCTCCCTCAACCCTCACGTCACGCTCCCAGCGCATGCGATTCAATTGTACCACAGGTCCGACGTTAGCGGGAGCTCGTATGCATTCACCCAATACCTTTCAGACTCGAACTCCACCTGGGGGACCAATGTTGGATACGGCACCTCCGTCAACTGGCCCACTGGAATCGGATGCCCACACAACGATGGCGTAGCTAGATGCATAGCGGACAACCAGTACTCCATAGGGCCTTTGGAGGTTGCCTATGAGATCACCAACCCCGGCCAAATCAACTACGGAGCCGTCCAGAATCACGCTGGAAACTTCAGCCTGGCTAACCTCCATACCATCCAGCTCGCCATGGATGCGGGCATAAAGAGTGGCTTCCCTGCGACACCCTCGCAGTGGTCGTCCTTCTCCATAATCAACAACATCTTCAACGACTCTGCGGACGCTGGCATCTATCCGATCACCACCTTCGCCTATGCCTTGATCTACCAGAACCTCAGTGCATCATACGCCAACACGAGTCGAGCCCAAGCTGTGGCCACTGTCAGCTTCCTCTTGTGGGTTGTGAACTCTGGCCAGAAATCCGGGGGCCCTCTGGGCTATCCTGCGCTCCCGTCTAGCGCCGTCACCCTCGACGATCAAGTCCTTAGCTCAATCACCTACAACGAAACTCCGGTGTACACCGGACCCTAGCCGAGGCGGAATCTTGGCGAAAGCCGAAATATGGTCCCCTCGCTACTACTTTTCGAACAACCCTTAACAGGGTGGGTACCAACCTACGCGTGTTGACCAAGGACTCCACCCGGTCGGTCCACGGGACCGAGGAGCTCGACAGGAGCACGGGTTCCGTGCTCGCGCCGATCTACCAGACAGTTACCTTCGGCTTCAGGAAGGCCGAGGACGTGGGGAGGGCGGTCAGGGGCGAGACCGACGACTTCGTCTACACCCGCTGGGACAACCCGACCACCCGCATCCTCGAGAGGAAGCTGGCCGACCTCGAGGGCGCCCAGGCGTGCGCCTTCTTCTCGTCGGGGATGGCCGCGATCTCGACCGCGGTGATGGCCAACGTCAAGAAGGGCGACCACGTCCTGGCGACGAGGGACCTGTACGGGGAGACCTACAGGCTGATTCACGACATCCTCCCGCAGTTCGGCGTCCGGACGACCCTCGTCGACACCGAGGACCTCGAGGCAATGAGGCGGAGTGTCAGGCCGAACACGAAGATCGTGTACGTGGAGACCCCGACCAACCCCACGCTGAAGCTGGTCGACATACGCGGGGCCGCCAAGATAGCGCGCTCGGTCGGCGCAACGCTCATGGTCGACAACACGTTCTCCTCCCCCCTGGGCCAGCTTCCCCTGAAGCTCGGGGCGGACATTGTCGTCCACGGCGCTACGAAGTACCTCAACGGCCACTCGGACGTGATGGCGGGCGCGGCAGCCGGGAAGAAGGACGCGATTCAGAGCATCAGGAGGATGAGGAAGGTGCTCGGCGGGACCCTCGACCCGCACGCGGCCTTCCTGGTCATCCGCGGGATCAAGACGCTCGCCATTAGGATGGAGAAGCACAACAAGAGCGCGGCGGCCCTGACCGCCTTCCTCGAGTCCCATGAGAAGGTGCGCAGGGTGAACTACCCGGGGCTCGAGAGCCACCCGCAGCACGACCTCGCGAAGAGGCAGATGAGCGGCTACGGCGGGATGTTCAGCTTCGAGCTGAAGGGCAGCATGAAGGACGCGATGCGCTTCACCGAGTCCCTGAGGGTCGCGACCCTGGGCGCGAGCCTGGGCGCCGTCGAGACCCTCGTCGTGCAGCCGGCGACGATGACGCACACGCAGCTTACCCCAGAGGACCGTCGGAGGACCGGCATCTCGGACACCCTGATCCGGGTCTCCGTCGGGATAGAGGACGCCGAGGACCTCATCGACGACTTCGAGCAGGCACTCGCAAAGGTCTGACGCCCGCCTGCCGGATCCAGCCCTCGACGATAGGGTGGGGGTGGTAGACCTCCCTGCCGTAGCGTATCAGTTGCTTCGTGAGGTGCCTCTGTGCTCCCGGCGAGGGCAGGTAGACTCCGGGCTGGACGTCCCTCGGCACCGCGATCACCCTCCTCGACGCTCCGCGCAGCCTTGCGCCGCACCCCCTGCACTGGAACCCCTTGTCCCGCCCCTCGGACTTCGTCCTTCTCCCGCAGTCATCGCACAACGGGTTCTCACCCTTCAGCTTCTGCTCCGTGGCGAGGACCTCGATCTTCTCGACATTGAGAACGGCCGGATGCCTAGGGGTCGCCCTTCTCACGCCTCCGAAGACCCGCAGACGGTCGCCCTCGATCAGGTTCCTTGCCATCCTCCGAAGGTCTCCCGCTGGTTCGTAGACAGCGGCGGGCACAGTAGAACCCGACACATCGAGGCTGAGATACAGGTGTCCACCCTCGCGCTCACGCAACGCCCTGATCGAACCCTCAAGCCACCCGGCGGAGTAGGCGGAGAGCGGCAGGGCGAGCCGGGTCGTCAGATGGGCGTCGGTGCACTGGTTTGAAAGGTAGATCATGTGACCCGCGAGCTCCTCCTCAAACCTGACCGACTTGAACGCTTGAAGCGCGGCGTCGGGCGAGTCGGCCCGCAGCCCCAGGAAGACGGGGTCCGGTCCGTGGGGCGCTATCAGGACCCTCCGAGCGCCATAGTCGTAGCTGTTCAGGCAGTGCGGGAACATCTCGCTCTCGGTCCGCTTGACCGACTCGGGGTCGATGAACCTGGGCTTCCCGCATTCGTCCGGCCGCCTGTAGGCGATCAGCTCGTAGGTGTGGTCGTCTTCCTCGCGGAATCCCAAGCTCGCCGAGGCCCCGACAAGCCCCATGCCGTTCCCGAGCGTGAAGTGTCTGATCCGGTGCTCCTCCAGAAGTCGGGCGACCTTCTTCCAGTTGACCACGCCCCGAATCGCCGCTTCGTAGAGAGGACGGAAGACATCGATTCTGGGGTCACCTTCCAGGAACACCGCCCCCGAGTTGGCGCCATTCTCGACGTCAGACAGCTGCCGCAGGAGCGACTCGGCGATCTCGAAAGCTTCGTCAGGATGTTCCGACTCGAAATCCAGGCAGACGGCGGCGTTCCCCCGCGTCTTGAAGGGGATGTTCGGATTGAGCCTGACGAGCCTCGGGTAACGATCAAACTTGCACCCCTGAGACAACAAGGCGCCGGCGACCCGGTAGCCGAGATGGGTCGTGCATCGCCCCATCCTCGAGTCAGTGTCATCGAAGGCCATCAGGCACCGCATGGGGAACGGGAGACACGTGACAGGGAGCTTGATTTAAGGGATGCCGGCTCAAAGGTGTTAAGGAAGATTCGTCGTCAGGATCATAGGAAAGATTGAAGCCCCTTACGCGCACAGCGGCCTCCGTTGCCATCCTGGCGGTCCTCGTCTCCGGTCCGCTGGTCGTGAGAGCGCAAAGGGAGACTCCGACGGTAACTCCGCCTTCCAGCCGAAGTCACGAAGATTCTCCTGCACCGGACGAGCCGCCAGAGAGTTGATCGTCCTGGCGGGCTCTCCCTGGCCTCCCCGACAGCAAGAGAAGCACGACGCCCGCGATTGCGGGGAGGACCAAGACCGCGGCGGCGATTACGAGTGAGTTGTTGGGTGTGGAGCCCCCGAGGTTGGACAGGGTGACAGACCTGGTGGAGTTACCCAGCACAAGCGGGTAGTGGTTGGGGACGAACTGCCCGGGCAACAGGAGGGGCGCCCGTACCGACTGAGAGAAGTCGAACGCGCCCATCAGGTCGTTGGCTGCCGCGTCCCTCGACGCCAGCGGCTGAAGCGAAAAGACCGTCTCGACGAACTTGAGGATCGAGGTGAAGTCCCCCTGCGTGTGGTCGATGAAGCCCTGCTTCGCATAGGGTGAGATTATCAGGCATGGGACCCTGAACCCGTAGCCGTACTGGTCCACCTGGGGTGGTGCCACGTGGTCGTACCATCCGCCGTAGTCATCCCAGGTCACGAAGATGGCGGTAGAGTTCCAGTACGGGCTCGCCATCACCGCGTTGATCTCAGAAACCACGTCCTGCTCGCCGGTCGATATGTCGTAGGGCGGATGCTCGCTGGCCTGGTCAGTCTCTGGCATGATCCAGACGGCGCTGGCCAGACGGTGGTTCGCGACGTCGGTCAGGAACTGCTGGGTGGGCGCGAGATCCTGGAGCCTGGTGTGGTTGTCCTGGAACGAAGCGAAGCCGGGCAAGGGATTCCAATTGTTCAGGACCCCATACCCTCCTGCGTAGTACTTCCAGGAGATGTGATTGGCGTCGAGCTCGTCCATTATCGTCTTGAAGTAGAAGGTGTTGTCGTGCACGGTGCTAGAATTGTAGTTGAACTTCCCCGCTTGGGCATCGGTGATAAGCCCCCCTGACTGTCCTGCGATCAGGTAGAGATGATTGGGAAGGCTCGGGCCCAAGACAGGAGAGTAGAAGTTGTCGAGCAGGACGAACTGGGAGGCGTAGTCCCAGTAGTACGGGATGAGCGAGGGGTTGAAGTAACCCATCGTCAGGTTCGTGTTGGACGCCGCCACAAAACCGTCCATCCTGCCACCATCGTAGGCCTGGAGGGCGCACGCGTTGCTATGGCAGAGGTCCTGAGAAACGGAAGTCGTATTGATCATGAAGGGTTTGATGAGCGGTCTGGTAGCGGAGCCAACCGCAGGCTCCGGAGTCGCGCTGGCTATTCCGTTCGCGCCCGGGTACGTGCCGAAGTAGTTGTCGAATGTGTGGTTCTCCTCGACGATGACGATCACGTGCTTGATCGGGTCGGGACCGGTGGTGGACACGGTCGCTCCCAGCACCGGGGAGATTGCGGAAAGAACCAAGATAGAGAGGAGCGCGGCAGAGATGGCAGGGCTGGACCTGGTCCTCGAAGCGGTCAAGAACACTGGGACAGAGGTGCTAGGAGTTCTTATTCGTTAGCGTTCTTTCTGCTGAAATAGTCTTCCTTGCCTAGTCTCTTGTGGAGAGGCGCTAGGCCGGGGAGTCGCCTTCGACGACAATCATGGTGAGGGTGCTGCGGACCCTGTCGAGCCTGCGGACCTTCCACGTGATTGTCTCTTTCACCTTGTCCATGGTATCAGACTTGACCTTGGCCACGATGTCGTAGACCCCGTAGACGACATAGACTTCCTCAACGTTCGGAATATCCTTCAGCTGCTTTACGAGATCCTCTTCAGCACCTAGGTCAGCGTTAATTAGAACGAAAGGCCATCGGCATTGCCGGGTATCACCTAGTCCATTGTATGGCACCCATAGGTAATAACCGTTGCCTTTTTATTGCGAAACGAACTTCGTAGACGTGCCAGTCTACGATTCTTGGGGACAAGTGGCGGGATACTTCGACGGTGACGGGACAATCGTCATCTCCGACACCTCCAACCAACCATACGAGCTGAGCCTTTCGCTCATCTTCACAGACCAGTCGGCAGAGCAGATATCTATGGTGAGGAACTTCTTGCAGGGTCACGGCATAAGGACCAGCAACGTCCTGAGGACCTCTAAAGGAACAGCGAATATGGTAGCTGTTAGCAGGTTCGGCAGCGTCTTGTCCGCTCTGAAGGAGATGCTTCCTTACCTGTTCAAGAAATCCAATGAGGCGACTGCGACCATAGCCTACTACGAGGGACGCATCAGAGGGGACGACCTTGCCTCCCTATTCGCTGACGAGGTGAGCGCGGGGAGGAGGGAAAACCACGAACGAAAGGTCGCAATCGGTGCACCGTTTACGTACCAGGAGGGGGACGCGATCATGAAGGTAAGAAGGAAGGAGAGGGTGAGGGCAGCAATCGCTAGGACCAGGGCCAAGGTGAGCAGGGAAGACTACGAGGCGATCCGAACCGATCACTTCAGTCTTGGCAGGTCCCTGAGCGAGCTGGCTGAACTCTACCCTCAGTACGCGCGGGAGACAATCAGAAGGATTCTCGGTCGAGGAAGAGGGTACGTCCTCATTTCAGGAGAGGGTCTGACGAGGTCGCCTTGATGGACTCCGCAATAGGTGGTCCGGAGATTGGTTATCGTCACATTGGTCTCCCGGAGGGACGTAGAGCGTGGCAGAGCCACTTTCAGCCCCGCCTACGCCGTCGAGTTGGTCACGGCGACTATCGAGAAGTAGACGTCTCCGATCAATAGTTGATAAGATACGCCGGGGAGCGTGTAAGAGCTTGGGAGGGAGGACGTCGGGTAAGTCAAGCAGCCGCCGAGATTCTGAGCATAGTTGGGAAACCCGTTCCCTGCCACGAGCTCGCCGTAGTAACTACACTGTTCCGGCTCCTGAGGGTTCAGGAGCCATAAGCCTCCGCCGGTGAAAGGGAACAGACCAAGCTGATACGTCCCGCTCGACCCGGAATTGGCTGTCACTGCGTAGGCCACCATCGCCCCTTCGTTCTCGTTCGTAGACCCTCCTATCGCGAGCTGTGACTGGCTGACGGAGACCGTGAAGTTCGAAGACCCGTCGAAAGACTGCGGGTAGTAAACGCCATCACTGAGGACCTCCTGTACCGCCTGAATCGAGAGTGAACTGCTGACGTTCAGCAGCAGAGGTGACGACGCGTTGTAGCCATGGAACGAATTGTAGTAGTAGAACTGCACGCAGAAGACAGCAGGAGAGCTCGTCCCGGCGACCACGTCGATGAAACCTGTGCCATTGACCTGTCCGCCCGGGCAGTCTGCACCAAGGCCGCTGTCGATTGAGATTGAATTCGAGCTCGTGGTCGCTTGTCCCGTGGAGAAGGACGTGATGATGGGGACGGAACTTGAGGTTGAGGCGAGGGTCGTCGTGCCGGGTTGTGGGCTCCCTAGGATGGACGCAATCGCCACGAGCACGAGAACGACGATTGCGATGATAGCGACAAGCCTCCCAACCGTGCTCAAAGGCGGCATACGCGCTCTTGAGCCACGCCGCGAGGTTTTCATTAATAGTTTTGTTCGGGCATTTGAGAAGAAGGCCGACGATGCCACCAGCTCGACTCTACTGATTGGGTGAGGGTCGATTGTATAATAAGGTCGCCCGGGCCTCTCCTCCAGATGAACATCCTCATCATAGACTACGGCCAGGACGACCCGGGCAAGTGCACGGCGAAGAAGATGGTCAAGATGGGTCTGGCCACGGAGGTCTCGAGGAAGTTCCATGCGGCCAGCTCGCTTCTCGTGCTGAACCCGTTCGCAGAGATCACCCTCTCGCCCGGGGACAAGGACAGCAAGGGCGTCCTTGACATCGACTGCTCGTGGATTTTCGCGAGGGATGTATTCCACAAGAAGCTGGGCGGGAAGCACAGGCGGCTCCCGGCGTTGCTTGCGGGCAACCCGACGAACTACTCTAAGATGGGGATGCTCAGCTCCGTCGAGGCGGTAGCCGCGGCCCTATACATCCTGGGAGAGAAGGAGGACGCGAAGCGTTACCTCTCGATATACAAGTGGGGTCCGACCTTCCTTACGCTCAACGCCGAGCCCCTCGAGGAGTACAGCAAAGCGGATTCGGAGGACGAGGTCCGCGACCTCGAGCGGGAGTTCTTTCCCCAGTTCTTCGTCCAGTAGAAAAGCCTAAAGCGGCTCGGGGGGACCCGGCTTCGACGCGAGCCGGCGGGTGGGCCACGGGGACCTCCTGGGGAAGTTCCTCCCTCACTGCAGGATGCATGACGCTGAGAAGCGTAGCCGGAGACGGTTGGCGACGGAACAGAAACGATACCCGCCTCACCAAATGCGGTGACGGAGCAATCCCGAGATCGGTGAAAGCGGGGTGAAACGGCCGACCCATGCAGAGCAAGGCCGAACGTGGTCGTGGACGCGCCTGCACCAGACCAGGGTAGGCTGCTAAGCTGAATCCCGCCTAAAACAGAAGGAGGACTACGGCCGGCACGTGTCGAACATAACCCGGGGCGGCAAAGGGCCACCCTTGGTTGTGGGCATGATGCGAGGAGCGGAGGAAGCTGGGCGCGCGGAAGGATGAACCGGTCACATGGCTCAGAGATGAGCGTATTCACGATCTTGGCAGGTCAGAGAGCCTCATGACGCGCCCGACGTCACAAACGCGAGTGTGGCTCTCGCCCGCTGCCGCCTCTGTGGACATGGACCGACCGGAAGACTCTTCCGTGCGAGTGAGACAAGTTGGAGGGCACGGGAGAATTGGCCAAGAACGTGTTCGTCGGGGTCTCCGGCTTTAGCTACCCCGGATGGAAGGAAAGATTCTATCCTAGGGGGACGAAGAGCGAGGAGTTTCTCGCCTACTACTCTCAGCACCTGAACAGCGTGGAGATCAACAGCTCCTTCTACGCGCCACCCAGTGCTGCCGTGGTGAAGAGCTGGTCAGCCAAGGCTGATGGGAAGTTCAGGTTCGCCTTCAAGGCCCCGAAACAGATTACCCACATCCTGAAGCTGGGAGACGGCTCATCTGAAGCGGCCGAGAGGCTTTCGAAGACGCTGGATCTCCTGGGCCCGAGGCGTGGTCCCGTCTTGTTTCAGCTACCCCCGTTCTTCAAGCAGGACCTCAAGCTTCTCGACGAATTCCTTTCCAAGACCTCCGGGATCAGGAATCGCGTCTTCGAGTTCAGACACGAATCGTGGCTCCAGGACCCCACGTACCAACTGCTGGAGAAGCATGGGACGGGCTTCTGCATAGCAGAGACCGAGGACATGAAGCCGGTATTCCAGGTCACCGGAGGGATTGCCTATCTCAGGCTGAGAAGAGAATCCTACGATGCGGAAGCCATCGACCGGTGGGCGGAGAAGATCCGTCAAACGATCAAGGGGCTAGAGGGGTGCTACGCCTACCTCAGACACGATGAAACGGGGGAGAACGCCGTCTTGGCTCGGAGGCTCTACGAGAAGCTCTAGTCGGAAATCGGGTCTCTTCGGCGGGCTGAACGGGGACTTCGTCTCGAGGCTGATCCAAGTTGGTACGGAACGCGGCGAAGGCTGAAATCGGCGGTGTCTTCTACTGTTAAATAGGAGCGAATTTCCCATTGTTCAAGGCGCCCGGGCGATGGGGTTTGGCAACGTGGATGATAGGGAATTTGTGCGCTCCATGGAAGGCTTTCAGAGCAATGTGGGAAATCTCCAGTCGATGATCAAGGGGGCTTTGACCGAAATTCTGGGCGAGCTCGGTGCGATCAGCGCCCTTTCGTACACCGGAGATCTGTCAGACGGCAACCTTGTGGGGTTCGCGAGGAGGGTGTACGAGCTCTTCGGGACCGGCGCTAGCAGGATTCTCGCAGACATCGTCTCCTGGGTAGCCGAGCGCGTAAAGTCAGCCTAAAGAACGGCCCGACGTTTGGACCGCGTGAATTGTCTCCGGGGCCTTAACTGCCTCGCCCTAGAGCCGCTGCGGGAAGACTTCGTGGCTAATGCGCTCTATCCGTCTCGACGACTCCGCTCAGGCCCTATGGAGAAGGTGAATTCTCGCGTCGCTGTCTGGCGAGCTCCTGCTTGCGCGTCTCGATGAAATCGACCACTTTCTGCTCGCTGTATCTGACAGCTTCCTCGCGTTTCTGAAGGTGTTTTTGGATGGTCCCCAGAACGACCGCGGCGTCCACCGGTTTGACTATGTAGCCGTCAGCACCCTCGTTGACCGCCTCGATCGCGTTCTGCATCGAGGGATAACCGGTGACCATGATCTTGGCCATCGCCGGAGTCCGTTCTCGCATCTTGCTCAGGAGTTCGGTCCCCATCATGTCAGGCAGACGCATATCAACCAGGGCGAGGTCGTACAGCTTGTCGTTCGACCTAACGATGGCTATCGCACCGTTTTCCGCGGTGTCGACGTCATATCCTTCCTGTTCCAGGATAGCGGCGAGCGAGGCCCGTATGCTCCGGTCGTCGTCCACAATCAGGATTGAGTGCTGCATGTTGCTCAAGTCTTCTCGTTACCTCTAGGGTTCACGTCCAAAGGAACCGAGATGGTGAAGGTCGTCCCCTTCCCCGGCGTACTCTCCGCCGAGATTTCTCCTCCGTGCGCCTCTACGATTCGTTTGCATATTGAAAGACCGAATCCCATTCCTTTCGCTTTGGTTGTGAACAAGGGAGTGAATATCTTGTCTAAAACCTCTTTGGTCATTCCCCCGCCACTGTCGGCGAAGACGAAATCGACCCGGCGATCTGTCTCCCTCGATTGTATCAGTAGCGATCCTCCACCGGGCATGGCGTCTATCGCATTATTGATAACGTTGATGAAGACCCTCTTCATCTTGTTGACGTCAATCCTGAGGATAGGCTTCGCCTCAGTCTCGTCCTGAACACGGACGGACTCGGGAACCGTAACAATCGACAGGGTTTCCTTGATCAGCTGTTGGGGGTTGGTCGCCGTCACCTCCAGGCGGATGTTTCTGGAATAGTCCAGAAGGTCGCTGACTATCTTGTCCGAGTACTTCACGTCCTCCTGGATGAGTGTGATCATCTCCTTTTCCTTGTCACCTACCGTCGGGCTTCGTTTGAGGTAGAACGCGGCGTTGGCTATGCCCTGCAGCGGGTTGCGGAGGTCGTGAGCCACCATCGTGGCAAGCTCGCCGATGGCTGAGAACCGCTCGGATTTCCGAAGCTGGACGGTCTTCTTGTCGATCTCTCCAAGCATCGTGTTGATCGACGCGCTCAGGGAGGCTATCGCGTCGTCTCCTGAGACCGGCAGTTTCGCTGACGAGTCAGATTGACGGCTGATCCTTATCACGTCTTTGTCGAGCTTCAGCAATCTCGAGAGTACGACCCTCTCCATCAGGAAGAGCATGACTGCGCTGAAGGCGACCGCCGCCACGCCTACGGAAAGGTCGACGTAGTTCTCGGTCGCGAGGCCCTGATTGTAGGTGTCTCTCGACATTGTTGCCGAGAGGACGAGCGCCGGCTGGCCGTGGATGTCATCTATCACGTAGTATCCTGCAATCTGAGTTGCGTTCAGAGGATGCACATAAATCGAAGGAGCGGTCGAGGTGTATGACTCGACCTTGCTTCCCTCCTGACCGCTGTTGAATAGCGTCAGGCTGAGGGGAAGCCTCAGAGTCGTGGACAGCGAGTCGACGTATTGCTGGTCAAAGTAGCGTGCGAAGATGATCGTACCGTGGATGGGTCCCTGGGCCTCACTCGTCAGGATCGGCCGTGAAGTAACTATCAGAGGTCCCTGCGGGAGGACGACCACGCCGGTCAGACTGTCGTTGACGTTGTGGAAGTTCCAGATCTTGGAGTCTGTGTCTATCAGGTTAAGGAGGCTCTGGGGAACGGGCATCTGTGTATCGCTCACCAGGTTGAAGCCCATCCCGTCCACATAGGTTCCGCTCGAATTGTAGAAGAGTATGAAATTGACCCCGATGCTGATGAAGGACGCTGGGACCATGTTGGCATCACGAAAGGCACTGTTGTTGTCCTGGACAAACTGATAGGCGTCGTCCCATATCCCCCAGTCGCTGAGCTTTGCACCCTGGACTGAGTATTGGTTGAGTAGCTGACTCTGGACCTGTTCAACTGTCTGGGTGGATTCCTTCTGTTCCAGCTGCTGGTAGCTGTTCAGCAGAAGGGTGTAGGATATCGTATGCACGACGGCAACTAGGCAGATAGTCGTTACCAGAAACAGTACCACTGTCTTGGTTCGCAGTTTCAAGGTAGACAACTCATTTTCCTGAATTGGTGTCACTTTGTACGGGATATTAGGGTTTAATTTCGTGAGATTTCTGGTTTGTGAGGCGTTCCGGTGCTCCTCGCCTCGCTGGACTCGTCTCGCGTTACCCGCGGATACCATCCAAACAGAAGAGACCGGCTCTGCGAACCCCGAGCCATCCCGTCACTCGACGAATCCGTAGGCGGTGTATCCCCCGTCAACGGTCAGGCACTGGCCCGTGATGTAGGACGACTCTTCGGCCGCAAGAAAGAGCACCGAGTGCGCAATGTCCTCGACCATGCCGAACCTCCCCAACGGGACACGTTTCAGGATCGCTTCACCGTTTATTGCTCCCTCGGATATCCTACTCTTGAGCATGTCAGTCAGGATGAATCCAGGGGCGACGGCGTTCACGTTGATGTTGTGCTTGGCCCACTCTATGGCTAGCTCCCTGGTGAGCATGATGACGCCCGCCTTGCTGGTGGCGTAGGGCGCCCGGTTCGGGAAGGGGTTTATGCCCACGATGGACGAGATATTGATGATTTTGCCGCTCTTCTTCGGGATCATGAGCCCCGCCGCAGCCTTGGAGCAGACGAAGATCGACCTCAGGTTGATGGAGAGGATTGTGTCCCAGTCGGCTTCGGTCATCTCCAACGCTGGCTTGACGATGTTGATCCCGGCGTTGTTCACGAGGATGTCGATGGTCCCATACTCACGCTTCACCGCTTCGAAGAGGCCGTCGACCGACCCCTCCTTGGAGATGTCGCAGGCGACCGAGATCGCCCTCCCGCCGCGTGACTCAATCTCCTTCTTTACTGCGTCCGAGTTTTCCCGGTGGACCGAGTTGACGACCACGCTGGCCCCTTCGTCGGCGAATCTGAGCGCGATTGTCCGCCCGATCCCTCTTCCGGAGCCCGTGACAAGCGCGACCTTGTTCTGAAACTTCATCGGTGCCCGACGGGGAAATATCGGTTTAAGCTTATCAGAAGACGCGTCCCGGGGGAAGCCATCCCGGTGGCGAAGGAGAGACGGAATTTCGTTTGATTTGGGAGTATGGAGGAGAGAGGATGCCGAGCCTCCTCAGACCCGTCTGAGCAGGTAGGGCAGGCAGACCCTGTCCGGTTCCTTTCTCAGGAACCCGGGCGCCCGGCTGAGCAGGTCGAATAACGGGCTCTTCATGCTGCAGTACTGCCCGACCATGACGTCCTTCCCGACCATCCCTATCTCGTCGTGAAACAGCTGACCTGTGAAGTCGAACATGTCCATGTGCTGTGGAGTGAACTTCACCTTCGAGGTCCCCGGGAGAACTCCGCCGAAGACGTACCTGCACTTGAGCACTCCTTGATCCATGTAGTACCTGAACCTGAACATCACCGGGGAGAGAGTGGAATCTGAGATGAACCTACCCTCCCAGAGCCCTAGGACCTCTTCGGTCTCGGGCTTCCTCGTCTTCTTGGCGAAAATCTCCTGGAAGTCGTCCTGCGTCATGAAGTTGATGCTGTATCTCCTCGACATGGAGAAGGTGAGCACCTGCTCTCCTCTCGGAGGACCCCTACCCCCGAACGCCTTCCCGAGTATGGTGTCCTTGTCTACTATCTTGAGGAAGTCGTAGAACCCGGAGTAGAGCGCGTCGGTGTATCTGAGGCGAATCAGGGTGCCGAATCCAGGATAAGACTCGTCGAGAGCCTCATTCGCGGCGTTGACCGGCGTCTCGTAGGGATGGGTCACCCCCTTAACCCCGCCGTCTTCTTTCCGGAACTTCTTCCAGAACCCTCCCGCGTACAGCTCGACCCTCGTGACCAGGTCGCCGTCAGTCGGGAAGAATCCCTTCCAGTACCTGTCGTTGTAGATGGTCAGGGTATCTGTGTCGAATGACCAGTTCTCGCCGTCGACGATGTCCGCCTTGTCTGAATTGACGAGCGCCTCGCTGGGGAGAAGCGTGTCCCGCACCTCGAACATGTCACCGAGGCTCTTCGATCCGCAGTACATGGGCTGCCTTATCGAGCAAGCCTCGCCCAGGTCGTCCCCGATACTGACCGGCGCGAAGTCCTGGTCCCATCTGTGTATGATCTTCTCCGCGGTGATGGTAGCCAAGGACATGACCGTGAGCTGCGGATTGACGCCGACCGCGGTGGGGAAGACGCTGGCGTCGCAGACGAAGAGGTTCCTGAATCCATAGACCTGGCAGTTTGAGTCTACCACGCAGGTCGCCGGGTCGATCCCGATCTTGTTCCCTCCCTGGGGGTGAGCGGAACCCAGCAGCAGGTGCTTGGGGTCGTTCTTCATGGCGTCGATGAGCTCGGGAATCTCCGCCTCGCTCGAGACTATCGGCTTCGCCATGTGCGAACTCACCACCCTCGTGGCGCCGAGCTTGAACCACATCTTCGCGATCAGTTCCGTGCCCTTCGCTATGTCACCCAGGGTTCGCGTGCTTGGTGAGTACGCCACCTTGGCCGATCCATCGTCGGTCAGGCTCACAGTCCCGCTCGACTCGTCGCGGACCAGTACACCGGCCATGGCGAAGTTGTTGTACCTCTTCATGAGCTCGTCCCTCTCTACTCCGGCCGCTGAGATCAGAAGCGAGAACTGGAGCGGTGGAACGTAGATTCCCTCCACCAAGAATCCTCCGTCCTGCACGCCGTTGGTCACGCCGAACTCGTGCAGCGTGTAGGCCATCGGGATCCCCTGGTTGCCCTTCACCTCGAACTCGAAATCGCCGAGGATGAACGGCGCCGGATGGAGCGCCAGCCCCACACCCGCCTTACTCTGCGCAATCGAGTTCTTCAGGAGAAGACAGCTGGAGGCTATGGTTCCGGCGGAGAGCACGACAATCCTGGAGTTTACCACTATCCTGTTCACGACGTTGTCGTCCCTGTCCAGGAAATCGCCCTCGACACTCTCGACCATCCCGTCCTTGTAGTTGATCGACTCGGCCGAGCAGTTGCAGTAGACCTTGATGCTCGAACCCGGGTCGTTGAGCGCCCGGTGGATGTAGGTCACGCGCATGTCCTGCTTGGTCTCGTAGTGGCAGCCGAGATGGCAGAGGCCGCACTGCATGCAGTTGACGCAGTTCCTCGAGTTCGCATAGTGCTTCGTGTAACCCATGAGGTCGAGACCCCTTTTCAGCATCTGGCTATTCCTGTTCAGCTCGTCCTCCCTTACCGGGGTCACGCGGATCTCGTTAGAGACCTCCGCTGTGGCCCTGGCCCACTCGTCGTCTGTGATAGCGACTCCGGCGCTCCTCCACTGCGCGCTCGTCACGGCCGGGATTGGAAAGCAGACGGCGTCGTTAATCACGGTCGACCCTCCCAGACAGGAGCCTTGGGCAATCACGATCCGGAGGTCGTCCGTGAAGTTCATCCCGCAGTTCTTCCAGAGGAGGGGCATCATGTCCTCGTCCCTCTGGTTCATGTCCTCTCCCTCGAAGTATCCCCCCTTCTCGAGGAGCACCACCGACTTGCCCGCTGCCGCTAGCTTGTTGGCCAAGACGGCGCCCGCGGCACCGGAGCCTATGACGCATACGTCACAGTGCTCAACGACGTCGCCTTCGACCACCTGGTAGTTCTCCTTCCTTGGCCCCAGTCTTTCTGTCCCGAAGACCGCGTTGGTCGTCAAGTCGGCAGGACCGCCTCGTCCCAGCGCGTGACGTGCACGTGCGCCTCCTTTCGTGGCGCCTCCGGAACCTGGATGCCGTCGTAACCGAGGTCGGCCTGGAGCTGATCCCTGTAGACCGTCCAGCTCGTGATAGCCTCGACGAGGAGCGTTGAAATCTCGACCACATCGTCGTCAGATGAGTCTATCGCTCCCGCCTCGTTCCGAACAGCCGCGATCGTCCTGTCGAGGTTCCCCGCATAGATGTCGGGCTCGCCTGAGCTCGCCTCGACCTGACCTAGCTTTATCTGGAAATCCATCCTCGTGGTCGTGTTCTTCTTGGGCGATGTCGTGAGTGTGATGGCCCCCTCCTCGTCCCTGACCATCAGGTAGACCGACGGCTGATTCTCGAACCAGTCCTTGAACGCGGCCGCGTCGAACGTCATGCTGAAGCTTCCTGACGCGTCCAGCCCCGACTTTCCCAGTCTGTCGTCAGGATGACCAAAGATGCCTGGGTCCTTGTCGAACGCCTGGACGACGTATCCTTTGCTTGTCGTCCCGTCGCTCTCCCTCACCCTCCCCGTAATCCTGTAGTTTCCCGCGGACAACCCGGGTATTCAAGCAGAAGAAGCATGTGGTCATAGTTATGCGTTGCGCTGGTGGATTCCGCGGAGTCATACCGCGGCTTCGGACCGTCTTGGGCCAAAGGGCACCGCATCCCCTATATGTCCAACCAGAGTGGAGCGGCTGGAGACCATGCTCGTAGAGACCTTCGAATACGCCGTGAACAACAGGGAGCAGATCCTCTCGAAGATCGACTTCAGGGAACACGAAGCGGCAATCAGGAAGGCCGGCGAGCTCTGGACCGACTACGACCCGTCGGGGGGCCCCTCGTCGGCCAGGCTGGTCGGGATCGACAGCAGCTGGAACTTCATGCCCTATCAGGGGTTCTATGTCTACGCGGTCGACGCCGTCTCCGTCCAGGGCGACGGGTCTTGCCTGGTCCCGCCCCTCTACGACGTGGGTCTGAGCACGCTGCAGGTCAAGTCGGGCGAGGAGTACATCAACAGCCCCCAGCTCGCCCTCGAGAGCATAGGAATGGACTATGAGTTCGAGCAGGCAAAGAGCTGTTCAGGGAAGGCGGACTACACGCTGGTGGACGGGTCCCTGCTCGCCAGGTACTACGACCGGAAGAGGAGGAAGGAGCGCTCATTCTACGACACCGCGAAGGAACTCATCAAGCAGCAGGGCACCCTGTACATCAGCAAGAAGTCGTTCAGCAACGTAGCGCTCGGAGGGGGACTCGGCGACATGTTCTACTTCAACAGAATCTCCTCCCGTCCCGGATACTCGGCACCTTTCCTGGACAGGAGTGGGGTCAGCGTAAGCTACCTACGTCTCGCGGAAGACACCCCGTGCATAAAACTCGAGATTCCTGGGCCGGCGGAGAAGCCCGACATCGAGAGGCTGATGGGGTTACTGGACCGAGACAGCGTCGACGGATACCCCTACGTTCTTAGACTCGCTCACGAGAAGGGCAAGATCAGTCACGAGGAGATGGAGAAGATGGCGAACATGCTCGGCTTGCAGGTGGAGTTCGGGGGTAGACAGGTGCTTGGAGAGTAACGCCGACCCGCTGGGGATCGTAGTAGGCCAGACGAAACCGCACTACTTCCGCTTCCTCGCGAAGAGAGCGATCAGCATGGGAGAGTACGTCACGGTGGGCTCGCCTGCGGGGACGATACTGGGGCTGACGGAGGACAGCACCACTAGGAGCGACCTCCTCGACAAGATGTCGGACTTCCCTACGGCTCTCGAGGCGAGGAGGGTCGCGGTCAAGAACTCGCGGGATAAGTCCTACAACGCGTCGGTGAAGGTCGTCGGCCTCCTGGACCACCTGAGGAACGGGAAGGTTGTGTTACCTTCTCTACCTCCGGAGCCCGGAAGCGAGGTCTTCGAGGCAAAGGCTGACGAGATAAGCGACATTTTCGACAGAAAGGAGAGAGAGTGGGTCCAGATTGGGAGGCTCTTGCGGAACACGGACGTCAGGGTCTCTGTCAACGTAGACAAGGTCGCGTCGCGACATCTCGCGATCCTCTCGGTCACCGGAAGCGGCAAGTCGAACCTCCTGGCGCTCATGGTCAAGCAGGTGGCCCTCCTGCAGGGGACCATGATAGTCTTCGATTACCACGGTGAGTACTCCGAGCTGGACATCAAGGGTGTGGTCCATGCCGAAGGAAAGATCAACCCGCGTTTTGTCAACTCAGAACAGCTGGCAGACCTCTGCGACATGCGGGGGAACGCCGACGTCCAGCGTACGGTGCTCGGGATGGCCTTCACGGAGGAGGTCAGGTCCTCCTTCAAGTTCTGGGACACCCTGCTCCAGAACGTCCGTGACATAGGGGAGAAGCAGAAGCATCATGCGCGCGCTGCGGCCAGGGTCGAGGACATCATACAGGTTGCAGTTAAGCGGATGCGGGCGGTCGTCGACCCGGGAGTGGGGGACGTGCTCGACCAGATCAAGCCGTCCAGGGTCAACATCCTGAACATGCTGGAGTTCACCGAGAGGCAGGCCAACGCCGCCATATCATACTACCTCGAGGAGATACTCGACGACAGGAAGCGCGCGATGCGGAGCCGGGGCGAGGAGACGAAAATCAGATTCAAGACTCCCATAATCTGCGCCATAGAGGAGGCCCACGCCTTCATTCCGGCTGACCAGAACACAGACACAGCCTACATAGCCTCGAAGGTCGCCCGCGAGGGAAGGAAGTTCGGGATGTCCCTCATCGTCGTGTCGCAGCGCCCGAGACGGGTCAGCCAGGACGTCCTCAGCCAGATGGGGTCGTTCGCGATAATGAAGCTGACTAACCCGGAAGACCAGGCGCACGTCACGGAGGCGAGCGAGGCGATATCAGAGGACCTGCTGCGCAACCTTCCCTCGCTCAACACCGGGGAGGCGGTGCTTCTCGGGGAGTGGGTGAACATCCCCGCAGTCGTCAAGCTCGACCTGGTCACCGAGAAGAAGACGGGCTCGGACATCAGCGCCACGGCTCTCTGGGCGGGCCAGCAGGCGATGAGCCAGGTCGCCCGGGAGAGCACCAAAGGCTTCATGGTGGAGTGACAGAGGGCCGATGCTCATCCTCCATACCTCCGACACCCACCTCGGCTACGCGCAGTTCGACCTCGAGGAGAGGGAGAAGGACGTCTACGACGCGTTCTCCGAGGTCATCGAGACGGCCGTCAAGGACAGGGTGGACGCCGTCGTGCACGCAGGGGACATATTCCACATCCCGAAGCCAGCGGGCAGGCCGCTGGTCAGGCTCGGGGAGGGGATCAAGACCCTGCGCGAGAACGGCATCAGGTTCTACTTCACGCTCGGAGAGCACGACATCCTCAGGATGCGGGGGACGCCCTCCGCCCTCCTGTTCCAGAAGCTGGGTCTCGCAACCTACGTCGGCGACGGAACCCCGGTGATAGACGGGGACCTGATGATTGTTGGGTTCCACAAGAGGAGGAACGTCGAGATAGAGGAGCTCTTCCGAGGCTTCGCGGCAGGCTGACCAGGCCGCGAAGGACCACCCTGAGAAGAAGAGGGTCGTTGTCATCCACCAGGGGCTCAAGGAGTTCCATCCTTTCGGAGAGGAGATCACCGTGAACGACCTGCCCCGGAACTTCGACTACTACGCGATGGGGCACCTCCACGACCACGACGAGAGGCGATTCGAGCGGCTCGCAGGGCCCGGTCTGCTATCCCGGGTCGATCGACCCCACGCTCCTCGGAGGGGATCAAGGAGTTCAAGAAGGGATTCTACCTGGTCGACCTCTCCGGTTCGGAGACAAAGCCTGAGTGGGTCGGGCTGAAGTCGTCGCGCCAGCAGTTCAGGTTCGACGTCGAGTACGAAAAGCTCCGGGAGGACGATTGAGGGGATCAAGAGGAAGATCGAGCGAGAAGTCGCTCGAAAAGAAACCTGTCGTGCTGGTGAGGGTGAAGGGCGAGGAGATTGACAACGCGCAGGGTCTCGGCCGCGGTGTCCGGCCTGAGGGACCTCTGCCTCTACCCGGACTGGGAACCGATACTCACCGATGGAGTTGCGGGACAGCAGGTCCTGACTGAGAGACCCGGTGATGTACAGGAGGAGATGCTCCGATTGGCGACGGACGGCCCTAGGAGACGAGGATAGAGCGAGGTTTGCCGTGAGAGAGCTTCTCCCACTCCTGGAGAGGGGTGAGAACGAGGAGGCCCTCGACCTTGTGAACAAGGCTTTCGAGGCCTCGCGCTTCAGGGGGGCGGTCCGGTGATAAAGAACGTAGTCCTCGCGAACTTCATCTCCCATGGTAAGACCACCCTCCCGCTCAGGGACGGGATTACCGTCTTCGTTGGAAAGAACGGGGCGGGCAAGTCCTCAGTCATAGATGGGATAACCTACGCTTTCTACGGCAAGCACTCGCGAGGCGACAACGCAGGCCTGGTGAAGGAACGAGCCGAGAACGCGTCTGTGACGGTCGACTTCTCCTCGGGAGGGAAAAGGTATAGGGTCCAAAGGGTGCTTAACAAGAAAGGGCAGCTGGAGCGGTCCCTCCTTGTCGAGCAACTCGCGGGAGGCGATGTAAGGCAGCTCGCGGCGGGAGAAAGGAAGCAGTTCGGTGAATCGATGACAGGCGAGATCGCCAAGATTCTCGGTCTGAACTACGAGCAGATGATAGTCGCAGGGATAATACAGCAGGGGGAGCTGGACTCCATCGTCGATCTGAAGGCAAAGGACCTGAAGGACCTGGTGAACAGCGCCATAGGGATAGACAGGCTCGACGCGGCCTATGACTCGATGCGCGACGTCACAGACTCCTTCCGCGCGGTCGTCAGGAACAAGTACGGCTACGACGACCAAGACCTCCCGAATATCGTCAGCGAGATTGCGGAGACCGAGACAGCCCTCCAGACGAGCCTGTCCGAGCTCGGGAAGGTGGAGTCGGAGCTGGCTGTGCTGAAGGAGGATGAGAGAGTCCTGGAGAACGAGGTGGCCCTGCTCGAGCCTATGAGGCAGAAGGCCGCGCTCATGCGCCAAAGGTTCGACGAGCTCGTGGAGTACGTGGACGGCAAGAAGAGGGAGCTGGCGGAGGAGAAGGCGGATCTCGAGTTAGAGGTCGCATCGGCGCGGAAATTCCTGACGCTGCTCAAGGGTGAGAAAGTCCTCGGCGAGAGGGAGAGGGAAGCACTCAAAGCGCGGAACGACAATGAGACGTCCTTGAACGACCTGTCTGGTAGGATAGGGGAGCTCGAAGCCCTCAGGGGGAGGCCAAGGGAGCTCGCAGGCGCCATCAAAGAGTGCAGAGAGGCTCTTCTAATCTTGCGCAAGGCAGACTCGATTACGGAGGGATTTGAGGCAGCGGAGACGCTTAACAGCCGACTCGATGCCGAGTCTGCGCTCGTGCAGAGTGAGATAGGGAAGCTTGAGGGGAACGAGGAGACAGCCCAGAAGCTCGTCTTCAGGGATCACATCTGCCCGATATGCGGGAGTCACGTGGAGAAGATCAACGAGCTCTTCGACGCCAAAGTTCTGGAGGTACATCTGAGCGAGAACCGCGCAAGAATCAAGCAGCTCGGGGAGGAGAAGCGGAAGGCGGACATCGAGTTCAAGCGCCTCCAGGAGCAGAGGGTGGCACTGGAGAGGGCTTCAGGGCTCTTGGACCGACACCAGGTGTCGGGTGGGGGCGACGTCGAAAAGCTCGAGGCAGAGAAGAAGGAGCTGGAGTCGAAGTTGCTGGGTCTGCCGAAGTTGAAGCAGGACCAAAAGTCTGCAAGGGAGGGGAAGGATAAGGCGGATGGGGAGCTCGCCGAACTGAGACGCCTAAGCGACGAGCTAGTCAAAGCCAGAGCATTTTTGGCCGACCACAAGATTTCCGCTTCGGATGACGTGCAGAAGCTCGCAGCAAAGATTGACGCTCTCGAAAGGACCATTGGTTCCATCCCAAAAGACATCCGGAAGACGCTGAAGACCGGAGACCTTGGCGCGCTCGCGTCGCTTTCGGTCGACGAACACTCTGCACGGCTGGGCGAGCAGGTGCGGGACCTGAGTGCCGAGGCTGAACGCTTCGACGAGAAGGCGTTCTCTGCCAAGGTGGCCGAGCGGAACGAGATTACAAAGGTTCGCATTCCGAAGAAGAGTATTGAGGAGGGCCGCGTGGAAGAACGGGAAGGAGAAAGCGGAGAAAAGTCTGGAGGTCCTGAGGAAGGCGGCGGTCGACCTGCAACAGGTCTCAGAATACCTGAATCTCCTCGAGAGAATCCGGAGCAGGGTATACCACAGGGACGGGGGCGTATCCAGGAGCGTGAGGTCTTGGGCCCTGACCCAGCTCAGCAAGAAGGCTTCGGAATACGCCCGCCTCTTCGAGATAGGCGTATCCAGCATCATGATAAAGGAGACCGGTAGGGACATGGAGATCGACTGCTACGGACCGAGGGGGCACGTGAGGACGAGCTCGATGAGCGGCGGGGAGAAGGTGGCCATAGCCCTGGCGCTTCGCTTCGCGCTCGCCTACGTGATGGGCGGCTACAAGCTCGATTTCATCATACTCGACGAGCCTACCGTGCACCTTGACGCCGAGAGGAAGGCCAAGCTGGTCAACATAATATCGCGCCTGGGAGGAGAGGAGAGCCCGCTCAAGCAGATAGTGATCATCACGCACGACAGCGAGATATTCGACAATGCCGACGTCGACGAGGTCTGGAGGTTCGAGTCGGCCGCGGATGGGTCTCACGTCACGAAGGGGCTGGGGGAAGAGGTTCCGCAGGGTTTAGGCGTCTCGTCGCAGTAGAGACGTTTAAGAATCCGGACCAGCTCAAAGGGATGATTCAACTGCCCAGGAGGATTACTTGGCTCTCAAACGTGATGGCCGCCGAGGCCATCGGCTTCGAGGAGAAGGGCGCCAGGTCCATCGAGGTCGTCGAGAATCCTCCAGCCTGGATGTGCCTCCAGTGCCGAGGGGCGAAGCTGCTCTGCGGCAAGCCGCGCTGTCCGATAATCGTGAAGGCTCAGTCGATGGGGAGGGTAGGCGACGCTCCTTACTCGGACGTGATCTCAGGATCGTCGCCTCCGGGCGTCTTCGTTGGGAGGCTAGGGTATCCGAAGGTATCGATAGGACCTATGGTGCCGGCACAGTACGGAGACACGACGGTGCTGGACACGCCCGAGCAATGGCTGGGGAGGCCCATCGACACCATAATCGACTACCGCTACTCGCTGGTGAGAGGCAGCACCAGAGCCCTCGTCGAGGACGCGGCGAAGCCCGGCTCGGCGCTGCAGAAGCTCCAGGAGCTCTCGATGGCCGCGCGTCCCGTCGACTCCGAGCTGAGGCTATCGAGGCACCCGAGAAAGATGCTGACGCTGAGCGAGGACTCGCAGCCCTACGGGCCGTCGGCACCCACGGAGAACTTCAAGACAGGGAACGTCTCGGTCGACAAGAGGATCGAGAAGGCATACTACGACAGAGACCTCAAGGCCTCGGACGCGATCTTCTCGCTCTACAGGGACGGCGCGATCGTCACCAGGCTCCAGCGCGCGCTCAGCATAGGGATGTTCGGAGAGGGCCATCGGAGGAAGCTCGTGCCCACTCGGTGGTCCATCACCGCCGTCGACAGCGGGATCAGCCTCAGGCTGCTCGAGAGGGTGAAGACCTACCCGACCATCGACGACTACAGGGTGTACAGGTACAGCGTCTACGACAACCAGTACGTCGCCATCCTGCTCCCCGAGCCGTGGAGGTTCGAGTGGATCGAGGCGTGGTTCCCAAACACGACCTGGAACCAGTACACCAACGAGCCCTACATGATCGGCGACTTCGAGGAGCACTTCGGGAGGAAGACCTACGCCAAGGTTGGAGGGTGCTACTACTCGACGAGGCTCGCAGTGGCCGAGGAGCTCGAAAAGGAGAGGAAGCAGGCAGCGGCGATAGTGCTCAGGGAGACGTACCCGGGATACCTGATCCCGCTGGGGGTCTGGAACGTAAGGGAGAGCATCAGGGCGCTCATGAAGGAGGAGCCGCAGAGGTTCGACACCTTCCGGGGTGCTCTCGACGCTGCTCTGAGCCAGATGTCTATCAGCAAGAAGAAGTGGTCGGGCACGTCGGTCCTGATCTCGAGGGAACTGACGCAGACGAAGATCACGGCCTACTGAACGTTCATAGACCGGCGCCGCCAAGGGAGGGCTTAGCATGACCAAGCCCCTGTACTGGGAGGACATGTACACCAGAGAGTTTGATGGCAAGGTGCTGTCGGTCGAAGGCAACAAGGTGGTCCTGGACCAGACCGCCTTCTACCCGAGGGGCGGAGGCCTGGTCTCGGACACAGGCAAACTGGGGGCGGCGACGGTCACGGAGGTCGTCAAGGAGAACAACGAGGTCGTCCACGTGGTCGACCATCCAGAGCTCCTGAAGGTTGGCGAGGCCGTGCACGGCTCGATAGACTGGGACAGGCGCTACAGCGTGATGAGGATGCACACGACGGCCCACATACTCTGCGCCATAGTGAACAGGGAGACCGGTGCGCTGATCACGGGCAACCAGATCAGTCCAGACGAGTCGAGGATCGACTTCAACCTCGAACAGTACGACAGGGAGAAGATCTCTGACTACGTGAAGGCCGCGAACGACGTCGTTGCGCGCGGGTCTCGAGGTGAAGAGCTACTTCATGAACAGGGAGGAGGCGCTCAGGATGCCAGGCCTCGTCAAGCTCGCAAACGCGCTCCCGCCTTCGGTCGACGTGCTCCGCATAGTGCAGATAGGCGACGTCGACACCCAGGCCGACGGAGGCGTCCACGTCGGGAACACAAGGGAGATTGGCGAGATCATCGTGAACAGGGCCGAGAACAAGGGCAAGAACAACCGGAGGCTGTACTTCTCGCTAAAGCAGCCTGCTAGCTAGTGAGGTACAGAAGCGCTACGACGCCGGAGATCAGCGAGATCACTCCGATGACGTGATTTATCTCGAGTCTCTCTTTCAATAACACTATCGCGTAGGCGACCGTGACGGCAGCTGAGATGCCCCCGAAGGTCGCGAGGATCGGGACGGTCGCCGGGGACGGCGCTATAGTAACCCCGAGGCTGAATATCACGAGCCCGATGGTCTCGAGGGAGGCCATGACCAGGACCGTGCGGACCCATCCTCCTGACGGACGGGGGAACTTCGGCTTGATGACCGGGATGAGGGCGACCCCAACGGCGGCTCCTCCGAGCCTCACCGCTACGGCGGGGAGAAGGTACCCGATATGCTGGGTGGCGTATCCGAAGGAGGCCCACGACACTCCGAAGAAGATTGCGGCGAGGAAGGCCGAGCCGACGCCCGGGGCGAGGGGCTGGTTGCGCGTGAAGATCCTCCTCCGGAGGTCGGAGAGGCTCGTCGAGACCAGTACTATTCCGGCGATGATCACTCCGAGGGCAACGATCGCCCCTGTCGAGAAAGTCACGCCGAGGAAGACCACGGACATCGTCACCGAGACGGCTGGGAAAGAGTTCACTATGGGGGCAGTCAGCGAGAGCATGCCTCTGTTGTAGGCCCTGTAGAGCGAGGCGAAGGAGAGGAAGGTCGTGACCGCTATGAAGACCAGCACCGCAGCGAAGAACGTCGAAATCTCAAAGTCTGACGATAGTATCAGTCCAGGGATGAGCGCGCCCACCCCGCTGAGAGCGAGGACGTAGATCGTCGTCCTGTACGGACCAATCTTGGTCGTGACTCCCTTGGAGAGGAAGTCGGATGTGCCGAAGGAGAAGGCCATCACGATGCCTAGGAGGAATGGGATGATGTTCAATTCGATCTGTCTAGCGGAACAGATTCCGCGTTCACCGTCCCCCCTGCACCCTGTTATTATCGATTCAGCGGTTCTCCCTCAGGAATCGTCGCCAGCCGCGCTGCAAACCTCTGGAAACCCCGCCCTCCGCGTGTTTTCACACTAGAGAAGGCCCTTCAGATACGCGGCGATAGTGTCAGCACCGTGATAAGGTCGCGGCTCTGTCCTCCGGTCGAGGTATCTCGGTATCAGGCGGTCGAGGTGGTCGACATCCTCGGGACTGAATCCCAGAGCTGCCGCGTTCTTCTCCTGCTCGGAATGGTGCTTGATTGGGATGGCAATAATCGGCGAGCCATAGCTGACGGCTTCGTCTATGGTGCTCTTGCCTGCCGTCGAGATGATGAGATCTGCCGCCGCGACGAAGTCCTGGTTGTCACGCTCGAGGCCGAGGTATCGCACCCCTTCCCTCGTCGGCCCTCCAGAGAGCCCGGTGACCACCAGAGCTGCGTCCGGCAGGTTCAACCTCCCGAGGGCGGCGAGAACCCGGTCCAAGAGGAAGTCCCCTATGCCGCTTCCACTTGCGCTGAGCAGGATCATCCTCACGCCCTCTCCTAACCCAAAGCCGGCCCTCACCTCTTCCCTGGTCCTTGTGATGGCCCGGACGACGGGTGATACGAAGTGTATGTTTCCGTGGTCCTCCCCGAAGTCGGGCACCAGTATGCTTGACACCTGGTTCTGGAGGCTCGTGTACCAGACTGCCACCTTCTTCTCGATGTAGCGCGAGAACCAGCTCGTTGCGAAGCCGAGCTCCAGCTCGTCCGATATCATCGCGTGGCGCATCCCCTTCTCGATGGCGATCGAGACACAGGAGAACTCCTCGTCCCCTACTATCAGGGCGGGTTTCAGCCCGCCGACCAGCGCCTCCATCCTCGACTTCGAGGAGCGGTAGCCGGACCAGTATCGCATGTACCAGAGTGCAGGGTGCCTCATGACCCCGTCCCGCTCCGAAGGCGTCGGCTCCCTGACGATGTCTTCGACCCTGAACCCGTACGAGCCGAGGAACGCCGCCGCGTTCCCGCCGGTGGCGAAGACCGGCTCCAGGCCCTCCTCCCGGAGTTCAAGCCCCACAGCGGCCGCCCTTGACGCATGACCCAGGCCGATGGGGCTCACCCCATAGAGAATCTCGGTCAAGCGACTCGCGGCCATACCAGGCTGCGTAATAAAATCAGCCTCCCGCGCTCGGCACCCGACACCGACACAACCGATAAGTAAAGCCGGGACGCGGGAAGGCGGGATGAAGACGAGTTTCATCTACACCGGAATCAGAGTCAAGAACATGAACGAGTCGATCGACTTCTACACGAAGGTCCTGGGGATGAAGCTCATCGGGCGGACCAAGATACCGATCGCGAAGGGCGAGGCCGCGAACCTGATCACAGAGGGCGGCGAGTTCCCCCTGGAGCTGAACTATTACAGCAAGGCGAGCAAGTACGACTTGAGGTACACTGTGGGGGAGGGGCTCGACCACCTGGCATTCGGGACCGACGACCTCGACGGCCTGATTGCCAAGGCGAACAAGATGGGTCATCCGACGATCGCCGAGATGAAGACGGAGACGAGCAGGTGGGTCTACATCAAGGACCCCAACGGAATCTGGATAGAGCTGTGCAAGACCTAGAGGCCCGGGCCCGCGGCTCACCCTACCGAGATGTGGAAGACGACGTGGATTACGGTCCCCAGAACGTAGAGCGCGACGGTCGCGCCGAGCATTATCCCTGTCAGCTCGACAAAGTCCCGCGCGAAAGGGCTTGTTTGAGATTATTGCGCTGTAGAAGCTGATGAAGGCGATCAGCAGCACGGCGAAGACCAGCGAGGTGCCGAGCGCCCAGGCCATCTGCTCCGTCAGGAAGTACGGGCTCGCCAGTATCAGGGCGGTGGCAAAGTAGGAGGCTCCGGTGTAGGTGGCCGACTTGCTGGCAGATCCCTCGAAGCCCTGCTTAGCCTGCGCGTAGGCGGCCGAGGACATGGCGAGCGAGGCCGCCGCCCCTGCGACGACCCCCGCGATGCCGGCGAGCCGAGTGGAATCGTAGATCCCAAGAGAGCCGGCGTGGATCCCGGCTATCTCCACGACCGCGTCGGCCAGGCCGAGCACTACGAACGAGATGTACCTTACCGCGCTCCCCTCGGTCTTCTTCTCGAACTCCTTCTCGTGGACGATCTCGTCCTCGAGCATCCTGTCGAACCGTGGCCGGTCGGCCTCTGGGATCAGGTGCGCGATGCTCTTGTACTGACGGATGACCCGGTTCTCATTTCTCTCAAGGAACGAGCTCGCGAACGTCGTCCCGAAAAGAATCCTGAGGAAGATAGTCAGGTAGACGCGGAATTTACTGGCTCGGATCTTCGCGTCGGGGACGTATTTCATCCAGAACTCGTAGTGGCCGTGCTCCATCTCGGAGAGGGACTGCAGGACCTTCCGGAACTCCGGGTTCCTCTCGACGCCCAACCGCGAGAGCCTCCTGTAGACCTCGTGGTCGTTTATCTCGTCCTGGCAGCTCTCGCGCGCGATCCTCTCGAGCGTCTCTGAGGACAAGATTACCCCAGTTGGGGCGACGGACTTCTATAAGTTTGATGGCGGGTGTGGCTTTTATGCTGGACTAGAGTACAAGCCTGTGCGCGCAAGACGTCGAGTAGCCTGGTGGGTAAAGCATGGCAAGCCCAATCCAGGAAAGCCCTTAAAGAAGGGAAGTGTGCCATGGTCCAAAGGGAAGCCTCGTCCGGACATGATTGGCAACAAGTATGGCACCCTTCTCAAAGGCATTCCGAAATCTCGAGAATGGAAAAGGAAGGCAAGCCTTGCAAAAATGGGGGATAGGAATCCTATGAGAAACCCGGAGAACGCAAGAAAGATGGCGGCGACCAAGAGAGGTAAGCCGAATCCCAAGCATAGGGAGTATTGGAGGCTTCACCACGACGAACAACTGAGGAAGATGATGGTTGGAGAGCACAAGAAGCCTAACAAGCTCGAGAAGCGATTGATTGAGCTAATTGACGGGAACAACTTGCCTTTCAAATATGTTGGTAACTGGGAGTTCATTCTGGGTGGGAAGTGCCCCGATTTCTTGAGCACTGACGGCAAGAAGTTGTTGATAGAATTGTTTGGAAACTACTGGCATACAATCAAGGCGAGAGAGACCGTTGAGGAACGGGTTGCTCGATTCAGAGAGCATGGTTTTGAGACTCTGGTTCTTTGGGAGAAAGAGATGGATGACGAACGGCTCATAGTGGACAAGATTCGAAGATTCTGCGGCGAGATTCAGGGAGATCCTTAGCATAGTTGGCGTTCAAATGCGCGCCAATTGAAGAAGGAAAGTGGCTCTATAACGTTTATACGGGGATTTGGAGCATACCGCTGGTAAGGCAATAAATTTGGTCAGCGCGTACTGCGTGAAATGCAAAGCAAAAAGAGAGATGAAGACCCCGACGAACATCACCATGAAGAACGGGAAGAAGGCTGTTCAGGGGGTCTGTCCGGTCTGCGGGACGAAGCTCTTCCGCATCGGGGGCAAGGTCTAGGACCTACCCCTCTTCTTTTTTCTCGATCCAAACGGACATGCTCGTCTGGTCCGCGGCCTCCCTCCGGACCTCCGAGACCTTCAGGCCGACGAGCCTCACGGGAGCCTTCCTCTCCTGAAACGCCCTGAGGAGCGAGCGCGCCTCCCTCAGGATGGCCTCGCCGTCGTTCGAGTACGTGGGCAGCCTCGCCTCCCTGGTGTGGGTCTCGAACCCCCTGAAGCGCACCTTGATCCCCACCTTCCGGAAGACCATGTGGGCAGACCGCACCCTCTCTCCTAGCTCGGAGGCGAGCCCCTCGACGATCCCCTCCACGAGGGCCCAGTCCTGCGAATCCTCCTCCAGGGTCCTCTCCGTGCTGAGCGACTTCAGCTCGTGCTCCTTCACCGGCTCGTCCTCCAGCCCGTTCGCCACCGCCCAGATCCAGAGCCCCGAGCCGCCCAGGCGCCTCTTCACGTGGTCGGAGTCGAGCGCCTGAAGGTCTCCCACCTTCGCGACCCCCAGGTCCTTCAGCAGCACCTCCGTCTTGACGCCGACGCCGGGGATGACGCTCACGGGCAGGGGTGCCAGGAACTCCTTGGTCCTCCCCGGCTCGACGACGGTTATCCCGTCGGGCTTGTGGAGGTCCGTCGCTATCTTGGCCGCCGACTTGCTCCCCGCCAGCCCGATGGAGCAGGTCAGGCCCGTCTCCTCACGCAGCGTCTCCTTCAACCTGCCCACCCAGGCCTCGGCCTCGGCCAGGGTCGAGACCACTCCTCTGAGATCCACGAAGGCCTCGTCGATGCTGACCTGCTCGAAGTCCCTGACGCGGCTCCTGATCAGTTGCATGACCTGGCTGGAGAGCGTCTCGTAGTACTCGAAGTCGGGGCGGAGATAGACCCCCTGGGGGCAGAGCCTCCACGCCTCGGAGATGGGCATGGCCGAGCGCAGCCCGAACTTCCTCGCCGGGTAGTTGCAGGAGACGACGACGCCCCTCCCCTTCCCGTCCTTTGGGTCGGCGCCGATCACGACCGGCGCGTCCCTGAGCGAGGGGTTCCTCCTCGTCTCTGCCGAAGCGTAGAACGAGTCCATGTCTATGTGCGCGACGAGCCGGACCTGCCCATCTGGTTCCGGGCCTGTTGGGTCAGACTCGGCCGGGAGTGACGGGTACCCGTGTGGCGCGGCCGCGGCGGTCATGGACGACACTAGACTGCGGCGGGGCTAGTTAAGCCCGTGGCGCTTTACCTTCTCGAGGTCCATGCCCCGGTTCTTGCATATGCCCTCGATGAAGTGCAGCAGCCCCCAGCCCCCCAGGTTGAGGGTCGCGGACATGGCGGCGCGCCGGACCGCGTCTCCTTTGCTGTCGCGCGTGCCGTCCCTCCTGATCATCTTCGCGAGGTGCCTGTAGCAGGCGTAGTAGACCGCAAGCTGCGACTCGTCCAGCATGCGCGAGCTGTACGACTTGGACTTTATCAGCCCCAGGGCCACGTTCTGCATCGGCGTCGCCGTGAACTCGGTCGGACGGCCGGACGCGAACTCCATCTCGCTCATGCGGTTCACCATCGCGACCGTCTCCCAGTTGTCCTCCGGGGACTCGTCCGTCTGCCCTACCTGCGCCGTGAAGGCCGGCCTCCAGTAGGCCCGGTTCATCGACCTCAGCCCCTCGCCGACTATCCGCTGCCACGTCCCGTCTGGGCCGATCCTGAGCGGGAGGGTCTTGTTGGGCATGTGCTCCAGCGCGAGCCTGTCGCTCCCGGTCTCCAGCCCCACCTGGACGCCTATCCACTTGTCCGGCCCCGCGCGCACGACCGAGGATATCTGCGCGACGAGATCGGGGTAGCCAGCAGGTATCGATATCCTCCCGTGGGTCGGGTTCACGTAGTTGATGCCCCTGACGCTCATCGCGGCTCCGAACAGCTCCACTATCGCGTCGGCGTTCGGTTCGAAGTGGGGGCCGTGCTGGTAGGCGAATATCTCGTCGCTGTGCAGCCACGCCTGCGTCTTGCCGTGCCTGGCGTTGACCCCCACCTCCTCCTTGACCATCTCGGGCGTGTAGTAGCGGATGGGCCTGAGGGTCACCTCGCAGAAGTCGCAGCCTATCCCGCACCCGCGCATCACCTCGGTCAGCCCCTTCACGGTGGGCCCCTGTATCAGAGGTATGTCGCCGAGCGTGGGGAACTGTTTGCCGGTCCTGACCCTCGTTATGAATCGGTCGCGGGCGACCCAGGTCTTGTGGAAGTCGGTGTCGAAGAACTGGTATCCCTGGAAGTATCCTCCGTCGTAGATGGTGCCGCTCGAGACGTCCTCCAGGACCTCGTTGATGATGTCGTCGGCCTCACCCTGGAAGGCGTAGTCGATCCCCAGTTCGTCCAGCACCTCGGGCATCATCGTCAGCTCCCACACGCCAGGTCCCCCGACGACCAGCTTCGCCTTCTTCCCCTTCCTCGCCGCGCTGAGCCTCCCTATGAGACGCTCGAACTCGACGCGCACCCAGGCCTTTGTCCGGCCGCCGAATAGGAGCGAGAAGGACATCGTGAGCGGGGCGAGTCCCAGCGGGTCCATGGTATACACGCCGATTATCTCCGTGTCGTCCTTGATGAAGGAGGCAGCGAAGTCCTCGTGGGCGACGACGACATCTTCCCTCTTGTTCCGGGCCAAGAGCGCCGACTCGAGCTTCCTCAGGGCGTAGGGCGCGAGCACGGCCCTGCCGTTGTAGTCAGGGGTCCGCCTTCCCTTGAGGAAGGCGTACAGAGGCCCAGGAACGATCTTGGTGGGAGCGCTGGGGAGGAAGTCCATGAGCGGGACGTTGTTGTACTCGCGGGACAGACTCGGGTCTGCGACGAAGACGTACTTCGCCATCTAGCGGACTTCCTCGCCGGAGAACGGTCTAGGAAGCGACATCGCTAGGAGGGCTGCCACCACACCCACGGCTCATTCGGCGACATACGCTTCGAAATAATAATCTTTTCGAACTTTGTACTGTTGCGACCTCGGGTGAGCGGTCTGTCCGGTCGTGTACGCCTGGTCGGTCTAATCCCCTGCGAGAGTGAGCAGAACCGAGCTTTCTACTCGAGATAGAAGGCCGGCTTGAACGGCAGGGCCCCGTTCGCCTTCTTCCCCGGGTCGTGGATGCCCGCCTCACCTGCCTTGAAGACCCGGACCTCGAGCCCCAGCTCGCTCGAGATGAACCCGGAGGCCCTGCTCAGGATCTCGAACTCGTCGAAACCCTCCAGGGCCGCCAGCCTCTCGACCAGCTCCTCTCCGAGCTCGTACTGGAGCTTGATGACCCTCTCGGGCTTGATGCCTGTAGCGGCGTGTTTCCTTATCACGGAGCCGCGGTCGCCGTGCTCCTTCTGCGCCCTGCGGAGGTCCAGGAAGTACTCCCTGGCCTCGTCTGAGGTCACGTACAGGGTCAGGCTCTTCTTGCTCTCCCTGATTATCTTCAGGAGGTTCCTGGCGTCCTCCAGGACGCCGTTCACCAGCATCTCGGCCGTCTCGGCCGCGGCGTCCTCCGGGAACTCGATCGTCGAGGGCCAGTCAGCCATGGTTATCAGGCCCTTGCCGCCGATCCTCTGGTTCAGCTCCTCGGCAGCGAACGGGATGAAGGGCGAGAGGAGCCTTATCCACGTCTCGGAGACCAGCTCCAGCGTCTGTCGGCGCGGCCTCTCCTCCCGTCTCAGGTACCACCTGATGTCGTTCCAGACGTCGAGGAGGGCGACCGAGAGGGCCTTCCTTATCTTCATCGTCTCGACCGACGCCGTGACGGTCTCTATCCTGTGGCGCATCACCGAGGTCAGCCACCGGTCGAGGTGGTCCGGATCCCGCTGCTCGGTGTCCCTGAGGGACTTCTCGATGAAGGGGAAGAGCGAGTCTATCTTGAACTTAAGGTCCTCGGCGTTCTTGGCCTTCCAGTCGGCGTCATCCATCCCGTCGGCGGCCAGCGCGAGCGTCGCCCTGAGCGCGTCGGCGCCGTACTGCTCGAGCGCCTGCCGCCAGGTGACGAAGACGGACCTCGACTTTGACATCTTCTGGCCCTCGATCTCTATCATCCCGTTGACGCTGAACCCGACCGGCCAGAGCCTCTCCTCGAAGAGGGCCACGTGGTGGAACGCGTAGAACGTGAGGTGGTTCGGTATCAGCTCCTTGGCCGAGTTCCGGAGGTCGACCGGGTACCAGTACAGGAACTCGTTCCGCATGTTGTTCAGCATCTTGGGGTCTATCCCCGAGAGCTTCGCCACGTGCGCCTCCGAACCCTTCCCCATGAACAGATAGTCGAAGACCTCGGGCACGAGCTGCTCGAACTTCACCTTCTCGGCGTTCACCAGCTGGTTGATGGTGTAGAACGCCATGTAGATCGTCGAGTCGGAGAGCGTCTCGACTATCCACTCCTTGTCCCACGGCAGCTTCGTCCCCATCCCCGACCTCCGCGCGCAGGGCCAGTTTCGCAGCCAGTCTATGGTGGAGAAGTACCACTCGAGCGACTGGTCCGGATAGACGTTGGCCTTCCTGATGAGCGACTTCGTCCTCTCCTTCCACGCCGGGTCGGAGTAGTTCAGGAACCACTGGTTCTCGAGTATCTTCACGTAGCAGCGCGTGCCGCACTTGCAGACCACTCTCTGGGGGAGCTCCTGCATCACGGCAGGCGACCCGTCGGACTTCATCGCCTCTACGACCCTGGGCTTGGCCTCGCTCACCTTCAGCCCGCGGTAACCCTCGCAGTTCTCCTTCATGACTCCCTTGTGGAACTCCGCCTTGTAGAGCTCGGCCGTCGCATCCTCGAGCTTCGGGTCGTTAGAGTCCCTGATCTCCCGCTTCTTCACCTCATCCCGGGCTGGGACGTCCGAGTACCCCTGAATCGCGATGATCGATATCGGGCTGAGCTTCTGTGCGGCCTCCCGGACCTCCGGCGCCGCGGCCGTCCTGCCCTCCTGTACGTCTAGCAGGCCGATGTAGTCGTAGGGCGCATGCGCCGGAACGCTGTAGACGACGCCGGTCACCAGGTCCGTGTCCACGAAGGTCGCCGGGAGGATGGGCAGCGACGCCCCGGTCACCGGCGCGACCACCGTCGCGCCCATCAGGTCGGAACCCTTGAACTCCCTCTCGACCTTCACCCTGTGAAGCTGTTCGGCGAGCCTGTTTGCCGCCGACGAGCTTATGATCCAGGTCTCGCCGTCGACCTCGGCCTCGCAGTAGGTCCCGTCGGGACGCAGCCAGACGTTGGTTGCTCCGAATATCGTCTCGGGCCTGAGCGTCCCGGCCACCAGCCACTTCTCCCCCATCCTGAACTTGACCAGGTTGAACTCCTCCGGTGAGACGCCCTCCCCCTCCATCCTGTCGTGGTCGCCGGTGGGGCTCTCGTCGTGCTTGCACCAAACGACCGGGTGCGTTCCCTGGACGACGTACCCGAGCTCGCGGAGCCGCAGGTACTGCCACTCGATGAACTTCTTGAAGGCCGGGTCCACCGTCCTGAACTCCCTCCGCCAGTCGATGGAGAACCCGGTCGCCTTTACCGCCTCCCTCGAGACCCTGGTGTAGTATGACGCAAGGTACTCGGGGTCCACGAAGCGGTCCACCTCCTCCTTCGGTACCCCGTCTATCTCGGTGAACGCCCTTCTCACGGACTCGTCGCCCTGGGAGAGCCGGTAGCTCATACCCGGGATGCTCTCACCCGTCCAGTGCCACGCCCACGGGAAGAGGACGTTGTAACCCTGCATCCTCTTGAAGCGGGCGTAGATGTCGACCCTCGTAGCGGTGAAGCAGTGCCCGATGTGCAGGGGCCCGTTCATGTACGGGAACGGGAAGGTGACGAACGACTTCTTCTTGCCGAAGAGAGGTTCGGACTCGAAGACCCTCTTCTCATTCCAGACGTTGAGCCAGTGTTTCTCGTAGGTCGCCAAGAGGTGCTAGCTCCCGATGAGTCCAGAGACCAGGTCGTAGACCGCCTCGGAGGCCTCTCCAATCCTCTCGACCCTCGGACCCCCGCCCTGGGCGAACTCCTTCGTACCCCCTCCGGAGCCCCCCAGCACCTTGGCGAGGCCCCTGACCACCGAGTCGGCGCCGACGCCTAGGCCCACGGCCGATTTGCCCACGAAACAGATGATCCTCGCGCTGCTGCCGCGAGGCGACAGACTAACGTAGACGAGAGAGGGGTCCGCCGTTACGCACTTCTGTCCCTGGCTAACAATCAGTTCTTCGGTCAGCTCCTGCTCGTCGGCGAAATAAACCTTTACGCCCTTGACCGGTCGCGCCGCTGAAAGCAGGCCGGGGATCGAGGCGGCGACGAGCTTCTCGCCGAGGCTCTTCTCCCGGCGCGAGGTCTCGTCGAGCTTCTGCTGGAGCTCCCCGAGGACCTTGACCACGTTCTCCCTCTGGGTGTTCAGGGCCGCCGAGGCTTTCCCTATGGTCGAGTCCATCTCCTGCACGTACTCCACCGCGGGGTACCCGGCGACGAAGTGCAGCCTCTCGACCCCGTCCTGAATCCTCTCCGTCCTGACTATCTTGATGAAGCCGACCTCGCCCGTGGTCCTGACGTGGGTGCCGCCGCAGGCCTGGACGTCCCAGTCGGCGATGTTCACGATCCTGAGAGACCTCGAAGGGACGACGCCTCCCTGGAATATCCTGAATCCGAACTTCTCCTCCGCCACCTTTCTCGGGAAGTTGGTGATCGTCACCGGCCAGTTCTTCATGACGACGTCGTTCGCGACGTCTTCGATCTTGTGTATCTCCTCCTCGCCGAGGTGTGCGAAGTGCGTAATGTCCAGACGCCCGTAGTCGGCCTCCTTGAACGCCGAGTGCTGCCAGACCCAGGGGCCGAGGACCTGGCGCGAGGCCCCGTTCAGTATGTGGGTCGCGGTATGAATGCGCTTGATCCTCTGCCTCCGGACCGAGTCCACGGCGCCGTGCACCTTGGAACCGACCTTCGGGAGCTCCCCTTCGAGCTTGTGGAGGACGATGGGCCCGTACTTCGTCACGTCGGGGACCTTCTTCCTGTCTATGGTCCCGTGGTCCGGCTCCTGTCCGCCCCCTCGAGGATAGAAGGCGGTCCTGTCGAGGACCACGAGCCCGCCATCGAAGACCTTCAGGACCTCCGCATCGAACTCGATGAGGTCGACGTCCTCGTAGTAGAGCAGCCTCGTGTCCGGCAGGCCGGTTATGTCATACCTCGCTCCCTTCTCCTCAATCTTCTGCGCTTCGTGTTTGGAGACCACCCGCTGGTAGAAGTCCTCTGGGACCGAGACCTTCGCCCCGGCCGTCACCAGCTGCTCCGGAGTGACCCCGTCCGACTCGTAGAGTTTGACCACCTCTTCAAGGGTAACTTCCTTCTTGGATGCTGCGATGGAGGCGACGACCTTCGATACCCTCTCGACGGACGAGGCGTACCTCGACCGCTCGACGGTGAGCACCTTCGAGACGTCGTCGCGGTGCTGGGCCAGCTCCGGGTACATGCCAGAGAGCGCGTCTATGTGCCAGCCGACGACATCGAGGATGTCGAGCTTGAGCTTGTACTGCTGGATGAACGACTGGGCGCGCCTGTAGACAACCCTCAGGTTGTAGCCGCCCCCTACGTTGCTCGGCAGCTGCCCGTCGGCGATGGCGAACAGGAGGGTCCTTGCGTGGTCGGCGACGGAGTACAGCGCCTGCATCGGGCCGATCTGCTCTGCCAGTGCCGAGGACGAGACGCCGAGGGTCTTAGCTATCTCGCTCCTCGCCTCGGAGAGGTTCGGGTACTCGTCGAGGTTCATTGATCCGGCGATACGAGAGTAACGGAGGAAGAGGTTCTTGTCGTAATCGAGCTTGACCTCCTCGTTCATCCTGCTCAAGACGGAGGCGAACGTCACGTCGTAAGACGTCGGTGTGCCTTGGGTTATCCAGGCCAACCTCTCTAGACCGGCGCCCATGTCGATGACTGGCTCTTTCATCTCGGTATAGTGCGAGACGTCGCCTTCGAACGCCGTGAATACCGCGTTCCCGAGCTCAAGACCACGGGCGAAATAGTCGAGACAGTATCCGAACGCCCCGTAGCCCATCCACGTGCCCTCGATGAAGGAAAGCTCTTCCTCGGGGATCCCGAGCTGCTTGGTCACGAGGTCAAAGTCGAGGTCTATGCACTTGTCTTTCCAGTAACCCTCGTTGTTCGCAAGAGCCGTCTGGCCCACCATGCAGAACGATGAGTTGTGTTTTCCGTTCAGACCCACTGTTGGAAGGTCGTTGAATCGCAGGCACATCTGGGGAACGACCAAAGGGTTCGCCGGGAGTTCGAAGATTACCTTGCCGCCCTCTATTCTCTGAAAGTCAATTATGGAGGCCACCGTGAAGTACAGGTCCGGCCTCCATCGCGCCACCACGGGGTATCGCGGGATAATGGTGTGACCGTTGCTGCGGAAGAACTCCTCGATGACCTTCCAGGTTCCTGCGTAGTCGAGCCTCTTCCTAGTGGGAGGGTCCCCGATGAACGAGTAGACTGAGCACGGCGGGTCGTCGCAGACCGTCCGCTCGGACTTGAGCGTCCAGAAGTGCTTCCCACACATCACACACTGCTTCCGGACGAACCCTTTGCGCTTGAAGAGGTCGACGAGGTAGTACTTCTCGTAGTCCTTCGAGAACTTCTCCTGGAGCAGGGCCTTTGCGTTCGCCATCGGAGCGTCTTGACGCTTCACCCTCTCGAATCGGTAAATAAAGTAAGAGATGGGACGACCTAGTGAAAGGTCTGGGGGCCGGCACCTCGCCGGTCGATTCTCGAAAACTATAAATGCGGTTCAAGATTGCCGAGTTTGCAATATGACTGACTCTTACATGTACGCCGCTCTTTTGCTTCACAAGGCCGGCAAACCAGTCAACGAGGATAATCTCACTGGCGTTGTCAAGGCAGCGGGAGTAGAGGTCGACCAGGTCAAGGTAAAGGCGCTCGCATCGGCTCTGAGCGAAATCAACATCGACGAGGCTCTGAAGAACGCTTCCGTCATGGCGGTTGCGGCCCCGGCCGCAGCGGCACCAGCAGCCGGCGCAGCGAAGGCAGAGGAGAAGCCCAAGGAAGAAGAGAAGAAGGAAGAGGAAGCCCTCGCAGGGCTTGCGTCGCTCTTCGGCTAGGCTCAAAACGGCGTCTCACTTCGGCAAGGCCCTCAACCCAGAGGACTTACTGTCCTGCGTCCGAGGCTGAGGCGGCCCGTCCTGGGGCGCATCCACTAGGTGGCGGAGATTAAATATCACCCGCTCCAGTAACTCCAGCGAATGAATTGAAGATCTGGGAGTGTTACCGGTGCTCGTACTCGTTCGAGGGCGAGAATCCACCGGAAGAGTGCCCCAACTGCCATTACTCGGTCACGTTCTGGCTCAGTCACGACGAGAGGGAGCTGACCCTGAAGGACTTTGTCAGGACGAGGGTGCTGAAGCTGGACTCCGACCAATCTGTGTGGGACGCGGCAAAGCTGATGAGGGAGAACGACACCGAGAACGTCCTGGTCACGGTCAACGGGGAGCCCGTTGGAATGATGACCGAGAAGGACATAGTCTACAAGGTCGCCGCCGAGGATCTTCCCGCCTCGAAGATCCTCCTTAGGAAGGTCATGTCTTCGCCGCTTGTGCTCGCGCCCTCAGACACTCCGATAACCGAAGCGCTGAAGATGATGGCAGAGCGGCACATAAGGCGACTCATCGTGACCGAGGGAGGCAGGCCGATAGGCATCGTGAGCCACAGATCCATCGTAGGCGGTAGCTTCAGGCTCAAAGACCAATCCTCTTCGGCTCCGAAGAGAACTCCGGAGACATCCTAGGTACCGGAGAACCGGGCCTCTGGCTAGAAGGCTCGCGCAGTCAGTGAGGAGTAGCTCCGCGAAAGGAGGGTATCCTCGTCTAGGGTGCGGTGCTTCAGTCGCTGGAGGATGTCACGCGTAGCCTTTTTCTTTGGCCTTCGAGAGGAGAGCGCCGGCCTCTGCTTCCGCTTTTCCGAATATGGCAGGAGCGCTCTCGGGGGTGATCTCGCCGACCTCGACCGCCAGGGCCATGGCCTCTCTGTACGCCTTCGCAATTATCTCAGGCGCCGTGTCCTTGGTCAGGTAGCCGATGTATACGGCGAACCCATGGGCCGAGGCGAATCCTGAGATGAGGCTCTGCCTGTACTGTTCCAGGTCTATGGCGACAGCGTCGGCCGCGTAGATCAGGCCGTTGTCGTATGCTAGCGCTATGGAAAGGCCCGCTCGGATGGGCTTGATGCCGAGCTTCGAGAGCAGGCTCGCGAGCTTCGGCGATATTGAGCTGCCCGCCTTTGCGGCGACCGAGTCCTTCACGATCCAGATGCTGCCCGACTCGATCTTGGTCGGGATGCCAGCCTCCCTGAACTCGCTGAGGACAGGCCCGGCAGGCTGCCCGGTGTTGCCCGCAGGCACGACGATGTCCGTCGGCGCGATGTCGCCTGCCCTCGCGGCCAGGCTGACGCGGTTCTTCTCGAGCAGGAGGTAGAGCTTGAAGGGGTCGAGGCTCGAGAAGAGGAGCGCGTTCTGTCCGGTGAAGTGCTTGAGGAGCTCGTCGGCGTTCTTGATTCCGGCCCTCTTCAGCGCTAGCTTCGCCAGGTTGTTCTTGACGACCACGATCTCGGCGTTGCCGCGGAGGACCTTCCTCACCGCCATCAGCTGGGCGGAACGGACCTTGGAGAGCTGTGTTACGACGATGACGGGGTACTTGTTCGACAGCTTCGAGATCTTTTCTACGGTGGCGATCTTCTTCTCGCTGTAATCTCGCTGGGCCTGTACCTGCTGGCTCATGACTCGCTTACCTTGCTCTTCACGGGCTTGCCCATGGTCGTCTTCACTATGACGGTCCTGATGTTCCTGTCACCGTTCGGCAGCTTCTTCTGGACGGCCGCGACCATCGCCAGGATGTTGTCCGCAAGGTCGGCGTCGGAGAGCTTCCTGTCTCCCACCTTCGCCGCCACGGCGAGCGCGGCCCTGCTGCGGACCCTCACTGCGGTCCTCGTGCGCGTTATCATGGTCTCGATGGGGGCGTTCGGGGGGACTGGTGTGGGGATCTTGCCCTTCGGGCCCAGAGAGGTTCCGAGAATCTTGCCTATCCTCGGCATGAGCGCCGTGTCGGCCAGGAAGAAGTCGTACTGCCGTGCGAGCTTCTTCGCCTCTTTCTTGTTTCCCGCGAAGTTCTCGAGCTGCGACGGCTCGAGGGTCCCCTCGACTCCGGCGTTCTTCGCCCTCAGCAGGAGGTCGCCCGAGCCTATGAAGCAGATCGTGGACTTGTGGGACCCGGGATGCGGCAGATAGACCGTCTCGTTGATGTTCAGGTCGGTCTTCTTTGGGTCAACGTCCTTGAACGTGATCACAGATTCAACCGTCTCGGGGAACTTCCTCTCCTTGGACTCTTTCCCCCTCTTGACAAGATCCGCAAGCTGAACGTTCGTAAGCAATTCTAATCCCGAAAGCCAGACCGAGCCTCAGGACTCTGATTAAAAGAGTTTCGCTCGATCAGTAGGGCGCTAAGCCAGTTGGACCCGGTCGCCGACCCGCAGGATGCCCTCTGCGATAGCCGTGCACATGACTCCCAAGCTGCCGCCGTGCACCCCCTGGATGGTCTGGAGTATCTGGGCGTCCTCGACGATTCCAGGCTGACCCATCGTGGTGACCTTGCAGCGCGCGTTCGGCTTCTCGACGCGCAGGCGCAGATCCCCAAGCTCGATGTCCCTGCCGACCCATCCGTCTTCGACGCAACCCTGCAGATCCTGCTCCGTGGCCACGAGGATGTTCGGGCGGAACCGCCTGACATCGAAGGCTCCTTTGGGATACGCCCTCGTCATGTGCGCGAGGGACGCCGTCGACAGGAGGTGCAGCGTCCGACCCGCCCGGACCCTTGACTCCACGATCCTCGGGTACCTAACGAGCTCAACATCATCGCCCAGCGACGCACTGACCAGCCGGTTCATCTCAGGATCGTTGGTCGTACAGACCGTGGCCCCGGAGGTCTCTATCGTGACTTCGTGCTCTCCTTCCGGGTCACCAGACAGCCTGGCCGTGAGCTCGAGCATCGCCGGGTGGCCGAGGGACTCTCCCCAGGAGAAGAGGTAGGACTTGGGGTCGAGGATTCTGTTGGATCTGACCGATCGGAGAGCGTAGAGATGGTCTCCTGGGACACCGGTAGACAGGACCCTGCTCTCTTCGAGCCTCTCGCCCTGCAACCCGTTCACAGGGTAGCGCCAAATCTCGGCAACCCGTCCGAGGGTCATCGTGCTTCGTTGTGATGGAGCTCGGCTTTACTTCTTTGCCTCGAAGGCAGCTATGGCCGCGTCCCACTTGCCCGCTTCGATCTGCTCCGTGAACTGCCGGGGATCCGTGTCCTCGACCTTGAGGCCCATGCTGACGCAGCTGCCGACGACCTCCTTGACCGAGGACTTTATCGACTTGGCGTAGGAGTCGTTGATCTTGATCTTCGCTATGCCGAGGACCTTCTCGAAGGTCACGTTCCCGACGAAATCGACGTTGGGTTTGCCGGAGCCCTTGGGAATGGCCGCCTCCTTGACGAGGAGCGCCGAGGTGGTGGGCGTGCCGACCGAGACGGTGAACTTCTTGGTCTCCTGGTCGACCTCCACCTTCACAGGGACCTTCATCCCCTTGAAATCGGCCGTGATAGCGTTAATCTCGTTGACGACCTGCAGGACGTTGATCCCGAGCGGTCCGATGGCCGGGCCTAACGGAGCCCCGGCAGACGCCTCTCCTCCCGTGACTAGAACCGAGATGATCTTCTTTTCTCCCATAACCAGCACTTCTTCGATTGACGGCTCCCGGCAACGTATCTAAAGGTTTTCTGATGAGCCGGACGGCAGGTTTCGACGATGTGGGGAAGAGTCCCCCGTTGAGAGGTGCCGGGCGCCCCGGCCCAGAATCAAGCTGCGGGAAAGCGATTCTCCTGCCGGGAAGCCGAGACTATTCCTTCTTTGGGGCGTCTGGCTTCGCTTTTTCTACGATCTTCAGGTAGGCAGCGTCGACCGTCACCGGAAGCTGGTACGGGGTGTCCAGCAGAACGACGGTGACTTCCTGCTTCGCGGTCTCTATGCGGACTATCTTGGCGCGCATGGTCTTGAACGGTCCGGCCACTATCTCTACGATGTCGCTGTCGGATAGCTCCGCGACCATGGACTTTGTGACCAGGAACTTCTCTATGTCCTGAAACTGCATCATCCCCGGGATCTTGCTGCGGACGTGCTTGAAACCCTGGATGGACTCGTCGACCACCTGGGAGTTCGGCGCTTCGAAGAGGACGTAGCCCTTCCAGGTGTCGAGCGCCAGGATGGAGTAGATTGACTTCTTCTTCTGCATCGCCTTGTTGGCGACGAAGGTCGCCACCGTCCTCTCCTGTCCTCCGGTGGTCTTGACCGGGTAAATCGAGCTCTGTTTCTGTTCTGACAAGCTTCCACTCTCTCCTATCCGAAGATGTTCGGCAGCACGGTGGAGATGAACTTGATCAGGAACCCCATGGTCCCGACGACGGCGACGCCCAACAGGACGAGCTTGAGATAGAGCACGAACTGGTCCCTGTCGCTTTTCTTGGACAGTCTAATCACTGACCCCATCGACTTCAGGAAATCACGAACGGTCAAAGCTGAAAGCTAACCTTGGAACCAGCCAGGGAGACCTCTTTATAAAAGTACCCCGTTTCCCGGGGAGGAAGCTTCCGTGCGACGGGAGGTCCAGCGTCGTTCCGCCGGTCAAACGTTTTTCTCCCTCTGCGAGACGGGTCCATGAAGGAGACAGATGGCACCCGAAGGCTCACCGGCGACGGTACTGATAACCTCGACCAAGGACGAGGCTTCCGCCACAATCGCCAAGGGGTTGCTGAAGAACCACGGCTTTGCGTCGACCGAGATAGCGCTGAAGGGGAAGACGGTCTACCAGAAGGGTTCCTTGCTCCTGGCGACCATCGACGCGGAGATAATCAGTCCGCCAGACCTAGACACCTACTTCAACCCGCAGGCCTACATCTTCCTGTCAAGGCACTACGCGGAGTCGGGGATTCCCTCGCTCACGGTCCACACGACCGGCAACTTCACCGACAAGCCGGCGCTCGGCGGCAGACCGAAGGAGGTGGGAGGGGTCAACCCCGACCTGCTGAAGAACTACCTCCTGGCACTGGACAAGCGGAAGGATGACCTGAAGGGGTACGAGGTGACGCTCGAGGCGACCCACCACGGTCCGACCTCCCTCAAGAAACCGGTGCTGTTCGTGGAGCTGGGCTCCTCAGAGAAGAACTGGGGGGACGAGCGTGCCGGGGAGGTCATCGGGGACGCTCTGATTGAAGCCCTCACCCAGGGAAGGTCGTGGGACAAGGTGGCCATGGCCTTCGGCGGGACGCACTATCCAGCGAAGTTCAACAAGCTCCTGCTCGAGAGCGACATCGCACTCACGACCGTCGTGGCGAAGCACTCCCTCGACGGCGTTGACAGCGAGATGTTCGGCCAGATAATCCAGAAGACGTCGAAGTTCCCCCGTCTCGTCGCGCTCGACTGGAAGGGGATGGGTCAGCATAAGGAGAAGATCCTGGGCTTCGCCGGGCAGTTCGCGCTCGAGGTCATGAGACTCTGACGGACCTTTGGCAGGGCCCGCAGTCCTCATCCAATGAGTGAGTCGACGAAGGCGACGGCGTCGAACTTCTTCAGGTCCTTGTATTCCTGCCCGACGCCGAGAAAGAGGATGGGCCGGTTGGTCGTGTAGGCGATGGAGAGCGCTGCGCCTCCCTTGGTGTCGGCGTCAGTTTTGGTCAGTATCGCGCCGTCGAAACCGGTGTACTTGTTGAAGAGCTGTGCCTGAGAGATCGCGTCGTTGCCGGCCAGCGAGTCGCCTATGAATATCTTGAAGTCGGGGTTGACGACCCTCACGATCTTCCCCATCTCCTCCATCAGGTTCTGGTTGGTCTGCATCCTCCCAGCGGTGTCCACGAGGAGGACGTCGACATGGTGGGCCTTTGCGTACAGCGCGCCGTCCCTGGCCACGGCGGCGGGGTCGGCACCGTACCTCTGCGCAATCACCTTCACGGAGATCCTGTCAGCGTGCTCGGAGAGCTGCTCTATGGCCCCCGCCCTGTGAGTATCTCCCGCAGCGACCACGACGGAGTAGCCGGCCTGCCTGAGCAGGTATGCGACCTTGGCCACGGTCGTGGTCTTGCCGGTACCGTTGATGCCCAGGAAGAGTATGGTGAACGGTTCTCCCCTCTTCTTCTTCTCGTCGATGAGCTTGAAGAGATCCACGTTCCCCGCCTTCGTGAAGATGCCGGTCATGGTGGTCCGGAGCCTCTCGCGCACCAGAGAACCCGCGTCCTTCGAGCGCTCCACGCTGAGCCCGGTCATCTGTGCCTTGAGGGACCCGGCCATGCTCTCTACGACCTCCTGGGCTACGTCGCTCTCCAGCAGCGTGATCTGGAAGTTCTGGAGAGCCTCGTCGAGGTCCTTCTCCGAGAGCTTCTTCTCGGAGACTACCTTCGTGAGGGAAGAGAAAGCCTCTCTGAGCTTCTCGAACAAGGCGGCTTACTGACCTTGTCTGCTCAGGAGCGATTGCAGCGCCCTCTGGTCAGAGTCCAGCCTCTGCGCGATCTGGTTCCGCTGGGAGGCTATCGAAGAGATGTCCTGCTCTAGGTCGTTGGCCCGGGCCTCCATGAACTTGGTGGCGTCCTCCCTGGTCTTCTCCACGACCACGTTGGCGCCGATGTTCAGCAGGACCTTGTCGGTCTTCGGGGGGCTCGCGCGGAGGAGTATCCCGCCCCCGACCGGCACCAGCACCTCCTCGGTCGATGACGAGCTGAGTCCCTTCATCGTTTCGAGGGAGGACCTGCTCTCGATCTAGAATCCTCTCCAGAAGGCTCTGGCGAGATGATAGGTCGTTGTACGTGCTCTCGAGCACCCTCACCTCCGCCACCAGGTTGTTGACCCTCTCCTCTTCTTTGCTCAATGCGAACTCTGGCTCCAGCCCGTTCAGACCCTTTTTAACGTTCCGTGCAGGATATCCGCGAAAGTTGGAGCGTGCCGGGGGCGAAGGCGCTCAGACGTTGAGTGCCTTTGTCAGGAACATGAGCTCTGGACCCGTGGTGAGGTTCCCGACAACGGCGTTCGACGAGTTGGCTATCAGCCCGGATGTCAGGAAAGGGATGCCCCCGTTGACCGAGGCGGGGTACGCCTCGACCTTGAAGATGCCTCCGACTTCCTCCACCTCCTTCTCGGTCAGCTTGGGATAGACGGCGGCCCCGCTGTTGGTGGCGACGATCAGCGCGCCGACCTGGACGTAGTGCTCGATGGTCAGCCTGTGGACCTCCACGTCGAGCACGTCCTTGATCTGGGAAACCGCCACGCCGTCAAGTATCGGGGAGACCACCGCTCCGCTGTCGTTGGCCGCGACGAGATTGCCCACGGCCGTGAACTTGGAGTCGAATTTCTCCACCCTCAGCCCGGTCTGGGATGCAATCTCCCTCACCTCGTAGTCCTCGACCATGCGGGAGACGACCATCCCCTTGTTGTTCATGGCAATCAGCGGCCCGAGGAGCCTCGTACCCTCGACCGAGACGAATACGGGCGAGACCCGCAGGTTGTCCGCGAGCATCTTGGACTTGGTCGAGGCTATGCCCTTCGGCGCCAGGAGGAACTTGTCGTTGGCCCTCATGAAGATTCCGATGTTCGGGCTCCTGTAGACCTCTACTAGGTAGAGACCCATCTAGGAAGACACTGGCTCGGGTGCCAGGCGAACGAAAACGACCCCGTCCTCGTCCCTTTCCATCTCGAGCCTGATCCTCCTCGGAGGGTTCGTTATTCCGCGGGACCAGAGCAGCTCGTTCACGCCCTTCTCGATCTTCACTTCGGTGGCCTTCATGTGCCTGGTCGTGAACTCTCGAATGATCCTTATCGCCACCTTCGCTCTCCTATACTTGGGTGCCTCGAAGGCTCTGCGCAGCGGCACCATGTAGACGCGGGTCAGCGGTTCTAGGTTCGATGACATGCGCTATCACTTTTGCCGGAGCTTTTGTCTCCGCCAGTCCCTCTGCTTCGGGTTGAACCTGACGTTCCTGTTGGTCTTGATCACGACCCAGGTCGGGACAGGCGCGGCCTGCTTCCTTGCCTTCATGAGGCGGTTCTTCTTTGACTTGTCTTTTACGCTCCCCATAGCTCAAATCCTCCTTATCGTGAATTCCCTCTTCTTCCCCTGCATCGAGCCGAGCAACTCCTTCAGCATGTCGTCATCTATCACCTGCTTGAGCTTCCCCGCCGTCGCCATCTGGATAATGTAGTCCTCGATCGTCTGGGCAATCTGGGGCTTCACCATCTTGACGTTTGCCAGGCGCTGTCGGGCCTCCGAGGTCAGGGCCATGCGCATTATGTTCTCGCGGAGGGCCCTCTTCTCCTTGTCCTCCTGTTGGTCCTTTCTCGGTTGACTATCCCTCTGTTCGGACAAATCCCATCACCCGTATCTTGCCAGTGCAGGAATATCCTTCGAGAGCTCCTTAAAAACGTCTTTGCTGACCTTGTCCATCAGCGCCACTCCCTTCGGGGTCAGTACTCTGCCCTTGTTTCCTTGTTTCGTGACCAGATCCGCCTGTTCCATATCCTTCAGCGCGTTTCTGATGATTGAACCGCCGGAATCTCGGTGATGCTTCGGATAGTACGCCAGCGCCTTGCTGCCTCCGTAGGCGGACTCGAGCTGCTGCAGCCCGACCGGGCCCTGCAGGTACACCTTCCTTAGCAGGGAGGCGGCCCTCGTGTACCACCAGTCAGCCTGCTGGGGTGGTCTCTCGGCATGGGAGCCGGTCTTCACATAGGCGGCCCACTGCGGGGGCTCGAGCTCTGGGACCCTCTTCAGATGCTCCGCTAAGGCCTTGATCAGTTTGTCTGCAGGTACATCATGGACACGGACCATCTTTTTCCACGGAGTGAATTGGTCAGCCCTGGCCGCTGTATATTTAAGCGTGACCCGAGATTTTCTTTCGGTTCACGTAGCCGCACTCGCCGCAGGTGACCATGAGGAACTTGCCAGGGCCCAGTCTGACCCTGGCGTTGATCCCCGGGTAGAGGAGGCCCTTGCAGCCGTGACAGAAGAAGCGCTTCAGGGACCAGTCGTACCTGACGTTGAACTTCAGCATGACCCTCCTCGCCAGCGAGGCCTGAGCCTTGGCCAGGGCGACGTCGCCCGGAGCGGTCGCGACTGCCATCTCAATCAGCGTCGCGGCCGTCTGGGCGGCTTCCTTCTTGGCCTCCCTTCTCTTCACGCTCCTGCCACCCGCAGACAAGCATTAATCGTAGCCGGTTTCTCGTCCGCATGGTGCTGAACCTAGTCATCGCCGAGGCCGCGCTCGAGCTGGTGCCGAGCGAGATCTCCCGCCACGCCTCTGTCCGGAACGACGCGAGGCGGAGGGAGCTCGACCCCTCCGGGATACTCTTGGACAGGAGCATCCACCACGGGGCTATGCTCAAGCTGGAGGAGGACTACAAGCGGGGTCGGCCGGACCTGGTGCACCTGACGCTCCTGAGCGTCACGAGCACCCCCCTGTATCAGGCGGGCGGGGTGAAGGTCTTCATCCACACCCGGGACGACGTGGTGCTCGATTTCAGGGAGAGGACCAGGCCCCCGAAGAGCTACTTCAGGTTCAGGGACCTCATGCAGCACGCGCTGATTGAGAGGCCCGATTCCGGACTGATCTCGGTCCATGAGGCCTCAATCTCCACGCTCCTGAAGCGGATCGGTCCGTGCCTAGCGATAGGGCTCTCCGTCCAGGGGACGCCCGTCAAGCTCGAGGACCTGGCACTCCGGCTGTCGGGTGCCAAGGACCCCGTGGTGCTGGTGGGCGGGTTCCCAAAGGGACACTTCACCCCTGAGACTTCGGAGGTGCTGGACCAGCTAGCGAGAATCGATTCGAGTCCCATGGACGCTCACGTGGTCGCCGCCCGGCTGGTGTACGAAGTCGAGAAGCTACATGGGGCGACGAATCGGCCGCCGACCTCGCGGGCTTGATGGAAGAATTCCCTAGAAGAATTCAGCTGTTGGAGCTAAGTAAGCAATCCGATATCTGCCCATCGCGTAGTTATCATGCCAACGATTAAGACAAGGGATGGTACTCAAATCTACTACAAGGACTGGGGGGCGGGACAGCCGATCGTCTTCAGTCACGGATGGCCGCTGAGCTCAGACGCCTGGGAGGATCAGATGCTGTTCGTGGCATCGCATGGATACCGTTGCGTCGCGCACGATCGCCGAGGCCACGGCCGTTCGGACCAGCCGTGGAACGGGAACGATATGGACACCTACGCTGACGACCTCGCTGAGCTGGTCAAGCATCTCGACTTGAAGGACGCAGTTCACGTCGGTCATTCCACCGGAGGCGGCGAGGTCGCGCGCTACATAGGACGACACGGCACGAAGCGCGTCGCCAAGGCGGTGCTCATTGGGGCGGTCCCGCCCATCATGGTGAAGACGACGTCAAACCCGGGCGGTCTTCCGATCGAGATGTTCGATCAGATTCGCGCCAGCGTCCAGGCCGACCGCTCTCAGTTCTGGAAGGATCTGTCTGCGCCATTCTACGGGGCGAACCGGCCGAACTCTAAGGTCTCGGAGGGGTTGCGCGACTCTTTCTGGCTCCAGGGCATGATGGCCGGTCACAAGGCGGTCTACGACTGCATCAAGCAGTTCTCCGAGACCGACTTCACTGAAGATCTCAAGAAGATCGATGTGCCAACCCTGATTCTGCATGGCGACGACGACCAGATAGTCCCGATCGCGGACTCGGCGATGCTCTCTGCCAAGCTGGTCAAGGGCGCCGTCCTGAAGGTGATCCCGGGGGCGCCCCACGGCATGTGCTCGACCCTCAAGGATACCGTCAACTCAGAGCTGCTGTCCTTCCTGAAGACAGGCCGTCCGTGAGGGTGGTCGGATGATGTGGAGCTGATCTAGCCGATGACTGACTCCGTCAGCAGAACACCCTCAATCCTGAAACCGGGCTCCAAGGCGCCAAGTTTCACTCTCAAGAGCACTCCGGACCAGAGCGTATCTCTCAGGGACTTCCTGGGCAGGCCAGTGGTACTCGCATTCTATCCGGCCGATTGGAGTCCGGTCTGCAGCGACCAGATGGGGCTCTACGCGCAGGTCATGTCAGAGTTCAAGAAGTTCAATGCGGAGGTTCTCGGAATCTCCGTAGACGGGGTCTGGTCTCATCTCGCATTCGCCAAGGACCGCAAGCTCAACTTCCCGCTTCTGTCCGACTTTGAGCCCAAAGGCGCGGTCTCGAAGATGTATGGGGCGTATGAGGCGCGGGTCGGTGAATCGGCGAGGGCGCTCTTCGTACTAGACCACAAGGGGATGATCAGATGGAGCATGCTCTCGCCCGACGGAGTCAATCCTGGCGCGGACGGGATACTCTCCGCCTTGGAGAAGCTTTGAGTGAGTCGCGATGGCCCAGAACTACAGACCGCCCACGCTCACCCTGCCGATCGGAGAACGCGACCACTCCGAAGGGTCCTCTGATGCTCCAGTGGTGCTGGTCGAGTACGGAGACTATCAGTGTCCCTACTGCGGGGCGGCGTATCCCATCGTGAAAAGAATACAGAGGCAGCTCGGAACGAGGCTGCGATTCGTCTTCAGGAACTTCCCGATTACAAACTCCCACCCACAAGCGATGTGGGCGGCGGAGACTGCGGAGGCTGCGGCCGCCCAAGGGAAGTTCTGGGAGATGCACGATTACCTCTACGAGAATCAGCCATCGCTGGGAGACGTGGCCTTCTTCGCCGACTACGAGAAGAAGCTCAAGCTGGACGTGGCCAAGCTCGAGCGCGAGATCGCACAGCACACCCATTCGGCACGAATCCAGGAGGACTACATGAGCGGAATTAGGAGCGGCGTCAACGGCACGCCCACGTTCTTCATCAACGGCCAGCGATACGACGGATATCCAGAGTTCGGTCCCCTGATCTCGGCCATTGAAGGCGCCGAGAAGTCAGGGAGGCACGAGTGAACCTCGCCACAAGACCTCCGCGCAGCCGAGCTGATAGTCTGGGACGGTTCATGGAGGGCCATAGTAGCTCACGAGAGAGACAACTATGACCGCAGCTAGCCGGTGCATTGACCGTTATCAAAAATAAAAAGGGGCTAATCTGGGTGCAAGCCAAGCGGTCGTCGTCCAGATCACACTTGAGGACAATCTGGTCTAGGACATAAGCCCTCCAAGCTTGTAATCCCGCAAAACGGGACAGGAGACCCGGGTTCAAATCCCGGCGACCGCACATCTATCACATGAGACGGTCGGAGTTTGTAAAGACTCGTTGGGATTTGAACCTAAAGTCAGGTGCACAAACACCGCACACGACCTACTACAACGCAGCCCGCATATCTCCTCCGCCGAACAAGGAGTGGTTCCTGATGACCTTCTTCGGATTTCTCGTACTAGGGCTGTACTTCCTTGGGAAAATCGTCCGTAAGAAGCCCCCGAACCAATGAGATTCGGCTGGACATTCCATCGATCTGAAACAACAAGAGAAGCGCTCTCCAGTCAATCAAAAAGTAAGTCGATAATCTAGCCCAGTTGAGCTGGGTGCGGTTAGGTGTATCCTCCCACCGGGCACCCATGATATTCAACTTCTTCAACTTCTTCAGGGCCGAAAACAAGACAGGCGACGGGAAGATGAATGAGGAGAACGGATATCGGGTCACTATGCCCTTCATGGTGACTGTCCTTTGCGCACATCTCAACGGCAGGATCTGACTGAGAGCGGGCCCGGAACTGAGGTGATCCGACTCACCTTTCGATTGACTGACAGTCCCTGGAGGGCGGCGTCGTCGAGGCTCTTGATCACGTATCCGATGGTCGAGGCTCTTGACCACGTAGCCTGCCCCCCAGCTCATTCTCCGCGTGCTGAAAAGACGCGGTTTCGGTTCTTGTCTTGAATCCCTTGGCCGCTGATTCCTGATGTTTTGAATCCCTCATGTCTAACAACCATGACCCGACGAATGGGATGCTGATGAAGATGCCGACGACCAGTGCGATTATCACCACCACCTCATATTCCCAGCCGGGGATGGAATCACTCGGCTTCGCATCCGCGCTCGTCGCAGTTTGAGGTGCTGTCCAATTTGACGTTGTGGTGGATGTGATCGTCGAGACTACTTGGATAGCTATTCCCATCAACAGATTACCCTGCGAGTAAATGGTGAGAACGTAATCGCCCGGAGTCGTAGGTGCGGTTATCTTGTAGAGCGCGGTGATGTTTCCTGTAACTCCGCTGAGGTTGTATGGGGAGAGAGCAATGACACTCGTGGGGCTGAACGTGAACTTGGCGTTGTCGGACTGGTTCGACTCCCACAGCTGGAGTTGCGGGACTACGCCCGTGGAGTGCACGTCCCACGTGCTGACGAGGAGGTGGAACGTGCTTCCGACCATTATGTGGCTGAAGTAGACCCCGGCTTCACCGTCTCCTGTACGGTTGACGTAGACTTCGATTCCGTTGTTGTGGCAGTAGCAGCCATTGTCCCGGCTCGGCGTACCGTGCGAGAAGCTGCTCTGGGTCCAGACACCATACGTCGTTACCGTGACGCCCAGGAGCAATACTGTCAGACCAATCGTGTACATCCTTCGTTTGATCATTGCCGGTCGCTCCTCAAGAAGCTAAAGAGACGAAGCGGAACGGCTTCGAGAAGACCCTCGATTGTGTTCGGAGGACTTCGGAGCCTGATTCCTGTCTCCTTGTCCGCAGTACCTTCATTGGTTGCAACTCGAAGTTGCGTCTTGAGGTGGCGTATCGCGGAATCAACTATGACACCATGCTCCTAACAAGATCCGTTACAGGCGAATGGCATAACTTGTAGAACACCCATCTCTCCCTCTTGCTTCTTTGAAGCAGTCCAACTCGTTCAAGGATCCCCAAGTGATGAGACATGGTCGGCTGCGTCATCTGTAGAGCAGACTCTAGCTCACAGACGCACATCTCTCTCTTCGACAGTAGCAGGATGATCTTGATTCTGCTGGGCTCGCCTATTGCTCTAAGGATTCTCTCAGCCGACCGAATCTTCTCTGCGTACTCTGGCGACAAGATAGCTGCGCCATCAGCCATAGCAATTCTAACGTCTTCAGGTTGACAAAACCCAACAGCAACCAACCGATTGACAGATTTGTGGTGAGATACCTTCACCAACTCTTGCACCTCCTCGAACCAACCAACTGAATGAGGTCTGCAAACCCGGTCTCATGCGTCATCATACAGGTCACTTTCATCGAATTGGGTGTCTCCAACCAGACTCGGTTGAGCTGCAAATTCGAATTTAGTTTGTTGCAGGGCTTGTTGTGGAGAAGCGGCAGAACTAGGCAGGCAATCGTCGAAGTCTCACTCGATAGACTCGAAGGCAACGTTCATGCGTGTGAAGCTCATATTCACGCATATAAATACATGGAAGCTCTTTCTCAAAAATGAGAATCCTCCGAATGTTGTGGTGGCAAAACCCCAACGCGTTAGGGATGCCATTTATGCCATACTAGATGAGACTGGGGACCTCACTGAACACGGTCTTCAGGTACGTCGGTCAGACGCTCGGGTCCCCCACGGCCGGAGCTATCCTTTCGACGTTCGTCGCCGGCTACTCGGTCAGTGGTCACGTGCTCAGCCTTCCGACCAGAGCCGCGTTTCATTTCTGCTCTTACGTCCCCGTGGTCGCTTTCCTAGCGGTAGGGCTGCTCTCGATATTCGCCAGAGAAGTCATCGGGAAAAATGAGGACAAGGGCCACGCCATCTGACTCTTCCCCCGGTCCTTGTGCGACTATCTCATGACATCCTTTGGCTTCGTAGTGGAGAGACTCGTCTCCTCGTCGCTTAGGAAGTTGTAGAAAGGGATGCGCCCTTCTTGTGTTACAAGGATTCCCCGGCCCTATCTTGGCGTTGACGATTAACTTCTCCTCGCCGTCGCTGAGGCTGATTGCCTCCTTGAGTTCTGCGTGCAATCTGAACCTAAAGTTCAGCTTGCGGCGACCGCACCTATTCATCTGAAATCGGTCCCTTGAGGACGCGTTGCCTTGTTTGCTCTACCAAGTTTGGGTCCTTACTGACGAAATCTTCGGTTACTGCAGAGCGCGCTGGGGTGGAGGAGTAGGAAGTGGCTTCTTGCGCGTCCTAACTAACACTAAGGCTGCGGCAACCGCCACAACGACCACCACCACGCCCACACCCACAATGCTCGATATTGGAAATGACAGAGGAGTTGGACTCGCAGTGGTGACAGAAGACGTAGGCAGCGGCGTGGTCAAAGCACTAGTTGTGGGAGTTAGGGTAACTGTTGGAGTCGAGCTTTGAGACGGAGACGCAGTTGAATTTGAAAACGGAGTTGCCAATGGAACGATTTTACTCAAGTCTATCGGCGTTTGGACCGACGGCGTCCACTGTGAGGGATCATTTGGGTTGGCGTTGGCGGTGTTGCCGACGTAGACTTGCAGCCGACCCGCCAAGGGCGATGATGGGTCAACGTATGCGTATGGATCTACAACCGCCTGCGCCTCAGAGAGCGGATAACTGACAAATACAACTCCATCTTGAGCTTCAATCTCAGCAGTTACTCTGACATCTACACCAATTGTTAAGAAAAAGAGTGGGGGAGAGAAACCATTTCCAGAGTATGAGGAGGAAAGTGTTCCCTCAGGAGAGCCGACATTCTGATCCGCGTAGGGACCTATTCCTTCGGCAAACTGCGCCACCGCCGGGGTACCGATACCCGCAACTGATACCCCGAAGCTGATGAATCCCTGCGCTAATGCATCTCCCCCCGTAGGGGTCATAGAGAAGCTGTAGTTGAGGTCAACAGGGATATTGACCTCAACCTTTGGAGAATCAAAAGGTCTTCCCGTTGTCTTGTTGAAGATTAGATATTGCCAATTTTCTAATTCCGCGTCTGCACTGCCCATTACATTGCTACCAAGTGACGGCGCACTTGCAGAGGCGATGGCTGTGGCCATCGGTTCATTCCCGTTGGCATAGATGGCTGCCTCCCCCACTAATTGGCCGGGGCCCTGTACATTGCCCACAGAATCGCTGATACCCGAAGGCCACGTCAGGCTACTGGATAGGTCCTCATAGCCGCTTGCATACAAGAAGTGTTCGGAATTGGCGAGGGTATTGGCGAAGGGGTTGCAGGACCCTACATTTGGATCCAAAGTTACTGTTGCTGGGGGTATTGTTTGGGCATGCGCGCTATGAAGTAGAAGGCTACTTGAAATGAAAACCGATATCAAGAGGACAGCCGTAACCGATGTCTTCAACCTCAGGCGAAATCTTCGCCCTGAAATGGTCAACATGCTTCACCTCGCCCAAGCTGGAATGGCATCCGGGCAATCAGAATCCAAAAAGCGAGGACCAGAATCGAGGCAGAAGTGAAAAGTACCGTTGAGAGGGCGGATGTCGTCGCCAGAGCCGCGAGCGTCGCGTAGCCGCCAATTCGACAGAGCCTCTTGCGGGCCGAATCTTCAGTTTCGGCCTTGGACTCATCTGTACCGTGTTGGCCTAGGCCAACCGGCGTGCTCATTGTTCAGAAGCCTGGTTGTGACGAGGCAATTGGAGTATTAAAACCAACACCACGATTCTCAGAATTGGGAAGCCCAACGCCTGTACCGCTTGGAACCCTCGTGTGCGATTTGAACCTAGAGTGTGATGCTCGACGACCGCACCTATCCCAACCTCCCACGTGCGCGGAAGCGTGGGCAAGAACGCGCGCAACCGGTAATGCAAGCGACATACTATTATTTGGTGAGAAAGCATACAGCAGAGAGATTGGGAGAGTCGTTAGTCTTGGGAGTAGAAAATGTGTTCAAAATAGCGACGACCTACGCCGTAGTTCGCGGGTTCCTGACAAGCAACGGTTGGGAACTCCAGGGAAAGGATGAGGAAATGGAGATGGACTCGTTCAGAAACAAGAAGACAGGGAAGAAGCTGTTCGTCGAGGAGATTTCGGAGGACTTTCCAGTGACCTTTCTTATGGGCGAGCTTAGCATGGCGGAGTTCGGGAACATCGCTAGTGAACTGACGCCGGAAATCGAGTTACTTGAAGTCGACAGTAGTTGGGAAGGCAAACCGACGACCATCGTGTGCGCGATGACAGAAGAGCAAGTTAGGAGCATGTTCGGCAGAAGAACGAGGATGAGAAAGGTTGCGGTTCACCGCACGGCGTCACAGATTTGAACCTGAAGGTCTAAATTCCCGGCGACCGCACTTCTCCTTTCACAATGCAACCTCCCTGGCGTCCAGGATTGCGTGAGAATCCGAACGACCTAGGTTCCTCTGGAGTCCGTCGTCATGTCCGGCACGCACTCGCATGAAGGCCTAGTGTGGAGTTCGAGCAGATGCAGAGCGGATGCGTCGTCAACCTTTCACCAGGCTGAAGACCAAGAAGAACGGGAGCCTGAAGGCCACCCCGTTCTCTGGATGCTGGACTACCTGCGACCGGGTCGGGCGCGGCTCGTAAATCCGTTGTATCACAAATCCTGCGTGCTCAATCATGGAGCTCCAGTCCTCGAGCGTGAACCTGTAGCTCAAGGTACTCCAGTGGTGCTTCAGGCGTTGCATGTTCCACGGAACTACGTATTCTCCCTTCTCAAAATAGCGATCTATCTTCAACGCGAGGTACTCACCCTTCTCGTTCGTCTCCCATTCTCTGAAGGCGGTGCTGTTGGTCGGATGAACGATGGAGAAGGCCATTCTGCCGTCCTTCGCCAGGACTCTGTAGGAGGCTCGAAGGACCATCTCTGGGTCAGCCATGTCATGCAGCGACATGCAGGCCACCGCCAGGTCGAAAGCGCCCCGCTGCCACGCTTCATCGACCCTGGCCGCGTCCATGACTCGGTATTGAATTCCCAGGGGATGTTTCTTCTCGTGGGCTAGGGCGAGATCGATACTCTTCTCAGCTATGTCGACGCCGATGACGTTCGCCCCTCTTCCTGAAAGCCTGCGGGAGAAGAACCCCTGGCCGCATCCGAGGTCGAGCACCCTAAGCCCCCTCACGCTGCCGCACGCGCGGAGCAAGGCGGGTCCGTGGACCTGCAAGCGGGAGTAGTCCAAGCCACCTTCGATGAACTCATTCCACACGACGGCCACGCGATTCCAGGTGTCTCGGACGCGTCGAGTGGCCTCCGAATCCCTATCGTCAGGCTTGCGCAATCTCGAACCTGCTGGTTTGCGACCTGGGCAAGATAAGACTTGCAGATCCGGCTGGCGTGATGGTGGAGGATCGCTCTCTCTGTGGGCCCGTCAGATTCATTAGTCGACCCACGACGGCCGTTGATTGACAGCTGGATGTCGCCGCAACTATCTTCGTTCGGGATTTCGGGTGGGTCGACGGGTAGTGCGCCTTGATTACTACGGAGAACCTGACCAAGAAGTTCGGCGATACTGCCGCTGTCGAGGGGCTGACCCTCGACGTCAAGGAAGGCGAGGTCTTCGGGTTCCTCGGCCCTAACGGAGCAGGGAAGACGACCACCGTCCGGATGCTTACGTGTCTCGTGTCGAAGACGAGCGGAGATGCGACGGTAGACGGTTACGATATCAGTAGGAGCGCCGATCTACAGAAGATCAGGAAGATCATAGGGCTGCTGCCCGAGAGCGTCGGTATGTACGACGACCTCAGCGCGTACAAGAACCTGGACTACTACGGGCGACTCCACGAGTGCCCGGAGAATCAGAGGAAGGAGCGCATCGAGCACTTCCTCAAGCTCCTCGGGCTCTGGGAGAAGAAGGACCTCGCCGCCGGCACGTTCTCGAAGGGGATGAAGCAGAAGCTTGCCATCGCCCGCGCCCTGATCCACGACCCCAAGGTCCTCTTCCTTGACGAGCCGACGGCCAACCTCGATCCAGAGTCTTCAAAGACGGTGAGGGATTTCATCCTCGAGCTGAAGAAGGAGAAGAGGACCATCTTCATCAACACCCACAACCTCGACGAGGCAGAGAAGGTCTGCGACAGGGTCGGGATCCTGAAGACCAGACTGGTCGCGCTAGGGGGGACCAAACAGCTGGTCGAGTCGCTCTGGGGGAGGAGGACTGTGGTCCTGCTTACGAAGGTCGAAGACTCGATCGTCGCGGCGGTGAGAAGAGTCGGGCCCAGAAGCGTCGTGGTGGACGGCAACCGTCTGATCATAGACGTGGTCGACCCGGTCGAGGACAACCCTCGGATGGTCGATGCCATAGTCGCGGCCGGAGGCCGCATCCAGGGCGTAACCGAGCTTCTGCCGTCGCTCGAAGACGTCTATCTGAGGCTTGTGAGGAGCTGAGGAAGACGAAGCTCGCGAAGGCCTGGGTAGTCGCGACGAACGACTTTGAGACGTTCAGGAGGAGGAAGTACACCCTCTACTCCCTGATCGGGCTTCCGTTCGTCCTCTCCTTTGGCCTACCGATTGTGGTCTGGCTCTGGCTGAAGAACGGCGAGATCCCGACCTCGGAGATCTCGGTCCTTCTGAACGCTTTCTCGTTCTTCTTCATAATCCTGGCGACGCTCCTCCCGACTGTGCTCGCGTCCTACAGCTTCCTCGGCGAGAAGCTCGAGAAGAGCCTCGAGCCGCTGCTCGCGACACCAATCACCGACGGCGAGCTGCTCCTGGGAAAGGGCCTCGCGGCGCTCCTGCCTTCTATCGGCGTGTCATACCTGGGCGCAGCGATATTCATGGGCTTCGTGGACGAGCTGACCAGCGGCCGCCTCGGCTACCTCTACTTCCCGAACCAGACCATGGCGGTCATACTGCTGATTGCGGTCCCGCTGGCCTGCGTCTTCAGTGTCGAGGTGAACGTCGTCATAGCCTCTCTGGTCGGCGACCTTCGGGCCGCCCAGCAGCTGGGAACCCTCGCCTCGGTGCCCTTCGGTGGAGTCTTCGTCCTGGCCGAAATCAACTTCACGTCTCTCAATCTCACCAGCCTCCTCACAATCTCGGTGCTCCTCCTGGCAATCGATGTGGTCCTGGTGCAGGTGTGCAAGACCACGTTCCGCAGGGAGGAGATTCTCACAAAGTGGAAGTGAAGCAAGTCACCACGCCCTGAGTGGCGAGCTGCAGGGCCGCCGCGAAAGTGGTCTCTCGGGTCGCGAAGCAAGGAAAGCATTTCAAGGCTGGGACACGGGTTTCGGACGATGGCCAGGCGAGAATTCGGCATCAATCTCCCCGTATCAGGGCGGTCTTACTCCCGGAAGGAGGTTGATCTGGATTTCAGAGTCCTCAGAGATATTGCGCTAGCGGCGGACCGGCATGGGTTCAGGACGATAGGCGTCCACGACCATCTTCTCAACCCGCAGGGTTCCTCGCCCGGGGGCAAGGAGATGCCCGAGAAGTTCAGGAACGGGATAGTCGAGGCATGGACGACCCTCTCCGCCCTTTCGACGATCACATCGAGGTCGAGGTTGACCAACGTCGTCCTTTGCAACCTCTTCAGGCCTCCGGCGATGCTTGCGAAGATGGCATCGACTCTGGATCTCATCTCGGACGGCAGGGTGGACCTGGCGCTTGGGGCAGGGTGGTTCCGTGGCGAGTGCCTTGCCTACGGAATACCCTGGAAGCCTTACAAGACGAGGCTGGAGATGCTGAGGGAGAGCGTCCAGCTGATCAAGAGGCTCTGGACAGAAGATGAGGTGACGTTCATCGGGAAGCACTACCAGATCAGAAAGGGAATCCTAAGCCCGAAGCCCGTCCAGAAGCCGCATCCCCCCATCGTGATAGGAGGGGCTTCGGAGAACGCGATGAGAATCGCGGTCGAGGAAGCAGACGGCTGGGACGTCGATACCGGGCCGTGCACCTTCGAGCTGTTCCAGGAGAGGCACTCCCAGCTCGAGAGCTACTGCCGCGAGGTTGGTAGGGACGTGAAGTCCATCAGGGTATCAGTCAACGCGACGCCGATTCTCGCCAGGGACATCCCGGAGGCCAGGAAGCTTGCGACCATCTGGGCCGAGCGCATCGGCAAGGACCCGCAGGAGTACATATCGAACAAGTCCGTCTTCCTGGGGACGGCCGAGGACATAGCCGCGGCCGCAGAGAAGTGGTTCGAGTCGGGCGTGAATCAGGTCAACTTCCTGATGCCCCACGACGCGCTGTACGCGCAGACGCTCTGTGCGGAAATTGCCGCGCTCCCTCGCTGAACCGTCTGATGTGACCATCGCTAGAATCCGCGAGGCCTTCCGCCGTCCAAGGGAATCAGGACGCGGTTGGGATCGTGATTAGCATCCATCGACAGGGCGAGTTCTGCTTTCATCGCGGTTCCGTGAGCCCCGCTGGTGGTCTCGGTACTGGTACTCCTACAGTTCAGGCAGATTATCCAAAGCTCGCAATCGAGGGACTGCGAGACGGAGCTAACCCGTCGTGTCCGGACTCAGCCGATGGTGATCGCGGTGACCTGGAGCACGTAACTGAAGGTCTCTGTCTGGCCGTTGTTGATGTCGCTGCCTGCGATGTTCTCGCTGGTCACGAGCGCGGTGTTCGACCCGTGGGGAGTTCCCACTGAGAACGAAAAGGTCGTCAGGGTCGTTGGGTTGCTGTTGCAGTAGGTCACGGTCTCCGGTAGGTTGTTGGCGGCATAGTTGGTGACGGACACCTGGGTCGATCCGATTGACACGGTCGACGTTCCGGTGGAGTGGAAGAAGCTCGTCGACGTGTATTCGGTGATCAGTGAGTCAGCCTGAATCTGCAGGGTAAACCCGGCGAACGCACCGACTAGTGCCCCCTGTGCCGACGAACCAGTGATGTTGAATCCGGCGACGTCGATCGCCAGGGCAGTCCCGTCCTTAAGGAGCCACACAATCTCCGTGATATTCGTGCTCCCTTCGGAGAGGGCTATCGTGACCTTGTAGGTGGTGGAGCTCACGTAGTTGGTGGTGTAAGACTCGGTGATACTGTAGGTCGAAGGGGATGAGGACGAGGACCCAGAGGTCGAGCTGGACCCGCTGGCCTGGACTGTCATGGATGAGTAGGCCTTGAGCAGTGGTATCACGTTCTCTGTCGCCGTGGTGGATGTCGTGGACGTGGAACCAGTTGAGCAGGAAGTGGTAATCGTCGTTGTAGTGGTGGAGGCCGAAGAGGTCGTGGTCGAACTGGCGGTGGTCGTCTTTGAACTGGTGGTTGTGGTGGTCGAAGTGGTGCTAGTCGTTGGAGGAATCGTGGAAGTGGTGCTAGTCGTTGGAGGTGTGGTTGAGGTTGTGCTAGTCGTTGGAGGAACGGTAGCGGTAGTGCTACTGGTCGTAGTTGTAGGCGGGACCGTACTGACTGAGGACGTTGTGGGTGGAAGACTCGACGATGGACTGGAAGAAGGCGTGAGCGCGACGTAAGCGGCCACACTGGCGACGGCCACAACTATCACAATAATAGCAGCAATGAGAATCGGCGCTATTGCATTCCTCTGTTTGCGCATCTGGAGGTAGGTATCATAACGTATGTATTTAAAAATAATGGAGGAAAGTTAGGAATGTCCGCGGAAGCTGAGCGAATCTTTCGGTATCTTTCGTCTCCATTAGGACCCATTGGCGGGGATTCACGTCTGCAACGGTGGAGGAGGACGATTCAGCTTTGGTTTCGCTGCCTCGCCTCGCATCTAGTGTATGGGTCTGCCGCCCGTCGCGTCCACCTCACGAGGCAAGTCCAGATTCAGACCTCTCTTGCCGGCGTGGACTTAGTCCATGCCGGGCATTCCGCCCTGGGGCATGGAAGGTCCCTTCTTTCGGCTCGGAATGACGTCGTCGATCCTTAGCAGCATGCAGGCGCACTCGGTCGCAGAGCTGATGATCTGCTGCTTGACACTCACGGGCTCTATGACCTCCTTCGCGAACATGTCGCGGACACCGGTTCCGAGAACATCCACTCCAGACCATTTCTCTTCGTGGCCGTGTCTCTCCCTCAGTGCGACCTGGATGTCGAGCTGGTCGAACCCGGCGTTCGACGCCAGCGCCAGGGGGATGGCCTCCAGAGCCTCGGCGTATCTCTCGGCCGCAAGCTGCTCCCTGCCTTCCAGCGACCTGGACCATTTCATCAGCCGATAGGACAGCTCTGCCTCAACCGCGCCGCCGCCCCCGACTATCCCGGGGTTCTCAAGGACGTCCTTTGTCACCATGATGGCGTCGTGCAGGGACCTCTCTACCTCGTCGACGACCCGCTGTGTCCCTCCTCTGACGAGGATCGTGACAGCCTTAGGATTCTTGCAGCGCTCGACGTAGGTCCACTTGTCGTCCTCGATCTTGCGCTCCTCCACGAGACCCGCCAGCCCGAGGTCCTTCTTGGTGATGTCGTCGAGTCCGGAGACGATCCTGGCTCCGGTTGCTTTCGTGAGCCTGGTCATGTCGCTCTCTTTGACCCTCTTCAGAGTCAGTACGCCGGCCCTAGAGAGGTAGTACTGTGCCATGTCGTCGACTCCCTTCTGGCAGATGAGGACGTTGGCTCCCACTTCTGAGATCTTCTCCGCCATCCGCTTCAGCATCTCCGTCTCTCCGTCGAGGAACTCCCGAATCTGGGCGGGATTGGTGATGTTGAGCTTTGAGTCGAACTCCGTCTTCTCGATCTCAAGGGCGGAGCTTACAAGCGCGATTCGCGCTCCTTCGATTCTCTTCGGCATCCCGGAGTGGCTGACCTCCTTCTCGAGAGCTATCCCCATCACGAGGCGCGTGTCTGTGATGGAACCGCCGACCTTCTTCTCGAGCTTCAGGTTCTCCAGGTCGACCCTGAAGTTCCCGTCGCCCGCGTCCTCAGCGACGTGGAGGAGCCCATCGACTACGACCTTCCCAAGCACCAGGCTGTCGTTCGAGATCAGCTTGGAGGCCATGCTCGTCCTGGCGATTCGGATGAGGGTGGTTCTGTCAGTCGGCGTAACGCTGACCGCTATCTTGTCCAAGATTACCTGAGCCTGGTGGGCCGCCTTGCGGTAGCCATTGACAATCACCATTGGGTGGACGCCCATCTCGATGAGCTCCTCCGCCTTGGCGAGAAGCGCGCCCGCGAAGACAACCGACGACGTCGTCCCGTCGCCGACTTCATCATCCACCGTCTTTGCTACCTCGATAATCATCTTTGCGGCAGGATGCTGGACATCCATGTCCTTGAGCATGGTCGCGCCGTCGTTGGTTATCGTGACGTCTCCGATCCCATCGACGAGCATCTTGTCCATCCCCCGCGGACCGAGCGACGTTCTGACGATCTCAGCGATCAACTTGGCCGCAGAGATGTTGTTACTCTGGGCTCTCCTCGCCCGGTTGCTCGCGCCCCCCTGTCTCACAACGAGGACCTGCTCTCCGCGCGAGCTTGTTACGTATGACGCCTCAGACACTCAATTCACCGAAGGCCTGCTGCAGAGCGCGAGTACCGAGGGTTGAGCTTGGAGGTGCGAAGCGACTGGCTGTCTGTTCTGAAGTTCATTTAGTATGAAATTCAAACGTTTTCCCAATTTTGTAATATCTATTACTGGCTATATACGTCTATCTGTCCATAACAGTTAAGTATTACAGACACTCCACTTTTGAAGGGCAGAAGATGACGCGAAACTATCAGTCCATACCGACTGTGGTGGAATCCATAATCACACGGGACCTAGCGCTTTACGAATGCTTCAGGCGCAAGCTTGTGAACTACCACGCGGTTGCTGGGAGCATCAAGCCCGAGGTTGAGAAACTTGCCGGAAAGACTACGACCATAAACACCATCGTAGTCGCCATCACCAGGTTCTCTGAGACGGTTGAAAGGACGGCCGGTGAAAAACCGATCCATGCTCTCGGAAGCGCGCGGATATCCCTGGCGAGCGACGTCGTTGACGTGACCATCATGGCCAGAAAGACCGAGCAGTACGAGATTGCAAAGCGAATAGGCGAGCTCTCCCCCAGTCTCAGCGAGCCCGTCAGGATGTTTCAACTCTCGAATTCAATCAAGCTGATTGCTGACGAGAGGGAGTACGATTCTCTGATCAGAGCGTCGCTCGAGAAGTTCGAGATCACCAAGGAGACGACGGCACTGTCGAGGCTAGACATCCGCCTACCGCCTGCGGCCGAAGTCTCTCCCGAGTTCGGGTTGTTCCTCACCGAGCTCCTCTACAGGAATGGGATCAAGATTCGACAGACGTACATCGGAGAGGAGACCGTCCTGATCATGAGCAGGGCCGATGGTCCCCGTGCCTATGAGGTCCTGCAGGCGGAGATCGACGAGAGTAGAGCTGCATCAGAGCAAACTAGGAGCCAGTCAGGGAAGAAGAGTGGGGTCGGGATCGCCGAGCTATTGACCGACGAGCTCAAGGGAACCTTCAACACGCAATCAATAGGCAGGGACTAGTCCTCACTCATTTCCTTCCATCTGAGGAGGGGGAGCTCTCGATGACACGATGCTCAGGTCCTGGATCCTCTTCTGTAGCGAACGCTTGATGCTGTCTCTCCATTCCCCGTCCGTGATCGAGTACATCATGCTGTCGCCCGTAGTGCCGTCCTGGCGGATTCGGTGGTTTCTCAGCCGTCCCTCGAACTTGGCGCCGAGCTTGAGGATCGCGTTCTGGGAATGAACGTTGTTGTTGTCGGTCTTCAGCTGCACCCGCACGGCGTTCCAATCCTCGAAGGCGTGTCTCAGGAGGAGGAACTTGGATTCTGGGTTGACAACCGTCCCCCACACCCTCGAGGTGTACCACGTCCCGCCTATCTCGACGCCCCTCTGAAGAGGGCGGACGTCCATGTACTTCGTGCTTCCGAGGACCTTGTGGTCCTCCTTTCTGAAGACCGTGAACGGGTATTCGGTCCCGCGTTCCTCGGCCTTCAGAGTCGCCGCAATCCACTCTGCCATTGTCTCCTTCGTCCTTGCGTCCAGCGACATCCACGACCAGTCGGAGTCCTGCGCTGCCGAGAGAAGTTCGCTCGCATGCGAAGGGCGCAGGGGTTCGAGGCGGACGTGGTCTCCTTCAAGGACACATGGCCCGAGCGCGGGTGACAATCGGATGCCCTGGTCGACCCTGGCTCAGATAAAGATGTGGACCCGGCGGACCCTGTGCGTAGGGTTCGACACTACGTCTCTATCAGTTCAAGCCAGATCCCGTTCGGGTCCTTGATGAACGCGATCCGGCTGGACCCCAGGGAGTAGGGCTCCTTGGCGATCTCGACGGCCTCCCTGCGCATGGTCTCAATGGCAGCCTGGACGTCCTTCACTCCGAAGGCGATGTGGTCGAGCTGGTCTCCCTCGGCGTAGTCCTTCTTGTCCTTCCACCAGGTCAGCTCTATCCTGTGGTTCGTGCCCTCGGCCTCTAGGAAGGCGATCTCGGCGTTGTTCTGCTTGATCTCCCTGCGGCTGGCGAGGGTCATACCAAGCTTCTTGGTGTAGAACGATATGCTTTCGTCCATGTCCTTGACAGTTATCGACGTGTGGAGCAGCTGCATGCGATACAGGTCCATCGTCGACGTATAAAATCAATGCACGCTGTCTTTGAGGTCGCGAATCGGATGTCCTGGCTAAATAACTGCAGATGACTGGAGGCGCGCATGGGAAGCCGATATGCAGCCCTCCTCGCGGTCTCCCTTCCGTCCTTTGTCTACGGGCTGTTCAGGTTCTCGATCGGCATCCTCGTCCCCAAGATCGAGGGCGCCTACGGCATCAACGACTCGGTGATGGGCGCAATCGTGTCGGTCTCGGTCGGGGTGGTGGGGATTGGCGTCTTCGCGTCGGGCAACATCGCGGGAAGGTACGGCAACAGGACGACCATCGTCCTCGGATTGCTCCTCTTCTCGCTCTCCCTGGGGATCATGGCTGCAGGGGTCAGCCTGACCGCGTTTTCCGCACTCTTTCTCCTGGCCTCGTTCGGCTCGGGCCTGATCATCCCCACGAGCTTCGCAGTCGTGGCCTCGATACTCCCGCAGAGGAGAGGGATAGGCGCGGCCCTCGTCACCTCAGCGTACAACGTGGGGGGGCTCGTGGGACCGGCCATCGTCGGCTATCTTCTCTTGTACTACGTCTGGAACCTCTCATTTCTGATAATCCCCGCGGCCGGCTTCGCCGCAGTCGTGATGTTCCTCGCTGCCATACCGGGCACGGCCGGCAACACTCCCCCTGGACCGAAGGGTCAGTTCAGGCGTCTTCTGGGCAACAGGTCCGTTCTGCTCCTGGCGACCGGGGGGTTCCTCGGTGACGCCGCCTTCGTGACCTACCTGTCATGGACGCCGAAGTTCCTGCTTACGTCCTTCGAGGTCTCCGGCAGCACCACGGCGCTGGTCGACCTCCTCTTCGGCGTCGGCATCGGGCTGGGCGGACTCGGGATATTCGTCTCGGGATTCCTCTACGATAGGATAGGGGGGAGGACGAGCGCCATCATTGGCGGAGTCGCGGCCACCGGGGCGACGCTGGGAGTGTATCTCTCAAGCTCCCTGCTGATGGCCATGGCGCTCGTCATAACAGGGAGCTTCTTCTTCAACTGGTTCTGGTCTCTGCTGACCCTCATGTCCCAGACCAGCGTTCCCAAAGAGAGCCGGTCGGCTTCGACCAGCCTCGTCCAGACCTCGGCATTCCTGGGGGCGTTCGTGGGACCGGGACTCGTCGGGATCCTGGGAGGAGCCGAGACAGTTCCCCTGTTGATCGCCGTCGTCGTCCCCAATGCCCTCTACACCGTGGTCATGGTCTTCTTCTACAAGGAGAAGACCTCCGGCACCTCCGTCGACTCCGGCTAGAATCATTCGGGGAAGATGTCGTTGGAGATGAGGGTCCCGACGACCCAGTTGGGTCGATCAACTATCTCGTGGATCCTGACGTCGGCTGCGACGCTGCAGAGCACGTACGCCTCGTCAGGGGTAAGGTAGTGGGTCCTCGTCAGGTAGCGAATCATGTTCCGGACTGACTCTTTCGTCGCATCCATCAAGCGGGGTCCGATGCCGGTGGCCGCGCAGTAGCCCCTCTTGGACCTCCAATCTCCCGGAGTAAAGAATTCCGGATAGGTCAGCCCGGCCCTCTTCTCTATCCCGAACCGGATTGTGGCGGTTCCGGCGCATTCGATGGCAGTGCCACAGACCTCAGCATCGCCCATGGCGGCGTGCACGTCCCCGGTCGAGAAGAGCGCGCCGTCCACCCACACGGGAATCTTGACCCAGGTTCCTGCCGTAAGATGCCTGATGTCCATGTTGCCGCCGTGCCTTCCAGGAGGGCCGACCTCGGAGAAGCCCTTCGCCCGCGGGGCCACCCCCAGGACCCCGCAGAACGGCTTGAGAGGTATCCTGATCCCCTTCTCGAAGGCGGCCAGTTTCTTGTTCTTCAGGTCCCACTTGTAGAGAAACGGCCTCTTGAACTCGTCGAGCAGACCAAACCCAGGCTGGATGTACGACCAGCCGAAGTCTGCCACTTTGACATCGAGCACTTCGACCATCAGGGCGTCGCCGGGCTCCGCCTCTTCGATGAAGACCGGGCCAGCCAGAGGGTACAGCTTCTCCGGGTCGACGCGAAGCACGTCCTCTGAAGTCGAGTCCTTGTTCAGCTGCCAGCTCCCCACGTCGTTTATCTCGAAGGTTACGGTATCGCCCGCCTTCACCGAGAGCACAGGCTTGTGAGACCGCGACCACTTGTAGTGGAAGGTCTCCAGCGGCACGCGGTAGTGACGGGGCAGCCCTGTCACCTCACCCATCGGCTTGGAGTCGGCATGTAGGCGTCCCACGCTCCCGCATCTCTCTTCTCCCACTCGCCCTTCCGGCGAATGGCCATCGCGCAGCAAGCAGGGCCGCGAGTCTGCGGCGCATTCCTGGTCTCTGCCGAGTTCTCCCTCAAGACTCACCTGTGGCGACCGCGAAACTCTTTAAGCTTTGGCGGAAAGAAATTCTTAAGTGAGGTCGGCTTGGAGCTTGCACTGCGGTGCCAGGGTAGCTCAGAAGCGCCAATCTCGCTGGGAAACCTGGGAGAGAGAACAGCCTCTAACACTCGGCTGAAGACCGAGAGCAATTATCGCGTGATGATTGCCGGGAGCTGTCGTCGGTTCAAATCCGGCCCCTGGCATCCCCCGCCTCTCCTTGTCGCGCCGAATGTGGGGGATCTCGGTCGGAGGTCCCCCAGGATTGTGAAACCAATCAGTACAACCGCAGGCTAGGGTCGACCTCGAGCGTCCAGGCCCTGATTCCGCCTTCCAGATTCCGGACCTTCTTGAACCCGAGTCCGCCGAGCAGCTTCACCGCCTGCGCGCTTCGTCCCCCCGTGTGGCAGTAGACGACTATGTCGTCGGACGGGTCAAGTTCATTGACGCGTTGCCTCAGCTGTTCAAGCGGGATCAGCTTCGAACCTTCAATGTGGCAGATCTGGTATTCGAACGGGCCCCTTACGTCGAGAAGTACGACCCTCCCGTTCCCCTCCAGGACCTGCTTGAGTGCGCGGGGCTGGATTTCACGCTCGGGGTCTTGCTCCTCCTTTATCCCGCAGAACACCTCGTAGTCGATGAGGCCCTTCACGGTGGGATTCTCACCGCAGATAGAGCAGCGTGGGTTCTTCCTGAGCTTGACCTCCTTGAACCTCATGTCCAGGGCGTTGAAGAGCAGTAGCCTGCCGATCAGCGGTGTGCCCTTGCCCAGTATCATGTCTATCGCCTCGGCCGCCTGGATGCTTCCCACTATTCCTGGCAGGACGCCCAGGACCCCCGCCTCGGCGCAGTTGGGGATCAGACCAGGGGGAGGAGGCTCTGGGTAGAGGCACCTGTAGCAGGGGCCCTCCTTGGCGTAGAAGACCGAGACCTGTCCCTCGAACCTGAAGAGGCTCGCGTAGACGTTGGGTTTTCCCAAGAAGACGCAGGCGTCGTTGACCAGGTAGCGGGTGGGGAAGTTGTCGGTCCCGTCGATGATGACGTCGTAGTCTTTCAGGATGCTCAGGGCGTTGGAAGAGTCGAGGCGGACCTTGTGCAACTCTACGGTGACGTTCGGATTGATCTCGAGCAGCCTCTCCTTGGTGACCTCGGCCTTGCTCCTCCCGATGTCCTTCTCGGAGAACAACACCTGCCTGTGGAGGTTGCTCTTCTCTATGACGTCGAAGTCGACTATCCCTATCTTGCCTACCCCCGCGGCTGCAAGGTAAATTCCCGAGGGTGCTCCGAGGCCTCCCGCACCCACTATCAGGACGCTTGAGGCTTTGAGCGACCTCTGGCCCTCAAGACCGACCTCGGGCATTATGAGGTGCCTGTTGTACCTGTCCAGTTCGCTGTCGGAGAAGCCGATGTGTGGCTTGGGGTCAACGGACACGGAAATCACTTGTCGACCTCTATCTCGTCCTCGGAGGCAGTCCTGGGGTCTCCGCCCGGTATCCATGACTTCGTCTCTCCCGCCCTCCCCGCCGGGACCGAGACGACGATGTAAGCGTACGATGGAAGTGAGTGCTTCAGGTCGAACGCCGAGAGCGTGGCCGGGTGGTCCGGGTGAGAGTGATAGACGCCGGCGATGGTCAGACCCCTCTTCGCGACCAGCCCGTGGGCCTGGAGGAGTTCGAGGGGATCGATGTCATATCGGTCGTGCCTTGTTCCGGGGTATGCGTTTGCCATTCTTATCGACTCGATTACTCTCTTGTTCTCGTCCGCGATGAGCAGACCGCAGCACTCCTCCGGATACGTCGACTCGGCGTGGGCATGAATCTCATCGAGAACCTGCTTTGCGATGCGCGTGGTCATCCCCGTTCAAGCTGGTATCGGGACCGCCCCGAATCGAGAGTGTCATCCTCTTATCGTTGCCGCGGGGCGGCCGGTCCCCCATAAAGTTGGCGGAAGGTCGTCAGTGGAAGAATAGGCCAGGGATCGGGCGGCTCACATGCCACCCATGCCGCCCATTCCTCCCATGCCGCCTGGGCCTCCCGCTCCGCCTGGAGGCTCCTTGGACTTGGTGGAGGCTATGACGTCGTCGATGCGGAGTATCATGCACGCAGACTCCGTGGCGGCCTTGAGAATCTGCAACTTGACCGCCGTCGGTTCTACCACCCCCCTGTTCCACATGTTGGCCACCTTCCCTGACAGCGCGTCGACTCCGGCCCACTTCTCGCCCTTGCCGTGCCTTGCCCTGAGGTCGACCTGGGTGTCGATCGGGTCCATTCCTGCGTTCTCAGCGAGTATCGTCGCGATTGTCTCGATTGCCTCTGCGTACCTGAGCGCCGCGAGCTGCTCCCTTCCGGAGAGCTTCTGGGCCCACGCCCTGACCTGGCTCGCTACCTCGACCTCTGGGGCTCCCCCACCGGCGACGATCGACGGCATCTCAACGACGTCCTTCGTCACCATGATGGCGTCGTGAAGGGCGCGCTCGGCCTCGTCCACGACCCTCTGCGATCCTCCCCTCACGAGGATTGTGACCGCCTTGGGGTTCTTGCATCCCTCGATGAAGACCCACTTGTCCTCCTCGATCTTCCTCTCCTCTGCGAGCTTGGCCTGTCCGAGGTCCTTCGCGCTGAGGTCGTCCAGGTTCGTCACGATCCTCGCGCCGGTGGCCTTGGCGAGCTTGCTCATGTCGCTCTCCTTCACCCTTCTTACCGCCATGATGCCTGCCCTTGCTAGGTAGTGCTGGGCGACGTCGTCGATGCCCTTCTGGCAGATTACCAGGTTGGCTCCAGCATTCTCGATCTTCTCCACCATCCCCTTCAGGATGCTGTTCTCCTCGTCTAGGAACTTCTGCATCTGGTCGGGGTCGTTGATCCTGATCTCAGCGCTGAACTCCGTCTTCTCGATCTCCAGCGGAGAGTTGATGAGTGCTATCTTGGCGCCCTCGACCTTCTTGGGCATGGCCGAGTGGACTATCTCCTTGTCGAGCGCGATTCCGGAGATGAGCTTGGTGTCGACCATCGAGCCGCCTGCCTTCTTCTCCACCTTCACGTTGTCGATGTCGACCTTGTACCCGGTCTCGGTCTTCTCGGCGACCTGTGTCACCGCGTCTACGACAAGCGAAGCGAGATGCGGTGCGTCGTCAGAGACCAGCTTGGTCATCATGCTGGTGGTCGCGATTTTGAGCAGGTCGGCCTTTGACGCGGGATCGACCTTCTCCGCGATGCTCTCCAGGACCTGCTGCGCCTTCTCTAGCGCCTTCATGTAACCGTCAACGACCACCGTCGGGTGGACGTCTTTGCTGATCAGTTCCTCGGCCTTCTCGAGCAGCGCTCCGGCGAGTATTACGGCGGAGGTCGTGCCATCACCGACCTCGTTGTCGGTCGCCTTCGAGACCTCGACGAGCATCTTTGCCGCCGGGTGCTGGACGTCGATCTCCTTGAGCATGGTCGCGCCGTCGTTGGTGATCGTGACGTCGCCGAGCGAGTCGACGAGCATCTTGTCCATGCCGCGGGGGCCCAGAGAACTCCTTACGATCTCCGAAATCAGCTTGGCAGCCTGGATGTTGTTCCTCTGAGCTTCCCTTCCCTTGGTCTCGCCTGTCCCTTCCTTTAGAATAATGTACTGTGGACTACTGGACATATAGAATTCGCATCAGCTATACAACTTCGAGTTGTATATATGATTTTTGTTCTCGCCAGAGCGGAAGAACGACGGGAACTCCCGGGCACGATTATATCCCTCGCCTCCGGACCGGAGAGCCTTGGATTTCATCAGGAACTGCGGCGTGATGGTCGAGCCCCAGGAGGGCATGGCCGTCGAGGAGCTTCTGGATGTTGCGAGATTCGCAGAGAAGAGCGGCTACGGCTACTTCTTCCGCTCCGATCACATTCTCCCGACCACCCGCACGAAGGGCCTGGACTCGCCCGAGTGCTGGACCACCCTCGGCGCGATCGCTGTGCACACAAGGAGGATCAAGTTCGGGCCGATGGTCTCGCCGATTGGCTTCAGGAACCCCGCGCTTCTCGCGAGGATGGCGTGCACGGTCAACTCGCTCGCCCACGGCAGGCTCCAGCTGGGAGTGGGCGCGGGGTGGTACGAGGACGAATACCGGGCACATGGAATTGAATTCCCGGATGTGAAGGTCCGCATGAAACAGTTCAGGGAAGCCCTCAGGATAATCCGGCCGCTGACGCAGGAGAGAAGGGTAGACTTCGACGGGAAGTTCTTCTCGGCGCACCTGGGCGGCCTTCCGAAGCTGAAGGAGAAGATCCATCTGATCATCGGAGGGAGGGCCAGGTCCGCCGTCCGGAACACGGTTGACTACGGCGACGAATGGAACTACTTCTCGGCTGTTCCAGAGGATTTCGATATGCTGAAGAGCACCCTCGATGGGAGTGAGAGGCACCTCGAGATCTCGCGGATGGGCTCGTTCGTGGTCGCCGAAAGCGCCTCCCAGCTCAAGGCCAGGCTGCGCAGGGAGATGCGCAAGAAGGGCGTGAGCAAGGACGAAGACGCGTACGCCCGCGACCTCAGGAAGAGCGGCTGGCTGGTAGGTACAAGGGCCGACTTCCCTGAGAGCGTCAACAAGCTCAGGGAACGGGGCGTCGAGAAGTTCTACTTTCAGACCTGGGAGACCAAGGACAGGGGACAGCTGGGGCTCCTGGCCCGAGTGCTCAAGGGCATGTAGACTCTACCAGAAGGTTTTAAGCCGATAACGTGCTAGTTCCTCAAGATGCTCCAAGTTGGAATGAAGGCTGAGGAGTTCACCCTCTACGACGCGGACAAGAAGGAACGCAAGCTCTCCGAGTTCCTGACCAAGGGCAAGCGGACGATCTTGGCGTTCTATCCGGGAGCGTTCACCGGGGTCTGCGACAAAGAGATGTGCACCTTCCGCGACATGTTCTCCGAGCTCGAGAGGCTGAACGCCAACCTCGTCGGGATCTCCGTCGACGCGCCCTGGGCGCAGAAGGCCTTCGTCGAGAAGTATGGCCTGAAGTTCCCCCTGCTCTGCGACTTCAATCTGGCAGTGATCCAGAAGTTCGGCGTGATGTGGAAGGGCCTTGGAGGCGTGAACGGCTACGAGTCATCAAACAGGGCAGTATTCGTCCTCGACGACGGCGGCAAGGTGCTGTACTCGTGGGCGGCCCCGAACCCCGGGGTCCTGCCCGACTTCGAGGAGATTAAGAAGAACCTGGTGTGAGTCCCGACCTAGGCGCGCACCCGAATCGCGCCAAGCGTTAACTGGATTCTTCTTCCTCGGTAGGTTCTGCTGCTCCGGCGGGTTGCCTCTTTCGCGTCGAGTGGAGGACGAACTTCAAGAGGGGTTCGCTGATGCTCATCGCGTCCCTCATCGAGATCATTCCGAGAGGCACCCCTTCCTTGCTGACGACCGGGAGGTGGCGGACATTCGCCTTTGTCATCCTGTCCACGGCGGTGACTATGTTCTCGTTCGGGCTCGCCTTCAGGGATGTCTTCGACATGATGCTCGAGACTGGGATGCCCTTCCCCGTGAGAGACTTGGTGACCGAGAAGAGCACGTCGCGCTCGGTCACGATTCCAACCATTACCCCCGCCTTGTCGACGACTATGACGCTCCCTATGTTCCCCTCCCACATTGCCGATGCCGCCTCGTCTATCGTGGTATCCTCTGGGACCACCGAGGGCGGAACTTCCATCAGGTCCTTGGTCTTCATGCCCACCTGTCTGGATTTTGGTCTTGGCAAGGTTTTCGCCGCTGTCGATTGCGTGCCGCCTATTAATCATTCGGCGTGAACCGGGAGGGTCCGCGAAGCTCGGCTGCCGGGTTGGTCCTCCCGGGTCCTGGCACTATCGCTTCTTGATGTTCGTCACGAGGAGCTTGAACTGGAGGGTCTTCCCCACCATGGGGTGGCTCCCGACCTTGCCGTATGCCTTCTCCGGTGGAAGGGTGACCTCCTTCGTCTCGTTCACCTTCATCCCTAGCAGCGCTTCCTCGAAGCCGCTGATCACCTGGTGCGCCCCCAGAACGACCACGAGCGGCTTGTAGTCGCGCGCGGGGCTGAACAGGCCGGCCTTCTCAGCCTCGGACCTCATGCTGGTGTCGAAGACCTTGCCGCCCGGGAACTTGCCGACGTAGTGGACCGATACCGTGTCTCCGTTCTGCGCAACCTGTTCGCTCATTCGAAACTCCAAGGGATTCCGTTCCTTCGATGGTCTTTAATGATTTTGCTTTCCTAAGGGAGCGGGAACCGATGACTAATGATAGATCTCCGCGAAATGGTATATACTGCGGAACCCGGTCGATGGTCGTTGCCCTTCTGCGCAAATTGCGGCAGGGAGCTCGCCGTTGATATCGCGTTCTGTCCGGAGTGTGGTTCCCAAATCCAGACTCAAGCGCAAGGCTCTGCCATGGCAGAGCCGGAAGCCTACAGGAGGGTAAATGTCTGGGCGGCCGTGGTGTTCTCGGTGGTGTTTCCAGGGCTGGGCCAGCTCTACCTGGGGGAGAGGAGGAGAGGGGCCTTGTTCGCGACAGTGGGCCTTGCGGTGCTTGGAACCATCCTCATCGAGATCGGTGTCATCGTCTATCCTCTCTTGCTGCTTGTCAGCGCTTTGGATGCACGCAGGTCTGGAGGGAGGTTCAACAGTGAAAGTGGCATGGCCGTCGGCGGTTCCACCTGGAAACGCGCCTCGACTCTCCCGAATTATCCCTCCGTTGGTGTCCAGGAGGATGGGAAAGCTGATTCGTACGCGGTTGGAGCGTGTTCACAGGTGGGTGGTTCAGCGTGGTAGAGATCGCCCTCGGTTCCGTCGTCTCTCTCTGGCTACTCTTTGGTCTGGCCACGGGCATCATACTCGCGATAATCGTCCTGGTGACCGTTCTCTTCTCTCGCGACCTGAACAGGGGCATAACGACGACGATCAGCGAGGTCATCCTTACAGGTCTCGGGGATAGGAAAGAGTCCTTTCTTGCAAACCTCGAGAAAGAACTGAAGAGGAGAGGCCTGATCCCCCGGGTCCCCCTTGAGAAGGAGGCCGATCTCATATACAGAGATTTCTTCAATGAGGTCAGGATCTACGCAACTCAGGAAGGCACGGCCTTGAGGTTCGGCTTCCGCACCTCCGCGACATCGAGCGCCGTCACTCTCGGTGTCATTCTCCTGATACCTTTCGTCGTCGGCTCGGTGGTGCTCTTCGCCCTGGCCATCCTGAGGCGGAACAACACCCAGACGACCCTGCGCGAGGCGGGTCAGGCCGCTGAGCTACTCACACTCGGGACCTAGGCCGAGGAAGGTCATGTTTGGGACCTTCCGCATACGGGACAGTACGTCTTGCTGCCCTTCAGGTCCGCGCCGCAGAACTTGCAGGACCCCGGCGGCCGGGGCGGTGGCGGTGGAGGCGTCTCGTCCTCGGCTTGCTTGGGCTCCTTGGGCTCCTTCGGCCTCCCATCTCCTCCGATCAGGACCAGGAGGACGCCGATGATTATCAAGATTGACCCCGACGCGAGGTACCAGTCGGTGTTGCTGATCTGATTCACGAGGCCGGGAATGAAAGGGAGCGCGTTGACGAGGCTGTTGAGCGCACCCAGTTCGCTCTTCATCCAGACCTGTGCTCCGGAGACGTAGCCGATCAAGTATCCACCGGCCAGACAGAGAAGTCCTCCTATCAGGTGCGACTTCCGGGACAAGATGGAACGCCCCCTCTGTAACCCTATTTAAGCCGCTGCAGGGGCTGGACCGAAGAAGCGGAGCGCCGGTCGATTGCAAATGAAGCACCCTTGGAAGCGCAGAGTTGAGGCCGGGGCCGCAGGTTCGGTGCCCAGCCAGCGGTTAGGACGCAAGATTCCGACAAAACGGCTTTTAGCACACCATGGTAACGATTCCTTCGAGAGCGAATGGAGAGTCGCGCCTACTTCGGACAGAGCAATCTCGTCGGCAACGGACGAGAGTATCTCAGGGCGGTCATGAATCGGGACAGGTCGTTCGACGGCGCGTTCGTCTTCGGCGTGAGCTCGACCGGAATCTATTGCCGCCCCTCCTGCCCTGCGCGAAGACCCCGCGCGGACAGGGTGCTTCTCTTCCCGAGCCCGGACGCCGCCGAGAGCTCGGGGTTCCGCGCATGCATGAGATGCAAGCCCAAGCAGGCGTCGCAGCGCGCGGAGCTGGTCGGGCGGGTCTGCGCACACATCCAGGCCAACCTGAACGGGGACCTTGGACTTGCGGCCCTCGGGAAGAGGTTCTCGATGAGCCCCTATCACCTGCAACGAATCTTCAGCGAGGTCGTCGGCATGTCGCCTCGAAGGTACACGGAAGAGTGCCGCATAGTCAGGCTCAAGGAGCATCTAGGCGAGGGAGAGTCCGTCACCGGCGCCCTGCGGAAGGTCGGCTACAGTTCTCAGAGCTGGCTCTATGGCGACTCCACCGCCAAGCTGGGAATGACTCCCGGCGTCTACCGGAGAGGAGGAGATGGGATGAGGATAGTCTACCACATTGGGAGCTCCCCCCTTGGCAGGATGCTGGTGGCGACCACCGAACACGGAATCTGCATGGTGGACCTAGGAGAGAGCGACGCTAATCTGGTGAAGGCCCTACACAGGGAGTATCCCAAGGCAATCGTCGCAGAATCGAAGGAAGCGCGGGAATCCTTTGACGCGGTCCTGGGATACTTCAGCGGGCACGAGACGAAGACGCCACTCGACCTCCGCGGAACCGAGTTCCAGAGAAAGGTCTGGACGGCCCTGCAGACGATCCCCGAAGGGAGCGTCTGTTCCTACAGCGACCTCGCCGCTCTGATTGGGCAGCCGAAGGCCGTGAGGGCGGTGGCGAATGCCTGCGGAGAGAATCCCGTTCCCGTCATCGTCCCCTGCCACAGGGCGGTACGCAAGGACGGCGGTCTCGGCGGCTACGGGCTCGGACTCTGGCGAAAGAGGGCGCTGCTGGCAGAGGAGAAGAATCGGACGGGCCTCGCAGCCGCGTCCGCCGAAGACGCGTAGCATCGCGCGTGGGCCCTTTGGTGCCGGAGGGCCCTCAAGCGGACCTCCGCTATCGCCTGTCCCCCACCCGCCGGACAAACTTGAGGCCTGACCATGTTTCGTCGATGGCAGCTACTTTGACATCGACCAGACGATTGCCTAGCCCTGCCTCTCTGACGGCGACATCATCAAGATCGGTCTTGACCCCCGAGGAACGCTTCGGCCAGCAGACCCAGAGCACGCCTGATCGGGCCAGTTTCCCCTCGAGCGCCGGAAACTCGTCCTCCAGTTCCTCCTTGTCTGCAACGAACAGGAGAATCAGGTCTAGGAGGTAACCTGGGAGAGCTTCAGTGACGACGATTGACGGGGAATCGTACAGTTTCTCGTCGAAACCAGAGGGCGCGTTAAGGACGGCGACCCTTGATCCTGCCTTGACCCCGAGCTTTTCTGAAAGAGGCTTCTTGGAGTAACGTTCAGCGTCGTGGGCCAAGAGACGTCGTTGAGAAGGGATCGATATCAGCCTATCTCCAGGGTATTGGCCCGCGGGCCTACGCGGCTTCGCCGGGGCAGGACTAGACTTCCGCCCCGGTGTCCGGCGAACACCCGAATCTGCCCCGAGACTAGCTGGACAGGGGGATTATCATTTCGGCGTAGTTGTCGCAGAGGACGAGCACTTCGTTGTCCGCGGGGTCGAAGATCGAGGCGACTGGGAAATCGCTCGTAGCGCTGGATGTGATGATGGCGAGGTGAATCGTCTGGATCAAGCTCGCGGTGCTGGACACGATGTACGCGTACTGCCCCGGGCCCGATACGTAGACATCCTGGTTCGCGGAGTCGTAGGTCAGGCACGCAACGTCATAGCATCCGCTCTGGGTACAGTCGGCGGGGAGAATCTACGCTCCCGACTACCGTGTTGGTGGAGCTGCTTATCTCGGTAACGACGTTGGGACCAGTTGTACCCGGGTCGGTCCCCACGAACACATTGTTGTTGCTGGAGTCTAAGACCAATGCCCCCCCACTCTCCGTCCCGGGAAAGCCAATCCCACTCACCACGATTTCAGAGACGACTTGGTTGGAGGTATTGATGACGTACACCTCGGCCGTCTGTACTCCTGATACGAAGGCCGTGACTGTGACGTAGACGTCCTGGTTCGCGGGGTCGTAGACGGCGTTGCCCGCCTCACCCTGGATGGTGGTGATGAGAGAGTTGGTGACTCCGTTGATGACCGTTATCCCGTACGGGTAGGTCGAATCGATGACGTATAGGTCCTTGTTCGCAGGGTCGTAGGTGATCCACATGGGCTGTTGTCCTGAAGCTATCGTCGCGACGACACCGTTGGTCGCGCTGCTGATCACCGAGACGGTGTTAGAGTCGTAGTTCGAGGCATAGACGTCCTGGCTCGCCGGGTCGTACGCCAAAATCCAAGGCCCTGAGCCCGCGGTTACTGTTGTGACCACGCTATCAGTCGTGGGATTGACCACAGCGACATAGCCGGGGTTGGTGCAGGAGACGTAGAGGTAGCCGTTCGCGGGGTCGTAGGCGAGATACTCCGGGTCGTTGCTCCCCCCTGTGCAGACGGGGAAGGTCTTGGACCAATTAGACCCGTTGATAGCGGTCACACCCTCCAGGTTGTTGAAGTAGGGGCTGTTCGCGTCGGCGACGTACACTAGTTTGTTTGAGGGATCATACGCCGCCTGGTTGGGTTGCAAAGGCCCAACGAGGATGGGGGCGAACTGCGAGATCGGACCGGCACTGCTGGAAGTAGAGGTTGTCGTGGTCGTGCTGGATGTCGTTGACGTAGTCGATGTCGTGGAGGAGGTCGAGGACGAACTGGAGGTTCGGCGTGCCTGCCCGATGCCTGAACCTGTCTGACCGAATGAAACCTGGGCGACAAGTATTCCGATCATCAGGACGGCAATTATCGCGGTTGAGGCGGCCATTCCCCTTCGATTCTTGTTAGCCATCATAACGAGCAATACGAAGGAGCCGGCCCAAATTATTTATTCTTATTTCAAGATTCGTTCCAATTTGTTATGAATGTCAGAATGGTCGGCCGCAGCAGGCTCCCTCACGGGCTCTCGCGCGTAACAATCCTCCTATCGGGTTAAGTAACATCACCTGTTTCTAAGTGGGGTGCCGGTGGGGATTTGGCGAACGAGTCTGCCGAACGCACAGAGGTGCTGACAGACCAGAGGCTAGTCATGGACAGGGCTCTCCGCATCTTTTCAAACGCAAAGGAAGGGCTTGACATACTTGCGGAGACGATGGCTCCGCCGCAATCAGACCAGTCTCAAGATGTTAAGAACGCGGCCGAGGCATACTTCGACATAAAGAAGCGGGGAGGGCACCTGCGGATACTCACCAAGATTGACGAGAAGAACGTTGCGTACTGTAAGGAGCTAATGAAGAGCCTAGAACTTCGCCATTTTGACGACGTAAAGGGTAGCCTTGCCATCAGCGAGAGCGAGTACATGTCGTCCCCGGGGAGTACAACATTTCAGCCTAATGCCATGGTCACGGTCATCTATAGCAATGCCAGACCTCTGGTCGAACAGAACAGAGTCAACTTCGAAAGGCTCTGGAATATATCTACGTCTGCAGAGGAAAGAATCAAGGAAATTGAGGAAGGGGTCATTCAGCCCAAGATTGAGATACTACGCGACCCCTACCAGATTCAAAGGCTGTATGTCGACCTGGTCAGGCAAGCCAAAGAAGAGATTCTGATAATCTTGCCGACTTCCAACGCATTCCGTCGCGACGAGAGAGTCGGGGTGATCGAGGCCCTGCAGGCCGCTGCATCAGAACGAGGGGTAAAGGCCAGCATAGTCGCTCCAGATTCCTTGATTGGGGAGACTCTTGGAGCGTTGAACAGAAAGATCGACGCAAAGGTCGGCGAGAAGACTGGTAAACCACAGGCGTATCCTTGAAGCCACCACTCCGAATACTGTGGCTGTCCTCGTGGTCGACAGGAATGCCTCTCTCGTCATCGAGCAGAAGGACGATTCGCAACCGGATTTTGTTAAGGCAGTAGGCGTCGCCACCTACTCGACCAGGAACTCCACTGTGCTGGCAAACATTCGGTTCTTCGAGAGGATGTGGGAGGAGGTTGAACTCAGAGAGAGGGAAGAGGTTGTCCTGGAAAGGGAGAGACGCGCCAGAAAAGCAGCGGAGCTGTTGCAGGACATCCTGGCGCACGACATCAGGAACTATAACCAGATTTCCCTGACCAACGCCGAGCTGCTCAGGGGTAACCTTGAAGGCAGCGCCGAGGTAATGAGCAAGGCCACTACGCTCATCGACTCTGTCATCGATGAAACGGGCCTGTCCAGCGAGCTCACCGCGGTGGCACAGAAGCTGGGAAGGGATCTGAGCGGGAATATCAAGGTCCTGAGCGACGCAGATGCTCTCGTCGATAGCATCATCAGCGCCATAAAAGGCTCCAGCAACCTGATCGATAGAGCGAAGAAATTGGGAAGGATAATCTCCCAAGCCGAAATCGAGCTCCATCCTGTCGACCTCGAAGAATCGCTGCAAACATCGGTGGCCCTGATAATAAAGTCCCATCCTCAAAGGTCAATAAATCTCTCCGCCTCTGTGAAGTCGGGGGCACGTGTGCTCGCGGACAACCTGTTGGAGGAAGCGTTCACGAACATACTGTCCAACTCGGTCAACTACACCGAGACGGATGAGGTCCCCGTTGAGGTCCAAGTGGAAGAAACCGAAGAAGCGATCCTTGATGCAAAAGGGGCGCCCTGCTGGAGGATTACGTTCACAGACCACGGAAGGGGCATACCGGACAAGGTTAAGGATAAGATATTCACGCGCTATCTTAACACCGCAACTGGAGCGGGCCTCGGGCTCTCGATAGTCTACGCGCTCGTAGTGGACAGGTATTCTGGGAAGGTGGCGATCACGGACAGGGTGAAAGGAGACTTCACGAAAGGGACGAAGGTGGAAGTGTGGTTACCGAAGGCGTCTTGACCGTTCGACAGGTCTACCTGTCGAGTTTCGTCACCTCGACAAGGTCGGCCGGAGATTCTTCGGGAGAATCGAATCTGATGGGACTGAACACCCATCCTTCGAACGACCAACAGGAGATAGGCGAGCAGAGCGTCAAGAGCATAGCGATAGTCGATGATGAGGAGGAGCTGTGCTCGCTGCTAGCAATGTTGGTCAAGAGCCTAGGATACCACGCGGCGTGTGTTGCCTTTGACGGGGATGAGATTGTTCAGCTTGTGCTGGATGATAGCATCCATCCGGATCTGATACTCATGGACTACCGCATGCCTACGATGAACGGCATGCAGGCGGCTGAAAGGATTCTGCGCGCCAAGCCCGAGATGAAGATAATCATCGCCACAGCCGACGACTCGGTCAGACAAGATGCGACTTCTGCAGGACTCTTCTTCATACAGAAGCCTTTCTCGACATCGGCGCTCGCCAAGACTATAGAAGAGGCACTAGGCGATTGATAGTGAACTGACTTGACATTGGAAAACGGCTCGTTAGGATCCCGTCCTGATCTTCCAGCAGGGATGGACAAGGAAGTTTTGCAAGAAGATTAGCCCCCCAGAAGACATGGCTCGGCAGTCGGCCGCGGTTGAACCGATGCTCCTGGCACCATTTCGGTTGAACTTGAAGCTTGGCCGCTGCTTGAAAAGCACTGGCAATCTACGCTTCCAGTTGCCGGCAAGCTGCCTCATCTTTATAATTGAACAAGCATATCATTTTGGTGAGGAACACGGCCAAGTCACAGTCACCCAAGCCTAATCCCGCACTCAAGCCTCTTGAGGTCCTTGTTGGAGATTGGGACATGGAGTTGTCAGAAGCTTCATTTCTTCCAGGCCCACGATCCAAAGTGCATGGTCCCGCATCTCTCAAGTGGATTGAGAACGGTGCGTTTCTGGTCATGTATCAAGGGGAGAAGCAAGCTCCGCAGGCGATATGGCTGATGAGCCGTGACGAATCAACCGCGCCATTCAAAGTCCTCTACTTTGATGCCCGAAGGGTCTCAAGAGTATATGAGATGAGCTTCAACAACGGCGTCTGGAAGATGTGGCGGAATGCTCCAGGTTTCTCACAACGCTTCAAGGGTGTTCTCGGGAAGAGCGGCAATACAATAGTCGCGGAGTGGGAAAAGTCAAATGACGGACGGAAATGGGAACACGACTTCAACGTAAGGTACACCAAAAGAGAATAGACATCAGTTTCACAGAACCATCCTGGCCAGATTTTAAGTTGGAGTGGAGACTTAAGTAGCCAACTCCGTTCAAATGCACGCTTGACAAGATTCGTACTAGTTCCAGGAGCTTGGCTGGGGGCTTGGGCCTGGAAGGAAGTGACTCCAATTCTCGAGAAGAAGGGCGACCAGGCCTACCCAGTCACATTGACTGGAATGGGCGAAAGGGTTCATCTTGCCACATATGATGTTGGCATGGAGACCGCAATCCAGGATGTCCTTAATGTAATCAAGTACAACAATCTCGACGATTTTGTACTGTTGGGGCACAGTTTCGCCGGTAAGGTGGCGGCTGCAGTGGCAGACCGCGCCCACGATAAAGTACAGAAGGTCATCTATGTCGATGCATTCCGGCCGGAGATCGTGAAGGACCCCCAGGGTGGATTCGACCCGACCCGTGAGTTCGGGCCCCCGCCTCAAGGTGGCAATGGGATTCCCCTCACCGAGAAGATCGTAGACCGCATTGGGAAGGACGTTGTAGGCTCGAAGCGGAAATGGATGATGTCATTGGCGACACCCTGGCCAATCAAACTTGCGAAAGACCCAATCACTCTGTCAGAGAACTATGACCCGAGGAAGGAAGCGTATGTCTTTTGCAATCTAAGCGGCGACCCAGTGGACGAAATCATCTCCGGGAAGTGGGGAAAGCTCAATGGTCCATACAAGGTCATAGAGGCGGGCCATTGGCCGATGATTACGAAACCTGAGGAGCTGGCAGAGGATCTTGTGTCCTTAGCCAACTGACGCGCTCCCGAAGCCCACGCGACGAAATTGCCAGAGCGCTCAGATTCAGGCTAGTTTGTATGGTGCGGGGGGTGAGAATTTATCCCTTCGGGTTCGAATCGGCATCCGGCCTTGACTGTCACAACCTCGAAGCAGCGTGAGCATCTCTAAACGACCGCAAAAATGCATATTCTGAGGCGGTCGGAATAGTTGCTCGACTCCAATTCATTAAGACAGCCCACTTTTGTCACTAACCGTCGTGTCCGCATACATTTCAGTAATGTCGCCCTTCGGTAATGAAGTTCAGTTAGCAGGTCCCAGAGTATATTGCGGTGAATGTTTGGTCGCTTTGAGTTGCTGTGACCGTCCTCTCAGGATTAGTACTTCCTGTATCTTGCCATTTCTCGAAGGTACAAGAGCCATAGTTATGCGAGTCCACAGTGTAGCTATAGCCTGAAGTAAGGCCAGTGAAGGTCACTGGCGTATATCCTGATTGTACTACGACCCCACCATAGTAAAGAGTGGTGTAGTATCCTGTGATCGGGTCGCCGCTCGTATTTACCGAATTTACTGTGATGCCCGAACAATCGTATACTGCAGTATACAGCTGTGGGTCTTCAGTTGCTACAACCGTGAGTGGATTGCTTGCACTTCCACCAACCCAGTTTTCGAAAACACAACTTCCGTAATTGTCAGCTTGGAGTGTGTATATGTTCAAACCCGTGACGAAGAATTGCGGTGTGAATCCAGTTGATACTATGGTCCCACTCTGGCGGAGAACGACATAATATCCCGTAATTGGAGTCCCAGCCACATTCTGGGAGTTCACTAGAATATTCGAGTACGAAAAGAGTTGATACTGCTTACCTGAAGCTGCGTAAAGAGGTGAGTACCCCATGTTAGAGGCTTCACCTGTAGATACTCCGTTATAGCAAGTGGATGATCCTCAGGTGTGTCGAATAACTAACTCCTCTGTCAACCTTCTTTCATTCGTTCCCTGATGGGATTGAGAAGATCTCGCTCTCTCGTGCCCGAGAAGAAGAAGCGGAACTGGAAGGAGTACAACGAGTCGCTGGTGAGGAGGGGAGAACTCCTCTTCGATACCGATTTTTTATCTGGTTGGAGCAGAGAACTAGAGAGTCTCAACGAGGAGAAGGAAGGAGCGAGGTATCGCTATCCAGACTCGTTAATGAGTATGCTCGCAGCCATCCACGTGTACCTGCTCCCGTACAGGGAGCTGGAAGGGTTCCTCAGGATGTTCTCGGGGCACGTAGAAGGGTTGAGAGTCCCAGACTACACCACGATGTGGTGGAGGATATCAAGGGTGAAGGTGGAGCTCGACCCAAGTGTGGATCCAAAGGAAGACGTGACCATAGCGGTTGACTCGACTGGCATCAAGGTCTCCAACCACGGGGACTGGATGAGGCACGTCTGGAAGGTGAAGCGGCCCTTCATCAAGGTACATCTCGCAGTGGACGTCAGGACCGGGAAGATACTGTCGATGGAGGTGACGAAGGAAGAGGTAAGAGACGCAGAGATGCTCGTCCCGCTGGTCGAGCGAGCGTCCTCGAGCGCGAAGGTGGCGAGGCTGATGGGCGACGGGGGATACGATTCGAGAGCCAACTTCAGGTACCTCCACGATAACGGGATTGAGCCCGTCATCAAGGTAAGGAAAAATGCCTCGTCGCACGCACACGGGTGCATGCCGAGGAAGCTCGTCGCGATGGAGCAGCTGAGAGACTACGAGAGATGGAAGACGAGGCACGGGTACGGCCAGAGAGCGAGGGTCGAGTCGGCGATATCGTCGTTCAAGAGGACGTTCGGGGAGCACGTAACCTCGGTGAGGTGGAGGAGCGTGGTCAACGAGCTGCTCGTCAAGGCGTCGGTCTACAACCTGTTCGTCGGGAAGAACCTGTAGCAATGGCTAGGAGTCGGCGAAACCACGAGCAAGAAGTGACGCACCGTCAAGTTATTCGACACACCTATGATCACTCCCAAAGCATATTGAGTGATGGAGTATCCACTAGGATAGGTAAACTCACCGTTACCTCCGATAAAAGTCACATTGGAATCACCCGACCCGACCAATGCCGCAGCTTTAGTGGCATATTGGAATACCTGGGCTACAATCGCGTTTGTTTGTGACACTAGCTGTTCATAGTTTCCGCCGGTAAGAATTGGCACATATTTTGCATATACGGAGTCATTATCGGCATAATTGGCGTTGCTGGTATAAATGAAGTACTTGGCTCCTATGGCCTGATTTTCCGCGTTCAGTACCACTTGTATCCTATTCACGTATCCACCGAGACCGATGTAATAGTCCACGTTCGCTTGAGCATTATCGTAAAAGTGGTTATATGGAATCTGAAGGTCTATGCCGGTCTGACTGCCATTATCAGTGGGGTGCATTACGAACTGATACCAGTCATAGTAAGAAGCGGTCGATGCTGTACCAGCGTTAAGCTGCCATCCCCAACTATCAGCATTCGCATAGCCTGTGTACTGCGCGTAACTTTCAGACAGTATGGTCTGATTTACGAACATTGTTACGGTTGGGTCAATCGGAGGGCAAGTAGAATTGGCAGCCATGACCAGGGTATCGCCTCCCTTGTACGGGCCTAGGTAAGACGCGCCGGCACTAGACAGTCCACCAAGACCTGTTAGAATAAGAAGAATCATTGCCAAAGCCGAATAAATTCCGCGGCATGTAATCATTTTCAAGAACCTTCTAAGCTGGATTAATCGTCTCACAGATGATCGAACTCTCGAATGAGAAAGTTAATCCGGCTTGGGGTAGAGCATCAGGAAGAGCCGTATACGAGCCAGATGCCTCGTAAGTGTTAGGGAGCTGAAACGAAGACTGTCCGTAAGCCGGGCCAGTTCCCATCGATCGATCTGAAGCCGACCAACCGCTCACCCATAGTGAATGATCCGCGATAAAGGCCACCGAGAAAAGGCTGTCTTGGGACATGGTCAAATTGTATCCGAGAGCACTGAATCCCGCAATCATCGTATGGTTAGATATCGCGATTATCTGATTGGCGGTTCCATTTGGATCCTTAGTAAGAGACGTACAATCGTTTGGCTGGCAAAGGTCAGGCAGATTCTCGCTAGTGCTCGTCAATCGGTCATGGTTTGAATCGTAAAGCCCAAGCGTCAGATTTATGTTGCTGTCATCGGCGAAAACGTAGAAATTAAATTCTCCTGAAATGTAGTTGGAGATGCTCTCCGGATAGACGAAATTGACCCATACTAGCGTATTTGCCGGAACTAACATACCTGAGGGGCCATTTCCTCCGTTGCCAAACGTAACAACCGCGTGCTCATATTCCGTAGTGGTACTTAGACTGGTCGAAAAGATGGAAGTTGTAGTAGTAGTTGTAGGGCTTGTTGATGTAATGGAAGTAGACCCAGAGGACGTCGACAGTGTTTGACCCGAAGTCGCCGCGGGACTATTGGTAGCGACGAAGAATGCGCCTGCTCCCACAGATGCAATGACCAGAATGGAAACAAAAGCGACTGCGGCAGAGATAGCCGCACGACTCGACCTGTACCTGATCGAATGCTTCTTGTCGCGCATCTGATGAGCCAATATCCTCCATTATCCTAATTCTTAGCGGTCAGACATGGTCTTAAGCTCTACGCAGTGATGTTATGTATCGTAGTTACATGATACGCCTTTCTGGTCAAGGCCGCCAAACATGTAGAGAGAAGTACTGCTTATCCAACGCCCTATAGCATGTTGCAGCTATGGCGATTGATACGAGTATGGCATGTTTCGTGGCTAGCATTGGTCAACTTTTGCGTAAAGGGATGATAGAGCGAACCGCTCTCGATAGTAGAGTTCTCACTCTCGCTCGCTACGGCGGAATTCACCCCCTGCCCCCTCTTCCGCCTCCGCTCGTTCGACCCTCCGCTAGCGCTCCGGGGTTCGCCCTCCTACCGTCGGGCTCCGTGAGCCCTCTACTATCGAAGCGGTGAGGGCACTTACGTTCCCTCCCCGACCCTACGGGTCGGCTCCCCTCCCTCCTTCAGGGGGCGTGAGGGGGCTCGGCTTTGCTCTCGTTTGCTGCGGCTCCTGCTGCTCCAATGGCTTCCTTTAGCTCCGGCAGGGTTGCTATCTTGACTCTCTCCGCGGCGTAGCGCGAGTATCTCCCCGCTTCCTCGTAGTTCGGCGCCAGGATCGATCATCCGCTTGGCGCTCTTGGAAAGGCGCTCCTGCAAGTCCGCTTTTGAGTGCTTCAAGCCCGTCTCTATCTCTAAGTCGAACTCTGGCGTCTCTATGTCTGGAACCGACCCGTCGCCTGTGGAATTCGTCTTCGATACGGTCACACCGCTAGCCGTGAGTATGCTCACCGCCTCCTTCTGCATGTAGTCGTGGATGGGAGAGAGGTTCGGGTCCCTGACATAGTAGAGAACCTTTCCCTTTCCCATCGAGTCGAGGTATCGTATGCGCCCTATCCCCGTCTGGTGGAGCGGTTCCTTCCTCAGGATATTCAGTATCTCGTTCTCGTAGTCTGTGGTATCGGCCCTCTTCGGCTGGAGGGGAGCGACATTGGCGGGCTCGTCGTACTGCACCTGCCGCTCTGGAAGCTCGGCCCTGTCCGCCCTGAAGATGGGGACTATGCCACCGTTCCCCACCCGAAAGGTGAGGTCGATGAACTGATGCGGTCGAAGCTCCTTCACTATCCAGACGTAGGCGGAATCAATCTTACGTATCGCCTCCAGATCCATCTCTGACGTAGTGTTGAAAGTGAGTTGGGTAGCGAACTGGTTCCTTAGCGCGCGTCTGGGATATCCGAATAGTTCTGTGTAGCTGTGTAGAGAGCACCGAACTGCCTCACCTGCCTCATCAACGTGTCAACGATCGTCCTCGCCTCAGTCTCGTAGAGCTGGGTCAGCCTGTGAACCTCGTCTATCACGATGATGGTCTTCTTCTGCTTCTCTTGGACGCTAATGCTACTGGTGAGTGAGCTCCATATCTGCCTGAGCGCAATCTCTGCGTAGAACGTCTTCGCGCTCTCGTCGAGATGAGAGAAGTCGAGGACGGCGTCCGTGGCGAGGTCTACGCTGAAGGAACCTTCCCCAACGACTAGACCCCCAATCTGAGCCTCTATCAGCGCCAGCGCCTCCTTCTGTATGTCCGTGCCCTTCCTCTCGGCGTGCTTGAGGTTGTCCCTGAACTCGCTCCAGTTCTTACTTTGGCGAGCGGTGCTCTTGACTAACGCCCGGACCTGCGAGAATGTGATTCCTCTTACGTTCGCGGGGAAGGCGAGAGCGTTTGCTATCGCGAACGCATCAGCATCCTGGAACGGGTCGGGTATGTGTCTTGAGACGTCTACCACCTGGCACGGCATCCGAAGGTAAGCGTCGTTTGGCTTGAACGAGAAGACGGTCTTCGGTTCCTTCGCCGAGAGCAGGAGGACGTTCATCAGCTCGCTCTTGTCCATTCCAGAGCGGCCGCAGATCATCACGGACGGGTTCCCCTTCCGTCCAATGTATTCGTCAAAGTTCACGTAGCAGATTCTTGCCATAATCAAGAGGTTGGAGCGCCAGATAGGTACTTCTCGACGACCTTCCTGAGCCTGGCTAGCTCTTCCCTTGTGCTTTCGTCCTCGACCTGCATCCTGCTCCTTGCACCTTCATCGAGGGGAGAGGCGCACCGTGGACAGTAGACCATGCCTCTGGATGCCTTCTCGTTGCAGCGCGGGCAGATAATCGGTGCAAACTCTGGCTTGGTCGGTTCCACCTTCTCACCCGAATATAGGGCAGTTAGCTTGTCATCCAGGTCTCTCCCCGAAAGGTGGACGTAGACGGCGGGCATCTTGCTACTCATAGACCATCCATACATCAGCTTGAGTTCAGAATCCGTGAGGAACTTCGCGTTTCTGGTCGCCGAGCCGTGTCTCAGCATGTGGTTGAAGACCCTCTTCTTCACTCCCGCACGTAGCGCTAGCTGCTTCAGGCAGCGGTTCCACCTGACCCAGCTTAGCCGTTGGTTCTTGTAGTTTGTGCTCTCCGTGAGCCATAATGGAGAGGAAGGCTCGTTCCTGAACGGGTGAACCTCCAGGTATCGAGCGAGCAGGCTCACAGAGGTTATCAGCCTCACGACCCTGCTTCCTGTCTTCCCCCTCTCGATGTGAAGCCTCGCCCCTCTATCGTCAAAGACGACGCTCCCGATGTTGAGGGTGAGCAACTCGGTAGCTCTCAGCCCTGCCTCGTAGCCGACTGCCAACATAGCCTTGTCCCTCAGACTGGTCGCCGCCTTGATCATGACCTCGATTTCCTCGCTGGTGAAGAAGAGAGGCTCCTTGCGCTCGTTCGCCTTTATGGCGGTCTTGATCCATCTTACCTCCTCTGGGTAGGGCGTCTCTCTGTCCACGTTCCCAGTTCTTGCGAACTTGAAGAACCTCTTCACAGCAAAGAGATAGTCCGAAATCGTGTGCGGCGTATAGCCGGAGTCGCTCTGCAACCATGCGACTAGTCCCTCGATGTCTCCCCTCTTTGCTTGCTGGGTGCTTGTCCCGAGGCGTTCGATTGCGTTCTTCAGGTGATAGGTGTACTTGGCAAGCCTTCCAGTGGATACGCCCTGAGCCTTCAGATGTTGAACGAACCTGCGAATCACCTCCTTGTCCTCATTGCAGATTCGCGCTGATTCGTCCAGGCGCTTCTGAGCGTTCGCGAGTCGCGATTCGTAATCATACACCTCCTCGATTACGTCCTTCATGCCATACCGGAGAACGTCTGCTTTTAACGGAGAGAGATTTGCACTCATGGCGTAAGGTGCGGGGGGTGGGATTCGAACCCACGAACCCCTAAGGGATTGGAGCCTCAGTCCAACGCCGTTGGCCATGCTGGGCGACCCCCGCACAAGCGCCGCCTTGCTAGCCGCGCTTCTAAAACTCTTCCGAGTCGCTGTCCTCGTTCATCCGACGTGAGCAGGGGCCCGGGCCGAACGTGCCCCTGTCAGGACACCCCCGGTCGCAACTTGAAAGCGGTCATATCTTAAATGCGTGTCAAAACGAGCGGAGGGGACGTGCCGGCGTAGCTCAGACATCCTAAGAGATGGAGAAGTCTGGCAGAGCACTCCAATAGGGGCTCAGACGCCTCGTAAGCGTGCGGCCGTGGGTTCAACTCCCACCGCCGGCTCATTCAATTTCTACATCCGCAGTTTTTTTGGCGCGACTTCGTGCCATTTAGTACCTCTAACAATATGGTACTAATCACGCCATTGAAATCAAGGAAAGAGATGATTGCGTAGCCACAAGTTACGCTACTATTCCATCGAAAATCCTGTCTCAACTTCTTGGCAAGGTCAAGAAGCTCGGACAATGCTAAGCTCGAAATCTTCTCTATTCCGTGTCGAAATCATTCGTGCCTGTATCGAGGTTCTATTGTCGAGCGTGTATAGATTCCTTGCCACCTTTCGAAGGTTCCTCAATAACCAGGTTTCGCAAACCCAGGCATTTCACTCCACATAGATATGCTATCTCTGAGCCAATTCTTCCTTGATCATAGATGGAACCCATTTTAAGCATCGTCCGTTCAAGCGTTCTCTTGACTTTGATGTCATCGATTATCAACGCTTTTGAGTACACTCCTTGCACTAGGTTTAGGTATCTCCCGGAATAATTTCTGGTCTGACCTATTCCATACACTTCCTCGGAAGGGGGTCGGATATAGCATGTCGACATTGCCCCTTGTCGTCCATAACGAAATGTGAGCCTAAATCCGTCAAAGGATATCAGATTCACGCTTTCACACCCGGCACCCCTGTCAATTTGAAACTGCGGCAGCTTCAACCCATCATGACGGATTCTCAGCTTCCACTTTCTGCCGATGTAATCGACGAGACTAAACTGAAGGTAGACACCCTTATTCTGGTTACTCGGTCCGGGGTATCTATCCACAGAACCTCTCACAACGAAATCCGCGACATCAACAAGAGGATGATCCTGAACGAATTCAATTTGTAACTCACCATCATCATGAGCTGATACAGATTTGGCCACCACTCTATCAGCTACCCATCTCGTGAAATCTAGATTTGCAAGTTCGAAGCTTGGAATACCAGCAATGAACGACTTAAGCGGCAGAAGTTCGAGGGATATCCTCGCTTGCTGTCCTGGACTTAGACGATTCCTCGAGAGCACCGGTCTGAACTCACGACCTCCTCTGTACAAATGATAACTGGAGAAGGAGCCGTCTTGGAGGTATGTAGTAATCTTGAAGGCGAGTATCTGATTTGACGGTGTGACGATATGGTCCACACTCTCTGATTTGAAGTAAAGGCCAAGTTCTTGCGCTGAAATGTAGGTTCTGCCATCACGGCCTATTCTTATGGACTTGCATTTCGCATAGGTGCTATCATCTTGGGATCCAGTCTCGCCTTGAGCCAGAAAATGAGACTCTACAGGAGGTTCTGGAGCAGTCGGAACCGGGGCATGTATTCCATTCTTAAGTGCCTCAGGTATGAGCGAAGAATCTTCGTTCATCGTAACATCAAAAGTGAAATCGTATAGAAGGACCAACTACGAACGGCGACATCGATGGCAGAAGGCGATTAGGAGCGTTAGAGGGAAGGCAATGCGGAGGCCAGATGGATTGAAAGAAGAGCGGGGGACATGAGACAGATGGCGAACCTCGCGAAGTGTCCTCTAGGTGTGTCAGATACTGAGATTACCAGTCAGAAACTATTGAGCGTGAACTGGTACGTTTCTTTTCGAATAAATACCTGCGCGTCTTGCCAGAATCGAACGCGCGTCCTGGAATGCCAAGACATTCGACCGTCTCATCGCGTCCGGTTTTGGCAGGACATTTCTCCTTTCATGTCTTGTGTTTTCAAGACATCTAGGTTTTTCTCCAAATGAAAAGAATTACAAGTCCACCCAAATAATTATGGGATTATTTGTTTAATTGACGCAACTTTTGAACTGCCGAAACTATGCTCTGTTTGGGAGGGGGTCACGCGTCCGAATCGCGTCACCGACTCTCATCACTCGATACCTCGCTGGTCATTCCCGTACAACTCACGGCGGGTCCTGGTGTTCGATGCTTTCGGGAAACCTTTCTCACCCGGCGAGAGCTCAGACGTTTGGTGATTCCTCCAAGTTGTCACCGAGCCACTTTCCCATGTAATCCACAGTTGTCCAACCTTTACCATTCCTTACAAACTCGGGCAAAAATCTGCAGATGGGGGCTAGCGCGAAGAGCTCCCAGCTGGGAACCAGACTCCGTTCGGACAAAACTATTAATCATAAAAATCGGGCCTCCGGTCGTGATGTAGGTGGACCACCCTGTGAAGCCCCGGAGGCTGAGCGCCATAGAGGACTCTATGGCTAGGCATTCTGGGTTCGTCCCATCAGGCAAGAACGAAAAAGGGTCATGCCAGTTCTAGCACGCCTGACACTCGTCAGGTCACGGTTCACGGCGGGGCTGATGATATTCCTCTTAGCGTTTCTCTTCTACCTGCTGACGTTGAACTCTGTCTGGGCCACAGACCACGCGACCAGCTTTCTGCAGCTGGACTGGTCAATCTGGACCAATCATATCCTTGTGCTGGGGAGCGGTAGCGGCTTCCAGCCGAACTCCGTGGACGACTTCCTCTTCAAGGGGAACTACTACAGCGCCCTGGCCCCGGGTACGGCCATCCTCGCGCTTCCGTTCGCCGGCGTGGGCTTCATGCTGGACGGCCACTTCACGGTCTTCGGATACGCGCTGGAGTCCTCCGAGGTCTTCGTCGCCCTGGTCAACGCACTGGCCGCCTACCTTGTCTACGCCGTTGGGAGGCTCTTCTTCAGCAAGAAGACCTCGGCCTTCCTCGCGTTCGTCTACGCATTCTCGACCATCAGCTGGCCCTTCGCCACGTACTTCTTCCAGAGCGACGTCACGGCCATGTTCGACCTGCTCGCGGTCTACTTCACGATCCGCGTCACTCGAAGCACCGAGGGGAGGCTTCGCGACGCCATCCTCTCAGGTATCTCGGTGGCCGCGGCGCTGACGACGGACTACGTGAGCGCCATACTCATTCCAATCCTCGCTGGATACTTCATCTTCTCGCTTCGTGGGGGAGGGCGACCGTTCGCGAGAATCGCCGTCGGCTTCCTCCTGGCCTCCCTCTTCGGGATCCTGCTCCTGGGGCTGTACAACGAGGCGATCTTCGGCACCGCCTTCCACACGACGGAGCAGGTCTACCTCAACAGCTCGACGCCGTTCGGAGAGTTCTCCACCCCCATCTACCAGGGTGTCTTCCTGAACCTGTTCTCCCCGCTCAGGGGATTGTTCGTCTACTCGATCTTCCTTATCCTCGGGGTCTTCGGACTGGCTGGGATGCTGGAGGAGAAGAGACACAGACCTGAGGCGGTCCTGCTGCTGGCGTGCTTTCTCGGCATCTTCCTCCCCTACTCGGCCTGGTACGACCCCGTGGGTGGTGCGGCGTTTGGTCCCCGCTTCCTCGTATCGGCAATCCCGTTCTTGTTGATTCCCGCCGGGCTGGTCATGGAAGAAGGAAGCCGGAGGACCCGCATAGCCGCGTTCCATCTCTACGCGGCGGGAGTCATCATCAACGGAATCGCGGGCGTGACTGAGGCGATCTCCCCCACGACAAACTGGGGGCTGTCACCCTTCCTGAGCTTCACACTTCCTAACTTTCTGCAGGGGGAACTCGACGACTGGTGGCTCAAGTTCGTCGGACAGTACTGGCCAATCCCGGCGGTGCTCCTGATAGCCGCGGCAATCGCACTCCCCCTGATCTCGAACCGCCTCCTGTCGAAGGGCCAGAATGAGCGAGGCGGCGTCACGGAGCCTCCTGAGGGAGGACTTGAGGGCACCTAGACGACGGTTTCGTCACACCGCGCCATTCTAGTAGCCGATCTCGGAGCTCGGTCTCAGGTGCCGCATCGACTTGACACGTCCGCACTTCATGCACTTGTAGTTGCCTCTTCCCCGCGGGTTGTACCTCCTCGTGTCCACTACGAGCTCGTGTTCCGTCCTCATCATGCACCTCTCGCAGTACCTGTTCTCGACCAACGCGGGTTGTCCCTGTCGGGTTGGTTCATCGTATATAAAGCACGGGGGCCGCGTTCAAGGAACCCGGAGCCGACACGAGGCGGGTAGGGGGACCGCATGAGAACAGGAGCGCCCAACGCTTAAAGCCTGACGTCCGAGCGGGCGGAAGAGGGATTATGTCACAGCCTCTTGAGATTACAATCGAGCCCTACAGGAAGATCGTGATCCACGAGATTGTCGAGATCGCCTTCAACGACCTGATAGACCATATGATTCACCAGACCAACTCGGTCGGAGGTTCGACCATCCCCGTGCTCCCCTGGTGCAACGGAGTCGCCTTCCAGATCGTCCCTTTCAACCCAAACAGCGAGGAGATAATCAAGGAGAGCCTCAAGGGAACGATCCACTACTCGTCGGTTACGTTCGCCGTGAAGGACGTCTTCGAACGCGAGATCATCCGCCCTTCCGGGACCGTGACCCTGTTGAACCAGAACGCCAACGCCAACTACCTCGCTCTCGCCGAGACGCTCAAGATGGCAAGGATGCACCCTGACCGTCGATAGACCGAACTCAGGTCCAAGTAAGACATAAATACTAAATCCAGATTCCGCACCTATTATGCAAGAGGTACTACCCATCGTCCAGTTCAGCACCCCAGCCAGGGAGAAGTTGAAGGAAGCACTGAAGGAGCAGAACACCTCGGACGCATTCCTAAGGATAGATGTTTACGCGACGGGTGGTTGCGCTTGCAGCGGCGGCTACAAGTATGGCATGGGCCTGGAGGACAAGGCGAGGCCGGACGACGTCATGGAGCAGATCGAGGACATCAAGGTCGTAACTGACAAGAACAACGTCGAGATTCTCAGGGGCTCCAAGATCGACTACTCCGAGACCGTCCAGAGAAGGGGCTTCAGAATCATCAACCCGAACGTCCAGGCGGGCGGATGCGGTTGCGGCGGCCACTGACCGACTAGATACGTCAACTCAGCTCGCCCCGGAGGAGCATCCAGACTGCATCCCTCCGGCATCAGGCCGCGGGGTTCAGCGGCTCTTCGATGAAGAGCCCACGAGCTTCTTCATGTCCAGTATCCGGCCGACCTCCCTGTCGCTGTATCCCATCTCCTTCAGTGCGTCCCTTATCGAGTACTCGCGCGAGAGCTTCTTCCCGATGGCCGAGGCCTTGTCGTAGCCCACCGCTGGCGAGATGACGGTTATCAGCGACGGGCTCCTCTCTGCGTACGACCTGAGCCGGGCCTTGTTCGGCACCACGTCGGCCAGCACGAGAGAGGAGACCTTCCTGAGAGCCTCTGAGAGAAGCTTGAGCTGCAGGTTCACGTTGTACCCCATCAGCGGGACGCCCATGCTGAGCTCGAACTCACCGAGCATGCCCGCGAGCTGGTTGGCCTGGTCGAGGCCGTACACCTGCGAGCAGACGAGAAGCGCCGCCTCGAGGGTGACCGGGTTCGTCTTCCCCGGCATTATGCTGCTTCCGGCGACCTCGTTCTGTCGTGGCAGGTCTATCTCTCCGAGCCCCGTGAGCGGCCCGGAGAACATGAGCCTGAGGTCCTGACAGAGCCTGTACAGGTCGAGCGCCGTGACCCTGAGCGCTGAGCTGAGCGCGACGAGGTCCGAGAGGAGCCTCATGGCGCGGAACCTGTTGCCTGCTTCCGAGAATCCGAGGCCCGTCGCCTTGTTCAATCCGCCCACGACCAGCTTCCCGAAGCGAGGGCTCGTGTTAATCCCGGTCCCTACCGCCGTTCCGCCGAGGGGAAGCTCCCTGACATACCTCAGGGCGCCTGAGACGAGGTGCCTGTCGTGGGCGAACGCGTCGGCGTACGCCCCGAACTCCTGACCCATCGTGACGGGCATCGCGTCTCTCAGGTGGGTCCTCCCGGACTTGTAGACCGAGGAGGTCTTCTCGGCGAGGCCGGTGAGGCTTCTTGAGATTAGGCCCATGCTCGGGAGCAGCTCCCTGTGTGCGACCGAAACGGCCGCCACACGGATGGCTGTGGGGACCACGTCGTTCGAAGACTGGCCCATGTTCACATGGTCGTTGGGATGGACCTTCAACCCGGAGGTCTCCGACGCCCGCTCGGCGATCACCTCGTTGACGTTCATGTTGATGCCTGTGCCGGAGCCCGTCTGGAAGACGTCGACCGTCATCCTGCCGTCGAACTTCCCGCCCATGACCTCGCCCGCGGCGGCGGCGATTGCCCCGGAGGTTCCGGCGTCGAGCTTGCCGAGGGACTGGTTCGCGCCCGCAGAGAGTTGCTTGATCAGGGCCACGGACCAGACTATCTCTTTGGGGAAGGTCGTGCCCGTGCGCATGAAGAGCTTCTCGGCGCCCTCCACGTACTTCATGCCAAGGTCGACCGCGTCTGCCTTTCTTAAGGCTTGGGAGGTGGGGTCATCGTCTCTGCCGGACGCCTATCTTCTCGATGAGACGGCCGAGCTCGGAGTCGTCGACCGCGTCGACCCGCAGGTACTTCAGAATCTCGTCCTCGCTCATCTGGAGCCGCTTCGCTTCGTCGATGGTGTACCGGTACGCCTCAATCTCGGTCGGCCTATCGACGTACTCGAAGGTCTGGTCGTAGAGGTCGCGGCCGTCGAGGAACTGCTTGACGTGGACCAGGACGTGGATGACATCGAGGTAGAGACAGTTGATCCTCGCAGAGGCCAGGTACTTCGATCCTATGCAGACCGAGCCTGTGTTGTGGTCGAGCCAGATGCCCCAGTCCGAGTCTACTATCCCCAGCTTAAGGTGATGGATTATCTTGAGCATGCTCCTCTGAGAACCGAAGAGCCTAAGAAGGGTTGGCGAGTTCTCAACGCCGATGAATATCTGGGTGAACTTGTACTCTCCCAGACCGACGTTTCTCTTCGCCTTGAAGACCTTGAGGGGCAAGCTAAGGGAAGAGCGACCGTTTGCAATCAAAAGACCGGAACTCAAAAACTCTTCACTCCTTACACCCGAAATCGCAACAAGGGGCCCGACGAATGACCGTTGCCACAATTAGCGGGATACGGGGGATCTACAACGGGGACCTCCTGCCGGCAGACGTAGCCGAGTACGCGAGGAACTTCTCTTCGCTGGTGGCCTCGCCTGAGGTCCTGGTCGGCAGGGACACCCGGTTCACGGGCGACCTCATCTCGAGGGTAGTCAAGGGCGCGATGCTGGATGCCGGGAAGAGCGTCATCGACTACGGCGTGATCTCCACCCCCGCTCTCTTTAGGGAAAGCAGGGTGAAGGAGAGGGGCGCCGTGATGATAACGGCATCCCACAACGAACCGGAGTGGAACGGCATGAAGTTTGTCCTGAACGGACGGGGGGTGGTCCAGGCAGAATTCGACCGGATCGTCAGGCACGGGAGGGACCGCCCACGCGGCTCGGGGCCGGCGACCGTGCGGCGCGGCCCGACCCCTTCGTACGCAGGGGAGCTGGTGAAGAAGTCCGGTGAGGGGTCCTGTGATGGAGTGAAGGTGGCGGTCGACCTGAACGGCGGCTCTGCGATAGCCCACGCCCCCGCGATACTGCGGGCACTCGGGTGCGACCTGTCGGTGCTGGGCGGGACGCCGGGGCTCTTCAGCAGGAAGATAGATCCGACCAATGACGACCTGGTGCTACTCTCCAAGACGGTGAGAGACAGGGGCTGCGACGTGGGGTTCGCCTTCGATTGTGATGGAGACAGGCTCGTCCTTGTCGACAACGCCGGGAGGAACAGGACGGGGGACTACATGCTCACTCTCGCCATGAAGGAGACACTCCCCGGGCTCCGGGACCGCTCGGTCGTCGTCTCGGCGGATACCACTCAGGCCATCGATGACGTCGTCTCGGAACTCGGCGGGAAGACCCACAGGTCCAGAGTGGGAGAGGCGAACGTGATATCGAAGATGATGGAGGAGCACGTGGAGATTGGTGGTGAGGGGAGCAGCGGGGGCATGATCGACGGCCGGTTCAACCTCTGCAGGGACTCGATGCTGGCCGCGATCACGATAGTCGGAGCAATCAAGAGGAGGGGCCCCAGGGTCCTGGATCAGGTCCCTTCCTATCACCAGGTGAGACTGAGGGTCGAAATGGAGAGGAAGAAGGCACTCGTGGCCATCAAGAAACTACGAGCGCAGAATCCCGAGGCCGACATGCTCGACGGCATCAAGATCAAGGTCTCGAACCGCTCGTGGGTCCTGATCAGGGCTTCAGGGACCGAGGACGTAGTCAGGGTCTCGACCGAGTCACCGTCTGCGAAGGAGGCCCAGCAGTTGGCGGACTCGTACATCGAGAGGGTCAGGAGGCTCGCCTAGGATGAACGAGTATGATATCATAGACCTCCTGACGAAGACCGCGGGAAGGCTGCCCCCAGGTTACTCCCCGATAGGGGATGATGTCGCGGCCCTTCCCAGCTCGCCAGGGAGGCTCGTCCTCAAGGCGGACATGCTCGTGGGACGAACCGACGTGCCGCCCGGGATGACCTGGAGGCAGGCTGCCCGGAAAGCCGTGGCGATGTGCGTTAGCGACTTCGCCTCGAAGGGGGTCATGCCGCAGGCACTGATGGTATCCTTGGGGATACCGCGCAGCCTGGACGAGAAGGGCGTCCGGGCCCTGGCCCGCGGCTTTCAGGACGGGATGGGAGAGTGGTCCCTTCATCTCGTGGGTGGTGACACGAACGAGGCAGACGATGTGATAATCGACTGCGTCCTTGCCGGCTTCGCCGACCGTGTCGTCGAGAGGAGCGGGGCGAGTCCCGGCGAGTTAGTGGTCGTCACGGGCGAGTTCGGAACGACCTCTGCGGGGCTGAAGATCCTTCTCGAGGGGGCGCGCTCCGCTCCTGGATTCAGGGAGCTGGCGCTCAAGAACGTCTACAGGCCCTCGCCGAGGCTGGAGTGCGGGCTCGCGCTCCGAGGCTGCCTCTCGGCCGCGATGGACTCGAGCGACGGACTGGCGATCTGTCTGCACACCATCGCCGAAGCCAGCGAGGTCGGGATGAGGATAGACCGGCTGCCCTACAGGCGGCAGCTGGAAGGGTTCGCCTCTGAGAACCGCTACCGGGTCGACGAACTCGTGCTGTATGGCGGCGAGGAGTACGAGATAGTGGGGACAGTTCCCAAGACGAAGATCGGCGAGGCGGAGGCCGAGGCGAAGGCCACAGGCTCTCGTATCATGGTGATAGGAGAGACGACGGGGGGCAGGAGGGTCGTCATGGCTGACGGAAGCGCTATTGAGAAACGTGGCTGGATCCAGCTCAGCTAGCCGACGCGGACTTCACCAGTTTCACGAACTTCCTGAAGACGGAGCCCAACTTCTCCTCGGTGTCCGACTCCGCGAAGATCCTGATGATGGGCTCCGTCCCGCTCGGCCTGACAAGGACCCAGCTCTTGTCGTCTGTCCAGATCTTGAGCCCGTCAACCTTCTCGACCCGTTGGCCTCCCTGCCTCTCTATCGCCTTCATTATCTCCTTGACTCTCTCGGGAGCGACATTCACCTTCGTCTTTGCCTGGAAGAACCGCGGCAGGGTGTTGGCCATTATCTTGGAGAAGGGCAGGCCCCGCGCGGCGAGACACTCGAGCATGAGCACGGTGGCCATCCCGCCGTCCCTCACCGCGATGTGTGGTGGATAGATGCACCCGCCGTTCTCCTCGAAGCCGAAGAAAGCCCCGCGCTCAATCATCGTCCTTGAGACCTCGACGCTGCCCACCCTGGTGCGGATTACTCTGGCCTTCCGCCTCACGGCCACCGCCTCGACGACCTGCGAGGAACTGATGGGTGTGACTATGGTGGCGTCGGGGGTCCCTTCCAGTAGGTAGTCTGCGATGAGTGAGCAGGATTGGTCGCCCCAGTAGACGGAACCGTTCTCGTCACAGAAGATGGCCCTGTCTCCGTCTCCGTCATAGGCGACCCCGAGGTCGGCCCCGACGGCCCGGACTGCAGCGCCGAGGTCACCCAGAGTCTCCGGAGTGGGCTCGGGTCCTCTCCCGGGGAATCGTCCGTCGATTATCGAGTTGATCGTTGTGATCTTGCAGCCGAGCATGTCGAGGAGGTAGGGCGCTGCGAGGCACTGGGCCCCGTTCCCCGGGTCGACGACCACCGAGAACTTCCTCCCGGAGATGAGTCCGGTGTCGGCTTTCGAGAGAATCTCATTGAGGTAGGTCCGGATCACGGACGGCTCGGCCCGCGACGTCCCCACCTCCTTCCAGTCCGCCCTCCTGAGAGAGCCGTCGCGGAAGACCTTCTCGATCTTCTGCTCGTCGAGCCTGGTGATCTCGATGCCGTCCGGGCCGATGACCTTCAGACCGTTGTACTCTGCCGGGTTGTGCGAGGCGGTCACCATGACGCCTCCTCTGTACCCGAGGGCCTTCACCGCATACTGTAGTGCGGGCGTCGGCACGATCCCAGCCTCTGCCACGCCTCTGCCCGAGCTCATGAGTCCTGACGTGAGACCGAGCGAGAGCGCTTCGCCAGAGAGCCTGCCGTCCCTCCCCACCAGAATCTCGCCGTCCGAGAAGTAGGTCCCCGTGCACTCTGCGAACTTTATCACGAACTCGAGGTCGGCACTCACCCCTGGGATGAACCGCACCCCGTTGGTTCCGAACAGCCTGCCTTGAGACCCCGTCACGGCGTCAGTTGTCAAGATTGCTCAACATTAAAAAGGTTGGTGGAAAGTGAAAATTTAGCAGAGACATCAGCGCAACTATGCAAATATGGCAGGTCAAGGGCGGCGCCCGTGTTCGAATCGACGGTCGCTTTTTCGTCTGTGACCCTCTAGGGAGCGCGTTGGACGCCGCGACTTGCAAACGCTTATGTTGAATTGGAATCAGGCGCCAAAGCAAGGGCCCGTAGCTCAGCACGGATAGAGTGCCAGCCTTCTATGCTCCAGTGGAGACAGCTGGAAGTCGCCGGTTCAAATCCGGCCGGGCCCGCTTCACTTCGGTGTCGGAAGTCCGGACAGCGTTGGGGAGCTGCTGGGTGCGACCGGAGGAGAGCGCCGGGGACACGGTAGCTGGAGCGACTCTGGGGTTGGGTTTTAATCACCGAGGACAGGCCGGGGGAGCATGCAGAAGAGGGTCGAAGACCGAGTGCTCGAGCGCCTCGTCGAGATCAGTGGCAAGGAGAACGTCATGACCGCTGGTCCGGCCATCGAGGACTACAGACACGACATGGCCGACTACGAGGCTACGCCCGCCGTCGTCGTCAGGCCAAGGTCCGAGCTGGAGGTTGCAAGCATCGTCGGCCTCGCACGAGGGGCCGGACTCACGATCCTGCCGAGGGGAGCGGGTAGCAGCCTGACGGGCGCCGCGGTCCTGGAAGGCTCCATCGTGCTGGACATGCGCGCCATGGACAAGGTCGTCAAGGTCGACACGGTGAACTGGTACGTCCAGGTGCAGCCCGGGTTATCTCTCGAGGACCTCAACAAGGAGCTGAGATCCTCCGGATTCTTCTTCCCCCCCGACCCCGCGAGCAGCTACATTTGCACCGTCGGAGGGGCGATCGCCGAGGGGTCGGGCGGACTCAGGTGCGTGAGGTACGGCACGATGAAGGACTGGGTCATGTCACTGCGCGTCGTGCTCGCGAACGGAAAGGTGTCCCGCTTCGGCGAGCCACTGGCGAAGAACAGGGCCGGATACGACCTTGTTCACCTGTTCGTAGGCAGCGAGGGGACCCTCGGCGTCATCACCGAGGCCTGCCTGAGGATAGTCCCGCTTCCAACGGTCAGGACCAGGAGGTTCCTCGTGACGTTCGGTGACTGGGAGTCCACGGGAGAGGTGATCAGGAGGCTCAGGTCCTCAAAGATACTTCCGTATCTCTTCGAGTTCCTGGACCGCGAGAACATCCAGGCGCTGAACGAGAAGCTTGAGATGACCCTCGAGGAGGCTGAGGCGACCCTGCTGGTCGACGTGGAGGAAGGTGAGGTCGACCTCGCCACGGCCGTCTTCAGGGACTGCGGGGCGGGCAAGATAACCCTGGCCAAAGACGAGGACGAGGCGGAGGCGTTCTACCAGGCGAGGGCGATGGCGTATCTGGCGGTGAAGACCCTGGCCTCGGGTGTCCAGGTGGAGGACGTCGCGGTACCGATCGACAGGCTGGGAGACTATCTGAAGTTCGTCAAGGAGGTCGCCGCCAGACACGGGATCAGGATCCCCGTAAACGGGCATGCGGGAGACGGCAACGTGCACCCGACGATACTCTATGACAAGGACGACGAGAGGAGCAGGGGCGAGGCGAAGCTCGCCTTCGAGGAACTCTGCAGGAAGGCGATAGAGATGGGGGGTTCTGTCACGGCGGAACATGGCGTGGGGGTCCAGAAGGTGCAGTTCCTTCGCGAGCAGCTCCTCGCACACGAGGGCGGGGAGGCGCTCAGGCTGATGAAGGAGGTCAAGAGGGTTTTCGACCCGGACGGTATCATGAATCCTGGGAAGTACGTCGAAGTGGCGTGAGTCCGGGAGCTAAGCCCTAGAGGTTCTTCCGCATCCTCCGAACGGCCTCCTTCAGGGTCGCATCCTTCTTTGTGAAGGTGAAGCGGACCTTGCTCCTGCCGGCCTCTCTGTTCGCGTAGAAGCTGGAGGCAGGAACCGCGGCCACCCCGACCTTCCGGGCAAGGTCATTGGCGAACGCGAAGTCGTCGAGGCTGCTTATCCCGCTAAAGTCGGCGAGTATGTAGTATGCCCCCTCCGGTCTGAAGCAAGAGAACCCCAGCTCCTGGAGCGACTTGAGCATGAAGAGCCTTTTCTCGTCGTAGGAGGCTGCGAGTTCACGGTAGTAGGAGTCGGGCAGGCCCAGAGCCGTGACCGCTGCGCGTTGGAGAGGCGTGGCCGCGCAGACCGTCAGATAGTCGTGCACCGTCCTCAGCGCGGCGGTCAGGTTCTTCTCGGCAATCGCATACCCGATCCGCCATCCCGTTATACTGAAGGTCTTCGAAAAACCTGACACCGTGATCGTCCTCTCGTGCATATCACCCATCGAAGCGAGGCTCACATGACTCTTCCCGTCGTATACTATGTGCTCGTAGATCTCGTCGGTGATCGCTAGTACGTCGTAGTCTTGGCAGAGGTCCGCGACGGCGCCCAGCTCCTTCTTCGAGTAGACCCTTCCGGTGGGGTTGTTCGGAGTGTTTAGCAGGATCGCCTTGGGCCTCTGGCTGAAGGCCACCTTGAGGTCTTCCTCCGCCAGGGTGTAGCCCGGCTCTCGTGACCTGACGTGGATCGCTCTCGCTCCCGAGAGTATGGTGGCTGGGATGTAGCACTCGTAGAATGGTTCAGGGATTATGACTCCGTCCCCCGGATCGGTGAACGCCATCACTGCCGCGGTGAGCGCTTCGGTGGAACCGCAGGTGACCGTGACGCCGTCGGCGTCCGTGTTTATCCCGTTGAAACTCCTAACCTTCGCGGCTATCGCCTCCCTGAGCTCTCGGGACCCCATGGTCATCTCGTACTGGTTGTGGTCCCCCCTTATCGCCGCGGCCGCGGCCCGCTTGACCGCGAGCGGAGCCGGGAAGTCGGGTGAGCCCTGGGCGAGGTTGATCGCGCCCACCCTCTCCGCCAGCAGGGACATGTCCCGGATCGCCGAGTCGGCGAAGAGTCCCAGCCTCCGCGAGCCGAACCTTCGCCTCGAACTCGTCTTCAAGAGACCGCACGTACCCAACGGGGCGTATTTAATCTGAAATCTCGGCCATCTTCTTGATAAGCCACACCGTGGATACGGCAAGGCGCGCTTGCTAACAGGTTTCGCGACGACAGAGGGGACTCTGAAGTACAGGGAGAGGGCGGTTAAGGACGGGGTGAATCCCGGCCATTTCCGCTCCTTCAACTCGCTGTCAATGTCCTCTCTGGGTGTGGGCACCTATCTGGGCGACACGGACTCCGCCACCGACCAGCTCGTGGAAGAGGCGGTCCGCGAATCGGTGCTCTCGGGCGCTGTCAACGTCATCGACACGGCGATAAACTACCGGATGCAGAAGGCCGAGCGTTCGATCGGCCGGGCGCTTGAGCGCCTCTCGGGCGAGGGCTCGGTCGGGAGAGAGGAGCTCTTCATCGCGACGAAGAACGGCTATCTCGCCTCGGACGGCGACATGACCAAGGACTTTTGGAGGTACATCCAGGAAGAGTACATACGGCCCGGGAAGCTCAAGGTTGACGAGATAGCCGGCGAGGTCCACTCGATGGCCCCCAAGTTCCTGCTCGACCAGCTCGGTCGCAGCCGGAGGAACATGGGGCTGGAGTGCGTGGACCTGGTCTACCTCCACAACGCCGCCGAATCATGGATACCCGAAATCGGGTACAGGAGGTTCCTAGAGCGGGTCGCCGACGTCTTCTCGCTCTACGAGAAGGAGAGGAGCGAGGGGAGGCTGAAGTACTACGGAATCGCCTCCTGGACCTGCTTCAGGGTCCCAAGGGGAGACCCCGAGCACGCCAGCCTAGACGACCTGGTCGAGGTCGCGAAGAACGCCGGCGGGGACGAGCACGGGTTCAGGTTCATCGAGCTGCCGTTCAACCCCGGGATGAGCGAGGCCCTCTCCGCCAAGAGCCAGAGGATAGCTGACGAGCCGCTCACCGCGTTCGAGGCGGCTGAGAAGCTCGGACTGGGTGCCTTCACCAGCGCCCCGCTGGGAGAGGGCAGGCTGCTGAACCACACGAGGGTCCCCGAGCTCGAGGGCTCCAGGGCGCTCTCGCTTCTCCAGTTCGCGCGGTCCGCTCACCCAGCTGTGGTCGCGCCTCTTGTGGGGCAGAAGGACCCGGCGCACGTGCGCGAGAACCTCAGAATCGGACGGATCCCTCCCCTGACGGGCGAGGAGTTCGCAAAGAACTACGGCGCCCTCCTCGAGAAAGGCTAAATCACTTGCCGCCAATCCCGCAACCGGTTGAAGCCGGTCCCGCTGCTCCTCGCCCTAGTCGGAGTGCTGCTGGTGCTGGCCGGGTCAGTCTTCGTCCTGCAGGGGATGGGCATCGTCGGGCCGGACTACTCTTTCATGTTCAACAACCCGACCTGGATATACCAGGGCGTCGCCGTGATCGCCATAGGGGTCCTCGCCCTGGGCGGAGGGCTCTTCCTGTCCTGGAAGCAGAAGACCCGGGGTCCGCAGAACGGGACCGCGACCCGATGAAAGGATCGGGGTGGGGCGCCTACAGGGAGCCCCTCAGTTCAGCGCGTGGAAACATCGGGCGGTGAGACCATCCTGGGTCTCACCTTCGTCTCGTCAGAAGGGGTGTGGGCGTCTCTGCCAGGCGTATGTCTGCCTCGTATGTCGTGCCGGTCCTTACGAAGCTCACGGTCACCCGCTCGCCTATCGCGGACTTGGAGAGGGCGGTCACGAGCCCCTTCATCTGCTCGACCTTGTTCTCTCCGATGCCCACGACGATATCACCCTCGCGGAGCCCGGCAGCGTGCGCTGGGCTGTCCCTCATCACCTCTGCGAGGAGGACGCCAGACTCGACAGAGAGCCCGTAACGTCTCGCGATGGAGGGGTTGATGTCGAGTCCGGAGACGCCGAGCCAGGGCCTCACCACCCTGCCGTGCTTTGAGATTTGGTCGATGATCCTCTTGATCGTGTCTGAGGGTATCGCAAAGCCCACGCCCTGAGCGAAGGGAATCATCGCGGTGTTCATGCCGATGACCCTTCCTTCGAGGTCTGCGAGCGGTCCGCCGCTGTTGCCGGGATTGATGGCCGCGTCGGTCTGGACTAGGCCTTCGAGGACGAAATCGGTACCCGGAAGGGGACGACCCAGGGCGCTGATGACGCCCATCGAGACCGTCGGTGCGCCGGGCAGACCCAGGGCGTTGCCTATCGCCAGGACGAACTGCCCCACCTTGAGGGACTCGGAGTCGCCGAGCATGGCAGACGGTAGGTTCTCGGCGTTCACTCTTACCAGCGCCACGTCGGTGGCCGGGTCCGAACCGATAACCTCGCCGACGAGCGACCTTCCGTCCTTGAGATGGACCTGGACCTTGGAGGCGTCGTCTATCACGTGGTGGTTGGTGACGATCGTGCCCCGCGGGTCTATGATGACCCCGGAACCCTGTCCCTCAATCGGCACCAGTCCGAACCTGTTGTCGCGGGTGAGCTTTGTGCTGTCGATGCCGACGACGCTCTCACTGAGCTTCTCGATAGCGCCGGTGACCTGGCTCTCCAGAGCGGTCAGGGGCATCTTCTCACCACGGGGGCCGCACGGGCGGTCCTGGTTCCGGAATCGACGGGCCCGGAGCGGGGCCTCTGGGATCCATCATCTCACTCGCTCTCCGGGGCCGAGCCCGGCGTGATCGAGAGCACCTCGACCTTTCCCCCGCGCAGGACCTTCACCTTGAGGGGTTTCCCTATCTTCTCCTCGGTCAGGAGCCTCTTCAGGTCATGGAACCCGGTGGTTGGGCTCCCGTCCAGCCCGAGCACCACGTCGCCGAACGCCAGTCCGCCGGTCTTCGCGGCGCTGCCGGCCTCGACTGATAGGACGATTAGCCCAGACTCCTGGTCAATCCCGGTGCCCTTTGCCACGTCCTCCGGAATCGGGATCGGGTGGGAGACTATCCCCAGATAGGCGCGTCCGACCGACTTTCCGGATGCTAGCTTCTCGACCGTCGCCGAGACCCTCTTGATCGGGACTGCGATCCCCCTTGAAGACATGTAGGCGATGTTCAGGGCGACCATTCTTCCTGAGGCGTCGACGAGCGGTCCGCCCGAGTATCCGGGGTTCAGCCTTGCGTCGGTCACCACCGCGTCCTCGATGCCGGCGCCCCACCACCCGCCGATGCTGCGCTTCACGCTGGTGATTATGCCGGACGTGGCGCTCGCCTTCGTCGCGTAGGGATTCGCCAGTGCCAGGACGAACTGGCCGATTCTGAGGGACTCGGAGTCGCCCTTCGCGATGGGGGAGAGCTTGGCCTCCACCTTCAGGAGCGCGAGGTCAGAGGTGCTGTCCCGGCCGACGACCTTTGCGGTGAAGGTCTCGCCGCTGTTGGAGCCGACCTCCACCTCCTCGAGACCCTGGACAACGTGGTAGGCTGTGACGATGTGTCCCTGGTCGTCCCAGACGATTCCCGTTCCGTTTCTTCCGTCGGAGCTGACGCTCACGACAGAAGGGCTGACGGTCTCAGCGACGCTTTCGACGGCGCTTGAGAACGTCTCTAGTATTCCAACCGAACTTGTATTGCTCATGCTTTTTGAGTCACTAAGGGTGTGAAGAAGAGACGTGTACTTGTTGACTGGGATTTCCGGAACCCAGTCACACTAGTTGGGAATCAGGAGCGACTCGCCTAGCGAGTAGTAGGCTACCCTCTGGTTGGGCACCGAGGGATAGACCTTCGAGATGTACCCCACGAGCTGGTGCGACGCCCTTATCGCATCCGTGAGGTCCTTCCCTTCCTTGATGCGGCCCTCGATGGTAAGCTCTCCTCCCGAGAAGATCGCGTCGACCTGGATTGACCCGTCCTCGGTGATCCACTTCATGCTCGTCCCCTTCTCGTCCTCGGAGTAGCCCAGCCAACGGAGCGGTCCGAACCACCGGCCCCTCAGGTTCGAGACCGCCTCCCGCGGGTTCTCGACGTGGGGAAGCAGCGTCCTGAGAAGCGTGAGCCTCGGCTCCGAGGCGGCCAGCTGGCGCAGGCTGGTTACCTCCCTTCCCCTCTCGGTGACCTGGTATCCCTGCTCCGTCTTCTCGAGGATCCTCTGGTCCTCGAGCCTGTCGAGGATCCTGGAGAGCGTCTCCGAGTGAGCCCCAAGCCTCCTCTTCAGACCCTCGAACGTGAACCCGAGCAAAGCCTCCTCTCCTATGAAACGCAAGACCTCCATGTCTCTGGGGCCGATCTCCAGGTCATGCAGGTTTTCCCTCTGTGCTCCGCGCATCTGGTTCACGGGATGTTAGGTCGCAGTCGTATTTATATATGTAGTAGTTGCATGAGGCTAAGTAGGTAATCCTGACTTGAGCAAGTCCGTGCAGATTAACCGAGAAGTCCTCGATTCCTGCAAGGTGATTCACGCATCGTGGAACGAGCTCACCAAGGTCTGGACCCTCCCGGTCATCCACGCGCTGGGACTCCAGGAGCCGGCGAGGTTCAACGAACTGAAGCGCAGGATAGAGGGGATAAGCGCCACCAGCCTCGCGGAGAGGCTGGGCGAGCTCGAGAAGCAAGGGGTAGTCGCCCGCAGGGTCTTTCCGGAGAGGAGTCCTCCCCGCGTCGAGTACACACTGACCGCCAAGGGTCTGGAGCTGAAGGAGATCTTGAAGGAGCTCGGCGAGTGGGCCATAAAGTGGTCGCCCCGGCCCAGCGTACCACAGTGACGCGGGCCGCGCGTCAGTGACGGGGGCCTTCCAAGTCCTCGACCCGAAATATGTAAGAGGGCCTTTTCGCCGACTTCGGCCATCATGGGAAGCACAGGCAACGGAGCGAAGGCCGGGCTCGTTGCGGGCGTAGGCTACGGCGCGATTCTCGGAGTCGTCAGCTACTTCACGCTCCTATCGATCAAGAGCACCGTCATCACGACCATCACCAACAGCCTGCCCGCCAACTCCCCGTTCACCCCTGACCAGATCTTCGGCATCGCCCTGCTTCTGGCTCCCGTCTTCGTCGTGATCTTCGGGCTAGTCGGCGGCCTGATACTGGGTGCGATCTACGGCAAAGTGCTCGAGAGGATCCCCGGCGGGACGCCCGTGATCAAAGGTATCATATTCGGCGCGGTGCTATGGCTTCTGGTCAGCGTTCTGGGAGGACTTGGCGACCTCGGAAGCTACGGGGCCGAGTACTACCTGGCCAACATAGGGGCGGGGCTGCTGGGAGCCCTGGCCTTCGGAGTCCTGCTGGGTTACTTCTACACCAGGTTCACCAAGCCCAAAGAGACCTACGAGATGACCTGAGGCGGCCGGGGTTCCCGGGAGGCCGTCTAGCCCTCTTTGTGGGAGGATTCTGCGAGTAATCTCGCCGCGACCGCGTTGTACGACTGAATGAAGTCGACTGCGAACGTATCTGCGTACTTCTCGGTCCCCCTGTGCTCTCCGGCAAACTGCCGCAGATGATGGTAGAACTCGTGCAGGATGGTGAAGGGGTCGTATAGATACTCTCGTTTTGCCGCCAGTATCTCCTTCCTGTTCGCGGAGTAGACCGCCAGGACGCCCTTCGACCGCCCCTTGACCACCCCCACCCCGAGCTTGGGTCTCTCGACCCTGTAGTGCTCGCATAGTAGGTCGAGCGCGCCTTCGGGATTGGAGTCCAGTATCGTCGCTACGACGAGAGCCCTGAACTGCTCCTCAGACTCGTCCCCAGCAGGCGTAGCCCCTCATCCGCCGTCAGGCTTCGTCCATGGTGAACGTGAATCGAGCGCCTGCGAACTCCCCTGTGCCGGTCCTCTCCCAGGTCACCCTGTAAGACTTTGTGACCTGCTTCCCGATTACGCTAACCTGACCCGGGAGCTCGGTGAAGAGACGTTCGACCTTGTCCGGATCCTTCGTGGAGAGGAGGCTCCTCCTCCTCTTCATCAGGTACTTTACGGCCACGTTCTTGTGTTCGTGCCCTTCCACCTCGAACTTCTCCTTTCCTGTGTCGATCGTAAAGGACCTCTTCGTCAACGGGGGGATTCGCCGTCGTCTTCGATTAATGGGTTGTGGTCTCGAATGGTTTGAATAGAGCCGGCGGGCAAGCGGCGTCCATTGAAAGCCAAGCTTCTCCTGGGACCATCCTTCCCAGAGGAAGAGCTCAAGAAGCTGACAAGGTACGCCGAGATCTACCGTCTGAGTGAGATGGGTGAGAAGGAACTCGACGCCGTTCTCCCTGTGGTGGACTGCCTGCTGGTCCATTTCTGGCCGGAGAGGCTGGACAGGACCAGGGTCTCCAAGATGAAACGGCTCTCCCTGATTCAGACTGGGCTTGCGGGCGTCAACCACATACCCCTCGGGGACATCCCGAGGGATACTGTAGTCTGCAGCAACGCCGGCGGCTACTCTGACGAGGTCGGGGAGCACGCATGGGGTCTACTGCTCTCGGCCGGAAAGAGAATCGTGAGGTTGGATGGTGCGATGAGAAAGCGGGGCTTCAAGCCGGCGCCAGCTCTGGAGCTGGGCAGGGACATCCTGGTCCTGAAGGGCAGGACGCTGGGGATACTCGGCTACGGCGGCATCGGCAGGAAGGTCGCGGGGCTCGGGAAGGCATTTGGGATGAATGTCATGGCGTTCTCGAGAAGCAACGCGGGCGATCCAGGGATAGTCTGCCTGCAGGGCAGGGCGGGCCTCGAGAGAGTGCTGAGGAAGTCGGATGCCCTGGTCCTGGCGCTTCCTCTCACCAAGCCGACGAGGGGCATGATCGGGGCGGCGGAGCTCGCGATGATGAAGGAGGATGCAATCCTTGTGAACGTCGCGCGGGCGGAGATTGTCGATGAAGGCGCGATCTACAGGCGCCTCTCTGAGAGCAAGAGATTCATCTATGCCACCGACGTCTGGTGGACGAAGGACGGTAAGGAGTCGTTCTCCCCGGACCTGCCGTTCCTGAAGCTGGAGAACTTCATAGGAACGCCCCACGCCTCCGGACCCAGTGCTGCGGTGAGGAGCGGGCCGCAGAGGAGGGCGGTGGGGAACGTGCTGCGGTTCTTCAGAGGGGAGGAGCTCCTCAACGTTGTCGACAGGAGCGAGTACGTCTAGGCGGTCCGGGCGACGATCTTCTCCAGGATGGCGACGTCTCCTGGAAACTTCGCTCTCAGTCTGTTCTTCTTCAGATTCTGCCTGCAAATCCAGAGCAGGTCCGGATCGACTGCATCTGCCAGCTCCCTGAGGAACAGGAGCCCTTCCTTCGGAGCGGCCGCGGTGACCACGCTTATGGAGTAGGCGAGGCACTTCCGCAGGGCCACGAACCCCTCAGACCGCCGGTCCTCGGAACCGGCGACCCTGGCCAGGATTCCCCTGTGCAGGGCGAGCGCGGTCCCGGCGAACCCGGCGATCTTCATCAACTTCGGTTCGGCCACTCCCGCAGCAACGGCACGCATCTCGAGCCATCCACCGTTCGAGACCCAGGTCTCGAGGTCTCTGACCGTTGCAGGCCTGTCGACGATCAAGCCCTGCAGCGACATCGCGACGGCCTCCCTCACCCTCCACCGGGGGTCCGAGGCGAGCGACCTGAGCCTCGTCATGGCCATTGCAAAGTACGGGTCTGCCAATCCGCCAACCTGGCCGACTCCCCTCGCACCGCACATGGCGACGAACTCGTCGGGAGCGGTGCAGAGCCGAAGCGAGAGGTGCCAGAACTTCTCGGGTCCGTTCTGGGATGCCCTACGAAGCTCGCCGGAGAACTCTTCCAGCAGGCCAAGATTCCCCCTGGGACCCGGGAGGTTGCTGTTCGAAGAGAGATAGCGGGTAAGCGCCCCGGACTCGCCCTTCCGCGGATACGCCTCGAGGAATGATCTGACGGCGGAAGGACGGCCTTCTCGTCCCCTCAGCCCGGGTCACCATCCTACGTGGGTCAGAGGCCCACTGCGGCCCAGACGTCGTCGTCGCTGTCGAGCTGCGTGTACCCGCATCTTTCGCACTTCCTCCCGACCAGGGTGGTCTCCTTCCCGCCAGACCCTACCTTCCTCTCGTACTCCACCATCAGGCCGGCGTGACAGCGCTCGCACATCAAGGGCGAACTCCGGCGGACGCCGAGGGGATTTGAACGTTTAAGTTGTAGGAGATGCAGCGACGCTCAAGGGCTCGTGGAGAACAGTCTAGCTTGGGCATACCTGAGAAGATCAAGAAGATAGAGGACGACATACACAGGACGCAGGTAAACAAGAAGACCGAGCACCACATAGGCCTGCTGAGGGGCAAGCTCGCCAAGCTCAGGCTGGAGCAGGAGGAGCAGCAGGCCAGGCGGACGGGCAGCGCCATAGGCTTCGACGTGAAGAAGTCCGGCGACGGGACGGTCGTGCTGATCGGGCTGCCGAGCGTCGGCAAGTCCACCCTGCTCAACGGGCTGACGAATGCAAAGTCAAAGGTGGCGGCGTACGAGTTCACCACGCTCGACGTCGTCCCGGGCGTCATGGATTACAAGGGCGCGAGGATACAGGTCCTCGACCTACCCGGGATAATCCAGGGCGCGTCCTCAGGGAGGGGACTGGGGAAAAGGGTCCTCGCCGTTGCAAGGAACGCTGACCTGGTCCTCTTCATCATCGACGTCTTCCAGCCGGAGGCTAGGAGTCTCCTCGAGAAGGAGCTGAGGAACACGGGCATCAGGGTGGATGTCGAGCCTCCCAACGTCGTGATAGAACCCTCGACCTCGGGAGGAATCGCCGTCACGAACACGGTCAAGCTGACGAAGATTAGCGAGCAGCTCGTGAAGGAGATGCTCAGAGTCTACGAGTACAACAGCGCGAGGGTCGTGATCAGGGAGGACATAGACGCCGAGCAGCTCATCGACGTCCTTTTGGGGAACCGGATCTACATCCCTTCGCTAACGGTCATGAACAAGATCGACCTCGTCAATGCGGGGTTCACGAACGAGCTTACAGCCAAACTGCCCTACAGCTTCGTCCCGGTCTCCGCGGAGGCGGGCGTCAACATCGCGGCCCTCAAGGAGGAGATCTACAAGAAGCTGGACTTCGTCAGAATCTACCTGCGCAGGCGCACGGGCGAGACCGACTTCAAGGAGCCGATGATCGTAAGGAACGGCTCCAGCGTCCTCGAGGTCTGCAACAAGGTCCACAGGAACATAAAGGACGAGTTCCGGTATGCCCTGATCTGGGGGAAGAGCGTGAAGTTCGGAGGCCAGAGGGTCGGGATAAACCACAGGCTCATGGATGAGGACGTCCTGACCCTCGTGACGAAGTAACAGCTAGGGATATAACCGGTCCCGGATATCTCGCCTCGATGACGAATGCGACGATCTCGCCCGTCGAGGTCATGAAGGCCCACAGGGTCATCGCGGTCGTGGGAGCCTCCAAAAACCCAGGGAAGGAAGCCCACACGGTCCCAGCCTACCTGAAGGACCATGGCTTTCGCGTCGTCCCGGTCAATCCTTCGGCTGACCAGATATTAGGCGAGAAGGCCTTCCCTTCGCTCGCCTCGCTCCCGGACCAGCTGGCCCGAGACGTGGAGGTCGTCGAGGTCTTCAGGCCCAGCGAGGAACTTCCCCAGGTGGCGAGACAGGTCGTCGAGATGTCGAAGAAGCACGGCAGGAGCTACATCTTCTGGTCGCAGCTAGGGCTCGAGAACGATGAGGCAAAGGCGATACTGGCCGAGGCTAAGATCCCCTACGTGATGGACGCGTGCATGCGGGTCGTGCACGCCCGCGCGACGGAAGGCGACTGACGGTCGGTCACTTCAGCAGTTCGTAGAGCCTGAAGCGCGCTTCCTCTCCCGGCGTCAGCGTGTAGCCGCAGGTAGCGCACGAGACGGTCTCTTCCTTCCGCTTCAGAGAGTACCTCCTGCAGCCGGGGCAGCGCATCTGCGACTCCTTCTCGTACGCCATTGGCAATTATTTATCAGCGGGGTTCTTATCTTCTTGGGTGAGCCGCGATGTGGCAGGTCTACATGGTGAGGTGCAGGACCGGCGAACTCTACACCGGCTGCACCGTCGACCTCAAGAGGAGGGTCGATCAGCACAACGGCGGCTCTGCTTCGAAGTTCACGAGGAGCCGCAGGCCCGTCGTCCTGGTCTACCACGAAGAGTGCGGGAGCAGGTCGTCGGCACTCAAGAGGGAGAACCAGATCAAGCGGATGACCCGCGGCCAGAAGATGGGCCTCGTTCAGACCGCCTCGGCGACGAGAGCATAGCTCGGGCTCTCCGGGCTGAAGGCGCCCTTGGTGAGAAGGGAGTCGTAGAGACCGGAGAGGCTCCAACCGGTCTTCTGTAGCATCGAGATGACCTCGTGGGGTGAGTAGACCCTGATGTCTGTGGGGAACTCCCCGGCGAACCTGAGGGCTTCCCCGACCCTCAGGAAGAACCTCCAGGACCCCTTCTCCCGTGACCTCTTCACGTCGAACGAGTACCGGTCGAGCACCAGCAGCTTCTCGCTCTCCTCGAAGACGTTCTGGGCGGGGTGCCTCACGATATAGTCCCTGTTCCTCAATCCGGAGACCACGAACAAGCCTCCCGGCCTCACAACCGCCCTCAGCTGCCTGAAGAAGGCTTCGTCCTCTTGCTCTGACCCGTAGCCGATGCTCGTGAAGACGTTTATGGCACATTCGAACGAGTCCTTCGCGAACACGGTCAGGTCCGACATCGAGCCCGTCGTGAGAGAGACCCTGTTCGCCACGCCGAACTTCCTCGCCTTTGCGGCAGCGACGGAGAGGAGGTACGGGGAGAAATCGAGGCCCGAGACTGTGTAGCCCAGCTGGGCGAGGGGTACGCCGACCCTCCCTATTCCGCAGGGGACGTCGATGATCCTGCACCCGACCAGTCCCCTCTCCTGGAGCAGGCTAGATATCGCGAGCGCATCCTCCTCCCCCCTCTTCCACATCCCCTCCAGGACGAGCTCGTAGAGCTTCGCGTTCCTCACGAAGACGTTCTTCGCCCAGTTCACGCAGGCGCGACGGGAATCCGGGTAGAAAAACCTGGGCCGAGACGCATTCTGGGACGTCACCATCACAGCGGAAGCTGCGTAGTCTAGCTCCGGGAGAATCTTCCCTGATAAACTGCTGAAAGAATCTTCATCTTCCCTTATCAATTTCAGAGCATCACTTTACACCTATGGACAGCCAAAGCAGGATAGAGACTCTGGTCGCCGTCCTACTTGCCACCAAGAACGGGGCCACCAGGACGAGGGTAATGTACGAGAGGGGGCTCACATCAACCCAGGCGCATGAGTATCTTTCCTTCCTGCAACTCTCTGACCTTGTGCGCGAGGAGGAGGGAACCCGGCTCTTCAGGCCCACCGAGAAGGGAAGGAGCGTTCTGGACGACTACGATCGTATCAGCCACGAGATCGAGTGGAGCATCACCGCCTAGTCTGGCTCTCGGACCTCAGGTCCGCCACCAGCCAGGGGGCCGGTCGCTTGATCGGGTCCTGCGCGGCCGCGTTCGGCCAGAGTCGCCGGGGACGAGTAGACAAATATCCCGGGTTGTTTCATCCGGGGCCCATGGCCGTAGATGCGGCGGAGCTGAGAAGGTTAACCGACGAATTCAAGAACTCGCCCGGGTTCAGGGTTCATAGCGATATCAACAACGACAAGAGGAACCTTCGCATAGTTTCGAGGAACCGAGACGAGCTGGTGCTGTCGATCGCCTCCCTGCAGAGGCAGCTCGCCGCGACTCCCACGCCGGGGTCGAGTGAGAGCCCGTCGCTGGCGCTCGCCCTCGAGGAACTCGCCCGGAGGCTCGAGAGCTTCACTTCGTCGGCCTACGACCTGCTCGACTACACCAGAAGGCACTCCCGGAAGCTGTACGGGCAGACGGAACTTGGGAAGGAGGTGCAGTCGGAGATCGACAGGCGGTTCATCTATGGACAGGACTTCAAACTGGCGCAGGGCCTACGCAGCATATCGGCTCATGTCGGGACTCTCCAGGCGTCGTTGAACCCCGCACAGAGCGGGGAGAAGGAACAGAACGCGCCGTTCAAGGTGCAAGCGAAGGAGCTTCTTGGCTGGGACGAGTGGAACGACAATCAGCGCAAGCTACTGGAGTCCATGAAAGACGGAGTCGAGATACAGGAGCTTGCAGAGCGGTACTTCAGGAAGATGGAAGAGTTCTATGCGTGGCTCTGGAAGAATGAGAGCGAAGCGCACTCCGAGGAGCTCGCCGAGGCCGAGAGGCTCAGGCTCCGCGCCAAGGAGGCGTACGACAGGTTGTTCCCACCGGCGACCTAGGCGACTCTCTGGACCGAGGTCACGGAGGAGAGCCACGCCCGGCCTCCGTCCCCGTGAAACTTGCTCTCGAACCTCGCTTCCCTGATCCAGTCGATCCTCCATCCCTCCTCGAACGACGTCCTGATCTCTGCCCTGGAGACGCGCCTTGGCCCTCCCCAACCCTCTGGCTCTTCGTCGCTGAAGCAGAGCATCAGGTATCTCCCGCCCTCAGTCAGCGCCGAACCCAGGCTTCTCACAAATGTGACGCGCTGGCGGTCTGTGAAGGTGTGGAAGAGACCCGAGTCGGTTATCGTATCAAACCTCCTCTTAATCTCCTCCAGATGGAGGGCGTCCCTAACCTCGAAGATCACAGCGGCCCCCCTCTCCGAGGCCTTCCTCTTCGCCTTCTCAATGGCGAGGGGGGCCGTATCCACTCCCCAGACCTTCAGCCCCCGGGTCGCGAAGAGGATCGCGTTCTCGCCGGTGCCGCAGCCGACGTCCAGGACCCTTCCCCGGATTTCTCCATTCTCCGCAAGTCTGACGAACTCTGCCTGCGGATGGCCGATGTCCCACGGCGGGGAGCCCTTGTAGGACTCGTTGAAGGAAGCTGCCATGTCGCTCGGTCAGTCCACTCAGTCCATGAGGCGCCCGCCGGCTACGTTGATCGTCTCCCCGGTGATGAATGACGAGCCCTCTGCGCTCAGGAAGAGAACGGCGTTCGCTATGTCGTCGGGGGTCGCGAGGCGCGGAATCACGTTCATCCTCGCAAGTTCCTCCTTCTTTCCCTCGAGCTTCAGGTCCCTCAGCATGTCGGTGTCAGCGAACGAGGGAGCGACCGCGTTGACGTTGATCCCGCACGAAGCGAACTCACGGGCGAGCTGGCGAGCCATGACGATGAGGCCTCCCTTTGAGACGCTGTAGTGCAACCCCGTCGCCACTCCTCCCATCTTGCCGGAGAGACTGCCCATCATCACGACCTTCCCCCTTATCTTCTTCCTGATCATTAGCGATATGACTCTCTGGGAGACGAGGAAGGCTCCCTTCAGGTTGACGGACATCACTCGATCCCACTCCTCCTCGGAGATGTCCAGGGATCCTGTGGGGAGCGCGATGCCTGCGTTGTTGACGAGTATGTCCACGCACTGGAGCTCTCTCTCTATCGAGTCCACCATCTCCCGAACCTCGGAGGCCCTCGTGACGTCCGCGCGATACGACCTGCTGTGCGGAGAGAACTCCATGATTTTCTTGAGCGCCGTCCGGAGGTTCTCCTCCGAGACGTCGTTGACCGCGAGGACCGCTCCTTCCTTGGCGAAGGCCGTAGCGACGGAGAGGCCGATCCCCTCGCGGCTCCGGTAACGAGGACGACCCTCCCCTCAAAACGTCTGCACTGCGAGTCCATGCTGCGGACGGATAGTGGAGGGCGCCGAGATTTAAGCAGTCAGAGGAGACTTGGGGGCGAAGAGTTTTGTAGAGGCCGGAGCGGTTCCATATCGCATGGCACGGCTGGTTGCTAGTCATGGAATACACGAAATCCCGGGCATGGGATTCTCCAACGCGTACCTTGTGGAGACCGACCAGCAGGGCCTCGTCCTCATAGACACCGGGACGCCCGGCAAGGCGACCAAGGTGACGGCGTATCTGGCAAGTATTGGGAAGAAGCCGGAAGACATCTCTTACATCGTCCTTACCCATCCGGATGCCGACCATTCCGGAAGCGCCGCCGAGCTGAAGAGGGTCACAGGCGCGAAGCTGGCCATAGGCGAGCTCGACGCTCCCAGGCTCTCAGGAGAAAAGAAGCTCAAGGAGACCAGTGGCATGGCGAGCCTCACTATAGGTCTCTTCGGGGCGTTCATGAGGGTCGAGCGGGTGAAGCCCGATGTGGTGCTGAAGGATGGGGCGATGGTGGGTCCGCTCTCCATCATCCACACGCCGGGGCACACCGACGGGAGCATCTCGCTCTACGAGCAGAACGATGCGATATTCGTGGGGGACCTGCTCAGGACCGACGGCTCGGGGAATCTGAGGCTCTCCTCTGCGTCGATGAGCAGGGACATGGACGAGTCGAGACGTTCCGTCGAGAGGATATCAAGACTGGAGTTCGCGATGCTCCTGCCCGGGCACGGGAAGCCGGTAGAGGAGGGCGCATCGGCCAAGCTGAAGGCCTTCGTCGCCAACGGCTTCAAGTGATCGACGGCGTCAATCTTAAAATCCCGACCCAGTCCCTTGGTCGAGCGATGTCGGGCCGGATCAGGATCATCGTCATCTTCGCGGCTGGCATGGTCCTCGCCTTTGTCTGGGGTCTCTACTACGTCATCCTCACACAGGTTGGCTTTGACCTCGACATCACCTTGGCGTTCTTGGTCCCGACGATCGCTGTGATAGCGGCAGCGGTCGGGATGGAGCTGTATCTCCGCCGCGGACGCGCCAGATCGCGCGGACAGCCTGGCGCGTGACGACCGGCGCGCGGTCTTCCTGACGTCCTGCAGGCGCGGGGTGCGGGTTCGCTATAGGGGATTCCCGCAGACACTACAGAACTTCGAGTCCGGCTCGATGGGCGATCCGCAGGACCTACAGAAGTTCTTTTGCGGAGAGGAGTAGACGGGAGGATTTGCCGGGAGGGGTGGTTGCTGGAACGGGGGAGTGACGACTCCGTAGCCCGGAACTTCGGTCGCAGCGACCGACGACGGTCCGTAGGTGATGTACGTGTACGTGAGGACCACGGCAATCCATGCGTCCAAGGGAACAAACAGGAACGCTGATACGATTTGGCCGACCACGGGTGACGCCACCGAGACCGCGGCCACGATGCCATAGACGACCAGTGCGACCGCCCCCAACACGAGCCCAATGGTGAAGGTGCTCCACTTCTTGTCGCGGCCGAAGGTCTTGCTTGCTGCCATCCCTGCGGTGGCTCCCTTGTCCTCCAGCATTATCGCGGGAACCGTGTACGCGTACCAGGTCACGAAGATGATTCCGGGGACTATCAGGGCGATGAAGCCCAGAACCACGATGAGGGCTACCAATAGGCCCGCGACAAAGAGCGTCCAGAACCGATTGTATGCCTTCCTCAGCGAGTCAGACACAGAGAACTGACCGCCACCAAGGGCGGCTTGGACCATTGACGGGTAAGCTCCGGCGACCATTATCGAGACCACGACCGAGGCTAGCGACAGGGCCAGTCGGAGCGGGCTCAGCGTGGCCGCGCCGAGTGCGGCGATCAGAAGAGACAGGACCAGGACTATCCCCTGCGGCACCATGAGTTCTGGTCTCTTCCGGATAAGGTCCACCGACCTCGAGAGGGCGTCTCCTACCCGGATTGGCTTCCCGACCGTGCCATTCACAACCGGATGGCTGAGTTCGCGATATTTATTTATTCACTGAGGGAATCTTGAAACTCTTGACCCGCAGCGTCCCAGGATTGCCGCGCTCCCGATAGCACACTGTCTCTCCTTCCTAGAAGGGATGGCGGCGCGGGACGTGCGAACCTCTCAGCGCCTGCCTCTGTGGCGGTGCTTCTTCGGAGGGTTCATCGCAACTATGTCGAAGAGTATGCGCCTGTAGTTTATGGTCAGCGACCTGGCAAAGAACGGGCCCTCGATGATCATATCACGAAGGTTGTGCTCGTTCCTCTCGTACAGGTCGAACTTCTCAAACGAGAGGCAGTCATCGAGATACGGCCTGAGCTTGAAGACGTAGAGGTCGGCCACCACTTTCTCGGGTATCGGCTCCTTCCCAGAGGAGAGCAGCAGGTCGTTCAGCGCCTCCCTCGCGGCCTGGTAGTTCTTCCAAGCTTCTTCCACGAACCCGACGAAGATCCCGTTCGCCGTCAGCCTTGAGGCGTAGGAATCGTCCGAGTCGTTCGCGTACCCCTTGAGGAGATTTGCTTTGACGTTCAGCTCGTTGGACTTGTCGTAGCCATATAGGAACTCACGGGCGACACCCTCCAGCTCCGTCTTGTAGGCGTGGTTGAGTGAATCTCCGAAAGAGCCACTCGCCAGCAGAAATCTGGCCATGTCGTAGTCGTCGGCAATCAGAGCGCTGGATATCATGTGCGCGAAGTCCGGGTCATAGGGAATCTCGCTCATCAGCAACCCCTTCCATGTAATCTTGCGTGTCTGGCGGTCTATGGCGCCGATCTCGATCAGCCAGTTCTCTGCGAAGGCGACCTCGCGCGGGTCCACTCTCGACATGAACTCGAGCTCCCCGAGCTCGAGACCGTACTTCGACATCAGAAGGACAAGGTCGAACGGAGTCTCGGTCTCGAGGGCCTTGCGCACGGGTACCGGATCGATCTTCTTGGGAATCTGCGTGTCGGAGACGATCACGGCGCGGCCCGGCTTGAAGCGGCCGATTCTGCCAATCATCTGCAGCAGCGAGTTGTTATCTATCTTCTTGTAGTGGAGCGATTTCTCCCCGAGCTTATCCTTACCATCGATCACCTCGTTGAGGATTAGCACGTTGTCGACGTAGATGTTGACCGAGGAAGCTATGACGTTTGTCGCGAATATCCTCAAGTTCTTGTCTCGCTCAGCTCTCTCCTGGATCCTGTTGATCTCCGAGCCTACCAGACCTCCGTGGATGAACGTCCCCCTGTAGCTCCCGGCGTACTTCTCGACGAGGCGCCGGGTCGGCAGGAAGACCAGCCAGGACTCGTCCGGGGGTTGCTGGAAGAGGTAGAGCGACAGGATTCTCTGCATCTCCTCGAAGTCCTTCGCGAGCTCCACCTCCAGTGAGACGGGGTATCTGCGGCCGCTCAGCGTGTAGAGCTTGGAGATTCCCAGGAACGTGAGGAACTCCTTCGGGTCGATCGTGGCGCTCATGACCCTGAAGAGGTTCCGCGCCCTGGCCTCCTCCCTCTTGGCGAGGGACATGCACAGCTCCAGCTGGGAGGACATCTGGTGGCTCTCGTCGAAGTAGATCGAGGATTCGAAGATCGAGTCCTCTGCGAGCATCCGGAGCAGGACGCCGTCGGTGACTATCTTGATCCGCCCGTCGATGTTGATCTTGGTATCCTTGGTGATCACCGCCAGCTCTTCCTTCACTTCGGGATGGAGTGCCTGGAGTGAATAGTAGAGGGCGTTGCACGCGGCCCTCGACGGCTCGCGGATGACGATCTGTCTGGCCCTCTTGTAGACCTCGAACTCGTGGATGGGTGTCACTGTGCTCTTTCCCGTCCCGACGTCGCCGACGATCACGAAGTGGTCCCTGAAGTCTATGGAATCGATGATGGAGAAGATCGGCAGGTTCGGCTTCATCCCCTCCTTGGCCGGCCCGCCGACGAAGGCTGGCTTCAGAGAGGGGCGGATGCCTGGTTCTTCGCTAGCCAATCTGAGCCTCGGGTCCTCCTGGAGAATCGTCGAAAGGGGGAGAGATAAACCAGTCTATGGTGAATCATTGCTCGTCCGGAGATTCTGACATATCCTCACAGCCCAAGGCGGGGGAGGAACGAGGAGACCCTGAGCCCTATCGCGCCGGCATCGAAGGGAGAGATACGACGCCCTACCCCGCTCGCTCGAATGCGATCGCCCGCTCCAGCGATTCCCTAAGGCCGAGGGTTTCTCTGTATCCCAGCTCGTCGTAGAACCTCGCGCAATCGAAGTCGAGGCCTGATGGCCCCGCCACGTTGAGGGCGCTCTCCGTGGGTTTCTCGCGCCATTCTACCTGAAGCTTGGCGTCAGGGAGTATCTGCCGAAGAGTGGCCACGAATTCGACCGGGGTGAATGGGCGCCTCGTGCCCACATTGTACAACCTCCGCAGGACCTTGGCTTCGTCGACCCTTCCTGCGTAGGCCAGACAATCTCCGAGCTCCTCCACATAGACCCACCGCAGCGGCGCCTTCGGGTACGCAAAGTCCTGGGGGAGCGACGCAGGTTCTCCACGTGCGAGCTTGCGGATCATATCGTTGAAGACGCCGGTGAACCCCACGTATCTTCCGGGACCCCACCCCGCTGAGATCCTCAGGCAGAGCGTCTTTAGGCCGAATCTGCTGTAGTAGTGTTGCCCGAAGACCTCGTTCATGACCTTCGTTGCCGAGTAGGGGTCCGGCGGACAGCGGGGAGTGTCGTCCTCGGTCACCACGCTCTTCTGGTAGCTCTCCGGTCTCCCGATCACCGCCGAGGAGCTCGTGAAGATCGACCCTTTCGACCTCTGCAACCCTGCAGGCTTCGAAGACGTTCGCCGTGCCCAGGCAGTTCACGCTGGCCGATTTGACCGGGTTCTCGCGCGACTCGATGACCACGACCGCCGCGAGGTGATAGACGGTCTTGACACCGAACTCTTTGATGGTCTCCGCTATCTGATCCCTGTCGAGTATGTCGCCTTCGACGAGCCGGATGCGGTCCTTGAAGTTCTTGATGTTCTCCATGTTCGGCTTGACATCGTAGATTATCACTTCCTCATCAGAGCGCAGGAGGCTCTGGCACAGAAAGCTCCCGATCTGTCCGGTCCCTCCGGTAATGAGCACGGCCAAAGTAGTCTGACGCTTTTTCGCGTCCTCTGCGGCATATAACTCCTCTCTCGGTTGGCCGCCCGGGATTCCGGGTCCCCAGGATCTCGGAGCAGTACGGCTGAGTGAGGGCCCGGTTCCATCCGCTGAACGCGAAATTCGTCGGTCAGGTTGTTGAAGCTGTGGCGGCGAGAAGCGTGTCCCTTATCTCGGTGGGCAGCTCGGGCCGGCTCTTGTCCAACCCCGCGGCGACCTCCGTCGCCAGCGTCATCTCCCACGAAGAATCGAGATGTTTGACCTTGTCACCGATGTCGATCGCGTTGGGATGTGTCTTTCTGTCACGGACCTCCTGGACGAACTTGTTCACGTTCAGGTTTAGCGAATATCTGGTGCTTATTGCCTGCAGCGCGTCCTTCAGTATCTCGATCGGATAGTAGCTGTCGGTTGCGCCTGCCTTCCAAACATGGACCCGATCTCTCGGGATGGACTTCTTCTCAATGAGCTGCGCCGCCTCGGCGCCGGCATCGGCGTCCACAATCAAGTAGACCGGGATAGCCGCATTCATCTGTGCGAGCCATGCGTCCAAGGGTCTTGCCGGGTTGCTCTTGCCATTGCTCTTGAAGGGTATTATCGAGACGTCTGAGAGATCGATTCCGAGTCTGCGGGCAAAGGCTTCCAGGATAATCTTGTCGGACCTCCCTCTGACGAGCAGGACGCGGTCGCTCAGCAGCACCTCACTGGGATGGGCACCAAGCTCGCGGATCACTGCTTCAACATCGTCGGCCCGCGTCACCCGCGTCTCCCCGTCGTCATAGTCTACCAGCCACGTCGTCCCGCTTTGAGCAGAGTCGACGAATATGGGAGAGTGGGTTGCGATGAAGATTTGTCTGTCGTGCGCAATCTTCACTATCTCCCTGCTGAGCCTCCGCTGAAGCCTGGGATGCTCGTGGCTCTCTGGTTCCTCGATGCCCATGATGGTGGACTGGTCCGTCTCCACCAGCGCCGTGAAGAGCAGGTTCGTCACTCCCTGTATACCTCCGCCTTCCAAGCCCAGCGGAAAACGCTTGTTCTCCTTCCTCACCAACAGCTGGGCCTGAGCCGGATCCAAACGGAATGATGTCATATCTGAGAAGGAGCTCTCGAACCGACCGTATCTCTCCTCGTCCAAAACGGAAGTGCTTTGCTGGAGCGTCCACAGGCGACTTTGCGCGTTCTCGTCCAGCGTCACGGTTCTGAACCTGTCCCCCCCTCTGGCGTCTCTGCTGGTGCCCACAAGCCTGAACTTGTTCTTGATCAACTCTGAGATGATCTTGAGGATCCTGTCCAACGCCGCTGAGTCGATCTTCAGATTGGGTGAGAGCTGCGGCACGTCGTCTTTGACCATCGTGATAATCCCCCAGACGATGCTTTCGGTCTTCCACATCCCCTGGACATTGGTCAATGTGCGCGTTATCTTCAGTATCGTAGGCGGTGTCTTTCCAAACACAGAGTTCAGATATGCTTGATCTTCGGGCGGCAGCCCGGTCAGGTGGTCCCCCTCGACATCGAAGACGACCTCAAAGACGATTGGTTTTGTTGATCCCTTGTACCAGAGGTACTCGTTGAGTCCAGCGGTCGTTCCCTTGACCGGCTCGAACTCTGAGAAGAATAGGTTCATGGCCTCCAGGATGTTCGACTTGCCGCTGCTGTTCTTCCCTACCAGGGTGTTGAGGTTGCCGAGCTTGTCCAGGGAGACCTGTCTGAGACTTCGATAATTGTCGACCTTGAAGGTTGAGATTTTCAAACCTTCCTAGCGCGGCTGGAGGTTCATTATATAACACTGTTCCGTAGTTTAGCTACATTTGGGCGATGATAATGAAATATCTTCGCTTTTTCTCATTCGGTCCAGACAGCCCTCGTCGGGCTCAACCGGGAGCCTCGAGGCCGTTCGATGTGAAATCCTAGGGAAGGCCCCTTGGCGTGACCCAGAGCCTTATGGTCCCGATGTTGGTCTCCTGTTTGATCACCGTATACCCGTATCCCCTGACGATAGCTATGAGGAACTCCCGCGCACACTCGGTGGACTCAATCCTCCTGCCGGCGCCCACGACGTCAATCTCGAGGGTTCCCTTCCCCTGTTCCTTGATTGCGAGTTGCTTGATCGGCAGGAGTCCCCTGAAGTCCTTCTCGACCGACGTGAGATCGGAGAGCTCCGGCGCGAAGATCTTCAGCACGCTCACGAACCTGCTCCCGATGTCGCTGAATCTCTTCAGCGTCGCCTCTTTGTGGGAGGCATAGAGCTCGGCGGTGACGTCGTCAACGAAGTCTGCCGGCAGCGTGATTACGTCGAACTGCTTCAGCAGGGTCACCGACCGCCACATGCTGTACAGGTCCGATGGGCGGCCGCCCTCCTCGGCGACCTTCGTGATGACGGAGAGTGACTCATTGGCGAAGGCGAAGAGCGTCTTGTTCTGCCTTGCAGCTTCGGCTGAAAACGCGTCGAAGACGTTCTGATCGACCGAGATGTTCGTCCTGGCCATTCTGTATTTTTTGGCGTAATCGCCTCTATTTATCCGCGTTTCGAAGCAATTGGAACATTCGCACCGTCGCAGCCATCACCGATGGTTCACCTATGACTCACAGATGTTGCCGGATGCGTTGTGCTCGTCTCACTCGAGGCTAAGGTAGAGGAACACAGCGTACGCGCACACTGTGAAGACGTCTGCAGACGGGCTTGAGAGGCCAGGTTCGAGGGAGACGGGCCCATAGTAACCGATGACCACCGGGTAGGAGAGCAGCGCCTCCACGAGCAACGCGAAGAGCATGACGACGAGCCCGAGGGAGAAGCTGGCCCGGGTCTGCGCGTACATCCGGACGTAGATCGTCACGAGCGCGAGCAGCAGGGCGACCTCGACAGTGGTCAGCACCACGTGGGACTGCAAGACCGGATCTGTCCGGAAGTGTGGGAAGTATCCAAAGCCCCCCCAAGGCGGTCCGTACTCCTCGGAGCCCGTGCTCAGGTATGAGATGGACTCTCCGATTGCCAGACCTGCGATGATCACCACCGGGACCCAGAGCTTCTGCGTGTACGAGTGCTTCTTGGGTGGCTCGCTCGTCATTTCCCGGCCCTGCCCATGTGGCTCAGGTTCCTCTTATTGATAATCTCCAGCGGCGTGCGGTTGGTCGACAACAATCGCTTATCCCGGATAGCCTAGGGGGCGGGCCTCGTCCCGAGGGTCAGGGACATCGTCGTGAGGTGACCTGAACTGATCACTCCGACCTGGATGGTCTGGCCGGCTGAAGTGTTCTGCTCAAGGTAGGTGGACAGGGCATCCTCGTTCACGACCTTCGCGCCGTTGATCGATACTATGATGTCGCCTCCGACCAGGTACTGACTCCCGTCCACCGTAACCGGCTTGGTGCCCGCCACGAGTCCAGCCTTGGACGCAGGACCTCCGGCAATCACGCTCTCTATCAGTACGCCATAGGTCACGTTTGTGTTCGACGCCAGGGCGAGCTGGTAGTTCATGTCAGCGCCTGTTATCCCCAGGTATGGGTGCGCGCTGTACGTGCCAGTGCTGATCAGGGAAGGAAGCTCCCGGAGAATCGTGCTCGATGGTATCGCGAACCCCAGACCCTGGGACCCGTTCACGACGGCTGTGGTAATGCCGATGATGCTCCCGCTGCTATCCAGGAGTGGACCTCCGGAGTTCCCGGGGTTTATCGGAGCGCTGAACTGTATCACACCAGAGATCGAGAAGTTGCCGGTCGTCGCCTCCTGGATTGTCCTCCCCAGCTGGCTGACGATGCCGAAGGTCATCGAGTTTGCGAGTCCGTACGGATTCCCTATGACCACCACCGGCTCGCCGACGACGACACCCGAAGACGGGATGATCTGCAGCGGCGTGTACTCGCTCGCCGGGGCGGTCGAGACGCTCACGACGGCGAGGTCGCTGTACGGGTCGGTGCCCACGACCTTGAGCGGATAGGCGTTGCCGTCGGAGAACGTCACGGTCATGTTGGTGAACCCGTTCACGACGTGGTAGTTCGTCACGATGTAGAAGCTGCCGGAATATGAGACGACGAAACCCGACCCGAGGACCGTCTCGACCGAGGACTGCGGACCGAAGTATGTGTTAGTGGTCACGATGGCGCTCCCTTGGATTGTGACGATGCTTCTGTTGTCCGCGGCGTAGATCTGCTCGGGATTGATCCCCGAGATAGACGCGTTCCCCGTCGTGGTTCCCAGCGATGCTAACTGCGACGCGAGCGCGCTGTTAGTGCTCTGTAGGCTCGCGATGGAACTCTGGAGGGAGGTGATCGTCGAGCCGCTCGCGCCCGGCGTCCGTCCGAGTCCGCTGAGGTAGACGAGTCCTGAGCCTAGGACGAGAATCAAGACGACCCCTGCAATCAGCTTCATGCGGCCGTGGCCTTCTTTCTCGGTGAGCATTTCCAGCCGAATTCCGGCATCAGTTCCTATTTAGCGGATTTCCGGAATCCTTCCCTAATCGTTAGAGAATCTCCTCCAGAACAAGCTGATGCGCGTCCTCGACACTCCCGAAACGGGCTCCTGAGACATCCGCCCGTGGGGGCGCAAGGACCTCGCCGTGGTTGACGAAGCGGTTCCTATTTCCCGGTCTTGCCCAGGACCTTGTCCACCAGGGACTTCTTGTATCCGTGCTGCAGCAAACCCGCCTCCATCGTCCTCCTGTAGAGCTCAGGTGGGGGGCGCTCCTTGGTCGTCGAGTTCCACGTGAAGGCCTTGGCGCGGGAGATTTCGTTTCCGTCCTCCAGTTCTACCCTTATCTCCACGGGCTGGACACGCTCGCGCTTCTGGAGTCTCAAGAACTGTTCCTCCGTGAGGAGATAGACCACGCCGTACACGGTGTCCTCAAACTTGCCCGTCTCCAGGAGGTTGGCTGTGTTCCCCTGCCATTCTGCGGAGAAGACGTTGAACGCCAGCCGATAGTTTCTCGCGAGAGCCCTCTTCGAGAGGTGCCATTCTCCTACCCGGCTGTTCATCTGGTCGGGGTTCAGGTTCGAACCGTAGGCGAAGTACCAGACTCTGTTCGAGAGGGACAATCCGGAGCAAGCCGTCGCGTTCTCAGGCTTTAAGGTGATGGCCTCTCTCCGCCAGAACCCCGGTGCAGAACCTCGGACAGCGGATAAAAATCGGTGGCGACTGGCAGTGCAGATTATCTACCCCTTGCGGGTCAGTCACCTCGATTGATTGAGATAAAGAAGCTCCCGGCCAGCAGGTGGAAGGACTACAGAGACCTGAGACTGGAGGCTCTCAGGAGCGATCCGCCGGCTTTCGGAAGCTCCTATGATGAAGAAGAGCTCCTCGCCGAAGTCGAATGGAAGAGGCGAATGGAGAACGTCCTGTTCGCCCTATCGGAAGGCAAGCCCGTAGGAATGAACGTCTACGTCTTCGGTGAACGGTTGAGGACGAGACATGTCGCAAACATCTACGGGGTCTACGTCACCGCGGGTCATCGGGGCGAAGGCGTTGGCACAAGGCTGCTGGAGCGCGCTCTGCGGTTGATTCAGAAGAACAAGGAGATTGTCAAGGTCAAGCTTGCCGTGAATCCCGAACAGCTCGCGGCCGTGAAGATGTACGGGAGGGCGGGCTTCGTGATTGCGGGTAGGATGAGAAAGGAGGTGAAGATCGGCCGCCGTTACTACGACGCACTGGTCATGGAGAAACTATCGTGAGACCGTCCCGGCTGGGGATCTCATCCCGGAGTCGGGTAGTGCCTGAAACTGGCCACGTACTTGTCGATAATCGCCCGCGCCGAGTCGCTGAGTTGGATGTTCATCCCTCTGTTCCAGTACTCCACGTACCTCACCTCGTGGTTGTCCGGCGTGGGTGCGCCTTCAGCCTCGATCAGGAAGACCTTGTGCAGGTTCCTTACCCTCCTGCCGTCCTTGGGATCGTCGTAGGAGAACAGGTAGTCGCACGACTTGGCCGTGAGCCCTATCTCTTCCTTCAATTCGCGCACTGCGGCGTCTCTCCTGCTCTCGCCCTTGAGCGCGCCTCCGCCAGGCAGCAGGAATCTCATCCGCTTGCCCGCAACGACCAGAATTCCTCTGGGGGTGTCGACTATGGCCGTTCCCCTCCTCCTGACTATTCTCCGCTTCCGCTTGAGCTCATAGGGCGTTCCGCAGTTGGGACAGGTTATCACCCGGGATGCGCCCGAAAGCTGTTCTGCGCCGAACGGACGGCCGCAAGCATTGCACTTCACGGACTTGAGCGCTATCATCCCAGCAGACCATTGGGAACGTGAAGTCAACTGGATTTAATCGTTCCGAGGCTCCGGAAGCGGGACGACGGTTCATCGGCATGTCTTCCGGGTCCAGGAACAACCAGATTCTCGTGACAGCTTAACGCCTTTTGGAGGAACCTAGTGGTCGAGGACACCGATTGAAATAGAGTGAAGCTCAGGGGGGTTCATGGTGCCGCCCATCGTTAGCACAAGGAGTGCCGTCCCTGACGATTCTGGCTCGATTGCGACCATCTACAACCAGGGAATGCAAGACCGAACCGCCACCTTCGAGACAAGGCCAAGAGGGGCCTCCGAGATAGCGCGCTGGTTCGATGGCCGCCACCCTATCGTGGTCGCAGAGGCCGGGGGCGAGATCGTCGGCTTCGCGTCAACCCACACCTACAGGGACAGGGATTGCTACGCTGGCATCGCTGAGTTCTCGGTCTACGTCGAGCGGAGCGGAAGGGGAATGGGAACCGGGGCACTCCTGATGCGCGAACTGATATCCGAGAGCAGGAAGGCGGGCTTCTGGAAACTGGTCTCAAGGGTCTTCGTTGACAATGCGGCCAGCAGGGCTCTGCTCGGTTCCCTCGGTTTCCGCGAGGTCGGCGTCTACGAGAAGCATGGTCGTCTCGACGGTGTCTGGCGGGACGTGGTAATCGTCGAGTTACTCATTTCAGAGAATGTTGAATGATGGGGCATCTTCCACGGCGGGGTTGGGCTGCAGGCTACACTGGCCGTTAAGGGGAGCCTCGCAGGGTGGACGATTCGCCCCACATCAACTGTGGCAGCGGATCACTGGCCTGTCTCTATCTCCAATCTTCCTCGTCTAGGCCAGAATGCTCGTCAATCTCGCGGCGATGACCTCTTCTTCGCCGTCCCTCAGGCACTGCGGATTGATGTAGAGGTTCTCCCCGATGTGGTAGGCGACAATCTGTGGCTCTCCCGCCCGCAATTCCTGGACTATCTCCGAGGCCGTCTTGGGCCTTCCGCGCGTCTGTATCTCGACCCTCGGGGTTGTCGCTGGGCGGGGCTGTCGGCTGTCGAACTCCGGCACCAGCCTCCTTGCGGGATAGCTAGTGGCCGACACCGCCGAGAGGAGAAGATCGACCTTCCGTTCCCATCCTGCCATCCGCTGTCGGTGGTCCGTCACCTGAAGGTACCTCCTCAGGGCGACGGCGAACGCCAGAATGTCCTCCTTGGACGTCTTCATGGGCCTCCCGAGGTAGGTCTTGGTCCGAGGACCGGCCATCTCATAGCTGTGGGGGCCAAGCCGCCTGGAGGTCCTGACAATGTCCCTCCTACCCAGTATCACACCGGTGTCGTTCGGCGCCCCGATGTCCTTCCCGCCTGAGAAGATAACGACGTCCGCCCCCATCTGCAAGTACTTCCGCAAGTTGTCAGGGGGAGGGAGCTCGGCGGCGGCGTCCACGATCACCGGAATCTGGTACTCCCTGGCCACCCGGATGACGTCCCCGAGCGGGAGGACCCCGGGCTGGGGGTCATAGGCGAAGTAGACGACCGCGCAGGTCGCGTCCGCCATCGCACCCCTCAGATCCTCAGCGCTGCAGCCTTCGGCGGTGCCTATCTCGACGAGGCTTGCTCCTGCTATCTCGAGTGCATTGTCATACTGGTTGCGGTGCTGCTTCTGGATGACTATCTGGTTCCGCATGCCAGCCGTCCTGGGGAGCCTAGACATCGCGTCCGTGTCGCCCCTCGTGATGCATGCCCCCGCTGCCAGCGCGAGCCCTGCAGCTCCTCCGCAGGTGACGTAGGCGTCTTCGGCTCCGGTCAATCCAGCGACGAAGGCCCCCACCCTCTCATGGAGATTCGGCATGTCCAGATAGACCTTGGAGGCCTCCCTGATGGCGTCCAGGACCTCATCGTCGAGTACGGAACCCCCGAGAACGGTGAGGGAACCTGTGGCGTTGATGACACCCTTGATTCCTAGCTCCTCGAGCATCGTGTGAGACGCGGCGCTGCGGATATTAAGTGGTTGTACTGATAATCGTTCGCCAAAGACCCCGACGATGCTCTTGTCGAGGGTAGGGGTCTACCTCAGCCAGTCGCGCAATCTCTTCACTACGCTGAGCTTGTAGTCGTCGGTGCCTGACACATACGGGTATGCCACCGGTGAGTCCACGCCGGCTTCCCTGAACCTCTCCAGGAGCTCGCGCACCTGCCCCTGGGTCGGGTTGGACAACGAGATTTCCGAAACCTCGCCCCACGTGTCTGGGTCGGAGACCTCTCGGCGGTTCCTGAAAGCCTCCAGAGAGCTGCTGATCCTCATCGCCTCGAACATCTTGTGGTATTGCGGGAGGGAGTCGTAGTTCACGAACTCGTCGGCCAGCATTCGGCGCGACTCGTTTTCATCCTCTGCGAAGAAGAGCTTGACATAGCAGGCAATTCTGAAGCCGTCCTTCTTCCTGCCCGCCACCCTCGAGATGACGCTCGAGGCGTATCCGGGAGAACAGAAGTTGAGGAGGACGCCATCGGCGTTCTCAAACGCGGCCCGCACCATTCTGGGGCCGAGCGCGGCAAAGTAGACCGGCATCCGTGGGGTCTTCGGGTAACTGGCCCGCAGCCTCCTTGTGAGGTCAACCAGCTGGTCCACGGCAGCCCGCCCCACGAGGGGACCGGTGCCCACCCCGAGGATGAACCTGTCCTGGGAGCCCTGGCTCAGCGTGTCGCCGCGACTCGCAAGCTGGCCGAGGTCCTGCTCGTGCAGCCTTATCACGCCGGTGCCTGCGTTCAGTCTTCTGCTCGCGCCGAGTGCAAGACCGCACATGTCTAGGGCGTCGAAGCGCGCGCCAACCGAAGGAAACCACACTGCAGAGAAGGAGGAATCGAATTCCGGGACGATGCTGAGTATCAGGTGTGGGGGAAAGACCGTCGACCTGATGGCGATGCCTGCTTCTGCTTTCACGGGTGCGTTCGTTCGTATCGCGTGTAAAAAACTGTCGGAGACGACCCCGCACTCGTCAAGCGGCCATCGTTGCCCAGCGCGCCATCCGCTCAGTCGTCTTCTTCGTCGTTTTCTGCTACGATCTCCGTGACCTTGCGAATCCGCTTTATCCGCCCGGCTGGCTGAGTATCTGGCAACGCGTCCTTGACCGCGCTTCGACGAGGCTCTTCCACCGCGCCTTTCTTGCGTCTTGATCTGGGTCCTACGCGCGACACGCTCATGTTTACCGCCGATGGTCAGAGATATTTTAAGGCATAGATTCCCTATTCCGGGCCATCCAAGGAGAGGCGGTTTGAGCTAACGCGCCTCGTCAGAGGTCGAGGATTCGAACGGCCCGGTGACGGAATTCATGCGCGTCTAGGTCTACGCAAAGCAGATAACGGTCTGGCGTAGATTGGTAGATGTAGCATAACAATTGCAGAAGGCCTCATCGAGTTTGGTCGCGGAATCTGACAGGTCGCGTTCGGACGGCTGCAGGCTCGGGGTCTCGTACGGCAATGAATCGGAGCTCTATTCCTTCCCATATCCCCACCCGATGAACAAGTCAAGGATTGAGCCGTTCGCGGAGTGGCTTGGCTCTGCCAAGGGGATAGAGATAGTCAAGCCCGTCCCCTCGAGCGAGGAAGACCTCCTCCTCTTCCACACCCCCGAGTACGTGAGCTTCGTTAGGGAGTCATCCCGGTTCGGCGAGGGGTTCCTCGACCACGCTGACACCCCGTCCTTCAAGGGAGTCTATGAGGCCTCCCTGATTCCCGTGGGCAGCACCCTGGATGGGATGAGAATGGTCATCGAAGGCAGGCTGGACCACTTCTTCAACCCGGTCGGCGGCCTGCACCACGCCAGGGAAGGGAGAGCCGGAGGGTTCTGCGTCTTCAACGACGCGGCCATAGCGATTCGGAAAGCCCTCTCGCTCCCAGAGATCAAGAGGGTCGCCTACGTCGACATCGACGCCCACCACGGGGACGGCGTATTCTACGGGTTCGAGTCGGAACCACGCGCAATCATAGCGGACATCCACGAAGACGGCCGCTTTCTGTATCCGGGCACCGGAGGGGCGAGCGAGAACGGGCGGGGAGAGGCCGCGGGGACGAAGCTGAACATCCCTCTCGAGCCCGGAGCTGGCGACCCTGAGTTCATCGAGGCGTTCAAGAAGGTCGAGGAGTTCGTAGGCAGCTTCAGGCCCGGTCTCATCCTCCTGCAGTGCGGGGCCGACGGATTAGGAGGGGATCCCCTCGCGCACCTGGAGTACTCGTCCGCGGCGCACGCGTACGCATCGAGCAGATTGCACCGCCTGGCCCACGAAGTGTGCGGCGGAAGGATCCTTGCCATGGGCGGAGGAGGGTACGACCCCGCCAACGTGAAGGCCGCCTGGTCGGCGGTTGTGGGTGCGCTATCAGTTCCGGGGAGACCGCGGTAGCCTCCCGGGTCAGCTGATCACTTTTCTGAACTGGTACAACGTCGCGGCGAAGGCGACGATCGCGATGACCCCAATCACGGTGTAACCTGAGATGAGGGTGCTCCAGGTCAGCCCGCCCTGGACCAGGGCCCGGGTCACGTCAGAGGCGTAGCTAACCGGGTTGTACATTGAGATGGTCTGCGCCCACGATGGGAAGAAATCGCTCGGGAACATCGCGCTGCTCACGAAGATGAGCGGGAAGAAGACCACGCTTCCTATCGCTGAGATGGTCTCGGTCTTCCTGGTCCTCATCCCAACGACGAGGAATATGCCAGACAGCGCCAACTCGAAGAACGCTACGGTCACGAGGATGAGCAGAACACCCGGAAGCCCCGTGGCGATGGTCACGCCCATCGCGATGGCGACGGCCAGCGTGATTACCGACTGGCCCAGCACAACGATCACGTCAGTCAGCAGCCGGCCCAGCAGGATTGCAGACCTGCTGACCTGGGTCAAGAGCATCTTCGAGAGGAAACCCGAATTCAGGTCGTTCACGATCGAGACCCCCGCTAGGGTCGCTCCGGTCATCGCGTTTAGCACGACTATTCCAGGCGTGAGATAGGTGAGGTAGCTCCCTGAGACGCCGGGGAATATGCTGAGCTTCTGGAGAAGCTGTGAGAAGAGGAAGAGGAAGAGCAGGGGTGTGACGAGGTTAGTTGCCAGAAGGGTCGGGTTCCTGAAGAGCTTCGTCAGATATCTCTGCAGAAGTGATTCTACGTCGTAGAAGAGGGTCAAAGCCATCGCCTCACATCAGGAAGGGCTCGCTTTCCTTCTTGCCCAGCTCCTCCGCCCTGATCCTCCTGCCCGTCTGACGAAGGAAGATGTCATCGAGGGTCGGAGAGGAGATGCTGAGAGAGGCCGGGCGGATGCCGTTCTTGTCCAGCGTCGTGATGACATCGGCGATTATCTGACCCGCGTTCTTGGTGTAGGCAACAACGCCTTCCTCGGAGTCCACCACCCGGGTGATGCCCTGGACAGTGACCAGGATTTCCCTCGTCCTCGACCTCAGGATGGTGTCGGTCGCGTCCTTCAAAGCCAGGGTTATCGTGTCCCCTCCTACAGCCTGCTTGAGCTCAGAAGGCGACCCTCTCGCGATGATCTTGCCGTGGTCGATTATCGAGAGCTCTCTGCAGAGCCGGTCGGCCTCTTCCAAGTACTGGGTTGTCAGGAAGACCGTTACGCCCTGCTCCCTGTTAAGCTGGTCCAGGTAGTCCCATATCGCCGCCCGGGACTGGGTGTCCAGCCCTGTGGTAGGCTCGTCCAGGAAGAGCAGCTTGGGATTGTGAATCAGAGCCGAGGCCAGGTCCAGTCTCTTTCTCATTCCGCCCGAGTAGCGACCCGCGGGTTTGTCCGCGACGTCTTCGAGTTGCACCGTCTTCAACAGCTCCTCAACCCGCCCCTCGAGGACGCTCCCGTGGAGCTGCTGCAGACGTCCCTGGAGGCGCAGGTTCTCCTTTCCCGTGAGGTCGACGTCCAGCGTCGTCTCCTGGCTCAGGACGCCGATGGCCCTGCGGATCTCCCTGGTGGACTGGTCGAGGTCGAAACCGGCGACCGAGACCTTGCCTGAGGTCTTCCTGAGCAGGGTGGTCAGCGTCTTGATCGTGGTGCTCTTCCCCGCTCCGTTGGGACCCAGAAAGCCGAAGAACTCGCGCTCCCTCATACCGAACGAGGTGCCGTCGACGGCACGAGTGCCATCGGGATAGACTACGATGAGGATCCTCGACCCTGATTATGTCTTCCAAGCCACTTCTCGCCTCTGAGTACGCCCCAGAGGTGAGTTATTTAAACTTAGAGTGCTCTAATCTAATTAGAGCCATCTACATTATTACGAGTATTCTAAACCATCGAATGACGCTCGCGACCGGTTCCTGCCTCATCGCAAGCGTGGGCCTGGTCACGCGGGAATACCAAAAAGAGACTTGCGATTGGATAAGCGTTTGGGCGCGTGCGCGTCTCTCCTAGGGAGTTGGCTGACCGTGCGGTCGCACAAAGGGCCGGCTCCTGCCTTCTCTGCTAGCAGAAGTTATATTATTCACCGGCGAAATCTTCCGAGCGACTTGCAGGCAAAGGACTCTAGAATCGACACCGGCCTCCTGGAGCACATGTTCTTGGATTTCATGCAGATGAAGGAATTCGCCAAAGATCCTGTCGTGATGAAGAGGGCCAGCGGCGTCTGGTATGAGGACATCTATGGCAAGAAGTATCTCGACGGAATCTCTGGAATATTCACCGTAAACGTCGGCCACGGCAATCGGAGGGTGATCGAGGCAATGAAGGAGCAGCTTGAGGAGATGGCTTTCGCCCCTCCCCTTCACTCCACCAACCTCCGGGCCCTTGAGCTGGCGAAACTCGTCTCGTCGCTCATGCCCGGGGACCTGCACACTCTGAAGTTCTTCAGTGGGGGTTCGGAATCCACCGAGGCTGCGATGAAGCTCGCGAGGCAGTATCACAAACAGACTGGGAATCCGGGGAAGTACAAGGTAATCTCGCGCTACGAATCCTATCATGGAGCCACGATGGGATCGCTGGCCGCTTCGGGCGTCTCCAGGAGGAAGACCGCCTTCGAGCCGTTCGGAGCAGGCTATGTGCACGTCTTCCCGCCCACATGCTATCGCTGCCCCTACGGCCTCCAATACCCCGAGTGCGGCATCCTCTGTGCAACCATCGTCGAGAAGGTGGTCAAGCAGGAAGATCCGTCGACGGTGTCCGCGATGATCCTAGAGCCTATCGGGAACACCGGGGGCGTCGTCACTCCTCCCTACGAATACTTCAAGATTATCAGAGAGATTTGTGATAAATATAACATACTCCTCATCCACGACGAAATAATCACTGGTTTCGGCAGGACCGGCGAGATGTTCGCCTCCCAGACCTTCAGGACAACCCCAGACATCATCTGCATGGGCAAGGGCATGTCGAGCGGATACGCGCCGGTGGGCGCGATAGGAATAAGCGACAGAGTGGCGGAGGCGTTCTACGGCCGAGGGGAAGAGAACAGGCAGTTCAACCACGGGCACACCTTCGGAGCCAATCCCCTGTCCGCCGCCGCGGCAATCGCCAGCATAAGCGAGATCAAGGAGCGTGATCTCCCGGAGAAGGGAAAGAGGGCGGGTGAGAGGATCTGGCGCAGGCTGGAGGAACTCAAGAGTCTCGGGATAGTCGGTGACATTCGTGGCAAGGGGCTGTTCATAGGGGTGGAGTTCGTCAGGGAGCCCGCTACGAAGGAGCAGTTCGCCGAAGGCGTCAACCTCGGCCTCAGGATAGGCAAGGCCGCGCTCAAGAAAGGCCTGTTTCTCAGGAGCGATCCTCACTGGATTGCGTTCGCGCCTCCCCTGATCATCACGGATGAGGAAGTCGATACGATGATGGACATCTTCTCAGAATCGACGAGAGAGGTCCTCGCCACCGTAAAATGACGGCGCTGTCCGAAGAGACGCCTCCGCGGACCGGCTGAGAGTCTTCGGCGCCAGGCGCGGTCAAGGCCTGGGTCACCCCGGTCGGAGCCGACATTGTCAAGTGAAACCCCGGCGTTGAATCTTTAGCCGAGCATCTTTTTGTAACCGGCACAGGCTGGGTACCCCATTGAAAGCGGTGGTCAAGCAGGCGCGAGGCGACGGCTTCGTCGAGCTTTGTGAGGTTCCGGAACCAGAGCTGGAGGATGGAAGCGTCATCCTGAGGGTCGGCGCGGCCGGAATCTGTGGCAGCGACATCCAGATACTGCACGACCGCTTTCAGGGTTACATCGTCCCGGTCATCCTGGGCCATGAGTTCGCGGGGACGATAGAGAGCGTGGGTCGTGGTGTTTCAAACCTTGCACCGGGAGATAGGGTCGTCTCAGAGACGCACGCAATAGTCTGCAACGAATGCGTCTACTGCCGCACCGGCATCTACAACCTCTGTCCCCAGAGAAAGGGGTTCGGATATGGGACGAACGGCGCGTTTGCGAAGCTCGTCCGCGTCAGAAAGGCGATAGTCCACATACTGCCGGAGGAGATTCCGGTGAGGGAGGCCGCGCTTCTCGAGCCGGTGTCCGTCGCGCTAAACGCGCTGACCCGAAACTCGCACGTCTATCCTGGGGAGTCGGTTCTTGTCATCGGTCCGGGTCCGATAGGTTTGTTCTGCCTCCAGGTCGCGAGGCTCTCCGGAGGTCGGGTGACGGTCGTCGGAACAGAGCGAAGCAGGCCGCGCCTCGACCTTGCTTCACGGCTGGGTGCCGTGAGAACCTTGGTCGACCGCGAGCTCGGCCAGGGAATCGAGGATGGCTCCCTTCGTAATTCGTTCGACGTCACCGTGGTCGCCGCCGGCAATGCGGCGTCCTTCGAACTGGGTCTCAGGACGACGCGGGCTGGAGGCAGAGTTGTCTACGTCGGGGAGACCACGGAGAACGCGTCGTTCCCACTGTCTCTGATCGAAAGGAAGAACATCACGGTCCACGGCTCTTTCAGTCACAACTGGCCGATCTGGGAGAGCGCGATCTCGCTTGTACAACATGGCTCGATAGACGTGCGCTCCCTGATCACTCACGAATTCGGTCTCTCCGACTGGAGGACCGCGTTCGAGACGGCCGAGAGCAGAAAGGGCGCGAAGATTCTCCTGAAACCCTAGGAAGAGAACCACCCGGGAATCTTCAGTACTTCAGGTGATACTGGGAGATGGCGAGCTCTGCCAACCCGACATCCTCGAGCGAGCGCAGCGGAGCCTGGATCGAGACCTGCACCATCCCCGGGAGCCGCGCAATCTCGACGGCACCGGTGATGGTCACCCTGTTCCTGACCTCCTCGACCGTCATTCCCAGAAGCTTCGCGGCCCTCAGGAACCCATCCTGGGCTGCGTCGTTGATGTTGGGTCCGGAGCCGAACACCTGGATCGGGGCGACTGGTTCTGGCTCGATCCCGAACCGCCTCGAGAGACTTCGGACGTTCTCCCATTCATCGCGTCTCCAGGGCCTGGCCAGCGGGGGAAGGTCCTGTTCGAGGGGGAAGAGCAGGGGGCCGTCGAGCGGGAGGCGCTTTATCACGGAGACGCTGACTGTGCTCTCGGTGCTGACATCGGTCGTATGGCCCGCAACCTCACCGTCGCCTTCCATTGCGTGCCCGTCGCCTGCGTAGACACCCGCTCCCTTCACCTTTACCGGTGCCACCAGGACGGCGCCTTCCTTGATCGCATCACAGTCGGTATGTCCGTCCGTCAGCTTTGACTTCCACTGTTCTCTGTCGAGCTTGTACTGATGGGGCGCATCAATCAGGTAGTAGCCGAAGTCCTTCGCATTGTGCGAATCTGGCGTGTTCACGGCCGGGACGGTGCCCAACTGTCCCAGGAACGGGAACATCCTGGATGGAACCCCGACTATGTCGGCTACGCCGAAGGTCAGGATAGGTACCTGCTTTGAGTTCTTGGGAAGAGCGTGCCATGACCACGCCCTCTTTGCGATCTTCTCAGCGGTCCTCCTGTCGACTGTCACTCCGACGCCCGCCTTGTGGTCGAAGACCATCGTGTAGCCGTTGACCATCTTGAATGGAGATATTGGAGTTCCGCATTTCTTGCAACGGATCGCCTCCTGGCCGATCCCTTCCACCACAAACTCCGGCCAGAGTTCCTTGCAGACGGGGCACTGTTTCGCCACGTACGGGTCTCCGATGAAGCACCCCTCCCTTGACTCGTCGACGCCCACGCTCGCCGCTCTGGAGAGGACCCTGATCTTCTCCACCCTCAACGCGACCGCGTCTCCGACCTCCGCTCCCTCGATCGCCACCGGAGTGCAGACCTCGTGACCGCCCCGTATGGTGGGCGTTATCATCGGCCCCCAGCAACCCGGCGCAGTCTCGAAGACGATCCTTCCTCCATCCGCCAGCGGTCCGAGCATCCTGCTGGTCGGGCCTATGACCCCGTTCGTGAAGGTGTCGTCGTGGATTAGGTTTGCCGGCCTGGAACGTCTCGCCGTCCGGGTTTGCATGCGAGGAAATAGGCCCTCCGTTGTTTATCTACCTGTCGAGGGCGCTGGAGCAGCCGAGCCCTGCGAGCTGATCTCTTGTTCTTTTCACCCGGCGGGGTTCTCTGCTTCCCGGTCGGAGACCTTCAGAGCCTCGTCCATCACGTCGATGGCGGTGTCCATCTGGTCCTTCGCTATGATGAGGGGAGGGGAGACGATGAGATGCGAGACGACACCCGTGTAGACGAAGACGCCCATGCCCATCATCTTCTCTGCAACCCTCTGGGTCATCAGGGTCTTCCCCCCGAGATAGTCCTCAGCGTAGTCGAACGGTTCCTTCGTCTTCCTGTTCTTTACGAGCTCTACAGCCCACAGGAGCCCTAGGCCGCGCACGTCCCCCACAGAGACGTGCCTCGCCTTCAGTTCTTCCAGCCTCTTGCCAAGGTACGCGCCTTGTTCCTTGGCCTTCGGGATGAGGTTCTCCTGCTGATACTCCTCGATCGCGGCGGTTCCCGCCGCCATTCCTAGGGGATGGGCGCTGAACGTCCCGGAGACCGGAAGCCAGTTCCGCTCGAAGAACTCCGCTATCTCGCCGCTCGTCGCCGTCAGCGACAGGGGGAACTGACCCCCTGTGATGCCCTTCGCCGTGGTCAGGATATCCGGCTTGACGCCCCAGTTGTTGACGGCGAACCATTCTCCCGTCCTCCCCCAGCCGCACAGGACCTCGTCTGCGATCAGAAACGCGCCGTTCTTCTCGGTTATCTCCTTGACGCGTGGGAGGTACTCCTTCGGAGGGACGACCACGCCGCTCGCCCCGGTGACTGGTTCGAGGATCATCGCTCCCACGTTGCCTTCGTTCTTGATCGTGTAGTCGATGAACTCCGCGCATGCGACGCCGCATTCAGGATACGTCAGGCCGAATGGGCACCTGTAGCAGTAGGGGTCTGGGACGTGGACCACGCCCGGAAATGCGCCTGTCGTCTCCACCGGGAATCTTCGGGGACCCCCGGTGAGCTGGCTCGTCGCGGCCGTCCAGCCGTGGAAGGAGTTGTATCGCGAGACGATCTTTGTCTTGCCCTCCTTCTTGAAGAACGTCCTGACCATCCTGACGGCGGCCTCGTTCGCCTCGCTCCCGGAGTTGGCAAAGTTGTACTTTGTGAGGTTCTCGGGCAGTACCTCTTTCAGCTTCCTGGAGAATCTTGCACGGACGTCCGTCCCGAAGCCCACGCCGACGTAGGCGAGCTTGTCTGCCTGCTCCTTGATCGCGTCAATCACTCTCCTGTTGTTGTGACCGAGGTTGACCGCGGCGGGCTGCGAAGAGAAGTCGATGTACTTCCGGCCCTGTGCATCCTCAAGGAAGACTCCTTCCGCGCGGACCATGACCACGGGATTCCATGTCGACTCCAGCCTGAAGCCGGAGTAGTTCGTGCTCTTCAGCAGATCTGCGTCGTCGTGTGACTGACCGTCAGGGAGCGTCACGGGAGCCCGAGAGGTCCGGCGAGTTAAATGCGTTCCGTTAGAGCGGGGATGTCCGCGCCGGCCAGGGAGGGTCGTGCAAGAGAGCGGGACAGTGTCAGGGAAGCCAATGGTCGCGACGCGCGGTACCCATAAATGGGATATCGGCTATCTCGGCTGTGTCCTTGAAGCTGACCGACAAGGTGGCGATAGTGACGGGCGGAGGATTTGGAATAGGGAGGGGTGCGAGCCTGCTCTTCGCCTCCGAGGGGGCGAAGGTCGTCGTAGTGGACTGGAACGAGAAGACTGGAACCGAGACGCTGTCTCGTGTCAGCGACGTGGGTGAGGGAACGTTCATCAGGGCGGACGTGTCGCAGCTGAAGGACATAGACCGGGCGGTGTCCCAGACCGTTCAGAAGTACGGAAAGGTGGACATCCTTTTCAACAATGCCGGGGTCAACTGCTTCAAGTCGACTCTTCAGACGGAGGAGAGCGACTGGCAGCGCCTGGTCGACATCAACCTCAAGGGCGCGTTCTTCTTCGCCAAGTCCGTCGCCAGGCCCATGATGGAACGCGGCGGAGGGACGATACTGTTCACCTCATCCATAAGCGGGGTCAGCGGGGAAGACGATCAGGTGGCGTACTCAGCGACCAAGGGTGGCATAATCGCCCTGGTGACCGCGATGGCGAAGGACCTCGGCCGGTACAAGATTCGCGTGAACTGCCTCCTTCCAGGACCCATAGACACTCAGCAGTTCAGGGACTGGATGAGCTCCAAGGCCGACCCTGACCGGGGCTTCGCTGACGCGATCGACAGCACGATCCTGAAGAGGGTCGGGTTGCCCGTCGATGTCGCCAAGGCCGCGCTCTTCCTGGTCTCGGACGATGCATCCTGGGTTACAGGGATCGCGATGCCGGTCGACGGCGGCTACCTGGTCAGGCACTAGTCCCACAGAGACTGAGCGGGAGAGAGCTCACTCCGGTGGGATTTCCTTGAAGACCAGCGAGATGTCCATCCCGCGCTTCTTGTGGTAGCTCTTCATCCCGAAGTAGAACACGAGCCCCAGGATGAATGCGCCGGTCACGGTCCCCAGCGTGATCGCCCCGAGCGGGCCTCCGACGGCGGGGTTGTCGAGGGCTGCGAACAGCATGATCGCGACGAAGGCGACGCTGTAGAGGCCTGTCACGGCGATGATCGGGATGCGACCGAGCCTCCTCTTGGCAGCATTGGGAGCGGACTCGAAGAGGTCCTTCCTCTTGTAGACGAGGAAGACGCCGGCGAAGCCGTCCAGGATGATTGCGGGGAGGAAGAGGTACGTCAGATTGACCGCCCCGAGATAGGCCGGTGTCACGACGTAGAAGAAGAGTGTGATCTCGGATATGACAGCGATCGTGATAATCGCAGTGACGGGGCTGTGGAACCTGTCACTCACCCTGCCGAGCGAAGCCGGGAAGACGCGGTCGAACGACCAAGCCAGGAAGTGGCGGGACGGGACGAGTATGAAGTTCGTGGCTATGAGATACGCCCAGCCGATTATCCCCAGCATAATCAGGATGTTGAGGTAGATGTTGCTGTTCACAATTGCGAGAAGCGTGTTCACGTACGGCGGCACGCTGAGCGGGTAGCTCGAAGAGCCATTCCCGTACAGGTAGGATAGGCTCTGGATGAAGGAGCTGCCGAACGCCCTCTCGGCCAGATATGCTACGAGGGCAAAGAAGCCTGCCGCGTAGACTATGGAGCCGATGATCGCCGCGGTCATCGTCTTGGTAACCCGCTTCAGCTCACCTGAATAGTAGGTGGAGCTCTGGTAGCCGTTCATCGAGAACCAGCTGAGCGGCAGGGACAACAGCGTTGGGATTATCAGGTTCTGGGGTATCACCCGGCCGGCCGAGGTTGCGTTCGAGATGGCCGACTGGTAGGCGTTCGCACCCGCGAAGGTGTTGAATGCGGAGGAGAATGAGCTCTGGTTGACCACTAGAAGCGACCCCACGAGCGTGAGGAACGCCAGCGTCCCTAGGACGAAGAAGACCCGGTTTGCTCTGAGGACGTTCTTCGTCCCGGTTATCGCGACGATGGTCACGAACAGGATCAGCAGTGAACCTGTGATGAAGCCGCTCGTTGAGGTCGAGAGGCTGGAGGCCAGATTCGCTAGCCCGGTGTTGTGCGTCACCGCCGCGTAGCTGGTGAGTGGGCCGGCAATGCCGACCGGGATCGCGATAGAGCCGATGTAACCCAGATTGAATATCATGGCAACGACGAAGATCATGCTCATCGCCATTCCCAGGGCAGGGTTCACCATCCTGCTGAGGGAGACGTAGGAACCGCTCGCGCTTCTCGGCAGGACGGAGCTGATCTGGAGGTAGAAGTATCCGTGCACCGCCGCCAGGAGTCCCATCAAGAGGAACGAGCCTGAGACACTGACCCCGGGGAAGAGGCTCCACTCGCCTGTGAAGATTGGAATGAACGTCGGTCCGACGATGAATCCTAGAGAGAGAATTATTGTGTCTAACGGGCCGATTTCCCGAATGAGTCCTGTTGCTTCCCTAAGGAAGACGACGGGCTTTGCCAACCTTACAAACTACGGTTAGAATATATTTAAAGTTATAGATTATGCCACTCTACATATGTTATGCTGTAATTAGTTTATGTCCTCGGAGGCAAGACCGCCACCGCTGCCTGGGCGAGATGTACGCGCTCGGCGGCCAGGGCGAGGCCGTCCGGTCGGCCATAACCTAATTATAACGCGGGCCCGTTGGTTTCAGTCGTGGTCGCCCGGCAGAAAAGAGCTCGACCGACTTCGCAGAAGAGTCCTGTCTACGTCTACATCTGGTTCGACATCGAGGATTACGTGACCGAAGAGTCTGACGACCTTCCTCTCGTCGCGCTGTCGATACTCGATAAGCATGGCGCACGCGCCACGTGCAAGATGGTCGCGGAGAAGGTCCGTGTCCTCCTCGAACGGAACAGGTCGGATGTGATCTCGGCGATATCGGCCCACGACGTGGGCTATCACCTGGACACCCACAGCAGGCACCCGACGGTCTACGAGTATCTCTCGGGCAAGGACACACTGGACGGCGCGAGGGAGTTCGAGGAGAGGGAGCGGGCGGGTCTGGCATTAGTTGAGAAGACGTTCGGCAGAAGCTCCTCTTGCTTCGGACACCCGGGTCCTGCGTGGGGTCCCCACTACTATCCGGCGATGCAGAGCATGGGCATCCCTGTCTACCTCGACGAGACCCCAATCGTCAACCTAGGCAACCAGCCTTACTGGTATTGCGGCGTGCTGAACCTCAACGGGGCCAACGAGAACTTCGTCAAGTTCGACTACACCTTCGAGAGTCCCAAGGGGATAACGAAACTCAAGGAGCAGTTTGAGGAAATCCACGGGAGGCTGGAGAGGGGACAGGGAGGGTGCATCAGCTTCCTCTTCCACCTTCACACAGCCATAAACAAGGAGTTCTGGGATGCGGTGAACTTCGTCCACGGCCAGAACAGGACGAAGGAGGAGTACGCCCGTCCACCCCCGCAGCCGCTCGAGGTGACCGAACGCGCGTGGAGGGACTTCGACGAGATGATCGGGTTCATGTCGTCGTTCGAAGACGTCCGTTTCATTACGGCGTCTGACGCCCGGAGGATCTACCGAAGGAGGAGACCTTCCTATGACCGAGAGTTGGTGGAGTCGACCTTGGAGAAGCTCGGGAAGGGCGTGAAGTACGTGAGCGTGAAGGATGACTTCGCTTCGCCCTCGGAGCTCTTCTACGTGATCGTCAAGTGCCTCTCGTCGATCTCCAGGACCGGGAAGCTTCCTGTGAGCATCCGGCCCAGGGAACCCCTAGGCCCTGCCGCGACCAGGGATCCGAGCCCCCCCCCGAGAGTCGAGGTCAAGGAGCTAATCTCCGTGTCTGTGAGACTCGCCGCCGAGATGGACAAGACGGGGAGGCTCCCCTCGCTGGTTCGGCTCGGGGACGGCACAGAGCTCTCCACCTCCGACTTCATGATGACCTCGGCGAAGATTCTGAGGTCCTTCCTGGCGGGGAGACCTCTTCCCACTGCGACGGGAGTGGTGAGGTCAGAGTTCCTCCAGTCGAGGTTCGTGGACGCCGAAGCCTTTCGGACCGCCTGCCGGTGGCCCGTCCTCCCGGATGGGTTCACGGCGCCGCGAATCCTCCAGGAAATCACCCTGCAGACCTGGACCCTTCGGCCCGCCGTAGCGCGGGCACCGCAGGCAGCCCGGCCATGACCCAGGCGGAGCGGAGGGCGGAGGCCGATCGGTCAGCCAAGCGTGTATCCCCCGTCGACTACCAGTGCATGCCCTATCACGAAGGAGGAACGCGGAGAGGCCAAGAACAGGGCCGTCTGCGCGACCTCCTCAGGTCTTCCAAGCCGCCCGATCGGCTGTCTTCCGACCCACATCCTCCTGGCCGCCTCCGGGTCGGGCTCCGTCATCAGCTCCCTCTCGATCATCGGCGTCTGGATCGGACCGGGGCAGATGCAGTTCACGCGGATGTTATGACGGATTTGTTCGAGCGCCATCGTCTTCGTAAGTAGCACGACTCCTCCCTTGGAGGCGCAGTAGGTGGCGAAGTTCTCGAGCCCGACCAGCCCCAGCTGCGACGCCATGTTCACTATCACCCCTCCTCCCCTCTTGACCATCTCCGGGACCGCGTATCTCGAGACGAGGAAGACGCCCTTCAGGTTCGTGTCGAGCACCCTGTCCCACTCCTCTTCGGTCGTCTCGGTCATCGGCTTCAGTAGCTCCACCCCGGCATTGTTGCACAGGATGTCTACGCCTCCGAATCTCTCCGACGCCGCACCGACCAGCCTCCGGGCGTCTTTGTCGCTTCGGACATCGGCCTTCACGTGCCAGGCCGCGCCCCCTGCCCTGGTAATCGAACCTGCCGTCGTGCCTTCGGTGATGTCGGCGATTACCACGCTCGCCCCCTCTGCGGCGAAGAGTTCGGAGATCGCCCTTCCTATCCCTGAATCTCCCCCGGTCACTATGGCTACCTTTCCCGAGAGCTCCAATTCTTTCACGCAGACCAATCGGGCCGCGTCGATATTTGACTTTCCCATCTCACCCTAAGGACGGCCCCGGGCCGGTGGGCCTGGCGGTCACAGGACCCCGTATTTGGCGTAGACTTCCTTGAGCGTTCTGCCCTGAAGGAGTTCGCTCCTGGTGACATTCTCCTTGGTCACCTTCTCGAACGCCCTTTCCAGCACGGACCTCTCCACGGCCCTTGGGACGACGACGACCCCGTCGTAATCTCCCACCACGAGATCGCCAGTCTCGACGTGGACCCCGCCGCACTCGACGGGTTCATCGTAGCTGACGACGCGGCCTCTCCCCGCTGAGTCGAGAGGGGAGATGGCCGCCGCGAAGACAGGGAACTTCGTCTCGAAGATCTTCTTCACATCCCTCACGCAGCTGTCGATTATCGCCCCGACCGCGCCCCTGCACCCGGCTGCGGTGCTCATGAGCTCGCCCCAAGGGGCGTTCCTCAGCGCGAAGTCGGTGTTGGTCACCACGACGTCTCCCCTCCTCAGGTCGTCCATGAACGCGATCTCGACCTCGTACGGGTTCGGGTCGGGTGCGTAGACGTCGATCCAGGTGACCGTCCTGGCCCGTCCGACCACCTTGAAGTCCTCCCGGAGTGGACGGATCCGTGGAGCCATGGCCTGCTTTCGATATCCCACCGAGTCCAGCGAGTCGGAGATTACTGGTACGTAGAGAATCTCCCTGATCCTGTCGAAACTTTCTGAATCCGGTCCAGAAGACAAGGACATGGATTGTCCCAGTTTGTGTATTAAGTGTTCCAGAAAATCACGGGAAACGGTCGTGGCCTGAGGGGCCGGCTTTTCGTCTACGCGGAGCTGAACAAAGTCTTTAACGCCGGAACTCCTTTTCCTTGACGTGGACTTCCTAGAAACGACGATGCGAAGGAATCCTGGCCTGATAAGGGCCGCCTTCGAGTGTTATGCCTCTGGACGGATCCATCAGGACACATACGTCCTCGACCTGGATGCCATCAGGCTGAACTCGTCTTCCATCTGCCGCGCGGCGAAGGAAGCTGGACTGAAGACGTACTTCGAGGCCAAGCAGTTCGGGCGCAACCCGCTGGCGTGCCAGGAAGTGGTGAAATCCGGGATGAGTGAGGCGATAGCTATCGACATGGAGGAGGCGAAGAGCCTGCACCGGTCCGGCGTGAAGGTGGGCCACGTGGGCCACCTGGGTCAGGTGCCGGGCGCGGAGGCGAGCTACGTCGTAGGAACGGTCTCTCCAGAGGTGATAACGGTGTACAACGCAGAGAAGGCGGCCCAGATCTCCAGGGCCGCGAAGCAGGCGGGGAAGAAGCAGAAGCTGCTCCTCAAGGTGGTGGGAGACGCCGACCTCGCGTACAACACCCTCGGCGGCGGCGTCGCGGAACGGGACCTGATCCCCGTCGCAAGGCGGATCAAGCCAATGCCGAACGTCGCCGTGGTGGGGGTCACCTCCTATCCCGCTATGCGATACAACCTGGAGACCCGGAGGGTTGAGCCCACCCCGAACTTCGAGACGCTGATCAGGTGCGCGGCGAAGCTCAAGGACGCAGGTTTCGAGATCGAGCAGATCAACCCGGCCGGATTGAGCTCGACCTCAACGATGAAGATCCTCGCGGAGAACGGGGGGACCCATGCCGAACCTGGACAGGCGCTGCTGGGGATGACCCCACTCCACGGCTTCAGCGACGAGCCCGAGATACCGGGCATGGTGTACGTCACCGAGGTCGACCACGTCATGGGAGCGAGGGCCTTCGCCTACGGATCCGGGTTCGTGGCCAATATCACGACGGGCGTCTGGAACCCGCTGACCTACGAGTATCTCTACGCCCTCGCCGGGAGCACGTTTGGGGAGCTGCTGAGACAGAGGGTGGTCCTCGAACCCCCCGTGATTCCGGGGTCTGACCCCTCCTTCTTCATGTACCTCACCCTCAGGAGGACCCCTGGCGCGACGCTGAAGGTGGGACAGACCGTAATCACGGGCTGCAGGGGCCAGGTCTACCGCGCGAACTCGGTCAAGGTGGCTGTGATCGACGGGATCCAGAGGGGAAAGCCCAGGCTGAAGGGGGTGTACGACAGGAACGGAATCAGGCTGGAAGGCCCGAGCGACACCCCGGCGGTGTAGCCCCCTCGTCTAGAGCAGGTCCTCTATCTTGGATTCCTTCGAGAAGTACTGAATCGTGTGTATCTTGACGTCAGAGCCCTTCATCAATCCCACCAACCTTCTGATCACATAGGGGTCCGTCGCCAGGACTTTGCCGTAGTGGAAGCGATCTCCCCGCTCTGACACGAAGCGGAGCACCCCTGGGAAGTCACGTGAGGCTTCCTCCAGTCTCCCGAGGGTCTCCTCCGACCGGGTCAGCAGCCAGGCGAGCGTGCTCAGCCTCTCGTAGAGGTGGGAGACGTCGAAGGGCGACTCTCCACCCCGGAGCTTCATCCTCAGGCCCTCGGTCGCGTCTGCGTCCACGGTGAAATCCTCCTTCACTACCACGCCGTAGAACCTCTTAGCCCCCTCCATGGAGACGTACCTGTTCCTGACGTCCGACGCGACCCTTGAGGGGTCCCGTTCAAGCGGGTCGCCGTAACCGCCTCCACCGGTAAGGCTCAGCTCCACCCTGTCTCCACGATGGAGGGTGATGTTCGACCACTTGGATGGCGACAGCTTCCCGTAGAGATCGGTGGCGTGCCCGAACGTCGCGTTCCCCGAAGGGGTGAGCCTGGTGTCACAGAAGTGTCCGCACGAGAGCGGCGAAGGAGGAAGTCCCCCGAAGACCCCATAGGGCGATATCTTGTGCCGTTCGGACAGCGAGGAGAGTTCCGCCTCCGGGGCGAGCAGCTTCCAGCCGTAGATCGTTCCCATCCCGCCCCTCTGCCTTCCCGCACCGCAGGAGTCTGGCGACGAGAGCTCGAACCTCTCGGTCAGCAGCGGGTAGCGCGTGTCCTGCACCTCGATGACCGGTCCCTTGTTGTTGGTCGCGAACGGCATCTGCGCCGGGTTCCCGTCCCTTCCGGCGCGCGCTCCCATGCCTCCCAGCCCCCAGAGGTACATGACCCACTGGTCTTCGGGCCTGCCTCGTATGTCTCCTCCCGTCAGCCCTGAACAGGTCCCGTGGCACGCCGCCTTGACGTTCTCCTCAGGAACGGCCTGTGAGAGAGCCCCTATCATCACGTCGACTATCCTGTTCGACGTCTCTGTGTTGCCGCCCTGGACCGGGGCCGGATAGCTGGCGTTCGTGACGGTCCCCGCAGGGATCTCCGCCCTGATCGGTCTGAAGGTGCCCGCGTTGAGCTGGTACTCCCCGTGGATCGGCAGGCAGTGGAGCGTGCCGATGTAGGTGTTGCCGAGCGTGACGGCGTAGGCGCAGTTGATCGGTCCCTTGGCCTGCTGGCTGGACCCCGAGTAGTCGGCCAGCAGGGTCCCGTCCTTTATCCTGACCCTGACCTTGATCCTTAGGGGACTGGGGGTGTTCCCGCTGTCGTCGACGTAGTCCTCATACGAGTACGAGCCTTCAGGGAGCGTGGACAGCTCCCTCCTGATGACGCCTTCGGATATGTCCTTTATCTTCCCGAGGATGGTCTCCCAGGTCTCGACCCCGTAGCTGTCGGAGTACTCCAGGACCCGTCGTTCCGCGACCTTGAGCGCCCCCAGGACGGCCCTCATGTCGCCCTCGAAGGCCCTGGAAACGCGGACGTTGGTGAGTATCAGCCTCCACAGGTCGCCGACCTCCTGGCCGCGCGAAAGCAGCTTGATGGCCGGGAGCCTCAGTCCCTCCTGGTGTATCTCGGTCGTATCACCTGCGAAGCTCCCCGGGACCGAGGCGCCGACATCGATCATGTGCGCCCTCGCCGCCGCTATGGCTACAATCCGCTTTCCGGAGAAGACGGGTCGCATGAAGGTGTAGTCGCTGCAGTGCGACCCGCCGAGGTAGGGGTCGTTGTTCAGGAAGACGTCACCCGGTTCGATGCTCTCCATCCCCACCTGTTCCAGCGTCCTCCTCACCGCCTGGGGCATCGCCCCGAGGTGGCAGGGGTCGAAGGCCGCCTGCGAGATCATCTCGCCCCCGCCGTCGAAGAGGGCGAACGAGTAGTCCAGCCCTTCGCTGAAGACTGGGGAGTAGGAGGATCTCTCCATCGAGAGGCCCATCTCCTGGCAGAGCGAGACGATCCCGCCCCTGACTACCTCCAGGGTGATCGGGTCGGTCTTCCTTGCAGTCAGTGAATCGGTGCTCATGTGTCTATCACCACGTTTCCGTAATCATCCACAGTTGCGGTCTGTCCCGGGTTGACGACGATGGTGGAGTCCATCTCCTCGATTATCGCCGGGCCCGGAAGAGGTTCCCCGGCGGCGAGGTACTCCCTGTCATAGACCTTTGACTTGAGGAATCCTGACTGATGATAGTAGACCTCCCTCTCTCCCTTGAGGGCTCTTGCCATCCCGCCGGGGAGGGGCGTCTTCTTGAACTTGGGTTTCGTGATCGCGCCTATTATCGCCAGCCGGACACCGATGAGCTCGAGCCTCTCGTCAGGCTTGTTGTGCCCGTAGAGCCTCAGGTGCTCGGTGTTGAAGTTGTCCTTGGTGACCTCTATCTCCTTTGGGGTGAGCCTGCCGGTCGGTACCGGCGTGGAGATCTCGTAGTTCTGTCCGAGATAGCGCATGTCCGCAGTCCGCAGCACGTAAGAGTCGCCTCTATGCTCCCTCGCCAGCGTGTCTCTGGCCTGGCGCTCTAGTTGCTCGTAGATGGAGTTCAACCTCTCGGGGTCGACCTGGTCCATTCCCACCATGTACGACTGCATGAAGTCGAACCTGATGTCCGTCGCGAGCATTCCAATCGCCGAGAAGATACCAGGGTGGAATGGTATCAGCACCTTCGGCGATCCAAGGCTCCTGGCCAGCGTCGAGGCGACCATTGGCCCCGCCCCGCCGTACGCGATGACCGAGAAGTCTCGGGGGTCGTATCCCTTCTGCACCGAGTTGACGTGCATCGAGGAGAGCATGTTGGCCTCGGCTATCTTGACGATCCCGGCCGCCGTCTCAGTCAGAGTCAGTCCGAGCCTCTCGGCGAGACCCTCGATGGCCTCGGCCGCTGCCCGCTTGTCCAGCTTCATCTCACCGCCTAGGAAAGATGCCGGGTCGAGCCGACCCAGCACGAGCTGGGCGTCGGTAATCGTCGGCTCCTTCCCTCCCGCTCCGTAGCAGACCGGTCCGGGGTCGGCACCGGCGCTGTGCGGACCGACCCGGAGTAGGCCTCCTTCGTCTATCCACGCGATACTGCCTCCGCCGGCGCCGATCTCGCTGATGTCGATCATCGGGATCCGGAAGGGCACGCCCCATTCCAGCTCCCCCTCCGACCTGTATCTTGGGACTCCGCCGTCGACCAGGCTGACCTTGAACGTCGTGCCGCCCATGTCGATGGCGATGAGATTCTTGATGCCGAGGGCGTTCGCGACCTGAGCCGCGCCGATAGTCCCGCCGGCCGGACCAGACTCGATCGTCTGGACGGGAATCTCCTTGGCCGCTGCGGAGCTCATCATCCCTCCGCTCGCCTTCATTATCATCAACCTGCTCAGGAACCCCGCCTCCTTGAGTCCACGTTCGAGACTCCCAATGTAGAGGTCCATGACGGGCTTGACGGCCGCGTCGATCGCCACCGTGCTCGCCCTCTCGTATTCGCGTATCTCCGGGTTGACCTCGGAAGAGACGGAGACGTAGACGCCGGGACACTCCTCCTTGAGGATGCGCCTCACCGACTCCTCGTGCGACGGGTTCATGAAGGAGAAGAGCAGGCAGATGCCCACCGTCCTTATCCCCATCGACCTTATCTCTCGGGCGACCTTCCTGGCACCCTCCTCGTCCAACGGGGTTACCACCCTCCCAGAGCTGTCGATCCTCTCGTCCACCTCGTAGCGGAGGTAGCGGGGGACGAGGGGGGCTGGCTTCTCCCACCGGATGTCGTAAAGACCGTATATCGGCCGATTGCCACGCTGGATCTCCGTGACGTCTGCAAAGCCTTTGGTGGATATCAGCGCGATCTGATCGAACCGTCTCTGGACCACCGCGTTCGTCGCTGCCGTAGTCCCGTGGACCAGGTACGACACCTGTCTCGGGTCCAAGCTGAGTTTGCGGACGCACGCGAGGACTCCGTCGACCGGCTTGGAGGGGGTGGTGGACGACTTCGCCACCTCGATTAGGCCTGTCTCCTCGTCCAGCGCCGCCGCATCTGTGAAGGTCCCCCCTATGTCGACCGCTAGCCTGACTGTCATCGCAAGTTGCCGTCCTGTAAGGCTAGGTCCACTGAGCCCCGGAGCGGCCGAGCGCATGGTGCACGCCGTCGCCCCGGCAATTGACCGGGCATCCGCTCCAGAAGCGGGCAAGACAAGTCACTAGCCTCGTGTTATCCATCGAGCATCGGAGTTGGTGACGAATTATTTCAATATTGTGCAGAGATGAACCGCCGACGGCAAGGTTAATCATGGATTCCCGCGGAGCGAATCCTGATGTCGATCGAGCCGACGCACTTCTGCGGGAAGTGCGGGACAAAGATTCCCGGGGGCTCCCAATACTGCCCCAGGTGCGGTGCCCGAATCGGCAGGGACAAGTTCCTTCCGGAGGTTCCCTGCAGGTTCTGTCAGGCCTACAACAGGCTCGACCGGACGTTCTGCGTGAGCTGCCGCAGGCGCCTGATTGCTTCGACGAAGTACGACATCAAGGTGGGGGACTTCCTGTATTCCGGGGACAAGGACAACCTCGCGATGCTACGGCAGACGGGTCCGCTCGCCTACCTCGTGGGCGGGGTGGTAACAAAGGGCCGCGAGAACTCCATGAGGTCATGGCTGGTCAGGAACGGATCGAAGGTGGAGCCCCGGTCGCGGCTGGGCTCGTTGGTCGTCAACTGCGGCGAGACCCTGGGCCTCGAGATGATTCCTGAGACCTTCGTCATCCCTGCCCCTGAACTCAACGCCGCGACGTTCGGGAGGGACGACAGCCCGGTCATGGCGATCACGTCCGCCGCCCTCGACTCGCTCGATGAGATTGAGATGACCGCGCTGGTCGGGCACGAACTCGGACACGTCAAGTCCAAGCACCTGCTCTACCACACTCTCGCCGAGTCGCTCGGAGCGGGAGCACAGTTCCTCGCGAACATCTACGGCGCCGGTATCGTCGCGATGCCGATCCAGATGCTCCTGCTCGCCTGGCACAGGGACTCCGAGATCTCGGCGGACAGGGCTGCGCTCCTCATCACCGGCGATCCGAACGTCTTCAGGTCGATGATGCTGAAGATCGTCGGATATCCGTCCTACGCAGGAGACCCGCCTGGCGATTCTTCACTGGCAGAGGTGTTCCAGACCCATCCAGCCTACGGGAGGAGGCTCGCTATGGTCAGGGAGTTCTATGCGAGCGGCGAGTACGTCCAGGCCAGGGAGAAGGTGAGGTTGAGGTCGAGGGTCAAGAAGGCGCTGGTCCCGTTCTGCAGGTTCTGCGGCGCGACGAAAGCGGTGACGGAATTCTACTGTCAGGCCTGCGGCAGAAGCCAGTACTGATCCCCTCGGCGCTGGAGCATCGTTATTAGTCGGAGCGGGTTTCGTCGGTCGTGGGCAAGAACTGGAAGGATTCTCTGAGGGAGGGCATCCCCGAGGGCGTGGGGGCATACCGCCATGACCTTCCCTTCGTCGGGGCGTCCACGGTGGCACAGCAGTTCTACTGTGAAGCGAAGGTCGAGAACGAATACACGCTTGGCGAGGTACCGACCGAAGGCAAGGCCATCGGCGCGGACCTGCACGACGAGATCTTCGCCATGGAGGAGGTGGAGCAGGAGGACCTAATCAGGCACATCGAAGAATCCCCCAGCCTCACCGCCTCGTTCGGACTGTACGCGCAGATCGGCGACCTGCGCGTCGCCGGCCTGCCCGACGCGGTGATCTTCGAGAACGGCAGGCCGAGATGGGTCGTCGAGCTGAAGACCACCAGGGGTGACCCATCGAGGCTCTGGCGGGACCAGGCGGTCCAGGTCAAGATCTATGGGATGCTCTTGGAGCGGATGGGTTTCGACTGCTCAGGCCTGACGCTGGCCCTGGTGCGCATGAGGCAAGAAGCTCTTACGCCGTCAGAGAGGGAGTCGTTGCTCATTCTTGTCAAAGGCGCCTTGGCGGAGGAGGCGACAGCCCCGCTCGAGGCGAGATATGGATTGAAGTTCTTCCTGCTGCCACACGTAAGGTCGGAGGCGGAGGAAGCCGTGACTTGGGCTCAGGACTACTGGCTGAAGAGGAGGGAGGCGGTCCCGACCAAGGTCGAGGGGAAGTGCAGGTCGTGCGAGTTCAACAATGTCTGTGCCCACAGCCTCTCCAAATCCCGATCCTAGGACGAGATCTAGCTCGTCCCGAGGCAGATGGCTCGGCGATGGCAAGTCCGCGCGTCTTGGGCGATCCCGGCGGCACACTTTGAGAAGATAAAATAGCGGACGCGCTCTCCTTTAAGGGCATGTCTGGGAAAGGGGCGTCCTCCAAGATCCTGATGCAGGCGGCCGAGGAGAACCCGCGCGAGTTCTTCAGGACGATGCTGAAGGAGGAGTTTCAGAGCACGAAGAAGGCCGAGTGGGTCATATCGGGCGTGCCCGACCCCTTCTTCAATCCCGTGGTCATGTCCGACCTTCCCAAGGAAGCTGGACAGGACATCAGGAGGATGGTCGCAAGGTTCGACTCGGTAGGGGCGCCCATGAGCTGGTGGGTGAGCCCCCACACGCGTCCGAAGGACCTGGCGGATCAGCTGCTCGCCATCGGTTTCAAGCTCGAGGAATCGGTTCCGGTCATGACCCTGCAGTTCGACCGCGTTGAACCGCTGAAGTATCCCGATGGTCTGACCGTAAGACAGGTCCGTAGCGAAAAGGGATTGGAGAAATGGTATTCTCTGTGGTCGGAGGTCTTCGGTATCTCGGGCGCGGCACGTGAGCCGCTCTTTCGAATCTTCCTTCGCAAAGGGTGGGCTGCGGGCTCGGACGTCGTGAACTACACGGGATTCTTGGGGGACCAGCCCGTTGCCGTCTCTGCTCTCTTCCTAGGGAGGAAGGCGGCCGGCATCTATAATGTCGGCACAGCAGCCTCCGCTCGCGGCAGAGGCATCGGCACCGCGATGACCCATCTTGCCCTCTCAGAAGCCCGTCGGAGGAACCGCAGGCTCGTCACGCTTCAGTCGTCAAAGGGGGGCTACGACGTGTACAGGAGGCTGGGGTTTGAGGAGCAATTCAAGCTCAGTAACTACATCAGGGCTTCCCGGTGACCGAGGCCGGAGGGTGCACCGCCCGTAGCGCCCAGGCGTGCGGATTTTCGTTCGAAAGGTCTCGGAACACGCCGGAGACCCTCGGTCGGGTTCGGAACGGAGCTGGAGATGGGGGGTTGCTTCTCAATCTTGGGAATCGTCTTCCGTCTTTAAGTGGCACTGGTGAGCTCTCGCGGCAGAAGCGACGACACCCCATGGCCAAATCAGCAGAAGCCCTGCAGAACACACCCACCCCGAACTGGTGGAGGACCCTCGATGGTCTTGAGAGAAGATACGGGGTCTTTCGGGTCGTCAGGTTCGCAGTGGCCAGCGGCACGGGATTCCTTGTCAACGAGGCGGTCGTGGTCCTCGGCGTTCTGGTCCTCTACCACTCGATCAGGGTCCCGAGCTTCGGGAGTTCCTCGCTCAGCATCCTTGAACTGGACGCGATAGCGCTGGGAATCGGAGACACGGTGGCGTTCCTGATCAACGAGCGCGTAACCGTCAGAGGTCAGGGCGAAGAGAGGAGGAAGGGGCGGCTCCACTGGTCGGTTAGGTGGGGCGAGTATCAACTTACCTCGCTCCTCGGGAACGTAATGATCGTCGGGGTCCAGCTCGCGTTCCTCGCGACTCTCTCTCTGTCTCCCGTCTTCGGGAACGTCATAGGGGCGGTAGTCTCCTACCCCGTGACCTATGTCGTATCGATGCGCTACGTCTGGCGCGTTCGTCCCTTCGGCGAGTGACCGAAGGAAACGGACCTGTGAACGGCTCGGGAGCAACGACCGGTCGATGATGCAGCCGGAAGCCAGATCGCGCAGCTTTGCATAGACACTTGCACCACAACATCAAATATACTCAGGCAGAGCCGGTTCTGAAGCTTTGAACCCCTCGTCCCGGGCCATCAAACTCACCTCAGCAGACGCCCGATCGTATCTCTTCGTGGCGGCCCTGGCCGTCCTCTTCGTAACCCTCAGCGAGCTCCTGGACTACTTCGAACTGCCCTTCGAGTCTCTGCCCGGACATCTGCTCTCGTCTGGTTCTCTCGTCTCGTCTGGACTTGTGACGTCGACCATGGCCTCCTTTGGCTACGCAGGGATCTTCATTCTGATGCTGTTGGAGAGCGCCTCCCTTCCGGTGCCGAGCGAGGTCGTGCTCCCATTCGCAGGATATCTGGTCTTCACGGGCGGCATGAACTTTGCCGCGGTCGTTCTGGTCAGCACCGTCGCGGGGGTCGTGGGTGCTCTGGCCGACTACTATCTTGCGTCCAAGCTGGGGAGACCAGTCATCGAGAGGCTCTTCAGGTGGTCAGGTATGAAGCCCGAGCACCTGAACCGGGCTGAGAAGTGGCTGAGTGAGAAGGGATCCTGGAGCATCCTCGTGGCGAGGTTCATCCCCGGGCTGAGGTCGGCGATATCTCTCCCGGCAGGCGCCCTGAGGATGAGGCTGGGCGCGTTCGTGGGGATGACCCTGATCGGCTCGTTCGGCTGGTCGGTCCTGTTGATCTATCTCGGCTACTCGGCGGGGAGCGTCTGGCAGACAGCTCTCGGCCGGTCGTCGCCCGTGCTGACCGAGGTCGCCCTGTTCGCTGCTGCGCTCGGGTCCGCATCCTACATCCTCTATTTTGCATCCAGGAGAGGGAGAGGTCCTGCCGTCGAGCCGAACGGGGTTGACCCTTCGGGGAAGCGCGATGGCGAACCCAGAGACGATAACCCCCGGGTTGGATAGTCATTGGTAGTGCTAAGTCTCGGAGACATATTCGGATACCTGGCCCTGGTCTTCGTCGCCCTCAGCGCCCTCCTCATAGTGAGGAAGAATCTCCTGATCAGAAAGCGTCTGCTCAGAGGGCCGCTGAATCCGAGACGCCATCTCAGGAGGCGCCTGATAAGAGGTCGCCTCCTGCACCTCACCAACCTCATGCTCGTCAGGAGGGCGCACATGATCATCGCCCTCCTGGGGGGTCTCTTCCTCGTGCTCCACGTGGCATACCTCATCTCCTATCCCCTGAACGGCGCGATAGTCCTCGGCTACATCGCGGTCGTCGCCGCGCTTTTCCTGGGGATCACTGGGATTTCCTACCTCCAGAAGTTCAGGGAGGCCCGCTACTACCATGGGTCGGTCTCGCTCGCAGCGATCGCGCTGATGGCAGTCCATGCCGTCGGGTCCGGCTTCAACGTGCCGGTCTGGGTGGCGACGGTCACGCTCGTGGTCACGGCCGGCGTCGTCTTCACCATAGCCGCGCGTCACGCCGGGAAGATACTGCGATAGGGGACGTGGTGATATGAACAGGAGAGAATTCATCCGGAGGATGGTCGTCACTTCGACCCTGGCCGTGACGGGCGTCGCAGCCATCGTCGAACTACTGGCAAGAACCGGGTCGCCGGATCAGGCCTATCAGCTGCCCACTGTGCAGATCCAATCTACGAGCCAGACGGCCTCGGAGACCCAGACGCAGCAGGTCTCCACACCTCCCGGGTACGTCCTGATCGGCCCCTCGAGCAGTCTGAGCGGCAAGAAGTCGGCCTACTTCACCCACCCCACCTACGGAAGCTCGATCCTCGTCAACGTCAACGGAACCTGGAAGGCATTCAGTTCCGTTTGCACGCACGCGCCCTGCACGGTCGAGTACGGCGGAGGGTCATCCATCGTTTGTCCTTGCCACGGGGCCGCATTCAGCACGGGCGATGGCAGCGTGCTCGGCGGACCCGCGCCCTTCGCACTCCCCGAGTACGGGGTGCAGGTCTCAGGTGGGAGTGTGTTCGTGACCACATCGAGGATCAACTGATTGGACCGGTCGCTCAGAGCGTGTTGCGCCCAGTCTGGACAACCTTAAACGGCGTCGAAGGAAATGTCCCACGTTGCTCATCGAGGCTGCGGGGGGCCCGCTCATCTCCCTACGGTGGGAAGGCGATAACGATCCCCCTTTCTCATCCCCCGTTCGCCTGCCCGAGGTGCCGATCGACCCGACGCAGGCGAGAGTCCTCGGCTATATCTCGGAGCATCCCGGAGTCCACTTGAGGCAGATCTGCAGGGAGCTCGGGTTGGCGATGGGCGACGTCCAATATCACGTCCACAGGCTGGAGAAGGATGGGCGGGTCAGCTCGACGAGACGCGGCCTCTACAGGTTCTTCTATCCATCGGCCCTTTTCGGCGAGAAACAGAGAGACATCCTGAGCGTTCTCACTCTCGACACACCGCGTGAACTGCTGCTTCATATGCTGGCGGAGCCCGGCTCTAGCCAAGATGCGCTCGTACTGACGGCCGGAGTCTCCCAGCCCACGGTCTCCTGGCACCTGAAGAGGCTCATCCAACTGGGAATCGTGCAGAAGGAGCAGGTCGGCCGAACCTCGGTATACCGCGTCGCCGACGGCAGCGCCAAAGACATAGCTCTCTTCATGATGAACTACCATCCGACGGTCTGGGAGAGATGGTCCAGCAGGATGGCGGACATCTTTATCACCTATTCCGATGCGGAACAGGGAGGAGAGAAGCCGAGAAAATGATCTGGCACGCACCACTCCTGCTCATCTCTCCTCTCGTCAACTTCGACCAAGGGTTCGAGACCGAGGAATTCCTAAACGCGGCGGTGGGCCTGTTCGCGCTTCTGCTCCTCGCGCTGTCGATCTCTGCGTACCGGAAGACCCGCCTGAGGAGACTGCTGATCGTCTCCGTCGCATTTGGTCTGTTCGCCGTGGACGTCGCGATAAGGCAGCTGGACGTCTTCGTCTTCGCTGTCGGCCTGCAAACAGACCAGATCATCACGACGGTGATGGAGTTCTTCACACTTCTGCTCTTCTTCCTCGCCGTCGTCGTGAAGCGCTGAAGATCTAGGGCCGACTATAGAGAATTGCACCACAACTCATTATAAATCCGGAGTCGAGACCGAAAGCTGATTAGCAATGAGGCTCACCCCTCCAGTCAGACTCAACAACAAGCTCTCGAGGCTCTCGATCCTCGCGCTCGTCGGGCTGGTCGCCTTCGCCGCGGTCGTCCTCTTCGTCAACCCGTTTGGCACCCGACCGGGCGTCAGTGCGGCCGTCCAAGGTGGCGCCTCATCTCCATCCGGTTCCGCCGGACAGGTGGGTGCCGGGTCGCCCGGCTCCCTCCTCACGACCACTCCCGGCAGCGGGTCAGGGTCGGGAGGGACGCACCACCATGATGATGACGGGAATTTCACCGGCGACTCCTAGCCGGTGAGGCGAAGCCGGTGCTCTGATTGAATGGATCGCTTATCGTGTGAAGGGGAGCTGCTTGGTGCTCATACTCCTCGGAGACGTGTTTGGGTACGCCGCCCTCGCCCTAGTCATCTTCAGCGCTGCGTTCATGCTCGTCAGGAGGCGGATCCTCAAGTACACGAAGAACCTGACCCTGCTCAGGAAGATCCACATCTACGCCGCGACCTTGGCCGGCCTCTTCATAGTCCTGCACGTCGCCTACTTCGTCAGCTACCCGGTCAGCAGCGCGGTCCTCCTGGGTTACGGCTCGGCCGCGATGGCGGTCTTCGTGTGGGTCACAGGGACGGCTTTCCTCGAGAGGCTCAGAGACTCGCTCTTCTACCATGGCGCAATGTCCCTCTCGACCATTGGACTGATGGTGGTCCACTCGGCCGGGGCGGGTGTTAACATCCCGGTCGCGGTGGCAGAAGTCACGCTATTCGCGGTCGCGTGCCTCGGCCTCGTCAAGGCCTGGGAGCACCTCTCTGCTGTCATGCCACCGAGGGGGGCTAAGTCTCGTTGAACCGAAGGGAATTCATAAAGAGGTTCGTCGTCTCGGGGTTTCTGCTGGGGACCACGGTCGCCGCGGCATACGAGATGCTTCTGAGGTCCGCTGCGGGGCAAGAACAGTCCGTCTCTCTCATACAGCAGTCCTCGACTCAGGTCGGGGGTGGGTCCGTGAGCACGAGCCAGGTTCAGACCCCCGCCGGATACGTCTTCGTGACCGCGATGGGGAACCTGGCCGGAAAGACCTCCGCGTACTTCCAGCATCCAACTTCCGGTCTCTCGCTGCTCATCAGCTTGGGCGGCCAGTGGAAGGCCTTCAGCGCGACCTGCACTCACCAGCCCTGCACGGTCCAGTATGGTACCGGATCTTCGATCAGATGTCCGTGCCACGGCGCGACTTTCAGCACCAGCAACGGAAGCGTGCTCGGAGGACCCGCGCCCAGGCCGCTGCCTGAGTACGGCGTCCAGACAGACAGCAGCGGGAACCTCTTCGTGAGCACGTCGGCGATCAACTGAGACCGCCTCGCTTGGCGGTGTTCGCCGCGTCTCTGCTGGGAGACTGAAGCAATCGGCTAAGAACCCCGCCCGAGCCCATAATGGATAAAAACGGAGGGGGAATTCGAGGCTTCCAGGTATTCAGCTTGCCATTCTGTCAGTCGTGTGGGGTGCAGGTGGAGAACGATGCCACCTTCTGCGGGGAGTGCGGGCGAGCCCTGAAATCGCCGGTGGGATTGACGCCACCCTCTAGCGTCCCGGTCCAGCAGCCTGCTCCTCAGCACTCCCAGCCCAGGAACCCCGGGCCGCCCTGGAGCACCGCCCTCGTACTGCAGAGTGGGGAGAGCGTGGCCTCCTACTGGGAAGCTGACCGCGAGATCGCTCAGGTGGGCGTGGTAAACGGTCGGAGTCAGATGGTCAAGGTGAGAGTCAAGGGTTATCTGGTCCTGACCAGCCAGAGAATCATCTTCGTGAAGCAGCGCGGCGTCTTCGGCAAATCCTATCACATCGACACCTCAATCCCCCTGGAGGACCTGAGAGGGCTCTCCATGGGTGGGCTGATGATGAAGTATGTCTCGCTGGCCGATGCAGGTGACGAGAAGGTCTTCCACGTCCGCGGGGTAGGCGAACCCCAGTTTCCGGACTTCAGGGCCATGGTCCAGACACAGGTGGGCAACCGGCAGAAAGCGATGGACGCCGAGAGGAGGAGGGAGCACGTCCACATCATGCTGGACTTCAGCTTCCTGCGAGACTACATGAGCAAGGGTGGCCTCTCGCTCCAGGTCGTGAAGTGCCCCCAGTGCGGAGCGCCCATGACCCTTCCGCAGGAGGGAAACCGGGTGAAGTGCGACCACTGCGGCAGCACGGTGTTCGCCGAGGACATCATGGACAGGGTGAAGGAGCTGATCGGGTAGCAGATGCCCTGTAGCGAGAGGGGCCGATGGTAGGGTCTTGTCAACCAAGATTGAGGTCGGGGAGGAGACCCGCGCCGGGCTAAACCGCTACGCCTCCGCCATGAAGCAGAGGCTCGGTAGGAGGGTCACCTTCGACGAGGTGATAAGAGAGCTCCTGGAGAAGGAGGCTCAGAGACGGCCTGATTCTCCGATGCCAGAACGGCCGAGAGGGTGGCGCAGGGGCAAGGGCCTCCATCGAAGCTGAGTTCAGGCTCGGTCCGTGAAACGACTCGACCGTAGGCATTATCGAATATCAGCGCGGTGCCACTGCTGTCAACTGAGGCTCCGGCACACGGGACAAGACGGGACGGAACTTCGCCCGAAGTCTTTCGGGCTTTTCGTAACTGATATTGACGACGGCGCCCCCACCCAGTTCCATCTTCAGCAACCGGACGAACTCGGCTGCGCCGGCGTGGCTCTCAGGGTCGTCGACGAATACTCTGAGAGTGAAGAGGTCCAGGGTCTCCTGCAGGAGCTGGACGCGTGGTAGGGCCTCGATGCCGTGCATCATCGTCATGATCTGTTTCGGAGAGATGGTTTCTCCGTTCCCGAGCCTGACTCAATCCACTGTTCTTCCCTCAACCGAGCGCAAGAGCGGAAGTGTTCTTCCACAGGAGCAGATCTCGTCCGATAGAACTCCGAGGTCGCCGAGCCTGTAGCGAATGATGGGCATCGCACCGTTCAGCAGTCCGGTCACCACTATCTCGCCCTGCTCGCCCGGTGAGGCGGGTTGTCCGTCCTTCAGCACCTCCACGATCAGCGAATCGGCGTTCACGTGCAATCCGCTCGCCGCAGTGCATTCGGCAGCGATCAGACCGACCTCGTTCGCCCCGTAGCAGCTGTAGACCCTGCATCCGAAGACCTTCTCGAAGTAGCGTCTGCTCGGCTCGTCCAACGGTTCGCCCCCGAGCGAGATGGCCCTGGGGTGGATTCCCGTCACGCCTCGTGCGACGACGGCGTCGGCCAGCATCCTGATGTAGGTGGGACTTCCCCAGAGGAGATCGGGCCTGTGGCCGACAATCTGAGGCAGCACCTCTTCGATGCTGTACCCCATGTAGAGAATCTTGTTGAAGTAGTCTGAGATCCGGCCGGCGACCGGAGAGAAGAGGCCGAGCACGGTTCTCCGCCTTGGTCTGGGCTCGGCGTCCGGAGGGTCCGGGTCGTTGCCCGGGAGGGCGAAGAGTATCACGGCGGTCCGGGTCATCGCCCCGAGGGCCTGCAGGCGCCTGACCCTGTACAGCCCGAGTGAATAGAAGTAGTCGGCGAACTCCTTGCTGTAGAAGACGGGTAGCGGACCGCCCGTCGTGCCCGAGGTCGGCATCTTCAGGCATTTCTTTGGGTCCTCTGTCAGCCGGTCGTGCAGCGGCCCCTGCAGCAGGTCTTCCTTGGCGCAGACCGGGATCTTCGGAAGTCGCTCAGTCGGGTCACGTCGCCGGGCCCAAGGCCGGCTCCGTCAAGCCACTCGTGCCAGAACCGGGCATTGTCGTAGGCGTGGCGGACGATTGCTCTGAGCCTCCTCTCTTGAAGTTTCTCCATCTCTGCATGCGGCATGTGCTCGGCGAAGGGAGACCCTCGCTGCGCGAGAATCCGGAGGAGCAATCGGCCCTACTGTCGGCCCGAGTTATTTTAGCTCTTCTGGAGCCCGGTCCTGCCCGGACCGGGGCAGGCCTACCTCTGTGGCACCGCCGTTTCGAGGAACGGGACCACAATCGACGCCACAGCGGGGGAGTCGAAGATGTTGTAGTGCGTGACGCCGGGCAGGATCGCGAGCCGCGCGCTTGACATCCCTGACCCGTCCCAGCCGGCATCCTTTCTGCCACCGCCAAGGAGCTCGAAGAACTCCACGGAGTGCGCCGTGCGGACGCTGTCGGCATCTCCGACGATCAACATGGTGGGCACCTTCAACGCAGCCACCTCCTTGGACCAGTTGTAGTCCTGACGAAGCAGGACCCCCAGCTTGGTGAAGAGGACAGGCCAGTCCTGCACCCTCGGCGCGATCCGAGAGTAGAGCTCGTACATCGGGGTCCCCTTCATCCCCTCGGCCGACTCGGCGCTGCTCTGCGCCATCGCCGCCAGGACCTCGGGATACCATCCGTCACGCCTGAAGGCGGTGGACACGAGGACGAGCTTCCTCACCACCTCAGGATGCTGGATGGCGGTCCGCAGAGCGACGCCGCCCCCGAGGGAATAGCCCATGACGTCCGCGTTCTCGAACCGGAGATGGCGTATCAAGGCGGCGATATCGTCTGCCATCAGCTCGAAGCCGAGCGGGCGGTCTATGTCTGCGGTGCGTCCGTGGCCTTGCAGGTCCGCAGCCACGACCTGGCGCGTCTCCGAGAGAAGCGGTATGAGCTGGCCGAACATCTCGGTCGCTCCGGCACCGCCGTGAAGCAGAATGAGCGGCTCCCCCGAGCCGTGAATCTCGTAGTACATCTCCAGGCCGTTCACAGGGAAGTAGCCTCTGGTCGGAGCCATGTGGGCTTCCGGGCACGTCCGAATCAATAAAGATTTGGTTTCGGATGTAGATCGATCTTGCCCCGTGATTCGTCTGGCATGCTGCTCGATGGTTCAGGATTCATCGCACCTCATCCGATGCCCGTAAGCTAGCCGGGAGCTTGGCCCTCGGCAAAGTTGAAACCTGCGGACTCGAGGACGTCCTCGTGGGACCTCGCAATCTCTGACCTCCTCGTATGGCTGATGTCCACAAAGGCGAGCTCCTTCCAGGCGAAAGCCTTCGGGAGCTCCTCGGCCGAGAGCTCACCCCTGAAGATGAATTCTAGGTCCCAGTGGCTCGGCAGGTCAGGGAACCTCCTCGGGGTGTAGGTCTCGGACACGACGATGGGCTCCGCCAGCGGCACACCTTCAAGCTCAAGCTGCTCCCTCAGTATGCGCCTCGCCGCTTCTTGCGGCGGTTCCTTGAGTAGCAGATGAGAGGACGGGATCATCCACCCCCTGGAGTGCACTTCGACTCTCTCTGGGTCGAGCGCGCCCATGTGATCCCACATCGCCTCGGGGTTTAGGTGGCCGAGGAGGACCTTGTTCCGATTCCCAGTTTCTGTGAGCACCACGAATGCCGAAAGGCACATGCCGCCCTCCGGAATCTCCCGCACTGTGAGCGGGCTCGCGTCGGGTTTGCCGGAGACGGTTGAATTCCCTGCGTTGAAGCGGGCGAACCTTCTGTCTGTGGTCATATGCTGCGAGGAGCACGCGCTTGGATTAATCTGCTTCGAAGGCCTGACGCGCGGGACGGGTTGGGATGGTCGGTCCGGGAGCCGTGAACGAGCAGGATTGGGTCCGTTGTCACCGCTCAGCTCGTAAAACAGCCCGACTCCGTTAGCCTCTGACCGGCAGGTCGAGCCGCCTCCCGACATCGAGTGGTTGGTCGTTGCGTCCCCGGAAAACGGTTCGGCGAGATTGTTTTCATCGCGTCTACATCTTCGCTCCTGTCGGACCGAGGTGCACGTCGATGCTACGCCGATTCTATGGCTCTCTTGCCGGCGAGTGCGTGCGGTTCCAGAGAGTCTGACAGTCTTTCGAGGGAGGCACCGACCGACGCGAGGTCGGACCCCGTCGGTGCCCGGGCAGCCAGCCCACGGCAGTGCTCGGCAAGTCCGGTCGCCCTCTCGTGCAGCAGTATCCAGGCCGCGTGCCTGTGGGGAAGAAGGTACTCCTTGCGGTACATCTCGAACGATGGTCCCGCGGTCTGACCGGGGTGATGCTCCCCCAGAGGCAAGGACGTCAGCAACTTCCCGAGAGGCCTCAGGACCTGAGACATCACCGTGACGGCTGAATCGCTTAGCGTTTGCAGCTCCGTCCCCGTGGTCTCCGTGTGGATGAAGAACCTGCACAGGAGTTGGAGCGCGAGCTCATAGCTCGCATTGAATAGATTGGATATGTCGACCGTGAAGGGGTCGGTTATCTTGGCCATCTTCCCCATGTCCACCTGCGACCTGACGCACGACGGGATCGCAGGACGGGCAGGTTCGAAGCTCGGGTCCTGCCGCTTGAACTCCAGGTACTCGTTCAGGACAACGTAGAACTTCCCAAAATGGGCTGTCTTCCAGTTTCCTCGTGCGCCCTCGCCTTCGGTGATGATCGTCTCGATCGCCCGCTTTGAAGATGCCAGGTCCGTGACAGGCACGAGCTCCGGCCATCCGAAGTACTCCCGGGTCGCCTGCGACCGGGCTGAGCCGATGAAGAGGTTGCGTTCGCCGAGCTTTTGGGCCATGCGGACGAAGCCGTCCTCCAGCCCTCGATAGAGGTGTCCCACCGTAGAAAAGTCCTGCGCCTCAGGGACGATTTCGTCGCCGGCCTTGTTCGGGACGGCCGCCGAGTGCAGGTCGAATCCGGGGGCATCATCCAGATCCAGATCGAGCTTTTCAGGTCGTTCAAGGAAGAGGAAGTGGCGGAGCGCTCTCTCTCCGAAGGGAAGGAGAGCGAGCTGGACGCCGGGAGCGAAGTACTTCGCTGGATGCGGAAAGTTAGGGCGTGCGAAATAGGGAGCCGCCCCTATCGATGTGAGGAGGTTGTTGACGAGGGCCAGGTGCAGCATCTCCTGAATCGCGACGCCTGATACGACTCGGTCCCAGCGCCTGACGGCCTCGGACTGGTGGGCGCTCAAGCCTTCGTCGGGACGGTCCTTCAGGGTGAAGGAGGCGAACAAGTATCCGCACATTATCATGTGCTCGAGCGCGGCAGCTTCCGAGAGCATGAATACGAGCTCCTCTCTGGTCTCAATGACTATGGGACCTTCCTTTGCAGCTTGGCTTGTCACGCGTTCGTGACGATGCGTTGAGTGGATAAAAGTCTATCAGGCAAGTGGTATCCTCTGGGATGAATCTGTGCTCCATCTGTGTGAATTGGGGCTTCAGAGCCAATATATAACGCGCCCTCCAAAACACAACGAATGATTCTAGGACGCCGCCGCTTCGCCCTATCGGTCGCCGCTCTAATCTCCTTTGGCATGCTTTCCGGTCTCGCGATTCCTTTCGCTGCCGCGACCACGTGTGCACCAGGCCACTTTTGCGGGACTCTCTACTACACTCAGATAGGTGCGGGAGTGAACACGCTCTCGTTTGATTACAACTCTATCAGCCCCAGTGTCGCTTGGGGAACTCCGACGGTCGTCATTGGATCCCTCCCCGGAGGGGCAGACGGCCTCGCATTCGACTCGCATCTCGGAACCCCGGTTCCCGACCTGCTCGTGGGGCTCAACGGCGGCGGAGGTACCTCGATTAACGTCGTCGATCCCAACTCGGCCACGCTCGTGACGTCGGAGACCACCGATGGCCAGGTCCCATCTCACGTGATGGTAGACCCGTCAGGGAACACTGGGTACACGACGGCCGACCCAGGCACTGTGGTGTCAATACCGCTCAACCCGCTCGGGCCTGGGACTTCCCATGCGCTCACCGGTGACGATGGCACCACTACCGGATCGGGCTTCGGCGTCGACACTATCGTCTGGAGCGACGCAACCCACGCGTTCTACACGTCGGACCACTCCGGCGACTTCGGCGGAGGCGGCGACGTTGGGACCATCAACCTCTCGACATTCGTAACGACCTGCTTCAAGGCTCCAAGCGGCGCATGTATGTACTACCCCGGCGCTCACGGGATGGCCTATGACCCCTTCACCGGCGACCTGTTCATCTTTGGTGCCACGCACATAACGCAGCTCGATACGTCCGGCAACGTCATCTCGGACCTGACCGTCCCTGGTGCTCAGTTCGACCAGGGGACAGTTGACGGAAACGGGCACCTGCTCGTCGCCGACAACAACGGCCACATCCTCTTCGACGACTACTCCGTCACCAAATCGCTGACTGGCTCGTTCCACACGGAGCTCGCCGTATCGTCGCCCGACGACGTGGCACCGCTCATAGGTCCGGGATCTCCCGTCACCTCGGCCCCAGAGTTCCCGATCGGAATTCTGGCGCTGTTCGTGGTCGCGGTGCCCGCGATGCTTCTCCTGAGGGCCCGGCTCTCGACGAAGCCTTAGGCCCAGGGCCGAGGCAGCGGTCAGTCGACTCCTGCGCTCCACCTGCTTCGCCCCACCCGCCGGCCACGGGGAGGTACGAGGATTGGCGTCCGCACTTGACGAGAACATTTGAATAGGTTTTGATCCTGCTCCGCGCCATTGCCCCTGGTCTACGCCTGCATAGCCCCTCACGGGGACGAGATGGTCCAGGAACTCGTTGGGGATAAGCCGGGCTTCGCCGTCGAGACAGCCAAAGGGATGATAAGGCTGACAGCCGAGATGAAGAGATCCAGGCCCGATACCATTGTGATAGCGACGCCCCACAACCTGAGGCTGATGGGGAGGATAGGGGTTGTGACGGCCGAGAACTCTTCCGGCAGGGTGGGAGTAGGGGACAGGTCGATAGCCCTTGAAGCCAAGTGCGACACCGAGATGGCGATGGAACTTATCTCGGCTGGGCGGGAGGTACACATTCCAGTGGTCGGCGCTAACTATGGGACTGCGTCGGGGCCTCTCTCGAACCTGGCCATGGACTGGGGCACGCTGATTCCGCTCTGGTTCTTCCTCAGGCACAACCGGCTCAAGAGCAGGATTGTCATCGTGACCCCGTCCCGCGAGATGCCACTGAAACAGAACTACGGCTTCGGCGTGAAGGTCGCGCAGGTGGCGGAGAGGTCGGAGAAGCGGGTCGCCTTCGTCGCCAGCTCCGATCAAGCCCATACCCACAACAAGAGGGGGCCCTACGGCCACTCCAAGGAGGCCGCGGTCTACGACAGGAAGGTCATCGAAGCAATCGAGGGTAACAGGCTCTCCGACATCATGAAGTTCAAGTCTTCCATGGTGAGCGAGGCTAGGGCCGATAGCCTGTGGCAGATGGTCGTGCTCGCGGGCGTCCTGGAGGAGGTCCCGATGACAGGAAGGGTCTACTCCTACGAGGTTGCCACTTACTTCGGGATGCTGTGTGCCGGTTACACTAGGTAGGAGTGCGCTCGCAGGATTCGGTCAGGCCTTCGCGGCCTCGGGCGCCGAAGCAGGTGAGGCATCCGCTGGGGCTGCAGGTGCGCGCTCTGCGGACTTCTTCGGTACCTTCCCTTTGAAGAACAGGCCGAATCCGAAGGAGACGAAGATGAAAACTGCGAGAATGAGGAAGATCTCGTTGTACGTGGTCACGAGGCCGCTCAAGGAGGCGGCGGGCGAGGTAGCACCCTTTGCCAGGGTCGCATAGCGCCACGTCTCGAAGGCGGTCAGCAGCGATATTCCAAGGGCTCCCCCGAGGCCCTGAAGGAAGCGGGTGAGTCCGATTGCTGCACCCACCTTGTCACTCGGAGCCTCGTTCTGGACTGCAATCGTCGGCCCCGCGAGGGAGAACCCGAGGCCGAATCCCAGAGGGATAAGCGGAAGAGCCAGTCCGCCTATGGGCAGGAACCCGTCGGCCAAGACCCACAGCTGCGTGGTAGGCGTCAGCTGCGTGAGAAAGAGCGACGCGACTGAGGCTATGGCTAGACCCGGAGCGATTACGTTTCGGTAGGCAATCTTGGCCAGGAGCTGGCCCGAGATCGCTGCGCCGAGAACCAGCGGGACCGCAACGAAGTAGATGATGTCGCGGACGTCGTTGGCCGCGTTCGGACCACTGTTCAGGAGGACTATCCCAACGAAGACCGAGAGGAACGTGATCAGGGCGCTGAAGACGATTCCGCTGAAGAACATGACCCCGCTGGTCGCAGCTATGGTGCGCTGTTTCATCAGGCGGAGCGGGACGAGCGGCTCAGAGACTCGGAGTTCAAACCGGAGGAAGACGGCGAACAGCACCGCCGACCCCGCCAGGAGCGTTATGATCAGGGGATCTGTCCAGCTCAACCCCTCGTCCGAGACCTCGACGAGGGCGAACATCAGGGCGCCCACCCATCCCGAGAGCAGCCCCGCTCCGGGGACGTCGAACCTGCCCGGATTCGTCGGACGCAGGGGCTTCAGGAAAAGCATGAGTACGATCACGGCCCCGATTCCGAATGGGAGGTTGATGTAGAAGACCCACCGCCAGGTCGTCACAGATACGATGTAGCTCCCCACGAGGGGGCCAAGGACTATGGCTAGCCCTGCTGCCCCGCTGAGGACTCCGGTGACCCGGGCACGCGTCTGGGGAGGGAACAGCACCGCGATCATTGCGATGGCGACTGGGAAGACGCCTCCGCCGCCGAACCCCTGTATGGCACGGAAGGCGATCAGCTCGGTTAGGTTCTGGCTCAGGCCCGCGAGGGCGGAGCCCACGATGAAGATCGCAAGGCCGACGATGAAGACGTTGCGCCTGTTCGCGATGTCGGAGATCCTGGCGAAGATTGGGATGGAGATAGTCGAAGAGATTAGGTATCCGCCCGCCACGAAGGTGACCCCGTTGACCTGGTGCAGGTCGAAGGCGATTGTCGGGAGGACGGTGGCGACGACGAGGCCGTCCATCGCTCCCATCAGGATGGCGAGGAAGACCCCCACGAGAACGAGGACCGCCGGAGCGCCTGTGAGGTGCTGGGAAGTGGGAGGGTCGCTCGCCTTTGCGGTCTCCTCCACGGCATCTGGGGCAGACCACCCGGTAGCGTCCATGATTGGAGCGGGTGGGGCGGCCGAGATTAGCCTTGTAGCGCGTATGCGCGCCTATCGGCAAAAATGTCTATACGGAGCCGCTACGGATGAAGAGGTATGCGCAGGGTGACCATAGAGCTGGACCTCGATGAGATGAGCAAGTTCGAGAACAACCCCATGCTCGAGAAGATCAAGAGCCTCGAGATACTCCAGTTCCTCAAGGACGGCCCCGAGGAGTTCGCTGCCATCTTCAGAATCGAGTTCGAGGACCAGACGGCCAAGGTCGAGGACTTCATAGATGACGACATACTCGATCTGCAGATGCTCGACCATGAGAAGAACGGGGCGTACATCTATTTCATCAAGAGCAAGCCAGCGGCGCATCCCTCAATCCAGTTCGACCCGTTCGCCGCAGGAGGGTACCTCTCCGTCCCGTTCGAGATAAGGGACGGAAGGGCGAGGATGAGCTACCTCGGGAGCGGTAAGCAGGTGAAGACTTTCCTCGATGGCATCGAGAAGGCTGGCGTCAAGTATCGCGTGGCGCGGGTCTCTGACGCTAAGTTCCCCCAGGACTCGCCGCTCAGCCGGCTGACGGAGAAGCAGAGAAGGGTCCTGGTCGCCGCCTACAGGCTGGGCTACTATGACGAGCCGAGGAGGATAAGCTCGCTGGAACTGGCTAGGAGGATGAAGGTCGGGAGCTCGACGCTGATCAACCACAGGAGGAGGGCTGAGAGGCGCCTGCTCGCAGAACTCGTCGGCAGATGAAGAGGAGCGGGCCAGCCCATCAGCGCGCGAGGCTTATCGCGCCTCGCGCATCATTTGGACGGAGTCCATGGCCCGAAAGCTTAAGTGCACAATGACTCGCGGCTATTATCATGTCGCTCGAAATCGGTGAGTTGGACGATGACGAGTACGAAGCTGACTATGAGGCGGAAGGTCTGGACGAAGACACCGATGACGACGACATCTGAGTTGCGACAGCGCTAGACAGTCAAATCGACCCACGGTTAGAGGTGCTGGACGATTGTCGAGGAGAGGTTGACCCGTCCCTCCGCCAGAAAGAGTCTAGGTGAGGGAACCCACGATGGCGTTTGAGAACCTGCCCAGTATTGCGCCGCTCCCATCGAAGGGCTGATTCGTCAGGACGACGCAGGCAAGCGAGCTCTCAGGGTCGGCCCAGCAGAGGGTCCCGGTCGCCCCCCAGTGCCCGAACGTCCCGGGCGAGACGAGGTCTCCGAAGACAGAGTTGGACGGCGACTTCAGCTGCCATCCGAGTCCCCAGGGATGGTCGCGTCTGACGCTCTCCGGAATCGGCAGGAACGTCTCCACTTGGTTGCTCGTCATGGCCCGCACGGTCGCCGGGCTGAGAATCTGCCTGTCGCCCGAGGTTCCTCGGTTCAGGAACGCGTTCAGGAATCTCGACAGGTCGGTCGCCGTTGAGAACATCCCTCCCCATGGGTACCCGAGGCTCCAGAGGTATCGGCTGTTCCAGTTCCAGTCCGTGGCGTCCGCCCCTCCGTACTGGAAGCCTCCAGGGGGGATGTTTACCTGGCTTACCCTCTCCGACTTGGACCAGTTGACCCCGAGCGACGAATCGACCATGCTGAGGGGCTGGAATATCTCGCGCTGCATGAAGTCGGCGAGAGGCATCCCCGTGACGTGCTGGACGATATCCATCAGCATGGCCATCCCGCAGCTCTGATAGCTGAAGCTCGTGCCGGGCTCGAAGAGGAGCGGGGTCCTGTAGATCTTGCGGAGGAAGTCGTCGAGGGTCGCGTGGTGTGACCTCAGCTCCATGTTCTCCGGGAGCTGGTCTGGCAGCCCGCTGGTGTGGGTGAGGAGGTGGCGCACCAAGACTCTGTCCCTCTGGCCCCCATCGCCGAACTCCGGCACGATGGAGCAGACGGGGTCATCTAGGCGCAGGCTTCCCTTCTCCACCAGCATCATCGCGGCCGTGGAGGTCACCGGTTTGGTCAACGAGGCAATCAGGAATATCGTGTCGGCCTGGACCGGAAGGTCTTCCTTGATCGACCTCCTCCCAAAGGCCTGCGGTTCCAGCGGTTCCCCGTCCTTGCTTATCCGGACCGCACACCCCATGATCCTTCCCTCTTCGACGGCTCTTCGCAGGATCGTGTAGGCCACCTCCAGTCGTTTCGATGATAGGCCCATCTGCTCGGGCTCGCTGGTCAGTCTGGGTTGCACATCCGCGAGCCTCCGCAGACGGAGCGACGCTATATATCGTGCGGCCCGTGGACGCCCATCCGTCACCGCCTGCCGCGCTCTCATGTGTACAGGGCGCATGAAGGGGAGCGAGTTTCGTCGCGCCTCCTCGCGCACCCTTAAGAATCATGCGGGTCACCTGAGGACATGCGAAGGTACGCCGTCTTTGGTCCTGCCGACCGTTATCCCCCTGCGCCGGGAGGGGGCATGTGCATCAGCGTCTTCGCCATAGTGAGACGCGAAGGGAAGCTGCTGATGGGCGTCCCCAAGGGCAAGCGGAGATGGATCTCCGACTGGGTCCCCGCCTGGGGCAGCTACACGAAGGAAGACCTGGACTCGGAGTTCAAGCGGTGGCGCCTCCCGTCGGGCTACCTGCTTGAAGGCGAGCACCCAGACCAGACAATCAAGCGTGTCATGAAGGAGTAGTTGCGGGTCAGGAGCTTCGCAGTGTCGTCCTCCCGCGTCCTGTCATACGCCACGCCGAGCGACTGGTACCCCGGGAACGTCCACTGGGACCTCGTGTTCGCCTACGAGGTCAACGTCAGAGGACCAATCAAGAAGCCTCCATGGTGGAATGAGCTCAGGTTCCTCGCCAGGTCCGAGTTGCAAAGCGTCGAGTTCGGCTGGAACGACGACTTCATGAGAGACCTCAAGCTGGTCGGGTAGGGCGCGCTGCGCCGGCGCGGTTATATTTCGGGCGAACGCGGCCACGTCGCTCGATGCGCAGTCAGAAGCTCGCAGCTCCTCTCGTGGCCACCCTCCTGTTGGTCTCGTTCCTCAGCCTGGTCTCCCCCGCTCACGCCGCGACCCAGCCTCCCGTCGACGTGAAGACCGGGGCCTACGTCCTGAACATCTACAACTTCAACGTTGGGCAGGGCACGTTCTCGGCCGACTTCTATCTCTGGTTCTCTTGGTATGGGAACTTTTCCTACGACAGCGCATCGCCCACGACGCCCGTTCCCGGCGGTTTCGAGCTCATGAACGGCGTAGTCACCAAGTCGACGCTCATCGAGTCAGACCAGAATCTGAGCGGCAGCGGATACAACTATCTGATCTACAGGATTCAGGCATCGATGACGGATCCGATCAACCTGCAGAACTACCCGTTCGACCACCACAACCTCACCATCGAGATTGAGGACCAGGACAACAACGAGCAGACCCTCGTCTACACCGCCGATTCCCAGAGCCGCATCGATCCGTCGGTCAAGCTGCAGGGCTGGCAGCTCCAGACGTCGCCGGTCAACGCGACCGTCATCAGCCACTTCTATAACACGACGTTCGGCGACCCGGTCCAGAACTACACCGAGACCTATTCCAGGTTCGAGATCTCGATAGCTATTCAGAGGCCCCTGCTCTCTTCGGTCGCGGAGACCTTCATCCCCATCCTGCTCATCCTGATAGTCGCAATGATCTCCTTCCTCATCAAGCCGACCGAGTTCGGAGCCAGGCTGGGGCTGAACGTGACGACGCTTCTCACGGCGGTAGCGTTCCAGATCAACCTGACGAACGGCATCCCGCAGTTCGGGTTCCTCACTCTGGCAGACAGACTGATGATTAGCCTCTACATCATACTGACCTACTCGTTGTTCATGACTGTGAGTCTGGCGGCCATAAAGGGCGAGAGAGGGACGCGCGCGGTCAAGCGCCTCAACGACGCCAGCGCGATCATCATGCCGATGGTGATGCTGGTGCTCCTAGTCCTCGATTTCGTCCTGTGAAGGAAGCCCGGGGGGGAACGTCGGACCTTCCTCAATGTGTAAGGAACGACGCGGCGGAGACCCCGGCGAGGCTGGGAAGTCTTGTCTAACCCTCAGACCGGGACAGAGGGCCAACCCGGGGCCTCTGAGACCGATGAGAGCCGTACCCGCCTGCAATAGCGGCTGAAAGGGCTCAGGATAGACCACATCGCCTACAATCGCGCGGCCACCCATTTCAGCCAAAGGAGCAGGGCGCTGGGTCCGGCGGTGACGGTCCTCACCGTTCTTGCCGGCACCAGCCTGTTCACCGGCCTTTCCTCACCCTCCAACCTCCAGGCGGTCGTGCTCGTCGCCGGAGCGGTCTAGCTCGCCATCATATTTGAGGAGTTTGTGCGGCAGTGGGCTCGAGGTCGTTAGGGTAGTAGCCGATCAATCGGACCCCGTCCACTTCAACGTCCAGGTTGACCTGCCATCTGCGGACGCCGCTCTCCGTCGCCCTCCTTGATGCATCGACGGATCCTCCCGTTGTAGCGGTCCCTCGGCGGGGGCTTGAAGGGCGCCGCGTTGTAGAGATAGCACATTGCAATCACGGCCTTCTTCCCGCCCTGCAGTGCTGCAGACAGCTCGGTCATGTGCCTGATCAGCCTATCGAAGGAATTGAACCGTGAATGGTCAGCCTTCTCGACCGTCCCGGTCGGTAGCATGATGAGGGGAGACTTGACCTCGACGTAGGTCTCTCCCACCAGGAAGTCGATGCGGGAGTTTCCCACCTTCACCTCTCTGCGGATGCTGCCAGAGGCCATCCTGCTCAGAAGCCCTCTTTCAAGGAAGAACTCGATGTACCTGTTTGCCGCATTCTGGTTTATCCCGACCCAGTGTCTCTGCGCCGTTGCGGTACGGTCGAAGGATATCGCCTGGACGGTCCCCTGGGTCTTCCCCGTCCCACCCGTCGACCGGGAGAAGAGGCAGGGCAGCGAGGAAATCCTCGCGTCTCCCAGGCGGCCGGTGGTAGGGCAGTGGCACCTAATCGTCTTCCTACCCGCCTTGACAAGCATGATGAAGCGGTTGGGCCTGGAAGTCACGATGCCCTCCTCAAGGGGTCTTGGGAACCGGAACACGTCCCGTTCCTCGGCGGCGGATTCCAACGGCCGCTCATGCGTCGAGCCGCTTGATAGATTCTTGGATGGTGTCGTTAGAGCGGAGGCTGCCCCGCAGGACATAGCGTTAAGTAGCTCAGCGTCGTCTCCGCCGACAGATCCAGAAGGCGACGGCCGGGACCTTCGACCCGCTGTTTGAGGAGTTCGTCTCGAAGGTTCTGGCTGAGAAGTAGACCGTAACGCGTAAATGGATGGCGTTCGCTTGAGGTGGCCGATTGGCAGCCGCAAAGAAACGGGCTAAGAAGCCGCAGAAGAAGACAAAGAGCAGCGGAAAGAAGTACGGGATTCTCATAAACGAAAAGTGAGACTGTAAGATATCTCGCCCACTCGGCGCGGGCTACTCGCAGCCCGGGGGCTTGTCTACTATGTTCTCTAGACCGGTTTCCGCCCTTTTTGGACAACGCTCGTTCGTGGTGCTGCAACCACCTGATGCCGGTGTGGTGGAGGCGATCTCGGTTGCCGCTTATTAGCCCCCGCGCAGTCTTCCGGCATGTCAAGGCCCGAGGACTGCAAACTCTGCGAGAAGGAAGGTTCAGTTCTCTCGATCACGGGCATGCAGATTCCCGTCGGTGAGAGGTGTTACACGAAGCTCGTCAACAAGGACGTGGTCTGGCAGCCGGAGACCAAGCTGAAGAAGCTGGAGGAGGCGCTGGAGATAGGATAGGATCGGCCCGGACGCTCGTCAGAGAATCGCTGCGCCGATGCCGACGAGGACCGTCCCGAGTATCAAGAGGACGGCGGACACGTGGGCGAGCTGTCGCTTCTGCACCTCTTCTCTTCTTACCAGCCCGGCTATGCCAATTATCATGGCCAGCTCCACCATAGAGAGCTGCGCGTCGAAGAGCATCTTGAGGAAGACCGTGTCAGCGCCTGACCCGCCGAGCATGGCCAGGAGAGTCAGCATAGTGGGGCCGTGCCTGAGACCGCGGCTGCCAGGACGTCGTAGTGCTGGTCGTGGTATGGCGGCGCGGCCAATCTACCCGTGATTGTGCGAATCCTGATAGAAACTTTGGTTGGTTCCGCTGGTCTAGACCTGCTCCGTTCCGCATTTGGGGCAGCGCAGGGAACCCAGCTCTATCGCAGCGCCGCAGTTACTGCATAGCTGAGTCAGATGCTGCGCGGGCGAGTCGGGCGGTATCGCGTGTCTGAGCCGCCTTCCCGGGGCGACTACCACGGCGACGATGATGACCACGGCGGCCGCAAGCGCAGCTAGCATGAAAGTCGGGTAGCTGGCTAGGACCTTGGCGTGGTCCGCACCAGCCAGCGCGGCGTCGCCGCTGACCTTCGTGGCGGCCCCGAAGTATGAGATTGAGGCCGTGTAGTTGCCGATTGGGATCTCCCGGAGAGTGACGGTGCCCTTGCTGTCGGTCGTCAACGCGATGGTGGTACCGTTGACCAGCGTCACCGATACCTTGGCTCCGGAAATCGGAAGTCCCAGATAGTCCGTGACCGTCAGGGTCCCGCTGTAGACTCTGGTAGCGATGGTCTGGCTCACCGGAGCACTCACGGTGTAGACGGTCTGGCCCGCAGGCTTCACGTCGGTACCCTCCCACTCGACCTGGTAGATCTGGAATCTGGTGCCGTTGTCGAGCCACGTCCCGGACGACGGGACGCTCGCTACCGGAGAAGTCCCGGAGTAAATCTGGACCAAGGTCGGGACTATGGTGCCCGTCCCGGCGCCGTCCGTGAACTGCAGGGTCACCAGGTCCTGCGTCACCGCCTCGAAGGCCAGGGTGTGAGGTCCGTTGAAGATGATAGCCGGGGTCGTGAAGCTGCCGGAGTCGGCTCTCGTGACGTTGGTCTCGAGCGAGTCGAGCGTGAACGCGATGAGGTTCTGCCTGACCTCGCTGTTAACGATGTCCCAGGTGTAGCCGGTAGTCGCCGTGAGCGTCGTTCCGGAGTCGTAGAACGAGTCGTGTGTCGGCGATGCGAGCGAGAGCGAGACGTTGTTCCCTCCCGGGAGAGCGAACGAGTACTGGGTGACGGAGGATATCGTGATGGTCTCAGGTCCGCTCATGGTGAGGGATACCGGAAATGTCCCGGCGCCCGACCTTGGAATCTCTGTGTTTACGGCGCTCCCGCCTACGGCGTAACCCACGGCATTGGTTCTGGTGCCCGAGGCATTGTTCCAGGAGTGGTAGAAGTAGATGGTCACGGGGGTCCCGCTATCGTACCACCCTGCGTCCCCGGCTATCGAGGCGACCGTCCCCGTCGCGATCGAGCCGGTGCTGGCGACTAGGCGATACTGCACCGTCGTCACCGCTGTGACGGACTGGGGGGAGGAGAGCTGGACGGCGGCGAGCACGTCCACGGGGCCGGCCGTCGATGTACCCTTCGGAATCCCGTTCAGCGAATAGGAGAGCAGCCTCTCGCCGGCGCCTGCGGTGCGGTTCCAGACGCCGTCTAGCACCAGGCTCACGCTGGTCCCCTGGTCATACCAGTACCTGTCGCCGGTTATCGAAGGAGACGTAATCGACGAGAGGGCGCCGGTCGCCGATGCGTCCAAGGTGACCTGATACTGCTGCACGGAGTTAATCGAGAGCTGACGGGCCGAGTTCATCGTTATGGATATCGAGACCGTCCCGGCCGTCGGCTTCACGGCGACGGGGGTGCCGCCATCGATGGAGTAGGAGGTCACCCTCTCTCCCGAACCCGATCCCCGTCCGAAGACGCCCGGCACCGAGAGCTGCGCGGTCGAGCTGCTGTTGTACCACTGGGAGCTGGCCGTCCCGCCGCTCACGGAGAGGAAGAACTGGTGGTTGTAGCCGAAAGAGAGTGCTGATGAGGCCTGGACTGTCCCCTGAGTGGTCTGGGCGTACCAGCGCTCCCCAGAAGAGGAACCCGACAGCGTCTGAGGGACGGAGTACGGCGAATCGCCGTCCGCCCAGAGGGTCTTCTTTACGGCGGTCAGCTGAACCGATGCCGGGTTTCCGAAGCTCGTGTAGGACAGGCCCGGGCCCGCAGTCGGCGACCCTCCGCCTATCAGAGAGAAGCTGACGGTCAGGAGGAACTGATGATAGAAGACGTCGGAGACCGTAACCTGTGCCTTCATGACACCGGATGTCGTCCCCGTCGTCGCCCATCGTTCGCTGGAACTGGAGGAGGAGAGGGGGTTCGAGATCGAGTACGTCGACCCGATGTCGAACCATTCGGTCGCGGGGCTCGACTGGAGCGGCAGGGTCGAGTTCGCCCCGAACGAGGTCCCTGTGACCGTCGGCGGGTTCGGAGACCCTCCCGAGACGCTGTAGGTTATCCCGAGCGAGTACTGGTGAACGTACGTGAGGGACACGGGCCCCGTCTTGTTGACCACCGCGGTGGACGACTGGACGGCCCACCTCTCACTCAGCGTCGAGCCAGGCAGCGTGGGTGAGTAGCTGCACGAGAGCCCGGAGTCGACCCAGTTCGAGGAGCTCAGCGGAACGCTGATCTGGACGCCGTACTGGGCGCAGGTGATTGCAGGTGCGCCGGCCGCGGTCCCCGCGCCTTTGGCGACGTAACCTGGTGTGACATAGAACTGATGGTAGTAGAGGATGGGCGACGGTATCTGGTTTGCAGAGGAGACGGTCCACTGCGAGGTCTGTGGAGACCATTGTTCTCCTGACCTGCTGGGTATCTGGCCTACAATAGAGACCTGTGATCCACGCGCCACCCATATTGTCTGCGTCGTGGAGTGCAGCGTGGGCCCTTCGAGGGTCTCCGAGGACACGGGAGAGGCGACCGCTGGCGCCGTATAGTAGTCCAGCATTGGGTTCGAGATTATCGATCCATCAGAAGTCGCGTAGCTCGCGGACTGCACGAGAAGATCGTAGTAGTAGTAGGTCGCTGGGGAGCCTGCAGCGATTGAGACATTCCCACCCTGCGAATCCAGGGCCCACTTCTCGGTCGAAGTCGACCCGGTGGATACAGAAGAGATTGTAACAGAAGATCCGGCATCGGTCGGAAGCACCACGTTCTCGCCCTGGACATAGGCTGTCGACGTCTCGCCGTTCAACGTGTAAAAGACAGCAAACGAGTTCGAGGCGGAAAGCGGACTAGAAAGGGGCGCGGGAAGAAGTGTTATCGAAGTCGTCCCGGTCACGGTTTGGGCATGTGCAGACGCGGCGCCGCTCAGGAGAACTAGGCAGGCGAGAAGCACGAACAGTGACGGAAGCTTAAGTCGTGCAAGCATGTCAATCCATCTAACCTGTTCCCTTCCACGACGAGCGAGCCTGAAATCTCGATATATAACGATGTTTCAGGCGATTATTGTGGCATCCGGCTACGTTTGGAGCCGTCCGAGCAACTGCCGACGGGGCACCAGGCTAGACGCGCCACCGTCTCTAAGGGGCGCCTCTGAAGGGCGGACTCGGGACCCTTTGGAGGCTCTACCTCTTCTTCAGAACGATCATCGCGCCCCTCACGGTCGCCCTAGGGCGTCCGAACTTCGACCTGGCGTCAGCACCTCGCCCGCTCTGCTTTCCGCGTCCTCGATCCTCTTTTACATCTCTCCTAGCGCGCCCTGGATGTCGCCGATGAGGTCGGCTTCTATGGTGTGGGGCATCCGGAGCCCAGCCTCCTGGGCGGTTTTTGGAGATGTGGGCTTCGGCCGCTTTGCAGTGGGCCGCTGGCACCGGCTGCGTTATGCCAGTTCCTTCATGCCCTCAAGACTGTCAGCGAAGCTGCCGAGCGGATGGACCTCACGGTCCATAAGGAAGTTGGCTGGCGAATTGAAGAATATCTCGCCCATCTCCTCCAAGGTCTTGGTCTCCAGCACGTAGCCGTTTGCCAGGATGTCCAAGCATGGGCCTCCTATCATCTTGCCCTTCTTCTCGAGCTTGGCCATATACTTCAGGTATTCCACGCCCACCTTAGCGGACTCCTTTGAGTTCATGTTGACTCCTGTCCGGAGCCTTTCCATCACGAAGAATCGCATGGCAAATCGCGCCGGCCCCGAATGATAAAGGTTTGCCGGATGCTTCATTCCACAGGTTTTTCGTCGGGAAACCACGCCGGATGGGCTTCTGGCCGAGAGGAGCTCATTCGGGCCGAGATGCACGGGTGTTACGGCTCACCGCTCACTCTCAAGTGTAAGGTCTTATCCTGACGACAAGTCTCCGCTGCCGAGGGCCTTGGGCAACGTCCTTGTCACGGGGGCAGCGGGACAGATCGGCTCTGAACTGGTGGTGGAACTTCGCAGAGAGTACTCTGATCGGGCTGTGGTCGCAGCCGACCTGTCGCCGAAGCTATCCTCCGGAGTCCAAGAGCAGAGTCCCAACGTAATCTTGGACGTAACCGACGGGGCCCAGATGATCAGAATCTTTGAAGAGCGCGAAGTGGACACGGTCTACCATCTGGCAGGAGTCCTCTCCGCAACCGGCGAGCAGAAGCCACGCCTCGCATGGGACACGAACATTGGTGGCCTCTACAACGTACTGGAGGCTGCGCGAACGAGGGACGCGAGGGTGTTCTGGCCCAGCTCCATCGCGGTATTCGGTCCCGGTTCTCCTCGAGTGAAGACCCCGCAGAACACCGTGATGATCCCGAGCACCATCTACGGGGCTACCAAGGTGGCGGGCGAGCTTCTGTGCAACTACTACTATCACAGGTTCGGCGTGGATGTCAGGAGCGTCAGGTATCCCGGCATAGTCAGCAGCGAAACCCTTCCCGGCGGGGGGACGACCGACTACGCCTCCCGCATGTGCTACGAGGCAATCGAGAGAGGGCAGTACAGCTGCTTCGTGAGGCAGGAGACAACGCTCCCGATGATGTATATGCCTGACGCGATAAAGGCCGCGCTCACCATCATGGAGGCTGAATCAGGGAAGGTTAGGAACAGGACAGCGTACAACCTCACTGCCATGAGTTTCTCCGCGGGGGAGCTCGCGGAAGAGATACGCAAGCACATTCCGAACTTCAGGTGCACCTTCGAACCGGACTTCAGGCAGGCGATAGCGGATTCGTGGCCCATCTCAATCGATGACTCCCTCGCGCGGGCGCATTGGGGGTGGGATTCCGACTACGACCTCGGCTCGATGACCGCGGACATGCTGAACGTACTGGGCAAGAGAATCGGAAAGTAGCGAGGTGTCGGGGTCTCGCTTAATAGCCTCGCCTCGGGCGATTTTTGCGAGTTGGCTGAGAGAGACCCTGTGGCATTTCTGAAAGAAGAGTACCAAGCTCTCGTGCGCGAGGACCTGGATTGGAAGATCAGGACGCTCGACGGGCCGAGCTCTTCCTGGTGCACCGTCGAGGGCAAGAAGGTGCTAATGCTCTGTTCCAACAACTATCTGGGACTAAGCAACCACCCCCGTCTCAAGAAAGCCGCGACGGAGGCGATCGCCACGCATGGGGCGGGCTCGGGCTCCGTCAGGCCAATCGCCGGAACGATGGACCTTCACGTCGCTCTGGAGAGACGGCTGGCCGCCTTCAAGGGCGCTGACGCATCGCTGGTCTATCAGACGGGCTTCGCCGCCAACGCTGGCCTGATTCCCCAACTGGTGGGAGAGGCAGACCTCATCGTGAGCGACGAGCTGAACCACGGGAGCATAATCGATGGGATAAGGCTGGCCCGCGCGGGGAGGTCGGTCTACAAGCACGCCGACGTAGACGACCTCCGCAGGGTTCTCGAGGAAGCGGAGACGCACTCTCCTCCCTACAGAAGAATCCTGGTCATCACCGATGGGGTCTTCTCGATGGACGGCGACGTGGCGCCCCTGGACAGAATCGCCGGACTGGCGCACGACCACGGAGCGATGCTCTACGTGGACGATGCGCACGGCGAGGGGGTGCTCGGAGATGGCGGACGCGGCATAGTCTCGCACTTCAAGCTAGGGAGGGACAGGGTGCAGGTGGAGATGGGCACGTTCTCCAAGGCGTTCGGGGTGGTCGGAGGGCACATCTCAGGTTCGCGCGACCTCGTCGACTTCGCTTACAACAAGTCCAGGACCTGGCTCCTCAGCGGTTCTCACCCTCCTGCCGTCGTGGCGGCGTGCATCGCGGCCATTGATGTGCTTGAGACGGAGCCTCAGCACGTCCAGCGGCTCTGGGAGAACACCAGGTACTTCAAGAAGGAGATGAGGGCTCTGGGATTCGACTTGGGTCAGAGCGAGACGCCCATCACGCCGGTCATGGTAGGGGACAGCGGCCTGGCCAGCGCGCTGAGCTCCAGGCTCTTCGAGGAGAGCGTCTTCGCCCTACCGATAGTCCATCCCATGGTCGCCAAGGGAAAGGCGAGAATCAGGACCATGATGAACGCGGCACTATCTCGCGAAGACCTCGACTTTGCGATCTCCAAGTTCCGGAAGGTGGGCAGCCAGCTCCGGATTATCTAGTCGAGCGCCCCCGGCGTCGATTGGTTTAAGGTCGGGCGCGCCCGTCGGACTCCTGTGCTAGCGAATTGGCCCTGACGATAGCGTCGACCAGCAAGCTCAACTCGGGGGTGGAGATGCCCCTCCTCGGGCTCGGCGTCTACCAGACACCCCCCGGAAAGGCGACTGAGGAGGCCGTGAAGTTCGCTCTGAAGATCGGGTACAGGCACATCGATACCGCGAGCCTGTACGGAAACGAAGAGAGCGTCGGGCTCGCTGTGAGAGGCAGCGGGGTGCCCCGCGACCAGGTCTTCGTCACCACCAAGCTCTGGAACAGTGACCACGGCTACGACTCCGCCCTTCGTGCCTGCGAAAAGAGCCTGCGCCGGCTCGGGATCGGCTACATCGACCTCTACCTGATCCACTGGCCCGTATCGCAGCTTAGGGAGGAGTCGTGGAAGGCGCTCCTAGAGCTGCAGCGGCGCGGCTCGTGCCGCGCAATAGGCGTGAGCAACTACACGGTGAGGCACCTCGACGAGCTGCTCGAAGGCTCGAAGGTGGTCCCCGACGTCGACCAGGTCGAGTTCAACCCCTTCCTCTACCAGGAAGAGCTCCTCCGGTTCTGCAAGGGAAAGGGAATACAGCTCGAGGCCTACAGCCCTCTGACCAGGGGGCACAGACTCCGTCACCCCGCTGTGCTCGAGGTCGCCCGGACATACTCCACGAGTCCGGCCCAGATCATGATCCGGTGGGGCCTGCAGCACGGCCTCGTGGTCATCCCGAAGTCGGCTCGTCCCGAGAGGATAAGGGAGAACTCGGAGGTCTTCGATTTTGAGATCTCCCCTGCCGACATGTCCAGGCTCGACTCGCTCGGCGAGAACCTGCACACAGACTGGGACCCTACCGACGCGGTCTGAGACCGCGGAGACGGCGTCCGGCCTTTCGTCTCCTCAGAGAGCGGTGGGAGAATCCGGTAGTTCGCAAGCTCTTACCGTTGTTTCACTATCCGACTTTTATAGAAAGATTGCTCAAAATTGAATCATGACCATAATCAAGGCCGCCTCCGTTCTCGTAGCTTCTGTTCTGACTGTCGGCATATTAGGAATCTTTGTCATGTCGGCAGCCTCGGGCGCTCCAGGGATTTCACTAGATTCTTCAGCCGCGACGAGTTGCAATGGCTGCGTGTCGCAGTCTGTCCACGTGTCGGTCAAGTCGGGCGACATCGTGGTGACGCTCGTAGCATTGAGCCCCCAGAGCGTCTACGCGAGGATCAACGGTGCCAAGTATGATGCGGGATTCCTCGGTTCACTTACTTCACCAGGTATGACCTTCCAGCAGCGATTCGCTTACACGAGGAACCCTGGCAGTGGTGACGGGACGCTCGCGTGGGAAGAGTACGCGATTGCGGCGGTTACAGGAACAGTCACGATAACGGGGACGGTCAACAGCACAATGGCCGCGTGGAGCATGATAGCTTACAGCATAACCGGAGCAAACAACACAAATCCTTTCGACTCAAGTCCTTCCCTCCCCTCATCCGATTTCAACGACTGCAATCAGACCGACGGGTGCAGCGTGTACTATTCCAACAATAATGCGAACGACATGGTGCTGGCGATGATAGGAAGTCAGGGAGGGCCGGGCATCACTCCTCCCCCTGGATACACGATGATAGCTCAAAGCAATCCGAACGGATGGATGACGAGTGGCGCTTCCTACCTCGTCCTCTCTTCGTCTCAGAACCACGTCTCATCGGGAAACTGGGCACTCAACCCAGGTGAGTCAGCAATCTGGTTCGTCGATGCAATCCAAGCAAGTTCGTCGTTCACCACGTCAACAACATCAACAACGTCTACTTCCTCGACCTCAACGGCTTCGACATCTTCCACTACCTCTACGAACTCGACTTCCACCACCAGTTCAACGAGTTCAACCACGACAACAACCATCTCGACGACAACGACGTCAACCCTGACGACCATGACAAGCACCTGCACGGTCACTTTCACCATGAACAGCACACAGGTGCTCGGATGGCAGGGAACTTGCTAGGCAGGGGGTTCGATTCTCTTCCGGGGCACCAATGGCAGGACTCGGTGCATTCTAGAGCATCCGAAAGGATGATAAGAACAGAAGCCCTCGTTAGCGCCGGATGCGCTACTTTCTCTTCCCCAGAAAGGCCGCGGCCTACAGGATAGGCCAGCTGATCGCATCTGCCGCCGATGAGGTGGCGGGTAGTCAAGACAAGACAGGGACGGCAAGCATCGAAAAGGAGGGTTTCTTGAAGGCGGTCATCCAAGGAACGACCCAGGGTAGGCCCGGAGGTATCGCCGGATATTCGATGAAGGAAATGGATCCGCGCGTTCAGCCTACCGCAAAGAAGTTGGTCAACCTAAGCAAGAATGACCCGAAACTGTTCAGTCTCGTGATGAAGGAGTTGGAACGGCGAGCTGTATAGCCTCTCTCCCTCTGATTACAGCTCCCTGGTGACGTTGGCAACCTTCATGGCATCGTTTCAAAGCCCGTTCACGGCCTATCTGGCGGAGTCCAAGGGAAGCCGTTCGTACCTGTTCCCGGAATTGGCCTCGTTCGCCTGTCTCGCTCTCTCTGCTCTCCTCGGCGTAATCGAGAACCCGATATCGCTGTACATTTTGACCCTCGGAATCGCTCTTGCCCTGTGGACCTACCTCACTCTCTTCTTCGAGGAGTCAAAAGTGTCTCTGTTTACAGACTCGTAAGCGCTCGAGAGATTCCGATTGTTCCGTGTCCATGTGCTGGAACGTTTTTAGGTTTGGTCGAACGGAGACCAATCATGAGTGCCGGTAACTTTAACGCACAGACAATCGCCGAGTTCCGCAAGAACAAGGGAAAGGTCGGCGGCTACTTCGCAGGGGCGCCGTTGCTGCTGCTACACACAGTCGGGAAGAAGACCGGGAAGGCTCACGTCACCCCGGTGATGTACCTCAAGGACGGAGACAGGTACATCGTCTTCGGGTCGAAGGCGGGTCATGACTTCCATCCCCACTGGTTCCTCAACCTCAAGGCCAGCCCTGACGTAAAGGCCGAGATCGGGGACGAGACGCTCAATCTGCACGCCGTGGAAATCACGGGAGCTGAACGGGACGCCCTCTACAAGCGCCAGGTCGCCGCGTTCCCTACGTTCGGCGAATACGAGCTTAAGACCAAGAGGAAGATCCCAGTCATCGCCCTCACCAAGAGAGAGAAGTGAGCGGCATTGGGGGCGCATTTGCGCGTCCCGGCAGACTTCGGCTCTACTCTCCCGCGTCGTTCTTCTTCATCCGGGCCTTGACCAGCCTCTTGATGAGCAGGACGGGAATCTTCTCGTTCAGAGGAAGGTGGACGGCCGACTTCGTCGTCGTGTAGCCTGCCAGCTCCCTCCTGTGTTCCTCTATCACGGGAGGACGTAGGTAGAGTCCAATGTGCGCGGTCTGAAGACCGAACCACGCAAGCCGCCCCTTGTAGTTGTAGTAGGGCATCCTGTAGCTGATGCTCTCAACGGCGGTCGGTGCGGCCGACCTTATCGCCGCCCTGACTTCCTTCAGTTTGCCCTGGATCTCCTCTGGTGCTGCAGAGATGTAGGCGTCCACCTCCGGTGCGCTCTTCATGGCTCGCTTCTGGGTTGCGGGTCTCTTAGCCTTTGACACAGAGACCAGGCTTGCGCGCCGATGAGGGGTTTCCCGAGCCGAGTGGCCACCTCCGCAGGAGGATGACTGCGACGAGGACCGTCCCCGCGACCAGAGTCGCGGACCAGCCGAATTCAGGGACTCCGACAGTCGTGGTCGTGGTGGTCGTAGTGCTGCAGGTGGTCGTGGTGGACTCGGGGTTCTGCACGATCGGTCTCGATGACGTGTTGACGGAAGTCTTGGCCAAGTGCGCTAGTGCCTAGCTGCGGTGAGATGGGGTCGCTCGCGTTGACGAGTATCGGCGCGCTGTTGGAGACTCCCGCGCCTGCGGCCGATGACTCCATCGACAGGACCTCCAACCCTCCGGTGTCGACCTGAACCGGGATGATGAACGTCGCCGTCTGTCCCGCGGCGAACGTGGCGCTACCCGTGATTTTAGTATAAAAGCGCGGGCCCGGTATCACGCGTCTTGCCGGTATCGTTCAGTTATCGGGTTCTCGGAGCGTCGCATGCACGTCTCCTGAAGCCGCGCCTCTGTCATCCCGTCAGAACCGCTTTGACTTGTCGACCACGTTGATGAGGGGCCTGCCGTGTTCGAACCTTTCGCAGTTCTCGACGAGGATTTGGGTCCTGCGTTCCGGGACGCGATAGGAGTCGGTCTTGGCTGCCATGTGGGGCGTTATCAACACGTTCGTCATCGACCACAGAGGGTTGTCAGGGGGCAGCGGCTCCTGTTCGAATACGTCCAGGGCAGCACCGGCGATCTTCTTGGCCGTGAGCGCCTCGATGAGGTCCTGGAGGACCACGCACTTCCCGCGCCCGACGTTGACGAGGAACGAACCGGGCTTCAATAGGTTCAGCCTCCTCGCATCTATCATCCGAATGGTCTCCGGAGTCTCCGGGGTGATCAAAGATCAGGAAGTCCGCCTGGGGTAGGAGGGTGTCTAGGGCGTCTGGTGGATACACCGCCGTGACGAATGGGGGAGGGCTCTTCACCCGTGGGTCGATGCCTGTCACGGTCATGCCGAAGGCCGCGCACAGGCGCGCGGTCTCTGCTCCGATGCCTCCGAGGCCGACTATGAGCGCCTTGGACTCCGGAAGGTATGTGGCGGTCTTGACGGGTCCCCATTCGGCCTTCTGTTGCAAGCGGGCATACTCGGGCAGATTGCGGGAGAGGGCGAGAACGAAGGCAAGGGCGTGGGCGGCGACATGGTCGTTGTAGATGCCCCGGAAGTTGGTCACAGTGACGTCGCTCTTGAGGAGGGCTTCGTGCCAGAACGACGGGTCCGGGCTCGCTGCATTGCACTGGATCCAGCGCAACTTTCTCGCGCGGGAGAAGAGTCCGGGAGTGACAAACCCGTAGGCACAGTCGGCGTCCTGGATGTAGGTCTCTGCTTCCTCTGGGGTCCTGAATGCCTCTACCTCTGCACCCGGGACCGCCTCTCTGATCTCCTTGGGCCACTCCTCCTGACCCTCGGGGGGGAGAATCGCCATCTTGAACGGCATTATGGCCGAACTCATCTCCAAAGTGCTCTATATTGTTCATGGTAGACCCGTCTTGCCGACAACAGGGTCCATCGCGTCTCATCCGGTGCGGTTTCGAAGACGAATGATTCCTGAGAGCCATAAATATGGCTCGCACTTAGGGAATCCTGAAACAGGCCCAAGTCCTTCGCAGCGAAACAATAATACTACTTCGAGGCACTGCGCAATGCTCGCTAGCTGTCCTGTGCCACGCCGCAATCCGGGCAGTACGCAGCCTCCCTAGGCATGCGCGCCGCAGTTCGCACAGAACTTGGTGCCTGCCTGCGTTGACCGGGGCGCCGCGGGCGGGTGAGATCGGGCCACCAGTTCTCTCATTCCGCTCAATCCCACGCTCACACTGTCTTCCGTCCTCCCGCGGTTCAGAACCTGGAACCGGGCGGTCGAACTCACTCTTGCGATGCAGGTTCCCAGCGACGAATGGTCATTCTCGACGATTACCTTCACAGTCTCCCCGAGCGTCCCGATGGACGAGTTTGTGTCCCGGCAATCCCTTCGACCAGCGCTTAACTAGCCTGACCTGCAATTGCGGGCCGTGAATCAGAAGCCTCTGTTCGCTGTGGAGCTGAAGCCCTTCGAACCCCACACCGTGCGCAGCGGGAGAGGGCACAGGAACGTGAAGAGGCAGCTGCATGAAGCGATCATGAGGGCGGTGGACGGCGACGAAATCGGCGCGGCCCGGGAGAAAGTCAGAGACAAGATTCTGAGGATCGACGTCGAGTTCCGGCTCTGGAAGGGGTCCGAAAGGACGACCAACACGAGGGTGAAGAAGGACCTCGACAACCTACTGAAGCCCGTCCTGGACGTCCTGCAGACAAGCCTGAACACCCAGAAGACCGAACCGGGCCTAGACCTGATAGAGGGAGACGAACGCGTTCACGAAATCAACGCCAGGAAAATCATCGTAGACGATGAGAAGGACGAGGGGATCCGGATAGTCATCCTTGAGCACTGGTTGTCCCGCTAGCGCGCTTCCTTTGGGAGAGCAATCTACCAGCCGTTCCAGTGTATCATGCTGGAGAGTGGCTTGCGCGGCCCCGGCCTGAAGGCAGTTCCTTTTGCATAGGCGACGGGAACCAGGGCCGCCTGCGTCACTTGCTCGAAGGGTATGCCGAGCAGCCTTGCGGCTTCCTCCTCGGAGCTGAGATGGAACGTTGTGTACACCGAGCCGAGACCTCTGGCTCTCAGGGCGAGCATGAAGCTCCATGTGGCCGGGACTATCGAGCCCCACGTCGCGGCCTGAGCCTGTGCGGGGAGCCCTTCCGTGCGTCCGTTGAAGCAGGGGATCACGTGCACAGGTACCTCATGGACATGGTCGACTAGGTACCTGGCAGACGCCCTCAACCGCGTCCGTTCTGCTTCCCGCTTCGGGTCACCGCCCGTTGGCGGGGAGTTTTCAGAGAAGTACGATTCGGCGCCCTTGCGATAGAGGACCGCGAGCTGCGCCCGCTTGACCGGATCGGTCACGACGACGAAGTGCCAGCGTTGCGCGTTAGATCCGCTCGGCGCCTGCTGTGCCAGCCCGATGCATTCCTCGATCACTTCCCGTTCGACCGGACGGGTGAGGTCCAGCCTCCGCCTTACGGCGCGCGTAGTCGTGAGCAGTTCGTCGGGGGTGAGGTCCAACGGCAAGGAGCTTTTTGTCTCGGGATGATTCTTTATCCTTTGCGAACGCTCCCGTGAACGGGTTGAAGATGTGGGGGTTCACTGCGCTCCGTTTGGGACACCTCGCCCGCGCTTCAGAATTGGCCAGCGGCGGAGATTCCATCATGAATCCTTTCCCTTTCCTCTCAGAAGGATGAGCGGTATCGCCAGGACGACGACGATGGTGCTTCCGACGAGCCATGCGGACGGGTAGCCGTAGTCGAGGACTATCACCGAGAAGGAGAGAGGGGACGCGAAGGAGCCCACGAGCGAGAAGGAGTCGACGAACCCGACCGTGAAGCTCTCCATCTCCCGAGTAGGCGACCTGTCCCGGGCTGCGGAGAACCCCACCGTGAAGAAGATTCCCGTCGCCAGGCCCACCGCCAGCACGGCGGTGATCGCAGAGGGGACGGAGTCCAACGCAGCAGCCCCCACCCCCAAGCCCATGAGAGCAATCCCCGAGAGGAGTATGCGCTTCTCGCTTCGCCCCCTGTCGTAGAGCCTTCCGAAGAAAGGGCTCGACAGTAGAGGGAGAACGTAGGTCAGCCCACCTATGAGCCCGGCGGTCTCCGCCCCCAGACCCAGGTGTTGCTCTAGGTAGTAGACCATGAAGTTGCCGACGACGGCCGTCGCACCCCCCGCCCCCAGGAAGGCGATGCCGATGACGAGGACCTGCCTGTTGAAGACTACCCTCCTCAGGGCCGACATCATGCGGATCGGCTCTGTCAGAGGGGCATCGGAAGGGAGCAGCCAGATCACGACGAGGGTGGAGAACAGACAGAGCGCCCCGCCTATGAGGACGCTCTCTCTCCACCCAAGAAGCAGGCTCAGGATAGCCCACCCGAAGACGCCGACTCCGCCGCCTATCGAGAACGATGTCGAGACCAGCGCGGCCCCAAGCCCCGTGGACCCGGGCCTCAGGTTCCTGATCAGGAGGACAACTATCGGGGGGAAGCAGAACCCAAGGCCCATCCCCGCGAAGAATCTTAGCGCTATCAGGACGTCGAAGGTGGGAGACGCCGCAGCAGCCAGCGCTGATGCCGAAGTGATTAGCCCTCCGATGATGAGGAGCTTCTTCGCGCCCACGCGGAACGCGAGCAGCCCGCCGGGCAGCTCGAAGAGACCGTAGGCTACGAAGAAGCCCGAGGAGAGAAGTCCGAGTCCGTAGAGGTTCTGGTGGAACTCGAGCGATATCGGAAGGTTGAGAGCGGCGATGTTGGTCTGGACGATCGACACGAAGACGTTCATCGCAACCAGCGCCACAACGACCGGAACATGCGTCTGGCTGCTCGAAGCCATCCGCCCCCCTTCTCAATTTCTTGAGTTAAAAGAGCAAAGGGTTCGCGAGCCTCTCCGGGCGAAGGACCTCCGGCACGCCTGGCTCATCTAGAATCCGTGCTACGTCCAGAGCACGGGCGCCCTCGCACCACATTTAATAGAGTGATTGAGAAAATCACTCCATGGCAAAAGACCATGCGGACGAACTCAAGGGGAAGATAACCGAGCTGCGAGACATCCTGGATGGTTTCGGAGACGCTAGACGCGATCTGAACCAGGTACTGAAGTTCATCCATCAGCCGGGATGGACGACCCCCGCAGAATTCGCTCTGGTGGAAGCGGTGCTCAGCGCGGAGAAGAAATACGCTCTCGCGACGCTCCAGCTCAACAGGGCCTTCGTCTCGGCCGCCTCGAAGGTAGAACTGAACCCGCAGCCCCTGCCCCCCTAGAACAGCATCCACGTGGATGAGCGGATCATCTCCGCAGAGCGGACTTCGTTCCACTCATTCACCTCCTCCAACGACGTGAAGAACGACGGCAGGCTAGTTGGCGGTCAGGGTCCAATACGCAGGAGCTAGGAAGTCGGGTTCCTGTTAGGGTCGCGCAAACCCGAGTCGGGTTCCACGGTCTGGAACAGCTTGTCCGTCATGTACGGCTGCGTTCATATTGCTAAGTCTCATTGGTCCTGACAAGGGCGCATCCCGTCCTCATATCTGACTGGAACCTAGGCCTGCTAGCCAAACGAATATGTAGGAGGGTGTGGCATCGGAGGGCATGTCCGAGGGGCGGGGAATCGTCCAGGAACTGAGCCTCGGCGACGTCATCTCAAAGACCTTCGAATACTATCGGCGCGACTTCACCAAATATGTGATGCTCTTCGCGGTGGTGGAGGCGATCATAGGGGTCCTCAGCACGCTGGTACGGCGCTCTATCGTTCTGCCAGCCATTCCCCAGAATGCGGTAGCCCAACAGTACGTGAACTGGGCGCCCGGGTTCTTCGGAGCCTTGGCCGAACTGATCGCCCTGACAGCGATCATAACCTTGGTCTTCTATCCTGTCGCCTACGGAAGCGCAATCAAGATGGCATCTGAGGCGATCCAGAGTGGCCAGACGGCCGTCGGCGCGTCGGTCCGGTTTACCGTATCAAGGCTGGTCTGGTTCTGGTTGGTGGGAATCGTCGTCGGCATCATCGTATTCATAGGGTTCATCGCGCTCATAGTCCCGGGGATAATCCTGGCCATAATGTTCACCCTGGTGCTTCCGGCCATCGTGATCGAGAATCCCGGCTTCGACAGCCTGGGAAGGAGCCGCAAACTCGTCAGCAAGAGGTGGCTGAAGACTTTCGCCCTCATCATCGTCCTTGCGATAATGGTCGGGATAGGGAGCGTCATCGTAGGCGTGATCAGCTCGCCCTTCGGCGTCGGAAGCACGGTAGTGAGCAGCATCCTCTCGGCCTTCTACCTTCCTCTGGTCCCGATAGCGCTGGCGGTCTACTACTACTCGAACGTCGCGAGAATCACCCCACTCGAGGCGAGCACTTCTCCGATGATCTCCGGAACCACGGTGCAACCAGCGATGATGAAGTTCTGTCCCAGTTGTGGGGCGCAGCTGCCCTCGACCGCGATGTTCTGCCCCAACTGTGGGGCAAAGCAGCCCGTCTGAACTGACTTCCCTTCAGGTCGTTCTCATCGAGAGTATCCTCTTGACAGGTCGCGCAAGGAGGTTCGTTGCGCCTCCGCCGGGTTTGCTACCTCGGGCGGTCTACCCTTCGCCGAGCGCCTCGATCTGCTTCCTCATCGAGGCAGTCGTGGCCGAGAGCTGGTCCAAGGCGAGTCTGGCCGCACCCGCCCGCAACCCGGGAGAGACCTTGGCGACCGCGTCGACCAGTTCGAGGGTTGCGATGAGCTCGCCCACCCACTCAGGTCCAGGGTCCGGTCCGTGTCCCCACCACGATACTATCCACCACCACGGGTTGTAGATGCTCGGGACGGTCGGTGGCTTGACTGTGACGTGAGACTCCTGGTAGATGGCGACGGCCATGCCGAGGGTCCCCTGTGGGACGTTCAGCGCCGTGTCGCCCGTCAACATGAAGGCTCCGTTCAGGACCCATTTTGAGAACGGTTCGGGGGTCGAGACGACCGACGTGCTGGCGACCAGAGTCTCGGCCGCTGTCGTAGGTACGACTCCGACCACGTTTGCGTTACCGGTCAGGCTGGGGTCACTGGTCACGGTGACGAAGGTGTCGTCGATGAACCGTCCCAGGTTCGCCGAGAAGGCGTCGTCGATGATTTCAGGTCCGCCTCCGCCGGTACCCGGTCCGCTCGTGGGGAAGTACCAGGCCGTGATCGTCAAGGGTGAAGTACCCACGGTCTGGGTGAACGCCACCGGCGGCAGCACCTGTCCGTTCGTGCCGTCGGTCACGCTCCAGAACATGAGGTTAGCCATGCCACTGCCGCTCATGATGGTGTACGGTAGTTGAGGGAAGAAGGGCGGAGTGGTGACGCCGCCTGCCGGCACATCGCCTCCGGCCATCGGCGCCAGAGCCAGATCGATGGAGGTGTTCCGCGGCTGTCGGTGATGACCTCCGGGGAGAAACATCTTGTAGTATACGGCTACGTTCGTCAAATTTCGAGCCGACATCATGTTATCACCATTGTTATATAAGCCTAACGAGGTTGTTAATGCAAAATCTGAAAACGTGCGCTCTTTGCCATCGATCCCAGGCACTTGTTGGGCCTCAGCCGGTCCACCCAATCCACGAGTTGGGCTGTGGCTGGAGCTCCCGGAGCGGCCTGTCTTGGTGCAGTAGCAAATCTCTTTTTACTTAGCGCACCTCGACCGGTAGAACGGACATCATCCGCGAGTACAGGAACCAGCTGACCACGACCAGCATGAAGCTGAAGACGAAGACCGCGATGTCGGTCCCGAGGGCCTCCGGGGTCTGCGGCAGGTTCCCGATGAGCACCAGCGAACCAATGGAGAGCGCGAGACCGAAGACGATGTCAGAGAGGCCTTCTATCCTAACCTTGATCCGCGGGATGCCGACCGGCTCCTCGGGCAAGCGCGAGAAAGCAGCGGGGTGATTTTTTATCCTAGGAGAGGGCAGATACCCAAGGGGAATTGTTAAAATCTCTGCGCTGAACTCTCAACACTGTTGCTTTCCCTAGGCGCTTCGGCTCCCAAGTTCGAGCATCTTCTGTCGGCGGACGGGAGGAGGTACTCGCTTGATTCGTTCAGAGAGAAGCCGGTCCTTGTGGTGGTCTTCTCCTGCAACCACTGCCCTTACGTCAAGGACTATGAGGGAAGGATGGTCGAGATTCAGGCCGAGTACGCCTCCAGGGGAGTCCAGGTGGTCGCGATAAATTCGAACGACGACAAGGCCTACCCCCAGGACAGCTACCCCGAGATGGTCAAGCGGGCGAGAGAGAAAGGGTTCAACTTCGTCTATCTTCGAGACGCCGACCAGAGCACCGTGGATGCCTACGGGGCGGTCTGCACGCCGCACGTCTTCCTTTTCGACGCGAAGAGGATCCTTCGCTACAGGGGTCGGATAGACGACTCGAGGGACGCGTCGAGGGTCAAGAGCCCCGACCTGAGAAACGCCATCGAGGAAGTGATTCGGGGAGTCCCCGTGGCGAACCCTGACACGAGGCCTTTCGGCTGCAGTATCAAGTTCTTCCAGGGTTAGCTCCAGTCTCGTTAGAGAAGCGGCGGAACACTAATGAATCGGCGCGTGTCATCGCGCTTGGGAAGAGCTTTGGTAGCTCGACGAATTCTCTTTTCGCGGGAGCTGACTAGCACAGATGTTCACGAGAACCTGAGGGACGCCATCCTGGCCGAGAATCAGGGATATGACTGTCTTTGGATTCCCGACCACCTGACTGACATACCTCCGCCGACCGTGGTGCTGGACGCCTGGACTGCTCTCAGCTACGTCGGGTCGCACACCAAGAGGATCAGGGTGGCCTCGGGCGTCACGGATACCCAGAGGATACACCCGGCCAAGACGGCGAACATCGTCGCGACGCTGGACCACATCACGAACGGGCGCGCGGTCCTCGGGATCGGCGCCGGCGAGGTGATGAACACCAAGCCCTACGGAATCCAATGGGAATCGAGCGAGGTGCGGATAAAGCGAGTGGAAGAGGCGATAAGGATGATAAGGCTCCTCTGGTCCTCGTCGTACAGCAAGCCCGTGAGCTTCGATGGGGACTACTATCGACTTGACAAGGCCCATCTCGACCTGCCGCCAGTCCAGAAGCCCTCCCCTCCCATCTATGTGGGAGCCTACTCATCCTCAAAGATGCTCGCGATTGCCGGAGAGCTCGCAGACGGCTGGTATCCCGCATTCTACTATACCGTCGGCAGCTATCGAGAGAAACTGAAGGTCATCAGAGACGCAGCGGCGAGGGCGGGCAGGAGCTTCGACTCCATAGACAGAATGGCATACGTGCCAATCGTGATTGGTGAGAAGTCTCCATCCTTGATGAGGGACCTCAAAAAGTACCTGAAGAGGCAGATGATCATGAACAGGTACCTGTTCAAGATACTCGGGGTGGAGGACGCGCTCGACTCCGTCCCCAAGGAGCTGAACTATCAGCTCATCGCCCCGACCCTGGGCTATTCCAAGATGATAGACAGGGTTGTGAGCAAACTCCAAATCCCGGACGAGGCTCTCGAGAAAGGATTGGACGAGATGTTGGCCATCGGGACACCCGACCAGTGCATACAGTCGCTCGAAAGGTTCGTGAAGGCGGGCGCGACACACATCTGCGTGAACCTCCCGCTCGGTGGGAGGGAAGACTACCGCTCGATCGCGAGCGAGATAATCCCCCGGTTCAGAGAGCCCTGAGGAGACTATTTCTCGATCTTCTTGCCGCCCAGCATTACCAGCGTGTTGCCGTCTCCTACCTTTGCCCAGCCATCGATGACTTTCTTGAAGCCCTCGCTCTGTGTCGTCTTTATCCACTCCCCGAAGTCCTTCACGTCGATGATCTCGAAGACCTGAAAGGGATGGTTCTTCTTCGCGGACACGCCGCTGCCCTGGACATGGTCCGTCACTTCGAAGACCTCGAACTTCTCGACCACCTTCTGTTTCGGCGTGATGTTCTGGTCGATTTCCCTTGAGAACCTCCTGTACTGCGCGATGGTAGCCCCCGGCTTCAGCTTGTAGATGACGACGACTTTTGGCATGATATAATTATCTCCGGCGAGACCTATTCAGTCTTCTGAACTGGTGTGCAGAGTCTCCGTTGCTTGCCATGAAACCTCATCCTGAAGGTTTCCAGCCCGGCTGAGACTCTCCAATCGAGGCCAGCCTTTAGACTCAGGACTTCCCGAGCCTCCTGAAGAGGAGAACGCCCACCGAAAGAATCACCAGGCTGCTTGCAGAAACCACCGCGAGGTCGGTAAGCACGGATTGGCTGGTCGCCGCTGCGCCCCTGGTGAAGAGGGATGTGAGAGCGTCTGTGACGTAGTAGGCGGGGACGAACCGGCCCGCAGCCTGTGCCGTCGACGAGAGTGCCGTACCCACGAACGTGCCGAGGAAGAGCTGCGGCATCAGGAAGACGAACGATATGCCCGTGGCCGCGCCCGCCGTCTTCGATATGGCGGCAGTGATCAGTCCGAAACCGATGTTGCACATGGCGAATATCGTCACGATGAGGAACCCCACGACCAGGCCGGAGAGGTCCGCGACGGGGTGGTAACCCAACGCATAGACGCAGAGGAACACCAGCAGGGCTTGCACCAGGCCGATGACGAGGTACGACAGCACGGAGCCTGCAATCAGGTCTGCGCTGGTAGCCGGGGTCACGGCTATCCTGCTCAGGAGGCCGCTCTCCCTCTCTCCGGTGTACGACTGGGCCACCATCATGATCATGTAGATCGAGGCGAAGGCGAAGAGCCCCGGCGCGAACGTAGCGAACATCGACGACGCCTGGACCTTTACCATCGATGGGCTCGATACGTCGACCGGCACCGCGGGGGCAGGAGAAGACATGCCGAGAACCCCGTCCTTTAGAGCCTGGTCCACGATTGAGGGGATGACCTGGGCCGAGAGCAGGGAGCCTCTGTCCAGGTAGAGGGGAACGGTGCAGTTGACCCATCTGCTGGGCGAACCAGGGGAGGCCCTGAACGAGCTGACGCTAGCGTCGAACTGAGAAGGGAGCGAGAGGACCCCCTGTACCTTCCCCTGGCTCAGGGCCGACTGCGCAGTCTGATTGTCCGAGTAGTACTGGACCCTGATCACGCCGGTCGCCTCGAGGGCCTGGGCGAACTGATGCGAAGGTGTCGAGTTGCCGCCGACCCCGAGGTCGACGACCGCGAGGTTGTATGTCGTCGATTGCGAGCCACCGCCGACGGCTCCGAACGAGGTTCCGAACGCTATCGTCAGAATCACCGGGAAGAGGATGATCATGAACAGGAACGCGGGTTCCCTGAACATCCTCTTCCATTCCTTGTTGGAGAGCGCCAGGGCGCGGCGGAGCCTCATCTCTATGACCCCTCCCTGATTCTTCTCCCTGTTAGCTGGATGAAGACGTCCTCGAGGTCTCTTGCCCCGTTTCTCGACCTGAGCTCGGCCGGGGATCCCAGAGCGATCAGCTTCCCATGGTCGATTATCCCGACCCTGTCGCACAGCTCCTCGGCCTCCTCCATGTAGTGCGTCGAGAGAAGGACCGTCCTGCCCTGGTCTCTCAGCTCCGCTATGAAGTCCCAAATCGCCCGGCGAGACTGCGGGTCCATCCCGACGGTGGGCTCGTCCAGCAGGATGATCTTGGGGTCGTGGACGAGTGCCATGGCGATGCTCACCCTGCGCTTCATCCCGCCGCTATACTTGCTCGTCCTCCTGCCGCCCTCGTCCAGCAGGCCAACCTTCTCCATCATCCTGTCGACCCGGGCGTCCAGCGTCTCCTTCGGGACGGAGCAGAGCTCCCCGAAGAGCTTCACGTTCTCCCTCCCGGTCAGGTACGGATAGACAGCCGTCTCCTGCGGGGAGACTCCCATGATTCCCCTAGCCTTGACACCGTCGGTCCCGACGTCGAACTGACCCACCCTGACCGACCCCGCGGTCGGCTTCAGGAGGCCCGTGAGGCACTTCATGGTCGTGGTCTTCCCTGAGCCATTCGGCCCGAGCAGCCCGAAGACCTCGGCTTCGTGGATTGAGATTGAAAGGTCGTCGACGGCCGTGACGTCTGCGAACATCTTCGTCAGGTTCTCTATCACCACGGCATCTCTTACCACAGCGGTCTCCCTTTGCATGGCACCGCCGTCTGTCTCTCGGTTGTTATTTTCACGTCAATGGGACGGGAGAAGAACCGGACAGAACCCTTCGCTCAGAAGGGCGATCCTTCAACCGCGTGGTTGATATCTCGGAACACGGGTGAAGAGGGTCAGCCGACGGCCGGGGTCGCTCTTTCGTCCTCGAGACTGAGCTTGTCCACCCACGTGTCGAATATGTAGCCGATCTGCAGGACGTTCACCATGACAGACTCGACGCCCCTGGCCTTGCCCATTTCTTCCCTCAGGTCATCCATCTGCCTCATCGAGTTAGTCCACAGAAACAGGGTTAGCTCGTTGGGGAGGTTGCTGAACATGACTTCGATCAGCACGTTCTGCGAGAAGCTCTGCCTGAAGGTTGACAGGACCTCCGCCCTGCTGGCGCCCCGTGCGATCTTGACGTGGCCGACGGCGATGATGTCGTTCGAGGCGTCGGGGTACCATTCCAGCGAGAAGTCCACCAGATGGTTCTCGACCATCCTCTCCAGGCGTCTGTGGACGGTCTTCGTCGAGGCCCGGACCTCGGCCGCGACGTCGCTTAGCGGCTTGCGCGAATCCTTGTGGAGAGACGCCAGAATCCGGTAGTCGAGCTGATACAGCCTCGGGCTTGGGAGCGGACCGGTCGACTGCGACATTACCCCCACCGTGGGCTCGTCTATCTCGCCCTCCTTCCTGACGAAGGAGACGTACGAGTCCAGTTGGGAAAGGTCCCTGAGGTATCCCCCCACGTAGAGGTAGCCGCCTCCCGAGTTGGCCACCCAGTAGGTCGAGTCGTTGTCCCTGAGCCTGAGGTGAGCCTTGCTGGGAAGGTCTGCCCCGGACCTCCCGAAGACCCATACGGTGGTCGCCTTGAGAGAGCTCAGACTCACCCGCGCAGTGAAGGTGCGTATTATGCCAATCTCGATCAGCGCCTTGATCCTTTTGTGAACTGCGTTGATGGACAGCCCCAGCCGGCCAGCGAGCTCGTGGTATGGAGCCCTGGAGTCGGACAACAGGAACAGGCACAGCTTGATGTCGGTGCTGTCCATCTTGCTTCGAGAAGCGGCGCGAATGCACCTTGGGTAAAGGTCTTTCGAGCACCACGACGAGGTTCTCCTCCCCGCCTGGGCTTGGCCGCAGGGAAATCTTACTTAGGGCGAAGTCCATGGCCGTGTGATGCTCAATCCGACTGCGAGAAAGAACCTGCTTTCGAAGGCCGAGCGCTGGGTCCAAAAGGCGGAGAAAGAGCAAGACCAGTTCGACAAGTACGTGTCGTATTTCATCTCATTCAAGATTCTCTATGACAGCTATGCGAAGGAGATGAACGCGAGCGCCGACCTCAGCCTCGGAGACAGCAGGAGGGCGGTAGAGATCATGGACCTTGTCCCAGACAAGGAGGCGCTACTCAAGAATCTGAGGGACCCGTTGCGGGACTGCCTGGCGATTATTCCGGCGTTCAGGGAGGAGTATTGGGGACGACCTCACCCGGTGCCCATCGCCAGCCGGCTCAGGGAGGCGTTCTACAGCGACAACGCACCGGATACGGTCGAGTATCTCTTGAAGTGGCTGTACAAGGTGAGATGCAACGTCGTCCACGGGGGGGAGAACTACGACGAGAAACTGGACAGGAAGATTCTCGGCTACAGCAACACTCTAATCGCGGAAATTCTGTCGGTCGTCCTCCCGGAATACAGACGAAGATTCACCTGAAAAAGCGGATTTCGTCGCGCCTCCACCAGGGCGTATCAGAGTCGGGCGCAGGCAACCCTGGATCGCTCTTGAGTCTCGAAGGTCAAATCCCGCTCAGAAGAGGAACCTCAGATCTTCTTTGTCATAAGAGATCGAGCCCGGCCGACGGCATCTCTGCGAAGGCTCTCTCAGGTACGCTTAGGTACCGGGAGCTCTATGACGGCCCGAGTTGGCGCCCGCCATGGAACGGGTCAAGGATGAGAAGTTCATCTATCTTACCACGAAGGGCAGGAAGACCGGAAGGCCTCACACCGTGGAACTCTGGTTCGCTCTCGCCGAAGAAAGAGTCTTCTTGTCTCACGAGGGGGAGCGCACCGACTGGATGAAGAACCTTGCGAAAGAGGACGCCGTCAGCATCAGGATAGGTGGAATCGCATCTGCTGCGAACGCACGGGTCGCTGAAGGGAGCGCGAGGGAACTCGGCAAGAAGATGCTGTACGAGAAGTACTACGGCAGAGCGAGCAAGGAGGTCATAGACGATTGGTTCGACCTCTCGATCGTCCTGGAGTTGACTCCTTTCACGCCCTAGCGTATCTCCTTCTGCGACTTCGAAGAGGTACCGGGCAAGGCGTAAGGATCCATTGCGCCTCTGCCAGTCCCGTTTGGTGGTTCAGACGATGATCTGGTGTCGGTTGAACGAGTCAAGTCCTGCCTCTTCAGGGTTCACCTTCTCTAGGCTCTCTCGTGCTTTTCTCGCAGCGAACGCAATCGCTTCGTCCTCCGAATGGTCGTTGCACGCCACCACCCAGCTGCCGCCCAGCTCATTCAGATCGGCGTGATAATAGTTGGACCCGTTGTTGGTCTTTCCACAAATCTCGCACGCGAGCAGCTCGTCGTCATCTGAGACTCGAGTCAATGTGGTTCTCAGAGTGCGTTCGTACTGAACCGTGTCTCTTAAGGATGGTGGTACTTTTGGCCCATAATCTTGTCTTATTCGCGTTCCTGGGTTGATTTTTTTGGGCATCCGAGATAGTCGTCCAGCGACTGAATCCCAGGAGCTCTAGCTGCTCCCTTCCGCCCTCCGCAGGACTCGGAGCGCGTTGAGGGTGATCCATTTGCTGGGCTTGCCAGGTTCCTCAAGTGCGAAGGCCTTCGGCTTCTTCCGAAGGTCGTAGTCGGCTCCCGCGCCGACGTCGGGGTGGACCTTCTCGAGGAGCCAGGTTCCATCAGCCCGGCGCTTCTCTTTCAGGATGTCGAGGGCCGGCCGGAGCCGTCTGTCACCTCCATACCCGAGGCTTGTCACGACGTCGAGTCCTACCAGGAGGTCGTAGTAGTAGTGATTCGGGTAGTGGAAGCGGAACCAGGGAAGGTACTTCTCCCCGCCGTCGTCGAACAACCGTCTCTCCAGATAGAACTCCGCGCCCTTCTCGATCGAGTTCCTGACCCTTCTCGTCCGTCTCGATTCCGGGAGAGCCGAATATGCCGCGAGCGCCTCCCAGCAGTCGAGCGTGCCCCTGTCAGACTTGAAGCAGTGCCAGCCCCCATCCTCTTTTTGGTCCTCAATCAGCCGGTCGAAGAGCTTCCTCACCCTCGGGTCGTCTCCGTACCCGAAACGGGTCATGTAGCGAGCGGTGTTCCCGACTATGCAGACCTCGTCCTTGAAGATGTTCTCCTTCTTGTCGTCCATCCACTCCCTGAAGAACAACTCTGCGGTCTTCGCTATTCTGGGGTCATCCTTCGTCAGACCGAGGTCGGAGAGAACGAGCGCCATCCAGTTCGTCGCGGTGTACTTCGGGCCGTAGAGGGACCCGTTCGACCTTGTCTGCCAGCGCCCGTCCGGCTTCTGTCTCCTAAGGATGTCGGAGGCCCAGCCCTTCTTCTGGATGTCCGAGTGTGCGGCGATTGCCTGTGGGTCGTTCCTTCGCCGCCCCATAAGGTCGGTGAGGGCGAAGTAGCGGACCGACGGCTGGTCGTCCTCCAACAGCCAGTCCATCACCCGGGACTCTGTTCTCTGGTCTGCTTCTTTCAATCTGCCAGATTACGACGTGGCTGGATAATTAAGTAATTTCCGCCTTGAGCGGGGAGCTCGAGAACGTCGGGTGCATCACGCCGGCGCGCGCCCTTAACGGCCGTTGATTCCCTTTGTTATCAGGGGTATCTCGGTCAATTGACTGATGCGGAAGTCTGGATCTCCTTCTTTCGTTTCGTTCTCTGTCTGAATCAGGATTGACGTCATGCCGGCGGCCTTCGCTCCGTCCTCAATGACGGAACGCACCAGCCGACTCGGTATCGCGGACCGGCACGGCCTGCTTCTGCAGATGTGGGAGCTGGCGCTTCATGTCCGTAATCAGCATGTCCGCGAGGTCGTGGCTGAACCCTGCTCTTACGACGACGCGCAGCACGGCCAGGTCCGTGCGGTTCTTCGGGAACGTATAGGCGGGCAGAGTCCAGCCGCGCTCGCGGAGCGCGCTTGACACGTCGAACACGGTGTAGTTCTTGACACTCTCCTTCAGCTTGAATGCGAACACGGGCAGCTCGTCGCCCCTTGTGACGAGCTCGAACATGCCCAGCTTCTCGATCTCTCCCGAGAGATACGTGGCCACGTCCCGGGCGTATTGCTGGACCCTTGTGTAGCCTCCGAAACCGAGACGGAGGAAGTTGTAGTACTGCAAGACGATCTGCGATCCCGGCCGCGAGAAGTTGAGCGCGAAGGTCGGCATGTTGCCCCCAAGGTAGTTGACCTTGAAGATGAGGTCCTCTGGTAGCGCCTCAGCGTCCCGCCACAGGATCCACCCGACCCCAGGATACACGAGGCCGTACTTGTGTCCGGACGTGTTGATGGAAGCCACGCGCGGGAGGCGGAAGTCCCACTCGAGCTCTCTGTCCAGAAAGGGGGCGATCATGCCGCCCGACGCGGCATCGACGTGCACCGGAACATCGATCCCGGTCCTTGCCTGGAACCCGTCGAGAGCCTTGCAGATCTCCTTGATCGGCTCGTATGACCCGTCATACGTCGAACCCATTATGGCGACGACGCCGATGGTGTCCTCATCGCAGAGCTTGACGGCCTCTTTGGCATCGAGGTGGAAGCGGTCGCCCTCCATGGGCACCAGGCGCATCTCGACGTCCCAGTAGTTGCAGAACTTCTCCCAGCAGACCTGCACGTTGATGCCCATCACCATGTTGGGTCTGTCGGCGGGCTTTCCCTGGGCCCTTCTCTTGTGCTGCCAGCGACGCTTGAGCGCCAGACCCCCGAGCATCGCCGCCTCGCTCGAACCGGTCGTGGAGCACCCGGTGGCTCTGGTCACGTCAGGAGAGTGAAACAGGTGGGCGAGCATGTTGACGCAGCGCATCTCGAGCTCTGCGGTCTGGGGATACTCGTCCTTGTCGATCATGTTCTTGTCGTATGTCTCCGCGTAGAGCTTCTGGGCCTGCGGTTCCATCCAGGTGCCGACAAAGGTCGCCAGATTCAGTCTGGCATCACCGTCTAGCAGCAGCTCGTCATGAACTATCTGATATGCTATGTTGGGATCCATGCTATCGGCCGGCATCTCGTTTCTCGGGACCGGCTTCAATCCCTCCCCAACGAATACAGGGTCCAGCGACAGGTTCCGCTTTCCGGTTCGGGGATTCTTCGGGTGCATGAGAGGCATTAGTACGCCTCCTCAGCTGTGGGGAGCTGGGCAAAAAAGTTACTTGGTCTACAACTCTGAAGGGGTTGTTTTGCCATGCGTGAGGGTTCATTGCGCCTCGCCGGGAATCCCGAAATGCAAAGGGTAAAAGCGCAGGCCGGCGCTGATGCCGGTCGATGGGGAAGCTAGAGTCGGGCGCGCTCGGACTCCTGGCGGCGGACTACTGGCAGCAGAGGTTGGCGGACGAGCCGCTCATGGCGACAGCTCTCGGGGACAGGAGATATGACGGCAGGCTCCCCGACATCTCGCCGGAAGGCCGCGCCGCGATCAGGGAGCGGTACGAGGCGGTCGTCCGGAGGTGCGAGGACATCGGGGAGGACGCGCTGGCTCCGTCCGAGCGGCTAACGAGGACGGCCCTCCTGGTCGACGCCCGCTCGCAGATCGACTACAGCCTTTGCGACCTCGACGACTGGACGGTTGACCCGCTGCAGGGCCCGCAGGTCCTTCTGATGAACGTCGAGTCCTTCCAGCCGGTTAGGACCACGGAGGAGGGGAGGGCGATGGTCATGCGGTGGCGGGCCATCGGGCCGTACATGGAGCGGCACCTGGCGAACCTCGAGGCCGGGGCGGCCTCCGGGAAGTTCGCGGTGAGGGCGGGGGTCGAGAAGGTCCTCGACGAGCTCCAGGACCTGCTGGCGAGGCCTGATCCGGAGTGGGCCCTTCTGAGGCCGCTGCGGGACGGCCATCCGGACTGGCCTGAAGAGGAAAGGCGAGCGTTCAGAGAGGGGCTGACCGGGGCCGTGAGGGAGACCGCGCGCCCCGTCTTCGCACGGTATCTGGAGTTCCTGAAGTCCGTCGTGCTTCCCCGGGCGCGGCCGCAGGAGCGCCCAGGGATATCCGACATACCCGGCGGCAGGGAGGACTACGCCAGGCTTATCAGGGTCCACACGTCCCTCGACCTGACCCCCGAGGAGCTGCACCAGACAGGACTGAACGAGGTGGCGAGGATCAACGGGGAGATGGAGGCGCTCGGGGAGAAGGTGTTCGGGACCGGGGACAGGAAAGAGATACTGAACCGGCTCAGGACCGACCGCTTACTGTACTTCTCGGATGGTGGAGAGGTGGAGGCCAAGGCCAGAGCGGCGCTCGCCAGGGCGAGCGCGGCCATCGGTGCGTGGTTCGGCAGGCTCCCGAAGACCCCCTGCGAGGTCGTGAGGATGGAGGCGCACGAGGAGAAGCACTCCACCATCGCGTACTACCGCCCCCCGGCCGCGGACGGTTCAAGGCCGGGAAGGTACTACATCAACACGTCCGCGCCCGACACCAGGCCGAGATACGAGGCGGAGGCTCTGGCCTATCACGAGTCCGTGCCGGGGCACCACCTGCAGATAGCGATAGCCCAGGAGCTGGAGGGGATACCGGAGTTCAGGAAGAACGGCGGGGTGACCGCATTTGTCGAGGGGTGGGGGCTCTACTCGGAGCGCCTCGCCGACGAGATGGGCCTGTACTCGTCCGACCTGGACAGGATTGGGATACTCTCGTACGACGCGTGGCGGGCCTGCCGGCTGGTGGTCGACACCGGGATGCACGCCCTCGACTGGTCCAGGAGCCAGGCCATCGACTACATGACGCAGAACACCGCCCTGGCCGCGAACAACATCGCCAACGAGGTGGACAGGTACATCACCTGGCCCGGCCAGGCGCTGGCCTATAAGACGGGACAGCTCGAGATGATGAGGCTCCGCCGCGAGGCCGCAGGCAGCCTCGGGGACAGGTTCGACATCCGCTCCTTCCATGACGCCCTGCTGGACAGCGGGGCCGTACCGCTGACGGCTCTCCGGCAGATTATCAGAGGATACGCGGGCTCCAGCAGGTAGAGACTTCCTGGGGTTGGGCCAATTGCGCCCCCTTTGGAATCCAGGTCGCTGACCCATAGCCATGGCGCGTCAATCGCGGGGCTTCTACTGTTCAGCCTACCAATCAGAAGTGATGCACTGACAGGTGTGGGCTCTCGAGGGACTACGCTTCTAGATTCCTCTAGCAGAAAGCCCGCGGACAAAGATAGACTAGGTCTATGTCTCCCGAGAGGATACATGCTTCGGCAATGAAACTGGGAAGGAAGCGGGCGCCTGCGGTTGCCGGCATTGCCTCAGTCGCACTCGTCGCAATCTTATTGACATTTCTTCCCCAGACCGGAGGCCTTTCTAACGGACAGTGCAAAGGTCTTCCCGGTTGCCCCTTCTCCGTCGAAGGCGACATCTTCATCGCAACCGCCGTGGGCGGGGGCATGATCACCCTTACTGTCACAAACTACTCGAACTACCCCCTTTCAAACATCACGTTCTCGGGGATCACGCCCAACGTCGACGGCCTGACAGTCTTCACGCCGTTCGCCTGCAACGGCAGAGTGGTCAGTTCTGCGAACCTCCTGCAGTTCGGAGGAAACTCCACGGGGTACTACTCCTTCACCTGGGGTGGGAGCGTCTCTACGACCTACACGCTGGTCGTGACGGCCACCATGACAAACGGCCAGGTCGTGACCTGGCAGGCCAGCGCCGTCTCCTACTCATGGTCTTAGTCGCTCCTCGTAGGAGGGGAGGCTCTCTCGGTCAGGAGTTCGCCTTCGACCTGACCAAATGCTCCGCGGCCGAAGAGGGCATGCTGCTCCGGTTACCCCTGCTTTGATGGCGTCGTCGTCCGTGCTCCAAATCACAGCGGCGGTCTTCTCGAGACGAGGAGTAAGCGTATTAGCCAGTGATGGGGAGAACGGGCCATGAAGAAGGCGTTCGTCTTGGTCAACGTGGAGTTGGGCTCGGATGACGAAGTGGAATCCAAACTGAAGGAGATCCAGCCCGGCTTGGGAGTCTATCAGGTCTACGGCGTGTACGACCTCGTGGTCGAGGTCCATGCCGAATCGGACAAGGAACTCAAGGACGTCATATTCTCGATGATCCGCTCCCTGAATCACGTGAAGTCGACGCTTACGCTCTCTGTGGTCGAATGACGGGGCATCACTGTCATCTTACCAATGTTTTTTACGTTCCACTGACCCCAGCGAAGGGATGACTCACCAGGGGCCGCCCCCGACCCGGGACGAGAAGGTGGTGAACCTCATGACGAACTACACAATGCTCTTCGCGAGCATGTTCGAGGATGTCTTTGCCGACCTAGTGGCCAAGATGGCTGAGGTGACCGTGGGGATGGGCGACGCAATTGCGGGTGCGATGTCGGAAGGTCTCTCCGGCGGCTCTCACGAGGGTGCGGTAGCAAAGAAATCGGAGGAGAAAGTCCAGCCGGAAATCGGGGCCCAGGCCTCGGAGGAGATCAAGAAGATGTTCTCAGGACTCAGGGATCAGGTGTCCTCGAAGATGCACGAGAACAGTCCCGAGTTCAAGGCCTACCTCACGAATCCGGCCTTCGACCAGGGCATCGCGATAGTGGAGAAGTATGACTTCGGCCGGCTGAGGATCACGGAGAAACTGGGCGACGGGGACCTGGCCTCTTACCTCCTCCTTCTCAAGTCGGGCGACGAAACGTTGGGGAAGATGTTCCAGGAGCTGGGTCAGTGGCAAGAAGGTCTTCCCAAACCCCCGGTCAGAGACTGAGCAACTCGGAATTCTGTCGAGACGATGCGTTGGGCTGATTGCGCCTCCGCCGGGGCATTCATGCAAAGGTCGGACAGTTGCTGCCAGACGGTGATTCACGCTTGACTAGGCCTGGGCCCGAATCGTCCTTTCCAACTTTTCCATCAGTCTGGCGTATCGCGGATCCGCCTTTGACTTGGCGAAGAGAGGGCAATACATGACGTATCCGTACTGCAGGACGTGCTGGTCGGTTGCCTTATTCATGTAGACGAAGTAGGAATCGAGGTCGCCCAGGGCGTAGTGGATGTACCCGATGTCGCTGAGGTTGGTGGCGCCAATCCAGTTCTCCTCAATCTTCTTGATGGCCTGGAGCGCGCCGTCCCTGTCCCCCGTCTGCGCAGCTATGAAACCGCCCATCCAGGTCACCCAACGATGTGTGGGCTCGAACTTCCCTGCCATAGCGAAATACTCCTTCGCCTTCGCGATGTCTCCGTTGTAGAGGTAGTACTCTGTCATTGCCCTGTACGTCCCCGCCGGTGCCACCTGGGCGGTCCTCTCCCAGAACGAAAGCGCTTCGCTCTCTCTTCCCAGGTAGAAGTAGAAGCGTCCGACCCGCTCGACGTAGCGGGGGGTCACCGGGTCCAAGCGGTAGCAGGCCTCGGCCAGCCTTAGTCCCTCGTCTCTGTCGCCTTTCAAGAGGACTATGTTGGACAGTATGTTGTACGTCTCCGCGATGTTTGGGTTTAGCTCCACGGCCCGCTTCGCTTCGGCTTCGCTGCCTGGGACATCGTCCTCCTGGAAGTAGATCCGCGCAAGACCTGCGTGGGCTTCGGCGAGCTCGGGGTCCAGCTGGATCGCCTTCGTCAAAGCGAGCTCGGCCTTCGGAATCACCCGCTCATAGGAGTCGTGGCCATAGGTCAAGAGCAGCAGGAAGCACTCCGCCAGCCCGACGTAGGCCTTCGCAAAGGAAGGGTCGAGCGCCGCCGCTTTCTCAAAGAGCCCCACGGCCTGGGTGAGGGAGTGCTGGGTACCCTCCCGGACCAGCTCTCTTCCCCGCAGGTAGTATGTGTAGGCCTCGGTGTTCTCAGTCGCCTTCTTCTCGATGACTCGCTTCTCCGAGTCGACGAGCCTGATCTTGAGCTCCCCGGCCACCTTCTCTGCGATCTCCGACTGGATGGCGAAGATGTCCTCCAGCTGCCTGTCGTAGTTCTGGGCCCAGAGGTGCCCCTCGGTCGCAGCGTCGATGAGCTGCGCGGTGATCCTCACCCTGCTTCCCGCCTTCCTCACGCTTCCCTCTATCAGGCTCCCGGCGTTCAGCTCCTTCCCCACCTCCGATGCGCCTTTGGGAGAGCCCTTGTACTTCATCACCGAGGTCCTCGCGATGACGGTCAGCTGCCTCACGCTCGAGAGGGACGTGATGAGCTCTTCTGTCATGCCGTCCGCGAAGTATCCTTCTTCGGGGTCGGAGCTCAGGTTGGCGAAGGGGAGGACTGCGATGCGCTTCTTATCCAGGCCGGTTCCAGGTGCCTCCTGCCTCTCCCAGGGAAAGACGATGCGGAAGACCTCGACGGCCTCCCCGACGTTCTTCAGCTCCTTCCTGCCGATGCTGACGAGCTGGAAGTCGGACTTGTTCCTTATCTGGTCGTGGACCTGCTCGGTGACGCACACGCCTCCAGGAAGGGCGAGAGGCTCGATCCTCGAGGCCAGGTTGACGGCGTCGCCGTAGACGTCCCCCTGACTGTGGATGACGTCTCCCAGGTGGACGCCTATGCGAAGCATGAACTTGGTCTCGACCGACCGGCCGGAGTTCGCCTCGTGCAGAGACTGTTGAATATCGAAGGCGCACCTGACCGCCTCGAGGGCGCTGCCGAACTCCACCAGAAACGCATCTCCGATGGTCTTGACTTCTTTTCCGTTGTGCCTGGGGAAGAACGGTCTGACAAGGCGGCGCTGCTCCTCGAGGAGCTCCATGGCGAGCGCCTCGTCCTTCTGTGTGAGGGAGGTGTAGCCCACGATGTCGGTGAACATTATTGCAGCGAGTTTTCGCTCGCCTTCTGGCATTCAGACCGCAACTGGCTCGTACCGTGTAAAAGCTTTTCGCGCCTGGCGGAGAACGTAGAGGGTCTCCGGACGCTGCTTGGTTCGCAGTTCCGAGGAATGTCATCACTGTATGGGGTTCATTGCTCTCCGCCAGGACGGATTCTCAGCCCACTGTGAGTTTGATGTCCCCCAAATGACGAATGGTGACTTGGCAAAAGATTAACTATTATGGCTTCGCTGAGTATTCAATGGACGTTACACGAGTCTCCAAGACGATCAATGCGCCATTGCGCTACGTATACAACTGGTGCACCGACTTCCGTGAAGACGACCCCAAGATCACAGGCTCCAAGAGCCAGAGGAAGATTGTTGAGAAGACACGAAGGAGGGTAATCTACGTCCAGATCTACGTCGGAGCAGACGCCACCCAGAAGATGGAGGTTGACATTGTCACACTGAAGCCTCCGACTTCATGGCATCTTGACGCCTTCGGGGAGGAGGAAGACGAAACGGGCGAGTACCGCCTCAAGAGTCTGGGGAAGAACAAGACCAGAATCGACATGGTCTTCAAGGACAAGTGGAAGAACATCGCGAGGGTCCCATTAGCAGAGGAGAGCGTGAAGCGCACGAACGAAGTGTGGGACAAGTATGTGGCCTCGCTCGAGAAGGAATACAACTCGAAGGGCAAGTTACGGACGCACAATCATTCGTTCATGTTGACTGGGCCTCTGTCATAGAGTTCGTGGCGCCTCCACCAGTGCGTTCAGCTCGGGCCTATCTGCGTGTCCCATCGCCGCACGGACAACGGAGATGTTGAGCCGACCGAACAATAGAACCGGGACGCCTGACAGGCGGCGGAATCTTGATGCGGCAAAGGCATCTCTTCGTGAACGATTGAGACAGGTGGGTGGCTTCGCAGGCTTAAATAACGAGCGTGGCAATTCGCCGCGATTCTCCAGTCATGAGACCTCTTCTCATAGGACTGAACTCGGCGTCAGAACAATACACCCCCCTGGACCTGATCAAACGCGGTCTCGGCGCTCATCAATCTGGTTTTGACTCCTTTTGGATTTCGGACCACTTCCATCCCTGGTTCCACACCGGGGCGCACAGCAGCTTTGCCTGGGAGGTAATCGCTGCAATGACCGCCAGGAGCGACAGGCTCGTCATGGGCACGAGCGTCACTGCGCCGCTGTTCAGATACAATCCTGCGATAGTGGCCCAGGCGTTCTCCACCCTCTCCTACCTGGCCCCCGGGAGGATCTGGCTCGGCATGGCAACGGGAGAGGGGTTGAACGAGGTGCCCTGCGGGTACCAGTGGCCTAGCTCGCACGCGGAGAGGATCAGGAGGCTGAGGGAGGCGACGATCATCGTAAGACTCCTCTGGACGAAGGAGTTCATCACGTTCAAGGGAGAGCATTACAGCCTGCACAAGGCCAATCTTTACGACAAACCGCAGATACCGATTCCGATACACCTCTCCGGGTTCGGTCCCCACTCTGCGGAACTCGCGGGGGAGCTGGGCGATGGCCTCATGACGGTCGGGCCCGTAGACCCGACGAGAGCCAGAGAAGTCCTGTTTCCGGCGGTCGAGAGGGGGGCAAGGCTGAGCGGCCGCAAGCTGGACGACATCGAGAAATCGATGGTGCTCGGACTCGGCTTTCATACAGACCGGGAGAAAGCCATAGACGCGCTGCTCCCGTGGCGGGGGTCGATGCTCCCTGTATTCGCCGATTCGGAGGTTCATGATCCGCGAGTCATCGAGGAGAACGGGAATCGCGTCGGAAGAGATACGATAGAGAAACACATGGTCATCGCGACCTCTCCAGAGGACGTGATCTCCGCGGTCGAGCGGCATGTCAAGCTGGGGTTCGACCATATAGGTCTGGCCATCTCCGGAGACCTGCCAGCCTTTCTCGACGCCGCGAAGCGGAAGATCCTGCCATACTTCCGCGAGGAATACAAAGACAGAAGGTTCAACGGCGAGTATCGCGGCCGATATGATTGGGAAAATCTGAAGAGGATTCTGGACGCAAAGGACCTTGGTCACAAGGTCAGGTTGCCGTGACCATTTTCCCGAGTCGTCCTGCTCCTCAATCTCATCGAGACTGACTTGGCTGTGGGTCGACACATCTCTAGATTAGGTTGGAGCCTCTTGACAATGCTTGGCTTCATCAGAGATTTCGGGCTGTCCTAGGGCTCATTGCGCCTCAGGGGCGTTGCGTGGCATAGGTGGATAAATCGAGCCGCCAGTCATTGCAGCGCATGTGATGGCCGGGCGGGTACTCGAGGTCGAGCTCGCCGAGGAGTTCAAAGCCCAACTTTCTGCAGACGCCGTTGGAGGGGGCGTTGTCCACCGACGGGGACGCGTGCACGAACCTGTTCCGCCCCTGTGAGCAAGCCTTCTCCATCGCCAACGAGGCACCTTTCGTGGCCACCCCCCGCCGCTGAAACTCCGGGAGCACGCTCCAGCCGACCTCCCAGACGGTCTCGTCCTTCAGCGGTCTCTCCCAGTACACGACCGAGCCCGCGGGAGCTGCTTCGCTCCCCAGCGTGACCACGAAGACATGGGTCGTATCGGAGCCTGCGGCCTGAAGGTAACGGGCATGCCGCTTGCGAAGCTGCTCTGGTGTCTCCGGACCGCCGAGGTGTGTCATCATGGCCGGGTCGCCAAGCAGGCGCTCGAGCAACCAGAAGTCGCGTTCTGAGTAAGGTCTCAGAGCGACCTGCACCGGACCACCGAGATCCGCCGGACGGGACGCGACCACACCCGATAAAGAGAGTTTGCCGGTATTAAATTGGCCGCAGCGCCCTGGGTTCATAGCGCCTCCGCCGGGGATTACGGGCAGCCTAGATTTGGAAATGCTTCACGCGTATTTCTGTGACCTTCGTCAGAGCTTCGTCGGTGGTCAGAAGAGTCGCACCGAGCCTCTCTGTCAGAGCTGCGGCAAGGGCATCCGCCAATGATAGGTGGCTGTACCTGCATTTGTTCAATCCAGCAGACTCCGCCAGCTCCCCTTCTGCAACGACTTCCTCCAGAATGGTCTGCGTCTGATGAAAGCGGACCATGGCCGTCTCCCGGCCGAACTTCTGGCAGACCTTGTAGTAGAACTCCGCCAGGTTCGTCGAGGCGACATAGCCGTGGGCTCCGCCATCCTGAATCTTTGCGAAGAACGGTTTGATTCGCTCGTCTCCCGCGTAGAACAGGGAGAGAGCGCCTGTGTCAATCACATACTTCATGGCTCGCGCGCCTCTCGCCTGTGTTCCTCCTTGAGCTCCCGGACGGCTTCCCTGAGGGCCTGGCTGCGTTCTCTGTCGATTCCGAACAGGGCGTCGATGGCGGGCACAGGAACCAGGACGATCTCGGAGTCCTTCTCGATGAAGACTATCTTGCTGCCTGGCTTAATCCTGTAACGGGCCCTGAGGCGGGCCGGGATGTTTACCATGCTCTTGCTGGTCACGGTAGCTGTTTCAGGCATAACCATGCGAATTCACGAAAACCATGTATTAAAGCATACACATGGTTCAGTCCCTTCGCCGGTCCATTTCATACACAAGTCGGACCACCCGGTGCGACGTACGGTGGTGGCCTGCCAAGAAAGTCTAAAAGTCTGAGCGTCAGATTCGCGTCTCATGAGACAGCTTGACGCCCTCAAGTCGCCGCGGTTCACCCAGATCTCGACTTTTGCGAGACTCCCGCACACTCAGAATCTGAGGGGGGTGAGAGCGTGCTTCGTCGGGGTGCCCTTTGACGATGCTGTGACCTACAGGACGGGCGCGAGGTTCGGTCCCAGTTCGATCAGGCAGGCCTCGAGACTGTTGAGGCCGTACAACCCGTTTCTCGACGTATACCCGTTCGATGAACTGAACGCCTGCGACTATGGCGACGTCAACATCATTCCAGGGTACACCGAAGACACGATGAAACTGGTCCAAGAGGAACTTACTACTCTTGCGAGGAAGACAGTTCCGTTCATAGCTGGAGGCGACCACTCGATAACGCTGCCGGTGCTTCGGACGATGCGCGCGATCCATGGAAAGGTCAACCTCGTCCACCTCGACTCTCACTACGACTTTTGGAACAGCTACTGGGGGAAGAAGTACACGCACGGGACATGGCTCAGGAGAGCTTTGGAGGAGGGTCTGCTGAAAGAGGTCTTCCAGGTCGGGATCAGGGCCTCGCTCTTCTCGAAGGAAGACGTCAGAGATTCGGAGAGACTGAAAATCCACAGCTTCAACATCCGTGAAACGAAGCACAATCAGGCTAGAATCATCAGGGACATCAACGCCCTGAAGGGGAAGACCTACGTGTCGTTGGACATCGATGTCACGGACCCTGCCTTCGCGCCGGGGACAGGCACTCCGGAAGTGGGGGGCCTCTCCAGCTTTGAACTGGTCGAGTTCGTGAGGTCCATGAAGCTCGATCTCGTCGGTTTCGACGTGGTCGAGGTCTCTCCACCGTACGATCTCAGCGAACTGACAAGCATGCTCGCCGCAAACCTGCTGTATGAGGGGATGAGCCTGCTGGCCAAGAACTCGGCCCGGAAAGGGCCGCGAAGCAAGAGTTAGCCAATCATCTCAAGGTGAAGGACTCGACAAGGGGAACTTGTGTGCTCCCGGGGGGGGTCAACCAGAGGGACGGATGTTCGACCAATCGAGTCGGCGACCTGCAAGGAGCCCTTCAGATTCAGGGAGACCTTTGCCACGCGTAGGCTTCATTGCGCTTCTGAGCATCTCGATGAGAGCTCCTCAAGGTGGCCCTAAGACCTGACGAACATGAAGTCCATCTCGAACAATGGCAAGGGTCTGCACTCCAAAAACGACTGGTGAGCGGTATCTGGACAGACGGACGACTAGGATTGTGGTGGTGTCCCCGATCGGTGGCCGCTCAGGCGGAACCCTTCGCAACGAACTTGAGAGATATCGAATTGGCACAGTGCCTGGTGTTCTTTGCTGTGAAACCCTCGTCAAGGAAGACGTGGCCCAGATGAGCACCACAGTTGGCGCACTCGATCTCCGTCCTGTCTCCGTCGGCGTCGGTAACTCTCTTGACCGAGCCCGGTATCTCGTCATCGAAGGCCGGCCACCCGCACCTCGCGTCGAACTTGTCTTCCGACCGATACAGGGGTGTCTCGCATCTCCTGCAGACATATGTCCCTGGCTTGAAGTTGTGCTCGTATTCGCCAGAGAAGGGCATCTCTGTTCCTTTGTGAACTATCACTTCTTCCTCTTCCGGAGATAGTTTGTTCATCTTCAATGGTCTCGCTTTCAGCTTTTCTGCGGCTCACTCTCTATTAAACGCACGTCGTGCAGCGCGGTTCTCGGAGGATGGGCAGGGATGGGCGGGTGCAGGGTTCATCGCGTCCCCGCCTCACGTGGTCTAGGTCGTCGCGTCGGTATACCACCCGTCCGGGGAGCCGGCAAAGTTCTCCGGGCACGTGGTCGTTCGGCCGAGCCTGAACTCGAGCCAGACCTTGTCTGTCCTCCGTGTGATCTTGACCACCTCGCCCTCCCAGGACTTCTCGGGAGTCCTCATCTCCTTGTCCACCTTGACGAAGACCGCCGGAGTATGGTCTGCCAGCCTCTCGGGGTTCATCACTGCGCCGCGGAGCATCGTGTATGGAAACGAGGAGACGTAGCCTACCCTGTCCCAGTGGTTCGGCCGGCTGGTGATCAAGACGTATCTCAAGGCGGGAGTCGCCCTCGCGGCAGGCCGGGTAGATAATGCTTCGAGGCGCTTCCAATTTCAAGGCGCGCCAGCTCCGCTGGGTTGGCAAAGATGTGGGCTTGACAATACACAGCGTTCATTGTCGGCCGGTGCAACTGGCCCGATAGGGTGCGAAAGACACCCGTCTTGGCTCAACCGGACGAACAACGGACGACTTCGGCATCAGATCTGTTTCCCTATTCTTCGAAGCGCGGCTATCGAGCAGAACAGCAAGATTACTCCGACCTGGACGGCCACGAGCAGCAAGTACGAGGTAGGGAGAGATGTACTGGATGCTCCTATCGAGCTTGAGCTGGCAGACGACCCGGTTGAGGTGACGACAGAGGCGGACGAGGAGGCGGAGCTGGTCGGAGACGAGGTGGTGCTGGAGCTGGTTGTCGTGGATGTGACTGAGCTGGTGGTCGTGGATGTGGTCGACCCCGTCTTCGAACTCGTTGTTGTACTCGTTGTCTGTGCTCCAATGAGAGGCAGCGTATAGGATCCTGACTCCCGCCCCAGGTAGACATAGTTGGGGGTGCCCACTGATATGTTTGAGAACCCGTTGCCTGCATATGAGACCTGGAGGTTGTCGGCCGTCTCCCCTGTGTTTCCTCCGAAGCTGTAGTCGGACGGATATGCCGTCTGTGCGTCCGTGGTCGAGTTACCGTAGAAGAGACCTAGGGAAGCGCTGAGCTGCGTGAACTGGGTGGACTCCCCGTTCCCCTCCCCGCCGAAGACCAGCTCCGATTCGTAGAAGAGGCCGTCGGGGACTGTGGCGTTCCCTGAGACCTCGAAATAGGCGCTCTGAACGGAGGGATCGTGTATCGTTGCGTTGTCGAACCAGTTGATCGCTTGCACCGGCGCCGGCCCGTTATGAATCACCTGGACGCCGATCTGCAGCGTGACTCCCACACCCGGCACGGCAATCTCGCTCATGATCAGTGCCAGCTGTAGGGGTAGCGCGTAAGTGGTGTTCGAGGACTGGAAGGAATAGTAGTATCCAGGGTTCGCGGGGTAGGCGTACCCCCCATCCGCCGAGGTGATGGTCTTGTTGCTCAGGAACCCAGAGACGCTCCCGTTCCAGACATTGTCGGCCCATGAGACCTTCGAGGCTGCGGTGACGAAGTCGGGCGTGTTCTGAACCCAGTAGTTCTGTTGTTGACCTCCCTTCTCATTGACCACGAGGATCGAGTTCAGTTGGAGAGTCGCGCCAGAGACCGTGTCGTTATAGGATGGGGCCGACGCGTTGTAGGCTTGCAACGACGCAACGTCGGCAACGCCCACCACGTCGCTGCTCTCTACCGCGTATGGGGTTACCTTCCCAGAGTCATTGTAGAGCCCGAAGGCCGCGACGCCCGAGGGCTCGGGCGGGGTAAGCGGGTAGGCGAAGTACGGGCTGATGGGGAAGGTCTGAACGTCATAGCTCACGTTCGCGCTCCGTCCATAGGCGACGAAGAGGAGGTAGTACAGACCCTCCGAGACCTTCAAGGAGTGTTGGACAGTGGTGCCGTTCTGGAGAAATAGCGAGGCCGAGATATCGCTCACGCCGTTGTTGAAAGATGTGTACTGTGAGTTTGTCATGAGCGCGGTCGAGAGGCTCGTGTTGCTGCTCACAGCGAAGGAGATTGTCGTGAGAGTCGACGGTGCGGCGACCTCAATGGGCTGGTAGTAACCGGAGGGCAGGACCAATTGGTAGGGGAGGGGCGCGGTGGAGTGGGTAAAAGCTGCGACAGAGGCGACTGAGAATACGGGGGAGAGAAGAAGGAAGGCGAACGCTATTGACAGCCCGCCTGGTGCACGGCGCCTTTCCATTGTTGTAGCTCAACCCTCAATGTATATACACACTTGGAATCGTCATCCCTCTGGCCGTTAAACGACCCTCTTCATGATGGATGCTCAGCCTGGCAGTCCTGAGCATATCGTGCTCTGTAACTTCGCTTAGCTATCGAATCTTATCAATCGATTCAGAACGCCGAGCCCGTCATGCGGTCGCTCAATTCCCACAGTTTCGTCGCTGCCGCTTCGTCGTATGACTGTTCGGACGACCTCTTTGGCTTGCACTTCTCGTAGTACTTCCCCGTGACGCCCTCGACCTCGGGCGACGATGCGAGGTAGACCGAAGTCTTCGCCCCTTCATCGGGGCTGAGCATGAACAGAGCCGCCAGCCTCGTAAAGGGACTGAACACTCCCGCGTGAGACCAGATGTCCGTCCTGACCGCGCCCGGATGGAGGCAGTTCGCGGTGACCCCACTCCCCTGGAGCCGGCGCGCGAGTTCGTAGGTGAAGAGGATGAGGGCCAACTTCGACCTCCGGTAGGCACCGAGGCCGCCCGGTCCCATCTTCCCCCTGCCGTTGATGTTCTCGAAATCGAGTGATGCCCCATAGTGCCCACCGGAGGAGACGTTCACCACCCTCGACGGCGCACTCTTCCTGAGGGTGCTGACCAGAAGGTTCGTGAGGAGGAACTGCGAGAAGTAGTTCAGCGCCATCGTCCGCTCTATCCCGTCGTCGGTCTCCTTGTAGTCGATGAAGTCGGAACCCGCGTTGTTCAGCAGGACGTCGAGCCGGGAGCGCGTCGAGATGAACTCGGATGCGGCCCTCCGCACCTCCCTCTGGACGAGCATGTCAGCTATGATCAAATCCACGGCTCTGCCGGAGGAGGATGCGATCTCGGCGCGGGCCTTCTCGGCCTTCTCTCGGTTCCTGCAGAGCAGGGTCAGGTCGGCTCCCATCTTCGCCAACGACACCGCTGAGGCCTTGCCTATCCCAGAGTTCCCTCCGGTGATCAGGACGACCTTCCCTTCCATGGGCGAGGTCATTGATGTTGTTGAGGTCCGGCCGATGATAAAGGTTGAGCGAGGCCGCAATGATTCGTGACCTCCGCCCGCTTGTTTTGGCCGAGATGACGAAAGAAAGGCATGCCATGTATGAGGTTTGTTCCGCCTCCGCCACGCTCCTAACTACGGTATTTTGGTGTCTCGGAGCCGCCGACCCCGCGGAGATTGCAGGCCCTGTATCAGGGAGCTTAATCCATCCCTCCACACCTTCTTCGCCTCTGCCTTCTCGAGGCCCTGAAGGACGCTCACGATGACTCCATGGCGAAGCGCGACGACCACGCGGGCGACTGCGGTCGAATCGACCTCGCTAGAAATCTCCCCTTGCTCCTTGAGCCCGTCGATGAATCTTGAGATGATCTCCACATACCTGTCGTAGGTCTCTCCGACCATCTTCTGCAGGGTGGGGTTCCTCGGTGCCTCCGCGAGCGCCTCGAACATCAGGGCCCTCTCGCGCGTGTGCCTCTCCAGCTCGGCGTCCATGTGTTCCTCAGCCACCTTATGGAAGGCTCCGTCCGTAAAGCCTGACCTGAGGGCCTCCTCGAGTTCCCCGGCGTTGACGAGGCAGAGCTCCTGGAAGAGCTTCTCCTTGCTCTCGAAGTACTGGTAGACCGCGCCCTTGCTGACGCCTATGGCGCTCGCTATATCGTCCATGGTCGCCTCGTGGTATCCCTTCCGGGCGAAGACCTCGGCTGCGGTCGTGAGAATCCTCTTCTTCGCCTGCTCCTTGTACTCCGGAATCACCCTCGGCATATGTCCGCCGACGGGATTGGCGTTTATTTAAGTCTGATTCCCATGGTCGGAAAATATGCGTAAGGTATTAATAGTTACTCTATAGTCGCTTTTGGAAGAGCGAGTTTGGAGACAGTCACGACGCTGAAGTCCCCTGAACTAGGCGCCAAGGGAACGTCCAACCACCAACTCCGCACGCTTCTAGCGATGGCCAGCGTCGCGCTTCTGCTCAACTACGTCGAGACCATGGTCATCCCTGGGGTGCCCACCATCCAGAAGGATTTCTCCACGACGTCGAGCTTGGTCTCTTGGATTACCTCGGGCTTCCTCATCGTCGGCAGTGCGGTCTCCCCGCTGATGGGGAAGCTGGGTGACAGCTACGGGAAGAAGCGGATGTTCCTCGTCGCACTCGTCTTCTACACGGCTGGTGTGGGCCTCGCCGGCTTCTCGCCCTCGATTTACTTCCTGATCGCGGCCAGGGCTGTGCAGGGCATAGGGTTCGCGGTCATCCCGCTGGCGCTGGCGATAATCTCCGAGGTCTTCCCCAAGGAGAGGATAGCCATGGCGCAGGGCATAATTAGCGCGACGTTTGCTATCGGCGCGGCCGCTGGCCTCGTGCTGGGCGCGTACATCGTCCAGGACATCGGGTGGCAGTGGGCCTTCCATTCGGCCTTCGTCGTCAGCGTCGCCCTCTTCTTTGTCATGGCCAGGGTGATACCCATTGGCTCTCAGGGTACAGGGCGGAAGGTCGACTACAGCACCATCGGCATGCTGATGGCGGGCGTCTCCCTGGCGCTGCTCTACCTGACAGAGGGACCCTACCAAGGATGGTACTCGTGGTACGACCTGGTGGCGCTTGCGACCGGGCTGGCACTGACCGTCGGCTTCTTCGTGGCGGAGGGCAGGAGGGAGAACCCCCTGATTCCGCCCAAGCTGCTGGCGATCAGGAACGTCCAGGTCGCCAACGGGGTCGGCGTCATCTCGGGGATATCCATGTTCCTGCTCTTCTTCGCCGTGACCTACTATACACAGCTACCCAAGGCGTTCGGAGGCCTCGGACTGAGCGTCATCTCCTCCGGGCTGACCGTGGCGCCCGCGACGGTCCTGATGCTCGTCGCCGGGCCGGTGATGGGCAGGATGGTCTCGAAGGTCGGCCCCAAGCCCATAATCATCCTGGGAGCCCTGATAGGCATCGCAGGGAGCCTCCTCTTCGTCTTCAACCGGGGCACCTCCCTGGATGTGACGATAGACGCGGCTGTCTCGCTGGTCGGGGCCGTCTCCGTAATCATACCCATCGTGAACATGGTCACCATCTCACTCCCCCGGGAGAGCGTGGCGACCGGACTCGGGCTCAACACGATGCTCAGGAACATCGGAGGCGCCCTGGGCCCAGTCCTGGCGACGACGATAATGAGCACCTACACGCTGAACGTCCCCAAGGGGCTGGCGCCGCCCGGGCTCTCCCTGCCCTCGGCCGCAGCCTTCGACTACATCTTCTACTTGGGTGCCGCTGCCCTGGTCGTGGCAATACTGCTCTCACTGGCGGCGAAGAACTACACCTTCCCGACGCCTGAGAAGCCTGCGCTTCACACAGAAGAAAAGCCATGATTTGTAATCGGCAGTTTTGTCCTCAAGAGAATTCGTCGATCAAGAGGAGGGGAAGTCATACATGAGGTTCATTGCGCTTGCCATGTCGACTCCTAGGCGTTCTTCCAGCCGTGAGCTTTCCTGCTTCCTTGAGAATCCGGATCACCTCGGTCTCATCGATATCGGCCGAAGGCTCGACGGACACGTGGCGCATGCCCCTTCCGGTTCCTTCCAAGAGAGTGGAAGAAATTTGCGCGCCATACATCAGGTACAGGTTGACGTGCCTACTGTATTCTGCTATGGACGCCACCCCGACTCCGTTGAACGTATAGTAGGGGACGTTCCACTTTATCGCCTCAGGGACCCCCGGCAAGGCCTTCTTCACCAATGAGCGGAGCTCCTCGAACTGGCTCCTCAGCTTCGGATCGACCTTGGAGATGTAGGCGTCAACGTCAGACATGGAGGTTCGATGCGCCTGCGTGATACTTTAGGATTCGGAATCAGCCGGGCCCTCATGTCCCCTGCGACTGCTGTGGGTCAGGGACGGCAGCCACGTGTGGGATTCACTGCGCCTCCGCCGGTCCGTCTCATCCAGGTTTCCTGTCCATCTCTCAGAGGTTTCAACGACATGGAACGGCGGCGATGCGATAGTTATTTATGAGGCGGGGGTCACATTAGGAACTGATGCGTTCCTGTCCCTACTGCGGCGCCGTCGTCGAGTCTGCACCCAGCGCAGGCACAGCCTCAATCGAGGAAGGCGGCAAGGTCGCAACGAGAGCGATGGAGCACTATGCTTGCCAGGCGTGCGGCCGCAAGTTCGGAGTAATCAAGGGAAGAACTGAGAGTGTGTTGATCCCGGCGAAGGTCGTGGAAGAGATGCGGACCCGCCTGGAACGGGCCCTCGCAAACAACGAATCGCTGCGGAAGAAGGCCAGCCAGCTCGCAAACGAGACCAGGAGCCTCAAGGCCTCATTGAAGACAGCTCGCGAGACGGCCTACTCCAAGTCTCTTCGGAGCAGAATGACGGAACTCGAGCGCCATGTCGAATCCCTGAGAAAAGAAAAGGGACGGCTGGAAGAGCAGCTCGCGCTGATGGGGTAAGCCCCTATCAGTTGGACTGCGGCGAGGAGAGCTCTGCGTCCGAGGACAGACGCACAACCCGATCTTCCAGCGCGGTCTTCTCTATCCTGAGTGACTGGACCTGGCTCTCGAGCGAGGATGCGTTCCGCTCAAGTGTCTTGATAGTGATTGTCTCGTTCAGGGATTCGATGTCTCCTTGCAGTGCCGACCGTTGTTCTTCGAGATGCCTTATCCGGTCCTCGAGCTGGCTCTTGGTGTCTACGAATGGCGTTATGGTCTCCATATTTCCTCGGATGATGCTGGAATGACGTATGTAATACCAAGTAGGCTCGGAAAGTCTTGATTCAGTGGTGAAGTAGTGTGCAGCAACCTTTCGGAGCGGGGCTGACAAGTCCTGAACGGAGCCAGGTTGACCAATGTTGAGCTCTTGGGGCCGGCGTGTTGACCGCCTCGATTAATCCGTGACAGGCGCGGAGCTGCCAACGTGCGCGAACAAGATCCGGCGATGATGCGGATGTTCATAGACTCCGCCAAGAGAATCTCGCTGGACTACGCTCGGGTCTCTCAGGCTCTCGACTCCAGGGAGACTGCTCGAAGCCTGAGCGCCCTCACTCACCCTGTGTCGCTCAATGGTGCGATCAGGACCGCGGGCGTGGCGCTGGCCCTTGCGCCGGAACCGTTCACCACGGCTGCCGGGCTCGCGATGATTGCTGGTTCGTGCCTTATGAAGAGTCGGGAGCCCGCCAGCCTGGCAGGCCTCGAACGGGAAGCCGCGTCGGTACTGGGAGACCTCTCTTCGCTGTCCCTCGCGGACCTGTCGATCTCGCTGTAACTTGCCGGTCTTCACATCAAGGCGGACTGATGACGCCTCACGTCGTGGGACCGGAGGAACTTGGTCCACGTGGTGCCGTGGCCTTTGAAGGCGGTGTTCCGCCGCAAAAACGGTTCATTGCGCCTCCTTGAGTTGTAGGCAGATACTACACAGCAGCAAGCAGCAAAGGCTCGGCCGTGTCCCGGGCATCGGACTGCTGTGGGAATCGTCCGAATCCTCCTGCCTGGGGTCTTCACCGTCGAGGAATCGAAGCTGCACGATTGAGGGCTTATGTCTGGGGACAGGTGCATTGTCCTATGCCCTGCCGGCAGTCCATGCAATATGCAAGATCTCCCTCGAATGCCGCAGATCCGCCACAGGCCCCGCAAGTTGCCCCACGTGCTATCTCGCGACTCAAGAGAATGGATTCAATGTGTCCAAGCTTGGGGTTATAATAGAAGAAGGAACAATCTTCTGTTCGAGGCCTATTTTCCGGGCGAGAGTCAAATGTCTTGACTCAAGGCGCCCGTAGCCTCGGCCGCTTGGCGATGCCGAACGAAGGGCAGCCATGCAAGGGGTTATGATGCTACGAAATCTCTGGTGGTCCAGATGTCGGGGCAGAATCGAGATCAGTGATGAGATTCGCGCCGGGTTGAACTGCAGGGCCACTTCGATGAAGTCGGAGGGCTTCGCTTCTCGAGCTATCAATGACTTGGCTGCGATGAAAGATGAATCTGACCAAAAATGCCTGGTGGCCTGAGCCTGTGCTGCCCTCCATCAGGTCAGATACGCCTTCGCCGAGACTTCTCGCTCGCTCGAATCGGCGTCCAGTCCTACTGTTTCGGCGGGACGAAGGCACTTGGGTCGAAGATGGTCTGGATGGAGACGATCTTCCCGGCCCTGATCTGGTACCACGAACACATGAACACGGTGGGTCCAGTCGTCTTCAGGTCGTATATCACGCACACGTCGTCTCCGTCAGCGAAGGCCTTCTTGATGTCATACTTCCCCCGATACTTCCTCAGCATATCGATGAAGTCGAGCGGCTTGCCGAAGGCCTCCCCGCCCGGGCCGCGAATCCGGACCTTGTCGTGCAGGTGCTCGAGCGCCGCGTCGTAGCGCTGATTGTCGAGAGCCTGGATGTATGACAGCACTACCTCTCGCGGACCGGTCCCGGTCGACATGTTGGTTCTACGGTCGCACAGGAGCGCAAAAACATTGCGGTGAATGGTTCATTGCGCCTCCGCCTGGGCGCGACGGGCATCAGACGGCCACAATCAGAGCTATCCCGAGTGCCGTCAGAAGGCCGAAGACGAGCAGCGGCAGACCAAGCACGTATCCCAGCGTCCTGTTCCTGAGCAGAGAGACACCGGACAGAATGAAGGCTGGGAGATACAGTCCCATGTCCAGTACGTGAATCGGGTTGACCGGCAGCCCGGCCTGAGTCACGCTTGATGGCACTGTCCCGTTGAGGAGCGCGGGTATGTCTTCGCTCAACCAGAGGAAGTAGAAAGAGACGCCGAGGAGTACGAGAACCAGACCCAACGCAATCCTGGACCTGGTCCCAATCGTGGACCTCTCCCTCACCCTCTCAAAGTCGACGCGGACGACCCCGCCCAGGAAGGTGTACACGAGCAGGCCCAGCGCCGCCACGTAGAGCAAGAAGAGGTCGTTGAAGGATGAGGCGAAGGCGTAGATGACGAAAGCGTAGATGAGGAAGAGCAGCACTCCAGCCCATACTTGAAAGCCTCTCACGGACCTTCTGACCGTGAGATACGCTGCAACGAGGAGGATGACGACGGCAACGACGTTCGCCACGTCCTGTGCCCGGGCCTGCATCGCCCAGTTGGACGTGTCTCTGGCATAGGTGCTGGCCACGAAAATCCCCGAGGCGCTGGACACCAAGGTCAGAATCGAAATCAGGACCGTGGACCACAGGTAGATCTCTGGCACGGCGAACCCATCGCTTTGAGCTTCGGCCTTCATCTCGGTAGGCGGCCGAGAGTGGTGTGCTATAAGTCCGGACAGGGTCATTCTTCCCCTCAGAGGCACTCGGGCCAAGATCGAAGATATTCCTTGGTTGACGATGGTGTTTATGGCTAAACATCGCTGTGTAAGCTCCAACCTGAGACCGGAAAGATGTCGAACCTTCAGAATGCATGGGAATCGCAATCCGGATTACTGCGAATCACCCGGACGCGCCCTGTTGGCGCGATCTTGGTAGGATGAAACCAGGCGCCCGGTCCAGCTGGGAACCGAGGCGACCAGATAGGCGGTCGACCTGAGCGTCCGATAGAATGGTCGGCCCCCGCTCACCACAGCATAGAGAAACGCTTCCGAAATAGGGGAGTATTGAGATCGCAAGCGCCGGAGCAGCTAGGATGCTGACGCCCACGTCGCTGGTTCTGACCGACCTGGTCGTGATACTCGTCTTGGGCTCGGTTTGCTTCATTCCGTTCACGCCCTTTGTCCGGGGGTTCGGCGGGCATAGCGTTCATTGCGCCCTGCCGGATCGAGTCTGTGCTTCACGAACGACCGTGGAGCTCATTAACCTTCGACGTCCCTAGGACAGCCATGCAGCAGAAGTACACGACCGACATGTACGAAGGGATGCTGGCGGAGACCGTGACGATTCGCGGTCATGGAGACGAGACGATCAACGCTTACTTCGCGCGCCCTCTCGGCCCCGGGCCGTTCCCCGGCGTGGTGCTGATCCACCACGCGCCAGGATGGGATGAGTTGTACAGGGAATTCACACGTAGGTTCGCCCACCGTGGGTATCTTGCAATCTCTCCGAACATCTACTTCAGGGTGGGGCACGGCTCCCCCGAAGATGTGGCCGCGATGGTCCGCTCGGCCGGAGGGCTGCCGGACGACCAGGTCGTCGGGGACGCGGTGGGCGCTGCGGCCTATCTCAGGTCCCTGCCCCAGAGCAACGGGAAGGTCGGAGGGTTCGGGACCTGCTCTGGTGGACGGCACGTGTACCTGGTTGCCTGCAGGACGAAGGCATTTGACGCAATCGTGGACTGCTGGGGCGGCAGAGTAGTGATGACACCACAGGAACTCAATCCCAAGATGCCGGTCGCGCCGATTGTGTACACCAAGGATTTGGCCTGCCCCGTCCTCGGACTCTTCGGGAAAGACGACCAGTCACCCAGCCCTGAGCAGGTGGCGAAACAGGAGGAGGAGCTGAAGAAGTACGGGAAGTCCTATGAGTTCCACATGTACGATGGGGCGGGTCACGGCTTCTTCTACTATGACAGGGCAGCCTACAGGCAGGAGCAAGCCGTCGACGGGTGGAAGAAGGTCTTCGCGTTCTTCGAGAAGAACCTCGGGGCGGCGGGCTCGCGTTAGGAGGGCGAGAGACCGTGTGTACAGGCAAAGTCGAGACGGCACAGGCATCGGGCAGCGGCAAGGGGACAGAGGGCTGGTTCAAGCTTGAGAAACTCAGCGTAACCTACGACTGCTCGTATCATACGTCCATGGCGCAAGCCATCAATGTTGAACTGTTCAGCGAGACTGAGGGACCCTCTGCACGGGTTGCCGTAGAGTTGGCCCCGACTTCGGCGATGGAGCTGGTCCGCGCCATCCTTGCTTCGCTTGCCAAGGCCGGTCTCGACCCCGGAGAGGTCGCCCTGGGGGCCACTGCTACCCCGTGAGAGCGCAGCACGAGGTTCTGGGATGTGTTCTGAGCCGATTGCACATCCGCCGGTCCACTTCATCCACATGATTAGCTAACGGAGAGCGTTCACCGACGCGGTGCGATAGGTGAATCGGCATGACCATGATTTTACGCCTGCTGCCTCCGCTGCTAGTCGACGTTGAAGTACCAGAATACCGCGCCGTTGTTCGATGACCCGTGGGCATTACCCCCGCGGGCGGCGTGTACCGACACGATTACCGGGACCGCCGCGGTCCAGGAGTAGCCCACGGTGCCCTGCTGACCGCTGCAGGTTATCTGCACGACCGAGGACTGGGGGTTTGGCGCCTCGAAGGCGAGTGTGAGATTGTGAGATTGGGCGTCGACGGTCGCGATCACTGTGTAGGTGTAGTTCACGGCCTGACTCCCCTTGCAGAGTCCCGTTATCGAGTACCCGATGGTCCCCTCCCCGGTCACGACGGCAGACCCTTTGCTGACGTCGGCGATGAACTTACCAGAACCTTGTATTGTGGTGGTCGATCCTGAGGAACTCGAGTTCTGGGTGTAGCCGAAAGTGACGTTGTAGACGCCGAATTGGCTCGTGCTCGACGTACTCGTGGAAGTCGGGGTGCCGGAGGATGACGACTGGGTCGAACTCGGGACTGTGAAGGTCAAGCTGGAGCTCGAGGTGCTCGTTGCCAGCGACGAAGACGACTGGGTGGCTGTCTGGGATGAAGACTGGGATGAAATCTGCGACGAGCTCTGGCCGCTCGAGGACGAACTTCCCTGGCTGCTCGTTCCGCTCCCGCCCACCGAGACGCATGGCAGAGTTGTGGTGGTGGTCGTCGAGCCCAACGGGATTGTAAGGACGGTCGAGCATGTCGTCGTCTGGGACGAGTTCTGGGAGGCCGTCACGAAGAGGAAGTACGCTGCTGCCGCAGCTGCGATCAGGAGGATTGCGATGAGGGCAATCGCTATTGCCGTTATCCCTCTCCTGCCCTCGACTAACAAAATCACGTAGTCGGCATATCCAGCCCACTCCAGGGAAATAAGTCTTTGATTCCCGGCGTCGGTTTTTCAGGGGTGAACGGAACCCCAGGAGGCCTCCAGGAGGACGAGATGACTGTCTCCTTCGCCTCGATGAGCGGGTCGGCCTTCTCGAGATGGACCAGGATTCGTCTCTCATTGCCAGCCGTGCACCCTCTCGGTCCCCATGATTCGATCATGATCTCTGCTGTAGCATGTATCTCAGCCTTCTACGCGGTCCATGGTTTTGGGAGGAGTCGGCGGTGCAATCGAATCGGTCTGAACCCGGGAGGTCCAGAATCTTCAGCCGATTGTCGTCCTAAGATGCCGAAGAAGACAAGTGCCATGTTAGGCTTCATCGCGCCTCCGTCGGGGAATGATTCGGTACGGGAATGTACACGGCTTCCCGTCCTAAGGCGTTCTTGATGGTCGAGTCTGTCGTGATGAGGATCGGTGCGGTGGCTTCTCTCGTGGCGAGGGCGAAGCAATCTGCGAGCGAAAGTTCTCTCTTCTTGACCTTCCAAAGGGCCGCCTGTCTTGTGATCTGCACCTCGGGCGCGACGACCTTAATCCTGGAGCTGCGAACCTGAAGATACCAGACCTCGGCCGTTTCGACCCCCTTCTTCTCGGCAGTCTTGTAGTAGAACTCGGCGAGATTCACCTCAGAGACGAAACCGCGTGCCTTTCCTGAAAGGACCCTATCAAAGTAGGGCTTCACAGATGTCGCTCCAGCATAGTAAAGGGAAAGCGCCCCCGCGTCCAGCGCGTAGCTACGCGCGCTCAGACTCAACTTCCTTTCTCCGATCCCTCGATATTTCGAGCGCAACCTCCAGCATCTCGTCTCCTCCTGCCCCAAAACTCTCTTCCATCGAAAGAGAGGGCTCGAGAAGAATTCGTCCTCCTTCATCTCTGATTATCACGGCGCGGCCGATCTTGAACTTCCTTCTGAGATACGCGGGGATGACCACCTGTCCCTTGGAAGACACGGGAACGACCTTTTCCATGAAATCCGAGAAAGTAGGGCTTGTTTAAGTGTTTTACTTCCGTAGAGTTTTACTTCTAGAGCGATTTTACTTCCAGAGTCCGGTTCGAGAGGGTTCATTGCGCCTGATGATCAGCTAAATTCTGAACTAACTCCCTGGAGAGCAAACATGTCTGCTCGAGCGTCAAACTCGATATGCTCTTGTCCAAGTCGGGAGACCCCTTCACAGCTGTCTGAAGTTCGAATCGGTCTCCCCCTGTTATCACGCTCCAAGAGCTTTCTGGGTTCGAAATTCGTCCATACATGTTTGCGAGGGCGATGAACCTGTTTCTCACCGCACGCGAGTAGGTTTCGTTCTCCATCAGCGCCAGGAGTCCGATGCCTGTCTGAGTTGATTCGCAGAGATACTTGAGAGCGGCAATCACGGCAAGGGGCTTCTCTCCCCTGAGGCCGAAACGTGCCTGCGACGACAGCATCTCGATGAAACGTCTGACATTATCTTCTGCAGCAGCAGGATCCATCCTGAGATCATTCGGACCTGCGCCCTGAACCCGTATCGTCGTGTTGCATCTGGGGCAGATGAGTTGGGCAGAATAAGCTTTCATTCGCGAGCCGCAGGACGGGCAGAAGTTCAAGGGCTTGAATCACTGTCTCCTGCCGTCCATAAATGATTTTTCTACATGCGCGCGAGACTCAGGGCCTCTAGCCATTTCTTGCTCTTGCACCTCCATAGAAGGTGTTGTGCCCTGCCAGGGTGTTCGTTGCGCCTCAGCCGCGACTCTTCATCAACGCGGGTTGGAGATGGTCAGGCTCCGAGCCACACCGTTTCGGGAAGGGCCTTGAAATGCTCGTCACCCGTGACGACTCTCGCCTTGTTCCTCTTTGCCGATGCAAGGACGATTCCATCAAAAAGACTGGGTTTTCTCAGGCCTGAAGAGGAAGCCCTCCTGTCGAGCTTGACGGTGGCCTTGGCCGCCTCTAGGGCTAGGTCGGCATCGATGCAAACGATCTCTGAAGTCTCGAGTATTGTGGCCAGCCGCTTCCGGACGGTCGACTCGGCTGCACCTTCGCGAACATACTTCCTCGCCACCTCGGCAAGGACGGTGCCAGGCGTCAGCACATTTTCGGCATCTTCGATGACTCTCTTGGCCCTCTGCCCTGTCTCACTGCCCAGGAAGACCTCTATCCAGGCATAGGCGTCAACTACGATCTTCGTCACGATCATCCTCTGTGAAGGGAGTCACCTTTCCGCTGTCCGCGCCGAACGCCTCCTCGAGGAGCGCCTTGCGGTGCCGCACGACCAGCATTCGTATGGTCTCCTCCAGGGTTCTGGCGTGTATACCCTTCTGCAGCGCTGCCAGCTCGCGAGCTGTGTCCTTAGAGACTTTTACGGTGGTCGCATCCATGCTGAGTATACAGTATACTGGAATATTAAAGCATCCCTGGCTCAAGCGCGTAGGGATTCACATAGCGTGTTCGGCGGACTTCCTGAGCAAATCCGTATTACATTTATATACATCTTGGCGTCATACAAATCCAATGCCGGTGGTGACGGTTCGCGTACCCGAGGCGCACAAGCGGAAGATGGACGAGCTAAGAGAAGTCAACTGGAGCGAGGTGATCCGGAGAGCGATAGAGGCGAAGATCGAGGAGGAAGAGACGTGGCACCGTATCGACGCCGCCAGGCTGAGGAAGGCAGGGACCTCGACCGACGAATTGAGGCGGAAGGTCGAAGGGTGGGATAGCCTCTCAGAGATAAGGAAGTGGCGCAGGTCTCATGGTGACAGTGGTAGCTGACGCCTCGGTCATAGTGAAGTGGTTCGTCGAAGAAGACCACTCGGAGACCTCATTGCGGATGAGAGACGACTATGTCGCCCAGAGGACCACGATCATCGTTCCCGCCGTCGCTCAGTTCGAGGTGCTGAACGCCCTTCGCTACTCTGGAGGTTTTGGTACGGATGACCTGCTCGAAGTGGCCCGGACGCTCGACGGCTATCAGTTCATGGAGGTCATGCTGCACGGCGACTATTCGGGGAAGGCCGTCAAGATTGCCATGGACCTGGGCATAACGGTGTACGATGCATCCTACCTTGCGCTGGGAGAGGTACGCGGAATCGATGTGTTCACCGCCGACGAGGAACTCCTCAAAAAGGCCCGGAAGAAGCTAGCTTTCGTGCGGCATGTGAAAGATTACACCTTTCCTAAAACAGACGGCGAAGAGAACAGCACATCCCCATAGAGTCGTCAGGATGATTTAATCCCTGGGGTTTATTGCGCCTCCGCCGGGAATCTCATCCAGCGGTTAGTGAGAGCGATACAAGTCGGTCTGACCGTATTCAGGTTGCGAACGGCGGACTACAGGAATCTCCGGCCCGAGCGGGGAAGCTCGGGTTCAGCTCGTCGGCGCTTCAACTCGCTCACTCGCCAATTGGGCTACCAGCGTCATTCTTGCCGTCTTTTGCGGGCGAACGCTCGAAGCATCGGGATGTCTTCCTGGAAGGCCTTCGCCAGCGTCTCCCTCAGCTTATCCGCGACCGCCTTCGGGGCACGCACGTAGACGTCGATTCCGGTCTTGTTCCCTTTGGGGGTGTAGAGGAAGACCATCTTCAAGCCTGCATAGGCTCCCTCGAACTCCTCGCTGATGCGGGCCAAGGGAGGAATGGTCGTGATCCGTGCTTTCATCTTCATCCATCGCCCTCCCCTCACCACTTCGCAGGTCGCCTCGTCGGTTATTTCGTTCACTTCCTTCCACTTCATGTTTCGCAGACTCCCGCGGTGGGCCCGAGGGTGGAACTCGTTGTCGTTCATGATGAAATCCCAGACGACGTCGATCGGGGCATCGTATACGCTTCCTTTGTCCTCGAAGTATACGAAGTCCGCGGAGTCCCCAGCCTTTGTGGAACGGGTAGGCATGGTTGGCATCATAATCGTGTACGACAAATAAAGGGTGTGACAGATTGGTCGGCAATCAGTTGCCGTGCATAGGGTTCGTTGTGTCTCCGCCGGGCCATTTCATCCACATGTTGGGCTCAGTCAGTGGACTTGAAATGTCGTCTTCACGTCCGGTAGACGCGGTCATGGTGTTCATAGTCCTCGAGGACTATTGTCTTCCTCGCCTCGTCGATCGAAAAGAGTAAGACATAGCTGCCGATGTGGACCCTCCTCAGTCCAGCGAGCGGGAAGCGGAGCGGCTTGTACGCGTGTGGATCTTCGGCTATCTCCTGAACCTTCTTCGCGACCGCTTCCATCTGCCTAGAGTCTTTCTTGGTCAGCTTCCTGAACGCCTTATCGAGATGCTCCCTGATCTCGATGTCGTACATTCACTTCAGTCCGTATCTCTTCCGCAGGTCGGGGGCGCGTCCGAGCCTGATTATCGGCTCTTTCTGGACTTCCAGGAGCTTGCGGATGTATTCCGGTCTGAACTCGGATTCCAGGACGATCTCCCTGTACTCTTTGGCGAGCTTGTTGATGGCCTGTGACTTGTCTCTTAAGCCGTATTGGGCCTTTAGGATGTTGATGACCCTATTTGCCTCATCGTCGATGTCGACGATCGCCTTGACCATATTAATATGGCATTAATACGCCATTATTTAGAGCTACCGTCAGGGAGAGACGCGCCATCCACCGGTCGACCGTCATGCTAAGGTTCACTGCGCCTCCGCTGGAGGCTCCTCGATCTCTCCGGATAGAGTAAGGCAAATCGCAGAAGATTCTCGGGTTCGGAGGCCAGCCTGACAAATCTTCCTGATGTATTGCTGAAATAATCTTAATCTCCTCCTATCAATATCGCGCTTTCATACTATGTCTCATGGAATCTCGAAGCAGATTCGACGTTGTGACCGGAATCCTGCTCGCGACGAAGGATGGAGCCTCGAAGGCAAGGATAACCAGCGAGAGCTCCCTCGCGCCATCCTTGGTCGAGCAGTGCCTGTTCTTCCTGCGGCTTTCGGACCTCATCAAGAAGGAGGAGGGAAGCGAGCTGTTCAGGCCGACCGAGAAAGGCAGCAATCTGATCAGTGACTATGAGCGCATCGACCGGACGATGGAAGGACGGTTAGTCCAGCCGTTGACGAGCTGAGAAGAGACCGATTTCGCTGCGCAGGAGGACTCGTTGCGTCCGGCACAATCAGCCTGCAGAGTCCTTGCGCCTCCGCCCAGGTATTTCATCCATATGTTGGCTGCTTGCGTCTCAGCTTGCCGACAATGATCACAGCCAGTCCGGCTATTGCTACCAAGAAACCTCCATAGAATGGAAAGTAGTAGCCAGTCAGATTGCAAACCTCCATGCATAGGGTTTGGGTCAGAACCAGGAACGATCCGAAGGATACCAACAGTCCAATCGACACCGTCGTCCATCCAGCATCCACGAAGAGGTTGGAGCGCGCGTTTGGAGTCCTCCACCTCTGAAGAACGCCAACACAGGTAAAGAGCCCGCCTCCCAGAACTCCCAGCACCCCGAAATTGGCCAGAGCCAGGTCTTCATTCAGCGGACTGGCGTAGTAGTACAGGACCAACGCGACCGCTCCGAGCGTGACGAGTACCAAGCCCAGCCGGGAGAAGTTCATCGTTCCAACCTCACAGAATCGAGAATCTTCTCATCCTAAATGCGTTTGTCCGAATGCAAATGACCGTAGCCTCCAGCCATTGGCTTCTAACCAATGGAAGAGATGTCTTGCCATGTATAGGGTTCATTGCGCCTCGTTGAGCACTCTTGTCATCAACTGCATCATTCCTTCTTCTGCTTGCTTCCGATCTCAACCATCTGGAACTGGCACTGGTACTTCTTTCCGTTGAGATCCAATTTTTGGGTAGCCCAGTAGCCGACTGATCCAGTGCTGAACTTCTTCTCGGGGAGACCGATGTCGGCGATCTTTTGCGATCCTTCATAGAGTTCGATGCGTGGCATGAGCGCCAACGCACCGTCAGGCGTAGTTAAGACTGCCCTCGGGGCCAACTGCATTCCCGATGAGCTGTTATTGCGCCTCCGCCGGTCCATTTCATCCATGCGTTGGACAATTCTACACCGGCGATCGTTCTGCATACGGATGCGTCTGGCCGACTTATGGGAATGCCGCGTTCAGAGCGAAGAGAGCGAGGAAGGGCGCGGACGTCGCCGCGCCCTTCAAGAGGTTCCCGCGGTCTTGCCGGCGACCCAGCCAAAGAACGTGGCGGGACCAACCGTTGCGCCGCCTCCTGGGTAGGCTGCTCCGAACGGAGAGGCCGAATCGTTCCCAGCCGCATAGAGCCCGGGGATTGGGTTGCCCAGCTTGTCGAGGACTTGGGCGCTGGAGTTGATTCTCGGACCTCCTGAGGTGCCTATTGTGCCTGGATCTATCTCCAGTCCATAATACGGTGGAGTTTGGATTGGCCCCAGGCATATGTTCTTCAGGTCGGTTCTCTTGGGATCGCCCGTAGTATTGAGGTCGAAGCTGAACACTCCGCGATTGAAGTCGGGGTCAACTCCGTTCGCCGCGTACTGGTTGAACTGCGTGACGGTTGCTTGAAGCCCACTTGGGTTGATGTTAAGAGCGGCAGCCAGGGCTTGGAGCGTGTTCGCTGAGGAAACGTAGCTTGGCTGTTTCGAACCGGGTAGGTATGTCACGAAACCGTAGTTGTTGACGCAAGTCTGATCCAAGATCGCGTAGGCAGGCATGTTCGGGTAGCCGTATGTTGCGTTGGACCATTCGTAGAAGGTCCTGTTGATTACTGGGTACGCTGACGATTCGTTCGTAAACCTCTCCCCGGCACTGTTGACGATTATCACCCCGGGTTTTCCGCGGATGAGACCCCAGTCTGCAACGCCACCATTTGGAGTATTGTAGTGAGGGCAGCCCCATGCGTTGTTCATGTTGCGAATATCCGCTCCCGCAGCCATCGCCATTAGGATGCCGTCCCCGGTGTTCCCAAGGGCGGCGCTTGTGAAATGCACCGGTCCGCGCTGGTAGTTTGACATCATCTCAGCGTTTTGGTCGTATCCTCCCGCCGCAAGGATGACTCCCTTCTTGGCCGCGATGTTGATGGTTGACCCGCTGGAGGTGGCCTTCAAACCCAATATGCGTCCAGTCGCATCCATGTAGAGTGCCGTAGCGGGTGTTGAAGTCATGATCGTTCCGCCCTTGCTCTTCACCGCTGCGTTGAGAGTCTGAATGATCCCGGCCCCGGCGGCGCTGATCCCAGGGCCACCACCGGTTGGAGAAACCTGAAGCCCGGTTCCTTGCGCCCCGGGTACATTGTAGTAACAGACGAACGTGGTGGCCAAAACGAACGTCATCCCGTATACCTGAATGAGGTGATCGACCCATCCAGGCGACCCCTGCAGGTAGGTTGTCAGGAGGTTCTGATCCAGCTCGCTTTCCCCGATCGCACTCAAGTATTGCTGAAGGTTCGACGACGAGATAGTTGCAGGCGAGGCCGCCACCGCCAGACTCGAGTTCGGAACCCACATCCCCCCGCCTGAGACGCCCGTCGTCCCACCTACCGCCGGTGCCTTCTCCAGCACTATGACGCTCGCTCCAGACTCCAGTGCGCCGACCGCGGCCGAGAGCCCTGCTCCGCCCGCACCCACCACGACCACGTCGGCCGTGTGATCCCAGGTCGAAGGGATGCTGAGTACGAGATTGGAGGGTATCGTCTGCGTTGCAGCCTGAGTCACGGTGCTCGTGACAGCCGGTAGTGTGCTTGTCGAAGTCGAGACCGACGTCGTGGTTACAGTATTAGTCTTGGGGAACCCATATGCGCCAATCGCGGCCCCGGCTACAGCGCCGATGACCAACCCTCCGCCTACACCAGCTACGAACTTCCGCCTTGACATGGCATTTTTCTTGTCGTTATCAGAAGAACCTGTTGACATACGATTCGATTGGTAAGGGTCAATCCAGGTATATACAGCGCCTAGACGATTCTCAGAATTGAGAAGTGTCGCAGAATGGCCGAGGAAACGACGAGGAATCCCCAGGCCCGTCGGTTTGTTCTTCACTCCACAATGACCTACGATCTTCTGAATCCCCTTTTGAATCTAGATTCGCTTGACGATTCTTCCCCAATGGGTATGGTCCGACTCTCGCGGTGGAGGCAGATCTGGGCTCAGAGAGGGGTGACCGTCGCGGGGGCAGGGCTCGGCCGAGCCCTGCGAGCCCTAACGAGTACCATGGCGACCGCCCCTGTGAAGGCGGCGACGCCTGCTGCGGCGACCCAGGTCACGGGTGACAGGTAGACTGGGGTCGGCTCGATGCTCAGCGAGTTCCCTGAAGCCACCGCGTAGCCGCGCGTCACGATCTCGGCGGATGGGTCTGACGTGACCTTGAGCGAGTATGTCTGCCCATCGTTGGTGTATGTCGTGGAGAGCGACGATGACCCGCTTATCGTCTTCGAGAAGGTAGTTGTGTTCGTCAGCGAGTTGTACGACTTGGTCCAGGTCGTGAGCGGTGCGCTTAGGCTGGAGAAGTTCAGCGTCGGCATGTTCCATAGCCCATCGCCGCCGAACATACCCGTCACTGCCCCGAGTCCGTTGTCCCTGCCCACCATCGACCAGGCTATCGTCGAGCCGAGAAGGTTGATGTCGACCGAGTGTCCCTGGAAGTCAAGATCGAGCGCGCCGTCGACGTGAAAGGCCCTCCATCCTAGGTCGGCTGTCACCGTCCCGTTGACGACCTTGAAGACGCCTTTGACCGTCGCGGTGATGTTGGTGTCTTTGTTTATGACGAGCGCAGTTGCGTTCGCCTTTGCGCTGTAGTTCGTGGAGACGGTCATGTTCTGTATGGAGACCGACCTGCCCTCGTCGTCGTGCAGGTGGTTCACGAGATCAGAGATGCCCTGACTGCCGGCGTTGAACGTCCCGGAGGCGGTATCGGACTGCGAGAATCCCTTGAGATACTTGGAAAGAGTTGAATTAGCGGGATACGCGAGAACCACGTGAGTCGAGCTCACGCTGGTCATGGTTGCAGCCCCCGTCGAGGGGTCAAGGTCGACCTTCAGGGTCGAGGCTGCTGCCGCGGGCGCCAAAGAAAGGAGCGCGAGCGCGAGCACGCAGAGCGGTGCAGCACCTCTTGCGATCTTTTGCATGAAACAGATGAGGATTCGCTGGCACAATAAACTCACGCTTTTGAACGGACTTTCAATGTCATTTTTCCAGGTTCCAGTGGCTGGAACTGATAGTGTTTAGTCTAAACAGAACCACATCGTGAGACCAACTGCTCCACTTGCAGACCTTCAAAGGCATACCATGCGTAGGGTTCATCGCGCCTCCGCCGACCGTCGGAAGCTGGGGGACGCCCAAAGTGGGTCGCGAAGGCCCGGCGAGGGTCGGCCACGTGGAAAGCTTAACTCACATTTCCCTCATCATTCAGCACATGGAACTGCAGGGAAAGGTCGCGGTAGTGACAGGAGGATCGCGCGGTATCGGAAAAGCAATCGCCAAGACCTTCGCCCGTGAGGGAGCTCACGTGGTGGTGAACTATGTCCAGGCCTCGGCAGAGGCGAGCAGGGTCGTGGAAGAGATTAGGATGGCGGGAGGAAGTGCAATATCGGTCATGGCCGAGGTTTCGCAGAGGGTCCAAGCGCAGAAGCTTGTGGACGAGGCGGTCAAGACGTTCGGAAGGCTCGACGTCCTCGTTAACAATGCGGGAATCAGAAGCGAAGGGACGATACTCGACACGACCGAAGAGGACTGGGACAGAACGATGGATGTCAATCTCAAGGGTCCCTTCAACTGCATGCAGGCAGCAGGAAAGGTCATGGTCCAGCAGAGGTACGGCAAGATAGTGAACATTTCTTCGATATCTGGTCTCGGCGGTGCTCCGGGGGGAGAGTTGGCCTACAGCTGCTCGAAGGCGGGTCTAATCAGCATGACTCTGGTCGCTTCGCTTGATCTGGGTCAGTATGGAATCAACGTCAACTGCGTTGCACCTGGCTGGACGGTCACAGACATGGTTCTTCGGGCCGCGGGTAGCGAGAAGAGGCTGGATGAGTTGAAGCAAATCAAGGCCCGCATGGCATCGATGGGGAGGGTCGGAGGATCCTCAGGACATAGCCAACGTAGCCCTGTTTCTGGCCTCAGACGCGTCGAGCTTCATCTCCGGACAGGTCATCGTGGCGGACGGCGGACGGAAGGACTTCATGAGTCACGCATGATGGCGCGCGCCTTCCATTCCAGTCTACGCTATATCACTATCAGGGATAATTGAGACATGTGTAGGTTCATTGCGCCTCCGCGGGTCCATTTCATCCACACGTTGGGCTAGTGCTCAAGGTTCTTCCTGAGGCTGATAACGAGTTCGAGTGCTTCGAGCTCCTCGAACAGCGTTTCTGGACTCCTAAGGGGCGCCCTCACAACTCGTCTCTTGAGTCTTCTTTCAAGGGATACGAGCAGCTTTAGGAGCTCTTCGTCTTCTTCCAAGTTCTATGACTGCTCCAGCCCTCTAGCGCTTTGTCTATGACTTCGTCCAGTGCTTTTGGATTAGCGAGAATGCTGTGAAGCTTCTTTCTTTCCGTTTCGCTCAGAGGCTCTTCCAGAGACAATCCGATCAACTCTTTGATGTTGCACGGGCTTATGAACATAGTGGAAGTTGTTAGCCATGCACAGGGTTCATTGTGCCTCCGCCGGGGCATTTCATCCACTAGTTGGGCTATAGGTGCTAGAATGAGAGATGTGAACTCAAAGTCGAAGGCTACTAGCTAGGGGTTCCGCATTCGCGGGCCGAAAAGATGAAATCTGATGCGCGTCCGGACCATCAAGACTTGGTAGACGCCACCGACCTCACGCTGATAGCGACATTTGTGCAGACTTCCGTGATCACCTTGACACTGCTTGTCTTCATCTTCCAGTTCCGCAGCCAAGAGAAAGCGATTCGGGAATCATCATACCAAAACCTCCTCGGAAGGTACAACGAATACGTCATGTCAGGCTCGGGCACGGATGACCAACTCCTCGCGCGGCTCTTCTCGAACGAGGCCGAGAGGCCCTCCCTCGATGAGCTAGCCGTGGTTCGACGTCTCATGATAGCCTATGGGATCATCGAGGAAGCCTACGAGCTCTACGAGAAAGGGTGGATCGATGAAGAGACTTGGGAGCAGTGGGCTGCATGGCTAAGAGCCATCTCCAAGCATCCCCGGTTCCGAACTCTCCACGCCGGAGCCACCGGGATGTTCGACAAGGATTTCCAAGAGTACGTCACGCGGATAATCGAATCGAACGGCTCATCCGGGCCAAGAGAGTAGACCGTTTCCCTGAGGCACGGCATGTGGATGAGGCATTAATCGCGAATCTCCAGCATCGACTGCGGTTGTAAAGCTTGAGACGCGTTACGCTTGCACTAGCAGCACCTCACGAACCTCCACCGAACCGCCGTTCTCGAAGATCGGACATGCCTTGAGCTTTGAAACGGCACTGTCGTAGTCGTCAGCTTCTATCACGATGTATCCTCCGACTAGCGAGCTACTGAACTCAACATCCGAGACCTTTTCGCCGTTTTTGCCGGAGATTATCTTGCCCTCCGGCCTAAGCCTGTTTCCAAGCCGCATGTCTTTTGAGACATCTTTGGCCCAATTGGCAAAGCGGCTTAGATAATCATCAGTCAATTTCTCCCTTGGCAATCCACCACGGAACAGAACGACATAGGCGTTCATCTGAAACCGGTATCCAAAGCTCATTCATCAACATGTTCACCGTTAACCTAGAGCCAATGTATCCGAAAGCACCAGTCTTGACCGGGCTCTTTGCCTTCGCGGCCAGCTACTTGGCAATAACAGTGAGCGAGTTGGAGACCTGAGGTCCTCCCGGAGTCGTCTGGTAGCTGAAAACCAGCGAATAGGTCCCTGGAGCCGGGAAATCGATGCTGCCCATCTCGTCGCCCGAGGGGCAGAAGATAGCCCCGGGTGTGCAAATCTCGCTCTGCTCCAAAGGTACTATCTGCCATGGGCAGTTGCTGCCGGTGCACGACAACGTCGGGAGTGATATCACTCCGTTCCCAAAGAATGTGACCGCGACTTCGCTGTCCATGGGAACGGTCACCGAGTAGCTCTCGCCCTGAATGATCTGGAACTTACAGACCATGGGGACGGTGCTGTTGTCGATGCAGTCTATCCAAAAGCTGGGAGCCGCTGCACTCGTCGAGGTTGTCGCGATCTGCGAAGACAAAGCGCAGGCACTAGTCGAGTAGGTCGTGGAGGTCCCAGTCGAGGAGCCCCCGGGGTTCGGGGATAGCGTGGTCTGAGTTGTCTCGCCTGCTGATGTGGTAGGTAGTGGTTGCTGGGCCGACATAGAGCTGGAGAGTACGAACGCAACTGTCCCAAACAAGATTATGATGATGACTACTATGACTAGAGAGACGGTCCCAACCCCCTCCTTCGAGGAGCCATAGCAGTGCAGTCATGATGGCGGCTTTTGATTGATAGTTATGTCCGAATGATACTAAACGTAACCTCCAGCCATTGCTCTTGCTAAGATGCCGTAAAGAATGGCAGTGCCATGCATAAGGGTTCATTGCGCCTCCGCCGGGGATGATTACCCACACGTTCGGCACTGTGATGGTGGTCATCGGAAGTCATGGAGTGGACTACGGCGATGCTTATAGGCAACAGGTTGTCTCAGTCCCGCCCAGAACCAGCTGATGAAACTCCGAGGTCGCGCCATCGTCCTGATCGTGCTTCTCGTCTTTGTTCCCTTGACCTCGATACTGACCGCCTCGCCGGCTCATGCCGGAGGACCTTACCCCGCTGCCTGTTACACAAGCGTGCCCCCCTATGGGCACATGTGCATCGTCCTAGGCCAGCCGGACTTCACCACCGTGACCGCGGGTCAACCCTCCAGTCCCACAACGATCGGCAACCCCACAGCGGTGGCCTTTGACTCCAAGGGAGACCTCTGGGTAGTCGACAGCAGCAACAATCGGGTCCTGGAGTACGAGCCTCCCTTCACGACCGGAGAAGCAGCCAGCCTGGTGATCGGCCAGACGAGCCTCACCGGTTCGGGAGACTCCTCGCCAGCAGGGAGCCTGTTCGGCCCCACGGGCATCGCGTTCGACCCGAGCGGCAACCTCTGGGTGGTCGACACCGGTAACAACAGGGTCCTTGAGTTCAAGACCCCGTTCTCCAACGGGGAATCTGCGTCGCTGGTCATCGGGCAGCCCACCTTCGGCGGCTACATCGGCCAGACGACATCAGGGGGCCTGAATGCCCCTTCCTACGTCGCCTTTGACCCGAGCGGGAACCTCTGGGTGACCGACCAGGGCAACAACAGGGTCCTCGAGTTCGCCGCCCCGTTCTCCATCGGCGAGAAAGCATCCGTGGTGATTGGTCACGCAAACTTTACTTCGTTCGCCCCCTCATCGACTGTAACTGCGAAGAGCCTGTTTGAGCCTATCGGAATAGCATTCGACTCGAAGGGAGACTTGTGGGTGGCCGACAGTGGGGACGACCGGGTTCTTGAATACACCGCGCCATTCTCAATTGGTGACAGTGCTGCTATTGCGGTCATTGGCCAGTCGAGCTTGACCGGAACCTCGACCGGGCTGCATGCCTATGCCATCGCATTCGACTCCGGCGGCAACCTGTGGGTCTCGGACGGGATCAGCGGAGTCGCGGAGTACGAGGGTCCCGTGTCCACCGGCGAAGCAGGCTATCAGGCGATAGGCCCGACTGTCAATGGCACCGGTACATCGCCTGGCGACAAGCTGCGCGACCCTCAGGGGATCGCTTTCGACGCGAACGACAACCTGTGGGTCGCGGACTACGACCACGGCAGGGTCGTGGTGTATGGCAGTGCAGTCATTCGCACGACATCCAGTTCCTCTTCTTCGTCGACCACGTCGACCACGACATCAGGGGGAGGAGTTCCGGAGTTCCCCTATCAATTGGCGGCGGCGGTTGCCTTCACCGTCCTCATTGCCGCCTCCTACCTATTGGTTCGACGCCGCATGAAGCCATGGACTGATGCAAGTCAAGCGAAGCCAGCACCTAGCTAGCTTTCTTTTGTGTTACGCCGTGCATGGATTCATTGCGGTTCTGCCGGGGCATCTCACTCACACGTTGGGCTAGTTCGCGTTGCCCACCGCATCTACGGCCTCTCTTTCCGTAGGATGCCCTTCACGTCGAAGTCGCTGTCGTGTGAGAATATCTCCTTGATCTTGCGTTGTTGCATGACCGTGAGGGTGACCGCGTCTGTGAAGCTCAGTTGCTCATACTTTCTGTAAGTCGACAACGCCTCCCTAAAGATGACTTCATCGACATACAACACGCTCACCCGGGAAGAGGTCATGATATTCCGTATGGCCTCCTCAATGGACCCGGCGCTTCCGCCCCTCATCTTCAGGAGGGTCAGCGTCTCATCCAGGACAAAATCCGTGGTGATGGCTGAAGGGAGCTTGCCGCTGGCCAGCGCTTCCAAGACTGCAGCCCCGTCCTTGTGAAGAGAGTCGGAAGAGTCGATGCCCGACGCCCAGATGGTCGTGTCCACGAAAATCAAGGATGCGCTTCCACCTCTTTGAGGTCGCGGAGCGCACTCCGCCTCTTGTCGGTTCTTATCGAACCGATGACTGCATTTAGAGAGTCTGGTCGCCCGCGAAGCTCGTTCTCGGAATCCCCATACTTCTGAATGTACAGTTTCAGCGCTTCCTCCCCCTCTGGCGTCAGTTCTATCTTCCCGCGGCGCTTGATTACTGTCTGCTTGAACTTCTTGAGCAGTTCTTCATCTACCACGAACTTGACCTGGGCCATCCGTTATCAAGTACCGGGGTACTCCTGTACTATAAAGCATTTGCACGGGGTTCATCGCACCTCCGCCGGGGCATTTCAAACAACTCAGTGCCGACGGAATTGGATTCGCAGATAGCTACATGAGAAGCGCTCTACGCTGGTCCTTTTTAGTGGGAGTCACGTCGGAGGGTGTATGTCCGCGTACAAGTTCCCAACCGTCGATGAGATAATCGACGTCAACAGACGAGTGCTGGTAGAGATACCGGTCAAGAGGGCGGACAGGTATCAGGTCTTGTCTCGCATGAAGTTGCAGCTCATCCTTGATGATGCAAAGAAGACGAACGGGGACGTCTACAATCCCGCGACGGAGCTCCTGTTCGGAATCGTGAAAGGACATCCTTTTGCAAGTGGCGTTAGGCGGACCGCGGTGACCGTTACGTCAGCATTCTTGAAGTTGAACGGCGCTGGGACGGAGGTGCCTCACGATCCTGATGTGCTAAAGGGAATCCGTGAGGGTTTTTATAGCAAGATCGAAATCAAAGAATGGCTGAAGGGTCATGGCATCAGAAAGCTCACAGGTGATTGATTCCGAGTTCCTTCGCTACTGTGAAGAGTATATAGCGAAGAACCGGGTATTCCTTCAGCGCGTCGGCAGACTCTGAGCTCCGACGTCTCTCGTTAGCGGCTCGAGGGGAAGGATTCTTCTTGAAGTATGGGGTCCATTGCGTCTCCGCCGTGACCTGAAAGGACTCGCCGCTGATTAGATATTCATCTTTTTGCAAGCTTGCCTTCGAAGGCCCTCTTACGGTCTTGCGATATGGTTAGGGCCTCCACGGATAGGGACATACTATTCCGGCGGCGCAACTTGCATCACGGACTGGTCAAAGGTAGAAAGGAACGTCTGAAAGTCTTGAGGCCCCAGTATCACGTATGTGCCGCTCGTGAGCACCAAGACGAGGTTAGTGTCGTTCCTGCTGAGGACATCTGCTTTCACCCCGCTGGACAGTGTGAAGTATCCCGAGTGGAAAAGGCCGAGCGCAGACCCATCGGTCCTTGACGCGATGGTTATGTTCCAGCTGGACAGACTGACCACATAGGCCTTGGATATCTGGCTGGCTGAGACGTTGAGATTGAAGTACGCCGTCGAGACGAGGACAGATCCCTTGCTTACGGTTATCGAATTCTGATGAGACGGGCTTGTTAGGAAGAAGGCGCCTGCGCCGGCGATTAGCAGGACGATGCCGACCACGAGAATCTTCGTCCTTCTTTTCCTCGCTACGAGCGAAAAGATAGCGAGAACCGCCCCAACGATGATCAGTACCGCAACTACTCCCAGAACAAGGATGCCAAGGATGACCGGTGCATTGACCGGAAAGACGGTGACCAAGAGCGCGTCAGGGAACGGAAGATATCCCTTTTAAAAGCCATAGAAATTGCGGGTCCCCGCCGAGGCATTTCATCCAGACGTTTGGCGACTGAAATCCAGTGCTGATAATCGAGTATTCTTTCAGCCAGGGTTGGCGCTGGTCCTTGACCTCTTCCGAGTCTCACTCCCCTTTTTCTCGGAGATGTCGTCGATAGCTTCCACCCAATGGACTCTCTTGAACGCTTGATCGTGCGTCGCTATCCTAACAACCCCAGAAGCCTGCATCGTCGCCAAGATCACACACTCTCGGCTTCCTAGACCTACAGACGCGTGTTCTGTAATCATCCCAAATGCGGCATCAGCAATCCGGCGGTCCAGATCAAAGATTCTGAGAGTGGCGAGGGTTTGAATCCTCTCCATCAAGTCTGAGAATTCTTGTTTCGGGAGCATCCTCAGATAATGAGCCACTTCGAATAACGTGACGTAATTTGTGGCGATTCCTTCTTTAATCGCCTTCCGCATGGTCCTGAGAACACGTTCGTGTTCGGGAAGCCTCGAGTCCAACCAGTAGATCCAGTAGTTAGAGTCGACGTATATCAAACTCGGGCCCAAATCTCCTTTAGCCGCAGCGGGTCGGTCGCCCTCGCCTTGCTCCCTCTCTTCAGGATGCCTTCGGTTTGCTTGATGAAGGCTTCGGGTTCTAGGCTGGATTTCAACATGATGATGGAACCGCCTCTATCAGCGATGCTAACCCTGACCTTGCTGCCTTCCGCCAGTCCAAGCTCTTTCCGTACCTCGTCAGGAATCACTACACGGCCTTTTGAGTCGACGACCGTCTCCGTCAACTGGTTCCCACTTTGATTCCCACTTTCGCTACTTAAGGGTTCGTCGCGCCCCCGCCGGGGCAGTTCATCCACACGTTGGGCTATAGTAAGTCGACGCTAAGAGAGGGCTGTGAGACTAGCCGAGCAGTCTTAGGAATTCGTCTCTCGTCATCCCGGATTGCTCGATGATGGAGAGCAGCGTTCCTGTTGCGACGGTCTCGTGCCGCGGGACCGTGACCTTGTGCTTCCTCTCCGGCTCGGTCATGTAGATGTGGCTGCCTTTTTGATGAATCACATAGAAGCCCTTCTTTCCGAGGGCCTTGACAATCCGCCTCCAGCCTAGGCTCGGCAGGCGCTTCGACAACAGAATCCACGTTCTCTCGGTCTTGGGTTGGATCAGATTGTGACCTGAAGGACCTCTTTCTTCAGATTCAAGCGAGCTTCTTCTTCAGGGAAGGCTTCCAGAAAACCCTGGATGGCCTCCCGGATGTTGTGCAGGGCTTCCTTCTTCGTATCTCCTTCGCTAATCGCGCCCGGGAGTTCGACACACCTGACTGAATAGCCATGTCCTTCCTCCTTTTGCAGGATGACCGTGAATGTGCCCTGCGGAACCTTTGCGGTCTTCATTGTAAGTATGGAACCTGACGTTCCTTATTAGCGAATCTATCCTTGATCCCGGAATGAGGTTCGTTGCGCCTCCGCCGGGGCATTTCATCCACATGTTGGGCTATGGGTAAGGCGCCTGCTGAACTAGTCGCCGAGCAGCCCTGACAATCAAGAAACCGATGAAGAAGACCGACCTCGGGTCAGCGCGAAACAGCTTCGGTCAGCTGCTTTAGGACGCCTTTCTTCTTCGCGGCCCAGACCTCTATCCCTATGACCTCTCCAGCATTATCCAGCTCGACCATCACGTTGTCCTCGACTTCTTTCACGCTTCCTGCTGGGCCGTCCCTGAAGTGAAAGTAGAGAATGTCGCCTTCTGCGTCGTAGTCGAGCTTCATTTCCTTTCGACCCAAGCTCCTCTTCGAAGTTTCCTACTAATAAGGCTGCTAACGTCTGAAGCGTGATATACTGTGACGACCCAGTCGTCTGCCGCTTTCGTACTGAAGAAGACCACAAGGTATCTCTCTGCGAATCTCTTTACCGCGATGGTCGTACCAAATTCAATATCCAGGTATCGTGATTCTGGAGATTGGATGGTGGCCGCGACCATCCTCTTGCTCACACGCCTGACCCTCATTCTAAAGGTAGCGTGTTCGGTGTACTTGATGGGCAAGCCGAAATGATGTATTTCTTTCGATGATAAAAGCAGCTCTGAAGGACCAGGACGTTGCCATGTATAGGGTTCATTGCGCCTCCGCTGGACTCACGACCCGACTTCGATGACCAGCCAGACGGCCTGCTCGTAGTGGAACTGGCATCCGTGAGAGGTGAGCAGGGCGGGGATGTTCTGGCCACCCGGGAACTCCGTGATACTGCATGGCTGAGATACCACTATGGAGAGGCCGTACCCGATGTAGTAGCCGAAGTGAGTGAAGTTGGGGTTGGTAAGGACGGACCAGTGGCCGGGAGCCGACTCTTGCAGGGTGCTCGCGTATTCGAACGGTAGTTGGGTGCCGGGCCACAGTGTCGTCTCGCCGATTTGGAGCGACGAACCCGGGAACGACCTGGCGAAGTCCTGTTGGAAGCCGTAGTTAGAGACGTTGTAGTTCGCGACCTGAGTGTTGAACCTAGTTTGGGCGAAGGCGTCCAGCGTCTGGTCCTCCACGAGCTTCGGTCCCGTCCTGTTCGCGTTGACCTCTTGGATGAAGGCGTTTACCCAGTCGGAAGTGAGTCCGCTGGCCGGCCATAGGCCCTGGAAGGATTGCTGGTAGATTATTGGGTCGGTGTAGATGTCGCCGTCGTAAGAGGTGGTGACCTCTACCCTGTACGAGAGCGATTGACCTGCGGTCAGAGAGTCGTTGTCATTGAAGGCTTCGTTCCAGACGCTGCAGCTCGAGCCAGGGGCAAGCGTCATCGCGCACCTACCCCCGGTCATGTAGTCGTCCCACACGATTCCTCCCTGGGTCCGGTTGTTGTAATCTCCCGGGTAGTCGAAGGACGCTAACACGGGAGCGAGCGTCCGCGTCCCTGTGTTCTTTATCGTCGCGGAGAAGTTCACCAATCCCAACGCGTCTCGCGCGACAGAGACGTTCTGGATGGCCACTTCGCCCCGTGGGTTCAGGTCAAAAGCCGGGAAGGGGAAGTACTCTGCGCCGGTTATCTTCGCGTCTGTTGTGTAGAAGATTGCGGAGTTGTTACCCTCGACGATTCTGTAAGACCCGTTGAATGGCTGTATTCCAATCCCGAAGAGCGCGTAGGAGACTGAGGCGCGCCCGGTGACGTTAGTTGCTGGGTAGTGATGCGTCAGGTAGCACACCGGTACTCCTCCAACCGTCTGGCCGGTGCATACTGGAGGCCCCTCGTACACGAACGGTATCTGGAGCGAGAGGTTGTATGGTACGATTGGGAACGCGAAGAGTAAGACCACTGCTATTGCTGCCGAGATTGCAAGAACCCCAGAGGTCCTTCGACGAAACTTCATCTCGATGTTGGCCATCTATGGTGTGTCGACAGACCTTGGGGGATCTGCCGGAGTCATATCTCGCGCCGAGCTCAGGCATTATTTACGAGTTTACTTGCTTCAGTTCCAGAGCCTCTAGGACCTGTCTGATTTGAGATGCCGTAGAGAAAGGCAGTGCCATGTATAGGGTTCGTTGCGCCTCCGCCGGGGTACTTTCATTCGCACGATAGGATTCTAGCTAACTACTACTACCTTAAGGCCAACTTTCCTTGCTACTCTAGCCTGCTTCTCATCGCAGGTCACCAACTCCTCCTTGGAATGGATTGCAGCGGCGATGAAGAGGGCATCGTATACCGTAATCTGATGGTCGACCGAAATCTGAAATGAATCCCCAATCAAAGCCTCTTGGGTGACAAGCCTGACCATGGAAGCCACTTTTGATATCATCTGCTTCGCATCTTCGGCAGCGACATCCCCAGCGAGGGTCTTGGTTCTCAGCGCGTTGGCGACCTCCTTCAGGGCGAGGGGAACCGTAACAGGCCTGGTCAGATGTCTCTCCGCTTCCCTCCAGCCTTCTTCTCTCGAGAGGTACTTGACGAAGACTGACGAATCAATCATGGGCATCCCTGTCTCGTCTGATCAGCTTCGCCGATGACCCCTTGGCGGACGGCCTGACGCCCTTGTGGACTAGTTCGCGGAGCTCCGCGAGCGTGGACGCGGTCCGAGTCTCCCATGCCAGTTCTTCGAGGTATTCTCTGGTCTTGCCAGCGACGTCTATGCCTGCCTTCTCGAGGGTATCCTTCACCTCTTTTCGCACCCTGACGCTCACGACCTCGCTCATGTTGTAAACTTGATTGTAAACAACCATATAAACACCACTGTCTCTTGGAGGGCAAGGGTTCATTGTATCTCCGCCGGGGCATTTCACCAAAATGACTTCGGATCATAGATAGTCTCGGTCACCAAGAGACTGGTACGTCTTGGTCTGTGCCATCCGCGGACGCAAGTCGTCTTCGTAAGGGAACACGACGTACCGCGCGCCCCATCGAATGGTTCGGAAGCCAGCACTCTTGAGGGCTGCAATAGAATTCCCAGTTGTTGAGGCTGAAATGGTCAGATAGGCTGCGCCTTCTTTGCGTGACCTCTCGATGGCCCAGTCTACGAGCGCTTCGTAGGTCTTCTGCTCGTCGTCTCTGGCGAGGAGCTCGTAAATCCTAGTGAACTTCGAACCTCTCTTCGTTGCCTCTCCCGTTACGATATAGCCGCAGGTCCGATCCTCCTTCATCAGGCTCATCGCCTGATAATCCCCCCAGCGTGCATCGTAGCGCCACTTCAGGTATTTAGCTGTCCGCTCCAGGCCGACATCGAACCCGTCTCGGATGGAAGTCCAGATTGAACCGGCGTCTTCGGCGAATCCTCTCACGAGCTCAGGACGACTGGACGACCGTTCGTTGGAATGCCGCCGAAGGTTCGCTCCTGAGAGGGCGAGCTCGGTCCTTCGCAGGGTCCTTTGAACCAGATTGCTCTGCCGAGATTTCAGGTATGATTCCCGGTCCAACACGAGGTGCATCTCCCCAGCCTCGCCCAGGTCGCGAGCACCCTGCCTGATTGTGAGTGGGTAGGAGAGGCGGTTGGGAAAGCCGAATGTCAGGCTTATTCCGTTCCTCTTTGCGTCCCGGAGCGAGGAACCCAAGAGTTGGGTGGCGATTCCCTGCTTCCTGAACCGTGGGTCAGTGGCCAAGTTAAGGCCCTGTGAAGCTACGACCGTCCTCCCGAAGCAGTGCATCGAATACCGAATCCTGCCGTAGTATCCCACTAGGCCTCCATCACTCCATTCTGCCACCCAAATGTCGCCCTCGGTGCCATGGAATCCGAGGGGCCCGTTCTTGTGCATCCAGGTCCATCTTCCTCTTCCCCCATAGCCCGGGAAAGTTTTCGTGAGAAGCGCCACGATCTTCGTGTCATCCTCAGGCTCGTACCTCCTCAGCTTGAAGGATGGTGCCACGGCTTCTCAATGAACGTCCCCTCCATATTAGGAGTGAATCAACCGACTTGTCTCCGTTCCCGTCAGTCCTGCAGGGTTCATTGCGCCTCCGCCGGGGATGTCAAGTCCTGATCAGGTCATTTAATCATGATTGCTTCGTCCAGACCACGGAAGTGCTCGTCTCCGGTTATGACCTTCATCCCTCTAACTCTAGCCGTTGCCAGGACTACGGAGTCCACCAATCCCCAACCCCTTACCCGCGACCTTCGTTCAGCGCTGATCTTTCCGGCTATCTCCGCCGTCTCCTCGTCGAGCGGCGCGAGAGCAGAGGTCGCCTTCAGAAACTTGAGCCTTTCCCTGAAGTCAAGATTCTCTCTGGTGTACTTGTCGGTGAACTCGGCTATGACGATGGTGGGAGTGAAGGCTTCGCCGCTTTCGATGTAGGTCTTCGCATTCTCTCCCGCTGGGCTTCCGGCGAAGTATTCAATCCAAGAGAATGTATCCAGTATGTAGATAGCCGGTCACCTCTGGAATTCCTCATGCTCATGCTTTGAAAGATGGAGCGGTTTGGACCTGTCGACGCCGAACATGCTCTTGGGTAAGCGCTCTGCCTTCTCTATGAGAGCGTTAATCGTCTGGTCGAGGCTTTGCGTCCCCTCTTCTTTCATGATCCTCCTCAATCTATCGCGTGTTGACTCCTTGACCGCTATGGTCGTGGTCATATAGATATGCAATATAGACTATAATATATATGCACCACGCTTTCTCGCCATGTGTAGGGTTCATTGCGCCTCCGCCGGGGCATTTCATCTGCGCGTTCGGCTCAGGCGCTGGTGAGGGAATCCGGCCCACAATTCGGCCATCATTCGCCGCTTACTCTTTGTCGAGCAGTTCCTTCCATCCGATGACATCATGCCCAGTGATTGAGCCCGCGAGCTTTCTATCCTCAGTGGCGAGTGGAAGGTCTAGAGACTCTGCGGCAACGACATAGCAGGCATCGTAGTACGCAATCCCCTTCTTCACGGCCAAGTCCATTGCTTTGTCATGGTCCAGATCCTCTCCTCGTACTATGGAGGTCCGAGATAGGAGTGCGACGAGAGCATTGTGAGTCGCGTGCGCGTCCTTCTCAGTGATCAGCTTCAGGAGTCGGGTCTGCTTCCAGATCCCGTTTCCTGCCTCATAGGTCGCCAGGTCCAGCGTCGTAAGGTCTGTGGCCAGGTCTGCCAGCTTTGTAGCATTGGCGTGTTTCACGAGGAGAAGAAGCGCGCTTGCGTCCACAAGAGCCTTCATCGGTCTTCCCTTGTTTCCCTGACTGCCTTGATGATTTCATTGTCGGACACTTTTGATAGAGCCTTCTTCGCCCGTCCCAATGCTGAAATCAGTTCTCTCCTTTCTCTCTTCTGTACTTCGTCCCTGAGCGCCGACCGGACTAGCTCGCTGATGTTCACGTTGTAGGCCTTGGCCTTCTTCTTGAGCTCTTCATCGACCCTCACAACCACAGTTCCTGTCATACAGATTATGTATATACGTCCTTGTATTTAACCATGCTACCGTCAACCGAGGTTCATCGCGCATCCTCATGTTAGAAACACATGCATGATGACAGTTGAAGGAGAATGATACAATCATGGTCGCGGGTGAACGCGTTCTTTCGATGTAGCCATCTTTCCGAGGTCTGGACATCTCCTGGGTGATAGTCCGACAACCAATTGCCACTATTGTTTACAAAGGAATGAGGCAGACCGGCTTGGCGGCGTGTGATCATGACCCTGGCAAAAGTCAAAGCGGTTTCCGACCTGGTCAAGATCGAGCTTCCTGCCGCGGCGGGGATTTGCGTCGTAGCAGGTGAGGTGATGGCCCTGGGTCGCCTTCCCTCGGCCACCACCGTCATCCTGGGCTTTCTGCTTGGCTTCTTCGTCTCTGCTGCGGCCATGATCTCGAACGACTATTTCGACCGCGAAGTGGACCGGGTCAACCATCCCGAGAGGCCGTTGCCCTCGGGTCGCATCACGACCGGCGAGCTGCTGATCATCGAGGCCTGTTTCTCTCTGGCGGGTCTTGCAATCGCGGCCTTCCTGGGCGTGGTTGTTTTGGTCGGAGCCTCAGCTCTCTGGATCATCGGATTCCTGTACAACTGGAGATACAAAGAGTCCGGCCTAGTCGGGAACATGATGGTCAGTGCTTCTGTAGCTTCCACCTTCGTGGTCGGTGGCATAGCCTCGGCCGGGCCCGTAAACGGCCTCGTGTGGACGTTCGGCACTCTGGCATTCATGTTCGATCTTGCAGAGGAGATAGCAGGGGGCGCAATGGATGTTGTCGGCGACGCGAAACGAAACGTGAGGTCCCTGGGGAGGGTGCTCGGAAAGATCTGCGCGCTTCGGGTCTCTGTGATCCTTTACACTCTCGTGATAGTAGGGACCTTCGTCCCGGTCGTGAGGGGATGGTTGGGGGCCCCTTATCTCGCGATCGCAGCGGTCACCGACCTCCTGTTGATCTACTTCTCGGCCCGGCTCTACAGAAGCAGGACTCCCGAGGAGGGAAGACGTGAGATTCGCCACTTGTACCTGACGGCTGCAGGACTTGTAGCCGCCTTCTTACTCGGTAGCGCCTTCTAGGCCGGACGAAGATGCTGGAGCCATGCTAGGGTTCATTGCACCTCTGCCCGAATCACTGAGAAGGAGGTAGCCGAAGTCACGTTCATGCCAGTGGCATGTTAGGCGACCGGGACGAAGATGTGTGACGCCGGACCAGAAGATAGGATGCCGCCAAGAGAACGGTGAAGAAGGCGGCCACCAGGAACTGGTAGGGGAACACCGGCACTCCCCCTCCCCCGCCTGTCGAGCTTGTTGCGGAGGTCTGTGCCGTCGTAGAACTCGAGCCCGTGATGCTGTTGGCCGTGGAGGGAGAAGACGAAACGACCGTGGTGGTCGACGTGGAGCTCAGTGTGGTGGATGTGGTCGAGCTACCCGAGGTCGTTGACGACAGGGCGGCGTCGGGTACCACGGAGATGGTGGAACCGCCACTGTCGGCCACGAACACCTCGCCCTTTCCCGAGTCGTAGGCTACGTCGTAGGGTGAGGTCCCTACCGTGACGTTCGCGACGATCTTGTCACTGCTGTCGGACACCGCTGAAATCGTGTTTGACATGTAGTTCCCTGCGACTACATCGCCCTTGGCAGAGTCGTAGACTACTTCTCCGACGCTGCCTCCTGCAGGTAAGATCACGGTCGCGACGACCGCGTTGCTTGCGTCGGATATCACCGAGAACCCGTCGCCAAAATTGTCCGCGAACACTTCATCCTTTGCGGGGTCGTAGACCAGGCCCGTGGGGGAACCATAGAGGACCACGTTGGCGACAACTTTGTTCGTGGAGTCGGAGACCACGGAGACATTGTCAGCTCCGTTATCCGCAACGAACACCTCGCCCTTGGCGGAATCATAAGCCAGGCCCTCGGGGGAGCTTCCGGAGGGAAGGGTTACAGTCGCGACGACCGTGTTTGTGCCGTCGGAGATGACGGAGAGGGTGTCATCGAGACCATTCGCCACGAACACTTCGCCCTTTGCAGAGTCATATGCCAAGCCGTCGGGAGTACCTCCAACATTCACGTTCGCCACGACCTTGTTCGTGGAGTCTGATATCACGGAAACGGCGGCGTTGCCGCTGTCGGCGACGAAGATCTCGCCCTTTCCTGAGTCGTAGACGGCGCCCAGGGGAGAGCTTCCAGCGGGTAGGCTGAAGTTCGCGACGACGATGTCGGTGGTGTCGGATATCACAGAGCCCCTTGGGCCCAGATCCGCAACGAATATCTCGCCCTTGCCTGAGTCGTAGGCCAAGCTCTGGGGGGTACCCGTTACGGTTATGGTCGTCACAGCGGCCCCGGCCCTGGCGAAAGGAACGGCGACGGCCGAACCTAGGACCAAGAGGACCAGGAGAATCATAGCAGACGTCATGCGGATGAACCCGTGACGCGAAGCCGACACGCTCTCGACTACGTTGCCGGTAGGCGCTCGATTTAAGACTTCGGAACTGCAATTCCAGAAGAATAATCCTCTTCGCGCATGGGTTCGTTGCGCTTCCGACGGTCCTTTCATCCACATGTTGGCTACGGCTACGGCTTCAATTTGTCAAGGTCCACCGCAGGAAGCCCTAACCGACGATATGCGCCCTCGCTGGAAAGCAAGGTGATCCCAAGCCTCTTGGAGGCCGCCGCGTGCAGCGAGTCGAAGAAGGTCAGGCCTGGTTCGTCCTGACGCAGCCTCTCTGCCACTATCACGTCGCCGATGTCCACGGGTAACGCGTCGTCGATGCCATATTCTGCCAGGAGTGCGGCCATCAACGTGAACGTCTCTTCGATATCCTTGCTCTGCACGCCCCTGGAATACAGCACGGTCCTCACCTCGAGCACGGCCGAGGAGAGAGGGGTTATCCTCAGTCTTCCGTCCCTGTGCATCTCGAGCGCGGTGATGACACTGGAGTGCCTCGCGTCCGACTTTCTCAGCCCGAAGAGAAAATCAGACTCTACGATCACTTGCTGTCGGGATTCAGAAGCCATTCTTCAGCCCTTCTTCGCGTGCTCCTGTCGAACGGAAAGTCACCCATGGTTCTGTCCAGCCTCTCAGCGGGGTCTGCGGGAACCGGCTTCATCAGGATGTCTTTGCCATACGGAACTAGATAGAACTTTTGGCCCGTGACCACCTTGAAGGCAGCCCTCACTCCTTTGGGGATTGTGATCCTGTATCGCTCATCCACCTCTGCCAGCTCTATACCCATGATTTGGGATTATGACCCGTATATTTAATTATTTGCCCGTAAATGGTTCATTGCGTCTCCGCCTGGGAGAGTATCATCCACACGCTGGCCATGGTCTTTGGCTTACTGGCGTCACGGAAAGAAGTTCGCCGCGGTCACGGCAAGCCCGCCAGGTCTTAGCCCTGGTGCCTTGGCCGCCCCACAATCCGCGACCGCTGATTTTGGACGACGCCGGTACCGTTGCACTTTGGGCAAGGCGCGCTCTGGCCTGTGCTTACTTTGATTGTGCCAGTTCCTTTACAGTTCGGACAGGGTCCCGTTCTTACTGACATCGCGCGTTTGTGGCGTTCGGTCTCTTCTTACGTGTTCTGCCGTCGGCACCCGGCGAGTTGACAGGGAGGCTGCTAGCGACAGTCGAGTTACCAAAACCGATTATTGACTCGGTGGAGTTTACATTCCATTGAAGGAACTTGGGTCATGCATGTGGGTTCTTTGCGCCTGCGCCGGGGCATTTCATCCATGTGTTGGGGTAAGTTAGACCCGGGACTACCAAGCCACCCTCTTCTTCTGATATTGCGAGAATACCCTATCCCCGAATAGCTATCTCGAGGTAGGCTGTTCCGGTTTGCAGCCACGGAAGATTTTTGATGCCTGAACCATTTGTGCCGGCAACTCATAGGTTCGCTTTCAATCTGTTCATCACGCGGCTTGCGATTATCAATCAAGGTGCCCATTTGTAATTGTTCTTCCGATGCGTGGGGTTCATTGTCACATTCCGGGAAAAGAATCTAGGTGCGAGTTCACTGGCTGGCCGGTACGAGCTCGTAGACTCCCACCGTCGGTGTTATGTTCTTCAGCTTGCGAGTCCCGAGATAACGCATCGAGGACTTCAGCTTGTTCGATATCTGCTCGTAGACTTGCTTCGAGACGCAGACACCACCAGGTCTCGCGTATGCCTGCAATCTCGAAGCGATGTTGACGGCGTCACCGAAGATGTCTCCGTCCTTGTGAATCACATCGCCAACGTGAACCCCTATCCTGAGACTGTTGCCTCTTCTGATGCGCTGCATCCGGCTCTGGACTGCGATGGCACACTCCGCGGCTGCGAGCACGCTCCCGAACTCGACCATGAATCCGTCGCCTGTCCCCTTAATCACGCTCCCTTCGTATCTGGGGATGATGGACAGGATGGCTCCCTCCTGTGTGTCAAGCAGTTTCATCGCTTCCCGCTCGTCCTTCCTCATCAACCCGCTGTAGCCGACCATGTCAGTCACCATCACGGCCGCCAGATGTCTCGTTCCTTGTGACCCTCTCCGCGCGCCTACCACCACCTCCCCCCGCGGCCGGAGGCTGAGCGTCCTCCACCCCGAATCGACCGGTCCTCCATGGAACGCCCTCGCCCGGACATTGTGTTCCAGTCTGCCTGCCTTCTCCTTGGTCACCATGTCGAAGATGCCGTCGTACAGAGCCTCATTCTTCCTGTAGAACGCTTCCGAGGCAACGCCCTTCACGAAACCATTGATGGTAATCAGCTCGCGCGCCCTCGCCCATGGTATGAAGATAGTCCGCCAGCCGTTGAACATCGTCTCCTCGTCGTTGAATTGGAGGAGAAGCGAGGTGTTGTCGTCTATGTGGAGCCACCGCATGTCCCGCTCTTCGAAACCTTCGGAGATTTGCTTCTTGATCACTTTCCCCCACTCTCTCAGGTCGGGAGCTTTCATGGCAAGGAAGCCGACCTTCCCGGCTGGCGCCTTCATCGATCTCTTCGGTCGTTGGGGTATAACTGTCTATGAGCCTGAGCATGCCCCTCTTCGTCTCTTTATCGACGGAAACCCCCAATTCTTCGAGGGCCTCCTTGACATCGACTATGTTCCGGTGGAAGGAGTGGTACTCGGTCTTCAGACCACGCTGCACGGCACGAGCGGCAACGGTTACCGAAGCCTCATACCAAGGGGAGTCTGGCTCGAACTCTACCAGATAGTTCCCTCCCACGCGTAGTCCGTCCGGCACCATGGCCTCAAAGAACGGGACCACGACCCTGACGGGCATTACTTGGAATTCACCGACTGGAACTATAAGCGTTTACCCCTTTGTCTGGACGGCTCTTGCTTCGCATATATGAAAACTGGGGGCTTGTGATTCAGAAGGGACCCTGAGCCATGCTAGGGTTCATTGCGCCTCCGCCGGGAATGGAAATTCTATGTCGGGCCTTTGGGTGCCCTTATTAGTATGTGAATCCACATATCACAAATAGGAAAGAATCGACCTTGGCGAACGTCACCCTGTCTGTACCGGAAGAGCTCCGAAGGATAATGAAGAATCACCCCGAGATAAAGTGGAGTGAGGTAGCGAGGCAGGCGATGTGGGCGTACGCGAAGAAGCTTGAAATCTTGGACGAAGCCACCAAGAACAGCAGGCTGACCGAAGACGATGTCCTCGAACTAGACAAAGTGATCAAGGCGAGCCTCTCCGCGAAATACGCCAAGAAAGCGGAAAGAAGCAGAGCTTGAAGTTCGTCCTCGACACGAACGTGATCCTGAAGGCGCTGATCAAGAACTCGTCAGTTCGGGCAATCATCGTCGGGTCCAAACACGAGTTCTCTATTCCCCGGGAAGCGATCGAGGAGATTCGAAGGCATGCGCCTCTCGTGAAGGAGAAATCCGGTCTCTCCGAGATGGAAATCAACTCTGTTCTTGACACGCTGCTCACGAGCGTTCAGTTGATCCAAACAGAGGAAGACGCAGCCGAGAGGAAAGAGGCAGAAGACATCATGTTATCCATCGACAAAGATGACGCGCCGTTCCTTGCGGCGGCCATGGGCATCGTTTGTGATGGGATCTGGAGCGATGATAAGCACCTGAAGCGGCAGACAAGAGTAAGGGTCTGGACGACCAAAGAGATTCTGGCGCTGAACTGACTGGTAGTGATTGGCCCGGTCCGTGGATTCATCGCGCCTCCGCCGGGAATGTATCATCTAGTGGGAGCTCGACAGCGTGGGTCATGAAGGGCGCTGAAGGCGGAGCCCGACGACGCCCGACTTGAACACTCTTGCTTTGATCAGCTTCAGCTCCCTTGGACTTCTCAACCCCCCGAGCAGGGTCTTTCCCCTGCCAAGGATGAACGGATGAAGGTAGACGTGATAGTCGTCAATCAGGTCGAGCTTTGTGAACGTCTGCGCAATCCCAGGACCGCCCACGATTGCCATGTTCTTACCAGGTTCTGATTTCATCCGGGAGATCTCTCGTGGTATGCTCCCCGTCACCAGAGAAGTGTTCTTCCAGTCGACGGCTTTCAGGGTCTTGGAGAAAACGATCTTCCTAACTCGATCGGTGAACCTCGAGAAGTCTTTCTCGAACTGCGAGCTGGACGGGCTGGTAGCCAGCGGGGGCCATACCCTCTTCCACAGCTGGTAGTTCACCCGCCCGAATAGGAAGGTGTCGACCATCCTCAGCTGCTCCCACATATCTTCGTGGAGTTCCGATGCCGCTGTTTCATCTCCGACATACGGAATCCACCCCTCCGCGGCAACGCCATCGAGGCCCATCCCCATCAGAAGGATTACCTTTCTCATGGAAATTCACCCTCCCCATTCCAGCATATAATCGGTCCGCGTCTTGAGAATCTTCCTTCGAGACATTCGGAATCGACCGGATTCTATAGCCATCCTAGGGTCCATTGCGCCTCCGCCGGGGCATTTCATCCACATCTTGGGGGCTATGGTTGGATGCATAGCGCCGCAGTAAACTTTATGTATTATTATTCGTAATATCAAAGCAGTCATGAGTGGTAAACAAGTTACGGTTTCAGCCAAGATTCCGAAGAAGCTGAAGGACGAGTTGGAAAGAAAGGGTGTAAGGATGTCAGAGGCCATCAGGAACGGCTTGGAGAGGGAGCTCAAGGATGCTAAACTTAGAGAGCTGCAGTCGACGCTGAAGGAGATAGATTTTTCCAAGGTCAGTGACGAGCAGATAGTGCGCGACATAAGAGAGACAAGAGAAGAGCGGTGACGGACCGAGTTGATCCTAGACGCAAGTTCGCTCTACATCATACTCAAACGAGGGAACCTGAAGGCGCTTGAGAACTCTGTCACCCTCGACCTGGCTTTCTATGAGGTCGGCAACGCGATGCTGAAGGAATTGAAGAGAAAGCTGATCACGCAACAATCCTTCGCGAAGGCGCTCAGCGCTCTGGTCTCGATGAATGAGATAATCACCGTCAGGAAATTTGGGGAGTTGGATGCACGTCGTGTTGCCGAGGTATCAAAGTCAACCGGCCTGACGTTCTACGATGCTTCCTACCTGACCCTCGCTCTAATGCTCAATGAAACACTTGCAACTCACGACAAAGAGTTAGCCGATGAGTCGCGTAAGATTGGAATCAGGGTCGCTCCGGAGTAGCGCTCAACGAAATCGAGCTGTGTGGGGTTCATCGCGCCTCCGCCGGGGCATCTCATCCACACGTTGGGCTATGGGCGACGCGCGCGAACGAATCAGGCCAGCCAGATGTTCGAGTTCTTCCCTTCATGCCTGCTTAGGTCGCTTCAATCCGGATTTCTCTTTCCGTGACGACAATCAGCGCGTTGGGGTGCTTGGTGATGTCAGCGCGAGCAAGGAGACGTTCGATGCACTCCTGGACTCTAGTGGGCGTCGGAGGATGCGACCTAATGATGATGACCCCGAACGTCGTCTTGAGTTGGTGGTGCAGACGAATGAAGTCTTGGTCCAACGAGATAACCATCCTGCCTTCGCGGTGAGCGTATCGCGCGATTGCGACGTCAGTCGCGCCAGGGTGGAGCGCTTCGATCGTTCCTTTGGTGTCGTGACCCTGCCGCTTCAGCCAACTCCTGACGCTCGAGGGAACGTTCTCGTCTGTAAGGAATCGTAGAGTCACTGTGCCTCAAGTTCTATGACTTCTTCGTCACGCAGCCTCTTTGAGGCGTATTCGAGAGCGGCCCGAATGTCCTCGACCGTTAGGTCTGGGTACTCCTTCAGTATCCCCTCCTCGGTGATTCCTGAAGCCAGGAGTTCCACTATCAAGTAAACTGCTATTCTAGTCCCCTTGATTACGGGCTTTCCACCCAACACCCCCCTGTTCGTGCTGATTCTGCCAAGCCTGCTTCTCAATCTGGATTGCAAGAAGGCTCGCTTCTATAAAAAGTAGGCCGACGACCGATTCAAGGATGAGCCATGGTTAGGGTTCATTGCGCCTCCGCCGGGGCATTTCATCCATTTGGTGGATGTGGTATGGGAACTGGTTGACACTACCTGCGATCATTCTTCCAGTACCGTTTCGTTTGGCAGGAATGAATGACTTAGCCACTCCGTAGGTACCGTTGAGAATCGGTACTCTCTCATATTCGTGAGTCAGCCGTCAGGACCGCGGAGCCAACTAGCCATTTTCTCCGTTGGAGCTTTCCGGTGTATGCCTTAGCCGTAACACGAGAACGGCTGCAATGGCAAGCAGGATTAGCGCAGGCACCCCAAAGGGAAACTCTGGGACTGAGGACGCCGGCATTACGTAGTATGTGTAGGTCAGGATCGTCGACGACACGATAGTCACTGTGGTGACCGTCCCGCTTATCGTCGTCGTTGTGGTGGTGGTTACCCTGCTTGTGACAGTAGAGGTGTGGCTGGACGAAACTGGCATCGAGCTCAGAGTGGAAAAGGAATAGAGCGCGCTCCCCTGAACCCAGTCGTACAACTCGGTCGAACCGGTGTCTGGAAGAGCGTTGGAATCCAGGCACGTCACGTCCCCGCCGTTGGCGTCCGTGTAGTTCCATTGATGGGTCGCTGTCCATTTTTCTGTTACCAGCGCCCACCTCGTCTGGGTCGCGTTCCCGAGGATTTTTCCTATCTGCCACCAGAACATGGGTTGCTCACCCTCCGTCCATCCGGGATAGTCTCGCGGGTCACTGGTGCTGGCGCAGGAACTCCGCAGCGTGTCGTTCCTGAGCGCATCGTTGTGATATCCGCCCAGAGTGGGGTCCCAGAGAGTCCTGTTTATCCAGGTCAGGTCCTGATTGACCCAGCTCCTTACGGTCGCGTTGTCTGTTAGCTGGGAAAAGTACGCCAGTCCGACCGCTCCCCAGATGTCTTCGTTCGCGCCCTTCCTGCAGTCCTCCAGGCCAGAGAGATTGGCATAAGCGGACCGCATGAAACCCTGAAAGCCGTTGGCGGTACAGTCTACCGAGCCGGCTCCACCAGAGAGGGTGTTGCTTGAGCTGTCCCAGAGATAGTCGCGGGCGAAGGAGACGGCCGCGCTCATCCTGCCTATGTATGAGGTGTTCCCCGTCACTGCGGACCATTGCGCTGTCGCCCACACGTACGAACCGATGCTCTGCTCGATGTTGACGTCTCCTGAAGGTTGGCCATCGCACACGTTGTAGGACACCTCGGCGATATTGTCGGAGGTGCTCCAGAAGCGACCGTTCAGCAGCGTCTCGACTTCGTTGGCCCTGTGCAGCCAAATCGCGGAGCCGTTAGTGCCATAGAGGTTGAGAAACACGACCAGAAACATCGCGCTGTCCTGCAGGTACTGCTGGCAGTCTACATTCCTCCAGTTCGTGTCATACACGTCATAGAAGCCCCCGTTTGTCGGGTCCCATGCATTTTCCCAGAATCGCTCGGAGGAGCGGGATGCCCACGAGAGATAAGTCTGGTTTCCGGTCGCTTTGTAAAGCTGGACCAGACCTTCGTCGATGAATGCGTTACCCAGGGTTGTGAACTGATCTGCTTGGACTGTCGCCCAGTTGCTCGAGAGAGCAGAGTAATATGCTCCCGCTGTGGTGTCGAGCATGTAGCTGTGAAGCCTGTTCGCTAGCTGGACTGCCAGGGTTAGATATGGTACGGAGATGAAGCCGGTCACGGAGGTTGCTTGCACGCTCACGACGGCGGAGGCGACGAACAGGACAGCGATGAACAGCGAGAGCGACTTCGCCGAGCGCGACACGAAGATCGTTTGGTGTCGTCCGAATTAAAAGCGCGTCGCTGCTGAGATTTCTCCATGGTTTCGAGCAGAGAGGACAATTTGTTTGTCGTGACCATGGATCAACTGAACATGTAGATCGCTGTCTGCGACCGGTCAGGGTTTGGTATCTCTAACGAGACTCGTTGGTTCATTGCGTCTCCGCCGGGGCATTTCAGCGTCAGTTTTCGGACGTTGCAAGCTGCGCTTTGTCCCGGATTGGTCGGCCGTTCAATCAGGGAACGCCGCACGAGCTTAAGCATCCCGCAACCACCGTCCTAGAGACCCGGGTCCCGTAGAAGCCATTCGTGGTGGCCATGAACGTTACCGTATACCGGTTTCCAGGGACTATCGAGATGTGCCCTGGCGCGTTTGCTTTCATCCCGATTGCGTACGATACGCTGTACTGGGAGGGCGAAGCGCCAGAATGACCAACCCCGACGGAGCCGATATAGGTTCCGTTGATGAGGACATCCACCTCGGAGATCTGGCTGGTCGTGTTGAAGACGAGGACCGCGGACAGGACCGGATTGACCGAAGAGAGCACGACACTCCTTATCGATATGAGGTCGGTCGGAGAGATGCCTGTGCTGAGCTGGCCCGAGTAAATCGACTCCTTCAGGCTTGAGCCATCACTGGCTATGACCGTGATTCCTACGCCGCCTTGTGGAATGAAGTAGACGCCCGAACCGCCTGTGAACGTGACAGAGACATTCGCCGCCTTGCCCGGCTGAAGCATGGCGCTCGGAGTAACTGTGAATCCCACCGTCGTTGCAGTTGGGCCGGTCATGGTGTCGTTCGACGGTACCCAGCCCATGGCGTTGATGCAGGTTGCGACGATGGAGACGGGTGAACTCCCTGTGTTCTTGATTCCCGTTAGTACGCCCGAGTAGCTGAGGCTGTTCTCGCCGCCGCCGAAGGCCAGACCAGCCGCCTCGTTGCTGCCGCCACCTGTCGCGATGTTTGATATGTTACTGCAGAACCTCGAGACGAATGTTCCACTCACCGCGTAGGTCGCAAGTTGCGGGGACTTTGAAGGGTTTGTCGCGGTCGTAGCGACGGTGGTGGTCGTTGTTGTAATCGTAGACGTCTCAGTCGTCGTCTTGAACGCTGTCGATGTCACGGTCTTCGACGCTTGCCCAGTGGCTACGAACAGGCTCGCGGAGATTAGCACGCCGGCTATGACGATTGCTGCAGCAATGACGAGATAGCTCCGAGCCGGCGGAGAACTCAAACCGAAGCACCTTGCGATTCTGAGCCGGATTTCTGATTAATAGTTTTGTCCGAATGGCAGAGCCTCTAGGCTTGTTTGATTGAGGATGCCGTAAAAAGGCATGCCATGTATAGGGTTCATTGCGCCTTCTTCAAAGTTCTGTGGGGAGGCCCTTGTTCTTCGCGATTGAGAGCTTTCTGGTGTCCCATGAGAAGCTCGAGTTGGGTCTGACCACTATGGTAATGTCGTCTCTCGAGAAGTACGACCTCACCTTCGGATCACTCAGGGTCTCCTTCCCGAGATACTTCTCGTGGATGCGATGATTGAACTCCAAAGACTTGCGCGGCGAGAGGAAAGAGGCCTCTCCCCTCAACTGGACGCCCCAGACATGGAGACTCTGAACTGCGCTGTCGAGCAGGACCGCAACCCGTGGGTCGGCCCTTATGTTCTTCACCTTGACTGTGTCCTTGTTCGTGCAGATGTACATCCTGCCCTTCTCCCAGATGAACCAGACAGGCGTTACCTGTGGGAATCCGTCCCTTCCTTTGGTGGCGAGTCTTGCGATGAGCCGCTTGCCGAGATACGCTTCAATCCACTTCTTGGTCTTCGTCACTTCAGCCGAAGCAGATTTTCCCGTCGACATGGTGTATGCAAGACGCTCGGCGACAGGAGTTAATTTACTCTCTGTGAACAACTGGAGGGAGCCGGAACCACGCGCGAATCATGTGCCAAGATGGAAAACCGCTGGCGTGTATAGGGTTCATTGCGCCTCCGCCAGGGCTGCCGTGACCTCTACGGATTCAGACCTCTGACAGCCCATGCTCTCGCAGCCAGTTGAATCTCTCCCTTCGGGCCGGTTGGCAGTTCTGCAATCAGCTTCGCCCGCAACCTTTCCCTGTTCGCCTCGTTGAGCGACGTTATGTATTCGCCTGCAGGACCCTGGCCCCCGAGGAAGGGATTCCAGTAGTCAGCGAAATCTTGAAAGCGCATCTCTATCCCGATGGGACCGACCTCTACGTCGGAGAGTCCGGCATCCTCGAACAATCTCCTCAGCCGATCTGGACGACAGAGAGGAAAGCGCTCGCCTTGGTCCAGATGCCGGGCGGCCGGGTCAAGAGCCGAGGCCGAGTCCCAGAACGAACGCAGCATCTTCATCCCGTCCGAGTAGTCCCATACGCAAACAGAGACGACTCCGCCTCGCCTGGCCACGCGGCGCATCTCCTGCAGCGCTCTCGCCGGGTCGGGGATGAAATTCAGGACGAATTCAGAGAGCACCCCGTCGAAGCTTTCGTCGGGGAAGGGCAGAGCCATCGCATCGCCGACGCGGAACTCCGCCATGTGGCCGTAATTAGCGAGTCTTGAATGGGAGTACTCGATGAAGGCGGGGGAGGGGTCAACGGCCGTCACCCGTCCGGCTCCTGACGCCAGGACCGCCTCGGTCAGCGCTCCCGTGCCGCAACCGACATCGAGGACCCGGGCATCCGTCGGAACCCGCGCCCAGTCGAGGAACTTGGGAGCGAGCAGCTGGGACCACCTGCCCATGAACGCCTGATAGGCTTCGCCGTCTTCCCAAGCAGTCAGGCCACTCTCACGAGTGGACATTTGCCGCGGTCTCCTATTTAATGAAGGTCATACTGGTTCGGGCCAAAGGAGCTCGTTTCCTCGGGAGGGGTTCGTCGCGCCTCCGCCAGGGAAGATCGACCCGTGCGCCAGACAGTTCTCGTTGTAGTAGCATACATAGGTGGTGACGTGCCCTGATGAGATGTCAAAGGTCACGTAGATGCTGGCAATGGGCGACGTCGAGACCGACAGGCTGTAGTTGAAACCCGCATGGCTGACGACCAAATCGTAGTATCCGAAATCGCCGTCGAGCATGCTCGCCCATCCGCTCGAGTTAGTTGTGACAGGCGGCAGATTTGAGACCTGCAGGTAGTCGTTACAGTATCCTTGCGCCTGGCCGCTCACCCTAGCGCCCGGGACAGGAGTCGTCCCGTTCACCACGTGAATTACCGCTCCGATGGTTGGGCCGGAGACGGTACACTGGACGTTCGTGTACACGGTATTCGTGAACGTCTGCGTTGCCACTGTTTTGATGGAGGTTACAGTCGTCGTTGTGGTCACAGTCTCCGCGGACACTGTGTTGGTGGTTCCCTGTCCCGAAGTCAGTGTCACGGTCTTGGTCTCTTGCCCAATGGCGAAGAACAGGCTCGCGGATATTAGCACCCCGGCTATGACGATTGCTGAAGCAATCGCAAAGTAGCTCCGGTTAGCCTGGCCGCTCAAGAGGTTGAACCTCTGCCGAAGTCGGGCGTTATCTGATTAATAGTTTTGTCCGAACGGAACCTCTAGCCGTTTGCCTAATTCAAGATGCCGTAAAGAAAGGCAGTGCCATGTATAGGGTTCATTGCGCCTCCGCTGGGGCATATTCGGTCGACGAATGATTCGAATTGCACTTCAAGGTGCTTCTGAGCGCTGGCACGTCTGTTCAAATCCGCAAGTGGATAAATATCTTCGAACCTTGATTAGGGCCCGTGTATGAAACAGAGCAAGAGCTGGGCGAATTGCAGCTCCTCCTCGACAGAAGTATGAACAGGGCAGGCGCCCAGGTGCGCTCCATCTTCGCGGACGAGAATCGACTCTCTGCTCGACAGATTTGTACGTATATGCAGGGGGTCAAGCAGGTAGCCGCCGCGACGGTAAGCTCAAGGGGAGAACCCAGAGTAGCACCAATAGATTCTGTGCTGTTCCATGGGAAGTTCTACATCTCCACAGACCTGCTTTCTTTTCGTGCCAAGGATCTTCGCAAGAGACCGGCCATAAGTCTGACCTATTTCGAAAGTGCCGACCCAGTGATTATAGTTCATGGTGCGGCAGCTTTCATCGAGAAGGACCATCAAAGTTTCGCCAGCCTAGATTCGGAATGGGTCAAGGCTTACGGCAAGAGCATTCTGCAGCTTTCTGAGACTGTTACATTCATACAGGTCGAATCCAGAACGATGCTAGCATATGCTTTCCATCCGGAGAGGTTTCAAGACACATAGACAATTGAATTCCTCGGCAATGGTCATTGAGAACGAATACGATGTGTAGGGTTCATTGCGCCTGGAGTTGACAGTCCCAGTTGGAATCAAGCTTGGATGAGATGGTAAGTATCCGACGCCCGCACACTAGGTCGAAGACACAATCTCTGTTAGACATTACCTTCAATTGAAGGGATGATTGAAAATGTCACGACATAGACGGGGTCGCCAAGATTGTCATACCGACTCTCGATTCTCCAGACATGATTGGCTACCAGCTTGATTCGTATTCGGACATTCGAACCAACAAGATGATACTGATTCCAGGGCTCGCTAGAGGCTGTAATTCCTGCCTCCACTCCTCCGTGGCCCTTCGGGTCGTTGAGTTCTTCAGGGGTTGCTGGGCTCCCTTTCGGTCCCCTTCGATTGGGAGGCGAATCTACCTTTACAGTTACGTTTGTCTCAGGCGCGATTACATCTCCCTTCTTTGGATTGACGCTCGACCCACGAACGCTCAGCAGGACTGCTCTGGCTCGAATCTTGTTACCATCTTCAAGATTGTATGTAGACCACCCTTCGATGGTCTCAATTTCGAAATCTAGTATGCGAAGTTGGCTTGGATCACTGATGGGTTCGGCACTAGGTGCTGACACGCTGTGTTGTCCCCATAGGTGGCACTTGTGAGGATTGGGAGACGGGGAAGTTCATCGAAGGAATGGTTTCGAGAATAAATCCTGAGACAGTGCCTACGGTTGCTCGGAACTCTTTTCTCGGGTCCAATATGAACTTGCCAGATTCCCAAGGTCGACTCTGATCTCGTCTGTCGTTCTCTGCTAAGGCTTGAAGTACTCGAATGTTGTCGTCCATAGCTTGCGAAGACAGTCTCTCTATTTCCTCAAGCGGAATGTTGTCTTCAGTCAAGGCAGAACACTCGTCTGTGGTTCTGGACGGGAACTTAAGCATTATGCATGATTCATCGACCCATATGCAGTTCAAACCAAGAAGAGAGCTCTACAAGTGATAGTCGACCCGTTGCTACGCCGCTTAGAATCGATACGGCCTCATCCGGGTCTACAAGTACCAATTTGCACCCGTTTGCCCTCAGAAACACATCTGCGGTCTGATAGGCGGTGCGTTTGTTACCATCAACGAATGGGTGATTGGTCACCAAGCACCACAACAAGTATGCGGCAATTCTCGCTATTTGCTGTCTTTCAGAATACTCAGAATACTCGGCTTCTTGATCTCGAGCGGTTTCGATGCAGTAGTCAAGACCGCCCACATAATTGAAGCCTGGGGATTTCTCGCCCATCCGGCTCATTAACTCCCGGTGTATAGCCACGACTCCCTCCATTGTAGGGTATCGCAGAGTCAATCAAGTGTCACAGAATGGAAATCCCATAATAAACATGCGTTGCGCCGCATGACCGAGACAAAGAGAGGCTTCTAGTCGTTGATCTGTTGGATGCCGTAAAAAGGCAAGTGCCATGTATAGGGTTCATTGCGCTTCTGCCGGAGCATTTCAGCCACACGTTGGGCTGCAGTAAGCCGACCTCACGCGGGCAGCGGCTCGCCAACGCGCCCCAGCACGCGCAGCGCTCTCAGCGTTATCATCTTGCTCGGCTCGCCCACGGCCTCCAATGAGAAGGGTCTGAATCTGTCTTTGTGCTTCGGCCACCAGCCCGGCATCTTGCCCGCATTCAGGCAGTCCGGGTGCACGGCGTCCATCAGCCACCGGCCGTCCCTTCGCCGCTTCTCCTTCAGCAGGGCCAAGGCGGAGGCGGCCCGCGAATCGTCTCCCCTCCCGAGCCCGGTGATGAACTCCAGCCCGACGAGGAGGTCGTAATAGTAGTGATAGGGGAAGTGGAGCCTGTACCACGGGTCGTACCGCGCCCCCTGGTGGAGGAGGCCGCGCTCGAGGTAGAACTCGCAGCCCCTTTCGACCGCCGCCTTCATGCTTCGCGTCCACTTCTGGCGCGGATAGGCGGCGAAGGCGCTCATCCCCTCCCATCCGTCTATGACGCCGTTCTTCCCCCAGCAGTGCCAGCCGCCGTTGGGCTTCTGGTTCCGCACCAACCACTCGAAGGCGCGCCTCACTTTCGAGTCGTCGGCGTATCCGAACTTGATCAGCGCTCTCGCCGTATTCCCCACAAGGCAGAGCTCGCTCTTGTTTCCCCCCATGTTGAAGCCGCCGTCAGGCCTAGCGAACATGTCCCTCCACATCTCCGCCGACTCCGCGAGCCAGGGGAGCTCTCTCGTCACCCCGAGGTCAGAGAGGGTGAGGAGCATCCAGTTGGTCGAGATGTACTTCGGCCTGTAGAGGTCCTCGCCGTCGACCCAGTAGCCGCCCAGGAGGCGGGTCTTGAGAATGTCCCTGACCCAGCCCCGAGACGGTATCGCCCGCCGGGCCTCGCGAAGGTCACGTTCGCTCGACCCGAGGAGGTCCCGCATGACCAGATAGCGGACCGCGGGCTGGTTTTCCTCGGTCAGCCATTCCATCACGCCCTTCATTGCGGATGATGAGGGGTTCTATTCATATTAAGCCCTTCTTGAGATGGCCAAGAGAATCTGGGGGTCAATTGTGCCTCCGCCGGGGCAATTTCACGCACATTTTGGGCGGTAAGAGATTGTATGCCCCTCTAGCGACGCAAGGAGGTAGCATCCTTCTTCTTCTGGACTATGAAGCCGACCGAATGGGCGCTCGTCTCTATTTTGGAGGCGTAGCCCATCTGCTCGAGCAGCGCCCCGACGAACTTCGCCAGGAAGAGGGACCCCTTCGTCCCGAACCTGTGGAAGAGCGTGATGACCTTCCCCTCAGGGGACTCGGTGATCGAGCACTCGAAGAGGTTCGCGAACTGCGCCAGCATCTGGATGTACTCGACGGTCGTCTCGAAGGAGACCTGCCCGTACTTCGAGAGGATGATCGACCTGGGCGTGTCGAGAGCAGCGAGCACCGCAGCCTCGGCGATCTTGTCGTCGGGCGCTGACTCCAGCAGCTTCTCCAGCGCGGCCCCGGTGAGCTTGACGAGGTCCAGCCTCGCGTGGAACCGGTCGAAGTTGGCGAAGGGGAGCAGCTGCTGGTTGACGAGCGTGTTGACGCTGATGGACCTCTTCGCTGACTCCTCTTCCAGCGCAGCCATGACCGCCTCATCAATCCTGAAGGAGCGGGTCACCGTCTTCCCACGCGCACCAAAGACGATCGGCGAGTGGCACTCGGGGCATATCACAGTGCTGGGCATGGTCGTCTCCTCTCCCTCCGCGGTTCATATAGGTTACAGGTGGTTATCTTCGGCACAAAAAATACGTCTTCCGCAAATATCCCCTCACCTTCCGACGCGTCCATGAGTAACGCAACAACGGAGACGGGTCGGAAGAACTGGCTTCCACGTGAGCCGAGGATGGTCGCTGACATGGAGGCAGTCGAGCAGGCACTCCCCTTCGAGGAGTACGCCAAGGACACGGAGAGGCTGAGCGAGCTGGTCGGACGGCTCGAGCACCTCTACGACAAGCGGGAGAAAATAATCGATCACATCATCGAGTACGGGACCGGCATCGAGACAGAGAAGGCGCTCAGGATGTACTCGATCCCTGTCCTGGAGCAGTGGGAGGCCGCGCTGGAGAGCTTCAGGGCGCAGCAGGACCAACACGGCGACACGAGCCTCAGGGCGGACATAGCGATGCTCAGGACGGAGATCGCCCGATTGAAGGCGGCGCAGACCAAGGCGAACGCCGAAGAGAAGGTCAAACTGCAGGCCAGAATCGACGAGCTCCACGGGAAGCTCCACTCCAAGCTGGCGGCGACTGGACAGAGGTTGAAAGAACGGGAAGCTACCGCTGCGGCGAAGGCCCGGGGCCTGGAGTCGAAGGCTGCGGAGAAGCGGAGCGAGGCCAGCGAGGCGGTGAAGGCCCGAATCGCCAGTGTCAAGTCGAGGCGGCAGAAGGAGGATGAGGCGGGTGTGGCCCTTGAAGGTGTGGTAGCATGAGCCTGCTCAAGCAACCTGGGTGGCTCCGGGGCCTCGAGGTCGGCGCGGGCCTCCTGTCCCTGACGCTCGCGATATCGGTCTTCGTCTTCCCGGCGCTCGGGGTCGCGACTCTCGTCTTCCTGCTCGCCGTCGGTCTCATCCTCGTCGGAGCTAGGTCTGTCTCCGTCGCAGGGTACGGCCGCCTCTCCAAGAGCATACGGGCGCTGGGCGCGATAACCGGGGTCCTCTCCATCGTCCTGGCGGTCTCCGTCATGACATTCCCCGGCCTGGCCCTCTTCAGTCTCATCACGCTGCTGAGCTTGGGCCTGATCTTCTACGGAATCGGCAGGGTGTCTCTGGCCTACTCGCTGAAGGCGACGTCGACCTGGCTGAGAGTTGCGATAGCGGCGGTCGGAATCCTGGACGTCATACTCTCGGTGGCGGTCGTCCTGCTGCCGGGTGTGGCGCTCCTGTCGCTGGCGGTCATCCTCGGCCTGGCGCTGTTCATGACGGGAGTAGAGATGTGCGTCTCCGGCGCGGTGGGGCGCACCTGGCTGGGTGACGTCGCCAAGGCGGCTCAGGACCTGCAGGCCGCCTCACCCCTCATAGGTTCAGCGTGAGAGATCCGTGAGCTGACCGCGATTGAATGACTTGGACTACGGGCGACGGACGTCGACGTTCGCGCCCGGCGAGGTCGGCCAGATTCTGGTAGCCTGGATAGTCCTGTCACTGGCCATCTCCGTGAGCTACCTCGGGGGACTCTTCGAAGGGGCGGGTGACGCCGCCGGAATCGCGGCCGCCTTCATCGGGACGGCGACCGCCTTCATCCTTCACGAGATGGGCCACAAGTTCGTCGCCATGCGGTTCGGCTACGTCGCGCACTTTCAGGTCTGGGCCTGGGGGCTGGCCCTGACGCTCATCACGGCCGTCGTCTCACAGGGCGCGTTCATGTTCGGTGCCCCGGGGGCGGTCTACATCGCGCCCGCTGTTGCTGGAGGATACTACGCATACGGCCGCCGCTCTGACGTCCTGAGGAGCCAGGACCGTGAGAACATGCTGATCTCTGCCGCCGGACCCGGCACGAACCTCGCCTTCGCTATCTTGTTTCTGGCCCTCCTCATCTTCGGTCCCGCGACCGGCTTCGTGCAGACGGTTGCCTCCTATGGGTTCTCCCTGAACGTAGGTCTGGGCGCCTTCAACATGCTGCCGATCCCGCCAATGGACGGCTACAAGATATTCAGGGGCAGCATCCCTAGGGCTCTTTTGATAGCACTGCCCCTGTGGGGGATGTTCTTGCTGCTCCTTCTCCCCTGAAGTTCCTGAGACATGGCGAAGTGGGGCGTCCCGCCCTGCTGGGTTCATTGCGCCTCTCCGAGCGATTAAACCTTACCCGGAGATTTCGTTGTAGCATAAGGAAAGGCGCGGAAGACCATTCCTAGCTGGAAATCAAGAATAATTCTTGTCATCCCCATGCAACCCTGATATATCGCGGATGGACACGAAAAGGGAACTGGATTGATGTCTAGGTGCTGAAGAAAAAGTTCTGCCAGGGGCACTCTGACTACTACAAAGAGACCGGATGGCTCTTCGAGGGGGACGACGTGGAGATTGTATCGGTGGAGGAGTGTCAAGCGAAGATTCATCCCGCACCTCCGGCGACGAAGAAGCAGCGAGACGGGGCGACCAATTAGATCGTGTCTCAGCAACAAAGACCTTGCGAGTATCACAAAAAGGTGCCGTGTGGCAATAGCGGCGAGGCTGTAGACTTTCCGGATGGAGTCCACTATGTCTGCGATCAGGGCATAAAGGAGTGGAACGAGACTCACGTCAACAAGATCTTTCGCAAGGGATTCTTGTCAAACGCTAGCAGCGAGAAGTAGGTGCACGGGAATCTCCAGCTATTTCTTTCTCTTAGCATGCAGGACGAGTGTAAGCGTCGGTTCCGTTGGTCGTGATTGGAAGAACGTGGCGGTCGCCATAGGCGGCCATTCCACAAGGCTAAAACGTGCCTTGCGCAATCCCCGAAGGAGGATTACAACATAGCGGTCGACATCCAGAAGCTGTTCAACGAGGATCTCCCCGCCCAGTTCGCTAAGAACCCTGATCAAGTCAAGGCCATCGGCGGCAAGTTCCAGCTCAACATCACGGGCGACGGCGGCGAGTGGTTCATCGACGCCTCGGATACCGGCCCCTCCGTCATGCCGGGCCAGGGCCCAGCCGCCGACATCACCATGACCATCGCCGCCGAGGACTTTGAGAAGCTCCAGGAGGACCCCCAGACCAACGGCATGGCGCTCTTCAACGAGGGCAAGATGATAATCCAGGGCAACGCGATGCTGGGGATGAAGTTAGGCAAACTCTTCACCCTCGGGCCGTCCTAGCCCGCTCGAGCCAGGCGAGGAGGTTCATTGCGCCTCCGCCGGGGCATTTCATCCGCCTGCTGGAGTATTGAACCTGAATCTGGAGCCCAAAGTATGACATTTGGGTCTACATTAAGGTAGACTTATATTCGGGTCCCGTGTTCACTTGATTCATGTCGGTTGTGAGCGTGAAGGTGCCTCCCAGAGTGAAAGAAGACATGCAGAAGGTGAAGGACAGCGTACAGTGGTCCGAGGAGATAAGGAACTTCATCATCGACAAACTCGAAGAAGAGAAGAGGAAAGAAGGAATCAGGAAGGCCGAGGAGGTTCTGGGAAAGGTGCGCAGACTTCCCAAAGGCAGCACCGTGGGACTCGTAAGGGAAGACCGTGACAGTCATCATTGACGCCTCAGCTCTGGTAGCGTACCTGCTCGAGGAGAGCGGGTTCGAGAAAACCCGGGACCTGCTCGCTGGGGGCGTCGATGGTCCCGCCCTGCTCCCGGTGGAATCGACAAACGCGATACTCGAGGCCAGCAAGAGCGAGCGGATCAACCGTGCAAGCGCCCGTGAGGCGGTCGAGGCCATGTTGGGCCTCCTCGAATCCAACATCGAGATTCACGATGAAGGCGACGTTCTTGAGAGCGCGTTCGACATTGCTGCCGACCATGGCCTGACAATCTACGACTCCGTCTACCTTGCGTTAGCCCAGAAGCTACAAGGATCTATGGCTTCAAGGGATAGAAGGCAGATCGAGGCCGCGAAGAAGCTTGGAATAGAGACTGTGCAAACCTAGGTCGGACTTCGCCACGTATAGGGTTCATCGCGCCTCCGCCGGGACATTCCATCCACACGTTGGGCTATGGTAAGTCGGCCAACCGGAATCGTCAATCTTCCTTAATCATCGCTTGTAGCTCCGAAAGAACGAGCTCCATTGTCATCTCACCTGACACCTCCACTCGTCTGCCAAGATGTTTGTGATGGGGGAACGAGTCGAGTTCTGGATGATGCGGCGCGTTGTCCCACCGGACCATCATCTTTCTTTGATGAAAGACGTGGAATGAATATCTTCGCGTCTTACCACCTCCGTGCTCCCAAAAGTCCAGGAGCCAACCGTTAACGAGTTCGGCTCTCACCTTCAACACATAGGCTTCGCCAGCGCTGTCAACCTTTGAACGAAGGATTCTCTTTGTGATCTTGGAGTCTTGTAGTGTGACGATGTCGCCGACCGGCACTCACACCGAGCTCTTGGCGACCTTCTTCCACGCCTTCAGCATGTCTTCCGCTGCCTCCCATTCCATCCACGCATCTTCCTGGGTCGGTGAAGCCTTTCCTTTGATTTTGGTCCCGAGGTCCTCTAAGACTTCCATACTTGGATCTGAACCTGTTTACCGTCCTTTCGTAGACTCTTACCTTCTGGAGGGCCATATTCTTGAGTATGTCCCGAACGAAGGCTTCCTCTGATGCATAGATCCCAGCTTCCACCAGCGGCCTCGCTATGTGTTCCAACTCTTTGCTGAATTGCTGGGATGTCATTGCTTCGCGTTAACATTCGGCCGAGATATATCGCTTTCCAGCTTCAGAAGAGAGCTTTCGCCATGCATAGGGTTCATTGCGCCTCCGCCGGGGAATGCTTCGGTATGGGTATGTACACGGCTTCCCGTCCTAGGGCGTCCTTGATGGTCGAGCCGGTCGTGATGAGTATCGGTGCGGTGGCTTCTCTCGTGGCGAGGGCAAAGCAATCTGCGAGCGAAAGTTCTCTCTTCCTGACCTTCCAAACGGCCGCCTGTCTTGTGATCTGCTCGTCGGGCGCGACGACCTTAATCCTGGAGCTGCGAACCTGAAGATACCAGACCTCGGCCGTTTCGACCCCCTTCTTCTCGGCGGTCTTGCAGTAGAACTCGGCGAGGTTCACCTCGGAGACGAAGCCACGTGCCTTTCCTGAAAGGACCCTGTCAAAGTAGGGCTTCACAGACGCCGCCCCGGCATAGTAAAGGGAAAGCACCCCCGCGTCCAGCGCGTAGCTACGCGCGCTCAGACTCAACTTCCTTTCTCCGGTCTCTCGATATCCCGAGGGCGACCTCCAGCATCTCGTCTCCTCCTGCCCCAAAGCTATCTTCCATCGAGCGGGAGGGCTCGAGAAGAATTCGTCCTCCCTCATCTCTGATTATCACGGAGCGGCCGATCTTGAACTTCTTTCTGAGAGGCGCTGGGATGACTACCTGTCCCTTGGAAGACACGGGAACGACCTTTTCCATGAAATCCGAGAAAGTAGCACTTGTTTAAGTGTCTTACTTCCGTAGAGTTTTACTTCTAGAGCGATTTACTTCCTGGGTTCGGTTCGAGAGGGTTCATCGTGCCTCCGCCGATTGCATCCACACATTGGGCTATAGTGAGTCGACCGGGACAGGGAGCGTTCACTAGCGAGTCGACCCTCCACGGTCCGCGATTCCGCGACTATAGCAGATTCAAGATAACAGCGAGAGGCGAGCCGAAGTTCGCATCTTTCTTCTTGAACCTGCGCGGCGAACAGATCGACGCGAGGACATGAAACCCTTAAGATAGAATCATGACAAGAAAGCCTGTGAAAGCGGCTGTTCTGAACAGGCCTGGAGCGCCGATGGTCATCGAGGAGCTGGCAAGTCCGGTGCCGAGAAGAGGTGAGGTCCTCGTGAAGGTCAAAGCCTGTGGGGTGTGTCACACCGACCTGCACGTGATGAAGGGCGAGGTGAAGTTTCCATGCCCCGCGGTTCTGGGCCATGAAATCTCCGGTGTCGTTGAGTCAGTCGGCGAGGGGGTCTACGGTCTGGCCTCTGGCGACAGGGTCCTATGTCCGTTCATAATGCCGTGCGGGGATTGCTTCTTCTGCAATCGGGGTGACGATAATCTCTGCGAGCGGTTCTTCTCTCTCAACAGGCTGCAGGGCAGACTCTTTGACGGCGAGACGCGCCTGCACAGGCCGAACGGAGATCCCGTCTGGATGTACAGCATGGCTGGGTTGGCGGAGTACTCTGTGGTGCCCAGGACGGCCGTCTTCAAGCTTCCCGACGGCCTCCCCAGTGATGAATCCTGCATTCTGGGTTGCGCGGCGTTCACCTCCTACGGGGCGGTGAAGAACCAGGCCGGCGTCCAGCCCGGGGAGTCCGTGGCGGTCGTCGCCGTGGGCGGGGTGGGCATGAACGTCGTCCAGCTCTGCAGGTCTCTGGGGGCGAGGCAGATCGATCGCGGTTGACGTGAGAGAGGACAAGCTGGAGATGGCGATGAAGCTGGGAGCCACCGACGCGATCAATTCGTCGAAGAGCGACCCCGTAGTCGAAGCCAGACGCATCACAGGCGGTCGCGGGGTCGACGCAGTCTTCGAGGCCTTGGGAAGGCCCGAGACCATCCTTCAGGCAGTCGGCCTCGTCAGGGACGGGGGGAAGGTTGTCCTGATAGGCATCGCGCCGGCCGGTCAGACCGTGGCGCTTGAGATAACCCCCCTTGTCCGACGGGGCATACGGATATTTGGATCGTACGGAGCGAAGACCCGGACGGACGTACCCATCCTTCTTGACCTGGCGAAGAACGGTGCAATAGACGTGGGGCGGGTCGTCACGAAGAGGTACAGGTTGGAGGAGGTGAACAGCGCCTATCAAGCCCTCGGAAGAGGGGAGATAGTCGGAAGGGCGATCGTCGTGATGGACTGAGACGGTGACGGCCGCCTGGGCTTCGCTGATAGTGTGCTTATGGAAGTGTAACATGCGCATGGTTCATCGTGCCTCCGCCGGGGCATTTCAAACGGCTGAGCGCCGACGGAATTGGATTCCCAGATAGGTACGTTAGAACATCTCTGCGCTGGTCCTTTTTAGCGTGAATCACGTCGAAGGGTATGTCCGGGTACAAGTTCCCAACCGTGGATGAGATGATCGAGGTCAACAGACGAGTGCTGGCAGAGATACCGGTCAAGAGGGCGGACAGGCATCAGGTCTTGTCTCGCATGAAGTTGCAGCTTATCCTTGATGATGCAAAGAAGACGAACGGGGACGTCTACAATCCCGCGACGGAGCTCCTGTTCGGAATCGTGAAAGGACATCCTTTTGCAAGCGGCGTCAGGCGGACCGCGGTGACCGTCACCTCAGCGTTCCTGGAGTTGAACGGCGCCGGGACAGAGGTGCCACACGATCCTGATGTGCTAAAAGGGATCCGTGAGGGTTTTTATAGCAAGAGCGAGATCAAAGAATGGCTGAAGGGTCATGGCATCAGAAAGCTCCCAGGTGATTGATTCCGAGTTCCTTCGCTACTGTGAAGAGTATATAGCGAAGAACCGCGAGTTCCTTCAGCGCGTCGGCAGACTCTGAGCCCCGGTGTCTCGTTAGCGACGCGAGGGGAGGGACTCTTCCTGAAGTATGGGGTTCATTGTGCCTCCGCTGGAGCATCAGAGTCAGGGGCTCAGTGTGAGAGATTCTCTGTTGTTGAACCACTGCATTGTAGGAGGCTCTATGTCATCCTGCCAGAGAAGCGCTATCATCTCCCCAAGGTGATAGAGCTGCTCGGTGAAGCTCTGGAAGAGGCACTCCTCGACCGTCATGTCGAAGACCACTCCCGATGAGAGCGTGAACTTGACCACGCGTGAAAGCTCGTTCGAGTCCAAACCACCAAGATAGGACCTGGTCTTGTCTTCGACGCCTGCCAAGAAGGATTCGACCGAGTCGAACCCTGCGAAATCGCTGAGAGGATGCTTCGTCCTTTCCATCGCCGGTCGGCCCGGGATGACGATGTTGACTATCCAGTACTCGTTATCGATCATGTGGAGCAGGATGCCCATGAGGCTGTGGTAGCTCGCTTCCCTGTTTTTTGTAGCCTCATCCCAACCCAGCGAGGTTACCTTTGCGAGGAACTTCCTCCTCACGCGTGATGAGTATGCGTTGAGCGCTCGGATATCGATCAAGACAGCCATGCGTGGCGGGAGGAAGAATAAAGCCTCGCGTGGGCGAGAGATTCTTGAGTGCGCTCTGTGCCTGCATGTGACGCGCCGTGCCAGGGTTCATTGCGCCTCCGCCGCGAACCCCATTCCAATGGTTTCCTGTCCGAACGAGGTTTGAGTTCAGGTCTTCCCGAACCTCCTGAAGAGGAGAACGCCAATCGACAGGATTGCTAGGCTGGTTGCGGATACCATTGCGAGGTCTGTCATAACGGCCTGGCTGGTCGCCGTCGCCCCTCTGGTGAAGAGAGACGTGAGTGCGTCGGTCACGTAGTAGGCGGGAACGAACCGGCCCGCAGCCTGCACGCCTGTCGAGAGGGCCGCGCCTACGAACGTGCCCAAGAAGAGCTGCGGCATCAGGAAGAGGAACGATATCCCTGTGGCCGCGCCTGCCGTCTTTGATATGGCGGCGGTAATCAGCCCGAAGCCGATGTTGCACATGGCGAAGATCGTCACGATGAGGAACCCCACGACCAAGCCGGAGAGGTCCGCCACGGGATGGTAGCCAAGCGCATAGACGCAGAGGAAGACGAGCAACGCCTGCACGAGGCCGATGACGAGGTACGAGAGCACCGATCCTGTAATCAAATCTGCGCCCGTGGCTGGAGTCACGGCGATTCTGCTCAGGAGGCCGTTCTCCCTCTCCCCGGTGTACGACTGGGCGACCATCATTATCATGTAAATCGAGGCGAAGGCGAAGAGTCCCGGTGCGAATGTATCGAATATCGACGATCCCTGGACCTTGACCATTGATGGGCTCGCCACGTCGACGGGGACCGCGGGAGCGGCGGACATTGCGCCGAGGACGGCGCCGTTGAGGGTCTGATCGACAATGGAGGGGATTACCTCGGCCGAGAGTAGGGAACCCCTGTCGAGGTAGAGTGGGACGGTGCAGTTGACCCACCGGATTGGCGAGTCTGGATAGGCCCTGAACGAGCTCACGCTCGGGTCAAACTGCGGAGGAAGCAGAAGAACCCCCTGGACCTTACCCTGGCTCAGGGCCGACTGGGCGGTCTGGTTGTCCTGGTAGTAGTGGATCCTCGATCGCCCCCGTCGCGTCGAGGGCCTGGGCGAACTGATGTGAGGGGGTCGAGTTGCCACCGGTCCCGAGGTCGACGACTGCGAGGTTGTACGTCGACGACTGCGAGCCGCCGACGGCCCCGAATGAGGTCCCGAACGCTATGGTGAGTATCACCGGGAAGAGGATTATCATGAAGAGGAACGCGGGTTCCCTGAACATCCTCCTCCATTCCTTCTTGGAGAGCGCCAAGGGCGCGACCCAGCTTCATCTATGACCCCTCCCTGATTCTTCGTCCCGTGAGCTGGATGAAGACGTCCTCGAGGTCCCTTGCCCCTTTGCCCGACCTGAGCCCCGCCGGGGACCCGAGGGCGATGAGCTTCCCGTGGTCGATGATCCCGACCCTGTCGCAAAGCTCCTCTGCCTCCTCCATGTAGTGCGTCGTGAGCAGAATTGTTCTTCCCTGGTCTCTCAGCTCGACAACGAAGTCCCATATCGCCCGGCGAGACTGCGGGTCCATCCCGATGGTGGGCTCGTCCAGCAAGACGATTCTGGGGTCATGGACGAGCGCCATGGCGATGCTCACTTTGCGCTTCATACCGCCGCTGTACTTGCTCACCCTCCTGTCGCCCTCGTCGAGTAGGCCGACCTTCTCCAGCATGCTGTCGACCCGGGTGTCCAACGTCTTCTTCGGGACAGAGCAGAGCTCGCCGAAGAGCTTCACGTTCTCCCTCCCGGTCAGGTACTGATAGACCGCGGTCTCCTGTGGGGAGACTCCGATTATGCTCCTTGCTTTGGCGCCGTCGGTCACGGCATCGAACCCGCCCACCCTGATCGACCCCGCGGTCGGCTTCATGAGGCCCGTGAGACAGTTGATGGTGGTCGTCTTTCCGGAGCCGTTGGGCCCCAGCAGCCCGAAGATTTCCGCTTCGTGGACCGAAATCGAAAGGTCATCGACGGCCGTGACTTCCCCAAACTCCTTCGTTAGGTTCTCGATTACCACCGCATTGGTCCCCTTTGTGGTTTCCCTCTGCATGCCTTGGCCGCCGACCGCTCGGTTGTTATTTTGGCGTCAATGAGACGGGAGAAGAATCGGACAATGTGACTCGTATCGAAGGGCTGTTCTTCACCCTGACCGTTGACACTTTGGAACGCGCTGGATGATACGGTCAGCCGCTGGATACGGCCGCTCTTTCGACCCCGTCGAGACCAAGCCTGTCCACCGACGTGTCGAACATGTAGCCGATTTGAAGCACGTTGACCGTGGCAGACCCCACTCCCTTCGCCCTGACGATTCCTTCCCTCAAGTCGTCCATCTGCCTCATCGAGTTCGTCCAGAGGAAGAGTATCAGCTCGTTGGGGAGGTTGCTGAACATCATTTCAACCAAGATGTTCTGCGAGAAGGTCTGTCTGAGTGTTGAAAGAACGTCCGACCTGCCGGCGCCACAGGCGACCTTGATGTGGCCGATGGAGATGATGTCGTTTGAGGCGTCTGGGTACCATTCCAAAGGGAACTCGAGGAGGCGATTCTCGATCATCCTCTCCAAGCGCCTGTGAACGGTCTTTGCAGAGGCTCTGACCTCAGCGGCCACGTCGCTGAGTGGCTTTCGCTGGATCCTCGTGGCGAAATGCAAGAATCTGGTAGTCCAGTGGATATAGTTGTGCGCTGGGAAGGGTACTGGTCGATTGAGATAGGATTCCCACAGTGGGTTCGCCTATCTCGCCTTCCTTCCTCACGAAGGAGACGTACGAGTCCAACTCAGAGAGGTCCCTGAGGTACCCTCCCACGTACACGTAGCCCCCTCCCGAATTGGCGACCTAGTAGGTAGAGTCGTTGTTCTTGAGGCGCAGGTGAGCATCGCTCGGATGGTCTGCGTTAGACCTCCCGAACAAGAAAAACATCGTGACATTGAGGGAGCTCAAGCTCACTCGCGTAGAGAAGGTATGTATGACGCCCATGTGGACCAGTGCCTGACTCTCTTGTGAACCGCGTTTATGGACAGCGCAAGCCTGCTGGCCAGCTCATGGTACGGAGTACTCGAGTTTGACAACAAGAACAGGCAAAGCTTGATGTCGGTGCTGTCCATCTCGCCTCGGATGGCGGTGCGAATGCGCCTTGAGTAAAGGCTTTACGAGCGCCGTCAGGAGACGCCTGCCGACTCGTACCGTCGGACGGAATCCAGGGGTTCTTCGGGTGGGTTCATTGCGTCTCTCTTTCTTGCGAAGCTACCTACTGAGAAGGTCTGAGAAATAGACGCACTCTCGAAGTGTTCGGAGAGCACGCCCGAAGTGTTCGTGGACAACGTCATGGTCAACACCGCATAGATCATACCTGCGGAAGTTATCTCATAGCTCGCCGCGTTCTCGCAATCGGTCGTTAGGGCGATATCCCGTCCCGCCCGGAGCAAGAGAGGTGAAGGAGATGGTGCGGAAACATCCGTACGAATCGGTCACCGTGGTAGCTGGCGAGATCGGCGAGGGTGAGCACGGGGAGACGGACGCATAGACCGGAGTCGTGCGCCCATCATAGACGGCGTAGTAGGCGGTCGAGTTGCCGATGTTCTTGAAGATCACATCGAACACGAGGTGGGAGCCGACCGTAGTGTTCACCAGCTTCGCCGAGACTATCTGCACTTGTCCGTCGGTCGAACTGGAAGCTCCGGAGGACGTGTTGTAGGAAGGACAATCACAGGCTGACGAACTGGAACGACCCGGGTTCGGGATCAGCGTGGATGTACGGCCTGAACTCGCCTGGATTGTGATAATCAAAGCCACGACAGAAGTGACAATGATTGCCGCCATCACACCTGCGACAGAAGCTCTCCCGATTGCTCGCCTCCTGGGGTTCATTACAGCACTTCGATGATAGAAAAGGCGGGTTTTGTGATTAATAGTTATGTCCGATAGAGTTGGGATTCAGAATATTGTTCCTGCAGAGTTTGGTCGCCCTTGGAAGTTTTTCCATAAGGTCCAGGCTTTTCCTAATCTGAGATGCCGTAAGAAGGCAAGTGCCATGCACAGGGTTCATTGCGCCTCCGCCGGTCCATTTCATCCACACGATGGGCTACGGGCGACACGGGCGACGCACGCGAACGAATCAGGCCAGCCAGACGTTCGAGTTCTTCCCTTCATGCCTGCTTAGGTCGCTTCAATTCGGATTTCTCTTTCCGTGACGACAATCAGCGCGTTGGGGTGCTTGGTGATGTCAACGCGAGCAAGGAGACGTTCGATGCACTCCTGGACTCAGTGGGCGTCGGAGGATGCGACCTAATGATGATGACCCCGAACGTCGTCTTGAGTTGGTGGTGCAGACGAATGAAGATCTTGGTCCAACGAGATAACCATCCTGCCTTCGCGGTGAGCGTATCTCGCGATTGCGACGTCGGTCGCGCCAGGGTGGAGCGCTTCGATCGTTCCTTTGGTGTCGTGACCCTGCCGCTTCAGCCAACTCCTGACGCTCGAGGGAACGTTCTCGTCTGTAAGGAATCGTAGAGTCACTGTGCCTCAAGTTCTATGACTTCTTCGTCACGCAGCCTCTTTGAGGCGTATTCGAGAGCGGCCCGAATGTCCTCGACCGTTAGGTATGGGTACTCCTTCAGTATCCCCTCCTCGGTGATTCCTGAAGCCAGGAGTTCCACTATCAAGTAAACTGCTATTCTAGTCCCCTTGATTACGGGCTTTCCACCCAACACCCCCCTGTTCGTGCTGATTCTGCCAAGCCTGCTTCTCAATCTGGATTGCAAGAAGGCTCGCTTCTATAAAAAGTAGGCCGACGACCTATTCAAGGATGAGCCATGGTTAGGGTTCATCGTGCCTCGCCGGGGCATTTCATCCACGTCGGGCGATTGAGATACAAATGCTGATGAACAGTGCTCTTTTCAGCCGGGGTTGGCGCTGGCCCTTGACATCTTCCGGGTCTCACTCCCTTTGCCCGCGGAGATGTCGTCGATTGCTTCCACCCAAGGGACCCTCCTGAACGCTTGATCGTGCGTCGCTATCCTGACAACCCCAGAAGCCTGCATCGTCGCCAATATCACGCAGTCTCGACTTCCCAGCCCCGTGGACGCGTGCTCCAAGATCATCCCAAGTGCGGCATCCGCAATCCGGTGGTCCAGATCAAAGATTCTGAGCGTTGCGAGGCTTTGAATCCTCTCCATCAGGTCTGAGAATTCTTGTTTCGGGAGCATCCTCAGATAATGAGCCACCTCGAATAACGTGATGTAGTTTGTGATAATTCCCTCTTTGATCGCCTTCCGCATGGTCCTGAGAACGCGCTCGTGTTCCGGAAGCCTCGAGTCCAACCAGTAGATCCAGTAGTTCGAATCGACGTAGATCAAACTCGGGCCCAAATCTCCTTCAGCCGCAGCGGGTCGGTCGCCCTTGCCTTGCTCCCTCTCTTCAGGGTGCCTTCGGTTTGCTTGATGAAGGCTTCGGCGTCTAGGGTGGATTTCAACACGATGATGGAACCGCCTCTATCAGCGATGCTGACCCTGACCTTGCTGCCTTCCGCCAGCCCGAGCTCTTTCCGTACCTCGTCAGGAATCACTACAGGGCCTTTTGAGTCAACGACGGTCTCCGTCAACTGGTTCCCACTTTGATTCCCACTTTCACTACTTAAAGGTTCGTTGCGCCTCCGCCGGGGCATTTAATCCACACGTTGGGCTATAGCAAAGTCGACCGGCTGAACACGTCGCCCGAAATGCTTCCCAGTGTGCACATCACCCTCTCCTTCCGGGAGGGTAGGTGTAGTCCGAAAGGGTTAAAACGGTCTGGGCACCCAAAACAGGTGAACCTAAATGGGTGCCCAAGTCAAGGTCCTCCAGAAAGGAAAGGTTACGATTCCATCAGAGATGAGGGAAGCGCTCGGGGTGGATGAAGGGGATTACGTGACAATGGAAATGGTAGATAGTCATCTTGTAATCTCTTCCCCTAGGACAATACCGAATCCCACGGAAGCAATAAGCAGGCTGGTATCAGATGTCGCAGTGAAGGAGCCCCTGGACAGTGAAGCAGCGAAGGCCGGGGCGGTCAGGATGAAGAGGAAGCTCCAGAGGGGCTCGAAGTGAAGTTCGTCGATTCTAACGTCTTCCTGTACACCCTGATCGGGAGTCCAAAAGCCGACTACGAGACCTCGAGAAGCATACTCAAGAGGATTGAAAAAGGCGAGGAGGCCACGACTAGTTTGGCGGTCCTGCAAGAAGTGGTAGATTGGCTCGAGTACAACGGTAGAAAGAGGGAGGTCGAAGTCTTCCTTACGGCGGTCAACTCATACACAAGGATGCGAAAGGTGAGCAACAGGTGGAGGGACTATCCGAGAGCCTCGGCCGAGGCCGGAAAAGCGGCCATTGACTTCGTGGACGCGTTGTCTCTTGCCGTAATGAGAAGAGAGGAGATGAACGAGATCTACTCCAACGACAAGGACTTCGACAGGGTTGTGGGCATAAAGAGAGTGTTCGAATAGAGTTCGCCAGCTATAGGGTTCATTGCGCCTCCGCCGGGGCATTTCATCCACACGTTGGACTACAGTAGCAGAGACTTATCTACGTGAGCCGTGCCCGCGACTAGTCGTCCTTGGTCTGACGCTTAGGTGCTCCTGCCTCCGGCTGCTTTTCGAACAGGGCAACTCCGTACCTGACAGCCTTCTTTCTCAAGTCCTCGTCATAGGAGAAGAGGGGCAGCTTCGTCCGCTCGGCGACTGACAGGATTACGAGGTCGTTGTAGTCATGGTAGGTCTTCATGCGCCCGACCGCAAACTCGATGTCGTCGGGAGTGCAGGGCGCGAAGACGGACTTTTCGTTCGTCAGGTACTCCTCGACCTTCGCCTTGGCATCGGTGAGCTTCAGATCCCTGCCTTTGAAGAACCAAAGGAACTCATGGAATGCCATTCCGGGAATGCACCATTTCTCAGCTGAATCGAGGCCGCGGGTAGCCGCTTCATGAAGCTCGCTGTCCTCGAAGGTATCGAAGATGAGTACGTTAGTGTCTATGACGATTGTCGTCACTCGGTCCGACCCCTCTCTATCGCCTCTTCGATCTCCCTCACCGACAGAGTTTCTCCAAGTCTGAGCGTCTTTCTCTTTCCACGCACCGGCGGCTTGACCCTCACCACCGCCTCTTCTTCGTCATATTCCACCATAACAGAGTCGCCCTTCAAGATCTTCGCCCTTTCCCTAACGTCCTTAGGGATCGTCACCTGGTAATTGCTGTTGACCTTGCTGACTGGCATAATAGGTCTATTAGACCAATCTATCTACTTAAGCATTGCCATGCTTAGGGTTCGTCGCGCCTCCGCCAGAGCATTTCACCTCAGGCTCTCTCCGCAGGACAAAGCGCGCCGACAAGGAGGAGCGTCGGATGCGCGATGAGGTAGTATCCTCCGTCGATGAACAAGACCCTTTGGCCGAAGAAGCAGAAGGTTATCGACCCCAGCCCGTCGCCCGGTATGGGATCGGCAACCACCGTTATGGTGGACGTGGCACCTTCGCTGCTCACGGCCGTCGTGAACACGCCTCCGCTACCCGGTACGTCAGCCCGCACCGGCACGACAGCGCGAAGACCACGAAGAGCGAGAGAGCCACCAGACCCAAGACCGCATAGGTCAGGACTGTCTTGAGCTTCCTCACGCCGCATCAGCCCCATCGGAATCGATTCTCGATTAATAGTTATGTCCGAACGTATCCGTTTCTGCGGCTCACCGGGTCGGGAAGGGAATCGTCTCTTGTTGCTCATTCCTTCAAGAGTTGATTCAATTCAAGAATCTCGACTGCGACTAGCTGATTGCCGTGATCTCCGTAGAAGAAGACTGCCAATCCATCCTTTGATGGTTCCCCGATAGGCTTCTCTACATGTCTGAATCTGACGTACAGGTCGCCATGTTCGCCGTAATCCACCGCCAGAACGCTCCTGGGAAGCTTCATCTCGTACCTCTGCTCCACCTTCGACAGTATCTTCCTCAGGTCCAAGTCCAAAATCGTCGTTCTGCTCGTCATGACACGTTGTACCTCTTGTTCTTCCTCTTCTGGTTGATTATGAATGCCGTCTTAATTAACCCTCTATCTGCTTCCGCAACCTTGTAAATCACCACGAGAAAATGGCTTGGGTCAATACGCTTCAGCGCGTGAAACCCGCCGCGCTCGTCTGTGTGTAATTCATCAGGGTTGGATACCGCTTGCATCAATATGCCTGGGTCCCTGCCCACCTCCGGGTGCCTGAATTGCACGTGGAGCCGTCGTCTCTCGAGGTCCGCCGCGAGGAAGGCCTGGTGCTCGTCGAGAAGATTGTCCACCGAAGCGGAGTCTACGGCTCCTGAGTCGGAAGCGCCAGCTATAGGGTTCATTGCGCCTCCGCCGGGGCATTTCATCCACACGCTGGGCTATGGTAAGTCGAGGGAAGGACCGGGTCGTCCTCGCTCACAGCCGTGAATCGCCCTGCTGCCCTTTCAGAGCTTCAAGTGCCTCCGCCACCGATTCGACCCTGATCCCCCTGAATTCCCTGAGATTCAAGAGGTGTGCGTCGCCCGACACGATCACGTCTGCCCTTCCGTCTCTGGCGGTCCTCAGCACCTCATCATCGGGGTTCTCGAAGACCCTGAATCTCGACCTTATGCGGACGCGGTGCGCCTGATGAAGCAGGACCTTGAGGAACCGGGCGACGTCGTCGTCATGGACGTACCTCCTGAGTCTCTCCTCCCCAGTCACCCTGAGAAACTCGTCGAGGATGGGTTCGGAGATCAGCAGCGTGTCGCCGGAGCTGAAAAGACGCTCCAGGAGCTGTCGCGACGTTCCCTCAGTTATCAGGGCTGAGACTAGGACGTTTGTGTCCAGGACGATTCTCAATCGCGCGACGCCTCGTCTCTTTTCCGTGCCTGTGCCTTTGGACCAGTTCGTTGACCTCCTCCTCTGTTACCACTTCCTCCCCTCTCCTGGAGTCTATCGCCTTGAAGACGGACTTGAGCTCGTTCACGACGTCTCCGATCTCGAGTCTCTTCATTATCAGCGAGTCTGAGTAGGGATAGACCAGCAGCTTGGTCTTCGGCCCTATCCCGAGCTTCCTCCTGAGGCTCTGGGGTATCACCACCTGACCTTTGCTGCTGACCACCACGATGTCGGCGGTCTCCATGCCATCCCGTTCTTACTTTCTTACCTAAATAGCTGTCGTATGGATATTGCGCCTCCGCCGGGGAACGTCAGAAGTCAGGCTGGCTTCGCTACTGCTAGAACTCTGAACGTCGAGAATGAAGCTGACTTCGGATCACCTCTCGACCCGAGGTCTATTTCATAGAACGCGAGCGGTTGGAACCCGCAGCCTTCCAGAAGTTCACGTACGTGCGAGATCGTGTAGATCCTTATTGTGTGAGCCTCCGAGAAGGAATCGACGCCTTCTTCGTATCGTGGTCGACGACCATCAGGTCCCACCCAAAGCTGAGCTTGTTGGTCTGCGGGTCATACTTGCTCAGGTGCAACCGGATTATCGACTTGGACCCGTCCTCCACCTTGTCCCAGCTTGTGTTTCCCGACCGGCTCTCGTCAGCAGGGTACACCGCTGAATCTTGTCCGAACTCGAACACCAGCAAACCGTCAGGTCTCAGAACCTTCCGGGCGCCAGCGAGGAATCTCCCGACGTCATCTCTCGTGAGCAGACAGCCGAACCCACCGAAGAGGACCGCGACGATGTCGTACTTGTCTTTGAGCTGAATCTTTCGCATGTCCATCTTAAGAAACACAGGGTTCGTCTTTGAGGCGGTCTTGCTTCTCGCCACCCGTAGCATGTCTCCGGAGACGTCTATGCCGGTCACCTTGCATCCGTCATTTGCCAGCATGAAGGTGTAGTTGCCCGTGCCGCAAGCGACGTCAAGGATTGAGCCCGACTTGCCCAGCTTCTTGTGCTTAGCAAAGACTCTCTCCAGGTAGTCGGTCAGAGCTCTGTAGTCGACATTCTTCGAGGAGAGGAGGTCATAGTAGCGAGCCATCCTTGAGTACGCGGCGGTCGACTTCTCAGACTCAGCCTTTGGCAAAGCTCTACCCAGTCAGCATAGAATGCTAGATGATGAAAAGCCGTGGGGGTCCTAGCACTCTCAAAGTTTGATCAGCTGCTGCCAAACATTTGCTTCTTGTGGACTTTCCATTCCAGGAAACCCTTCTCTCGAGAGACTTCCATAACTATGGTAATGTTGTCAAACCAGCAGTCGAAATGCTTCTCTTTGCTATTCGTGAATTTCACGATTGCGTCATACTTCTCGTCGCATCCTTCCGCCAATGTCGAGTGAAAGTGAAGGTTCTCGCCGTCGTGCTGATCCCATGTGAGCGATTCCACATTCCTCAACTCCAATACCAACCCGAGAAACGTCTGCCTCGCTTCGCCCGAAAGCTGAACGTTCAGAAAAACGACTTTGGGGCGGAATCCTCCAAAGCCTCCAACTGTCACCGGAGTTCTCTTGTGGGTCTTGCAGAATTTCTCAAGGGCCTGGTCTATGGCCTCGACCTTGTCCGTCTCGAACCAATACTTCAATGTGAAGTGGGCCGGGACTCCCTCGGTCTTTGTTTTTGCGAGCCCAAAATCGGTCGCGATGTCATCGACAAGCGATTTGTGATACTGCTCGACCGGCCCACTTAGGAAACAGGCAAGAGCGTATCTCAAGAATCTGTTTGAGGTGTCTCCAGGCAATAAATCTGTTTGGAGCACCGAAGGTATGCGGACCATGGAGAAGCGGTAATCCATACGAGGGTTCATCGCGCCTCCGCCAGGGCGGATGACAAGCCCAACGTGTGGATAGAACATCTCTAATGTCGATTAGGGGGCGCCCATCATGCATGGCCCCATCGCGTGTGATGGGTCGCAGGTCACCTCGTACCCGCTCGGGTAGGTGATGATTACCGTGCCGTTAACATACCAATCTGCTATGGAACCCTCCGGTGCACCCCTGTCGCACAACACGCCACCTGAGCCGTTCTGATAGCATCCTGTTGCATCGAGGACTCCCTGAGAGGAAATGCCCTTGATTGAAAGAGAGTAGCGCATCGATCCAGTAATCACAGCCCCTGCTCCGACAGTCCAATAGGCTACCGATCCGTACCGCAGGAAGTTGCAGCCGTTTCCAGGGCAATGGTATGTTCCGGACGGAATTCCGTAGCTGACTACCGGGACGAAGAAGATGAAGGCGATGACGAGTATCGCAACCACTGAGACAGTTGTCTTATGCTTCACTTTCCAGCGACCCCAAAGTCAGATGTATGTTAGGTCGATTCTGAGATATAGTTTTGTCCGAACAGCAGAACCTCTAGCCCATTCTTGATTTGAGATGCCGTAAAATGGGCAAGTGCCATGTATAGGGTTCATTGCGCCTCTAGCCTGACGTTGTCGTCATTGTGCAGGATACGAGCGGCCCCTCAACCAGCACCATCAGGTCGGCTCCATCGACATTCACGACACCCGTAGGGTTACCGATCTTCCATCCTCCCATGTCTACGCTGTAGGAATACTGGCCGTTCGGCACGGAGAATATGATCGTCGACTCGCTGACAAGGTTGGGGTCGTAGGCGCCGCCGCTGGTGCTGATCGGCAGCGTGGCGTTGGAAGGTTCGGCCACCGTCCAAGGCCCGAGCGTGACAGACCACGGTTCGGCGTATATCGTCGGAGTGCAATCCCCGCTCTGCTTGAAGATGACCTCGTAGAGCCTGCCGCCGGCCGGAGCCGTTGAGGTCGAGGCCGAGCCCACGGAGATGTCCTCCGAGACCGATGTGCTCTGGGGGCTCCCGGAAAGTACGGCTGATGCGTTCGTCGACCACCGCACCGTAATCACGGCCTGGATTACGCCCGCTGAAGATATCTCGTAGTTGTCGGAGTCGACACAGTCGGTGGTCTCCGCGCTTGCGACCGCGCCCGGAGCCAGAGCGACAGTGGAGATGGTCCGCATGCAGTCGGTATCCGTCGCCGTCGACTGCGGTGAAACCGCTGATGATGAGGTGATGGAGGCAGAGACCGGTGAAGTGCGCCCATCGTAAGTGGCGTAGTAGACCGTGGAGTTGCCCACATTCTTGAACGTAGCGTCGAAGACCACGTGAGAGCCGACGGACGTGCTTACCAGGTCGGCCGAGACAATCCCTACGGGGGTTCCCGGATTCTGGCTGCTGTTGTCGGGACCTACGGGGCCGGTTGAGGTCACGGTGACAGTCGTCGTCACGATAGACGTCGAGACCTCCGGGAGAGTCTTGGTTATCGTGGTGATGCCGGGGGTGCTCAATGCAATGGCCGCTGCCACGACGACCGCGGCCATAACGATGGCCAATGCGATCCGGGTGTAGGTCCGCGGCTGACCGCTCAATTAGAAGGACTAGTGTGAAAGAGAGTGATTTTTGTGATTAATACTTATGTCCGATAGAATCGGGATTCAGAGCATTGTTACATTCCGCAGTCAGGGAAGGAAATCTACGCGTGCGTAGGGTTCGTTGCGCCTTCGGAGATTCTCATCCGCGCCTTGGTTTGGCTTAAATCGAGTCATAGCGATGGCTGAGCGACGATCCGCTTGAAAGACGCGGACAGAGATAGGATTCTGTTAGTCTTGGTCATTGTGAGCTTTGCCACCCTCGTACTCAGCCAGATAGTCGAGGCGCTCACCTCGTCCACCATCGTCGTATCGTTGTGGTTCTTCGCGTTCGCGCTCTTCTTCACTAGCATTGGACTCTTGACTCTGAACCCAAGGCATCGAAGAATCAGGCTCACTTGGGGAATCGCTACTGTTCCCCGCGTTCTGATGCTCGCCGGACCCGTCCTGGTTGATCTCAGTTGCGTGCCCTTCTTGTTGAATTTCTCTTTAGGATCAGCGTTCTCGCTCACAGCTCTTGTGTTGTTAACGATAGGAGGCGTTCTTTCGACCGTAGATGCTCTTGTGTTGGTCTTGGCTTGGCGCATGTTGAAGGATGTCGATTTGGAGCTTCAAGCGCAAGCTGAGGCTTCGCCGCTGGGATAGACCGCAGCCTCTAGCCGTTTCTAACTAAGGTGATGTTTCGCCATGTATAAGGTTCATTGCGCCTCCGCCGGGCTCACGACCCGACTTCGATGACCAGCCATACGGCCTGCTCGTAGTGGAACTGGCACCCGTGAGACGTCAGGAGCGCGGTCATGTTCACATTGCCCGGAAACTCCGTCACGCTGCACGGTTGGTTGACCACGATTGACGGGCCATACCCTATGTAGTAGCCGAACTGGTTGTAGCTCGGGTTCGTAAGGACGGACCAGTGACCGGGAGCGGATTGCTGCAGGAAGCTCGCGTACGCGAAGGGCGCATCGGTTCCTGGCCAGAAAGTGGTCTCCCCGATCTGAAGCGTGGAGCCCGGAAACGACCTGGAGTAGTCCTGCTGGAACCCGTAGTTGGAGACGTTGTAGTTGGCGACCTGCGTCTGGAACCTGACCTTGGCGAACGCGTCGAGGGTCGAGTTCTCCGAGAGTTTCGGGCCCGTCCTATTGGCGTTCACCTGCTGGATGAAGTAGCTCACCCAGCTCGGCGTCGCCGCCTTCGTCGGCCACACACCCTGGAACCATCGGTCGTAGAGGACACCCAAGTCGCCCAGGGCTCCGGTCACCTGTATCGAGTAATCGAACGTCTGGCCGGGGCTCAGCGTCTCGCTTATGGCTTGGAAGGAGGCGGTGCACTCGGCTCCGGGCGCCATGGAATCGGGGCAGGAGACGCTGGAAAGGCTGCCCCCAAAGCTCGGGTTGGCAATCCAGTTCACGCCCTTGTAGGTCTGGTTGTCTCCGTTCCCGGGGACCTGGAAGGTCAGGTCGGCGAGGCTGAGGGCCTTCGAGCCTATGTTCTCGACAGTCGCCGTGAAGTTGACGATGCCGAGAGGCCCGCGGGCGAACGAGACGTTGCTCACGGCGACTACGCCTGAGGGGTCGACCTCGACTGAGGGATAGGGCAGGTACTCCGCTCCCGTGACGTCCGTGCCCTTCAGGAAGAACACGTCTGTGCCGTGGCCTCCCGAAGTGCTCCAGTTTCCTTCCGCCATGCTGTAGGAACCAGCAAACGGCGGACCGCCCACGCTGAAGAGAGCATACGAGAGAGAGGCGCGTCCCGTCAGTGTTGTGGGGTCCGGGTAGAACTGCGATAGATCATCGCATGTAGCCTGGGGCTGGGAAGGAATGCAGTGCGACTGCAGCAGATTGACGGCTAGCGGGTACAGCGGGATGCTGTAGGTGAGTATCGGAGCGACCATCAGGACGATCAGAAGCACGCCGGCTAGGGCCGGAATCGCCCCGGTTTTGGTGCTCCTCCTCAAAGTGGGGGTTGGGCCTCGGTCGTTTTATTTCAGTCTTCAGAGAAGTTCTGAAGCCCAGAAGGCCGGGGCTGGTCGCCCGGTACCAGAGCCGGGGGAGGTTAATGTACGGGCGATTGAATGCAAGCTCCAGCCGATTGTTGATCTGGGATGCCGTAAAGAAAGGCATGCCATGCATAAGGGTTCATTGCGCCTCCGCTGCATCGACTCGCCGGATATGCGAGTGGTACCATACTTTAAACACATCAGTGGTACCATATTAGATAAACCACACGCATAATAATCACTTTGTGGAGTTTCCCCAGCGCAGTGAATCTTCAGAAGCAGAAGGCGTACAAGCTGGTCGACGACGGCTACCAGTACAAGTACGTCGTCACCCTGCCTGAGTCTCTCGTTGAGGAACTGGGATGGAAGGAGGGCAGCGAGCTGGGCGCTGCAATCAGAGAAAGGTCGCTGGTCATAGACTTCGTCTCCGCTCCAATCAAGAAGGAAAGGCGCGTGGTCGTCACGAAGATGACCTATGACGACTTCCGAGATAAGATTAGACAGGTCTTGGAGTACAACGACAAGGGGATGACCTGGACCGAGATCCGCAACTACCTCCGGCTCGACCAGGTGGTCCCCAACAACAAGTGGGTCAGGCTGCTTGAGAAGGACATCGGTCTCGTACGGACGAAGCGTTCGGATGGGGTCATCATCTGGCGAGTGGCACATGTCAGATGAGAAGATTGTAGTCGACGACCTGACAATCCTTGGAAATGCCTGCCCGGACGAGATAAGCGGGCAAAGAATCGGCGTCTGCGTCGCAGGCTACTCTCCAACCCGAGGACTGATCCGCATATACCCCGTCCCACCGAATGTCAAGGTCGGTCGGTGGGATACGATAGAGGTCCCTCTCGAGCGCAACCCGAAGGACGTGCGACCGGAAAGCTGGAAGATCCAGGGTTCGAAGAACGAGTGGGACAGGCTCCATCGCAAGATCACGATCAAAGGGAAGCTTCAGGAGAGAGCCGACCGCATGGAGTTTGTCGAGATGATGCGACTGAGGCATGGGGTCGGTTGCATCGAGGACCTGAACGAAGCGAAGGTGAGCCTGGGGATGATCAAGCCGAAGGTCATCAAGTGGGAACTCGTCGACCGGGAGGAACTTGACGAGACGCACCAGCTCACGCTGACGAGTGCAGAGGCGCTCTGGACCAAGAAGAACTATCCCCTGAAACCCATGGTCACATATCGGTGCCAGAACTGCAGGACGACCGGCCCACACCACCAGCAGATCGTCGAATGGGGCCTCTACGAGTTCATGAGGAACAACAAGGGGAACGAGGACAGGGTGTGGAAGAATCTGCACCTTGGGGAACCGGGCTACGACTTCGACTTCCTGGTCGGAAACATGGCTCTGCACCCGACTTCTTTCATGGTCATCAGCGTCTTCAGGTTTAAGGCGCCTTTGAGATGAGGCTCGGTGTCTCTACGATGTCCCTTACGAGATGCCGATGGCAAGGGTTGCCTGACCTCTCGTAGCACAACAGCGTGACGTTCTCAGTCTTGCTCGCCTCGTTCAGTGCCTGAATCGCTTCGAGACTGTCGACGTTATCGCTCAGTTCGGTGATGAACGACATCCTGAACCCCTCCCAGTCCTTCTTGCCGTCTCTGTAGGAGAAGAGCAGCTCCGGGCTTGGCGACAGGACCTGCACCCACTCGTCAAAGCGGTCTTTCTTCACTCCACGGGGATAAAATCGCGTAATTAGGACCCTAAGCCCATCTTCCTCTTCCACCGGCTCATAGATTGACTTTGTACGGAGAGCCAACTTCCTAGTTCCCAGCCTGTCCAGACCGGAGATAAGCGTGTTGCTAATACAGGTTGCTAGAACCGCGTCGCCCTCTTGACTAAGGAGACGGCTGAAACTAATCCGCCAAGAATAGGCTTGGTGCCAAGTTGTCTATCCCGCTAAGCCTGATGTAAGGGTTCATTGCGCCTCTGCAGAATATCGATAGGTTGGCGATCATGGAATACCGTGTGAGACGACTACAGTTGATGCTGCCGCCACATGCGCGAAGACGATGATCGCGAGCAAGACGAGGACCATGCAGATGGCGATCGCGTTACCATGGCTTGGGTTGCGCCTCGCCAGTATGAAGGACAGACCTGCCAGCAGGAGAAGCCCGACGTAAATCAGCTCCCAGGGGAAGACCAATGGAATTGCGGCAAACACGACGAGGAAGCCGGACCCGACCGTCAGCACGTCGCCGGCGACGTTAAGCGAATTCATGCCGGTAATCCTTGACCATCCGCAGGAGGTAACCGAAGGCGAATACGACGGCGATTGGGACCAGGTTCAGCACGGCCCAGTTCGGCGGCGCATGCGTGGTCGACAGGTTGGCCACACCTATCAGGAAGACGTAGCCATAGGCCACGAACTCCACGGCGAGTCCTTGAAGCCAGTCCCGTCGAACATGTTTCTGCCCACGCCGTAGGCCCGCATGGCCTGAGAGGTGTGGCCCTGCCGATCCAGACAGATTGCCGTGAGGGAGGCTATGTTAGCATAGTTCTGTTCTGACAGGTTCCCGGTGCCGTTGTTCAGGGTCACCTTGATTTGGACTCTGGCTCCCCATGAGTTTGTCCTACTATCTCTTATGTCTACCTTGTATATCCTCAAAATTCGAAGGTGACGACATTAATCAAGAGAATTTCTTCTTGAGCTTCTAGGGCAAAACAAAAAAGCATCAGTCGCCCTTCGCCCATCGCCTATACGCACGAAGTTCCATGAACGCGGCAAGCCCGCAAAGGACGAGTACCATGACAGCAAGAATCGTCGAACTCATCGAAGCATAGGCCGTACCTCGAAGTGCCACCGTGGTCAGACTATCGAATAGGTTGACCACTGCGGCGAAAACATTCGGGGACGAACGCATCCAAACCACCGAGTTCGATTCTCCTCTGAATTGCACCCCTTGAAGGGTGTAGGTAATTTCCGCGGGCTGGGAGACATATTCGCCGTAGCCATTCAATGTGACCTCGTAGGAGTAATGGACCGATTGTCCCGGTAGAAGCGTGAATTCGGAATTGTTGTCGGGATTGCCCGAGACCAGCGCTGCCCCGCTCTTGTACGATGTGAGGAATGCCGCATCGTTCATTGAACTCACAGATATTTGAGACGAGTCGAGATTTTTGACCACGACTTTCACCACCACGTCGCCGTTGCTAGACTGAATGAAGGACTTCGATAGTTGCAGCTCAGCCGGGTAGATACCCGTGAACGTCACCTGGAGAGTTGAAGGAGAGAGCGTCTTCCCTGCAGGCACCTGACTGAAGCCGACCACGTCTCCCGGCAGTAGAGCGAATTGTCCCTCGGAGGTCGTGCTCGTGACAACGGTGAGTCTATCGTTGGGTATGACGTCGTCGTTCGCAGAAGGAGTAGATGAAGAACCGTTGAGTGGCGCCCCGACTCCAAGCTCCGAGAAATATGCGCCACTCGCGAACGTTAGGGAACCGTCGTAACCGAGCAGCTGTTCGAGGTTGACGGTGTGCACGTCCGAGGACGAGTGAACGACGCCCATCTTCACGGTCAGTGCACCCGCGAACGCGAACACGCCGGAAGCAGTCGCGATCTGGTTCTGGTTAAGCCCGAATAGATCCGATACGAAAGTGCCGAAGAATGTGTCGTTAGCGTAACCAGCGACCAGCATTGTGGCGTTCACGCGCCCAGCATTCGCCCCAGGAATCAGGACGCCAGAGTCAAGCCCGTTCTCGAGAGACTCGATCAGTCCCGAGCGGTGTATTAGCGGAAGCACGTTGTCCGCTATGGCCGGTCCCACAGTATTGAGAGGGGCGTCTGATTGGTAGACACGTAGACAGACTTGATTCGAGGAGCTCGTAGTGTCGGGGAACATCGGAACTGCGGCGAGCAACGCGAGGTCTGAGAGACCAAGGGATGATGTGACCGATGTCACCACCGGGCCCGCGTCAGCTTGAGACTGAGGGCAAGAGCCTGAGTCTCCCATGAACAAAAGAGTGGGAGGGATGAGATTCGCATACCGCGATACGATGTTAGCGTCGACTGATGGTAACAGTGTCAGTCCACCGCTTTCGCTGAATACGACCAGAAAATCGACGCCGGACGCCTGGGAGGACCCGAAGAGCGCAGGAGACTGCATCGATGCGGAGTTGTTAAGGAAGAGGTAGAGATTGGTCGCACTCCCGTCGGAATCGACCTCACCTAGGACTGCCTCAAGATACCCAGCAGGGAGAGTTATGGCCAGATAGGTGAACGTTATCGACCCACTCACCGGGATCTCGACGGTTCCGATCTCCACAGCCACGGTTACCGAGCCCGTTCCCTGCGGGGTTAGTGCGGTCATGCTCGTCGAAGAGGTGACCGTGACCTCATCCGAGGCGGTGCTGCCGAACCACACGCTCATTGGGCTTGTAAAGCCGCTTCCGGTGAATGTGACCAAGGTCCCTCCCGACTCGGGACCTGAGACTGGCGAGACGCTCGTGACCGAATCGTACGTGAACTGGTACCCTGGAGTGAATAGGTCCCCTAGAGTGGTACTACTGGTCCCGGCCGGCGTTGTAACCGTTACGTCGACGGTTCCAGAACCGTCGGGCGTCGAGAGGGTTATTTCGGCACCGCTTGCGGTGAGACCGGAAGCCGGATTGTCTTGGCCGAAGTTTACCGCTGTCGCTCCACTTAGGTCTGTGCCGTAGATGGTCGCGCTAGTCCCGCCATAACCGGTTCCCGAATCAGGGCTGATGCAAGAAACAGATGGCTGACCAGGAGGAGCTGGCACGAACCCCACACCCAGGGAAGGGGCCGATGAGCTGTAGCTTATCATTCCCGAGTTCACTCCTGAACAAGCCCAGCTGAGACCGGAGGACCCTTCTTCGGGCTGATTGGCGTAGGTGAGAGATTGATCGATTGAATCAGACCACGACCGTTCTACCAGCTTTACGGAGGCTGTCTCAGACATTGCCGAACCTTGACCGAATGCCGTGTCTCCACTCGGACCACCGCTGACTGTCGGAGGTCCGACGAAGTCGAGTTCCGGATAGCCCGCAGGACCGAGATACATGTAGGAGCCGGGCGGGACTTCCAAACAGCTGGTGAGACAGGCGAGAGTTCCCGGATACGTGTACGTGTTTAGAGACTGGCTTCCAACCTTTGTAATCAAGGTCATGCCTCCATCTTGAATAACGGATGTCACGTTGAACGTGGCGGGAAGAGAGACCTGAGTGAAGGAATACGAGAAGTTACAGTCGGACGAAAGCATGCTTATCCCACCGCTGCAGGCAAGGAGCTCGTTGGAAGTAAATATCGAGTATAGGCTACCGGCCCAGTAATCCCCCTTACTGTCAACTCCGAGAATGAGGACGTTTTGGACCCAATCTGAGGGAACCGGGCCGATGTTATCGTGAGGCACCACATAGAAGTTCTGCTGGACCGTGAAGCATGAACTGAGACTCACGACGAGCAGCTCTGATGGACAGGCAGTCGAGTTGGAGATGTTGATGCCCGACACGGTAATCGTGTTCTCGACTCCCACGACCTGGTCTGATGGATATGCGGCGCTCTGTCCCGGGCACGTTGGTGCCGTGCCACCAACGTTTAAAGAATCGTCCAACAGATAGCAGTAACTGGACAGGGTCCAACTGTAAGACGCGGAGGCTTGAGAACCACAGTGCACTCCGATTAGAGATTCCAAAGGACCTGCGATGGGGCAGAATTCTGAGCCCAGATCTATCTGGTCTACATAATAACCGTCTACTGTCGACGAAGACCAAGAATCGGCGTAGTTCGAGGACAAGACTTGTGAGACTTCGTCGAACATCTGCTCTAGGTCGACGCCGACTGTTCCGGAACTCACAGGATCATGAAGGACAATGTAAACAGAGGTATGGCAGGTGTCTGGCTGGTTGACACAATCATTGTTCAAATCGCCATTGTTCACATAAACGCTCCAGGCCCTTTCCTCAACTATGCCATCGACCACGGTAGGAATGTTTGCAGACTTGATGAAAGCACCATTTCCGTATTCCGCCTTCAAAGTTTGATTGTCAAGCCATATCATGAGTTCGATCGAGCTCTGCGTGAAAGCCAGATTCGAAGCGGATTCATCACAATCTGCAGGAGTGGCCCAGATGTCATATGCGAAATCATACGGAGTGCGTGCAATAGCCGATTGGCTCTGTTCGACCGAATAACTGCTCATGGAGACAACCTCAGGGAAATTGCCTATTGTAGCAGGCGTCGAGCCGCTGCACGGGAGCTGGAGGCTCGGGCTCTGATTCTGGACGCCTAAACCGTAGCTAACATTGGGGTACCCGATGACACCATTTCCATTTTTCAACGTGGCTTGAGTAAAGCTAACATCGGTGGTCAGTTGTCCGCTCTCATTCAGGCCCATTGTGACTCCTTCGTTAGCGCATGAGCCAGATTGCGAACATGAGTCTTCAAGATTGAATAGATTGGCCGTATAGAGCAGGTCACCAGCCTCGTAAACCGAACTCATGCCTTCCGGGGTCTGTTGGTTGTCAACATTGAATGTCAGGGAACAGGGAAGAACGTTGCACGGTGCAGGCGAATCGGCAGGGGCAGGGATCAGAGTTATTGCGTTCGACGATGATGAAGTATCATCCACGCTGTCTTCCGTCTCCATAGCTCCAGAAGAAGTAGGGAGTGTTCCTCGAAGGTCGGACGTGTCGAGTCCGAACGAGGGTTTCGATGCACCGTCTACCGCTTGAGGCGACGAGGGAACGGGGATGTGAGGCCCGAAGGGGACGGTGGCAATCGGCGAAATGAAGACGATCAAAATGAGCACTTTCAGGACATTCCGGCCAAGCTTGCGTCCGGTTGAGCCGCCCTTGAAGAATCCTCCTGACCTTGATGGCCTTATGGTCTCAAGGAACTTCTGGGCGCCCAGGCCCGCCACCAAGGCAGCAATCAGAAAAATAACGAAGTTCTCGACACCAGCAAGGAGATAGGAGGAACCCCCCGAAATCGCCGCTCCTCCTGGATTCGCTTCAGAAGTCAAAGAGACTAGTAAGGATGGGAAGGTCTTCAGGAGAGGCTCATTCAGGAGAGTTGCACCATTGACACCGGGAGGGGGAGGGGGGAACGAGAAGGAAGAAAGGCTGGGCGAACTGTCGAATGCGCTCGTGGGGGCCAGTCGCGATATTGTCAGCAGTCCCGTCAAGACGAACAGGACGAAGGTCAGACAGTAGACCATGGCAGCCGCTCCAAATGACCCACGCCATCTTCTTACGAGAAGTCCGACGACGATCCCGATTACAGCCCACGTGATGGCTACCGTGATGTAGACCGCGGGCGCTCCGAAGAGCAACAGGGCAAGCCCTAGGCAGAAGCTGAGCGAGGGACCCGAATTGGGTCCGAGCCAATTTATGATTGAACCGAAGCTTGGTGATAGGAAGGCGTATGCGGCGACCAGCGTGCACAGTGTACCGACAAGAACAGCAGTCAGCCTGGCCATCTCTACCAGCGCCCTCCAAGGGCGGACTGCAAGCTGCGACCCGTGTCGAGTGACGTAATCCTAGACCTAAACGCTCGAGTTACAGCTTGGACGCTAGCTTCTCTAGCGGAAATGAAGATAGGTGGCTCGGCTGCAGACAGAATGGTCCTAACTTCCTCTGTGCGCGAGACATTCCACCACTATTGGTATGGAACCACCGCCTTATAGACATCGGTCTCGTTCAATGATGGGTTAGGGGTGTCGCGGACGGTGTATCATTGGTATGGCCTGGATATCTCTCTTCCAGAATGAGTTGTAGGTCTCGGAGTCGGCGTATCTTGTCAGGAGTATCCGGAACATGTTCTCCAGAGTCCCTGGGTGCTCCAGCAGGCCAACTTGTGCTTACAGCCTTGGCCACCTCCCATGAGCCTCTCTATCGTGTTGGACGTATAGAGGATCTTCAGCTTTCTGTTGCTTCAGATATCAAGAACAAGGCAATTCCAAGTCTGCTAATGGACAAACCGACAAGATCCAGCACAAGGAGGGAGAAGGCTACAAGAATCAGAGCGATGACCTGCGCTCTCAGTCCATGTGCGCCTCGGCCCTGCATCAGGTGGGTCCTTGCCTATAGCATGCCGACGCTTGCCTAGATGCCGTCTAGCACCACCAACCAGCTATCGAGCTCTGGACGGTTCACTGCTATGATAATCGCTGGTTGTGTGAGAGCCGGAACTCGTTTAACATGTCCGAGGTGCTATCGCCATTAGACTTGAATCATTAAATAATCTGTCGGGATCACATCCTGCGTCTAATCCATGCCTTTTTGCTCCGAGTGCGGTGCTCCAGTACTCGAATCGCAGGCCTTTTGCACTATTTGCGGAGCGCGGCTGGAAGTTGCGCAAGGTCTACCTCAGCAAGGCCCTGAGCTGGAGCAGGGGGAGAAGGTCCTCTTCCGGTGTACACAGCCTGAACTTTGGGTCAAGGAGAAGTACTCCAGTATGGCCAGTAGGTATGGAAGCTCCTCCTCGGCGACTATGGGTCTCGGCTTTAGATATCAAAGTGAAATGTCCAACATGTCGCAGCAGCAATTCAATGCTGAGCAAGCGAAGATAAGCCAGCGGTACGCAGCGCCCAAATTCCCAAGGTATAAGTCGGATATCCTCATGATCTCCGACAAAAGATTATTCCTCGCCGACCTTAAGGGCACGGTTACCTACCAGATGCCCCTTGAGCCTGAGAAAGTACGCAGCGACATGGAGACGCTGCGCAAGGGTAACCAGGAAATCTTCGCAGCGGTGCGCGACGAGCGTAAGAGTGGGAAGGTGAGGAGGTTCAGCAGGCAACCCGGCGTTCGGGAGCGAGGCGCAGTCTTCGCATATGATGTGATTACTGGCGCAGAGGTCAAGAAGAGGGCGATGGGGAATGGGCAGGAGATAGAGCTCAAGGTATTGACGTTGAACCCGAGCGCCAAGGATCCATCCTTCGATAGACTGACGGCTATGACTTACGGCAAGGGCAAGAAGGAGCTGGGGAGAGGATGGGGTTTGAAGTTCAGGGAAGAAGAGAAGGCATCCGAGATTGTCCAGTTCCTCGAGACAAGAAGTGGTCCACTCAAAGCGGTTGCGGCGCAATACGAACTAGATTTCGCCAGCGTCGAGATTCTTGAAGCAGAAGCCCAGCATATTTCCGCCGCGGTCTCGCATCAGAATGATGGAGAGGGGTCGTGCAAGTTCCTGGTGAGGTGTCTCAATGTGTACTTCTTCTGACGAACACTGAATTTGTCAGATTCTAATGGAAAAAGGAGAAATAAGCGAACACTTCCCACTAACTGCGCTTGGCCGCAAATTTGAGCTCCATTCCAGAAAAGGATTTGCGCAAATACGACCTCAAAGAGTTTCTCAGGCTCCAAAAGATTGATACTCAAGAAAAGGGAGTCGCCTTCCTTGGACCGGCCGGAGTGGGAAAGACAACACTTCTCAGCTTAATCGATCTGTATCTTCAGCAAGAAGAAAACAAGATGAGCGAAAAGGCGACGAGTCAGATCATGGAAGGAGATCGGTTCTTCGAAGTAACCGAGGAAAACCTGAGCGAGGGGCGGTTTCCAGCCCGAACGGAGGAAAATACGACAGAGCGTCTCAAACTCCAGATTACCGTCCAAGGGTCGCGCTCTCCGGTCATGCTGTATGCAACTGACTACAGTGGCGAAATCCTAGAGTCATCAATGGAGAAGTCAACACTTGTTAAAGCGCCAGACCCCGCATACTTTCTACTTACGAAGGTCAAGGGTCAGCTTGCCTACTTTCTGAGTGCCACCGCTCTCGCGTTTGTCATCGATCCGACTCACACCGGGCTCCAGGATCTTCCTGGAGGTGCCAAGCCGCAAAACAGTTTCATCAAAGCCGATTTCACGTACAAAGTACTTCTCCAGAAGTTGACTCAGGCGCGCACGGGGAATGATCGCGGAACCTTGAACACCCCAGTGGCAATAGTGCTTACGAAAGTCGACACTTTCACTAGCAGAGGAGAGTCAGAAATCCTGAAGAATGGAGGACGAGATTGGGTGGAACATAACCTTCCAAAATTCAGCGGTGCTCTAACGAGCTATGTCTCGGGCAAGGTAACGTACCTTACCTCAGGATTCGAAACTGAAAGGGACCCCCAAAACCCCAATTCGCTGCTCATAAAGAGACGCGCCGGATACCCGATAGCAGTTGGCAACGGAACGGGAGGTCTTGTCTCTTGGCTGAAGGGATTGGCGAAATGAGTGTCCGGGTTGCCTAGTCCAGAGTCACTAACGTGTGAAGCGCTTGTCTATACTGCGGCTGATGTGAAAGGCGTTAGGGGCTATCAGGTGGTAGCGTCTACATCCGGCATTGGCGACATACACTTGAAGATGATGAATGACTATTTCCTGCCCGCATCGCTGACCCAAGGGACGCGATTCGTTTGGAGTAGGCAGATGCTCGTGGGAGAAGAGATAGTCGCTCACAGTTTCATCAAGAACGTAGGCTACGGTCCGGATGGAAGGAACGGAACTTTATACAATCATACAATCTTCATGGTGAAGGATGACTTTGCTTCTCTGGGGGCCGACCCGCGTTACTTGGACCGGAGTGGCATATTCATGACCGATCTGAGCGCGCTGTCCCTTGGGAAGCTTAGTGAATCAGGAAAAATCGAGAGAGCGGTCATCCCTCTCTCTCCTCGAATCGCAGGGTTAGAATACCTGAAAACGATTTTGACGGTAGATCAACTTTCGGCAACTATTCAGGCTCGACTGGCTGCCATCGTGGATGGCAAGAGGTTTGCTATCGGGGTTGATGGTTCTGTCAACCCCGAAGCGTTCTTGGGTGACCTATTTTCGTGCCTTCCGTTGTCAATCCGAGCGAGGTCGTACTCGACATTTTCGCGTGATCCAGTTCTTCAAAGCCGGTTCGAAGTCTTCATTGTGGAGGATGAACCACCTCAATTGGTGCTTTCCTCCCCAGCCTTTCTCTACCATGACGTGACTAAGACAGGACGTGGGAGCGGGAAACTTGGCGCGCTCGCAGAAGGGCTAGCTCTTGAGTCTTGGGCGGGAACACGACAGTTGCAGGCTGAGGTTGAGCAGCTCTTTGAGAGCAATCACAGTCAGCTGCGACAGGCGCTGCGATACGAAGAGTGCAAGATGGCTGTTGGGAAAAACAATGATCCCTCCTCAGTGACTGACTTGCAACTCGCTTGCGCGAGAGCCGGTCTGCCCCTTTCGCTGCAGCTCTCTACGAAGCACTTGGAAGAGGCTAGACGGGCCAGCCTCCTATCGGCAAACAGCGCCAAGATTAGCGAAGCGTACCTAGCGAGTCTGAAGACGTACGAATCCGCGCAGGACTCAGATTCCTGCGACGTGTTCTCGACTTGGCTCTCGGAGGCTGTCGCGAAGTTCAGGGCCGCCGACCGGAACGCGGATGGCTTTGTGCTGGATTTCTTGACCGCCGCACCCGAGAGATGTCGTCCGTCGATCGCAGGCACCCTTCTTTCGACACTTGGAAATGGACTCCCTCAAGCTTACACGCCTGAAACCTTCTCAAGGTTGATTGAGAGGGAACCACTTCTTCATAACTGTCTGGCATTTCTCCGCGAGATAGAAAACGAATCGACTTTGGTATCAGTCGTGATGGAACTTTCGAGGATTGGGAAAGAAGACTTGGCCTACGAGATTTTCGAATCAGTCGTAACTCCGTCGCAACAAGGTCGAATCAAGAGCGAAACTGTTCTCGCTCTTGTGAGAGATGAGAAGGCTCGGAAGCTTCCCACTGTTATGAAGGAACTGATTGCCGAATCCTCGCTAAAGATAGCGGAAGAGACATTGAATGAGATACGTCGCGATGCCGGGTTGGGGTTTGCAACTCGATTCTTCAGAAGAGGGTCAAGAGACCTTCGAGGAGCAAGTGAGCGTCTTCACCAATTCGACGTAGAATTTCGCACCCCCGTCCTAGAGTACCTCTCTTCAGACAAGACAGATTCTAAAGTGCTGAGGCACGCCATAGAGGAACTGAAGGCGAAGGTTGTCGACCTGAATTCCGAGCTCGGTAGGTGAAAGTCTTGGGAAAAGAGAGTCAATACCCCCTTGAGAATGAATTGAAGGAGGTGCTTAGGTTATCCCCGAGTGAGAGGAAGGATCGACTGAAGGTTCATATCGAGAAATATGAGAACGTCATGCGAAGTCAAGCACCTCAAGACAATGAACGTAGGATGAAGCTGGCGCCAGCGCACGAGCTTGAGGCGATCCTAATCTACCTGTCTGACGTTCTTAGCATACCCGTGGAGCTCAAGAACGTAGTTTGGGAGGAGAGCCTTAGACTCTTCAAAGAGGGCGGTGACGACATAAGTTGCGCTAGGCTCCAACTGAACAAGCGAGGACTAATCGGACCCAATCTTCCCTTCACCAGGGACCCATTCCAGAGATACGTCGAGGAGTTCTGGACTGAAGACTCCCTCAACGAAATCGCTTTCGGGACGCGCCTCGAGAATTATACTCGAGACGCGCTTGAGGAGATGGATCGACTTTCCGGCGATTCGCATGACAAATCCACGGACATCTTCCTCGCCTACGAGGTGTATTGCAAGGCTCGCCTCCTGGCCACAGTCCTCCCATTCATTGTGCAATGTCGCCAGCGAGGGATGATAGAATCAAAGACTGAACTCTCTTTTGTGAGAGAGAGATTCGATGAGATCCTCAACCGTGCATTAGTTCAAGAAACGGCGAGGGATACTGGCCACATGAGGAAAGACGCCGAAGCGGCCGCGGCGGAACTGGCCCTAGATTTCAAGGACATAGAGAATGATCTTGAGACTCTCGGAAGAATTCGTGGCGTGCTCAAGAGAGCGGAGTCGATTCGGGTCACAGTGGGAATTGCGGCTAGTTTGCCCTCGATTGATGTAGACCCCCCTCATCTAAAGGCCCTTTTCGGTAAACTGGCGAAAGCTGAGCCCAATTCCTGGAGCATTGGAAGAAGAAAGTTCCTTTGTGACGATTTTGGAATCACTGTTATTGAGCCTCGAGCGAACAGGACCGCCACGAGAGTCTATGATAACATTGCGAGCTGTTCACTCAACGCCACGCTCGAAGAAATCGCCGAGGTGCTCGCAGACATTGGTTGCACTGACACTCTCAGGAAGGAGGAGAATCAACCGTCGCTTCTGGCCCTACTGCGTGGCTGCCAAGACCTGAGTGACCATGTCCTTCAAGAACTCAAGAAGACCATGACGCTCACGGACTTTGCCCTTGCGTCCGCTGGGCTCTGCGAGCTGCTCAAGAGCAGACATCTTTCGAACGAGAACCGTGAATTGTGTGATGAGCTACTCCTTTGGTTCCTGCACGTCCCTGCGGTGGTTGTTGAGCTGACAAGACTTGCATGCCTGGGAAAGGATTGGAATATTGACAATGAGACTATCTTGACCGTCGCGCAACTCCTGCCAAGCTCCTCAGATCACGGCAACAAACTGGTCGCTGAAGTGTTGGACTCATTGCAAGAAATGGGAGGCCGCCGGTCGTCTCTCGATAATGGGGAAATTCATGAAGGAGATCCCTCGAACTACTCAGTGCTGACAGGATACGCTCCAGCCGTCACGGACTTGAATGTAAGAGTGACACGCGCCGTCGAAACGGATCTTGGTCATGGCAAGCTCATTGACGACAAATCGCACAAGCGCATTCAGAGTCTTGTGCGACTAATGGGGATTGAAAGCGAACTCGTGGCTAGGATAAAAACGGAGACTCGGGTGAAGGGAGACGCCCTTACCGCCAGCTCCATGATGGGTTTCTTTCTACTCAATGTGGCTACACCCCAGAATGCTGGCAGGCTAGGCGCAATCGGGCTCTTGGTCCTCCTGCCCCTCGTCGCGAAAGTGGCTCAGTGGCGGAAGATTACATGGCTCAATTACGACATTCAGGGTAAGAAGCTCGTGCTGGGAGAGTCGGTCGCGGTATTCATCACGACAGCTCTCCTATTGACGGGTACCAGTCTCCTATCCTCTTCGACACTTCCTCAGGGAATCAGCTCGATAACAACCCTTGTGGTCCTCGGAAACAGCGTCGCACTCGCCTCGGCCATATACTTCGGAATAGACTTCGTGTATCGATTCCTGACGATTGATGTCTTCCTCAGGACCGAAGAAAGCCTCTCAACTACAGCCAACATTGTATCCTACTTCCAAGGTGTAATCCCTTCAATCGCGCAGGCGGCGTTTCTGTATTCGGCATTATTCTTTACAAACCCGGTGTCATATGTGACACTGGCATTCTTAACATTGTTTGTGGTGGTGATTTATTCATTACGGAACAGGCTACCAGTTGAAATTGAGAAGAAGGAAGAGCGCTGGTCTGCCAAACAACTCTTCGAGTCCGATGTTAGATACATAGTTAGATACGTCATGAACCATTCCGCGAATGGCTCAATTCCCTCGAGGACCGAAGTACTCCGCGTGATAAGTAGATCGACGACAAACGAAAATCCCCTCAAAGTAATCAAGGAGGCTTCGTATCGCCTGAAGAAACTGGGCTTCGCGCCGGTTAATTGAGGCCTTGCGGACCGTCATCGAACTCCGACCTTGACGAAAGGCTACTCAGCGAGGTCGTAGCGCCACCCGTCTTGCGACTGTCGGGCGGCACTAATTGTGTGCACCGATGCTTCTCCCACGCTCGGATTCCAGTAGACTGACCCAATCCCCTTCTTTGAACTTGGGGCGTGGACCACCTGACGTCTGGCGTCCTGTGGTCTGATGCAAGACAAAACCGAATCCCGCTGTCACTCCGGCAAGGACAAGCCACTCCGCCAAGTAAAGGGGAGTCGAAGGACTTGCCAAACCACTCGCCGAATAGCCCGCCAACAGGATCAAATCAGCACCAAGGAACGCAATGAGGGCCGACCCGAGCAGGCCGAGCAGGAGGCCCCTGGTCGATGAAGTCGCCACTAGTTTACCGGGGAGGTAGCCAAACGCCGTTGTCGCCAAGGGGCTCGCTATCGTGAAAGTCTGTGCAACCAAGGTTGTCAGGTCGGACGATTGCGCACCGTTCGCTGTGGCGGCACCCAGATTGGCAATCAGAGGGACTATTGCTCCGAGCCCGAATAGCGCACCCCCCTCGTAGCCGTATAGGAGTCCAACGGAAAGAGGTGTCAACATGTTGAGAGGAAGTATTAGAAACGATACCTTAGGAATCAGAAGGATCATGACGTCCGTGGCCAAGTAGAACAGGCTGCCGAGTACGAGGAGCCTCCGCGTTCCTACGATGCTCCACTACCCCCCAATTCAGATCTCCGAGGCTGGGAGGACTGATTAGGTCCACGCGCGATGATTAGAATCGGGACAAGAATCACGATTGTGATCAGAACCCACGCATACCAGAAGCTTGTCTTCAGGACAAGAGGAAGCGAAGTACCCTGTGAGCCCGAAGAGCTCGTAGTCGAGGTCGAGTTTCCGTTCGTGCTCGACGTGTTGGGACCGAGGCTGGATGTTGTTTCCGTGGATGAGCTAGAGGTGGTCATTGTACTGGAGGTCACGGTTCCAGGAAGGCTAGAGGTAGTCGAAGAGCTACTAAACGTGTTCGTGCTCTGTGTGCTGGTCACAGTCGTCACTTTTGGTGAAACCACTAGGTAGATGGTCGAGTTACTTCCAGAGTAACCATTCTCGGATGCGCTGATGGTAACGAAATCATATAGAGTGTTCTCAACATTTCCGACAGTGAAGTTGATTGCAAAGTGTCCATTCTTGTCCGTCACAGTGGTCTGTGTGTAGAAGCTGGAGCCTATGGTGTCGGACACAGTAACCGCGGCTCCGCCTACGCCGCTGTAGCAGCAGAGGTAGACGTAGCCGGTGATTGCATCTTGGACCCCTGGGTTCGGGCTGTTGTTTGACACTGTCCCGCTTAGGTCCAGTTGCGTGCTACTGCAGGCGATGTAGATTGTATTTGACGCGATTCCTGTACGACCTGCCACAGACGCCGACGCTGTGACGACGTCGATTCCACACTTCGCTGCTATCTGTACCTCGGTCAAAGCGACGCCGCTGGAGTTGGTCTTGACCGTGGCAGGCGCGAAGGTTGAGCTAAACCCATCGGTGAAACCAACGGACGCTCCTGAGACAGGTTGGCCCCCAGAGGTGACAGTCGCCTCAACGATGAGTTGGTCGTTTACCGCTGAAGTAACGTATGGACGATTCTCAAATGTGGAGAGCGTGCTGGGCAGAAACCGGTTCTCTACCACCGTGAGATAGTTTGAACCTGATGGATTCACTGTCATGTATATTGTAGAGCTGCTGTCCGAATACCCGCTCTTGGAAGCTGTAACGGTGATGAGGTCGTACTTGGAGCTGTCTACATTTCCGAGTGTGAAGTTAATTGAGTAGAATCCGTTACTGCTTGTCTGAACGGACTCCGTGTAGAAGCTGGAGCCTATGGTGTCGGACACAGTAACCGCGGCTCCGCCTACGCCGCTGTAGCAGCAGAGGTAGACGTAGCCGGAGATGATATTGGTGCTCCCGCTGACTGCCGGATTGTTCTGAACCGAAGCATCAACGTCCAGTTGCGTGCTACTGCAGGCGATGTAGATTGTATTTGACGCGATTCCTGTACGACCTGCCACAGACGCCGACGCTGTGACGACGTCGATTCCACACTTCGCTGCTATCTGTACCTCGGTCAAAGCGACGCCGCTGGAGTTGGTCTTGACCGTGGCAGGCGCGAAGGTTGAGCTAAACCCATCGGTGAAACCAACGGACGCTCCTGAGACAGGTTGGCCTCCTGCAGTAACCGTCGTCTCGACGACTACCTGGTCGTTTACCGCTGAAGTAACGTATGGACGATTCTCAAATGTGGAGAGCGTGCTGGGCAGAAACCGGTTCTCTACCACCGTGAGATAGTTTGAACCTGATGGATTCACTGTCATGTAGATCGTGGAACTGCTCCCCGAATAACCGCTTTCCAAGGTTGTCACTGTGATGAAGTCGTACTTGGAACTACCTACTGCTCCGAGTGTGAAGTTAGTCGAATAGTATCCATTGCTACTGGTCTGCACAGTCTGTGTGTAGAAGCTGGAGCCTATGGTGTCGGACACAGTAACCGCGGCTCCGCCTACGCCGCTGTAGCAGCAGAGGTAGACGTAGCCGGAGATGATATTGGTGCTCCCGCTGACTGCCGGATTGTTCTGAACCGAAGCATCAACGTCCAGTTGCGTGCTACTGCACGCCACTGAAATGGAAGTAGACTGGGTGCTTGTAGAACCAGCTATGCTCACGCTCGCATTTATCATGTCGGTTCCACAGCGTTGTGCTATCTGTAGTTCGCTCACAGCGACACCGGTAGAGTTGGTAGCGGCGGTGGAGGGAGCGAAGGTTGACTTGAAGGAATCGATAAAACTGACCGACGCTCCTGAGGCCGGCTGGCCCCCAGAGGTGACAGTCGCCTCGACGACCAACTGGTCATTGACCGCGAATGCCTGGCCCTTCATTACGGAGACCCCCACCGACAATCCTGGGGCTCCAGAGGCTGTTGTAAATCGGAAGCCGGGTGAAGCGTAACCAACGAGCAGAACCATTAGCATGAGTGCAGACCACGCTCGAAGGTGTACCAACTGCATGATACGACTGAGTTCACTCCTTAATACTTTTTCAAGGAACAGAAGGGCTCTGGATAGGAATGAGTTTGGGGGTGACTCGCCTCACCAGGCATGCTGAGACTGCCGAGAGTAGTGACAAGAATGCTGGATGCAGTCAGCGATAATCTCCTCACACGTTCACAGTCAGGTAGTCCGCTTATTCAGTTTTGGACCTACAGTTTAGAACTCAAGACGTGTCTCGAACTTCTCACTTGTTTTCGTTCAGGTCGGAGTGGGCAGTCTATGGCGTCCCTTCACTCGTGAAATCGCATTCTGGAACCCTACGCAACCTGCGCCACCTTCACCATCCCAACCGCCGTCGTCTTCAGGCCCGGGTCGATGTACCTCTTGAAGATGGCAAGGTCCTCCGGGAGTCTCGAGCGCGATAGGGTACTCCATCTCGTACTCCTTCTGTGAGACCAAGTTTCGCTATTCTCTTGGCTCTGAGCACGTATGAGTTTGGCCTGTCGGATTCCGACACTGGCAACATACGTACGTGAGGCGACAGCACCGTTGACTGTCCATCTCTTCATTGGGTCTTCTCAACTGGCTTCCAATTCTTTGTATAGCGCTGAATCGGCTTCTCAAGGAACTTGGGATCTAACCCGATGGCATCTTTTAGGATAAGACCAAGATGTCTAATAAGATAGTCGCCAATTTCAAGCTGGAATTGTGGCTTGAATGGGGAGTCGAGATGAAGCTCCGATTCCATCAGTGCCCCGAGTTCTGCCCCTTCTTCCGTTGTTAGAAAGTCGTCTATCTTAGCGAATACTTCGCCGATCTCCAAGTTAGAGGCTGGATACAACAGATAGGTTCTCCACATGAGGTGACTGGAGTCACCCTCCTTGACTTCACTTGCAGGAGCGGACCCAGCGAAAAGACTCTCGGTCGAGCTAAGAGGTCCTATTAGTTTCGAGCGCAAAACCAGTCGCCTAACTGCTACTGACTCTATCTTCATTGATTCTCACCATTATTTCAACTCCGACAGAAGTGTTGGGTAGTCGCTTTGGGAACACGAACATGACCTGATGCTCACTGCTCCAGTTTGGTTCTGGGTCAGACTTGATAAAGGTGCACCACTCTGGGAGAAGCAATTCGAATACTTCGTCTGTTGATGCGTATGATGTGTTTATCAGATAACCAAGTCTAATCTTGTGTTCTTTGCCAATCTTTTCCATCTTCATGACTTGGTCGTACTCAAACAGAAGACTGGCAGATTCTTCGTCCGCAGAGGGCCGTCTCGACTTGATCTCCAGAAGCGGCCCACTTGGGGTATTCCTAATCGAATAGGGCAATCTATAGAAGTAGTCCTGCACTATGACTTGTTTTGGCATCGAATACAGACCAACAGTCAAAGTTTGGTCATAGTGCGCTTGTGCTTGGTGCCTCGCATTTGAGTAGACTTTGAACTCGAAATATCCATCCTCATTGGAGTTAGATATGAGACGTACTGTTGTCTTCGAGTAACCTTTGTACTGTGTCTTCTCCCACTGGCTCAGGATATGTTCTATCTTGTCATGCCTTTCCTTACTTTGGTCCCGTAATGATCTGGGAAACGGAATTCGAACGCTCATCAAGATTACCTTGTCAGAAATGACCCGAATCCACATCAGTTGTCGGAAGAATGATGCCGTGAAAGCATAACCATAGATGTATTTCTCGAGTTCAAAATCTCGTTCTATGCCATACGAATCTTCCATGCCTGACTTTTGAATCGCATCTTGCAACTGCTCAGGTGTCTGGAACATGTTGAAAACGGTTATCTTAACCCAGCGGATTGATATTGGAAAGAATAGGAGGGAAATCAGGGCAAGAATGAAGCCGTACGCACCATACACTAGCCCACTCGTCCCTAATTTCAGGCGATAAATCATAGGATAAGACCTACCTTTCGGCCTACGTGGCGTCGCTGGCTGACCCAACGCCAGAATTGCTCCGAGAATCAAGAGGAGATCAATAGAGACTCGCGTTACAAAACCACCGAGGACTTGGACGATGACACCTGGAATCTCCGCCTCAAGGTGTCGTTGGACCGGCTCGCCAATCCACAGCACCACACCTTGGCCCAGTCGCACGATTGCCGCAAGACACACAAGAATCAACACCCACCCTAACATGCTGTGCATCAGCCTAGACCGAGAAGACATTTCTCGTGACCCGGCTATACCGTAGAAACCAATCGATACTAACGGGAGAACAATTGCCAAAGCTAGAGCTTCCAAAACAGTAAGGAATTCAATCCGAAGTCCGGCGGCCGAAAGAAGATCAGCCACAGCGTAGAGTGCAAACGCGATGGCAGAAAGACGGAGAAAGAAATCTCTCAACATTACCAAGCGAGTACCTTTCTTTCCCCTTGTCACTTCGTCGACGACCGTTTCAAGAGGAAGCCTCATTAGACCGCCAGATTCATCTCCTGGAACCCATTCGCTCATTGTCTCTTTACTCGATCTAGATGCACTTGAGTCATCTCTTTCTGCCTAATGTTATTAGGAAGGCCTAGTTATCGCCCGCGAGACCATAACCGCCCACTCGAGCCAAGCATAAAGGTTCATTGCATCCGGCTGGTTTGCACCCTTCAAATCTGGGAAATGGTCGCGCGACATACAATGCCTTTGTTATAATCCACTGATAATGAACCATCAGGATTCTTCCAGATTTCACATTGTGTTTCTTGAGTCGCTTTCTCTATCGCATCGAACACAGACCTTGCTTCTACTATGTATGGGTCCTTTCCTCCAACCATTCTGATTGCAAACCTCTTAGGAATGTTGGCAGTCTCTTCTTTCGACACATGGCTTGGGGGTTCCGTGTTATCCTTGTTGTACATCCACAGGTTAACCCACTTCCAGAAATCAGGCACCCGTTCCATGTCTCTCACCGATTATGGCATTCGGTACCAGGAACTTTCCCAAACAACTCTTTCCACAACTCTCTTTCTTTCTCTTCCGCCCTCTTATTGCAGCATGGTTTCCACTGCGTTTGTATTCTATTCATCGCAAAGCCTTCGCTAAGCCGCGGACGTCGTCGTCCCATCTCGTCCGATCTCAGCAACGATTCTGATTACTTGTTACGTATATAAGCGTTACAGCTATCAAGAGATTATCTTGAATTCTAGAAGAAAGTGCTCCGGAAATCCACATGGTTCATTGCGCCTCCGCCTGGAGAGTATTCTCAGAATTGGGGTAGGTCAGTCCGGGAGGCTCTCCGCCAAACGACATGTATGAGTCTCGCACTCTCGATGACTCCGAAGAAGTACAGTGCAATCGTCAGTAACGAACTTACGCGATTCGATAGTATCTGTGAAATCGAAGAGATGGGTTGAATGCTAAGGTGAAAGTTGGTGTATGTCTGCTCCATGTCGAAGGAACTTCCATTGAACATCGTCACTACGAGTAATGGTGAGTAATCGCCCCCCGAAGGAAAGGCAATGTAGGAGCAGCAATATGACCATTCACCTGCGGATTTGTGGTCGAGAGAGATGAACTGTTCTGCAGTATTGGCATCCAGCGAGGAATTGGATAGGACTTGGCTTTGAAATGCAAAATCCATATGGTCAATGCTCGAGGCGGTAGTCACGTTATACACAGAGGCGGTCACACTAACATTGATTGATAATCCAGCTACGAATTCGAGTTCGTCGGTTAGGGTGTTGTGTAGGAATACGACGATGGCGACGTCTTGGGATAAGGGTGATTTGTTGGAGAAGCTGAAATCCATTGGGGCGTTAATAGCGTAGCCACCTGCCTCACTTCCAAGGGCCTGCGTTGTTATGATAGTTCCTCCAATAAATGCCCCGAGTAACAGATCAACAAAAATCACGACAACCACTAGAAGATACCACACCCAGCGAAATCTTAGAAAGCTTCTCCTAGTGCCTCTTGTAAGCTCTTCTAGAAGTCTACCCACTTTGGGTATTCTTGTGATAACCGAGTTGGGATTCAATGATGCTGAATCATTGACTGATTCAGGCGTGAAACCGTAGACGACTGCTAGCGTCCCAAAGAAGACCAAGGCGACATACAATTCAGTTAGATTACCTGCTTCCGGAGTACTAAGCACCTGAGAAGCTATTGATCCTTCTAGTGTGAAAATTGTCAGAAACCAAATACTCATGACAATGAATGATAGACCAATTAAGATGGCATATTTTCTCAAATCTGGGAAATAGACTCACGTATCGCTATTTATCAATAATGTGTAACAATGACTCTTGTGCCTCCGCCGGGGCATTTCATCCACACGTTGGGCTATCGCAAGTCGACCGGCTGAACGCGCCGCCCTCGGCAGGGTCCGACCTTCATCGTCCAAACGCCCACGCCACCATGAGCGGTAACTCTTCTCGCCAGAATGCGTCGCCGTGCGATCCGACCCGCTCGATCATGACGACGTCTGCACCCGCATCGCGCAGCGCGGTCGCCCACCGCCTCGCGTTCTCGAGGAAGAACGGCTCCAGGGTGCCGGCGACGAGATACGCGCGCTGCACCGATCGCGGCATAGCTTCAGGAGGGCGGTAACCCCCGCCTGGCGAGGCGCAGAAGATCGCACCGTAGATGTCCGGATGGCGAAGCCCAATGGCGAGCGCGAGCTCTCCACTCGCCGAGACACCGAACACCGCGGTGCGCTCGGCGGGCAGCGCCACTTCGAAACGCGACCTCGCCCATCGGCGGAGGTCCTCGACAAAGAACTTCTCGTGCGCCGCGAACCGCACCGGGTCAAACGCCGGTGAGTACTCATGGAGCCGCAGCGTCTCATCGTCCAGCCGGTGTGCACCGACGATCATCGTGGGCGGTACGTCGGCCGCCTCGAGGGCTCCTCCCCATTGCGCGATCAACTGGCCGTCACCGGCGAACACGACCGCCTCGGGCGGATCAGGTGGGACATACACCGTGACCTGACGACCACCATCGTACTCGAACGTCTCGGTGACGAGCTCTCCCTTGATGGACGACATCGTCGCTGGTGAGATTGCCTGTGATATTGGTATTCTCGATTGCGCCTCCGCCTCGGCATTTCATCCACACATAGCACTGGACCTGAATCTTCAACCCTTGAGGACGTTCTCGTCAACTTTCACGAGCAACCAAGAGTAGAGGTTGGTTCGAAGCTTCCTGTTCCTCGGGTTTCCACATACTACAAAATCTTCACCCTGCTTCAAGTGGATGTGTATCCGAGGACTGGGTAGGTAAGGAGTCAGGCCTTCTTGCAGCGACATGGTACCTATATCTGAGTAGTTGACATCTCGACGAAGACTTCTTCCGACGAGTTGGAATAGATTTTCGTAGAATCTGGCCGCTCGAACGGGTTGAATCCAGTTTCGAATGACTCCAGGGACGCAGAGTGCTGAGCCAAAAAGGAGCCCGATCGACCCAGCGAATGCGGCAGGAGAGTAGAACAACAGGCGAACCCCAAAGTACAGGCTAGCAACTGTGAGCACGGAATAGCTGGCAAGAGCGGGAGTCAGTGAACAAATGAATAGCGTAGGTTCTAGCTGCTTTCAAAGTATCCCTTCCAATCGCAAGACGAGCGAACCAGGCGTGACGAGAAACCACGCATCAATCAGCCTATCAGCGATTTGAGCCGCGGCAACGACACTTAACTTTTGTCAAATGCGGTTACTGAGATTCGTAGTGTCTAGGCTTCCTTTGATCTTAGGATGCCGTAAAATGGGCAAGTGCCATGTATAGGGTTCATTGCGCCTCCGCCGGGGCATTTCATCCACACGTTGGGCTATAGTAAGTCGACCTTTCTTGTGTGGGTTCCAGATTACCTTTCGCTCTTCGAAATCCTTGGCCCCAAAGGACCAATCTTCACAGACGCTGAAGGCCCAATCAGTTTCGAGCGGCGACCCTGGGTACCATCACGAACCCCGTGCCCGCCTCGGGCACGTCAGGGTTTACGTATCTCCTGAAGATCGCAATGTACTCGGGAAGTCGCAGCGCAATAGGGTCGCCGCAGCGCGTCGTTCTCGCCGGGAAACGGGTCCCCGCCCAGGGCCTTCTTCACGACATCGTAGCTGTCGAGGTTGGTGAGCCGGTGGGCTATCACGGTCCCGCAGTTGTCCCAGACGTACCTGGAGAGCAAGGTCGGCATCTGGTCGACGATGATGAACCCCCAGCCGTATCTTCTGGCCTCAGCTATCGCGAGCTCGAGCAAGGTCCTGTCTCCCCTCTGCTGCGGGGGCCTCTCCTCGCTGAGATACCTGTGGGCCTCCTCGACCACGATCAGCCGCGTGAGCTGCTCAGGGGGCAACTCCCGGTTGAAGGCCCGGGTCTTGTCGTGCTGCCAGAGCTGCGCCAGCATCATCTCGGCCAAGAACCGCTGGTCCCTCAGCGAATCGACCTGCCCTATCTCGTAGACTGTGACCCTCTCTTCCATCCCCGCGAAGTCAAGGGCCAGCTCCGAGTTGAGCGAGGACCCGACCGCGCCCATGTTTATGATGTGCAGCCTCGACTCGAGAGCGCGCTGGCTGTTCTGCTCCTTGCTGCTTCCCGCCCTGAACTGCGCTACGGCGCCCTCGAGCTCGCGGAGGGTGGGGCTCGTCCTCAACTCTCCCCGGAGCGAGCAGAGGCAGTCCAGCAAGATGCGCCTCGATGGCTCGGACAACCCGTACGCCCTCGTGAAGACGTCTGTGAAGGCCCTGTCCCACGGGTCGGCCATAGAACCCGGGGGAGGGATCAGCGGATTGAACCTGATGGTGGGCTCGTCCCCCACCGCGAGGATCTGGACGTCCTCGTCCAGCAGGCCCTTCAGCTCCCTGTACTCGCGCTTCACGTCCACGATGAGGCAGGCCTTCTTCCGGTTCCTCAGCGACTGCTCTATCGCGTGGAAGGTGTGGTTCGTCTTGCCGGAGCCCGTGGCTCCCACGATGAGCGCGTGCCTCAGCAGGAGCCGGTCGGTGAAACCGAAGCGGGTGTGCCTGGCCTCGCCGAGCACGGCGAAGATCTTCTTGTGTCCGGAGTTCCGGCTCCTGACCCGCGACTTCATCAGGTCCTCGAAACCCGGTTCAGATGGGTCATCGAACATCCAGGTGAGCCTCCAGCTCCTTGAGCATCCTGCAGAGTCTCGTGTACTCCGCCTGGTCGACCTTTCCCCTCTCGTAGGACATCCTCGCTCCGTCGGACGCGAGGCGGAGAGCCTCTGTCCATCCCGGGCTCTGAAGCTGCGGGGCCCTTCCAGTGAGGACGCTCTGGAAGGTGACTGAGATCGCCTCGATGAGCTTCTCGGAATACTGCGAAGCCCTGTAGGCCTGCCCCCTCTTCTCGAGCATCCCGAGGTCGACGAGCCTTGAGAGACGGAACCACGCGCCGGCCCTTCCCACCCTGAAGACGGACCTCGCGTCGGTGTTGTTCACCGGCTTGATGGTCGCGATGCTCAGCAGGTCGATGACCTTCTCGTCGGAGAGGGCGTACAGGTGTTCCCTGAAGTGCCTAATCAGCGCCAGATCCTGGGTCACCGACTTTACCCCCGTCGAGCTCAACATCTCCACCCTGCCTCCGGAAAGGAACTCTGCTTCAACTCGAATCGGCGCGGCTCCCGTCTTAAAGGAGATTCCTTACAACGCGTAAGTACAACTTGTAAGGAAAGGTTTTCTTCTCTAGCTTCAGGGGCGCCCTCACCTGCGTCTTCTGTGGTCAACCTTCCGTGGGGACGCGACCCGCTTATAGACGGTTCCGCACCTTATTGACGTACCTAAGATACGTTTCCGGGCCTACCGAGTCGGACTTTCTGAGCGGGTCAGCGGTGCTTCGAGGTATTGCAATGTTCAGGTACTGATATGAGTGTTTTTGCAATCTCGTCCCGTCAAAGTGGCGCGTACGACATCGTCCTCGCGACGTCAAAACGAGATTCGACGCGATGAGATGGTATGACGTCAAACCGGGATTTGACACACGTCAAATAGCATCTCGACATGCTCGGTTCTAAATAGCGATCCAGACGAACCATCCACGCTCATATCGTCCCGACGTTCAAACCCCGTGTTTTTGTCTTCCTACTCTCGAATCTAACTGTCCAACTACTTGCCTTTCATCCCTCGCTTCCCCTGATCTTCTGATCTTACTGCCTGTCCTCCAACCTCGCTAATGCTCAGGCCACGTACTCCGTTTCTCCTACCAGCTCCGAATCCATGACCTCCCAGTGCGCTCGCTACCGACGACTGAAGCTCTGATGTGATGCCCAATGTACGAAGAAGATCTGCATCCATATGAAGTACCCAAACCGGGAATTGGTACCTCATCTGACGAACGAAGGCCGCCTGGCTCTGGACCCGTCGCTTTCTTTGTCCGCAGTAGCCAGCATGGTTCCCGCACCAATGAGAGAGAAGAAGATGTACCAAGGCTTGTTGGAGGCAATAGGCCGTTTCCCCGTCTCGGAAGTCTGCCTACGAGCACCCCATATATCACGTGCCTGCGGGCTGCGAAATACTTCGATGGCCTCGCCCTGATTGTGCCGAAGAGAGCGCTGCCAGAGCACTCCAAGAGCGACATACTCGAGATTAAGGTCGCCAGATGCGCCGAACCCGAGAAGGAGCTGTCGCTGTACGGGAGACATCAACCAGGATACAAGTGCGCGAGGCTCGATCTGAACCAGATTGAGGTAGCTTACGGCGAAGAGTTCTGGGTTAGATCGGTAGGGAAGTATCTGCCTCAGAAGTTAGCATCTGAGTACAACCTCATGAAACCGATAGGCCTAGAGAATACAGAGCTGATTCTGGACGGAAGGCCTTGCCTGAGAGTGGACGGGACTGAGGTCAGACTGGCGGTGAAGAGGTTCAGGACCTTCGAGAGCAAGGCGATATTGGACGTGGAATTTGGTAGTGGTGGACTGATTAGGGTGATAAGAGGGTTGGAGGGTTTCAACGTAAAGACCAGGAATCACTCTCAGGTCTACTCCATGATGACAGATGGAAGGCAGGTACTGATTACCTACAAGATGCCAGGCGAATCGATGCACACACGAGTAGTGGACTCGAGCACGGCTAGCTATAGCACAGTCAATTCAGTGCCGGAGATTGGTAGTCGCGCAGATCTACTTGCCATACCTGATTCGTTTGAAGGAAGATATGTCATAAGGTTGAATTCACGGTTCATGGTACACATGATAGCAAAGTTGGTTAGACATGGTGCGTGCAGATATGAGAAGGTGAGAGGGGACATCGGGGAAGAAATCATAGATTCCATCCTGTCACAGATTGGCGTCCCGCAACTGATAGGTCATCCCCTGGATCCCGGGAGGGACTACGATTCAAGTCGTAAAGGACCAGATAGCTTGAGGAAGGTCCCGATTGTCCAGCTTGGCTACTTCGAATTCAAGTGGTGGAAGGAAGCCGAGAAAGCGTCCTACGAGGCACAAGTACAAGCCAGCAGGTTCCCGCGAGGGAAGAGATTCAGGGGGCAGAGAATCGGGGGCGCTTATATTGCAAATCTCGATTGGGATATGTCAAGCCCAATGTGCTCGTTGACCGTATCGAGAGTGTGGTGAATGTCGAGTCAAGCTGATGAGGCAGAAGCGGTTCGAGAAGTAGTGTCCGGACTCACCAACGCCGAATTTGAAATCATGGACATCAAGGACCAGCATCCGGATAGCAAGATATCTCCGATTTGGTTCATGAGTTGCCGCGAAATCACTCAGGCGAACAAGATTCCCCACGTCCAAGCCATCTGGAGAGGGAAGGGAGAAATCCGAATAGAGTCTCTGACAATAGGCAACACTTCTGATTGGATTGAGGAGAGCGGAGGGGAGGAGGCCGTCTATCCCGTCCTGGAAATGGACCTGACGAACTTCTGGGACCCCGGGTTTCGCAAGAGGTTCCTGAGGGGGTTTCCTGACCTTAAGATAAGACTTGGATGGTGTGAGGCGATTCTTGCCGATGTCTCGAAGAAACGCGGTGTCAAGCTTGAAATCCGATTCGACGGAGGAAAGGGGCTTGCGGTATTCTACATTGACGCGAAGGTGAAGGCCACCCCGGAGAAGATTGGACTGGAAATCAAGCGCGTCGAGAACGCGTTGAAGGCGCTGAAGGAAGCTTACTCGGAGGTCGCGGGAGAGGTTCGCGACGCCGAAATGGAATCCAGAGAGTTCCGCAAATGGAAGCTAAGGGCCAGAGCGGAAGCATCAAAATCCTAGGACATATTGTGTATGGTGTTTATCGCACCTCCGCCCGAGATAAGGGCACCTACGCTGTGGAGCGTTGGATGATTCTAGATTTCCTCAATCGAGCATCGATCCAACTGACTTGATTCAAGTGGGCTTGCACGGCTACTCACTCCCGTAGCACGCCTTGACCACGCTCTGTTAGTTCATAGTGTTTCTTAAGCAGGCCTGTTTTCTTCAGATACCCCTTCCTTACCAAGGACTCGAAGTGGGACATGTAAGGATAAACCGGCTCCTTGCGAGTCCTCCCTACGATGGCGAGAGCATCGTATTCGTTCTCGCTTAGGTCCGAGCGTAATTTCGGCCTAGTTCCATATTGCGGTTTGGAGACACTGTCCTTGTTTTCTGATTCCATGCTGGGCTTCAGTCGCTCGGGATGGAAGCGCCCATCGGACGAATCATAGGTACGCCTAATGGCGTCCTGCGCCTCACGAGGATATCTTTCCACTTCTCGGAGTGATATCCCTCTGTTAGGAGGTCTCTCAAAACGATACTCCTCCCGGCTTGACCTTGGTGACTTGCTTGGGGGCTTGGGTATCAAGTGGGTCTCTTTGATTTTGACGACTAGCGCTTTGAAGATTTCTTCTTCGTTTTCTTCAGAATGACCCTCCCACAGAAGTACGTTCAAGTGAGAAGCGAACGTTTCAGGCATAGTGATTGGATAACTTCCCAGTTTGAGTTTGACAGCTTCGCCAAGGATTTCGCCAAGATTGCTTGTTGGTACAGCGCACTTGGCTATTATCCAATAACCCTGACCGCTTCTGTCGAAGTAATCTCTCAGACCACCTGAGACAAAATCTCTTCCGAAAACTCTAGATTCGGTCTTCCGTTCCACCGAAATTCTTACTGTCAAACCGTTGAGAGATTGAGATTCGGATGTTACTGGCATTTGCTAAATCCCAAAATTCTACCGTATGTCAGCCGTGGTTTCGCGCTTTCGTAGGTTAGAATCTCCTGAATGAGTTTCAGTTCGTGACATAATATAGAACGCAGGGCCATTATAGACCCGAGGGCTGTATAATCGTGCAAGTTATGAATGCTTCCTTGGCAGTGACCAGAACTTCGACTTAAGTAAGAAAGACCATGTCTATGCATAGGTTCATTGCGCCTATGCTGGCGGCATTTCCCATCAGGAGGCAATCTTCTGACAAATGATTCCAAAGCCATTAGACAGACGCGATATTTCACTTGATGGCCACGGTTCTCTCTTTCGTGCCGTTGAGCGGGTTCCACTGACTCGAATGATGCTTGGCACGTATAGCAAATGTAATGGGCCATGTAACCTGCTCTCTTTACCAACCTACTAGGAGGTAGCGAATTCGACTCGTAGAGGCCGCTTGGGCTGTTCATGATCTCCTTCGAAACACAGGTGTGTCGCTCCGGCAGCCTATGTTCCCCGCAGAGTGCTTTCCCACAATACTTGCACTTGAAAGGGAATGCTTCCTCGGCTCCACATTGCTGACATGAAGTCATGTAATCAGCCATAGCATATGACGGCGGCTAGTACATATCGATGTCCTGACAGCTCTTTCCCCTCCACATGAGTCGCACAATCGAGTTACCGTAAGCGCTCATTGGAAGGTTCAGAAGCTCTAGCCCTTTGTCATTCTCGAGATACCGTAAGAAAAGGCATGCCATGTGTAGGGTTCATTGCGCCTCCGCCGGGGCATTTCATCCACACGTTGGGCTATAGGTAGTCGACGGGCTGAACACGTCGCCCGAGGGCTTCGTGCGTACACCCCCACTCCTTCAACGCGAGTCTTCTATCGCCGCCCTTCTCAGCGTGCCTCTTCGGCCTTGCGGCCGGAAAGGTGTAGCTGATAGAAGACTCTTCTTGGGAGTGGCTTCCTGCTTAGATGCTTTCAGCAGTTATCCACAATAGCTTAGCTGCCCAGCTATGCCCTTTCGGACAACTGGTACGCCAGAGGCTACGCGCCGCTGTTCCTCTCGTACTGGGCAGCGCTTCCTCGCAGTTTCTTCCGCTTCCATCAGGTAGAGGCCGACCTGTCTCACGACGGTCTAAACCCAGCTCACGTTCCCCTTTAATGGGCGAGCAGCCCCACCCTTGGCCCCTGCTGCAGGACCAGGATGGGAAGAGCCGACATCGCAATCTTATCCGAAATTTCTTTCAGGATTAGACTATGTCTTCACCCCCCGCACTTCCGTTCGATAGGGGGGTTGGCGTATGATGGCTCGGAGCCTTTCGGAGGCCTCCCGAGTTGTATTGTCGCGACACGTCGGACGTGCCGCGTCGGGAGACAGCCCCAAGCCATCTCATTGCGCCGCAATATTCTGCGCGCTCAGTCGTTACGGGGTCATATGGGAAGATCGTTTCTACCTGTGATGGACAAACCACAACCGCATCGTCACCGGCCCGCCCTATGGCAGGACGGCACCTAGCCGCAGGCTGCGCCCGCTTTGCAAGCATCCGCCCGAAGATAGCATACACCACTTCCGGAGCGGATACCGCTGCCGGAAGATGATTAATCACTCTGTCTGTCCTTCCATCTGATAGAAGTGCCCTTTGGAGCGAACTCTTGGCTGTTTTTTCCTTCTGCAGTTGCCCGCTAAGGCAACCAATGCTCGCTTACTTTACCCGTAGACTTCCCACGGCGTTGTCCTCTCCCGTTTCCTCAGTGTTCTCACAGGAGGAGGAGTTCGCCGTTATAAGCCAATACTACAAATCGCATTACTGCGATTCTGCCCCGAGCGCCGATAGCGCCAAGGTACCAAACCGCGGGGTCGATTGGAGCTCTCGCCCGCGACGAGCCTGTTACCCCTGGGGTAACTTTTCTGTCACATCCAGCCCCCAACAGTGGGGACTTGAATGATCGCTAGGCCACACTTTCGTGGCAGAAAACTCTGCGTTTAAGTTTCCTGTCAGGCTGGCTTTTGGCCTTGCCCTCAACACTGGAGTTCTGACCCAGTCTGAGCCAACCTTTGGGCCCCCTCGATATCTTTTCAAGGGGGTGCCGCCCCAGCCGAACTGCCCACCTGCCGGTGTCCTCCCGTAGGAGTTAGCGATACAGTCTCAAGGGAGGGGTGTTACATTGTTGCCTCCATCGTCACCCGAAGGCGACGACTTCGACGGCTCCCCGTTACACTCTGCAATCGCAACCGAATCGCAGCAACAAGCTGCAGTAAAGCTCCACAGGGACTTCTCTCCCCGATGGAAGTTGCTGGACTGTTCGTCCAGCTTACGTAGGTTCGCCGGGTCGTAGATAGGGACAGCGGGGCCCTCGTTGGTCCATTCATGCACGTCGGAACTCACCCGACAAGGCATTTGGCTACCTTAAGCAATCTGTTGCTTCCTTGGACCTCGACCACGGGATCGAGGCGGGCTCTCCTTCCTTCACCTGAGCCTCACTGCATCGCTGCAGTGTTCGGACTGTAACATGGTCGCAGCGAATGCGGCTTCTGGCGTTCAGTCTCTGAGGATTCCGGACGAAGCCCTGCGGCTCGCCCGGCCTTTCCTGCTGATTGTCTGCAGCCATGGCGTTGTCAGTCCCCAGTTGGGGACTAGCCTGGCATACTCAGATGTTCCAGCATACGGCCAGATTTAGCGACTCCCTTATTTTTTCCTCGAACTGTTTTTACCTGAGAGTCAGAGTTACTCCCGGCGTTAACAGGCCCTTAGCCCAGTTGAACCCAGGTTTTAGGTACCTGCACTGGCCAGGATTCATAAACTGTACACATCCTTTCGGACTTGCAGTTTACTGTGTTTTTATTAAACAGTCGGGACCCCCTCGTTATTGCAACCTGCGATCCCAATTTCTACATTAAGAAAGCAGGCACCACTTTTCGCTAACTTACGTGGCTAATTTGCCGAGTTCCCTTACCTACAGTTCCCCGACACGCCTTAGGCTTCTCACCTAGGATCACCAGTGTCGGTTCTAGGTACGATCTCAATATCCCTCTCCTCCTCTGTTTTCACTGTCTCCAGGAATCAGCTAAACGACCCCAACGGGCCGCTATTCTCCTCTCGGAAGAGTTCTCGTCATTACGACACTCCCTCCCCCTTCGATGATTAAACAGAGCGAAAAACTCTGTAAGGCTGGTCTCGAAGCATCAGAGGCGATGTTTTCCTTGCGGGACATCGGAATACCAAAGGCTGCGGAATATTAACCGCATTCCCTCATTCGAACGAATACTGTTGAGTTTCGTTCTTAGGATCGGCTAACTCCTGGCTGATGACGCATTGCCAGGAAAACCGTGTCCTTTCGGCGGTCAGGATTCTCACCCGACTACGCTGCTACTACTACCGGGATCTGCACTGGAAATCGGTCCACTGGACCTCACGACCCAGCTTCTATCCCAATCACCACGCCCATCTACCACATACGTCCCACAAGGACGCAGTCCAGAGTATCGGTACTTGGCTTTAGCCCCGTCCATTTTCGGGGCCCTCAACCTCGGCAGGTGAGCTGTTACGCTTTCTTTGAAGGGTAGCTGCTTCTAAGCCTACCTCCCTGCTGTTTTAGGTCAAAGACTCCCTTTTGCTTGACACTTAGCCAAAATTTGGGGACCTTAACTCTAGTCTGGGTTAACCCCCTCTCGGTTATGAGGCTTACCCCACATAAACCCGCCTCCCCACGTCTACTGCGTTGACACATTCGGAGTTCAAGAAGAAAGTGGACCCTTTCGAATCCTTGTCTTCTCGTTGGTGCTCTACAGCGTCAACAACATCGGTGGAGACAGGACTGGGATCCGCTTCGATGGGAACTAGCAATCACCAAGCTAGATAGGCTTTTGGCCCCTTGTCCAGAATCAGGGGACTAAATTGCACGTTAAGACCCTTGCAGTCCTCCACCAGGCTTTCGCCCGGCTTCATCTTGTTCTGGACACGATCGTTTGGTTTCTAGTCTAAACCGCCATGACTCTAAGGCCCTTTCAGACCTCCTCCCACGCCCTTGCGGCGTTACGGAGAATCGGTTTCCCTTCGCCTCCGGGCTTTGAACCCTTAGGCTCGCCATGACAGTTAACTCCCCGGCCCGTGTTTCTAGACGGAACGCAGCACACTGAGGCACTTAACCCCCCTTGACGTCCCTTGCGGTGCCATCGCGTTGGATTCATACCTCTTTCATGCCCTGAACGTCTGTAGCTGGATGGTTTCAGGCTCTTTGCACACCCCTTTCGGGGTACTTTTCAGCTTTCCCTCGCGGTACTGTTTCTCTATCGGTCTTGGGTAGTGTTTAGTCTTGGAGGCTGCTTTCCCCCGTCTTCGCTAGCCACTGCCAAAGCCAGCTACTCTGCCTTTCAGCACAACCTCGTCTTCCAACTAGCCTACAGGACTATCACCTTCTGTTGTGTGCCATTTCCAGGCAAGTTCAGCTCACTGATCGCAGGGTTGCATATGCTGAGGCGAACCCCACATCTCCCTGCCCTTTCGGGCAGGGATTCGGTTTGGACTCTCCCGCGTTTCGCTCGCCGCTACTAACGGGATCTCAATTGATTTCTCTTCCTCCTGGTACTCAGATGTTTCCTTCCCCAGGGTTTGCGTTCCTTACGGAACACAGGAGATGCCTTGCGGCAGTCTCCTTAGATTAGACTCCATTCGGGAATCTCCGGATCGAAGGATGCTTGCGCCTCCCCGGAGCTTATCGCAGCTTACCACGCCCTTCTTCGCCATCCCAAGCCAAGCCATCCACCATACAGCGTCAGTTGTGTCGGATGATTAACATCCCCGGCGGATGCTTGCGCGAACCCTATGCATGGCATCATCACAGGGGCGCCCGCGAAGGCCCTTCCGTACCCTGCTAGCCCTTCCTATGCCACTCGCATGGCACAGTGCATCTTCATTACGTCTGATACTGGCTTTGCCTTTCACTCCATTGCAGTGCGAGCAAATCCTTACTCCCAATCGGTATATACTAAGGAGGTGATCCGGCTGCAGGTTCCCCTACAGCCACCTTGTTACGACTTCTCCCCCCTTGCCTAACTAAGATTCGATCGCCCCAATAAGAGACGACCTCGTCCAGAGCCAAACTCGGGTGAAGCGACGGGCGGTGTGTGCAAGGAGCAGGGACGTATTCACCGCGCGGTGATGACACGCGGTTACTAGGGATTCCATATTCATGAGGACGGGTTTCAATCCTCAATCACAACTGGGGTAGGGTTTGCGGGATTGCCTTCCTCTTTCGAGGTCGGAACCAATTGTCCCTACCATTGCAGCCCGCGTGTGGCCCAGGAGTTTCGGGGCATACTGACCTGCCGTGGCCCCTTCCTTCCTCCGCTTTAGCAGCGGCAGTCTCTGTAACTAGCCTCTATCCATCTCTGGACAGTTAGCAATTACCAATAGGGGTCTCGCTCGTTGCCTGACTTAACAGGACGCCTCACGGCACGAGCTGGCGACGGCCATGCACCTCCTCTCAGCTCGTCAGGTAAAGTCTTCAGCTTGACCCTCAACCTGCTGTCTCTCCTGGTAAGTTTCCTGGCGTTGACTCCAATTGAACCGCAGGCTTCACCCCTTGTGGTGCTCCCCCGCCAATTCCTTTAAGTTTCAGTCTTGCGACCGTACTCCCCAGGCGGCGAGCTTAACGGCTTCCCTGCGACACTCCAATCGCGATTTGCGATTGGATCATCTAGCTCGCATCGTTTACGGCTGGGACTACCCGGGTATCTAATCCGGTTCGCTCCCCCAGCTTTCATCCCTCACCGTCGAGCGCGTTCTGGCGGACCGCCTTCGCCACTGGTGGTCTTCCACGGATCAAAGGATTTTACCCCTACACGTGGAGTACCGTCCACCTCTCCCGCCTCCTAGTCCCGCGGTATCTTCTGCAGGCCAACGGTTAAGCCGTTGGATTTAACAGAAGACCTACGGAACAGGCTACGGATGCTTTAGGCCCAATAATCGCCCCGACCACTCGAGGAGCTGGTATTACCGCGGCGGCTGACACCAGACTTGCCCTCCCCTTATTCCCTGGCCTTTTAGAGCTGACAAAAGATCTCCTCAGCGGAAATCACTCGGATTAACCTCGTCACGCTTTCGCGCATTGCGAAGGTTTCGCGCCTGCTGCGCCCCGTAGGACCTGGACCCTTCTCTCAGTGTCCATCTCCGGGCCCCCTCTCTCAAGGCCCGTACCGGTTACAGGTTTGGTGGGCCATTACCCCACCAACAGCCTGATCGGCCGCAGTCCCATCCTGGAGCGAGATACACGGAAGAAGCTCGCGCACCCCTTTAAACCATCTCTCCTTCCAGATGAGATGACCTATCAAGGATTAATCCCAGTTTCCCGGGGTTGTCCATGTCTCCAGGGCAGGTTGACTACGTGTTACTGAGCCGTACGCCACGCCTCCCGCAACAGGGGGACGTTCGACTCGCATGGCTAAATCTCAATCCGATAGCAGTCGGGTCCGGCAGGATCAACTGGAGTCGATTATCGGGAGTTGGATACGCATTACTGCGGAGTTAAAGCAAAGCCAATGTCAGATCAAACTCTCGTTTGATCTCCACTTTTTGTGCGCGCATCTGGAGGCCGTGCATATCACCGACCGGGCTCTGCCCAAAACTCAACGCAGGCGCCGCCAAGCTATGCGCAAACCCACCGGAGGATTCAGGTCTGGATATAAACGTTCCCGAAAAAACGGGCCGAAATCAGCCCCGATTTTCAGAGATGCAAACCTTGGGGCAGGCGGGTTTTCTAGCTCTTTCGCCTTCTGTGCGACCACACGCCAGCCGCGGCGACCACGATGCCGGCGATGATCACGACTGCGCCGAGGAGGAGCATCCCCGCTGCGAACGGGAGGGCGGAGAGGCCCGCAACCACAAGTCCCAGGTAGGCCAGCCGCTCGCCGCGCTCGAGGGAGACCACGTCGTACTCGAGCTCTTTCCTGTAGCGGGTCAGGAGTATGCCGAGCACCCCCGCCGAGACGACTATCACGAAGAAGTAGAGGGTGAGTACCGAGTCATAGTTCCCGAAGGTGAGCAGCAGGCCGACCTCGTCCCCCACGAGCCCCCCTCCCAGCCCGAAGACCACCGCGTACAGCCTCCTGAACCGGGGGTCGTTGTGGACTATCCCGAGCCCGCCTGCGACGACTATCATGATGAGCCCGTACCAGAAGTGGTGGAAGTGGATCCCTCCCGTAACGACCACCGTCGTCGGGTTCAGGGTGGCGAAGACCCGCGCGATGAGGAAGCTGGCGATGAACGAGAGGAACATGAGGAACAGCAGCCCGTGGGTCGTGCTCCGGCGGACGAGCTCTCCAGTCATGTGGTGTCCGATTAGGTATCCGGTTGGGTATCTAAGGTTGAGCCCGCTGTGAGCCAGCGCCCGGCGGACCTAGAACCCGTAGGCCTTCCTGTTCAGCCACGGGATGAGCGCCATGCTGACGCACTGCTCGGTCATCTGGAGCCGGGAGACCCTCCCCTTCGAGACGTGGTAGACTATGCCCTCCTCCTCTGTTATCCTCTCGGCGCCGGTAAGCTCGTGAGAGTACCTGTCGAGCTCCATGCCCTCCTTCCGCATCTTCTCGATGAACCGGTCGGGGATCAGGAACCCGCACGAGAAGCCGGTCCCCGAGCGGCCATCCTTGTCGACGATGACGGCGACCTGCAGGTTGATGTGCTCGCGCGGGGTGATTGAGAGTATCCCGGCCTCGACCCCCACGCCGAAGTCGCCCGACGACTTGGAAAGAGCGAACTTCGCCCTCTTCGAGGCTCCCGAGAGGACCTGCTCCATCCCGACCGGCTGGGCCCTGACGACGGACGAGGTGTCGACCTCCACGAAGGTGCAACCGGGGAAGAACTCCGGAAAGACGCTCCTCACGCCCTTGGTCTTGGCAGGGTTCCTGGAGCCTATGGCGACGAGCAGCCGCGGAGGGAGGTCCCCGTCTTCGGGCATGCGCTGGACGCTCAAACCGGCGTTTTATAGCTCTGAGACCGCCGTTAGAAGGCTGCGGCCGGTCCGGCTAGTTCACTCTGAGCTCGTCGAGCAGGCTCGAGATGTTCGCCAGCGAGGTCCCGTCCTTCCGAGCTATCTCCTGCTCTGCGGGCGGCGCTGTCTTGTACGTAGGCATCCTCGCGCCCAGCCTCTCCTCATAGGTCGGGATCCGCTCGTTCTGATAGAAGACCCCGATGGGGGTATGGTCTCCCCACTCGAACGACTTCATGATGCCCTGCTTGACCTTCTCCTCCATCTCGCCCGTGTCGTCTGTCTTGACTACGCCGTCATAGCCTGTCGCGTCGAGCTTGTAGGTGCGGGGCATGGGCCTCCCTGCAGCGTCGAGGAGTCCCTCTCCCTGCCAGTACTCCTTGGTCAGGATGTCGTTGTAGGTGGGACACGGTTGCAGCACGTCGATGAAGGCGAACCCCTTGTGGAGGACTGCCTTCTTGATTATCTCCTTGAGGTGCCTGACATCGTAGGCGTAGCCTCTGGCGACGAACGTGTAGCCCGAAGCCAGCGCCAGCATGAGGGGGTTGACAGCCGTGTTGATGTTCGGGAGCGGCAGCGACTTGGTCTTGACCCCGAGCTTGAGGGTGGGAGCGGCCTGCCCCTTGGTGAGCCCGTAGACGCCGTTGTCGTAGACGATGTAGGTCATGTCGACGTTCCTCCTCCCGGAGTTCACGAAGTGGCCGGCGCCTATGCCCATGCCGTCGCCGTCCCCGCCGCATGCGATTACCTCGAGGTTGGGGTTGGAGAGCTTGATCCCGGTAGCGAAGGGCAGGGACCTCCCGTGGAGGGTGTGCACACCGTAGGCCTTGAAGAAGTGCGGCGTCTTCCCCGAGCATCCGATGCCGGAGACCAGCGCGAGCCTGTGCGGCTCTATGTTCATCTCAGCCAGGGCCATCTGGACCGCGCTGATGATTCCGAAGTCTCCGCAGCCTGGGCACCAGTCGTTGTGGAAGTCGGACTTGAGGTCTGTTAGCTTAAGCGCCATTTGTCAATACCATCCTGTTCGGAGCCGACCCGTCAGCAATCCGCTTGACCGCGTCGTAGATCTCCTCCTGCGACATCGGCCTCCCGTTATACTTGACGATGTAGCGTTCGACGGGGATGCACGTCATCTCCCTTATCACGCCTCCGAGCTGCCCTGAGTAGTTCATCTCTACGTCCACGATTATCTTCGCGCGTGGATAACACCTCCTTCACGTACTCGGTGGGGAACGGCTTAATCAGCCGAAGCTGGAGGAAGTTCACGGCAACGCCGTCGCCCTTCAGGCTCTCCATGGCGTCCAGAATCGCCCCCTTGGGCGAGCCCCAGCTCACCAGTGTGATCTGCGCGTCCTCTGGACCGAAGAAGTGGACCTTCTCCTCCAGAGGAATCTCGCTCGCAGCGACGTCGAGCTTCCCCATCCTCTTCTCCATCATCATGTCCCTGTTCGTCGGGTCCTCGGAGATGTGGCCCTTCTCGTCGTGCTCGTCCCCCGTGTTCCAGTAGATCCCGCCCTTGGTGCCTATCGCCGGCCTGGGCGAGATCCCCGATTCCGTCCGCTTGAACCTGAGGAACTCCGCGTCCTCGTCGGCCACGATGCCATCTCTGATGAGCTCGCCCCTCTCTATCTTTGCCAGGCTTGGGTCGAACATGGGGTAGGTCTGGTCGGAGTTCGCCATCGCCTTGTCGACTATGTGGATGACGGGTACCTGGTACTTCTCGGCGTAGTTGAAGGCCTTGGCGGTGTCGTAGAAGGCCTCCTCGAGGTCTCCGCTGGCCAGGACTATTCTCGGGAACTCTCCGTGGCCTATGTGAAGCGCAAAGCCGAGGTCTCCCTGCTCGTGCCGCGTTGGGAGTCCGGTGCTTGGACCGCCTCTCTGATAGAGCGTGACGACGACGGGGACCTCGTTGATCCCGGCCCACCCGATGCCCTCGGCCATCAGCGAGAAGCCCGGGCCCGATGTCGAAGTGGAAGACCTGACGCCGGTGAGGGCGCCACCCACCGCCATTGTTATCGCCGCAATCTCGTCCTCGGTCTGTACCACCGTGATGGAGGCGTCCATCGACTTCGCCTCGCTCGTCAGAGGGCCGTCGACGCGGATGTTTTCGTGGGCCTCAAGGTACTCGCTCTCGTCGCTAGCGGGCGTGATGGGGTAGTAGGTCTGCAGCCTGCAGCCTGCGAGTATCTTCGCGATGCCTATGGTGCTGCTGCCCCTGAGGAACATGCGCTTCTCGTCGGTCGGAATCGGCTCGAGTCTGTACCCGAATCCTCCGTTGTACTTCTCCCTCACGTAATCGTAGACGGTGGCTATCGCTGTGACGTTCATCTCGGCCACCTTCTGCTTCGACTTGAACTGCTTCCTTATCGCCTCGCTGACGTTGGCCTCCGGATAGACGAGGAGCGCGAAGGACGAGGCCACAGCCATCACGTTGGTCATCCTTGTGAGAGAGCTGAGAGAGGTCTCGCCGATCTTCTCGCCGACCTTCCTTCAGCAGCTCAATGTACGGGATTGCGTAGATGTGGACTCCCCTCCTCCTCGCGACCTCCAGGACCCCGTCGACGGTGTGGGGGAGGCTGTTCGCGTCGAGCTCAGCATAGAGGCGCTTGCTTACGTTCGGCTCGATGGTGGGCATGTTCTCGATCTCATTCCGGCCGAGGGACGGATCGTAGATTATCGCTCCGTCCTTCCGTACGTCTCCGGCGTGGCGCGCCACCGTCTCGTCGTCGAAAGTCGCGAGCATGTCCACGGTATCGACGTGTGAGTGGATTGGGTCCCTGCTCAGCCTCACCCTGAAGTAGCTGTGCTCACCCTTGATGTTGGAGTAGTATTCCCTGTTCCCGAAGACCTGTAGCCCTCCCTGGGCCGCCGCCTTTGCGAAGATGTTGGCGGAGGTGTCTACTCCGCTTCCTTGAGCACCGCCAATCATCCATGAGAAGTCATTGCGCTTCATAAACGGTCGTAATTTCGGCATGTGTGTTAACATGTAATAAGAATACTGTTCATATAGTCCTTACATACCTTACGGATTATGAACGAAGTGAGGAAGGTCCAGAGGGCGGGAGAGAAGACCCTCCTGGTATCCATACCGTCGGAGTACGCCAAGCATCTGAAGATCCACGAGGGAGACAACATCACGGTCAAGGAGGAGGAGGATGGCACATTGAGGCTCATCCCAACAGTCAGGAAGCCGAAGACGGTGAAGGCCTCGATAAGGGTCGATGTCATAGACAGCGAGGAGCTTCTCCCGAGGGTCGTGGTGGGCTGCTATATGCTGGGGTACGACGCGATAGAGCTAATCTCGAAGAATGGGATGAGCCCAGCCTATCTCGCGGAAGCCAACAAGACCCTGAGGAGCCTGCGCGGGGTGGAGATAGTCGAGTCCTCGAAGAGCAGGCTCCTTGCCCAGAGCTTCATGGACCCCGCGAAGTTCCCGGTCGACTCACTGATCAAGAGACTCCAGTTGCTGGTGTCCAGGAGCCTCGAGCAATCCATCGAAGCGCTGAGGAGCGGGAGTCCCTCGGTGCTCAATGAGATCAGGAAGATACAGGGAGAGATAGACGAGCTCTACTGGCTGATAGTGAGGCAGCTCCTGGTCGCCCTCAGCGACAGGGAGATTTCGGCCAAGATAGGCCTCGAGAGTCCGCTGCACACTTCAGGAGACAGGGTGTCTGCCAAGACCATCGAGGAGATAGGTAGGATAATCCTTGAGCTGACGGAAGAGACGGTCAATTCGAGGGAAGCCGGGATAATGATCGAGGAGAGGACCATGAAGAGAATAGAGGACCTGGCCAGGAGCGCGAACGATTCCTTCGACGTGACCATAGAGAGCCTGCTCGCTCCAGAGATAGGCATCATAGACAAGGCTCTGGAGAGGATAGAGGCGACCCTGAGTCTTGAAAGGGAGGTCACCCTGGAACTCTCGGAGTCGGAGCAGCCGCACATGAGGACCATCATCTCCCACTTCGGGCAGCTGGCGCGGTACTGCAACATCATCATCGAGATCGCGCTCAACAGGCTCCTGCGAAAGACGAGCAAGGTCTGCGCGATTCAGGAGCAGTGAGGAGATGAGGCGGGCGTCAGAAACACTTTTGAAAGCTGTGCGATTGGTCGGGGTAAGAGCGCCGGGGTAACGAAGCCTGGCCAACCGTGCGGGACACGGACCAGCCCGACTCAAGATCTGGCCACGCCGCCATGGGACATCCCGTCCCTTAGGGGTTCGTGGGTTCAAATCCCACCCCCGGCACTCTTACTCTGGCTAGGCTCAGGTTCGCCTAGTACGTTTGAACTAGTCTTCCTTGTGTTCTTCGATGTGCTTCTCGGACCATTCGTGGCCGCAGTGCTTGCACTTGTACATGTACTGAAACTCTTCGATATCGACCGTTATGGGTATGCCTTCTTCGACTATCAGCGTCATAGGGTTGTTCGGGGTTCGCGCGTACATACCCCGGCCGCTAATCTCCTCCTGCTCCCTCTCCATCTGGACGAGCCGCTTGTTCTCAAGCGTGATATGGAACCTGCGACCGCACGACGGGCAGTGTCGAAAGAAGGTCTTGACCTCAGACATTGTTGATCATGCTCCCGGATGTGTGATTTAAGTTGTTCACCCTGCGCACGCGGGAATTGGCTCTCGCCCCGACTGGAAGCTATATCACGGGCGATTCTTCTCGAGTGGTGCTTTGAGCCCCGGTCGCACGAGCGCAGACAGAGCGGCAGCTTCGAGAAAGCGAAGGGGAACGAAGACCAGTGCCTTCGGCTCGCCGGGAAGGATCAGCCATGAGTCGGCGGCCTTCTACGGGGGCAGGCTCTACGAGGGCCTCCAAAGAGAGGAAATTGTGGAATACAGGGAGAGGCCGATCAGCGAGAAGTTCCTGGACAAAATCATCTGCAGGTCGAGTGAGAGGATGGAGGAGATCCCGGAGAGCAGCGTCCACCTGGTGGTCACCTCGCCTCCGTACAACGTCGGGAAGGAATATGACAGGAATCTGACTCTCAAGGAATACCTCGGCTTCCTGGAGAGGGTCTGGCTGGAGGTCAAGAGGGTGCTCGTACCGGGAGGGAGGTGCTGCATCAACGTGGCCAACCTCGGACGGAGGCCGTACATCCCGCTCCACTCGTTCATAATCGAAGACATGACGACGCTGGGCTTCTTGATGAGGGGAGAGGTGATATGGGCCAAGGACTCGAGCAGCAGCCCTTCGACGGCGTGGGGAAGCTGGCTCTCCGCGACCAATCCCACGCTGCGTGACACCCACGAGTACATCCTCGTCTTCTCCAAGTCTCGCTTCGCGAGGGAGGGTCAAGGCAAGAAGAGCACCATCACCAGGGACGAGTTCCTCGAGTTCACCAAGAGCGTTTGGAGGTTCGACGCGGAGCGCGCCCGCAAGGTAGGGCATCCTGCTCCCTTCCCGGTAGAGCTGCCGTACCGGTGCATACAGCTGTACACCTTTGAGGGGGATGTGGTGCTCGACCCATTCATGGGATCAGGTCAGACGGCCATAGCAGCCCTGAAGACCGGCCGGCACTACGTCGGATATGAGGTGGACCGGGACTACGCCCGCCTCAGCGAGCAGAGAATCAGCGATTTCGCTGGGCGTGCGGCAGATGGGACGGCCTAGTACTCGGATGCCACGACGGGCTTGGCGACGACCTCGGCAAGGAACTTCTCCAGGTCCTGCAGAGTTTCGAACTCCTTGGCGAGGAGCCGCTTGTCTGGAATGCTCTCCTTGCCGGCGCGCTTCATGCTGCAGAGGACGGATGTGAACCCCTTCGCAGACCTTGTGACGAAGACGTAGCACTTCCTTGCCTTGTACTTTCCGACGGCCCGGATGCCGGCGTCCAGGTCGATGGTGTCCAGCTCGTCCATCAGCTGGGAGAACGAACTGATCTTCTTCTCGTATAACAACGACCTCACCATAGATTGACTCACATTTATACTTCCAAAAACTAAGATACAGTAAGGAAGAACCCGTGAGCCACTTCAAGATGCAACCAGACCTCAAGTTATACAACACGATGACCATGCAGAAGGAGTCGTTCCAGCCCAGGATACCCGGCAAGGTCTCGATGTTCGTGTGCGGACCGACGGTGCAGGGCTACCTCCACGTCGGCCACGCCCGGACATACACCTTCTACGACGTCGTGGCCAGGTATCTGTCGCACCTGGGGTTCGAGGTGAACTTCTTGATGAACATCACCGACGTTGACGATAAGATTACTCAGGTAGCGAAGGAAGAGGGCATCGACGCCATGAGGCTGGCTGAGAGGTACACGAAGGCCTTCCTCGAGGACACCGACAGCCTCAAAATCTATACGGTCACAAAGTACGAAAGAGTCTCAAACTACGTCCAGGAGACCTTCAACGAAATCTCCGCCCTCATAAGGGATGGGAACGCGTACGTCATCGACGGCACCGTCTACTTCAACACATCGACCTTCCCCGACTACGGGAAACTCTCGCACATGACGCCGAAGGAGCTCTCGCTGAGGCCTCTGGAGCTCTCGGTCAAGAAGAAGCACATGTTGGACTTCACGCTCTGGCGTCCCGTGGTTCTCGTCGAAGGCCGTTGGGACAGCCCGTGGGGCAGGGGTTCACCAGGCTGGCACATACAGGACACGGCTGTCACGCTCACGAACTTCGGACCCCAGTACGATATACATGGAGGGGCCTATGAGCTGATCTACCCTCACCACGAGGCCGAGATTGCCCAGGGAGAGTCTCTGACGAAGATCAAGCCCATCGTCAAGTACTGGGTGCACACCGGTCTGGTGAACACCGAAGGGAGCAAGATGTCGAAGTCTGTCGGCAACGTCCTGACGGTGAGGGACATCCTGAAGGAGTACGGACCAGACACCCTGAGGCTGTACCTGCTCTCCCATCACTACAGGGAAGACCTGGAGTTCGATGAGAAGGGCCTGAAGAAGATGTATGAGGTCTACTCTTCATTGAGGGACAAGTCGAAGATAATGGAGGAGAGGAGGGCGACGAAGGCTCGCAGGAGGGATTCCGGGAAGGTGCTCGGCCAGTTCTACGCCTTCCTCAACGACGACTTTGATACACCGCAGGCGATCGCGTTCATGAGAAAGTTGATCGAAGACGGAGCTTCAGAGAAGGACCAGAACCAGGTCGAGCTGTACTACGAGGCCCTGAGAATCACCTCCAACATCCTCGGCGTGAACTTCTTTGGCAGATTCCAATGAGACGGCGTACGAGCTCAACGAGGTATCTTGGTGGTCCAACTGGACCAAGGCGCGATGGCTGAGCCGGAACGCCTATGTCTTGTTCTCGCAAGAATTCGATGAGTATTTCTTCAACCGCGGAGGGTTCCTGAAGATCACTCCCGACTCGAACAAGTCCATCGAGCCCATGGAGAAGGAGTTCGAGGCTCGGAAGCGAAGGCCGCACCTCCTCCTCCAGAGCGACCAGCTAGATTCGAAGCTGCTGTCCGCTCTCGCGAAGAGAGGGTACAGGATTGCAGACCAGATGGCGGTCATGGAGATGGACGAGCCGTCCTTCAAGGTGAATCCGGACTTGAAGATAGAGGAGGAGGTCGAAGGGGGGAAACTGGAGAGTTGGGCCAGCATCTACCTCGACTCGTTCTACGGAGAGACGAGCCAAATGAAGGCCGTCACTGCCATCCTCCAGAGGCTCTCGGGAGCCAACGAAGCGAGCCTCTTGATTGGGACAATCAAGGGCGAACCCGCTGGAGTGACAGCGCTCTTCAAGACGGGGAAGGTGTGTGGTGCCTATTGCGTCGCGACGCAACACGAGTGGAGGGGCAGGCACGTGGCCAGTACGATGCTCGATTTCTCCTACAGGGTGGCGGTCGAGGAAGGGAGGAAGCTCATCCTCCAGACGATTCTCTCCGACTCCCTGGAGGTGCTGTACACGAAGCTGGGGTTCAAGAGAGCCTACCTCAAAGACCTCTTCGTGAAAGACGCAGGAGGGTCCTGAGATGAAGGGCCAAAGAAGGAAGGAGGCCGCTTCTGGCCACAGCATCAACAGGACGGCGACGACAGGGTCGCTCGCCTTCGTCGATGTCTTCGTGGGTTTCGAGACCGTTGAGGCCGTAAGGTCGATATTTCAGGACCGAACCGAGGAGGTCCTCACGGACCTGATGGTCGACATCCTCCCGCGAGCAGGATATCTGCGGGTCGACGATGAAACGGGCAACATCGTCGTGAGCTCTGAGTACTTGAGGACGGGGGACGAGAGATACCTGTATCTCGATGTGATTCACGAGCTTGTCCACATCAGGCAGTTCATGGAGGGCAAGGAGCTCTTCGACAGGAGGTTCAGCTACGTGGACCGGCCGACAGAGATAGAGGCGTACGCAGCCTCCGTAAAGGAGGCTATGAGAATCGGAATGAGAGAGGAGGAGATACTAGACTATCTCAAGGTTGAGTGGGTCACAGAGGAGGAGTTCCAGAGGCTCCTGCTCGCCGTGGGCTTCAAGACGAGTAAAGAGGGGCACTAGGCTCGACCCAGGACGAGGTCGACCACCAAGATTTATACCGACGGGCCTCTCCCGAATCCAGGCTTCTGATGACCAAGGTAAAGGCGATCTACGTCGTATACGCCAACTGGTGTCCTCATTGCGTCCCGACCACGGTCGAACCCATGAAGAAGATCGGGCAGGAGCTTGGCGTGCCCGTCCACCTGCTTGACATCGACACTGAAGACGAAAGCAGAGCTGATGAACTGGTCAAGAGATACGGCGACTGGACTCCGGACTACCTCATTCCGCAGGTCTTCGTGGAGACGGGTCACGGAGAGGTGAAGCATGTCCTAACAGGCAACCCTCAGGGCGTGATGTACACTCGGAAAGCGGTCGAGAGCCTCTTGAAGAGTCTCTCCGACAACTAGTTCGCCACCTTACGAGGAGAATCTCAGGCGTCACGTTAATTATCTCGCTCCGGAGAAACCGAGACAAGAGCACCCATAGATGTACATAAAGAACACCGCCGAACTGATCGAGAACGCCGAGAGCGAGGCCGAGAGGACGGCCAGACGCGTCTCTCTCGGTGCGGTCGAGGCTGCTCTTGCCACGGTCGAGCCCGGACGCTTGATCCGTTCCAAGCTCAAGATTCTAGGCGGCCAGCTGGTCGTCCAGGGAGCAAGGTTTGACCTACCAAGGTTCAGACGAATCTTGGTAATCGGGGGTGGTAAGGCTGGCGGTCCGATGGCGAGGGGTCTTGAGTCTGTGCTCGGAGGCAGAATCACAGCGGGCATCGTCAACCTACCAGATTCCCAGCCGCTCGATGGAGGCAGATCGAGGACGATCAAACTCCATCATGCTACCCACCCACTTCCCAGCAAGGCCGGCACGGATGGGGTCGAACTGATGCTCGACCTCGTGGGGACGCCGACCGCTGACGATCTAGTAATCTGCCTGATATCTGGAGGGGGATCGTCGCTCCTCCCGATGCCAAGAGAGGGGGTATCGCTTGCCGACAAGGTCGAAGTCACCAGAACCCTGCTGCGAGCCGGGGCTACCATACAGGAGCTCAACGTCGTCAGGAAGCACCTATCGGCACTGAAGGGAGGATGGCTCGCGGAGAGGCTCTATCCTTCAGTCGTTCTCTCACTAGTGATTTCTGATGTGGTTGGAAATAGACTGGACTCGATAGCATCGGGTCCGCTCTACCCCGACTCCTCCACTTTTCTCGATGCTATCCACGTTTTGGAGAGGTACAACGTCTGGGAGGGAATCCCCCGCAGCGCGTCGACCCTGCTTAGGAAGGGTGTCGATGGCAAGATCCCTGAGACCCCGAAGCCGGGTTCGAGATTCTTCAGGAATGTCTCGAACCTCGTAATAGGCAGCAACGACGACGCCAGCAACGCGGCCGAGAGCTATCTGCGGTCGAGGGGTCAGAGACCGAGGTTGCTGACCACGAGCTTGGAGGGTGAGGCGAGATTCGCTGGGATGTTCCTGGGTTCCGTGCTCCTTTACGCGACCACCAAGCGGAGGCCCTCGAGCTACGTCGTTGGCGGAGAGACGACTGTAACGGTCAGGGGGGATGGTAGGGGCGGGAGGAATCAGGAGTTTGCCCTGGGTGCCGCGATGAAAACCGATGGAAACCTTGGAGTTGCGATGGTCGCTCTCGGAACTGATGGTGTGGACGGTTCCACCGATGCAGCAGGAGCCGTCATAGATGGTTCCACGATTAGAAGGGCGGAATCCCTCGGGCTCTCTCCGGAAGAGATTCTGCGTCAAAACGACACGTTCAGGCTCTTCGAGGGTCTCGGCGACCTCGTGAAGACGGGACCTACAGGTACAAACGTCAACGATATTGCTGTTGCTGCTGTGGTCTAGCCCACAGTGGTGCCTACGACATCTCCCTGAATCGCCGAGAACACGTTCTCCGGATTGTTTCCGTTCACGACTATGAGCTTTATCCTGTTGTTCGCTATCCTCTCGACTGCCACAGGGTCGATTATGCTGTGGATCCCGGGGGTGTGATTCCCCCCGAGTATCGCAACGAGCATGGGATAGGAGACCTTTGGCAGCAATTGGGCCCTCTTGTGCACGTGTGGATCGGCCGTGTAGATTCCCTCCTGGTTGGAGGCTTTGACCATGAGGTCAGACCGCCAAGCCTCCGCGACGAGCGTCGCCACGGTATCAGTCGTAATCCCAGGCCTCAGACCTCCCATCACGACCACTCCGTCCCTGGTGACCCTCGAGAGCGCCGTGCCTATCGTTGTCGGCACTTCCGGGAACCCGAGCTTCATCCCGACAAGCCTGGCGTTCAGTCTTGAGGCCTGTATGGCGACCAAATCCTGTTCTCTGTGCCCCAGGCCCAACTTCTTGGCTGCTTCGATGTACTGCCTCGCAACCAATCCTCCCCCCACCACGATGGTGACCTTGTGCCCCCTCTTCAGGACCTTCTCGATTATCGTCGCGTAGCTCGCCATCACCTCTCCGTCAGGCGGTGAACCGAGTATCGAGCCACCTATCCTGAGTACTATCTTCAATCCGGCGCTACGAGCCATATCGTCGGTTATTCAACATAATCATAGATTTTATAAAGCACTGCTCGACCGAACTCTCGTCTGTGTTGTGCATCTGCACCGTCCCTGATGCTGATTCTCTGAGCTGACGCTAGAGGTTATCATATTTGCTTAGCAAAGCTGACTCAGTTAGACTTTACAAGATTAGAAAGGTCATCTCCGAGCTCTCGAGCAAGGAGGGTAGGGGGACCGAGCTCGTCTCGCTGTACATACCTCCGAAGAAGCCTCTTCACGAGGTCATCGCGTACCTAAGGAACGAGTGGGGCACGGCCGGCAACATAAAGTCCGACACGACCAGGAACCATGTTCAGGATGCGCTGACGAAGACGATGCAGCGCCTCAAACTCTACAGGGAGACACCGGAGACAGGGCTGGTGATATTCTCAGGGGCTCTGCCGACGAACGGGCCAGGCAGCGAAGTGATACGTATGAACGAGGTGGTCCCACCGAAGCCTGTCAACACCTTCCTGTACACCTGCGATGATCACTTCCATGTAGAGTTCCTGAAGGACATGCTCAAGGCGGAGAAGGTCTACGGTATTCTCTCGCTCGACTCGAACGAAGTGGGCATAGGAATCCTGTCCGGTGACAGGCTGGACGTTGAAGACCTGATGACCTCCGGCATATCAGGGAAGACGAGGAAAGGAGGCCAGAGCGCGCGGAGGTATGAGAGAGGTCGGGAGATGGAACTCATTTACTTCTTCAATAGGGTCTCTGAGCACGTCACCAGGATCTTCATAACGGACCACAACGTCAATGGAGTGATAGTCGGGGGTCCGGGGCCCACCAAGGACAACTTCCTGAAGGGAGGATACCTTGACTACAGGCTCCAGAAGAACATTATAGACGTCATCGACACGTCCTACTCGGGGAGGGAAGGCATCCGCGAGATTGCCGAGAAAGCCGCCGACAAGCTCCAGGACGTGCGGTTCATGGAGGAGAGGAAGCTCGTCCAAAAGTTCCTCGGAGAGATAAACAAGCCGAATGGGCTGACCGTCTACGGCCTCCCGAAAATCATCGATGCCCTAAACCGGGGGAACATGGAGACTATACTGATTTCCGACGACATCAACATCACCAAGATTCGGATGACCTGCAAGAACTGTCAGACCGTGAAGGAGAAGGTCGTCGAGAACCAGAAGAAGATGCAGACGATGCAGGAGATGCTCAGCGAGCCCTGCACTAAGTGTGGTGCCATCGACTACGAGGTCGACGAGTCCGATGTCGTGGACATGCTTGAGGAGAAGGCAATCCAGATTGGTGCAAAGGTCGAGATGATATCTTCAGGAACGGAGGAGGGGGCCATGCTGAAATCTTTCGGAGGGGCCGCAGGGTTCCTCAGGTACAGGCTATAGCACTACCCCCATTAAGGGCCTAAATCGCATCGTAGCGAATACCCATCCTTCAACTATAAGTAGAACGATTTAGGAAATTCGAAGATATGCCGATCCGGATCGGAATCATCGGAAAGACCAATGCGGGTAAGACCACCCTGTTCAACTCCATGACGCTTCAGGCCGCCGAGGTCTCCAACTACCCGTTCACGACCAAGTCCCCGAACACCGGGGTAGCCCAGGTGGTGACGCTGTGCGTCCACAAGGAGTTTGGTGTGCAGGACAATCCGAAGAACTCCAAGTGCGATGAGGGATGGAGATTCATCCCCATAGAGGTGACAGACCTCCCAGGCCTGATCAAGGGGGCCTACCTTGGGAAGGGGCTTGGAAACCAGTTCCTTTCGGTGGCAGCCCAGTCTGACGCCCTTCTCCATGTAGTCGACGCGTCGGGAAGCGTCGACAAGGAAGGAAGGGTGACGGAGACGGGCGTCGGTGACCCCATCGCGGACTTCGCTGACGTCGAGCTGGAGCTCGTGCTCTGGTATACGAAGATGTTCTCGAGCAACATGGGGAAGATAGCCAAGGCTGCGAAGCTGCCTGGAGGAGACATCGGCACCGCGGTCGCCGACGTCATGCAGGGGATCGGCGTGAAGAAGGAGCACGTGAACTTCGCCCTCAAAGAAGCCCTCCTGGAAGGAAAGGACATTGAGAGCTGGACCGAGAAGGAGACCCAGAACTTCTGCTGGATACTCCGGGATGTCTCGAAGCCGACCCTCATCATAGCGAACAAGATGGACCTGCCCAACGCTGCGGAGAACTTCAAGAAGCTGAGGGAGCACTACAAGGATTTCATAGTGGTGCCAACCAGCGGGGAGGCCGAGCTCTCTCTGAGAAGAGCGGAGTCGAAGGGTTACATCAAGTATGTGCCGGGAGAAGAGCGCTTCGACATCATAAAGCCACAGGAGCTGACCGTCACTCAGCAGACCGCTCTAGCCTACATCAGGAGAAAGGTCTTCGGAGAGTACTTGAGGACTGGGGTCCAGTTCGCCCTAAGCATAGCAATATTCAAGCTGCTGAAGATGAATGCCATCTATCCGGTGGCAGACCCGGAGAAGCTGACCGACAAGAGCGGGCACGTCCTGCCCGACGTCTACCTGCTCCCGGCTGGGTCCACCCTCGACGACCTCGCGAGGACGGTCCACACCGACCTTCACAAGGGTCTCCTCTACGCGGTCGATGTCAGGACAGGAATCCATCTTCCGACAGACTACGTCCTAAGGGATAGGGACGTGCTCTCGATCGTCTCGACGGCGAGAAGGGGCTAGACTGGAGGACGTCCTGCTCGGACTCGCCGCGTCCGGGCGAGGGCAGGAACTCTTATTAGCAAAAATCCCAGATTTCAGGTCGTTTGTCCCGGGAAGAGCCCTCCCTTTCGCAGCTCATGGTCAGGTACCCTTTTACTCCCTTCTCAAGGAGGTTCTTCGACAAGCTCTCGATAGAGGAGAGCTTCTCCAGCTCTGAGGTGCTGAGACAGGCCGAGAACCGTCTCCTGAGTTCCATTGGTCGGGTGAGGTACGAGCCGCACATGTCGGAGCTTATCGAGTTCTCGAGCTTCTTCGTCGCCGCGCTGGTCGCGAGTCAGGAGCTCTATCTGGGGCAGAACTTCGCCCGCACAGAGAGCGACTCTGCGAAGAGGCTATTCATCCGGGAGAAGCCCCTGGAGAAGCAGGTCATCCTGAACGACTGCTTCGACGTCAAGCTCACGCGCCTGGGTTCCGAGACCGCGGGATACGAATACAGTATGCGCGTGGAAGATTATCTGAGGGCGACCACACGCTTCGAACTGAAATCACAGTTCTGGAGACTGGTCAACCGTCCGCTGGCCAAGGGGGTAGTCTACCTTGCGGAGAATGGCGTCAATGACCTCTTTGGAGACCTGTCAGAGAAGATGATCTATGGCGGCGTGAAGAACCTTCGAAAGGTCCCATTCCCGAAGCAGCTGTCTCAGGTACGCGAGGCGCTGCTCCCCTTCCTCCCGCCGCCCGCGGTCAAGTCGACCCGCGGCTATCTGTACGTGGAAGACCTGCTGAGTCACCCCGTCTCCGACGGAAGACACAGGCTGACATGGTTGGTTCTGGCACCCTACCTCGTCAACGTCAAGAACCTCGAGGAAGAGCAGGCCGTGGAGAAGATTCGGGCCTTCGTGGCCGCCAAAGGAGAGACTAGCTCCATGAAGCGGTTCATCGAGTACAACGTGAAGAGGGCCAAGAGAAACGGATTGATGCCCCCGACCTTGGGCAAGCTCAAGGCCGAGCATCCGGACATCTACGCTCTCCTGCCGAAGGACATGACTCAGAGATACAGGTCCGGCGGCAGCTGAGAGGACCGTGAGCCGTTCAGGTTTATAATCACCCTGTAATCGAGACGTCTCTGGCGGGTGAGTGGGCCTCCGACCCGTTCCGCCAGAGCAAACCCCGGTGTTGGAGGAGAGAAAAACGCAAAGACAAGAGAACGAGCTACCGATAGCCGAGATATTCCTCAGTGTGCAGGGCGAAGGGATCAATGCAGGGACTCCCAGCGTCTTCCTTCGGACCTACTTCTGCAATCTCACGTGCACTTGGTGCGACACCAAGTACACCTGGCTCAACCAGGATGAATCCAAGTCCGGCATCGACTACCAGTCGATGACTGTCGACGATGTAATCGAGAAGATCACGGGGTTTGGCTGCAAACACGTTGTCGTGACGGGTGGCGAGCCACTGCTACATCAGAGAGTCCTGCTCCTGGTCTTGTCCGCTCTCAAGAAGGCGGGCGTCTCGATAGAGGTCGAGACCAACGGTACGCTCGAGCCTAGCGCCGGGATGCTTGAGGTGGTCGACTGCTTCAATGTCTCTCCGAAGACCTCGAACAGCCTCGTCGATGCGAGACTAAGGGTTCGCCGTGGTCCACTCCAGGTATTCGCTGGCTCTCAGAAGGCCTGGTTCAAGTTCGTAACCGCCGACTCTCACGATGTCGATGAAGTAGAAGAATTGATATCCGCATGTGGATTGCCGCGCGACAGGGTAATGCTGATGCCAGAAGGGGTAGATGCTGACGCTCTTCTCGTCAAGAGCAGATGGCTGGTCGATGTGTGCAAGGAGAGGGGATTCCGTTTCACCCCCAGGCTCCAGATACTTCTCTATGGGAACAGGAGGGGCACCTGATGCAGGACCCTGTTCAACCTAGACCGGCAGTTCTCCTGACATCGGGGGGAGTCGATTCCGTCACCACTGCCTACTACGTCAAGTTCATGCTCAAGGCGCCCAAGATGATTCTTGTCTTCGCCGACTACAAGCAGCGCACCCACGACTATGAGGAGTTCTGCATCAAGGCGATAGGGAAGGAGCTCGGAGCGCCTGTCAAGTTGATAGATCTGCGCTGGCTGGGCGACCTGAGCACGAGCGTCCTGACCAAGCCGGGGACGCCCATCGCCGAGACGAAAGAGGAGGATCTCTGGAACGCAAAGAAGGCGGAGGAGCGTATTTTGAAATGGTGGGATGTGGTCCGTAATCTGGAGCTGGTCACGGTCGGCCTTGCGCACGCCGAGTCCATGGACCTCAGCCAGTACCTATTGACAGGTCAGCGCGAAATCTGGGACGTCTACATCGGGATCAGGAGGGAGACGCCGGTGGCGATGAAGGACAACACTCCGGAGTTCCTTGAGCTCATGGACAGAGTGGCCCAGCAGTCCACGCACTTCGGTGGCTACCACGTGATGGCCCCGCTCATAACGTACGACAAGGACATGGTTGTGAAGCTGGGAGCGGAACTCGGCGTCCCGTGGGAGTACACCTACAGCTGCTATGCAGGCTATGGGTTCAAGTCGGCTGATGGGGTGGAACTGCCAGTTCATTGTGGAGTATGTTCCAATGACAAGAGGAGGGCCTTGGCGTTTAAGGTGGCGCGTATATACGATCCCAGCCTCTATGCGAGACCCCCCATTGCCGACGTCCAGTACGAGCAGAAGGAAGGAATCTGGATCCAGAAGCGAAAGGACTAGGAAGAGCTGGCAGAACCCAAGCAGAAGAGCCAAGCAGACTGCGGCTCTCAAAAGATGTTGGCAAAGAGAGGGTCACAGGACCCGTGTCTCTGCATACGCGAAGGCCTGAGGCTAATCCTCGGTTTCCCTGGAATCCTTCGTCAGCCTGAAGCTTCCACCCAGAATAGACCTCTGGCTGACCATCCCTATCGGCCGGCCTGCATCGGTGACCAAGAGTCTCCTTATGTGGTGCTTTGCCATCAGCTTAAGCGCCTCTTTTATCGGTGTGCCTGAGTCGGTCGAGACAATCGTCTGGGACATCACGTCCTTGAGGGAAACGCTTGACGCCGGTAGATCCTCGGCCGCTATCTTGTACAGGACGTCCCGCTCCGTCACTATTCCCACATGCTCACCGTTCACCGTGACCAGCACGCTGCCTGCGTCGTTCTGCCTCATGAGCCTGGCCGCGTCCAGTATTGTGCTACTTGCATCCAGCTTGAGAAGGCTGGTCCTCATGAAGTCCTTCACGGTCAGCTGTCTCTCTTCTACTCTCTCAATCCAGAACGTTACTGAGTAATGGCAATTGGGGCATTCTTCTGGGGGATTCTCGCCCTCGCTTATGTAAGAACATCTGTAACACTCCCACTTGCCCATTATCTTACTTCAGTGAGAGCGATTCGTCTTTCTATATATGTTACTGCCGAGTTTCGCGACTGGAGACCTACTCAACCGCTAAATACCCCGCTTTTCGGGTTTTGAAGACGTTGGAAACTCCACCCGTTCCCAAGCTTGAGGCCACAAGCTGGAACCCGGGTCTGGAGGAAGCAACGAGGGTCCTGTGGGAATCAGAAGAAAGTTTTGAGTTCAAGCCAGGGAACGAGAAGAAACGCAATTTTGTCATAGACACCCCGCCTCCATACCCATCGGGGAAGCCGTGGCACCCGGGCGCGCTCACCCAATATTCCCAGATAGACATGATAGCTCGTTCGGCCCGGATGAGGAACTACAACGTCCTCTACCCCGTGGGGATAGACAGGAACGGGTTGCCGGTCGAGATAGCGACCGAGAGGAAGTACAGAATCCAGCTCAGGAAGACGCCGCGTGATGAGTTCATCGACCTCTGCAAGCATGCGCTCGATGATATCGAGGCATACATGATCGAACTCCTGAAGCGGCTCGGAATCTCGGGGGATTTCAAGAACAAGTACAGGACGGACTCCGAGGATTACAGGAAAATCACCCAGTGGTCGTTCATAGAGCTATGGAACAAGGGGCTGGTCCACATAGCAAACAGGCCCAACAACTACTGCACTGACTGCGGGACCACAATTGCAGATGCGGAGATAGAGTATGAGGAGCTCCCGACCTACCTTGTGACGAACCGGTTCAGGGTGAAGGGGGGCGATGAGGAGATACTGGTAGCGACCACAAGGCCAGAGCTGCTGGAGGCATGTCAGCTCATCGTTGTACATCCAGATGACGACAGATACAGGGGGCTGGTAGGCAAGACTGCGATAACACCGATTTTCGGGAACGAGGTCACGATAACGACCCACAAGAGCGTCGACATGGCCTTCGGTACGGGCGTCGTGATGATATGCAGCTACGGCGACTATCATGATGTCCAGCTAATCAGGGAATTCAAACTGAAGGAGGTAGTCGCCATAGACATAGACGGCAAGATGACTTCGGCAGCAGGGAAGTACGCCGGCATGTCAATCAAAGACGCCAGGTCGCAGATCATCCAGGACCTGCAGGAGAGCAAGCTGGCGACGAGGGTCGAACAGATACAGCACAGGACTCCGTTGTGTGAGAGGAGCCACACCCCCATCGAGATTATACCGATGCAGGAGTTCTATCTCAAACAGCTCGACTTCATCCCGAAACTCAAGAAACTCGCAAAGGAGATGAACTTCCACCCAGACATGCACAGACAGATACTTCTCAACTGGATGAACTCGCTGACCACAGACTATCCAATCTCCAGGAGACGGTACTATGCGACCGAGATTCCGATATGGTACTGCAGTAAGTGCAACGAGCCGCACCTCCCACGGCCCGGGAAGTACTACAGACCGTGGAAGGACCCTGCGCCGTTCAGGAAGTGCAAGAAATGCGGTAACACGAGGTTCATCGGCGAGACCAAGACGTTCGATACCTGGATGGACTCGAGTATCTCGGCGCTCTTCATAACGAAGTGGATGAGGAACCAGCGTTTCCACCGGGCCACCTATCCGACGACGATTCGGACCCAGGGCAAGGATATCGTGAGGACATGGCTCTACTATTCGCTCCTGAGGTGCTATCTTCTCACGGGCAAGGCGCCATTCAAGGACGCGTGGGTGGGCGGGCTCGGGCAGGATGCCCAGGGACGCGCCATGAGAAAGAGTTTAGGCAACTTCGTGGACCCGGAGCCGCTCCTGCAAAAGTACGGCAGTGATACGTTCAGGTTCTGGGGCGCGGGTGAAGCTAACCAAGGCTATGACTTCAGGTTGAGCGAGGACAGAGTGGCCGGTGCTGGTAAGTTCCTGACCAAGCTCTGGAACACCGCGCGCTACATAGGCTCATTCCCGGAACCTGAGTCCGCCACTCTCACAGATTCGGACAGGTGGATCCTCGCCGAGCTGGACAAGCTCATCGACGAATGCGGCAAGGGATACGAGGAGTTCAACATGTTCGTTCCCGCTACGAAAATCAAGGAGTTCCTGTGGAACGTGTTCACCTCTCACTATCTTGAGATGACGAAGGGTAGAGCCTACGGTGACTCTGGCAACCAGAAGGACCGAGAAGCGGCATGCTACACGCTTCACCGGGTCATGAGGAGCCTGCTGCTCCTGCTCGCACCCATAATCCCGCACATCACGGACCACGTTTGGAGGAGACTGTACGGCATGGGGTCGATTCACAGGGAGCTCTTCCCAAAGCCCGGCGATCACCATGTCCCTGCTGGAGTGACCGAGGCTCTCGTCGAGTTCAACGTCCAAGTCTGGAAGTCAAAGAGGGACAAGGGCATGGCCTTGAAGGAGCCCATCGCGGTGGAGGTCCCGAAGAAGCTTCACCCCTATCTCTCCGACCTGACCAGGATGCATCACATCACAGGCTAGTCACTCGAACTTCTTGGACAGCGCCTGGTAGTCCGTCCGAGAGATCCTCACGTCAATCGAACGGGCGTTCTCCTCGACGTGCGACACCCTCCCTGCTTTGGGTATCGCCACCACGGGGTCCATGTAGGTCACCCAGTTCAGCATCAGCTGCGCCGGTGTCATCTCGTACTTCGCGAGCATGTCCTTGGGTATCCTGCCGATTGGGATGTCGCCTGTGTCGAGCGGGCTATACGCTATCACAGTAACCCTCTCCTTCTCGCAGAAGGGGAGCAGGTCGGTCTCTATGGAACGGGAGGTGATGCTGTACCTCACCTGATTCGAGACCAGTTCACTCCTGGGTAGGGATTCCTGCGCCTGGATTGTCTGCTCGACCGAGAAGTTGCTCAATCCGATGTATCTTGTCTTCCCGGTGGCGACCAGTTCTTCCATCGCTCTCATGGTCTCTTGGATTGGGATGCGCGGGTTCGGCCAGTGCAGCTGGTAGAGGTCGACGAACTTCACACCTAGCCTCTGTATGCTGGTCTCGCACGACCTTATAATATCGTCATGGGCGAAGTTCTCCGGAGCGACCTTGGTGGCCAAGAAGACCTCGTCCCTGTAATCCCTTATCGCGTCGCCGACTAGACTCTCCGACCTCCCGTGCCCGTAGACCTCGGCCGTGTCGATGAATTTCATCCCGAGCTCTATTCCTTTCTGGAGAGCCTTGATCTCCTCCCTCCGCTGCTCCCCGCTCGAGTTTCCGAGGGCCCAGGTGCCCATCCCGACTACGGGGATCCTCTCTCCAGTCTTTCCGAGCTCCCTGGATTCCATCCAGTGACTGGATGCATTCCTCTTGTTTTAGTCTATCTGATGCGAAGACATTGACATGGTTGTGTCGGGAAAGGTTAAAAGAAAAAGGAATAGCTGAGGGCGGGAAGATGCCCATCCTGGAAAGCCCTACGGATGAAGCGAAGAGGATTATCGAGGTTGCGCGGGAGAAGAAGATAATCCTGAGGCTCTTCGGTGGCGTATCATTCTATTTTCGCTGCCCCTCGGCGACGCACAGGAGCCTCCAGAGGAACTATGTCGACATAGACTTCCTCGGACACGCAAAGCAATCCAAGGATATCAAGAAGCTCTTCGAGGAACTTGGCTACGTGCCTAGGGACAGGTTCAACGCCATGCAGGGATACAGGAGGCTGATCTTCAACGACATCGAGCACCAGAGGCGCGTCGACATATTCTTGGACGTCTTCGAGATGTGTCACAAGTTCAACTTCAAGGACAGGCTCGAAATCGACGAGTATACCATTTCCCTCGCTGACATGCTTGCGACGAAGCTCCAGATCGTGGAGATAAACCAGAAAGACCTCAAGGACGTCGTCAGTATGTTCCTGGATCATGATGTGGGCGGCGGCGACTCCTCCGAGGTGATCAACGGAGCATATCTGGCGAAGCTCTGTTCCGAAGACTGGGGCATCTACAAGACCTTCGTCACGAACATCGACCACGTCCTGGGCATGATGAACGACTTTGACTTGAATGATGCGGAGAAGAGTTCTGTTACAGACAGGGTGACGCGGTTGAGGAAGATGATCGAGGACGCCCCGAAGAGCTTCAAGTGGAAGATGAGGGCACGGGTAGGCGAGAAGGTCCAATGGTACGAGCTTCCTGAAGCCGACAAAGAAGTCGTCGACTCGCGCATCGGCTCTGGAACGGATCCGACCACCACCGGGACCGACTCGGCCACCGCGTGAGGTTTAAAACCGCCACGAAGGATGTGCCGGACATTGGCAAAGACAAGGCTCTTCTTTGTTACGGATGTCCACGGCTCGGATAGGTGCTTCCGCAAGTTCATCAATGCCGGCAAGTTCTACAACGCGGGAGTGCTAGTACTCGGGGGGGACATCACGGGGAAGATGATCGTCCCAATCGTCAAGCAGCCAAATGGGAGCTACAAGTGCGAGTTTGGAGGTACGCAATACGAGTTAAAGTCCCAGGATCAGTTGAACGAGACGGTCAAGAGCATCAAGGACTCGGGGTTCTATCCACACATTACAGAACCCAAGGAGGTAGAGGAGCTCTCGGCGAAGCCCGAGCTCGTCCACGAGCTGTTCAAGAAGCTCATGAAGGAGAGCATCGAAGGTTGGATGAAACTCGCCGAGGAGAGGTTGAAGGGCACCGGCATCAAGTGCTACGTCTCTCCCGGGAACGACGACTACTTCGAGATCGATAAGGCACTCGATGCGGCGACCTATGTGATAAATCCAGAGGAGAAGACCGTCTACATAGACGACGAGCACGAGATGATCACCTTGGGGTACGCGAACCATACCCCATGGAACAGCCCGAGAGAGGTCGACGAGGACGTTCTTCAGCAGAAGATTGACAGGATGATAGCGCAGGTCAAGAACATGAAGACGACCCTCTTCAATCTGCACGTCCCTCCGATAAACACGGTGATCGACCAGGCGCCGAAGCTCGATGAGAACTTGAAGCCCGTGATTTCGGGCGGCAATATCGTGATGACCTCCGCGGGGAGCACGGCCGTAAGGGCGAGCATCGAGAAGCATCAGCCTCTCGCAGGGATACATGGCCACATCCACGAGTCGAGAGGGATGGTCAAGATCGGGCAGACGATGTGCTTCAACCCGGGCAGCGAGTACAACTCCGGCATCCTGAAGGGGCTGCTCTGTGACGTCGAGAAGGACAAAGTCAAGTCGTACATGCTCACGTCGGGGTAAGGAGCCTATGCAAGTGCGCGATGCACAGCAGGCTATGTGACTAGATTTCAAGTTAGACTCCTGGTTTAGTTTCTCAGCCTCGAGACTCCTTTTCTCGCAAATGTCTATATCTTGAAGCGGCATGATGGAAATCCAAGTTGTCAGATTGGATCAAGGATTTGGATGAGTTCATGATTAAGAAGGAGGTCGAGAGGAAACGGGAGGCAGAATTGTGGGCGGAGACGAGAAAGAGGAACACTACCCTGATTGCTGAGAAGCTTGTTCCAGCTCTAGAGGAAATCGAGGTCGAATTGAAGAAGCATGGCAGAGAGGTTGTTGTCGGTAGCGGAGTTGACTACGCAAGTATAAGCGTCAGTTTCAAAGGTGCACGTGAGCTTGACCTCGCTATCGACTCTTCGCTCATGGTCGATGAGATCATCATTGACAGAAAGGGGGGCGGAGCCGTCAATGCCAAGGGCCCACTAATCATGGAGGACCCAAACAAGAATCTTGAGACCGTTACAAAAGAGGATGTCATCACGGCTGTAGTTTCAAGGTACAAAGATAGAATCTGAGAGGGATGTCAACGCGCGTATTGTGGCGTTCGTCTAAAGGATGAAGATGTGGCCACGCTGAACCAACGCCTCAAGCAGCTTGGGTACAGCTCTCTAGGCGAGCTAGTGGGCGGGATTGCAGCAGGTGTTGTCACGAGCAGGCAGGTCGTCGAGGAGCTTGCCGACGTGATAGCGGGCAAGGTTGTTAACAATTTGTTAACCTTGCAGCCCCGGCTTGGAGAGTTGCCCGTGGAATCGAGCGTAGGAAGGAGCCTCGGGCGGGATTTGATCCCACGACCTACTGCTTACAAGGCAGTTGCTCTACCAGGCTGAGCTACCGAGGCGCGCTGGCAGACGGCTTCTGATTGTCCTTATCTTCTTTGTCCCTCGAATAGGCAATCATGTCGGATGCGAGAAGCCTCAGGAATCCCCCGAACTCCTCGTCGTGCATCTCGACGTTATCGAACCTCTGGGCCTGTTTGGCCATCTCGTACGCCAGCAGATGATAACAGGTCAGGTCTCTGCCTCCCAAGACCCTGAAGAAGAAGTGCCGGCAGGAGCAGAACGGCTTCTCGGGGTCTATGAACTCGTCGCCACTCCGGCCTACCACTGTGAACAAGACCCTGCCGCTCGGATTGAAGACGTGTCTCTTCACACACCCATCGAGGACCGCTTCTGCGGCCTTCTTGAGATGACCGGGATGATTTGAGCTATGAGCGAGACTGGAGATTAGATCTTCTCTGCTCGGTCCCTGGTCGGTCGTGTCCATCATCCCAGGAACTCTGAGAGTGAACTCTGCTCCTTGGATTCCTCGAAGTCCGCCACTCTAACCCCCACGCGCCTCAGTTCCCCAAGCTCGCTGATAAGGGAGTTCAGAAGTTCTGACGCAGCCCGGTTCAGTGTTGAAGGGTCGCTGGTCGGCGCTTCTAGTGTCTTGGTGCGGGTTCTCGTGGACAGGTCACTCAGGATGCCGATGACTGAGATTGACCTGAAGAACAGGCTTTGCCCGACCACCCTCTTTTGGACGTCGGCCAGAGCAGGGCTGAGTTGTGATAGAATCTCTTCTAAGTTTCGCGAGTCCCTCTTTAGCGTGATGATTCTGCTTATCTGCGTCGCCTGGCCTCTCTCCTGCACAGGTTCCTCGTCTTCGCCTCTTGCGGAGTTGTGAAGGTAGACAGCCAGTTTCTGTCCGAAAAGGTCTTCGAGCTGTGATACGTCCTTTCTCGCGAGGTCCCCGATGGTGACGACGCCTATCTCCTGCAACGCCTTTGCAGTCTTGTCGCCAATCCCATAGAGTCTCTCTACGGGCATTGGTTCCATGAAACTTGTTAACTCCGAGGGTCGGACGACGGTCAGCCCGTCAGGCTTCTTGAAATCAGAGGCCAACTTCGCAGATATCTTGCTGGGTGCGACGCCCACAGAGCATGTCAGCTTCTCGCGCTGGCGTATCTGCAGCTTTATGCTGGAAGCAATCTCGGTGCCGACCTCGAAGTTACTCCCGGACCGCCTTGTGATGTCGAAGAAGGCCTCGTCTATCCCCGTCTGCTCCATGACGTCCACACTATCCCTCAGGATCTCCATCACCCGCTCAGAATATCTCTCGTACTTCTCTCTGTCCATCCGGATGAATGCCGCTTCCTTGCCGGCAAGATGCTTCTTGGCAAAGGCTATGGGGATGCCCGACCTTACTCCCAGTTCCCTGGCTCTGTAGTTGGCGGTGCTGACCACTCCGCTGTCCTCTGTGCGACCAGAGTAGACACAGACCAGGACGGGAAGGTCTCTCAGGGAAGGGTTCTCAAGCTCCTCGACCTGCGCGTAGAAGTAATCCAGGTCGAGATGGCCCACCACTCGGGTCAAACGTTCGGGAAGCGACTCTCCGCTCGATTTAAGGGTATAAGATTGATGGGGTCGGCCGGATTTGAACCGGCGCTCTCAAGCGTTCTCGAGACAGATTGCTTGCAATCTGTCTCTTCCCGAGGCATCTTCCGATTGTGTTTGAAGCCTGGACCAGACTAGCCTCGTTGAAAGGGTGTCACCCTACCAACAATCTAGCCGACGACCCCTGAGGCTAGCTCCCCGTGTCGGGCCTTATATTCTATCTCCGCTCTTGAAATCGATTCGTTGGTTTCCGATCTGATGTTCCGCTGCAGCTCCGTGAACCTAGGCCCCATTTCGCTCCAATCCTCGTTTCTATAGTCCAAGAATAGTTTCATTTTCCCTATCTTCTCTTGATGATGACTGTAAGGGAGCACCTGATGTGCCAATCGCTTGATCTCGTCTCTTCTGCTAATCACCAAGGTCCAGATGTCTTCTGTCAGGGTAATCCATCTGTTTCCCTCTCGTCCCTTTACTAGCTTGATTGTTCCTTTCTTCTGTGAAAGATACACGTGAGGGTGATAATTCCACTTCTCAAGCGCGGATGCGAGCCCCATCAGCAGGCCATTACTCCTCGATGTAATGTTAAAGTGGAACGCTGTCCTGCCCCGCTTCTCCCAGGCCGACCAGCACCCGTCAGAGTCGCTTAGTCCTGCTGTAAACATGCTGAGCAATGTTGGCTCCGAGGGAGGGCTGAGAGGTCTTGGAATCATGAACCTGAAACTGTTGTCGAGATATGCTTTGATTTGCCAATCATATCCTGTGAGGAACACTCTTCTCGGAGTTGCAAAGCAATAGCCATATTGAGAGAATGATTTCTGGAACATCTGCAACATGGCCTGATGTGTCGTACTTACCCTGGCCGTAACTGTCAGAGCTGAGTCTTGGAAGGCGTTTACGTCACCAGCTCGATACCCAAGAAGATAGGCCTTCGTAGCTTCGTCACCTGAGAAAGGTGTTCTGGGGTACCTCGGTACCGACCGAGGTCTAAGTCGAATTTGTTTCGCGACATGGCCTCTGACTGTCGATTTCGATATGCCTAATAGGATGGAAATCTCCTTCAGTGTCTTACCCTCGTTTTGATACAAGTTGAGAATCAAGTTGGATCTTGCTTGTGTGTGAGCCCAGTCCAAGGCCTTCGTTGAATGTCAAACTTCACCATGTAGTAGTGAACATGGCTCTTGGTTGTTCCTGTAATCTGAGCAATCTCTCCTATGGAGAGGCCTTTGTCGCAGTACATCTCTCGTAAAACTGACGGATTCTTCAGGTCCGAAATTGAACCTAGATTGTCACGAGAAATGGGTAGCAAGGCTTTGCAATCTCAGAGGAGTCAAAGTTCAATAAAACAGCGATGAGACTCTAACCATAATCGTCAATGGAGGTCTCTGAATGTGATCAGGCTCGGTAGGGAGCAGCCTCGTGTCCGACTACGTAGGCGTTATAAGCAAGAAGCTTCTGCGGTGGTCTCATGCCTGAAGGTACGAAAACTGTAATCGTTGGTCAATCCAAGCCGCTCTTGAACTACGTAACCGCGTGCATAACAATGTTCAATGGTGGCGCCGATCACGTAGTCCTTCGCTCAAGGGGAGAAGCGATAAACATGGCCGTCGACGTAGCACAGCTTCTCAGGAAGAGATTCTTCAGTCAGGTGCAGATCTCGAAAATCCAAATTGATGGCGAAAACGTCATCTCAAGGGATGGCAGGCAGCTCAGTCTCCCGGTCTTGGAGATCGAGTTGTCCATGCCAAAAGCACAAACCACCACCGTCTGAGCAAGCAAGCCTGGTTGAATGAACTGAATCGGTGCTCTCAGGTTCCAGAGTGCGGAACTGGTGGTACAGCCTCGGGCCGACGCTCTTCTTACATAAAGCCAGTCTCTAATCTGACTGCTGAGACATCCTAACCGGGGGATGATGGTGGTGTACGACTTCGATTCCTTGCTGGATGAGGTTCTGAGCCGTAGGCCGGAACTCACACGAAATCAGATAATGGAACAGATTCAGGTGAAGAAGCGGGATGTTGGAGCCGGGTTTCTGACCGATCAGGGCGCCTTGTTCCTCATAGCGGGTGAACTTGGCGTCCAGCTGAAACATATGACCTCCACAGACCTGACTCTGAAGGACATCTACGCGGGAGCCAACGACATCACGATTGTCGCGAGGGTCTTGGGGGTATATCCAATCAGCGAGTACAAGAGGAAGGATGGTGGTGTGGGAAGGTACAGGAAGCTCAGCCTCTTCGACAAGGACAACGTCGCGCGGCTTACCATCTGGGAAGACAATCAGGACGCCATCAAACTCGAGGGGATCTCGTTGGACACCCCTGTGAGAGTATCCAACGGCTACGTGAAGCCTGGGCTGGACGGAAAGCCGAGCCTCAACCTAGGAAAGAGGGGGAAGATTGAGGCCCTAAGCGATGACAGCATAGTTTCGCGTCTGACACCCCTCTCGAAGCTGGTGAGGAAGATTGGCGAGGTCGAAGAGGAACAAACCATACCGGCGGTGCAGGGTGTCGCTTACTCCGGGAGCAGGTTCTCGAGCTTCACAAGGAGCGATGGTTCCGCTGGGTCGTTGTCGCAGTTTGAGCTGACAGAGGACGCGGGCAAGAGCAGAATCAGAGTGGTAGTCTGGAATCCCGTCGCAATTGAGGTGAAGGCGGGTCAGACGGTCTTGGTCACCAACCTGAGAGTCAGGAAGAGCACGAACGGCGACCGCGAACTTCATGGAGACAGCGGAAGTGTGGTGCAGATCATCGGGCCGGCTGCAGCCGGAGCCAGCTCGAAGTTCATGAAGGTGAGTCGTGTCAAGGACGCGAATGGGCCAGTCAGCCTCGAGGTGATGGCGCTATCGAAAGCGAGCACCCATGAGGTGCCCATGCGTGACGGTCCCAGCTTGAAGAAGGCGGAACTCATCATTGGGGATGATACGGGCGAGATCACGGTGGTTGGTTGGAGGGATTTGGCGGACAAGCTTGTCAAGATAGAGGTCGGAGAGAAGTTGAGGGTCTTCGATGTGGTCAAGCAGGTCTCGAAGATGGGTATGGCGACACTGGAGTTTGGAGACAGCTCGAGAATCGAGAGGGTCCCAGACTAGCTCTGGTTCTTTGGCCTTCTCAGGACTTCGTACTCGTAGACGAAGATTATCACGAGCGCCACCACGAACAGCGTAATCATGGCGCCGCTGATCAAGCTGTAGAAACTGTCTGCACTGAGAATCGGTATCATCGTTCATTCCGCGGTCGAGATTGGCATGGTATAAGTTTTCTGAGTGAGTGCCGGGGGCGGGATTCTCGCGTTTCCGCATTTCGAGCCCGCGACCTCCGGATTTCGCATCCGAGCTTGGGATTATGAGTTTCGCCCACCTGAGGCGTGCCCGGCGCAATGAGCCAAGCTATGCTACCCCGGCACGCATGGAAACAAAATATGAGGTGATTTAAGTTGCACTGCCCTATCGAGCTTCGTTCAGGCTGTGTTCAGCCTGTAATCAGCGCCGTAGCGTCGGCAAGAGTGAGTACAAGACTCCAATGCGATGCAAATTTTGTATCATTGCTCGGTGACCCTTACCAAACACTAAAAAATCTCACCTATTGGTGCCATGTCCACCTACGCCTCGGTAGCTCAGCCTGGTAGAGCACTGCCTTGGTAAAGAAATCCAGAAAGGCAGGGGTCCCGGGATCAAATCCCGGCCGAGGCTCCTCATCGTCCCTAACCCTTTTTACCCCTGTAGTGGTCGGTCAATCTCGGGATGAACAAGAAGGAGATCGCTTTTCTTAACAAGCGAGAGCTTGCTAGGTTGGCGACGGCATCGAAGGACCTTATGCCGCACGTGATACCCGTGATGTATGCCGTGGACGGACAGAAAATCATCGTCGCCATTGATTACCATACAAAGAAACTGAAGAACCTGAGGGAGAATCCGAAGGTCTCTCTTGTGGTGGATGAATATGACCCGAACCGGGCCGTCTTCATTCAGGGTACGTGCACGATTCTTGAGAAAGGTCCTGAGTACCTCCGTCTCCTCAAAATCCTGTTCAAGAGGTTCGATGTCTACCGAAAGAACCCTTGGGGCGAGGGGGAATCCCCAATCATCAGCATAGCCCCCGTCAAGGTCGTAAGCTGGGGGCTGTAGCAACCGACTTGAATCGGCCAGAAACGTAGAATCAGATTACTTTAAAACCAGTTTTGGGGGCGAGGAGGCATCCTGCGGGGGTCGCCCAGCCTGGTCAACGGCGCGAGGCTCAGGACCTCGTCCCTTAGGGGTTCGTGGGTTCGAATCCCACCCCCCGCACCAGTCTTACTATCACTCCTCAAGATTCTTGATTAGTGCAGTCCAGTCAAGTTCCAGAAGAGCCGTCATACCGAGAGGGGTAATCGTGTATCTTCCCGGCTCGCCGAAGGGCTCCACGTTGTACTCCACCAGACGGAGCGCGATCAGCTCTGTCAATTGCCAGCGAATCGTCCATAAGGAAAATGCTCGCAGAGCCGAGTCGATCTCCGCATTGGACAGACCCTTTCCCTGATTCTTAGCCAGGATGCTCAGGATTCTGTCAAGATGGGTCTTTCTTATTTCGTCAAGCACCGACCGTCTCCTCGCGGGGTCAGACCAGTTCCATGGACCCTGCATGATTCTATATGACACAGGTCCCTTGATAAGAGTTACAAACGATTGAAATGGTTTAACGATTGTATCAACTGTTTTTCGTCTGACTGGAGAAATCAATCCCTGACGGAGGTGAAGTTCGGTCGTAAATGGAAGTAGTCACACAATACGTGGACCACAAGACAGAGCTCGAAGGCCGCATCGAGGCACTTGAAGCGGAGCAGGCATCGCTCATCGCAGGCATCTCAACCCTGAAGGAGAGGTTAACAACGTTGGAGCTGGAGAGGCACGCTTCTTCACTCGCAAGCGACGTTGAGGCACTCCGCACAGAGAAGACTGTCCTAGAGGAGAAGATTGCATCTTACTCCGTCGAATCCGCAGCTTCGAGTGAAGGCTATCAGGTTTAGCTGAACTTCGATACCCTCTCTTCGAGCTCTCCCTTCTCTTTTCTGAGATAGGAGACCTGTCCCTCGAGCGCGTGCACCTTGACCTCGAGTTGCTTCAGCTGGGATTCCCTGTCCCTCTGCATCATCGTCTCCTGAAGCTCCTCCTGATCCTTCACGAGTCCGGTGATTTTCTGCTGAAGCTCCTGGTTGGTTGTCTTTAGATCCTTTAGGTCGCTTTGGATCTTCCTGAGTTGATCCTCCGCAACAACGAGGTACTTCTGGCGGCTGACTATGATTGGAAACTTGGTGTTGCACTTTGAGCACTGATACATCCCGACCTTCCGCTGTGTCAATCCTCGTTCTCCTTCGTTAGGTTCCACTATGACTGTGAAGACCTTTGATGGAGTATCGGTGGCGGTACCACAGCTGGGACATACTGGCAAGTTCGGGCGTCAGTACACCGCAAACTGTTGTGTTAAGTCTTTACTCGCGTATCGATTCGAGTTCCGAGACGGCGGACCATAGTGTCACCCTTGCAAAAGAGGGCATATTCGGGTCCTGTGCCACCTCATCCAGCATGCTGATTGCATTCGCGGCTCTTACGGCCACGCTAAGCTTGGAGTCCTGAAGGACGGTCATTGAATCCTTGACGATTTTCCGGATGTTTCTCGGGGTGATGTTCGAGTCTGCTATTTGTTGAAGGCTTCCGCTCGCCTTCGTCAGCTTTGCATCGTTCTCCTGTTGTTTCCTGATCTTGGTGCTCAAATTGTGACGCCTTGGGGCCTGTTTCGTCGCCTCCGTTGGGGAGGATATGTGGCTTTCCCTTGACAGGGTTTGTCGCGTTTGGTGAGTCACGCCCGAATGATTAATAGGTCGGGTATGGCAAACGGCCTGTGAATGAGCAAGTCGCGTGAGAAGATGCAGCTGACGGTCGAGTTGATGAGGCGTGGTGCCGTTATGCTGAAGGAACCATGCCCTCTCGACAACGGGGTCCAGATGAGGTACAAAGGCAAGGTCTACTGCACGACCCACGACGACCTTGATGCGGCGCTCTCGGCCAAGGAGATAACCTTCGGAGATGTTGCTGCGACCATGAGGGACCTGCTGCTGACCAAGCTCAAAGAGAACATGGCTCTTCTCGAGAGCGAGAAAGACCCTCAAAAGCAGGAGCAGATTGTCTCCCTGATGGCCAAGTCGGTGGACCTGCTGAACAAGCTCGAATCATCACAAAGGACTTAAGTTTCCGGGGACGGGGCACGTGCATCATGGTCCTCAGAGTGGGTCAGCGGGTCCCTGACTTCGCCCTGGCTGACCACTTGAAGCAGGAAAGGAAACTTTCCGAGTTCATCCAGAAGGGGAACGTGGTGATAGCTTTCTTTCCTTTTGCGTTCTCCGGAACCTGCGACAGGGAGATGTGCACCTTCAGGGATAGTATGTCGAGGTTCAACGCGCTACAAGCTACAGTGGTCGCCATCAGCGTCGACAGTGTATATACCCTCAAGGTCTTCTCGCAGACGTACAATCTCGAGTACCCCCTTCTGAGCGACTTCAACAAGAAGGTCAGCAGAACCTTCGACGTGCTGCAGGACCCCTGGATACACTTCGGTTACAGGGGAGTCGCGAAGCGCGCTGTATTCGTCCTCGACAAGAAGGGGATACTGCGGTACAGGTGGGTCACTGATGTGCCCAGCGAGGAGCCTCCGTATGACGAGGTCATCGAGACCCTGAAGAAGCTGAACTAGGGTGTCGTTTTTATAGCACCTAATGTCATGTGAGCATGAAAATGTCCCTGGAAGTCAAGGAGATCAAGCCGGTCGTCGAGATAACGCCACAGGCAGCGGAAGAGCTCAAAATCTATCTCCTGAAGCAGGGCAAGGCTGAAGGCGGCCTCCGGGTCTTCGTCTCTGCCGGCGGCTGTTCGGGGCTTTCCTATGGGATGGTTCCGGAAGACAAGAGCACTGACGACGACTATGTAATTACCCAGCACGGAGCGAAGCTAATTGTCGACAAGTCCAGTATGCCTTTCATAGCGGGTTCGCTGATTGACTTCCAATCTGACAAGCTGATGGGTGGAGGATTCGTGGTGAAGAACCCCAATGCTGTCTCCACGTGTGGATGTGGCGAATCGTTCAAGACGGCCTGAATCAGGTACTCAGTCATTCACTGACCATCACCCAATAGAAAGACTCGCTAACTGCATGGTTGTGGGGAATGTCACTCGCAGAACTACTAGGGATGCTGGGGTAGAGATAAGACGCGCCGGGAGTGGGACTTTCACCCATGGAAGAGCCGCCGAACGGCTTTCTTCCCTGGGATTTGAACCCACATGCCCCCGAAGAGGCACGGGCTGACTAGTCATCCGATCTCGAGTTGCGGATTCGCCCCGCCTTGGGGACGGATTGCCCGCGCGTTAACCAGACTCCGCCATCCCGGCAAAGCCACCAGCCATTCATGCCCTCTTTATTCTTTGCAAGAAACCGGTTCCTGTCGGTGTTGCTACACCTTTACGTACTTCGGACGCCAGGATCGGGTCTTGTCGGGGAGTTCTGTGTATTCGAAGTCCGCGTAAATCAGCGGGAACTTCTCCTTCATGGTCCGTGCGACCTTGTCGAAGACGTACCTTATCTCGACCTCGGCGGCTTCTGCTGTGCGCATCGCGATGACATGTCTCATAGTCCGGTGGTTAGCGGTCCAGATGATTGACGTAGCCATCCCATCGGGCGCGATCCGCCTCAGGGCGGACGTTATGCGCTTCTTCACGTCGAAGTTCATGTTCTCCCAGTCGAACTCGCCTTCGAGGTCCTTGTAGCTCCCTTCGATGTTCTCGACTATGGCCTTGACCTTGACTTTCTTGCCGGCGAGCTCTGGCGGAAGCCAGAAGCTCAGTTCGGATGGACGTACGTACCTGAGGGATTCCTGGCTGATTGCCACTCCCACTCTGTGCCTGACAAGTTCGTGGGTGAAGACCCTGCTGACGTTGATGAAGGCAAAGGTGCACGTGGCGTGCTCGAAGATGGAACCGTCGCCCTTGGAGAGCGTGTTCTGTATGTAGTCTTCAGAGCTTTGGCGTATCTTGGTGACGTTCGGGTTCAAACCGACCCCGAAGCTCTTGTAGCAGAGCCGTCCGGCGACCTCGGTGAGGAGTTCACCTTCTGATTTTGATGCCTTCTGTGTCTTTGAGAACCAATCTAGGGCCGTGGACCCCCCTATTGCGCCGAGCATCTCCTTGATTTGGGTAAGGTCAATCTTGGTCTCGCCTATCAGGAAGACCTGTGGTTCAACAAACTTCATTCTTTGTCGGCTTTCATTGGTTGAGTTAATTAATCTGTACTCACTCCTAACTCATTCCGACTATTGGACCTTAACTGCGTGTTCACTTTAATATGGGAATGTGCATCGGAGAGGTAGTTGTGTCATGGCACGTACCGTGATTCCTAGATACGCCGGGGACCCGTGATACGTTGCGCGTCTTTGGCACCGCCGGCGTAAGGGGAGTCTTCAATGTCACCCAGACTCCAGAACAGGTGTACAGGCTTGCCCTGACCTCGGCTTTTGCATTCGGAAGGGGATCGTACGGCGTCGGATGGGACGGCCGCAAGAGTTCGGCGTTGCTGGCGCGTGTGGTCGCCGCAGGTCTCGTTTCTGCTGGAGGTCGAGCTGTCCTGTTCGGGTTGGTTCCGACTCCTGTGACTGCCTTCGGCGCGAGGGAGGAGAGGTGTAATCTGGGCTTCTCCGTCACAGCATCGCATAATCCTCCCGAATATTCTGGAGTGAAATTCTTCAATGAGGTCGGCATGGAACTCCCGAAAGAGCAGGAACTGAGGATAGAGAGAGTGATGGTGGTCGAAGCTAACATGAACTCGCCCGAGTTTGGGGAGGTGACTTCCCGGGATGTCCTGGGTCCCTATTTTGATAAGTTGGTCGCCCGATTTGAGAAGGTGGACAAGGGTCTCAAGATTGTCGTGGATTGCTCCAATGGGCCCGGAGCTCTAGTCACGCCGCTTGCATTGGACGTATTGGGACACAAGGTCATTCCACTTAACGCCCAAATTTCCTGGCGATTCCCAGCCAGGCTGCCGGAGCCGACACCTCAGAACCTTGCCGATACGGCCTCGATTGTTTCGTCGGTCGGAGCTGACCTTGGGCTAGCTCATGACGGGGATGCTGATCGGCTGGTGCTAATCAACTCAGCGGGACGGGTCCTTCCGGACTCCATCGTGTCGATACTTGCTCTCAGGGCGTCGGTAAAGAAGGGTGGGGTCGTCATATTGTCGGAGAACACCTCTTCCGCTGTGGAAGAGGAGGCCGTGAGGATGGGCTGTCGCGTTGTGAGGAGCAGGATTGGCAAGTCGTTTGCGGAGATAGAGAAGGAGGGAGCTGTCTTTGCGACGGAACCCAGCAAAATCGTGAATCCTCGATGGGGAATGTGGGAGGATGGGATGTACGGCGCCTTGCTGATTGCCGACGCTGTCTCCAGAGAGCCAGAGCTGATGAAGTTAATCAGCTCGGAACCGAAGTGGAAGTACACGCAAGTCAACATACCCGTCTCCGTAGACCTCTCCAGCGCAACGGAGAGGGTGGAAGCCGAATTCGCCAAGTTCAGGATATCTGAGGTGAGGCGTCTGGACGGCTTGAAGATACTGTTCAAGGATGGGTCTTGGATTATGTTTAGGTCTTCAGGTACGGAGCCTAAGACGAGGATCTATTGCGAGTCGCTGGACCAGATTAGGCTGGAGGAGCTACTCGGCACCGGAGAGAAGGTATTGGAGAACTTGGCTGGACCAGCAAAGGAACTCTGATAATCCGATATGTCGTTGGAGCTCGCTAACGCTATCTCAAAGGCCCTCTCGGAAGGGTACCAGATAGATGGGGAGGCGTTTGGGGTAATCTCAGGTCTCCCTCCAGGTACAGATGTCGAACTGCTCGTCAAGAACGCCATCCGGAGAAAGGTCGGAAACGACGACAAAGTCATACGGAAGATGGACATCGAGCAGGTGATTCCTGAGGACGTTCTCGCTGTTCAGGAGCCTGTCCTGAAAGTCTCTGGGGAGGCGGGGGAGATCGAGGTGATGAGCGACCCCACCGACCAGATTGCTCCGGCTGAGGCAGACATTGGCTTCAAGAAACTCTTCCAGGACAGATATTGGAGGCTGCTCGGGATTGCGAGAAGAAGGCCTGATTCGAGGAACATCTCCAACATCGAGTCCATGAAGGGACAGAAGGTCGACAAGATGAAGATAGCAGGCCTCCTTTCTTCGAGGAACAGCAAGCATGGGAACGTGGAACTGACGATCGACGACCCGACGGGTACCGCACGCATACAATGCAATGAGGAATTCGCGAGCATAGCGATGAGAATCCCCCTCGATAGCTTCGTCGTGGCCGAGTTATCAGGAGGGAAAGGGAGCCAGATCTACGCCACGTCGCTGACCATGCCAGACGTTCCAACCCGAAAGCCCGTAACTTCGACGCGCCGAGGTTATGCGGTCCTCCTCTCTGACCTGCACATCGGGAGCAAGATGTTCCTGGAGGACGACTTCCAGAGGCTCATCATGTGGCTGAACGGCAAGCTCGGTGACCTCGACATTGTTAGCAGGGTCAAGTATGTGGTGATCGCTGGCGACCTAATCGACGGGATTGGCGTGTATCCAGGACAGGAGAACCAACTCAGCGAGAGAAACCTGAAGAAGCAGTATTCCCTTGCGGCGCAGACCATCGCCCAAATCCCGAAACACATCAAAATCCTGGTATCGCCGGGCAACCACGACCCCGTCCGGCAGGCACTACCTCAGCCGGCGATCGCTGTCGACATCGCAGAGCCGTTATACGCGCTTGAGAACGTCAAGAACGTGGGCAACCCAGCTTCCGTGAAGCTGGACGGCGTCAACTTCCTTGTGTACCACGGGAGAAGCCTTGATGACATAATCGCGACGGTGCCTAATCTCAGCTATGACAGACCCGCCGCGGCCATGCAGGTTCTCCTCAAGTCGAGACACCTGGCGCCGATGTATGGGAAGAGGACCGCGCTAGCCCCGGAACTGAGGGACATGCTCGTCATAGACCCCGTTCCTGACGTCTTCCATTCGGGGCACGTCCATGCAATCGATGTACTGGACTATCGCGGGACTCTCATAGTGAACTCCGGGACGTTCCAGGCGCAGACGCCGTTCCAGGCGAACATGGGGATGGAGCCGACGTGTTCGATTGTACCCATAGTGGACCTTTCCACCCTGGCGGTGACGAAGAGGAGCTTCACCAAACAGGTCTTCGGTACAGGGAACTAGACCGGGTAAGGTCGTTCCTTGCGGTCATTTCTGGCCGTGCAAGAGACCTATGGCACCTACCATGAATTGAATCTTCAACAACCGCGGTATGAATGGTGAGTCTCGCGTCGGGACGAACTCCACCTTGCTGATTCCCCAGCTTCGCATAGTGTCGACCAGTTCATTGACGTCCCCGAATGTCCCCTGGAGAAGAAACAGGTCTTGGAATGCAAACTCGCCCCCTTTCTGGAGGACGCGCAACGCCTCTCTCAAGACCTGCTTCTTGTCGGCGACGTCTTTCACTTCATGGAAAGTGAGGTTGCTCACTACGGCATCAAAATAACCGTCTTCGAAGGGAAGCGAGGACGCGCTCGCCCTCTTGGAAGGAGACTCGACTATCGACCCCTTCGATCTCGGCGTTTTTCTCGCACATTCCTTTGGAATACTCCCAACTCGCACCCCAGTAGTCAACTCCTACTACCTGAGATCCGGGATGGTTGTTAGCGAGCTTGATAGCCAGGGGACCATTACCGCACCCTATGTCCAGCGCGCGTCCTTCCCCGTCCCAGTCTAGATGACTGAGGACCAAGTCGCGGATCTTGTTCTGCACATCTCCGCCCCTTGGGTCAAACCGATACCAAGCGTAGGCGAAGTATGCTGCAATAACAAGGAAAAAGGCAGCGACGACCCCCAGTATTGGGTAGAAGATCCCTATTCCGACGAACACCGCGCCTAAAATGACTGCTCCATAGATGAGCCTCTTCGGTACCCAGTTTCCATACTCAGGTTTGGCGGAGTTCTTCATGGATTTGGCCGCCCTTCTGCAGCCGACTGCGCCGACCTACCCAACAACAAGGTCTACTCCGGTCACGCCGATTCCCTCATCGATGGTCTGGCTGGTTGCGAAGTAGTAGTCTGTGGTGCCGTCTGCGTACTGCCAGAAGACCTTGACTTGATAGTCCATCATGTTTGGAAGCCTTGTGGAGAAGGTAGCGT
>CAVRAG010000009.1:0-12349 GCA_963718895.1 uncultured Nitrososphaerota archaeon
CCCGTAGATGAACAGGCGAAATCGCGAGGAACGGCCAGAAGACCGCGCCCCCCACTCCGCGTGCGGAGGCCGCGACAAAAGACCTTCGCCGGCGTCCCGGAGTGGGAAGGCCAGTAGGAGCATAACGACGGCATACCAGAGAGAGCGTGGGGCCGATTACCTCATCCATGTTGAATAGGGCGGTGCTCGACGCGTACCCCAGGTAGGAGACGGCCACGCCAGGACTGAGAAACAGAATCCCCGAAGGAGAGCGTTGCGTCCCTCGTTCGGATGACGCCGTGCACAACCACTGCGAGTTCACCCTTCAAGGGATTGATGGAGACATGGATTCAGCGCCAGAATCATCCCATCAAGAATTATCTGTCTTCATCACATCGTGACCAGCTTGACGGTCCGCATGTCATCTTCCTTCCGGAATTCGTTCGTCATCGAAGCGACCTCGGGACCCAGACCTTCAAGAAGGAAGAGTTCCACTAAATTCTTGCGCAAACCCTGGCCGTGGATGTGCGCCTTGATGATATCGAGGTGTAGGTGTCTGATACGACCGACAGGCTCTTCATTCTCCCTCGCGTGCGTGACGACGAGCACAGCCGCCACCTCGTCGGGGAACGCGTCCCTCGCATTGACATCCTGGGAGGAGAAGCCGGACTGCGGACCTCACTAAGCCCGGACCTCCCCGCGAACCCTAAGGATTCCGAACCTCGTCCAATTCCTAAATCATCTGTTCGGGGAGTGAAGAGGCTCACGACGGGGATTGTTCCCCGGCCTTCTGCAGCAACTTCGTGCGCCACTCCGGGAGCCTGTACTCTTCGACGCGGTAGTTTGACTGGTACGGTTTGATGTCCAGGACAGGTGTGCCGTCGAGTAGTCCAACCCCGAGACGAGGAGCCGGTTTCCCTCCCTCCTGAGGAGGGGGACGAGCGATAGGCCGATCGGGTTCGGACGGGTGGGCGAGTCGAGGGAGAATACGCCCACGGTCGGGAGCTCTTCTAGCTTCAGGCCCATCCACACGAATGCCTTCGGCTTCACCTTGAAGGGTCCGATTTGCTCCGGCCTGAGCTGGTTGAAGTACCCTAGTACGAAGATGTGGGAGAACCCGTCCAGCCCTTCGAGTGCCGGCTCGAACTCGGGGAATACCTCGACCGGACTCGAGCCCGGTGGCGTGGCTCCTTATCTCGTCGTTCGTCGCGCTCGTGTGCACGACCCCGATGGGCCTGAAGACGCTTCCTTCGAGGTGAGGTCATCGCCTGGTTGTCTAGTCGTCCCGTTGATGTAGGCGTCCACGACTTCTTCAGCTCTTGCAATCTTTGTCACGTACGGCTTGATTCCCATCTGAAGGATGCTGTCGTACATTGGTCGCCCCATTCCTCTTGCAACGAGCGCCTCGCAATCCCCGACGTTGGAGAGCATCTCCCCGTGGGCGTGATGCTCGCTGCCACCTTCGCGGATCGTCCCGCCGTCTGCCTGCCCCTCTCCGTGATGCTGATGCCATTTCTTCGGCCTCATCTCCCTCCCTTTGATCGCGCCGTCTCCTATCTCGAAGACTAGATAGAACTGCGCCATCCCGAAGTGGGGCGAGACCGTTTCCCCGTCGTCGGTTGCCACTCCGATCTTGACGCCGCCCGCTCCCCTCTCACTGGTAGACAATCGCGGCCACCTTCCTCTTCGCCTCAGTGAGTATCGTCTCTATCTTCTCCATCTTCTCCTTGTCGACGTAGTCGGCGTTCATCATGATCATCGCTTGAATGTCTCGGATGTCCCTGATGAAGTTGAACTGCCCCACCTTTCCGGCGTACTCCTGTCCTGCCTTCAGCCGGTCGACGACTTCTTCGTTCTCCTTGAGGTAGTCCTCTCCTTCCTTGGTTATCGAGTAGACCTTCTTGCCATCCTTCTCCTCAACGACTACGAATCCCATGTCCTCATGCTCGTGCAGCGCAGGATAAACGATACCTGGGCTGACGGGACGCTGGTAGGTCCTGCCGATGTCCTGGATGAGGGCGTATCCGTGCATCGGCTTCTGGCTCAGGGCCATCAGGATGAGGAACCGGAATTCGCCGCGCCTCGCGCCGAAGCCCATGCCCATCCCGCCACCCACATGCCCTAAACCGTGGTGTCCGCTGTGGTGACTCTCGGATTTGTCCATGTTGCGACCTCACATATATCAAGAGATATGATAATAAAGGCATCTATTGATATGTTAATTAATACCCAGTTCCACCCTCTCTGGGGGAAGTGAGAAAAAATGTGTGGACACGACGAAGAATGGGGTTGCCACGGAGGGCATCACTATGCGAGAAGCCACGGCCCTGGGCAAAGATGCTGGGAGGAGCCGGCTCCGAGGGACAGACGCGAATATCTGGAAGAGGAGAAGAGAATCCTGGAACTAAGGCTCAAGGAGCTTGAGGCCAGCATTGCAGAAACTAACTAGCAGCACGTCACAGTCAATCCGACCTCTCTTCTGTCTCACAAATGGACTGTGAATCGAAAATGAAGAAAGAATCTGAGAGCGAAACGCGCACCGTCGTTGAGTCGCGGGGAATTGGTGCCCTCCAACGCCTCTCATGGACTTGACGAAGGCGTGGCGGACGGCTAAGGTTGGAGACGTGATAGAGCTTCGGGCGACCGAGTCCGATATAGAGAAAGACGTGAGGGCTTGGGCGCAGAAGAGCGGTAACAGTGTCGTTGGGGTAACACAGGAGAAGGACTACACGAAACTAGTCGTACGCATAGGGCGAGTGGTCAGGAGGAGGGGCAAGGGAATGAAGGGGATGCCGGCGGTCAAGACGAACGTTAGTAATCCCGACCAAACGAAGGTGACGCCCAAGGCGAAACTCCAGCTCTTCATCATGGGCGGTTTCCCGTTTGGACTCCGCACCCTTGAGCCCGGCTGGAGGTGGACCACCTCGATGAAGCCGATAATGAAGACAGATACGTGCGAAGTCCGACACATCGGGTATGTCATCTCAGGTGGTATGGGTTTCTCCATGAGCGACGGCACGAAGCTGGAGGTGGGACCGGGGGACGCCTTTGACGTGCCCGAGGGTCACGACGCATGGACCTTGGGAGCGGCTCCCGTAGTCTTCATCGACCTCATTGGTGCTGCAGAGCACACGACAGCCGCCGAGAGCGCCACCTGATCTCGTTACTGCACCGTCGAACGAGGAGTACTTCCTGATGACGTTCTTCGGGTTCCTCGTGGTCGGGTTCTACATCTTGGGGAAGATGGCCGAACGAACTCAAAAATGAAGGAAACTGAGGTAGCGGGCCCTACGGAGCTCGCCCTCGTATAGGTTCTGACAGCGGATTTGGTTCAATTGCCGTTCTTCATGCTTAGGAGAAGAAAGAGCGAAGAGAACGCCGCCACGATTGCGACAACCGAAAAGCCGAACGCGGGAGAGATTGATACTATGAGTATCCCGATCAGCGCACTCGAGGTGAAATCGCCGACGCCATTTACGGTCTGGAGCACGCCGAACCCCGTGCCCTTGGGCGACTCGCCAAGAATCTCAGACGCGTACGTCTTTTCGACGGTGTCGACTATGGCAGATTGCAAGCCCGCCAGCACAAAAATCGTTCCAAGTACCAGATAATCCGCCGATTCGAATATTGAAGCAACGCAAGCTAATGCGAACACGAAGTAGCCAAGCGCCAGCAGGTTTCTCTTCGACACCTTGTCAGCGAGATATCCAGCGGGATAGCATCCGACGGCGTAGATTATGTTCAGCACGACGTACAATAGAACCGCGAGTTCAGATGCTCGCGTCTGTCCCAGAGAGGGCTGGAGCACTTGTTCGGCCCTCAGGGTGAAGAATACGTTGGAGAAATTTGCGATGCCGAACAGACCCACGCTTATGAGAAGCAGCCTGAAGTTCTTGGGCAGGGTCCTAACCGTCAGTGAGAAGGACGGTGTCCGTCCCCCCAAGTCCGGCCCCTTCTTCCGCACCTCCCTGACGAATAGCAGGACGACCGCGACGCAGACCGCACCGGGGATAGCCGAGACGAAGAAGATCTTCGAAAACGGAAGGTATGGTATCAATAGAAGGACGATGGCCGGCCCGACCACAGCTCCAAGAGAATCGAGCGCTCTTTCAAACCCGAACGCCTTCCCGATTGAGGATGGGCTGACGGATTCGGCCATAAGCGCATCTCTCGGAGGCCCCCTGGCACCTCGCCCGATCCACGCTCCCACCCTCAGCAGGAACACCTCTGCGAGATTTGTGGCAAAGCCTATCGCGGGAATCAGGATTCCGGTCGCGAGATAGCCAAGATACATGATTGGCAATCGCTTTCCTGACTTGTCAGAATGATAGCCGGAATACGACTTGAATAGACTTGCGAGTCCGTCAGCCGACCCTTCGATCAGTCCCACGGCCGCCGCGTTCCCACCGAGCGCGAATATCACAAAAAAGGGCAGGATTGCGGTCGCCATCTCGTGGCTCATGTCAGAGAAAAGACTAGTGAGACCAATTCCGAGTACGTTTCTGCTCAGCCAGTTCTTGTCCGGGTCGGATTTCCCGCTGCTGGCACCATCGGTGTTCACCAATTTCTCACAGGCAGGCCTGAGAGGGTGCCCAACTGTTGTGGATGTAATAACGCTTGTATGGCGATACAAGATGAGAAGTTACGCTTCGGCGATGGCACCTTGGGCCTCAACGTCCTGGGCTCGGTATTGATAATCGTGCAAGGTCCGCTCGAGAAGCGTCGAAGTCACGGATCCGAGGGATTCAGGCATTTCGTATCTCTTTCCGGCAGCGCTAACGCGACGGATATCGAGAGATTCGAAAACAATAGTTGGCGGCAGCGATGGAGTCAAGCAGTAACTTCCTTCGGTTTCGCGGTAAAGAGTCTCCTCTCTTCGTCGCTGAGGAAGTTGTAGAAAGTCATGCGCCCCTCCTACCTCACCAGGATTCCCTGCCCTATCTTGGCGTTGACTATGGCCTTGCCGTCGCCATCTCAACGAGCTCATTCATGTCGGCAGCCTGACTACGACCTCAGAATCCGGCAGCTGAGCGACGTACTCCCATCCCTGGCTGACGTGCGACTTCAGCTCGCTGGCCGGGATGATTTTTTGCCTGTTCCCGTTGTTCGTCATGACTCCGAGCAATCTAAGGCGCAACAGATTTTGGAAGTCTTCATTGCTCATCTTGTTGAGGTCCAGTTTCTCAAGCTCTTCTTCCTTTGCACCTGCTGCCTAGAAGTAGCTGCTCCCTGAGAACGTTCTTCAGGTTCTGTTGGGATACTCCCTCCTGCTTCTCCGTGGACATGAGGGGTTCGCATTTCTTGTATGCTTCCCTCATCTTCTCGATTGCATCCTGAGTTATGCCCTTGTTCACGGTATATGTCGCCTCGATATCGCCTTTGTGTCCCATCCAGAACTCCCTCCAGTCCCTTATGATCAGGCCGTCTCCTTCAGCCATCATCATCCTAACATCGAAATACCTCCGCAGCACGTAGGGTCGCCAGTCGAACCCGGCCCGTCTGATCGGCTTCCGGATGATGTCTCCAATGTTAATGGAGGTGATGTGCTTGCGGCCCACGTCCTCGGGCCTGACGTACTTGCCCTTCCTCTCGTGGAACGTTATCAGAGGGGATTCGGGAAGAAGCTCCTCGCCCTTCCTCAGTCTCCATTCAAGATACTGCTGCAGGTACTGACAGCCTTCCTGTGCCAGGAACGTGAAATACTGATGTCCGGCCTTGCTCAGCGTCTTCCTCGCGATCATCATCGTCGGCGTCTTCGTTATCGTCACCTTCCCGTTCTCAATCTTGATCTCGGGTAGGTCTTTCATCTTCAGGCCGTCGTCACCCGTGTAGTTGCCGAGGACCTCGATCCTGCAACCGCCGAAGGCAACCAGAGCGCAGGCGACCTTCGCCCTCAACTCCGCAGCGTTGAGTATCTTCTTTAGCTCGTCTTGTGTCGGCGGCCGCTCATTCTCAACCTTTGTAGGCTGTGACCGCGGTATCTTGATTGCCCTGGTGATCTGGGTGTCATTCCAGGCCATCCAGCTCTTCAACGGCTTGACGATGTTGGAGATGTAGTTCCCGCTTCTGCCCTCCTTCTCGAGCGTCCCGATTACGTCTAACAGGAAATCAGTTGCTTGCTTCTGGCTCATCTTAGCGATCTTCTGAGGCGTCGTCTCGAACCGGGCACAGACGAATCCTATCCTGCGGAACCATTCTTGGGCGGTTACGAGCGACCCTCTGGTCACATTGTCGTACCATCTTCGGAAGTCCTTGTCCTCAAGCATCCCCTTGTATTTCGAGCGTCCTAGGTCCTTCATCGCGCTTAGATCACGCTAGAATCGCGTATAAACGTAACGGTTGTGAACTAAGTTGATGGTGGGGCCGGTGAGATTTGAACTCACGGTCGCCTGCACTTTGGCCCGCTACCGGGCCCCCAAGCAGGAATCTTGACCATACCTAGACTACGGCCCTAGTATGCGGGGCCTTTACGACACGGGTTCTTGTTCTTTTCTGATGAGATTGACACCATAGATCGCCGCCGGCTTGGGCCTGGGGTGCGGTGGAGGATTGAGTAGAGGCATCGTCGACAGAGATGGTATCGGAACGCCCAGTGCACCAAGGAACGAATCCGTCGTTTACAGGCACAGGTCTTAGTAACCCTGAGCGCATCCACTCCGATCACCTTGCCTGATGACTACGTTGGCATCGGAAAAGGCGAGAGGGTGCTCGTCAGCCAACCCAAAGTTGTTCCTGACAGGCTCCTCGAGAATCTCTCGACAGCTTTCAAGTCCAACGGAGATGTCGAAGAGGCCTTCTTTGGCCAGATTGACCTCGCCTCAAGACCTGACGGCCCCCACCTACTAGTTCAGGTGAAGTTTCGAGAGAGTTCCAAAGGAGGTCTGGCTTCTCTCGATTCAAGCATCAGAAGGGCTATCGAAGGTTCGCCCGGATTAGAATCGCCCGTGGATTTCGCGGTGGTGACTGACGGGCCATACCCTGGGACTAGGAGTTTCTACAAGCGCGAAGGCTTCTGACCAGAGACAGCGTCGCTCACACTCCTTAAATCGAGCGCGACCGAATTCCGGCCCGTGGTCTATTTCATTCTGTCCGACGACCTCACGGGAGCAGCCGGGGTCGCGTCGATGGTGGACCGCTCAGCCGCCGTCGCTGTGAATCTGGACAGGTTTGACCGGAAGCTCGCCGGGGAGTTCGCCTGCATCGTCCTGAACCTGGAGATTCGGGAGAAGACCGGCGCGGAGGCAGCCCGGAGGCTTTCGCGGGCTATCGACGCCGTCGGCGAGAACCCGGTGGCGGTCAGGATGGACAGCGCGCTGCGGGGTCGCTTGCAGATGCTCGTGGGGACGATGCTCGAGAGGGGGAACGTACTGGTCACAGACACCATTCCCGAGTATGAGAGGCGCACGGTGTCAGGCAAGACGTTCATCGGCCCTCAGCAGGGAGACATCGGCTCTCTGCTCTCTCCGCTGCGAGGCAAGTGGAAGGACCGGAGCATCACCATCGCCGATTCCGAGACCTATGAAGACCTCGACGCCCTGGCCCAACGTTGCATCGCGGATGGTCTGATTCCCGTCGATCCGGGTCCGCTCGTGGCGAGGGTGGCCCGGGGCAGGCTCGGGCTTGGCGCGCCTGCCCTTCGCAGGGCTGGCAGGGAGGTCTCGAAAGTGGCCTTCGTGGTGGGCACCAGGGATCCCAGGAGCCTTGAGCAGGTCCGCCACATGCGCAGCCTCGGGTTCCCGGTGCAGAAGCCCTGCGTCAAGAGTGCCGATGGGGTGGACGTCTTCTCGTTCTCCATTGGGAAGGAAGGACCTCTCGTGACGCGGGCTTTCCTGAATCATCTGACACACTACGACGCGCTGGTCCTCAGCGGCGGCGCCACGGCCAACTTCGTCCTCGAGCGATCCGGATTCAGCTATCTGGTGAGCGAGGGAGAGGTGCAACCGCTCGTCTCATCGAGCAGGGTGAAGGGGGGCCTGTTCGACGGGAAGACGGCGGTTCTGAAAGGAGGGTTTATCGGCGACGAAGACGCGTACAAGACGATCTTGGACTGGTTGAGAAGAGAATGATCGGGGTAACGCTCGGCGACCCGGCGGGCATTGGCCCCGAGATAGTCGCAAAGTCCCTACCGAGCCTCAAGAGAGAGCAGCTGGTCCTGATAGGCAATCACGAGAACTTCCTGCGCGTCCTGTCCGACCTCCGCCTCGACGAGAAGAAGATCCGCGGCTACTCGTTCGTCGACATCCCAGGGGAGGGGGTGACCTACGGCCGCGTCCAGAAGGCGGCGGGGCAGATCGCCGTCCGGAGCATCGAGAAGGCGGTAGAGATGGCGATCAAAGGCGAGGTCGAGTCGATATCGACCGCCCCCATAAACAAGGAGGCGATAATGATGGCAGGATCGAAGTACGTAGACCACACGGCTATGCTCTCCGGCCTCACTGGCTCGAGGGAGAACTTCACGGTCTTCGAGACGGGCGCGCTGCGCATCTTCTTCATGACCAAGCACGTCTCCCTCTCGAAGGCTCTCGTACAGATCACGAGGAAGCGCGTGCGCTCCTCGATCTTCGAAGCGAACGAGTCCCTCGCCATGCTCGGCGTGAAACGAAGGAGGATCGCCGTGGCTGCGCTGAACCCGCACGGGGGCGACGGAGGGCTCTTCGGGAGGGAGGAGATCGAGACGATAGCGCCGGCCATCAGGGACGCACAGAAGGAGCTGGACGTCTCCGGACCCTACCCAGCAGACTCCGTCTTCCACAGAGCCTCCGAGGGGGCGTTCGACATCGTCGTCGCGCTCTATCACGACCAGGGCCACATAGCGGCCAAGATGCTCGACTTTCACCGGACGGTGAGCCTTAACCTCGGCCTGCCGTTCCTGAGGACCTCGGCCGACCATGGGACGGCGTTCGACATCGCGGGGAAGGGTCTGGCCAACCCGGTGAGCATGGTCGAGGCCGTCAAGAAGGCCGCCAAGTATGGAAGGAGCTACCGGGCGAGGCGCGCCGAGCTCAGATGACTATCCCGACGGTCTTCAGCAGGCCTGCGTAGTTTCCGTCTGACCTGTCCCTCTTGTACTCCTTCAGCGCCTCGAGGACCGCTTCCTGCCTCCTGATTCCCACGAGCCGCTTGACGAACGGGGCGCACCTCCCGCCGATGAGCAGGTACTGAGACGCCGTCGTGACGTTCTTCGGCGCTCTCCTCTGGCTCGCGGACTCGAAGTCGATGATGTAGGGGATGTCGCCCGCCATGATCACGTGCTTTCTCAGGTCGCTGAGCTGGCCGTGGTCCAGGTCGATGAGGTCAAGCTTCCTGCACTGGTTCAGCAGCAGGTGCAGTATCTCGCGGGCCCGACCTCTCTTCCCCACCCCGCTTATCGATCTTAGGTGTTCCTCAAGGTCCTCGCCTTCGACCAGCTGCATGACCATGAAGTCCCTCGTCGCTGCGAAGGCCTGCGCGCCGACTCCGACCCTGTTCGCGATCTCGGTGAGCCTGAACTCCTCGAGCATGCTCTCCCTGTTGGCGTCGGTGCGCCTTATCTTCAGGGCATGGACCCTCCCATCGATTATCCCTCTGACGACCACGCTCACGGTGCCGATGCCGACGAGACCGAGCCTGCCTATCTTCGTCCTTCCCTCGAAGACGACCTCCTCGACTCCCAGCACTCCGAGCTGATCTATCCTGGACCGCGCCGCCTTCAGGTCCAGGCTGGGATAGGTGAGGACGTTGAGGTAAGGAGTCCTCGCGAACTCGTCCAGCCTAATCCGTTCCGATGCTGTCTGCGACAAATTCCTTTACTCCCTCGTCCAGCCATCCCTCCTCCGCCATCTCGCGGAGGATAGCCCTACCGGTCACGACTCTACCGCTCTTCCGGATGGCGGCGGCCACCTCGTGCGAGGCCCCCACCCTGTCAATCTCCGACGAGCGGAGCCCGGCGAGCAGGCTCTCCAGCTCGGTCTGCTTCCGTTCCTGGAGCAGGTGCACCTTCCCGTCCTCTCCGACCCAGACGAGCTCCGACCTAGCCCTGTTCTTCGAGATGAACCTCTTGACCTCCGCCGGCATCTCGACGCCCGGCCCGACACGCTCCTCCAGATCTGAGAGGCGTTCAGTCCCCGGGAGCAGTATTATGGCGCTCCTGTCAGAGTTGTTTGAGGCGGCTGAGGCCCTGATGATCCTGAAGCCACGTTCCTCGGCGTACCTCACCAGCTGCTTCGTGCTCCTCTTGAGCTCTCCCCAGAGCGTGTCCTCGCTGAGGGGCCTGTGGTCGAAGCGGACCACATAGAGCCTCCCGACGAGGGCCCTCCTGACGCTTCTCCTGATGCCCGTGAAGTATGCGAGGTCCGGCCCCTCGAGGAAGGCTCTTGAGGCGAGGGTCATCTTCGCCACCGTCTCCCTGGAGATCGCCCTGGCGAGCTCTCGATCCATGTCGATTGGGTCCTTCAGGCTCAGGAGCGTCTCTCCGGCTGGTTTCAGGTCAGCGAAGAAGCGGAGGACCCCCTCGAAGCCGCCGTGATTGTGGACGAGCACCTCGGCCGCGTACCCGCTGAAGCCCTCGTTCTCAATCTCGGCTCCGTAGACCCCGACCGTCTTCATGAAGAGCTTCAGGAGCCTGACCTGCGTCCTCCTCTCCTCGTCCAGGTTTCTCTTCACGAACTCGACGTGGTACGGAGACCTGTCCGCGGCGCTCCTCCACTCTCCCGGCCTGACGTCGTAGCAGGGCACGATGTTCACCTTGACTCCGTCGACGGTCGCCTCCGTGTACGGGTGCTGGGCGTACTTCTTCCCGTGTCGGTACCCGCGGGCCGCTTCCCTGCCTACCTTGAGTCCGACCGCCTCGAATCTCTCGCCGTCCGAATCTTCGGCGAATCTCAGGAAGACGTCGATGTCGGCTTCACCGCCCACGCGAGGAGACAGCCACGTCCCCTTCGCGAACGAACCACCCAGGATCACATCCTTCATCTCCCCGAAGGGAAGCGAAGCGGCCTCCACCTTCTTGAGGACCTTCTTGGCCACGCGATTGAGCCTGACCTCTTCCTGAGGGCTCGGGATGACCCTCCTCCCCGCTTTCAAGAGGACGCTCTGGAGCTTTGTCACCCTAGAGCGTACTCCTTCACATCGGTGTATGTGGGACCGGCAGACGAGAGCACGCTCGATTTTAGCTTCAGGCTGGTTATCCTCGTCCCCCCGAGGTCACGACGGGAGTTCGACTGGAGGAGCGAGGTCAGAGCCCCGCTGTTGAGAGGGCTCCTCACTCTGGCCAGCGTAATGTGAGGGTGAAAGTCGTGGTCCTCCGGTTTCCCGACCCCTTCGAGGGCGGCGATGAAGGCCGAGGCGACACTGTTGATTGCCTGTTCGTTTTCGCGGGCGACACCGGCCCAGACGACCCTCGGCCGCCTCGGGTCAGGGAATGCACCGATTCCTCTCACGAGAACGTCGAAGCTGGACAACCTCAGTCCGCTGAGCCTTCTGTCTACCTCCTTAACTGTGTCCTCCGAGACCTCTCCCAGGAACTTCACCGTGAAGTGGAGGTTGTCCCTTCCGACGACGTTCAGATCTGCGCGTGTCCTCTTGAGCTCCTCCTCGACGATCAGCAGCTTCTCGACGACTTCCTGCGAGACCTCAAATGCGAGAAATGCGCGCGTTCGTCTTCACCGCTGCTGCTTGCTCTCCCGGCGCGTTATTAAGCAGAATCCATTGAAAGACGCTTATTACCACCCCTCCGACGGCGCTGAGGCATACCAAGATGTTGATCATAGCCATCACAGGGATGCCAGGGGCTGGCAAGTCCACGGTGGCGCAGGCGCTGGGCGGGATCGGGCTGAGGAGGATCGCGATGGGGGACATGATTCGGGAAGAGACCGGCCGGAGGGGTCTCCCGCTCGACGACAAGAACATGGGGATGGTGATGAAGGAGCTGAGGGGCACCTACGGCGCCGGAGCGGTCGCCGAGCTCTGCCTCCGCAGCATCCAGTCGAAGGAAGGCGAGGCGGCGGTCGTGGTAGACGGGATAAGGTCGGTCGCGGAGATAGAGTCTTCAGGAACGCAGGAGAGGTGAAACTGCTGGCCGTCCTCGCCTCCCCGAAGAGGAGGTTCGAGCTTCTCACCGCCAGAGGGCGGACCGACGCCCCTCCGGACCTCGAGAGCTTCAGAGCCAGGGACGAGAGGGAGCTGTCCATCGGGATAGGGAACGCGATATCTCTGGCCGACGAAGCGATCGTGAACGAGCACATCACTCCCGACGAGCTGACCGACGTGGCGCTCAGTATCGCGGCCGGATGGATGAAGCCGCTTGGAAGATAGCCCGGCGGTCGTCATCGTCCTCCACGCGGCGGTCTCACCCAGCGAAGTCCACCCCGAAGGTCCTGGCGGCGGCGCAGAA
>CAVRAG010000010.1:0-39024 GCA_963718895.1 uncultured Nitrososphaerota archaeon
GGGATTCTCGCGTTTCCGCATTTCGAGCCCGCGACCTCCGGATTTCGCATCCGAGCTTGGGATTATGAGTTTCGCCCACCTGAGGCTGCCCGGCGCAATGAGCCAAGCTATGCTACCCCGGCACGCATGGAAACAAAATGTGAGGTGATTTAAGTTGCACTGCCCGTTGTTGCTTCCTTAGGGCTGTGCTCACCCGTGCAATCCCCGCCGAGGTCGGCGAGGCGACCATCAGCCTTGGTGTGATGCAAATTTTGCATTATTGTCCCGTGACCCTTACCAAACACTAAAAAATCTCACTTATTGGTGCCATGTCTACCTACGCCTCGGTAGCTCAGCCTGGTAGAGCACTGCCTTGGTAAAGAAATCCAGAAAGGCAGGGGTCCCGGGATCAAATCCCGGCCGAGGCTCCTTAGTCTCTGCAGGTCAGCATCCCGAACCCTTTTACCTCTCTGGTGCTCGACCCGTCTTGGGATGAACAAGAAGGAGATCGCTTTTCTCAACAAGCGAGAGCTTGCCAGGTTGGCGACGGCGTCGAAGGACCTCATGCCGCACGTGATACCCGTGATGTATGCCATGGACGGACAGAAGGTCATCATCGCCATTGATTACCACACGAAGAAACTGAAGAACCTGAGGGAGAATCCGAAGGTCTCTCTTGTGGTGGATGAATATGATCCGAACGGGGCCGTCTTCATTCAGGGCACGTGCACCATCCTTGAGAAAGGTCCTGAGTATCTCCGTCTCCTCAAGATCCTGTTCAAGAGGTTCGATTTCTACCGAAAGAACCCTTGGGGCGAGGGGGAATCCCCAATCATCAGCATAACACCCGTCAAGGTCGTAAGCTGGGGGGTATAGCAACCGACTGGTTCGGCCCAGAAACGCTGAATCAGATTACTTTAAAACCAGTTTTCGGGGCGAGGAGGCATCCTGCGGGGGTCGCCCAGCCTGGTCAACGGCGCGAGGCTCAGGACCTCGTCCCTTAGGGGTTCGTGGGTTCGAATCCCACCCCCCGCACCAGTCTTACTATCACTCCTCAAGATTCTTGATTAGTTCAGTCCAGTCGAGTTCCAGAAGAGCCGTGACTACCGAGGGGGGTAATCATGTATCTACCCGGCTCCCCGAAGGGCTCCACGTTGTACTCCATCAGACCGAGCGCGATCAGCTCTGTCAGTTGCCAGCGGATCGTCCATAGGGAAAATGCTCGCAGAGCCGAGTCAATCTCCGCATTGGACAGACCCTTTCCCTCGTTCTTGGCCAGGACGCTCAGGATTCTGTCAAGATGGGTCTTTCTTATTTCGTCAAGCACCGATCGTCTCTTCGAGGGGTCAGACCAGACCCATGGACCCTGCATGACCCTATATGACAGGGTCCTTGATAAGAGTTGCAAACGATTGAAATGGTTTAACGATTGTATCAATTGTTTTTCGTCTGACTGGTGAAATCAATCCCCGGCGAAGTGAAGTTCGGTCGTAAATGGAAGTAGTCACACAATACGTGGACCACAAGACAGAGCTCGAAGGCCACATCGAAGCACTCGAAGCGGAGCAGGCATCGCTCATCGCAGACATCTCAACCCTGAAGGAGAGGTTAACAACGTTGGAGCTGGAGAGGCACGCTTCTTCACTCGCAAGCGACGTTGAGGCGCTCCGCACAGAGAAGACTGTCCTAGAGGAGAAGATTGCGTCTTACTCCGTCGAGTCCGCAGCTTCGAGTGAAGGCTATCAGGTTTAGCGGAACTTCGATACCTTCTCTTCGAGCTCTCCCTTCTCTTTTCTGAGATAGGAGACCTGCCCCTCGAGCGCGTGCACCTTGACCTCGAGTTGCTTCAGCTGGGATTCCCTGTCCTTCTGCATCATCGTCTCCTGAAGCTCCTCCTGGTCCTTCACGAGTCCGTTGATCTTCTGCTGAAGCTCCTGGTTGGTCGTCTTCAGGTCCTTCAGGTCGCTTTGGATCTTCCTGAGTTGATCCTCCGCCACGACGAGGTACTTCTGGCGGCTGACTATGATTGGAAACTTGGTGTTGCACTTGGAGCACTGATACATCCCGACCTTCCGCTGGGTCAGTCCTCGTTCGCCCTCGTTCGGCTCGACTATGACTGTGAAGACCTTGGACGGAGTATCGGTGGCGGTTCCACAGCTGGGACATACTGGCAAGTTCGGGCGTCAGTACACCGCAAGCTGTTGTGTTAAGTCTTTACTCGCGTATCGATTCGAGTTCCGAGACGGCGGACCAGAGCGTCACCCTTGCAAAGGAGGGCATGTTCGGGTCCTGTGCCACCTCATCCAGCATGCTGATTGCATTCGCGGCTCTTACGGCCACGCTAAGCTTGGAGTCCTGAAGGACGGTCATGGAATCCTTGACGATCTTCCGGATGTTTCTCGGAGTGATGTTCGAGTCGGCTATTTGTTGAAGGCTTCCGCTCGCCTTCGTTAGCTTTGCATCGTTCTCTTGTTGTTTCCTGATCTTGGTGCTCAAATTGTGACGCCTTGGGGCCTGTTTCGTCGCCTCCGTTGGGGAGGATATGTGGCTTTCCCTTGACAGGATTTGTCGCGTTTGGTGAGTCACGCCCGAATGATTAATAGGTCGGGTATGGCAAACGGCCTGTGAATGAGCAAGTCGCGTGAGAAGATGCAGCTGACGGTCGAGTTGATGAGGCGTGGTGCCGTTATGCTGAAGGAACCATGCCCTCTCGACAACGGGGTCCAGATGAGGTACAAAGGCAAGGTCTACTGCACGACCCACGACGACCTTGATGCGGCGCTCTCGGCCAAGGAGATAACCTTCGGAGATGTTGCTGCGACCATGAGGGACCTGCTGCTGACCAAGCTGAAGGAGAACATGGCTCTTCTCGAGAGCGAGAAAGACCCTCAAAAGCAGGAGCAGATTGTCTCCCTGATGGCCAAGTCGGTGGACCTGCTGAACAAGCTCGAATCATCACAAAGGACTTAAGTTTCCGGGGACGGGGCACGTGCATCATGGTCCTCAGAGTGGGTCAGCGGGTCCCTGACTTCGCCCTGGCTGACCACTTGAAGCAGGAAAGGAAGCTTTCCGAGTTCATCCAGAAGGGGAACGTGGTGATAGCTTTCTTTCCTTTTGCGTTCTCCGGAACCTGCGACAGGGAGATGTGCACCTTCAGGGACAGTATGTCGAGGTTCAACGCGCTACAAGCTACAGTGGTCGCCATCAGCGTCGACAGTGTATATACCCTCAAGGTCTTCGCGCAGACGTACAATCTCGAGTACCCCCTTCTGAGCGACTTCAACAAGAAGGTCAGCAGAGCCTTCGACGTGCTGCAGGACCCCTGGATACACTTCGGTTACAGGGGAGTCGCGAAGCGCTCTGTATTCGTCCTCGACAAGAAGGGGATACTGCGGTACAGGTGGGTCACTGATGTGCCCAGCGAGGAGCCTCCGTATGACGAGGTCATCGAGACCCTGAAGAAGCTGAACTAGGGTGTCGTTTTTATAGCACCTAATGTCATGTGAGCATGAAAATGTCCCTGGAAGTCAAGGAAATCAAGCCGGTCGTCGAGATAACGCCACAGGCAGCGGAAGAGCTCAAAATCTATCTCCTGAAGCAGGGCAAGGCTGAAGGCGGCCTCCGGGTCTTCGTCTCTGCCGGCGGCTGTTCGGGGCTTTCCTATGGGATGGTTCCGGAAGACAAGAGCACTGACGACGACTACGTAATTACCCAGCACGGAGCGAAGCTAATTGTCGACAAGTCCAGTATGCCTTTCATAGCGGGTTCGCTGATTGACTTCCAATCTGACAAGCTGATGGGTGGAGGATTCGTGGTGAAGAACCCCAATGCTGTCTCCACGTGTGGATGTGGCGAATCGTTCAAGACGGCCTGAATCAGGTACTCAGTCATTCACTGACCATCACCCAATAGAAAGACTCGCTAACTGCATGGTTGTGGGGAATGTCACTCGCAGAACTACTAGGGATGCTGGGGTAGAGATAAGACGCGCCGGGAGTGGGACTTTCACCCATGGAAGAGCCGCCGAACGGCTTTCTTCCCTGGGATTTGAACCCACATGCCCCCGAAGAGGCACGGGCTGACTAGTCATCCGATCTCGAGTTGCGGATTCGCCCCGCCTTGGGGACGGATTGCCCGCGCGTTAACCAGACTCCGCCATCCCGGCAAAGCCACCAGCCATTCATGCCCTCTTTATTCTTTGCAAGAAACCGGTTCCTGTCGGTGTTGCTACACCTTTACGTACTTCGGACGCCAGGATCGGGTCTTGTCGGGGAGTTCTGTGTATTCGAAGTCCGCGTAAATCAGCGGGAACTTCTCCTTCATGGTCCGTGCGACCTTGTCGAAGACGTACCTTATCTCGACCTCGGCGGCTTCTGCTGTGCGCATCGCGATGACATGTCTCATAGTCCGGTGGTTAGCGGTCCAGATGATTGACGTAGCCATCCCATCGGGCGCGATCCGCCTCAGGGCGGACGTTATGCGCTTCTTCACGTCGAAGTTCATGTTCTCCCAGTCGAACTCGCCTTCGAGGTCCTTGTAGCTCCCTTCGATGTTCTCGACTATGGCCTTGACCTTGACTTTCTTGCCGGCGAGCTCTGGCGGAAGCCAGAAGCTCAGTTCGGATGGACGTACGTACCTGAGGGATTCCTGGCTGATTGCCACTCCCACTCTGTGCCTGACAAGTTCGTGGGTGAAGACCCTGCTGACGTTGATGAAGGCAAAGGTGCACGTGGCGTGCTCGAAGATGGAACCGTCGCCCTTGGAGAGCGTGTTCTGTATGTAGTCCTCAGAGCTTTGGCGTATCTTGGTGACGTTCGGGTTCAAACCGACCCCGAAGCTCTTGTAGCAGAGCCGTCCGGCGACCTCGGTGAGGAGTTCACCTTCTGATTTTGATGCCTTCTGTGTCTTTGAGAACCATTCTAGGGCTGTGGACCCCCCTATTGCGCCGAGCATCTCCTTGACTTGGGTAAGGTCAATCTTGGTCTCGCCTATCAGGAAGACCTGTGGTTCAACAAACTTCATTCTTTGTCGGCTTTCATTGGTTGAGTTAATTAATCTGTACTCACTCCTAACTCATTCCGACTATTGGACCTTAACTGCGTGTTCACTTTAATATGGGAATGTGCATCGGAGAGGTAGTTGTGTCATGGCACGTACCGTGATTCCTAGGCACGCCGGGGACCCGTGATACGTTGCGCGTCTTTGGTACCGCCGGCGTAAGGGGAGTCTTCAACGTCACCCAGACTCCAGAACAGGTGTACAGGCTTGCCCTGACCTCGGCTTTTGCATTCGGAAGGGGATCGTACGGCGTCGGATGGGACGGCCGCAAGAGTTCGGCGTTGCTGGCGCGTGTGGTCGCCGCAGGTCTCGTTTCTGCTGGAGGTCGAGCTGTCCTGTTCGGGTTGGTTCCGACTCCTGTGACTGCCTTCGGCGCGAGGGAGGAGAGGTGTAATCTGGGCTTCTCCGTCACAGCATCGCATAATCCTCCCGAATATTCTGGAGTGAAATTCTTCAATGAGGTCGGCATGGAACTCCCGAAAGAGCAGGAACTGAGGATAGAGAGAGTGATGGTGGTCGAAGCTAACATGAACTCGCCCGAGTTTGGGGAGGTGACTTCCCGGGATGTCCTGGGTCCCTATTTTGATAAGTTGGTCGCCCGATTTGAGAAGGTGGACAAGGGTCTCAAGATTGTCGTGGATTGCTCCAATGGGCCCGGAGCTCTAGTCACGCCGCTTGCATTGGACGTATTGGGACACAAGGTCATTCCACTTAACGCCCAAATTTCCTGGCGATTCCCAGCCAGGCTGCCGGAGCCGACACCTCAGAACCTTGCCGATACGGCCTCGATTGTTTCGTCGGTCGGAGCTGACCTTGGGCTAGCTCATGACGGGGATGCTGATCGGCTGGTGCTAATCAACTCAGCGGGACGGGTCCTTCCGGACTCCATCGTGTCGATACTTGCTCTCAGGGCGTCGGTAAAGAAGGGTGGGGTCGTCATATTGTCGGAGAACACCTCTTCCGCTGTGGAAGAGGAGGCCGTGAGGATGGGCTGTCGCGTTGTGAGGAGCAGGATTGGCAAGTCGTTTGCGGAGATAGAGAAGGAGGGAGCTGTCTTTGCGACGGAACCCAGCAAAATCGTGAATCCTCGATGGGGAATGTGGGAGGATGGGATGTACGGCGCCTTGCTGATTGCCGACGCTGTCTCCAGAGAGCCAGAGCTGATGAAGTTAATCAGCTCGGAACCGAAGTGGAAGTACACGCAAGTCAACATACCCGTCTCCGTAGACCTCTCCAGCGCAACGGAGAGGGTGGAAGCCGAATTCGCCAAGTTCAGGATATCTGAGGTGAGGCGTCTGGACGGCTTGAAGATACTGTTCAAGGATGGGTCTTGGATTATGTTTAGGTCTTCAGGTACGGAGCCTAAGACGAGGATCTATTGCGAGTCGCTGGACCAGATTAGGCTGGAGGAGCTACTCGGCACCGGAGAGAAGGTATTGGAGAACTTGGCTGGACCAGCAAAGGAACTCTGATAATCCGATATGTCGTTGGAGCTCGCTAACGCTATCTCAAAGGCCCTCTCGGAAGGGTACCAGATAGATGGGGAGGCGTTTGGGGTAATCTCAGGTCTCCCTCCAGGTACAGATGTCGAACTGCTCGTCAAGAACGCCATCCGGAGAAAGGTCGGAAACGACGACAAAGTCATACGGAAGATGGACATCGAGCAGGTGATTCCTGAGGACGTTCTCGCTGTTCAGGAGCCTGTCCTGAAAGTCTCTGGGGAGGCGGGGGAGATCGAGGTGATGAGCGACCCCACCGACCAGATTGCTCCGGCTGAGGCAGACATTGGCTTCAAGAAACTCTTCCAGGACAGATATTGGAGGCTGCTCGGGATTGCGAGAAGAAGGCCTGATTCGAGGAACATCTCCAACATCGAGTCCATGAAGGGACAGAAGGTCGACAAGATGAAGATAGCAGGCCTCCTTTCTTCGAGGAACAGCAAGCATGGGAACGTGGAACTGACGATCGACGACCCGACGGGTACCGCACGCATACAATGCAATGAGGAATTCGCGAGCATAGCGATGAGAATCCCCCTCGATAGCTTCGTCGTGGCCGAGTTATCAGGAGGGAAAGGGAGCCAGATCTACGCCACGTCGCTGACCATGCCAGACGTTCCAACCCGAAAGCCCGTAACTTCGACGCGCCGAGGTTATGCGGTCCTCCTCTCTGACCTGCACATCGGGAGCAAGATGTTCCTGGAGGACGACTTCCAGAGGCTCATCATGTGGCTGAACGGCAAGCTCGGTGACCTCGACATTGTTAGCAGGGTCAAGTATGTGGTGATCGCTGGCGACCTAATCGACGGGATTGGCGTGTATCCAGGACAGGAGAACCAACTCAGCGAGAGAAACCTGAAGAAGCAGTATTCCCTTGCGGCGCAGACCATCGCCCAAATCCCGAAACACATCAAAATCCTGGTATCGCCGGGCAACCACGACCCCGTCCGGCAGGCACTACCTCAGCCGGCGATCGCTGTCGACATCGCAGAGCCGTTATACGCGCTTGAGAACGTCAAGAACGTGGGCAACCCAGCTTCCGTGAAGCTGGACGGCGTCAACTTCCTTGTGTACCACGGGAGAAGCCTTGATGACATAATCGCGACGGTGCCTAATCTCAGCTATGACAGACCCGCCGCGGCCATGCAGGTTCTCCTCAAGTCGAGACACCTGGCGCCGATGTATGGGAAGAGGACCGCGCTAGCCCCGGAACTGAGGGACATGCTCGTCATAGACCCCGTTCCTGACGTCTTCCATTCGGGGCACGTCCATGCAATCGATGTACTGGACTATCGCGGGACTCTCATAGTGAACTCCGGGACGTTCCAGGCGCAGACGCCGTTCCAGGCGAACATGGGGATGGAGCCGACGTGTTCGATTGTACCCATAGTGGACCTTTCCACCCTGGCGGTGACGAAGAGGAGCTTCACCAAACAGGTCTTCGGTACAGGGAACTAGACCGGGTAAGGTCGTTCCTTGCGGTCATTTCTGGCCGTGCAAGAGACCTATGGCACCTACCATGAATTGAATCTTCAACAACCGCGGTATGAATGGTGAGTCTCGCGTCGGGACGAACTCCACCTTGCTGATTCCCCAGCTTCGCATAGTGTCGACCAGTTCATTGACGTCCCCGAATGTCCCCTGGAGAAGAAACAGGTCTTGGAATGCAAACTCGCCCCCTTTCTGGAGGACGCGCAACGCCTCTCTCAAGACCTGCTTCTTGTCGGCGACGTCTTTCACTTCATGGAAAGTGAGGTTGCTCACTACGGCATCAAAATAACCGTCTTCGAAGGGAAGCGAGGACGCGCTCGCCCTCTGGAAGGAGACTCGACTATCGACCCCTTCGATCTCGGCGTTTTTCTCGCACATTCCTTTGGAATACTCCCAACTCGCACCCCAGTAGTCAACTCCTACTACCTGAGATCCGGGATGGTTGTTAGCGAGCTTGATAGCCAGGGGACCATTACCGCACCCTATGTCCAGCGCGCGTCCTTCCCCGTCCCAGTCTAGATGACTGAGGACCAAGTCGCGGATCTTGTTCTGCACATCTCCGCCCCTTGGGTCAAACCGATACCAAGCGTAGGCGAAGTATGCTGCAATAACAAGGAAAAAGGCAGCGACGACCCCCAGTATTGGGTAGAAGATCCCTATTCCGACGAACACCGCGCCTAAAATGACTGCTCCATAGATGAGCCTCTTCGGTACCCAGTTTCCATACTCAGGTTTGGCGGAGTTCTTCATGGATTTGGCCGCCCTTCTGCAGCCGACTGCGCCGACCTACCCAACAACAAGGTCTACTCCGGTCACGCCGATTCCCTCATCGATGGTCTGGCTGGTTGCGAAGTAGTAGTCTGTGGTGCCGTCTGCGTACTGCCAGAAGACCTTGACTTGATAGTCCATCATGTTTGGAAGCCTTGTGGAGAAGGTAGCGTTCTGCACTGCTGCCATGAATGATTCGCCGTCGGATGCCGTGTATACAACCTTAATCGGGTGTGCCGACGGGAGCGACTGTGAAATTGTCCCGTGAGCCGAGAGAATTGTGGGTGGGGTCTCCACCTGGAGATTGTACGACATGGCGCCCATCGAACCGGCAGACATGTTGACCGTCAGGTCCCCTCTGTCGATCTCGCCCGTCTGCCACGAGTAGTTCCCCGCCCACCGCGCCACGACATCGTAGACCGCTCCGTTCGGGAGGTCTATGGAGAACTTCCCGTCCGAGACGGGGGCTGTAAGGTTCGTACCTGTGTTGGCGTTCGTGAAAGAAAGCGAGACCAAATGAGTTCCCTGACCTACAGTCGACACGAGCCCGAAGACATTGACCGTTGCAGGCGTCGGAAGCGTCGAAATACTCAGGGAGGAGGTCTGAGTGGTGGTATGGGATCCAGTCTGGCCGGTGACGTCAATGTAAAACCCGACACCAAGTGCTGCTGCGATGAGAAGGATTGTGAGGCCCGCCGTGATATTCCTCATTCTTCCTTGACCTCCTGGAGTTTCTGTGAAGGTTTCGCCAAGTCTTCTCTTGCCAGATCTATCCTGAGGGTGCCGGCTGTGCCGATGAGTTCCAAGACCGAGTCCTCCTCGAACCCGGCGCGTTGAAGGGTTCCTATTGTGCCTTCTATCGTGACTCTGTCGCCTCTCCCGTTGCCAACCAATGCGGTCTTGACGGCGGCCCTCGACTTCAATTCAATGGAGAAGAATCGCCCTCCCGCTGCCTTCCTTCCTACCATCTCTGCTCTTCACCTAGCGACAGGCCTGGTCCTACATGGCAGATAGCGCTTGGTTGACGAAGATGTGTATGTGTAAACAATACTGTGTAGAGAGTGAGATCGTCAAAGTGACGGCGTCCTAGTGACTCGCGAACTCAGGAACGGGGTACGATCCCAATCTTGGAGCGTCCGGCGCTACACTTTTCACAGAAACTGTTTGCTCGGATGTTGGCATTCCTTCTGGGCCGAAGACTCGCTGAGGAATTGTCGTAATGCTTATTTGACGACGATGTCTACGCGTGTGCACGGCTGTGTAGGGTCGCCATGGAGAAACCTGTGCAGGCCGAGGAGAGAGGCAACGAGCTGTTCTTCCAGCTCTCGAGTACCGACCGACGGCGCATCCTCAAGGAGTTGCTGCAGGAAGACCTCAAGCTTCACGAGGTCGCCCAACGGCTGGAGATGACAGCCACCGAGACCCTCAGGCAGCTGCAGCGGCTGACGGAGGCCGGCCTTCTCGAGAAGATGCCCGATGGGAAGTACAGGCTGACGTCCTACGCGAAGCTCGTCTTGGACACCTCGTCTTCCATGTACTTCATCTCAAGATTCAGGGAGTACTTCCTCGGACACAACGCGTTTCTGCTCCCATGCGAGTTTCGCTCCCGTCTCGGAGAGCTATCGGGCTGCGAATTGATTCCCACCACGGTTGAGACCATCAACAAAGTGACGGAGCTCATCCAAGGCGCTCAGAAGAGGCTCGACACCGTGATACTCGGTACAGAAGCTCTCATCGAGATGATGAGGCAGCGTAGTGTTGAGGGGGTGAAGATTAGGTGGCTGATGCAGGAGAGTTTCATCCCCAAGGCGCCTTCGGTCCTTCGTTCTTGGAAGGAACTTCCAGAGATTAGGACGACCCCGGCAGTCCTGGGACATATCGTCGTCACGGAGAAGGCTGGGCTGCTGACGATGCGGAGTAACATGGGAGAAATGACCTACGAGTCGTTCGTCAGTGCCGATTCTTCCTTCCTGAAGTGCGTAGACGGTCTGTTCACGTACGAATGGCAGAAGGCAAAGCCTTGGTATCCATACGGGAAGGCTGGGGAACGACTCTCCATGGCGGATCCATGGGGGTCAGGAGACGAGATCCAGTAACTGCGCGTCCTCACCGATTACCCTGGCGAGCGTCTCATTGTCGATCAGTAACTTGATTCTCTTAGTCCTGCCCCTCCGGCCCTTGCTGACGACAGCGGCCTCCACGAGGCCCAGTATGTCTAGTTCGGCAAGTATGCCGCTTACTCGCCTCTGTGTCAGGACCTCCACGCTGGACTTCCTTGCTAGGTTGGTGTAGGCGAGGTAGACCTCGCCCGTGCTCGTGCCGGCGGGAAACCTTGAAGCTGCGATGATGATTACCTTCGCTTGCAGTGGGAGCGAGCGGAGAGCGACTTCCACAGTGTCGTGTTCGAGCTTCTCTGATGCCTTGCGGATGCTCTCCTCGTCGACGCGCTGACGACCCTCACGTTCGGCGACTTCTCCGGCTACTCTCAGCAGGTCAATCGCTCTTCGCGCGTCGCCGTGTTCCGACGCAGCGAGCGCCGCGCAGAGGTTGATCGTGGTCTCCGGAACCACTCCCGGCCTGAATGCTATTTTGGTCCTCTCAGCCAAAATCGAGCGTAGCTCTTCCGTGGTATAGGGCGGGAAGACGAGCTCTTCCTCCCCCAAGCTGCTCAGGACCCTGGCGTCTAGCCCCTCTTTGAATCTCAAATCGTTGGAGATACCGATGATTGTCAGGAAGCCTGGGGCGGTCTCCTCGCCTGACCTTGTGAACTTGTACAGCGTATCGTCGTTGGCGTTGACCAGGTAGTCGATTTCATCCAAGACGAGAATCAGATGGATCGCGTGCTCGGAGATGGCCTTGAAGATTCGTTTGACGACTTCGCCCATAGAGAGCCCCGTCGGCGGGATCTTGTCCATGGGAAGGCTCTCTGCGATTGTGGCGAGGGTCAGATACTCTGTTCCGGCGGACCTGCAATTCACGTAAGACGTCAGAATCTGTTTCTTGTCGTCCTTCTTCTCAAGTCTGTCCACGACCCGTTTGGCCACGGCCGTCTTGCCCGTCCCGGTCTTCCCATAGAGCAGAAGATTGGAAGGCTTCGATCCCAAAAGGGCAGGCGCGAGGACCTGCGCCACGTTCGTCTCCTGACTTTCCCGGAAGGGAAGATGCTCTGGGACGAACTCGGTCGAGAGGGCGCTTCTGTTCTGGAACAGGAGCCTCCCCTGCTTCGTCTTGTTGAAGATAGCGTCAATCCCGTCCTCCATGTCAACAACACTGGAAACACTGGTTAGATAAGCCCTCCCACGATTCGAGCGACTTCTGGTGCAGCAATCGCTGGGGAGAATGACGCGGTTCTTCGAATCTCTGCGCTTCTCAGGTCGTAAGCTGTTGCTGTATGAACCGCCACACCTCCAGTTCAGGGGGAGGATGAGGGAATGAGCTCTTGCGCGAGTCCCAGTCGTACAACCCCCGTATGCTGTCCAGCGCCTCGTCTTCTGTTCCTAGCACTGTAAACGACTCCTGTTCACCGTATTCCGAGTGAATGAAGTTCTTCCCGTCGAAGTAGATGGTTGTTCCGCCTTCATGATGCGCCGTGCGGAATGACTTGCCGTTCCGAAGGTCGTCGAGAATCGCATGTTTGAGAGCCGCGACGGGCACAGGATCTTCCTTCTCGCCCGCGAGCTTGGTTTCCTTCTCCAATGCCTCCTGAACCAATCGGTCGTAGAGTTCTTGGGAGGCATCGCCCAGGAGGCCTAGGGTCGGAGCTGTCTGTAGGTTGCGGGTCCAGTATCCGAAGGACTTGTCTGCGTAGGCACGGAACTCGGCTTCCGTCTGCCAGATGCGTGGGACCCATGCGGAGACGTGCAATGAGTACCAGTTCCCCTTCGGGAGAGCCGCCTCGAAGCGGAGTTGAACATCCCGGCCGACGAAGGGTGGATTGTCAGAGCCTGAGTATGTGAGCTTCCCTGTCTGTGCCCCGTCGCGTATCATGAGCAGACCCAGGATTTTCTCAGCCTCGAACTTCATCTCGAAAGGACCGTTGGAAGACCAGAAGTACGTCGAGTACTCCTGAGTCCAGTTCTCCGTCTTGCTCTTGGTAGGTTGAGCTTCCATGTGATACGCTTCTCGCGTCTCTTCGACCGCGCGACGATTTCAACGTTCTTGTTTCACAGCTAGCGCTCCCGGGGTGGTCGAAGCGATAGCGGGCTTTAGTTAGGCGCCCTTATCTTGCGCGCCGTCAGTTCGCTCTCGTCTCATGGTGCTAGATGACCCTGGTTTCGGGTTGCTACGATGACGGAGGATGTGGTGGGGAGCCCGATTTGTGCGGGGAGTGTCGGTGTGACGGGGACCACCGTGAAGTGCAACAATTCGACCTGCCCCCATTCATCCTCCACGACAAGCGTGTAGGAGCCCGCCACGAAGGGGTGAGTGGCAACCGGACCGGTCTCAGGGTACACGAATCCCGCGCCTGGGCCTCCATTGACGGGTGTGAGAAGGTCCTGGTCCTCCGAGCTGTTGAAGGGGTAGGACCAGTAGCCTTCCACGGTGAAGTTGGAGGCCAGTTGGTAAGGCCCCCTCGTCGCGTTCAAATCTGACCCTACGGCAGTGACGAAGACCCCTGTGAGGACAGCCTGGTCGCTGCTCGGCTGGAAGACGAGGTTGTTGACAATCATGCCATATTTCATGCCATATTCGGCGCATGCGACGGATGGGCTCGAGCCGGTGGCGTTAGCGTCAGCCTTCAAAGCATCGAGGCTGTAGTTGCCGCTCAGGACGACGAACGTTACGGGTGGGTAGCCGAAGCAGGTGGGCCACAGCGCGATGGGGAACCCCTGGAATGACGTAAGGTTCGAGGGGGGAACCGGGCTGATGGTCGGCAGGGTGTTGAAGAGCGACACCGAGATGTTGAGGCTCTGGGTGACCTTGACCTCGGCGGAGCTTATCGACACAGTCAGTCGCAATCCGTTGGTCGAGAGGATGGATGACGTCCCGATTGTGCTCGTCGATGGTGGCGATTCTAGCTGGTCTCCCGGCATGCTCGCGACGACGCTCGTGCCAATCTGGGAGGAAGGGGCACCGGCGAAGTAAAGGTTCAGCATTCCCGCCAGAGAGATGGCTGCGATCACTACAGACACGAGTATCATCAGGAGAATGGTGCGTTGGACGCCCTTCTCGCTGCGGACTATCCGTGTCATGTTCCGTCGTTGGATGGTCATTTTTGATTAATAGTCTTGTCCTCTCGCGGCGGCTTGGTTCCGCTGCGAAGCAAGAAGACCGGCAGTGTAATCACCACGAGCAGGACGGCGATGAATGCCCAAGCGAGTGAGTAGCCGGGACCCGCCGCAATCCCAGAGAAGACCAAGGGCGCCCAGACGCCTCCAAGAAATGCGATGCCGTTGATCCAGGAGAGCTTCAGCGCCCCATACTCCTGCCTGGCGCCGCCGATTGTCCTTGCGATGCTCACCCCGAAGATGTATGCGCCAGAGGTCGTAGCTCCCACGATCAACCCAGAGAGGAGGGCCGCGTAAGCTGAGGGTACAGCTGCTATAGCTAGGCCGCCTGCCGAAGCGAAGCAGAGGACGATGAACGCTATCTTCGGGTTCGGACTTCTGTCGAACGCCCTCCCTTCCAGAGGCGCGGCGAGGATGGATACCACCACCGTGACCCCTCCTATCGCCCCAGCGATACCGGCGGCAACCCGCAGGCTGTCTTCCAAGTAGTAGACCATGAAGTAGAGGTTGGTGCTGAAGCAGATCTGTTCGGTGATCAGGCCTGCGCTCAGTATCAGCAGCCACTTGTTCAGGATGACGGTCTTCAGCTCCGAGAACCTCACCGAGAATGTCGCGTCACTTGGGTCCCTTGGGACCAGCAGGACTAGGAGGGCGCACGCTCCCAGAGCGAGGACGCCTCCCACAATCATGCTCATTCTCCACCCGACCGCGTCACCGAGCACCGCCCAGCCCGAGATGCCGACGACCGCGCCGACGTCGAAGGTCCCGCTGTAGAAGCCGATTCCCAGGCCCTCGGATCCCTTCTTGAAGTAGCGCGTGACTAGGATTACGCCAGGTCCGAAGATGAAGGCCTCTCCGATGCCCTCGGCGAGCCTCAGAATCGTCAGAAGGAGGATTTGGTCCGCAAGGCCGATTAGGATGGACGACACGGCGATCAGGAGTATGCCTACGGTGAGGGCCTTCTTGGGACCGTACTTCGCGGCGACCAGCCCGGCAGGGAGCTGGAAGACTGCCACTCCGAGGACGAAGGTCGTTGTGACCAAGCCGAGTCCCGAGACGTTCTGGTGAAGGTCAGAGGCGATCAGGAAGAAGACAGAGGAGAACGTGTACCAGTTTATGGCGCAGACGAACTGGATGACGATTATCGTGATGAGGGCGTTCCGGTTCTCCACGCGCTCAGAGTAGCTACGTTCGGGTATTAGACCTCGATTGTCGCTTAAGTGCGGTCGGCTCTCACTCCGACGAAGCATACCGCAGACGTATATGCCACAGTTGAGCTATTTCGCCTATGAGGGTCGAGGAAAGGTACGCGGCCACCTGGCACGGCTTCTTCCCGCGTTTCATCCTCGCCAGCTTGGTCATCGCCTTTGCAGGGGTGCTCCTCCAGTGGATTGTATCTGTGTTCATCCCCTTCACTGTCCAGAACTCCTCGAGTCTTCCCTTCAAGTTTCAGGTTCAAGAGGCAGTCTCGATCGCCTACTTCCCCTTTGCCGTCTTCGCCCTGTTCTATCTCTCGTCGAGAATCCGCATCAACCTGGGAAGCGACTACGCGGCGGTGGCAGCATCAATATTCCTGGGAGTGCTCGTGGTGTCCCTCCTCTTCGGGGTGCCGGATGCGCTTGCGTCGGTTGGAGGCAACGTGGGAAATAGCGCTCTCGATGCGCTCCTGCAGTCGACTGCCAATGCCGTCTTTGGCTCGATCAGCTACGCGTTCGTAGGTTTCGCTGCAGTCCTCCTTTCATACAGGAGGAGGATGTGATGACCGCCATCGCGGATCCGGCGCCCGAGAGCGGGGAGGACTCTCTGAACGGGGTCAGGGCCGTGGTTCTGATTGGATGCGTGATGGTCGGGGTCTATCTCCTCTCCAGCGTCTTGCAGGTGTATGAGAGGGACCTCTTGAACACGCTCTTCCCGTATTCCTCTCAGTTTGCCTTTCTGAGAGGGCTCTTCCCGAGTCCGTGGTCGGATGACCTCGTCGATTGGCAGAACGTAGCCCTGTTTGAAGTGGTCCCGTTCCTTCTCTTCTTCTACTTCGCGGTCAGGATGAGGATAGACCCGATGGGGAGGGTCCTGCCAATGGTCACTGCGATGGTTGTGCTCGGCATTGGTCTTTCTTTCTTCAATCTTGTGTTAGGAGTCTATCAAAACAACATATCCAGTCTGCTCCTCAACGGGTCGTTCACCATCCCCAACATGAGCCAGACCAATCCCCTGGCAGGTATTCTCTCCTTGATTTCGTCGACCTGGGAGCTAGGGTATATCTTTGAGAGCGGTGTGGTGTTTGCCGCGCTCGGCATGACGGGTATCGCGTTCGGAAGTTTCTCGGGAGAGACGCCGTACTGGATTCTCAAATCCTGGTTCGCATCGCGTGGCCCGCCGGAGGAAGAGGTCCCAGTCCTTGATGACACGAACTCGCCCCAGCCGGCGGCCGCCGACTCGTCAGAAGAGCGCATCAACTGAGCAGCTTCAGCTACTCAATGTGGATTGAAATTCGTGTTCGGTTGCTGATGGTCGGTGCCTTCCGCAGATACCGGGCTGCCTTCGGTCGTCGCTACCACCTGTGGAGCATGTTCTGGGACGGCTTCCTTCTGGGACGACGTCTTGGTCAGGCGTCCCCGGAGGAAGAGCGCGAAGACGAAGGCAATCCCGAGGAGCCCCAGCATGACCAGGAAGGTCTGGTCGTACGAGCTGATCAGCGAGCTCTCGAGGGAACCAAGGTAACCCGCGCACAGAGGCATCGGCGGACTTGCCGAAGAGCACGCGGCGCTGGGCGAGGGGTCGAGGGACGCAAACCTTGTCGCCTGGAATGAAGCCAGTACAGACAACCCGACGGCACCCCCAAGTGACTGAAGGAATTGTATCAATCCTCCCGCCTCGCCGACGTCGGCGGTCTTCACCTGGTTCTGGGCGGCAAGGAGGAAGACCGGGAAGGTAAGGCCGATCCCGAAGCCGAGGGGAATCAACGATAGGATGATTCCGCCGACCGGGATGACGCTGAACATGAACTTCCACAGCGGGGTCGTGGTCGCAAGCTGGGACAGGCTGGCCATGCCGATGCCCCCTATGGTAATGCCGAGTAGTGTTACGACCCGGTAGGGGAGCCGGGTCAGGAGCTGCCCGCCCAGTGCTGCTCCGAAGACCAATGGTATGACCAGGAAGTAGAGGATGTCCCTGACGGTCTCCGAGGAGTTCGAGGCGCCGTGCACGAGGACGACCCCGACCACCAGTGAGAGGAACGTCGCGACGGGGAAGAAGACCGTCCCGATGAAGTAGGTCGCGCCGCCCCCTGCCGCCATGACTCGGTGGCTGAAGAGCCTGAGGGGGACCAATGCGTTGTCGGCGTTCTCGGCCTTGAGCTCCCAAGCGACAAAGCCGACCACCAGCGCCGCGCCGAGGCCGAAGAGGCCGAGCGTCCGCGAGTCGGTCCAAGCCCATCCGCTGTCCGCTATCTGGTAGAGTGGGAACATTATGGAGGCCACCCAACCGATGAGCAGCGCCGCTCCCACCAGGTCGAACTTCCGGGCGCGCTCAGGGCGGAGGGGCCCAAGCGTCGTTGCGACGAGCGCGAGGCCGGCGAGACCGACGGGGATATTCACGTAGAACACCCAGCGCCAGGTCGTGTACTGCACGATGGCGCTGCCGATGAGCGGCCCCGCCACCACCGCGATGCCGAAGACTCCCGAGAGAGCACCGATGACCCTCGCGCGGGTCTTCGGGGGAAAGACGACCGCTACGATGGCGATGCCTACCGGGAAGAAGCCGCCGCTGCCGAATCCTTGGATTGAACGGAATATGATGAGCTCGGTAAGGTTCTGGCTGAGGCCCGAGAGGATCGAGCCCACGATGAAGACCACGAGGCCGCCGAGGAAGACGTTGCGTCGGGACCAGAGGTCCGATAGCTTGGCGAAGATAGGGATGCTCGCTGTGGAAGCGATGACGTACGCGCTTATGACAAATGTTCCGCTGTTCGGCTCGTGGAACTCAAACAGGATAGTCGGAAGCGCTGTGAGCGCGACGAAGTTATCGAGCGCACCCATAAGGAGGGCGAGAAGAATCCCGACGGTGATTAGCAGCTCAGACCTTGGGGTGATAGGAGCTGGAGAGGCACTGGTGACAGTGATTTCGGCTGAGGAAATCGTTTTGTTGGCCATGGTTTCACGTTATTTGCACGTATTCGTCCTGTGCGCCTAGAACATCCGCGTCCGTCCTTGATGGCTCCGTTGTAGGATTTGCATCCAGATTGTCCTCTGATGATGGAAGAGACAAGTTCTGATGCTTTAACGTATTGTGCGTCCGATATAAGGCTATTGGGTGTCCGATACCCTTTCCTCATTTGAGCTGAACGCGTCAAACAACAGAAATGTTGACTTCTACTCCGCACTTGAGGCACTTCACGTTGTCTCCAGCTATCAGGAAATAATGCTTGACGTCCACTGCGTCGGCAGAATACCACTTGTTGTCGCAGTTCTTGCAATACACATGCTTCATTCTTCGCTCCAGTTGCCAGGCGATTTGAAGCTCGACCCTCTCATCGCTTGCCCTGTCCGTTACGTGTCTGACTTCGCTGGCTTCGTAGGTCCGGTTGTCTATCTTTCTGACGCGATTCTTGACGGTCTTCGGAGTCTTGAGGCCGACCTTTTCCCCAGGTTTGGTAATCATCATCGAGGGTGATATGCTTGGACCTACGACCGCGTAAGCGTCGGCGTGGTAACCTCCGCATTTGTCGCAGCGATAGTGCACTCCGGTGTCCCCTTGGCTTACAACCTGAAGCTTACCTTTTCCGCAAATTGGGCATTTCTGCCCGGCTCTAGTTTCCAAGTAAGGCCGAGGCGATTCTTAAGTTGTGAAAAGCTTTTGGATTCTGAAGGCGCTTATCCGGAGGAATGGAGTAGCTCTCTGATTAGCGTCGCGGCCGCCTCCTTGTCGTCCACCTCGAAGACGATTCTCTTGTATGTCTCGTGGTCGAGGTTGACGGTGATACACTTGTCATGATGGTGCATCTCGAAGAACAAAGTCCCATCATTGTCTAGGTAGCTGCCGTCCTTTACGACGCCGGGGACATTGGTCCCGAGGACTCTTATCTGAAATGACGCCCATGGGACGACGTCTGTGGAGACTGAGGTGATGTGAGCGAGCGGAACGAAGATGCTTCGCGTGAATGAGAGTATCTGGTCCACACCATGCAACTCAAAGACGAGGTTCTCGCCCTCTACCTTGATGGTCCCTCCCACATTCGTCTAGTTGTTCAGGGTTGGTTGATTAGTCTTTGGAACTGTCCAGCAGAACGTCCCTCTTTGAGAGACGTTGTTTGCCTCCACAGACGGACTTGTCATAAAGGACTACTGACTGATTTTGATCGCACTTGCATCCGAAACGGCGCGCCATTTCCAGGCGTACCCGACGATAGCCGCCCCGGCACCTATGGATACTATCGAGATGAACAGATACGCCAAAGTCGGCGTTCCAACGAACAGTGTCACCGCGTTGACAGCGGACAGGGATATGCCTGCGATGATGTTCGTCCAGCGGTTCGCTCGGTACTTCAGGACGCGAGATAGGAGGATCATGATCATTGGGATCTCGACCAGTACAGCCGCGCCTAGCAAGAGCGTCTGAGTGTACTGGACCTTCGGTACTGCGTTTATGAATACACTATAGTACAGCGTACCGATGTCGCCGTAGACTTGATTGAACAGGTAGAGTATCCATAGCATTGAGAGGATTGATTGAGCGGACTGACGAGTTACCTGAACGGCTACCTGTCTAGCTGCCTGTATTGTTGTTTGCATTGGTTGTTCGCTCCGTTGAGTTAACCATGATAGGGGTAATCGTCGAAGGTCCGAACTCGATGAGTGTGATGATGGTTACCATGAAGAAGACGCCGGCCAGAATACCCCCACCGCAGGAAGCTCTTCTCTTCGTTGGTTGACTCTGCCGGACTAGCTGACAATACCGTCACGTGATGGTTGGCGCGTATAACAAGGGGCGGTAATTTCTGTGTGGGTCAGGTAATCTTCTGTGTGGGAAATCGCACGAGTACGTTGTGCCCTCGGTCTAGCGGGTTCCTGCGGCTTTCCTGATCTCAGCGAGCGTAACTTTGTCCGGGTCGTACCTGATCGAGACCGTATCCAGAATATAGTTGATGTCGACATTGACGATTCCCTTGAGTCCGTTGACTCGCCTCAGCACCCTGTCAGCCCTCCCGGCGGCGTTAATCCCGGGTGCCTTCAAGATGGCGAGAGCTCCCTGATTTTCCAACGTGGTTCATTTGAGCGTTCGGACCGGAGCTATTAGGCTGGGCGTATTTTTCGTGGTGTAATGTGTTGGATTACGCGACGGGAGAGCCTGAATCCTCTCACGCCTCACTGTAGCTCGAACACGACCGCGTTATCGCTGGCCGAGAACTTCGGCGACTTGCCCAACTGGGCGAATATCGCCTTGACGTAGTGTGCTTCAGAAAGAGGTTCCCCTTTGCGCCAAAATTGTGCGAGAGGGTCACACTGATGTTCCCTCCGTGGACGACCTCGCTGAACTCGTAGAGCTTGGCGTTGTTCGACATTGTCTGAAGATACTCGAGGCAGTTCTCCACCGTGACTTCGCCCCACCTGGCGAGGATGTACGTCTTGGGCACATCGTTGCCGACGGTGGTACCGGCTGCGATTATAGACTCGTCCTTCGCCCCCTCCAGGATGTACCGGAAGGTGGACGCGGGCATCTTCACCATCTGGAACCTCTTCATGGGTCGGTCGAAGTTCGCATACGTCAGGACGAGCTGGTTCAGCAGGGTGTTGACGCTCACATTCTGCTTCTTGGCGTCCTCCTGGAGGGCTTGGAGCGCGGATTCATCCAGCCTCCACGAACCTGTCGCCGTCTTCGGTTTCAATTTCCGGGTATTTTCTGGTGACGTCACCAAAATAAGCTTTGGGTGCCTGTTCGTCGTGGAGAGAAGGCTAAATCCCACTAGGAACTCCTTGCCGATTTGCCTCGGGAAGAATGATGCGTCCCGTGCTAATCGCTCCGATTGAATGTTGAAGATTGCACCCTATCGCTTATTAGTTTGGGTGGAAAAACCGAACGTGTGTCAGTCGTCAAGGGAGAAGGCACTGAGCACCGCCGATTGGTCAGGACGCTCATCGGGCTGATGGGCAGGGACGGCTGGCAGGTCAGTCACGCCGCGGCAGAAGGTTATGAGCAACCGAGCGAGATAGACGGGGTAGTGCCCGACGTCGTCGCATGGAGAGACGGAGTCATGTCGTATGGCGGAGCGGAAACCTGCGAATCGTTTCAGTCAGATCTCTCCATCAATCGGATGAAAGTGCTTTCTGGCAGGACGATGCAGAACAGTGGGAAAAACATCACGCTGTACCTCATCGTACCCCGGGCATGCTATCGTGACCTTGCTCAGATGATAGACGCGGCATTCAGTCGAAGGGATATACTGGCATATTCTGGGTGAACTATATCCTGTTGGCCTGTACTTCGTCTTCTCGGCGCTCCTATTATATCCTTGAAATTGAACGCTGTAGTCGGATTCGGTGGGCCCTTATGTACACTTGTGGGGTGTTCGGCTGTGGAACCGCCGCACTACAGGGTCTCGAAGAAGGCGCCCGGCATGGTCATCGAGCCGTCCTGCGTGAACTGCCGGTACTCGAGGCAGTTCGGTGAGCTCGGCACGGTGTGCATGTGCTACTTCGCGCTGGTCCTGCTAGGCCGCATATGCGACAACTGGGACGGGGGCGAGGTCAGGATGGTGGATTCGAGGGACGCTTCCATGACCATCGGCTTCTTCCATAACTCGTCGGTAACGCCTGAGGAGCGGGGGATCGTCGCAAGGACAGAGCTCACGGATATGCGCTAACAGTGAGTTTGGAATGTGGGGCTGAACGTCGTGCTCGTCGTCCCTGACGGGATGTAGAGGGTGACGCACTGGACGCTCTCCGCGCCTTCGGCGGTGGAGGTGACCTGGTAGCTCCCTCCCATGTACGTGACGTTGAAGAAGAATGTAGAGCCGGTGCAGCAGACCTGTATGGTCCCGTTGATGTCAGTGCTGAGGATGCCCAGGCTCTTCGTGGTGTTGGCGCTCGTGGCTGAGCACAGGTCGTCCGGGGTCGAGTCCTTGGCCTGCACGGGTACCGAGTTGATCGGGCTCCCGGTGGAGCTGTTCTTGACGATTAGGAACAGCGGCTCTGAGTCCAGCCTGATGCACGTCGTGGTGAACATGGTGATGGTCGTCGATGAGGACGAGGTCGTCTGGGGTCCGGTGGTGGTCGTGGACCCGACGCCTGAGGTCGTCCCAGGAGGCAGGTTCGTCGAACTCGTTTGCGACTGCAGTGATGTGAGCCCAATCGCTCCGACTAGGACGACTGCGATTGCGACTATGGCGATGACGGCCCTCCCAATCGCCGTTCTCCGAACTGTCATGGCGAATCTCTGTTTGAGAAGAGTGATTTGCGATTAATAGTTATGTCCGAACAGAATCAGCCCGCTATCTCCTCAACGTTCGCGACTTCGATGGAATCTTGCACTCTCCACCGAACAGAGCCTAGCGAGACAACGCGACCGGAGACCACGCAGGGCTGACGGGCAGGACTGGAGGTGCGAGCTTTGAGAACTCGCCGGCTGCGTGCGCTACCCTTCCTCCCACGAGGGTCAGTACCGACTCGATTCCCGAGATCTCCTCCTCGGCAACTTCGAAGAAGTCGCGAGATAGCACTGCCAAGTCGGCGAACTTCCCGGCCTCAATGGAGCCCTTGACATCTTCGTCCCCCGAGAACCACGCGTTGTTCGCGGTCACAAGCCTCAGGGCCTCCATCCGCGGGAGCAGGTCGTCCGGACCGTAGAGCTGTGTCCTGCCGACGGTCTTCCCAGTGACCAGCCATTGAATGACGCTCCATGGGTTGTAGGTTGAGACTCGCGTGGCATCGCTTCCCGCGCCCACGTGGAGCCCAGCCGCGATCATCCGGGAGATGGGAGGCGACCTCCTGGTCAACTCCTCACCATACCGCTCGAGGAAGTGCTCGCCCTGGAAGGCCATGCGGTCCTGGACACTGATACCCCCGCCCAACGCGCCGACCCTCTCGATGTTCCGGTCGGAGATTGTCTCCGCGTGGACGAGGAACCACCTCAGCCGTGAGAATGGGGTCTTCTCGTTCACGGCTTCGAAGACGTTCAAGAACCGCTCGATGGATTCGTTGTACGTCGCGTGCAGCTGGAACGGCCACCGTTTCTCGACCAGGAAGCTCACCACCTCCGCCAAGTGGCTCTCCATGGCGGGAGGCAGGTTGGGACGAGGTTCCATAAAATTCTCGAAGTCGGCTGCCGATGCGACGAGTGACTCACCGGCTCCATTCATCCTGTAGAAAGCGTCCCCGTCGCCCGGTCGGACGATCTCGCTCCAAGCGCGGAAGTCTTCCAGTTCCCGGCCTGCTGTCTGGGGGTAGAGGTTGTACGCTGTCCTTATGGTGAGTTGGCCGCTGCGTGCCAGCTCTTCGACGACCGAGTAGTCCTCTGGGTAGTTCTGGCCGCCGCCTCCTCCGTCGATGACGCTGGTGAGGCCGAGTCTGTTGAGCTCGCGCATATACTGGACTGTCGAGTTGACTTGGTCAGGATACTGGAGCTTCGGGCCCTTGGTGATGTTCGAGTAGATTATTGCTCCGGCCGGCTTCGCGACCAGCTCTCCTGTCGGGTCGCCCTTCGCGTCCCGCTCAATCTCGCCTCCGGGCGGATTAACCGAGTCCCTGTTGATTCCCACCGCCTCGAGCGCCGCGCGATTGAGGATTGCATTATGATAGAAATGTGTGATGAAGACGGGGGTCGAAGGGACCGCCCGGGTCAGCTCTTCTGGCGTGGGAACCCTCCGTTCCTCGAACTGGAACTCTGACCATCCCCCTATTACACGGACCCACTGCGGGGCAGGGGTTCGGTCCGCCTGCGTCCGGAGCATCCTCATGGCTTCGGCTAGGGACCGGACGGCGTCCCACCTTAGCTCCATGTTGAAGTTGAGCCCTTCTCGTATGAAGTGAGTGTGCGAGTCGCTCAGACCTGGGACTGCCGTCCTGCCATTCAAATCGAGCACTTTCGTGTCCGGTCCTCTCCAGTCGATGACTTCGCCGTCGCTGCCGACAGCGACAAACCGGTCCCGTCTAATCGCAACCGCGCTCACAAAGGAACGCCGAGAGTCCTGCGTTGCTATCCTTCCGTTCAGGAGAATGATGTCTGCCGCCCTGTCGGAGTTCAATCTGTCATCCTCGGAGGCTCGGGCATGACCGAGAGAGGCGGCGCTGGTCTATAAGCGCTTCAGGATCGGCTGCGGGGTCCCCGTGCTCAGGTGGGACTCAGTTGAGCTTAACTATCATGAGCTCTCTGACAAGGGTGGTTGGCTGGCTTCTTCGATGAAGTGCGGGGTACACTCTTCCCGACTCCAGGGTCCAAGGATGGTCCGCTACCCCCGATGCTCGTCGCGCTGACGGTCCTGGTGGGCTTGGTGGACTCCTTCAGCTTCCTAGTGCTCGGTCACGTCTTCGTCGCCAACATGACGGGAAACGTCGTGTTCGTCGCTTTTGCTCTGGCCGGGGCGAGTGGCTTCTCCATCCCCGCATCGATTACGGCCGTGCTGGCGTTCCTCATCGGAGGACTCGCAGCTGGTAGCGCCGCGTCGCGCTTCGGCAAGAACAGGGGAAGATTCATGGGAATATGCATCGGCCTGCAGGCCGTCCTGCTCTCCGGTTCGACCGCTCTGGCGGCGTTCTCCCGTTCTCCCGTGTCAGGCGTTTGGTTGTACTCGCTGATAGTGGTGCTTGGCGTCTCGATGGGGCTGCAGAATGGGGTAGCGCGGCGGCTTGCCGTGCCGGACCTCACGACTACGGTGCTCACCTTGACCTTGGTCGGGATTGGGGAGGACAGTCGCCTCGTGGGAGGTAGCGGGTCGAGGGCGGGCCGACGTCTAACGTCCGTTGCGTCGATGTTCTTGGGCGCTGTTGTGGGAGCAATCCTCAGCCTGCGTGTCGCGATATTCTACCCCGTTTTCCTTGCGTTTGCAATCAGCGCTGTGGTGGGAGGAGCGTCCCTCGCGCTCTCCCGGCAGAACCCTGCATGGACCGCCGCTAGCTGAGACCGTGAATCCGTGCGTGGGACCTCCAAGATGAGGCGATGATCCCTGCCACAATTATCTAACACCCCGCCAGGGGCGATCGTCTGTCAGCAGGACCCCTGGAACTCGGTGATGGTCGTGTTCGTCCTGCCCGAGGGGACGTACAGCGTGGCGCAGGTGACGGAGACGGGCCTAAGGCTGGCATGGAATGTATAGGTCTGGCCCGAGTATGCGACGAGGAAGGAATAGCCAAAGTTGTCGTTTGAGTTGAGCGGGTACCATTGGGTGTCGGCCGAGGTCGTGAAGTTTATGGTCCTCTGCCCTGTCGCCTGAGAGGTGCCACAGCCGGCTGGGTCATTAGTGGCGATTACGAGAGCGCCCGCGACGGAGGTCTGGCTGGAGTCGGACAGAATCCTGATGAAGAGTCCTGCAGGCTCGCCGGTGATGCTGCATTCGGAGGAGGTTGATGTTTCTGTGAAGGTCGATGTGCTCGTGACGGTCAGTGTAGTCTGAGAGGTTACCGTCTGCGTCTGAACAGTGGTCGCGATGGAAAGCTCGGTTGTGGTCTGCGTTGCCGTCGTGGTCGAGGTCGCGGTGGAGGTCGATGTGCTCGTCTCAGTCTTCGCGTTCCCGAGATAAGATGAGGTGATGACAGCTGCCCCTACTACCAACGCCGCTATGACAATCGCCGCAGCGATGACGAGATAGCTTCGGGATGATCGCTCGCTCAACGTGAAGACCTCTTTGAGAAGCCCGATTCGTGATTAATAGTTATGTCCGAACCCAGCTCTGAAAGACTGCGGTAATCAGCCGGACGCGCATCCCGGACCGCTTTCGGTGAGGCTCATGAAGAACAGGACGGTGCTGTTGTCCTGGTTGGAGACTACGGCGGCGTAGCGGTCGTCAGCCGAGAGCGCGACGCTGGAGACCGTGCGGTTCAGGGAGTAGTCCAAGAGCCGGACCCCTTGACCGTTGAGAAAGAGTACGTTCGTCGACCCAAGGTTGCTCTCCCAGAACGCAGGAGTCGTGCATGGGGACCCGCTGGATGAAGTAGTAGGTGGTAGCTGCTGGCCGGTGTAGTTCGCCACTAGCTGCCCTCGTTCGTCGACCACCAAGGTGGACCAATTCGTCAGCAGGACGACGTCGCTGCTCTGATTCGCGGTCTGGATTGCAAGCGCCGGGCTGTACATCTGGAAGGACCAGAGAAGGTTGCCGCTGTGGTCGAAGAGGTAGAGCGTCCCGTTCTCCCCGGATACGTCTGAGCTGGCCAAGGTAGAGCCGTCCGAAGCGACCCGCACTCCAGCCACGGACGTCGATCCTCCCGGTGACAGGGAGGTGTAGTTCCAAAGAAGCTTACCGGCGCTGCTGAACGACAGGAATGACCAGCTCCAGTTCTCCGTGTTCGGCCTGTACATGACCGAGGCGACAAGGTTGCTGCCGTCGGGTGACATGTCGATGCTGTTGACGTTTCCATTGCTGCCCCCGCTGAAGCTCCAGAGGGTCTGTCCATGGTCGTTCATGTAGAGAATCCCGCTCTCGGTTGCGACGGCCATTCTTGAGCCATCGGAGGAGAGTTTGACCGTTGGTCCTGGTCCGCCGAGGCTCTTGTTCCAGAGCATCTTGCCCTGTCCGTTGAAGAGATAGAGCGCGCCGTTTTCATAGAATCCGGAAGGACCCCGCGCGTTTTCATATCCGCCTACGGCGACCAGGGAGCCGTTTGCTGAAACGCTGATCGAAGAGACAGAATGGTTCAGAGCGTAGCTCCAAAGGCTCTCGCCCTTGTCGTTGAACGCGTAGACGCTGCCGTTGCCTATTGCCTGCCCGGTACCTACGACCACCTCAGAGCCGTCTTGGGTCAAGGCGACCGGTCCGATTCCGTCGTCGTCCTGAGAGTAGATTGTGACACCCGAGGCGAAGTTCATTGTTTTGGTCCACAGGATGCCGGGTTGTGTGGAGGTAGTCTGTGACTGAGTAGCAGATGGGTCAGAAGTGGTGGATATGATGGTCGTGCAGCAGTAGATTGGGTGTGGACCGGTAGAGAAGTATGATCCGAGGCCTATCGTAGCGGCCAAGACCACAATGACGATGGCAGCAATGATTGTTCTTCCGATTGCCTTTCGCCTGTGCTCCACGTCAAGTCGAGTACCTGAGACGATAATATCTGATTAATAGTTATGTCCGAACGACCGGGGGGTTAAGCGATTAGATTCTTGAGCGAATGGTACGACCTCTATGTGAAGAATGCCAGCGTCTATCAGCCCGTGCTCGAAGCCGGCCTTCCTTCGGCCCCTTCGGAGGCGAAGGGATTGGCGAAGATATTCAAGACCAACGGACTCCGGCCAAGAGACAGGAGCAAGCCGAGGATTCTGGATGTGTCGTGCGGGATCGGGCGTCACTCGATACAACTTGCGAAACTCGGCTATGAGGTCGTCGGCTTCGACTTCTCCCCTTACTTCCTGAGGACCGCCTGGAGGCTCGCGAAGGCTGAGGGCCTAGGGGAGGGGAACGTCAGGTTCGTCGAGGGAGACACGAAGGAGATTCGGAGGATATTGGAAGGGCGCGGAGAGGTTGACTTCGACGCGATGATATGCATGGACACCTCGATCGTCCGCAAGACCCTCAAAGAAGAAGTCGATCTCCTGCAATCGCTGCACGAGTTGGCGCGCAGGGGAGCTTTGTTGGTCATCGAGACCGCGAACAGGGATAACTTCCTGAAACATCAACCCTACCTCCGTCTCCCCGTAATCCAGTCGTTCCCTGAAGCGAAACTCCAGAGGCACCTCCGGGCGAGTTATGATGCGGAACGAGGGTTAATCGTGGGCGAGTGGAGCTTCTACCGGGAGCTTCCGAACAGGGACCTGAAGCACCTGTATTCCATCAACATCGAATCTAACATTCACTCGCGAAAGGACTTGAGAGAAGCTCTGGAGAGTGCCGGATGGAAGTACGTCAGGAGTTATGGGAGCGTCCAAAGGCTCGATAGGCTGACCTCAGACTCGTATCATATAGTGGAGGTCGGGAAGAGAATCGATTAGGGAGCTGTGGTGGTCGTGCAGGACACCACCGGGCCATAGACCGGGACCGACACATGAGCTCCGTTCACCGTGATGGTGCCCGAAAGGATGGTGAACGGCCCTGATGGAGCAATCTAGTGGTGGATTTCGTCAGGGATGCCTGAGAAGATGATTGTGTAGAGGCCGGGTGGCTCTGGTCCCGAAGTGTAGGAGCCGTTTGTGATGGGGAGTGGTGTGTTTGGCGGTTCGGGTTCGGTCCTACCCGCAAATGTCATGGACTAGGGTATCATGTAGACGGGGGGCGAACAGGCGCCGGTCTGCTGGAAGGTCACGTTGTACAGTCCCAATCACTCAGGAAGAATGGGACAGGGAATCAAGAAGAACCTGAAGGGCTAGAATCCGTTCCAATCACAGTTGACTGGACGTAGTGTCCACAGATTTCGCCGGGAGGCTTGCCCACGGCGAAACAGTACCAGTCGTTGATGAATTGAGTCGGCTTACTGGAAACACCTACAATGAACGCGGCGGGGAAGTGAACTAGTCCCGCGCCAAGATAGAAGTAGGTCAGAGACACCTGGATGTGTTCAATAAAATCGACATTACTCTGATTGGACGAACTGACTATCACCGACATTGACTCTACTGGAAGGAGAAGGGTAACAAGGAGAACCGACAAAATCACAACGAGGACGGCCGCCTTGAACACTCGATTCACCGCCGATCACTAAGGTCTTGCCTCAAAGCTCTCATTTGGGCGTGATGGCGTGCAAAGGACTTTACAGAATCTGTTCGGACAAAGGCGTATATCAAAGCAAGCCGGGCATGACTTCAGGCGTCATGAGGAAAGCGACCAAGGTGCTTGCGCTCATGTTGGCCGTCGCAGAGGCGATGCTCGTCATCTTTGGTGCCAGCCAGCAAGGGATATGTTCTCCTGCGGGCACTGGGTGCACTTCACCCAACTATGCGCCGGGCTACGCAGGAATGGTCGTACTCGCCGCCGCAATCGCAGTGACGTTCGCATCGAGCAGGTCCGAGCCAGGTGCTGCACCCACGAAATCAGGCCGCTGATCGAGATGGCCGCGCGGACCGATGTTCGCAACCTTGAGTACACGCTCTCTGCCGTGGCTCTCTTCAGCGCCTATGTAGTATAGAGCTCCGACCCGTCCGGGTTCGGTCCGCCCTTGGTGGGCGGGGTCGCGTACCTTTGGGCCGTCGTCCTGTTGATTGATGGGGTAGGGTTCGCAAAGAGGGGGCGATTGTCCTATCTTCTCGTGGTCGTCTCCGGTATTGTGACTGTCGTGCTCTTGGCCTACCTGACCACCGGCGGAAACGGCTCGCCAGTTCAGGGAAGCCAGGTCAGCTACTCCTGCACCGCCATCCAAGTCCCGAACGCGACGTCGCCGACGGGCTTCACGGGAGGAACCAAGTGCACTGGCAGTCCGTACTACAATGGTTCGAGCGTGTTGTACAACGTCGCCTTCTGGACTCCCATCGTGGGGTCCATCGTCTACGCGACGCCCAGCTGGATCGAGCCGGGAGAGTGGAACGTCGTGACGTCCTGCTCGCGCATCCTGAGGGGATCAGTTCCGGCAGGAACCCTGCTCCTCCTCACGTTCGGGTTGGACAACCTCTCTGCCGGCTACCCTGAGCTGTTCAACGGCCATTCGCCGCTTAACCCGTTCGTTGCCTACAACCCCAACTGCGACAGTACCACGTTTGGCATCGTTAATTGCGTCCAGGTGAACGCGGCGTCCTACTTCATCGACTATATGTTTTGGATAGCCGTTGTCGCCCTTCTCGTGATCGCTCTGAGCGCATTGTCTGTGTCAGTGGAGAGGGGCTCCCCACCTTCCCCGGGTCAGAACTCTGTCCGAGTCGTCTCTGCTCAAGCCAGTGACGCGGCACGAAGTCTAGCGATTTCGCTTGCTGAACCTTCCCCGCTTCGTCCCCAGACGGATCAGGATGATTCCGACAAGGATTGGGAGAACGCTGCCGAGGGTGGCTCCAAAGACGCCGCTGCTAATGATCAGTCCGGAAGGGAAGTCCCTTGTGATGCTGACTATGGCAGCGAGCAAGCCGATCGACAGGAAGAAGACCCCGCCGACGAGCAGAAGATTCAGTCTCGATTCCCTTCACCTCGGTTGCGGGTCATGTGTCGCTCCGAATGTATCACGTGCCCACCTCGATGACCAGCCAGACGGTCTGCTCGATGTGGAACTGGCAGCCCTGCGAGCCGAGGAGTGCCGGGATGTTCTGGCCGCCCGGGAACTCGGTTATCGGGCACGGCTGAGACACGATGATCGTGGGACCGTACCCTATGTAGTAGCCGAACTGCGAATAGGCGGGGTTCGTGAGAACCGACCAGTGGCCCGGGAGCGGACTCCTGCAGGAAGCCGGCGTACTCGAACGGCAGGTCGGTGCCGGGCCACAAGGTTGTCTCCCCGATCTGGAGAGCTGAGCCGGGGAAGGACTTGCTGAAGTCCTGCTGGAACCCGTAGTTGGAGACGTTGTAGTTGGCGACCTGCGTCTGGAACCTGGCCTGTGCGAAGGCGTCGAGGGTCTTGTTCTCGACCAGCCCGGTCCCGGTCCTGTTCGCGTTCACGTCCTGGATGAAGTAGCTCACCCAGTCGGCGGTCACGTCCTTGGTCGGCCACACCCCCTGGAACCATTGCTGGCGAACGACGCCTTGGAGGCCCAGGCCGGCGGTCACCTGGACAGTGTACCCGAAGACCTTGCCCGGGGTGACGGTCTCGTTGAGCGCCTGGTACGAAGACCTGCACTCCGCCCCGGGCGCAAGGGTGAGAGCGCACAACCCGTCGGTGTCGGCTGCATAGGTGACCCAGTTCAGGCCGCTCTTGGTCGAGTTCTCCGCGGCCCCCAGGAGACCGGGAGGCGTGCTCGAGTTCTGCCCGTTCCCGGGAACGTCGAATCCCACGCGCACGCCGGCGAGAGGACTGGAGCCAACGTTCTCGACGGAAGCGGTGAAGTTCACGATGCCCAGTGGTCCGCGGGCGATGGACACGTTCTGGATTTCAAGCACTCCTTGGGGGTTCAGCTCGATGGAGGGAAAGCCCACCAACTCGGCCGCCACGACGGAGGTTCCCTTGACGAAGAAGAGCTCCGTGCTGTTCGCCTCTCGGACCGTGTAGTAGTCGCTGAATGGCTTCGCTCCGACGCTGAGGAGAGCATATGAGATGGGAGCGTGGCCTACGACGATTGTCGGGGCAGGGGAGTCCGGAACCAATGTGAAACATTTCTGGCCCGGCGGGACCGACGATCCAGGGCACGGTATCAACTCAAGCCGGGAGGAGACAGGCTGGAGCGACAGGCTGTATGGGACGATGGGGACGAAGAAGAGGAAAAGTACGATGAGCACAGCGGCAATTGTAACGAGGCCGGACGTCCTTCTATGGAGCTTCATCTCGATACCAGCAGGCTATGGTAAGTCGACAGATTGCGGAGGATCTGTCAGGGCCATGGATCGTGACAAGCCCGATTGTTATTTACGAGTTTACCTGCGTTTGTTTCTCGGCTTCTTGCGAGGCTGGTACGGTTCATTGCGCCTCCGCCTCATGGAATGGTTCAGCGATTTCAGGGGCCAGTCGACGTCGACGTACATGTGAAGCTGAGGAACACCTGCAGGTTGACCACGACGTCTGACCCGCTGACCTGGAAGGTCCCGCTCCCCGGATAAAGTTCGACGAACCCTCCGCCGCCGCTCACGGTGTAATTGTAGATGCCCGGTCCAAGGGAGAAGGTCATCCGCGTCAGGTTTTGGTCCGGTACGACCGTCTGGGAGTAGCCGGTCGGCAGGGGAAGCGTCTGGTTCGACGGCTGTACCTGGGTCAGGCCTCCAATCGTCACCGCCCACGGCATGATGTTGTACTGGCCGCAGTAGCGGACCTGCTGGAACGTCACCGCATAGAGCCGCGCTCCGGTGCTGGTAACGGTGGTTATACTGGTGAATGTGGTGGTCGCGGTCTTCGCTCCCCCTACCGCGACGAAGACACTTGCGGAGATCAGAACGCCTGCTATGACAATCGCAGCGGCGATGACGAGATAGCTCCGGCTGCCTGGGATGGTTGACGCAATCAACGCCTTCCTATGGTACCAGGTCCTCTCCGGAACCGATCATGAGTTGGTAAGCGCCGCCTTGGATGGGAGCCGGCAGCTCGATGGTAATCGACGTGGCGCTGGATGCCATGCAGTCGCCCTCTACGCCGTATTCGCCGTAGCAGGGCGGATTCGAGTACCACGCGGTGACCTGCTGCGAGTTCAGGTAGACTTGGGTGGCGAGCCCTGGGAAGAGGTCGCTCATCCCGCTCCCCGCGGTTATCGTGATATTGTATCCACCGTTGTTGGTCGGTGAGCTCAGGGAGAAGTTCAGCTTCCAGACGTCCCAGACGGCGTAGGTGTACCCAATCCCGCCGCCGCACATGACGCCGCAGGCGGTCGGCGTGGTCGTGTTGGTGTATGTGTGCGAACAGGCGGCCGCAATGAGCGTGAGGGCCGGAGTGACGCTCACATTCACTCCAACATTGTTGGTCTTGCTCGTGTTCACGAGGACCAGCGCAGAAGCCTTCGTCGAGGATGCCGCCGAGATTCCACAACCGTAGTGGATGATGGTCGTCATGGGTGGAGGGACGTAGAGGCTGGAAGAAGAGGTGACCGTCGTGCTGGAGCTTGAGGTGGTCGTCGATGCCGTCCGCGATTGGGTGGAGTTCAGGCTGGTTGTGGTAGTGATGGAAGCCGTCGGTGGTACACTTGAGGTAGTTGCAATACAATCATGACATGTGTTCTTCTGCGACTCAAGCGCGACGAGCCCTACGACTCCAACAACGAGGATTAGAACCGCGACCATCGCAATGAGGGAGTTCGCGATTCCCCTTCTTCGAGCCCTCATGTCAAGTCGATCGTTTGAAAGGTCGTTTTTGTGATTAATAGTTATGTCCGAACCAGTTCCGCCGCGCTACCGGGTCGGGCAGGTTGGCGCCGTATCTAGGTGTGGGGTGACGCAGTAGAGGGTGGAGTTTGTGAACCATGCAGTGTAAATCACCGTTGATTGGCTCCCGTTGATGGTGGTGATGCTCAGCCCGCCCGTCGCGTCGGTGTGGGTCTGCGTGATTGTTCCACCGCCGATGACGGTGTCGTTGTGGACGTAATAGTAGGCGCCGTTGTAGCTAATTAGTTCGACGCTGAGCGACGCGTTGACCTCCGATGATGGACAAGGCGCGGCCATCGCTTCGCACAGTCCGATGAACGCAGGCTCTCCGTGGACGGTGACGTTGCTGTTGATGACTCTCAGTCCGTTTCCTGAAAACTCGCGGCTATACGCCCAGTAGCCCGTCCCGACGGCTATGACCACCAGGATGACGGCAACTACCATGACCGTCTTGGCGAACGCCGATCTCTGATGCTCCACCAAGTCGTTCCCTGAAGACGTGATGCTCAATTAATAGTTATGTTCGGACGTCTTGGGCGAGCAGTCATACCGGGACGCGATTAGGCATCTAACTCATGGTGATGTTCTGGCTCGGCTGCACGTGCGAGCCTATGTTGTTTGTACGTGAGGCAGCCGGCACTCCTGCACCGCACCGCCGGACCGCTGCTCAGTCGCCGATGTAGATCACGCGGTCCATGCCCTTGAAGTGTGGGTCCCCCGTGATTATCTTTCCTCCCTTCACCATCGCTACGGCCAGCACGAATGAGTCCAGCATCCCCCAGTCCTTTGTCTTCTTCTTTTGCTTGAAGTTCATGTCGCCGGCGACCTCCGCGACCTCGGCGTCAATCTCGGTCACGACGGTCCTGCTCCTCACGAACGTCACAACGCGCGCCATCAGCTGTCGTGGAAGGCCGTGCCTGAGCATCGATTCCTTCAGCTCGGCCAGCACCGACGCGGGCGTTAAAGCCTCGGAGACAGTCTCCAGAGCTCGCGCCACCCTCTCTGCCTTGGGAGAGTCCAGGGCGTACTCGACCCAGGCGTATGCGTCGAATACGACCGCTCCCTCTTTCAACCGGGCTCAGACCTCCCTGTCTTCGGAGCCGCGCCGGAAAGTGAAACCCGAGCCCTTCAGGATGCCCCGGATGTCCCCTGCGGGCTTCTCGATCCTCTTCACTAGGATAACGTCTCCCTCCTTCGCCCCAATCTCCTCGAGCTTCCTTTTTGGGATGAGGATTCCGTATCCCGTGCCTATCCTTCTGACCTTCGCCTCCAATACCATGCTCGTACTGATGCGGCATTATAATGGATTATAATATAAGCGCATCGGAGCCGGAGCGACAGGCTGCTCTTATGGCAACGGCCTTGGTCGATTACCGCCCGGTCAGCGTACTCAGCTTCGTCTTGGCGGCAGTTCGTACACCGAAAGTCTTGTTTGTACTCATTCCGCGTGACCGACATGACGTGTGGGACCTCGACGACTATGGATGCCACTTCGCGACTACCTTCGTTCGCTTGCAGGTAACAGCTTTGATTTCTGATTGATAGTAATGTCAAATCTCGGCGTCTTGCTACCTCGCTCGGACCGGCTGGAAGGTGACCGGCCGTACGTCTACGAAGTAACACAGGCGTGCCGGCGGTACCTGGGGATGGTACATTTGGCTTGCGCGTGGATGACCTGCCGGCAAGGAGAAATTATTGGTGAGGCTTTTATTCGGCAAAGAAGAATTCGGGCGATATCATGAGAAAAATATTCCTATACATGGCTATCACTCTTGATGGGTTTGTTGCAGGGGCAAGGAACGATCTGGATTGGTTTACGCCTCCGATGAACGACGAGGAGCTAAACAAGGACATTGTCGATATAGTCGAGAGTGCAGATACGGCAATCATTGGATTTCCGACAGGCCCCGGCCTTGTCGCCTACTGGCAGAACGTGGAGAAGAATGAAAAGACCCGGGGGTGGGAGATGGCGATTGCAAAGGCCGTAAACAAACTTCACCCAATCGTAATCTCAAACAGACAGGAGACGGTCGAACCAGGCATCGAGTTGGTAGTTGCAAGGGACGACGGCGAATTTACAAGAGTGATAGATGCGATAAGGCAGAGAAAGGGCGGGGCCATATATGTACCCGGCGGAGCACGTACCGCGCAGACGCTTGTCAGGCTGGGATTGGTGGACGAATATGTTCTCATGGTACACCCGGTGGCAATCGGTGAGGGCAAGCGCCTGTACACCAGTACGGTCAAGCTTGAGTTGGTGAGCTCGAAGGCCTACAAATCCGGAGTCGTCCAGATGCGCTATCGCCCACTCGAGGCCATGAATCCCTAACGAGTTCGGAACACAGCCCCACTTTGCGGTGCTTAGCTGTACTCTGTGGCTGATTCGCTAGACTAGTCGTTGGTAGTGCAATCGTCGCTACGATGGAGCGAGGAGCGGCTCCTCTCAAGCTATAAGCGGCCTTTAGCCGATGAACAACGACTGATTTTGGAGGCTAGTCCACGGAGCCTCATGAAGGCGGTAGTCTGCACGCGCTACGGGCCGCCCGAGGTCCTCGAGATTGAAGAGGTGCAGAAGCCCATACCCAAGGACGATGAGGTCCTTGTGAGGGTCTATGCTACGACGGCGGCGCGAGGTGACTGCGAGCTGCGGAGCCTCAAGCTCCCTCTGTTGCTGCAGATTCCGGTACGGATTGGGTTTGGCATGAGGGGGCCGAGGAGGAGAATCCTGGGTCAGGAACTCGCTGGGCAGGTAGAGTTGGTGGGGAAGGACGTGATGCGCTTCAAGGAGGGCGACAAGGTCTTCGCCTTCACGGGCTTCCGCCTTGGCGCGTATGCCGAGTACGACTGCCTAGGTGAACGGGCGCTCATGACGACGATGCCGTCGAACATGACCTACGAGGAGGCGGCAGCTGTACCGGTGGGCGGGCTCCATGCGGTGCACCTTCTGCAGAGGTCGCGCATCCAGCCCGGACAGAAGGTCCTGATCGTCGGCGCAGGTGGGTCAATAGGCACGTTCGCGGTGCAAATCGCCAAGGCCTCAGGGGCCGAGGTGACCGGGGTGGACATCGGGAGGAAGCTGGATGTGGTGCGCTCAATTGGTGGGGACCATGTGATTGACTACATGAAGGAGGACTTCACCGAGGACGGGCAGAAATATGACGTCATCCTCGATGTGATTGGCAAGAGCTCGTTCACGAAATCGATTAGGTCGCTGAGTGAGAAGGGGTTCTACCTCTTGGGGAACCCTGGGCTCGGGGAGCAGCTCCAATCGGCAATCACAAGGAAGGGCGGCAAGAGGGTGATAGGCGGCACGGTCGCCTACGGTACCCAGGACTTGATTCTGCTCAGAAAGTTGATTGAGGATGGGAAGTTGAAGTCGGTGATTGACAGGCGCTACACGCTGGACCAGATTGTTCAAGCGCATAGGTACGTGGATGAAGGGCGGAAGATAGGAAATGTTTCGGTATCCGTAGCCTAAAAGTTACAAGAATTATAGGGAGGTTTAACTCGATGACGAGTATACCCACGCTCCCCTTGACTTCCACTGGAACCTAAAGATGAACCTCAAAATATTTCATATTTTGATATGGTAAAGATGCTCGCTCTTGGATGGAATTATACAGACATAATACTAATCATCCATTTCTTGTGAGTTATGCCTAGTTAGTGGTCACCCGACCAGGAAAGGAGCTCCAAACAACCTCCACTGGAAACGTAGGGGTGTGGGTGATCCAGTGAACTCAAGTGAACCATACAGTAAACTAAGTGTGGAAACGACCTCATATGATGAAAAGAGTATGTTTCCAGGCTCAATCCCCCTTTGGCCGGACGACCCACCCCTCCATTTCCACTGGAACCTGTCCAGCCTAGCACGCTCATCGTCCATCTGTGAAGAAGTGTGAACCCCCCAAATCGTATCGCCAGGTAGTCAAGACTAGTTTGCAACCTGTTCACAAGTTCACACCATCGGGCCATTTATCGGGACCTGTAGCGGCTGCACTCCCTTGCGGAAACGGGTGAAGGTCGAGTTCCAGGACGGTACCGGTACCAAGTACAGCCTTGCCGTAGAGGGACGCATATCCCGCGAGAAGGTCCTCAAGATCATGGACCTCATGGAACTAGTGGAGGGCAACGACGGCATAGAGCAGCCCCCTATGGACGAGTCGACCACATTCGGCCAGGTTTTCAAGATAATCGAGACGTCCTACATCGGCAAGGAGTTCTCCTCGGCAGACATTGCCCGGGACTACGAAGACCAACACGGCCAACCCATAGCGCTAAGCACGGTCTCCACATACCTCTCACGGTTCGCCGAGAGGGGGACCCTCAAGAGGCAAAAATTCGGCAACTCGTGGGTGTACCGGAGGGTGCACCTAGCACCTGACCAAGTACAGACGCTCAAGTAACCACAGCAACCCATCTTAGGTACCTAATTAACCGGCTAGGTCAATTCGCAGACGCAGCTACTAGACAAGTCTCGAGAAACCATCACAAACGTTCTTCCCGTGACCGATGTACAGGACCACCCACCCCTGCGTCTTCGACTATCTCGAAAGACCTGTAGTCGCCGACCCTCAGCCTCCAGAACCGCCAAGGTTTGAGCCGGTCCCCCTTGTCGGGAGACGACTGAAGCTCCAGCATCGACTGCACGACCAGGGAAGAGAAGGTTTTTGTTGTTCTTCAATATCAAAATGACTCTAATGGCAGAGGACACGACCTGCGATTATGCGAAGGGACAACCACGGTGCGGAAAACGAGGTTTCAGGGAAGTATGGAAGAAACGAGGCGACGGAAAGTGGCATGTCCTCTGCTACAAGCATTTCATCAATGAGAAGAAGATGGACCCGCCTCGCAGCGTGGGGCAGCATTCAGCAGTGAACCTCGGCCGGTTTCGACTTGTCAGAACGAACTGTGGCGTTCGGACATAACTATTAATCACGAATCGAGGTTTCTTTCTTCGTGAAGAGCAGGCTCGTGCTTATTGTGGTGGTCGTCGCCGCGGTCGCAGTAGCCTCGATAGCCCTCTTCTTCACTTACTTTGCCTTCAACAATCAAGGCGCCCTCGGATTCGGCGCCTCGGTGAACGCGACGGGCATCTCCCAGAACCAGACCCTCAGGGTCGACGTCTCGGTCAAGAACGGCATCGACTTCAGCAACAGGGTCCCCCTATCTGGAGATTGGAAGGTCCAGAACCTCTCGATGGGGCCCTGCGCGTCCTACTACGCCTACCCCTACGGCATAGCCGTCTACCAGGGCAGGTACGCCCTCGACAACCTCTCTTCGGCGACGCAGGTCGACATCTACTACCCCGGTGTCATCTTTTGCCCGACCAATGTGCTCACCGGCACGGACACCTTCGCTTTCAACCCTCAGCAGAACATGAGCAGCTACGTCGACCTGCGCGGCTACTGGACGACAGGCGAGACGCCACAGCCCGGAGGCGGGTCAACGCAGGGCGTGCTCCACCCATTCCTTCCAGGGGTGTACACCGTGGTGGCTGGCGACGAGTGGGGCCACGTCAAGGTCCTGTACTTCCAGGTCGGCGGCATCTCGCTCGAGGCCTTCTCTCTGTGCGCGTCGAACTGCGGCTACCCCAGCCCGTACCTCACAGGCGAGGTCTACATCGGCGGCCCTGCAGCGTTCAAGTCCCTGCAGCTGACAGTCAACGGCACCGACGAAGGGGTAGTGCCCTACGGGCCTATCTCGGATGTCATCATGGTGTACAAGGGAGGCTTCCAGAACCCTCCGGTCGTCAGCGGCGAAGCCTACTCGCTCCGGTTCGTGGCGGCCTTCGAGGACGGCTCAACTTCGACAGCGACGACGGTCGTGGTGGCATCATGACCAGAACAGGATTTGGTGTTGGATGAGCGGTCAACCCTCTCGGAGTTATCTCGTCATGACTGTGGCGATTGTAATAGCGGGGGTGCTGATATCGGCCAGCCTCTTCGTCGCAGTC
>CAVRAG010000011.1:0-15143 GCA_963718895.1 uncultured Nitrososphaerota archaeon
TAACCGGCTGCGAAGAGTGCCGCCCATGTCGATAGCTAATAAACGGCGGTCATCTCTGCTTCCCTCCTCAATCTCCAGCAGCCGCAGCCAGAGGCTGGCCTTCACAACGAAATCTTCAGCGTCTATCCAGTCGTCTTCTGTCACGATGAGTAGCTTCAGGGGCAGTGGTAGTCGACTCCTGGCGCTGAATTCTTTCAGCCCCTTGATGCAAAGCCTCTTCTGAGTTTTTGAATCGAGCACCATCATAGTCCCTCATTGGCTCTTGAGAAGAGCAGGACCTATTTAAGCGCTTATGACTCGCCTCGTCATAGAAGCTTATATCGTTCTCTCTTCCACAGTCCCATGATGCCGATATCAACGCTACTCGTCGATGGGAAAGAGTACCTCTACTTCTATTACAACGACCCGATGACCAATCGGAAGAAGAGCGTCTACTGCGGCCGCAGGGAAGCCCTGAAGCCGTACAGAAGGCGGAACGGTTCCAGTCGCGATATGAGAGAGCCCAGAAGCAGAAGGACAGGTTCGCCGGGGTCTTAGGCCGACTATCGGCGCTGTCGGGAGAGATTGCAGGATACAGTACAGAGGAGCGGGAGTTTATCGTCACGTGCCTTACCCAGACCTATCCTGACCTTTCCTGGGTCGAGAGCGACCAGATGGCGCTCTTCGGGAAGGTGAACGGGAACAAGCCGCTGGAGAGCCGCCTGGCTCCTATCTACAGCAACCTGAAGGCGAGTTTGACGCGCGTTCATGACGTCACGGGGGAGCTGAGGACGCTGATCGAGTACATCGATTCTGACTGGTATTATCGCGTCCAATACAGGAAGTCCGACGAGGGGAACGAAAAGCCCGAGCGGGACCCGTCTTGGAAGTATCACCTGAACGACGATCCCGAGAGCATGGTGGTCGAGATTCTACGAGGGTGGCTGGATGCTTACGATCACGCGCAGAAACGACTGGATGCACTTGAGGAATTCTCTCGGGAGAGAAAACTTCAGGCGGTCATCGAGGCGTTGGCGCTCGTCGGGGTACGAAAGGCCATGAAGTATTCAAGGAAGATTATCGAAGAAGCGCTTGGTCTTGTAACTGGATGAGCAATTAGCATGAAACCATGATTCTTCATAAAGAAATATAATTCTGTGCTAACTGGCGGTCCGAATAGACCCGTGCTATCTGCAACGTTCATATATACGAACATACGTTCATCTACGTGAATGTTGAATCAGGACTTCGCCTTCATAGACAGGTTTTCTGTGGCGATACTGAGGCTTCTAAGGGTCTGATCCAATGAAGCGCTTCTACCAGAGGGAGGTGGCAAGGACTGCTGGGTGAGCGTGGGTAAGACCAACCAGGTACTGAAGGCGCTGGAAGAGAATGAACTTGTCACGAAGGAGCACGTGGGGAAGGTGGACCTCTACAAGTACAACCTGGCCGACGCTGCGGCACGTTCCCTGAAGGTGTTCTTCAACACGTCGGAGTTGAGGGTGCTGACCAAGAGCCTCGGAACACTCGATGGAACATCAAAGGTGGTTCTGTTCGGAAGCTGCGCCGAGGGAACTGACACGAAGGATAGCGATATCGACATCATCATCTTGACCCAGGACAAGCGAGAAGCTACGGCAGCGGTTCAGCGGGCCGGACGTTCATCAAGCAGAAAGCTTTCACCGATTATTCTTGATCCACTGGAATTCAGCAGGTTGAAGAAGGACGACCTACCACTCTATGAGCAGGTCTCAAAGGGGATGACGCTTTGGCAGCGAGAGGAGTGAGCGCGGCACTCAAACGCCTTCTGGAACAGAGGAGACTCCTGAAGGCAAGCTTGGGCGAGGAAGCAATCACGAAGGAGCTGGATGGGGCGACATACGACCTCCAACGTTCCAAGACCTCCCTCTCGGAGTCGGATTACAAGTGGGCCACCATCAAGGGTTACTACTCCATGTTTCATGCGGCGAGGGCTCTTCTCTATTCGGCCGGCTACCGCGAACGAAGCCACGCCGCGTTGCTCACTGCGCTGAGGGAGTTGTACGTGAAACCGGGAACGCTGGCAGAGGACTTCTTGGATGATTTTGAGAACGCCATGAGCCTGAGAGAAGAAGCAGACTATGCGATGAACTTCTCCGAAGACGGGTCAAGGAGGGTCGTGGGTGACGCTGGACGCTTCTTGCAAGCTGCGAAAGAATCGCTGAAATCGATGAGACAAACCAGAGACTCAGAAAGCCGAGCGGGATGACCGGAACCAATCGAGAAGGACGAAGGTCTGAGCTTCTCTGAGGATGGAGCTAAGGAGACGGTACAGGGTGCCCGCACATTCCTGACGAGAGCGAAGGTCGTTCTAAAGCTGGAAACCTGATCTCTTGCCGCTCTCGCCCTAAGGATATTACGGATCCTGTTAGCTATCGTTCCCTATGAGCGTGAACGGGACATATCAGTTTGGGATTACCAACTCCTGGGGAGTGAGTAGCGTATCCCAGACCTACGACAACGTCGCCCACATTCCTCCGCCGCCGGACGAGGAGTACTTCCTGATGACCTTCTTTGGCTTGCTCGTGGTCGGGGTCTACTTCTTGGCGAAGATTTCGAGAAGGAAAAGACAATTGCATTAGGAATCAGAAAGGCTCACGGCTGTGTCTGACCAGAGGAATAGGTGGGGATGGCGCAAGTTGCAAATCCTTAGACCGAATGGATCGTTCGGATGGTTCTGATAACCCTTCGGACTATTGAAATATCCGGATGACTGACGGGCCATGCCCGCAATTGAAACTATGGATGATTGGGCTTGCCTGTGCGATTGGGCTAGCCCTTGGATTATATTTCCTAGGCGCCGGGATCTTCGACCTCTGTCATAGCATCGGGCCCATCCGGCCCAGCGCGTGTGCCTCTGGTCCTCTTTCGACGGAACAGGATTCCTCCTTCGTAGTGATAGGAATCTCGCTCGCACTGGTCTCCCTGATAGTCCTGGTCTCAGTTGCCATAAGAGTGAGTCTCAGGGCGAGCGTCTGGGTGGTCTGGTTCGTCAGGTCAGTCTTCGTAATCGGAACATCCTTGGGAATCCTGATTTTCTTCGGCTCCTTCTCTGGTATTTGCGACCCATTTGGACCCTTTGGAACGACCGGAACGCTCTGCACCTCCTTCGACCCGTATGAAGCAATCGGGCCTTTACTCGCACTAATCTCTCTGGTCGGTTTAATCTATTCATTGAAGACAACGAACCAACGAAGAGACGGAACAAAACTAAACAGTTCGGCCAAAAGCATTTAGGATGAGAAGATTCGCATTGTTACGAAGGTCGAAACGATGAACTTCTCGCGGCTCAGCCTGATACTCGTCGCGTTCGGAGCAGTCTCGTTCGTCCTGTGGGAGGAAGACGTCGCCATTCCGCTGAAACTGGCTCTGGTCTATTTCGGAGGGCTGGGAGTCTTTGGAGGCGGCCTCTTTGCCGTCATTGGCGCTCTTCAGAGGCGGAGGACTCCGAACGCGCGCTCCAACCTCCTCGTGGATGCTGGATGGACGACGGTGTCGTTCGGACTGATAGCATCCATCGGGTCTTACCTCGTGCTGACCCAGACCAGGTGCTTTAGCCCGTTCCTGAGGGCCGGGAATTGCAATCTGGCCGGCTATTACGCGCCCATGTACGCAGGGCTCGCTTTAGCGGCGGCCGGTCTTGGCGTCGTCGTCTTCGGGAGACTTTTCAAGACGGTAGCCTCTTTGCGAAAACTCAGGCAGTGACTTCCTTCGGTTTGGTCGTGAACAGCCTCTTCTCCTCGTCGCTGAGGAAGTGTAGAAAGGGCTCCCGTCTCCCTGAGTCCTCAACTCCAGGCCCCCGCTATTCGTCCCTCTTGCCACCAGTTGGGTCGCAATTCTCTCAGGAAGGCGTGTCCTGCATCTTCTTCCTGCTCATTTCCTCCAGCGCATTCAGGAGAATGTTGCCTACCGGCGTGAGCTCGTAGAGCTTCACGTTACCATAGGCGGTCTTCTCCTGCACCAGCCCGTACTTCAATAGGACTTGGACGTGGTAGTCTATCGTGGTCCAGTCGAGCTCAAGGTCTCTGGCGAGCTGGAACCTGTCCTTCGGCGTGAGCAGCGATTTCAGGATCGTCGTCCTCGTCTCTCCACCCTTCATCTGCAGCAGGAGCTTGAACAAGCCCTGATCCAGACCTCGTCGCGACCAATTCGACTTTGCCCTCCCCCTCCATATCCACGCGCCGACTACGGCAGCCCAGCTTATCGGTACCAGCGCAATCGAGTGCGCCTGGAGTACCACCAGAGGAAGGCTGACGGGTGACGGCGAAATCGGAGTAGCTCCCGTTGAATTCGCGTTGTTCGGCGGGCCCGCCACCGGATGACCAAGCAATTGCAAGCCCAACAGCAAGGTGTTCAAGATTGCGAAGGCGAGAACCAGGTAGAGGACGATGCTGTACTTGCTCTGTCCCATCATCGGTTGGTCTCGTCTCTTTTCCCGCCTAGTGATAAGAATCACGCCTCACTTGGGACGATTGAATCTTCCAAGAAATATCAGGCCTGAGCCGATGACGGCCAAAGAAACACCCAACCATAGAGGAAAGGAGTTCGATCCGAGATAGAATGGCAGTTGTAGATAGTATTCACAGCCCTGAACGGGTACAGCCCCGGTAAGGTGCTCACAATCGTATACCAGCATATAAGTCTGCAAACCAAAAACGACGACAGAGACCGCGCCTACAGCTAACAATATGATACCTGAGAATTTGAGTCGGCTCTTCGTCATTTCAAGGCCGCTCTGCGAGGTTTTGCAAAGCCTTTGGCTGGTTGCTCGTCTTCGTAGGTTCGGATGGTCGTCGCACTATGTCAAGAAAGAATACAAGTGCGAAAGCAATTCCCGCCCAGAATAGGTAGTCCAGTGAGATGAGGCTCACATCATAAGAAAATCCGCATCCGTTGAACGGGTTAGGAGTCCTACAGGGAGAGATTGGTGCGCTGTAGGTCAAAGGAAATCCATTGGAGGAGCCTTCGGGGGTCAGAGTTGCAAACGCGCTAAGGCCGAGAAACACCAAGCCCACAAGGCAGGCGGTGATAATCAACCGGGGCCTAACATCCATGTCTATCCCAACCAACTTGACAAGAATCCGCGTTCATGTTATATAATTTGTCCAGAGTCGTCAGGAATAACCCCATTAGACGGTGGAACCGCCCCAAATGCAGCTGACGAAATTGAAGAAGAACGCAGGAGTTGCTACGGCCGTTGTCGCGTTGATTGCCTTGATCGTAATTGGCGGGGCTACGGCAGCCTTTGTGTTGACAATGCAACCAAGTCCAGCCTCATCCGCGACCTCTAGCTCGACAACCATTCCTTCCCTCGATAGCACTCAGTCAACTGGAAGCGTCACTTCGAGTACATCGTGCAATCAACCACCTTATCTCGTCAAGCTTGCCTCCCAGGTCGAGCAAACACAGAACTTCACCCAGCAATCGCGCGGCCTGAGCTACGTGCTGGCATATGGCGACAATCAGAGCGCCGAAACGGGAACAGTGAACGGCAAACCAACCTACTCTCTACCCGAGACAAGTTTGGCGTTCTACTCCTACGGCACAACTTCAACTGCGGTTTGCTCCTACAATGTTGGGACTGAGGGCGTTGTCGGAGCCCTCTGGGTCCAAGTCCCAATCAACGCCGACGGTTCCTATGACCTCGCTAACATGTCCATCTACTTCACGCCCGGAGTCTTCTCCAACAGCACGTCAATCACTCAATCGACCAGCAGCGTCTAGTCGATAACTTCAGATTTCGAAAGAAATCGCATGAATACGTGGATTACGTAATTTTGTGGATCTTTCTTCGACTTACTGAACAATCTTCTCTCTTCGCGTGAAAGCCTTACTAACCAGGGCCTCGGCAAATGCAAAGAGGAACTTGAAGCCACATTCGTTGATTGCTCTCTTGATTGCTCTGGGGTATCCGTCCTCGCTGGTTTCGAGTTCATCTTTTTCGGAAATGAGATTCTGGGTCCCTTCCTGGTTCTCACCAGCGCGATTGTCACGCTGGCCGCCATTAGGCCGCATTGGAAAACGCCGTCGACCTCACTCGGGCTTGCCGTTTTTCTGGGCGGGACATTTGCATCTCTCTATCTAATCTTCGGTAGGTGCGCTCCTGAGGGCGGACTTCTTCCAAGCGGGGTGTGCTACATTTACACTTCGAACAATCTGTGGTTTGCCACCGACTCCGTCGTCGCACCCCTGTTGGGCATTGTCGTTCTTGTCGCAGGTCAGATCAAGATGAGTCGGAGACAATCCTACTCGCAAAAATTCAGTTCGCTAACTTGATGAAACGGCGAATCCCAGAGTTAGCGAGGCCAGTTCCTTCAATATCCTTTGCATAATCCTTATTGGGGCGAAGGCGTCATGGAAACCTCTTTCTGAACAGGCCCCTAAGAAATCCTATCAAAACTCAAGCGGTGACTCCCTTCGGCTTCGTGGTGAAAGTTTCCTCTCCGCGTCACTCGAAAAATTATAGAATGGAAGCGTCCTCTTGGGTCACTAGAATTCCCTGTCCTATCTTCGCATTTACGACGAACTTCCACTCTCCATCGCCGAGTTCGTTCACGTTGGAAGTTTAACCACAACCTCCGAGTCCGGTAGCTGCGCGACATACTCCCATCCTTGGCTGACGTGCGACTTCAACTCGCTGGCCGGGATTATCTTCTGCCTGTTCCCGTTGTTGGTCATGACCCCGAGCAACCTCCGACGCAACAGGTCCTGGAAGTCTTCGTTGGTCATCTTGTTTAGGTCCAGCTTCTCGAGTTCCTCTTCCTTGGCGCCTGCCGCAAGAAGCAGCTGCTCCCTGAGCACGTTCTTCAGGTTCTCTTGGGATATTCCCTTCTGCTTCTCAGTGGACAGAAGAGGCTCGCACTTCCTGTAAGCGTCTCGCATCTTCTCTATAGCGTCCTGGGTTATCCCCTTGTTCACGGTGTACGTCGCTTCGATATCTCCCACGTGGCCCATCCAGAATTCCCTCCAATCTCTTATGATCAGGCCGTCTCCCTCGGCCATCATCATCCTAACGTCGAAGTATCTGCGCAGGACGTAGGGCCGCCAATCGAACCCCGCCTTCCTGATCGGTTTCCTGATGATGTCTCCAATGTTTATCGAGGTGATATGCTTGCGCCCCACATCTTCAGGCCTGACGTACTTTCCCTTCCTCTCGTGGAACGTGATCACCGGCGATTCTGGTAGGAGGTCTTCTCCCTTTCGCAATCTCCACTCTAGATATTCTTGTAAATATTGACAGCCCTCCTGCGCCAAAAATGTGAAGTACTGATGACCGGCCTTGCTGAGGGTCTTCCTTGCGATCACCATGGTCGGCATCTTCGTTACGATTACCTTGCCGTTCTCGACCTTGACCTCGGGGAGGTCTTTCATCTTCAGGCCGTCGTCACCCGTGTAGTTACCGAGGACCTCGATACGGCACCCGCCAAAAGCGACCAGCGAGCAGGCGACCTTCGCCCTCAACTCCGCGGCGTTGAGTATCTTCTTCAGCTCTTCTTGCGTCGGCGGCCTTTCGTTCTCCACCTTCGTGGGCTGTGACCGCGGTATCTTGATTGCCCTCGTGATCTGGGTATCGTTCCAGGCCAGCCAGCTCTTCAACGGCTTCACGATGTTGGAGATGTAATTCCCGCTCCTCCCCTCCTTCTCAAGCGTTCCAATCACATCCAAGAGGAAGTCCGTGGCTTGCTTCTGGCTCATCTTAGCGATCTTTTGCGGTGTCGTCTCGAACCTCGCGCAGACGAATCCTATCCTGCGGAACCATTCCTGGGCGGTGACGAGGCTCCCTCTCGTCACGTTGTCGTACCATCTCCGGAAGTCCTTGTCATCGAGCATCTGCTTGTACTTCGAGCGTCCTAGGTCCTTCATCGCGCCCTAGTTACGCTAGATTCGCGTATAAACGTAACGGTTGTGAACTAAGTTGATGGTGGGGCCGGTGAGATTTGAACTCACGGTCGCCTGCACTTTGGCCCGCTACCGGGCCCCCAAGCAGGAATCTTGACCATACTAGACTACGGCCCTAGTATGCGGGGCCTTTACGACACGGGTTCTTGTTCTTTTCTGATGAGATTGACACCATAGATCGCCGCCGGCTTGGGCCTGGGGTGCGGTGGAGGATTGAGTAGAGGCATCGTCGACAGAGATGGTATCGGAACGCCCAGTGCACCAAGGAACGAATCCGTCGTTTACAGGCACAGGTTTTAGTAACCCTGAGCGCATCCACTCCGATCACCTTGCCTGATGACTACGTTGGCATCGGAAAAGGCGAGAGGGTGCTCGTCAGCCAACCCAAAGTTGTTCCTGACAGGCTCCTCGAGAATCTCTCGACAGCTTTCAAGTCCAACGGAGATGTCGAAGAGGCCTTCTTTGGCCAGATTGACCTCGCCTCAAGACCTGACGGCTCCCACCTACTAGTTCAGGTGAAGTTTCGAGAGAGTTCCAAAGGAGGTCTGGCTTCTCTCGATTCAAGCATCAGAAGGGCTATCGAAGGTTCGCCCGGATTAGAATCGCCCGTGGATTTCGCGGTGGTGACTGACGGGCCATACCCTGGGACTAGGAGTTTCTACAAGCGCGAAGGCTTCTGACCAGAGACAGCGTCGCTCACACTCCTTAAATCGAGCGGACCGAATTCCGGCCCGTGGTCTATTTCATTCTGTCCGACGACCTCACGGGAGCAGCCGGGGTCGCGTCGATGGTGGACCGCTCAGCCGCCGTCGCTGTGAATCTGGACAGGTTTGACCGGAAGCTCGCCGGGGAGTTCGCCTGCATCGTCCTGAACCTGGAGATTCGGGAGAAGACCGGCGCGGAGGCAGCCCGGAGGCTTTCGCGGGCTATCGACGCCGTCGGCGAGAACCCGGTGGCGGTCAGGATGGACAGCGCGCTGCGGGGTCGCTTGCAGATGCTCGTGGGGACGATGCTCGAGAGGGGGAACGTACTGGTCACAGACACCATTCCCGAGTATGAGAGGCGCACGGTGTCAGGCAAGACGTTCATCGGCCCTCAGCAGGGAGACATCGGCTCTCTGCTCTCTCCGCTGCGAGGCAAGTGGAAGGACCGGAGCATCACCATCGCCGATTCCGAGACCTATGAAGACCTCGACGCCCTGGCCCAACGTTGCATCGCGGATGGTCTGATTCCCGTCGATCCGGGTCCGCTCGTGGCGAGGGTGGCCCGGGGCAGGCTCGGGCTTGGCGCGCCTGCCCTTCGCAGGGCTGGCAGGGAGGTCTCGAAAGTGGCCTTCGTGGTGGGCACCAGGGATCCCAGGAGCCTTGAGCAGGTCCGCCACATGCGCAGCCTCGGGTTCCCGGTGCAGAAGCCCTGCGTCAAGAGTGCCGATGGGGTGGACGTCTTCTCGTTCTCCATTGGGAAGGAAGGACCTCTCGTGACGCGGGCTTTCCTGAATCATCTGACACACTACGACGCGCTGGTCCTCAGCGGCGGCGCCACGGCCAACTTCGTCCTCGAGCGATCCGGATTCAGCTATCTGGTGAGCGAGGGAGAGGTGCAACCGCTCGTCTCATCGAGCAGGGTGAAGGGGGGCCTGTTCGACGGGAAGACGGCGGTTCTGAAAGGAGGGTTTATCGGCGACGAAGACGCGTACAAGACGATCTTGGACTGGTTGAGAAGAGAATGATCGGGGTAACACTCGGCGACCCGGCGGGCATTGGCCCCGAGATAGTCGCAAAGTCCCTACCGAGCCTCAAGAGAGAGCAGCTGGTCCTGATAGGCAATCACGAGAACTTCCTGCGCGTCCTGTCCGACCTCCGCCTCGACGAGAAGAAGATCCGCGGCTACTCGTTCGTCGACATCCCAGGGGAGGGGGTGACCTACGGCCGCGTCCAGAAGGCGGCGGGGCAGATCGCCGTCCGGAGCATCGAGAAGGCGGTAGAGATGGCGATCAAAGGCGAGGTCGAGTCGATATCGACCGCCCCCATAAACAAGGAGGCGATAATGATGGCAGGATCGAAGTACGTAGACCACACGGCTATGCTCTCCGGCCTCACTGGCTCGAGGGAGAACTTCACGGTCTTCGAGACGGGCGCGCTGCGCATCTTCTTCATGACCAAGCACGTCTCCCTCTCGAAGGCTCTCGTACAGATCACGAGGAAGCGCGTGCGCTCCTCGATCTTCGAAGCGAACGAGTCCCTCGCCATGCTCGGCGTGAAACGAAGGAGGATCGCCGTGGCTGCGCTGAACCCGCACGGGGGCGACGGAGGGCTCTTCGGGAGGGAGGAGATCGAGACGATAGCGCCGGCCATCAGGGACGCACAGAAGGAGCTGGACGTCTCCGGACCCTACCCAGCAGACTCCGTCTTCCACAGAGCCTCCGAGGGGGCGTTCGACATCGTCGTCGCGCTCTATCACGACCAGGGCCACATAGCGGCCAAGATGCTCGACTTTCACCGGACGGTGAGCCTTAACCTCGGCCTGCCGTTCCTGAGGACCTCGGCCGACCATGGGACGGCGTTCGACATCGCGGGGAAGGGTCTGGCCAACCCGGTGAGCATGGTCGAGGCCGTCAAGAAGGCCGCCAAGTATGGAAGGAGCTACCGGGCGAGGCGCGCCGAGCTCAGATGACTATCCCGACGGTCTTCAGCAGGCCTGCGTAGTTTCCGTCTGACCTGTCCCTCTTGTACTCCTTCAGCGCCTCGAGGACCGCTTCCTGCCTCCTGATTCCCACGAGCCGCTTGACGAACGGGGCGCACCTCCCGCCGATGAGCAGGTACTGAGACGCCGTCGTGACGTTCTTCGGCGCTCTCCTCTGGCTCGCGGACTCGAAGTCGATGATGTAGGGGATGTCGCCCGCCATGATCACGTGCTTTCTCAGGTCGCTGAGCTGGCCGTGGTCCAGGTCGATGAGGTCAAGCTTCCTGCACTGGTTCAGCAGCAGGTGCAGTATCTCGCGGGCCCGACCTCTCTTCCCCACCCCGCTTATCGATCTTAGGTGTTCCTCAAGGTCCTCGCCTTCGACCAGCTGCATGACCATGAAGTCCCTCGTCGCTGCGAAGGCCTGCGCGCCGACTCCGACCCTGTTCGCGATCTCGGTGAGCCTGAACTCCTCGAGCATGCTCTCCCTGTTGGCGTCGGTGCGCCTTATCTTCAGGGCATGGACCCTCCCATCGATTATCCCTCTGACGACCACGCTCACGGTGCCGATGCCGACGAGACCGAGCCTGCCTATCTTCGTCCTTCCCTCGAAGACGACCTCCTCGACTCCCAGCACTCCGAGCTGATCTATCCTGGACCGCGCCGCCTTCAGGTCCAGGCTGGGATAGGTGAGGACGTTGAGGTAAGGAGTCCTCGCGAACTCGTCCAGCCTAATCCGTTCCGATGCTGTCTGCGACAAATTCCTTTACTCCCTCGTCCAGCCATCCCTCCTCCGCCATCTCGCGGAGGATAGCCCTACCGGTCACGACTCTACCGCTCTTCCGGATGGCGGCGGCCACCTCGTGCGAGGCCCCCACCCTGTCAATCTCCGACGAGCGGAGCCCGGCGAGCAGGCTCTCCAGCTCGGTCTGCTTCCGTTCCTGGAGCAGGTGCACCTTCCCGTCCTCTCCGACCCAGACGAGCTCCGACCTAGCCCTGTTCTTCGAGATGAACCTCTTGACCTCCGCCGGCATCTCGACGCCCGGCCCGACACGCTCCTCCAGATCTGAGAGGCGTTCAGTCCCCGGGAGCAGTATTATGGCGCTCCTGTCAGAGTTGTTTGAGGCGGCTGAGGCCCTGATCGATCCTGAAGCCACGTTCCTCGGCGTACCTCACCAGCTGCTTCGTGCTCCTCTTGAGCTCTCCCCAGAGCGTGTCCTCGCTGAGGGGCCTGTGGTCGAAGCGGACCACATAGAGCCTCCCGACGAGGGCCCTCCTGACGCTTCTCCTGATGCCCGTGAAGTATGCGAGGTCCGGCCCCTCGAGGAAGGCTCTTGAGGCGAGGGTCATCTTCGCCACCGTCTCCCTGGAGATCGCCCTGGCGAGCTCTCGATCCATGTCGATTGGGTCCTTCAGGCTCAGGAGCGTCTCTCCGGCTGGTTTCAGGTCAGCGAAGAAGCGGAGGACCCCCTCGAAGCCGCCGTGATTGTGGACGAGCACCTCGGCCGCGTACCCGCTGAAGCCCTCGTTCTCAATCTCGGCTCCGTAGACCCCGACCGTCTTCATGAAGAGCTTCAGGAGCCTGACCTGCGTCCTCCTCTCCTCGTCCAGGTTTCTCTTCACGAACTCGACGTGGTACGGAGACCTGTCCGCGGCGCTCCTCCACTCTCCCGGCCTGACGTCGTAGCAGGGCACGATGTTCACCTTGACTCCGTCGACGGTCGCCTCCGTGTACGGGTGCTGGGCGTACTTCTTCCCGTGTCGGTACCCGCGGGCCGCTTCCCTGCCTACCTTGAGTCCGACCGCCTCGAATCTCTCGCCGTCCGAATCTTCGGCGAATCTCAGGAAGACGTCGATGTCGGCTTCACCGCCCACGCGAGGAGACAGCCACGTCCCCTTCGCGAACGAACCACCCAGGATCACATCCTTGATCTCCCCGAAGGGAAGCGAAGCGGCCTCCACCTTCTTGAGGACCTTCTTGGCCACGCGATTGAGCCTGACCTCTTCCTGAGGGCTCGGGATGACCCTCCTCCCCGCTTTCAAGAGGACGCTCTGGAGCTTTGTCACCCTAGAGCGTACTCCTTCACATCGGTGTATGTGGGACCGGCAGACGAGAGCACGCTCGATTTTAGCTTCAGGCTGGTTATCCTCGTCCCCCCGAGGTCACGACGGGAGTTCGACTGGAGGAGCGAGGTCAGAGCCCCGCTGTTGAGAGGGCTCCTCACTCTGGCCAGCGTAATGTGAGGGTGAAAGTCGTGGTCCTCCGGTTTCCCGACCCCTTCGAGGGCGGCGATGAAGGCCGAGGCGACACTGTTGATTGCCTGTTCGTTTTCGCGGGCGACACCGGCCCAGACGACCCTCGGCCGCCTCGGGTCAGGGAATGCACCGATCCCTCTCACGAGAACGTCGAAGCTGGACAACCTCAGTCCGCTGAGCCTTCTGTCTACCTCCTTAACTGTGTCCTCCGAGACCTCTCCCAGGAACTTCACCGTGAAGTGGAGGTTGTCCCTTCCGACGACGTTCAGATCTGCCGCGTGTCCTCTTGAGCTCCTCCTCGACGATCAGCAGCTTCTCGACGACTTCCTGCGAGACCTCAAATGCGAGAAATGCGCGCGTTCGTCTTCACCGCTGCTGCTTGCTCTCCCGGCGCGTTATTAAGCAGAATCCATTGAAAGACGCTTATTACCACCCCTCCGACGGCGCTGAGGCATACCAAGATGTTGATCATAGCCATCACAGGGATGCCAGGGGCTGGCAAGTCCACGGTGGCGCAGGCGCTGGGCGGGATCGGGCTGAGGAGGATCGCGATGGGGGACATGATTCGGGAAGAGACCGGCCGGAGGGGTCTCCCGCTCGACGACAAGAACATGGGGATGGTGATGAAGGAGCTGAGGGGCACCTACGGCGCCGGAGCGGTCGCCGAGCTCTGCCTCCGCAGCATCCAGTCGAAGGAAGGCGAGGCGGCGGTCGTGGTAGACGGGATAAGGTCGGTCGCGGAGATAGAGATCTTCAGGAACGCAGGAGAGGTGAAACTGCTGGCCGTCCTCGCCTCCCCGAAGAGGAGGTTCGAGCTTCTCACCGCCAGAGGGCGGACCGACGCCCCTCCGGACCTCGAGAGCTTCAGAGCCAGGGACGAGAGGGAGCTGTCCATCGGGATAGGGAACGCGATATCTCTGGCCGACGAAGCGATCGTGAACGAGCACATCACTCCCGACGAGCTGACCGACGTGGCGCTCAGTATCGCGGCCGGATGGATGAAGCCGCTTGGAAGATAGCCCGGCGGTCGTCATCGTCCTCCACGCGGCGGTCTCACCCAGCGAGGATCCCGCGAAGGTCCTGGCGGCGGCGCAGAACGTCCTAGGGGAGTGCGCACACAGCGTCGAAGAGGGGGAGGCAGGGGTCACTCTCCGCTCGGCTGACCTGAACTGCCTCCGGAAGGTCCACGACCAGCTGAGGGACAGGCACGTGAGGGCTGCCGCGAACAGGCTCCTCCTGCGGATGCGAGACGGCCGAAGGGTGACGGTCCTCCTCAACAGACAGGCTGCGACGGCGGGTGTCGTGGCGCTGTGCACCAGCGCCACCGAGTCGCCGCTGGGCCCTCTCGTCCTGGAGATTGAGAGCGACAACCCTGAACGAGTGATCGACTGGCTGACCGTCTACTGAACGGCGGGGACCTCGACGACCAGCCCGTCGCTCGCGGCCACCGTCTCCGGGAAGATCTTCTGGGCCTCCCGCAGGAGTGCGTCGGCCCTCCTGTATCTCGCGCTGAAGTGCGTCAGGACGAGCCTCTTCGCGCCAGCGTCCCTCGCGAGCTCGGCGGCCTCAGAGGCTGTGCTGTGCTTCCTCTCGACGGCCTTGTCCGCGTCCTTCGCAGCGAACGTCGACTCGAAGATCAAGAGCTCCGCTCCGGAGAAGAACCTGACGAGGCGTCGTGTTGGCCTGGTGTCCCCCGAATATCCTATCGACCTTCCGGGCCTCGCTGGGCCGAGGACCTGGCTCGGATGGAACCTGACTCCTCCGACTACGACCGTCCTCCCCCGCTGCAGGCTCGACCACTTCTTGCCCTCGGGGATTCCGAGGGAGTCGGCCTTGGCCCGATTGAAGACGCCGGGCCGGGGAAGCTCCTCGAAGAGGAACGACCAGGCCTCGATGGAATGGTTCGCCCTCGCGGCCCTGACCCGGAAGTCCTTGCCCCTGTAGACTACCCCCGACCTGACGGGGACGAAGGCGACATCGAAGGTCAGTCCGATGTGGAGGACCTTCATCGTTATCTCCAGCCATCCGAGGAGCTCCTGAGGCGCCACGACCGTGACGGTCCGTAGCCCTGGGACATCCCCATCGTCTGAAGCAGCCCGATGAGGCCGTTGACGTGGTCTCCGTGCAGGTGGGTGATCGTTCTGAGCATCTCCCTGTTCAGCCCGAGGCGGAACTTGACGAACCTTCCCTGTGCCCCCTCGCCGCAGTCCATCGAGGATGACCTGCCCTTCCCTCCTGATTGCAACCGAGGGCAGGCTCCTGTTCTCCGTCGGCGTGGCGGAGCTGGT